>JAYQJO010000001.1:2500-2660000 GCA_038142205.1 Pseudomonadota bacterium | reverse complement strand
GCTTCCTGCAGTTGTCGCCCAACTAATAAGTTAAATTTTTGATCGGTGCCACCTAATTCAACATCGGCATCCAGTGCGACAGAATCATATCCTTGCACTAATGGGTAAAGAAACTCATGAACGGCAATTGACTGATTTGATTTATAACGCTTATTAAAATCATCACGCTCTAGCATTCTGGCTACTGTATAGTTTGAAGCTAGTCGCACAACATCAGCCGCATTCATTTTATCCATCCAACTGGAATTAAACTCAACCCGAGTTAATTCCGGATCTAATATCTTGAAAACCTGTTCCTGATAACTCTCGGCATTTTTCTTTACCTGCTCTCTTGTTAATGGAGGTCGTGTTGCACTTTTACCGGAAGGATCGCCAATCATTCCGGTAAAATCACCAATTAAGAAAATAACCTGATGACCTAATAACTGAAATTGTCGGAGTTTATTAATTAAAACTGTATGTCCAAGGTGTAAATCCGGTGCTGTTGGATCAAAACCAGCTTTAATATTAAGTGTCTTACCCGATTCGAGCTTTTTCTTTAATTCTTCTTTTACCAGAATTTCGTCAGCACCTCTGGCGATCAATTCCATGGCCTCGTTAACGGATGTCATATTTGCCCCATTCAGTTAATAAAATTGCGCGTAGCTTACCATAGTCAACAAAACGCAAGTATTGCGTAATTGAATATTGACGATGCTGGCTGCAAAAGCTATTGTAAGGGAAATTTACTCAGGGTAAACCGTGACTTACAGAGTCTATATAAAGGAAGACTACAAGAATAAAGTTGGGCGAATTGGACTCAAAAAAGAATCTTCGCCCCTTATCAAACTAGTCTTATTGAGTTTTTTATTGTTGTCGTATCGGCCGCATATATATTCGGTACTGGTTCACCTGACTCTGAACAAAAAACACCTGATTCAATTCCGATAATCGCCTCAACACCTAATGAAACGATAACAGTGCCTGCCTCTTCTTCGATTCAAATACCCGAGCTGGTAGATGAAGCAATACCCACTGAAGAAACAGAAGTTGAAACGATTACTAATAATTTAGCCTACAATGAAAAAATCGAAGTTGCCGATAGCGTTAATACAAAAGCGATTTATTTAGATAGTGAAGCAGAATTAATCAAGCCTGAAGAAAGCAAAGTTAATGAAATAGAAACACCTAACCCATGGCAATCCGTCAAAGTAAAGTCGGGTGACAGTCTGGCGCTGATTTTCTCAAGACTCGGCTTAAGCCCGATAACTCTCTACAACATCATCTCACTTGGAAAAGAAGTATCTAATCTGAAAAAATCCGGCCGGGGCAAGTTTTAAACTTTCATATTGAAGACGGTACCTTAGTCGCACTTGAATACGAAATGAGTTTAACCAAAACACTAGTTGTTGAAAAAACAGAAAATAAATTTACTAGTGAAGTAAAAGAAATTGAACTCGAAAGCGTTGTTAAGAATACAAGTGCTATTATTAATGATTCATTGTTTCTTGCAGGTAAAAGAGCAGGCCTAACCGATAATTTGATCATGCAACTTGTTGCTGTTTATGGTTGGGATATCGATTTTGCATTAGATATCCGAGAAGGTGATTCATTCACTGTTATCTATGAAGAGCAATATAAAAATGGCATCAAAGTTTCGGATGGTCCAATCATCGTAGCAGAGTTTGTAAACCGTAATACACCGTTAAGGGCGATTCGCTACTCACATGATGATGGCCGCGTAGATTATTATGCAGATAATGGTGATGCGATGCGTAAAGCCTTTCTTAGAACACCTGTTGAACTGGCACGCATCAGTTCACGATTTAACCTGAAAAGAAGGCATCCTATTCTAAATAAGATCAGGGCACATAAAGGTGTTGATTATGCTGCATCAACGGGCACACCGATTAAAGCAACGGGCGATGGCACTGTAATTCATGCAGGTAAAAAAGGTGGCTATGGACGGACCGTCATTTTAAAACACGGTGGCAAATACAGTACTTTATATGCACACATGCATCGTTATGCTAAAGGCGTTCGTACAGGCTCCAAAGTTAAGCAAGGTCAAATCATCGGTTATGTTGGAAAAAGCGGACTGGCAACTGGGCCACACTTACATTATGAGTTCAGGATCAATGGTGTTCACCGAAACCCTTTAACCGTTAAGTTACCTAAGGTTGAATCAATTAATAAAAAACATCTTGCCGAATTTAAATTAAAAACAAATCCGATGCTCATCGAACTTGACAGAATAACCGGTAAAAGCGCTATTGCTGTTCAGGAACAGGACAATCCTATTAAACTCGCCGATGCCAAGATGGAAGACGGCTAAACTTCATTTGAAAGCCAACTATTACATGAAGTTAACTCGAGTTAAATATGTATTACATAGGACTCATGTCAGGTACCAGTATGGATGCAGTCGATGCTGCACTGGTTGAGTTTGATACAAAAGCCAAACTTATTCATTACTGTGAATATCCTATAGAACAATCCCTCAGACACCAGGTTCGTTCTATTAATGAAAACAGCACGTTGTCTCAAGTGGCTGAGTTAGATCATCAGTTAGGCCATCTATTCGCTAACGCTGTTAATGACTTACTCAAAGAAACCAATACTTCCCCTGATCAAATAATAGCGATAGGCAATCACGGACAAACCGTCTTTCATAAACCTGAAGCGAGTCCTGACAGTCCATATACTACTTCTATACAAATCGCTGATCCGAATATTATCTGTGCTAAAACAGGTATAACCACGGTTACTGACTTCAGAAGAATGGACATAGCATTTGCTGGTCAGGGAGCCCCACTTGCCAGTGCTTTCCATCAATACCAATTTCAACAGGAAGATAAGTCATTGGTCATTTTAAATATCGGCGGCATTGCAAATATTACATTGTTACCAAATGATGATAGCAAAGTAATAGGATTTGATACCGGCCCCGGTAATGGATTGCTTGATGACTGGATTCAACTCAATAAATCAGAAGAATATGACAAAGATAGTACATGGGCTCTTTCTGGCAAAGCAAACCCCAGTTTATTAAAAGAGCTATTAAGCGATAAATATTTTTCTATTGAACCACCAAAAAGCTCAGGACGAGATTACTTTAACCTCTGTTGGATAAAAAATTATTTAGATAAGCTAGACACGAATATTGCTGCTGAAAATGTACAAGCAACATTATTAAAATTAACAGTAGCAACAATTAGCGATGCTATTAATAAAGTGGCTAGTGACTATCACGAAGTCCTGTTATGTGGTGGTGGAGCCTACAATCCGACATTTTCGAAATTACTCCAACAGTCTTTAACAAACATTAAAGTAACGACAACAAGCGACTATGGCTTAACACCGAATTGTATTGAAGCCGTTACCTTTGCCTGGTTAGCTAAACAACGAATGGAAAATAAGACAGCAAATATTCCTGACGTTACTGGCGCGAGCAGAAAAATATTGCTCGGTGGGCTCTATTCGAAAAATTAATTAAACGGAAAAGGAAGAACCGCAGCCACAGGTTGTAGTGGCGTTAGGATTGCGGATTACAAATTGGGCTCCTTCCATGCCTTCTGAATAATCGATTTCTGCACCGGATAGATATTGAAAACTCATTGGATCAATCAATAATTTAACACCCTCGTTTTCAACAACTGTATCACCGTCACCAATATCTTCATCAAAAGTGAAACCATATTGGAAGCCGGAACAACCACCACCACTAACAAAAACCCGAAGCATCAATGCATCGTTGCCTTCGTCTTCAATTAACTCTTTTACTTTATTCGCTGCAGCTTCGCTGAAAACGAGAGGACCTGGTATTACTTCTTCTGTTGCGCTCATAATTAATTCTCAAAAAAACCTATTCTGTTACTTCAAGTGGTTCGCCATGTCCTAATGCCAGAGGAGACTCGGCAGGCTCTAAAGAATGAACGAGTTTGCCGTTAACTTCTGCTCCAATCGCCATTTCTATCAAGTTGTAATAAACATTACCTGTGACTCTTGCTTTGGAAGATAGTTCAACATGTTCACTACCATGTACATCACCAATAACAACACCATTTAAAACAATAAAAGGCACACTGACCTCACCTTCTATTGTACCGCATTCACTCAATGAAACCATCGATCTGCCGTCATTTTCAGCAATGACATTACCTTTGACAGTACCATCGATATGCAAACCACCAGAGAATTTTATATCTCCCTGTATTTCGGTATGCTGGCCTACTAAAGTGTCAATACGTGTCGCTTTACGCTTTTTAGAACTTCCAAACATTTTTTCACGCCCCTTTAACCTGCAATGGCAGGCCAATCAAATATTTTCTGGATAGTTGACTTCTTGTACCCTTTTTGTTGTATATCGACTATCACTCTTAATGGCTTAAATCCACCTGGAAAACTGAAGCTGCCTTCAATTCGCTTGAAATTCTTAAACTTAATTTCACGATCAAGTCGGTTACCTGCTATCACTTGATCAAGTGATAAAACCTTGGATTCAGCCTCGTTCATTCCTTCTATTGACATATCCACCGTAACCTCTACCACTTTATCACTTTTTGTGACATTGGTTAATACAAGTTTGAAATGGTACATTTGCTTTTCAGCAGTTGACTCAACATGTAAGCCTTGTACATTCAAGCCCTTAGAACCTGTCGTCGAGGACATTATGCCTTGGTAGAACTCTAATTCTTCTTTTAATGAATATAATTCATCTTGTAAACCTCTGATCTGAGTTTGTAACTTCACCGCTACTTGGTTATCAATCTGGTTAGAGCGTTGCAACATAACGACCTGTTCTCTTAGTTGCTTACTTTCTTCTTCCAGATTTTGGTTGACTTCCCAAAGCACACGAGATTCTTTACTTTGTGTTATTCGACTTTTTATGTGGTTCCAATGATTCGTATCTAATAACCACCATACGGCCAATGAAAATAGGCTACTGAAAGCGACGACAGCGAGAATGACCTCTAGAGGTCGATGCTTCTTAACAACGAGTTTAGACATAAAAATATTAACTTTTTAAGGGACAAGAGCCGGAGTTAGCAATGCCTTTCCCTCTTTAAAGCCAAACATCAAGTTCATATTCTGGATGGCCTGACCTGCTGCACCTTTTACCAAATTATCAATCACTGACAAAATCACAGTTGGTTGTGATTCACTATCAGCAGGATGTAATGCCAGTCTACAAAAATTACTTGTTTTCACGGAACGCGTATCCGGGTGAGTCCCAGCAGGCATAACATCGACAAAACTCTCTTTGGAATAATATTCCGTATAGTACTTTTGCATATCGACTTTATAGTCATTCGGTTTCACATAAATTGTTGCGAAAATACCTCTATTCATCGGTACAAGATGCGGTGTAAATGTAAGATTTACTTTTTTATCAGAACCCAGACTTTCCAAAGTCTGTGTCATTTCAGGTAAATGTCGATGCCCAGACACACTATATGCTTTAAAGGATTCTGCTACTTCTGAAAACTGTGATGCCAATGATGCTTTTCTTCCTGCGCCGCTGACACCTGATTTCGCATCAGCAATAATATCCTGAGTATTGATTAACTCACTTTTTATCGCAGGTATTAATGCAAGACTGATTGCTGTGGGATAACAACCCGGGTTTGCAACCAGTGATGCGTTGATTATTTTTTCCCTATTTATTTCAGGTAAACCATAAACCGCATTTCCTAACAGCTCAGGACAGACATGTTTTTCTTTATACCATTCTTGCCAAATATCAAGGTTACTGATTCTGAAATCAGCTGATAGATCGATGACTTTACGACCTTTATCCAACAACTTAGGGACATAATGCATCGCGGTTGCATGTGGTGTTGCAAAAAAGACGACATCACATGAATTGAGTTCATCGCTTGTATGCTCGACAAATTTAAGATCTACGAACGAACGTAAGCCTGGAAAGACATCAGTAACTGCCTTACCTTTTTCAGAATTGGATGTAACCACCTTAACATCTACACCGTCATGCACTGATAACAAACGTAATAATTCAACGCCTGTATAACCTGTCGCACCTACGATACCTACGCTAATCATCTTTATACCTAAAACCTATCACTTGCTTTATAACCGGGAGCCGATTTTACAGAATAAAACGTAAAGAGTAATCAAGTAATTGGAAGATTGTTTGTAACTCAATTCTCAATAGTGCATCTTATAAAGTAGTAAAAATATGCTACTACATTTTCGGCATACTTATATATGTGTATACAAGAAACTATACTCAATAACATGAAGCTAAAATAATCTGAACAAACTTTAGAACCAACAGTCTTATTAGATAAGACATTGTTTTATATAGACTAATTAATTATTTCCAAGACCAGTTATAATAACTATCAAACACAAATTAAATTAAGCGAGAATTATTATGGACACAGTTCAATATATTGCTCTTAGTATGGGGACGGCTTGGGCCAGTGGTATTAACCTTTATGCAGCTGTTTTTATGCTTGGTTATCTCGGTACAACGGGTAATATCGCTTTACCTGCTGAGATGATGGTCGTTACTGATCCATTAGTTATGACGGCGGCAGGATTAATGTATTGCGTAGAATTTTTCGCTGATAAAACACCCGGCGTTGATACGGCCTGGGATAGTTTGCATACTTTTATTCGCATACCACTTGGCGCAGTATTAGCGATGAGCGCAGTAGGTGACACAACACCTGCCGTTGAACTTGCGGCATTTCTGGCTGGTGGCAGCCTTACAGCCGCGACACATGCAACGAAAGCCGGTTCACGCGTTTTAATAAATACATCTCCGGAACCAGCCAGTAACTGGTTTGCATCGCTAGGCGAAGATTTCATGGTCATAGCAGGCGTATGGGCAGCGTTAACCCACCCATTAGTTTTTGTAATCTTTCTGGTTTTATTCATTGCTTTGATGATTTGGTTACTACCAAAAATCTGGCGTGGAATTAAACGCATTTTTTCTACCGTTAAAAACTTTATTAAAGGTAATAAATCAGAAACGGATGAAGAAGCGGTTCCAGCATTGGACTCGCCAGTTGAACCGCAAAGCAAGTAGCTTATGAAGAAAAAACTGGTTTTCCATGCAGTTGTTTCAATAATGCTTGTGATAGCTGCAACTTTTACTCTTTTCTATATTGAAAAAAATAAGTTTTCTAACACATCAGGCTTAAGTCTGCATATCATCGACGGTCATAAGCTGGAGTTAAACAGTTTAAAAGGTAAGCCTGTGCTCGTTACCTTTTGGGCAACAACGTGCTCAACATGTGTGAAAGAAATACCGCATCTATCTAAACTTTATCAAGAATTAGGCAATGAGATTTTCGAGATTATTGCCATAGCAATGCCTTACGATCCACCTAATCTTGTTGTCTCAATGGCTGAAAAAAGAAATATTCCTTACCCCGTTGCTTTGGATATACAAGGAGAAGCAGTAAAAGCGTTTGGCGATGTACTGGTAACACCAACGAGCTTTTTAATTGATACACAAGGTAATATAGTAGAAGAACGTAAGGGCGAGCTTGATATAGAAGCGCTCAAACAAAAAGTAAGAGAATTACACAAGGCAAAAACAATAGTTTCTTAGATATGCTCTGGTTTAAAGCATTACATATTATCTTCATGGTGACCTGGTTTGCAGGTTTATTCTATCTGCCACGTTTATTTGTCTATCATGCCATGAGTGATGATCAAATCAGTATTGATCGTTTCAAAATTATGGAACGTAAATTGTTTTACAGCATTATGACACCGGGCGCCATACTCACTCTTATCTTTGGCTTATGTACTTTGTTTAGCGTTGGAATTAGTGCTTATAGTGGACAACTTTGGATACACGCTAAGTTCAGCATTGTTTTTTTCTTAATTGCATACCATATTTATTGCTGGTTTTTGTTACAGGACTTTAAACATGACCGTAATAAACACGACCATGTTTGGTACCGTTGGTTTAATGAAGTGCCTGTTTTAATGCTTATCGCAATAATTATTCTTGCTGTTGTCAGGCCTTTCTAGAACTAGACTTCGACCATTTCAAAATCTTGTTTTGTTGCTCCACACTCAGGACAAATCCAGTCATCAGGCACATCTTCCCACTTTGTGCCAGGAGCGATATTATCATCCGGCCAACCTTTTGCTTCATCGTAAATAAAACCACATATAACACACATGTATTGTTTCATACTTACACCTCTGAATTTTATTTTTGTGTTTATCTTAGCTGTGTAGAATACTGTTCTTATGATGAATAGCAATACACAAAAACCTGTCGTACTCGTTATCGCTGGACACGATCCGAGTGGCGGCGCAGGCATACAGGCAGACATAGAAACTATTGCTAATGCCGAGTGTCATGCGGCAACCGTTATCACTTCACTGACTGCACAAAATACTAAAGAAGTAGCTGATATCATTCCTCAAAAAGCAGAAACGTTTCAAAAACAAATTCGATTAATTAAGGATGACATGAAAATTTCAGCGTGCAAAATAGGTATGATTGGCAGTATTGAATTAATCGATGTTATTGCAAAAGAATTGTCTACTTTAGATATTCCTGTCGTGCTAGACCCTGTTCTGGCTTCAAGTAGTGGACAAGCTTTTGCCGATGAAAAAATAAATCAAAAAATACTGTCCTCATTATTACCTTTGATAACAGTGATAACTCCAAATGCAGATGAAATACGTTCACTTACGCGTGCAACAGATTTGAAAGAAGCAGCAAAAAAATTATTACTTCTCGGCGCAAAATCTGTATTGCTCACCGGTGCTGATGAAGCAACGGAAAATGTTAACAATACTTTTTATAGCAGCGAGTGTGAAGCTGCTGAATATCACTGGCAAAGATTAGATGGCACATACCATGGTTCAGGTTGCACTCTGTCTTCAAGAATCGCAGCATTATTAGCTCTCGGTGAAAACCTGAAAACTTCAATTGAAAAAGCACAGGCTTATACCTGGAATACACTTGAGCATGGTTTAAAACTTGGGCAAGGACAAGCACAACCAAATCGTTTTTTTAAAGAATAATTATGCTATCTAATAGAGTAATTTATGCCATAACTGACTGCGCTAATACTACTGAACAGGAATTATTAGATAAGTCTGAAAACATTTTGAACACAGGTATTTCTTTATTCCAATATAGAAACAAAGAGTCTGATCAACAAAAAAAGAAAAGGCTTGCACAAGAATTACAATCACTTTGCCATCAACATAACGTTCCTTTTATTGTTAATGATGATGTTGCACTAGCTAAAGATATTTCAGCAGACGGCGTACATCTAGGTAAAGATGATGGAGATATTCATCTCGCTAGGAAAACACTGGGATCTAAAATCATCGGTATTTCCTGTTATAACGATATCGATCGTGCAACAGAAGTGGCAAAATCGGGCGCAGACTATATTGCGTTTGGTGCTTTCTTCCCTTCTATTACTAAACCTAATGCGAAAAAAGCAGAGATTGATCTGGTTAAGCAAGCAAAGTTACAGCTTTCTATTCCAATAGTTGCCATTGGCGGTATAACACCAGAAAATGCAAAGCAGTTAATTGATGCAAATATAGATTATCTGGCAGGCATCAGCGGACTTTATTCAGCATCTGATACAATTATGGCAACCAAAAACTATAACGACTTATTTAAATAAACATTATGAGCGACACATTATTTAATGCGGCAAAGCGACATATACCCGGCGGTGTAAACTCACCTGTTCGTGCTTTTAAATCCGTAAGTGGCACTCCTCTGTTCATTAAACGCGCTGGCGGTGCTTATCTTTATGACAGTGACGACAATCAATATATTGATTATGTTGGCTCATGGGGTCCAATGATTTTGGGGCATGCCCATCCTGATGTTATACAAGTAGTGAAAGATACCGCCGATAATGGATTAAGTTTTGGTGCACCTACTGAAATAGAAACAGTAATGGCAAATAAAATTTGTCAGATATTACCTTCAATAGAAAAAGTACGCATGGTTAGCTCCGGCACTGAAGCAGCCATGAGTGCAATAAGACTGGCGAGAGGCTATACCAGTCGAGACAAGATTATTAAATTTGAAGGATGCTATCACGGTCATGCCGATTCACTATTAGTCAAAGCAGGTTCCGGCGCTTTAACACTAGGGGTTCCGACATCACCGGGGGTTCCTATTGAGCTTGCTCAACACACGATCACATTAAGTTATAACGATATTGGACAAGTTAAAAATATCTTTGCAGATATAGGTGATAAGATAGCCGCGATTATAGTTGAACCCATAGCAGGAAATATGAATTGTGTCCCAGCTACAGGCGAATTCCTTAATTGTTTACGTGAAGCCTGTACTGAACACGGCTCTGTCCTTATCTTCGATGAAGTCATGACTGGGTTTCGTGTTGCCTTAGGCGGAGCACAATCACTCTATAATATAACTCCTGATTTGACGATACTGGGTAAAGTGATCGGTGGCGGAATGCCTGTCGGTGCTTTTGGCGGGAAAAAAGAAATCATGGATCATATTTCACCTGACGGCCCGGTCTATCAGGCAGGCACTCTCTCCGGCAACCCCGTTGCTATGGCGGCTGGTTTAAAAACGCTCGAGTTAATATCTACAAAAAACTTTTTTAATACACTGAATAATAAAACGAAGCTGCTTGTTAATGGCTTAACTGAAAAAGCAAAACAGGCAGGCATTGCTTTTACTACGAATCAAATTGGCGGCATGTTTGGATTTTTCTTTTCCGATGACGAAAACATAGACTCTTTCGATAAAGTAATGAAGTGCAAGCAGAAACAATTCAATACCTTTTTTCACGGTATGCTTGCTGAAGGTGTTTACTTAGCTCCATCATCATTTGAAGCAGGCTTTGTTTCAAGCGCACACAGCGAACAGGATATAGAAACAACAATAAACGCAGCAGAAAAAGTATTTTCCAATTTATAATGTATCAGGAGGTTGAAATGCACAAACTTATTCAAACAACACTATTTATATTATCTTTAACAGCACTATCTGCTTGCTCACCGGAAATCGGCAGTGAAAAATGGTGTGCGCAACTGAAAGAAAAACCAAAAGGCGACTGGACAGTAAATGAAGCAGCAGACTATACAAAACATTGTATCTTTTAAGATATTGTTATTTGGTTAAATCCAAAATCATCCTATCTGTTATTTCAGCTGAACTCATAAAATTAGCATTCTGATATTTTTTAGATATATCAGGTCTTTTAAATCTAAAATAATCGAACTCAGCATTAAGATCTGGTGCACCATCACGAATCACAACTTGATTATGCTTTTTAGGGTTTATTTTTTCGACATTTGACCAATCTGTATAAACCGTCATACCAACCTGTAATGTTTTGGGCATATCTGGTCGATAATAGCGTTTATGTACATTCCAGCTATCAGCATCTTTCTTTAATAAAATAAAGCTCGCACCTATCCTAAGGATCTTAATTTCAGCTTCACTTGAATTCGCAGAACTAATTTCTAAATTAGAATTACTATTAATTGTTGTTTTAACTTCAAATTGCTTCTCTCCAGGTTTATTAGCTGTCCCAATTGAAAGGAAGATATAATTCTCTTGTCCCGGTCGCCATATTTTTGGTGTTATATCTTTTGGCGTTCTAACCATAATTCCTGCTAGTGAATAAAGTTTATTTGGTGCTGAACTACCTTTTAATGATGTCGCTTTTACTTTGGCCGAAACAATAAAGTCACCCTTGATTGGTTTATAAACAAGTACACCTCGGTAATCGTTATACCAGCTACTGGTATGAGGAACTAAATTTAGCACGCCGTTATCAATCTTAATCGTCTTTAATTGATCAGCATTACTACCCTCTGTCTGATAAACACGCCGCCAGTCTTTTAAACTTTCAGTTTTATCAAACTCATCTGAAAAATGATCAAGAGAAGGTAGCTCAACTCTCTCAGTTTTTTCTTTAGCCCGGAGAAGTGTTTTTTCTCTAAATCTTCAGAGTCATTATTTTCCCTAATCTGTATCGAATGGAAAATAGTATTACTTTGATAGGAACCAATACCTATCATATTATTTTCAGGTAAGCTCCATAGATCTAACATAGAGAGTTTTTTATTCTGAATATCTTGTTTAACTATTATTTCTCCATTAAGGATACCCGTAATGTGCTTATCTCTAACCTTAAGTTCAAGCATATTTCGTTTGCCATTCTCAAGTCTTATATTATTAACACGTGTTTCGTTATCTTTAATGGTTTGGCCATTTACCATTTGTAATCCGGCAAGATGCTGTCCCCATGCATCAACTTCAAAGCTTGCCTGCCCGGAAAGACTATTAAAAAGTAAAGCTATTGAATGCTGACCAGATTTTCGAGTAAAGCTAACTCTTAAGTCATAATTCGTACTTTTATTTGCAAGCAAAGTTAATCGTGCGTTTTCAGATGCTGCAACTTCTAAATTCGAATCTCCTTTAGTCCATACCCCAGATACAGCACTTTGTTCTAACTCAATTATAGGAATAAGTTCTGACCAATTACTTTCATTAGCTTTTGTTGTCGAGCTAAATATAAAAAAACAGGTAAATAGAAAAAAGATTTTTTTAATTTTCATAATTTTTATCCCTATAAAGAAAAACCCGCCTAAGCGAGTTAAACATTAATCAGTATAAAATCATTATTTATTAATCTAATTTACTGTTACTAATAACCACACCGTCTTCATCAGCATAAATATAATCACCCGGATTAATGGTTACGTCAGCGAAAACAAGCCTGACATCTCGTTCACCCACACCTTTTTTACACTCTTGCGCGGATTAGTATTCAATGCTTTTACACCAATATCTATATCAGCAATTACAGATGAATCACGGATACAGCCAAATACAACAATACCTTGCCAACCATTATCTTTTGCAAGAATCGCCAACATATCACCAACCAGAGCACAACGAAGCGAACCTTCCCCATCGACAACAAGGACACGACCTTCTCCTGGCTCTTCTAATGTTGCTCTAACCAAAGAGTTATCTTCAAAAACTTTTACAGTTGATGCAGGACCGGAAAATTTTTTTACCTCCATAATCATTGAACATCGGTGTTGCAACTTGCACGTTTTCTTCATGTTCATCATATAAATCTGCAGTAGCAAAACTCATAAGGCACCTTTTACTTTTAAATTATGAATAAAATTCAGGACGACGATCATCAAATAAATGATTATGTTCAGTGATCATTTTATTATTGGCATCCTCTGGATTGATATCAGTGATAAATAGAGCTTCACGTTGTGATGCTGCCCTATGTAATAACTCGCCTCCCGGAGCAACGATCTGACTTTTACCAGTAAACTTCAAATTACCCTGCGATCGCTTTTCTTCGCCATATCGGTTTGCCGTTATGGCGAAGACCTTATTTTCAATACACCTTGCTAACATGGTTTGCTGACAAAAAGTTAAAACAAGATTCGAAGGCTGACATATAAGCTGTGCACCTTGTATAGCAAGCGTTCGTATCACTTCAGGAAATACCCAGTCAAAACAAATCATGATACCTATCTTCACACCGTTTACGTTATTAACAATAAATGGGGTATCACCGGCATCAAAGAAAAACTTTTCTTCATTAAATAAATGAACTTTACGGTATATATGCTCAATGCCATCAGGACCGATTAATGCAGCACTGTTAAAACATTTTTCATTGTTTTTTTCAGCAAAACCAACAACAAGATGATAATTATTTTTTTTAGCCAGCTTAATTAAGGATTCAAGCATTGTACTGTGCGCAGGATCTTCAGCATACTTTAAGCTTTCATCTTTATCCTTAAAGTAATAACCGGATAATGCCAATTCAGGTAATACAATTAAATCAGCATTAACATTATCCAATGCATTTATTATCTTTTGACAATTCTGTTCTACTTTACCAAATAGAGGTCGGAACTGATAAAAACCTACTTTCATATTGAAACCAATGTTTACTGATAGACAACTGAGCGTTTCTAGACAGCCTATCGATATATTGAGAAAACGTCTATTTTAAAAAAAGTATTGTAAATCAATTAGGGCGCGATTGTTATTGTCGGGCCTTGAATCAAGACGCTCATGAAATAATGCAAACCTGCCTCGTAATGATTCATTAAATCCATAAGCGACCCAATTGGTAAAACCACGCATATTAGTAGCAAACCACCAATCATCATCATTAAACGCTGCTACGACTGCGTCCTGTTGTATGCGTTGTATAGCAAAACCAACTTCAATACCTTGTTGGCGAATACTGTTACCCAGAGTAAGGTCAACACGCCCTCCATAAGCTTTATCGCTTGCCGCTACATTTTTTAGTAAATCTAGTCGCGCTCTGATTGGGAACCTCTGCCAGCGGATATTCACTCCCAATTGCACGTCAACAATTTCAAAGTCCTCGGCAAATCTAGTAGCTGTGCCAGAATTTGTTCTACGTAAATTATTCCTAGCCAGATCATTCAAATTATTAAAATCAAGATAAGAAATAGCAGCATCATAGCTATTTTTTTCCTTCTCCAAAGCGTACAGCAGCTTGTGCCGCATTAATACGCGAGCTATCACCAAATAAATGATTACCGAGAAAAGCGCCACCGATCAATTCAACCGCACTAAAGTCGCCAATTTGTTTTCTGTATTGAGCAGATACACCTTGTGGTCGCAAATCATTATCCCAAACCATCGAGGAAAGACTTAACGGGAATTCGGTTTGCCCGACTAATAATGATGTTTCCTCATTAATATTTAAGCGTATAAATAATTCATCAATCGGCACATCATCTGCCATTTCATTATCAAGATTGAAACGCGTCTCGGAATTTGACTGCGTACTCCAATTTACCTTTAGTGCCGCACCCATTTCAATGAATTCATTCGCTTCCCAAATGACACCCACTCTCGCCCTTGCCATCGCGCGTTCAAAACTGGATTCAACAGGCCTTGGTAAATCACGCACGGTATCAGCTCGCATTTGTACATCACCATAGACTTCAATCGCGCTAAATGTTTCTTCTATTCCTAATAACTCATCTTCCAGTATGGCATCGGCATTAACAATTGTAACCGTGCATAACAACGATAAAGTTATAACCGTGTCCTTTAATTTCATTGCTATATTATCCGCTTACAATAATTTTCTACGCTCTTAACATTTCTAGCTTTTCAATCAATATTTCGGCGCTCTTCAAACGATCTGCTGCGTTTAGTGTAATACAACTCATAATAAGTTCTTCCAATTCAGTAGGAATTGACTTCCAGTAATGCGAAGGCGGCAGCGCTTCTTTTGTCAGTTTGTTCTGAATTAATTCATCCAGGTTTCTACCGCCATGAGGAAATTGTCGAGTGTACATTTGATACATCAGAATACCGGATGAATATATATCGGCACGTTCATCAACTGTTTCTCCACGTAGTTGTTCCGGCGCGGCATAACGCGGCGTGCCCATAACAGTTCCTTCCAAATCACCTAGACCTGGACCACTTACATGTCTGGCAATACCAAAATCCATTAACTTGGCATTACCATTTTGCTCAAGAATAATATTTTCCGGTTTAATATCTCTATGCAATATTCCTTCGGTATGTGCGGCTTGTAGCCCAGCAGCAAGCTGTTTGGCAATACGCAAACCGGCAGAATAAGGAATGCGTTCACTTTGGTTAATTAAATATTTCAGAGTTAATCCACGCACATATTCCATCGAGATATAAGGGAATCCTTCCAGCTCACCATAATCATAAGTACGTAATACTGCTGAATGAGTAATCTTACGCGCCAGACGTATTTCACTCTTCATTGCTTCAAGTAATTGCTGACTACCATCAGTACCGGTCACTTTTATCATTTTTAACGCGACAAGATCATCCAGTTCATGATCATGCGCCTTATAAACAATACCCATGCCACCAGCACCAAGCTCTGAAATAATTTCATAGCGTCCACCCAATGACATACCCGGCACGACATGCAATGTTTTTGGAATACTGCCTCCCTCTTGCGTGACATCCGTTCCTTGAAGTGTGTCGTCTTCTGCTTCGATATTAAAAATGTTGGCTGCGCTTGCATTTAATGCATAGTATTTTTTCTTTGAAACGACACCTTGTGCAACAAGCGGTTTAAAATCAGGAAGCTCTTTTTTTATTTCCTCATGAATTTTTGGACCAATGAAAATATGGCCGGCAACCGCTTCCTGTAATAATCGATCAACCTGGTAAACACTTGAACCAAGACAATTTGTCAAACTTTTATCACCAAATGAAGCTAGGCCTAATACGGCTTTGTCTCGAACTATTGCAGCGGCGATACCCTCACCTTGAGACATTAACGACGTTAGTACATTACCGGCTACTGCTAATGCGCGCTTATGACTTTCATGCCCACTGAATACAATTAGGATGCGGTGACCAATAATGCCAAGCATATTTCCGGCAAAAGCTTTTGCGAGTGAATCAATATTCTTTAAGCTAGCATTTAAGATATTAAATACTTCATCCGGCGTCATGTTATCTGCTTGTTTGGCATAACGTCTTAAATCTATACCAAGCAAACTGTATACACCTTCACTTGTAGACTGCAAATCCATAATCGTTTTTGATGCAGCACCGGCACCAAGACTTTCTATTGATTCAGGTAAATACTTCGCCAAGTCTGACATATACCCTTCCATGTCATTTTTTTCACGTAAATCACTTAATAACGTATCGAATGATGCTGTCAGTTGTGCGATTTCATCGTTTCCCTTACTTTCAAAACGCTGTTGATAATCACCACGAGCTGCAGCATGAGCCGCTTTTGCCAGACGCTTAATCGGTGCTGTGACACCTTTTGTTATGAGTAACGAGATGGGTAGTGCCAGCAAGATGCTAACAATCGTAACAATAAGTAATACATTTTCTATTGCACGAAAGTCTGCTGCTGCTTTATCCAATGAGGTTAATGCAATGGTGATACCCTTGCTATCAGATACACTGGTATTATCAACTTTTGCTAACCAAGTACCTTTTTTTAATTCAATCTCAACGGGATCTTTATTAATAGCAGATTTAATAATTTGATTATCGGCTGTCAATAGTTCCAATTCATCACGATCAAGTGTGCTTACTATGACATTAATTTGATCATTAATATTAGTCAGGAAAACCAGCTCCGAATCACTTATATTTTTAATGTCATTTACATAAGTATTATTAACAACAAGTCCTGTTAATAAGAAACCAACCAGATCTTGTTGATCTGCTAGTGGGACAACGGCAATTTGAAATATATTATTTTCACGAAACCAGTATCCGGCGGAAGATTCAAGAGATTCAATAACAGCTCCTACTAATGTATCTTCAGTCATATCTGAGCCAATCATCGATTCATCATCGGTATGCGCGATTACTTCTCCATCTCCATTAAGAACCATGGCAAAGTCAAAACCTAAATCCTGTTGTCGTTCAATCAACAGATCAACAATTGATTGTGTATCAACCTCTCCGCCCAGGCCTAAATTATTTCCGGATGCTTCTGCGACATAACTTGAAAAATAGGGATCTGATGCAAAAATTTCTGAGATAAGTTCGAGTTGTTGAAATCGTCTTGATTCAAAACCTTCTTGAACAACACGTATTTTTTCCAAAGAGGAAATTACAGCACGTTCTGCAATATCAGAACCTCGGTAATAGGTAATACCGGCCGCTAAGCCTAGAATGAGTATTAATAAGCCACTAAAAACAAAAAATATTCGATGTGTAAGGCTTAGATTCATCATTTAATAATTCCTTTTGCGTAGCTTACGATAAGATTCACCTAATTTATTTTTATGCTTAGGTATACGTCTTTTCGATAGATTCAATTTGAAAGTTTCACCTGTTTGCAAAGAACTGGTATTAACTTCTTTTTTAATAACTTTTGCTCTGGGGTGCCATATAAATAATTTGCCCGATGTTTCTGGTAAACCTGCCAGTTTAAAATTTCCGTTATCTTCTATTTTTGTAAAAAAAGCATTATCGAATACCAGTATATAACCCACCATGGCATGATGAACATTACAATAAACACGAACTAAACCTGGCTTATCAAACACATGAGCATCTTTTTCACCACCGCTATACAGACCAAGATCAAAATTATTATTAGTAGAAGTCGAAAATGCATTATGTAAAATGGGATCTAAGTTAGGAAAATTAACCGTTGATCCTGTCGTTACAGGTAAGACACGTGGTGAAAAATTTTTTTTCTCCATTTTCATTTCTTTTGTTTCTGTGAGCATAGAACCTTTTGCCACTGGTTCATTCGGAACAAAATAAATTACTGTATCTTGGTACTCTCCTTTATCTGCGGGTTTTCCTTTTTCTGTTAATTCAATGACACCGCTAAAATCAACAGCAAAAACGGATAATGATAAATATTGTATAAAAACAAATAGAATGAATTGCAATGATCTAAACATCGATAAATTTCCCTAAAATTTATTTTTATGGCTCGTGTATATGCATTTTTACAACATTAATTTCGAGTATGTTGTGCCATCATAGTTTCAAATCTGCCCTAATTAGCAGCGCACCTTCTTACAAATGCTATTTAAAAGAGCTATAGCCACTCGTTTCCTAGAAAATAACAATTTAATATAAATCACACATTTTTAAATAATAACCGATTTTTGTTTAATTTTTTAAAAAAATATGATAAATATCAATAGAATAATAATATATTATAATAATTAACATTAAATATAATTAAATTCTATCAATTACACAGTAAAATGATGAGATTAATATCAGTAGCGATCACCTTTAGCCTACTTAATATAATGGCTGTAAGCAGTTTCGCTTATGATGTTGGCAGCCGTATTTTGGCCACCGGCGGTGTAACTCAGGTTGAAGGCTCAGCTGGGAGCGGTATTGTCCCATGGGCAGTATTATCCGGTTATGGCCAGGAAGGTGAATGGGGTGGTGAAATATTTGCGACGCATGTGAACACAAGCAATTATGATCTTTCTGTCATAGGCGCCAGCGTAGCTGTCAATAACCGCGTGGAAGTCTCTATCGCTACGCAGATTCTTGGAATCGATGCTATTGCGCAACCATTAGGTTTACCCGATAACGAAGTTAAGCAAACCATAGCCGGAGTAAAAGTCCGCCTTTTTGGTGATCCTATTTATACGAAACTTCCACAAGTCAGTGTCGGTATTCAATACAAAAAAAATACAGATTTTGATGTTCCCGCCATTGCTGGTGCATTAGATAATGATGGCGTAGATTTTTATATTTCGGCAACAAAGTTATGGTTGTCAGGAATATACGGTTATCCGCTTCTTTTTAATGCAACGTTGAGATCAACCAGAGCCAATCAATTAGGTTTATTAGGTTTTGGGGGAGATTTAAATAGTGACAAGAAAATAATGTTTGAAGGTAGTTTAGGTGTATTGTTAAGACGAAATCTGGTTTTTGGAATGGACTACAGACAGAAACCAAATAATTTAAGTTTTGCTAACGAAGATGACTGGATGGATTATTTTATCGCCTGGTTTCCTAATAAACATTTGAGTATTACAGGTGCATGGGCTGAACTCGGTGACATTGCAAATAAGACAGATCAAAATGGTTTTTACATTAGTTTAGAAGGCACATTTTAAACATGATGTATAAACTATTTAAAATAATTTCTATTTTAGCTTTACTTATATTAGCACCAGTCTCGCTTCAGGCTGACACTTTATATCAAGAACTAGGTAAAGCAGAAGGTATAACAAAATTTGTAACAAAAGCAATTGAGCTCTATCACTCAGATGAACGTCTTGCATTTCTATTTGAAGATGTAAATGATGAATATTTAATTGAACAACTTGAAGATCATATGTGTAACCTAAGTGGCGGCCCTTGCAACTATGAGGGACTTGATATGGTATCTGCTCACTCAGGTTTAGAAATTACAAAAGCGGAGTTTGATATTTTCGTAGAAATTTTTATTGATGCACTGGAATATGCGGAAATTCCACATTCTACCCGCTACAAATTACTAGCACTACTTGCGCCAATGCGAAAAGATATTATTCATCAGTAATGATTATTTTTTATAAGGCCTTTTCCAATTAGCTATTTTTTTCTGATTAACCCTGCTAATCGCTAATTCATCTTCAGCAACATCTTTACTAATTGTTGTACCAGCAGCAATAGTCGCACCATTATCAATTTTAACCGGCGCTATAAGTTGCACATCAGAACCAACAAAAACATCATCACCAATAATAGTTTTAAATTTATTAGCACCATCGTAATTACAAGTAATAACTCCAGCACCAATATTTGTTTCAGTGCCAATAACTGAGTCGCCGAGATAGGTTAAGTGATTAGCTTTACTGCCTTTACCAACTTCCGTTTTTTTCAATTCAACAAAATTACCAATATGGACATCATCAGCCAGCGTTGTATCGGGACGAATTCGTGCAAATGGACCAATACGACAATTATTACCTATGCTTGCGTTATCTATCATTGTATTGGGCAAGATATGAACATTGTCGGCAATAACAGCATCTTTTAAATAACAGTTAGCACCTATTATTACGTTATTACCAAGCTTTACATTACCTTCAATGACGACATTAATATCAATTTCATTATCGCGTCCTACTTCTAGATCACCTCGTAAATCAAACCTAGCCGGGTCAATAAGACCGACACCTTTATCCATGAAGTACTCTGCCTGTTTTAATTGGTAATGGCGTTCTACTGTAGCAAGCTGCGCGCGTGTATTGATACCTTGAACCTCTACAACAGAGCCAACAGAAACAGGAACAACTTTAATACTATCGTTTACAGCAAGCTCTACAATATCAGTAAGGTAATATTCCTGCTGTGCATTTTCGTTTTTTAATGAATTAACCCATTTCTTAAGTAACGCAGCTTTAACAACCATAAAACCAGTATTTATTTCATTTACCAGCTTTTGTTTAGCACTTGCATCTTTTTCTTCAACGATGGCAATTACATCATCATCATCATCGCGAATAATTCTTCCGTATCCAACAGGATTATCAAATTGAGCGGTTAATAAAGAGAAACCCGTATCATTAGCAGCTTCAATTAAATTATTTAAAGTTGCTTTGCTGATTAATGGCACATCACCATAAAGAATTAATATGTCATCCTCGTCGGCTATATTAGGTAAAGCCTGTTGTACCGCGTGTCCCGTGCCAAGTTGTTGTTCTTGTTTAATCCATGATGCATTGAATTCATGACATGTTTCTGTAACCTGCTCACCACCATGACCATAAACAATATTGATTTTTGAAGAGTCAAGGCTAACTGCCGTATTGTAGACGTGAGTTAATAATGGCCGACCCGCCAAAGTATGTAACACTTTCGGTTTATCAGAATGCATTCGCGTGCCCTGTCCGGCAGCGAGAATTATAATACTAAGACTCATGGTAATAGTTTAAACGATTAAAGGTAGCAACATAAGCTAGGTTTAACAGTTTAAAAAGAAAGGATTGATTTTAAGAAAATCGCATCCCGGTATATTTCGGGATGCGATTAGATATAAAATTAACGACCAGCGCGTTTTCTCAAGCGTTGCAGGGTTTGTAGCTGAGCGGCTGTTTCTGCTAGTGCCGTTCTCGCTTTTGCATAATCGATAGTATCAGATTTATCGTGGAAGGCATTTTCTGCTTCTTCCTTCGCTTTCAGAATTGCAGCTTCGTCCAAATCTTCAGCTCGCTGGGCAGTATCAGAAAGAACGGTGACCACTTTTGGCTGAACCTCCAACATTCCACCAGAAACATAGAATGCAGATTCATTTCCTTCAGTGTCTTTAACACGGACTTCGCCAGGCCCCATTTTCGTTACCAGTGGAGCATGTCCCGGTGCAATACCGACTTCACCCAACTCAGCTGGAGCGAATACCATTTCTGCTTCACCAGAAAATATTTCGTGCTCAGCACTAACGATATCGACTTGAATTGTATCTGTCATAACAATCTACTTACCTTATAAGGTTTTCGCTTTTTCAATCGCTTGTTCAATGGTGCCTACATTATAGAAAGCCTGTTCAGGAAGATCATCATACTCACCATCAATAATCCCTCTGAAACCACGTAAGGTGTCTTTCAATGAAACATATTCACCATCTTGGCCGGTAAATACTTTTGCGACGAAGTAAGGTTGAGTTAAGAAACGTTGAATCTTACGAGCACGGGCAACAGCCAATTTGTCTTCTTCAGACAATTCGTCCATCCCCAGAATCGCAATAATGTCACGTAATTCTTTATAACGCTGTAATGTGTTTTGAACACCACGAGCAACATCATAATGTTCTTGACCAACAACCAATGGGTCAAGCTGACGACTAGTTGAATCAAGCGGGTCAATTGCAGGGTATAAACCAAGCTCAGCAATCTGTCTTGACAATACAACGGTAGAATCCAAATGCGCGAATGTTGTTGCAGGAGATGGGTCAGTTAAATCATCCGCAGGAACGTATACCGCCTGAATCGATGTGATCGAACCGGTCTTGGTTGATGTAATACGCTCTTGAAGCTTACCCATTTCTTCAGCAAGTGTAGGCTGATAACCCACTGCAGAAGGCATACGACCTAATAATGCAGAACATTCCACACCCGCCAGCGTAAAACGATAAATGTTATCAACGAACAATAATACATCACGTCCTTCTTCACGGAATTTTTCAGCCAGTGTTAAACCCGTTAACGCAACACGTAGTCTGTTACCAGGTGGCTCATTCATTTGACCGTAAACCATCGATACTTTTGAGTTTTCGAAATTATCAACATCGACAACACCTGATTCCTGCATTTCATAGTAGAAATCATTACCTTCACGAGTACGCTCACCAACACCGGCGAATACTGAAAGACCTGAGTGTTTTGTCGCAATATTGTTAATCAATTCCATCATGTTAACGGTCTTGCCTACACCAGCACCACCAAACAGTCCAACTTTACCACCCTTAGCAAAAGGGATAATCAAGTCGATAACTTTAACGCCTGTTTCTAACAACTCCGTTGATGGACTTAATTCTGTAAATTTTGGCGCATCACGGTGAATAACCCAATGATCATCGGATTCAATCGGTCCAACCTCATCAATAGGCTCGCCTAATACATTCATAATACGGCCCAGAGTTTTTGTGCCGACAGGAATAGAGATAGCTTCACCAGTATTATTTACCGTCAAACCACGTTGCAAACCATCTGTCGAACCCAGAGCAATCGTTCTGACGATTCCATCGCCCAACTGTTGTTGAACTTCCAAGGTCGTTGCTATGCCTTCGCCTTCTACAATTAATGCATCATAAACCTTTGGTATTGCATCGCTGGAAAATTCAACGTCAATAACAGCACCAATAATTTGTACGATCTTTCCAGAACTCATCGTTTTCGTTCCTCGTGTATTTACTCTAAATATATATTAATTAAAAATTCTATATTTCTATACCGCAGCAGCACCGGCAACAATTTCAGAAAGTTCCTGAGTAATCGCCGCTTGTCTTGCTTTGTTATAGATCAGTTGCAATTCATCAATCAAATCACCTGCATTATCAGAAGCACTCTTCATAGCTACCATTCGTGCTGACATTTCACAGGCAATATTTTCAATAACACCTGAGTAGACTTGTGATTCAATATATCGGGTTAGAAGCTGGTCTAATACTTCTTCTGCATCAGGCTCATATAAATAATCCCAATGATGACCATAATCGTCACTCTCGATTGGCTTACCTGGAATCAATTGCTCTAAACGTGGCTTTTGTACAATCGAGTTTACAAATTGATTTGACACAAGGTGTAACTCATCAATGCTGCCTTCTTTAAAATTGCTCAGCATGATCATCACTGCACCAATTAAGTCATCGAGACTAGGCTCATCACCAATATGTGTTACCTGACCGGTAATATTGGCACCAATTGAACCAAAAAACCTGCGCCTTTGCTGCCAATAACACATAATTCAACTTCTTTACCTTCACCTTCCCATGTGCCGAATTGTTTCATTAACATACGAAACATGTTTGCATTTAAACCACCACACAAACCACGGTCAGTAGAAACGACAATTACGCCAACGCGTTTTACTTCATCACGCGCAACAAGGTAAGGATGCTTGTATTCAGGGTTAGCATGGGCTAAATGGGAAATAACATTACGAATTCTTTCAGCATAAGGTCGAGCTGCATTCATGCGATCTTGTGCTTTACGCATTTTACTGGCAGCCACCATCTCCATAGCTTTGGTGATCTTCTGAGTGTTTTTAACACTCGCAATCTTAGTTCGTATTTCTTTTCCGCCAGCCATTTACCAGGTACCGTTTTCTTTGAATTTAGCGATAGCTTCTTTTAAGCCACTTTCAATCTCATCATTATAATTACCTTCAGAACCAATCTTATCCATCAATTCAGACTGTTCACTCTTCATGTAATCATGTAATGCTTCTTCGAATGCACCGATTTTCTCAAGCTCAACGTCATCCATAAAATCATTTTCAACAGCAAATAGACTAACGCCCATTTCAGCAACATTCAGTGGAGAATATTGTTTCTGCTTCATCAACTCCATAACACGTTGACCGCGTTCAAGCTGATTACGAGTCGCTTCATCAAGATCAGATGCGAACTGTGCAAATGCTGCTAACTCACGATATTGCGCAAGTGCTAGACGAATACCACCGCCAAGTTTTTTAATAATTTTGGTTTGTGCCGAACCACCCACACGAGAGACTGACAAACCCGCGTTAATAGCAGGACGGAAACCAGAGTTAAACAAATCTGATTCCAAGAATATCTGTCCATCAGTAATAGAAATTACGTTGGTTGGTACGAATGCAGATACGTCGCCAGCTTGCGTTTCAATAATAGGTAATGCGGTTAAAGAACCTGTTTTACCTTTTACTTTACCGTCGGTTAGTTTCTCAACATAGTCCGCATTAATACGTGAAGCACGCTCTAATAAACGGGAATGGAGATAGAAAACATCACCAGGATACGCTTCACGACCAGGAGGTCGCTTTAACAAGAGTGACATTTGACGATAAGCCCAGGCTTGCTTGGTTAAATCATCATAAATAATAAGTGCGTCCTCGCCTTTATCACGGAAATATTCACCCATTGAACAACCAGAATAAGGTGCAGCATATTGCATTGCCGCTGATTCAGAAGCTGTTGCTGCAACAATAATGGTGTGATCCAATGCACCGTGTTCTTCCAGTTTACGAATTACAACGTTAATGGAAGAGGCTTTTTGACCAATCGCAACGTAGATACATTTAACGCCTGTACCTTTTTGATTAATAATCGCATCAATTGCTACTGCAGTTTTACCTGTTTGGCGGTCACCAATAATTAATTCACGCTGACCACGACCAACTGGCACCATCGAATCAATAGATTTCAGTCCTGTTTGTACAGGCTGGTCGACAGACTTTCTTGCGATTACGCCAGGAGCAATCTTTTCAATTGGCGATGTTTCTGTTGTATTAATGTCGCCCTTACCATCAATTGGATTACCTAGCGCGTCAACAACGCGACCTAATAAGGCTTCACCAACAGGTACTTCAAGAATACGCTTGGTACACTTGACAACATCACCTTCAGAAATATTTTCGTAACTACCTAATATTACTGCACCAACAGAATCACGTTCCAGGTTAAGTGCTAAACCGTATGTATTGCCAGGAAACTCAATCATTTCCCCCTGCATTACATCACTTAAGCCGTGAATTCTGGCAACACCGTCAGCAAGACTTACAACCGTACCTTCGGTACGTGCTTCGGTATCAAGATCCAGTTCATTAATCTTCTTTTTGATCAGATCACTTATTTCAGTTGCACTGATAGACATATGTCTTTCCTCTATTTAATAACTATTGCGCAAATACACTATTTAATTCTTTCAAACGACCTCGAAGAGATGCGTCGATCACAGAATCGCCTGCTCGAATGATTACTCCACCAATCAACTCTTTATCTTCTTCCGTATTAACGTCGATTTTCTTACCGAGTCGTTTTGAAATTGATTCAGAGATTGACTTCACTTGAGCATCATCCAATGGGTAAGCCGAAATCACATCGACTTCACTAATACCTTCTGCAGCAGCTTTCTTAAGTTCGAAAATATTGAACACTTCATTAGCAAGACCAATACGTTCAGCATCAATCAACAATCGCATAAAGTTTTTACCCGATTGACTAAACTTATCGCCAGCTACATCAGCTATAAACTGATATAGGTCGTCACTGCTAAGCTTTGGATTATTAATAACACTCGACATGTTTTTATCTGTAATAATCACACTA
Source organism: Pseudomonadota bacterium (assembly GCA_038142205.1). GTDB lineage: Bacteria > Pseudomonadota > Gammaproteobacteria > Eutrophobiales > Eutrophobiaceae > UBA7359. The sequence continues at coordinate 2,633,745 of JAYQJO010000001.1, read as the reverse complement.
AGCAGATTTAACATTTCGGACCACTCTGCGAGCTTTCCTTCTTCAACTGCTTGCTCGAAGGCTGCGTTCGCGTAAGGTCTGGCTATGGTTGCTTTTTCTAACATCTATTGAATATCCTGTACTTATAACTGCTGGCTAACTTTAGATAAAACTTCGTTATGAGCAGCCTGGTCAACTTCTCGCATCAAGATTTGTTCAGCACCTGCTATCGCCAAAGTAGCAACTTGATCTCTCAGTTCCTGTCTGGCTTTTTCTTTTTCCTGCTCGATTTCGCTTAAAGCACTTTCTTTGATGCGATCTGCTTCTGCTTTCGCATCATCTTTTGCTTCTTCAACGATTTCGTCATGACGCTTTTGTGCTGTTGCGATAATACTGGCCGCCTGCTCTTTACCTTTCTCTATCTCAGCAGAAGATTTTTCCTGTGCTTCAGCAAAGTCTTTTTGACCTTGTTCTGCAGCAGCAAGACCTTCAGCTATGCGAGATTCACGTTCTTCCATTTGTTTTAGCAACATTGGCCAAACAAACTTCATTGTGAACCAAACAAAGATAGCAAATGTGACAAGCTGACCTATTAAGGTTGCATTAAAATTCACTTAAATCACCTATTTATCTGGATGACTATATTAAAGCCAATTAATCGAACTAGCCCGCGTTAAGCGTAGCAACAAAAGGACTAGCAAGGGTGAACCACATGCCAATACCGATACCGATCATAGTTACAGCGTCAACAAGACCAGCAACGAGAAACATCTTACCTTGAAGCATTGGAGCTAATTCAGGTTGACGCGCCGCGCCTTCCAAGAATTTACCGCCCAATAGACCAAAGCCAATTGCTGTACCGAATGCGCCCATACCAAGAACGATTAAGACACCCAATGATGTAAATGCCAAAATAGTTTCCATCTTTACTCCTCCAAAGGATTTTATTTACTTAACTTAAAATTAAAAATTAATGATGCTCATGTGCCATTGCCAAGTAAACAATGGTTAACATCATGAAAACAAACGCTTGTAACAATACTATTAATATGTGGAAAACTTCCCAAATAAACTGTAGTGCGCCACCTAAGAATGTACCAATAAAAAATGGTAATGAAGCACCTAACAAGGTAGCAATTAATAAGAAAATCAGTTCGCCCGCATAAAGGTTACCGAATAAACGAAGAGCGAGTGAAACAGGCTTCGCTAATAAAGCTATAAATTCCAATAAAAAATTAGCCGGAATCAAGATAATTTGAACAGCTAGGTTTTTTGATGAAAAGGGCTGTAAGGTTAACTCCGCTATAAAGCCACCAAAACCCTTCATTTTAAGACTGTAATAGATAATAAGTATAAAGACGCCAATAGACATTCCGAAGGTAATATTAGGATCGGTCGTCGGTACGACTTTGAAATAAAGGTGAGAATCACCTGCCAGGAACTGCGCCATTAAAGGTAACAAATCAACAGGCACAAGATCCATTGTATTCATTAACGTAATCCAGACAAAAATTGTTAATGCCAAAGGACCAATTAAAGGATTCTTAACAGACATAATATCGTTAACATTTTTATTAACGAAGTCGACAATCATCTCTATAAGATTGACAAAACCGGAAGGGGCACCACTATCAGCTTTCTTGGCTACTCGATAGAATAAGAAGCAAAAAAGCATACCAAGGAATATAGACCACCCCATACTATCGACGTTGAGAGACCAGAAACCCATATCCATTGCCTCTTGTGGACTATGAGCCAATGTCCATGTCGCTTCTTCTAATACTTCGCCACCAGCTCTTTCATAGCCTTCAGGTAGTTTGCCTAAAACCAGATTCTGTAAATGATGCTGGAGGTATGAATTAGAAGTCAGTTCTGTTCCGCTAGCCATTTCTTATGTTTAATCTCAATATTTATTTATTCATTAAAACTGCCAATCCAGTCAGGTTTATAAGTAAAACCAGACCATAACTGACAAACATTAATCCAATATTTATCCCTGCAACCATAATAATTGCGGCCGCAAAGACTATTATTGTTGAAACAATCTTTATCGCCTCACCCACAAAAAACCAGGCTAAGGTTTTATTACCACTTGAATCTGCTGTCGGTGTCCGTAATGAAAACCATGCAAATATCGCGTTTGGAAATATAAACGCCACACCACCCAAAATCACTGAGTATGCAAATTCATGACTGGCAAACACAAAAAAAAGAAACGCACATAGTAAGACTATGACCGCTTCAATAAACAACATCTTGTAGGCAGTTGAGCGTTTTATTATTGTATCTTCGGTAACCGCCAAAGGCTCAACCCCAAAAATCGCGCTATATTCTAATGGCAAAATTCGAGAGTACCAGCAAAATATTGCCGTTTTTCAATATCTCTCCCCCGAATAAGGACGGCAAGTATAAAGACCTCCCTGATAATGATCAATCGTTGCACTGCACAATTTTTTTAAAATTACAGAAAATATCTAATTAATACGATAAGTAATTTTAAGAACTTGATGGGCTGGCTATTTAATATGCTTTAATAATCCATCCAGCTCATCTAATGAGTTGTAACTAATCTCGACTTTACCTTTGCCGTTAGCTTGGTGATTAATTGAGACTCGCGCGCCTAAACGCTCTGAAATATCATTTTCCAAGCTACTAATGTTAGGATCTTTAGATTTCCTGACCGGTTTAGACTTTTTATTCTTATTACTTAGTTGCTGTACCAGACTCTCTGTTGCTCTAACCGATAATCCCTGCGCCACAACCTTTGTCGCTATTTCAAACTGTTCAGCTTTAGGCAAGCTTAATAGTGCTCTGGCATGCCCCATATTTAATTTACACGCCTCAACCATTTTTTTTACACTATCGTCCAGCTCTAATAACCTTAATAAGTTAGAAACAGCAGAGCGTGATCGGCCTACAGCTTCGGCCGCCTCATCATGCGTCATATCGAATTCATTAATGAGTCTTTCGAGTGCATTCGCTTCCTCTAAAGGATTTAAATCTTGTCGTTGAATATTTTCAATAAGCGCCAAACACATGGCTGTCTGGTCCGGCACATCTTTAATAATGACAGGAATTTCATGTAAACCGGCAACCTGAGCCGCACGCCAGCGGCGTTCGCCAGCAACAATTTCATAGCTCTTTTTATCTGAGAGAAGACGGACAACAATCGGCTGAATCAGCCCTTGTGCGCGAATAGAATCCGCTAATTCATTTAATGCTTCTTCATCAAAGTTTCGTCTCGGCTGATATTGCCCACGTTGAATCAGATCGACATCAAGAGTTTGTAATGAATCTCCATTGGACGGTTTTGAATTATCTTCGCGTGACGAACCTAATAAAGCATCAAGTCCTTTTCCTAGTCCGCGTTTTTTTGCAGCTGCCATATTTAATTATTCTAATCCTTATTTAAAGTAAAACTAAGCGGCCATACCTTCACGACGCAACATTTCACCCGCCAACGCCAAATACGCAACGGCACCGCTCGATGTTTTATCATAAGTCAGCGCTGCCAGACCATGGCTTGGTGCTTCTGCCAGCCGAACATTACGAGGAATAATGGTGCGATAAACTTTCTCGCCAAAATGATACATCAATTGTGCAGACACCTGCGTCGCCAGATTATTACGTGGGTCATACATCGTTCGTAATAAGCCTTCGATTTCAAGTTTCGGATTTAAATACTTACGTATCTTTTCAATTGTTTCTAACAAGGCGCTCAATCCTTCCAAAGCATAATATTCACATTGCATCGGAATCATCACAGAATCTGCCGCGACCAGAGAATTAACCGTCAACATATTCAAAGAAGGCGGACAATCAATAAAGATAAAATCATAATTATCAGCAACAGGTTCAAGCGCAGTGCGTAATCGCACTTCACGTGCCATTTCGTCTAATAAAGCCACTTCAGCGCCAGTAAGATCCGCATTGGTTGGAATAAGGTCATAACCTCCTTCAGGAGAAGCAACAATCACTTCGTCAGCCGTTTTGTCATCCATCAGCAATTCATAACTGGAGTTTTCCAATTCGGCCTTGTTTATACCACTGCCCATCGTAGCATTTCCCTGAGGATCGAGATCAACCAGCAATACGCGACGTTTAGCTGCCGCCAGTGAAGCCGCTAGATTGACGCCTGTTGTCGTCTTTCCAACACCGCCTTTCTGATTAGATATTGCGATTATTCGAGCCATTAGTCCTTAAGATTACCGTGTTATAACTATTATTATGCTGCTACTTTACCATACTGCCTAAGGCAAAAATATCATTCTGCATGTCTTATCTGAATCAGGTTTGCTTCATTTGTATGCGTTAAATTATGCAATTTAATATGAAACTGATTCTTGCCAAGTGCATTAATTTCTTCTCCCGCCTGCTTTCCTTTCATAGCAAGTAGTTGATTGTGTTCAGTTATTAGATGTTGACACTGATCTATAATGCGACTTAATGGCGCAAAAGCTCGACAAATAATAGTATCGAGTTTTTTATCCGGTTCATAAGATTCTGCACGCGTATGAACAATTTCAACATTAGCAAGGCCAAGATCTGCCTTGACGTGATTTAAAAACCGCGTTTTCTTTTGATTACTATCAAGTAAGACCCAATTTTTTTCAGGCTGCGCGATCGCCAATATCATGCCGGGTAATCCCGCTCCCGTGCCAATATCAATGCAGTTTTGTCCTTTAATAAAGAATTGGACAGATAGCGAATCCAGCACATGCCTCTCCAGCATTTTTTCTGGTTCTTTTATCGCTGTCAGGTTATAAGTTTTATTCCACTTATGTAATAAATCAATATAAGCTAGATACTGATCACAGGCTTTTTCCTCGAAGGCCAGTCCCAGACTTTCCAACCCTGCTTTTAATTTATCCAGCATGGATTTTGCCAGATGTTATGCAGATTGCTGCAATAACGCCTTTTTCTTTAGGTGAACACGCAGTAAGGAAATTGCAGCGGGCGTAATACCCTGAATACGACCTGCTTGTCCCAGATTAATCGGGCGGTGTTTTGATAGCTTCTCAATCACTTCGTTTGATAAACCACGCACATCTTGATAATTGATATTTTCAGGTAATGCCGTTTCTTCATGCCGGCGGTTACGATCGATTTCTTCTTCCTGACGTACAATATAGCCGGAATACTTTGTTTGAATTTCAACCTGCTCAGCAACAACAGGATCAATATCAGGAAAACCTGGCACCGGTAACTTTGCTATATCGCTATAACTTAAATCCGGCCGCTTCAAAAGCTGTAATAAACTTTGATCGGCTTTAATTGTGTGACCCAATGCTTTCTCTGCATCAGCAGCGGACAGTTGCTTTGAGCCGACACAAATTTTGTCCAAACGCGCTGTTTCTTTTTCTACGGCATCGCGTTTTTCATTAAACAAACGCCAACGTTGTTCATCAATCAAACCTAATTCGTGAGCCTGCTCTGTTAAACGTAAATCTGCATTATCTTCACGCAACATCAAACGGTATTCAGCACGACTGGTAAACATACGATAAGGCTCCGTCGTACCCATGGTAATCAAATCATCAACTAACACGCCCAAATATGCTTGATCACGGCGTGGATACCAGGGCTCTTTATCCTGAGCGGCCAATGCTGCATTCAAACCAGCTAGTAAGCCCTGCGCACCCGCTTCTTCATAGCCGGTCGTACCATTAATCTGACCCGCAAAATACAAACCTTTAATAAAACGGGTTTCTAACCACGGAGTTAATTCTCTTGGATCAAAGAAATCATACTCAATAGCATAACCCGGGCGAATGATATGCGCGCTTTCAAAGCCTTTAATCGACCGGACTAGCTCGACTTGCGCATCGTAAGGCAGAGAAGTTGAAATACCGTTTGGATAAACTTCATTACTGGTCAAGCCTTCCGGCTCTATAAATATCTGGTGTGCTTCTTTATCAGCAAAACGTACCACCTTATCTTCAACAGAAGGACAATAACGCGGACCTGTTCCTTCTATCTTGCCGGTAAATAACGGTGAGCGATCTAATGCTGCGCGAATAATGTCATGCGTACGTTCATTCGTATACGTAATATGACAGGGCACTTGTTCGGGATGTTGACTTTCATTGCCAATGAATGAGAACACGGGTACGGGATCATCACCGGGCTGGATACCTACCTGACTATAATCAATGGTATTGCCGTCAATACGTGGTGGTGTGCCGGTTTTTAATCGGCCGACTGTAAATGGCAATTCGCGTAATCGATCGGCGAGTGCAATAGAAGGTGGATCACCTGCCCGACCACCTTGATGATTAATATCACCAATATGAATCTTCCCACCAAGAAAAGTACCGACCGTTAACACAACCTTGGACGCCATAAACTTCAAACCAATTTGCGTGACGACGCCTTTGACCTGTTCACCTTCTACGATTAAATCATCAACGGCTTGTTGGAAGATAAACAAGTTTTCCTGGTTTTCTAGAGTAGGCCGTACAAACTGTTTATATAAAGAACGATCAATCTGCGCGCGCGTCGCACGTACTGCCGCGCCTTTACGAGAATTTAATGTACGAAACTGAATACCGCTATGATCGGCCGCAGTTGCCATCAAACCACCCATGGCATCAATTTCTTTTACAAGATGTCCTTTACCAATACCCCCAATCGCCGGGTTACAGGACATCTGCCCGAGCGTATCGACATTGTGTGTCAGCAATAAAGTACGCGCACCCATGCGCGCAGAAGCTAGCGCAGCTTCAGTGCCGGCATGACCGCCGCCAACAATGATGACGTCGTAGCCGTGTCGATCACTTGTACGGCTCATTGATTTGTGTGCATCTGTAGACATAGGGCGGCTATTGTAGCGATTGCCTATGAGAATGGTAGCCTGAAAGCCCTCGAATATTGTTAAAAAGCCTCAGTTTTATGTATTTTTATGCTCGTTTTTCAGTTTCACATAATGTTTTGCCGAATATTTCAGAAAAGCGAGTTCTTTTTCATTCAATTCACGCACACGTTTAGCTGGACTACCGACATAAAGATAACCTGATTCAAGTTTTTTACCGGTTGGCACTAAACTGCCCGCACCAACAATAACTTTATCACCCAAAACAGCACCGTCCATTATCGTTGCCGACATGCCAATTAAACATAAATTACCAACAGTACATGCATGTAAGGTGACACGATGACCTACTGTAACATCATCTCCCACTGTTAAAAGGTAACCACCCGGTGAAAACTCACCATCATGTGTAACATGTAAAACACAAGAATCTTGTATATTTGTTCGTGCGCCAATTTTGATAGAATGTACATCACCGCGCGCTACCGTCATCGGCCAGATAGAACTGTCTTCGCCAATCATTACATCACCAATTACAACAGCGGATTCATCAACATAAGCCGTTTCATGAATATCAGGAAGAACATCTTTAAAGCGTCGTATTGTCATTTGATTTATTTTGTATTGAACATGTTTAGATTAATAGCGTCGTAATTGAATTGTATTAGAAAGGTGAAGGTCATGCACATTTCAATTCCTCGATAAATGTTCCAGACTTTGTTCTACCACCTCATCTATATAGGCAACCTGTATTGAAAGTATACTCGCCGTCTACTTTACGAACTTAATTATATGAAACCAATAATGATTACATAAGTCATAAGCCAACATATAAATAACCATAAGGCGACACATGTCCATCTTCATCATCCTTTTTATAACGACTTGTTTTCTAGCCTATGCCAATGGCGCTAACGATAACTTTAAAGGTGTTGCAACATTATTTGGAAGTGGCACAACAAATTATAAGCGTGCAGTTGCCTGGGCAACGATGACTACATTTGCGGGTTCTGTTTGTTCTATATTTCTCGCGGATAAACTTTTAAAGAATTTTAGTGGTAAAGGTCTAGTACCTGTAGAAATTACAACCTCACCTGAATTTCTTACTGCTGTTGCTTTTGGAGCGGGTATAACTGTTTTATTCACTGCATTACGTGGCTTACCTATTTCAACAACACATAGCCTAGTTGGCGGCCTTGTTGGTAGTGGCGTAATGGCAGTCGGTTCTCAAGTTAATTTTAACTTCATCGGTAAAACATTTTTTATTCCTTTATTAATTAGTCCTTTTATAGCAGTTTGTCTTGCCTACATTGTTTATCGCTTATTTCGTTATGTTAGAAATACATTTGATATAAACAAAGAGTGGTGTGCCTGTATTGGAAAATCAAATACCTTCGTCCCAATACGGTCATTATCAGCTGAACAAGCCGCAAACTTTCCGCAGATGGTCAATGTCAGTATTAATACTCAGAAAAACTGTCAGAAACAATACACCGGAAATGTTCTTGGAATTAACTTGCAAAAATTGCTTGATGTTGCACATTATATTAGTGCAGGCATGGTGAGTTTCGCACGTGGTCTAAACGACACACCTAAAATAGTTGCACTATTAATAGCGATACAAGGTTTATCAATCAAACTTGGAATGGTCGCTGTTGCGATTGGTATTGCGGTCGGCGGTTTACTTAATGCCAAGCGTATTGCTGAAACAATGGGTAAGAAAATAACACCCATGAGTCATGGACAAGGCTTTGCAGCAAATCTTGTTACTGGCTTTATGGTTATCTTTGCCAGTCGCCTCGGCGTACCGGTTTCAACAACGCATTGTTCAGTAGGGTCATTATTTGGGATAGGTTTAATTACAGGTAAAGCAGATAAACGTATCGTAAGAAATATATTAATTTCATGGTTATTAACCTTACCTGTCGCCGCAACACTCAGCGCAGTTAGCTACTGGTTACTTAAGCTTTAATACGATGTTGTTACACAAGCCCGTTGTTGCCAGCAACATACAGCGGATAATGTCTGTTTTATTATAAATTTAGTTATCTCGTAAAAGACTTATTTCCAGTTTAAATACTTTTAAAGCTGCTAATAGTTTTTTAGAAAAATCTTCAGTACTACATTCTGATTGACTTTCTATTGTCTCAATCGTTAAATCTGCAGCACTTGTTATTGATGTATAACCAAACATTTCCGCTGTGAGTAAAATTTGATGACTCTCTTTTCTAAGACTTCCACTACTTTGAGAGCTAAACTCATTCGATATAAGTTGATTTATAATGCTATCCAGATATTCAATTTTGGAACTTAAAAATTCTTTGAAACCTGCACGCAAATAGGTCCGCATGGTGATATCGGAATCCATCGTTTGTATAGGTGAAACATAAGCTTTTATTGTTTCTATTAGATCAATAATATTGAATGGTTTTGTTATAAAGCCATTTGCGCCTGCTTCAAAAACCTGCCGATTTAAAGATTGAGAATCTTCACTAATTAAAACTAATATCGGATCGTTATATCCACTATGACGAATTTGATTGACTACATTTATACTTTCGTCCTGATAAGGCATGCTAATTAAAGCAAGACTCTGCCTACTACTTTCAATTAGCTTAGTTCCTTGCTCAGCATTTTTTGCATGTGACACAACAAAACCAACTTTAGTTAATGCCATTTCATAAAGCTGAAAAAGATCATCGTTCGGCTCTATGATTAATATACTTTCTTCGTCGCCGTAACCTGGTTCTTCAAGGATTGTTGTAGATAATTTTTCTTGTTCGATAAACTCTGTCGGTATAACTACATTGAATCGTGTTTCAACGCCAAGAACGGATTTACATGAAATATTACCACCCATTAAATCAACAAATTTTTTAGCGATTGATAGGCCAAGCCCTTTTCCCTTTTTACCTTCATTATTTTTAAATGCGGTAAAAATTTCTTTTTGAAACGACTCCGAAATTCCCTTGCCTGTATCATAGACTTCAAATATTAAGTTCTCACCAAGTAATTCAACTGTTAACCTAACTTTACCCATTTCAGTATATTCAATAGCATTATTGAGCAAATTAATTAGCACCTGCCGTAGGCGGTTTTCATCAATCTTAACTTCGTTAGGTGGTAATGATTTAATACGTAATGAAAAAGATAAGTTTTTATTTTTTGCAATGGGTGCAAATAATAATTCTATGGCTTGTAAAAAATCATTAATATCAACAGGAGTAGGATTTATCTGAACTTTATCCAATTCAATATCCATTTGAGAAATTAAATTATCCATTATGCCTAATAGATGACGGCCACTTCGTTCAATAGCAGAAATCATTTTTACTTGTTCAGGCGAGTCATCAAGTTCATTTTTGAGTAAACTAGCGTGACCCAGCATTGTCGTTAGCGGTGTTTTTATTTCATCTGAAATATTTGCAATGAATGTTGCTTTAGAGCTATTTGCTTCGTTAAGTGCCTCATGCTTCTCTGCCAGATTATCTCGAGTCTTAACTAATTCTTTTACCAACGCGTCCTGTTTTTCTGAAAGAATGAGTAAATCATTTGTTTTCTGCTGTACTACTATTTCCTGACGATATGCTTCAGAGGCATCCATAAACAGTACAATGACATTGCCATCATGAGGTAACAATACGATATGTGCGATGACATTATTTTTAATTTGATAAAAGCGCAGTTCTAATGCTTCATCAACATCATAACCAACAAGAAAGTTTAAATCAGACTCACATGATTGTTTTAATGGCAACTGTGATAGTTCATAGAACTCCAAATCACCCCCAGCCGATATCAACTTGAGATCCTTGTCTAAGAGTAAATAGGCCGGGCGGGCTGCCGCAAGTAAATGTTTGCGTAATAGGCGATAAACGCTTATCGATGAATTAGTCATTTTTCAGCATCAACGAAGTTAATTGATGAAAAGCAGTTTCAACTTGTGCGCCACTCAACGCACTCGTTTTGAACATGTAGTTGTTTGCTTTTTCAAGCGCAAGCTGGACTTCATCGCTTAAAGCCCATTCATCTTCCAAGTCTGTTTTATTAATAGCACAAACGCTGGGTATATCGCCTAGTGTATCAACAACCTGTTGTTTTAGATTAAGTACAGCTTCTGCGGTTGCTTGTCGCGTGCTATCTACAACATAGATACAGCCCGATGAGCCTTTTAAATATTGTTTATCTGTTGATGAATAATCTTCTTTCCCTGCAATATCCCAAATGACCAGTTTACAAACTTCTCCTGATTTTAATTCAACTCGCTTTGTATCAATCTTGACGCCCAGTGTCGTTAAATATTTTTCGGAAAATGTTTGGCGTACAAAACGCGCAATCAAACTTGTTTTACCAACACCGAACGAGCCTACCAGGCAAATCTTTTTGGATATTTCTGACATATTTATTTTGATTTAATGTTTACAAATAGAGCAACTCGCCTGTCTACTAAATTCATTTTATTATTCAATTGAACATCGCTTATTTTTATATTTAGTATTTCAGATGATATGTTTCGCTTTATCAACTGTTGTTGCATCCATAACGACCGCTTGGATGCTAATGCTGAATTCTTTTTAATGCTACCTAAACCATCGGTGTGTCCTATCAAATCTACCGATATATCAATTCCAAGTATTAGCCCAAGCTCCTCAAGCCGTTTAATTTTAGTCGCAAGACTTAAAATGAGAGTATCGGAACCTGTAACAGCATCAGTTACATTACTAAAATATATGCTTGTTTTATTGATATATTGTTTTATTTCTTCCAGTTCTACTTGCTCAATAATAATGACTTTTTCTTTATTTATAGATTCAATCCAGGGGTTTTTATGATTTTCAATTTCTAATTGTGTCAACCAGATATATGACGCATCTCCTTTCAAATTAAGTTTTTTATCTTTGATATCAAACTTTACTGTATCAGGTATTTTTAGATTAGTTATTAACCATTTTTTTAAACTATTCTTCTCAACTGCTAGTTCGTCATTATTTATTTCTTTGACTTGTTCTATTGCGGGTGTCTTTTCTTGATACCACAATAACCATTCCGCTGGTGCATCTCCGAATAAAAATAAACGAGTCCCATCAAATTTCGCCTGAACACTATTAGGTAATTTCAATTTTTTCCTTGCTTGCTGTTCTATCGCGGAATAATCTGGATTTAATTGGCTGGTATTAATTGCATCGTAACCTGTAATTGAACGTAATACAGGCTCGATAGAATTGATCCAATTAATAGGCGCAACACCAGCAAGATATAATGTATTTTCTTTTTCTATAAAATTTACTGATTCGGGTGCATTTAATACTTTTTTTACACGACGTAATACTATTTCAGGTTCAAGAGATTGGTATGCAGTTTGTTTAAATATTATTTCATCTTTTTTAAACTCAAATTTTTTCGGTAGATCACTGATTGGTTCCGCCAGAGGGTCGACCAATAGATTTAACGCCGGATCGCCATTTATTTCTGTCGATTCATATAAAATAATACCTGGCCGCAGTTGTAATTCTGCTTTTAAGTTTTCCAATCGGTTTGAGAAATCTATATTTTTCCAAACAAAAAAACAGATAGTTAAAAATATCACCAGTAAAACTATAATTAAGGGTGGAGAAAAGAACGGTTTCTTTTCTTTTTCATTTATTTCCTTTGATCGCTCTGCTTGAAGACATACACTTAAATCTTCGTTTAATAATTCAAGACCGGCGTTATCTCCATCAAATGACTCAAGTTCTTCTTTATAATTAATATGAATTTGTTCGAGTACTTCCTGCAACTTTTGTCGCATCGTCAACGGCGCAATACCCCTAATCGCACAGGCAAGCGTCGCATTCGGCCCAGTAACTACCCATAAAGTATGTTCACCTAATTCGACAGTATCTAGCTCACTCTTTTTATCTTCAGCAAAAGAATCGCGAACAAAATCCTGTATTGCAGATAACATTGCAGATACCGCATCGCTGTCTTCCGTAACTGCCTCAGGATGTGCAGCGTGTCCGATAAGCAAACCCGAACCGGGCTGAATCAAAAATACTTCATCAACTCGATAAACCAGCGTATGTTTAAGCACCAGTTCAGCGTAAGGAACTCCTTTTTTCCAACTTTCAAAACGCCATTTCATTCCCTGAACAGACATATTCTGCTCAAGTACCTGATTTAAAGATTGGATAAAACTTTTTAGAGTTTCATTAATTGATCTGCGAATTGCTGGCCCCATAACTGGAAACAGCGCATCGGCAAATGACTGAGGATCGGTATTAATTAATTTATTAATTGATCCATGAATAACATTACTCATGGCATTAGATAACCGTTCAGGATCTTTCGATGCTGAACTAACCGACTCAGGTAAGATGTCTGCTAAATCTTCAGTACGTTGTTTTTTATCAAATACATGGTGACGAATTTCTTCAATTGACTGCTGCTCATCACCAAGTATTAAACGTTTTAATTCTTCAAATGCAGCTTTCTTATCATCTAGATTCTTTTCTTCAGATGAATCATTCATCAGCAGGTAATTTAAAATCTTTATTCAGTCGCATAGCAAGCTCAGTAAAAAGTTCAGATAGTTCTTCCCTTCCTGCTTTTGCTTTGTACAAATCACCACTTTCAATATCCAGTGCATCCTGTAGACGTGTACCCATGTTGTTTATATTTGTATCAGTTTCCTGAGACAGATCATGAATTTCCTGACGCAATTCAGCACAGTCCTTTGAGAGCGTTTCATCAACTTCATCTATCAATCTATTTAACTCTTTTACAACGTCCTGAATGTTGTCTTTTAAAGATTTATCTCCATCGACCCGATCTTTCTTTTCCTGTTTTCCTTTTTCGGTCAGTTTTTCGATTTCTTTTTTCATGAAACCTTCAAACTTGTTAATTCGTGAACTTAATTCATCTTTAAGTTTTTGTTGTTCTCTTACCAGTCGCTGGTCGAGTTCAGTAAAGCGACGCTCATAAACACGCATCTCTTCACCAAATAATATATCTCTGATTTTATCGACATTTTCCCCAGTGCTCTGATCTTCGTTCTTTTTTTGTGACATACCTCTTTCCTTATATCGGATCTGCTAATTATTATTAATAACGTTTTTTTTGATTATTATGACTACTGCTTAATTCAATACCTACATGCTATCTTTAGATTAGTTGCTTATCCAAGTCACATAGCAACTATGTGACCAACTAAATGAAACATAGTTTTTACCATATTTTCATATAGTTAAAAATGATTAGTTCGTTAATAATGATTGAATATAACTAAAAATGTCGCTAAATGACGTCATAATTGAAAATCACGCTATTCCAATGGAGCAGTGTTAAAACTTTCAAAAAGAGACGAATACTGTCTCTTAGCAATGAATTGAAAAATTGAACGCAAACCTAAAAGCGACCAAATAAGCCTGGAATGTCTTACTTAAGTCATTTTATTTTCAACTAACAGTTTCAATAGTTTTAACTTCTTTAATCTTCCTTATACTAAAAAAGCGGTTAACTTAATAATTAAGTTAACCGCTTTTAGAGCTAGATTTTAGTTACTACTTATTTACCTAATGGCAACTTGATTAGGTTTCCTGGACCAAGTACATCATCACCACGCGCAAGCAGATAAGCATATAGATTATCCATATTATCCATAACGCGCTTATTGGTTTTATGCGGACGCATCATCGTGCCCGATTTACCATTAGTAACGATATTAACAAACTGCTCCTTGCTTAACTTCTTTGTCACACTGTCAGCCAAATTCGGGCCTACTGCACCTATACCGCCCTTACCATGACAAGCTCCACAACCACCGCCATTATAGGTCTTCCAACCTTCCACAACATTGGCACTGATTACCCCGTCAACCAATTGATAAGGCTTGCCTCCGGAAACAGCTTCAACTTCCTGCTTTACTGCTTCAACCATTTCCGCAGCTTTTTCTTCAACTGCGCTAACGACATTCCCTGCGCTTTTAGCAGGCGCCTCGGTATAAGGCCAGTTTTTATAAATCTCTTCCTGATAGATAACCTGACTCGGCAAGTACATTATTTCTTCTGCCATTGCATCTGAAGGTGAGTCCGCTTTCTGTTCTACTATTTCATCCACTGATGGAACTGTTTTTTCTGCTGCAACTTCTTCTGTAACCGCAGGTGCCGATGGAGTGGCTGCTTTTTGTTTTGGTGCTTCTGCCTCCTCTCCACAAGCCATTAATAAAGCCGCAGATAAAATAAGGAATAAATAGTTTTTATACATTATTAATAACTCCTGATTCCCCGAGCCTGTTTATTTAGGCCAGTTTGCGTAGATTTCATCTTGATAGACAACACCCTCAGCTTTTTCAATGTCTTCAATCGATAAGGTCGTGCTTTCTTCACTTGCTGCTGCTGGTTCAGCAGCCATCATTTCTTTAGCCGGCTCTGCTTCCATCGATTTTGGCGCAGCAGTAGTTTCTGCATCATCACCACCGCAAGCACTGAGTAATAAAAGACTTGAAACTATAGATAATAAAACGAACAATTTGTTTAAACCTGACATTGTGAGACTCCTCTAGTAAGTTGTACCTGAAAATTAAAACAACAATGACTAACAGCTTAACAGACCTGACAAACACATGAAAACCCTAGAAATACAGTCTTTTTGTGATCGAATATGGGAAAATGAAATTATCCCGGAGCTGATCGACTATATTCGGATACCTAATAAATCACCTGTCTTTGACCCGGATTGGCAAAAACACGGTTATATGGACAAGGTGGTCGAGCAATTTGTCTCATGGATCCAGCAACAAAATATCAATGACGTGGAACTTGAAGTGGTTCGCCTACCTGGTCGCACTCCTCTTATTTATCTAGAAATAGCCGGGCAAGGAAACTGCGAAGAAACGGTTCTGCTCTATGGGCACTTGGATAAACAACCGGAAATGTCGGGCTGGCGAGACGGCCTGGGGCCATGGGAACCCGTACTGCAGGATGACAAATTATACGGTCGTGGCGGTGCTGATGACGGTTACGCTTTATTTGCTTCATTAACAGCAATCAAGTCGTTACAGCAAGAAAACATTCCTCATGCACGCTGTGTCGTTATCATCGAAGCCTGTGAAGAAAGCGGTAGTTATGATCTTCCTTTCTATATAGATCACTTATCTGATCGCATCGGCACACCTGAACTTATTATTTGCCTTGATTCCGGTTGCGGTAATTATGATCAGCTCTGGTCTACCACTTCATTACGTGGCTTGATTGGCGGCACATTAAAAGTAGGCGTATTAAATGAAGGCATTCATTCCGGTGATGCCAGCGGTATTGTACCTTCCAGTTTTAGAATTATAAGGCAACTGCTTGACCGCCTGGAAGATTCAACAACCGGACAAATACTCGATGATGCGTTCCAGGTCGATATTCCTACAAAACGATTAGAACAGGCTCAACGTGCAGCAGAGATGATGGGAGACGATGTATTTAACCGTTTCCCGATGAAAGAGGCTATGCAAGCAATGAATAGTGAAGCAGTCGAGTTAATTTTAAACCGAAGCTGGCGCCCGGCCTTATCGTATATTGGTATTGATGGCGTGCCGAATATCGAATCAGCCGGTAATGTATTACGCCCTTCTACTTCAATAAAACTTTCTATTCGACTGCCACCAACCTGTAATGCAGAGCAAGCCAGTAAAAAACTGAAAGAGATATTAGTCAGTAATCCACCTTACGGAGCTGAAGTTAATTTTACACCCGACTGGGCAGCCAGCGGCTGGATGGCACCCGAAGTCGAGCCGTGGCTGGAACAGGCAATAGACGATGCTTCAAATAATTTTTTTAAAAAACCTGCTGTACATATGGGAGAGGGTTGGTCGATTCCTTTTATGGGCATGCTGGGTGAAAAATTTCCTGATGCACAGTTCTTAATTACCGGTGTTTTAGGCCCGGGGTCTAACGCCCATGGTCCAAATGAATTTTTACATATACCCACTGCTAAAAAATTAACGTGTTGTGTTGCAAGTGTTATAGCGAAGCATTATGAAAATAAATTACATTGTAATTAAAAGCGCTCTGATTAATTAGTTGCTCTTTTTTTAATCTCTATGACGTTGTTTGATTGCTCTAATAAACCTTCAAAATTAACAGGCTTTGAGATCCCGTATCCTTGCACGTAATCTATTCCTATCGCTTTAAGCATTCCTTTTATCTCATTGTTTTCTACAAATTCAGCAATGGTTTTTATGTTTAGGATATGGCCAACTTCATTTATAGATTTTACCAATGCATAATCAATTGGCTCATTCACTATCTCTTTAACAAAGATACCATCAATCTTGAGATAATCGACAGGCAGGTTTTTTAAATACGCATACGATGATAAACCAGATCCAAAGTCATCAATAGCAAAAGAGCATCCATGTTTTTTTAATTCATTTATTAAATTAACAGCCGTCTTTAAGTTCTTAATGGTAGATGTTTCTGTTATTTCAAAACAAAGCTTACTCCCGTCTACTCCTGTTTTATCAAATTGAGCACAAATAAAATCGATTAGTTCATCATTAGCCAGTGATTGTCCTGAAATATTTATTGAAATGAAATTTATTTGTTTAAGAAAAGCGGGAGTATCAGCCAGTAAAGACAATGCTTTTCTAATAACCCAACGGTCAATTAATGAAATAAAATTATATCTTTCTGCTGAGGGTAAAAACTCGTTAGGGAAAATGCTCTGCCCTTGTTCATCACGCATTCTAACCAATAACTCATAATGGGCTTTCTCATTTGTATCGAGCGCTTCTATTGGCTGAGCATCAAGATAAAAAGAGTCTTCATCTAAAGCTTTTTGAATTCGCGACACCCACTTTATTTCGCTTTGCCGTTTATTTAACTGCGAATCATCTGCCGAGTAGACCTGTATGCGATTTCTACCCATATCTTTTGCAATATAACAAGCTGAATCCACCTGACGCATTAAATCAATTAAGTTAGTGACTGAATTATCAAAGACAACGATGCCGATACTTAGACCGACTTTAAATGATTCACCTTGCCAGAGAAAATCAAAATCTTGAATCACTTTTAATAAGGTTGTCGCTCGCTGATAAGAATACTCTAGCTCACAGTCTTCCATCAGAATGGCAAACTCATCACCACCCAATCTTGCCAATGTATCGCTTTTACGAACGTTGTCTGTGAAGATATTTGAAATTCTGCGCAATAGCTCATCACCGGCTTCATGACCACAGGTATCGTTAACTATTTTAAACTGATCGAGATCGATAAAACATAAAGAATGCTTTCGATTATTTACCTTATTATTTCTAATAACTGTTTCAGCTTTTTCCTCAAACCCGCGCCTGTTAATCAAGCCTGTTAATGCATCATGCGTTGCATCATAATTTAATTTTTGCGTGGCTTCATATTCACTCGTTATATCATCCTGTACGCCAACCAAATGAGTAACATTTCCACCCGTATCTTTTACTACTGACAGAGAACACCTTTCCCAATAGTGGCTTCCATCTTTCCTGACACTTTGCAACTCACCTTTCCATTCTCCCGTAGAGTCTAGTGCTTTCCCGATTTCTTTATAGCTATTATTACAGTGATCATCCGGTCTTATTAGATTGATATCCTTGTCTATTACCTCATTCCTCAAAAAGCCGGTGATTTCGCTAAAGCGCGGATTTACAAATTCTATTTTCCCATCTGGATCCGTAATCAGCACCGACGAAGAACAATGGTCTACTGCCATGGACAGTGTTTGCAACTCATCCTGGGCTTTTTTCAGCTCTGTTGCATCACTGAGTGTCTCAATAACACCAACCATATTTTTACTGTCATCAAATAAAGCATTGGCTTCAAAAATCAGAAATTTAAGACCGGATGGTGTTTGACACCAATTCGAAGCGATAAGCCCTCTTTCTGTGTTGGGTGCTGCTTTAATATGTTCGTACAAATGGACTTTTTCTTTCCAGGCTTCATCCAAAACCATGTCGGCCAGACAAGTTCGTTCTTCGGAATAAAAGCCTTTCCAATGTTTATTCGTATTGAGGACTTCTTCAGACTCAATACCTGTCAGTATTTCGCAGGAACGACTCCAGAATCTGACAATATTATTTACGTCAATAACAAAAGCCGCCGACCCAATACTGTTCAGCCATTCAATCCGAGAATTAATCAATCCATTTTTATCATGCATAACTTTTCTACCAAAGATTCTTATCTAACTATCGGCAGGATTTAACAAAGCTTTAACAAGCCGCCTATCTCTGAAAGGTAGTTTAACTACATGATAAGTAATGCTTTTTTCCATTCCTGTGTGTGACATTTAATTTTCCTGTCATCTGTTTTTTTACTATGTAAACTAGTTCAGATTTAACTGTAAAAGAGACGGGAATTAATTTATGAAGACAGGGGTTATTGGTTTAGGAGCAATGGGCGCAGGCATAGCAAAGAATCTTGCTAAAGCAAATCACCTGGAAACAGTATTTAACAGAACAAGATCAAAAGCAGAGTCCATCGCAAAAGAATGCGACTGCAAGATTTCAATGGCGCCCGCTGATGTCGCTGAGCAATGCGAATTAATTATTATCTGTGTATCACGTGATACTGATGTGCTGGAGATGGTTAACGCAATTAAAGATAGCGTAAAACCGAACACCATTGTTATTGATACCTCCACAGTCAGTTCCGAAACAGCAAAACAAGCTGCGGAAACTTTGAACGAAGTTGGTGCGCATTTTCTCGACTGCCCGGTATCTGGTGGAACAGAAGGAGCGAAAAACGGTACGTTGGCTATTATGGCTGGAGGTGATGAAGCACAATTAGAAAAAGCACGTTCAACACTTGATGCTATCGGCAGTAATATTGTTTACATCGGTCCGACAGGGTCAGGCCAAGCCACCAAGGCAGTGAACCAAATTATGTGTGCAGGTATTAATCAGGCCGTCACAGAAGCATTAGCTTTTGGTAAAGCGATGGGCCTGCCAATGGACAAAGTTGTTGATATTGTTTCAACTGGTGCTGCAGGAAACTGGTTTCTTGATCATCGTGGTAAAACCATGTTGGCAGGCAGTTATGAACCTGGGTTTAAACTCGCTTTACACCATAAAGATCTAAGTATTTGTCAAAGCATGGCAAAATCTATCAGCGAAAATGCTTTACCGACAATTGAAATGACCTTAATTCACTATCAACGATTAATGGATGAAGGTTATGGTGATGAGGATATTTCCGCTCTATTCCGGCTAAAAGAAAAAGCATTAAAGTAAGAATTTCTTTCACTTAAATAAAATGAAAAACTGATTTGGGAACAAACCAGGCGGAATTAAGTCCATAATAAAATTGACGACGTCCTATTTTTATGCAGAATGGTGCGCGCAAATTAGGCAGAGCCGCTTAGCTCTTGCCACGATG
This sequence comes from Pseudomonadota bacterium, assembly GCA_038142205.1. Classification (GTDB taxonomy): domain Bacteria; phylum Pseudomonadota; class Gammaproteobacteria; order Eutrophobiales; family Eutrophobiaceae; genus UBA7359. The sequence continues at coordinate 2,613,576 of JAYQJO010000001.1, read as the reverse complement.
GATATAATTTTTATAATAAATAGTAGCTTTTATAAGGTATCTAATTAATAACACTATGTCAGAGGCGATTAAAGTTAAATCGTTACGGAAGTCTTTCGGTCCAATTCATGCGGTCCAAGGCGTTTCGTTTGATGTTAATCATGGTGAAGTACTCGGGTTTCTTGGGCCGAATGGCGCAGGTAAGTCCACGACCATGAAAATGATCACCGGTTTTCTGGAACCGACTAGTGGTACGGTTGAAGTTAACGGCCATGATGTTCTGGAAAACCCGTTGGCCGTAAAAAAATCCATCGGCTATTTACCTGAGGGCGCCCCAGCCTATGGTGAAATGACCGTGAGAAGCTTCCTTAACTTTATAGCGGATATTCGACAATTGACCGGAGCAAATCGTCAGAAACGAATCGATGAAGTAATTGATATCATCAATATAAAAAATGTTGCCGACCAAAGTATAGAAACATTATCTAAAGGCTATAAACGCCGTGTCGGCATCGCCCAGGCTATCTTGCATGATCCGAATATTCTTATCCTTGATGAACCAACTGATGGCCTTGACCCAAATCAGAAGCATGAAGTGCGAAACCTGATTAAAGAAATGGCAAAAGACAAGGCAATTATTATATCTACTCATATTTTGGAAGAAGTCGATGCTGTTTGTACTCGCGCAATCATTATTTCGACAGGCAATTTATTATTTGATGGCACACCAAAAGAATTGATTTCTAAATCAGACCGCGGTGATATTGACCATGCCTTCCGCATCGTCACAACAGAAGAGAACAAGGAGGTCGCAACATCATGAGCACCTTGTTTTCGATCTATAAACGTGAATTCAGCAGTTACTTTGTCACACCCGTTGCTTATGTCTTCATTGTTATCTTTTTATTCATGACCGGTATCTTTACCTTTTATATCGGTGCATTCTATGAAAGTAATCAGGCTGATCTGGAACCTTTCTTTCGTTTTCATCCTTGGCTATATCTGTTTTTAATCCCAGCGATATCGATGCGCCTTTGGTCCGATGAGCGAAAGAGCGGCACCATAGAATTGTTGATGACCTTGCCGGTATCAATTACCGATGCCGTTGTTGGAAAATACCTGGCAGCATGGAGCTTTACTGCAGTTGCCATAGGCTTGACATTCCCGATGTGGTTCACGGTTAATTACCTGGGCGATCCGGACAACACAGTTATTTTGGCAAGCTATATCGGTAGCCTGATCATGGCCGGTGGTTTTCTTGCTATCGGTTCCTGTATATCAGCTTTTACCAAGAGCCAGGTGATTGCATTTGTCATCAGTGTTGTCATTTGTTTCATGTTTATTCTGAGTGGTTTTCCGATGGTATTGAACTTATTTCAAGGATGGGCACCACAAGCGGTAGTCGATGCAATTGCATCATTTAGCTTTCTTACGCACTTCAATTCAATAAAAAAAGGCGTCATTGATATACGCGATATCATTTATTTTAGTGCATTAATTATATTTTGGTTGTACGTCAACGTCGTCGTTATTGAGACGAAGAAAGCGAGTTAGATCATGCAACACTCTATAAAAAGCAAACTTACTTCCAGCACAGGTTTGATTTTAGCGATATGCCTGTTTACAGGGACAATAATGCTTGCAAATGCAGCATTAACAACATGGCGCATCGATTTAACGGAAAGCAAATTATTTACCTTGTCAGAAGGGACAAAAAATATTCTAGGTCGTTTAGAAGAGCCGGTTCAGCTTGATTTTTATTTTTCTCAAAAAGCCATGAGCGACTATCCACTGCTGGTAAATTACGGTCTTCGCGTCAGGGATATGTTAGAAGAATACGCGGCTCATGCGGGTGGGAAGTTAATCCTAAACATTATTGAACCGGAAACTTTCTCTGAAACGGAAGATCAGGCTGTGGCTAGTGGCTTACGTACTGTTTCGGCCAGCTCTGATGGTGATCGAGCGTATTTCGGGATTGTTGGAACCAATTCGACAGATGATGAAAAAGTCATTCCTTTCTTTCAGACCAATCGCGAGTCTGCTCTTGAATACGACTTAACCAAGATGATTTATGATCTTGCCTACCCAGAGAAACGAACCATTGGTGTACTCTCACAATTACCGATAATTGCCAGAACAGGCGAAGCTAACGCGCGCTCATGGATAATTATTGATGCATTACGAGACTCTTTTGAAATACTTAATCTCAGCGAAAACGTTGATACACTCGTTGAAAATATCGATGTCGATAAAATTGACGTACTAATGTTGGTGCATCCTAAAAAGCTTGACCAGCAGACTTTATACGCCATTGATCAATACCTGTTACATGGTGGTAACGCCATCATATTTATTGATAAAATCTCAGAACTTGACCACACACCGCCCGAACAAGCCGGCACCATGCCTGAAATTGCTTCCTATCTGCCAGAGTTACTTGAGCACTGGGGGCTTGAAATGAGTGAAAACAAGGTCGTTGGCGACATTAATGCTGCCATGCGTGTTCAATCGGATGATCCACGTAAACCACAGGGTGTTGATTTCCTCCCCTGGTTAAGATTGACAGAAAAGAATTTTAATACCGACGATTTCTCTACCAGTGAGCTTAATCTGATCCATATGGGAACTGTTGGCTCGCTTGAACTTAAAGAAGATAAAGGTCTAGAAATTACACCTTTGATTCAAACCTCGAAACAATCGACAAAACTGGAACGTGACTTAGTCTTACTACAGCGCGATCCCAGCATCATCATGGATAACTTCAAGTCAGAAGATAAGCAGATGTTACTGGCAGCACGTATCAGCGGTAAAGCACAAAGCTACTTCCCAGATGGTTTGCCGGAACAGCTGAAAGGGCTTAAAACACCTGCAAAGGATTATATCGGAGAAGGCCTGCTTAACCTTATCCTGGTTACGGATACCGATATCTTGGCCGACCATTTTTGGATACGCTCACAAAACATGTTTGGTGCTTCTGTGCCGCAACCTATTGCCAATAACGCTGATTTTGTTATGAACGGCATAGAGAATCTCTCCGGTAATACAGATTTGATCAGTCTACGAGGTCGAGAAAAATACTCACGACCTTTTGAAGTAGTCGATAAGATCCGTAGAGAAGCGGAAGCAAAATTTCGTCAACGCGAGCAAGAGTTACAATCTAGCCTGGAAGAAACTGAAACCAAAATACGAGAGTTACAACAGGAACAAGGCACAGAAAAATCTTATTTGTTAAATAACAAATTAACAGCAGAGATTGAAATTTAGGGCAGAGCGACTTGCTACAAGGAAAGAACTGCGCAGTGTTCAACATGAACTTCAAAAAATATTGAGAAACTCGGTGCGCAGATACGATTTATTAATATTGGCTTAATCCCATTATTAATTACTTTATTGGCATTGATAATAGGTATATACCGAACAAGCAGACGAAACTGATGTTTAAAAATAAACTTATCTTATTGACCCTGATAACGGTTGTTGTTGTTGTTGCAGCATCAATATTTGTCAAATTACGTGCGCCGCAATCAGAAAAGGACAAACCACTGTTTTTTCCTGAACTGGCTGGACAAATTGAATCAGTCAATCACATCTCAATAGAAAACTATGCCGGATCAGTTAATCTGACTCGAATAGACGACTTTTGGACTATTGATGAATTTGACAGCTATCCTGCACTACCTGACAAAGTAAAAAGTACTGTGCTTGGTGCTGCGGATCTTAGAATCAATGCGCCTAAAACGGCTTTGCCTCGACTATATCATCGCCTTGGCGTTGAAGGCCCGGGGAAACATGAAGAATCAACGTCTCTATTGTTAACAATCAAAGACACAAGCTCAAATGACATTATTAAAGTTATTTTAGGAAAACCAAGACTAAGTAGCGCATCACAAAGCAGTCCAGGTTTGTACGTACGCAAACCTGATGATGAACAGTCCTATCTAGTCGATGGCGTTATGGATATCACTGCTGTAAAAACTGACTGGATCGAGCGCAGCTTATTTGATATTCCAAAAGAAGCGATTAAATCTGTACGTATCGTTCATACTGATGGCGATACCTTCACATTGCTTAAAAACGAAAAAGGCCAAGAACATTTTCAACTGCAAAACCTTCCTTTCGGTAAAAAGATTGCACCAGAAATCATTATTAACAAGTTTGGTACTATTTTACAGGATGTGCAGATCAATGGTGCACGTTCAAAAGAGAAACTTCAGGCACCAGAAAAAACTATCTCAGCACAAATCATAACTTTTGAAGCCATTATTGTGGATATTGTCGCCTTTGAATTAGATGGTATTCCTTATGCGTCATTTGAATTCAAGTTTGACGACGCTTTCATTCCGGAAGCTGAACAACAATTTAAGGCTGATGATGTTAAGGCCTCTATAGAAAACCTGAATGCACGTACATCAAATTGGTGGTTTGAGATTCAGGAATTCAAATACGATGAGTTAAAAAAGCGTTCTGATAATGTGATCCGTGATGATAGTACCAATTTTGTTGAACAAGAAGTTAAATAGCTAACCTGTCTGTAAAACGGGTGCCAACGTCGGCAATTCCGTTTCATACTTCATCGCCCATTCATAAAAGTCGTTAGCAGCTAAAGGTCGACTATAGTAATAACCTTGAACCACATTACACTCCTGTTTTCTTAAATACTCCAGTTGTTCTTCAGCTTCAACTCCTTCGGCTATAACATCAAAGCCAAGATTATGTGCCATTGAAATCACGGCATTAACGATAATCTCATCATCCTTATCATGCATTAAATCACGTATAAAACTTTGATCTATTTTTAATTTGGAAATAGGCAAACGTTTCAAATAACTTAATGATGAATAACCTGTTCCAAAATCGTCAATTGAAATACTGGCACCCATTTTCTTTAAGCCATGTAAAACAGGAACAATCTCATCAAAATTTTGCATGAAAATCGATTCGGTTATTTCAAAATCAAGTCGCGATGCTTCTACAACTGCGCTTTCAAGTTGCTTGGAGATATAATCATTTATGTTTTTATTCAACAATGAATTAGGCGTGATGTTTACCGCTATAGATTTAAGATGAAAGCCGTTTTTATCCCATGCGGATAATTGCCTGCACGCCTCAGCAATAACCCAGTCTGTCATCGGTACAATTAATCCCATACTTTCTGCGATAGCAATAAAATCATTCGGCGGGACCAGTCCCATATCAGGATGATTCCATCTTATCAAAGCTTCTGCGCCACTGATTTTTCCTTCAAGCAAACTAATTTTTGGCTGATAGAAAAGAACGAACTCTTCTCTTTTCAGTGCATTACGCAAACCTGTTTCCATAGACAAACGCTGAAAAGACATCGCATTCATTGAATCAGTATAAAAACGGAAGCAATTTCGGCCAGTCTCCTTGGCATTGTGTAAGGCAACGCTGACTTTCTTTATTAAACCTTCTGTCTCGGCTCCATCATCTGGGTAAATACCAATGCCGATACTCGCTGTCATATGGATTTCATGACCGGAAATATTAAATGACTTCTCAAATGCTTTGTTTATGCGAGCAGCAACCTTGGCCGCGGCATCTTCAGAATAAATATTATTCAACAAGATCATAAAATCATCGCCACCGAAATGAGCGAGCAACCCGCTATTTATTTGAAGCTTTTCTTGCTCAAATAAATAATCAGTATCATCAAGGTTTATTTTTAAACGTTGACTTGCTTCTATTAGCAACTCATCGCCAACATCATGTCCTAATGTGGTGTTGATTCGCATGAACTTATCAAGGTTGATATGCAATATTGCAAAACCGTGTTTAGATCGTTTTGATGAAGCGATGGCCTGTGTCAGTAAACGTTTAAAAAAACGTCTGTTTGGTAAGCCTGTTACACTATCGAATAAAGATAAGGTTCTTACTTTATTTTCAGCATTTCTCAAGTCAGAAATATCCTGAAAAATACCAAATATTTTTCCTTCGTTAATTACATCGTCAGTATCTACATTAATGATTTGCCTGATTTGCTTGTTTTTTCCATCTCTCGACTTTATAGCATATTCAAGACTATGAGCTTTATTGTTTATTGAGGCATCTTCCAGTACTTGACGAACCTTGTTCACATCTTTTTCGTCAACACAGTTCATTAAATCATCATGAGACATCATATTTGAATAACTGATGCCAAAAATTTTAGCAACCTCATCAGAGCAATGAAATTGCTTATCTTCAACATCGTAAACCCATGCACCTAGCTTCGCTAACTTTTGTGCAGACAATAGTTGACGTTCACTTCTCGCTAATGTTGCAGACGTTTCGTATGCCCGTAATGAAAATTTAACACGGTGCTTTAACTTTGCCAGATTAACAGGCTTGGAGATAAAGTCGGTTGCGCCTTTTTCATAAGCCTTATTGACTGAGCCATAATCATCACTCGCAGTCATAATCATAATAGGAATATGTTTATTGCAGTTGCTTTGAGTTGCTTTTTCACAAAACTCAAATCCATCCATGCCTGGCATCCTGACATCCGCTATAACCAGATCAAGAACCGTTGATTCAAATTTTTCAAAGCCGGAAACGCCATCACTGGCTTCAAAAACCATATAGCCCTGTTTTTCCAACCCATGTTTAATTAATCGACGTATATCAATATCATCATCAATAATTAACAGCTTTTTTCTTGCTTCTTTTTCCATGTAAACCGTTTTTTTTCTGAATTAAGCAACTTTATCCATATAATCTTTCATGTATTTTTTTACCTGACCATGTGACTGTGTAAAAACATCTTGTAATTCATTTAACTTGTCTTTAGCAACAGTAATTTCATTATCAATAAGATGCTGTCTTATATCTTCGGCTATTTCGCTTAAACGTATTGCACCTACATTATTACTACAGGATTTAAGCGCGTGTACTTTCCCTGCTGCCTCTTTAGGGGCTTCTTCAAATGCCTGATGTATTTCAGACATCAAGCTTACGGACTCTTCTAAAAATACTTGTAAAATTTCCGTAAACTCATCTTCCATTATCAATTTTAACTCCTTTAAAATTGAATTATCTAATAATGCTTTTTCTTCTCCGTTTTTTATTGACATAAATATACCTCGTTATTTTATGCCCTTCCTATATTTATTTAAAGCATGCCCTCATATAGTTAAACAGAATTCGTGTTCTATTCTGAAATTTTATACTTCCCTAATTAGTTCAAAACGCGGTGTGAAATAGGACTACTAAATGAAATGTTTGCAATTTGCTTTTGTGGAATGTTTATTTCCTCGTTACTAACAACTGTTTTATAACAAGGTTTAGTCACATTTTTATGAGAAACTTGATTAATATAGTTCAATAGTTCAGAGACTTGCACGAAGTTTTCTGTCAGATATGAATAGATAATTTCATTTTCACCACTCTCTATTGAAGACAGTTTCCTGTAAGACTCGACTCCCATTTCAATGAACTCATCTATAGCAATGCCGTATTCTTCGCTAGCTTCCGGATAAAACCCGCATAGCATCAAACACCGATCTGCCAATTTCTGTAGTTTACGCTCAGCACTTTCTGCTTCAGTTTGGTCAGCCATATTTTGCAAAGGCATTGCTTCATTCTTCTCAACGCGCATGAAAAGTCGAACTAAATAGTCTTCAACCCCCTGCGGCAATAAATGACAGGCAACATGCTCTGCTCTACCTATCAGCGCATACCAGTGTGCAGTCTCGGAAACGGTCAATGTTATCTGTCTCAAAATTATATCCTGTGTAGTAATTCGCTCGATATTCGCTTAACGGCAACTTCCAGCAAGAACTTAAGCATTCTTTTCAATTAGCTGAATACACATCGTAAGTCACACACGGTATACTTCCCGCCTCTTAAATTGGTTTAACTAGATGTCTCAAGATAATAAGCAAAAAGAAGTTTCAGGTTCAAAATTGAGCTTTCAACAGCTCATTTTTAAATTACAGCAATATTGGTCTGATCATGGTTGTGCCATTGCACAGCCCTACGATATGGAAATGGGCGCAGGGACCTTTCATCCAGCCACATTTTTACGTGCAATTGGCCCGGAACCGTGGCGCGCGGCCTATGTGCAGCCCTGTCGTCGCCCTACAGATGGACGCTATGGTGAAAATCCAAATCGATTACAACACTACTACCAATTCCAGGTTGTACTAAAACCGTCTCCAGACGATATCCAACAACTGTATCTGGATTCATTAAAAGCCGTTGGTGTTGATACTGCTGCACATGATATCCGCTTTGTTGAAGACAATTGGGAATCACCGACATTAGGTGCCTGGGGGCTGGGTTGGGAAGTCTGGCTCGATGGTATGGAAATCAGCCAATTCACGTATTTTCAGCAAATTGGTGGCCTGGACTGTAAACCTGTCACGGGCGAGATCACCTATGGTCTGGAACGTATCGCCATGTGCCTGCAAGGACACAGTAATATTTTTGATCTAGTCTGGACAGATACAGGCGAAAATATTGTGACTTATGGTGATGTTTTCCACCAGAACGAAGTCGAAATGTCACGTTATAACTTTGAGTTAGCGAACACCGAATCATTATTTAGCTGGTTTGATACCTGTGAGCAGGAATCGCAAAAACTCATTGAAGAAGGTCTGCCTTTGCCTGCTTATGAAATGACAATGAAAGCATCACATACTTTTAATTTACTCGATGCCAGAAGTGCGATATCCGTCACGGAGCGACAACGATATATTTTACGGGTCAGAACACTCTCCCGTGCCGTTGCACAAACCTACTTTGAAAGTCGCGAAACATTAGGCTTTCCATTATTAAATGAAAAATAGAATTTATATTTATCAACATGAGTAAGACACAAAACCTATTAATTGAAATCGGAACAGAAGAACTTCCTCCGAAATCACTAAAAAAGGCTGGCCAGCGCATTTAAAAATGAAATGGTTCAATCTTTAAATGACGCTGAACTGAAATTTAGTGCGGCAAACTACTATGCAACACCACGCAGACTTGCAATAGTTCTATCAGATCTGGAAGTCTCCCAAGAAGATAAACAACAACAACGACGTGGTCCTTCATTATCTGGTGCTTTTGATGATGACGGCAAACCAACTAAAGCAACAGAAGGCTTTGCAAAATCCTGCGGCGTAAGTGTTGAGCAACTGGATAAATTAAAAACAGATAAAGGTGAATGGTTAGCGTTTGACACAGTAGTCAAAGGTAAGAACACTTCCGAATTATTACCTGACATGATAGAAACAGCATTAAACAGATTGCCTATCGCAAAACGTATGCGCTGGGGTGATAGTGATGTTGAATTTGTTCGTCCAATAAAATGGACATTGGTACTTTTAGGTAATAATTACATCGATTGTGAAATCATGGGCGTTCGTAGTGGTAAAACCAGTTTCGGACATCGCTTTCATCACCCCGAGGCAATTACAATCACATCCGCTGAAACTTATGTCGAAACACTAAAAAAAGAAGCGTATGTTTTAGCAGACTATACTGAACGAAGTGCTGTGATTGAAACACAAGTTAAAGACATTGCGAAAAAAAATAATGGTGAAGCTATTATTGATCCGGATTTATTAGATGAAGTGACTGCCTTGGTAGAATGGCCAGTCAGTTTTTCCGGCGACTTTGATCCTGACTTTCTGAAACTACCTAAAGAAGTATTAGTCTCATCGATGCAAGATCACCAAAAATACTTTCCTGTTGTAGATGAAGACGGAAAGCTATTAGCCTGCTTTATCAGTGTCGCCAATATAGAAAGTAATAATCCGGCATTAATAAAACAGGGTAATGAACGTGTTATACAACCTCGGCTAAGCGATGCTGCCTTTTTCTGGGAGCGAGACTTAAAACACGGTTTAGCTAATCATATAGAAGCATTAGAAAAAGTTATTTATCAAAAACAGCTCGGTTCTCTTGCAGACAAATCTCAGCGCTTGATAAATACCACCGCAAATCTGGCAACACTATTAAGTGCCGATGTTGATAAAGCGAAACGCGCAGCAGAGCTCTGTTTATGTGATTTGCTTACTGACATGGTTTCGGAATTCCCCGAGTTACAGGGCACTATGGGCCGCTATTACGCTGAGGCAAATGATGAAGACAACGATGTTGCGGTTGCTATAGAAGAGTATTATATGCCTCGTTTTGCCGGTGATGATCTACCGTCAACTACTATCGGTCAATGTCTTGCGATAAGTGAAAAGATTGACAGTCTTGTGGGTATTTTTTCTATTGGGAAAGCTCCAACAGGTGATAAGGATCCTTTTGGTTTACGTCGTTCAGCTATTGGGCTTTTACGTATCATTATTGAATGTAAACTGGATATTGATTTAAAAGATCTTATTTCTACAGCAGCATCAAATTTTACAAGTGATATTAATGCCGAGAAATGTACTGATGAAGTTTATCAATTTTTAATGGAAAGAATGCGTCGCTATTATCTGGATGAAAATGTCAGTGCAGATAGCTTTGAATCAGTTCTGGCAATCAATACCAATAAACCTTTGGATTTTCACCATCGATTAATAGCCGTAACAGAATTTAGAAAACTCAGCGAAGCAGAAAGCCTTGCAGCAGCAAACAAGCGAATCAGTAATATATTAAAAAAATCTGATGTCTCTGACATTAATAAAATTATTCATTCTTTACTTGTTGAAAATGCTGAAAAAACACTAGCGGAATCACTGGATGAATATGAAAAACGCGTTTCACCACTTATTGAAAAACGCGATTATAAATCGGCTTTAACAGAACTGGCTGGTTTACGTGAAAACATTGATGACTTTTTTGATAATGTCATGGTGAATTGTGAAGATGAAGCGACTAAAATGAATAGATTAGCACTGCTGAACAGTTTAAGTGCATTATTTTTACAAACAGCAGATATATCGAAACTACAGAGTTAAACTAAACAATTATGCCTCTTATTATTCTTGATCGCGATGGTGTTATTAATGAAGATTCTGATGAATACATCAAGTCTCCTCAAGAATGGCAAGCAATAGAAGGTAGCCTTGAAGCTATTTCTACGTTATCAAAAAACGGTTATCAAATTGTTATTGCGACAAATCAATCCGGTGTCGGACGTAAATTATTTACTATTGATGATCTAAATGCCATCCATAGAAAAATGAGCTCACATCTAGCTCAATACGGCGGTGTTATTGATGCTATTTTCTTTTGTCCGCATTTACCAAAAGACGACTGCCAATGTCGCAAACCTAAACCGGGGCTATATTATGAAATTTCGGAACGACTGCGCATCTCTTTAAATAAAGTCTATTGTGTTGGTGATAAAATGACAGACGTTAAGGCAGCTCAAAGTGCCGGCGGCAAACCGATACTCGTTCGCACAGGCAAAGGTCAGTCAGAAATTGAGCAAGGTCTGGTTCCAAACGGTATTCCAATTTATGACAGCCTCGCTTCATTTGTTAACGAGAGAATTATTAACTCAAAATAATGCTGTTTATTCGTTCCCTGTTTTTTTACATTGGGCAAATCATTAGTACGCTGTTCTTTGCGCCGCTCGGCGTTATTATTTTTCCACTAAAATTTGAAACACGTTATTACCTAATTTCACGTTGGGCGGCCTTTAATCTTTATTGGTTAAGACTATGTTGCGGTGTTAAATACAAAATTGAAGGACTGGATAATATTCCTGAGAAACCATGCATTGTCATGTGTAATCATCAATCTGCTTTTGAAACGCTGGCATTACAACTTATCTTCGTTCCACAAGTGTGGATACTAAAACGAGAGTTATTACGGATCCCGATTTATGGCTGGGGACTGGCATCAATGCAACCGATTGCAATAGATCGAGGATCAGCAGTTAAATCATTTCGTCAAATCGTTGAACAAGGCTGCGAACGTTTAAAATTAAATTTATGGGTTATTATCTTTCCGGAAGGAACACGCATTGCGCCCGGAAAGAAAGGAAAATACCTGCCCGGCGGAGGTTTGCTGGCAGAAAAATCCAATGCCAATATTGTTCCAATCGCACATAATGCCGGTTATTTATGGCCTCGAAACAGCATGATTAAAAAACCAGGTGAAATAACATTTATTATTGGCCCAGTTATTGAATCTGAAGGTAAAAACGCGAAACAAATAACAAAAGAGGTTGAAAGCTGGATAGATACAACAGCCCAATCCTTACCTTCTCCCGCAAAAAATTAACCTTTTACATCTCTTTTTCCCTTCTAATAAGCAACTAATGCTCTAATATTTAAATATAAACCTTTTAAACAGGTTATATGCCTTACCCGGGTATCTTAATTACTGCTAATGGAGGTATTGTTATGTCTATAGAGTTACTTACGCAGTTTCTAGGGTGGTGTGCTGTTTTAAATATTGCACTACTACTGTGGTGGGTTTTCTTCATGATATTTGCCCATGACTGGGTTTATAAAATACATACAAGTTGGTTTTACTTAAATACAGAACGGTTTGATGCAATACACTATGCCGGCATTGCTTTTTATAAGTTAAGTATCATTCTTTTTAATGTTGCACCTTATCTAGCCTTAAGAATCATCTCATGAGTTATTCGATTCAGGAGGTTGTTTAATGATGAAACTATCAATTAAAAAGTTTGCTTTAAGTTGCAGCATTCTCTGGGGCATAGCCATATTAATAATAAGCCTTGCGAATTTTATCTGGCCAACTTATGGCATTATTTTTCTAACCGTTGTCGCTTCAATTTACCCTGGCTACGAAGCAATGCAGGGTATTAGCAGCGTCATCATTGGAACCTTATATGCACTTGTCGATGCGGCTATTGCCGGGGCTATTTTTGCGTGGCTATATAACTTATTACCTGAATAGAATAATTTTTTAAAAAGTTATTCTACGCCAGAGATACCGCTATCTCTTTCTGCGGCCATCACCGTGTTTGCAACTAACATGGTAATGGTCATCGGGCCAACGCCGCCGGGTACCGGAGTAATCTGCTCTGCTACTTCTTTCACATCATTAAAATCAACATCGCCTACTATCCGACCATCATCAAGACGATTGATACCAACATCAATAACCACCGCACCTTCTTTAACATGCTCAGCCTTAATCATTTCCGCACGACCGGTAGCAACAACAAGAATATCAGCTCGTTTGGTATGATCTACCAAATCCCGCGTCTTTGAAGTACATATTGTTACAGTAGCATCTTCTTGTAATAACAACATCGCCATCGGCTTACCAACAATATTACTGCGACCGACAATAACAGCATTTTGACCCGCAATAGGGATATTACAATATTTCAACATCCGCATTACACCAAAAGGCGTACAAGGAGGAAAAACCGTATTGCCTGTCATTAATGCACCAACATTATAAAGATGAAAACCATCAACATCCTTTTCTTGTTTAATCGTTTCCAGGACCTTGTTCTCGTCAATATGCTCAGGCAAAGGTAATTGTACCAATATGCCATTGATCTTCACTTTCTGATTCAATTCTTCAATAAGATTAAGTAGCATCTCTTCCGAAATATCTTCTGGTAAATCATGCACTTCAGAATGTAGGCCCACTTCATGACAGGCCTTAATTTTATTATTTACATAAAGCTTTGAAGCGGGGTTATCACCGACAATGATCACGGCAAGACCTGGTAAAACACCCTTAGTCTTGAGTATAGCCGCCCTTTCTTTCCATTCCTGTCTTACTGCGGCTGAGATAGCCTTTCCATCAATTAATGTTGCACTCATAAAGATTCCCCAAATATTTCTGATAAGAAAAGTCAGAACAGCAGAAAAGTACTATAGATAGTACACCTGCAATACGACCGTAATAAAATAGTATGTTATCCAGCAACTGAGGACAAATCATTACTGAGAAATTTATATAATACTAAAGCAAATAACATGGCGCTTTTGATTATATTTTAATATTACTCATAGTTATAATTTCAATTTTAGACCTGTTCTTATCTTGCAACTACAGCCTGAAGGTGATCCAGAAAGTTTTGCCGTTAGAATTTAAGTTTCTAAGCATTATGGCTATTTCGAGCCAAATGGGTCAGAACAATTAACGACAAAAAAATGCATTATGCACAGGAAATTTTAATTCGTTTTGTTCAACGCTATTACGAAAAATAGCGAATAAATACATATTTTAAAATTCATTTAAATAGTTCATCAAAACCTTATAAGTGAAACCCCATAACGGTGTATCTCCTACAGTAATATAAGGAAATTCTCGATCACTGTATTTCGGAGCGATTACACCGATATTGTGATTAGCTGGATCAGACAGAAAAGAAAGTTCCTGCCAATGAGCTGTAGCAATCTCGGATTCATCAAGTTGCAATTCAACCCTTTTCGGAATCATCCATAAAAACGGTGCAACAAGGACAGGCTGCTTATTTAAACGACCTGCTTTGGAAAAAGGTAAGGCATATTGATAATGTTCCATACTTAAATGACAGCCACACTCTTCAAAAACTTCCCGTTGACAAGTTGCCAACAGATCCTCATCCGACTCTTCCACTCGACCACCGGGAAAAGCCCAGTGACCTGACCAAGGGTCTAAAGGATGTTCAGCCCTGCGCACTAATAAAATAGATGGCGATTCACGTGTTACCACTAGAGCCACTGCGGCACTGGGTTGTTCTTCTTTCATTTGATTCATAAAACAATATTAAAATGAGAAGTATCTTACTGACCGATAGGTATAGTGAGTACTGGTGTCAAACCTTCAGTATTACCTGCCTGCTTGAATTACATCAGCATCTAATCTGGCACAGGACGACAACAAGTAATGAATTATAATCAATAAGACTATACACATTGCGTGGTTCAAATGATTAACTCCCTATTTTTTATGTTCATATAGCAATGAAATGATAGGCGACAGACCAGAAAATTAATAGAAAAAAGTTTATAACAACAACTTCATAGTCACTTCGTTGAAAGACAAGAAGCATTAAGAAAAACAATACCGTGCATCTTCCAATGATTTATTCCAATACAAAAAAGCGCGACTAATGCCGCGCTATATAAACTAAAATATAAGTTGTTCAATAAGATTATTGAACAGTTTGTCTCATTATTTTAACAACAGGAACCCGATGACTTATCACTGCTGGAAAAATTTGCCTGTTTGGTTTCAGAAACCGGGCGTCGAGTTCCAGCAGGTGCACACCAAGCTTTCCCTTCCTGCTCATTCGCAGGTGTAATCCCTATGAAGCTGTCTTTATACGGTTCATTACTCAACACATTAAATGTCCGTTCACAAACAGCCATTCTTTCGCCACGCGGAAATTCATGACCTTCATCATCGACAACAAAACTGAATGGACCACGGTAGATAGCGGCATGGCCCTTATCAATACAATCGACTTGTTCTCGTTTGATCGCAGTTAAAGTAGCTGAACGAAATTCAATACCTTCAACTACCTGCCATGGCGCATCTGCCCATTTATCATACGATACCGCAACAAAGCCTGCTTGCTGAAACATATCCAGCATTTCCAGTTCCTGAAATGCACCCGAAATGCAGCCACTCCACAATTGTTCATCTGCTTTTAAGTGATCAGGAATAAATTCGTCACTGATAATATCGGAAATAGCAATACGCCCACCTGGCTTCACAACTCGAAATATTTCATTAACCAGTTGCTGTTTCTCAACATCACTCACAAGATTTAAAACACAATTTGATATAACCAGGTCAACAGAATTATCTGGAATTAATGGCGTATCTTGTATTTGTTTACGCTTCCAATTTTCTAATTGTGATAATTGATCAGCATTGGTTACTGGATTTGATTTTAACCATGCTTCCATCGCATCAATATCCAGAGCAAGATCCTGAATCTTGCCTTTTAAAAACTGCACCCGATCATTACCTATTTTTGTTGCCATTTCTGTCTGAAATTTTCTGGCTAAAGACAACATATCATCATTCATATCAACGCCAATGATCTTCCCTTCATCACCAACAAGTTGCGCTGCCATATAACATATCTTGCCGCTACCACTACCCAGATCGAGTACAGTATCGCCTTCATGAACATAACGTGATGGATCTCCACAACCATAATCTTTTTCAATAATTTCTGCCGGTAATATTTTCAACAGATCTGTTTGATAATCTACCGGGCAACATAATGCTTCCTGCCTTTCATTTGCGCCTTCTGTATAACGTTCTAAAACTGCATTTTCTTGATTCATAGTTTATTACTCTTTACGAATGGATTTTTTAATAATTGGAATACTTGTCCTGATTCAGGATCACGGAAATTATCGAGTCCGATTACCATATCGTTATATCCCGCTTCTGGTAAGGCACGATAAGTTTTGAATAGTTTATCCCAAATTGAAAATATATTGCCGTAATTACTGTCTGTTTCATGCCTAACAACCGAGTGATGAATGCGATGCATATCCGGTGTGACAAATATTGTTCTTAGAATGCGATCAAATTTCTGATTAAGGAATATATTACTATGCCCAAATAATGCTGCTGCATTTAACGCTATCTCATATAAAATAATGGCAAATGCTACCGGGCCAATAAGATAAACTACTGCCAGTTTATAAAACATGGACAAAACAATTTCGACAGGGTGAAAACGAATGCCTGTCGTCACATCAAACTCCAGATCAGTATGGTGTACTCGGTGAATTTTCCAAAGGAAGCTGAATTTATGCACAACGACATGTTGGAGATAGATCAGAAAATCAAAAATGATAATCGTTAAAATCACATTCAAAAATAACGGTAACGAAACAGAGTTTAACAAGCCAATCTCGTTTTTGTATGCGAATAAAGCCGCTTCAAACGTTGCCAAAGGAACCAGTAAATAAACAGCAATAAAATTAATACTCAATAACAAGAGATTATTTATGCGTCTGTACTTAGAGTTTTTATCAGCTACTCGTCTTGGCCAGACTAACTCAAGTCCGGCAAAGAATAAAATTAGAACGACAAAACTGTACATTCTCAATTCAGCTTGATGTTCAATAAAAAATGACTGGAAATAATCCATTACGGTCTGATGTCTTTATTATGGTGCTATCTGGATTTTAGGTTACACTAGAGTTTATTCACTTTTTACATAGACTATAAAATTTACTATAAATTCAGTAACAAATGACTGAAACATCAAAAAACGGAATATTTCTGACTACGCGTCCAAGAAGAATGCGACGTGACGACTTCAGCCGCCGCCTGATGCGCGAAACAACGCTTACTGTCGATGATTTAATCTATCCGATGTTCATTATCGAAGGTGAATCTCAACGTTCAAATGTAGATTCAATGCCTGATATAGAAAGAGTCAGTATTGATTTATTACTGCATGAAGCAAAAACACTGGTAGAACTTGGCCTTCCTGCTATTGCCTTATTTCCTGTCGTTTCTGATGATAAAAAAAGTGCCAAAGCCGAAGAAGCCTGGAACCCTGATGGCCTGATACAAACTGCTGTACGCCAATTAAAGCAAAATTTTCCTGAGCTTGGTGTTATCACAGATATTGCGCTCGATCCGTATACGCTCTCTGGTCAGGATGGATTAACTGATGACAACGACTACGTTATCAATGATGAAACTGTCGAAGTTCTAGTCAAACAGGCGCTTTCTCATGCTGAAGCTGGTGCCGATATTGTCGCACCGTCAGATATGATGGACGGACGCATCGGCGCTATTCGGTCAGCATTGGAAGAAAATGGCTATATTAATACCAAAGTCCTGGCCTATTCAGCTAAATATGCTTCCAGTTTTTATGGCCCCTTTCGTGACGCTGTCGGTTCAGCTAAAAACCTGAGCGGTAGTGATAAATATACCTATCAAATGGATCCAGCAAACTCTAATGAAGCAATGGCTGAAGTTGAACTCGATATACTTGAAGGCGCAGATATGGTGATGATTAAACCGGGCTTACCTTATCTGGATATTGTCTATCGTATAAAAGAAAGCTTTGGCCGACCCACTTATGTCTATCACGTCAGTGGGGAATACGCGATGTTAAAAGCAGCTGCAAATAACGGCTGGCTAGATGAAAAAAGTACAGTATTGGAATCATTATTATCCTGCAAAAGAGCTGGCGCTGACGGCATCTTAACTTACTATGCAAAGCAAGTTGCCGAATGGTTAAAGAACACTACTTAGAATAGCTTTTATCGCAATAGCTTCGTCAGCTTTGTGTTTGAATACCTAAAGAGCAGTATCTCTCATGTATTACTTATACACTCCGTTTCTCCGTGCAGAGCTTCCTTTCTCTCATAATAAAAAATCTATTTTAGTACGTATTTTTCTACTGCGATTACCTTTAATAAAATTATAGATCTAAATTAAGCTGTTTTATCTTTCGCGTCAGTGTATTGCGTCCCCAACCCAGTAGTTTTGCTGCATCCTGGCGGCGACCACCGGATTTTTTTAGCGCTTCTTCGATCAGGATAGCTTCGAACTTTGGTACAGCACTACGCAATAATTCCGAGTCACCTTTTGATAAACTCGACTCAGCCCATTTCCTCAGGGTCGCTTCCCACTCACCAGAAACCTCCGTTACGTCCGTGTCCTGTCTCAACTCAGGTGGTAAATCATCAATATGAATCTCTCCACCCGACGCCATTACCGTCACCCAGCGACAAAAATTTTCCAACTGCCTGACATTACCTGGCCAAGGTAATTGCATGAGATACTCTTCTGTTTCAGATAGAAGTTGTTTTGTTTCTTCACCCAGCTCAATTGCAGCAGATTTTAAAAAGTGATTAGTCAATTCAACAATATCCGTTCTTCTTTCCCGTAACGCTGGCACGTGTACTCTTATTACATTTAACCGATGTAATAAATCTTCGCGAAACTTCCCTTCTTTAACTAGCTGCTCCAAATTCTGGTGAGTTGCAGCAATGACCCGCACATTCACTTTTATGGGGACATGACCGCCGACACGATAAAACTCCCCTTCAGCTAATATACGTAACAAGCGCGTTTGTAAATCCGCTGGCATATCACCAATTTCATCGAGAAATAATGTGCCATTATTCGCTTGTTCAAAGCGCCCAATACGCTGATTATTAGCACCTGTGAATGCACCTTTCTCATGACCAAACAACTCTGATTCAAGTAAGTCTTTTGGAATAGCGGCTGTATTAATCGCAATAAAAGGATGGCTCGATCTCGGGCTGTGCAGATGTAAAGCACTGGCAACAAGCTCTTTACCTGTTCCTGATTCACCAGTAATTAAAACGGTAAAGTGAGAATTGGATAAGCGTCCAATTGCTTTAAAGACTTCCTGCATAGCCGGTGCCGAACCAATAATCGCTGTATCCTCTTCAGCAGTTTCAACTGCCGGTACTGTAGTATTACTTTGTTTATGCGTTATCGCTTTTTTAACCAGACTCACCACTTCATCAACATCAAAAGGTTTTGAAAGATACTCATAGGCTCCACCCTGGAATGCGGAGACCGCTCGATCCAAGTCAGAGTAGGCAGTCATAATAATGACCGGAATATCGGGTGAATGTTGTTTGATTTGTTCGAGTAGCGAGATGCCATCCATACCGGGCATACGAATGTCAGAAATAACAACATCCGGTTCTTCATGGTTTATTTTTTTTAAGACTTCTTCGGGACTGGAAAAACTCTGAATTTCTACATCAGTTTTTTGCAATGCTTTTTCCAAAACCCAACGAATTGATTTATCGTCATCAACTATCCAGACTTTTTGAGTTTCATTCATCGCCATATCCGATTGGCAGTAGAATGGTGAAATAGCTGTTATCTTCTTTTCGTTCATAATTAATTAAACCACCATGAGATTGAATAAGTTGTTGGGCAATGGATAAACCCAGACCGCTACCTTCTGCTCGCCCCGTAACCAAAGGATAAAAAACACCTGACTCTATTTCTTTAGGAACACCGGGGCCATCATCAATAATATTGAGTTCGAGAACGTATCGGTTTAGTTTGTGTTGAATGGTTACATTCCTACGAATGCGCGTCTTTAATGTAATAGATCCATTGTCTCCAATCGCTTGAACAGCATTGCGAATTAAGTTTAGTACTGCCTGAATAATTTGCTCGCGATCAGCGTTCATATCAGGGAGGCTCGGATCATAATCTTTGATAATATTCTTTGAGTTTGTATTTTCGGCATAAACAATCGAAAGTACATATCCGAGTACTTCATGGATATTCATGCTTGATTTCACAGGTTGACCGCTGGTCGTCAGCATGCGATCAATAAAGTTTCTCAAGCGATCAGACTCATTAATAATGATTTGCGTGTACTCACATAGCTCATCGTCTTTTAATTCAGCTTCCAGTAACTGCGCTGCTCCGCGAATACCGCCTAAAGGATTTTTAATTTCATGCGCCATTCCTTGAACAGATTCTTTTGCTGCTTGCTGAATAGTTTGCTGACGTGTTTCCTGCATGACACGCACAAATGCATCAGCATCAACTATCTCAACCAAAATTTCTTCGGCTTCATCCTGCACTACAATAGGCGTAATCATGCAGTCCACCTTGATGGCTTGATTGATACCTAAAATCAAATCAACACCACGTTCAATGCAAGTGCCTCCTGAAATAAGCGCGCGATGAATCGCTTCATAGAAAAATGAAGATGTAGGCCAAATCTGTTTTGGCGTCATCCCTGCGACACGTTTATGACTAACATACAGCAAACCTTCAGCTGCGCTATTAATAAACTGTAACCTAAGATCTTTATCAAACAACAAGACAGCTGTCGTAAGATTATCGATTATCCGCAGATGTGTTTCAGAGGATACATTCATAATCTGCTCATTATTGCACTGTTTTAGTGCGTTTTTCACGTTTTAATCCCGCCTAAATGTTTAACAAATTCTTTATATACTTAAAAACAATGGGTTATAAAGAAATTGTTTTTAATTATTTTGTACTAAGCAGAGTAGAGCAAGAAGCAGACCAGCTTCGCTGCAGAAGGATTAATCTGAAAGATTTACTGTTACTACGTTTGAAAAGCTTATTGAGTTGCGCGTAGAAGAGAAAAACTACTAAACGTCGATATCAATGATTTTCCATCGCTATCAACAACCTTAGCACTAATACTGTGCGTACCTCGATCAACATTTTGCAATGAAACACTAAAACCGGTACCGATCTGCTTTCCGTCCATTGAAATAACGATTTTGTGGCCCGGGTTAAGTGCAGGTTCCAGACTCAGAGAAATACTCACATTACCATTGTTACTTCGAACTGCAGCACCATTTTCAGGATTCATAACGGTAAAGCTTCTATAACTAAAACTTTCAGGCTTTGAAGCGCTTGGTTTGTATTTCGCAGGATTTGGATTATCGATGGTATTTTCCAATTCCTGAATTTTTATTGTTTCGGCTTCTTCCGAAGGCTTATCCGTAAAGATAACATTGCCATTTTCGTCCACGGTTTTATAAATCGTTTCTGCAATAGCGCAGTGAATAAAAAAAACCAGAAAAGCGGATATGAATAATCGCATTTGCTTAGCATACATGAGTTAGGCCCTCTCTAAAACTATTACAATGCAGGAACATCTGGCGCTGCAGGCGTAGGGTTATCCGCTGAATTAGCGACTTCGTTGTTAACCCGGTTTTTAAATAATTTTGATGCTTTACGAAGATGAAACGTTATCTTGTTTGATTGCTTTAAAACGTTATCTTTTTCATCTTTAATCATAGCTGTCACACCATGTGTACCTCGATTTAGATTGCTCAAAGACAATTGCAAAGATTTACCTTTACTAACTTCTTTTCCATCCATAAGAAAAACGATAGCATGCTTTTCATCTAACGCAGGGTTTAATGTTGAAGAAATATTGACCGTACCTTCATTACTATGAATGGTGCTGTCATGTTCCGGATTAATAATTTTAAATTGGCTATAGTTAATCGTGGCCGGGGATAGTTTTGTCGCCGGTCGTTCACTTTGCCTTTTTGGCATAGGTAAATTCAGTGTTTGTGCTTCCTGAATCTGTATCTTTTCAGCACCTTCCATAGCTACATCTGAAAAACTGATATTACCTTCCGCATCACGCGTTTTATAGACCGTTTCAGCCGAAATAGACAAACTGAAAGTAATAATTAGGAATAGTTTAATAATACGCATAATTTGTAGACTAGCAGTAATCTTAGGTAGTTCATAAAAAGTCATAATGAAATTATTATAATATGCCTGTTCAAACACATATTGGGTTAATTATAGATAAAACGACTCATTGATTTTGTTTAAATATTATTAATACCAAATCATTTAACTGGCTTATAATAAATTTCATAGACTTTCATTTAATTAAATTAATAAACACAGGTGTAAAAAACATGACCCGTTTTCCAGAACCGCCAAGTGATGATTATGCAATGATCTATCTGGAAAACACGGATAAAGAACTTCCAGAAAAACTTAATCCAAGCATGCGTTATGCCTATTTCAAGACAATTGCAAAAGGCGGAAAAGCCGTCATTCAATCATGTAAGGATTTATATTTATCACGTATTGTTTGTTATAAAAAACTTAAAAAAGAGTTTGCTGATGATCCGATAGAGAAGAAAAGGTTTTTAAGAGAAGCACGTGTCAGTGCCTTATTGCAACATCCTAATACTGTACCGATGTATGAAATAGGCCGTGATTCAAGTGGACATTACTACTTTACCATGAAGTTGGTTCATGGTTACACACTTCGTGAAGTACTGGATTATCGAGAGCGTTACGATTTAACACAGCTGATAAACGTTATTGTTCAGGTCGGACATGCTTTGGAATATGCACACAACCATCGTGTTATTCATAGAGATATTAAACCGGAAAATATTCTGGTTGGCCCCTACGGTGAAGTACTATTGATGGATTGGGGTTTGGCAAAAGTATGGAATCCTGATGGAAGCAGTGACGAAGTAATTCATAAACCCAGAAAAACGCTTTCAAGCAAAAAAGTCACGTCCTTCACAGATCTGGAACAACTTCAGGGGACAATTTCTTACATGTCACCCGAACAAATCCAAAGAGATCCTGATATCGACTTTAGAACCGATATCTATAGCCTTGGAGCAGTACTGTTTGAAATTCTGTGTGGAAGGCCACCATCAATAGAAGAGACTATTGATAAGATGATTGAAGAAACATTAAATGTCACTCCGCCCAAACCTTCAAGCCTGACTAAAATACGCATTCCGGAGTTCCTTGAAGATGTTGCGATGCGATGTATTGCTAAAAAACCGAATGACAGGATTCAAAGCTGCTCTGAGTTGGTTCGTCTTTTGGAAGAAGACTGGAATTAGTTTTCAATATTAAATTGCACTATTTTTGTGCGTTTTTAATATAAATTTTTATTTTTGCACTATTTTTGTGCGTTTTTAAATATCGAATAAGTTTAATATACGTTATTAAACCGCTTAGTTAAATTATAGTTATTCAAGTAGAGTAATTTTAACTTATTAATTTTATTAAATATTTCAGTTAAAAATATTTTCTGAAATAAGAATGAAAAAATAGCTACAATGCTTGCCCAAAATTGGAACACATATTGCAATTTCTCGAACCTGAAAATGCTTATGTATTATTTACAAAAAATGGTGGAGATAAAAAAATCATGAAAAGTAAGTTGGAATATATTTGGCTTGATGGATACAAGCCAACTCAAAGTTTACGTAGTAAGACCATGGTAAGGTCAGATTTTAGTGGAAAACTGGAAGATTGCCCGATGTGGTCATTTGACGGTAGTTCTACCGAACAAGCTGAAGGTAATGACTCAGATTGTTTACTCAAACCCGTAATGATTATTCCCGATCCTGCACGCATGAATGCCTACCTCGTCATGACAGAAGTACTTAATGCGGACGGAACACCTCATCCTTCTAATGCCCGAGCAACTATTGAGTCAGATGATGATGATTTCTGGTTCGGCTTTGAACAGGAATACTTTCTATGGGATCCTGAAACAAACCTCCCTCCTGGCTTTCCTCCAGGCGGTTATCCTCCTCCACAGGGACCTTACTATTGTTCAGTGGGCGCCAAAAATGCCTACTGCCGTGATCTGATTGATGAGCATTTAGATATTTGTCTGGAAGCGGGTCTCAATGTTGAAGGTATTAATGCTGAGGTAGCTGCGGGACAGTGGGAATTTCAGGTTTTTTCTAAAAGTGCAAAACACGCAGGTGATGAAACCTGGTTAGCACGTTACCTTCTTGAAAGAACTGCTGAGAAATATGGTTTAGCAATCGACTATCATCCTAAACCATTAGGTGACACAGACTGGAACGGATCAGGCATGCACGCTAACTTTTCAAACGGCGTTATGCGCGACTCTGGTGACGAAGCAACTTTCACCAAAATCTGTGAAGAATTTGGAAAAAATATCGAACGTCACATTAGCGTTTATGGCGCAGACAACCACCACCGTTTAACCGGTAAACACGAAACCCAATCTATTGATCAGTTCAGCTATGGCGTCTCTGATCGTGGTGCATCTATTCGTATACCGATTGGTACGGTTGAAGATGGTTGGAAAGGCCGTCTTGAAGATCGTCGTCCAGCATCAAATGCATGTCCTTATGCTGTAGCAGCGGCAATCGTTAAGACAACTAACGAAGGACTCGCTTAATAAAGACTTGTAGTAGTTAGTAACAGAGCCAGAGTTAGGAAACTAACTCTGGCTTTTTTTGTTCAGGACGAACTGTATGTCGCGAGAGGACAGGAGTCCTAAGCGACCTAGTTTCTAATAATTGTTAAATGTCTATCTGATACAACAGAAACCTTAAATCCTTGCAAACCTGCTTCTGTTAATTGTTGCTCTACTTCATCTGGTGTAAATGCCGCTTTTAAGGAATTATAAAAGTCTCGCTGTAAAACTTCCGGTTCGCCATTGGCATATTCATTAACCATTCTAGCGACTTCATCATCATTATCAGGTCGCATTAAATCCATAATAAAAACAACCGGGTTGCCTTTTGCATTTTTAATGCAATTCCACAACAACATTGGCTCATGTAAATGATGCAATAAACTATTACTAAATACGAGATTGTATTCTTTACTGACTAATGATGTTTCTTCCAGGTAATCCTGAATAAGATTAATACGATGATTCAATTCAGAAACATTTATAGCCTTTTCACCTTCGGCCAACATTGCAGCAGAACCGTCTAAGCCATCTACTTGATAACTCTGAAATGCTTTGGCAAAACGAATACTGATATCCGCAGCGCCACAACCCAAATCCATAGCTATTCCTGATTCAGGAAGAACATTAGCAACGGAATCTTTTAATAAGGAAATAAAATGATTATGCGGTTCTTCAAAATCAGCATTGGCATATGCCATCGCCTGATCTTCATCAGACATTAACTCAGGTTCAGGTACGCGTTGCATATTAAAGTATTTAAGATATCTATTTCATACGACTAAGCTAGTAACCCGGCTTTCGACGCTGATGGGCAACAGCAATAATTAATATTGATTGAAAACCTCAGTACTACCATCGCTCTTAACTGACAACACCTGATAAGAATCAACACGGTCGCCCATTTCCATACCTGGTGAACCGACAGGCATCCCGGGCACAGTTAAGCCTTTTGAATCAGTCTTTTCAGCTAATAAACGTTTTACATCAGCAGCAGGAACATGCCCTTCAATATAATAACCATCAATGATGGCAGTATGACAACTGGCTAAATTCCTAGTGATACCATACTTTTCTTTAACAATATTCATCTCGATCATATCGACAGCTTTCACTTTAAAGCCATTCTCTTCCATATGCGTGATCCACTTACCACAACAACCACAAGTAGGAGATTTATAAACGGTCATTTCAAGTTCGGCAGATGCTTCCTGTAAAAAAGAAAAGCTGATTAATGAGGAAATAAAAACCGTTAAAACTATTACAGATAAGGATTTTCTTTTTACCATATCGAAACCATTGTGTGTTATTTAATTTAGCTGAACGAGAGTCAAACGAAACCTTTTAAGCTACCTATTAGAGTAATAAACGGTCTCATTGTTTCAATATCTAAACCTAACATTGACCCAACAAAACCTAGTATAAATCCTAATATTCCACCAATAAGCATTGATCCAATTACAGCTATCAAACTTCTCCATACGAGTGACTAGGCTAATATTAGCCATTCTGAAAAACGAACCGTTTTCATTTCAACTTCGCTTACTAAATTTGCGTCAGCCATGATTAATCTCCTTATTAAAATGTATTTAAACTTTAAGCTAATGAATCAATTTATTACTCAGGGTAGTAGTCTCTCTCCAGTCATCAAATCATCAATCGATTCTCTTCTGCGGATTTCATGAATCTGTTCACCATCAACCAAAAGCTCAGCCACCCTTGGTCGAGAATTATAGTTTGATGCCATAGTGAAACCATAAGCGCCAGCGGAACAAACGGCTAACAGATCGCTGTGCTCTAAACGTAAGCGTCGATCTTTCCCAAGGAAATCGCCTGTTTCACACACAGGACCGACAACATCGTAATTTACTTCTTCAGCATTCGATGCCTCTTCAACACGTTTAATGTCATGCCAACCGCTATATAATGCTGGACGAATTAAATCATTCATTGCTGCATCAACAATAGCAAAGTTATGAGATGGTGTTTCATTCAGGTATTGCACTTCGGTAACTAATACACCGGCATTACCAACAATACTTCTACCCGGTTCCATAATGATTTCCAGATCATAGTTCTGCATTGTTTCAATAATGACATCAACAAAATCAGATGGGCTTGGCGGCCTTTCATCGTTGTACGTAATACCGAGTCCACCACCAATATCCAGATGTTTAAGTTTAATACCAGCTTCTTTTAGTTCATCGATTAAAACCAATACTCTCAGCAAAGCATCTTTAAATGGACTTAAAGTTGTTATCTGAGAACCGATATGACAATCAATACCAACAACATTGATGTTATCCATTGCTGCAGCTTGTTCGTACACTGATTTAGCCGACTCAAAAGCAATACCAAATTTATTATCTTTTAGACCGGTTGAGATATAAGGATGTGTTTCTGCATCAACATCAGGGTTAACACGTAATGAAACAGGCGCTGCAACATTCATGCTTGCGGCAACGTCATTTAAGCGTACTAATTCATTCGCAGATTCAACATTAAAACATTTAATGCCTTTCTCAAGCGCGCATTGCATTTCTTCAACTTTTTTACCAACACCTGAAAATACAACATTAGCCGGATCGCCACCCGCTTTAATCACACGTTGTAACTCACCTAAAGAAACAATATCGAAACCGGAGCCTAGTCTTGCTAACAGATTCAATACGGCAATATTAGAATTCGCTTTTACGGCATAACAAACCAAGTGCGAATTATCTGCCAATGCTGAATCAAACGCTGACCAGCGTGATTCTATTTCATTGCGCGAATAGACGTAACAGGGCGTACCAAACTGTTTGGCTATTTCTGCCAAAGAAACACCTTCGGCATACAACGTGCCGTTCTGATAATTAAAGTTAGACATAAAAACTATACTGTGTTGGAAAAGTCGGTAGCGTCACTACTCGCATTTTCTGGTGGAAGATAAAGATCACCTTTTTGGCCACACGCAGAGACAAAGGACAAAACTGAAAGTATTATCCCGGCTTTTAAAATTTTGATTAATACTATTTTGTTCATCTCTGCGTCCCCCTTGAGACATGAGGTACTGACTTGTGTAGAGTTGAGCATAACAAATTATCTGTAGCTTAAAAATAACCTAACCTCAGGAAAACAGGAACAACTATGCCATTTACAGCCGATGCCGTCATTATAGAACCCAAAACAGAACACAAAGCCAGTGTTATCTGGTTACACGGACTCGGCGCGGATGGTCATGACTTTGAACCTGTCGTACCGGAGCTTAATTTGCCTGATGACTTAGGTGTTCGTTTTATATTCCCGAATGCGCCCGTTCGCCCGGTAACCATTAATGCCGGCATGGCAATGCGTGCATGGTATGACATTAAAACACCGAATTTACGCGAACAGGAAGACGTGGAATCAATAGCGCAATCTGACGCACTGATCATTCAATACATCAATGCCGAAATGGAAAAAGGCATTCCGGCAAACAAAATTATACTAGCCGGTTTTTCACAAGGCGGCGCAATAACATTGCATACCGGCTTACGTTTTCCTGAAAAACTCGCTGGCTTATTGGCATTATCAACGTATTTACCTTTACCGAGTCAACTCGAAAAAGAAGCAACAGAATATAAAGATATCCCAGTTATGATGGCGCACGGTATTCAGATCCGGTCATCCCTGTCGATCAGGGCAAGGCTTCCTCTCAGACATTAAAAGATTTAGGCTATGATGTAGACTGGAATGAATACACGATGCAACACGCCGTTTGCCTGGAAGAGATTAATGCTATCGGTAAATGGATTGTGGAAGTATTGAGTTAGTCTTTTGAGGTGTTCGGCTTTTTAGATTGAGGGCGGCGTCTTCTCGTTCTTTTTTTCTTATGCATCGCCTGCCTTTGCTCGTGATGTTTTCGTGTCACCGGTGGCTCTGGTGTTACTAATAAATTATCAGTAATCTTCTCAGTTGGGATGGAATAACCCACATACGACTCAATATCCATTAAGGAATAAATATAGTCTTCACAGCCAAAACTAACCGCATCTCCACTTGCACCCGCACGTGCAGTGCGTCCTATACGATGGACATAGTCTTCAGCATTTTGTGGTAAATCATAGTTAAATACGTGACTGACATCAGGAATATGTAAGCCTCGCGCGGCTAGGTCAGTCGCGACTAAAGCGGCTAGTTCGCCTTTTTGAAAATTGCTCAAATAATCGCTGTCGTTTCTTTTGCGGCACATCGCCAGACAAAATAGCAGAATGAATACCATTACTTTCAAGGTAAGACCAAACTTTTTCTGCAACACGTTTTGTATTGACAAAGACTATCGAACGGTTCGCCGCCATTGACTTCATCAACCCCAATAACAAGGGGATTTTCTCATCATTAGCAACGTGATACAGCACTTGCGTAACTTTATCGGCAGTGACCTGCTCTGATTTAATCTTAACCTGTGTTGGACTATTCATGTGTTCATATGCCAGTTCCATGACACGATGCGATAAGGTTGCCGAAAACAGCATATTTAAACGCTTATCGGAGTTAGGCATTCTTCTTAACATATAGCGAATGTCACTAATGAAGCCCAAATCAAACATACGATCTGCTTCGTCCAAGACAACTATTTCAACATTTTTAAAGTTGAAGACTTTTTGTTTGGAGTAATCAATTAAACGCCCGGGTGTACCGATCAGGATATCAACACCATTTTCCAATGATTTGCGTTGTTTTTCATAGTCGACACCACCGTAAACAAGCGCCAATCTTAAGCCACAATGTTTATTAAATTTTTCAGCGTCGTTGAATATCTGAATCGCAAGTTCGCGCGTAGGAGCAATAATAAGTGCGCGTAAATTACTTTTTTCCGGTGCTGACTTTGTAAGCAGAAAATGAAAGGTCGAAAGCAGGAAAGCAGCGGTTTTACCTGTGCCGGTTTGTGCCTGTCCGGCAATATCGTGTCCATCGAGAATTAACGGTAAACACTCTCCCTGAATGGGTGTGCAGTTTTTATATCCAATTTCATCTAGCGCAGTAAGTAAGCGCTCATCCAAGGGGAATCGCCTGAATTCAGGGGTATTGCTGGTTTCTGTAGTCATTTATTTCACTTTTGTTACTGACGTATTTGGTGTATGTAAATATCATGCTTGCAATTAGTCTGCAATTTCGTTGAAATTGCACTCTCACATACTTTTTAGGAATACCAAATAAATGAGCGACAATATATTGCATGTTACAGACTCAAGCTTTGAAGATGAAGTTTTAAAATCAGAACTCCCTGTTATTTTGGATTTTTGGGCAGAATGGTGTGGCCCTTGTAAAATGATTGCGCCCATTCTTGATGAACTGGCAGAGCAATATAAAGATAAACTCACCGTTGCGAAGCTTAATATTGATGACAACCAAAGTACGCCACAAACCTATGGTGTAAGAGGTATTCCAACCCTTATCCTGTTTAAAGATGGTGATGCTGCTGCAACTAAAGTCGGTGCTGCATCAAAATCACAGCTAGAAGCATTTATTGATACTAATATCTAATATTAGTATCAATAAAAAACTGGACGTATCAGTAAACGCGTGCTACTTTTAGTAGAAATAAATCAGTAATTTTATTTCAACCCAAACAATAACCTCCAAAAACAGTTAAAACAAAAACCGTTTTTATTTTTGCAAACGATTCCGTTTGCTAAACATTTTCCATCTTCAATTTAATATTCAAAACCTATGAACCTAACAGAACTCAAATTAAAACCAGCCTCAGAACTCATCTCAATCTCTACCGAACTAGGACTTAACAATCTGGCACGTTCGCGCAAGCAGGACGTGATTTTTGAGATATTAAAAGCACAGGCAAAGAAAGGCGAAGATATTCATGGTGATGGTGTATTAGAAATATTACAGGATGGTTTTGGGTTCTTACGTTCCGCGGGTAGTTCTTATTTAGCAGGTCCGGATGATATATATGTTTCTCCGAGTCAAATTAGACGTTTTAATCTGAGAACTGGCGATAATATTTCCGGCAAAATCAGGCCACCAAAAGACGGGGAACGTTATTTTGCTCTGCTTAAAATTAATGAAATTAACTTTGAGCCTCTTGATAAAGCAAAAGGTAAGATTTTATTTGAAAACCTGACTCCTTTATTTGCCAACGAACGCTTAACGCTTGAACTAGGCAATGGCAGTACCGAAGATTTAACTCCACGGGTAATCGATTTGGCTGCGCCAATTGGTAAGGGTCAACGTGGCTTAATTGTTTCTCCGCCAAAAGCCGGTAAAACAATGATCATGCAAGGTATCGCACAATCCATTGCGCATAATTATCCTGACGTACATTTAATTGTCTTACTCATTGATGAACGTCCTGAAGAAGTAACAGAAATGGAACGCTCTGTTCGTGGTGAAGTGATATCCAGTACCTTTGATGAACCAGCAAGTCGTCACGTACAAGTTGCGGAGATGGTGATCGAACGTGCGAAAAGATTAACGGAGCATAAAAAAGACGTTGTCATCTTACTCGATTCAATAACCCGTCTTGCTCGTGCTTATAACACCGTTATTCCTTCTTCAGGTAAAGTCCTAACTGGTGGTGTTGATGCGAATGCATTACAACGACCAAAACGATTCTTTGTTGCTGCACGTAATATTGAAGAAGGTGGTAGCTTAACCATCATCGCAACAGCACTGGTTGATACCGGCTCTAGAATGGATGACGTTATCTACGAAGAATTTAAAGGTACAGGTAATATGGAACTGCATTTGGACCGCAATATTGCTGAAAAGCGAGTATATCCTGCAATTAATATCAACCGCTCTGGTACGCGTCGCGAAGAATTGTTAACCGACGAAGCTGAACTACAAAAAATGTGGATATTACGTAAGCTACTTCATCCAATGGAAGAACTGGCAGGCATGGAATTCTTGCTTGAACGTTTAAAAGCGACGAAAAATAATTCTGACTTCTTTGATGCGATGAAGAGATAATAAACAGAACTATTAATTCAGTTTATTTATATAACGCATTTTTTCTTGCTGACTCATACGGTATAAACGCCGTAAATCATTAAGCAACTCCCGGTTTAATCCAGACAGTTTATAGTTCTGTTGTAAGGCCATGCAGTATTTCGCAGCATAGTAGTTTGCTTGTTCATATCGTTCGAGTTCATTTGAATTCAATTCTGAATCATATGCATTATTTTCAAATAACCAGTTTCGAAGATTTCTTATCGAGTCATACCTTGTTCATGATCAACCAAAGCCTGCATCAAAATAAACTTGTCAATTTCTGCCTGTAACTCCATTTCCAGCATAGTCACTTGCCTATGATGATTGGCATTCCAAACAACATATAAAAAGTGACTAACACCTTCTAACATTAAACAAAACTCGGAATGTTTACCCTGCTTTACAAGGTTAATTGGATGAGAGTTTTCAAGATGTTTATAAACATCCGCAGAAATATACAAAGATAAGTCGATTCCATCTTCATGCTGTGAAATTAATAATCGTTCATCATTATTATTTGAACTTTCGCATGATAAATGATCGGCAAGCATTTTATCTGTTATCAGAAAGTCATTAACAGAATGGTCAACCCTTATTTCATAGATAGTCTGTAATTGCTGCTGAAAATAATCCAGAGCCATGGTGTTTTTTTCTGTTTAATGCGATTGCTGACTAACAGGAAAAGTCAGAATGCCGTTTTCCTCTAGCTTTTGTTTGGCATAATCGCTACCTGTATTACGCCATGACTCATAGAGATCCAATACATCTCTGTCATCAACCAAGTCGCTACTTTCACTCACTTCAGTCAGCACATCAACACAATTCATAAAATGTGCAGCAAGATCATTAAACACGAAATTTAAACTTCTATCCGGTATCGTACGCGGCATTTTATCCGCTAGGTAACTATAAGCACTACCACCCATAGCAATAAAATAATCGACACCCACTGCTGAACGTTCAAGACTTGCCGAAAAAAAACCGGAAGTAAACAATGCAGTATCACCAAGCTTTCTAAAACAGGCATTACGCTCTTCATCCGAACTGGCTTCGATCGCATCTTTATAAATAAAAGCTAGGGGCTTAGATGATAAGCCATCCTCTTCCATTTCAAATACATTTTCAGAAAGCGTGTAATACGTTAGCAGGTTGACAATATATACGACCGTATCTTCGTTTAAGTGAACGTGTTGGTGAGTAATAGCGTCATGAATAGCATCATTAAAATATTCATTCACGTTAAGATCAGTAATTAACTTAACATCATTTGCTGAGTGAGACATAAAACCTCCTGTAAATACAATAACTGTATTTAGCTATCCAGTTAATGGAGTTATCGGCTAAAAGTTTAATGTGCTTTAGAAGATATCAGACTTTTTTATTAAAAGGGAAGTTAGCACTCTAAGCATGATGCTGATAATAAAGAGCTAGATGAAAAGAATATAAAGTCTGTTTGTAGCTGTGAATTCAATTAGCTGTCAGATAATGTCATATACATAAAAAAACCGACCTACAAGTTCATGCAGGTCGGTCTCTTAACACTCTTACTTAAACTCTAAACACAAAGTTTAAGTGGACAAAGATGTTAGGAAGCAATTACATCATGCCGCCCATACCACCCATTCCGCCCATACCACCCATATCAGGCATACCGCCACCGCCATGGCTGTGTTCTTCCTTAGAAGGAATTTCAGCAACCATTGCTTCTGTGGTTAATAATAAGCTTGATACTGATGCAGCATTTTGTAATGCAGAACGTGTTACTTTAGTTGGATCAAGAATACCCATTTCGATCATGTCGCCGTATTCACCGGTCGCAGCATTGTAACCAAAGTTACCTTTACCACCAGCAACTTCATTTAAAATGACAGAGGCTTCTTCACCTGCATTGGTTACGATCTGACGTAATGGTTCTTCTATTGCACGCTTCAATATATCAACACCAATCTGTTGATCATGATTGTCGCCTTTAACTTTAGAAACAGCAGCTAAGGTGCGAATTAATGCAACACCACCGCCAGGCACAACACCTTCTTCAACTGCAGCACGAGTTGAATGCAATGCATCTTCAACACGGGCTTTCTTTTCTTTCATTTCAATTTCTGTAGCAGCACCAACTTTAATCACCGCAACACCACCAGCAAGTTTTGCAACGCGCTCTTGTAATTTTTCACGGTCATAATCAGAAGTTGATTCTTCAATCTGCTGACGAATTTGAGTGACACGACCTTCGATTTCGCCTGATTTACCAGAACCATCGATAATGGTGGTGTTTTCTTTGCTGATTTGAACACGTTTCGCAGAACCTAAGTCATCAAGATCTGCTTTTTCCAGACTCAAACCAACTTCTTCAGAGATAACAGTTGCGTCAGTCAGAATAGCGATGTCTTCTAACATTGCTTTACGACGGTCGCCAAAACCAGGGGCTTTAACTGCAGCAACTTTAACGATACCGCGCATGTTGTTCACAACCAAAGTAGCTAGAGCTTCACCTTCGATATCTTCTGCGATAATTAATAAAGGCTTACCTGCTTTTGCAACGCCTTCAAGAATAGGCAGTAAATCACGAACATTTGAGATCTTCTTGTCAAAAAGAAGGATGAATGGGCTTTCCAGTTCAACGCTCATGGTTTGCTGATCGTTGATGAAGTAAGGAGAAAGGTAACCACGGTCAAACTGCATACCTTCTACTACGTCCAGTTCATTATCAAGACCTGAACCTTCTTCTACGGTTATAACACCTTCTTTACCTACTTTTTCCATTGCTTCTGCAATGATGTTACCGATATCGCTATCAGAGTTAGCAGAGATGGTACCAACCTGTGCGATAGCTTTGCTGTCTTCACAAGGTTTTGAAAGGTTTTTTAATTCTCCAACTGCTGCTGTAACTGCTTTATCGATACCACGTTTGATATCCATTGGGTTAGTACCCGCAGTTACTGCTTTTTGTCCTTCACGAACGATTGCTTGTGAAAGTACGGTTGCAGTGGTTGTTCCGTCACCGGCAACATCAGAGGTTTTAGAAGCAACTTCTTTTACCATCTGTGCGCCCATGTTTTCGAACTTGTCTTCAAGTTCAATTTCTTTTGCTACTGAGACACCGTCTTTGGTTACGGTTGGAGCGCCAAAGCTCTTGTCTAAAATAACATTACGACCTTTTGGGCCAAGCGTTTGCTTTACAGCATTCGCAAGGACGTTAACACCTTTCGCCATATGGGCGCGGGCATCGTCCGAAAATTTAACTTCTTTTGCAGCCATGATTATTTTCTCCTGACTAAATTATTTATTTGAATTACTCAATGACGCCCATGATGTCGTCTTCGCGAAGAACTAATAAATCTTCACCGCCGACTTTGACTTCAGTACCGGAATACTTGCCAAATAACACTTTGTCACCTTTCTTAAGATCCAGTGCACGTAACTCACCGTTATCCAATAATTTACCGTTACCGACAGCAATAATTTCGCCTTCGATTGGTTTTTCTGTTGCTGAATCGGGGATAACAATTCCGCCTGGTGACACTTTGTCTTCTTCCACGCGTTTCACAATCACACGATCATGTAATGGTCGGATATTCATTGAAGCAAACCTCCTTAATTCCTAACCTGTTGATTTTAAAGAACTAACAAAATCTGTTAGCACTCCTATATAGTGAGTGCTAAATATAGTCTAATATTTGCCGATGTCAACATCAGTTAAGAAATTAATCGAACTAAGGCAGCTCGTGTATAACTAGCCATCAGGAATAAAGTCATTACATTAAGTTCTAAGGATGAACTAGCCGAGATAATGGCTTCTGCTATAATGCCCCGCTTTTTGAAGCGTGGACATCAGAACTTTTTTGTTTATTCGTGCTTCTTCAACTTAATGAATACTTTTAAAAATTTAAGCATGACTAACTATAAACTAACGCACCTTAAACAGCTCGAAGCAGAAAGCATCCATATCATTCGCGAAGTCGCTGCCGAATTCGATAAACCTGTCATGTTATATTCCATCGGTAAAGATTCAGCGGTAATGCTTCAACTGGCACTGAAAGCATTTGCGCCTGGCAAACCTCCGTTTCCATTACTTCATGTTGATACAACATGGAAATTTAGAGAAATGATTCGATTTAGAGATGAATTAGCAAAAAATCTTGGTCTGGAGTTGCTAGTTCATACAAATCAGGAAGGTGTAAAAGCAGGCGTCAGCCCTTTTTCAGTAGGTAGCCAAAAACACACCACTATTATGAAAACCGACGCACTGAAACAAGCATTAAATAAATATGAGTTTGATGCAGCTTTTGGTGGCGCGCGTCGTGATGAAGAAAAATCGCGTGCCAAAGAACGTGTTTATTCATTCCGAGATAAAAACCATCGTTGGGATCCTAAGAACCAGCGCCCTGAATTATGGAACATCTACAATGGTAAAGTAGATAAAGGTGAAAGTATCCGTGTATTCCCTTTATCGAATTGGACAGAGTTGGACGTTTGGCAATACATACACTTGGAAAATATTCCTATTCCTAATTTGTATTTTGCTGATAAACGGCCTGTAGTTAATCGCGACGGCGTCGACATCATGGTTGATGATGATCGTATGCCATTGGAACCAGGCGAAACACCGGAAATGAAAATGGTCCGTTTTCGTACGTTGGGTTGTTATCCACTAACGGGGGCGGTCGAATCAACAGCAGCGACTTTACCGGAAATTATTCAAGAAATGTTATTAACAAAAACATCAGAACGTCAGGGTCGTGTGATTGATCACGATCAGGCAGGCTCAATGGAACAGAAAAAACGCGAAGGGTATTTTTAAGATGTCACATCAATCAGAACTCATTAGTACAGACATTGATGCTTATCTTGAGCAGCATGAAAAAAGAATTATTGCGTTTATTAACTTGCGGTAGTGTTGATGATGGTAAAAGTACGTTAATCGGTCGCTTACTGCATGATTCAAAGATGATTTACGAAGATCATCTTGCCGCAATTACAGCAGATAGTGTTAAGTCTGGCACAACAGGTGATGATGTTGACTTGGCATTGCTGGTTGATGGTTTACAGGCTGAACGTGAGCAAGGTATTACAATTGATGTTGCTTATCGTTATTTTTCAACAGCTAATCGTAAATTCATCATTGCTGATACACCGGGCCATGAACAATACACACGTAATATGGCAACTGGCGCATCAACCTGCGATCTGGCTATTATTCTTATTGATGCTCGTTATGGTGTACAAACACAAACCCGTCGTCATAGTATTATTGCTTCCTTACTGGGCATTAAACACATTGTTGTTGCCGTTAATAAAATGGACTTGGTTGATTATGATGAGGCTGTTTTTAACAAAATAAAAAGCGACTACCTCGACTTCACACAGAACTTGGAAAAAATGGATACCCGCTTCATACCTATTTCTGCGTTAAAAGGTGATAACGTCGTAAATAGCAGTACTGCAATGTCATGGTATAAGGGTAAGCCTATGATGGAAATTCTTGAAACGGTTGAAATTGCAGCCGATCAAAATTTTGAGAACTTTCGCTTTCCTGTGCAATACGTTAATCGCCCTAATCTGGATTTTCGCGGTTTCTGCGGCACGATAGCTGCAGGAATAGTTAGAAAAGGTGATTCCATCACAGCATTACCGTCAGGTAAAACCAGCAAAGTTAAAGCGATAGTGACAAGCGAAGGCGAGCTGGAAGAAGCCTTTCCACCGATGGCCATTACTCTGACACTTGAAGATGAAATAGATGTCAGTCGGGGCGACATGCTTGCCCATAGTGATGACTTACCACTAATAAACAATAAGTTTAATGCCAAAATTGTCTGGATGACTGAACAAGCCATGACTATTGGTAAGCAATACTATATTAAGGTTGGCACAAAGCTCATAAACGGTTCGGTATCAAAAATTAATTATAGAATCGATGTGAACACATTAGAAAAGTCAGATGCAGACGAGCTAAATCTGAATGAAATTGGTCACTGTGATGTCACACTCACTGCTTCCGTTCCTTTTGATTCCTATAAGTTAAGTCATGGTTCTGGCGCGTTTATTATTATTGATCGTTTTAGTTATGGTACAGTCGCAGCAGGCATGATTATCGGTGCAATTGAAAATGATGAATTATCACCTCTTACTGAAGAAGAACGGATTGCACGTTATGGTCAGCAGTCTTTTACCGCTTGTCTTACAGGTGAAAATAAATCACAAACAGCGCGTGAAGTTGAACGGCTATTATTAGATATGGGTAATGCTTGCATTGTACTCGACGAAAACGAACTTGCTGGAAATATTGCAGAAATAAGCAGCCTGTTGAATGATGCTGGATTTATCTGTTTATGCAGCCTGGATATGGCAACAGCCGCAAACATAGATAATAGTGAAACTTTTGATTGTGATGCGAATTCCAGCCATACTATTTTGAACGCTATCAGTAACAGAGCTAAACTAAAATAATATTTTATGATTGCTGGAAGAATTGTAATTCCGGCATTATTATAGGGAACATAATCTACACAGGAGGAAGCTATGTCAGATCCGAAAGCAGTTAAAGCCGCTGATCCAGCAAAGAAAACATCAAAAATTACAGGGCCTGTAGACGATGATGCAACCGTGTTAACAGTAGAAGGCGTTCAATGTTATTGGAACGACGAAGCATTCGAAAACGGAGATCGTATCGCCGTAGATGGAAAAGCTTACGAAGCCTGTAATGGCACCTGGGTAGAAGTCTAGAAAAACTAGAGCAAAGTCGGGACAAATTCATAGCCGACTTCTGTTTTAATAACATCGCCAGTATGTAAAGAAAAAACACCTTTTTTCTATCTTCAAAATAAGATTTCAATGTCGCTTGTATTGTTGTGAATGCGAGTTCATCCCACGGAATCTCCTCTTCCTTAAATAGTCGAACTTCCAGACTCTCGACACCAGCTGAAAAATCCAGATCAAGCAAACTTGCTCGAAACATCATATAGACCTGTCCAATATATGGCAGACTGAAGACAGCAAAAAGGTCTTCGACTTTCACTCGAGCATTGGCTTCTTCCACTGTTTCCCGTATACCTGCTTCAACACTGGTTTCACCTAATTCCATAAACCCGGCCGGCAAAGTCCAGTAACCATAACGCGGTTCAATCGCACGTTTGCACAATAAAACTTCATTTTTCCATACAGGAATACAGCCAGCTACGATTTTCGGATTCTGATAATGAACGGTCTCACAACTATGGCAAATATAACGATGACGATTATCATCAACCGGTATAGCGTAAATTAATTCCGCACTGCAATAGCAACAATATTTCATCTTATTCTTTATTTAATAATGCAGATAATGATGGCCATATATTTTCCAACATAATCGGGTGAGCAGATTCAACAGGATGAATACCATCTGACATCATTAGGTCAGGAACCTCTGCGATATCTTTATAAATAAATGTGGTTAAAGAGATATTCGCTTTTTCAGCAACCTGTTGATAAATTGATGCGAAACCTTGCATATACTTTTGGCCATAATTAGGCGGCATTTGCATGGGTACAAGCAAAACATCGCTATTTGTTTCCTTAACCATGCCCACCATTGTGATTAAATTATTTTCAATATCGTTTAAATCAGCCCCCATTAAGCCATCATTACCACCAAGCTCAATCACGACAATGTCCGGCTGGTGTTTTTCAAGTAGTGGCAATAATCGCATCACCCCGCCAAATGTTGTTTCGCCGACAATACTGGCATTGACAACTTTATGTACCGTTTTTTGTTCTGATAAGCGTTGCTCCAGTAATGAAACCCAACCTTTTTCTACTGGAATAGCATAAGCTGCGCTTATACTGTCGCCAACGATAAGTATAGTTTTCGCCTGTAGCGTAACAGGCGATAAAATAAACAAGAAAATTAAAAATAAACGGTAAATCATTTATGTCTCCTGTGAACATTGTGCAAGCGAATGCAATCGGAAAGCAAGTTATTAGTCCCGAGGGTACTTTAACGATTCTTAATGATATTAATTTGTCTATTAAAGAAGGAGAAAGTTTAGCCATCATCGGTGTTTCCGGCTCGGGAAAATCAACATTGCTTGGCTTACTTGCAGGGCTGGATACACCAACACAAGGCAAAGTAATACTCGACGGCACAGATTTATCTGAACATGATGAAGACGGTAGGGCAAAAATTCGTGCACAATCGGTTGGCTTTGTTTTTCAATCATTTCATTTATTACCTGGACTCACCGCTTTGGAGAATGCGTCTTTAGCACTTGAACTGACAGATAATGACAATGCAATGAATCAGGCAAAAGAAAAGCTTGAACAAGTTGGCTTGGCTGAACGACTACATCATTATCCGAATCAACTTTCCGGCGGTGAACAACAACGTGTTGCCATTGCACGTGCATTTGCAGGTAATCCTAAAATATTATTCGCCGATGAACCAACAGGAAACCTCGATCAAAAAACAGCACAGCGCATTATCGATTTGCTATTCAAGATGAATAAAGAGAATGGCACAACATTAGTCATGGTGACGCATGATAATCAGATTGCGAATCATTGCGACCGCCAGGTTGTTATCAGTGGCGGCCAGCTTAGTGAACAAGAAGCTACTTAATGTTAATAAAAAATTTCTAAAATATGAATACGTTTAAGTTTGCACTAACCTCACTAAAACGAGACTGGAAGTCTGGCGAACTTCGCTTGATCGGTATATCCGTTATTCTTGCTGTTGCCTGTTTAACGTCAGTCAGTTTTTTTATAGATCGTGTTCATCGCGCAACAGAACAACAAGCAACAGAGTTACTTGCTGCTGATTTGCTATTAATTTCCTCCTCTAAAATCGAAGATAAGTTTGTTGATCGGGCTATTAATTCAAATCTCACCTACTCACTGAATGAAAGCTTTCGCAGTGTCGTTGTTAAAGGTGACAAACTCGAATTATCTGAAGTTAAAGCCGTAGATTCTAATTACCCGATTCGTGGTAGTTTAAAAATCAGTGATAGTCTGTTTGGAGAAGAAAGAATAACAGACTCAGTACCTGCGTCAGGCGAAGTCTGGGTAGA
The DNA here is from genome assembly GCA_038142205.1 of Pseudomonadota bacterium. Classification (GTDB taxonomy): domain Bacteria; phylum Pseudomonadota; class Gammaproteobacteria; order Eutrophobiales; family Eutrophobiaceae; genus UBA7359. The sequence goes on along the minus strand of JAYQJO010000001.1, from coordinate 2,573,022 downwards.
TAGTCGTTTAATGCAAGTATTGAATCTTACTATTGGCGATAACGTTAATCTGGGGGCTAGCAATTTTACTGTTTCTAAAAGATTAACTTATGAACCGGATCGTGGTGGCGATTTGTTTAATATCGCACCGCGTCTTTTAATGAATAGAGAAGATATTGATGCAACAGGATTAATTCTGCCAGCAAGTCGTGTGCAATACCGTTTATTACTCGGTGGCGACAATAAAACGATAGAACAATTTCGCGAGAATGTTAAAACTTCAGAAAAAAATAAAAACAGTAATCTACGTATACAAAGTATTCGTGATGCCCGGCCGGAAATTAAATCAGCACTGGATAGAGCCGAACAGTTTTTAGGACTAGCAACATTAGTCAGTATCGCACTAGCCGGATTAGCAATAGCCATGTCTGCGCAGCGCTATGCTTCAAGGCATTATGATTCCTGCGCTATCATGCGTTGTCTTGGTTTACAACAAAATCAGATCACACAGATTTATCTTTACCAGTTATTAATTATTGGACTGCTATGTAGCCTTCTTGGTTGTGGTATTGGTTATATAGCGCAAGAAGGTTTGAATAAATTAATGACCGGCATGTCGCAAGTCAGTTTGCCAGCACCTTCGTTATTACCTTTTCTAAAAGGTATCCTTTCCGGTTTATTAACCGTGCTGGCATTTGCACTACCTCAATTACTCAGCTTAAGAACCATATCACCATTACGTGTTTTACGGCGTGACTTAAACCCTTTGCCATTAAATAGCTACATAATTTATCTGGTCGCCACATTAACGTTAATTTTTTTAAGCCCCTGGCAATCAGGCAGTATCAAAATAACGTTTCATACTTTAATCGGCCTTTTTATAACTGCAATAATTCTAGCGTTAGTAGCAAAACAAATGTTAAAGCTGCTTAAACGACTCCAACCTAAACTGAAGATGTCTGCGCGCTATGGTTTGGCGAATGTCACGCGCCGTTCCAATCAAAGTACTGTACAAATCATTGGCATCGGTCTGGGGATAACGGCTATGTTGTTATTAACATTAATACGTACTGATTTACTTGAAAGCTGGAAAGAACGTTTGCCGGAGAATGCACCAAATTATTTCCTGATTAATATGCAAGCCGATCAGGCTGAAGACATCAGGAATATGATAACGAAAGAGTTGAATAAGGAAGTATCATTGCATCCAATGATCCGTGGTCGCTTGATGAAAATAAATGATCAGCCTGTTAGTGCAGATAACTATAGAGAACCTCGAACTAAACGACTGGCAACGCGTGAATTTAACTTGTCGTTTGCAGAAACAATGCAGGCCGATAACAAGATTATTGAAGGTGAATGGTGGGATAACACTGATCGTAGTAAAAATTATTTTTCTATCGAAGAAGGCATTGCTGAAAAACTGGGTATCAAACTTGGTGATGAACTCACTTATTTTATTGCCGGTGAAATGATTACCGGTAAAGTCACTAGTGTCCGCTGGCTTGAGTGGGATTCATTTAACGTTAACTTTTTCGTTGTCTCAAATCCGGAAGCACTTGGATCATTTTCAAGTACCTACATTACTAGTTTTTATCTTCCGGCAGAGCAACGCTTGTTACTAATCAATTTAGTCAGGCAGTTTCCGAGCATGACTATTCTTGATATGGATGCAATTCTGACTCAGGTCAAAAATATTATGCAACAGGTTATTCGCGCTGTTGAGTTTGTATTTATTTTCACCATTTTGACCGGACTGACTGTTTTATTTGCGGCTATACAAAGCACGCACGATGAACGAACTAACGAAGCCGCGTTAATGAGTGCCCTAGGCGCAAGGCGTAAACAGATCGTTTCCGGTCTGGTTGCAGAATTTCTTTTTCTCGGATTAATTACAGGTATCCTTTCAGCAATAGCAGCAACTACTATTGAATTGATTCTTGCGGAATACGTATTCAAAATCGATATTGCAATTAACCCCTAATCTGGATTGTCGCACCGCTTGCCTGCTGTTTGATTATTGTCTCAACAGGTTTATATGGCACAAGAAAAGTGCTGACAACGCCACCTATGACCGTTTTAAGAAAAATTTAACACCTTGAACTTTCATATTTAGATACAATCTAGAGAGAAACTAATTTTCTATTTATTTGGAGTCTGTAAATGTTACGAATTTTGCTTTTCCTAGGCACTAACATTGCCATTATGCTTGTTCTAAGCATCAGTATGAGCATACTTGGAATTGATACTGCTCTTGAACAACAAGGCGGCGGTTTAAACCTCACCGGTTTACTTATTATTTCTGCTGCGTTTGGTATGGGAGGCTCACTTATTTCACTTGCTATGTCGAAATGGCTGGCAAAAAAATCCATGGGCGTTCAGCTTATCGAAAACCCGACTAATCAACAGGAACAATGGTTGGTTTCGACAGTTGAAATGCAGGCAAGAGAAGCTGGCATTGGTATGCCGGAAGTTGGTATCTTTAATTCACCACAACCTAATGCATTTGCAACTGGAATGAGCAAAAACTCATCGTTGGTTGCTGTCAGTACTGGTTTATTAAACAACATGACGCAGGATGAAGTTGAAGCAGTTTTGGGTCATGAAGTCAGTCACGTTGCTAATGGCGACATGGTTACGCTGACATTGATACAAGGCGTAGTAAATACTTTCGTTATTTTCTTCTCACGTATTATCGGTCACCTCATCGATCGTGTTGTTTTTAAAATTGAACGTGGTCACGGCCCCGGTTACTGGATCGGCGTTATTTTCGTACAAATGATTCTGTCCGTTTTAGCCAGCACCATTGTCATGTGGTTTTCACGTCGCCGTGAATTTAAAGCTGATGCTGGCGGCGCATATTTGGCCGGACGTGAAAAAATGATTTCCGCATTGCGTCGATTACAACAAGCGAGTAACCCGGAACCACTACCGGATGAAATGGCTGCGTTTGGTATTTCCGGTGGAAAAGTGGACGGCTTCAAAAAACTGTTTATGAGTCATCCGCCGTTAGAAGAACGCATTGCGGCATTGGAAAATAGTCAGCTTTAATAGAGAACGAAAACCAAACAGTCGATATGAAAAAAATTTACTTCGGCGATTTTCATGAATACATCATTGAACAAATCAAGGATATAGAAAGAGTCGAAATTGAGTCTTATACAACTGAATGGTTTCTAATTCGTTATTTAAAAAAAATTACCAAGCTTACCGTCGTAGGTAATCTTGAAAATAAACGCATCGAAGGATTGATGCGTGCACTGATTCGTTTCTATGTAGACAATATTGATGAGCGTTCTGAGTTAGGCGAACGTTGCATCAAAATTCACAACAAATACCGCGCAACGATTCTGAAACAACAAAGCTCAAAGTACTCCTGATATCTCACAAGCGCTAATTTGTATTATTTATTAGTACTAATAGTTTCTATTTAGTAGTCTATTTTATTTATAGTTTATTTTAACTATACTTTTCATCATGCTTTGGTCACTTTTAAACAACAAAGAGGGCCAAAACCATGGGCATAATCAATCGTATAACGACCACCTTAACGGCATCTGTCGATAAAGCAGTTTCACAAGTCGAAAATCATGATGCAGTCATCGACGTATCTATTAAGGATTGCCGAACAGCTTTATCAAAAGCACAGGTTCGCTATTCCCGCGTAAAAAAAGATCGGCAAAGTCTGGAGTCCAGATTAGAAGAACTGCAGGAAATGGAAACAACCTGGGAGAACCGGGCCAAGTCTGTTGCTGCAGAAGATGAAAAAACGGCACTGGATTGTTTGCATAGAAAAAATATCTGTAAGCAACGTATCGCCAATACACAACAAGCGCTGGTTCAACATGAAGAACTAGAGCAGAAAGTCGGCGCCAGTATTACCAAGATCGAACAACGGCTTTCGCAAATCACACAACAACGCAACATGATGCGTTCGCGTCATTCCGCCGCAGATGCACTGCGCACCATCAATAGTATCGAAGGCTCAAGCAAGAATGATGTCGACGATACATTCGAACGCTGGGAAATGGTCATCAGTGAAGCTGAATACGAAGTCGGGCAAGAACTCGAGTCAGTAGACCTTCTAGATAAAACGTTTGCAGAAAAAGAAGATGAAGCTGCACTTCGAGCTGAACTGTCTGCGTTAATGGATGAGGACAAACATCATGAATAGTATAAATACAATTAACATAAATGAAGCCATCGAACTTGATGGCTTCGAAAAAGAAGATGAAAAACAATCCCTCATGCAAATGATCAAAAAGTTTGCCACCTTGTCTCGAATACTAAGAATCGTTGGTGCTTTTTCAGTTGTCGCGTCAATGTCAGTCTTTCTACTGCAAGGTTGGGACAATGGTAATGATGTACACCGTTACTATTTATTATTGTCACAAACCATATTATTGGCATTAGGTGGTTTCGGATTAGCTTTCCTGATTAAGGAAAATAAAGGTGCCAGAGTGTTCTTTGGTTTAAGTCTGGTTTCAATTACAGCAAACCTGACTACATTAGGCGCTTTGATTTTTTCTTATGTGCAATGGGGTGGCGCATTATCCAACTACCCTGACATTGCACTCTGGACAGTTACCAGCGGCGCTTCAATCGCGATTGCTTTAGTAATTGCAACACTCGTGCTAATCCCAATCACCTTGTTTGGTTTTAAAGTGATGGCACGTCAATCAGCTTTATCATTAACAACTGCTTATTTACTTTCCGGTTCAATGTTATTGATTCCTGTTAGAGATACGCTTTATGTTTCGATTATCGCAGGTGCCAGTATTTTATTGTCATTGGCATTTGTTACAAAGCTGGTTCAGAAAGATCAGTTACTACGTACCGCAGAAGGTAAGTTCGCAAGAATATTATTATTTATTGCGCCGGTTATTATGTTGCTTCGTAGCTTATGGTTGTATCAAGCTGATGATCTAATCTACACCATCATCGCTTTTATCGGCTTTATGACGTTAAGACACTGTTCTTTGCAGTTAGATATTGAAAGCAAAACTCGCAAGCTTATGGAATTTGTTTCAATACCAATAGCATTTTTAGTTGCAGCTTCTGCGACGGAATTACTCGACAAGCTTCTTCATTTTGAATTTGCCTTGCCTGTTTTTGCATTAATCTTTTCTGCACATATGTTTGATATGGCGAAGCGTGCTCATAACTTTAAACATGCTGCATTGATTATAGCTGCGCTTATCACAAGCTTGAGTTTTATGCTTCATCTTGCCATCTATGAAAGCTTGTTTAATGGCGTTATGTGTGCGCTTGTTGGCTTAGCGCTAATCGCTTTAGTTTATATCAGTAAATCACGTACCATTGTGATATTTGGCTTTATAACCACGACAGTAGCTGTAGCTTACGACTTGTTTCATATCTATGAAATGGTTAATTTCCTTAGCTGGACAGGTCTGGCTGCAGCAGGTACTTCAGCTATCATTATCGGTTCAATAATTGAGCGACACGGGGTCGCAATAAAATTACGAATTGATAATGCCTTTAAAAAAGCAGAAGCAAACTTCTAGTCATATGTTAAGACGGCCAGTATTTTGCTGGCCGTTTTCATAGACATAACTAATTAAAAGAATAGAATTAATGGAAAAGAATGATGAATAATTTTATGCGATACGTTTACTGCGTTGTTATACCATTGCTACTTCAAGTACTAACCGTATATATCATTATCGTAATGAATACAGGTAACGGTTCATGGGTAGGCTTGGGAGCGTTTCTATTTGCCATGCCGATTATTCCAATCACAACCATTGTTAATGCTGTACGAACCAATCAAAAAAAGACATGAAAACAGCCAAGCTTTTTTTGCAAAGTATGTTGTTTAGTGTTGCTATACCCGCTGCTATCATTGGCGCTTTTATTATCATGGCGATATTAGAGAGTTTATTTTAATGGCTTTATCTGACCTGCCTGACGACTTACCCGTTCCTGAAGATGATGGTGCCTGCGATCATTTAACGGAGTCAGAGTTACCTGATGTAATGCTTCGAGCAACAAACAATGAAGAAATCAATATAGCTTCGCTTAATGGCTACACCGTCATATACATTTACCCGATGACAGGTCAACCTAACGTTGCACTACCAGAAGGTTGGGAGTCAATCCCCGGTGCCAGAGGCTGCACACCGCAATCCTGTAGCTTTCGAGACTTACATGGTGACTTGAAACAACATACACGAATCTTTGGCTTGAGTAGTCAGGACACAGACTACCAACAAGAAGCAAAAGAACGATTACATCTGCCTTTTGAGTTATTAAGCGATGCGAGTTTTCAACTTAAACAACAATTATCATTGCCAACATTTACTGTTGAGGATGTAGAGCGTTATAAACGGGTTACATTAATCATTGAAAATAACATCATAAAAAAAGTCTTTTATCCCGTCTTCCCGACAGACAAAGATGCTGAAAATGTGCTTAACTGGTTTGAGAATTTATAATCTGTTATCCCCTTCTTCACTCCACGGTGGATTTACTATAGCAATAAACTGTAGAGATACTTCGCCTGTGTTTTCTATCCACTGAACACATTGCGGTTCAATATAAATTGCTTCACCCGCTTTAACGTTTTTTTCTTCCTCATCGATATGCATCAAGCCTTGCCCAGCAGTAATTAAATACACTTCCGTTTGATCCAATATGTGTTTGTAACTTTGCTCGCCGACATCAACCGTTGCCATTGCCACTCAATAAGAAAGTGCGACAGCACCATTCTTCGGGTGTACCCACTCCTTAATGCGCCAGCCATCATGGGCGTTAAACTCGACACAATCAACAATATTTTTAACAAACACGACGCACTCCTATATAAAGTAATCTATGGCAAAATATAAAGGCAACCCAGATTATAAACATGATAGTCCACCATGTATTGGTGTACTGATCACAAACCTCGGCACACCAGATGCGCCTACCCCTGCTGCCTTGCGCAAATACCTTGCCGAATTTCTTTCTGATCCACGTGTTATTGAAACACCTAAGCTAATCTGGTGGTGTATCCTGCATGGTATTATCTTACGAACTCGACCAAAGAAATCCGCTGAAGCCTATGAAAAAGTCTGGACAGAAAACGGTTCACCCTTACTAGATATATCATTAAAACAATTAGAAGGTCTTAAGGCAGCCATAAAAAATAAAACTGATTTACCTATCAGAGTTGAGTTGGCGATGCGCTATGGTAATCCTTCTATACAATCCGGGCTGGAAAAACTTCGACAAGCTAATGCACAACGCTTACTAGTATTACCGTTATACCCACAATATTCTGCTGCGACGACCGCGTCGACGTTTGATGCGGTTGCAAAAGAACTATCCCAATGGCGCTGGTTACCAGAGCTAAGAATGATTAATCATTATCATGACAATGATGGATATATAAGTGCGCTAGCAGAAAGTATTGAAAATCATTGGCAAACAAACTCAAAACCAGAAAAGCTGATCTTTTCATTTCATGGTTTACCGAAACATTATTTCCTCGCTGGTGATCCTTACTTTTGTGAATGTCATAAGACTGCAAGATTAGTCGCTGAAAAAATGAATCTTAGCGAAGATGACTATCTCGTGACCTTCCAATCACGATTTGGTCCTCGTGAATGGTTGAAACCGTATACAGATGTCACGCTAAAAGAATTGGCAAAGAATGGAACAAAAAGCGTCAACATCGTTTGCCCCGGTTTTTCTGCTGACTGTCTCGAGACAATTGAAGAAATCAATATGCAAAATCGAGAATTCTTTCTCGAAGCAGGTGGCCAACAATTTGATTATATTCCTGCTCTCAATGATTCTACTGAACATATCGATATGCTTAGTAATTTGGTACAAACACATTGTCAAGGGTGGCAAGAAGAAAACGAAGATATGAACTTAAGAAAAGAAAGGGCTATAAAGATAGGCGCAACTAATTAACGCTATCTGTTTATTTTTCTTTCGCTTCGTCTATTAAAATTTTAGCAACACGCTTTGCCGTCTTTGCCGCTTTTTCTCTCTGCTCAGAAACTTGTGCAGTAACAATCGAGCCTTCTAATAATAACGCTAATTCATTCGCCAATTCTTCAGCCTGTTTTATTCCAGCTTGCTCTGCCAATCCCTTCATATAAGTCGTCATAAGGCGTTTAAATTCCTTGCAGACTTCGCGAATTGCGGTTCCTTCTTCTGAATACTCCCCAACAGCGTTAATAAACATACAGCCATAAAAATTATTTTGTGCAAACCAGCCTTCAGCAACATCAAAGACAGCCAGCAGTCTTTCTTCAGGTAGCTCTGCCAGTGATTCAACCGTTTTCATAAAGTAGTTACGAAATTTACCATCATGCTGCTTTAATACAGCGAGTATGAGTTCTTCTTTAGTACGGAAATGCGTATACAGTGTTTTCTTGGCAACGCCAGCGTGCGCTAAGATGGTATCAATTCCAGTCGCATGGAAACCATTCTTTGCAAATAGCTCAAGTGCCGTTTCGATTAGTTTTTCTCTTTTTGCTGACATAATCATTACAGAATAGACATTTCTGTCTACTTTTTCTATAAATTATTTGAACTATTTTAGATGAAATAATTTATAAACTCTATTTATATTAATTATTTCAATTATTTACAATATTTATTTTTATTTATAAATTTATTTGACAATGCTTACAGATCTGTCTACTATTTTCGCACTGGAGACAGATCTGTCTCCTCTGAATTTAAACACTACGGAGAAACAACAATGGCAAGAATAGAAGCAGTAAACCCAGAACAAACGACAGGCAAAGCAAACGAACTGTTAAATGCAGTGAAAGCCCAAATGGGTGGCGTGCCAAATATATTTAGTACGTTGGCTCAATCACCAGTCGCACTTGAAGCATTTCTTAACTTCAACACAGCGCTTGGAACAGGTGTACTACCACCAGCTGTAAGAGAACAAATTGCACTAACTGTCGCAGGCAAGAACCAATGTGATTACTGCGCCTCGGCTCATACGCTTTTAGGTAAAGGCGCGGGTATTGAAGAAGAGGAGTTAGAAAGAAACCTTAATGGATCATCAAACGATGAAAAAACCAATGCGGTTTTAGCTTTTAGTCGAAAGGTAATTGACCAACGTGGCGGTATCAGTGATGACCATTTTAATGCATTACGAAACGCGGGTTATGGCGATGATGCCATTATCGAAATCATTGCTCACATCGCGATCAACACATTCACTAATTATTTCAACCGTATTGCGCAAACCGAAATTGATTTCCCTATTGTAAATACAAATAACGTTGCGAAAGCAGCATAATTTTAAGGAGAAAAAAATGAAACACATTAAAACACTCTTTGCATTACTCATTGCAACAAGCCTTTCCTTTGCATCACTTTCTGTTAACGCGGCAAGTAGCTCTAATAGCGTAACAGCCATCAGTGGTTATGATCTGGTTTCATATCACAATGCTAATAAGGCAGCGCGAGGAAACGGTCACAATGTCTCAGTGCATGATGGTGCAACTTATTTGTTCGCTAATGCTGATAATAAAAAAGCGTTTGATGCGAACCCTGAAAAATACTTACCAGCCTACGGTGGTTGGTGTGCTTTTGGTGTCTCGGTTGGTAAAAAATTCGTCAGTGATCCTGAAGCATGGAAAATTGTTGATGGTAGACTTTATCTTAACTTAGATAAAAACATTCAGGCAGATTGGTTAAAAGATATTCCTGGACGAATTAAATCAGCTAATGAAAACTGGACTAAAATTGCAAATAAATCACCAGCAGAACTTTAAGTTCTAAAACTCAGGGCTTGTACATTACAAGCCCTGAGTTGTTCGTTAAAATATAAAATATGTATAACTCACTTCTAAAAGAAATTCGCGCCTGTACAGTATGCAAGGACTATCTACCTTACGCACCAAAACCTATTCTTAATTTTTCAAACAAATCTAAAATTATCATCATAGGTCAGGCTCCTGGTTTAAAAGTACAACAAAGTGGTATCCCATGGAACGATGCCAGTGGAGAGAGATTAAGGGAATGGCTAGGTGTCACTGTTGATGAATTTTACGACCCGTTCAATTTTGCCATTATACCTATGGGGTTTTGTTATCCTGGAAACAATGGTAAAGGCGATCTTCCCCCTCGCCGAGAATGCGCCGAACTTTGGATGCAAAAAATTATAAAGACATTAAAACATAAAGAGCTTGTTTTATTGATAGGACAACATTCACAACATTATTTTTTAAACGACACGAAAAAGAAAACATTAACGGAAACGGTAAAAAATTATAAAGACTATTTACCCGAATACTTTGTGCTCCCCCACCCTTCACCAAGAAATAATATCTGGCTAAAGAAAAACGATTGGTTTATTGAAAAGAATCTTCCTGCGTTAAGAGATTCCGTGAAAACAGTATTAAGCTAAAGGTCGTATTATTTTTGTCAAAATTTCATTATCATTTGCGTCAACAATCGACCCAAAGCTGACAAAATATCAAATTGAATCAATTTAAATCAAATATTGTTTTATTCATTTCTATTTTTTTTCTTGGAGGATGTGTTCCTGAGAAAATTGTTCGTAATGAAACGATCAATGAATTAATTATTATTAATCTAACTAGAAGTGCACTTGAAGAGGTTAAACTTAGAGTTCCAAAAACTAAATCATTGGTTTCATGTAATGTGATTCTTCCACGAGCAGAATGCTCATTGGGTTTTGGAGAATTAGAAAATGAGAGAAATCCAGCGACGTTGAGTTGGATTCAAAAGGGGCAGCAGTATCAGCGTGATGTTGTTACTCAAATCCCGGATGATCTAGATAAAGCTAAACCAGCAAAAGTAATCATCAAGATAGAAGATAATGGCAAAATGACTTCTCGACTAGGACAAGAGTAAGTTTTATTTGTCAGTCTTTTCGAATAAATGACGCATCAGCTGTATCATGAATGCGGTACTTGTTCCAAACAAAATTAACCCCCCCATTGCCTCAAATGTACCTAATATTTGCCAGTTTTCAGATAGCGTAATATCCCCATAACCTAAGGTTGTCGAAGTGACTACAGAGAAATAGAGCGCTTGTTGTAAATCAGTGAACTCACCCAGGTAAAAATAGATAAAAGCCCAACACCAGGCTTCAATAGTATGCAGGCCAATAATGACGAGCACAGAAACGGTAAGCAGGCATATTGAATGGGTGATTTTAGAATAACTAGCACGAGCCTTTCCTGATACTTTTTCTAATAGTGTTGATAAGTAGACTAGCCCAATAATATGGAAAATGACGCTTAATATAATGATTAGAGTACCAAGAGGTAATTGCACATCAAACACGATTAATTCTCTCTAAATAATAGTTTAGTCATATTAACGATACCATAGCTACAAATAGCGTACTTACAGAACTTAAATTCCAACATCAAGTGTCTAGATGGTAGACTTCTATTGAAATTTTCTCCCAAAACATTATTTATAGTACTAACTAGGAAGACCATAATGAAAACTATAATTCGAGCAGATTTCTTGATTATTTTTATCTTAGGAACTTTGTTACTGTCGTTGCTTGGATAGGTATTTTTTTATTCGGCTTTAGTACTTTGATTGCACTACTTCAAAGCATTATGATTAGTCTTTTTATGAGGGATGCATTTGACGAAGCATTTCATGCCGCAGAACAACATGAAAATATGCCACCTATGTTGAAGGTTGGGTCGTCTGGATGTTAATGCGACCTGCTATTGTTGAGGAATTTAAACCAGATAACCTAACAAACTAATGTCTGCTTCTGGCCGAAAGCTGAATATCCAAGAAATTATTATTCGGTCACATCAACACCTTTCCAGAACGCGATATGGTTTTTAATATTTTCTGCTTTTGATTTCGGTTCGGGGTAATACCAGGCAGCGTCTTTATTCTCTTTGCCCTCGACTTCTATTGAATAGTAACTCGCTTTACCTTTCCAGAAACATGTTGAGTGCGTTTCGCTGTCTTTAAAATACTTTTTATTGATTGTATCTGGTGGGAAATAGACATTTCCTTCAACTGTTTCATAGTTATCACTTTCTGCCAGTATTGCTCCGTTCCACATTGCCTTTGCCATTTTATCTCCTAGGATGGAATATCATAATTTGTGTTCCAGACAAATTATAAGCGCCTACATCCCTCTAGGCGATGTTGCGAGAGGGCAGGAGTCCGAAGCAACGAGTCACTCCCCGTTAATTGTTACAATGACTTTTCGATGGTGTTCTGAAGTCCTATGTTCCCATAAATAGATACCTTGCCATGTGCCAAGATTACAACGACCGTTAGTGATAGGTATTGTTAAACTAACATTGGTAAATATTGTACGAATATGGGCAGGCATATCGTCCGGACCTTCAACATCATGAGCAAACATGGGATCACCATCTGGCACAATACTTTGCATGAAGCGCTCCAGATCAGCTTTTACATTCGGATCGGCATTTTCACACAGAATTAATGAGGCACTGGTATGCTTAATAAACAAATGACACAAGCCGGTTTCGACATCAGCCTTCATTACAAGGGTCTGCACGTCTCTTGTTATGTCATGTGTTTTCCGTGGCGACGTATTAACACTAAGTGATTGCTGAATGATTGTCATAATTATTAAGTCTACTATACTGGTTTTTAATGAATCAGGTAAAACATTTAACCGATGAAAATATAGAAAATATGAGCAAGACGATCTGGTTTGCTATGCAGGCCAGCCCGCCAATGTTTATTGTCTTTGTTTATTTCTCAAAAAAGCTTAACTTGATACCTGCTGTTATGCCGGAAATAAAAAGCATTTTCATTATTATCTGTTTCCTAAGTATTGGTGCACCATTTATTTTACTTGGGTATTTTAAAAAACTGCAAAATAAAGTCCGCGATAATATACAACTCGGCGTGGATAATGCACCATCTGAGTTACAACACTATTACACTTTTCTGGTTATTGGTTTGGCCTTATGTGATGCTTGTGCCATATTTGGCTTTGTTTTATTTATATTTTCCGGTGATATTACTTATTCGTACTTCTTTATAGCCGTTTCATTCTTGCTCGGTTTCTTATTCAAACCGGAACTGAAATAAGATTAAGCATTAAATAACATGCGTGCTCCAACAATCAGCAACAAAATAGAAAAAAAGCGTTTTAAGGTTTGCACGGGCAAGTAATGTGCTAAGCGTGCGCCTAACGGTGCAAAGAAAACTGTCATCGCAATTATGATTAATGCTGCTGGCCAATATAAATAACTAATTGCATTAACAGGTAATGCCGAATTACTCCACCCGGCAATAATTAAAGCCGATGTTCCGGCCACTGCTATGGGGAAACCGCAGGCAGAAGAAACAGCCACAGCATTACGCATATTGACATTACACCATAACAAAAAAGGTACTGTAAGCGTGCCCCCGCCGATACCTAATAAGGTCGAAAAAAAACCAATACCTGTTCCTGAACAGATCAAGCCTTGCGTTTCAGGTAATGCGACCTGCGCCTTTGGCTTTAACTCAAACCAGATTTGCAGCGCAACCAGTATTTCAAAAAAGCCGAATGTCACTCTTAATATATTGCTTGAAAGTGAATCAGCTAACAGTGCGCCTAATCCCGCGCCGATAACTATTCCGGGCGCTAAACGATTTACAACTGGCCAAAGCACAACGCTTTTTTTATGGTGTGTATACGTTGCCGAAAGTGAAGTCACAATTATTGTTGCTAATGATGTTGTTACTGCCAGATGCATTAATACAGAAGAAGGAAAGCCTTGTTGCAAGAAGACAAAGTGTAATACCGGGACAATGATAATACCGCCGCCCAAACCTAGCATGCCCCCGACCACACCGGCGAACATACCTGTTAGCACATAAATTGCAGTAATTTGTAATGATAAATCTAAAAACATTCCCCATCGTGGGTAATGTTTCGAAACTTGTCAACGGTATTAAATTTAGGCAAATAGTAGTTGCGGAACCGTTGCTAAATAAGGACAATCTGAAAGCATTTCATAATGCAGGAATAGAGTGGCTAAAAAGAGAATCACTAAGACATTGACTAAAATTACAAACAAGCAATATGAACTATTGTTTGTCAGTTCTTTTTTGCTTCTTATTCTGTTTTCTGCGCTGGTAACCACACCTGTTTATGCAAAATCGCTTGAACAACAGCGCAAAGACTACCTCTCCGCAAAAAAAGCACTGGACACAAAGCAATATAAAACCTTCGGCAAAATCGCCAATACATTAAAAGATTATCCACTCTATCCATATCTGCGTTACCACTATATCTTAAAGCGCCTTTGGAAAGTTAATGATGCAGAAGTGATTGATTTCCTGAGACGCTATAGTGATTTACCCGTAGCAGGGTATTTACGTACATCCTGGTTAAAACTATTAGCGAAACGGGGACATTGGCAAACGTTTATGGATAACTATCTACCAAGTTCGAATGTGACGATGCAGTGTTATCACCTGCAGGCCAGAATGAAAACAAACAATGAAGTATTCTTTCTAGAAGACACACGTTCTATCTGGTTAGCGGGAAAGTCTTTGCCATCACAGTGTGATCCGGCATTCGAACGCTTATATAAAAGCGATCTGGTAACAAATGAATTGGTATGGAAACGCGTTCGCCTGGCTATGCAAAATAATAATACCGGGCTGGCCAACTTTTTATCAAAGCGCTTAAATCCCGAATACAAAAATCTGGCAAAAATGTGGGTTAATATTCATAACAACCCTTATAAATATACCAACAAACCTAAACTGGAAGATAATGAAACAAGCAGGGAAATTTTAGCGCATGGTATTTTACGTCTGGCACGACAAGATACGGCCAAAGCTGTCAAACGGCTGGAAGCATTACAACAAAGCTACAATTTTACACCATCTGAAACGGCTGAAATAGAACGCACGCTTGCGGTTCGCGCTGCTAAAAACAAAAGCAAGTTAGCAGCAAAGTTACTCGATCAGATTGATAATAATCATGTTAATGACGAAGTATTCCATTATCGCCTGCGCACAGCTTTAAAAAATGAAGACTGGCCTATTCTGAAAAAATGGACCACAGGACAACCGTACGATATTGATATCGATATGCGTTGGCGTTATTGGCATGCACGTTCGCTTGAAGAAACTGGCGAGCCAGAAAAAGCAAAAGAAATCTTCGCAAAGCTGGCAAAAGAACGTGATTACTATGGTTTTATGGCAGCAGACCGAATTAATGCACCTTATCGTATGAATCATTATCCAATACCAGAAAACAAAAAAGAATTTGCACGTATCGAATCTTTACCTGGCATCAAGCGTGCTTATGAGTTCTTTAAAATTGGTGAAAGTTATAACGCAAGACGTGAGTGGTATAACGCTGAGAGCAGATTAACAACGTACCAAATGCAAATGGCGGCAGCGCTAGTCACACAATGGGGTTGGCATGATCGCGCTATCTTTGCCATGAATCGAGCTAAAGCTTATGACAATTTAGTACTGCGTTTTCCAGTTTTATTCGAAAAGACTTTTGATAAATATGCGCAAAAGAGAGGCCTGGATCGCGGTTGGGTATACGGTCTGGCTCGTGCTGAAAGTGCTTTTATTGAAGATGTTAAATCACCCGCCGGTGCCTTAGGCTTAATGCAAGTTATGCCAAGAACAGGAAGAGAAACAGCGAAAAGTATTGGCATGAGAGGTTTCAAAACCTATAAATTAAAACAGGCAGAAACCAATATCCCTATCGGCACAGCTTACATGAAACAGATGATGGATAAATTTAATGGCAATGTGGCTTTAGCAACGGCGGCTTACAATGCCGGACCACACCGTGTTAACAAGTGGCTGCCTAAAAAAGGTTGTATTGAACCAGACGTATGGATAGAGCTGATTCCTTTTAATGAAACACGTAAATATGTACGTCGTGTACTTTCCTTTGCAAATATCTACGACTGGCGTTTAGGTGAAAAAATTAAACCTATTAATCAACGTGTTTCGCTTATCACTCCTATTAAAAAAAACCGGAATATTGCTGATCTAAGTTGTACTGCTATTAAAATTTCGGATAATCAACGTATTAATTAATCATTGTCTTTCTTGAACTATTGTTGTTCAGAAATAACAAAGGCATGATGTTTTTATTTTCATTAGTTTACTAAATTATATGCAAATATATCTGGTTGGTGGTGCTGTTCGAGATAAACTACTTGGTATCCCGATTAAAGATCGAGACTGGGTTGTTGTTGGTGCAACGCCTGAAGAAATGCTGTCACAGGGTTTTAAAGCGGTTGGTAAGGACTTTCCTGTTTTCTTACATCCTGAAACAAAAGAAGAATACGCACTCGCCCGTACTGAACGAAAATCAGGTAAAGGGTATAAAGGTTTTACTTTTCATGCGTCACCCGATGTCACAATTGAAGAAGATTTACAACGTCGAGATTTAACTATCAACGCCATTGCTGAAGATGAATCAGGCAAGCTTATTGATCCTTATAATGGTGAAACCGATATTAAACAAGGCTTGTTACGTCATGTCTCCGGTGCCTTTGTTGAAGATCCTTTACGCGTATTACGCATTGCACGCTTTGCAGCAACATTAGGTTTTAAGATCGCTCCTGAGACAAGTCAATTATTAAAAGAAATTGCAGCAACGGATGAACTTGAAGCATTAGTACCTGAACGCGTCTGGACAGAGTTGTTAAAAGCGTTGGAAGGAAAGTATCCAGCACGTTTTATTCTTGTATTACGTTCTTGTAATGCATTAATAAAACTTTTCCCTGAAATTGAAGCTTTGTTTGGTATCCCTCAACCGAAAGAACATCATCCTGAAATTGATACAGGCTTACATACTATAATGAGCCTGAATCAAGCAGCCCGATTGTCAGACGATCCTCAAGTGCGTTTCGCTACATTAGTACATGATTTGGGCAAAGCAAGCACGCCGAAAAACGAATTACCCAGTCATCATGGCCATGAAGCACGCGGTGTAAAAATTATAGATAAATTATGTAAACGCTATCGAATCCCTAATAAGTATAAAGAACTGGCTTCATGTGTTTCTAAATACCACCTTGATTGTCATCGCATAAAGGAAATGAAACCTTCAACTGTATTAAAAAAATTGGAACAGTTGGATGCGTTTAGACGGCCTGAACGTTTTCAACAATTCTTAATTGCCTGTAAGGCAGATGCGCGGGGACGCGCCAGTTTTGAAGATTGCGAATACCCTCAAGCAGAGTATTTTATGAGTGCATTTAACGCCGCAAATGAAGTTGCAACTAAAGCCTTGCAGGAACAAGGGATTGAAGGAAAAGCACTAGGAGAAGAAATTAAGAAAAAACGTATTGAGAATATTAAAAATATAAGCGCCTAAATTCTTTTTTAAAAAGCACCAGGACGGCTATACCTTACCCTCGTACCATGCTCAAGTGAAAATAATATTTCATCAGCTCGTAACTCGATAGGAAAATAACATCCAGAAATCTTTGCACCAGCAAAGCTGGCACCTTCCATTTTTGCCTTACGAAAATCAATACCACGTAAATCGATACGACTTAAATCTGTACCACTGAGATCGTATTCAACAGATATATCACGTTTCTTATTAAATGCTTCGGTTTCACCCATTCGGAGTAATTCAAACATACTGTCATCTAACACGCGAAGTTTAGTCATTAACCTTTCCTGGATAAGTTACATTCATTAATACTATCGATCGATATAGTTTTAGCTTGAGATAGAGCCTATTCGTTTACTTTCACTATATAAATATATAGACCAAAACCAATCCCAATGCCAGTCGGTAAATAACAAAAGGTAGCATGCCGACTTTATCAAGAAACTTAAGAAAAAGATGAATAGAAAGCAAGGCACTGACTGCAGATAGAACTGCCGTAATAATAAAATTATTTAAGTCGACGGTGACATTCATTTGAATCAGTTTTAAAGATTCATATAAACCAGCCACCAGTATAATAGGCACAGCCATTAAAAAGGAAAAGCGCGCAGCACTTTGCCTATCCAGACCTAACATTAATGCCGCTGTCATAGTTATACCGGAACGCGATGTACCCGGTACTAACGCCAATACCTGAGCTAAACCAATGATGATTGCGTCGCGTAAACCAATAGAATTAATTTGACGGATCCGTTTACCGGCAATATCCGCATACCAGAGCAATACACCAAAGCCTATTGATGCAAAGGCAATAATCAGCGGATCACGTAAATAGGTCGAAATAACATCATGTAATAAAAAACCAAACACTAAAACAGGAATACTGGCAAAAATAAGATACCAAAATAATCGACTATCTACGTCGCTTAACTCTTTTTTAATAATTGAGTTTATTCCCGAGAATAAAATTCGTGCAATATCTTTTCTAAAATAAAGCATAACGGCAAATAAACTGCCTAAATGTGCAGCGACATCAATGGCCAAACCTTGATCTTGCCATTCTGTTAAAAGTGGCACGAGAATCAAATGCGCAGAACTCGAAACAGGCAGGAACTCGGTAATGCCTTGTATCAGGGCTAAAATAATAAGCTGAGTAATATCCATAGTTTATTAATCGGTGTTATATAGGCAGGAAGACTGCTGTTGCCATCCTCTGAATAACTGTCTTTACTGTTCGGTTCTTTTTATCAGCCATTATCGTTGTAATATTATCCTGTGTCGCAATTAACTTACCAAATAATCTTTCATAACTCAGATTAGCCACTCCTTCATCCGGCAGGGAATTGCTATAAAGAAAGGGCTCGCCACTCGAATTGACATTATGACTGAGCTTCCACACAGCTATCTCGATATTTCTGGCACAATTATATAACTTTTGTGGTTCTACAGTATCAAATAGATAAAACTCAGATTGATAATTATACGACTTCATAATCATTGACATGAGGCCGGAAACAAAAGCAAAAACACGATCTCCCTGATACTCTTCTTTAAAAGTAAGTTTTATTAATTCAACATCATATTTGCCCTTTAACTCAGGAAAGTCCCAACTATGTTCAAGATCAAATAGCCGAACTAATTGTTCTTCGATTAGTGTTAATTCTGACTTTTTTAATTCACGTGGATTGCGTTTATAAAGCTTGGTCATTAATTCACGCAATAGCGCTTGTGATTGTTTTATATGCACGTCCAGTACATTATCGATGTCTGACTTAGCTATTTGAGAAACGGCATTACTTTTGGTTACAGGTTTATTTTCTCGAACAATTTCTTTATTACAGGCAGCCAACATCAGTAATGAACATAAAACAAATTTCCATTTAAACCCTTTCATCTTATAACGTTCATTTATAAACGAGCTCGCTGATCCATAACTGAAAAACCGATTAAGCTTTGATTAAAAGCTTTAGTTAATGCAATCACTTTAAACCGTTCACCCATTTCTTCCGGCAGAGTCAGTTTCTTCACCTGTTGGGTTACCTCTGTATGTGACCTGATATCTAACGTTGCCATATCACCTAACAATTTTTCCAACCCGCAGCCAAATAAAAAGTAAGCCTGATTCGTATAACCGCTGACATGTAAACCCAAACTATGCGCAGACTCTGCCACATCAGTAAAATTAACCGAGGTAGTAATATCCTGTAGACCAGTATAAAAAAACGGATCAGCATGCACATGATGACGGTAATGACATAATAATGTGCCATCATTTCTTGATGGATGGTAATACTCCTGTTTCGAGTAACC
Source organism: Pseudomonadota bacterium (assembly GCA_038142205.1). GTDB lineage: Bacteria > Pseudomonadota > Gammaproteobacteria > Eutrophobiales > Eutrophobiaceae > UBA7359. Next base: position 2,553,389 of record JAYQJO010000001.1, on the reverse strand, counting down.
GTAATCGACAAATAATAATACGCCACTTTGTAATACAGTTTCCAAACCACTTAACCATTGTCTGGTATTTATATTAATTTCGGAAACATACCCATCAGGAAAAACTTCAGGCAACTCGCTCTCTAATTGAATTAGTGATTTTAATAGTTCTTCCTCGGCACTGTCTTCTATCCAAATCAAGGCGTCATCATCATACGCAACTTTCATTTCCTTAAATTGACCCGATACTTTCTTAAAGCGTTTCACTGCTAACGCATCGAGTATTTCATTTGCCAATATCAAACCATCGAATGAACTTTCAGGTAACGCATCAAGCCAGCTTATACGTTCAAAAAGATGCGGGATTGATTGTTTTAATAATTGCTGCTGGCGTTGCTTAAGATCAGCGCCAACTTCAAGAATAAAATAATGCTCGGGAAGTAGATCCAGCTTTTCCAGTTCCAGTAATAAATCACGCGCCATAACACCTGTGCCCGCACCTAATTCCAGAATAGAGCCTGAACCAAGCTCAGTTAAAACCTGTGCGCATTGATAAGCCAGACACTGAGAAAACAGAGGAGAGAATTTCCGGGGCAGTAACAAAATCGCCTTCAGCACCAAATTTACGACTGCCAGCACTGTAATAGCCCAAACCAGGTGCATATAAAACTGCATCCATATATTCATCAAAACCGATAGACCCACCCTGTTCATTGATTAAGCTTTTAACATGGTCAACAACCTTTTCACATTGTAACAATGCTTCTTTTTCAGGCGTCGGTAGAGAAGAATTAATATTCGATGGCTTCGCTTGTGTCATAATACGCCCATGGTATTCTGTTTTTAGAATCATTCAACAACACAATGTCTCCTGAAATAATTTATAGCGAATATTAGTGTGGATAATAAAACGGTATTAATAACGGGTGCTGCAAAACGTATTGGCGCCACCATAGCAAAACAGTTACATCAAGCTGGAATGAATATTATTATTCACCACAATACTGCTGAAAAAGAAGCGCGTGAACTAGCGAATGAATTAAATTCCAGCCGAACTGATTCGGCAATGCCCTTACAGGCAAACCTCAAAGAACAGGGATCATACGAAGCCTTAATCAACAATGCATTACAATTTAAACGTCGCCTTGATGTGCTGATCAATAACGCTTCACTTTTTTATCCGACAAACATAGAACAAATCTCTGAACAAGACTGGAATGAAATTATTAATGTAAACCTGAAAGCGCCGTTGTTTCTTTCCAGGTATGCGGCAAGTTTTTTAAGCAAAAATAACGGCTGTATTATTAACATTACTGATATTCATGGTGAAAAACCTCTAAAAGATCATTCTATTTATAGTATTTCAAAATCAGGCTTAATCATGATGACTCAGTCGCTTGCTAAAGAACTCGCGCCTAATGTCCGTGTCAATGCTATTTCACCCGGCGCAATCACATGGCCAGATAATATGAATAAAGAAACAAAAAAAGAAATATTGCAGCATACTGCTCTGAAAAAAGCCGGCAGTATGGAAGACATAAGTAAAACTGCTCTGTTTTTAATAAATGATGCTGATTATATAACCGGACAGATACTCAACGTTGATGGCGGCAGAATTTTATACTAAATGCCGTTTAAAATTTGGGAAATTCGCCGTCTATAAACCACTGCCTATTCGGCTCGTTATACCACCAATTTTGATCCAGTTTTAACGTTTTAACACTGCCTTCATCTTTCAGATAATACTTAACCATAATTATTACATTCGCTTCATTCTCTTCTGTATTAATGGTTTTCTGCACTTCCTGAATGCTTGTCACACTGACTTCCTGTAAACGTTCTATATCCGCAGGAGGTTGTGTACCATTAGGTGACACATAATAAGAATAAAACGTTTCATGTTGTGCCCAACGCAAAGCAATCTTGTAACTGGTTATTGTTGTATCAAAACTGTTCGTTCTTTTTTGCGTTGTATAAGCATTACATGCACTTAATATGCTCAATATAAGAAAAAAAAAGGTTTTAAGCGCGGCATTAAAATACATATTGTCAGGCTCCGGTGTGTATAGATTCTATTATCACAGCCTTAATGATAATTTTCCAATAAGAAAGCCTTTTATAACTGAATTTGCTTCAATCCCAAGAAAATAATATCGGCATAAAGATGATTAGCACCAAGAGATAAATGCAATTTATCACCTGAAACAAAATCATCGATATCAACATTACGTAAAGTCATTTGTAATGGGATATCGATTAATTCTGCTTTTAATTCACTTGCTATCTGCCGGATAGCATTATCATAAGGTTGCATATTCTCATTATAGGTTTTTCCATTACCTTGATTGCCACCTACTTCGCCTATCGTATGGTTCAGTATAAAAACGGGCACACTATTATTTTCTTTAGTTATGCGATGAAATTCTTTTAAGTTCTTTTCAAACTCTGCCAGACCGACACGCGGCACAATAGAAAAATCTTTGACATTCGCATCATTAAAACCAAACTGGATTAGCAATACACCCGGCAATAAAGGCATGACATCAGACCAGAAACGATCAAAACCCTGCGCACTGGTATTGCCGCCTATACCTCGATTGTGAATCTGATATGTATCTGGTTTAGCTTCGTTTAGTTTGTTTTGCAATAAACTCGTCCAGCGCGCATTAACAGGAAACTCTGCACCTTCAGTAATAGAGTCTCCAAAACAGATAATATTAATCATGAAGTAAAGATATTCGACACGTCTTTAATTTGTTGTTGCGGTTCATCAAATTCCTGCCATAAGGTTTTAATTGATTTTTTTTCAACAGGATGAATTAACTTCGGAGCAATATCGTAAAGCGGTTTTAAAACAAACGCATATTCCACCACGTCGGCTCTAGGTAAATCATGTTTTTCACTAACCAAATCACCATATAGTAATAGATCAATATCCAGTGTTCGTGGACAGTAACTTGATTCACCTTTTTTTTCTGCCTGACTGGGTTTCGATTTCTTTTAACTGCATTTCAATTTCTTCGATTTCAAGATTTGTTTCAAAACCAACAACAAGATTATAAAAATCATCGCCATCAAAACCGTATGCTTCACTTTCATAGATTGGTGATACTTGTAATTCTCCGTAACAAGACTCAAGCCCAGTTAAACCATGCCGAATACTTGTTTCCCGGTCGATATTACTGCCAATGCCAAGATAAACCTGCGTCACTTACATTATCCCTTGTTGCCACGCTCAATAATAACGCCCACATCTCTAACATTCCGCACCGCCCCTTTTTTATTCAGAGATAAACGTAACCAGGGGACTTTAAATTCTGTCATAATAATTTCAGCTATTTTTTCTGCCAGTGTTTCGACCAGTTCAAATTCGCTATCACCAACGTAACTTAGCAAGCGTTTTGCAACTGCTTTGTAATTCAAGGTATCGTCAATATTATCGCTATTAGCTGCTTTACGAATATCTGTGCCGATTTCCAGATAAATAATTATCGTTTGTTTGATGCGACGTTCCCAGTCGTAAATTCCAATGATAGTGTCGATGCGAAGATCTCTGAGATAAATAATGTCCATAGTGCCTATTATGTAAAGTTATTGTTGTTTATTTTATCTAGTATACCTGTTTGAAACGAAAACAACGTAAATATGCATTCTGTTTCAATTACTTCTAGGCTTATAATCCTCAACCAGTATGGAAACCATTAATATTATAAACATCGCTATAGCATCTGGTCTGACAATTGTCGCTTATCTACTCGGCTCTATTGCATCCGCTATATTAGTCTGCAAACTGTTTGGGTTATCTGACCCGCGTGCAGGCGGCTCGGGTAATCCCGGCGCAACGAACGTTATGCGATTACACGGTAAAAAAGCCGCCATTCTGACTTTGGCTGGCGATGTATTAAAGGGCGTTATACCGGTTTTATTCGCCAAAGCCTTAAACAGTACAGATCTTGTTATTGCCTTATGCGGACTAGCAGCATTTTTTGGACACTTATTCCCTGTTTTCTTTAATTTCAAAGGCGGTAAAGGTGTTGCCACATTAATCGGCGTTTTATTTGCAACACATTGGCTATTAGGGTTCGCCTATATTGGAACATGGGGAATAACGGCATTACTTTTCCGCTATTCCTCGCTATCTGCGCTTGTCGCAGCTGTGCTGACTCCTGTTTATTCATGGCTGATTCTGCAAAATATTAGCTTTACACTCTGCCATGTAGCAATGGTCAGTATCTTAGTCTGGCGCCATCGTTCCAATATAAAAAGCTTAATAGCAGGAACTGAAAGTAAGATTGGTCAAAAGAAAAGTTAAACCTTTTCCATATCATCCATAGATAACTCATTCTTAGAGAGCCCATCTTCAGAAAGCTCATCCATAGGCCAACGCGGTTTCGCTTGAAAATTTAGGTCTTCGATTTGCCCTGTTTTTAATCGGAGATAACCGGCATAAGCGATCATCGCACCATTATCAGTACAAAATGCTGGTCGTGGAAAATAAACTTTTCCATCAACATCTTCCATTAAACTGTGTAAACCTGCTCGCAGTTGTTTATTCGCACTAACACCACCGGCAACAACCAGTTCTTTCAAACCAGTTTCTTTAATAGCACGACGACATTTAATAATAAACGTATCTACCACTGCATCGACAAAGGCACGGGCAATATCAGCATGAGTTTGTTCGGCAACCGCTTCATTATTAACCGTATTGAGGGCAAACGTTTTTAACCCACTAAAACTGAAGTCCAATCCAGGACGATCAGTCATCGGCCGGGGAAACTGAAAACGTTCGCTATTACCTTTATCAGCCAAAGCTGAAATAGCCGGTCCACCAGGATAAGGCAAACCTAACAATTTCGCCGTTTTATCAAATGCCTCGCCAGCTGCATCATCAACGGATTCACCGAGAATTTTATAGTTTCCCGGTTCGCTAACATGCACTAACTGCGTATGACCACCCGACACTAATAAAGCTAAAAATGGATATTCCGGTACGTCTTCTTCCAGCATCGGTGCTAATAAATGCGCTTCCATATGATGTACTCCAATAGCTGGAATACCGAGCGAAAACGCCAGACTTCGTCCCATCGCCGACCCCACCAATAGCGCGCCCATTAAACCCGGCCCGGCCGTATAGGCAACCGCATCAAGCGCAGTTAATTTCGAATTGGCTTCTCTCAGTGTTTTCTTAATTAACGGTATTAATCGGCGTACATGGTCTCTGGAAGCCAATTCCGGCACGACACCACCGTATTCTTTATGTAAATCAATCTGACTGTATAGATTATGAGCTAATAAGCCCTCTTCCGAGTCAAAAATGGCTATCCCCGTCTCATCACACGAGGTTTCTATTCCTAATACCTGCATTTATTACTGTTTTACCCAATATTAATAATTATTTGCGTTGCATTTTGACTTATTCTCACTAAAATACCCGCCTTTTCTCAATCTAAGTAAAGAAACTTTAGGAAACAAGTACTATGCCCTCAGTTAAGGTAAGAGACAACGAGCCGTTTGATATTGCAATGCGTCGCTTCAAGCGTTCATGCGAAAAAGCTGGCACATTGGCTGACGTTCATCGTCGTGAGTTCTATGAAAAACCAACTCAAGTACGTAAGCGTAAAGCCGCAGCAGCAGTCAAACGTTCACAAAAGCAGGCGTCCAGAAACGTTCTGCATCGTATTCGTCCATTCTAAATCCTGTTTAGAGACATCATTCAGCCATGGCTGAAATCAAAAGCAGGATTAACGAAGACGTCAAAGCTGCTATGCGCAGCAAAGATAAAGAGCGCCTCGGTGCTCTTCGTTTGATCCAGGCTGCTTTCAAGCAAAAAGAAGTCGATGAGCGTATCGAACTCAGTGATGAACAAACGCTCGCCATTCTCGACAAAATGGCCAAACAACATCGCGACTCAATCGAGCAGTTCAAAACAGCAAACCGTGATGATCTTGTAGAAGTCGAACAGAAAGAACTCGATATTATTGAAGAATACCTTCCTGCCCAATTATCCGAAGACGAAATTAACACTTTCATAGAAGACGCGATTTCAAAAACCGGCGCCGATTCAATTAAAGATATGGGCAAAGTTATGGGCGTATTAAAAGGCCAACTTCAAGGTCGTGCTGATATGGGGAAAGTCAGCGGTTTAATTAAAGCCCGTCTTAATTCCTAGAAAACTATCCTTCCATGCTTGATACCGCGTTCCTTGGAAATTAACCTTGGCAGCATCATTGGTTGTATCGCTTTTACAAAAAAATAGAATTTTTAAGTTCTAAATGATAACTGCCGTAGCCGCGGCTGTTTAAGTAAAAGAGACAAATTAACTCCCTGACTTTATTTTCAAAAGAAAGCGTTAATTGAATTGCTTAAATATGTTAGTTCCAATAAGTTAGAATACTAATCAAAGCATAATCGAAAACTTAGATATTTAAGACTCAAAGCACTATGGGCGATACCCCAAATAATAAAGTTAAAAACTTCTTCGATAAAATCGAAGCGAGTTTGCATGAATATTATGTGGCGCCTTATCGACGCTCGTTTGTCCGTGCAAAACGAGATGAAGAAGATTTATTCATGCTTCTTGTTTTCGCAGAAAGCTTAGGCGTTCCCAACCCTGCTGCGTTTTATACAATGGAACTGCTACCTATCGTTTATGATCAGTTTCATGAATGGCATATGCGTATGGGGATGGAAAGATCTCCACTGGATCACGTAAGTTGCTGCTAGAACTCGCCAGAAAAAAAAGATACTTTTCTTTGGTGGTAAAGGTGGAGTTGGCAAAACCACGGTGTCCTCGACGGTTGCGCTTGCAAGAGCAGACGAAGGAGCAAGAGTGCTCCTCGTTTCTACTGATCCTGCTCACAATTTGGGGCATCTCTTTGATCGCACTATTGGCTCAAAACCAGTTCGCATTAAAGCTGGACTTGATGCACTAGAAGTTGACCCCGCTGAAACTGTAGATAAGCATCTAAATGAGGTGCGCAATGCCTTGCATACACTAATGCCCGTCACTCAACACGGTGAAATTGATAAGCACATGGCTCTATCACGCGATGCTCCGGGCATGCATGAAGCTGCGATACTGGAACGAATTGCTGACATCGTGGAGCAAGGCGTTGCCGATTACGATTTGATTGTGTTTGATACCGCTCCTTCCGGACACACTGCACGCTTAATGGTATTACCGGAAATGATGTCTGCCTGGACCGAAGGTCTGATAAAAAGAAGAGACAAAGCCGATCGTTTTGCTCAATTTGTGAAACAACTTGGCTCTGACACCACTATGGAAGACAAAACCATAGGCGACAGCCAATCGGAACAAACAAAAGAGAGTCGTATTCGACAAATCTTGCTTCGACGAAAACACAAGTTCTCTCATCTGCGAGATCATCTTTCCGATACCAATACAGCATCCTTCGTCATCGTATTGGCGGCAGAACGATTACCTATACTGGAAACCATCGAACTCAATGAACAGTTGAGTCGTGCTGGGATCGAAGTGGAATGTATGGTGGGCAATAAGCGCGCTCCTCGGGGTATGGGAGAATTCCTGGATGGACGCCATAAACAAGAAGAGCAACATCTAAAGCTGCTGGATCAGCGCCTGGGTAGCATTCGCCGCCAGGATTTGTACCTCCAACATAAGGATGTTCTAGGCCTGGAAGGACTAAAGGCGCTCGCCTTATCTCTTTGAGATTGTAACAATTTAGACTTGACCTAAAGAGAATGAACTTTTAATAATCTCGCTCCAATTCGGATTAATACACGATAACATTTAACCAATAAGATAATTAAGAAACCTTTAGAAGTTAAATTACCTCCAACAATATAGACATTTTCAAGTTTTCTTGAATTTGAGGACTATTTCTGACGATAGTAGCAAGGGCTGTAAGAGGTCCAAGATCCATGAAAATAAAACTTTCGCTTAACTTTTCAGCAAATCAATAGATGAATTTGGCAACTAATTGCAGTAGGATTCAAGACAAATGAAGGTTGAAAGAATAAAAAACACCATTTGGAACTGCCCTATAGGCTGGATTACAGTATTGGCCATTTCTACACTGTTAACAACACCGTTAGCGATGGCTGATGATTCGGTAACAGATGAAGATATCAAGGCGGCGCAGCAGGTAATCGTCAGTCAAATAACCGCGTTTAAAGCCGATGATTATGAGTCAGCTTACTTCTTTGCAGCACCTAATGTGAAGCAAAGCTTCCCTTCAATCAGAGCATTTGAGGGAATGGTGAAGTCTGGTTACAAACCGCTTTATCAACATACGTCCTATCTGTTTGGCAAAGGCACATCTTCCAACAATGAGGTATATCAGGAAATCATCGTCAACGACGAATCAGGACAGTTATGGCAGTTTATATACACTCTTGGTAAGCAGCAAGATCAAAGCTGGAAAATCACCAGTGTAGTGATGCGCCGCTATGAGGGCAAATCTGTTTAGAAATATCTGTCGTTTATTCGTCGTCTGGAAATACTAAACAGATTAGTTATCACGAAAAAGACCCAAAACCTGTAATTATTTAAGCAGCAGAAGCTCGCTTTTCCTGCTCCTTTTCGCTATATACTATTTGCATATGCCCGGACTAATCCCACAACATTTTATTGATGAACTACTCGCTCGCATCGACATTGTCGATATTGTTGATGCTTATGTGCCTCTAAAAAAAGCAGGTAAGAATCACCACGCTTGTTGTCCTTTTCATGAAGAGAAAACACCCTCCTTTACAGTAAGCCAGCAAAAGCAGTTTTACCATTGCTTTGGTTGTGGTGCTAATGGCACCGCCATTAGTTTTCTGATGGAATATCTACACATGGGTTTTGTTGAAGCCATTGAAGATTTGGCTTCTCGCGCAGGTATGGAAATTCCACGCGAAGCGGCACAAGCCTCACAATCAAATAATAAAACCACCGAACTATATGAACTGATGGAACTGGTCACCCAGTTTTACTGCAAACAACTGAGAAAACATACTAATGCAAACAAAGCGATCGATTATCTGAAAGGTCGTGGTATCAGTGGTGAAATAGCAAAAGAATATGAATTAGGTTTTGCGCCACCCGGTTGGGACAATCTTTTAAAAGAACTTGGCCGTTCCGATGACGCGTCTATAAGACTCGCTAGTATCGGCGCCGTTATCGAAAAAGAACAAGGTGGGTACTACGATCGATTCCGTGAACGCATTACCTTCCCGATTCGCGACCAACGTGGCAGAGCCATTGGTCTAGGTGGTCGTGTGTTAAATGATGAAAAACCAAAATATCTCAATTCACCGGAAACACCGATATTCCATAAAGGGCGAGAACTTTATGGCTTGTATCAGGCACGAAAAGTTTTAAAAGACGTTGATTGCCTGTTTGTCGTTGAAGGTTATATGGATGTTATTGCTTTGGCGCAATTTGGAATTAGAAATGCTGTTGCGAGTTTAGGCACGGCTGCCACACCTGAGCATCTGGAAAAAATGTTTCGCGTCACCGGTAAAGTCGTGTTTTGCTTTGATGGTGATGAAGCCGGAAAAAAAGCAGCCTGGCGCGCAATGGAAAATGCATTGTCGTTATTACGAGATGGCAAACAGGTTTACTTTATGTTCCTTCCTGACGGCGAAGACCCGGATACTTTCGTGCGCACTAACGGTAAAGAAGTTTTCCTTGATAATAGTCTGCGCATGCCACTTTCTGAGTTTTTATTTAACTCGATAAGTAATCAGATTGATCTTCAAAGCCTCGAAGGCCGATCGGAAATGGTCAATAAAACGTTACCCTATTTAAGTAAGTTACCCTCTGATCCCTATAAGGATATCCTGATTCAGGAATTGGGAAAAATTACGCATTATGAAGCCGATGATATTGAACAACGTTTAACTTCTACATCTGTTCCTGATAGCAATATAAAAAAGAGAATCGTTAAACCTGTTAACACTCAAGATAAAGGCCTTGAAAAAATCCGTTGGATAATCCGTTGTCTGTTACACCAACCTACATTAGCGAAAGAACTGGACTCAACTGAAGCATTAGCAAAGTTTACTTCTCCAGGCATTATTTTTTTACATGAACTCATTGAATTTATTCGGAGCCGCCCCAATGTCACTTTGGCCGGTATTCTAGAGAATTGGCGTGACACGAAATTCGAGCAAAGATTACGTGCGCTTTCCAGTGAAGAGGAAACGTTCGATGAAATTGGCGTTACATCTGAAACATTCCTTGATGCTATACACGGTTTGATAGAGGCAAATGAAAAGGAGTTTGATAGTTTTAAAACTAAAATGAGTCCCTCAGATCTGACTGAAGAAGAGAAGTCCAGATACCGCGAAATGCAGAAGTCGACGCAATAATCACCATAGAAAGCTGACTGTTGCAAAGATTATTTAATAGAATCGGCCTAGCGGATATCGGACCTATGTGCTAGACTTGACCTTTTTAGTCCGGACAAATGATTTTATATTAATCAACGAGTTATAACTCAGTTTACCTAATATTTTACAAAAATTTAATAGCAATTTTCGAGCCAGTTTACCTATGGAACAAGCAGAACAACAAGAACCAGCCCTAAAAGAAGACGACAAATCCTTATTGAAAGTACTTATTGCCCGAGGTAAGGAACAAGGTTTTCTGACATATGCTGAAGTCAATGATCATCTTCCTAATGACATCGTCGAACCGGAGCAGATCGAAGATATCGTTAACATGATTAATGATATGGGGATTACTGTACATGAATCTCCACCGGATCTTGAAGGACAAATCACGGACAACACCAATGCCCCTGATGAAGATGCGGCAGCAGAAGCGGCAGCAGCTTTGGCGAGTCTGGAGAATGAATTTGGCCGCACAACGGACCCCGTCAGAATGTATATGCGCGAAATGGGTACCGTTGATCTATTGACCCGTGAAGGCGAAATCAGAATTGCGAAACGAATTGAAGAAGGACTTGGTCAGGTATTGAGTGCCTTATCGAGTTATCCAGGCACAATAAAAACATTACTTAGTGCTTATGCGATGATCCTGAACGAAGAAATGAAACTCAGTGATGCTATTGTCGGCTTTAATGATACTTCCCATTATCCTGATGAAGGTATTCAGGTTGTTAACCCAACCCAGATTCAGGAGTCAGATAAAAACGATGACGACGATGATGATGATGAAGAAGAGGAAGTCGCGGCATTAACCGTTGAAGATGTTAGAGAGCATATTGAAAAACTCGAGAAGCTTCATACCAAATACGTTAAATCTGTTAAACGTTATGGCAAGGAAGACAACAAAACTAAAGTTCACGAAAAAGAACTTGCTGACTTTTTCCTTGAACTGAAACTAGCACCAAAATTTATTGCTTTATTAACAGATAACTTACGTGACTTAATTTACCGTATTCGTTTCACGGAACGTCGTGTAATGGAACTCTGTGTCAAAGAGGCGAAGATGCCTCGCAAAGAATTCATTGCCGATTTTCCAGGCAATGAAATAAACCATAAGTGGGTTAAAAGTATCCTTAAAAAGAAAGCCCCTTATGTAGAGAAGCTAAAAGAACAAGAAGAAGAAATTCTTAAGGTACAGGGCAAGCTTGCTACCATCTTTGAAGATGCATTACTGGATATTTCTGAAATTAAGGAAATCAACAGAAGCATTTCTATCGGTGAAGCAAAAGCACGCCGTGCAAAAAAAGAAATGGTCGAAGCCAACCTACGACTTGTAATATCTATTGCAAAGAAATACACCAACCGCGGTTTACTGTTCCTTGATCTGATTCAGGAAGGCAATATAGGTTTGATGAAAGCTGTTGATAAATTTGAATACCGTCGCGGTTATAAATTTTCAACTTATGCGACCTGGTGGATCCGTCAGGCGATTACTCGTTCTATTGCCGATCAGGCGCGTACGATTCGTATTCCAGTTCATATGATAGAAACGATTAATAAACTGAACCGTATTTCAAGGCAGGTACTTCAAGAAATGGGTCGTGAACCTACGCCCGAAGAACTGGCAGAACGCATGGAAATGCCGGAAGAAAAAGTGCGTAAAGTTCTTAAAATTGCAAAAGAACCTATCTCTATGGAGACACCGATTGGTGACGATGAAGATTCACATTTAGGCGATTTTATTGAGGATGCGAATATCCAGGCACCGGGTGATTCAGCGGGCTTTGAAGGTTTACGTCGTACTACGCGTGATGCACTGGAAGGCTTAACACCTCGTGAGGCTAAAGTTTTAAGAATGCGTTTTGGTATTGATATGAATACCGACCATACACTTGAAGAAGTGGGTAAACAGTTTGATGTAACACGTGAGCGTATCCGTCAAATTGAAGCGAAAGCATTACGTAAGCTTAGACACCCTTCACGTTCGGACGAGCTTAAGACATTTCTTGATAACTAATTTATAATCTCAAGCTGTTTTGGGCCCGTAGCTCAGTTGGTTAGAGCATCCGACTCATAATCGGCAGGTCGAGTGTTCAAGTCACTCCGGGCCCACCATATAAAAAAGCCAGTACAAATATACTGGCTTTTTTCTTTTAATATTTCTTATTTTTTAATTAAAACCGGCTAGCGCTAAGGCGCCTATTCCCACACCGATAATAACACCGAGCGGAATATTTACTTTTTTTCTTGGTTTTGCTTCCGGTTCGCCATCGGCTCGGGCGACATAAATTTCCTGAGAATAATCGATACCATTTAACTCAAACGCTTTTAAACCATTGTCACTTAGTTTCAGGTTAAGTACGGCAGGTGAATCGGTTAATTGATTCATTGCTATTGTTTCATCAGGTTGTATTAATGCTCTGTCGAATCTAAAACCAAAATCATGTTCTGTTTTTGCGGATGTTCCAGCATCGAAAGTCAGATTAAAATAGAACATGCCTTGCTGATCTAACACAGGCTCAACTGCGAGTGCATTTACAGAAAAGACCATTAATGATAAAAATAATGAAAATACCTTTAACATAGCCCGCTCCCCTTTTAATTTGGACTTCAAAGATAAACCAAGACTAAAGAAAAGAGACGGTGCTGTAAATAACACCCTTAAAAGATAAGTCAGGTTTGCTGAGTTTTTACTTCCTCTTTTTCTTCTTTTGGTAACACTTTTTCAATAGACTTCTCTATCTCCTGTAAAAGATCATCGAACATATCTTTCAATCCAGGAAGACTTTCCATAGACCACTCTGTTTTTCCAGATAGGTGATAGTGGAGGTCTAGCAGAAGTTTTTTATCTTCCTTAATCAGCCCACATAAGATTCAAGCTTTAAGCAAATACTATCGATTGCTCGCTTGTGACCTTGTTCCATGTGTCATGATGAGACTCGTGTCTCTTAATAAACGAAAGCCCAGGTTAAAACTACGGTAGGAGGATTTATACCAATAACGGTTCGCTGACCTGACCCCTTTAGGAATGTTATACCAGGATCCACCACGGACAACACGAAGTTGACATCCATCCCTCTTATACATTTCGCCATTACTCGGCGCATCAACATAACCTGATTTCCAACAATCACCAGCCCATTCCCAAACATTGCCATGCATGTCATGCAGACCATAGGGACTCGCATTATACTGACCTACTTTAGCTGTTTTAGCTTCACCATCATTACATTTCGCATGCCTCCAACCGTATTTATTAATAGCCTGTGCTACTTCATCGTATAAGTTGGCGTATTTGCATAGCTCTGCTTTTTCATCTCCAAAATGATAATTTGTTGAACTACCGGCTCGTGCTGCATATTCCCATATAGCTTCAGAAGGCAGGCTGTAGTTGCTGGCGGTTTCCTTATTTAACCAGGCGATATAGGCTTGTGCATCATTCCAGCTAACACAGACAACAGGGTGATTATCGGTTTGATCAAAGCCGGGGTTGCGCCAGTTCATTTCTTTTTTCCAGCCAAAATCGAGTCCGTCAATAACACCATAACAACCTTCTCTGTGTAAATTCTGCTCTGCGTCGGTAACATAGTCAGTGGCCTTAACAAATTCTTTAAACTGGCCTACGGTGACTTCATATTTTGCCATTTCAAATCCAGGAACCGTAACCAGGTGTTGTGGCTCTTCATCGTTTCTTCCTGCCAGCGTTCCCATGAGAAAGGTGCCACCATTAATCTTGATCATTTCACCCGCTTGAGCGTGTTGTTCTCTATTAATAGTTTTGATCTGGTTTGCTACCTCACTCTGACCTCCAAGAGATTTTTCTGCGTTGGAGACGGCTATCGCATCCGGGTTAATCTTGCGGATCTCCTTAAGATATTTTTTTGCCACCTCATATTCTTTGTTGTTGAGTGCATCCTGTAAGGACTGGGTATGCCTTTTAAAAATATCAGATAGTATGCGGGCAGCACCAAGATGATCCGGGTCTTCTTCGAATATTTTTTTTACCTTTTCAAAGGCATTGTCACCCTCAGGCTCTGTTAAATAGCCCGCTTCTAAATCCTCTTGTGCAGCAACTAACAACCCGATGATAGTTGCTGTCATCAAGCTCTCTTCATGTTGATCTATATCGCTATTATCAGCATGAATGTTGATGACCACGAGAAATACCAGTGCCAAAATAAAAATTATTTTCCTGAGAATATTTTGATAATTATAGATACGCGCTATAAGCGGAGACGAATTTGTAAGGCATTGATTTATCATAAGCTACCCTCTGTTTATAGTTAAATTGTATTCATCTTTGGCACATATTGTAGCAATATTGCCGAGGTCACAAACAGTGAACCTTACCCCAGCTTTTGTAGACATCTGGCATTCCAGTAAGTTTAATCAATTCTATTGGGCTTGTTGAAAACCTTTGCAATCAAGCAATTTATACCAGAGTTTACGCCAGCCAAATTCTTTTGTGAGAACTTGAATCAGGCTTCTCACCTCTATCTCGGAGTAATGACTATGCTGTGCAAGCAAATTCATGCTCAGCATTACTCATGCGTTTTAAATGGGCACATTGATGATAATAGATAAACTCTCTCTTTGGCAATCTTGCGAATGCGCCAGCATCTATAGCGATAGTTGGGTACCCCAAGGGCCAATGACAAGAATAATGAAAATACCTTTAACATAGCTCGCTCCCCTTTAATTTCGACTCTAAAAACAAATCAGGTAAATCAAGACTAAAGAAGCCTGTAAATAACATCGTTAAAGATAAGTCAGGTTTGCTGAGTTTTTACTTCCTCTTTTTCTTCTTTTGGTAACACTTTTTCAATAGACTTCTCTATCTCCTGTAAAAGATCATCGAACATATCTTTCAATCCAGGAAGACTTTCCATAAATTGTTTCTCGGCTTTATCCAGTTCTGACTTAATTTCTGGAATGACCTTTTCCTGAATCTCTTCTACCTTTGCATTTATTTCTGGCACAACCTTTTCTTTTATCTCTTCAGCGGACTCTACTAGTTGTTCCGTCATTTCTTCCTTCATTTTTTCAATATCGTTTAGTACTTCCGCGATATTTTGTTCGACAGTTAACTGCCCTAGTGTTTTATCAAAATCAACCTTCCATACATCACCGTGTTTTTCCATATAAGTTGTGAGCTTTATATCTACTTTTTCTTCGTTTAATACACTGGTCACCATCGTTTCTATTTCACTTCTGTCTGCATCTATTATTATCTTGCCAAAACTGAATTCGGCAAATTCATTTATCTGTCTTAAATCTTCATCTTTATCGATAGAACTTTTTAAACTGTATTTTTTTACTAGGGCAATATTTTTTGTTTTAATGCCTAACCAGAAATATTCACTCACCTGATCTGGCGTTTTTCTCGCTTCACAAGACGTTAACATCGTTAATAATGACAAGCTTAGTAACAAAAAAATTGAATGTCGTTTCATGTATTGACTCATAATTTCCAGCTCATTGATAAATTTTATCTCTATAAATTAATTTTCTTAATGCAATCAAGCCTTATTTAATGATATACATAAGCCATTCATTCCATAAAAGTCATCGATATAGTATGAACTTTGAGACTACAGTTTCATCTACAAATTGCACCAATGTTATAAGCGCCGCACAATTTTTGCGCTTTTTAGATCTGTTTATAAAACCTCAAAAAATACTATTTATTTATCTAATTGATTTCACTGACTTTTTATTAATTAAATTTTGGCATAACAAATGCTATGAATAGATTGTAACGGGTAATTAGCAGTTTTAGCTAAATACAAAGCAAATTGATGATCGGACAAAAATCATCAAGATTTAGTAAAAAAAACTGCTAACACTTATAATATATAACACTCCTCTCCATCAGGGGCTCATTAAAGTCTCCTGATTTAAACATATAGGAGAACAGATATGAGTAAATATATAGTGCAAAAACTGAATCTTAGTCATTATAGACTAACTTTCCTTTTGCTCTTTATAACAGTCTTTTCTCTTTCGATAACAGCTCAGGCAGCAAACCAGACACCTTTTCAGACTAGTAAAAAACCATATCCCGGTAAACTTATTAATGTCGGCTCACACCGTTTACATATTCACTGTGTTGGAGAAGGCTCACCTACAGTCATTATTGACTCGGGCATCGGTGGTTTTTCACTGGAATGGGAAAAAATACAAGGCAAATTATCAAGTAACTATAAAATGTGCAGCTATGATCGCGCCGGTTATGGCTGGAGTGAGCCCGGCCCGAGACCTAGAACAACGGCTCGTATCAGTAGAGAACTTCGTGTCTTATTATCAGAAGCAGCAATTCAAGGTCCCTATATTCTTGTAGGTCATTCTTTCGGTGGCTATAACATACGTTATTTTGCCAGCGAGTATCCTGAGTTGGTTGCCGGGATGGTATTTGTAGATGCTTCTCACCCTGAACAGTTTAATACTGAAGAATTCAAACGAAAAAAACGCAAGAAAACGTTTACACATAAAAATACTACAAACATACGCGTAATGCGCCCGGTTGTATCGAAGAACTTCCCGCTCGATAAAGTATTTACAGCCTACCAACTGATGTCATCATTTAAATCTAGAATGACAGTAGTAAATGAGTCTGAGCTAATGGATTTGAGCGCTGAACAAGTACTGAGTCACCGTCAGAAACAAGCCTATTCATTTCCAGTAGTGATTATCACTCGTGGGAAACGAGTCTGGCCACATAACGAAATGGGCGACCGCCGAGAACTAAGGTGGGCCAACCTGCAAAATGATCTGGAAAACCTTTCACTAGATACGGAACACTTTATGGCTTATAAAAGCGGCCATGTAATTCACCTGGATCAACCTGAACTGGTTACTAAAAATATTTTGCTAGCTGCAAATAAGGCTCGACAACAAATTTTTCAACGGGAAGCCGTGAAAAGATACGATACACATGATATTAAATATTTTGATTTCGATATTTTCCCCACAGAAGAGACAACGTTTAAGTTAAGCTCGTTGAATCTGGAACACCATTCAATGTCTAACGCGCCTATTCATAAGACCGGACTTATTCCGCAACTTCTCTATCTAAGATACAGAAAACTGACGTCTTAATCATTAAGACACTTCTATTAAACACAATAGCGCTTGTTTTAGCGTTAAAGTGTTTATTATCGCTAAATAGAGGCTATAATCGCTGCTCGAACTAACCTTTTGAATATGAGTAGAAAATGGCAGAGACACTATTTAGCAAGATTATTAGCCGTGAAATACCAGCAGATATTGTTTATGAGGATGATTTGTGTCTGGCATTTAACGATATTGCGCCTCAAGCACCTGTACATATCCTGCTCATCCCAAAGAAGCCTATTGTAAAGGTTGCAGATGCGGAACAAGAAGATCAAGCTTTATTAGGACATCTTTTATTCAAAGCTGGGGAAATCGCCAAACAACAAGGTTATGGAGAGGCCTTCCGTCTAGTCGTAAATAATGGTGAAGCAGCAGGACAAACCGTTTTCCATTTACATCTTCATATTCTTGCTGGACGAGAATTTAACTGGCCAGCAGGCTAATAAGACTATTAATTAAAAATTATAAAATAAGATTGAAGCACTATGAATTACAATACAGACGATTTAAGAATCAATTCAATTAAACCTGTTATTTCTCCAGCCGTTATTGCCGAAGAAATTCCTATTACTGACAAAGCTGCGGTAACAACAGCCACTACCCGAAACGAAATCCATAAAATTTTACACGGCGAGGATGATCGCCTAATCGTTATCTCTGGTCCTTGTTCAATTCATAATATTGATGCGGCAAAAGAATATGCGGACAGATTAAAAGCCTTAAAAGAAAAATATGCTAAAGACTTACTCATCATCATGCGAGTTTATTTTGAAAAGCCACGAACGACGGTTGGCTGGAAAGGCTTAATTAACGATCCTGATTTAGATGATAGCTGCAATATAAACAAGGGTCTGCATTTAGCCAGGCAATTGTTACTTGATCTCAATGAAATGGGCATGCCAGCAGCAACAGAATATCTAGATTTAATAACGCCACAATATGTTACTGATTTAATTAGTTGGGGAGCAATAGGCGCTCGAACAACTGAAAGTCAAGTACATCGTGAATTGTCTTCCGGCTTATCATGCCCTGTTGGTTTTAAGAATGGTACGTTAGGTACTACTAAAATTGCAGTCGATGCAATCGGAGCAGCAATACGTCCGCATAACTTTCTTTCAATTACGAAAGAAGGGAATGCCGCTATATTTTCTACAACAGGTAATCCTGATACACATATTATTCTTCGTGGTGGTAAAGAGCCTAATTTCGATGCAGAAAGTATAGAAAAAGTTTCGAAAGAACTTGAAGCGGCGAATCTTCTGGCAACAATCATGGTTGATTTAAGCCATGCAAACAGTAAAAAACAACATGACGCTCAAGTTGATGTGGCGAATGTTGTCGCTGAACAAATTGCTAATGGTGATAAACGAATCATTGTCACGATGGTCGAAAGTCATCATGTTGCAGGTCGACAAGATGTAAAGCCAGATCAGGAATTAGTCTATGGCCAGAGTATTACGGACGCCTGTCTGGGGTGGGAAAAAACGGTTGAATTAATTGATAACCTTGCACAAGCAAGCAAAACAAGACGTAAAAAATAGCTTAAGAATGTAACTTTTTACCGAGTATCCGTTTAATAAATACCGATATGAAGTAACAGACACAAGCTAATAATACGATGACAGAACCTGTTGGCAAATCAGGTTCATAAGATATCGCTATTCCGCTGACACTGATTACCGCACAAATAATTGCTGATAAAATAAACATTTTATACAGTGACGTCACGTACTGATTTGCTATCGCTGCTGGCAGAGTTAAAAGCGCAATAACTAATATCAGGCCAACGAGTTGGATCAGAATAACTATTGTTAACGAAATTAAACATAGTAATAAGATATAAAAGAATTCGGTATTAATACCATGTAACCTTGCAAACTCTTCATCAAAAACACTAACTAAAAAGTGTTTATAACAAAGCATAACTATCCCCAACACGACGATATCCAGCATCAACATTAAAATTAAATCGTTATTGGTAATCAATAATATATTGCCAAACAAATAGCTCATTAAATCAACGTTATAACCTGGAGTCCTCGATAAGAATAAAATACCAATCGCCATGCCAGCTGACCAAAACGCTGCTATCAATATATCTTCATGTTCTTTCCAGCGCAGACTGATCCAGCCAATTAAAATACTCGATATGAGTGCAGCAACAATGGCACCCATGATTGGTGACGTACCAAAGAAATAAGCCATACCCATTCCTGCAAGAACTGAGTGTGCTATGCCGCCTGTTAAAAAACTTATTTTTTTAACCACGATATAACTACCAATCACACCACAACTAATGCTCGCTAAAAAACAGGCAATTACGGCATGCTGTAAAAAGTTATATTCAAATAACGCTGTTATGAAGTCAGTCATGTTATCCGTGATGATGATGAATCATCTTAACCGGCGCATCATAAAGTTCTTCGATCATCTTGCCGCTGATTGATTCAGTATCATGGCAAACGAGTGTGTGGTTTAGGCAAGCAACACGATCGACATAACCGGAAATAAATGCAATATCATGGGAAACAACAATGATCGTCATGTGCTCGCTATAGTTTTTTAACAACGCAAAGATATCTTCTTCAACCCGCATATCTACATTAGAAGTCGGTTCATCCAGTATTAAAATATTGGGCTGGCAAACTAATGCTCGCGCAATTAATACACGTTGAAGCTGTCCTCCCGATAAAGAGCCAATTTGTCGTTTTGCAATATTTTCAATTTCTAGCTTTTGCATCGCTTTTTCAGCACTGGCAATCTCGCTTTTACTAAACTTAAAAAATAATGATGAAGAAGTAATATGTCCCATCAACACAGCTTCTTCGACTGTTACAGGAAAATCACGAGAAAAATTGACATGTTGCGGCACATAACCAATATGGTTTTTTGCATGTTGGCATTTTTTATTTGATATTTTAATTGTGCCTTGATCCGGTTTTAATAAACCGAGAATTAATTTAAGCAGCGTACTTTTTCCACTGGCATTCGGACCGATAATACCAATAAATTCATCTTCATGAATCCTTAAAGAAATATCTTCCAACACGGAGACCAGGCCATAATTAAAACTGACATTGTTTATGTCTATAACAATATCATTATTATCATCAGTCACTGGAAAGTCCTTTAATAATTTTACTAGTTACGTCATTCATGTTTTCTATGTAATTAAATGCCAAAGGATCAAGCTCATAAATATCAGCATTAAGTTCTTTTGCAATTATTCTTGCTGCCTTATCATTGAATTGTTGTTGAACAAAAACAGCTTTAATATTTTTTTCTTTCGCAGACTTTATTAGTTTAACCAGTGATTTAGCCTGAATCTCCTTGCCATTTTGTTCAATAGAGATTTGTGACAAATTATATTCTTTAGCAAAATAACCCCAAGATGGGTGTGAGACAATTAATTCGCGCTGTTTTAAATTAACAAGGCTCGCTCTGATAAATGCATCGAGTTTATTAAGTTCTATAATAAAATTTCCAGCTGTTTCTTTAAAAGCTTGTTTATTTGAATGACTAACTTGTAAGAGGGAATTTTCGATCAACTTAACAAGCTGAATAACTTTTTTCGGACTCGTCCAGATATGCGGGTCAAGATCATCATGATGCTCATGGTGCCCATGATGCGAGTGACCATGTAAATCAGATAATGACTCACAACATTCAATTACAACAAGCTTATCATTACTCTGTTTAACTTTATTAAGCCATGCTTTTTCAAATGGCACACCAATACTGAAATAAATATCAGCATTCGCCAATGCTGCCATTTGTTGCGGTGTCGGTTCATACGTTGCTGGGTTTTGTCCGGGACCGACCATAACTTGAACATCAACAAGTTCACCGCCCACTTGTTCGACAAAATATTGTTGTGGCAAGATACTAACAAAAGTATTTATTTTATCTTCGGCAACAGTTTTAGAAGCAAAAACAAATAGAGCAAGTAAAACCAATAACAGTCTCTGTAAAATAGTCATTACTTTGATTTTCCTGCAACAAGACATTCCTGACAATGGCCATTAATTTCGACCATTTCATCATCTATTTTAAAACCCATTTGACTGGCTTTCTTTTGGATCAACCTGCTGATATCAGCGTCATCAAGTTCTGCAACCGAGCCGCAACATTGACAAATAAAAAACTGCCCTGAGTGTGAATTTTCAGGATTGCCACAGCCGACATAAGCATTTAGTGATTCGATTTTATGAACCAGCCCTTGTTCCTGCAAAAAATCCAGTGCCCGATAAACAGTTGGCGGGGCAGATGAAGAATGCTCTTGCTTAAGTTTATCCAACACGTCATAAGCCTTAACAGGTTCGTGACTTTGCCAGACCAGCTCCAGAACCTGTTGGCGCAATGGCGTTAAACGCAAACCAGACTCATCACAATGAGTTTTTGCCGCTTTAACAGCAGACTGTAAACAGTCCTGATGCTTATGCGCTGAAGGCCGGAAAGGACTAATAATTTTATTTTTGGACATGATTGTTCAATTGACACCTAAAATGCAATGTTATAATGTAACATTTATTATTAATATTTAAAACTAAAAATGCTCCATAAACTCGTCATTAAACTACTGATTTTATTTGTATTGTCGTCGCAATTCGCCACGATGACGCATGCTGTCGAGCACCAATTTGTAGAACATGATGAGCACGAATACTGTTCAATATGTATTCATCAAGTTAATTCAAGCAATCTTGCCACTAATACAAGTACAGTAGTAAATATTAATTTTAAAGAAAATGTAAAAATTACTCATAAATTTTATTCTTTAAATTTAATTAATCATTCAAATAATCATGCTCGCAGTCCCCCACCATTCCTGATGTAACAAATTTTAAGTATTTATCTGGTGAGCATTATCGCCACCAGAATGTCTTGTTATTAATCAGGGGTTAAACAATGAAGTTATTTTACCTTGGGATTATCATCCCATTAAGCGTGTCACAACTTGCGCTCGCAGAAGAAGTATCAACGTTAGATGATATCAATGTTTTCGCAAGGCCATTTGGCTTGCAAAGTATCGAGCACATCTCACAACCTATATACATTTTAAACAATGAAGAATTAGCAGAAAAACAAGCGTCAACAATTGGCGAAACACTGGAGAATATTCCTGGTGTCTCAACAGATCGTTTTAGCCCTTTAGCAAGTCGACCTGTTATTCGCGGGCAATCCGGCGCAAGAGTAAAAGTTCTGGAAAATGGCATTAGCTCATTAGACGTATCAACAGTCAGTGTTGATCACGCCGTTTCTATCGATCCTATACAAGCTGAACAGATAGAAATCTTTCGTGGACCAGCAGCATTACTTTACGGTAGCGAAGCCTCCGGCGGTCTAGTCAATGTAGTGACTAATAAAATCCCGGAATATATACCGGATTCTTTTAGTCCAACACTGTATTCCAGTTACAACACTAATTCACTGGAAAAACTGGTTTCTCTTCAAGCAGAAGGCGGTTATGAAAAAATAGCATTCCATGCTGATGCATTAAACCGTGATGCAGGAGATTATGAGTCTGCCGACGGAAAAGTGGGTAATAGTTTTTATGATGTGACCAATTTCAATTTTGGCGCTTCCTTTGTTGATAATTGGGGTTTTATCGGTATGTCTTATGGACATTTTGACTCGACTCACGGTATTCCTCGTAATCCGGAAGAGCCCGACGAGTTACCTTTTATTGACTCTAAACAAGATCGTACCGATCTGTCTGCTCGAATACTTAACCCTTTTGCCGGCATAAAAGCGATTAGTATTCAAGGCGCTTACAATGACTATCTACACACCGAGTTTGAAGGTCCTGGTGAACCCGGCACAGTCTTTAGTAATGAGCAACTCGAAGGCCGAGTCGAAATATCACATGCTCCAATCGGCGTATTTAATGGTGTTATCGGCACTCAATTTGGCTATCGTGATTTCAGTGCAGCAGGCGACGAAGCATTCGTACCAAAAACAGAAACAGATACTTTTGCCATCTTTATTCTTGAAGATACCGACATTGTCGAAAACGTTCATTTCGAAATCGGCGGACGTTACGAACATAACGAAATTGATGACATTGACAATCGCATTTCGGCTAGTTTTGACTTATATAGCATCTCATCAGGTATTCACTGGCATATTACAGGAGAAATGGCACTTGGTTTAAACCTTAGCCGTAGTCAACGCGCACCGACTGTTGAAGAGTTATTTTCTAATGGAGCACATCACGCAACAGGCGCCTTTGAAAGAGGTGACGCTTCAATAAGTGAAGAAACAGCCAATAATATCGACCTGACTTTAGCCCGTGAACACGGTTTATTACAATGGAATGTAAGCTTGTTTGCAAACTACATAGAAGACTTTATATTCTTGCAAGCTCGGGACATAAACAACGATGGTATTGCTGATATAGTTGATGAAGATGGAAATCTCGATCCAACCGAAGAATTTAGAGACTTACAATTTCAACAGGACAATGCCATTTTCTATGGTTTTGAAATTGCTGCAGGCTTGAATCTGTACTCGGGTAATAGCGGTATATTAGACTTGAATGTGTTTGGTGATTATGTCAGAGCTGAACGTGAAAATGGTGACAATCTGCCACGTATCTCTCCTGCGCGAATCGGGGCAAGTCTGGATTATGAGCACAAGAAACTTACTGCAGGTCTGGATTTAACTAATGTATTGGAACAAAACGCTAATGGCGCCTTAGAAAGCGATACAGGCGGTTATTCGGTTTTAAACCTCAATGCGAACTACAAAGTCATTGAAGGTGCTCAAAACTTAAACTTGTTCGCTAAAGCAACAAACCTGCTAGATGAAGACGGTGAACTACTCACCTCTTTCATTAAAGATCGTGCGCCTATAATGGGTCGTGCGCTAACAATAGGACTACAAGCTTCTTTTTAAGGCAGTAGTTTAATACAATAGGCTTTAATTAATCATTAAAGCCTATTGATGAACACAGAAACAGACAATGAAACTAAAATAACTCAATCCCTTGATGCCAAGGGATTGAACTGCCCTCTTCCCATTCTTAAAACCAAAGTCTTGCTAAATAAAATGGATGCAGGTGATGTTCTATTCGTTGAAGCAACAGATCCTCATTCACAAGTAGATTTTGAGGCCTATTGTGCCCGTACTAAACATGAAATTATTAAATTTGAGATCATTAATGATGTTTATCATTTCTATATAAAACGCGCTAGTAACCCAGAAAATATTTAAATGGTATTGTTTACTTTTTGCGTAAGATTTTGTTTCATATTCAGGTTTTTTTTTTACAGTTAATATAGAATGTTTTTATATAAATTAGTTATAAACATTGAAAGGAGCATTAATGGCAGGAGAGCAAATACTCATCGTTGATGATGACCGCACTACAGCGAATGTCATGCAACTCTACATCGAAAAATTTGGTTTTGTTGTATCCGGTATTGTTAGCTCAGGAGCTGAAGCCGTTGATAAAACAAGAACTCATAAACCCGATCTAATCTTAATGGATATCAATCTTGGTAAAGGACTTGATGGTATTGATACTGCTGAAGTCATCATGAATAATTTTCATGTTCCTGTTATCTATGTTACTTCCCATAGCGATGATAAAACATTGGAACGAGCATTAAAGACAAATGCTTATGGTTATATTAATAAACCGATAAGAGATACCGATTTAAAGACAACGATTCGTTCAGCACTTGATAAAAATAAACACTATCCTGAAGAGAAAGAAACACCCTCTCTGGAAGAAACATTACATAAAATTTATAACTTAACACCAGCTGAGTCTCGCGTCGTTTCACAACTTATTGAGAACCCTGATGTTGAGCTAGCTTCAGAAGCTCTACACATTAGTATTTCGACAATAAGAACGCATTTGAAACATATTTACCGTAAAACAGATACGAACAATCAATCGGCCTTGTTTCACAAAATTATTACTGGTCCGGCAAAAATGATGACGCGACTCGATAATTCGTAACAAGCTTCTTTATCCAATTTACCTACTCATCAATAACTTAACTCTATTTAGATCTGATTTTTTAGTAATTTTAATAACTTAAATAAACCAAGATAGCCTGATTTAGCACTAAAGTTCTATTCATTTTCGTCGATAGCTTTAGAAACAATAAACGAAAATTAGGGTGTCAGCTGTGATTCAATTACCAACTTTAAATTCAGACAACGTACTGTCTTTACTGCATCTTATGCCTGTCGGTATATTTCTAGTGAATTCAGATAATCGAATTATTTGGGTAAACAAAACACTGTGCGTACAAATAGGACTGGAGGCCAGGCAGCTTATCGGTCATATGCGCTCGGAATTACCCGGCACAAATATCTTCCCCATTTCCGAAAGAATTGCGCGACAACATATCAACAGCCCTGACAACGACACACTCTTTAATTTTAACTACCTGTCTAAATCTATGGAAAATGAATTTGATGATATAGCTGAAATCGGTTGTCTGGTTAAATTTAATAATCTTTCAGAAAATCAGGCACAGTTCGGATTTGAGCAAGTTGATGAACGCACCGGTTTGTACACACGTCATGGCATTCTAAATAAACTGACTTTACATGTTTCTCGAAGTCGCCGTTATTTCAATCCGCTTTCCATAATTATGCTGCGAGTCGCGCCCGATTCTGAAATGGATAACGAAAGTATTAACCAAGCCATTGCGATGATTCTAAGGGACAAACTGCGCTGGGTAGATGATGTCGGCCATTGGAATATGTCAGACTTTCTACTTATCCTGCCAGAAACTAATGAAGAAGCAGCAAATAAACTTGCTAGGAAAATCAAGTTTCAGCTTAACCGTTTCAAACTTCCCGAAAACCATAAGAAGATTCCAACAACCATAGCGGCCTCTTCTTGGCGAAAAGGTGAAGACGAAACCAGCCTGCTAAAGCGCGTAACAGAAAAGCTGAATAAGCACCGTTATAAAACACCTTCTGCTTCAAGAATTTCATAATCGTGTGATATCTCGGCTGTTGCACCGAGCATGATAGAAGCCGAGCAATATTTTTCAGCTGACAAGGAAACGGCTCTTTCTACCTGCTTTTCTTTTAAATTTACACCAGCAACTTTGAAATGAATATGAATCTTGGTGAATACCTTCGGTTCGCTGTCAGCACGTTCAGAACTGATTTCCACCTGACAAGATTTCACGTCTTGTCGGGACTTTTTCAAAATAGATATGACATCATAACTACTACAAGCCCCCGTTCCCAATAACAGCATCTCCATTGGTCTAGGTCCCAGATCCCGCCCACCACCTTCCGGTGGTCCATCCATTACAACTTTATGTCCTGTGCCTGATTCACCAATAAACGCAGCTTCACCGGCCCAACTTACCTTAATATCCAAATTATAAACTCCAAGCAGTTGATTTTCTGAGAAAAGAGTAACATAGTTGATGCTCAGTTAGCAGCCATGAATGGCGGGGGACAATAATTATGGCTATTCCAAGCTCGCGTGAAGGGGAAACAATAATATCCCGCTTTTTAGAGCACTGTCATCAAAAAACATATGCCGCAAAACAACTTATTATCAAAGAAGGCGATCCTTCTAATGATCTGTATTACATCATTAGCGGCTCTGTAACCGTGATGATTGAAGACAGTAAAGGTAATGAAATCGTACTAGCCTATCTCAACGCTGGAGAATTCTTTGGGGAAATAGGTCTATTTGCAGAAAAAAGCAATCGCACCGCTTTTGTTCGTGCAAAAACCAAGTCAGAAATCGCTAAAATCAGCTACGAAAAACTACAAGGCTTACACAATATCTTCCCTGAACTGTTATTTTCCATCGCTTCGCAAATGGCCATGCGCCTGCGCCGTACCAGTCGTAAAGTCAGTGATTTGGCCTTTACAGACGTAAAAGGTCGTGTTGCGAGAACATTATTAGATCTATGCAAAGAACCTGACGCCATGACTCACCCGGATGGCATGCAGATTCGGATTACTCGTCAGGAATTAGGTCGTATTGTCGGTTGCTCGCGTGAAATGGTCGGTCGAGTACTTAAAAGTCTGGAAGAAGACCATCTGATTTCGGTCTCGGGCAAAACTATGGTGATTTTCGGTACGCGTTGACGGTAAGGAATTAGAAAAATATTTGAAGAACTTAGGTAATCCTGTTCTTGACAAGTATCGCCATAGAAAAGACAATCTCGCTCCTTTCTGTCTACTAGGGCGGAAACATCAATCTTAAATAATGGCTATGTAGCTCAGTTGGTTAGAGCGCAGCATTCATAATGCTGATGTCGGCAGTTCAAGTCTGCCCATAGCCACCATTTACAGTTTCAATCGATATCTAGAAGCGTCCACAACACTTTTTAAATTTACGGTTACTCCCACAAAAGCAAGGATCATTACGTCCTATTTTTTGAGTTGTGCGTGTTACAGGTTTCTTTGGCGGACAACAAGTTATGTCATCGCAACCGGTTTTATTATTTTCGTTTTTTTCTTTAGCTGATGCTTCACTATTTTCATTCATAATTATTTCTTCAAAATTATTTATTTAATAATTCATATTTTATCTCAGACTGCTACATTTTGCCTATGACATCAGGGTTATTATTACTCAAGTTAAATAAATTATCAGGTATTGCTTTGTCGAGGTTAATTAGTTGCATTTCTTAACACAAATAATGCTGAATGAAAGATGGCATTAATAATGAGCACTATTTTTAAGATTGCGTTTTACCGATTAGGAAGCGCGTCTAACCAGTCACCTTAGTCGTTACAGCAATTACTCATTCTATTTATTCAAAATACTTTGAAATTGCTTTAAGTATCACACTCATCATTACGGCATAAATAGTAGTTTCTAAAATGTCCGACAGCCAGAATTGCACCACTAACCACAGTTGCAATTTTCTCACCTCACTCACCAAGCAATTCATGGCCAACAAGGGCTACCGTAACAAGAAAGAAAAGACCGATACTTCCTAATATCAAAACCACGCTATCCCTATGACGACGGCAGCCCAAAAATAAGGCGATAAGACTAACAGGTAAAACGAAAGCAACAAGAACCTTGTGAAATAATTCTTCAGCCAGAAACGTCGATGAAATAACCGGAATAGCGACAAGTAACAATGGTGTTATTAGGCAATGGAGCATACATAATGCTGATACAGAAATTGCAACACGATCCAGAACTTTTTGTATATGCGCTTTCTCCATGATTATTTATCTACCTCATTTTTTTTCTTAAATGTTTTATAAATGTAGTTTTAAACTTTATAACTTAAACCATCTTTCAAGCTTCTTTTGTAAGCAATAATAGAAGGCACCAAACCCATAATAGCGGCAATACTGACAACCAACCCGAGAATAATTACCACAGAAGTATTGAATGGATTTATACCAATAAAAAGCCCGTAGTGAGATATGAGCATGGGTTGTAATAATGTCAGTATTAAAAAGATAGCAACAACACCAACAATACAAGCCGTGATTGCCAATAAAACAGATTCCGTCATTAATAATAAAAACATATAAAGCGGCTTCGCACCCAAAGATCGCAGTATCGCCATTTCTCTACGGCGTTCGTTTAATCCGGCTAGTAAAGTCGTCACCATACCCATTAAGCCTGTTAACACAACAAACGCTGAAATAATGATTAATATTTTTTCAACAAAGCCGACAACTTGCCACAGTTGAACCAAAGCAAGGCCAGGGATAATGGCTGTTAATGGCTCTTGTTTATATTCATTGATTTTTCGTTGTAAACTAAATGTCGCTACTTTAGATTTCAAACCAACAAAAACTGCTGTAATCGCTTTCGGTGTTAAATCATGCTTTAACGCGTCTTCAGCAGATATTTTTATACTGGGTATTTTTACCCCTTGTTGCCAATCGACATGTATAGCTTCGATACCTGCTAGACTAATATGCACTGTTCTATCTACAGGTGTTCCTGTTGGCGCAAGTATCCCCGTTATTTCAAAAGGTTTATCTTCATGTTTACTAAAACTGACCTTACCCATGCCATGAGATAATATAACTTTTTCACCGATGCTATAACCTAACTCTTTCGCAACCTGGGATCCGAGCACTGCATCATAGACACCTTTAAATTGCTCTCCCTGTTTAAATGCCAAAGCCGCCTTGTTACCATATTTATATTTTTCAAAATAGGTTTTTGTCGTACCCATGACACGAAAGCCTTTATGAGAATCACCCAAAGAAATAGGCACAGTCCATTTAATTCTTTTATCCGAAGCAATGTCATTATAACTTTCCCATGAAATATTATTCGTCGCATCACCTATACGAAACACAGAATAGAGTAATAAATTAACCTGACCAGAACGCGCCCCTATTATCAAATCTGTTTCGGAAACGGTTTTGCTAAAACTTTCTTTTGCCTCGCTCCTTAAATGTTCAACACCAATAAGAAGAGTAATGCTCAAGGAAATAGAAATCAGCATCAGCATAATACTCATACGCCTATTCCATAAGCTCATATAGATTAGTTTATAAAACATCTTAATAGTCGCCTTTTATCCTAATTCGCTTATTGAAATACTTTTATCAAAAAATTTAGCTAGTTCTGTATCATGGCTAACAAAGATAATAGTGCTGCTTGCCTGTTCTACCTGCTTTAAAAGTAATTCAATAAACGCATCACGTGTATCTCTATCAAGCGAAGAAGTCGGTTCATCTGCAATAATTATTTCTGGACTACCGATAAGAGAACGCGCTATAGCAACACGCTGTTGTTGCCCAACACTGAGTTGCGATGCCTGTTTACTATGTAGTTCTGAGCTTATTCCTAATGATGACAGTAAATCATGTGCGCATTTCTTTATTGAACCGGCTTCACTTGCCTTTTGATGCCTTATTTTTGAGAAATGACATGAGATCAAAACATTGTCGATGACATTTAAATAGGGTAATAAATTAAATTGTTGAAATATAAAACCCAAGTGATCCGCACGAAACTGATCACGCTGCTTTGCCGAAAACTCATTAAGCTCGCTTCCCAGAACTTTGACCGAACCTTTTGTCTGACTGTGGATGCCGGTTAAAAGATCCAGTAATGTAGTTTTGCCTGAACCTGACGGACCATGAAGAAAAACTTTTTCTCCAGACTCTATGCTTAAATCCTTAACCTTTAAAGACCAGTTATCGGCGACGTCCCATTGAAACTCTAAAGAAAATATTTCTACTGCTTTCGCCATCTCACTTATTTTGATATAGACTATTATTGAACAAGTGTTACATTATAACATAACTGAAATATGAGTTCTTATCTATGCAACGTCTTATTTACCTGGTGATTTTTTCGCTTTTTAGTCTACATGTAATTGCAAAAGACTATAAGGAACTCATTTGGGATGATTTAATTCCCGAAGCCGAGTTAGAAATAATGCAACAATTACCATCCTTGTTGTCTAATCCGCACCAACCCCTAGATCCCAACGCTGATATTAGGGATGACATAAATAACGCCATGGAACAGATAAACGACCCCGATGTACAAGGCGTCATGAATTCAATCAATGTTCGATCAGAATTAAACAATCAAACAGTCAGTCTTCCCGGTTTTATTGTCCCTTTAGAAACGAATGATGAAAATGCTATAACCGAATTTTTCTTGTCCCGTATTTTGGTGCCTGTATCCACGTCCCGCCGCCACCACCGAATCAAATTATTTTTGTTCGTTATAAAAAGGGATTGCAAGTAGAAGGTATCTGGATGCCTTTTGAAATAAAAGGCACGTTATTTACTGAAGTAATGGAAAACGATACCGCTATCTCCGCTTATACTTTTATAGCAGATGATGTTACTGAATATAAAGAAAAATAGAGCTATTTTAGTCCATTTTATCTTGCATAAGATTATCCAGATTATCAAAAACTTTTGTGTGAAAAATATAATTCCCCTTGCTAAACAGTTCGATATCAAGCTTAATTTCTTGCTTCAGAAAGCCACGAATAACACCAATCGCTTCTTTTTTATATTGATCCCAGCTTATTTTTTCACCGGATAAAAGTTCTCTTTCTTTGAAAAGTGCGATCGATTTATTTATAAAGTCTGTATACGGTGCTGCCAACCCTGATAAATCTGCTGCTCTGACAATTGCATCATCATTAGTTTCGCATTCCCCATTCATATGAGTACAAAGAATAGCGCGCGTTACTTTTTCTATATGTTCTTGAGATTCGCCCGCATCTGACAAAGCATATTCAGCTAATCCTGCTGAATAACTTTCTTTATTCTTAAAACCTTTTTTAGTGTGATCCAGGTTATATCCAGCGTCATGAAAAAGAATGGCATGACAAACAACCTTTTTATCATAATTAACTTTCTTGCTATCACATTCTTTTAAAATATTTTCAGCATAATTTAATGTTTCTTTAATATGGGAAAAATTATGATAATGCAATTTATCACTATAGTACTTACCCGCGCTATTATAGATGTGATTAGTTGTTTTTAATTTCATGCTTAGTTAAAGCAAACCACGAAATTATTTGATTGGTATATTCTTCCCCATATAGTTTGATAAACTTTTTGGTCCGCTGAACACCACATTTTATGGTTATGCATTGATTCCAATCCTGAAAATTACGAGGGTAATAACTTTCCTCATTGTTTGAAGTATTAATTTTAATCTCCGTTTATATTTAAAATGAGAAGCATTGTTAATAACCAGGTTTTCAACTTACTTTAGTTTTATTATTTTTTGTTTACTGCTAAGTTCAGAGCGACCTGCGTTTGTCTGATTTATCCACGTTGCTTCAATAATTTCAAAACCTTCAAAATTATCAAATAGTTTAATTTCAATAATTTTAAGCTCATTCGTATTTTCACACTTTAATGAATAAGACAAATAATAGTCATCGTGATCATCGTCCTCGCTATGATATTCTTCATCGTGATGTTTATGCCCGTGATGTCCTTCTTCATGCTCACTTTCGTAAGGAGATTCGATTTCATATTCTGTTACCTGGCAATTCAGATCAGCTATAGAAAATATATTCTTATAATTAGATAGTTTTTTCTTTGCTTGTTTTACTATTCCTTTTTCTTCATTTGTTTCTGGTTCATGTTCAAAACCAAGCACATTAAGTGCAGGCGACTTTAATTCAATAGCTATTGTTGTGCCGTCAATTAGCAAGTTTAATTCTGCTTTACCATGTACATGTGCTTCATGATGGCGATGTTCATGCTCCTCTTCATCTGCATAGGTATTGATTGAAAAGCAGACTATAAACAGGATTGATGCTTTTTTAATCGCTGAGAATTTCATATTTAGCCCTCTATTAAAAAAATCTAATGAAAGTAATAGCCTTAGGTTTGCCTATTTATTTCTGACGAACGATGCACAATTCCTTCTCCTAAGTTACTTACCCATGCCTTATCTTTTAAAAGAGCAATGTCACAGGAATCAATTTTGTTAATTTGTTTTGCCTGCACCCAAAAAACCGCTCAACACGGACAGGTAATTTTTTTTCAATCATTCTATTAACATTCATAAAAGAAATGTTATAACATAACACTTACAGAGGCAAACCAATAATATAAATTAGAAAACCATTTTAATTTCATATAGATACAGTAAGGCTATGTTTGTGTGAACATTAAAATATAACGACTAACGTTGATTTCCTATCTTAAGCTTTTATCCTATCTGTTTAGACAATTATTTTGATCTTACTGCGACTCAACATGGTGATCATATTGATTACATCATCTTCACGGTAACCATTGTGATGATCATGGACATTTAATAAATTTGTAGTATCAACGGTTTTCTCAAACGGTTTACAAGCTTGCTGGCATAGTTTTAATAGCGCTGGCTATTGAAATTAATGATTTATTGATATGGAAACTAATAAATAATGAACCATTTCCTTTTTACCACCTGAGTAGTCATTATTAACTTTGTGATCTTTTTATCACAATGCGCAATCAAAAGCGTTACTTTAATAACAGTGTCTGATTCTTCATGGTGCGACTTTGTATATTCAAATACTTTTTTACAAAGTTATTCATATCCACTATTTGTTACAAAGATAAAATTGATGGTGAGAAAAACAAAAAGATAATAGCTATTACCTTTCTATCTAAACAACAAACGATGCGACACCTTCTTTAAATGACCAATCAATATCATGGTTTTCTACAATCGTGATCAATACATTTTCAGGTTTTATTCCCGGATCTTTTGCCAGGTTCTCAACGGCTTTCGCATAAAATGCTTGCTTTGCTTTATTTGACCTACCTGCTCGCATGGTCAAGTGCATCATAACTCTATCTTCTTGTCTATCCTGATACTGTAAACAATGCGGTTCAAGTTCATGCACTATCTGATAACGATCATCATCTGGAAAGCCCATTGTTTCTATTACTGCTGAATTTATTCCATCTGTAACCGCTTTAATGTATTCGGGAGACTTGCCTTTTAAAATTGAAATATTAACTAATGGCATTGTTTTCACCTATATTGTTCTGCAAGTTCCTGTGCGCGCTTATATTGATTTGGAAAAAGTTTATGTTCATCTAGTATTGCCTGCATTCTTCTTTGTGCATGTTGATTACCCTGTTCTATGGCTAGAGAGTACCACATGGCTGCTGAAGTATAGTCTCGCCCTACATACTCACCATTTTCATACATGACAGCTAAATTATACTGAGCATCAGCGAAACCTTGTACCGCAGATTTTTCAAACCATTCCTTCGCCAATCGATGATTTCTTTTTGTTCCCAAGCCAAGATAATACTGAATGCCGACATAATTCTGTGCCGAAGTATCACCTCGCTCTGCAAGCTCGGCCCACAAAATCAGAGACTTTTCATAATCGCCCTGTTCAAAAAGCGTTTTCGGATCACGACTATCAGTGCATGCAGATAAAAAAAGAATAATTAAACTACTATAAATAAATCTCATGGAGATAATTATAGTACTTTAAAAAACAGCATGATTAAACTTTAGCCAATGACTGCTCTATATCTTCCAATAAATCATCAATATGTTCAATGCCAATAGAAAGACGAACCAAATCTTCCGACACACCCGCTTTTCCCATTTCTTCCGGAGAAAGTTGTCGATGTGTTGTTGTTGCCGGATGACAAGCCAAAGATTTAGCATCACCAATATTAACCAGACGAGTAATTAATTCGAGTGCATCGATAAACCTTGCGCCGCCTGCTGCGCCATCTTGTATGCCAAAACTTAAAATACTGGCTGCCTTTCCACTACAATATTTCTTTAAATTTTCATAATCAGCATGATCGGGCAAACCTGCATAGCGTACCCAACTCACTTTATCATGTTTGGATAAATACTCAGCTACAGCAACTGCATTTTCACAATGTCGATCCATTCTAAGCGGTAACGTTTCTATACCTTGTAAAATCATAAAACTATTCATTGGTGAAATTGCTGCACCTGTGTTTCTTAAAGGCACCACCCTGGCTCGACCAATATAAGCCGCTTCCCCCAAAGCCTCTGTATAAACGACGCCGTGATAAGAAGGGTCAGGTTCGTTTAATCGGTTAAAACGTTCTTTATTTTCAGCCCAAGGAAACTTTCCTGAGTCAACAATAATACCACCGATATTACTGCCATGGCCGCCCATGTATTTCGTTAAGGAGTGCACAACAATGTCACAACCGTGCTCAAATGGTCGGCATAGATAAGGCGTCGCTACTGTGTTATCTACAATAACTGGTACACCTTTGGCATGAGCTAGCTTTGCAAGCTTGCCAAGATCAGCAACATTACCTGCAGGATTCCCTATCGATTCACAAAAAACGGCTTTCGTTCTATCGTCAATTAACGAATCAATTTGTTCATAATTATCCCCATCAATAAAACGGGTTTCAATTCCCATCTGCGGAAAGGTATGCGCAAATAAATTATAAGTGCCACCATATAACGTACTTGTAGAAATTATATTATCACCCGCTTCTGCAATTGTTTGTATGGCATAAGTAATCGCAGCCATGCCCGATGCTAAAGCAAGCGCGCCTATACCGCCTTCCATTTCCGCCACACGTTGTTCCAGTACAGCTGTTGTCGGATTCATAATGCGCGTATAAATATTACCTTCCACTTTTAAATCAAATAAGTCTGCTCCATGTTGTGTGTTATCAAACGCATAAGATGTAGTTTGATAGATTGGAACAGCGACTGCTTTCGTTGTCGGTTCAGGCGAGTAGCCACCATGTACAGCAATGGTTTCTATTTTCATATTATTTCCTTTGTATATATAGACTTGATATTTAAAAACAATATTTATAAAAAAAGCGAACCAACTTTAATGTTGATTCGCCTTTAATTATACAAATTATTTTTTATTCTTTTTACCTTTCTTATTTTTAGACTTTTTATCCTTTTTATTTTTCTTATCTTTTTTTCCTTTCTTGTCTTTCTTCTTATCCTTTTTATCTTTCTCTTTTTTAGCTGGCTTATCTGCTTTAGCTTTTTTTACTGGCTTTGCTGTCTTTACTATTACAGGTTCCCCACGTAATAGTTTATTTGCTGCTTCAATTACATTTTCCGCTCTACCCGGACTAAATCCAGGTGCTGCCTCTAAAACCGAAGAGCCACGCTTAACTAATGTCTCTGCTGTCGTAATTCGACGTCTTTTTAAATATTCAACTGTCTTTGGCCCGACACCAGTAACCATATTTACAGGTGTAGTCATTTACTCCTCCTTTCTATTTTTAAGACTGAAAGTATAGCAGTCACATACCTGAAAAATTATTACAGCGAAGCAAATAATCAGTTATTTTCCATCTGTACAACATGTTTAGGATAGGGAATCACAATATTTTCTGTTTGCAGTGCAATATGGATTTGTTTATTGATATCATATTTCAATTGAAAATACTTTTCTGTCGGGATCCAGTAGCGCAAACCTATATCAATGCCAAACTGTGAAAACTGTTCAACACCGACCTGTGCTTGTGGTTCTGAAACTACTCCATCATGCTCACCCAATTGATGCAAGATTATTTTAATGACTTTATCTACATCTTCTTTATAGGAGACAGTAATAGTTTGTTCGACGATTAAGTTGCTCGAAGAATTATAGATAACTTCACCAATAATCTTATTATTAGGAATAGTAATCTCTTCACCATCTTCATTGCTTAGTCGCGTATAGGCTAACTTAATTTCTTCAACAATCCCGACGATATTATTAATACGTATCGTATCGCCAACAATAAAGGGACGGGTAAGAATAATCGTCAGGCCAGCTCCATAATTTGAAATCGGTCCCTGTAATGCCAAAGTACTACCAAAAACAACCGCACCTAAAGCTGCAATAAACGGTGCGATACTGATACCGAATTTACCCAGTGCAATAATAAAAACAAAAGCTAAGACTATTGTTTTTGCGACGCCAGCAAAAAATTTGGAAAGCGTTATATCAAGATTAAAACGGCTACAAAGCTTTAAAACCAGAGAAGCAACCCTGCGAGACTCCTGCCAGACAACAATTAAAACAATTACTGCTGCAAAAAATTGAAAACCATAATTAACAGCAATTTCTCTAGCCAGATCTGCTGTTTTTTGTAATGTCTCTAGTTCTTGTTCCATCGCCTTTACCTGTTTTAATATTTTAAAATACGACTATTGATGAACTCTTAAAACTTAACCAAACCTCACTGCCTATCGATAACTTTAATTGTTGTAAAGCTTTATGTGTAATTGTTGCTTGAACTGATTCACCAACATTAACACTCAGTTTAACGTTACCGCTTTCTTCATTCATTCCTGTAATTTTACCTGAAAAACTGTTCTGCATACTCGAATCTAGTTTTTCTTTTGATACGACAATTTGCTTAGGATCGATTGCAATTTGTTCGCCATGCTTAATAGCATCTGAAACATATATTGTTAGATGCGTTGTTTTAAAACAATTATTATTCAAGTCTAGTGAGCCACTAAAAAGATTAACCAAATGTGCTTCAAATAGTCTACCACCAACAACACTATAAACATCATCTGCTAATGACTGAGCCTGCATTTGATCATGTGTTGTAAAGATAATTGTTTTATCCAGATCTTTATTTAGATTTCGAATCAACACTTCTAATTCATCTATTGAATTTTTATCAAGATGATTAAAAGGTTCATCTAACACTAATACATCCGGATCCAAAACCAGTGTCTGACCTATCGCAATTTTTTGCGCTTCCCCGCCTGATAACGAACGAGCCGGTCTTTTTGCAATATTAGCTACACCTAATAGCTCAATAACTTCGTTAACTTTTTCATATCGTATTTCTTTATCAATATGTTTTAATTTTAAACCGAGCTCAATGTTTTTATAAGCGCTACCCCTTAATAAATAAGGACTTTGTTGAACATAACCAACTCGTTTTTTGCATGCCTCTATATTTTCTTGTTCTACTGCTTCTTGTCTAAAACTCAATTCCCCTACTCTTGGTAAATTAAGAAAAGCTAACATATTCAGTAATGTTGTTTTTCCGGAGCCGTTTGGACCAACAATAGCAACAATTCTTGATTGCTTTATCTCAATATTAATATTGGACAAGACATGTGATGAATTGGGTTCATCACCATAATAATAATCAACATTCTTTAATTGGTAGAGATTATTCATAGATCCGTCATTTTATTCTTAACTGGAACTGTTGAAGTACGGCATTAACAATAAAAGCAACTAGTAACAACATAAAACCAAGTGCCAGTGCAAATTCAAACTCACCTTTGCTGGTTTCCAGTGCAATCGCCGTTGTCATAGTACGTGTATAACCGTCTATATTACCGCCTAACATCATTGCGATACCGACTTCGCCAATGGCTCTGCCAAAGCCGGTAACGATTGCTGCAATTAATGCAAAACGCACCTCACTCATATAAATAATGCTGCGTTGAAAATAACTGGCTCCTAGAGAAGAGCACGTTTTTGCCAGTCTTGGATCGGCGCTATTTACTGCCGAAATACAAAGATTCCAGATTATAGGAATGATTAAAGCACACTGACCTATAACCATCGCTGTAGGTGTGTATAACAAACCAAAATCACCTAGCAGACCCTGTCGATTTAATATGCCATAAAGTAATAAGCCAACAACAACTGTTGGCAGTGCCATCAAGGTATTTAAACAAGCTAATAAAAGGTTCTTTCCTTTAAAACTATTTAATGCAACAACAACGCCTAATGGCAAACTAAATAACACAGCAATCAATACAGCAATCAACGATACTTTTAATGAGGTCCAGACAACAAAAAAAAGTTGTTTGTTAAAACTAAGAATTAGATTAAAAGAAGAAGCTATCGCATTGAGAAAAAAACTTTTGTTTTCATTTTTAAAGCTTGTTTCTGCTAACTCAACTTTCTTAATGCTTTTTACAGGGTTGAATAATTGTTCTCCATGCAGCTTATAATCATTAATGATTTTCTGTCCTTTTCTACCTGTGAGAAAAGCGATATATTTTTCTGCAAGAGATATATTTATATGACTGTGTTTTTCAGGATTAACTGCAATGACATGATAGGGATTATATAATGTGTCCTCATCTTGAAAATGTATATTCAGTTTTATCTTATCTTTAAATGCAACGTAAGTACCACGATCTGTTATCGTATAAGCCTGCTCTTCAGTCGCCAGTAACAATACAGAACCCATACCTGAACCGGCTTTAGTATACCAATCACCTTCAGGAGATAAATTCGCCTCTTTCCATAAAGTCTGTTCTTTCTTATGTGTACCTGACTCATCAGCCCTGGAAATAAATTTAGTCTTATTAATAAATAATTGATTTAAAGCTTCGGTTACTGTTTGAGTGTCTTTAAGCTTTGCCGGATCAATTGCTGGACCAATAATAATAAAGTCATTATGCATCACCAGGTGTCGTTTCAGACCAAAACCCGATTGTATAAATCGTTTTTCATCTTCCGGCGCATGCGTTAATACAATATCAACATCGCCTTGTTCTGCCAAACGCAGCGCCTGTCCACTTCCAGCAGTAATGACGTTTATTTTTACATTGTATTCATTCTCAAAAACCGGGTTCAATTTATTGATTAAACCGGAATCTTCCGTCGTTGTTGTAATTGCTAAACGCAGGATTTCTGGTTCTGCTTTTGCGAAAGAGAAAAAGAAAAAGAAACTTAAAAACAGTATCAGCTTAATTTTAAATATTATTTGCATTGTTAAAGTATTAAACACTCTCTGCCGCTGCTTGACTTAAGTTATAGAGTAATTATGCTTTGAACACATATGGAAACCATTGCATCCAGATGAAATTAGAATTTGAAACTGATATTAACGGCTATCAAGAAGCACGTAAATTTAAATTGATGGTTGATTCCATCCTCAAACATGAGGAACTGGATCAATCTTTGAGCTCATTCGCCACTTCTATACAGGAACAGTTAATAGAATTTCTATCAAACCCGGAATTTGCTGATTTCACTGACAGTGGCTCAAACGGGCTGTATACATCAAGCCATGATGAATCCGTCGGCAGTAGCATCAGTCGTTTTTTTAGTGGTTTATTCGGCCCCAGCAAACGAGAAGTTGAATTGAGTAAACAACGTCAAGCATTGATCGCCAGAGCAGAGCATGCGGAACATTCGGCTTTCGAAGCTTTGGCTGAAGCAGCAGACATGGGTCGCGAACGTGATCAGCTTAAGGAAAAGTTAAAACAACTCGAAAAAACCAAAGAAAAGCTATAATCGGCCTCAAAGCCCCGTTTTTTCTTTATATTTTGCCATATTAAGCTGGAAATTGGCCTATAGAACAGGTAATTTATCCCACCTTTTTTCGCGAACATCATAGTGATATGAGTAAAAAACTGTTTATTACAACGCAAGGCTGCCAAATGAATGAGTACGATTCAGCGCGTATGCTGGATACATTGCAGGCTGCGCATAATATGTCGCAGACAAAAGACGCTGCTGAAGCTGATTTAATTCTGCTAAACACCTGCTCTATTCGCGAAAAAGCACAGGAAAAAGTATTCTCTCAGCTCGGCCGCTGGCGTGCTTTTAAAGAAGAAAACCCTGATATTGTTATCGGCGTCGGTGGTTGTGTTGCCAGTCAGGAAGGTCCAGCAATTCTCGAACGCGCACCGTTTGTTGATATTGTTTTTGGCCCGCAAACATTACACCGTTTACCGGAAATGTATGCCGATATCATAAAAACGCGTGAACCGATTGTCGATATCTCTTTTCCTGAGATTGAAAAATTTGATCACCTGCCCAGCCCAAAAGCAGAAGGCCCAACAGCTTTTGTTTCCATTATGGAAGGCTGTAGTAAATACTGTAGTTTTTGCGTTGTACCGT
Source organism: Pseudomonadota bacterium (assembly GCA_038142205.1). Classification (GTDB taxonomy): domain Bacteria; phylum Pseudomonadota; class Gammaproteobacteria; order Eutrophobiales; family Eutrophobiaceae; genus UBA7359. The sequence continues at coordinate 2,512,656 of JAYQJO010000001.1, read as the reverse complement.
ATACACGCGGCGAAGAAGTCAGCCGCCCGTTTGATGATGTTATTACCGAAGTCGTTGAGCTGGCAGAGCAAGGTGTACGTGAGGTCAATTTATTAGGACAAAATGTAAACGCGTATCGCGGTGTTATGCACGATGGTGAAATTGCCGACTTGGCATTATTAATTGAATATGTCGCGGCAGTTGATGGAATTGATCGTATTCGCTTTACCACATCACACCCGATGGAATTCTCTGACAGTTTAATTGAAGTCTATGCGCGTGTACCGGAACTGGTTAGTCATTTACATTTACCCGTACAAAGCGGTTCCGATCGTGTTCTGGCATTAATGAAACGCGGTCATACCCGTCTGGAATACAAAAGCAAAATTAAACGTTTGCGTAAAATTCGCCCAAACCTGAGTATGTCCTCAGATTTCATTATTGGTTTCCCCGGTGAAACGGATAAAGACTTTGAAGATACGATGAACTTGATTGCAGATATTGGATTTGATCACTCTTTCAGTTTTATCTATAGCAAACGTCCAGGTACGCCCGCTTCAAATCTTCCTGACGATGTTCCAATGGAAACCAAGAAAGAACGTTTGGCTATTTTACAAAACAGAATCACGCAAAAAGCAGCTGAAATAAGCGTCGCTATGGTTGGCACAATTCAGTCTATACTTGTGGAAGGACAATCGAAAAAAGATCCAGAACAACTTCGTGGCAGAACTGAAAATAACCGCGTTGTTAATTTTAGCGGCTCAAAAAATTTAATAGGAGACTTTGTTAATGTTGAAATTACAGAAGCATTACCCAATTCTCTGCGTGGCAAACTACCTGAATCAAGTTCTTTTGATCAGGCCGCTAACCTTTAATTCAAAACGTTTTCTACAATTATTAACTCAATAACTTCAAACGATTTATTACTCGAGCCCGCTGATAATCGACGCTTGTCGAATCTCTGCGGCCCGTTGGATAAACACTTACGACAAGTCGAACGTTTTATTGGCGTCGAAATAAATAATCGTGCTAATAACTTTCACATCAGTGGCAATCAACGTTCGATTGAGCTAACCGAAAATGTATTAAAGGAAATGTATGCCGCAACAGAAAAAGAACCTTTATCGCCAGAGCGTGTTCACCTTTATTTACAAGGTATCAATATAGAAGTAGAACTCGAAAGGGAAATAGAAGAGGAAGTTTCGATAAAAACGAAACGCGGTATTATTCGTGGTCGAACACCAAACCAAAAACGATACCTTTCAAATATACAGTCGCATGATATTAATTTTGGCATCGGCCCGGCTGGCACAGGCAAAACCTACCTTGCCGTAGCCTGCGCAGTTGCCGCATTGGAACAGGATCGCGCGCGCCGTTTGGTGTTAGTTAGACCGGCTGTAGAGGCCGGCGAGAAGCTCGGCTTTTTACCCGGTGATATGGTGCAAAAAGTCGATCCCTATTTACGACCTCTCTACGATGCCTTATATGAAATGCTCGGTTTTGAAAAGGTTGCAAAACTAATTGAACGTAATGTTATTGAAGTCGCACCGTTAGCCTTTATGCGAGGCAGAACATTAAATGAAGCGTTCATCATTCTTGATGAAGCACAGAATACAACCGTTGAACAAATGAAAATGTTTTTAACACGTATTGGTTTTAATTCTACAGCAATCGTCACTGGCGACATCACTCAGGTTGATTTACCCAGCGCTAAACAATCCGGCCTACGTCATGTTATTGATATTTTAAATGACGAAAAAGAAATCAGTTTTACCTTTTTTAAATCGAAAGATGTTGTTCGCCATCCGCTTGTTGCACGAATTCTGGATGCTTACGAAAAACATGAAAAAAATTAGTTTTGTAAGTTAACGTATCATGAGTTTTCAGATCGATATCGAAAATGTTTCCAGCATTGATTCCATTCCAGATGAGAAATCAATTATCAAATGGGCAAAACTGGCACTGGGAAAAAAGCATAAGAATGCTGAAATCTGTTTAAGAATTGTTGATATTGATGAAGGTCAGTATCTAAACAAGGAATGGCGTAGCAAAGATACAGCAACAAATGTATTGTCATTTCCTGTTGGAGAAAGCATTGAACACGCACCCAATCTGCTTGGTGATATTGTTATTTGTGCACCAATAGTAGAACAGGAAGCAGAGCAACAACAAAAAGACAGTGACGCACACTGGGCGCACCTCATCATTCATGGCATTTTGCATTTGCAAGGTTATGACCACATGACTACTGAGGAAGCAACTGTTATGGAAGAAAAGGAAATACAAATTTTAAAAGAAACAGGTTATGCAAACCCTTATGAAGTTGAGTCAAAATAATGTCTAAGAATAAGGAAGTCAACTACAGTAAATGGCTGAAACGATTTGCCAGCTTATTTTCACGCGAACCGGAAGATCGTGATGCATTGATCGAAATACTCAGGGATTCCGAACACCGTAATCTACTCGATCCCGATGCCTTGTTAATGATAGAAGGTGCGTTACACGTTTCTGAAATTCAAGTTCGTGACATCATGATTCCGCGTGTACAAATGATCATCATCGAAAACGATGCCGAACCGGAAGATATTCTCTCCGTTGTTGTTGAATCAGGCCACTCTCGCTTCCCTGTAATTGGTGAATCCAATGATGAAATCGTTGGTATTCTACTCGCAAAAGACTTATTAAGTTATTACGCTAATCCTGATAAAGAATTTGATATAAAAGATGTCATGCGCGCAACCGTTTTTGTGCCAGAAAGCAAACGCCTTAATGTTCTTCTTCGCGAGTTCCGTACCAGTCGAAACCATATGGCAATAGTTATAGATGAGTATACTGGTGTCGCCGGCCTTGTAACCATTGAGGATGTGATTGAAGAAATTATCGGTGAAATTGAAGACGAACATGATTTCGAAGAAGATGAAGAAAACATTAATATTCATGATAATGATCGTTATACCATCAAAGCCTTAACACCGATTGTTGAATTCAATGATTATTTCGGTATAGCTTTTGATGATAATGAATACGATACCGTTGGCGGGATGATTCTCAATATATTTGGTCATTTACCAAAACGAGGCGAATCCATTGAACACGAAGGTTTTAATATAAAGGTTTTACGCGCAGACAAACGACGTGTTCACCTATTGCTTTTCACAAAGCTACCTGAAGAAGAAACAAGCGAAGAACCAGAAGAAGAATAAAGCCATTTCATTCATCTTTCCAATAGAGTCTGGATTTAAATTGTGTATCTGCCCTTATGCGCTTATTAACGGAAAACAAACTAACCAAAAGACTTTCATCAATCATAGCAGGAGGCCTGGTTCCTTTTGCTTTCGAACCAATCGGCTTTTATTTTTTTTAAGCTTTATCTCTTTAGCTATCTTATTTTACCTTTGGTATAAAACCGATTCTGCAAAAGAAGTATTTATATTAGGTTATCTCTTTGGCCTGTCTATGTTTGGTATAGGCGTAAACTGGCTGCATATCAGTATTAATCTGTTTGGCGGCATGCATATTATTGGCGCTTGTTTTTTTACTTTTTTACTTATTGCTTTTATTTCTCTTTACCCTGCTTTATGCGGTTATCTTGCTCACAAGTTTTTTAAGAAATATTATTTATTTGCTTTGCCCCCGTTATGGTTAATCACCGAGTGGGCTCGCGGTTGGGTCTTAACCGGATTTCCCTGGCTTAATATCGGCACCAGTCAAACCGATAGCCTGCTTGCTAATTTTGCACCTGTTATTGGCGATTACGGAATTAGTTTTGTTGTCTGTATTATTGCTATATCAATAGTAAGTCTGTTTATTGGTAAACTTAAAACAAAAATTATTAGCACGAGTATTATACTGCTCATTTTTGTTGCTTCTTTATTACTAGAAAAAGTTAACTGGACTGAAACAAATGGGCAGACACTTGATGTAACACTTGTACAAGGTGCAATACCACAGGAAATAAAATGGCACCCGGAGTTTCGTGACAAGACTTATGAAATTTATTCAGGCTTAAGTCAGCCTTATTGGTCATCAGACTTAATCATTTGGCCAGAAACCGCAATACCTTCTTACTACCATACTGCCAGCGACTTTATTGACAAAATTTTAGAAACAAGACAAAACGCAAACGCTTACTTTATGAGCGGCATTGTTAATAAAGATAGCGTTTCTGATAAATATTTTAATAGTATTTTATTAATAGATGGTGCTCATCGTTTTTATAACAAACATCATCTTGTTCCTTTTGGCGAATATCTACCATTAAAGCCTATGCTGGATCGTTTTTTACGTTTTTTACAAATACCCATGTCTGATTTTTCATCAGGAAAATTTGAGAATAAGATTTTAAAAACAGACAAAGCTGTTTTCGGCATGAGCATTTGCTATGAAGATGCGTATGGAACAGAGATAAGACAAGCACTTCCTGATGCTAATATTTTAGTTAATGTCAGTAATGATGCATGGTTTGGTGATTCATTTGCACCGCATCAACATCTGCAAATTGCACGAATACGCGCGATAGAAAGCGGTCGTTATTTATTACGAGCAACGAATACGGGAATATCGGCTGTTATAGATAACAAAGGAAAAGTCATTGCTAAATCACCACAGTTTAAACCTCATGCATTAAATGCAAAAGCAGAATTATTCAATGGCGCAACACCATTCAGCCGATACGGTAATACCTTTATTTTATCACTTAGCTTTTTTATTTTATTACTAAGCTTTTTAATTAATCGTAAATAATTTATTTTATGTTAGATGTAAATCCAGATAATTAGAAACTAACTTGCCTTGCTAATAACTTACTTTTTCTCTTCACTTTGATCTTTTTAATCATTTAGATAATTTCTTCTGGCTCGACTTATTGACGCTCCGTAATAAAATCGCATGCATCTAAGCGCATATTGGTATGCTTGTCTCTAATATGAGAGTAATGGGCTTTATTTAATAATCTTCATCCAGAATTTCTAACAGAGTCTCGGCCTCATCAGTCAATAGAGTTCGTTGACTTTCTGCTTCCAGGTATTTCAGTTGTTCGTATATTTCGACGTGGCGTTGTTTAATAAGACGGAATTCAAATGAATTATGTAGTTGCATCATCCAATCTAGTTCTGATTCAGTAATATTAGTTTTTACAGCTTCAGGAATATTTTTAATATAATCGATCGATTGAAAATTTGAATTGTACAAAATATCGAGTTCTTCCACCGGTTCTTTAAGGATAAAGGGGATAAAATAAACGTTTGAGAGCATTAGCTCTGCAAGTTTTCGGCTAGCTTCGTCCAATTGTTGCATTCTATATAAGCTCAATGACCAACACAGCTTTTGTATCGGTTCTCCCATATCATCTGGGAATTCGAATTCATACCATGTAATGTAATCGCGTGTTTTATTCAAATCATCTAGTAGAAAACAATAACTAAATAATGAATAGCGTTTATTGGCGTCATCACGAACAGCTCCGTGTTCCTTCTTCTCCTTCTCAAATTCGGCTTCGTAAGCTGAGATTGTGCTTCTCAACTTCTCTTCTGTATCAGGAAAACTTAACATAGCCATCAACACCTCATATCATAGAAGTTTTTAAAAATGCAGGAGGCAAAAAAAGTTTACTAAAATTACGCTTTAAAGTTTTTTATTTAAGCTTCTCCTTGTCATTATAAATACTATAAAATATTCAAGAATTGTAAACAATTATTGGAGCTTATCATTAAAATCAATGAGATATAGCTAAACCAATATATTTTGTCATAGACAAACTAGCGCATATGTACGTATCGGCGTCATACTTAAGCATGACACCCAAACAAGTCTTTAATATCATGACTTTTTATAGCACTTATATTCGTGGGGATAAGTCAGACACTGACCCTTTTGATTCATTTATACATACTTTAAGGAGCACACAAAATGACTGAAATAAACCGCGTATGGCGATTACGTAAACGTCCTGTAGGTGATATACGTGATGGTGATTTGAGTCTTGAAGAAGAACCAATCCCTGAACCTGCTGATGGAGAATGCCTATTCCGGCTTAACTATTTATCGTTAGATGCAACTAACAGGATGTGGATGAGTGATATACAGCAATATATGCCACCTGTAACTATTGATGATCCCATGCGTGGCGTCGTTTGTGGAACCATTATAAAAAGTAATAACCCGGCTTTTAAAAAAGGTGAGATTGTCAGCGGACTTGGTATCTGGGCAGATTATCAAATTGGTAGCCCCGAGACTGTGAGTGTATTAGAGGACAGTGGTTCAGTGCCAGTAATCGATGCGTTTGGTACGTTTGCGATCGCTGCACCAACTGCTTATATTGGATTACTAGAGATTTCAGAACCCAAAGCAGGAGAGACCGTTGTTATTTCAACGGCTGCAGGTTCGGTAGGTTCTATCGTCGGACAGATTGCCAAGATCAAGGGTTGCCATGTTGTAGGAATTACCGGTACTGATGAAAAATGTAAGTGGATTACTGAAGACCTTGGTTTTGATGAGGCCATTAATTATAAAACTGAAAAATTATCAGAAGCACTAGATCGTACCTGTCCTAATGGCATAGACGTTTATTTTGAAAATGTAGGCGCTGAAATTTTAGATACTTGTCTTGCGCATATGAACATGTATGGTCGTATAACAGTGTGCGGATTAATAGCACATTACAATTCCAGTGAAGAAATACCGGGACTAAAGAATTATCCATTAATTCTAATGAATCGTCTCAAGATACAAGGGTTTATCATATTGGATTATATGGATCGCTATCCAGAGGCAATTACGGCAGTTACTCAATGGATGGAAGAAGGTAAAATTAAGGTGCAACAGGATGTTGTTGATGGACTTGAGAATGCCGTTGAGACAGTTAAAAAACTTTATAACGGTACTAATACTGGTAAGTTAATGGTTCGTGTGCAAGATGTGTAAAGCTTCGTTTCCCCAGCCAGTACTATGATAAGGAACGAATGAGTAACTAGAGAACTTTAGACTTTCTTAATGAACTGATTTGTTCGAGACGCGCTTTTAATTCAAGTTCGTTTTCGGCCATTGATAAAACGTCTTTTCGAGTTAATCTCAGTAATGTTGTTGGTTTTAAAGCTTTAACATTTGCTGTTCTGACTTGATCTTCGAGCAATGCCATCTCACCAACAAAATCACCGTCTCGCAGTTCAGCAATGGGCTCGTTCTCGTGACCATCTTTATAAATAGAAACCTGACCATGTGTAATAATATAAAGCGAATCGCCTTTTTCACCTTCGCCAATAATTTTATCGTCAGGCAAGAATGTCATTGCTTTAGCCCGTTGTGATAATCGTTCGAGCAAATCATTTGGCAAACCGTTTAATAACGGCACAGTTCCGATTAAATCATGTGGCTTTAATTTCGGCGCAGGATCAGAAATAGGTTGTAAGTTATTTATTGCTTCATGTATTCGACGTTCTATATTCGTATAAACCTTTGAACCAATTTCGCCATTATTATGTGCTTCTTCTGTAAAGAAATCGGCTGTTACTAAAGCCACTTTAGCAAAAAGTCGTGTTTCAAATCGCAGATAAAATTCAGGAAAATCTTCAGCAACTTTTTCTAATCTCCCTTTTCTACGCGACGAACGCTCTTTATATTCCTTTATAATATCTTCTTTAATTCCTTCACTGATATCATCACTATCTGAAATATGTTTAATGACTTTGTCACATATTAAAATCCCGGCGATGTCTCTTTGTAAGCTCTGTGAGAACCTTAAATATTGATAACGCGCTAACATAGTCGCGGCAAAGTCGAGTTCTCGCAATTGTTTAATCAATGCATTTTCAAGACGAACAAACGGGTTTTTACTTTCTGTTACTTCTGTATCTGTTTCAGTAACTTTACCAGACGACCACATTTCCCTGTCACGTAACAGAGCATTCTTAATATTCATATAGGTATAATACTGCAAGAAACCAATATCATAGAGATGCTTCAATTCCTGTGCTTCTACGCGTAACGCCATAATATGAGCATGCCGTTCTTCTATAAGTGCATCCGTATCGCCATAGTCAGAACTGAACACTTGCGCAGTTTTCTTCTGTATTAATTGTTGCGTACTACGCGAGATCAGATTTGCCTGATGGAATGATTCAAGAATACCGACAGCATGCTGCTGAGATTGAATTAAGCTATGTTTTAATTCCGCAGTCTCTTCATTTGTAAATTTATCAAAGCCTAGTTTTTGCATTAACGGTCTTATCGTAGATGCATTTACCAGTAGAGAAAATAAAACAACGCCCAACGTGACATAGAGCAATGTCTCTCTACCGGGAATATGCTCGGGAATAGAGAGAACGATAGCAATAGCCAGACCGCCTTTTAAACCGCCCCACCACATAATATGTCGTTCGCCCATCGAGACATGTGGAAGTTTAAAAAATTTGATTGTTGCCGGCACCATCGTGTAGATACCCGCAGCACGCGCAATCAATACTAAAATAATGGCAACAATAATACTGTCTATATGACCAAACAGTTGTGAGATATCAACAGATAAACCTACCAACAGAAATAATAATGAATTGCAAATTAAGGCAATCACATCCCATGTCTCATCGACAGACTCTCTTTCACTCTGGGGGATACGACTAACACCGAGTATACCCAAAGCAACTGCTGATGAAACAACAGCCATGACACCGGAAACATGAAAAATATGCTCTGCTATAGCAAAACTACTGTATGCAAGGACAATTGACATAATCAGATAAGAACTCATACCAGCACGAATACGGTAAAGCATCTCGCTAATGACTATGCCGATAATTGCACCGATAACCAACCCGCCAATAAAGACATAAAAGAAATCAAGTATAGCAATACCAATATCTGACGTTCCGGAAAAACCATTTTCGATTAAGCCAATTATAATGCCAAAGAAGACGATTGCAGTCGCATCGTTCAGTAATGATTCACCTTCAACAAGAATAGTTAGTCTCTGCGGCGCACCAAGTTCTTTGAATAACGCTATTACAGCAACCGGATCAGTTGCCGATATTAACGCGCCGAATAATAAAGCATGAAAAATATTAAAATCCTGAATTAACCATAAGCCAACACTTATCAATCCGGCAGAAATCAGCAATGCCGGAACCGCCAACATCAATATCGGAATAATATCTTTCATTAATAAACGTGCATCCAGGTTGATAGCTGATTCGAATATCAACGCCGGCAGAAATAGAAACAAGACCAAGTCAGAAGTTAGCTGAAACTCTAGTAATAATGCTAATTCGGGATATTGCCGTGCGACCGCACCGAGAATGATGCCTAGGATAACTAAAAATACAGTATAGGGTATGGGGATATTTCGGCATATTGATGCAGCAATCATTGCAACGGTCAACAAACCCATCACAACCAATATTATTTCTGATAAAGGTATCGCTTCTGATATTGGCATCACAATTCCCCTTGATATCTAAAGTATATCAAGTTTCAGTTGCAAGCAAAGGCTAGTTACAGAAGTGTATCGTTGTTGCCGGAAAATTTATCAAGAATAATAACGAAAGCAAAACCAATTAACATCATTATGGCAGCATAAAGTACCTGATTGCTAAATGTTTCTGGCAATAAAGGGACAGACGAAATCAACCTTTCTTTATCACGCACAGTTTCGTAAATGCGTTCCTGAAATGGCCAGATGACATACAAAGAGGCAATTAATAATCCTGATATAAATAGTATAGTTTGTTGATAAAACGCTTTTAATAAGTAAGACAGGACTCTACTGAACAGAACCACGCCCGTTATGATGCCTAAGGCAAAAGGAATGATGATTGAAAAATCAAAATGACCAATTGCATTGAAGATATAAGCGTACTTTTTCATCATCAACAATATAAACGAACCCGATATGCCAGGCAAAATCATTGCAGATATAGCAATCGCACCACAGAGGAAGATAAACCAACTCGCATCAGGTGTGGAAGCAGGCACTAAAGTCACGACAAAACCACCAAACAAAATACCCATGATTAAAAAAAGCATTCGTTTGATAAACAAATTCATGCCCATATGACGAAACAACAAGACTATCGAACCCAGCACCAGACCAAAAAATAAACCGTATATAATTTCTGGTTGTGTCCTTATCAACGTTGGTAATGGAACGATACGGGTAAAGAATAATAATGCAGCAATGGCACCGATACCTAAAGGAATCAAAAAACCAAAATGCGGGCGGTTAATAATGCCTTTAATATTAAAAGACAGGATCATTTTAAGCCATTCTGTATCAAATGACTTTATAGCATTGATGAGCTGAGGATAAATACCCAGTATAAACGCCATGGTGCCACCGCTAACACCAGGCACAACATCGGCTGAACCGACACAGAAACCTTTAGCAATAAGTTTCAATCGTGACATCAACATGGAATAAGAAAAATATTAGTTATTTACTAAAGTCATGCACTGCATTAATAAATGCACCCGCATTTTCTGGATCGATATCCGGTGTAATACCATGACCTAGATTAAAGACATGCCCGGGTCCTTTACCAAAATTTTCCAGTATACGTTTTACTTCTTTACGTATTGTTTCAGGATCAGTTTTCAAAACCGCTGGATCCATATTGCCTTGTAAAGCAACACGATCACCAATCTTCTCCCGAACCTGACCGATGTCCTGCATCCAGTCCAGACCAACAGCGTTACAACCCGTATTGGCAATATCTTCAACCCACAAGCTAGCACCCTTGGTAAACAAAATTACCGGTATTTCATTAGTTTCATATTGACGTTCAAGACCATCAAGAATTTTTTTCATATAGGTCAATGAAAATTCTTTATATGCGGGTGTTGATAATACACCACCCCAGGTATCAAAGATTTGTATAACCTGTGCACCGGATCTGATCTGTGCATTTAAATATAGCGTCACGGCTTTAGCAACATGGTCAAGTAACAAGTGTAATGTTTCAGGTTCCTGATAAAGCATCTTTTTCACTTTGCCAAAATCTTTACTCGAACCACCTTCAATCATATAAGTTGCCAGGGTCCATGGGCTACCTGCAAAACCAATTAATGGCACACAACCATCCAGTTCATTTCGAATCAAACGAACTGCTTCCATCACATATCCCAAATCATCTTCCGGATCAGGCATGGGTAAATTTTTAATATCAGCAAGCGAACTAATCGGATTATCAAACCTTGGCCCTACCGACTCTATGAGTTTTAAACCCAATCCCATTGCATCAGGAACAGTCAGAATATCGGAAAATAATATAGCCGCATCTAATGGATAACGATCCAGCGGTTGCAAGGTCACTTCGCAGGCCAGATCTGGCGTTTGACACAGCGTGACAAAGTCACCCGCTTTTTTTCGCGTCGCACGATATTCAGGTAAATAGCGACCTGCCTGACGCATCATCCAGACAGGCGTCATATCTACAGGCTTGCGAAATAGCGCCTTAATCAGTCGATCATTTTTTAATTCTGGGAACATGTATATGAATTTTCTTTATTATTAACTTCGAATCATACTAAATTTAGCGACTTATTACATCGACAAGTTCGATAGCTGGGTTAAAATAATATCATTATCTAATTGGAGAACTCATCATGCTTATAAGCGCCAGCGATATGATTGCAGCTGCGAAATCACAATGTAATTGTATAGACGAAGTTACTGCAAAGTTACTTTTTGATAAACATGATGACGCGGTTATTCTTGATGTGCGCGAAGCTGAAGAATTTAATCGAGCTTGCTTGATTGACTCTACAAATATTCCACGTGGATTACTGGAAATTAAAATTGGTGACTTATGTGATAACCCAAACAGAGTTATTTTGGTTCACTGTGGTGCAGGAGGAAGAGCTTCCCTGGCGGCATCAACATTACAAACCATGGGTTATTCAAATGTACATGTCATCGATGCTACATTCGAGGAAATAAGACACGTTTTTGGTTAGTTATAAAAAACCAACCTCGTTCACTGTAAAATAAAGCTACTAAAACAAACTTAGCTAATCAAAGGCTTCATCATAATCAGAATCACCCATTAATTTTCGTAATTCTATTTGCTCTAACCTCTTTTCTATCTCAGCGCGCACATCTCGTTTTGATGAAACCTTTTTTGTTGTAAGGTCTTTCTCCACATCATCAAACTCATCACTAGAATCAAGGTCATCCAATTCAAAATCATCAGTGTCATTCATTTACATTACCCTCAGAATGATGGTTATTTAATCCAATAACCTTTTAAACCAACGGACACAAAGTTCTCATTACATAAGTAATGAACAATCGTATAAATACAATCAAAAATAATAATTGTCAATTATCTTTTAGCTCCAAAAAAGCCTCATGACTACCTTGTTACAATGTCTGAAATACACTCCTCCTGCTTCATTGAAGCAAGCACTACTTTATCGAATCGATCGCTAAAGTTAAGTGCTTCTTTTGCAGCTTCACGCGCCAGAATTTCCAATTCAGGGCTATCAACCATATTAATAACAGGTATAACTTTTTTGTTCTCTGTGTTTTTTAATAATCCAGATGACGAGCTTAATAGCCGGGCTATATGTAACGGCCTAATTTGGCCTTCCTGTTTTAAATCGCAAACTTGACTGATCAGTTCAACCCGGTGTGCAATATCATTGTTTAAAGGTAGGCCAATCACCTTTGCAGAAACAACAGGAATAATAATATCGGTCTCAGGACTGATAACAGGTTCATGATCAGCAGGTGCCTTTATGAAGCGCCCCCGTGCACCGTCTGCCTTGATAACTAGCAAATCAAAATTTCCTGCTTCCCTAAACTGTTTAACAGCATCAAGGCTGATCCCTGCTCGGCGGCCAAACCGTGACGATGGTTTTGCAAAGGCAATTTTGTCAGAAATTTGATCGTTTTTTATCGCTTGCAGCAATTCAGGTTCGTCCGCTATATAGCTTTTTGCCCTGACTGATTTGGGAAAAAATTCAATATGCGCAGTTGCAGTAATGCCAACTCGGCCAGGATGTGCTTCAGCCAGGCGAAACATAATTGTTTTTTTACCGCCCGCGCCAACGCAACTAATAATACTGTTACGTGCTTCAAAAACTTCGATTAAGTCGTGTGTCATTATTTATACATTATAAAATTTCGTGAAGCCAACTCAAAAGTGCAAAGATAAGTTGAGTTCACGGCTTTTCTTTATCATTAATCTTTAATCGGCACCTTAGCATCAGAAGTATACTCAGTTTCTTTAGCTGAATAATGCGCATATTACTATTTAAGTCATTTAAATGATTGTATTAATATCCTGGATTGATAGCATCAACTATTAATACTAGTTGTGGTTTTAGAAATGAAAAGAAATACAAATGAATTCCCGAATGATGTTAATGGCGATGCATTATGGGAAAAGAAAAATAAGGGTGATGATTTGTCCATCCCTAGAGAAATAGAGTTTGCCGTACTCTTTAGTAATGAAGAAGAAGCGCTTAAGTTCGCAGAAACATTGTTAATAAATCGTCAAAAAACTATGCTAGCCGACAATGAGGAAAACAAAGACTACCCTTTTGAAATCGTCGTCTTTGTTTACATGGAAGCAAGTTATGATGAAATTGCTGGCTATCAGGAATTACTAGAAATGCATGCGGCAAAATTTAACGGGATCGGTGATGGCTGGGGTTGCCTCGATCAAACTGGATAATGAAAACCGTCGAGATAACAAAGGAACCCGTTGAACTTTATAAACTGCTCAAGTTTGAAGGTCTGGTCGCAAGCGGCGGCGAAGCCAAATTTTTAATCGCAGAAGGTAATGTTTTAGTAAACGGCCAAATAGAAACAAGAAAAAGAAAGAAAATCGTTTCAGGTGATATTATAGAGTTTGGCGATATAACACTTCAAATAAAGTCTGTTGTATAATTTATAACACTATAAATATCATTTGCTATAATCTAATAATGAACCCATCAGTACTTATTGCCGCATTTTTGAGTTTTGCTAATACATTAAAATTCAAAAATTTATTTTTTATAATAATTTGCCTGTTTGTAATTAACCTATTTGTTCCTGATTTTATTCCATTCATAGATGAAATTATTCTGGGATTGATGGCGATAATTCTCGCTAACCTAAAAAAAGAACGACAGCAGGAAAAACAAGGTCGCCTTATAGAAGGCGAAGTCGTTAATGAAGATAAGAAATAGTTTTTATCATGGATCTTCTCTATCAACTTGAAACCTTACTGCCATTAGCAATCAAATGGGCAGAAGATCACAGTAACAGAATACAAGATGAAGGCATCTCATTAACTGAAGAGCAAATAGAAATAGCAAAGCAAGTTGGCGTTAATGATCCTGAGAAAGTAAAAATACTTGAAGTTGATAAGCTTCCATTTCCTGAAAATGAAAAACTGAGTATTGCAGCAACTCAAATCGGTTTTTTAGATGAAGCAATGAAAGGACTTACGCTTGGCCATTCAATCTATATTTGCAAGGGAAGCAATACAACACAACTTCTATCACACGAACTACGCCATGTTTACCAACATGAAGCCTTTGGCTCCATACCGGCATTTCTGGTTGAATACCTAAAACAGATCGTACTCGTTGGGTACGAAAACTCGCTGTTAGAACAGGACGCCAGAAAACATGAGATTCAAAACTGATATTTATCTAAAATATAGGGCTTTCATTAGCTGACTTAATTAACTTCAGATTATTTTTTTCGCACACCTTCTATTGAAAAGATTAAATCCAGTTCTTTTGATGCTGGGCCAAGATTTTTCATAATGCCATAAACAGCTAGCCCAACACTCTTATACTACCACGGTGCTACTGTGTACCATTTGCTGTAATAATCCAGCTCGACCATATAAAGACCGAGCGCAAACAAACTAATAATAAGTATGGCCATAAGCCAATGCAGGAAGATTTGACGATACCAAAATTATGTTTATTATTTTTGATATCCATCATTTATAGAAAAGAACTAAACTTCTTTACGCAAGAACACCCAGTTATTACCACTGGATTCAGACTTCGAATACTTATAGCCCTCAACGTTAAACCCTTTAATATCTTCTGGGTTCTTTAATCGATTTTTAATAATATAAGCACTCATCAAACCACGTGCTTTTTTCGCATAAAAACTGATGATTTTATATTTCCCATTTTTAAAATCTTTGAATACCGGCACAATAATTTCTGCGTCAATATCATTTGCTTGTAATGATTTAAAGTATTCATTCGATGCCAGATTAATTAAAACCTTGCTTTTAGCGGCCCTGAGATCGTTATTAATCTGTTCCGTTAACTTACCACCCCAAAATTCATAGAGATCTTTACCCTGTTTGTTTTCAAACTGAGTACCCATTTCCAGACGATACGCTTGCATCAAGTCCAGAGGTTTCAAAACACCGTATAAACCAGATAAAATCCTTAAATGTTTTTGTGCAAATTTTAAATCTTGATTTGAAAAAGTTTCCGCCTCTATCCCCGTATAGACATCGCCTTTAAAAGCCAACAAAGCTTGCTTCGCATTATTGAGATTAAACGGTGTTTTCCATTCATTAAAACGTAGGTAATTCAGCGTGCCTAACTTATCACTGATCTTCATTAATGAAGATACTTCTTCAGGGTTTAGTTTCTTTAATTCTGAAATTAGTTTTTTAGATTCTTTCAAAAACTCCGGTTCAGTGAATTCTTTCGTCGTTGGTGCTGTTTCAAAATCCAGTGTTTTTGCAGGTGAAATGACAATTAACATCTTTATTCCATAGCCTCCTGTTCAGGCTCTACTTCGATTATTGCTTTAATGCCAAGATATAAATAAACCATACTCATGCCAAAGAATATAAGACCTGCCATCGGTAATTTAATTCCAGCTATCCACAAAAAAGTATTAATGAGAATGGCAGGTGTCGAGGCCACGACCGATAGCCGTAAAAGCCGAGAATAGTCTGGCTCTACTTTAAGCATAGATGCAAATAATAACCCAATAGCCGCGTAAAGTAGCATTTGAATTATGCGATAAAAATACGAGCCCGCTAAAACAAAAGGATAAATAACAGCAAACATATAAGACTTGGTTGCCTCAATCCATGTTGAAAGCAGCAGCCTGTCAAGCACCATATCGCTAACTTCACTCAAATCAAAAGTACGCGTTTCCATTTTATTTTTCTCAACCGTCACCGTGTTTTTATTTAACAGAATTACCGCTTCAGTTTGTTCCAGCGAATTTATTGTTCCGGTTGTATCAATCACAGCAAGTGGACGGCCTGTTTTCGGATCGTCAATATAATACGGTTGCGATTCACGAATCGAAGCCTTGCCATCTTGAATCGTTATCTCGGGAAACTGGTCAAGAAACCCGGGCGAATGTTCATCAAAATAAGCGTCAATTTTATTATCCATAGCAAACACGATAATTAACCAGCAAAATGCCAATAATAAAAACAAATAAGCAAAGCCAACACCTTTCTTATTAAGCGCCATATCCCGGTATAAATCAGTGGAATAAAAAGAAAGCAAAGGAATTTGAAAAAAGGAATATTTACTCATATTGTCAGCTCGTTAATGTTCTGCAGCAATTATTACATATTTTGAACTTAATTAACTAACGCTCTGATGACAGGAAACAGCTTGTGAGAATATTGATATCTCTCTTAACTAGAGTATTGCCTGCAAAATTGTCTGTTAATTCATCCATGCGTATTTGCAATACATTAGCCCATACACAAAACACATCGGAATAATGAGAAAGTTTGATTTTTTTCATTATTCATCTTTTTCTAAAGCAGCAGAAAACTGCTCAACTAATTCATCACCTGTCATATCTTCGGTATGATTTGCAAAGCGATAGTAATGAGGTTTCTCTTCTATAAAAACCTGCTTCTTAAAAACAAACTTACTATCATCTTTAAACAAACCAACTGGCATCATATGTAAGTTTGCTTCCTTAAACCGATAAAAAAGATGAGAACCGCAATTTTTACAAAAGCCACGTTCGGCCCAATCTGACGAATTGAAAATAGAAATATTATCTTCACCAGAAAAAGAAACGTCTGAACTACAATCGACTTCCATAAATGGGCCACCGCCCCATTGACGACACATTTCACAATGACATGCACCGACATCAGGATTCATACTACTTGCAACGAATGACACCGCACCACACACGCATTGCCCTTTGGCTTCAATAGTTTCTGACATTTTTAATCACCTATTCATTAATATCTGACCAGACAGCAAACTCGTTTCCGCTTGGTTCTGCAAAATGAAAACGACGCCCACCAGGAAACTCAAAAATCTCTTGCAAAACCGTACCGCCCGCTTGTTCAACTTTACTTTGCGTCTGCTCTAACGCTTCACTATAAAAAACAATCAATGCGCTGCCGTTCTGTGCTGACGAAGCTAAATCGGCACGAAAGAAACCGCCATCCAATCCTTCATTGGAAAAGGCCATATAGTCCGGCCCATAATCAACAAACGACCAGTTAAACACGTTTGTAAAAAATGCTTTTGTCGCTTCCATATCTTTTGCTGGAAACTCAACGTAATTTATTTTTTCATGTTCGTTCATATTTAACTCTCGTTTGAATCGATGACAGATAACATATCATCAAGTGACTTTTGTTCAAATTGAAACCCTGCTTCTAACAGTTTTTCAGGAACGACTCTTTGTCCTTCAAGAAATAATTGCGACAGCTCACCAAGCAGGGTTTTTAAAATAAATGCCGGCGCTTTAAAAAACACAGGGCGTTTATAATGTGCGGCTACTTTTCTAGTAAACGTTTCATTCGTCACTGACTCCGGTGCTGTCGCATTAATAGCGCCTGATAAACTATCATTATCAAGCAAAAATAAAATGACGCGAATCATATCGGCTTTATATATCCATGACATATATTGCTGACCCTTACCAAATATCGCGCCAAGTCCAAACTTAATCGGTCGCGTCATTTGCGGATAAGCACCACCATCATTAGCAAACACCAAACCAATCCATACATTACAAACACGCATGCCAAATTTCTCAAATGAGAAGCCAAGGTCTTCTCTCTTCTGGCAAAGTATGGATTGGAAAACATCCTGACCTTTATCTTTTTCAGTCACTTCTTCGTCACCGCGTATACCGTAATAACCAATCGCAGAAGCATTAACTAAGACTGAAGGTTTTGTCTCTAATCTTTTACAAAGCATATTGATTGCTTTTAAATCATTAATCCGACTATCAATTAGTATTTGTTTTCGTTTCTTTGTCCAAAGCCCACCAACAACCGGCGCACCTGCCAGACTGATAACAGCATCGATTTTTTCATCCGATCCAATCTTATCCAAATGAGTAACGATGCTAACTTGCGAACCAAATATCTTCGTCGCTTTTTTATGACTCCTTGTTAAAACAACAACATTGTCACCGCGCGTCAGTAATTCACGACAAAGGGTCTGGCCTATGAAACCGGTTGCGCCTGTTATTAAAATTTTCATAGTGTTGTCACTCACTTTTTATGATGGTAATTCTATACACAGTCTTTGTGAATTTTGAACTGCATCACGTTCTTAAATAAATAAGGAAGAATATTATAGACTTACTTCACAATTTCATAATATGAGCATGCCTTTAAGCTATTAATTGCGTCTAAACTTAGACAAAAACCGGTCGATAACAGGATTGTTAAAGTATTAAACAAAGTAATAGTGACTATGAATGTAAATCAAATTAAAACCAGAATCTTAATACTTAAATCAATTGATACAATATTGGTTCTGTGTCTAATCGCTGCTGCGGGCTATTCATTTTTCTACGCCACGAATAAAGAAATGATGTTGCTTTACTGCCTGATTGGTTTATATCTTGTCAATGCACTTGGCAAGTATACTAGCCACAAAATAGCGATGATGCATATTCAAATTGATCTGCTGGAACGTGAAAAGAAAAAAGAACAACGAAGAACTTTAATGAAAACTCGCCATACTATAGTGCAGTGAAATTACGTTTTAAATACTCACGCCTGTTTTAATTATAGAGTTCACTTAATACAGCTGGTCGAACACAATTACGCCCACTATTTTTTGCTTCATACAACAACTCATCCGCATGTTGTAACCACTCTACTTCTGTTTCGCCCGCCTGGTATTCTGCAACGCCTAAACTAATAGTAATTTTTTCGCCTTCAATCAATTCATTTTTTTCAATATTGACACGTAAATTTTCAGCTAAAGATAATGCTTGTTGCAAACCAGTATTACGTAAAATCATAACAAACTCCTCTCCGCCTGAACGAAACACATAATCCAGCCTACGCTGCCGCTTATGTAATAAATCAACAAGCTTTATAAGCACGACATCACCTTTAGCATGCCCATGTTTATCGTTAATTTTTTTAAAGTGATCTATATCAAGCATAATTATAGAAGCAGGCCCAAACTCGCGACGCGTTTCTTCAATCGTTATTTCCATCATGTAATTCATATAACGTCTGTTATGCGCATTAGTTAGCGGATCACGAATGGTCATTTCCCTCAGCTTACCTTCCATTCGTATTAATTCACTAACTGCAGCATCAGTCAGCAGTATCAACATAAATAGTGTTACAGCAAAACGTAATACGAGCTCAATATCGCTCGAAAAAGAGCTTGCGCCAATAAGACTGATGTAAACAATAAAGCTATATATCCGCGCTGCTCGTCGTTCTTGAACAAAGAAAATAGTAAAAACAAACGGATAACTCCAGAGTAAAGCCTTAATTCCTATGGTTACTGTCAATAAGGTTAATTCACAAATAATAATGCAAAACCATAAGAAATAAGGAATAAGAATTACACGTTTATGTTTTATTGAAAGCGAGTTAATGATAGAGATAAGAACTAATACTACAGCGGTCAGCACTATAGAATAGCGCTGTTGAAAAAAGCTATAAATAGCAAAAGGCGTAACAAAAATAGCGACAACCCAGCCCAGAAAAATCAAGTTACGTAAATACAATTCCTGTAAGTCGCTAGTCTGTTGAATATTATTCACACAAAGAAAGACCTATTAAATGATTTATTCTATTTTTACTATTTCTCTTCTTAATATAGTAGTCCATAAATTAAGAGATTATAAGAAAATTGACTTGTTTTTATTTGCATAATCGCTATGTGCACCATAAGAATGCAATTTAACACTATCTCTAGTTTTTAGAGCCTAAAAGTGTCGTTTCTTCCGGGTAAACGCAATTGCGACCTTTGTCTTTTGCCGCGTATAGGTTTTCATCTGCTCGTTTCAGCCAGGTATCGCTTGACTCTTCTGAATTATATTCAGCAACTCCAAGGCTAATGGTAACAGCGACCTCATCAAGCAAATTCGTTTTTTCAACACTTTTGCATAACGATTTTGAAAACTGAATCGCCTGGCTCAAGCTGGTATTGCGTAATAATAACGCAAACTCTTCCCCACCCGTACGAAACACATAATCCAGTTTTCGCTTTCTTTTGTGCAGCAGATCGACAAGGTTTACCAGAGCAGCATCACCAGTCGAATGACCGTACTCATCATTAATCTTTTTAAAATAATCAACATCAAGCACAACCAAGCAGGCTGGCCCAAAGTCACGTAGTGTTTCTTCAATTGTCGTTTCAAGACATGTACTCATATGACGACGGTTATAAGCATTTGTTAACGGATCACGAATCACAAGTTCTGATAATTTACTCTCCATCGTCATAAATACTCGTACAAACACATCACAAAAAATCATTAACATGACGAGAGTTAAAGAAAAACGAGAAACAAGTTCAATTTCAAACAGATAAAATGCAGAACCAATTAATAAGGTAGCCATAATGAATGCCATCACTCTGGCATGGCTTAGCGGTTGAACATAGAAAATGATAAATGCCAAAGGATAAGACCAATAAGTCACCACGTATCCCAATTTAAATATGGCAAAAACTAATGTAGCGATTATTAAAAGATAAAAGAACCAAGGAGGAACAAGCGGTTTTTCTTTATAGTTAAGGCTGATTGAGTTAATTGCAGCGATGAAAACAATGAAAAACATCAAAGCGGCTGTGATATACCGATCATGAAAAATGTTATTAATCGCAAAGGGCAGCAAAAAGATCACCGCAACCCAACCCAATATCATGAGATTATGACTATAGACCTGATTTAAAGAATTGTCCTTGAATGCGACGTTAAGTTTATTAAACATTTATCATTATTCTTATTTTTATAATGGAGAAAACTGTCGCTAAATTAAGACAAAATAAAGTCTTTTCACGTTTAGTTTTATGCCCATTTTTTTATTTATTATTATATCTTATTGTTTTTATTAAAGTATTTTTTCTAATAAACTATAACAACATCAATAAAATTCGTATTTGATATATATCAAGCAATTACTTATCCACTCTGAGCACGAAATTAACGGCTAGGTTCAAAATTTGATGAATATCACACTAATTCTTAAGTTTTAGGCAATAAATTAGCTATTAATAGTTAAAGAACGGCTTTTCTGCATAACACATACAATTCTTCACATCAGAAATAATCGGAGTAATATGAGTTCAGCTACTTTGTTTGAATAAGGAAAAGGAATCATGGTCGATACCAACAAACTCACGATAGTCTTCGTACACGGACTCGCGGCGAAGCCACCCGCAGCAGATATACATCGTTTGTGGAAAAAAGCGTTTATAGAAAACATCCGCATCGATTCAGCAACACTCGCCAACGCACTCGACGCCAATCCCGATATATTCAAATCAGCCTATTGGGCGAATGCCATACCGGATCATATCGAAGACACCACAGACTATGTCTCCGGCCTAAACAAAGCCGTGAATAAAGTCATTGGGGTACGCCGTAAATATAAGAACCAAATGCATATCAAAAGCGGTGGCTGGATCAAAGCAAACGCAACGAAATTTGGCTTATCCATTGTCGATACACTCGGTAGTGCATTAACGATAAAAGACAATGTCATCGAAGAATACATGCGCGAAGTGCGATTATATAAAAACGATCAATACATCGCCGAACAAATACGCCAACCACTCGAAGACATCCTAACAACAGCATGGGATAAAAAACACAAAGTCGTATTAATAAGCCATTCAATGGGCACCTTCATCTCCTACGATGTATTGTGGAAGTACTCACACAGAAGTGAAGAAAAATATACGAAATACAGAAACAACAAAGTCGATTACTTCATCACCATGGGCAGCCCACTCGGCGACGAACAACTCAGAGATTTCATGCTGATAGAACGCTGGAAAGATGCACCAAAACAAGAAGCAGAAGAAGAACGCAAACGCCTCTATCCATTAAACATAAAACAATGGCACAACTTCTCTGCCTACGGCGACATCGTCTGCCACGACTCAACACTGGAAGATGACTTCTTCAGAGGCATGAAAGAAAACAACGTCAGAAACTACACGGCGAAACAACTCAGAGATTATGTGAAGTTATACAACCCGTATGTCACAGCAGAAGATAAAAAGAACCCACACAAAAGTTATGGTTACTTAATACAACCAAAATTAAGTCAGAAATTTAAAGAGTTTATTGGATAAATTATTACAAGATAAACCAACCGTCATTTTAATTTAATAATTAATACTCCTCATTATTTCGAATGATTGCCAAAACACTTGACACGAATATTACTAGTGGTAAGATTTTCTTACCACTGTTTGCTGGAGGAATGCTATGAATATGATTCAAATAGAAATGGAGCTCATAAATTGTATTAAAAACAATATTGAAGAGTGCGGTGATGAAATACCTGAATTAGATGGAAATACGCCTGTTTTTGATGGCATAGCAGGTTTCGATAGTTTACGTGCTATTGAGGTATTAGTTTCATTAGAAGATTCTGTAGGTTGTGAATTACCAATTGAAAAAGTATTTACAAAAAAGCCTCCTGGCACAGATAACATTCGGGATATGGCTAATGCAATAAATAAAATTGTTAACAATGAATAAATCAGACAAAGAAAAAAAAGAACTCGGCGAAAGACTAAGAACAGCAAGAGAATTAGCGGGACTATCTCAAGGACAAGCTGCAAAACATCTTGGGTTTCACAGACCAACAATAAGTGAAATAGAAGCTGGGAGACGTAATGTAAAGGTAGATGAATTGAAGTCTTTCTCTAATTTATATGGTGTTGAAATGTCTTGGCTTGCAGAAAACAAAATTGAAGAAAATAAACTCAATAAAGATATTCTAGCCGCAGCTAGAGAACTAAGCTCAATGAATGATGACGACTTAGAAATTTTAATTAACACAATTAGGATGATAAAAAGTAAAGGGAAGTAATTTGAGGAAAATAAAAGCAAATCAAATAGCTGCTCAAGCTCTCAGGTATAGAAAATCTTATTTAGATTTAGGTGCTAATGTACCGATCTGCCCATTTAACCTTGCCGATGCAATGGGTATTGATATTCGATTTGTAAACATACCATCTTTCGAAGGGATGTATGTAGCAGATGAAAATGTAATTTTAATTTCATCATTACGTCCCGATGGGAGAAAACGATTTACATGTGCTCACGAACTTGGCCATCACATTTTAGGGCATGGTACTGTTATAGATGAAATAATAGAAGAAGGCTCGGATAAAGAAATTGAGAAAGAAGCTGATTTTTTTGCTGCAATGTTGCTATTACCTATTTCATTTATCAAATCAGCTGCAAAAGATCCAATGATTAATTTTGATTCTTTAAATGAAAAAAATGTTTACGTTCTATCAAAATATGCAGGAGTATCATACGAAGCTTTAATTACACAACTTTTTTACAACCATAAACTAAATAATAGAAATACCTTCAATCAATTAAAAGAAAAGAGATTATCTGAAATAAAAAAGAGTATATATAAAGATATATTAAATAATACTGAAGTGTTTGTAGTCGGTAATTGGTGGAAAGAAAGAGCAATTGATGCTGTTGTCGGTGACACTATATATATGCAAAATTTTTGTGATCACGAAGGCAATTCAATTTCTATTATATCTAACGATAAACAAAACCAAATATTCGAATGTAGAACCCCTGGTATTTCTAGAATATTTAATTCTGAATGGTCTGGTTTTATCAGAGTCAGTCGGCCTAACTTCAAAGGAATGTATCAATTTATGCATGAAGAGGAAATAGAATGATTATCGAGGGCAACTCTATAGCTGAATGTTGGTTGAAAATATTAAATGAATTGGTCTTACATAGAAAATCTGAATTATCTCCGGTTATCTTAAACATCAAAATAACTGATGAAGTTCAACCCTACCAAAGTGAGCTTGAAAACGATCTAAACCACTTTTTAGAAACAGTAAATCAACCATCAATTGAAACAACTGCTGGGACAATTTTTCCAATTAGCCTATCTGGCGGCAAGACATCAATCTTCAAAAGATACGAAAGAATATGGCCAGAAATCAAGAGGGACTCAAAGAATAACAAAGGTACATACTTCCGTAGATTAATGGCATATGGTGAAAAATATGGACGTACAGTTAATCAACTACAACATATAATAGAAACCTACAATGGAAAGGGGAAAAGAAGCCCTATTCATAGACGTAGCGCTTTAATAGCAACTACTTTTGATCCAACCCTTGATCATAAAGCAACTCCTCTATTAGGCTTTCCTTGCTTACAACAAGTATGTTTTATCCCAAATTCGAAAACTAAAAAGTTAAAAATGAATGCTATTTATGCAATGCAGCACTTAGATACGCGAGCATACGGAAATTACTTAGGTTTAATTAGACTAGGTAAATATATGGCTCATCAAATGAATTTAGAATTTGCACAGTTAAACTGCATGCTAAGTATTTTAGAGCTAGGAAAAATGAGCAAACAAACTGCAACTGAGATATTAAAAAAGCATTCAAAACATGTCTAAAAAAACAACTTATTTTTTAAAAATCTAGATCCAATAAAACCTTCTATTGTTTATGACACATACTGGAAATTTGCTTACAAACGTCATGAAGTTTTCCTAGCTAGGTTAAAAAATACTGACTTTGATTATCAGACTGATGAAATCATTAGCAAGTATAAATTCACTAATGTTTTTCGTGCTTGCGATAGAGTAAGTCAATACCTAATTAAAAAATAATTTATTCAGATAATTTTTCTTCGAAAGATTTATTTTTAAGAATAATACTTTTTTTAAGTTATTCAATAAAATTGAAACATGGGAGCTACTAGAAGAAAAGTTTGGCATCATATGCAATAGTTCATTTGACTCAAAGTATTTTAGGAAATTCTTAGATGCAGAGATGAATAAGGGAAGGGTATTATATTCAAATGCCTATATGATGGCATCTGGTTGCTCAGAATTTAAGGTCACAAGAAAACATCATGCACACCTTCTTTTAATTGATAAAATGATGCGTGATAACTTACCGGAAAAGATTCAAGCATGTGTAACAATGAAGTCGGGTTACGACCTATTACTCTCCTACCCATTAATTGGTAAATTTCTAGCTTATCAATACATAACTGATATTAATTATAGTGAACTCACAAAGTTTACTGAGAGAGAGTTTACTATACCAGGCCCAGGGGCAAGAGATGGAATAAGAAAATGCTTCAAATCTTTGGGTGGAATTACAGAAACAGAACTAATAAAAATATTAACAGATAGGCAAGAATTTGAATTTGAACGCTTAGGATTAGATTTTAAATACCTTGGTGGAAGACGTCTTCAGTATATTGACATTCAAAATGTTTTTTGTGAAACAGATAAATATAGTCGAATAGCACATCCAAATATAAAAGGAATATCTGGTCGCACAAAAATAAAGCAACTATTTAAACCAAACTCAATGCCAATTGAATATTTTTTCCCACCTAAATGGAAAATAAATATGGAGGAACTATATGGACATTAATCATTACCAAATAAGTGCTGTAGAAACACAACAATTCGACAGTGACTCTCCTAATGCAATTTCGATAGCATTACTTGGACTTTCTGGAGAAGTAGGAGAGTTACTAACAGAATACAAAAAGAAAATTCGAGACGGGGAAAGCTATAATACTTTCAAAGATAAAGTCACCGAAGAAATTGGAGATATAATGTGGTACATATCTTCAATAGCAGCCCATGAAGACATAATATTAAGTGAAGCTTTAGAGAAAAATTTATCTAAAGTTTTAGATAGATGGAATGATACGAATCATATAGAACAATTGCCTTTAGAGATAATTCATTTAGATGATGACTGTGATGAAGATGAACAATTACCTAGAGAGTTTGTTTTAGAATTTCATGAAGAAATTGATTCTAATGGCGAACAGAATGTAATAGTAACTGTGAATGGAAAGCCTTTTGGTCACGATTTAAAAGACAATGCATATGATGGTGATTTCTATAGATTTCATGATGTTTTTCACTTTTCTTATGTAGTGGTTCTTGGTTGGTCCCCAGTAGTTAGAGGTTTTTTACATAAAAAAAGAAAAAAAGACAGGAAAAGGGATGAAGTTGATGATGGAGGAAGAGCTATTGCTATAGATGAAGCAATCTCTGTTTTAGTTTTTGAACATGCACGTGATCACGGTTTTTTCGATGGGACAGGTGGAATTGATTACAGCTTATTTAGAACAATAAAAATGCTTACTAAGCACTTAGAAGTAAAAAGCTGTTCAAATAAACAATGGGAAAAAGCTATATTACTTGGATTTGATATGTGGAGAGAATTGAAAAGTAAACGCAAAGGTCGAATTGTTTGCAGCATGAATGAACAAACAATGATGTTTGAAGATATTGAATAATTTTACCTTACAAAAAACATTTTCAGGTTGATGCAATACAAGGCAAAAAGCCGATTTAATAACCGGAGCTTATAAATAATAAGTGAAGATTTTTCATTTGAAAATATTCCCGACGTTTCAAGTATTTCCACCATCCATGGCGGTCAATCAAATAAAAATTAGCTGAGAGTTTTTAAACTGGAGCCGGGAGATCGGTATCGCCCATGAGGTAACTATCTACCGCCGCCGCCGCACTTCTTCCTTCTGCAATCGCCCAAACAATTAAACTTTGTCCGTGTTGCATATCGCCTGCTGCGAATACGCCTTCGATGTTTGTCATCCAGTTGTTTTGAATTACGTTTGTACGTTCGTTTAGTTCGATACCCATTTGTTCGACGAGGCCTGCTTTTTCTGCGCCAGTGAAACCCATTGCGAGGAAAACAAGATCCGCTTTTAGTATCTGGCTGCTGCCTTCAACTTCTTTGAAGGAAAGACGTCCGTCTTCGACTATCTTTTCTACCGTCACGAGTTCGATTTCTTTTAAGTTACCGTCGTCGTCGCTAATGAATTGTTTGGTTTGAACGGAGTAAACGCGTTCGCCACCTTCTTCGTGCGCTGATGCGGTACGGAAGATGAACGGCCATAGTGGCCATGGGTTATCTTCTGCTCGTGTTTCCGGTGGCTTCGGCATAATTTCTAATGAGGTTACTGATGCTGCGCCTTGTCTGTGTGATGTACCGATACAGTCCGCGCCGGTATCACCACCACCAATAACAATCACATGTTTACCTTTGGCATTAATCTGTTCGTCTTCTGGAATGGTATCGCCCATGCAAAGTCTGTTTGCTTGTGGCAAGTATTCCATTGCTTGATAAACGCCTTTTGCTTCGCGACCTGGAATGGGTAAGTCTCGACGTGCGCTTGCGCCACCGCAAAGGACTAATGCATCGAATTCTTTCTTTAGATCGTTTGCATCAATATCAAGACCGATATTGCTATTCGGTTTGAAGGTCACACCTTCTGCTTCCATCTGTTCCATTCGACGATCAAGACGCGATTTTTCCATTTTGAATTCTGGAATACCGTAACGCATTAAACCACCGATACGATCGGAACGTTCAAACAAGGTTACATCATGTCCGGCGCGCGCGAGTTGTTGCGCTGCTGCCATTCCGGCAGGGCCTGAGCCGATGATGCCGACTTTTTTACCGGTTTTCTTTTCTGGAATTTGTGGTTTGACCCAACCGTTTTCAAAGGCTTTATCGATGATTGATAACTCTACCGCTTTGATGCTGACAGGATCTTCGTTGATACCGAGTACACATGAACCTTCGCATGGCGCTGGACATAATGTACCAGTGAATTCTGGAAAGTTATTGGTTGCGTGTAAGCGTTCGATCGCATCTGCCCATTGATCGTGATAAACAAGATCGTTCCAATCTGGAATCAGGTTTCCTAATGGACAACCGTTGTGACAAAACGGAATACCACAATCCATACAACGCGCGGCTTGTTTCTTTAATGGCTCTACTGGCCATGGCTTCATGACCTGATTCCAATCTTTAACTCTTTCTTCTACTGGTCTGTACGGTTGCTTCTCACGTTCGTACTCCATGAATCCCGTTACTTTACCCATTAGCGGCCTCCATAATAGCTTCTTCTTCTGAAAGCCCTTGCTCCTTACCGCGTTTAATCGCAGCAAGTACCCGCTTGTATGCCGTTGGCATGACTTTCACAAATTTACTTCGATAGTTGTCCCAATCGCCGAGTATTTTTTCAGCAACGGTACTTTGTGTGTATTGAACATGTTTCGTTAATAAGCCTTTTACTAATTCGACATCTTCGTCTTCTTCTATTTTTTCGAGGCCAACCATACCTTTGTTGCACTTGATATCGAATTCACCATCTTCATCAAGCACATAAGCGATACCGCCCGACATACCGGCAGCAAAGTTACGACCTGTTTTACCAATGATAACGACGCGACCACCTGTCATGTATTCACAACCGTGATCACCGACACCTTCAACAACAGTATGTACACCACTATTACGCACACAGAAACGTTCGCCGGCGATACCGCGAAGATAAACTTCACCTTTGGTTGCACCGTATAACAATACGTTACCGACAAGAATGTTTTCTTCTGGAACAAAGGTAGAGTGACGTGGTGGATAGACAATAATCTTACCGCCAGATAAGCCTTTACCCAGATAATCATTAGCATCGCCTTCAAGCGTTAGTGTGACGCCTTTCGGTATAAACGCACCAAAGCTCATTCCAGCTGATCCATTAAAATGA
Organism: Pseudomonadota bacterium; assembly: GCA_038142205.1. Lineage (GTDB taxonomy): Bacteria > Pseudomonadota > Gammaproteobacteria > Eutrophobiales > Eutrophobiaceae > UBA7359. The sequence continues at coordinate 2,483,663 of JAYQJO010000001.1, read as the reverse complement.
ATATTAACTGTGTCTTCTGGTAAACCTTCGCTACCGTACTTGGTTGTGATGTTATAGCCGAGTATCGTTCCTACGGTTCGGTTGGTATTAACGACTGGCAAGATTATATCGACTGGCGTTTTGTTTTCTAATGCGTCTTTACATAAAGGCAGAATCGTCGTCATATCAAGTGACTTATCTAACGCATGATCCTGTTCATTAACACAATAGATTTCATCACCCGGTCTAGGTTCTGCTTTATAAAGTATCTTACTGAAATCAAGACCGTCTGCTTTCCAGTGATCGACTGCTTTCTTAACATCAAGCTTATCAACTTGTCCGATCATTTCATCAATCGTGCGGATACCTAATTCAGCCATGTATTCACGTACTTCTTCTGCAATGTACTTAAAGAAGTTTTCGACAAACTCTGGTTCGCCAGTGAATTTACGTGTGAGTTCAGGGTTTTGAGTTGCAACACCTACAGGACAGGTATTTAAATGACATGCGCGCATCATGATACAACCCATGACGACTAATGGCGCTGTTGCAAAACCGTATTCTTCTGCACCAAGTAATGCAGCAATCACCACATCACGCCCAGTTTTTAATTGTCCGTCTGTTTGTACAACTATACGATCACGTAGACCGTTTTGAATTAAGACTTGTTGCGTTTCAGCAAGACCCAGTTCACAAGGTAAGCCCGCATGTTTTAATGAGCTCATTGGCGATGCGCCTGTGCCGCCATCGTAACCTGAAATAAGCACAACGTCCGAATGTGCTTTCGCAACACCTGCGGCAACTGTACCAACACCCACTTCTGCAACCAGCTTCACATGAATACGTGCTTTTGGATTTGCATTCTTTAAGTCGTGAATTAACTGCGCCAAATCTTCGATTGAATAAATATCATGATGTGGCGGAGGAGAAATCAAGTCCACCCATGGCGTTGAATGACGTACTTCAGCAATCCAAGGGAAAACTTTCGGGCCGGGTAATTGGCCGCCTTCTCCAGGTTTTGCGCCTTGAGCCATTTTAATTTGTATATCATCAGCGTTAGCCAGATATTCACTGGTAACACCAAAACGACCGGAAGCAACCTGCTTAATCGAACTACGGCGTAAATCACCGTTTTCATCTGGCGTAAAACGATTAGGATCTTCACCGCCTTCACCGGTATTTGATTTACCACCAATACGGTTCATCGCGATGGCTAATGTTTCATGCGCCTGTTTACTGATTGAACCGTATGACATAGCACCGGTTGAAAAACGTTTCATGATGCTTTCAATCGGTTCTACTTCTTCTAATGGAATGGCGTTGCTTTGTTTGAATTCAAACAAACCTCTTAACGTTGCAAGGTTTTCACTCTGGACATCTACCGCAGAGGTATATTCTTTAAAGATTTTATATTGGCCACTACGTGTTGCGTGTTGTAGCTTAAATAAAGTGTCTGGATTAAACAGATGATATTCACCGTCACGTCGCCATTTGTATTCACCACCCCATTCAAGATCAGGTTTCTTAACCGGGCGATCCGGGAAGGCATGATGGTGGCGCAAGCTGGCTTCTTCTGAGATCACATCAAGGCCAATACCGCCGATACGTGATGCGGTCGAGGTGAAGTATTGGTCANCAAATTCTTTATTTAAACCAATCGCTTCAAAGATTTGTGCCCCACGATAAGATTGAATCGCAGAAATACCCATCTTCGCCATGATCTTAATCAAGCCTTTATTTACAGCTTTAATAAAGTTCGCCACAGCTTTTTGATGTTCCATCTCTGGCAAGTAATTCTTGCTGATTAGATCACTGAGTGATTCGAAAGCAAGGTATGGGTTTACACAACCCACACCATAACCGAGTAACACAGCAAAATGATGTACTTCTCTTGGTTCCCCTGACTCTAGAACCAGACTGACTTGGGCACGCGACCCTTTTTTAATTAAAGAGTTATGGATAGCCGATACTGCTAACAATGCTGGAATTGGCGCATTGTCTTTATCTATATCACGGTCTGATAAAATAAGGTAAGTCACATCGTCTTCTATCGCTTTATCCGCTTCGGCACAGATTCTTTCCAAACCTGCTTGCATACCTTTGCCATCATCGGCAACGTTATAGGTAATCGGAATGGTTCTTGAGGTAAAGAAGCCACCTAAATCCATATCACGAATACGCGCCAGTTCTTCATTGGTAATAACTGGCGAGGTGAGTTTAATTTGCTGACAATGTTCAGGCCCCGGTTTTAATGGGTTTGATTCACGGCCGATGGTCGAACTCACCTGCGTCACCAGTTCTTCACGGATACCATCCAGCGGCGGGTTGGTGACTTGCGCAAACAGTTGTTTGAAGTAGTCGTATAACAAACGTGAACGGTTTGATAATACAGCTAGCGCCGCATCAGTTCCCATTGAGCCAGTAGGTTCTACACCGACTTTTGCCATTGGTGCCATCAGCGTTTTTAAATCCTCGTGTGTATAACCAAACGCCTGCTGTCTTTGTAATAAGGTGTCTGTGTCTACACCGTGAACCTGTTTAGGCTCTGGTAATTTACCAACAGGTATTAAGTTTTCTTTTAACCATTGTTTATAAGGATTCGCTTCGACGAATTCTTTCTTTAACTCTTCGTCACCAATAATGCGGCCTTCTTCCATATCGACCATGAAGATGCGACCAGGGTGCAGGCGTTCTTTAATTTTTACGTTTTCCGGCGCAACTTCAAGCACACCCACTTCTGATGCCATGATGACCTTATCATCATGTGTAACGTAATAACGTGATGGACGTAAGCCATTTCTATCAAGTACTGCACCGATGATGCTACCGTCGGTAAAGGAGATTGATGCAGGTCCATCCCACGGCTCCATTAAACAAGCATGGTATTCATAAAATGCACGACGATCTTCGTCCATGGTTTCATGGCCTGACCATGCTTCCGGAATCATCATTAATGCTGCGTGTTGTAGCGGACGCCCCGTCATGTGCAGAAACTCCATCACGTTATCAAACGTTGCCGAGTCACTGCCACCTTCAATAACAATGGGATATAGCTTTTCTAAATCATCGCCAAATAAATCAGATTTACATAATGCCTGACGCGCACTCATCCAGTTAGCATTGCCGCGTGCAGTATTAATTTCGCCATTATGCGCAACATAACGAAATGGATGCGCCAGACGCCACTCAGGAAAGGTATTGGTTGAGAAACGTTGATGTACTAACGCTAGTGCAGATTCAACATCTGGATCGCCAAGTTCAGGGAACATGGGTTCGATCTGGCTACCGGTTAACATACCTTTATAAACAAAGGTACGGTATGACAATGATGGAATATAAAATAATTTTTGTTCAGATATATCTGAATTCCAAACGGTGTTTTCGATACGTTTACGAATAACATAGAGTTTGCGATCAAACGCTGCCGCATCAAGAGATTTATTTCTACCGATAAAGATTTGTTTAAAAGTGGGTTCGTCTTTTACAGCTGATGGACCAAGCGAAGAATCGTCTGTTGGAACTTCACGCCAACCTAGGAATGTCTGGCCTTCTTCTGCAATAATTTTTTCGAATTGTTCCTGACAAAACTTTGATTGTTCTGGATCTTTAGGTAGGAAGACCATACCTGCGCCATAGCTATCAAACTCAGCCAACTCGATATTGATTTCAGCACAAACGCGTTTCAGAAATTTATGTGGCTTTTGAATAAGAATACCAACACCGTCACCGGTATTTTCTTCACAACCGCATGCACCACGGTGGATTAGATTCTTTAATATAGTAATTGCATCATCAACTATCTGATGCGACTTCTCGCCTTTCATATGCGCAACAAAACCTAGACCACATGAGTCATGTTCCGTTTGCGGATCGTATAAACCTCGTTGTTCTGAAGCCTGTTTCATGATGATTTCACTCTTTAAATATTTATATTTCTGAATTAACAAACCATGATCTCGCACTTTCGCAGACTATGATTTATTTCGCCGGGATAGGTCAGGGAATTAATCCTGGAAAATCCTGATTACCGCTTAATTATTATTTTAATACCTATCCGGAACAATATGCCTACCGAAAAGGGCTTGAGATTATAATAAACAGGACTATTTATGTCACGGTGCAACATAAACTTATAGCAAAATAGAGCCTAACATCATTATTTTGCATTTTATCTTATTTTAGAAGATTTTTACGTGTTTTAGCGCCTATTTTTAAGAACTTAGTTGACTTTTACTACAGGGAAGTGATTTTGCGCGTTATTTCAATAAGTCTTTTATGCTTTGTACGGTTCTTGGCCAAGGTGCCATTAGTTTTGCCTTGGTTGGTAAAGTGTCAATTGCGGCAACAGCTTGATCACGATTCTCGTACAAACCATAAACTAAAACATACCATTCCTTACCCTTATTGCTAGCTGTAAACGGGATAATTTTATCTTGGTTGCTTTTAAATGCCTTCAAATAAACATCGATTGTTTCTTGTTCATAGGCACCGATCAATTGTAAGACATACTTTTTAGAATCTTGCTTTTTCAGCCAATTAATATCTTTAACAACGGGTTCTGATTTTAGCTCCGGTTTCTTTTCAGCTACTGGTTCAGGTTTGGCTATGACTTCAGAAATAATTTCTGGCTCCGGCTCTGGGATACTTTCAATTAGAGTCTCAATGTTTTTTGTATTGTTAATAATCGGCGCAGCACCTTCGATTACATTTTCATCATCGGGTACTTGCTCGATAATTTCTTCTGCTATTTTCTGCTTTGCAGTTTCAACATCATCAGCCTGTGCGACTAAACTTCCTTGCTCGTTGTAAACACTAACACCGGGTTTATCTTTTAAATCGTTCGCAATCTCTGGGATAACTGATGGTGATAATTCTTCAACTGTAATGGGCTCCGGTTCTATTTCTTTCGGTACTTCTATTTCAACAGTGTCATCCGGTTTTTCAGCTTGTTCTTGCTGGTTTGGGAGTTTTAATTTAATTGTTTGTTTAACTTCTTGCTCTTCCGTTTGCTGTAATAAACTTGCAATGCCTATTGAGAGTAAGATTAGTAAGGCACCAACAGAAATAATTAATTTGTTTCTTATCAGGATTCCTTTGATGTCTATTGGCTTTTTTTCTTTGCTTGGCTCTGACTTATCTTTTTCTTTTGCAGGATCATCTAAGTATTGTTCGCATAGCGCATTAATTCGTCCCGGTAATCCGTGTGATATACGGTGGATCTGTTTTACCGTTTTTTCATCAAATATCTCTACTGCTGGATTATCCGATGAATAATTATGACGAATGTACTGCTCGGTTTGCTTATCAGACAGAGCGGGCATTTCAATAATATGAAAAGTATCGGATTCTTCAGTATCAATACCTGAGTCTTTTAATCTGCCTAAAAAGGATGGCCCGCCAAACAGACAAGCATTAAGAGCTGAGTTTTCATTTGAAGTTTTTATTATTTCAAATAATTGCGTAATTAATTCATCTGTTAATAAATCGACATTATCAACCAATAAAGCGGGGATTTTCTGCTTATTATGTGTTCGTGCTAACCAATCATCTAAATCTTCCTGACTGTATTGTGATTGTTGTAACTCATCGTCACTTTCACCATCAATGATCGCTTTATATATATCATTTAAATTTGTTGTCGCGCTAACCACCAAGCTTCTGAGGATTAAATAGGATTCATTTTGATCTGACAGTTGTTTAAAAAACGTCGTTTTACCTGAGTCGAATTCACCTTTAACAACAACGAGTTTATTGCTGTATTCAAGCAGGTGCAAAATCAGTTCATTACGGTGTGTTAATTCCGGCGTAATAAATATGCTTTGTTGATTTTGCTCAGTCATAAGTATATTTATATTCGGTAATTAATTTCTCTATACTTTAATTTGAACTTATTCGTTCTAATTCAGAAAATGCAAACCTGTCTGTCATACCAGCTATATAATCTGCAATTAACCTTGCCTTTGCATTCTCATCATTATCTTCTTTGCTACATTCAAGCTTGGTTTGTAACTCAGGTGTTAATAATTTCAAGTCTTTCATATAAGCATTAAAAAGGTACTCCACTGTTTCTTTCGCTTTTTCTGCCATGCTATCGACTTTTTCATGCCGATACAGATTATCCATTAAAAACTTCTTCAGATTTTTATGGATAGTTTCTGTTTCCTTACTCAAACTAATTAAGGACTTGCCGCAAGTTCGAACATCATCAATATTTTTTGGATCAACGCTTGCAATTAGTCCTTTACTGGTTTCAATAAGATCACTGACAACAGCATTGATCATTCGCCTGATGATTTCATGACGTAATTGACTTTGTTCTAAATCTTGCCATCTTTTTATGACGTTTTCATATTGAATATTGACTATCTCGCACTCACGCAATGCTTCTATATCTAATAGGCCTGCTCGCAGCCCATCGTCAATATCATGATTATTGTAGGCGATTTCATCGGCAATATTAGCGATCTGCGCTTCCAGCCCTGGTTTTTCATTTTTTAAGAATCGTTGCCCAACTTCGCCTAGTGTTCGCGCATTGTTCCTCGAGCAATGTTTTAAAATACCTTCTCTAGTTTCAAAAGTAAGATTTAAGCCTGGAAATATAGCGTAACGCCTCTCCAGTATGTCAACAATTCTCAGGGATTGCAGGTTATGCTCAAAGCCACCATATTCTTTCATACAAGCATTTAAAGCATCCTGCCCAGCATGTCCAAATGGCGTATGCCCAAGGTCATGCGCCAGACAGATTGCTTCGGTTAAATCTTCATTTACATTTAATGCCCGCGCAATTGTTCGGCCAATCTGAGCTACTTCTATTGAGTGAGTAAGGCGAGTTCTAAACATATCGCCTTCATGGTTAACAAAGACTTGTGTTTTATATTCCAGCCTTCGAAAAGCTGATGAATGAATAATACGATCTCTGTCACGTTGGTACTCATTACGATATACAGAGCCATCATCCTGGTGTACCCGGCCTTTCGATTGTTCCGAGTGTGCAGCGTAAATCGCTAACTCATTATTCACTATCGACCTCTCAGTTAAGAAAGTGATTAATTGTTTCCTTTAAAGCTTCTTCTGTGTAATCAGATGTAATAATGGCTTCACCGATATCATTTAATAATATTAAATACAGGACGCCATCTCGAGACTTTTTATCAACCTTCATGTTCTCAAACATCTGAGCCGCTTTCACATTTTTATGAATACTGGTAGGCAAATTTGCTCGCTCCAGAATAGAACGGATACTATTTACTTTGCCTTCTTCCAATAAGCCTAATCTTCTTGATAAATCGGCTGCCATTAACATACCACAACCAACCGCTTCTCCATGTAGCCATTCTTTATAATTCAATGCTGTTTCGATAGCATGTCCAAAAGTATGACCTAGATTTAAAATAGCGCGTATACCAGACTCCCTTTCATCTTCAGCAACAACTTCAGCTTTATTTATACAGGAACGTTCTATGCAATATTCCAGTGCGTCATTATCACGTTGCATAATTAACTCAATATTATCTTCTAGCCAACTATAAAACTCTTTATCTCGAATAATTCCATATTTAATTACTTCGCCGAGACCAGCTGAAAACTCTCTATCAGGTAATGTTGATAATGTATCTGTATCAGCGATAACCGCAACCGGCTGATGAAATGCGCCAATCATGTTTTTACCTAAGGCATGATTTACAGCTGTTTTACCACCGACAGAGGAGTCAACTTGTGCTAATAAGGTTGTCGGAATTTGAATAAACTTCACACCTCTTTGATAACAAGCTGCGACAAATCCAGTTAAATCACCAATAACACCACCGCCCAGTGCAATTAACAAACAGGTTCGGCTGAATTTTTTTCCATCAACTGGCTGATTACTTCATTGAAACTATCTAATGATTTATATATTTCACCATCAGGTAGAATTAGAGTTTCATAATTTACTTCTTTCAAAACACCTTCTAAAGACTTCAGGTATAAAGGAGCAACCGTCTGATTAGTGACAATCAATACCTGATTGCTAGTAATATGCCCGGATATAAGCTCGTTGTTTGATAACAATGAACTGCCAATATAGATTGGGTAACTACGATCAGCTAAATCAACTTTTATGGTTTTCATTTTGCTTTATAAAATCTATTATTTTTTGTGTTATTTGTTTAATTGACTGTTCTTTTGCTTCGATAACTTCATCTGCTAATGAAAGGTATATTGGTTCTCTTTCATCAAGTATGCCTTTGATTTTATTTAACCGATCATCTGTTTGCAGAAGTGGGCGACTTTTATCATTAGCTATCCTTTTATATAATTTTTCAGCAGTTGATTTTAGATAAATAATAATTCCATTATCTGATAATAGTTTTCTATTTTCCGCATCTAAAATAGCACCACCACCTGTTGATAATACTATATTTTTATTTGACACCAATTCCTCAAGCACTTGAGATTCACGCTTGCGAAAACCTTCTTCTCCTTCAATCTCAAAAATTAAAGAGATATCAGCGCCTGTGTATTTTTCAATTTCATGGTCGGAATCATAAAAATCTTTAGACAATCGTTTTGCTAATTGCCTACCGATAGTTGTTTTTCCTGCGCCCATTGGGCCAATTAATATTATGTTTCTTTCGTCATGCACAAGCTAATGTTACTTATTTATATGTAAATAAAATAGATCTAGTCATTAATAAAATTATTCGGAATTAAAAAAGGGGTGTAACCTTATAGGCACACCCCTTAAGTTTAAAACGTATTTTATTATTATTAGATGGTAAGACTGTCTTTTAAAATTTTCGGTGTAATGAAAATTAGCAATTCACTCTTACTACTATCAATATCTGTTCTCTTGAACAGGAAGCCGACATAAGGCAAGTCACCAAAGAATGGGGTTCTATCCACAGATTTTCTGTCTGTTGAAGTGTATACACCACCAAGGACAACCGTTTCGCCGTTTTGTACCAGAACCTGAGTTGTTACCGTACGAGTATTAATAGCAGGAACACCATTGACACTGGTACCACTAAGAGAATCCTGACTCACTTCCAGATCCATGATAATACTATCTTCAGGTGTAATCTGAGGCGTTACAGTTAAAGCAAGTACCGCATCCTGAAAAGATGTACTGGTCGCGCCACTTGATGATGCTTCTTGATAAGGTATCTGCACACCAGATTGAATCGTCGCTTCATTCTGATTAGATGTAATTACACGAGGACTGGCAATATCTTCACCACGCCCCTCAGCGATTAATGCTGATAATTCAAGTTGCAATAAATATGAACCTATTTTACCGACTGCTAGCGCTAATGAAGCCGCATCACCTGGAATAGCAGGCAAATCAACAATTAAGTTTTCATTATCATCAGTTACAAATGAAGTACCTGCACCAAAGTTTGTGTTGCCTGTTTGTCCCCCTCCTATCAACACACCAGGGCTATCATTATTAGTAGCCGTCCCACCAATAGTATCTCTTGCTAATCCTGTAGAACCAAGTTTTGAATTTCTACTGTAACCAAACCGAACACCAATATCTTTTGCAAAAGACTCATCAGCATTCACAATACGTGATTCGATTAAGACTTGTCTTACGGGCACATCCAGTTCTTCGATTAACTCTCTAATAGACTCAAGACTAGCTGACACATCCTGTATAATTAACGTATTTGTTCTAGCATCTATAGAAACATTACCGCGCTCTGAAAGTAAGTTATTTTCTTCTGCTGCTATCAATCCCATCAGATCTGAAGCATCGGCATAATTTATTGATACGAATTCAGTGCGTAACGGCGCTAACTCTTCTACTTGACGATTTGCTTCAAGTTCTAGTCTTTCACGAGCTGCGAGCTCTTCTGAAGGCGCAACCATTATGACATTACCGCTCTGACGCATGCCCAAACCACGCGATCTTAAAATAATATCAAGAGCCTGATCCCAAGGAACATTCTTTAAACGCAACGTTACATTACCACCCACTGCATCACTGGTTACCATGTTTAACCCGGTAAAATCAGCGATTAACTGTAAGATAGCTCTAACTTCAATATTCTGGAAATTAAGTGATAAACGTTCGCCAGTATAACCAAACTTATCTTTTTTCTGTTCTTCTTTTTCTTCTTTGGTTAACGGCTTAAATTCAATGATGTATTGATTTTCTGATTGATACGCTAAGTGATCGTAATCTTCAGTCGCGGCACTGATTGCCATTTTAATATTATTACCATTTGGCATAGTATCAATTTCTTTAACAGGCGTAGCGAAATCTATAACGTCTAACTTTCTGTCAAGGTTCGAAGGCAATTGCGCATCAATAAAATTAATAACTACTTTCCCACCTTCAAATCCCATATCAATAGGTATATTAGGATCCGAGAGTTTTACGATAACTCTTCCTTCACCGTTTTCCCCACGACGAAAATCGATATCTTCAATGCTAGCTGATGATGATGAAACAGAAGAAGATACAGATGATGAAGCAGCGATACCAGAGGCTACAGCAGAATACCCACCTAAATTTAATGTGACTGTATTTGCATCTACATCCATCGTGTAGGAAACCGAGCTTGTTAAATTAATGACTACTCTGGTTCTTCCAGCAGCTTCTACAGCATGTAGGCTATTAGCAGCACCTATACCAATCGTTTGTGTTTTTTCAGACAAGTTTAAAGTGGTATTTGGAAAGTCGACCGCAATTCTAGCCGGATTATCGATAGTGAAATTCAAAGGTTCTGATGGCAAGGCTTCAGATAACGTTAATTTTATTTGTACTCGTTCACCGGATAAAGACGCGAAACTAACATCATCTAGCGAAATAGCATGAACAACACCGGCAAATAAACTTAGCCCTGTAAGTAAAAATATATGTAATAAATTTTTTAATGTTTTCATGGTCTCATAACCTTTGAAATTTAGTTTAAATCTTAAATTGGTAAACATGCTTTAGCACTCTCCGTAAACAGCAAACTACTCTTCTAAAAGAGCAAGCGCAGCTTCCCGCTCTTCCCATCGACCATTGGCATCTTGCACAATCTCCCTGAGGTCAACTCTATCTTCATAAATATTAATTATTTTCCCGATATTTGTTCCAATATAGTTTCCTACTGAAACCCTATGTACGACACCATCGGGATCAAGAACAATCGCCCAGTTATTATTTTCGTCATCAATAGTTCCAACCATTCTAAGACTATCAAGTTCGTACCTTTCAAGTTCCTCACGATTACGGTTTTTGATTTCACGTTCCATTTCTTCAGTCAAACCATCATCAACTATTGAGTCGTCTGGTTTTTCCGGGTTACTAACAACATAAAACAACTTGAAAGGATTAGGCGCATTTTCAAGACCAGATTTATATGCATAAGCTTCATACGGCTTAATCTCAGGTAAAGGTTCTATACGACCGCCGGGTCTCGCCATAATTTCATCAATTTTACTTCGAAGATCACTTATATCCGTTGAAACACAAGCAGACAGAAAGCTAAATAGCAAAATACTAAATGCTGTTTTAATCGTTCTTATTATTTTTAGAGAGCTCATATCAATTCTCTTCTTCTAAAGCGCGATATGTTTTAGCAACAGCAGTCATTTGCAACTGAGGAGACTCGCCACCACTACTTTCCAAAGGCGTTATATTTATATTGTGCGTAGTAACAATTCTTGGAAGCGCTGCGACACCACTAACAAACTCACCAAACTGATGATAACTACCAACCACAGAAATATTTATTGGTAACTCTGCATAGAATTCCTTAGGCGCCTCTCCACCTGGCTGAAATAGTTTAAACTCCAAGCCAGACGCTAAACCTGTTTGAGATATATCGATTAATAACCCAGCAACTTCTGTTTTATTCGGTAACTGCTTGACCATATCACCGAAAGACTGCTCCATTTCTTTCATCTGTTCTTTTAATGCATTTAGATTAGCCGCCTTTTTCTGCCTTGCATCTAATATATCGAGCTGCTCTTTTTCCTTCTGTTCCAACCCTGCTATCGTTTCTTGTTGCGTTGTAATATCAAACTTCCATCCGGCAAATAAAATTGCCGCAAAAACTATTGCGAAAACGATCGCTTGAATCGGTGCTGGCCACAAACCCGGATTATTTGGATCCAGATTATTTATGTCATCAACTATACTCATGAATCATCTTCCTTAGCTTTTGGTATTACTTGCATAAAACTCAGGGTAAAACTGTTTACTGGTTTTCCACCGCCAACTGCAGCTTCTTTAATAATTTTTAAACTGGGTTTAGCTAGCCATTCAGAACCCTCAAGCTTTCTCATAAAGGAAGAGACCCGCGCGTTTGATTGTGCAAGACCGTCTACACTGATCCCCGTTCCTTTTTGAGAGATACTGGTGATACTCATACCTTCAGGCAAACTTTCTACTAATTCATCAAAAAACCGGACAATAAGAGGCCGGTTACCCTGCAACTGTTCAATTGCTCGCATGCGAGACAATAGTCTTTCTTTTTCTTTTTCTAATTCTTTAATTTCTTTAATTTTTTTATCAACAACAGCAATATTTTCTTCTACAAGCGCAATTCGCGAATTTTCTACGTCGATTAACTGAACATAATAATAATGAACAGCGCCCCAAGCAGCAGCAGCTAAAATGGCAACAACACCAAGCTTGGTAATGAACTGTTGTTGTAATTCCTTACGTCTTTCTTCACGCCATGGAAGTAAATTAATTTTTGACATTAACCTTCCTCCCTTAAAGCTAGACCACAAGCTATCATCATTGCAGGCGCATCATTCGCAAGATTCTTTGTCGATATTTTTGAAGCAACCGCCATATTGGCAAAAGGATTAGCAACTATCGTTTTTACACCTAGCCTTTCTTCAACTATCTCTTCAATGCCGGGAATTGAAGAACATCCACCAGCAAGAATGAGAGCATCTAAATCACTTATCTCACTCGAGGCATAAAAAAATTGCAGCGCTCTACCTATTTGTGAAGCCATATTTTCTTTAAAAGGTTCTAATACTTCTGGTTCATAATTATCTGGCAGCCCACCTTGGCGTTTTGCCAAACCAGCTTCTTCGTATGACAAACCATACCGCCGTTGAATATCTTCAGTTAACTGAGCACCACCAAATGATTCTTCACGAGAATATATTGTTTTCATATCTTCCAATACGCTGAATGTTGTAATTGAAGAACCAACATCTGCAACAGCAATAGCGTTTTTTGAAACTTCCGCAGGAAAATCTTTACTCATTAAGTCTATGGTATTTTCAATAGCAAAAGCTTCGATATCGACGACCTTGGCGCTTAAACCACCAAGCTCAATTGACGCGACGACATTATCAACAATCTCTGAGCGGGAAGCCGCTAGCAAAACATTAACTCTGTCAGAGCCTTCTTCTGACTCACCTGCCACTTCAAAATCCATCGCGACTTCTTCAAGCGGGAAAGGAATATATTGATCGGCTTCAATCTGGATCTGACTTTCCATCTCATCATCTGAAAGTCCTGCAGGCATACCTATCATTTTTGTAATCACAGATGACCCTGCAACACAAACAGCAGCACTTTTAGTCTTCGTTCCTGCTTTTTTGACAGCACGCGCGACTGCCTCGCCGACTTGCTCAATATCGTTTATAGTCTTATCTGCAACAGAATTTTGAGGAAGCGGCTCAACTGCGTAGCTTTCTACACGATACTTACTGCCGCTGCGGCTAAGTTCAAGCAACTTTATTGCAGTTGCACTGATATCAATACCTAATATAGGAGCTGACTTTTTCTTAAACGAAAACACTATTTTTTCCTTTTGAAGTAATTAGTTATGCGCCATATGTATAAAGAACATTAACTTGATGTGGCTACTATAGCCAAGGAAAAATTAAAAAACAATCGGTTTTTAGGGTTTATTAACGTAACACCTTAAGTTTTACAATTTTGTTAAAAAATAGAACATATAGAGTAATTGGGATACTATTGACACAAGATGTTGCGTTTTTTCTTTAATTTTCTCCTCTCGATCATGGTTTTGGGCATCATTACTATCGTAATTGTGTCCTGGTATGTGGTGCCTGGACTACCTGATATCGACACATTAAAAAACGTCAAAATGCAGGTGCCTTTGCGTGTCTACAGTTCTGATTTATCTCTTATTGCTGAATTTGGCGAGAAACGTCGTTCCCCGGTTAATATAGAAAATGTTCAACCTAAATTAATACAAGCATTTTTATCTGCTGAAGATGACCGTTTTTATGTGCATCCCGGTGTCGATTGGCAAGGTATCGCAAGGGCTGTCTATTCATTAGTAAAAACCGGTTCTAAAAAGCAAGGCGGCAGCACCATTACCATGCAAGTCGCAAGAAACTTTTTTCTAAGCAGGGAAAAAACCTATTTAAGGAAACTAAATGAAATCTTTTTGTCTTTTAAAATTGAACGAGAATTGACTAAAGATGAAATACTGGAACTCTACCTTAATAAAATTTATTTAGGGCAAAGAGCCTACGGTGTAGTAGCAGCAGCACAAGTATATTATGGAATAGAGATAAACTCTTTAAGTCTTGCTCAAGTCGCAATGATTGCAGCTTTACCAAAAGCACCTTCTACAACTAATCCAATCAGTAATCCGGAAAAAGCTTTAATCCGCAGAAACTATGTTTTAAATAGAATGTTAACTCTTTCATATATCACACAAGAAGAGTTCAACGAAGCTTCATCGGCGCCTATATCTGCTTCCTTGCATACAACACCAATCGATCTTGAAGCACCTTATATTGCAGAGATGGTTAGAAGCGAGTTGATCGATAAACAGGGCGATGCCATTTACAACACCGGATTAATTGTTACGACAACAGTAAAAGATAAAAACCAGAATGCTGCGAACCAGGCCTTAAGAAATGCATTACTCGCTTATGATAAGCGACATGGTTATCGTGGTGCTGAACATCAAGTAGAAAATATAGAAACTAAAACTGACAAAGAACTTGCCGCACTACTGGAAACGTTCCCAACCTTGGGCAACCTTTATCCGGCAATAGTAAGCCATGTAGATGAAAAATATATTACTGCAACAGTGTCCGGCATAGGTCAGGTTGACGTTAACTGGGAAGGTCTTGAATGGGCCAGAAAATACATTAGCGAAAACAGAAAAGGTGCCAAACCAAAATCTGCAACGGAAATCGTTAAAGTTGGTGACATCATAAGATTGGTCGAGACTGAAAATGGGGAATGGGCGCTTTCTCAATTACCCGAGGTCGAAGGTGGTCTGATATCGCTGTCACCGGATGATGGTTCTATATTGGCTTTAGTTGGTGGCTTTGATTTTTATAAAAATAAATTTAATCGCATTACCCAGGCAAGAAGACAACCGGGTTCCGGTTTCAAACCGTTAATTTATTCTGCTGGTATAGAAGCAGGCAAAACAGCGGCAACATTAATTAATGATGCTCCTATCGTATTTGATGATCCTGGTGTTGAAGATGAATGGCGCCCTGAAAACTATAGCCATAAAAGTTACGGCCCTACTCGAATACGTGTTGCGTTAACTCATTCAAGAAACCTGGTATCTATTAGGCTATTACATGCGATAGGTGTTCCTTTTGCACTTGAACATATAAAAAACTTTGGTTTTGATATTGAGCAACTTCCACAAAACTTATCGCTGTCATTAGGCAGCGCAGAAATAACACCATGGCAACTGGCAAAAGCATACAGTGTTTTTGCAAACGGAGGATATTTAATTGAGCCTTATTTTATAAATGAGGTCAAAACTTATGGTGATGAAGTAATATTTCAAGCAACGCCTTTAACCGTCTGTCATGATTGTATAGAACTGAAACCCGATGTTTTAACAGTTGAAGAAAATGAAACTGAAAACGAGTTTGAAACAACGAATCCTATTATTGAAGAAGTAACGGAAGAAACAGAATCATTCAATGCGCCTCGTGTATTAAGCGCACAGAATGCCTGGATAATGAATTCGATGTTAAGAGATGTAATAAACCTCGGAACGGGGAGACGTGCTTTACAATTAAACCGTACTGACCTTGCCGGGAAAACAGGAACAACAAACGATCAGCATGATGCTTGGTTTTCAGGTTTTAACTCAAAAGTCGTCACAATAAGTTGGGTAGGCTTTGATAAGTTTCAACCTTTGGGCAGTAGAGAAACCGGAGGGCGTGCTGCATTACCAATGTGGATTGATTATATGAAGGTTGCATTGGAAGGCATGCCTGAATCTATAATGAAACGACCTGGAGGCCTAGTAAATGTACGTATTAACCCTGATACAGGTGAACTGGCTAATGCAAATGATCCGGATGCAAAATTTGAGGTATTCAGGATAGAAAAAACACCAAAAGCAAAAACTGAAACAAAACAGCCTGATGTCTTTTTACAAGAATCAGAATCCAGTTCCATTCCTGATCTATTTTAGTGATTTATTCTGTTTATCTGATGACACCTTCAGATAAAAATTCATTTTCATTTGCAATCATAAATGACTACAAATAACTGCATTCTACGCGTTGCTATAGCAACTCCTCTTCGGCAACTGTTCGACTATTTACCAGCAAGCTCAAACAATATAGAAAAGCTCCAACCTGGAATGCGCGTATCTATCTCCTTTGGCCGACGCAAGGATGTAGTTGGCATCATTGTATCGATAACCGATCGCAGTGACTTTCCACAACATAAATTAAAAAAATTAACCATGTTATTGATATAGAACCGATCTTTAAAAATAAACATTTAAACTTTCTTATCTGGACAAGCCACTATTATCACTATCCAATTGGCGAAGTGATTTTCAGCGCATTACCTACATGGCTAAAAAAGGATAATAAAATAGAAACGTTTCGTGAAACGATATGGAGCTTAACAGAAAAAGGATTCGCCACTGATCCTAATACAATTAAAAAATCTGCAAATCAAGCACAAATACTTCATTTTCTGAAACAAGAAAAATACCCTGTTAATGAATCAGGCCTGAACAATAGTTACCCCAGAGCAAAACAATCTTTGCTTGCACTTGAAAAGAAAAAGTTAATTACAAAAGAATTAGCCGAAGTAAAAGAAAAAAAAAAAAAATCAATAAAAGTCCCTTTAATTTAAACAGTGCCCAGAAAACTGCTGTTAAAACAATATTAGATTCAAAAGACTGTGCGGCCACATTCTTACTAGATGGTTTGACTGGCAGTGGTAAGACTGAAGTTTATATGGCCATCATGGAACCAATCATAAAGGAGAATAAACAGTGTTTGATGCTTCTGCCTGAGATAGGTTTAACACCACAGCAAATACAACGATTTAAAGATCGCTTTGAAGTCGATATGGCAATTCAACACTCTGGATTAAGCGACACTGAACGAATGCAACATTGGCAAGACGCTAAATCAGGTAAGGCAAAAATAATAATAGGTACGCGTTCCGCAGTATGGACACCGCTTGCGAATCCCGGGCTTTATATTATTGATGAAGAACATGACCTTTCTTATAAACAGCAGGATACTTTTCGTTATTCAGCCAGAGATATGCTTATTATCAGGTCGACGCGCGACAAGGTTCCGGCTGTGTTAGGTTCGGCAACACCTTCATTAGAAACCTTACATAATACAAAAAAAGAACGCTATACACATTTAGTCTTACCCACTAGAGCAGGTACGGCGAAACCACCAAAACATCGAATACTCGATATACGTGGAAAAAAAATGCACGGTCCTTTATCTCAATTACTTGTAGATGAAATCGCTAAGCATTTAAAAAACAAAACCCAGGTATTACTTTTCTTGAATCGTCGAGGTTATGCCGCACATTTATTTTGTCATCACTGTGGCTGGAAAGTTGAATGTGAACGTTGTGAATTACCTTTTACTTACCATAAGTCCAAAAACTTACTCGCCTGTCATCATTGTGATTCACAGAAAAGGAATATTGAAAACTGTTTAGAGTGCGGCGAACTGTTATTACAATTAGGGCATGGGACAGAACGGATAGAAGAAGTACTCGCGGACTTATTTCCTAAAGCCAGAGTTTCAAGAATTGATCGGGATACAACTCGAAAGAAAAACGCGATGAATGTACATCTTGAAAAAATAAACGCTGGTGAAGTGGATATTATGGTAGGCACACAAATGTTAGCAAAAGGACACCATTTCCCGAACGTAACACTCACTGGCATTGTTGATGCGGACCGAGGGTTATTTTCAACAGACTTCAGAGCGAGCGAAAGACTTGCGCAACTTTTCATGCAAGTCAGTGGTCGAACAGGCAGAGGTTCAAAAGAAGGTACCGTCATTGTGCAAACTTATAATCCCGAGCACCCCTTATTTAAACAGCTTATTGAACACGGCTATAATTATTTTTCAAAAGCGTTGTTACAGGAAAGAAAACTGTCTTCCTTACCACCCTACACGCACATGGCTTTCCTCAGAGCTGAAGCGCATAACTCAAATGATGCTAAACAGTTTATTAATCAATCAATGAAACTACTTAATTCACTAACAAATAATACTTTACAGCTTTTTGGACCTATTCCGGCAATCATTGAAAAACGCAGTGGTCGATATCGCTATCAATTAATTATTCAGTCAACTAATAGAAAAATATTACACTCTCAGTTAGATAACTGGTTAAATGAGCTCGATAATATAAAGTCAGGAAAAAAAGTGCGTTGGTCATTGGATATTGATCCACAAGATATGTCTTAGGATAACTAATTATGAATAAATTAAATCCAGCATCATTATTTATATTTTTGTTTTTTAGTTTTTTTGCTCACGCTTCAAGTGACGATATTGAGGTTGGTATCAGCAACAATATTGACTATGTTGATGTCATCCATAATAAAAAAGCTGTCAGGATTCAAAGAAATCAATCTCTATTGAACATGGTTAACCCAGATTACGCGAGAACATCAAGACAGTGTCCTCCTTTTTGTATTCAACCTAGCCATCTCGCCGATGGTGTAGAAACAATTGCAGAATTGGAAATGCTGGATTACCTGAAACGTGTTTCAGAGGGTGATGATTCAGTCATTGTCATCGATTCACGAACCAAGGACTGGGTTAAAAAAGGCACGATTCCGGGTTCAGTTAATATCCCGTGGACTTTACTTAAACCTGAAGCAGGCGCCGATCCTTTTCAAATAGCAGACATATTGGAAACAAAGTTCGGTGCAATTAATCTTGAAAATCTGTGGGATTTCTCTGATGCCAAAACATTGGTACTTTTTTGTAACGGGATGTGGTGTGGACAGTCCCCTTCAAATATTAAAACTCTGCTTCGTTTTGGCTATCCGCCACAAAAACTGAAGTGGTATCGCGGCGGCATGCAAAATTGGGAAAACCTGGGACTCACTGTCGTTAAATAAAAACAATGTAGCTTCTCCTGACCGAATAAAGCTACTAGAATGTGCCACTTTTCAAAATCATAAGTTGTAAGGATATTCGGTGAAGAAACAAATTCAGGAGTTAATAACTCAATCTTTAAAGAGTCTTGAGTTAGAACAAACCAATATAACAGTAGAAAACAGTCGCGATGCATCACACGGTGACTTTGCGACGAACATCGCCATGGTTATGGCAAAAGTAGCAAAAAAATCCTCGCCTGTTAGCTGAGGAAATCATCAGTCATTTACCCGAATCTAACATAATAGAAAAAACTGAAATCGCCGGCCCAGGTTTTATTAATTTCTTTCTGAAAAAAAATACGCACCAATCCATTATTGTGGAAATTCTGAATAAGGGAGATAACTACGGTGACTCAAATATTGGTAATAACACACCCACTTTAATTGAATTTGTTTCTGCAAACCCTACCGGCCCATTACATATCGGCCACGGTCGCGGGGCAGCATATGGAGCGGTTATTTCTAACTTACTCAAAAAAGCAGGCTATGTTGTTAGCTGTGAATATTATGTTAATGATGCCGGACGACAAATGGACATACTCGCTGTCAGTGTTTGGTTACGTTATTTACAGCATTGTGGTCTGGATATCCCCTTTCCGGACAATGGATATAAAGGTTCGTACATCAATGATATTGCTATCACATTACATTTAGAACATGCGGATAAATTTGTAACATCTTCTGAAAAACTGTTGCCTCTGTATGAAGAAGAAGATGCAGAATTAAAAATTGATAATTTTTTCAGGTATTGTATTGATGAACTTGGTGATGAACATTATCAAACCGTATTCACTATTGGTTTGGAACATATTCTGGGAATCATTAAAACCGATCTGAATAATTTTGGTGTTGAATTTGACAACTGGTTTTCCGAACGCTCTTTAGTAAACGAGAATATTGTTAATAAATGTATCGCTAAACTAACTGAAAATGACTGGGTCTATGTCAAAGACGGCGCACAGTGGTTTCGTTCCAGTAAGTTAGGCGATGAAAAAGATCGTGTTTTGGTTAGAGAAAATGGGCAGGCAACCTATTTTGCATCTGACATAGCTTATCATTTGAATAAAGTAGAACGTGGTTTTGAAATAATCATCGATATCTGGGGTGCTGATCATCACGGCTACATCGCCAGGGTAAAAGCCTCAATGCAAGCACTGGGACTTTCATCAGATAAACTAGAAATCTTACTTGTACAGTTTGCCACGCTATATCGCGGTAAAGAAAAACTGCAAATGTCGACACGTTCAGGAGAGTTTATTACCCTGCAAGAACTACAGGATGAAGTAGGTAAAGACGCTACCCGCTTTTTCTACATTATGCGCAAAAGTGAACAACACCTAGACTTTGATATGGAACTGGCAAAGTCTCAATCAAATGATAATCCGGTTTACTATATACAATATGCACATGCCCGTATTTGTAGCGTATTTAGACAAATGCTGGAAAAAGCCTATAGCTACGACCAACAACAGGCTTTATCGAATTTATCAGTACTGACAGAACCACATGAGATAAAGTTACTCGCTATACTTGCCAGATATCCTGAGGTAATAGAAAATGCTGCTCAAGCCTATGAACCGCATCAGCTTGTTTATTATTTGAAAGAGCTGGCAAATGATTTTCATAGTTATTACAACACAAGTCAGTTTTTAATTGATAATGATGAAATAAGAAATGCTCGACTTACGTTAATTACCGCGACCAAACAGGTGATTAAGAACGGGCTGTCTCTACTAGGCGTAAGTTCTCCAGAGGAAATGTAGTGCCGAGAGATTATAAAAACATGAAAAAGAAGAAAGCCTCTGCACCGATTAAAAACCGGTTCAGCAATGTGTTTTCTTTTTTTACCGGCTTATCAGTCGGTTTATTTATTGCTGTTATTGTTTACTTCTATGGGCACAATGCCACAATCAAAAGCAATAACACTCTTTTAGTATCAGAATCTGTAACAGAAAAAACAACAGAAGTTAACGACGAAAGCATTGCTCAATTACCTGAGCCCCAATTTGATTTTTATCAGATTCTTCCAAACAAAGAAGTAAACATCTCGGAATGGGAGTCCGTTGAAGAAGAAGAGGTTATCGCCAAAAATAATGATAAACGGCAACCAACTATGTTTGTATTACAGGTTGGTTCCTTCAAGGAATATCAATCTGCTGATGAGATTAAAGCCAAATTAGCGTTAATGGGCGTCACAGCAGATATTCAGCGTGTTGTCATTAATGGTCAGGATGTTCGACACCGTGTTCGTGTTGGGCCATATAAAAATACGAATAAATTACAACAAACCAGAGATCGTTTACTTGCGAATGACCTCGACTTCATGTTACTTAAGCTAAAAATGGAAGATATTTAAAAAATCTATTTATGTCAGCTATTCCAGAAAAAATTGGTAAGTATCGAATTATCGAAGAAGTCGGTAAAGGCAGTATGGGTACCGTCTATTCAGCACATGACCCATTCGCCGATAGAAAAGTCGCTATTAAACTAGCGCATTCCCAATATCTAAACGAAAAAGAAACAGGTGAGCGCTTTAAAAAGTTATTTTTTAACGAAGCTCAGGCTGCAGGTGTATTAAGCCACCCCAGTATTTTAAATATTTTTGACGCAGATATTGATGGAAATAACTGCTATCTGGTGATGGAATATATCAATGACGCAAAAACACTTGACCCCTATTGCAAACCCGACACCTTACTCCCGATAAGGGAAGTCGTCGGGATTATTTATAAAGTAGCCAAAGCACTTGATTACGCACATCGGCAAGGAATAATTCATCGTGACATAAAGCCGAATAACATTCTGCAAACCGATACGCTGGATATTAAAATTGCTGATTTCAGCATCGCTATGATCATTCGTGAAGACTTTTTAGAAACACAGTTCCATGGCTTTCTCGGTTCACCGCTTTATATGTCCCCAGAACAAATCAATGAATGGCAAATATCGACAAATACCGATATTTTTTCGCTAGGTATCGTCATGTATGAAATGCTGACAGGGCATCACCCCTTTAAAGCCGACAACCTCAGCGCTATCGCTAAAAAAATAAGTTCGGAAAAACCGCCGCCGTTAAGCGAGTTTAGAAATGATGTGCCGGAAGGTCTTGAGTATGCTTTAAACCGTATGCTGAAAAAGAAAGCTGATAAACGTTACAGCATGGGTTTAGATCTTGCTGCCGATCTGGCTTTAATATTTGAAGATCTCGACAGAGTAGAGAATCAGGATTCATTACGCGATAAATTTGAAACGGTACAAAACCTGGGATTCTTTCAGGGTTTCACTGATGCTGATATATGGGAGCTCGTTCGCGCGTGTGACTGGCACAACTACCCGAAAGGCACGAGTATAATTAAGGAAGGCGAAGAAGATCATTCTTTTTATATCGTTCTCTCCGGACTCGTCAGTGTCGAAAAAAACGGACAAAAGATTGATTCACTTCAGGAAGGCGATTGTTTTGGTGAAATGGGTTATTTAACAAAGGCAAAGCGATCTGCTTCGGTAATAGCGAACACCGACGTTGCCTTAATTCAAGTGAATGCTTCAACATTGGACAGAGCAGAAGAAGGAACTCAACTTCGGTTCTTGAAAATCTTTGTAAAGACACTGATTGGTCGGCTAGCTGATACAACTTCGGTTCTCAGCCAGACAACAAATTAAAAAAAGCAGCTATTTTAAAATAAACTTGTCTTCTAAAAGTGACAAATAAGACGTGGTTCGTATTACATTTTAGTGTAGTATTTACCTTATAAATTTAGCTAAACTGATGAAAAATCAGGAAATATAGTTTAGAAGCTGAACATTCCAGTATTTATATAACTGGATGTAAATAATAAAAATCAATAACTTAGTGCAATAGTCTTAGGTTAAGTTCTAATGTTTAGGATACTTGAAAGGAAATTAGGCAAAGTTTCAATATGACTGATTCGAAAAAAACAGTGATTGTTATTGATGATAATGCAACCGTTCGTAAATTTTTTGAACGTAGCACTGAAAAGCTTGCACTTGACTTATTCACTTATGATTCAGCTCATTCTGCGATGGAATATCTAGCTGAAAACAAGCCTGATTTACTATTTCTGGATATTATTATGCCAGACAAGGATGGACTTACCTTTTTACAAGAATTGAGAAAATTACCGCTGCACAGAGATACGCCTGTTATCATGATTACTTCAAAAGACTATGCGCAGGATAGGACCATTGCAAATGAACTTGGTGCATTAGAATTTATCACCAAACCGATGCCAATGAGAGCAATAACGGATATAATTCTTAAACATATTAATAACGAAAACCCATACAGTTAATAAATAGCGCATGGCAAAATCCTATCTCCATTTTTGGGGTGTGCGAGGATCATATGCATCACCATTTCCTAGTCACTTAAAAGTTGGCGGCAACACCTCGTGTGTTGAAGTAACCGTTGGCGACGATACGGTTATCTGTGATGCCGGAACTGGCATTATTCCTCTCGGCAATAAACTCGCGGCCGAAAGTAAAACTAAGGATATCCTAATAGTTTTAACACATTACCACTGGGATCATATTTGCGGTTTACCTTTCTTTGTCCCGGCTTTCATACCTGACTGGAATATCAATTTTTTTGGCCCAGGTGAATCTATACAGGAAATAAAACAGAATCTGGATTCGCAAATGCAAGCACCTTAATTTCCAGTCGGCACCGAAACCTGGATGGCTAATATTAATTATACTGAACCAAGAGAGACTGAAATAAAAAGGGGCAATATTGATGTGAGCTATTATGGTGTTCACCACCCCGGCATAACCTATGGTTATAAAATCAAAGCGGCCGGCCAAACAATCATCTACGTCTCGGATAATGAATGTCAATTTCTGGACAAGTCTATAAAACAGAAAATGACGGAGTTCAGCGAAGAAGAACAGCAAATGTTTGAAGCAATGAATCGTGAAGAATATGAATATGAATTACAATTGATTCAAGGTGCTGACATTTTGATTCATGACGCCCAATACACTCCAAAGGACTATGAGATGAAACGTGGTTGGGGACACTCCTGTTATGTCGATGTCGTTAATTATGCGATTGATGCAGAAGTTAAAGAACTTTATCTATATCATCATGATCCCTATAACAATGATGATGCAATAGATGAAATCGATAAGCACTGCCAGAAAATTATAAAAGAACGAAATGCTTCTCTAAAATGCTTTATCGCTCGAGAAGGCATGAAAGTCGAACTCGGCTAATCCATTTACACCTCACATAGCAAATGGAAGTTATACTTAATGGCGAATCATACGCATTAGAACAAGCCTGTAGTATTGATAAGCTTGTCGATACTCTTCAATTAGAAGGTAAATTTGCCATTGAAGTAAATCAAACCATCGTGCCTCGTAGTGAATTTACAAACACTCAACTGCAACCAAATGATAAAGTAGAAATCGTACAAGCTATTGGTGGCGGCTAGTTTTATTAAAATTTAATTATTATGTCTGATTCAAAAAAAAATTATCTTAATATCGCTGGTGTTAATTACAGCTCTCGTTTATTAGTCGGTACAGGCAAGTACAAAGACTTTATAGAAACAAAAAATGCAATTGAGACCAGTGGCGCTGAAATTGTTACCGTTGCAATACGCCGGGTCAACATTGGACAAGATAAAGACGAGCCAAATTTACTTGATTTCATAACGCCTGATAAATACACGCTCTTACCCAATACTGCCGGATGTTACGATGCAGAGTCTGCAGTTAGAACCTGTAAACTAGCGCGTGAATTACTAGATGGACACGATCTGGTAAAACTTGAAGTACTGGGTGATAAAAAAACACTTTTCCCAGATATACCGCAAACATTAGATGCTGCTCAACAGCTTGTTGATGATAACTTTAAGGTTATGGTCTACACCACTGACGATCCAATTATGGCGAAACGTTTTGAAGAAATGGGCTGTGTCGCGGTAATGCCACTTGCCGCACCAATTGGTTCAGGCTTGGGTATTCGCAACCCCTATAACATACGTACCATTATTGAAAACGCATCCGTACCCATTATTGTTGATGCTGGTGTTGGAACAGCTTCAGACGCCGCTATTGCAATGGAACTGGGCTGTGATGGTGTGTTAATGAATACAGCTATTGCCGAAGCTAAAGATCCTGTATTAATGGCAAGCGCAATGAAAAAAGGTATCGAAGCAGGACGCGAAGCTTTCCTTGCCGGGCGCATGCCGAAACGTGCTTATGCCAGTGCTTCTTCCCCAATAGACGGACAGTTCTTTTAATTTCATAGCAACTAGAAGTAAGTACTTTTTGAACGATAACAACACTGAATTTAAAAATAGAACGATTCGTAGTTTTGTTAAGCGAGAAAGTCGACTAACAAAAGCACAAGAGT
This sequence comes from Pseudomonadota bacterium, assembly GCA_038142205.1. Lineage (GTDB taxonomy): Bacteria > Pseudomonadota > Gammaproteobacteria > Eutrophobiales > Eutrophobiaceae > UBA7359. The sequence goes on along the minus strand of JAYQJO010000001.1, from coordinate 2,457,956 downwards.
TAGCGCTCAAAAACTACTGGGATAAATTGGGTATTGATTTCAACGATAAATTAATCGATTTACATTCAGTCTTTAATCGTCATGCGCCGGTAATCATGGATATTGGTGTTGGCACCGGTGATACGACATTTCATCATGCAAAAACGCGTCCGGAAAATAATTATCTTGCTATCGAAGTACATAAACCCGGGGTAGGTAGATTATTAAACTCTATAGTGTCAAAAGAGCTGAATAATATAAGGATTATTAATCACGACGTTATTGAAGTTTTACAAAAACAAATTCCGGATCGTTGTTTAAGTCAGGTATTTATTTTTTTCCGATCCCTGGCCAAAGAAAAACATCATAAACGCCGATTGATAAACAAAACTTTACTTGAGCTATTGAAAAAAAAGTTAACACTAAATGGCCGGCTACATATTGCTACAGACTGGGAGAATTATGCTGAACATATTCAAGAGCTATGCAATCAAGATGATGGGCTACTAAGCTTGAGTAGCAATGAAAAAATTGCACCACGGCCTGATTGGCGAACCCAGACAAAATACGAAACACGCGGATTAAAACTGGAACATCATGTTTGGGATTTTTGCTATGCTTTAAACATGCCCGCTAAAATATAATATCTTTAAAAGAATCTATTGCCTGAAATTCCTCTGGATCCTGATGGTCATGTTTACTGTCTGGTTTTGATATTGTCAGTAAATTTTTTATACCAAACTCTCTCGCCGCCCTTAATACTGTTAAATTATCATCAATCAACAATGTTTCATCAGGATCAAATGGATAGTTTGATCGAAGTTTAATCCAAAACTCTTGTGCTTCTTTCGCATGACCAATGGCATGAGAACTCACTATCTCATCAAAGAAACTATCTATTCCGGTTTTATCGGCTTTCATCTTAATCAAGTCTTCATGTGCATTTGTAACCATAATGACTGAATACTTTGAATCTGCGCTCAGTTGATCCAGAAAAGTTTCAGCATGGGGACGATACTGTATTAAATGTTCTACGTCGGCTTTCAATTCAAGCACATTAAACTCAAGTCTATCTGTCCAGAAATCAAGACAGTACCATGACAAAGTTCCTGCCTCTTTCGAATACCATTCTTTTAATTGCGCTTTAGCTTCATCTACCTCCATGTTGTTCAACTTGCCCCAATGAACAGGTAAATATTCCTGCCAAAAATAATTATCAAAGTGTAAATCCAGTAAAGTGCCATCCATATCCAGCAAAATGGTTTTAATGGATTGCCAATTAATGTCGTCTTTCATGTTAGCTAAAGATAGGTAGAATAGATTATAGAAAGCCTAAGGATATCAAAGCCAGTACAATGAATGAAATTAAACATCAAGATCTGAACAAACTGACAGAAGAAATTATTATAATTTCAAAAGAAGCCGGAAATAAAATACTGGAAGTTTATGAGACAGACTTTTCTGTAGAGAATAAAGAAGATAACTCACCACTTACTGCTGCTGATATGGCTGCGCATAATACAATTTGCCAGGCACTTAAAAAACTCACGCCAAACACGCCTCTTCTGTCAGAAGAATCCTCCGAAATCAGTTTCGCAGAACGCCAAAGCTGGGAACAGTATTGGCTTATTGACCCCTAGATGGAACAAGAGAGTTCGTGAAACGAAATGGAGAATTCTCGGTAAATATCGCTTTAATTGAAAAACAAAAGTCCATTCTCGGCGTGATTCATATCCCAGTTTCAGGAACGACCTACTATGCATCGTTAAATAACGGTGCTTACAAACATAAACCTGAACAAGAAGTAGAAAGAATTTCAGCCAGAAAAACCACGCTAAAAAACATTACTATTGCCGGCAGTCGTTCTCATGGTAATCAACAACAACGTGATTTAATAGAAAAACTGGATAACCCTGAAACCCTTGCAATAGGGAGCTCATTAAAATTCTGTTTGGTTGCTGAAGGCCTTGCTGATATTTATCCACGCTTTGGCCCAACCTCCGAATGGGATTCAGCCGCCGCACAATGTATTGTTGAAGAAGCAGGAGCCATAGTCGTAGATACCAATTTTAAAACACTGGAATACAACACAAAAGAATCGCTACTTAATCCCTCGTTTCTTGTTATCGCTGATAAAGAATTTAACTGGTCTCAGTTTCTTTAAATTAGGCCGGCTTTAAATCACTTTTAACTGTTTTTGCGCCTTCAATTTTCATTTTAAATAAAGATCGTAATACTTCTTTTTCAACAGCAGTACGTTCAAAACCTAACGACTTTATATCCACTTGAATTATTTTGTTTTCATTTTGGAGTTGATTAAAACTTGATAAGAGTCGAGCATGTTCAGTCTTATCAAGCTTTCTTAATATGTCATTATCGCTTAATTTAGCTAAAAACTCAGAAGACACAATGATATTGTCAATATCTGATAGAGATAATGCATGACATAAAAAAGGGTATTTAAAAATAACACCCGGTTCAGCGGTTGCCATCATTGCTGCATTTTTATTAGTTAACGCGTTATTAAAAATTTTACTTTTAAATATAACAATACAAGCATCTGATTGTGTTTCCCACAATCGAGATACCGTTAAGGCATCAGAAAAATCTTGTGAGACAAATAAAATACCCAATTCTTGTTCAAGATGGTTTCCTCTATCATCCCCAGCATAGTGCCAAAACTGCCCACTGAGTATTGCATCTAGCAAAGCCGCGCCCATACCGCGGAACAAATAACCGTTTTCTTCATATTGCAAAGCCAGGAAAGCATAGCGCTGTTCAATCATGCGGTTAATCTCAACAGACCAACCATGCTTTTTTAATTGTGCATCAGATACAGAACCATGCGCATTATGCTCGTAAGCTGTTTGGCTGTTTAGCTGCTTCTTTTTCATAGGGAAAGTATATCGTTGAATAATCGAATTATAACGTCCCGCAAACTATAAAATAATAAAGTCTCACCTTCTTTCATCTCCTTTCTCAAGTTTTGGCCTTTTTAGCCGATTTATAATTATTATCAATGATTTAAGGAACCTGCATGGAGGTTTTTCAACAATTATTTGAAGATTATGCAGATAATGCAGGGATAGAGCCGTCCGCATTTTATGAGAAAATAATGACAGGTCTAGTTTATTGGGACGACTTGGATCTTAAAAAACTGCAGCTTGATATCGAGTTACAACAAAATAGTCGCATTAATAAAACGACTGATATGAAAAAGATATTAGCAAACCTCTGTCAACTTACAATAGAAGACTCTCTAACAGGCTTATACAACAGACGGTATTTCAATCACGTAATACAGAATGAAATTGAACGTAATTACCGCGATCACCGTTCTCTTGCTCTTGCCATTATTGATATTGATCATTTCAAAAGTATTAATGATAACTGGGGACATGATGGCGGCGATAAAGTACTAAAAGATATTAGCCGAATTATGAAAAGTAATATTCGACAATCTGACACATTGGCAAGAATCGGTGGAGAAGAGTTTGCTGTAATAATGCCTAACATTCGACAACATCTTGCTAGAGAAGTAATGGAACGACTACGACTCGACATAGAAAACTCGGCCATGTACGTCGATGACAATAAATTGCGCATTACCGTGAGTATTGGCACTGCTGTTACTGAGCCAAATCAAATGATGACTGCAGATGAACTTTATAACAAATCTGATCAGATGCTCTATCAAGCCAAGAACTCTGGCAGAAATAAGGTTGTGATTCACGGAACTCCTTTAAACGCTCAGCTTTCACCTTCTGAACGGGAGGCACTGTTATAATGAAAAGTATTGCTATAACAAGTGGTAAGGGTGGCGTAGGCAAAACCAATATTTCCGTTAATTTAGGCCTCAGCCTGGCAAAGTCGGGCAAACGTGTCTTGCTATTTGATGCGGATATGGGACTTGCAAACGTTGATATCTTATTTGGCTTTGCTGCCAAACACAGTATTGCAGATGTGCTTGATCAGAAACTCCATCTTCGGGACATCATGGTTGAAGTATCTAACGGAATGTATGTATTGCCAGCAACATCCGGTTTATTACAACTTGATAACCCGTCTCAATCTGAACTTGCCAAACTTGCTGAACAAATGAATGAATTGTCTCAGGAATTTGATGTGTTACTGCTGGATACCGGCGCAGGTCTACGCGATACAGTATTATTTTTTAGTAGCGTAGCCGAAGAAGTACTCGTCATTACTACACCTGAACCAACGGCATTAACCGATGCTTATGCCATGATCAAAGTGTTAAATACCAGCTATGGTGTTCCCGTCATTAAACTTCTTGTTAATGAAGCTGTAGATGAAAAAGAAGCTCAGCAAATCTTCAATAAGCTTACTAGTGTCTCTAAAGCTAATATTGATGTTGAACTCGGCTTTGCAGGTTGGGTAGCAAAAGATATGCACCTAGAAATGGCCGTACGCAAACGCAAGCCTGTAGTATTAGCTTATCCCTCTTCTCCATCAAGCCTGAGTTTTCAACAATTAACACAAGACTTCAATCGCGTGTTCTACAATCAAACAAAGCCTTTATTGTCAGGTTTCTGGCAAGAAGTTTTGCTGAACCGAAAACCATTAGCAACGAACTAAACGTAAATAGTACACAAGGATGAATAATTCTTGGTTGAGACAACAACTTTAAGTAGTTAATTAAATGGTAGCCAGAGACAACGTGCAAGACGCACAAGTGTCATAAGAGGACAGGAAGTCCGAAATGACCAGAATCGAACTGCTGACATGAGGGTTTTCAGTTTGAAACATAATTTTAACGACTAATAAAGCAGCGGCTTATGGTATTTCCCTTTATCAAACCGAGTTCAATGTCAGTACACCACCTCTTAGTTTGGCGCGAATTTAACCGTGAAGATGAAAGACTTTGTTCATGACTTTCCATTGACCATCTGTTTTTAATAGTGTGAACATGTCAGTAAATTTATGACCAGTCCAGTTATCAGCTTCCAATCGTACAGTCGCGATGCTTCCTCCACATCAATAGACGTTATGTCAGTTTTTATATTGGAAGCCGCCCCATTTTCATCATTCCAATCGAATAATTTTTGAATAGGCCCGGCAAACAAGTCAGGTCCAATATAACCAAAGATTGTTGCATCATCATGAAAGGCTGGTTTCATGAGTTCTCCTTTACCTTCACGAGCTCCATCAATGTAATGTTGTATCGTCTTTTTAATCATTTCTTTATCGTCCATAGCCAACTCCAATTTTAAAAGGTAATCATGCAACTATAATAGTCTAACGTATGTGCTTACATGATGCATAATGATGGTAGTGTGTATGCAGTAAGTATTTAAATAGATGGTGGCCAGAGACAGAATCGAACTGCCGACATGAGGATTTTCAGTTTAAAATATAATTTTAACGACTAATAAGAACAGTGGCTTACGGTGCTTTCCTGTGCCAAACCGTAGTTCGATGATAGTTGAATTGCACTATAATGAAGTTCAACTTAGCACAAACTCATAATCAAAATTTAAATGCTAATTTGGTTTATTGTATTCTTTGTCTTCTTGGTTTTAACAGGGTAATTGTACTGAGAGCATGTTAAAAGTTTGGCGAACCCTATTTTAATCAGGAAAATATCTTATAGTATTAAGATAATCTAATTTTAGATGGGAACATTTAATTGCAAAATCTTTGGTCATTTGTTGGTGTTGTTTGCGCAGTAATAATATTTTTCCTTTCGGAATCCGGTACAACCGGTACGAATCGTTTCTCATCACTCAATCAAGCAAATTACGATGAACCTTATATACATGTGTTTGGCCGGAATTCTTGTGGTTACACGACAGCATTATTAAAGAAGCTCAATCAAGCAAATGTAACTTATCAATACTTCAATTTTGACGAGAATGATGTATTGGATTACGTATTTAGATTGCGTGATTCTGCAGGATACAGAGGAGACTACACTGATATACCTGTAGTCGACTTTAATCAGAAAATCATTATACGACCTAATGCAGAATCGCTTATAAGTTCATTTAATAAACGCGAAGTATCAAGCGGCGATCATGGGCTTGCTGACTATCATTAATACACAAGAATTTTTCCAAGCCTGTGTTAGAAAAATTTAAAAATAGTTTACTTACAACTCGCTTAATAATTTTAATCTTCTAAATTAGATTGGTATTAGTTCTGAAGAAAATCATTTTTAGGGATAATGGTGGCCAGAGACAGAATCGAACTGCCGACACGAGGATTTTCAGGTTTGAAAATTAACTTTTAACTACTAACAAGAACAGTTGTTTACGGTGCTTTCCTGTATCAAACCGTAGTTCAGTAGCGTTACAATAATGCCTAAACCTTGGGTAAGTTGACACAGTTATACTCTACAATTTTATCTATATTAATACCTGTGTTTTAAAGTATTATGTTATTGGCTGATGTTTCGTCACCATTTCTAAAAAGCTCAAGATTGCCAATAAAATGTCGCTATTATCTTAACTGTGCTACTAAATTAAACCTTAACTTTATTGGATATATTTTGTCTAAAATAATACTATATATGTCAATTATTTATCTTTCGCACATTTATCTAATAAGCTGTTAATAAATAAAGAATTATATGCTATATTTAATGTATCAGATTAAGGAATATTATTAAAGCAAACTGATGGATCCTACATTCGATCAACCTCCTGTTATAGAACGTGTAATCGGCGTTCAGTTTTCAGAACTCAACTTCTTTACCAATGCACATGCTGGATGGTTTTGGAAATCATTTTTAGATAGTGAATGGACTCATGTAAACGAAGCTCCAAAAATTGAAGATCGATTTGAGAGGTTTGACAGTCAGATGAGGGGAAGGACTCTTCCTCCATTTCGCGTTATGACTGAACCTCCAGCAGAACGGCACCAAATAATAAGGAAGTCCGATGATAGAATGCTACAGATTCAAAATACACGTTTCCTTTTAAATTGGCGAAAGAAAGAGGATCAACCTTATCTTGATTATGAGGAAATGTTTAAAGAGTTTGTTCAATATTTAGAATTATTTAAATCCTTTGTTGCTGAAGCGAGTGATGAAGAACTAAATCTAAATCAATGGGAAATAACCTATATTAATCATATTAATAAAGGTGAATTGTGGAATACGATTGATGAATGGAAGAGTGTTTTTCCTTTTTTGTCGTTTCCAAAATTGAAATCTTCAGAAGGAAGGATTCAAACAATGGATTCTAAATGGGCTATTACACTTACTGAAGATATTGGTCGATTATATATCACATTGAAACATGCTCTTTCTGGCGGGCCAGAAGGACCTGAGATAATTTTGCTTGATATGACTAGTAGAGGTTCAATTAATGAAACCATGTCTTTTGAACAAGGTCTATCAGTAGGTCATAGCGCAATAGTAAATACATTTGCTGACATCACTTCAGAAAATGCTCATAAACAGTGGAGGAGAATATCATGAATTTCAATCATCTATCTCGTTTTGAACTTGCAGATCAACAAAATAAGTGGGTAGAGGTGTATGAAAGACTGAATGGATTTATAGAGCTTGGTGAAAACTGGGATGGCGAAGGAGCCTCAGCACCAAGTGAAGAGCTTATTGGTTCCGTTGAAAATTATTTGATGACTATTAGACGCGAACAGCAAATACCAGCTCCTGATAGAATAGTTGTTACTACTGATGGTGATTTGATCGTTGAATGGCAAACTCCTGATTATATATTTGAATTTGAATCAAGTAGCCCCGGTAATGGAGACTGGATGTTTACTCCTGTCGATGGTGAACCAACATTCTTCTCCGTAAATTGGAATACTTATTCAAATAGTAGGTTTTTCACTAAAGACTTTTCATATAATCCTCCTTCTAGCGCCAGTACTACTTGGAATCCCTCAATAGGAGCGATGGTCGCCTAGTTATATTTACAACAATGGATTGTGGTTACTCAGCATGACACCTTAAGTGAAGATGAATATGTTCTTCGTCGGATCTTGAACCAAGATAATATTATTGATTTAAATTTATCACATCCAATACAAAGAATTGCATTCAGGCCTACTGACAAAGATACAGACGGCATATCTGTCTTTAGAGAATTATTTGCTACACCTGAAGAAGTTGCTTTCACGGGCAATAACCCAAGCGGGTACCATGTAATTAGACTCCCATATCGAGAAATACTTGGGCTGGGCTTCTCAATTATACCAAATCCAGATATTAGCCAACCAAATGGTCACTCATTAATTCCAGACTTACATTGTGATTTGCAAAAAAGCATATCTAGAGCACTGCAACAGTCTTTAGCAACTTTGGCAAATAAAAATTTTTCTGATTATTTAGTTTATAGTCCCTAAAAATATGACTATGAACTAATTTTTTACAAAAATTTATGAAAAAGGAATTCGGAAAATTATCAACTCAGCAAGTCATTGATTTTTATAGTTGCTTCTGTAAGTTCTGCAATGAAACTTTTGAATACATTCAAAGTACTGAAAAAGTAGAATTGGCTCCCGATCAACATACTGTCAGATGGTATAAGCTTTACGAATCTAATTTAAATCAAGTTACAGCAAGCCTAGTATCTCTAATAGGTATGGAAGAGGAGATAAAAAAGGCAATAACTCTTGATGACCCTCAAGAACATATTATCGACTTACTGAAAAATGATTATGCATCACCACTTGAAAAAGAAGATGTCAGTCAAGAAACATTAGCCAATATTATTGGCCATATTATCTGTTTGGTTATGCACGGCATTTGTATTGCAGCGTATAGGATAGATTTGTATAAATTGTTACAGGAAGCTAAAGCTGGCCATAAGGAGTCATTTTTCAAAGCAGTTAATATTGACCAATGTATTGTCAACACTGAGGCAGCTTCAATACTTATTGCTAAAACTGTACTTGAAGACGATCTACATTTTTTCGAAGATTTGTCGAAAGCAATTAAAGGTAGTTATCCAAAACAAACCTCACTCAAGTATCCTCTGCTTAATTTTTTTGTCTATCTTATTGAAGATGCTGCTGGTGATAATTTTATCGACAAAGAAGAGTTGCACAGATTATTTACTGAACAGATTCCACTATATCCTGATGTTACAAAGCTTGAAGATTCTTTTGGTAGTTTTAAAACTCAAATGAGAAGAATGAAACATAAAGTCAAGGACAAGAAAACGTGATTTGATGTCCTCGCCTATCTAAAATTCCTGCATATTATAGGGAACCTCTTTTAACAGACAGTTAACAACTGTCACTAAAAAAAATGAGGTTTCTCTATGAAAGATGAAGATCAAGATAAGAAATTGCCCCTACCCCCACAGACTGTAAGTGTGGGGGTGGGGGCGGGTGCGTCGCCTAGTAACACAGCACCTGCTAATAGCATAGTTAAGATACTAAGAAATGGTATAGACAGTGTGTACCTATCCTATAAGGGCGAATTATTCGAGGATATCGAAAGTAAGCTAAAAGACTTAAAGCAAAGTGCCCAATCAGTTCTACCCATGGAAAAAGCAAAAGCCATCTGGGTAATAGGAGAGCATTGTTTTGAGGTAAAAGATAAAGGCTCTGGTTATTTCCCATATGTACTGGAAGATAACAGCTATCGGATTAAATTCTCCCGCGCTAAAGCAAAACAGTTACCCCTAGCCCATGTTCAGGTTAGAAGTGATTGGTTAACCCATAAAGGGATTATTCACTGTAAAACTGAACTAGAGCATATTATTGGTACATTTGGTTTTATTGAAGAACCGGAGAATGTGTCACGAGCTGATCTCTTCGTTGATTTTATAGCAGAGGTTAATATTGAGCACATCCAACTTGCACAGTGGGTAACACGTTCAAAACGTCATGGTCAGTTTCATGTTGATAAAGTCTTTACGGGTTATACCTTTGGTTTAGGTGGGGATATATCAGCTCGCTTATATAACAAAACAGAAGAAATAAAAGTCAGTGGTAAAACCTATCTTTATGATCTTTGGAGACAACAAGGTTGGGAAGATGGTCAACATGTTTTTCGGTTAGAGTTTCAATTACAGAATCGTGTTTTAACTGAACATGATGCAAAGACGATTGATAAATTACTTTATCGTTCAGGTGGTTTATGGCGTTACTGTTGTCTGAATTGGTTAAAGCTCACTATTCCGAATCCACAAGATGACACACAATCAAGATGGCCTTTACATCCTTTATGGCAAGCTTTAGCCGATATTGAGTGGAGTGGTTCTTTTGAAGGTGTTTCTATTCCAGTCCGTACTTCACGCATTCCTCCTGATTCAAACTTATTTGAAGCGGGTTTATCAGGCTTATCCTCTTACATGGCAATACACAAGATAGATGATTATGAAGAAGCTGTTCCTCGTTTTATTGAGGATGCTATGGAATACCATAATAGGGATTCTTATTTCACTGGGAGAGACTTTTATTCTTACATGGAAGAGAAAGCTGCATTAAAAGCTCGTCGTTATAACGTCATAAATGAGAAACGCCATCAGAAAGAAATGGAGGCTGAATTAAGACGTAATGCAGAAAAGTATAGAAAGGAATCGGACGGTGAGTGATGAAACATTCGACTTACAAGAAGCAGCCAACTTTCTGCATATGTCCCCTGCTGTACTCCGTCAAAAAGCAAAAACTGGACTTATACAAGGAGCTAAACCCGGCAAGTGTTGGGTGTTTATTAAATCAGACCTTGTCGAATACATTCGTTCGCTCTATCCTGAGAATACAGGGCAAGCACCGTCAAGTAGCTGTGATAAGGAGAACAACCTATGTCACTCTATAAACGCGGTGAAGTCTGGTGGGTTCGTTTCACTGCACCAAACGGACAGCGAGTACGCGAATCTACTGAGACTAAACACAGAAAGGAAGCCGAAGAGTATCACGACAAACTCAAAAGCGAGTATTGGCGACGATACAAACTAAAGGAAAAGCCCCGAAGGATTTGGCAAGAAGCTGTTGTGCAATGGCTAAAAGAAACCAGTCATAAACGCACACATGAAGGTGATATCCGAAAGTTAAAATGGATTGATCCTTACTTTCGGGATAAATACTTAGATGAAATTGATAGGACGTTAATTGAATCGGTAGCTGAAGCAAAAGAGAAAGAAGGACGAAGCCCTGCAACTGTGAATCGTTACTTGGCGTTGATTCGAGCTATCTTACGAGCCGCATGGCTTGAATGGGATTGGATTGATAAGGCACCCAAGTTACGAATGCGGAAAGAGCCTAAAAAGCGAGTACGTTTTTTAACTAGGTTAGAAGCAGATCGGTTGCTAAAAGAGTTGCCTCAACACTTAAGTGCTATGGCGCATTTTGGATTAACGACAGGATTACGAATGAACAACATTGTTCAATTAAAGTGGTCTCAAGTCAGTCTGGAACAACGCACAGCATGGATACATCCTGATGAATCAAAATCAGGTAGTGCGATCGGAGTCCCGTTAAACGGTGAAGCGATTGAAGTACTAAGGCAACAATACGGTAAGCACCATGAGTTTGTTTTTACTTATGAAGGTAAACCGGTATTAAGGGCAAGTACACATGCGTGGTATAAAGCATGTAAACGTGCAGGACTTGATAACTTTCGTTTTCATGACTTACGTCATACGTGGGCATCATGGCATGCACAAGAAGGAACACCGCTAAATATTTTGCAAGAGATGGGTGGATGGTCAACCAGTGAAATGGTGAAACGCTATGCTCATTTAACTGCTGGACATTTAGTGGAGTACGCAGAAAATATTTCTGCAAACACAAAACTGACACAATCGAATGTGTTGACGTTTGATAAAAGTTCTAAGCTACTGAAATGAATGGTGGCCAGGGACAGAATCGAACTGCCGACACGAGGATTTTCAGTCCTCTGCTCTACCGACTGAGCTACCTGGCCATTGTGCGGTGACAAAAAAGACGCGTATTAAACCGGTATAGTTGGACTACGTCAAGTTAGAGTTATGCTATACACGATCTTTAATGAACGGTATATCATTTCTCTGGTTCAACAAACTCTTTTGGGGCTTCAGACCCCTCTCCAAAGAAATACTTTTCCATCTCTTCCTCAAGGAATTTGCGCGCTTTTGGCTCGATAGGAGTTAATCGATATTCGTTTATCAGCATCGTTTGGTGGCCGAGCCACATTTGCCAGGCTTCCTTTGAAACCTGCTCGTAAATTCGTTTTCCGAGCTCTCCTGGATACGGTAATGCGGTTAAACCTTCTGCTTCTTTATCTAATTTTATGCAATTTACTGTACGACTCATTCAACCACCATTTGTTTGTTATTTAACGCTTTTAACATCGACACAACCGGAGCAGGAAAACCTAAACCAGGATATTGCTCCAGATTCAGCCATGTCGATTTTCCAGCATCTTCCGCTATTAATCCCTTGCCCGCTAATTTGATATGAACAGGCTGTATTATCAAATGAAAATGGCTGAAAGTATGCTTAAAGCGCTTATATTCAGTTTGTTTATCTATTTTGGAGCCATACTGTGTCTTAACTTTACTCACCAGCTCTTCTTTTGAAGAATACTCCGGAAAACACCAAAGACCGCCCCAAATTCCAGTCGGAGGTCGTTTTTGCAATAACACCTCACCTTTTCGGTTTTCTATGATAGCAAATACCGTTTCTTTATTCGGCATTATTTTCTTCGGTTTTGACTCTGGAAAATCATGTTGTCTTTCAGCTTTCCTGGCGAAACAATTCGATTTCAATGGGCATTGCTGACAATCAGGGTTTCTACGAGTACAAATAGTCGCCCCCAGATCCATAATCGCCTGTGTATAGTCCCTAACCGAAGCCTTAGGCGTATGGCATTCTGCGTAAACCCAAAGCTGCTGTTCCACTTTCTTCTGTCCGGGCCATCCTTCAACGCCATGATAGCGACTCAAGACACGTTTCACATTACCGTCCAAAATAGGATAGCGTTCACCTCTGGCCTGAGCCAAAATCGCGCCAGCTGTTGAACGTCCGATTCCCGGAAGCGCCATAATTTCATCAAGCGTTTCAGGTAAAGCACCTTGATAGTCATTAGCAATAGTTTTTGCAGCTTTATGTAAGTTCCTTCCTCGAGCGTAATATCCCAATCCCGTCCAAAGATGTAATACATCATCTATCTTCGCTTCTGCTAATGTTTTGACATCAGGGAAAACCTGCATGAAACGTTCGAAGTAAGGAATAACGGTAGCAACCTGTGTTTGTTGCAACATGATCTCAGAAACCCAGACCCGATAGGGTGTTTGATTTTCTTGCCAAGGCAAGTCATGCCGTCCCGATTGTTTAAACCAGCTTAACAGCCCCGCTGAAAATTGTTTACCAGCCACAACGACTAACGATTAAAATAATTTATCAAATAACTTTTTAGCACCTTTATTTATTAACTCATCAACAGGATCGGCAGGCACCACTTCTTCTTGTTTTTCAGGAACAGCTTCCGTTGCTTTTTGTTGTTCTTGTGCTGGTGCCACTTGTTGTTGAGCAGCTGGAGCTTCTTTCTTTAACCCGGGGATCTTTATACCTAACTTATCTAGTTTATCACCAATCGCATCTTGCACTTTGTCTTGCACAACGCCTTTCAGTAATTCCTTAGCAATCTCTCCTGCATCAGGTATACATTTTTTATCGACAATCTTACCTCGGCATTTAATCGGTAGGCTATAACCCCCAATATTGTATCGTTGATCACCCGACGTAACACTGCTTGAATCTGCTTCAGCTTTTAAATCGTATTTCCACGTCTCATCATTAAGATTAATAAGCATTCCTCTACCTGTAACTTTAAACCCGGATGCTGCCATTAAAAAATCATCGTTATCTACAACACCATTTTTAATATTCAGAGTAGCTGTTAATGCACTAAAGACTGTATCGCCCTTTGTGTTAAATCCACTGAAGCGCTTGGACTCAATCATTACTTCAAGCTGTCGTAATGTCTTACCAATATCCACTCCTTTAAACACACCATCATTGAACGCTATATCTCCCGTACCCGATAATCTTCCCTTTAATACATTCGTATCAGCACCGGATGATGTTAATGCCATTTTAATATTGGCTTCGCCTAATAAGTCTGCTTTACCCGTCACATCAGTTAACAAGGGTTCAGTCTGTACACCAGTAAGGCTGGTATTAATAGTTAACTTTGGATCTTTTCCTTTAGCATCAAGCGTAATATCACCAACGTAAGCGCCCTCATAAAGCTTGGCGGCAATTGGGTTTAATTTAATATCACCTTGATCTGCTCGAATACTTAATTCCATATCGGTAAGTTTTGCGTTTGAGATAACAAACTCACCCATAACAAAGTCACCTTTTATCTTGATCGCACGTAAGGTCTCGACAGGAATCTCTGTTGCAACACCGGCGGCCACTGTTTCAGGTGTTGCTGCTTTTGTTTTCTTATTATCAGACGCAGGCGGCAAATAACGATCTGCATTTAATTTATCGACACCTAAACCAAACTCAAGATCTAAAGGCGATATATTTTTAATATTGATATCACCTTGTAGTTTTGTATCATCTAATTCTGCTTTGAGCCCTTTTAGATTAAGAGTCGCGCCCGTACCACTGAATGAACTGGATAGTGCAACACGTTTTAATACTTTTGGATCGGCAGTAACGGGTACTTCCTGATTTAATGACTTCATAAATTGCCTTAAATCAAACGGTGCTAATGCTATATCACCCGATAATGACGGTTCGGTTTTGAAATTTGTTGCTTTGATGGCACCTTTTAGATCTAATCCAAGACCAGAAACCTTTAAACCACTGAGTTCGAAGATTTCTTTTTCCAGATTAATATTTGAATCCGCTTTTACTGACAGATTCACAGGTGAATTAGGTATTTGCTTACCGGAAAAAACGACATCTAGCGCAAATGGCTTTAAGCTTAAGTTAGTCGCATTACCATTGATCCCGGTTTTAAGATCGATTGTTTTTAATACCTCCGCAAGATCAGCTTGCCCTACCGCTCTTAATAATGGCTTAGGTGTTTTGCTCGTAACAGAAAACTGACCACTCATATTGCCACTGCTTTTTTGTACGTTATCACCTTTTAGGTTTCCGCTGATAGTAAAACCCAGCGCTTGTGCTGCAAGCGAAGGCAGATCTACCTTGCCTGATTTCATGTCGGCATTAAATTTTGTTTCAATATTAAATTTTTTATCTTTTATCTTGCCAAGATCGTTAGCAAGCACAGGCAAACCACTGCCTTTCGGTAGAAAGGCGCTTGCGATTTGTATCAATAAAGGCAAGTCGGCTCCGCCTGCATTTAACTCACCGCTAATTGAGGGTGTGTCACTGCTGACCTGTTTGGCATTCAGCTTAGCTGTTGTCGTCAAACCTAATGCCTTAATTGATAAGCTTGGAATATCAACTGCACCGCTTTTTAAATCTGCATCAAAGTCAGTTGTTATATCAAACCCTTTCGGGGCAGCACTCAATTGTTTCGACAACGTTTTTAAATCTTGTGTACCACCACCGGCAAACTGCACTGCAATTTTAATCAATGTCGGCAGATCCGAACCACTCGCTTTTAACTTTCCTTTAACAGCAGGTGTATCTGACTTTACATTACGAGCAGTAATCTCTGCGCTAATTTTATTACCTAAGACACTGACATCCAGTTTCGATATATCAATATCATTCCTGTTCATATCAGCATTGAATGCCGTATTCACATTAAATGTCTTATCTGACATTTTTGCCAACTCGCTGGCAAGCGGTTCTATTTCAAGAATTTTGAACAATTGCGGCAGGTCTTTTCCTGCAACAACAATACTGCCGTTCAGCTGTGGTTTACCTGACAGTATCTCAGCTGCGTCAATCTGACCTTTAATTTCAGTATCGAATGCACTAAACGCTAAATCTTTGATTTGCGCCGTTTCTTTATTAACATCAACATTAATTTCCGAACTTAATTTTATAACAGCCTTTCCACCAGGAATTTCCTTTCCCTTTACATTTGCTTCCAACAACATCGGTTTTAATGTCAGCACATCACCACCATCTGCATAGGCAACCGTGCCATTAAACTGAATGGTAGACGACAGAGCAGGTCTTGATGCAGAGGCATTTAATGACGCTGTTATATCAATGGGCTCACCCAGTTTTAATTCACCAGTACCAATATTTGCATCAGTAATTTTATATTCAACTTTTTGCTGCATATCATGCCAGTGAATATTCGCATCTTTAATATCAATACCGCCCAGGACCAACGCAGCTAGAGGTGAAGGCTGACTGCTTTTTTCAGCACCATCATCTGGTTTAACCAGGTCATCCCAGTTCGTCACACCTTGTTCGTTTTTTGCCAGATTAATTGTCGCGCCATGTAAAACAAAAGTATCCATTTCTACTTCTTTTCGCAGTAAAGGTAACAATTTAACTCTGGCATTTACGGTTTTCGTTTTCAAAAAAGGTTTATCAGCAAAACCTTTTGCATTTCCCACCGTAATGCCAGCAATATCCAGCCCCAACCAGGGGTAATAACTTAAATTAATGTCACCTTCTATCTGAATATCGCGCCCTGTTTCTTCCTTTATTTTATTCGCAATCGACTCTTTATAATCATTAGGATCGATATAGACCAATGTAAGAACGAGTGCAGCAACAGCCAGCACAACCATCAAACCCGATGCAAATAATATTTTCAGCAGTAGTTTCATTTATCTAGTTTCCAAATCATTCATTAACTATTTTTTCGAGACGTTTAATCGCAAGTTTAACCTGTTCGGGAGCAGTACCACCGACATGATTTCGCGCAGCGACAGAGCCTTCCAGTTCCAATACAGCAAAGACATCATCCTTGATGACATCACTGAATTGTTGCAGTTCAGGTAAGGTAAGTTCAGCCAAAGCTTTGCTTTGCTGAATGGCGAAATGTACAGTTTTACCCACGACTTCATGTGCATCTCTAAATGCCAGCCCATTAACCACTAAATAATCCGCCAGATCGGTTGCCGTGGCGAAGCCGGACGCAGCCATTTGATACATTGCTTCTTTGTTAACGGTAATAGTAGGAATTAAACCAACATAAGCAATTAAACACATTTTTACCGTATCAATCGCATCAAACAAGCTTTCCTTGTCTTCTTGATTATCACGGTTATACGCTAAAGGCTGGCCTTTCATTAACGTCAGTAATGCCATTAAATCACCATAAACACGACCTGTTTTACCTCGGACTAACTCAGGAATATCCGGATTCTTCTTTTGCGGCATAATTGACGAGCCGGTACACCAAGCATCGCCCATATCGATAAAGCTATTCGCCTGTGACATCCACAACACTAATTCTTCTGAAAAACGCGATAAATGCATCATAATCAGGCTAGCCGCAGCAGAGAATTCAATAGCAAAATCTCTGTCACTGACCGAATCCAGTGAATTTTGCGTGACACCATCAAAACCCAATTGCTCAGCGACAAACTCCCTATCAATTGGATAACTGGTTCCTGCTAATGCAGCCGAACCAAGCGGTAACAGGTTTAATCTTTTTCGACAGTCCTGTAGCCTCGCTTTGTCACGCAATAGCATTTCTGCCCAGGCCAATAAGTGATGGCCAAATGTCACTGGTTGTGCCGATTGCATATGTGTAAACCCGGGCATGATGGTATCTGCTTGTTCAGCCGCCAATGTTAATAAAGCTTTCAGTGCTTCATTTAACTTCTCACAGATCTCATCTATTTCATCACGCAGATACAAGCGAATATCCGTAGCTACTTGATCATTTCTTGAACGACCGGTATGTAATTTCTTGCCGACATCACCAATTTCTTTTACCAACGCCGTTTCAATATTCATGTGTACGTCTTCCAACGTCGTTGACCATTGGAATTGATTGGCATTAATAAGCGATTCAATTTTTTCAGTCCCTGAATAATCTGTTCGCTTTCCTGTTGCGTGATGACATTCACTTTCGCCAACATACGGACGTGAGCTATTGAGCCCATAATGTCATAATGTGCTAAACGTTGATCATAGGAGACCGATTCCGTGAATATTTCGACAAACTCATCGGTTGGCGCTGAAAATCTTCCGCCCCACGGTTTTTCTGTGTGTTCTGAAGTCATAATTCAATGTTTTAGTTTTTACAATCGATAAGTATAAACGTAATTCGGCGGTTTTAGATGGCAAAATTAAATAAACACGACAATATCAGCTTTCTGCCAAATTTTTGCAGTGCTGAAGTCATATTTGCTGTTGTTCTCAGTGCCGAACTGCTAGCGATTGTATTATCACTGGCACTACCGATCTATTCGAGAGATATTCTATTTGATCTGGCAATGAACTCACTCTTTGTCCAGTGGGTTTCCCTGAGTTGCGTCGGGCTGCTTTGTGTTCTCAGGCGCTACTTTGCCAATCTCTCTGAAAAAAAAGCAGCAACCATTAGTTATCTAACCATCCTGTTAGTTTCATTTATTATTTCTGAACTGGGCTGGTGGTCATTATACGTTTACCCAAACAACATCATACCTACGCGTGATTTACATCTTTTGTTTCTGTTACGCTCGATGGGTATTGCTGCAATCGTCGGTGCGGTTGTATTACGTTATCTGTATGTGCAACATCAATGGCGAAAGAACATTGAAGCAACGGCAACGTCTCGTTACCAAGCATTACAATCAAGAATACGCCCCCATTTCTTGTTTAATTGTATGAATACCATTGCCAGTCTGACACGTAAGTCACCGGAACTGGCCGAGCAGTCCGTTGAAGACTTGGCTGATTTATTTCGTGCCAGTTTACTAGAACCGACAGAACTGTATAAGATTTCGGAAGAATGGAAATTATGTCAACATTATTTACGTATAGAGACACATCGTCTTGGTAGTAGACTAATAGTTACCTGGGATATTGACGCACTGCCAGAAGATGCGCTATTACCTCCACTAAGCCTTCAACCATTATTAGAGAATGCGATTTATCATGGTATTGAACGATTGGCAGAAGGCGGCACTATTAAGATTGAAGGGGAATTAGTAAATAACGAACTCAGGATTAAATTCACTAACCCCGTTCCAACAGCAGAGATTGAAGATAATCATAAAGGTAATAAGCACGCACAGGAAAATATTCGCCAAAGACTAAATGCGTTATTTGGCGATAAAAGCACTTTAATAATTAATACTATCAATAATCAGTACTCTGTTGAGTTATCTCTGCCTTATAAAACATTATGAAAATTTTGATCGTTGATGATGAACTATTAGCGCGGGAAAGACTGCATGATCTGACTGTTGAGCTCTACCCTGACGTTATTACGTTTGAGGCTTCGAACGGCATGGAAGCACTGGAGAAAATTAATGAATTTCATCCTGATATCGTATTACTGGACATTCGCATGCCGGGGATGGACGGACTTGAGGTTGCAAATCACGTTCTACAACTGGAAGAAAAAAAACCTGCCGTAATCTTCACCACCGCTTATCAGGATCATGCGATTAGCGCATTTGATGCAAATGCGGTTGATTATTTATTAAAACCAATAAGAAAAGAACGACTTAATACAGCAGTAGAAAGAGCAACCGTTGTAAACCAAGCTCAATTAACGTCAATACATAAAGAGGAAGAGAACGCTTCAGCACGCACTCATCTCAGTGCAATGATTCAAGGAAGTTTACAATTAGTCCCCATAGAAAGTATTTATTTTTTTAAAGCAGATCAAAAATACGTATCTGCTGCTTGGCCGGGAGGCGAATTATTACTTGATGAATCACTGACATCGCTTGAAGCCGAATTCTCAAAAGACTTCATTCGTATTCATCGCAATGCATTGGTTGCGATTAATCACGTTAATAGTTTGAGTAAAACCAGCGATGGGCAACATGTCATTAAAATCTCCGATATGCCCGTTGAACTCGCTATCAGCCGACGACATCTTGCCGAAGTAAAAAAAGCACTTAAGTCACACTAGCTATTTCGCGTGCTGCCGCAAGCAAGGCCAATCTTGCTATAACGCCGTAAGTATAAAAACGATTCTGATGACAATCCGTATCCTGCTGTGGATCAGGTAAGATACAAGAATCATCAAATGCTAACTGTTCAAAACGCATACCGGGCGCGTTTAAATTCTGGATAGCTGAACCTTTGTCATGAACACGATAAAAACCGCCGACGACCTGATGATCCAGCATATAAACCACAGGTTCTGCCGCCGTATCACCTTCCCCCCAGGTCTCATGTGTATAAACGCCTTCCTGAATAATCACTTGAGTGACTTTTTGTCCTTCTTTGGTTGTTGCCATTTTGGTTCTTTCTTTACGATTCAACTCAACAATTTCGTCCGGGCTTTTAATCGTCATAACGCCCATACCATAAGTACCCGCATGAGCTTTAACCATAACAAACGGTTCACTTTCGACATCATGTTCTATGTACTTCTGTTTAATCGCAGCTAATAATGATTCAATATTTTTTGTTAAACATTCCACACCGTCTCGTTTCATGAAATCAACCTGACCACAATTACGAAACATCGGATCAATTAACCAGGGATCAATATTAATCAAGCTGGCAAACTCCTGGGTAACTCGTTGGTAAAAACCAAAGTGATTTGACTTTAAACGCGTTGACCAGCCTAGACTCATAGGTGGCGTAATCGGCTGTTCTATATTATTTAATATATCAGGAACACCACTGGCCAGATCGTTATTCAATAGAACCAGATCCGGATTAAAATTGTCAGTAACAACCCGATCACCATCACGGGATACAGGCTCCAGGACAACTGTTTTTGAAGACTCCAGATCTATCTCCATCGGACTTTCAAGCTCTGGCATTAAACTACCGATTCGTGTTTCAAACCCTGCTTTTTCAATCATTGATTGAAGACAGGCAATATTTTCTAAATAAAATAAATTCCGCGTGTGGTTTTCAGGAACAATTAGAATTTTATCAATCGGCTGATTTATATGCTCTACAGCCATTTGTATAGCCTGAATACAAAGCGCTTCAAAGGCCGGATTAAGATTATTGAAACCAGCAGGAAACAAATTAGTATCAACCGGTGCAATTTTATAACCGGCGTTGCGTAAGTCTACCGAAGCATAAAACGGGACATGAGTTTCACGCCATTCATTTCTGAACCAAGTTTCTATTGTGGCTTGATTATCAAGCATCAAACGTTCAAGGTTTTGAAATGGCCCGGTTAAAGCTGTTGTAAGGTGAGGAACCTTCGCTATTTCTTTCATTTTCTATTGGCTTATTTATTTTATGGCGAGTTATAAATATAGTGTTTATTAGTCCTATTTCAAGTCTCCCCATAGTTGTTGTGCGTTACTGAGCGCTGTGGCTACTGCTGTTTCTGTTCGCAATATTCTTGGCCCCATATTAATTGAAATAGATCCTTTGTTACATGCTTCTTGTATCTCACTTTCGCTAAAACCTCCTTCCGGTCCAATTAGCATACTGAGTTTATTATTTTTTAGCGTGACTAATTGCATAGTTTGTTTGCTTTCAGGCTGCAATATTAACAAGGGATCAGGAATATTTAACAGCAGGCAATCACTAAATGAAACAGGACTAGCTAATTCAGGTAGTCGAGTTCTGCCACACTGTTCTGCAGCACTGATTATGATATTTAACCAATGTGTCATTTTATTTTGCAAACGATCAGCTTGTAATTTTACATTACTAAATGCTGAGACAACGGGAACAATTGTATTGACCCCGAGTTCAACGGCTTTTTGAACAGAGTAGTCCATATGTTGACCACGAGAAACTGCTAAACATAAAGTCACTTCCAAGTGTGATTCATTATTGCATTGATATTTTTCCTTTATTTCTAATTCAGCATTTTTTTTGCTTAACGCAACAATAACTGCATCAAATTCATAGCCAGTATTATTGAATAATTTAATTGCAGCGCCTGTTTTCATTCTTAACACATGAGATATATAGTGCGCTTTGTCTTTCGGTAATAAAACAAGCTGCCCCGCTGAAAGAGGTAAGTCGATGTAAAGTCGCGGTATTCTCATTCTTTAATTTACTCATACTCATTTACGTTAGCTGATTCTGATATGATAATACACTTTACAACTATTCGTTATTCCAAAGATAAGTATGATTAAGACGATTAAAAATCTTTTTGAAGACCTGTTATCGGCTGATAAAGAGCAAACAAAAAACAAGCACACTGTCGAACTGGCAAGTGCTGTACTAATGATTGAAATCAGCCTGGCTGATGATCACATTCACGATGAAGAACGCAGAATTATAAAAGAACTACTAGGAAAGTGTTTCGATTTGCAACAGAAGGAAATTGATGAATTGATTAGCTTGGCCGAAGAGGAAGTCAACCATGCTGTTTCTTTACATGAATTTACGAGATTATTAAACGAGTCTTTTTCTATACCAGATAAAATTAACGTTATTAAAAACCTTTGGCATGTTGCCTATGCTGACTCGGTTATTGACAAGTATGAAGAGTATTACATTAGAAAGGTGGCTGATTTACTTTATATTTCACATTCAGATTACATTCAAGCCAAGCTAAAAGCGGCTAAAGACTAGGCCTTGGACTCAAGTATTAATTGAATGAGCTGATCTTCAAGTTCAATTCGCGTTGTTAATTCTTCCCCCAGCTTTGATACATCCTGAGGGAATTCCTCCAACTTCCGTTCTTCATTATCAGGATTGTATTTTTCATCAAATGCCAGTGCAATTTGTGTCGACTGCTCAATACGCGGATAGATTTCTATTGCCAGTTTTGAAATTGCTTTACGGCGCTCTTTACCTTCAGCAATACGCCCATACAGACCAAAATGACCGGCAGCAATATAGTCAACCAGAACCTGCATAAATTCTTCCAAATCCGCAATGAGTTGCTCTGATTCATGATGAGAACTGTCTGATGAAACCTGTAATAGCAATGTTAACAATTGATTACGTTCTTTGAGCATGTGCTCAATCAGATCCTGACTACCAGTACGCCTTTCCTGAATTTCGTTTAACTGCTCACTCATTTAATGCCTCGCCTACAAGATTTTATCCATTAATATAATTTAGTTACTAAACTTCCCTGAATATTCCATTAAATACATAATGCCACGACTAATACACTCGTCAACTATTACATTTAAACAAAACTAACGTTGTGGGTATCTATCTGTAAAATCACTATATTTTTTAAATTCTCTATCGGATACACTGTTATATATTGACAAAATCAGCGTATCCCAATAAAACAACTATTTGTGGATAAAGTGCAAAGCAAAAATTATAAAAATCAATAACATGGAAATACCAGGTTATAGAATAGAAAAAGAGATCGGTAAGGGTGGTATGGCGACAGTATACCTTGCTGTCCAAGAGTCGCTTCACCGTTCTGTCGTCCTGAAAATCATGGACAAGGTTCAACGAACGGCTTCAGAAGAAATGGCTCAACGTTTTATGGATGAAGGCCGTATTGTTGCATCATTACACCACCCAAATATTGTTACGATTTACGATATCGGCCTTGCTGGCGAAGATCTTTATATCTCAATGGAGTATGTGCAAGGCGGCGATTTAAAGAAACGCATGGAATCACATGTAACGCCAAAAACAGCGCTGGATATTATTGCAAAAATAGGCACAGCACTGGATAGCGCGCATTCTCATAATGTGATTCATCGAGATGTGAAACCGGCGAATATTCTTTTTCGGGAAGATGGAACACCTCTACTAACGGATTTTGGTATTGCAAAGCAAACTGACTTTGATAAAGACTTGACCTCTACCGGTATTTTTCTTGGCAGCCCAAATTATGTGAGCCCGGAACAAGCTGATGGCAAAAGCGTTGACGGTCGTTCTGACATATACAGTCTCGGCTGTATTTTTTATGAAATGTTAACAGGCTATAAACCCTATCATTCCGATTCAGTCATCGACATTGTTATTCAGCATAAAACTTCGGCCGTACCAACACTACCAGAGAAACTGTCGATCTATCAGTCGTTACTTGATCGCATGATGGCGAAGAACCTTGATGATCGATTTGGCAATGCACAAGAGATGCTAAAAAGTATCACTAAACTTCAGGCACTGGAAAATACCAGCGAAGAAGAATTAATTCCTGACTTTGATATAACGGGTCATGTACCCGCTAAGGAAGAATCAAAACAAAGCAAAAAGAAAATAAGTATTGCCCTCGTCGTACTATTAATACTGTCATCCATTTTTTTCTTTGGCTTACAGTTCGTAGAGATCAAACTGAAAAGCTCTGACAACCAGATAACCAAAGTATCAACGAACAGTGTCCTGCCAATAACTACCATTGATCCAGGTAAAAACTTAGCACAACAAACATTAGAGACGATTCAAACAGAGAAAGTAAGCCAGAAAGAAATAACGGCAACGACTCCTGAAAGTAAAGTGGAGGAAAATACTGCTACTCCCGTTTCTAAACCGGACACCCCCCCTTCGGAACAAGTCACTCAAGCGCTCGCTTGGTTAGGTAAACAAAGCCTGGATGAATACAAACTAACTTATCCACCGAAAGATAATGCCTACTATTATTATTCACGTTTACTGGAATTACAGCCAGATAATCGTGCTGCTTATGAAGGTATACTGGCAATTGCAGATCATTACGTGATTCTTGCTGAACGATCTTTTGCTAATAATGAAATTGAAAAAACAAAAACCTATATTGAAATAGGTTTACAGATTAACCCGCGTAATACAGCATTAATCTCAATGCAGGATTTGGTAAAAAATCAAAAAACTGGACTGTTACAAACAATAAAATCCTTTTTCTAGATACTTACTCTAACGCTTTTCTCGCACTTTCAGATTGAGAAGCTTCCCAATCCGCTATTATTTTACGTAATTGTTCTATATCTACATCGCTATCACTACTTTGATTTTCGTTTTTCTCTTCTTTTGCAAATAAAGTATCCGTTGATAGTTCTGGAAGATCCTGTTCATCCTCGACGGTAGACTCTGTCTCCTTCGAATCTTCTTTCTGAAACTTTTGCTTCATTTCATTAGCTTTGACAATTTTCTCTTTTGCCTTCTGCCTATCTTCTTCTGCAAGAATAAAAGCCTCTTGCCTCATTCGTTGACGCACTTCATCAGACACTTCGATGCCAGTATCATCTATAAGGCGACCATTCTCAAATACAAAAATTCTCGGTCCTCCAGCAGTACTTCGATACCAGGCAGGTGGTTTTCCTGATAATTGAGTTGTATCAACACCAGGCTCTACCCATTGATACATTCGCGCTTCAAGCACAAATGAGCTTATGAATAGTATAAATATAAAACTTATTCTCATAATTTCTAATCCAAGCGTTATTAACTAAAATTATATGACAAATAATAGTAAATCGTTGTATTAATCTTCGACGCCAATACATCTTAAATAAGCATCTTCAAGCTTTTCAGTTTGAAACTCTTTACAACACGCGGCCGGTGAACCATTAAAACAAATCTGTCCATTATGCAGAACAATAATACGGTCACAAATACTTTCAACATCTGCTAACAAATGAGTACTAAAAAAAAAGGTTTGCTTAACTTCTTTTAAGCTAATCAAATGTCGCTTTAAATAAGCACGTGCTTTTGGATCCAGTCCACTCATAGGTTCATCAAACAATAACATGGGTTTTTCGCTTAAAAAACAGGAGGCCAAACCTAGTTTTTGCGCCATACCTTTTGAATATTGTCGAACTGATTTTTTTAACGCCGATAGTTCTAAATCTAAAACATTAAAAGTTTTCTCAATGCTTTTTTGACTGAGTTCAACATCATTTAACTCAGCCATGTAATTTAAAAAATCTTTTCCGGTTAAATAATAAGGGGCAAAAACTTTTCTGGAAGAAAAGACAGTGATTGACGTGATAATGTTTCTCGATGAGTTTGTCCAAAGATTTCAATCTTGCCCGATTTTATTGAAATAAAATCTAGAATCGATTTTATAAGCGTTGTTTTGCCAGCACCGTTAACACCGACTAAACCTATGTACTCACCTTGCTTAATAGATAAATTAATATTGCTAAGTACCGTTTGTTTCCCGTAATGTTGGTTTAGTTGTTCGATTTTAAGTGCAAGCTCTGTCATGTTATTTCATTATTAACTTTCTATTTATTTGTCATTGATATCGCTTTTACTGCGCGTTTTGCCAATACTTAACACTAGCCAAAACCATCGTTTCGACCTTCCTGTCTATCGCGAAGTACACTCAATCCATGTAGATAAAAAATGCCCGCATAAGCGGGCATTAATAAAGATATATTTTGAACAATTAATACTTAATACAAAAATACCTGACCGCAGTTTTGCGCATCGTCAAAGATATCATAAATATCGGTATTATCTGCTGGATCACCATCAGTAGTTCCAGCTGCGTTGCTTCCTGAATCAGTAGAACATGTAGACGACTGCCCCGCAAATATTTCACCTGCTGCTGTACTACCGGCTGCGCCATCAAAAGTAGTAGAAGAGGTATCACTATTAGTGAGCCTCAATACACCCGTATTTGGCAACCCATCATCTACTTTCACGTCAAGTTCACGCGCGATAGAGACAGGTATATTTGGCCCCATATGTAAATTCAGACGATCAGCATTTGTACCAGTAAAACCTTGATTTCGACTTAGTACTAATGGTCCATTAAAAGCATTAACTGGACCAACTTGATCTGTCACATACGCTGCAGCACTTGCAGGAGCAGCGGCAGCAGGTGTGTAACCTCCACCTAAAAAGTTAGATTTGGCAAGTTGCTCCCAAACGGCAGATGCCTCAATAAGTGTATTATCGACGCGACCATTACCTGTAATACCTGCAACAGCTGTTGGTAAATTCACAGTGACACCTATAGCTTGTGAAGCACTGGTATTTAACCAATCTCCAGGCACTTGACGATAGCGATCAATAAAACCGTAATAAGCCGCTTGAATACCTGAGTTCTGATCTGCCAGATTACGAACTCGCGCACTGTTAATTAATTCCTGACCTTTCAAAATACCACCTAGTAATAAGCCGATAATAACCAATACAATAGCAATCTCGACTAAAGTAAAACCTTTTTGTTTCTTAATGTTCATTTTTTGCCCCTTCTTTATGAAAGCTTATTAAAACTCCTGCTTTAAGTATTAGCAGGGATTGTGCCAAACATATATCTATTTGATTTATATATAATTATTTACACACAGCTCATGTTATTTATTAATAAAATGATGACTTTTCAACAATAGTGACGATATTTCAACAACGTGTAATCATCTATCTCTATAATCATGGATTTCTATATGATAACTTTGCATAAAAACTATTTAGATGAATAATCAGTCAGAAAGATGAGTCCGTTATTAGCAGTTTTCCCGAAATCTCAAATTTATATGGCTGAATTACCTAAAATTGTTCTAATAAAAACATCGATTATTTTTACTGTTTTTTTCATTTTTCTTTGTGGTTCATTAGGCATAATTGAAATTACAATCAGTCAAAATCCCATTTTCAGCATCAATAGCAAATTATTTGATCATAGTGGAAAATATAATCTCGCTTTAAACTATATATTTTTAACGAAAGAGTTTAATTTATTAGTCGCCTCCGGTTTATTACTCACTTTTTCATTACCATTCCTCGCACTATTAAAAGCCTTCTTATTAACACTTGTATTACTATTAATCACTTTTGTTTTTGCTTCTTTCAGTGCAAATATTGGATTGATTCCTATTGAGTATTGTTTTCTGACTATTCTGGTTATTTATATCGTTAATGTACTAATTAGTTATGTTATTGAGATACATTCAAAACAAAAGTTAATAGATTCATTCGGCCAATATATTCCACCTCACCTTGTTAATGAATTAAGCCGAAGTTCTAAAGAACTCTCTTTAGAAGGAGAATCGCGTACATTAACGGTATTCTTTTGTGATTTGCTTAGCTTTACCAGTATTTCAGAGCAATTAAACCCAAAGCAATTAAATAAATTACTCAATGAATACTTCACTTCCATGTCTGAAATTTTATTCAAACATGGCGCGACTATAGATAAGTATATTGGCGATGCAATCATGGCTTTTTGGAATGCGCCGACTAAACAGGAAGCACACGCTCAACGTTCTGTTGAAGCCGCATTGGAAATGGATATTGCGATTAAGGAACTGGAAAAACAGTTTATATCGCGTGGCTGGCCAGGCCCCAAAATGGGAATGGGCATTAATACCGGTCAAGCCAATGTTGGCAATATGGGATCAAAATATCGAATGACTTATACCGCCATTGGTGATGCAGTTAATCTTGCTTCGCGTATAGAGGGACTAACTAGAATATATCGCGTTCCAATCATTATTAGCGAACATACATATAAAGAGCTTGACGGTATATGTTGCCGAGAATTGGATCAAGTTAAAGTTAAAGGTAAAAAGCAATTAACTAGAATTTTTCAACCTTTATGTAAAGATAATGAAGTCGATGCAAAATTAAAAGAAAAACTGATTCTACACAATGAAGCAATCGCTCTTTATTATGAGAAGAAGTACAAGAATGCTAGTCGTTTATTTATTAAACTGTATGAGAATGACAAAGCAGATAAATATTATAAAGCAATGGTAATGAAAATTATGGAAGATCAAGGTTAATAACTATTACTCTGTTTGTCGTTGTTTAATTTCTTCAAGTCTCTGCCCCAGAAACCGTCTTTGATTCGCATCATTTAACTCACCACTTTCCAATAGCCCGCCAATCAAGACCTTCGCGCTTTCCAGCTCCCCCATGTCTTCGAGGATAAAAATTTCCATTTGCTTTGCCCAGTAAGGGACATTGTCCCCTTTTGCGTATTGACGAATTAGTTTTGCACAATTTAATGCCAAATCAATATCATTAAGCCTGTGCTTGGCCATATACACAGCATGCGCCATTGAAGCCCAACGTTCATCAGGTTTCTCTATAAATTTTTTAGAGACAAAACGAATCATTTTTCGTTGTTTTTCTTCATCTGGTACTTCCGCATAAAACCGTATTGCAGCCAATAGCGGATATTGTGTTTTATTATCCAGCTTTAATATTAAATCAAGCCAGTCAATAACTCTGTCATAGTTTAATTCTATTAAAGAAAGACTAATACCCGGCTGATTATCAAAAGCCTGTAGCCACAACATTGTTAATTTTGAAGCGGTTATTGCATCATCAAAACTAACAAGTTTTATATAGGCTGGCTTTGTTGCGATAGGAAGTTTGCTTTTGTTTGCTTCGATTTCAGTAAAATAATAATGCCACAATATTTGAAAACACAAACTGATTAATAAAATTAGCTTTATACTTTTTGGCACAAAAGATACTTCTCTGTTTTGTGCGAAGACAGTTCTCATAAAGATACTCTTTATAATTCTTTTCTGTATAAATCAAACAGGGCGACACTGGATAAAAGCACAACATAAATTACGGTTTGACCTATAACGGTAAACAGTTCAGGTTTCATATCAGAAACATAGACGACCCAGTCTGTCTGGGTAAATTTATATAGATCAGGAATGACGTAAGCAATAAAATCAATTAAATAATTAATTAATTTATGACTTAATGCATTCGATTCAAGAATAGGTGAATTGCCCATTAACTGAATGACTTCCATCGAACGTGATAAAAAATAAAAAGCCATCACCATACTGAATGAAATCGTAATACTGTTAAAAGAAAACAAAGAAAGCAAACTAAAAGCAATAATAATCAATAGTTCACAAAATAAAGATAAAGACCAGAAGAAAGACAGGTCTATAGGCGCATAAACAGATAAACAAACGACACAAATTAATGACAACAATAATGCAACAACAGAAAAGCCAGTGAGCTTGCCCAAATAGTAGGTTGAGCGAGGAACAGGGTGAGACAGTATCAGCTCAAACCCTTTATCATTAAATTCCCTTACCATGCTAGTTATAACGAACAACCCAACAGTAAAAACACAAAATAAACGTAATGAAAATGCCAGAATTGCCACCTGCATCTGAATGCCTTCCGATATGGCAAGTTCACCGACAAAAAAAGAAATAAGGAAAAAAACTAAAACGCCTGAGATGATAAAAATCAGGAACCTATCTCTAACCGCTTCCCAGATAGAAAATTTAGCGATAGCAAATAATATATTACGATTCATTGAGGTGATATCTATTTAAAAAAACATACCCGAGCAGCGTTCATCTCGGTTAAAATAATGAAAAGACTAACATCATAAGCTTATCCATGACTACTTTTATAAAGAAATTAATTCAGAAACAAGAGCATTTTGCTCTTGCTATGATGTTAGAGCTACTCCATCTTGCCATCTGGATCGATTTTGGCAGTATCGCTTCACGTTCTTTTATGCTTAGTCATCTTGGTCTTTTTCTATTATGGCAACCCGTATGGCGTGGTGACGAAAAGCTTAGTATTGAAAATACCATACTGTTTTTTGTTTTTACTATTGCTTTAACTTACTGGCTAAATCTTTGGTTATTGTTTGCCTGGATAATTTTATTAATTGGCTTTATTGGCGGACGTGTCACTTTAGATAAGAAAGAGAGAACGATATATATCATTGCGATGGGTTTTCTGGTACTACAATTGCTCTTTGCTATTGTTCCAATGCTGGCAAATATTAATATTGAAAGTATACATTTATTTTATATATTGCTTCCTATACTGCCTTTATTAATTTTTATTTTCTCCAGAAACGAATCAGTCCCACAAGTCCAAATGGTGGACTTTATTCATTCGATAACCACCTCTATGTTAACCAGTCTAGTCGCGCTAGGTAGCTTGCTTATTATGTTTATTAATGAGACGACCTACTTTACTGCATTGACTCAAACATCTATTGCAATCGGTGGTTTTATTATCTGTATAAGCTGGCTGGTCACTTCACAATCCAGGTTTAATGGTATTACTCAACTCTGGTCAAGTTACATGCTTAATATAGGCACGCCGCTTGAACAATGGTTAACAGAATTATCACGCTTTTCTCAACAAAAAACTGAACCTGAAGATTTTTTGAAAATTGCAATTAATGAACTGCTGACATTATCCTGGGTTAGCGGGATTCACTGGGCGAGCATAGATTCAAAAGGTAAGGTTGGAGATGAAACGAAGCATAATACACAATTTAAAACTGATAACCTTACTATCGATATATATACGAATACCACAATAGGCGGCGCACTGCATGTACATTGTAAATTACTCGTTCAATTGGTTGAAAACTTTTATATTGCAAAAATACGTGAGAAAACATTAACACAACAAACTCATTTAAAAGCAATATATGAAACTGGCGCAAGAATTACACATGACATAAAAAATTTGCTTCAATCATTTCAGGCAATAACAAGCATCGTTACTCACGATTCAAGTGATGCGAGTTTTAATATTTCCCAACAAATTTTAAAAAAACAGCTGCCAAATTTAACACAACGTTTGCAATTGGCACTGGATAAACTACAAACACCACAAGATCAGGATAGAGAAGAAGTTTATCTTAAAGACTGGTGGAATGATCTACAAAAAAGAAATATTCATAACAAAATAAATTTTCAACATGAATGCCATGGCGATCCAACTATTCCGGTCGATCTATTTGATAGTGTTGTTGATAACTTACTTGAGAATATTCAGGTTAAACAAATTAATGAAGCAAACGTAGATGTCACTATCACTCTTTATTGCAACGAAAACATTATTAGCATCACTGTTTGTGATTCCGGCAGCATGATTCCAGAAAGCATAGCCAAAGATCTATTATCCAATGTAATTAACTCTGATAATGGTTTAGGCATTGGCTTGTATCAAGCAAAGAGTCTTGCAGAAAAATTTGATTATAACTTATAACTGCTTTGTATTTTAATAGGATGGGTTTGTTTTGAATTAGCCTCACATGACAACCACTAAGGTAATCGTTCTGCTTTGACCATTTGATACATCAATGTTGCAGGCGATACCCAGATAACAAGATCATCAAGCTCAGAGCCAACCGTTTGAATATAATCTCCTGATACAAAATTAGTATCACTGTCCTGATTCTCTTGTTCATTAGCTGATAAATCAGCAAAAGCAACATTGCTATTATTACCAGCGGATACAACAATAACGGGAACGTCTTCTGCTACCGTATTTCCACTATCATCATTAATATCAATATTTCCATCATCTAGAGCAGAATCCAAACAAAATGAAATACCAACAGCAGGATTCATGCAATCCGCTGTCCCATCAACATCATCAGCATAATCATCCGTAACCTGATAAATGAATCGATTTCCCCAAGCATCATTTTCTGGTACGTCCAATGTTGCCCAAGGCAAATTACCCTCAACCACTGCACATGAGTTGAAATTTCCAGCAACTCTTGGACTTACTCCCGCGCCACCGTTTACACCATCTTCTATACCATCATTGACGGTCGCGCCACCTGAACAATTACCTCCAGCTGCAGTACAGTCAGGACAAGGAAAATGGCCATGAACTAGAGCATAGCCAATCAAGCTTTCCCTAATTTTCTCTAACATAGCAGTAGTCTCTGCTCTATCTCTTTGTTCTAGACTAGTTGCTAGCGGAGTGAGAAAGGAACTTAGCAATAAACCCAGAATAAACAAAACTATTGCAAGTTCGATAAGAGTAAAACCGTAATTTTTATTATTCTTCTTCATAATCTAAGGTGCGGTCGAAATAATACGAGTTTGATCATTATAAGTTGCTGTTGCCCTGCTTTTTAGAAAAACATCATCTGAATCAGATGTTTTCCGTATCATCAAAATAATCATCTTGATCTGGAACTGCGGCTCTATTCTGTCCTGCAAGAGTAATTCCTGCAGAGAATGCAGCCGCACGGACTAAATTGTTTGTTGAACCATTTATATTCACACTTAAACATGTACCCAAAGAATTACAGTCTTGTCCTGCTGTTGTATCTCCTGGTAATACCTCATCAGACGCATAAGCAAGATAAATTAATTCATGCCATCCATCATCGACAAACCACTCAGGCAATTCAGAATTATCAATATCAAGATCATAAACTAATCCCGCCGCTGTTATTGAGCCGGTAGTATCAGCATCATTTGTTAATATACGTGTTGAAGTAGGAATATTGTTTGTATATGTTCCTCCTCCATCAAGCGGTGTAACAATTTGCCTATCATCTTCAACTGTAATTGTTATTGTAGAGTTTCCTGCATTTAGTGCATTGGCATCATCGTTAGAATCAATCGTGAGATCACGCGTACGAATATTAATATTCGTTGGCGAATTAATATCTGCTCCATCAGCTGTAGTATCTGTATAATTAAGGTTGATAGTATAGGTTCGAGTAATTGTTTCAGTATAAGCATATTGTGTATGAACACCCGTCTGCCAACAGAAACAATAAGGCCCTCCTTCACCTCGAACAACTGCACCACTTCCCAATATAAAAACCCATTGATCTGCCCCAGCTGCAAACGAGAATGAAGCAACATTCAATAATTGCCTTGGAAAGTTGTTAACTATCGTATTGACATAAGTACCTGTACACTGAAAAGCATTTCTGTCAGACCATGTGCAACTAGCATTTGTAAAGGTAATAGGTGTAGCAATAGATAAACCGGCATAATTTGAATCAGTACAAGTACTATTTTCCACGCAATTGATATCCGGAGTAACCATACTACCATCATATATGTCATAACCTGAGACAGTTCCATACCTTGTAGTTCCTGGGTTAGTTGTTGATGCATTAACTATTGCCCAATCTAAATTAATATCTGTAGTAAAAGGATTTCTTCCGACTACAGCACCACCTTGGTTAATAGAGTCTGGATCAGCTGCCCAATGATAAGGTAAAGCGCCTTGACTTGTCCCTGCTGTTCCTCTGAAAGCTGAAGCAGCAGGATTTGTAAACGGGCTTAGCCATGGATAAGCATTACTTGCTGTTTGATAGTTAGTTAATGCTTCTGTCACATCGCCTAATACTCTCTTTTCTACAGCTGACATCAATTCCTGACGGGTAATTGCAACAACAGTATCATTAAACTCTGCAGCAGCAGTAGTAACAAAACTATCATCAGTATCTGCATTATCATCTTCCAGAAAATTAGCGACATCTAATGGATCATTAGCTCTGTTCTGTGCGGCTACAGGAGATCCAGGCGCGAATATGACAGCAACAACATCAGCATTGCCATCAACTGAAAAATTACCGACGGTATCACTATTAACAACAGGAGGATTTACGGTGTATGAACGATAGTTATCAGAGACTCGGTACCATAACCTTTGGCCTGATTGATCACGTAAATCTTCAAGTTCCAGAGTTTTATATGGTAAGCGTCCTGTTGTCGCTCCTGTACAGTTACCTACAGCAGAACCATTATCGTTTGTATCGGGGCAAGGTAGTCGACCAGGACCAATACCAGCGTGATCCAAAGGATAGTTAACAGCGTAACCTATAAGCGCTGCTTTTGCTTTATTCAAAACATTCAAACTAGAAGCGGATTTAACATGCTCAACCGTACTATTATTTAACTTTTTTACTAATGTATATGAACTGGCGACAATAAAAATCATGATAAAAGCTAATAACGCCGCACCTTTTTGAGTCTTGCGATTAGTCACTGATTGTAAAGTCATGCTTTCCTAAACTTAATATTTCGCTTTCATTCAGTATTTACAACTTCCCTTTCTATCGGTTCAGGAACAAAGGATTCACCGACTTTTAAATCAAAGTGTGTACTATCATCCGGCATAATGACGGTTACTTTTTCCGGATCAATTTTATCATTAGGAATTTGTATGTACTGCGAATCAAGATCGCCCTCAAAAGTATTACTTTCATTTATCCATGCTGTATTTTTACCATCACTCCTGTGAACTATTCCTTTTAAAGCAACTTCGTTGCGCTTTATTATTTCAGTTTCTATTTGTATAGCCTCTTCCGGGATAATAACTTCCTCAGCTACAACTTTTTTAGGCTCATCTTTTTTTAGCTTTACTCTTTCAAGTTTTTGTCGATCAGACACTGAAGTAAATAGCCTGCCTAAATTATCCGCAAAGGCCAAACTTGAGAAAGTAAACACAAATAAAAAAAATATACTTTTAATTAAAAACATTTATTTATCCAATCTCTATTTTTTGACCACCAGCAAGATTAATTGTTATCCAATATAGCAAACATGAGGCTGTAATGTTTGCTTGGCCTTTTTCAAATTTA
This sequence comes from Pseudomonadota bacterium, assembly GCA_038142205.1. GTDB lineage: Bacteria > Pseudomonadota > Gammaproteobacteria > Eutrophobiales > Eutrophobiaceae > UBA7359. The sequence continues at coordinate 2,422,855 of JAYQJO010000001.1, read as the reverse complement.
ATTTCTTTACCGTGCATACTGAAAGTGCATTCAGTCAATGTATAAATTCCATCTGCAGTGTGATTTATATAATCGATTAATTTAAATAGATCACCTTCATGTGAAAGCCCGAGATTTAATTCCATACCACTACGAAAAAGAGTATAGCCATTGTAGTCAACATTAAAGCCAGGAATATATTCTTCTTGTGATTCTATAGAATATGTCAGAGAAGGTAGCTTAACTTTCTCGCCTGCTTGTCTTAAAGTTTCAATCCAGTTCAGTCTTTTTTCTCGACCTATGATGCCTTTATTATATAACTTTACAAACTCAGGGTAGTTGTCTCGTAAAACCTTTTCTTCTTGGTCAACATCCAAATAGCGTCGACTTATAGATTGAAATAAGCTTTTATTTCTCTTATATTCTTTTTCCAGAGCGCTATTGAAATAATAACTCCCACCAACTAATCCTCCGGCTACTACAAGACAAATACTAAAGGTAATAAGCGCACCTTTAAGTATACTCCAATCTATTTCGCTTTCTTTCTTTTCCATTAATTTATACCGATAACAGCCCTTAATGAAAACAAGGCTGTTTTAGCTGTAGCTTGTGTATTTCCTTGTAATGTTGCATTAGAACTTATATCTAATGGAAAAGACTCTATACTAATGGAGTAAGCCGCATCATGATTACGTAAAGTTTCTGCAAAGTCTGTCACCATTGATATTGCCTCTCTGTAATTTCCATCAAACGATTCAATATGTGCGTCAAAATTAGAAATTTGATAAAATTTAATTTGTTTTTCATCCTCTGACGGGCGATTATCTATCGGCGTGCTTTCTTTTGCTTCTGTACCTTCATTAGGATCCAGACTAAAACTCCAAGTCATTTTATCCAGTTTAATCCCTGGGTATTGTTCCAATGTTTTCCCTATAAAACTCATCATTTCATAAGGTGTAGCCTTATATTCTTCAAGAGTAGTAACCGCATCAACAGCCAATTTAACTTGCGCCGGTTCTACTGGTGTTTTTGGTAGTCGTTCTCTGGCAAGATCATATCGGACCTGATAAAAATTTGCTTTGCTCTTTGAGGATTCACTTTCCTGTTTGTAAGAAAGTCCTTCCATAAAATTTATGCCGCTATAGATAACACTGACCAGTAATAAAACTATGCTTGCAATATTCATAGAATAACGCATGGTACGCATTTTAAGATAACGCATCTCTTTTGCAGATGCATAACAATTTTTAATTTTATCCTTTAATGAATAACCAATTAATAATTGATCACTGAAGGGCACTGTTTGCGTAGCATCATTCTGTATGGAAGCGAGCAATTTATTAACATCAAGATAATGATGTTTAACCATTGGTAAAGATACTTTTCTATCCTCTAGCTCACCCAACGTTTTTTTATCTGCAAAAACATAAACATCAAGAGAAGTTCCTGTTGGAATTAAGCGCAAACTATTTAAGTAACGTTGTAATTTTTCAATTTCAGATTCAATTTTTGGAGCATAAGCTTCAGTACCATATCGAGGCAATTTCGATAAACGGCTAATTTTTAATTGTTTATTTTGAAAAAAGTTTGTCGCAAACCACTAATACTTTGCATTGTCACAATCAAAGCATGATCTGATATTTCAGGTAAGGTTTTAATGTACGACTGTAACAATAAAGGAATGGAAACAATACCTTTTAAAGGAGTTTTGTGTTCATCAAGCATCTCCAGCCAAGGCTTAACTATTTCATCGTTAGTTAATGCAATAAATAAAACCTTATCATCTTTACGCCCCTCTTCTTCTCGCCCTTGATTTTCAACGTAAACATAACTGGCATCGCGAAACAAACGTGATTGTTTTCTTTTTATTAAAGCTGTTCTATCCGCACCAAAAACATGCGGCATTGTATCTTGGCGGAATTCTTCTTCTATAACATCGACGATAATTGTTATTGGTGTATTATCTGATTCTTTTAAATAGCGTTGAAAGTTTTCACGGCCTGCACTATCCACATCAAATAGATAAGAACTTCCCAGCTCACCTTTCTCCCAATGATAAACAGAGATTTTCTCAGCCCCAACAAACAAAGCGCGTCTGTTGAAAAAATCAGATTTTGACTTTGGTAATGAGATCATAAATTGGTCCTAAAACAGAAAACATAACCCAGGCAATAATAGAACCTAGAACAATGGTCATAGCAGGTTCGATCATAGATTGTAGGCGTTCAATAGATTCTTTTACATCACGGGTATAAAAATAACTGATATTGGATAATGCAATCTCTAGTGCACCTGTACTCTCACCTACACGTATCATTCTTAATACTAATGGCGGGAACATTCCAGCTTTTTCGAAACTGTCACTTAAAGTTGTACCATCGGCTATTTGTTGTCCTACTTCTTTCATAGACTCAGCAATATATTTATTACCGGCAATTTCCTCGCCTGTTCGTATACAGTCAATAATAGTAATGCCTGATGAATACATAATTGCAAAGAAACTACAGAGGCGGGTCAATATTATTTTCTTTAAAATCGGGCCAACTATCGGTATTTTTAATTTAACTTCATCATATTTTAAGTGGAACCCTGGGCTCGTTTTAATACCTATGTATATACTGAAAAAAATAATTACTGGTACTAATAAAAGAATATACCAATAATTAACAAAAATATTTGAAACAACAATAAGTACTTTAGTATGCACAGGTAATTCCTGACCCATTGTCTTTACAAAACGTAATAGTTCTGGAACTAGATAGGTCATTAGAAAAAAACCACACCACCAACAACAGTACCAACAAATGCTGGATAAGTTAAAAGTTTTTTGGTCAATGCAGCTTGTTCATCCTGAAACTTTAAGCTCGCCCCCAGTTCTTCAAAAACCTTACTGATTTCACCTGATTGTTCTCCGGCTCTAACAAGATTCGTAAATATTTTCCCGAAAACATCTTCAAATTCTGACATGGCTTGCGCCAAAGTCTTACCGCCTTCTATAGATTCAATCATGGCATTTGTTACTTCTGCCATTCTTGGGTTATCACTGCTATCCCTTAAATCCTGTAAACTTTCAAGAACCGGGACGCCTGCCCTTGATGTCTGTTCAAAGTGAAAACAGAACGTGATTAAGTCTCTTCTCTTAATTCCTGAGCCTGAAACACTTCTCCCTGTAGATTTAACCTCTTTATAGTTAATTAAATCAAGATTAAGCTTATTAAGGCGCATTTCCAGATCAGCAATATTTGCTGCATCGACCTGCCCCATATTGACACGGCCTCGCTCATCAATTGCTTTGTATTGGTAAGATCCCATAGACTAATTTGACGTTTTCAATCGTGCAGTTAGATCAACGACTCTAGACATTTCTTCGATACTAGTAGAACCATCCAGTACCCGACCGGCACCTACATCAGCCAGAGTTCTAAACCCCTTAGATAATGCCATTCGTAATAAATCGCGCTGAGTTCCATTGCGCGCAATTAATTCATCAATATCGGAATCAAAATGCAATACTTCTTGCAACGCAATTCGACCCTTATACCCCTGATTATCACAAATGCTACATCCTTTATGTTTATAAATTTCCTTTTGCTTATCTGTTATTTTTAAACCAAGTAAGGAACGTTCCAAATCACCTAATTCATAAGCTTCTTTACAATTACCACATAAGCCACGTATCAATCGTTGTGCGATAATACCGATAATATTACCGGCAATAATATCCGGCTTAACGCCGATATCGAGTAATCGAGGAATCGATCCTATAGCTGAGTTCGTATGTAATGTTGAAAACACCTGGTGACCTGTCATTGCTGCTCGAAAGGCCATACTCGCGGTATCTTCATCACGAATCTCACCAACAAGAATAATATCCGGGTCCTGACGCATTAATGACCGAATACCACTTGCAAAATCCAGTCTTGAAGTTTCAGCTACTGACGTCTGCCGAACCATTGTCGTAGGGTATTCAACAGGATCTTCTAGAGTCATGATATTCACTGACTCTGTATTAAGATAATTTAGAATAGAGTAAAGCGTTGTCGTTTTACCACTACCGGTCGGACCTGTTACCAGAATAATCCCCTCAGGCCTGGCAACCATTAATTTAAGCGTATTCTGTGCATCTTCTTTTAATCCAAGCTGATCAAAAGAAACAACACCTTTTTGTCTATCCAATACTCGAAGGACAATATTTTCTCCATGTACCGTTGGCAATGTCGAAACACGAAAATCAATAGGGCGACCGGATAAAGATAAAGAAATCCGGCCATCCTGCGGTGCTCTTGTTTCAGCAATGTCCATCCCTGACATCACTTTCACACGCACCGCAATAGCAGACCAGTAATTTTTGTGTAAACTTCGAACTTGTCGTAACACACCATCAATACGATATCGAAAACGCAAAAACCCTTCTTCAGGTTCAAAGTGAATGTCTGACGCGTTACGTTTAACTGCATCGGCCAATAATGCGTTTACCAATCTAACAACGGGTTGGCTGTATTCATCTGACTCAGCATCCAGACTCTGATAATCAATTTCACCTGTTTCTATTTCATGCAGAATGCCGTCAACGGAAAGCTCAAAGCCATAAAACTGATCGATTGCTTTTTCAATTTCAGCTTCACCAGCAAGAACAGGAATGACATCTGCATTGCCACCAAGATGCGTATTAATCTGATCGAGCGCGACAACATTAAACGTATCCGCCATCGCAAGCGTTAAAATTCGGCGATTACTATCGTAAGTTAAAGGTAATACACGTAAGCGACGCGCCATATCTTTAGGAATCATATGCACTGCTTCACCATCAGCAACAGCCGTTTGTAAATCAATACTTTCCTGACCGATTACACCACCGATAACATCACGAATAATCGATTCTGTAGCAAACCCCAAGCGAACGAGGATTTTACCAAGGTGTTCTTTGCTGCGCTTTTGTTCAGTTAACGCGATGTTAATCTGGTCAACGGTAGTAACACCTTTATTTACCAGAATTTCACCTAGTCTGAAATGTTTTTTATGCGCGCCTGTCACTACTTCGTCCCAACTAGTTTAGATAAAGAAAGGATACGTCTGTTTACAGAAACAGTATCCAGTCTGGAAGCTGAGTTACCAGATAATTCAATTGCAGACTTATAATAATCCAATGCTGTTTTATATTGACCAAGCTGATCGAGACTGATCGCCAAATTAAGCATATAGTCGGAATTTGTAGAATCTAATCGATAAGCATCAAAAAAAGCTTGCTGTGCATCAGCCCACCTTTTCTGTTTTGCATAAATATTGCCTAATAAAAAATGTAAATGAGGAAAACTATCGTCTCTTTGTATTAATAATTTAATAGCACTTTCATCTTTAACAGGGTCAGGACTGTTTGATAAAGCAATAAGCGAACTCATGGCTAGAGTATCCAGAGAGTTTAATTCCAGTAAATGAACATAATGTGAATAAGCCGCTTTCCTATTCTGATTATTAATCGCGATAGCAGCTAAACCAAGATGCGCATCACGGTTATCAGGCTCACTTTTTAAAACCCCTTGATAAATAGACTTTGCCGCATCATAGCTTCCTGCCTGATAAGCTTTAAAAGCCTGGGTAAGCATTGCATTTTCTTGATTAAGTTTTTTAGCCTTACTGATATTAATCAACGAACTATCTAATGGCCGTTTCTCTGGTTCGGGTGCAGCAACTTCTGATTCTGTTTTATTAATTATGGATTCTTCAATGAGTGTTGGTCTTTCAACTGTTTCTTTAGCACTGATGACTTTATCTACTTGCTCTTCTGAAAGATTTACTTCGAGCTTTTCATCAGTCAACTCTATTTCCGGAGCTGACTCAATTGACTCTTTATCAAATTCGGCAACTAAAGCTTGTTTTTCAGTCTTTTCATTTTCAAATGCTTTCTGGACTATTTCCTTATGTGCCAGTTCTTCTGCTTTATTTACTATCACTTGTTCAATAACAGTATCTTCACTGAGCGGATCAACTTCTTCTTGCATAACGACCGGAGGAATTATAATAGGTGTAGTTTCAACACCACTGAATTCAATACCGCGCGCAACCCGTGGAGAGGGCAAGTCTCTTGAAACCGGGGTTATCGTAAAATAATAAAAAACTGCAAATGATCCAACTGCTAATAAAGCAAGCATGACAAAGATGCCCCATTTAAAAGGACTTTTCTTTTTTGTTGGCTTACCTGCTGAAAAAACCGTTTTTGCTGCAACTGGTGTCGGTTGATATTTCCCGCCACCTAAGTCCCTTGCCAAGGTATCAGCAGGAACGCCGGGTAAGGTTTCTTCATAAATATCGGCTTCAGAATCCTCTTCAAAAACGACACCATGAAAAGTATCATCAAAAGGTGCGGATGCATTTTCAGTACTTAGCCCTTCAATTACTGCTGTATCATTGAGATCAATTTCTTTTTGAGTTTCTTCAAACTTTTCCTGAGAGTCAACTTCCTCAAGAATAGTGTTCTCCATTGTCATATCTTCAGAAAAAGAAAGCGTCTCTTCTAGCGCAAGACCTTCTGTAGAAAGAGCATTATCATTTTCATCAATTACTTCTTCTACTTCTTCTTTGGGTCGCTCTATTTTTTCTTCTAAGGAAAGAGGTTCGAGAGAAAACTGAGATGTCTCAGTAAAAAGCTCAGGAACAGAATCTTCTTCAACACCACTTTCAACTTTTTCATCTTCAATAATTTCTTGCCTATCAGTCGCATCAAGCGAATCCATCTCCACATCCTGAAGTCGCTTAGCCGCCTGCTTCTTTTCTTCTTCAGCCTTTTTCAAGGCATCCATTAATAGACTCACAAGGCTTTGTCTCCTATTGCCGAGGTTCTATTCAAAGGGTCATAGTCTTTGGATAAATATTTTTTATATTGTTCTAAATCACTATCAACACTTGGGTTATCAATAATAATTGGCTTAATGAATATAACCAGCTCAGTTTTAGTGTATTCTTTAGAAGTCGTTTTAAAAAGATTACCAAAAAAACCTTTATTTTTTATCCCTGGAAGACCAGCATCATTATCTCGAGTTTCATCCGTCATCAAACCACCAAGCACACCAATTTGTCCATCTGTCATTCTTAAAACGGACTCCATTTCCCTGACTGCTATCTGAGGGACATTATTGACCTGTGTCGCAGGAATATTGGGATTAGGATCAGGTACATTTTTTACAAACCTGGAGATAGTGGGTCTAACAACTAAGGTAATTACGCCACTGGCATCAATCTGTGGCGTTACAGTCATAACGATACCAACGGGAACAGTTTGAGCAGACGTATCTACTGTTATAACGGGGGCAGCGCCCAATGCTCCAGCCGTTGTTTCTGCATCGATCTCAAAATACACAATATTTTCGACGACCTTCAATAATGCTGTCTGGTTATTAAGTGCCATAATTTGGGGGCTAGAAAGTATGTCTGTGTCACCAAATTGATCTAATAGAGATATAGTAGCCGTAATATTATCAGCGTTGCCATCACTGTCATCGGTTCGAATCACTAACGAACTGGTTGCTGCTCCTGCAACAAATGCCGGGATTCCTGCTGCCGTAGTTGATGCGATATTGAATGCGCCTGTACTTAAAGCATTCCAATCAATACCGGCCTGATACCTGTCATTTAATGTGACTTCAACAATCGTCGTCTGAATTAACACCTGTCGTTTTGCACTAACCAACACTTTATCAATAAAAGACTGAATCTGTTCATGTTGCCGCGCCGTTCCTCTAACGGATATTAATCCGGACTCAGGATTAGGGATAACAGTATCGGTAACAGGTATATCTCCTCCTGATGAAGATGCCTCCTCTCCTAAAATTGCTGATATATTAGAAACAAGTCTTGACCAGAAATGATGTGTCGACTCCGTACTTACATCTGTTGTTGAAGTGTTCCCGCCACCACCACTACTTCCCTCTGCATCACCACCACTTGTAGAAGAAATTTGTGTCGAAACGGTGCTTGAACTTTCAGTATCTCTAGCTAAATTAACATAATCAACTTTATAAGTTCTAAGAAAAGGAGTGTCTCTTGATATAATAAGGTTGCCACCTTCACGTACATAGCGCATATCAACCTGATTAGAAATACGGCTCAAAATTTGCGGCAACGTTTGTTCAACCGCATTAATTGTTACGACACCATCAATGTTAGGATGAATATCAACATTTACCTTAGCATCGCGTGCTAAAGCAAATAATAATTCTTTCACAGGGACTTCATTAACAACGACGGTATAACGTTCCGGTGCTTCAACATGTGTTGGTTCAGGTAAAACAGGAACCTGTTCAACCAATTCAGGAATAGCTGATTCTTCAGGCAAAGGTGACGCTTCGGCTACTATATGACCTTTTGATAGAATAAATGGTTCTGGTTCTATCTCGGCACAACCATAAACAAACATCATCATTGCAAACAAAATGATTCTTTTCATCATTAGAAATATTGCCCCCAAATAAAAGCTTCTTTAATTGTTAAAGTGATAGTTGCGATCATTAATTTATAACTATTCATTATTATATCTATAAGTTTTTATCTTCTTTCAATGGTCTATAAATTATCGTGCTACATAGTTCACAAGTAAGTTCTGTTCCTACAACCTTATGGTTTATTACTGTTTCAGAAGGCAATATAGCTAACTGATTTAACAGAGCCACATCATCTTCGCCTTTTTCTTTTAACGCCCTAATCAAATCTTCTATTTCAAGCAATTCGCTTTTACTTAAACCATTTTGTTGATCTTGAGTGACAAGCGTTTTATCCATGCTTTTTTCTGGATAATAAACCACATTATTTTCTATCTTTTGCCATTGTGCTTCAGCCAAATCCTCAGGATCCGGTTTATTAATTTGCTTAGTATCTTGCTCAACAACATCTGAGACTATAGCTTCATCAACAATAGTATTTTCTTTTAAACTTTGTTCGCTAATTTCTTCATAGGACCTCACTTTAGTTTCATTTACAGCAAGACCATTATTTTCTTTTTCGCGTGCATCTTTTACCAACATTAAAGAAGAGCCTGATGACGCGACAGACTCACCTTTTCCTTCATGGTCAACAGACGTGCTTTGCTCATTATCGTTAACTGCTATATTGTTGTGTTGGCTTTTAATCGTAACGAATGAAAAAGCCGATACAATAACCAGCATTACTGACAAGGCAGGCACAGCCCATTTAAAAAGAGGGTTACCTGAAGTCACAACAAACTCAGTTTCTTTAGCCGCAAGCTTTACATGCTTAACCGTGACGACATTCGAATTATCTGCATACGTAGCTAACAAGGCTTTATCGGACAGAATATTTATTCGACGCAACAGACCATTCGAATATTTTGATATGGTTTTGATTGCGCCTTCATTAAACAACTCAATTGATCGGTAACCACAGGCACGTAAACGCGAATTGATGTAGTCTTTGACTTCATCGGGTTTAAAAGGATTTAAATAGAAACTATAGGTTATTCTTTCTTTTAGTTGCCTGATTTCCGGTTTTGAAATCATAACGTCAAGTTCCGGCTGACCAAAAATAGCAATCTGTAACAGTTTATTTTGCGCAGTCTCAAGATTGCTGAGCAAACGGATTTCTTCAAGCGTGGCAATCGGCATACTTTGCGCTTCTTCAACAAACACAACAACCTGTTTATTTTCCGCGTGCTTTTCAAGCAAATAATTTTGCAATGAATTCATTACTTTCAATCGGCTGTCATCAGGCCGTACTTTTAAATGAAGCTCAAAAGCAATAGCGTGCAAAATATTGTCGGGCGATAAACTAGGGTTAGCTAAATAAACGATTTCGACATTTTGTGGCAGTTCCTTTTCTAACATACGACATAAAGTCGTTTTGCCGCTCCCTACTTCACCGACTAATTTAACAATGCCTTCACCACTAACAATGGCATAGATTAATGCATCAAGAATGGCTCCGCGATCACCGCCCGGAAAAAACAAGCTCGTATCCGGCGTTATTTTAAAAGGTGCTTGCTTTAGACCAAAATAATCATAATACATTATTTTTTACCGTGTACTCATTCTGCATTCGTTTTTATTTCAAGACGTTGAAGCCTGCTGTAAAGCGTTGTTCGGTTTACACCTAACATTCGTGCTGTTTTACTTAGATTACCGTTGCACTTTCTTAAAGCATGATTAATATATTTCTTTTCCCATTGAGATAACTTGTCGTCCAGATGAAAGTTTTTATCTTTTAATTCATTTTTAATAAAATCGCCTTCGCTTTCTACTTCTGATGCATCCGTATTGAAGTCATTTTCTAACTCATCCAACAAACTCTGTGCAGAAACAGTTTTACCTGAATACTTAGCAGTAAGACGAATAACGATATTCCTCAACTCCCTAATGTTGCCCGGGAAACTATACTTCTGCAAAGCTGTAACAGCTTCTTCAGCCATCTCAAAAACAGGATTACCAGCTGCATACATTTCTTTAAAGTGCTGAACAAGCATCATGACGTCATGACCACGTTCTTTTAACTCAGGCACATGTATCGTTAAAACACTCAACCGGTGATACAAGTCTTGCCTGAAACTTCCAGCACGTATTTCATCTTTCAGATCGCGGTTCGTCGCAGCGACAATTCTTGCTTTTGATATACGGGGTTTAGTTTCACCGATCCGATAAAACTCGCCATTTTCCATAACCCGTAACAGCTTAGATTGTAATGCTAATGGTAGTTCGCCTATTTCATCCAGAAACAATGTGCCTTCGCCCGCTTCTTCAAAAAAACCAGCTTTCTCGCTGGCTGCTCCTGTAAAAGCACCCTTTGTATGACCAAATAGTTGCGCTTCTAATAGCTCTGCCGTAAACGCAGCACAGTTAATTGTTAAATAGGGAAGTTTTGAACGTTCACTTGTTGTATGTAATTCTTCTGCAACGAGCTCTTTACCTGTGCCGGATTCGCCTTCAACTAATACGGGAAATGGTGTATCAGCAAACTGCTTGATTAAATCTCTCAATGTATTTATCGCTGCACTCTCACCAAGTAATTTAGTTTCTTCAAGTGCAAGTTCATTTTCAGAAGATTCGGCATCAAGCATCGTCATTTGATATTCGAGTCTTGATCTCAACAACGGCATATCACATGGCTTTGGAATAAAATCTACTGCGCCTAATGTCAACGCATGCTTTATGTTGGCGCCATCATTCTGACCAGACAACACCAAAACCTTAAAGCTGTCATTAAATGACATTAATTCTTCAATTAATTTAAAGCCTTCTGCAGGCGAGTGTGGTTTAGGTGGTAAACCAAGATCAACGAGTGCCAGAGAAGGTTTAACTGATAAGTCCTGCAATAAAGATTTAACCTGCTTGCGAGAATCTGCAGTAATTAAGTCAAAATCATTTTGCAAAACGATAGAAATCGCATCGACGATGATCGGATCATCATCAACGAATAATAATAAAGGCTTTTCAACACCTTCAAACATATCTATTTTTTTAGCATTTGCTGACAAAGCATTGATTCCTAAATACTTTCACTTGCAAACATACAGTCTAAACGAGTAGACAGCAAGAACAATTAAGTAAATTATAGGAGTATAATTTGAAGAAATTTGAAAAGAAAAATAGGGGCTGCCAAGAGAGCAGCCCGATTATTAGCTAACTCTTTGATCTATACCAAGATTCTGCCAAATAGCGACACTCGCCGCTGATTGATTCATAGTATAAAAATGTAGACCTGGCGCACCGTTAGTGAGTAGTTGCTCACATAGCTCGGTTGTAACATCGACACCAAACTGTCGAATAGACACACGATCATCACCAAACTCCTGAAGCCTTTTAAGAATCCAGCGTGGAATTTCAGCTCCACAAGCTTCTGAAAAACGCTGTAGTTGAGTGCAACTGATAATCGGCATGATGCCCGCGACAATCGGTACATCAATACCTAACTTCTCACAGTTATCTACAAAACGGTAATAAGCAAAAGGATTGTAAAAATATTGCGTTATTGCGCCATTGGCCCCGGCATCAATTTTCTTTTTGAAGTTTTCCATATCTGCACTCGGACCCGAGGCCTGCGGATGAAACTCTGGATAAGCGGCAACTTCAATATGAAAGTGATCACCTGTTTCATTTCTAATGAACTCAATCAATTCATTAGCATAACGAAATTGACCGTAGCCGACCGAACCGGATGGCAAATCACCACGTAATGCGACAATCCTTTTAATATCATTTTCAATATATTTATTCAGGATTGCTTTAATTTCATCGGCAAGACTAGCAATACAGGAAATATGTGGTGCTGCTTCAATTCCTGTTTTTCCACGGATATCCATGACTGTTTCAAACGTCATGTCTCGCGTACTGCCACCTGCACCAAACGTTACCGAAAAAAAGTCCGGATTTAACTTAGCCAGCTCTTCTTGCGTTGTTTGTAACTTACCAATCGCCTCTGGCGTCTTCGGCGGGAAAAACTCAAAACTGAAAGTTTTCGTAAACTTTTTTGTGATTCCATAATAAAAACCTAATGAGATTAAAGCAAAAACATCAGGGATAAGTTTGCACCTATCCCCGAAATTGCTTAAAACAGATTAATAACGATAATGCTCGGGCTTATATGGGCCCTCAACCGGAACATTAATATAATCCGCCTGTTCCTGAGAAAGCGTAGTTAACTTCACACCAATTCTATCTAGGTGTAAGCGAGCTACTTTCTCATCAAGATGTTTAGGTAGGACATACACATCATTTTCGTACTTATCGCCTTGGCTCCATAGTTCCATTTGCGCTAACACCTGGTTAGTAAACGAGTTAGACATTACGAAACTTGGATGACCCGTCGCACAACCTAAGTTAACCAAACGCCCTTCCGCTAACATGATGATGCGTTTACCATCCGGGAATACAATGTGATCCACTTGCGGTTTGATGTTTTCCCAAGTCACATCTTTAAGGCCTGCAATATCAATCTCATTATCGAAGTGACCGATGTTACATACGATAGCTTCATTCTTCATAGCTGCCATATGTTCTGGAGTGATGATGTTGAAGTTACCAGTCGTCGTTACAAAAATATCTGCTTCACTTACCACATCATCCATACGAACGACACGATAACCTTCCATTGCTGCTTGTAATGCACAGATAGGATCGATTTCTGTAATCAATACAGTTGCACCTAAACCACGCAGTGATTGTGCAGAACCTTTACCTACATCACCGTAACCAGCAACAACTGCAACTTTACCTGCAATCATGACGTCAGTTGCACGTTTAATACCGTCTACTAAAGACTCACGACAACCATACAAGTTATCGAATTTTGATTTGGTTACCGAGTCATTAACATTAATAGCAGGGAATGTTAAATCGCCGCTTTTCACCATTTGATATAAACGGTTTACACCCGTCGTTGTTTCTTCTGTAACACCTTGGATGTTTTGTAAGGTAGTTGAATAAAAGTCAGGAGTCTCTTTTAATGTCTCTTTGATCTTGGCAAATAAAACTGTTTCTTCTTCAGAACCAGGGTTATCTAATACCGATAAATCTTTTTCAGCTTTGCTACCTAAGATAAGTAATGTCGTTGCATCTCCACCATCATCTAGGATCATGTTAGGCGTGCTGCCGTCATGCCATTTCATAATACGGTGTGTGTAATCCCAGTATTCTTCCAAGCTCTCACCTTTATAAGCAAAAACAGGAATGCCTTGATCAGCAATTGCAGCGGCGGCGTGATCTTGAGTTGAAAAAATATTACACGATACCCAACGAACCTCTGCACCCAAAGCAACAAGCGTTTCGATTAATACCGCAGTTTGAATAGTCATATGTAATGACCCAGCGATTTTCGCACCTTTTAATGGTTGTGCGTCTTTGTATTCTTCGCGAATTGATACTAAACCTGGCATTTCAGTTTCAGCAATACGAATTTCTTTGTGACCCCATTCAGCCAAAGAAATGTCAGCAACGTGGTAATCAGAAGTCATAGATGTTTCAGCTACGCTCATGATGTTCTCCTATTAACATAATAAGCGAGCGCCGTTGTTCATTTTCCGTGCTGTTCCAAGCCTAGCGGATACCTACTTCTATCCGTCGCAACGCTCCTTAGAACTACGGTTGTGTGAAGAAGCCGAAGTATAGACGCTCCGGCTTCAAGATTAAACTGTTAGCGAATAAAATTAATATAACTTAATCAAAAAATTCTAAGCGCTGCGTAATGCATCGGCCCTGTCAGTTTTTTCCCAAGGTAAATCAATATCACTCCGACCGAAATGACCGTATGCCGCTGTATGTCTGTAGATTGGTCTCAGCAAATCAAGCATTTGAATAATACCTTTTGGTCTTAGATCAAAATGCTCACGAATTAGTTCAACTAATTTTAATTCTTCAAGCTTACCAGTACCGAAAGTCTCGACACTAATAGAAGTCGGTTCAGCAACACCAATCGCATAAGACACCTGGATTTCACAACGATCAGCAAGTCCAGCAGCAACAATATTTTTAGCCACATAACGTGCAGCATAAGCTGCAGAGCGATCCACCTTTGAAGGATCTTTTCCAGAAAAAGCACCGCCACCATGACGTGCCATACCGCCGTATGTATCAACAATAATCTTACGTCCGGTTAGACCACAGTCACCCACCGGTCCACCAATCACAAAACGCCCGGTTGGATTAACAAGATAACGTGTTTTGTCCGTAATCATATCGGCAGGAAGTACCGGTTTAATCACTTCTTCAATAATCGCTTCTTCCAAATCTTTATGCTCTATCTCAGGATTATGCTGAGTTGATAACACAACGGTATCGATAGACTTTGGTTTACCATCTTCGTAAACAACCGTAACTTGTGATTTCGCATCTGGTCTTAGCCAATTAAGCTTGCCACTTTTACGCACTTCAGCTTGTTTTTTAACAAGTAAATGAGAATAAGTTATTGGAAAAGGCATTAATACATCGGTTTCATTACAGGCATAACCAAACATTAAGCCTTGATCACCAGCACCCTGGTTTAAATCCAGGCCCTCACCTTCGTTTACGCCCTGAGCAATATCAGGAGATTGTTTATCAATGGAAACTAAGACCGCACAGGATTCCCAATCGAAACCCATATCTGAACTGTCGTAACCGATTTCTTTTATGGTCTGACGTGCCACTTCCTGCATGTCGACATAAGTTGATGTGGTAATTTCACCTGAAAGTACAACCATGCCGGTATTAACCATGGTTTCGCATGCGATACGCGCGGTTTTATCGTTAGTAAAAATTGCATCGACCACAGCATCAGAAATTTGATCTGCAACTTTGTCAGGATGTCCTTCAGAAACTGATTCTGAAGTGAATAAATAATTGTCAGCCATTTAATCTTCCGTATTGTTTAGAAATTTCAAAGCCGCGAATTCTATCCTTAATCTATGACTATCGCACGAAATATGACCATTTTTTATTCAACACGATAGAATTTATACCAAATTAATGTCACTGTCTGGACCAAGAATATGGTTTTAAAGAAACTCCCGCTTGTAACTTTGAAGTGTGTGGAAATTATCAATCCGTAGTAGAACTGAGTCCATAGACTCTTATGCCCACTATATTATTCAGTCTTTAATCGACTTTTGATTTTTACTTTCCAAAAATTTATTTCTCGAGTTTCAATTTAAGTATAATCCTATACTAACAACAACTTACAATTTGGGTTTTCGAAATCATGAAATTAGCCATCATCTCCGGCGGCTCCAAAGGCTTAGGCGCCGAACTCGTCAAACAATACGCACAACAAGGCTTCGAAGTCGTCGAATTTTCACGCAGTGGCAATACATCCTATTCGAAAAACGTTGATTTATCCGATCTGACAGCGGCTAACCAGTTCATTTCAGAAACGTTGAAAACGCTGAGCCAGCATCAATACAGCGAAATCATCGCCATCAACAATGCGGCAATGCTTTCACCCATCGGTCCATTATCGGATAGTCACACTCACGACTGGATTACGAATATCAACGCCAGTTTTACTTCGGCAATCGTATTCATGGGTAATTTTGTTAAAAGTTTCCAAACACACGACTGCCGTAAAGTTATAGCGAGTATTTCTTCCGGAGCCGCATTAAAGGCTTATTATGGTTGGTCGCTTTATTGCGCTGGGAAAGCGGGGCTTGAGCACTATATCCGTTGTGTTGCTGAAGAACAGGCGGAGCAAGCTCATCCGGTTTTGCCAATTATTATCAACCCAGGCGTGATTGATACCGATATGCAATCTGCTATTCGTGGCGCTAACGAACAGCAATTTCCGCAACTCTCGCGGTTTGTCGAATTAAAAAATAGCGGTACGCTGCAACAACCAGCAGCGGTTGCGACATCAATCCGCTCTATTCTAGCCGGTGATCTTTATGCTGGAGAACGTTACTCGGTGGCATCATAAAACTCGATCAATTAATAAGGACTATTCATCACTGTGGCTGTTCTTAATCTGTCTCCACAAAACGACCCCATATATCGTACAAAGTATGCAATGAGATGCCTATCAGCTTTTGCTAGAAGATCTTTACAACAATAGTCGCCGCGATTAGCTCTCGTTCAAGGCGCTTTAGCGATTTATGAGTCCTACTTCTGAACATGAAGAATATTACCGGGCTTTAGCGCTATTGATGAAAATTACCTCCGGAGAGATAAATCGATATTTAAAAACAGCTTAACCCACGTTTAAGCGCGAGGATCTCTTAATCACGTCATTACGTGACGAAGTTTGTGCAACTGCTTTTAAGTTTGAATAGTGCGCACTTTCCTTAACCACAGGTCTACGCAGACAGCAATCATAACCAACCCATATTCCAGTATGGTTATCCAAAGGGGAATTTCAAAAAAACCAACTTCCGTAGAATTTAAATTAATACCAATAGAGTAAGACAATAATACAGTCACGGAAAAGGTCCAGCTCCATAATGCTGGAAACAATACTGCAAATGGCAATAACCAGATCAAGTACCAGGCATTAACGACTGGCGCAACTAATAGAAAAAAACCAAATATGATATCACCGCGAGGCATCTTCCAGACAATTGCTTTTTGATGTTGCCAAAACAAAGCTGCGTAAATTAAAACAAATACCAAACCTAACATAACCTTCACTGATGCCGGTTCAAACCATTGACGTAACAGCGTATAAACCGAGCCATTAAAGTGCCACTCCCGAGCAAAGACAAGTAAGCCCGCCATGTCTGACTCTCCTTGCCAAATAAAAGGGCCATACAAAGCCAGCAACACCAGTCCAAATAAACACCAATAACGAAAAGCCAAACGCCATAAGATAAATGGCACCATTAACAAGGCAAATACTTTTGCGCCGACACTTAATGCCAATACGCTGACTGAAAAAGCAAACTGACTTTGGTGTCGAAAGTATAATGCCAACATCATTAATAATGCACCGACACCATCCGGATGCGCTGTAAAGGCGAGTTCTTTTATTACCAGTGGCGACCAGGCATAAAGCAACACCCATCGAATATTAGTCATTCGTAACAGCAATAAAACTAGCCCCATGTCTGCCATTGCATAGAGAAGTTGTAACGCCCAAACCTGTGATGGCGCTAAAAGATGAGCGAACAAAAACGTATATTGTAATGTGGGACCATAAATCGTCGGTACATCTGGATAATTTACCTGAGTTAACAAAGCATAATATTTTGCCGGAATATCAGCAACGCCAAAAAAAGCGGAAGGCGCTATGCCATAAGGAGAACCTGTTTCATAAAAACGATAGCCGTCCCAAAGATAACGAAAAAAATCATCCTCCCATAAGGGATCGCCAAAAACACCTATAAGACGAAAACAAGCTGCCCATAATAATAGCTTCGTAGGGGTTAGTGATTTATCGTCAACAGCTTGAATAGCAAAAAGCGTGGCAATCAGACAAATACCTAACAACGCATAAAATACCGGTAATGTAAGTGATCCCGGATGCAATGAGAACCAAGCTAGTATGCCGTATGAAATTGCAGCGACTAATCCTGAGCCATCCAGCTGCCAGGATAAAGATAAGCGTCTTATCTCTGAATTAAAGGTCATGCTTCATATCTGATCCATTAATAATTGCTTTGCTATAGAACCTTTTCATTACACCATACTCTATAAAGCAAACACAGCAATGAGGGCGACAAACCATCGGTCTACAAAAAATGCGAGAACTATAATGACAATTCGATCCTACGGAATACTGGCAACATTTATAATTAGCGTCTTCATCTTTAACCCATCAGAAACATATGCCTCTGTTAACCTTAACTTCCCGGAAGATTCCGCTAATGGCCCGTATCATGTTGGCAAAATCACCTATCATCGTAAACTGGCCTGCCCAAGCTGTCCTTTGTCAAAAACAATAATTGACGCATCCACATACAAATCAATCATTGAACAACTCAATACAGATAAAAAGCTGATGTCGGCACTGAATGATAAAGAACGAACAGCCGTAATCTATTATTTAGAGACGCTCTTCTCTCCACGCTAGGAGGTTTATTTGTGTATCAGAATAATCACATAGCGGTCATTATCCCTGCTCGGGATGAAGCCTCGTCCATTCAACAGGTCATACAAGGTCTCTGGCACTTAAACGATACAAAGGGTAATAATATTATCGACGAGATTGTCGTGTGCAATAATGGCTCGACTGACCAGACAGCAAGTATCGCTAGGGAAGTAGGCGCAAAAGTCGTAAACCAAACACGTCCTGGATATGGTATCGCCTGCTTAACCGCTCTCGCAGAAACCAAGCATGCCGATATTCTTTTATTTATCGATGGCGATAATGCATTTCGTGCTCATCAAGCTTTACCACTGATCGACAGTATCGCTAACGGTACTGACTTGGCCATAGGATCGCGAAAACTGGGCACTGTAGAAAAATACGCGCTGACAACACCCCAGCGTTTTGGCAATTGGTTGGCAGGTAGTTTAATTCGTATCTTATGGCATAAATCAGTAACCGATCTGGGTCCGTTTCGCGCTATTTCTCAAGAAGCATTGCAACACTTGGCGATGGAAGACAAAGCTTATGGCTGGACCATCGAGATGCAAATCAAGGCTATTCAATCCGGCATGTCCATCAAAGAACACCCCGTTAATACTTATTGCCGCCTGGGAAAATCAAAAATCAGCGGCACGATAAAAGGAACGCTAGGCGCGGGCATTGGGATACTGTCAATGATTGCACGACTCCGCTGGCGACAATTCATACAGTCAAAAAAACAACTAAATTATCCAACTGCTACAGGGAAACATCCTTTACAATTTTAATGCGACTTAAAAAGCGCACTTAAATATTCAAGAATATAGATGCACATAAAAAACCTTAAACTGTTCAAGAGTAAATTGATACCCGCAGTATGTTTATTGCTATATTCCTTATTGCCGTCAGTATCTGACGCTGCGCCTGAAAATAAAGCATTGGAATTTTGGTCGCCTAGCGATAAGGACAGTACGACTATTATTGACCACACCCCGTGGCAAAACTTACTCGACACCTATCTTGATGACAAACACCCAAGTGGAATTAACCGTTTCAATTATGCAAAGGTCAACACAAAAGACCTTAAAACACTGAGCAATTACATCAAGCAGCTGCAACAGATAAATCCACATGATCTTAATCGAGCAGAACAAAAAGCATTTTGGATCAACCTATACAATGCGCTTACCGTTGAGTTAATTATCAAAAACTATCCGGTTAAATCTATTACTAAATTGGGGAAAGGCTTTTTTGCATTTGGTCCATGGGACGACATATTGATTAATGTCCAGGGACAAGAACTGACACTTAACAATATTGAACATGGAATACTAAGACCTTTTTTTAACGATGAACGTATTCATTATGCCGTTAACTGCGCTAGCATAAGTTGTCCTAACTTGTCTGCTACGGCCTACACCGCTAGCAATACCGAACAACTTCTAGAACAAGGCGCCAAACAATATATCAATCATCGTCGCGGTGTAAGCCTTGAGGAAGGTGAACTCAAAATATCCAGTATTTACCACTGGTACAAGGAAGACTTTGGTGGAAATGATAAATCCTTGATTAAACATTTTATTCATTACGCTGAACCCGCTCTGGCAAAACAACTAAGCACATACCAAGGCGACATAGAGCATGATTACGACTGGGCTCTTAACCAGCCCTGAACGAACAAGGATAATAACGCACTACAAACCTCATACATTAAAACGGAATAATCCAATGAAACTCACTACGTCAGTTCTTACGGTATTAACTTTATTAAGCCTCAACACTTGGGCAGAAGAAACGCCAAACGAAAAAACGATAAACTGGAAATCAACAAAAGAGATCAGAAGTTTAGTAGTCTTAAGACTTGACCCGCAGCAAGGCGAAGTTAGCTATGGACCTAACTTTGCACAGTCAAATAAATCACTCATGGAAAGTTTCTCTGAAATTTATGTTACGCGTGCATTAACCCCAACAAATGAAGAAACCTATACTTTATTTGTAACCGCTAACCATAATGATCAGGATTGGCATGCGTATGAGACAGCAAAAAAGAAAGACGGTGAAAAACTGAAACTACGCACACTTGCCAGGAATGAAAATGTTTCCATTAATAATGTTGACTACAAACACGAAGAACGACTGGCGATAAGCATGACCTTTATAGACTTTGCTGGTGCCTTCGATTACGGCCTAGAGCTTACAATCAGCGGCAAACAGACAAACACGTTAACGATTCCGTCTACCTACTTCAGGGCAATGCTATAAAATATACATACAAGCGTAATAATAGGGCAAGCTGGTTAAATCTCTATTATTAGCCCTGTTTATCTGAAAAATAATTTGTTGATGACCCAGATATAACAGCGATCAAAGTCAAAGAAAGCCACAAGATGAAACTCAATGAGATAATTTATTCTGGCCAACTGATGTTTGCAGTAATTCGACAAGTGAGCAGACTTAGATCTAAGGGTTAAGATATAAACAATTAATGCAATAGCTGCCCCCAATAATCATCGTAGGGGTGCACTTCACGCGTACTGCCTGCTTTATTTATGAGAGGCAGATCTTCATTAGCCCATTCAAAGATAGAGCCTTCCAGGTTCGTTGCGTTTGTGATTCCAAGCTTATTTAATTCATGTACGACTGCTGCTGAACGGTAGCCAACCGAGCAATAGGCGATGATATTTTTATCTGATTGTGATGCTAGCTCAACGATGTCTAGCGGGTCTTCCAGGTTGACTGCGCCGGGGATATGACTCACAGCAAACTCTTCTTTTTTCCTAACATCTACGAGTAACACGTCTTCTAGATCTATTGTTTTTAACTCACTTACAGAAATACGTTCAACCGCAGGAAATTCTTTTTGTATCTCTGCTTTGACATCGGCCCAATTGAGTCCGTCCTGTTCACAAGCGGCTAAACTGATTATTAATAAAACTAGGAAAAATTGTTTCATTTTTAACATGTCCAGGATAGACAGCAGCGGCTCTTTTTTCATTAATGGATACCGATAAATTTATAGGTCTACAACAGACTTCACAATCTTCAATATAGTCTTATTTCACTTCAATTTAAGTTGAGTTGAGACTTTCCACTACATCACGTTGCACTAGACAAGTAATCGACATCGGGCAAAGCGCGCGTTTTAAAGAAAAAAGCAATACCACTAGATGCAGTCATTAGGACAATGGCTGTCGCTCAATAAATAGCGCTTTTATTTAGATCTTTCTGATTTGTTGTCGAGATTATCTCAATAACGTAAACCTTGATAAATCCGGGTCAATATTTACCTGACCGTTCGCATCAAAATACAAGCTTCTCTTTACAGGTTCCCATAGCCCGTACCTGCCCTCCCGCATGACCAACACCTCCTCTAAATCTGGATTTACCATTACCGGTGTTGTAAGAAAACTCATTAGACATTACTCTGTAATTTAATAGCATGGTTTTATTGAGGGCAATAATTTCTACCTCGGTCTTTGTCACTAAAGTTAGATTGCCTGACTGAACGCTGGCGACATCACTTGTAATCTCCACGCCCTCATTGGTTATGGTAATCAGTAATTTACCACCATGTCGGTCGGTAGAACTTCCAGAACCCGTAAAATAGATATCATCAATAATGCATTCGTAGGCTTCATAGATTCCATACACTTCAAGATCATCGAATACTTCAACACCATTTGCGAAAATATTCTGTGTCAATGTCAGAGATGCTAATAACACGAATAATGTACTTTTATTTATCATAAATAATTTTATACGCCGGTAAGTATACAGAAACGCTATAAAGTTTAGAGTAGCCTATTGTAGATTAGTTTATTTTGTCCAGACTTTTTTATGTATCAATTTGAGAGAAGCAAAAGAGAAACTGTCAATGTTTTGGTGATGCGAGCATGTATTACGTTCATCACTTTGAGTTTTCATCTCAATTTTGATGAAGATGGGATTATTACACTTCATTACTTTCATCAGACACTTTTAAAGTGTCAAATAAACTACCCGGGGAAGATGCCGTCTTAAGATGGCATCTGTACCCAGGACTCCCGGCTCAGCTTTCTGGCCAGAGCTCGGCCAAAAAGTTTTGAAGCCGTAGCCAGCTGTCACTGTCTGCTTGCTCGTCATAAGCTAATGGCATCTCGAATTGCAGGCCTTTCTCTGTAGCGCCGGGATTGGTGAATCCGTGCAGCGCGTCTGGGTAGTTTATAAATTCGTAGTCAGCACCGGCAGCCGTCATTTCGGACTTGAAAGCATCTACTTGCTCTATGGGAACAAGAGGGTCTGCGTCACCGTGTAGCACTAGTACTTTAGCTTTCACACTACCCGGTGTAGCTGGAAAAGTAGTTGCCAGTGCACCATGAAAACTGGCTACGCCATCCAGGTCAACACCTGCGCGAGCCATATTAAGAACGACAGCACCGCCAAAGCAATAGCCTATCGCTGCGATATTGTCCGTCTCTGTCACGTTTTGTTTTATCAGTAATTCCCGGGCAGCAAGAAACCGTGCTTTCAGTGCTTCAGGATTTGCTGTGGCGGCTTGCATAAATGCCATCGCATTGTCTGGATGATCAGCCACTTTACCAGCACCATACATATCCAGCGCCAGTGCGACATAGCCCATTTCAGCCAGCTGAATTGCACGAGAGCGAACATAGTCATTGTGCCCCCACCACTCGTGGACTATCAGTATCCCCGGACGTTTGCCGGCGATGTTGCTGTCATAGGCCAGAAATCCTGTAAAAGGCTCTCCATTTACCTCGTAAGTTATTTCCTGAGTGGAAATATTCACGGCGCTGTTTTCTGCCTCGGCCGATACTTTTTCTTCAGGCTGTGTCTCAGCCTGACCTGTTCCGGTATCAGTTGACTCTGTATTTGATGGGTCCGTACAGGCAACAAACATTAGCGAAAAAATCACGATTAACCAATTTTTCATATTGATAAAACCTCTGTGGTAATTTGAACTGAAACACTAAAGGACTCTGAGCTTGCCAAATAGCTGTTTTACTAATTGAGTATAAGAAGAATAAACACAACATTTAAAATATCAACACTGTAAATTAAAGATTCATAAACCTAAGTCAAAGACCTCAAGAATCTGATTTCACTAATACCATCAAAAAAGCCTACAAAATTGCAGGCCTTTTGATTTGAAGTTTTAACTCTATATGTTACTTATTTGGTCGGGTAACGTCAGACTACTCAGGCCCCATACTGTTTACCTTATTCACTTCATCCAGAAATTTTTGCGCTGGAGGAAAACCCGCCGCTGCGGACTTTTGATACCAGGACATAGCGGCATCCGTATCTCTTTCTACCCCCATGCCGTTGTAGTAAAAACTTGCTATACCGTACATGGCTGCGGGGTGCCCTTTTTCTGCGGACTTTTGGTACCACTTGGCTGAGTTTTCATAATCCTTAGTCACCCCGCCTTCACCTACCTGATACAGCCACCCCATCTCAAACATCGCATCGCGATGATCTTGGTCTGCTGACTTTAGGTAGTACCCTGCAGCTGTTTCCATATTTTTTTCCACTCCCCAGCCCTCCCGGTAGAGTATAGCTACCGCATATTGGGCATCGGCATTACCCTTCTCTGCCAAAGGCTGGAGAATCGTATGGCCTTGCTCCGGGTTACCATCCCTGACCGCTTGATAACCTTCTTGCAAAGTACCTGCAAATGAACTGATAGATAACATTAATGCTGCTGTGACAGCTAATACATATTTCATAGATATTCCTTTTAATTAACTGGTATTCGCTCGCCGTCCATCTAATCAGGGCAGCTACCAACCAGACTCTTTTCAGCAGTCTGCTGGCTTTTATACTTCGATAATGGGCATCTTGATGACATAGACCTAATCTATTACAACTTGTAACCACCTTTCAAGCACGATCACCTCCACTTCGCTATCATCTGTCACCCACATAACGCTGCTGACAACGCTCACATTGGTACTCAGGCAATCGGCATTGGAGGACAAAGTTTTCCTTCAATTCGTTAGCATCACACAACGGGCAGCGAACCTGGACTGTTTTATTAACAATTCCAGTTAAAATCCAGGCAAGCCCAAAAGCAGCTGCTGGAGCAACAATTACACCAACAAAGGGAAAGGAAGCCAGAATGAAACAGCCCGCAACTCCGGAGAGCAGATACACAAGTAATATATATACCATCTTACGGCGCTGTATTACTTCTAAATTACCCAGCGACTCTGCCATGTAACTGTTAGCCTATAATAGTTCCAAAGAAACCTTTATCTTAAGGGTTTTCTCTACCCAATTACCACACATAGCAATCTGACTAACAACTCTTGGAAAAGTGCCATCAATTGATGGTATAACAAATTAAGGCGCAGCTAAGCGGTTTCAATTAATAAATCGATGAATGAATTAAAACTCAATCACGCCCTCTTCTTCGGCAATAATAAAACTTGGCGCGCCACCCGTCGAAATTTCAGCGGCATGCACCAAAACTTCCTTTCCTGTATCTGACTGAGTACTTGCTAGCAGCGTATCTATAGAAGGAAAATGTATTTCAGCCGAACGATGGTATGCTGGAAGAATATGATGCGCATGCGGTAATGCCGTTGTCGTTACAACCTTTGTCTTGCCATCCAGTTTTTCAGTTATTAGAGGAATAAGCTCCTCCTTGTAGACATGATCAAAAGTGTAAACATCATGCGGATGAGGGAAGTGAACAATCAGTTTTGCATTAGCCATAATATAAACTCCTTATTATTTTTTCTGTTAGGGTTTTAATAACGCTAAATTCATACCATTCAATCTTAAAGATAGATCATAATAATACGATAATCAAGCAGCCAAAACTAACGTAAGTTATTGATAATATAGAATATTTGTTTCATCTGCGGCAGTAATTGGCACCGTTAAACAGAATAGGTTTATGGCAAGAAGTAGTTTGCCCGTCTTGTTTTCGAATTTAAGGGTCAGAGTGAATTACTCATTCTCCTATCTCTTTGATAAAACTTAGGAAGTAGCTAAACAGTCTGCGTAACTGACTTCTTTTCGCTACAACACTACATTGGAGCTGCAATACCGAGATTAACTTGATGCCAGCGTAAAGAATTAAAGACAGATGAGAATTTAAAACGGGATTTACTTGCAGCAATAACAGCGATAGCCAACAACGAACCGAGCCCGGAACAGCAGATACTCAGCATGGGCTGCTTGATTAAGTAGAAAAATAATAGCTAGATCTTGCTCAAAACCAGCGAGTAAGCGACAATACGCGGCTCAGATTTTCGGTTGAACTTACCTGTTAATCTGCCTGTACCGCCGCAAAAGCGGATTTTAAGCTCTGCGCATTGACCATTATTTTTAGCATGATCAAACACAACAGGCTCGTTACAGCACAATACTAAAACTTCTATTCGGGACATAAAACGATGTGTCTTATTGACATAATTGGGGGAAACTATGCTTTCAAGGCATGAACTGGCCAATGCAATTCGTGCATTAAGTATGGATGCAGTACAAAAAGCGAACTCGGGGCATCCGGGCGCACCTATGGGTATGGCAGATATTGCCGAAGTATTATGGAATGATTTCTTAAACCACAATCCAGCAAATCCAGACTGGGACAACCGTGACCGTTTCGTTATGTCTAATGGTCATGGCTCAATGCTGGTTTATTCTTTATTGCACTTAACAGGTTATGACCTGTCACTGGAAGAAATAAAGAATTTCCGCCAATTACATTCAAAAACCCCCGGCCACCCTGAATACGGCTATGCACCTGGTATTGAAACAACAACCGGGCCACTCGGACAAGGTTTAGCGAATGCTGTTGGTATGGCATTGGCAGAATCTGTTCTTGCTGCTCAATTTAACCAAGGCGATTTTAATATTGTTGATCACCATACTTATGTTTCCGTTGGTGATGGCTGTCTGATGGAAGGTATTTCTCATGAAGCCTGTTCATTAGCAGGCACCATGAAACTCGGTAAATTAATTGCACTTTATGAGGATAATAATATTTCAATTGATGGTGAAGTCGATGGTTGGTTTACCGAAGATATCCCTGCCCGGTTTGAGTCCTATGGTTGGCATGTTATTCGAGATATTGACGGGCATGATCCAGAAGCAATAAAAAAAGCATTAGTAGATGCCAAAGCAAACGACAAACAACCAACGATTATTTGTTGCAAAACCATTATTGGTTTTGGTTCACCAAACAAAGAAGGTAAAGAGTCCTGTCATGGTGCACCTTTAGGTGATGAAGAAATAAAACTCACACGTGAAAAACTAGGGTGGAAACATGATTCATTTGTCATTCCAGATGATATCTATGCGGCATGGAATGCAAAAGAACGTGGAGAGAAACTCGAATCAGAATGGAATAAAACATTTACCACTTATGAAACAGCCCATCCGGAACTCGCCGCTGAATATAAGCGTCGCATGAAAGGTGAACTGCCAGACAACTGGAGCGACATCGCAAAAGACTACATTGCTTCATGTAACGATAAAGCAGAAACCATTGCTTCACGTAAAGCATCTCAAAATACGATAGAAGCTTTTGCCGCTCACTTACCTGAAATGTTAGGTGGTTCCGCAGACTTAACCGGTTCAAATTTAACCAACTGGTCCGGTTCTGTGGTGATTGATGGCAATAATAAAGAAGGCAACTATATTTCTTATGGTGTGCGTGAGTTTGCCATGTCTGCGATTAATAATGGCGTTGCCTTACATGGCGGCCTTCTCCCTTACTCTGGCACATTTTTAATGTTTTCCGAATATGCCAGAAATGCATTGCGCATGGCAGCCTTAATGAAAGTACAAAACATTTTCGTCTATACACATGACTCGATTGGTCTTGGTGAAGACGGCCCAACACATCAAGCTGTAGAACAAGCAGCGACATTACGCTTAATGCCGAACATGTCATTATGGCGACCTTGTGATGCCGTCGAGTCTGCCGTTGCCTGGCAAGCAGCAATTGAAAGGCGTAACGGTCCAACAAGTTTGTTGTTTTCACGACAAGGGCTTGCCCATATAGAAAGAGATGCTTCGCAATTAGAAAATATTCATCGTGGTGGATACGTCTTACTTGAAAGCTTGGATAACCCTGATGCAATTATTATTGCAACCGGTTCCGAAGTTGAAATAGCAATGAACGCAGCGACAAAACTAAACGCTGAAGGAAAGAAGGTTCGCGTTGTTTCAATGCCGAGTACCGACGTATTCGATCAACAAGACGACGCTTATAAAGAAAGCGTTCTACCCAATGCCTGTCGTAAGCGTGTCACCATTGAAGCGGGCGTGACTGATTACTGGAATAAATATACTGGTTTGGACGGAAAAGCTTTAGGTGTAGATAGCTTTGGTGAGTCTGCACCGGCAAAAGCATTGTTTGAACATTTTGGTTTAACTGAGGCCAACTTAATTCAAACCGTAAATGATTTAATGAAATAAAAAAGAAATATTTAAAAACTAAAATAATGATTGGAGCAGAAGAATGGCAATTAAAGTAGGTATCAATGGTTACGGGCGAATTGGTCGCAACATATTACGTGCAGTCTATGAGTCTGAACGTACTGACGAAATTGAAATCGTCGCAATTAATGACTTAGGTGACGCAAATACCAACGCTCATTTAACACAATACGATACTGCTCATGGAAAATTCCCTGGTACTATTTCTGTCGAAGGCGACAACATGATTGTTAACGGTGACAAGGTACGTGTACTGTCAGAACGTGACCCGGCCAAACTGCCCTGGGGTGAACTAGGTGTAGACGTTGTACATGAATCAACCGGTTTCTTTGCCAGCAAGGCAAAAGCCAGTGCACACCTTGAAGGTGGCGCAAAGAAAGTTGTTATTTCGGCACCAGGCGGAAGTGATGTTGATGCAACGGTTGTTTACGGTGTCAATCATGACACACTTAAAGCAAGCGATACTGTTATTTCAAACGCATCATGTACAACAAACTGTCTCGCACCGATTGCCAAAGTAATACATGAAAATATTGGTATGGTCGCCGGTATTATGACGACCATACATGCTTATACAAACGATCAGGTTCTAACTGATGTTTATCATTCAGACCTACGTCGTGCACGTTCTGCAACCATGTCTATGATTCCTACTAAGACCGGTGCTGCTGCTGCAGTAGGTTTGGTATTACCCGAGTTAAACGGCAAGCTTGATGGCTTTTCTGTTCGCGTTCCAACGATTAATGTTTCAATGGTTGATTTAAGCTTCACTGCAGCGCGTGATACCAGTGTTGAGGAAATTAATTCATTAATGAAAGAAGCAGCTGAAGGTTCATTAAAAGGTGTTCTTGCTTACACTGAAGCACCTTTGGTTTCTGTTGATTTCAATCATGATCCGGCATCATCAACATTCGATGCAACGTTAACCAAAGTGCTGGAAGGCAATGTTGTTAAAGTTATTGCCTGGTACGACAATGAGTGGGGCTTTTCTAACCGTATGTTAGACACCACTAAAGCATTAATGAGTGCAAAATAAACTGTGTCTATTTTAGTTAAAATAGCTGATCTTGATTTATCAGGTAAGACTGTTCTCATTCGTGAGGACTATAACGTCCCGATAAAGAATGCTGAAGTAACCAGTGATGTTCGTATCAGAGCAACATTGCCAACTCTAAAAGAAGTACTTGAAGCGGGAGCAAAGATTATTCTTATGTCTCATTTAGGTCGCCCAACTGCAGGCGAATACGATGAGCAGTTCTCGCTTGCTCCGGTTGCCAAATCCTTAAGCAACTTTCTGGATATAGATGTGCCAATTATTAAAGACTGGGTTAATGGTATCAACATGGATAATCACCAGGTCGTACTTTGTGAAAATGTGCGCTTTGAAAAAGGCGAGACAAAAAATGACGACGAACTGGCTCGTAAAATGGCACAACTTTGTCAAATTTATATCAATGATGCTTTTGGAACAGCACATCGTGCACAAGCTTCAACTCACGGTGTTGCAAAGTATGCTGGCGTTTCTGCAGCAGGCCCATTGCTGATTGCTGAACTTAAATCATTAACAAAAGCACTAAGAGAGCCGGAAAGACCTGTTATAGCCGTTGTCGGCGGCTCCAAAGTCTCCACTAAACTCACCATACTTGAAACTCTTTCAGAAAAAGTAGATCAACTGATTGTTGGCGGCGGTATTGTTAATACCTTTCTAAAAGCGGCAGGTTATGAGATTGGCAAATCTCTTTATGAAGAAGATCTGGTTGAAACCGCAGCGAAGCTAATGAAAGATGCCGAAGCAAATGGTTGTCAGATCCCATTACCTGTTGATGTTGTCTGCGGCAAAGAGTTTGATGAAAACACAAAAGCAATAACAAAGTCGGTTAATGATGTCGAAACAGATGACATGATCATGGATGTTGGCCCGGAAACATCTAAAAGATTTAATGAATTAATTGCCAATGCTAAAACCATAGTCTGGAACGGACCGCTTGGTGTATTTGAATTTGATCAATTCAGCCAAGGTACAAAAAGCCTTGCTGATGCCATTGCAACCAGTAATGCTTATTCCATAGCAGGCGGAGGCGATACTATTGCTGCTATTACTAAATTCAATGTTGAGAAAGATATTTCCTATATCTCGACTGGCGGCGGTGCTTTTCTTGAATATCTAGAAGGAAAGAAACTGCCTGCAATCGAAATTCTTGAAGAAGCTGCACGCTCATGGGCAGCAATGGAAAAAGCAAGAGAATATTAATAAAAGTGATATATAAGCTTAATAATTATGCTGATTAATTAAGTTACTCTTTTAAAAAACAGGTAATCCTATCTAAAAATGAGAAGAACTAAAATTATTGCAACACTGGGACCGGCAACGGATCAACCGGGAATGTTAGAAAAGCTGATAGATGCCGGTGTTGATGTATTTCGCTTAAATTACTCTCATGATACCCACGAAGGACACGAAAGAAGACTCGATGAAATTAGGTCTCTTTCTCATAAGAATAACCACGCTGTCGCCGTCATTGCTGACTTGCAAGGACCTAAAATGCGTATCGAACGCTTTAAGGAAGGCAAAATTCAATTACGAGAAGGCGCTAACTTTATAATTAATACAGAGTTGGCAAGAGAAGACGGTGATGAAACTCAGGTTGGCGTTACTTATAAAGAACTGGCTAACGATATTAAAGCAGATGACACCCTGTTAATTGATGACGGGAAAATTGTTTTGCAAGTTAATTCTGTTGAAGGAAACATTATTGATTGTAAAGTGATTACCGGTGGAAAACTCAGCAACAATAAAGGGATTAATCTTCAAGGTGGCGGTCTATCCGCAAGCGCGCTTACAGATAAAGATATTGAAGACATGAAGCATGCGGCAGCTATTAAAGTAGACTTTATTGCTATTTCGTTTCCAAGAGATGCCAATGATGTAAAAAAAGCCCGTCAAATGATGGAAGAGTGTGACTGCTCTGCGCAATTAATTTCTAAAATAGAACGTGCTGAAGCATTAAATCATGTCGAAGAAATCATAGAAAAATCAGATGCAATTATGATAGCGCGAGGTGATCTGGGTGTTGAAATTGGTGATGCGGCATTACCACCTGTACAGAAAAGCTTAATAAAAATGGCACGTAGCATGGATCGCGCAGTTATTACCGCAACACAAATGATGGACTCCATGATCGAAAACAAAATTCCAACTCGTGCTGAAGTATTTGATGTTGCCAATGCCGTTATTGACGGAACAGATGCGGTTATGTTGTCCGGAGAAACCAGTATTGGGCAAAACCCGGACAAGGTGGTTGAAGCAATGTCACGTGTATGTGAAGAAGCAGAAAAGCAACGCAGTGTTCGTATTTCAGATCATAGGCTTAACCAACGCTTTGAAACTATTTCTGAAGCAATCGCGATGTCGACTATGTATGCCGCAAACCATATTGGCGCAAAAGCAATATGTGCCTTAACAGAAACAGGCAGCACTTGCTTATGGATGTCACGTATTAGCTCTGGCTTACCTATTTTTGCATTTACACGACACATAGCTACACGAAGAAGAGTATCGTTATACCGAGGTGTATATCCGATTAAGTTTGATATTACTCATACTGATCCGCTGGAAGCAAATAAAGAAATGATCGATCAGTTGATCAAAGAAGACATCGTCGAGGAAGGGGACTTTGTAATCATCACAAAAGGCGATCTGCGCGGAAAACGTGGCGGCACGAACAACATGAAAATTATTCAGGTAGGACAGGCATTGGAACATACTCTTTAAACAAGGGTTATCTTTAAATCAATAGCGTTAACGAGGCAAATAAAATGAGCGCAGCAGAACTTGAAGCAACAGCAAAAGCAATGGTAGAAACAGGCAAAGGTATTCTTGCTATCGATGAAAGTACACCGACCATCGGAAAACGATTTGACACGATTAACCTCGAATCGACAGAAGCGAATCGCAGAAACTATCGCGATTTATTAATTACCAATCCTGGTTGCAATGAATACATCAGCGGCATGATTCTTTTTGATGAAACCATTCGTCAATCAACTAGCGATGGTGTTCCGTTTGCAAAAGCGCTTATTGACCAAGGCATCATGCCAGGTATAAAAGTCGATACAGGCGCAAAAGATTTTGCCTTACATCCTGAAGAAAAAGTCACAGAAGGTCTGGATGGCTTACGTGACCGCTTAGCAGAATACAAAGAGCTTGGTGCAAAATTTGCTAAATGGCGCGCGGTTATCACCATTGGCGATAACATTCCAAGTCAGGATTGCATTGATGCAAATACGCATGCTTTAGCGCGTTATGCCGCTCTTTGTCAGGAAGCGGGTATTGTTCCTATGGTTGAACCTGAAGTATTAATGGATGCCGATAACACTATCGAACGTTGTTATGAAGTTACGGCAAAAACACTGGCTACGTTATTCAGCACCTTAAAAACTCAAGGTGTCAGTATCGAACATACTATTTTAAAAACCAATATGGTTATTTCCGGTAAACAATGTGCAACACAAGCAGGTGTTCAGGAAGTTGCCGATCAAACGGTTAAATGCTTATTAGAAAATGTACCCGAAGAATTACCCGGTATTGTTTTCCTTTCTGGCGGACAAAGCGATGAACTGGCAACTGCACACTTGAATGCAATGAATGCCAGCAACCCGGACTTGCCTTGGCCATTAAGCTTTTCTTATGGTCGTGCATTACAAGCAGCTTGTTTAAAAGCATGGGAAGGCAAAGAAGAAAATGTCGAAGCAGCACAAAAAGCATTAACCCATCGCGAAAAATGTAACAGCCTTGCATGTAAAGGTGAATACAAAGACGAAATGGAAAACGTTTAATAACGTCTAATCACTAATGTTAGATATTCAACTTTCTGAAGAAGCCAGTATCGCCTATCAGGCGTATCAGGAAATGCGTGAAAGTAAAAACACGTATTTTAGCCTCTTACAGAAAATTGATATCAAATATAAGGACGGCGGTGAAGCCAGTAATAATGAAACCGAGGAGCTATCAACGCTCCTCGCAGCTCATAGCGAAAAAGTCACTGCATTCAACGATGCAATGTCAGCAGTAAAAGATTTTGAGGCGAAAGAAGCATTAATTAAATTAATGTCTTAACTTCTATAACAATCCTAACTCTTTTTGCTTTTTCTTAGTTAATCCTGCCGATACAATTTTGTAAGACTCATATAAATAATATTTAATTGTTTCGCTATCAGATACATCGTAAATTTGTATCCATTTCATACCTCGGGAAGCCATGTAAGGAGCAGGCCTAAAACCTTGTTCATCTTGAAGTAATAAGAAATTCGATTCAGAGGTTTTAAATGTAAATGCGGGTTTATTTACTTTTTCCCAGCCGCCTAGAGCAAAAACCTTCCCTCCTATTTTCCAAACATGAGAATTTCCCCATTGCATAACATATGACGTAGCTCGAAGGCTTTGGCAATAATTATTGAATTCATCATAAGTCATGTGCGATAACTAGAAATGATCTTAAATTTATCTTTATTCATCCTTATCAATTACAGGTTTGTTTTTATTCTTTGGCTTTAAACAAATAAATACCAACATGAATAATACAAAGGCAATATCAAAATATAACCCAACCCAATCAGTATTGAATTTGAATCTTTGCCAAATCATAGGCGAGTAACATATTAATGCTACACTACAAACCACTCTTGAAATAAAAGAATCAGTTAAAGCTAATCTTAAGGAACCGGCGGTTATCATCAATATACCACTAATGAAAAAAGCGTAATTTAAAAAAATTGTACCAACGCTGCCATTAAAAGCTAAAGTGAAGCAAAGAAATAAACCTATAAATATAAGTGCTATCCCCATATTTATATCTCTTATAACAATTTAATTATAAGCAACATACCGCCTTATTATTGGTCTTCAATCGCTTCCTGCATATTTTTAGCTGAGTCCATCAGCACACTCTCCACTTCTTTTGCTTTATCGATTGTTCCAATCTGTTCTTTCCAAACATGATCCTTTTTAGCTTCTGCATCAGCACTTTCATTAGAACACGCTATTAAAAAGGAACATAAAAGTATAAATGGCATTACCTTAATAAAGTTACTCATACTAATTCCGCCTCTTTTTATTTAGTTAATTAACTTATCTCGTGCTTCTTCGTATTTAGCAGCAGTATTGCGAATCACCTCTTCCGGTAGCTTTGGCCCGGGTGCTTTTTTATCCCAATCCAGAGTTTCCAGATAGTCTCTGATATATTGTTTATCAAAACTCGGTGGGCTTGTGCCAACCTTATAAGACTCTACTGGCCAGAATCGTGAAGAGTCCGGTGTTAATACTTCATCAATCAAAATCAGTTCGTTATTTTCATCAAGGCCAAATTCAAATTTGGTATCGGCAATAATAATATTTTTCGTATGCGCATATTCGACAGCTTGCGTATAGATTTTAAGACTTATATCGCGCACTTTTTCAGCTAATTCCTGCCCGATTAACTTCACTGTTTCTTCAAAGTCGATATTTTCATCATGATCACCGACATCTGCTTTTGTTGCTGGTGTAAAAATCGCTTCGGGTAATTTTTCTGCTTGTTGTAGACCAGCAGGTAAATTAATGCCGCAAACGGCACCGGTATCCTGATAGTCTTTCCAACCGGAACCAATAAGGTAACCGCGAATAACAGCTTCTATAGGCAGCGGTTTTAATTTGCGTACAACAATCGCACGACTTTCCAACACATCAAGTTCATCTGTTTCTTTAATGACATCTTTAACAGGAATATCCGTAAGATGGTTTGGAATAATATTTTCACAACGTTTAAACCAGAAGTTTGAAACCTCAGTCAAAACACGTCCTTTCCCGGGAATGGGATCAGGCAAGATAACATCAAATGCGGACAATCTATCACTGGTAACGATCAACATAGTTTGATCATCAATATCATAGATATCTCTGACTTTGCCATTACTGATTAAAGACAAACTGTTTATATGAGAACGATAAAGAGCATCTTTTTTTTGCATAGATTATCAGCCTTATTTATTTTTTTGTTTCGCCCAGGAATCACGTAATGTCACTGTGCGATTAAAAACTGGTTTTCCATCAGTACTGTCTTTGCTATCCACATTAAAATAACCTGTTCGTTCAAACTGAAAGCGTTCTTCTGCTTTCGCTTCTTTTAATGAAGGTTCAAGGCATGCTGTTTCGCAAACTTGCATTGATTCAGGATTGAGAAAACTTTTCCAGTCCTGTTCATGTTTCTTGCTATCTGGCTTAGGGTCGCTAAATAAACGATCATACAAACGCACTTCTGTCTTTAATGCTTGTTCTGCTGAAACCCAATGTATCGTGCCTTTCACCTTACGTCCGTCCGGTGCGTTACCGCCTTTTGTTTCCGGATCATAAGTACAACGTAATTCAATAACTTCGCCTGCATCATTCTTTATCACTTCTTTACAAGTAATAAAGTAAGCATAGCGTAAACGGACTTCACGGCCCGGCCCTAAGCGGAAAAACTTCTTCGGTGGGTCTTCCATGAAGTCATCCTGTTCAATATAAATTTCTTTTGAGAAAGGTAACTGACGACTTCCCATATCTGGATCATTAGGGTGATAAGGCGCATCAAGCATTTCTACTTCGCCTTCCGGGTAGTTTTCTATCACTACTTTAAGCGGCTTTAAAACAGCCAATACACGCTTAGTGCGTTTATCCAAATCTTCTCTAACGCAGTTCTCTAACACACTCACATCAATAACCGTATCGGTTTTGGTTAAACCAATACGATTGCAGAAATCACGTATGGATTCCGGCGTAAAGCCTCTTCGCCGCATACCAACAATCGTTGGCATACGAGGATCATCCCAACCGGAAACGAGACCTTCTGTCACCAGTTCATTTAATTTACGTTTACTGGTTACAGTATAATTTAAATTTAAACGTGCAAACTCAATTTGTTGTGGATGACATTCTATCGGTAGCTGATCCAGAAACCAGTCATACAATGGACGGTGATCTTCAAACTCAAGCGTACACAAAGAATGCGTAATACCTTCCAATGCATCAGAGATACAATGCGTATAGTCATACATAGGATAGATACACCAGTCATTACCTGTGCGATGATGTTCTGCTTTTCTTATTCGGTATATCGCCGGATCACGCATATTCATATTCGGCGCAGCCATATCAATTTTGGCGCGCAGTAAACATTCACCTTCTACAAATTCACCGGTACGCATACGCTCAAATAAATCAAGATTTTCTTCAACACTACGATCACGATACGGACTTGCCTTGCCGGGTTCTTTTAAAGAACCGCGATACTCACGAATTTCGTCTGCTGATAAATGATCAACATAAGCTTTGCCATCACGAATTAGTTGCTGAGCAAATTCATATAATTTTCCAAAATAATCTGAAGCGAAAAAAAGTCTGTCTTGCCAGTCGAAGCCTAGCCATCGAACATCGTTCTCAATTGCGTCGGTATATTCAACATCCTCTTTCTCTGGGTTGGTATCATCAAAACGAAGATTACAAACACCACCATCATAATCTTCTGCCACACCAAAGTTTAAACAAATCGATTTTGCATGACCGATGTGAAGATAGCCGTTCGGCTCGGGGGAAACGCGTATGAACGCGACCATCATTTTTATTATTCTTTAAATCATCATTAATGATGTTACGAATAAAATTGCTCGGTTCCTGGGTTAAGTTGTCAGACATGAACTATCCTAAAAGTATTACAGAGTATTTATTATTAATTTCGAGTTATTACGTTTTAATGGCTGCCGCGTGCTATATGAGGCAAGTTGCCTTCTAATCCCATCGCCCGTTTCATAATGGCATGTTTTGCTAATGGAAAACTATCTACCATATCAAGACCAAAATTCCGCAGCCATTGTACAGATTGCATTTCATTTTCAAAGAGATGTTTAAAGCCGTCCATTAAATACATAACACTGTGATTTTCACCTTTACGCCAGCGCTCATAGCGGCGTAAGACCTGTAAACGCCCCGGATCTCTTCCTTTTTCAACAGTATTAATCAATTCTTCTGCCAAAGTAGCCGCATCCAACAAGCCAAGATTCGCACCTAAACCTGCCAGGGGGTGAACAGTGTGGGCACTATCACCGATCAGCGCCAGTCTCGGCTGGACATATTGTTCGGCTTGCGCACGACTTAAAGGAAAGACAATCCTCTCCGAACTTCCTTTTATTTCTCCCAGTTCATGTGCAAACGCTTCTTCCAGCTCAAAATGAAATGCAGTTTTGTCTATTTCCTTTAAACGTTGAGCATGATCAGGACTGGTAGACCAGACTATAGCTGATTGACAAGGGTCAACCATAGGCAAGAATGCTAATGGTCCACGCTTTAAGAATCGTTGCCGTGCAATTTCTGCATGAGGATACTCTGTCGTGACAACACAGGCTAAAGCAGACTGATTATAACCATGCTTATGATAATGAATATTTGCCAACGACCTTATTTTTGAATTGCCTCCATCTGCCGCTACAACAAGCTTTGATTGAAACTGCAATCCATTTTCAGTTTGTAGCAAAACATGATCAGTTTCTGTTTTCAGAAAAGCTGGGGATTCAGACCAGATACAGCGCACATTCTCCATGTCCAGTAACTTTTCCTGTAAAGCATCAACAATAACCTGATGAGAAATGATGTAACCCATTGTTGGCTGACAAAGTTCAGCACTGTCAAAATTAATCTCACCAATACCCTGCTCATCCCAGACATGCATCTTGCGAAAACAGGCAATATTGCTTTCATCTATTCTGCGCCATGCACCTGCTTTTTTTAGTATTTGTTCAGAAGCACGCGTTATCGCGAAAACACGCGCATCAACTTTTTTTAATGAATTAAGCTGGCGAACACTGGCATCGAGTAAGACAACTTTAACACCTGCTTGCCCTAATAAAGCAGCAAAGGTACCACCTATAATACCCCCACCAACAACGACAACATCCGCATCAAAATTTTCTGAAGAGTCTGACATCGTTATTGATCTCTAACCAGTCGCGGCTGTATTCCTGCCAAACCCATAGTCGTTTGCATAAACGATTTTTTTAATTCAGGAATAACATCGAGCAATAACATCGCTGCATTTCTGGCAGAGCTTAATACAGGATATTCATTATAAAATATACTCGCCAGTTTATTGGAAAGCCGCATAATACGTTTTTGGTCTTTCTGTCGAAGTGCAACATAATCTTCAAGGATAGTGATATCACTAATATCATAGCCTTTCTTTAAACCAGTAAAGATACACTCTGCTAAACCAGCCACATCACGTAAGCCTAAATTAAAACCCTGCGCTGCATTTGGATGAATGCTGTGTGCAGCGTTACCTAATAAAACTAGCTGCTGCTGATATTGCTCCAATGCTTCTATAAAAAATAAAGGATAGGAACGGCGTTGGCCCACTTGTCCAATATAACCAAGACGGCGACCAAATTCATTTTCAATTTCTTTTATAAACAATTCGTCCGACATAGCTAAATAATATTCAGCATTATTTCTATTAACAGTAAAAACAAGCACTGAACGATTTTTATCTATCGGCAATAAAGCAACTGGCCCGTGTGGCGTAAAACGTTCAAACGCCGTTGCATTGTTCGGTTTTTGCGTTGTGACATTCGCGACTATGGCTGTCTGCTTAAAATCTTTTTCTTTCGTATTAATATCGGCTAAGCGTCGAACCAGAGAACGGCTGCCATCTGCACCGACTAACAGACCAGCAGAGATTATTCTTGTTTGTCCTGATTCAGTAATTTCCAGTTCCATCATTTCATTATTTCTCTTGAAATGTTTTAACTCTGCCGGACAAATAAGTTCTACATTTTTATAACTAGCCATTTGCTTATGCAAAGCCTGTCCAAGCGCACGCGCAATAACAATATTACCCAGTTCATTTCGACCAACTTCATCAGCACTCAGGCGTGTAAAACCAAAACGACCTTGCTCAGAGACATGTATTTTTTTTATAGGTGTTGCATAAGCCTGGACCTGTTGCCATACATCAATCTGTTCAAGTATGCGTTTGGAAGAAGCCGATAAAGTTAGCCCTCTATCATCATAACTCGGTTGTTGATCATTACTTAAAGTAACAGACTCAATAATGGCAATGCGCAAATTAGAAGTCGCCATTGATGATGACAGCGCACAGGCAAGACTTGCACCGACCATGCCGGCACCCACGATTACAACATCATAATCAGGCGACATGCATCAATGCCTCTATTTCATCCGCGCTCTTTGGTACATCTTTAGTCAATACTTCATAACCTTCTTTGGTCACCAGAACATCATCTTCAATTCTGATACCGATGTTCCACCATTTTTTTGCCAAACCTTTTATTCCAGCAGGCATATAAAGCCCAGGCTCAATGGTGAGCACCATCCCCGGTTCAAGCATACGCCATTCATTATCAACTTTATAATCACCAACATCGTGTACATCCATGCCAATCCAGTGGCCGGTACGGTGCATATAGTATTTGGTATAAACATGATCTTTAATTAACTCATCAACATCGCCTTTTAATATACCTAGCGCCACCATACCTTCAGTTAAAACCCTGACAGCAGCATCATGAGGATCATTCCAATGATTACCAGGCTGAACCTGTTCTATCGCTGCTATTTGTGCTTTTAATACCAGATCATAGGCTTGTCGTTGTGCTTTAGAGAATTTACCATTTGCCGGAAAGGTACGGGTAATGTCACTGGCATAACCATGATATTCTGCTCCCGCATCAATTAATAATAAATCGCCATCGGCAATTTCATCCTGATTTTCGGTGTAATGCAAAATACAACCGTTCTCCCCTGAACCGACAATGGAAGGATATGCCGCAGCACGCGAACCATTTAACATAAACTCATGCACTAGCTCAGCTTCAAGTTGATACTCATGCATACCGGGCTTGCAAAAGGAAATAACACGTTTATGTGCTGCCGCTGAAATTTTTGCTGCTTTTTTCATTAATTTTACTTCATGACGACTTTTATATAGCCGCATATCATGAAGAAAATGGTTCAAGGAAATAAATTCATCCGGCGCTACAACACCTGTCCGCGCTTTGTCCCTTATCTGATTAACCCAGCCGAGTACTCTTTGGTCAAAATTCTGATCATTACCCATATTATAAAAAACACGTTCATGGCCTTCAATTAAACCGGGTAGAATGTCATCCATGTCCTCTATAGGAAACGCATCATCTGCACCGTAGATTTTTAATGCACCTTCAAGCCCGGCACGACGCCCATGCCAGGTTTCCATTTCGATGTCTTTATCACGACAAAATAAAATAAACTCGCCGTCTGCCCGATCAGGAATGAGTACCGCCACCGCTTCCGGCTCGGGATAGCCTGTTAAATAGAAAAAATCGCTGTCCGGGCGAAATGGAAATTCAACATCACGATTGCGAATATACACTGATGCTGTCGGAAGAATGGCGATACTATCGGAGCCAATCATATCCATGAGCTTCTTACGTCGCGCATGACATTCTTTTTTATTTATCAATGTAAAACCTCGGGTCTTTCTTCACTATTAATATCAATCTGGTGCCATTCCTGATGCAACACGATTGTACCTACACGAATATATTCAATTATTTCAAATAAAGACGCTTCAGCTTCTTCGCTTCCATCCATCTCTGTTTCCATTTTCGAAATGGAGACAACGTCTCTAACAAACTCATCGCAATCCGGATTGAGTTTCGCTCTTTGCGACATGCCCCCCATTCCCAGCCCGCTAACAAAGCCAGCACACCATTCCGCCAAGGCGCCTGCTCGTTCACTAATTTCAGCTGCATCTTCCGGCAAGAGTAAATCGAATGAAATATCTTCTGACAAAATCTCAATTTTGACCTGATCTGCCAATTTTTGAAGAATCATTAAACAATCATCGACAAGTACTGATTCATCTATACCTGCCAACAAGTATTCTTGCCAGGATTCCGTCGTAAGACTGTTACTGGAGCAAAATTGACCGCATAAAAAACCATGACATTCAGACGCACGCATACCGGCATGGACAAAACCTAATTCTGCATTAATTTCATCGTATTCAATTTCCATACTCATTCTCTATTCGGGATTCCACTAACCCATTGTTTTTGGACACAATAATAACAAGAAGTGACACTTAGCATCTTCTATTTGTGATCACCTGTTGACCAGTGTATTCAGGCACTTTATATTGATGATTGTATGATAAATCAACAATAAAGCTGATTCATATTGTAACCAGCATCAGGAAACAATCATGAGCGATAATAATAACGAAAATACGGATCTAGGGGCACTTGAATCTCGGGTAGATGAGCTGATCAGTACAGTAAGCCAATTGAAAAGTGAAAACTCTGCATTAAGAAACCAACAGGAAAGTCTGGTTAGCGAACGGGCTATTCTCATTGAAAAAACCGAACAGGCCAGAACCCGAATTGAATCTATGATTTCTCGTCTACGAGCCATGGAAACACGTGCATGAGCAAGAACACCTCGCCGATAAAAGTCACCATCCTTGAAAAAGAATATTTGATTGCCTGTGAAGAAAGTGAGAAAGAATCACTCCGTAATTCTGCAGACTTTCTCAGTCAAAAAATGAACGAGATGAAAAGAGATGGCGGCGTAATTGGTTCTGAACGAATCGCTGTTATGACAGCACTCAATATTGCAAATGAATTACTCGCTTACAAAAAAGAAAATCAGGACTATACTTCAACTATAGACAATACCCTTAAGCGTTTACAAAACAAGATTAATGATGCTTTGGTGAGAGACACACAAATGGATATTGTAGACGATATGGATATAGATCAATCCGTCTCACAAAGCAGCTAAACATAGAATTGAGCTTGGGTATCTTCTGTAATGAACGTTATCTACTCGTGGTAACTTGAGCCGATAAGATATATCGCAGGGAGTCTGTAATTAGTGTTGTTGTGGATGTCTGTCCACGCAGAAAGCCTGAAACACTATCGATGATGCCCACTTGAACCTCCGGTTCAAGTTCAATGTAAGAGACGTCATTACGGTTGATACCCCCTATCCCTATTTTAGGCCTTTTAATACAAAACTCTTTTTAACTTTTGTTTCGATGAGAATAAAACCTTAATCAGACATTTACATATCAAAAGTCACATCCTATATTTAATCACTCAATAGTCAAAATTAGACAGGTAACGCAAATGGCAAGTGGTTGGGCACCAGAAGGGGCTGTACAGGAACAAATTGACGCAAGCATAAAAGATGCGATTAAACAGGCGCGTAGTGAAATGCCTGCGGGCGAAAGCCTGACACATTGCAAGGAGTGCGAAGAAACCATTCCTGAAGCACGCCGTGTTGCCATTCCCGGTGTTCGTTTTTGTGTAAACTGCCAGCAAGAGCATGATAAAGACAAGGCGTTTTTCTCTGGCTACAATCGTCGAGGCAGTAAAGACAGTCAGCTCAGATAAGGACTTTCCTGATTTCTAGTCAATTTCTCATCATAGTTTTTTTTAACCAGGCTGATAGATATTTTTAATCGGTCTTTACACTCCTATTCTGTAGATAAATTCAGGTTTTCTGCGATAAAGCGCCTACTTTTAACAGGTCTGTAGAATAGAGATGAAGTAAGTATTGCTCTGTTTTCTGGAAACTATCCATAATAATTTCACTAAGGAGATTTAACCATGTCTGTATTAGTAGGTCGCGAGGCACCAGATTTTACCGCTCCAGCTGTATTGGCTGACGGCACTATTGTTGATGAATTTAATCTTAAAACAGAGATTAAAGGTAAAAATGCAGTAATTTTCTTTTACCCATTGGACTTCACCTTTGTTTGTCCATCTGAATTAATCGCTTTCAGTAAACGCATCAGTGAATTCGAATCTCGCAATACTGAAGTCATAGGTGTTTCAATTGATTCACACTTCACTCATAACGCATGGCGTAATACAGCAGTAAACGACGGTGGTATTGGTGCTGTTGGCTACCCTCTTGTTGCAGATATGACCCATGGCATTTGTCAGGCTTATGATGTTGAAACTCCGGACGGCGCCGTTGCTTTCCGTGGTTCTTTCCTGATTGATACCAATGGCGTTGTTCGCCATCA
The DNA here is from genome assembly GCA_038142205.1 of Pseudomonadota bacterium. Taxonomy (GTDB): domain Bacteria; phylum Pseudomonadota; class Gammaproteobacteria; order Eutrophobiales; family Eutrophobiaceae; genus UBA7359. Next base: position 2,379,860 of record JAYQJO010000001.1, on the reverse strand, counting down.
GGTTGTAAACGATTTACCATTAGGTCGTAACGTTGATGAAATGATTCGTATGGTTGATGCTTTATTATTCCATGAAGAGCACGGTGAAGTTTGCCCAGCAGGTTGGAATAAAGGCGATGCTGGTATGCAAGCAAGTCCTGATGGTGTGGCTGCTTATCTTTCAGAGAATGAAGGTAAACTGTAATACTTTAAAATAGTATTTTTTACAAAGCCCAGGTGAGAAATCATCTGGGCTTTTTATTATTTTAAACCTGTTTTAATAATACGTTACGTATTGCCTTAACAACTGTTTTCTCAGCCTCAGTACCTCGCAGCGTATCCGTCAATTCAACTTGAACGCCTGCATTCGTTAATCCACGATTACAAATATTATTCGGATGCTTACCGGGATATTTATGACCTTCCGAAACCGCTGAAATACCGCCGCTCTTAAATGCTGTTACTAACTCATCCTTTAATGATTCATTTAAACCGCCAAGATAAACAGTCTCATTTTTTCCATTACAACCATGAATTGTAACAACAACAGACATTGTTGAAATCAAAGATAAACATTCAGGCTCATCAAAGAGATGACTACTTAAATGAAGCGTCTCGTAGTTATCACGTTGTTTTAAACCTTCGAAGAGATAAAGATTGAAATCATTGCCTGCTATTTTTTCGGCAATCTCTGATGTGCCTCTTTCTATCCCTCCGCCATGTGGTGCTACTATTGCGACATCCGATCCTGACCTTGGCGAGATGAAAATATCGTAATCTTTCCCTTTAGAATGTGAAGCAGCAAGATCAACAAAACCAGAATATGTATTTGCATCTAGCAAAACAGAAAACCCAATTAATTTAAAGCCAGCTTTTGTATTTCTTCGTATTGAATAGTGACTTTTAAATTATCACCTTTTTTATCACGCATATTTGACACGCCATCAAATTTCACGAGTTTAGGCATTGATTCATCATAAAAAAGCTTTGTTGTTCCAGCAAAAGCTCGAATAATAAAACTGTTTGGTTCGATATTAATAATCCGCAATTTTCGGTTATCTTCAGTAACAACGTCGTCCTGATAAATTCTAAACTTAACAAAGTCCATCATGCTGGGAATTAAAAACTCGCGAACAAACATCTCTCCTTCTAAAAGGTCTTCCCAGTGATTAATTATAAAGTTATCAAATCCGGCATCACTTATCCCATCTTCAGGATAGTTTATTAACGCTTCCTTTTTTGCATTGGATTGTAATTTACTAAATACAACTTCATATTTGCTTTCTACAAATCGCGTCTTTTCAATATGGCCGGTCATATCATTTTGTAAACTAAACTCCGGCATATATTTATTTTTTGTAAAATCCACTGATTTTTGCGCAAATATATTATCTGACGCATCTTTATAAATGACTTTTGATTTATGAACAGTCTCGTCTGAATATTGCTCATAGTGACTTTCAGTATAAATTAACTCTTTAGTATTTTGATCAAAGGCATAGCCAATACGTGTTGGAAACTCATTAGCATTAATAGACACTGAGCACAGAGTTAGTGATAAAAACAGTATTATTTTATGGCATACTTTGTCGCGGCCCTCTCTTTACCAAGCCAAAATGCAATAACATTTCCTTCTGCATCATAAGCTGCTTTTATCAAATACAGGCACGATATAACATTACCTAGAGTCATAATTAATATAATCCATAGAAACCTGGACTTTAGACTATGTTCACGCCAGAAGACCCATGAAGAAAATAATATAAGTCCAATATAGATATCAACTAAAGAAACAATCCCCCATGGTATGCTTGTTAAAACGGAACCTTCTTTAAAGAACTCGCCGTAAACAACAGCATAACAAATGAACGATGATGTAATGAAGAAGCCTAAATAGCCCAGTGCCTTTGGAACTAAAAGGTAGTTATATTTTTTTATTAATGTTTGCATCGTCTCTTAACTCGCTTTTTCAGGAGGCATTGGGAAAAACATACTCGTCGTTTTTTGGTATTCACGATAAGCATCTCCACGACTCCTGATTGATTGTTGTTCGGTATAAGGCACGCCTGTAATACGTGTAATAAAAACATAGACAACAACCAGACCTAGCCAAGTTAACCACCAGTAGTCACTGCCATAACCAATTAGAACAAATGCCCACCATTGCAACCACTCAAAAAAATAGTTTGGGTGGCGTGAATATCGCCATAAACGCACATTACAAACCATTCCTTTATTGGCACTATTCATTCTAAATCTATGTAATTGTTTGTCACTTATGGTTTCACCTGCCATCGCAATCAGCCAGATAACAATACCTGTTATATCTAACAACCCTAAATCCGTAGAGTCATTTCTTGATGCTGCCCAAAATGGTAATGCGAATAATATTGTCCAGGTTGCCTGCATCTGAAAAAAAACAAACATAACAAGCTGAGCATAATTGCCACAATATTCTCTTAAGTATCGATAACGACCGTCTTCAACTTCATTCATAACGCGCTGATAGAGAAAAGCACCAAGTCTAAAACCCCAAAATAAAGCAAAAGCAATTATTAAATACTGCCGAATTCCGTTCAATTCCATCCGCAAATATTAACCAGACACCAACAAGAGGCGTTAGAAAAGACCATGGAACATCTACGGTACCGGCATTTTCAGTCTTATATTGAATTGCCCATAACACCAGCATAATAATGGCACTTACTGCCCAAGCAGAAAAAAATATTGATGACAAGCTCATATTATTTACTCCGCACCATTAGGGATAATTTGTTGTTTTAGATTTTTGGCTTCCATAATCCAATTGTTTAACCAAAATATGAATGGCATAGCAAAAAACCACATTAAGCAGATAGCGATTAGTGATGCGTAGCCGTGTAAAATAATTGCTCCGATTCTTTCACCGGCAAAATAACTTAATGGGCCAGCTATAGCAGCAAATAGCGCGGCAAGAAAATATCGACCATTCATCCAAGAGAGTGAAAAATTAATCGTCGCTGTAAGGTTAACCCATAATGCAACCATCCATAATGGGACAAGCAGACCAATCATGGTTTGTTCTGGATAAGAAACCAACTGACTCATAACTAAACTTAGCTCAAGTAACCAGCCTAGTACTGCAACGATAACTAATAACATCATTTCATTTTTCGGTTGTTTACAAGCGATGAATAAATGGTATGTCATCCATAATGCTGTAAAGATTATACCTATATAGGGTTTACCATAGGCGGCAGAAAATAGTGTAACTAGCCACGCTGTTTGAAATAAAATGAAGTTAATAACTTTCATCGCTATATCACTTAGATTGCTTCTGTTCCATAGGCAGGTTTATTCATCAACATTTGAACAACGCCTGTATAACGTTCTTTAAATCCCGCTTCACAATAACAAAAGTAATACTCCCAAAGGCGTATGAAGTCATCGTCATAACCGTGTTGCTTAATTTTATCTTCGTTAGACATAAAGTTAATTAGCCAGGCGCGTAGCGTTTTTGCATAGTGCAAACCAATATCTTCAATATGATTAACACGAAGATCCGAAGCATTGGTTACCGCATTGATCCTCGCGGTGAGTGAAGGGACACAACTTCCTGGAAAAATAAATTGCTGAATAAAGTCAGAACTTTTAAGGTATTGTTTATAACGCTGATCTGGCATCGTAATCGCCTGGATTAACATCTGACCATTCTCTTTTAATAAACGAGAGCAGGTCGAGAAGTATTCTGGCAAAAACTCATCGCCAACAGCCTCTATCATTTCAATTGAGACTAGTTTGTCAAACTTACCATCAAGATCACGATAATCACATAATTTAATATCAATACGATCTTCAAGTCTCTGTTCCTGTATTCGTTGTTTGGCAAGGGTGTATTGTTCTTTTGAGATCGTTGTAGTTGTAACATGGCAACCATAATGTTTAGCGGCATGCATGGCAAAACTACCCCAGCCACTACCAACCTCAATCAACTTATGTTCAGGCTTTAGATCAAGCTTTCGACAAATTCGATCAAGCTTTTCAAACGAGGCCTCTTCTAATGTTGAGTTTTTATTTAGATAGATACCCGAAGAGTATGTCATGCTTGGATCAAGGAATAATTCGAACATATCATTACCTAAATCGTAATGGGCATGAATGTTTTTCTGGCTACCATCTCGGGTATTGCTTCTTGCTCTATGTCGTCTTTTTAACCACCAGTTACCTATAGAAGCGAAGCCCGATTCAAGCTCATCTGTATTACCTATGTTTTTAACCATTAACTGGAACAAGCCTGTCAGATTATCGCAAGACCAGTAACCATCTCGATATGCACTCGCAACACCATTGCTGCCAGCAATCATCAGATCCAAATAAAAACGCATGTCATGTATTATTAACGTTACATCAACTTTTTTATTTTTATCAGTTTGCCAGCTACCTAAAGAATCGTTGACTGCAATACAACCTGTTTCAAGGCTCTGTAGTTTCTTACGAAGGAGCTTTCTTGATAATAAAATCAGTGGATTCGATACTGCTTCGTCTTTTATATCGGTTTGGTTTATCGTAGTCGTTCTCATGAGTTTGTCTCTTGTACCAAGTGTTTAGGATGTGAAAAGAAAGGTGTTTTTTTCTTCCAAAGTTGAAATGCCTGCCAATAAATTGCTGAGATAACTTTTAATGTCATAAATGGATACATAAATAGCACCCTGGATAAATTAAAATGTGTGATCGGAGACTTAATCAACCTCATGGTGGCATTAAATACTTTGTCTCCATTTTCAAAGCTGTTCATATTTACATTTAACTTGTCTTCAGGTTGAGAAAGTAGCCATTCATATGACTGATCTATTTCCATAAAAGGCGAAACGTGAAATTCTTTTTTAAACTTAAATGGAACAGATGTTTTATTACTGTGCTTATTTCTATAGTCCATTACATAGCAATGCGTTTCTCCCCACGGAGTGTTATGTACTTCTGAAACGATAAAATCGAGTTTGGTATCGGCCTCGTTCCAACAGTAGTAAAAACTCACCGGGTTCATGCAGTAACCAAAATATCGTAAATGAGTTAGTAGTCGAATCGGGCCTTTATGATCTATGCCCGTATCGTTTTTAATTATTTTCCTGACGGACTCATCAAGCGGCACTGAACTTTCACCAACGTGATCCTTTCTCCGGAACCAGGCTAAAGTCGGCAGCTTACTAGACCAAAATAAATAAGGTTTAAATAATTTTGGTATCTCAGACAAGTCGATATACATCATATAAAGCTTGTATCTAAAATAATGTCTATGCGGAGCAAATCGGCAATGCGACACTTGTCCTTCATAGATGCAACTGTTCATGCTGCAAGCTCCTGATCATATGCCTGACCAACATTGATAGCGCTGCGAACACCATCCTCATGAAAACCATATCCCCAGTAGGCACCACAGTAAGACACACCACGTCGTCTTATCATTTTATGGTGCTGAGACTGAACTGCATCTCTACCTGGTTGAAAGACAGGGTGATGATAATTTATCTTTTTTATTATATTTGCTGGATTAATATATTGAGACTGATTTAGTGAGACGTTATATGTAACATCGCTGTCAATCCCTTGAAGCATATTCATATTGTATGTCACAGCGACGTGAGTATTTTCTTCTCTCGGGATACGATAATTCCAGCTGGCCCAGGTTCTTTTCTTTTTTGGCAATACACTTGTATCTGTATGCAATATGGCCTCATTATCCTGATATTTAAACATTTCTAAAAATTGTTTTTCTTCAGCATCAAGTTCCTTAACTAATTGAAGGCTTGTGTCAGCATGTGTAGCAAGAATAACCTCGTCAAAAGATTCGCTGTTTCCATTAACAAAATTGATCTCTACTTTGTTATTTTTTCTTACTACATTTGTTACTGCATAATTTAAATGAATTTTTTCTGAATACCATTGTGTTAAAGGTGCGATGTATTGGGAAGAACCACCAACAACTGTTTTCCATTGTGGCCGATCATTAACCTGTAACATACAGTGATTATCAAGAAACTCTAATACAAACTTAATAGGAAACTGACGAAATTTTTCTGCTGGACACGACCATAATGATGCGCCTAATGGCACAAGATAATATTCTATAAAATATTTTGAGTATTTATTTATCTCTGCAAACTCTGAAACAGTTATTGTGTCTTCAATATTATTTTTTAGGACAACAGGCGCATGTTTATGAAAGCGCATAATATCTTTTAACATCTTTAAAAATGTAGGGTTAAGAATATTACTACGCTGACTAAAGATGCGATTTAAATCCGTACCATTAAACTCTAGGCCATTCTTTTCAGAATAGACACTGAAACTCATATCTGAATCACGGCTTTTAACACCAAGTACATCGAATAGTTCACATAAGTTAGGATAATTTAATTCATTAAAAACAATGAAGCCGGTATCTACAGGGATCGTCTTTTCCAGTTCTTTAACTTGAATCGTATTAGTATGACCGCCGATATAATTATTTGCTTCAAAGACATGAACATCGTGATGACGATTCAATAAATAGGCAGATGTTAAACCAGATATCCCTGTGCCAATAATTGCTATTTTCATGATCGTCTTCCTTCTTCAAGAATACTTCCTGGCACGGGTTTAAAGTCTTTAACCAGACCAAACATTGCCATAATACTCAATAACACATAACTGATATCAAGTTCACCACGATAAAAACCTTGTTTCGTCGCAGTCGGATAACGATGATGGTTATTGTGCCAACCCTCACCGAGGGTGAGCAACGCCAACCACATATTATTTCGACTATCATCCGACGTATTGAAGCGCCTCTTACCATATAGGTGGGCTAAAGAATTAATAGTATAAGTCGCGTGATATAGAAGCACTGTTGAAATAAATCCACCCCAGACAAGCAATTGCATTCCGCTAACTGATAGCGAGGGAAAATACTGGGCCATTAACTCTCCAAGAAAATAACAAGCTACAAAAAATGATAAAAATGGTAACCAATCAATTTTTTCTAAAAGACGTAACTCTGGATAACGTAAGAAATCATTAATTCTTTGATCCTGTGACGGAAAATTACCTTTCCTTAAAAACCAAAGCATATGACTGTTAATAAAACCATTTTTAGGCGAATGTGGATCAACATTAGTATCTGAATTTATATGGTGATCGCGATGATGACTCGCCCACCATAATGCACCTCTTTGGCCTGCTGTGCTGCCTGCTATAGCCATTAAAAACTGTATTGGTCGGGATGCCTTATAACTACGGTGAGAAAAATAACGATGGTAAAATGCGGTGATAAAAAACATACGTGAAAAATATAATACAGCCGCAAACAACACAGCCACCCAACTAACACCTACAAAAAAAACAGATAAACAGGCTATATGAAGAAGGACAAAAATAACTAATCTAAATTTATCGATTTCTTTTTTATCAACATCACTCAGATTACAGTATAACGACGCATCATTAATTAACCATAACCATAAACGCTTTACTGACATAACTTCTTTCGAAGATGTTGTACTACTGTTTGTATTTAAATTTTCCATATTAATACAGTTTAATTGACCGCTTGTGAACAGCCGGTCTAACATATGTGAAAATCATGTGAAGACAGCCATATCTTCTCACTTTATTCGACCGTTCCTTCGGGAAAATTAACAGTGACTCTTGTACCTTTATCTAATTGACTTTCAACATTAATCGGCCAAATAAACCTATCTGATAGCATTTTAACTATAGTAAGACCAACACCATATCCACCACGCAACTTGGATTCACCACGCTGAAAAGGCTTAAACATTTTTTCTATATCCTGTTCCGGCATACCTATACCACTATCTTCTATAATCACATCTAGATTTCTGACTTTAATAATAACATTACCTCTATCAGTGTAGGAAAAAGCGTTTCGTATCAAATTACCGATCATTACAGAAAGCACTTTATCAGAACCTGTTATGTATAATTTATTATCTTCCTGAAACTCAACTTCAACTGGTTTATCTGTAATTAAATTAATCGTTCTATCAATCTCTTCTTTGACAATATCATTGATACTAATAATGTCTGACGATAATTTATTATCAGACTCTCTCGCTAATATTAATAAAGCTTCAATTAATTCTTCCATGTCTGAGGCATTATTCTTAATACGACTTATTTGTTTCCGTTGACTATCTTCTAAACTCTTATCATCTAGTAACATATCACTTGCTATCTTAATAACTGTGATGGGACTACGTAATTCATGGCTGGCATCACGAGTAAAATTACGCTCGCGAACAACAAACGACTCTATACGATCAGATAGACCAGATAATGCACGTGCAAGAACAGCAACTTCCTGATCAATGTTTTCTGGTAAAGCATGTTTGAGTTTTTCTGCAAACTCTTCACTCTGAGGATCCAGGTTTTCTAGCGTTCTTGCCAGTTTAACAATGGGTGAAACAGCCTGAGATAAAAAACGATATGACACCCAGCCGGATAGATATATAACGATAAGAAAACCTGCCAGAGGAAATATTCCAAAAAATAAAGCGAGCTCGCTGACCTGTTCACCATCAAATTCAAGATATAATTTTTTACCCTCGTTTTCTGATATGTGGAGAATATAAAAGTCAGAATTTTCATTCTTTAATTTATGTAATCCGGAATCGAGCTTTATAAAAATATCAGGTATATCATCGTAAGACTGTAAATAACCATGTAGGTTATACGTGTTCGGACGTGCTGCATTTTTATCTTGCTCATACAGCATCCAGTAATGATTTGCTTCATCATCCAATGCACGCTGGATTAACACATCACCGATTACATATCTCGCTGCGTAAACACCTAACAATGCAATTAAGCTAATTAAAGCAGCTTGTATTAAGAAGACCTGCAGTAAACGATGGCTTATCCCAATCTTATTTTTCATCTGGATTAACCAAACGATACCCGGAGTTTTGCATCGTCTCCATTAATTGAGTCTTGAAAGGTTTATCAATTGATTTACGTAAGTTATACATATGACTACGTAATGTGTCGCTATCGGGCAATATATCACCCCAGATTTGTCTTTCTATATCCCGACGCCTGATAACGCGTGGCGAAGCCTGCATCAATATTTTTAAAATCTTTAAAGCAATCGGTGTTAATTTAATAATCTTTCCTTCGCGTGACTCCTGTAAGGTGCCGAGATCATAAATAAGATCTGAGACCTGAAGTTTTTCTGGACTAACTGTTCCTCTCTGCCTACGAATCAACGCACGTACTCTTGCTTCTAGCTCCTTTATTTCAAACGGCTTGATTAAATAATCATCTGCCCCGATATCGAAACCGGTTATCTTGTCATCAAGCGTATCACGAGCTGTGAGTATAAGAACTGGAATGGAACGTTTAGCTTCATTGCGTAATTTTTCCAGTAACTCTATACCGTCCATACCAGGCAGCATTAAGTCCAGAATAATCAAATCATAATCATTGCTGACAGCAAGATGTAACCCGGTTACACCGTCTGCAGCATGATCCATTACATATTCACAACGTTCAAGATACTCACAGACCATATCTGCGATATCATAATTGTCTTCGATTATAAGGATATGACCCTGATTATTTATGGTCATGAATTATACCGTGTAATAAATTTATCTATTTAATACCAGTATATGTGATGAAAATGTGAAAATCGTTCAATCAAAGTATAACTATAGCTAATTTCTTATTATTAATGACATTAACCGAATGTTAATTCATAGGTGATTCCGTCTTCACTTCTGCCAGTTTTTCCTCTTTGCGAAGAAAAGTACAGCTTTTTACCATCAGGTGAAAATGCTGGTCCTGTTATTTCTGATCTGTCTTGGCCATGTATCTGAACAAGTACATGCGGATTATGATCATGATCCAAAGCAATTATCTGCATATTACCGCCATCTTCTGCAATCAATAATTCACCTGTTGGTGAAATTTCAATATTATCAACACCTGTTAATAACGGTTGTTGATAGTCAGCTGCATTATAGATTTTTGTTATCAGGCCTGTATTAATATGATACTGCCATACGACATTATCCTTTTTCGATGTGAAAGAAACTTTACCTTCATGATAAACAATTCCTTCGCCACCTTTAAAACGCGCCGCTTCTTCAATCTGAAAACGAGTAGGCTTTATCTTTGCTAGCGGGTCTTCGATTTTTTCCCACAACAATACATTTCGCTTAGCAACGGCTACTTCAAGCACACCTTTAGATAAGTCACCTTTTATTTCCGGTTTAAAACGATAAAGACAACCATCCTTTACATCTTCAGTCATATAGCAATAATGTGTTTTAGGATCGACAGCCACAGCTTCATGATTAAATGATCCCATTGCTGATCTGACAACACCTTTTTGCTTACCTTCCGGATCACACTCATAAACCTGACCATAATCACCATTCTCTTCACACGATAGCCAGGTATTCCATGGTGTTTTACCACCAGCACAATTACGTGAGGTATTACTTAATATTGAATAGGCATCTAAAATTTGTCCGTTTTTATCAAACCGTATAACGCCTACACCACCTCCCTTTTTCTCTATCTCACTGTTGGAGACATAAATCCAGCCGTTATCATGCGTCGTAAAACAAGCACCACCATCGGGAGCACTATGCCAAATAAAAGGCTGATCATTAATAACAGGCATGCTTGATTGAGCAGCCACTCGAATTGAACTACCTTCAGGAATTTCAATTTTATGTTTCTTATCAAGAATTAGGTTTTTATTTAATTCGGTGGATACCGATAATCCAGTACGCGGCAATGCCAAGCTACCAACTCCAAGCATAGCGTATTTCATAAACTGTCGACGGGAAGAAATGATATTCATGCGTAGAGCATAACTAATTTTGTTTAATAATTTATGACAAAATTAATATTTTTACATCATCGGAAATTCAGCAGCATGCTTTTCAATCCATTCTTTAGCCGCCATTTCACTTGAAACTTCTCGGCCTTCCTTATGCATAAGTTCATTTCGATAATGTTCAATATGGCAAATTTGCTCAACCATTCTTAGTAAGAACAGTTTTTCTTTACTGACTATAAATTCAACTCCAACCTCATACATATTACCATTAGGTTTACACCAAACTGCCTTACCTTCAATTTCAAAGGATGGATCTATGCATTCAATTGTCATACTAACTGTACTGCCTTTTTCTACAGGTTCCGAACAAAGACAACTGACACCACCAAAGCTGACATTGTTCAGAGTATTCGTGCCGGGAAAAGCTTGCTCGGTATTTTTTTCCTGCTTAACCAACTGCACAGGAATACTGGACGGATGGCGAATAAATTCTCTCAATGAAAACTCCTAACAAGCAAACCTCATTTTTATTATCGGCAAAACCCTGACTTTATTAAATAAAAAAAGGCCAATTAAGGCCTTTAAATCAAAAATGACTTTATTTTTATTTTCAACTAGCCAAAGCTAATTTTGTTTTCTAGGTTCGTTCTTGAATCAGCATTGTTTAATGCCTCTTCAAGTTCAATACGACCTTCTTTATATAAATTAAATAGCGCCGTATCGAAAGTTTGCATACCTCTTTGACCGCTTTCTGCCATTGCAACTTTAATTTCATCAAGATCGCCTTTCAGGATCAACTCAGCAATATGTGGTGTATTAATCAGGATCTCTATCGCGGCACAACGTTTGCCATCAACTGTAAGTACCAGACGTTGTGAAATCACCGCTCGAATATTCAATGATAAATCCATAAACAATTGTTTATGACTTTCCTGCGGGAACATATTAATTACACGTTCCATTGCCTGGTTCGCATTATTCGCGTGCATAGTAGATATAGCGAGGTGACCTGTATTACTTAATTCGAGCGCGGCTTCCATCGTTACGCGATCTCGAATCTCGCCAATCAAAATAACATCGGGCGCTTCTCGTAATGACGCCTTAAGTGCATTGGCATATGACATTGTATCGACGCCAACTTCTCGTTGATTTATAAGTGACTTTTTGTGTGGATGACTAAATTCAACTGGATCTTCAATCGTTAATATATGGCTGTTACTGTTTTCATTTCGATGATCAATCATCGCAGCAAGCGTTGTTGACTTACCCGAACCGGTACCACCGACCATCAGGATCAAGCCACGCTTGTTCATAATTAATTCCGTTAGTATTTCAGGAACACCTAAATCTTGCACCGTAGGAATTTTACTTGGGATACGACGCAGAACCATACCGACATGACCACGCTGACGAAATACATTGACACGAAAGCGCGCCAAATCTTCTAATGGAATCGCAAAGTCACACTCTAAACGTTCTTCAAATTCATTTCTTTGATAATCATTCATAATTCCGTAAGCCGCTTCTTTTGTTAGCTCCGGAGTCAGAACTGTTTTACCAACAGGGTTCGCTTTACCTTCTATTTTAATTTTAACAGGTGAGTTAACAGTCAGAAAAAGATCCGACGCATCTTTTTCAACCATGAGTTTTAAATAAGGAGTGATATCCATTCTATGATTATGTACCGTTATATTTTAATTGATTATAAATGAGCTAGAACCTGTTAACGCATCATGCCTGATTCTTCATCCGTTTCTTCAAGACTAAGATGATCCAGACCATCCTGAGCATCTTTACCTTTCGCCTCTTTGCCTTCCAGTTTGATGCGTAAACGCAATTCGTTCATTGAGTCAGCAGAACGTAAGGCATCTTCCAGAGTAATTCGATCTGCTTCATACAAATCAAATAATGCCTGATCGAATGTTTTCATACCAAGCTCGTTTGATTTCGCCATGATAGCTTTAATTTCGTGTACCTCACCTTTTAGAATCAAATCTGAAATCAATGGTGAGTTCAATAATATTTCAATCGCTGCTGCACGACCTTTTCCATCAACTGTTTTTAACAAGCGTTGTGAAATAACGGCTTTGAGGTTGAGAGACAAATCCATTAACAACTGCGTCTTACGTTCTTCAGGAAAGAAGTTAATAATACGATCTAATGCCTGGTTTGAACTATTTGCGTGCAATGTCGCCATCGCCAAGTGACCTGTTTCTGCGAAAGCAATACCAAATTCCATCGTATCTTTATCACGAATCTCACCAAGAAGAATCACGTCTGGCGCCTGTCGCAAAGTATTTTTTAATGCAATATCCCAATCATCACAATCGACACCAACTTCGCGTTGCATAATGACGCAGTTTTTATGCGGGTGCACATATTCAATAGGATCTTCAATGGTAATAATATGGCCATAGGTATTAGCATTTCGATAATCAATCATCGCTGCCAAGGATGTTGATTTACCTGAGCCGGTACCACCAACCATAATAATCAGACCATTCTTGGTCATAACAACGTCTTTTAAAACTTCTGGTAAACCAAGTTTATCGAGATTCGGCACTTCCGTTTCAATAACACGACAAACCATTCCGCAAAATGTTTGTTGAATAAATGCATTTGCACGGAAACGACCGATACCAACAGGGGCAATAGCGAAGTTACATTCTTTTGTCGCCTCGTATTCCTTTAACTGTTTGTCATTCATAACCGCATAACACAGCGCTTTAGTATTTTCCGGTGTTAGCGCTGTCTTTGATACAGGCGTCATCTTGCCATGTATTTTCATAGCTGGCGGAAAGCCAACAGTAATGAATAAATCCGATCCCACCTTCTCAACAAGAAGCTTGAGAAGATCGCGCATAAATTTTATCGCCTGTTCTCTTTCCATCTAATCCTCTCCCATTTAGGATTTAGTGTTTAGCTTACTTTACAAATACTAGAAGTTATCTTTATTCGCCGCTTTTGACATCGCTTCTTGGCGTGTTACAACATTTTTTTGAACCAATTGTTGTAAATTCTGATCCAGTGTCTGCATACCAAACTGCTGACCCGTTTGAATTGCAGAATACATCTGTGCAATCTTATTTTCACGAATCAGGTTACGGATAGCCGGCGTACCAATCATAATTTCATGAGCAGCAACACGACCACCGCCTTGTTTTTTTAATAATGTTTGTGAAATAACCGCTTTTAATGATTCCGACAGCATTGCTCGTACCATATCTTTTTCATCAGCAGGGAACACATCAACAATACGATCTATTGTTTTCGCAGCTGAACTGGTGTGCAAAGTACCGAATACAAGGTGACCTGTTTCGGCCGCGGATAATGCCAAACGAATCGTTTCCAGATCTCGCATCTCACCGACAAGAATAACGTCTGGATCTTCACGTAATGCTGAACGTAAAGCTTCGTTAAATCCAAGCGTATCCCGATGCACTTCACGTTGGTTAATTAAACATTTTTTACTTACATGTACGAATTCAATTGGATCTTCTACCGTGAGTATATGGCCATACTCAGTATCGTTCTTATGGTTCACCATTGCCGCCAACGTGGTCGACTTACCTGAACCTGTCGGACCAGTAACCAATACTACACCGCGGGGCGTATCAGATATTTCTTCAAATATTTTCGGTGCATTCAATTGTTCGAGAGATAAAATTTCAGAAGGAATAGTACGAAAAACAGCGCCGGAACCACGGTTTTGGTTAAACGCGTTTACACGAAAACGTGCCAGACCGGGAATTTCAAATGAAAAGTCACACTCGAGGAATTCTTCGTAATCCTTACGTTGCTTATCGTTCATGATGTCATAAACCATGTCATGCACATCTTTATGGTCCATGGTCGGAACGTTAATTCGGCGCATATCGCCGTCAACACGTATCATCGGCGGTTCGCCTGCTGATAGATGTAAATCCGAGCTACCATTTTTAACACCAAAGGCTAAAAGTTCACCAATATCCATTTATCTCTCCCATTTAGGTAATGACATAGATAACAATGCGTGTTGCAATATTATTCTGATTTTTAACGCAAAACGGGTGAATTCGACAAACCGTGAATATCCGTTCAATCCGCCGCGCATATTGTTGTTAATATTACTGATATTTTAAATTATAGACTACCTATAATAGCCAATTTATGAAAATCACCGAGAATCTAAACAAAATCCGCAATAAAATCCGTAGCGCAGAAAATAAGTTTCAACGCGAACAGAGTTCCGTCAGTTTATTAGCGGTAAGTAAAACACGTTCCGTTGACGAAATAATGACAGCTTATAACGCAGGACAGCTTCATTTTGGCGAAAACTACTGCCAGGAAGCCGTGGAAAAAATTGAAGCCATTGGCCAAAACGAGATCACCTGGCACTTTATTGGGCCAATTCAATCGAATAAAACCAGTCTGATTGCACAATATTTCGATTGGGTGCATACCATTGATCGCATCAAAATAGCACGCAGACTTAATGAAAGCAGACCTAAAGACACAGCAGCACTCAATATATGCATTCAAGTCAACATTAGCGGAGAAGAAAGTAAGTCAGGCATTGATTTAGAATCAGCAAATGACTTTGTTAGCGAGCTTTCACAATTTAAGCGACTAAAAGTCAGAGGATTGATGGCCTTACCTGCACCCAGTAATAACGTTGATGAACAAAAAGCAGCTTTTTCAAAACTACATGAAAAATTCAACACACTGAAACAATCTCAACCTGAATTCGATACCTTATCTATAGGCACAACGCAGGATATGCAAGCGGCAATCGCTGAAGGCGCAACTATTGTGCGAATAGGAACGGCCATTTTTGGCCCAAGAAATGTTAATAAAACTTGAATAAAAAAAAGCGAAGCCTGATATTTTGTTTTTACACCGTTATACTTTTAATTTAAACATCAAAAAACTGAAGATATGGAAAATTGCACAATAACATTCATCGGTTGCGGAAATATGTCGCGTAGCTTGATTGGCGGATTAATCGCCAACGGTATTAAGCCAGAAAAACTACTTGCAACAGATCCGGATAGTAATCAGCGCAATGCTATAACAAAACAACTAGGTATTTCGACATTTGCTGAAAATAAAGAGGCCATCGCAAAGGCCGACGTGATACTGCTCGCCGTAAAGCCTCAAGTCATGCATCAAGTCGTTAACGATATTGCGGAATCAATTAAAGGCACGAATAAACTAATTATATCGATTGCTGCAGGCGTCAAACTTGATTCAATAACAAGCTGGCTTGGAGAGCAGGCTGCCGTAGTCAGGGTTATGCCGAATACGCCAGCACTGACTCAGGCGGGTGCCGCCGCGATCATCGCAAACGAACATACAACTGATGTACAAAAGAATATAGCTGAAGCAATGATGCGATCTGTTGGTGCGGCAATCTGGCTGGATTCAGAAGAACAGATGGATGCGGTAACAGCATTATCTGGTAGCGGCCCGGCATATTTTTTCTACTTTATGGAAGCGATGGAAAAAGCCGCCATTGAAATGGGACTGAATGAAGAACAGGCTAGACTATTAACTATCGAAACAGCCGTAGGCGCATCAAAGATGGCATTGATGTCTTCTTCTGATCCGGCAGAGCTAAGGCAACAAGTCACCTCACCCGGCGGAACAACCGAACAGGCACTGAATACATTCATGCAAAATAATATGGAAGCATTAGTACAAAAAGCAATGCAGGCAGCTAAACAACGATCAATAGAACTATCAAAAGAGTTTGGAAAATAAAATGGGCGGCGGTTACTTTACACAAGCAGCAATATTTTTAATTGAGATTATTTTTGGACTTTATATTCTTGCCGTATTACTTCGCTTTTTATTAGCAAGAGTAAGAGCAGACTTTTACAACCCCTTATCTCAATTCCTTGTTAAAGTAACCAATCCGGCTATTAAACCCTTAAGACGTTTAATACCTGGATACGGGGGGATCGACTGGCCTTCAATTGTACTATTGTTTACTGTCCAAATAGTCGAGATTATTTTAATTGCATTGATAACAAGTGGACGCATCCCTGCACCAATGGGTTTATTCGTTTTAACGTTTGCCTACCTGATAAAAGAAATTATCTACGTTTATATTTTTATTGTTTTAATTCAAGTCATTATCAGCTGGATTAATCCGGGTACTTATAACCCAATTACAGTCTTACTTTATCAATTAAGCGAACCCATATTAAAACCGGTTAAACGATTATTACCTCCGGCTGGTGGCTTTGATTTTTCACCATTAGTTGTAATGATAGGGTTTCAGTTAATGATTATTTTGCTGGTATCACCGTTGATGGATCTAGGACGAGGGCTCTCTTAAATCAACAATCTAATTAGTTTTTAAGTTTAGAGTAAACTTGAAACAAAATTACCTTCGATAAATATTTGGTTTCGTCTTCTACGACGAGGTACTTTTCTTTAAAGAAAAGTTAGGTCGCGGTAAGCGCGAAAAGCAATCTTGAAAAGAAACGCGTAACTAGACACAAACTGAATTGAAGAAAAATTAAACCTTTAAATCATACTCCATGATCAACGGCGCATGATCCGAAAACCGTTCATCCTTATAAATATCTACTGATTTAATTTTATCCTTCAAGCCTGGCGTCACTATCTGATAATCAATCCGCCAACCGACATTTTTTGCCCAGGCCTGCCCACGGTTAGACCACCAGGTATATTGATCCGACTCCTGATTTACAACACGAAAGGAATCAACCATACCAATGTCATCAAACAACATATCCAGCCATGCACGTTCTTCTGGCAAGAAACCAGAGTTCTTTAAATTACCTTTCCAGTTTTTTAAATCGATTTCTTTATGCGCAATATTCCAGTCACCACAAAGAATATATTCACGTCGTTGTCGACGCATTTTTTTCAAGATAGGTGTAAACCGTTCGAGAAAGTCATACTTTATTAATTGTCTTTCTTCTTTTGATGAACCGGATGGAAGATATAAAGACACAACACTAAGCTTTCCAAAATCAGCTTGCAGATAACGCCCTTCATCATCGGCTACTTCCCAGCCGAGTTTGTCGGTAACTTTATCAGGCTTTTTCTTGCTGTATATGGCCGTACCACTGTAACCTTTTTTCAGAGCATCATTATAGAAAGCATGGTATCCCTTTGGGTTTAGTATCTCTTCAACTAGCTGTTCTACTTGCGCTTTGGTTTCCTGTATACAAATCACATCGGCTTTAGTTTTCTGTATCCAGTCAAAAAAACCTTTGCGATGTGCGGCGCGAATACCGTTTACATTGACACTGATAACTTTCACTACTGTCTCTACCGTTGTTTAGACTTGCCCTGTATCATACACGACTACATTTTTATGACTGCAAAAAATAACGAGAAGCTTAATGGAACAATATCAAAAAGAATTTATTGAGTTCGCTATAGAAAAACAGGTACTACGATTTGGCGAATTTACCTTAAAGTCCGGGCGCATTAGTCCTTATTTTTTTAATACAGGTTTATTTAACGATGGTAATAGTCTGGCCGAACTGGGTAAATATTATGCGCAGGCTGTAAAACATTCCGGTATTGAATTCGACATGATTTTTGGACCAGCGTACAAAGGCATACCACTGGCTTCCACCATGGCCATTGCATTTCAGGAACAACATCAAATCAGCTATCCTTTTTGTTTTAATCGAAAAGAAGTCAAGGATCATGGAGAAGGCGGCCTAACCTTTGGCGCTGATATTAATGGACGCATCATGATTATAGATGATGTCATTTCTGCCGGGACGGCAATACGCGAATCAATGGACATCATCAATTCAAAAGGCGGCACCACTGTGGCTGCTGTTGTTGCTGTTGATAGACAGGAACGCGGTCAGGGAGAGCTGTCAGCAATACAGGAGGTGGAACAACAGTATCAAATCAAGGTCATAAGCATTATTAGCCTGGAAAATATAATTACTTATTTACAGGATCACAGTGAATCGCAGGCGCATATTGAGGCAATAAATGAATACAAACTGCAATATGGCGCTGCTAATACATGATTTGAGCAAGCAGGCGTATTATACTTAGAAAATATAAATACTTTGAAACACGGTCAGGAGACACGTTGTGAAAAAACAAATATTTAATACTTTTATCATTATCCTCACACTTAGCGGCTTAAGTTTATCAACAACCGTTCAGGCCAGATTAAAGTGTTGGACAAATAACGAAGGCGTAAAAGAATGCGGTAATGCTGTTCCCCCAGAATACGCCCAACAAGGCCACCAGGAATTAAGCAAAGGTGGCATGGTAAAAAAAGAAACCGGGCGCGCTAAAACAGATGAAGAACTAGCAGAAGCTAAACGTCTTGAAAAAATTCAAGCAGAAAAAGACAAACTCGCTGCTGAACAAAAAAAGAAAGATGCTATTTTGCTGCAAACATTCAGCTCTGTAGAAGATATTGAAAGAGCAAGAGATGAACGCATTACTCAACTGGAAGCAACAATCAAATTAACACAACAAAGATCTCAGAAAATACAAGATGACCTTGATAAGCGTATTAAAAAAGCTGCCGCTGCCGAAAGGGCGGGCAAAACACCATCGGAAGCACTACTGAAAGATATTGAATCCTTAAAAAGACAGATTAAAAATAATGACAAATTTATTGAGGGAAAACGTGCTGAACAAGAAGTAATTAAAGAAGAACACGCCAAAGATATTGCGCACTATAAAAAGCTTAAAGGAATTAAAAATTAGTTTTTAATTAACGAAATAAACCGGTTTTCATTGCAACCCACTGTTCATCCCAATGTTCAGTGGGTTTTTTTGCGAATGAGCTTCGAACAAACTGTGAAAGCTTACCTTCAACATAAGTTAACATCTGATTCGCAGCCGCTTCCATATCGCTAATGGCTCTTGTCCCATCAGATAGGTTTGCTTCTCTTAAGATTTGTCGCAGTTGTGTTTCTAGTCTTTCAAAAAACTGCATAACGCGAGCATGTAATCTTTCGTTCTCACCTAACAAAGCATCACCAATAAGAATACGTGTTATACCCGGGTTTTTTTCTGAAAAGGCTAACATTAATTGAATGATTTTTTCACAACGAACTGCGGCATCTTTTTCATTGCTTATTATTTTATTAATTAATCCAAACACTGACTCTTCAGCAAAATCTATTAACGCTTCAAACATTTTTGCTTTACTCGCAAAGTGACGATACAACGCCGCTTCAGAAACGCCAACAGCGCCGGCCAAACCTGCTGTCGTTATTCTTAAACCCGGATTTGTTTCCAGTTCACTCGCCAACACTTCAAGAATTTGTTGTCGCCTGCTTGGTTTGTTATTTGTAGCCATAGAACCCTTTAATTAATAGATGAAGCTCTGCTTCCATGAATTAATGTACCAACACCTACGTCGGTTAATATTTCTAATAAAACGGCATGCTCAACACGACCGTCAATAATATGAGAAGTTTGCACGCCGGAATGTACTGCATCTAATGCCGAACGAATTTTAGGTAACATGCCTCCGTATATGACACCTTTCTCAATCAACGCATCAACTTCTTCTGCAGAAAGCCCGGTTAAGATTTTGCCTTCAGCATCAAGCAGACCTGCCGTATTCGTTAACATAATTAACTTTTCTGCTTTCAATACTTCTGCAAGTTTTCCAGCCACCAGATCAGCATTAATATTATAGGACTGACCCGACTCATCGACCCCTATTGGCGCAACGACAGGAATAAAGTCACCCTGAGTTAACATATCTATAATAGCGGTATCTATACTATCAACCTCACCAACATGACCGATGTCGATAATCTCAGGCACTTCCAGTTCCGGACTACTGCGTTTTATCTCCAGTTTTCTGGCTCTAATCAAATCACCGTCTTTACCGCTTAAACCGACAGCGTTACCGCCATGACGATTAATAAGCGTGACAATTTCTTTATTAACCAAACCACCTAAAACCATTTCAACAATATCCATGGTTTCATTATCCGTAACACGCATGCCTTCGATAAACTCGGATTCTTTACCGACTCGCTCCAGTTGTAAACCAATCTGCGGTCCACCACCATGAACAATAACCGGATTCATACCAACTAATTTCATTAAGACAACATCTCGAGCAAAACCGGACTTAAGTGTTTCATCAGACATAGCATTACCGCCATATTTGATAACAATCGTTTTGCCTCTAAATTTTTGTATATAAGGTAATGCTTCTGTTAATACTTCAGCAATATAACTCGGGCTTTTATCTGACTCTGACATTAATATTTAATTAATAATTACTTTGAAAAAAATAGTTTGAATGACTTTAATATATAAAGTCTATTCTAAAATGGAACATCAATATCAGGAAGAACCTGTTTGATAGCATCGCGGAATACTGACTGAATACGCTCTAACACCACATCACTTTCCCCTTCAAACCTCAGAACAATATAAGGAGAGGTATTAGATGGACGAGCTAAGCCCCAACCATCAGTGTATTCAATACGCACACCATCAATATCAATAACTTCTCCATCGTCAGATGAAAGCTTTCCTGCAAGCTCTTCCATAAAGCCGCTGTGCTGATCTTCTTCCAAAGGCAACCTTAGTTCAGGTGTTGAAACACCTTCCGGTAGCTCAGCAAACAGTTCTGTTGGAGATGTTTTTGCATTAGTAAATATCTCAATAAACCGCACTGCAGTGTACAAAGCATCATCAAAACCATACCAACGTTCTTTAAAAAAGATATGTCCACTCAATTCGCCGGCCAATGGCGCATCAACTTCTTTCATCTTATTTTTTATTAACGAATGGCCCGTTTTCCACATTAACGGCTCGCCACCACTGGATTCAATAATCGACTTTAAATAACGACTGCATTTCACATCAAAAATAATAGGTGCGCCCTGATTACGTGACAACACATCTTTTGCCAACAACATTAACTGTCTGTCCGGCCAGATAATATTACCTTCCGCATCAACAACACCGAGGCGATCACCGTCACCATCAAAAGCAAAACCGACATCAGCTCCTTCCGCTTTAACTTTTTCTATAAGCTCTTGTAAGTTTTCTGGCTGACTTGGATCAGGATGATGATTAGGAAACGACCCATCTATATCACAATACATTTCTATAACATCATGACCAATCGCATTCAGTAATTGCGGAGCTAAAGTACCAGCAGCACCGTTAGCACAATCAACGACTACTTTTAATGAAGAGCCTAATGCAACCGGGATATCCTCAGATATGCGGCGGACATAGTCAGCAGAGATATCAGCATGACGCAAATCACCTTGGCCCGTTGTAAATTCTCCAGAAGCTACCCGGTTTTGAATTTCAGCAATATCATCGCCACTTAATGTTTTACCAGCAAGCATTATCTTCAGACCATTATATTCTGGCGCGTTATGACTTCCGGTTATCATAACGCCGCTACCTGTTTCCAGATGATAAGTAGCGAAATATAAAACCGGCGTTGGTACAACACCGATATCAATCACATCACGCCCGGTACTACGCAAACCTTTAATTAAAGCTTCTCCTAACATGGGGCTTGAAAGCCTGCCATCACGTGCAACAACAATACCTTGCTGCCCTTGCTCATGTGCCATAGTACCAATGGCTTTACCAATTTGTTCAACTGCGCTTTCTGTTAATGTCTCTTCAACAACGCCGCGAATGTCATAAGTTCGAAAGATAACCGGTGCAATTTCTTCTTGAGCAGAGGCTTCGGCAATATCTGTTCCTGCCGGAGGCGTGTCATCAGAAACTTTATCTTCTGATGGAGGCTCTTCTGTCACCGTTTCTGCCTTGGCAGGCGGCTGGGCTATCATCGTAACATCATCACCACTTAAACCTTGTGAAAGAGGTTTCAAACTCGCGGTAATCCTTTCACCTTTTGGTAAATGAGGAATCATGTGTTCAACACCGGCATGCGCTCCCTCAGCTATGGCACGGACAGCACCTTCATACCTGATTAAGTCATCTTCAGAATCTTTATTTGATGGCTCTGTACCTCCATTGCGTTTCTTCATAACAAAAAACGCACCGAGAAGAATAATTATGATAACAATTGCGATCGGAATAACAGGTAAACCAGAAGAAGCGCTATCAGCAGCGACAACAGCAGTACCAGTCCAGTAAGCAATAATCCAACGTGTATCATTAACACTAACCGTTGTTGCTTCACCATTCTTAAAAGCATTATTACCAAAACTATTTAAAGATATTTCTTTTCCAGCACTACGTTGGATTAATTCTGCATAACCATCGTTTATAACCAGACCTTCAGCAAAAGCTTTAAAGACTTCAACATCAAGACTTAAATGAATTAAACCGACTATCTCAAAGCTATCGTTAACAACCCGTTCGATAAAAACAACGTGTTGATTAGGTGTCCCAAACATATGAGCTTCTGCATTAACATGGCTTGAAGTTTCCGCTTTGTTAAGCATTTCGATTGAGGCATAGCTTAATGGAGGCACGGCTGCACTATCGGCTTCATAAGATCGCGGTTTCAGAAAACGAAGTTTTAACGCATTATTAAATGAAGATTGTTTTTCATCTGCAGCCAAACTTAGCGCATCAACATCTATGTTTTCTACAAACAATGAAATCATTGCCTGATCTTTTGCCAAAGTTGTAAGCTGATTTTTTATTCCGGCAACACTTTTTTGTACATGTGCGGCAATATCACGCGCCATTTTTTCCTTAGCTTGATTTTCTGCTTTCGCAGCATCCGCCGATATTTTCGAAAATACCGCCCAACCTCCTCCGACAAGAACAAAGATAACAAGCACGATGACAGAGATCGTAATCGCCTGCCTAACAGCTCTTCGACTAAAACGTCTGTTACTAACTGGTCCATCAACCATTCACATTTCCCCCGGTGCTAATAGATACCTTCTCCTTAGACACGCCAGTATGACCAAAGCCGCCTGCACCTCTATTTGTCTCAGTAAATGTATCTACAAATTCAAAACTTGCTTGTACAACTGGCACAATAACCATTTGTGCAATCCTGTCACCCGGATTTATAGTGAAAGAGTCATCACTTCTATTCCAACAAGAGACAAAAACTTGTCCTTGATAATCCGAATCGATTAAACCGGTTAAATTTCCAAGCACGATACCGTGTTTATGCCCCAGGCCAGAACGCGGTAATAACATTGCAGCATAAGCACTATCATCGATATGCATGGCAAAACCCGTAGGTATTAATGTTGTTTCGCCTGCTTTAACAACTATTGTGCTGTCGAGACATGCACATAAATCCAGGCCAGCAGAACCTTCAGTTGCATATTCAGGCAATGGGAATTCCTTGCCTAAACGCTCATCAATGAGCTTTATTTGTATTTTTTTCATTATATTGGCTTGCTATAAGACTGATTAAATTTCTCGCCAAACGTGACTTTGGCGCAGATTCAAAATGTTTTTTTCCAGTTTTCCAATAAATAGTCAACGCATTTGTATCAACATCAAAGCCCTGACTTTCTCCTACCTGATTTGCTGCGATCATATCCAGCTTTTTAGACTGTAATTTAGTTTGCGCATTAGTTTCAATGTTTTCTGTTTCCGCTGCAAAGCCTACTGAAAAAGGCGCACTTTCTAACGCACTAACCGCTGCCAAAATATCGGGGTTTTTCTTAAGCTTCAATTGAAGTGAGTCTGCCGATTTTTTTATTTTCTGATCTGCAATATTTTCCAGGCTGTAATCAGCAACTGCAGCAGCAGAAATAAAAATATCGATATCACTTATCTGCTTCATAACTTCATTATGCATTTCTACAGCAGACATCACTCTAGTAACACTAACTCTTTCCGGCTCAGATATATTAACGGGCCCGGAAACAAGCGATACATCAGCGCCAGCTTCAATCGCCGCAACTGCTACAGCATAACCCATTTTGCCGGAACTGCGATTACTAATATAACGAACCGGATCGATGGCTTCTCGCGTCGGCCCAGCAGTAACCAATACTCTTGAACCAGATAAAATATTAGTTTCAAATGACTTTGCTGTCATTAATGCAATTTCTTCTGCTTCGAGCATTCGACCAGGACCATTTTCACCACAAGCCTGCTCGCCTTCGACAGGCCCTAGAATACCAACACCTCTGTTTTTTACTTTTTCCAGATTTTCCTGCGTAGCTGAATTTAACCACATCTGTTGATTCATAGCTGGCGTTAATAAAACAGGCGCATTTGTCGCCAGACATAACGTACTTAATAAATCATCAGCAAAACCATTCGCAAAGCGAGCGATAAAATTCGCGCTGGCCGGCGCAACCAGGACCAAATCAGCCCATCTAGCCAGTTCAATATGTCCCATTGCTGCTTCGGCTTCCATATCAAGTAATTCTGTATGAACAGGTTTTCCCGATAAAGCCTGAAAAGTCAGTGGCGTGACAAATTCACAAGCCGCTTTCGTCATTACCACACGAACATCCGCACCCTGATTGCGCAACAAGCGCAGTAATACTGCAGCTTTATAAGCGGCAATACCTCCCGTCACGCCTAATAAAATTCGTTTTCCTGTTAACTGATACATATATTTTTGATTTTACCTTATTATTATCACAAGTAACGTACATATTAAGCATGTACTTACATACATTAAAAACAAATGATAACAAGGAGTGTTACGATGCCTATAAATCAATGGCCAACGCAGGAACGCCCTCGAGAAAAGCTACTGGAAAAAGGACCAGCCGCACTATCCGATGCTGAAATATTAGCGATTTTTCTAAGAACCGGCAGTAAAGGTGTCTCGGCACTGGATTTAGCACGTGAAATGCTGGATAAATATCAGGGGCTCAGACAACTCATCGATAGCGATCAAAAACAATTTTGCCAAACTAAAGGCCTCGGCATGGTCAAGTATGCTCAAATACAGGCAGCGATTGAGCTCGGAAAACGCTATATACAATCAGGACTTGAGCTTGGTGACGCTTTTACTAATCCCAGACAAACTCGGGAGTTCCTCACGATGAAGCTTCGTGCCTACCCTTATGAGGTTTTTGCCTGTCTTTATCTGGATAATCGTCATCGACTAATCAGTTTTGACGAACTTTTCCGCGGAACGATTGATAGCGCACAGGTTCATGCCCGCGAAGTGGTACAGGCAGCGTTGAAACATAATGCTGCGGCAGTCATTTTCTCGCATAATCACCCCTCTGGCGTGGCAGAACCGAGCCAATCAGATATTAATTTGACACTGGAATTGAAAAAAGCACTGAAATTAGTCGATGTCAGGGTACTGGACCATCTGGTTATTGGCAGTGCCGAAGCCATTTCGCTGGCCGAACGGGGCCTAATATAAGCAGATTTGTTAGCGAAATACTTGGATCTACGCTTTAATGCATGTACAATCCGCGCTCTTTTTTATTATGAACGACGAGAAGAACTATGTCTCAGGTATGTGAAGTAACAGGTAAACGCCCAATGGTTGGGAATAACGTATCCCACGCAAATAACAAAACGAAACGCCGTTTCACCCCAAATTTGCAATCCAGACGTTTTTGGGTTGAGAGCGAAAATCGCTGGGTTCGATTACGCATAAGCAAAAAAGGCTTACGTATTATCGATAAAAATGGCATCGAAAGTGTTCTTGCTGACATTAAAGCTCGTAACAAAGCAAGCTAAGGTATAAGACTATGCGTGATAAAATTAAACTCGTCTCATCAGAAGGAAATGGTCATTTTTATACAACGACCAAGAACAAACGTACCATGCCGGAAAAAATGGAGATTAAAAAATACGATCCTGTTGCCCGCAAGCATGTAATTTATAAAGAAGCAAAAATTAAGTAATTCTAAACGGATAAACTGAAAAAATAGCACCGAAAGGTGCTATTTTTTTGCCCGCAAGATGCGAGTATGTCTTGATGCACAGGAAGTGCTGAAAGACGACCTGCAACAAAACTATCACTTCATCATATTTTCATAAAAAACCGTTATCCTTTCGCTCCTCATATTCATAATGACTTTCTGGCAATAACTCTGTCACACTATTGGCTTCAGTATTATTGAAAGAAACTTGCAAGTTATGAAGTAATAAGAATAATAAGCGCGCAATGGAAAACGAAATTCTCATATCTGCAAAAGAACTATCTCGCTCTTATGGCCAGCAACATGCCATAGAAAATGTCAGTTTCAACGTTCACCGTGGAGAAATTCTTGGTTTTCTCGGTCCCAACGGAGCAGGCAAATCAACCACGATGCAAATTATCTGTGGCGTGCTTGCCGCTAATCACGGTTCTGTCAGCATTGCCGGCCACGATATCAACGAATCTCCTCAGCAAGCTAAAGAACATATTGGCTTCTTGCCTGAACAACCACCGTTATATGATGATCTGACTGTTGATGAGTTTTTAACTTATGCAGGGAAACTTCGTGGCATTAAGAAGAACGCGATTAATGAAGCCGTTGATATAAGTAAACGACGTTGTGGGCTGGAAAACTCAGGTAAACGATTAATTCAAAACCTGTCTAAAGGCTATAAACAACGAGTTGGTATCGCGCAGGCTATTATTCATTCTCCGTCGGTTATTATTCTTGATGAACCCACTTCAGGGCTTGATCCTATCCAGATTAGCGAAATCAGAGAATTGATGCTGGAGCTCGCCGAAGATCACAGCGTCATACTTTCCACTCATATACTTTCTGAAGTACAAAGCTTATGTGACAGAGTTTTGATTATTAATCAGGGCAATATTGTTCTTGATCAATCAATGCAAGAACTGCAAAACAATTCTGAAAAAGTTGATCATATTGAGATCGCATTACGCACACCACCAACAATGGAAGAGATACTCAGTATTGAAGGCGTTGCTTCAGCAGAAAGTAGCCATAACGATTTAATACGTATCAATTTTACTAACGATGCTGATGCTACCGATGCAATAGTTGAAAAAGCATCAACTGAAAAATGGGGCTTATATAAACTGAACCCGAGTGATGCATCACTTGAAACAATATTTATGAAGCTTACACAAATCGGTTACGAACAAGCACAAATATCAGAAACGGAAGAGGCAGATAATGAATAACATTATTTTAATTGCCTCGAATGAATTGCGCCGCATGTCCAAGTCGCCATTAGCATGGATTATTTTGGCAACAGTACAGTTTCTTGTCGCTATTTTCTTTTATCTATTGTTATCGCAATACATGCAACCAGCAGCAGCTGGCACAGGACTGACTGAAGTTGTTGTTTCAGGTATGTATCAAATATCGGGCGTTGTTATTTTAATGGTATCCCCATTATTGACCATGCGCTTAATCACTGAAGCCGTCGCCTCGGTACAATAAAATTATTATATTCTTCACCTGTTAGCATTACGCAATTAGTACTCGGCAAATATGTTGGCATATCTGTATTTTATAGCATCATCTTATTAATGATTACATTAATGCCGGCATCGTTATTATTCGGCACACAACTCGATCTTGGCCAAATTGCTTCTGGCCTAATCGGTTTATTCTTATTAACCTCATCATTTGCAGCAATAGGTTTATTTATATCTTCTATTACGAAACAGGCTTCAACAGCTGCAATCAGTACCTTTGGTGTTTTGTTCCTGTTATGGATTATTAATATTGCTGGCGCAAACTCATCAGAAGCAACCGCAGCGGTATTTTCCTATTTATCTTTACTGAAACATTACAACAATTTACTTAACGGCGTGTTTAATTCAACTGATGTGTTGTTCTATGTGCTTATCAGTTCTTTTTTTATCTTATTAAGCATTTGGCGTTTAGATGCAGAAAGGACTCACGGGTGAAAACATGCTAGTTACTGAAAAAACACGTTTCCATTCCCGTTTAAACAGCATTGTTATGTTTGTCCTGTTAACTGTTGTTACAGGACTACTAGCATGGCTCAGTCAAAAATATGCCGTCGAATATGACTGGACAGCCAGTGGCAAGCATACTTTATCAGATGCAAGTCAAGAATTACTGGCAGCCATGCCAGATCTGATTGAAATCACCTCTTATGCTCGCGAAAACTCTTTATTGCGTGACTCTATTAAAAACTTTGTTGGTAAATACCAGCGTCATAAACAAGACATCACTTTGCGCTTTGTAAACCCGGATGCTGTGCCGGATGAAGTGCGCAACCTTGGAATTAAAGTGGATGGAGAAATTATTATTCACTATCAAGATCGCAGCGAACATGTAACTTCTGATCAAGAGCAGGTTTTTACCAATGCCTTACAACGCTTGGCACGTAATCAAGAACGCTGGGTTGTTTTTGTCGAAGGTCATGGTGAGCGCAGCGCCATTAGAGAAGCAAACCATGATTTAACTGAGTGGGTAAAACAACTTTCCAGCAAAGGTTATCGCATACAACCGATTAACTTAACCGAAACACAAACCATTCCGGATAACACCAGTATTCTGGTAATTGCTGGACCAAGAGTCGAATACTTGCCTGGCGAAATTGAAATCATAAAAAACTATATTAACAATGGTGGAAACTTATTATGGCTACACGAACCGGGGCCACTTTATGGTCTTGATGCTTTGGCCGAAGAACTAGCAATAAGGTTTTATCTCGGCACAGTCATTGACTATGCCGGACAACTGATCGGCATTAATGATCCGACAATTTCTTTAGTAACAGGTAATTTGTATGCGCCACACCCTGTTACTAACGGTTTTGAATTTACGACATTATTCCCCAAGGCAGGCGCTATAGAAATGCTGGAATCAGACAAATGGTTAAACCGGCCAATACTAAAAACCGGAGATCATACCTCGGCAGAAACAGGAGAACTGCAAGGCACTGTTGATTTTAACCAAGATGAAGATACGCAAGGCCCTTTAATTATCGGACTCAGTATTGAACGTGAGCTTGAAACAGAAAATGGCGAAGAAATTGTCACGAAACAACAACGCATTGCTGTTATTGCTGATGGTGACTTTCTTTCAAACACCTATTTAGCAAACAGTGGTAACAATGAACTTGGCACTCGCATGATTAACTGGCTAAGTAGCGACGATGAATTTATCTCTATTCCGCCGAAGATAGCCAATGACACACAACTCAATATGTCACCAACAATACTCGGCATTATTGGTATCGGCTTTTTATTCCTCTTGCCGGGAGGTCTGATTGCTTTTGGGATCATGACCGGACTTCAACGAAAAAAGCAATAACGTGAGAAGTCGATCCTGGATTAATCTTGGCCTGCTTAGCCTCACTGTTATATTAACCATTTTTGTTTTAAGCGATGATCAAGAAACAGAAAAAGAATTACAACGTCTATCAACAATTGATAAAAACACAATTAAACAAATTCAGGTCTTTAGAAAAAATCTGGATAACTTTCAGTTTGATAAAAAAAATAACGGCTGGTTTTTAACTTCTCCGCAACAATATCGTGCCAACAACACACGCATCAATGCCATGTTAAGAATACTGGAAGTTGAGTCGCATGCTCAACTCAACCCTGTTGACATTGATCTAAAACAACTCGGCCTTGATAACCCTATAGTCACAATGAAGTTAAATGACCATGTGTTTCAATTTGGTAATACTGATGCCATTGATCAACGGCGTTATGTTTTATTTCAAAATAAGATACATCTAACCAATGATTCTCTTTATCAGCAACTGATGACCAATGCGGCATTCTTTGCTGATCCGGGTTTAATCCCGGACGGCTTTAAAATAAGTTCGATTGAATATCCCGATAACATACTGGAACACATTGATGAACAATGGCAATTGCGAACGCTAATGGATATTAAACCAGAACAATTAAAACGCATTCCTTTTAATTGGGAAAATGTACAAGCAATCTCTGCAGAACCTTTTAAACAGCCTGAAGCAGCAGCGACCATTAAAATTAATTCTACTGAAAACAAACAAATTCAATATGTAATCGTTGAAAAAGAACCACACTTGGTACTTGGACGAAAAGATTTGGGTATTCAGTTTCATATGGGTAGTGATGAAACCAGCAAGCTTTTGTTAATTGAAAATACAGAACTAAGCGAGAAAATTGAATCGCCTGGTCTGGAATTAAATCCGATGCCAAATTGATATGCCTGAACTACCCGAGGTAGAAACAACAAAAAAAGGCATTGCACCTTATGTTGTTGGCGAGACAGTCAAAGATATTATTATACGTGAGCGCCAATTGCGCTGGCCTATTCCTACCATATTAAAACGTTCATTAAAAAATCAACTCATTCGAAAATTACACCGACGAGCAAAATATTTACTGTTTTATACAGATAAAGGCTGCATGATTTTACACTTGGGTATGTCAGGCAGTTTAAGAGTGATCAATGACACCCTGCCACACGAAAAGCACGATCATGTTGATATAGTATTTGAGTCCGGATACCGATTGCGTTTTCGTGATCCAAGAAAATTTGGTTCGATACATTGGACTAAAGACGATCCTCTAGAGCATAAATTAATTAATCATCTTGGCCCCGAACCTTTGTCAGATGAATTCAATTCGGATTATCTTTACGAGCGCTCAAGAAAACGCACACAAGCAATCAAAACCTATATTATGGATAGCCGTATTGTTGTCGGCGTTGGCAATATCTACGCAAGTGAAGCATTATTCAGAGCAGGAATAAAACCGACACAAAAAGCAGGCAAGATTTCAAAAGCACGTTATGAAAAACTGACAAATGAAATAAAAAATGTTTTATCTGATGCTATAGCAAAAGGCGGCACAACATTACGCGACTTTCTTAACGGCGACGGCGAACCGGGTTATTTCAGTCAGGAACTCAATGTTTATAACCGCGAAGGCGAACCCTGCAAGAAATGTAAAAAAGAAATAAAAATGATCCGGCTTGGCCAACGCTCAACATTCTATTGTTCAAACTGTCAAAGTTAAATGCGCTACTTTTATATATTAATTTTATTATTGCCGTTTAATTCCCTTGCACTAGAAACTGATAATGATCGATTAAATTGTTTTGCTAAGCATCTGGATACAGATGAAGAAGTTGCAGTAAAAATCACATCAGCAATAAGCAGTAAAAAAATTGCGGCCGCCCAATGGCCTTTAGGCTACCCAACCATAACCATTAATGATAACGACTTCCTTAAATTACCTAAAAACGCACGACAATTTATTTATTATCATGAATGTGCGCACTTGAAATATAGAATTAAAGACGAGTTCAAAACAGACTGTAAAAGTATTGAATTAATGAAAGACAAACATCAAATAAAGGAAATTGATGTTAGAAAACTGGCAAGAACATTAATTAAAGAATTTGGTATGAGCCATCGTTGGAGCGCATTACTTCAATGTGGAATTGATTAAGTCTTTTGCACGATAAAATAAGTATGTAATTCCGGATACTGATCATATTCCATATGTCTACAAATACAGCCTGCACCTGAAATAACTTTTAGAAAACCGTTTATACCTAATGAAGAGTAATAAATTTTTTCTCCCATAGCATCATCAGTATGTTCGTTTTCATCATCCAGACCACCACAAGAAAAGATAAACACGCCTCCGCTATTTAGCCCTAAGAGTAATTTCGTTAAAACATTAACCTGCTGTTCAAGTGGAACATGCCAGATGCTATCCCATGCAGTAATGAAGTCATAAGTTTTAGGCAAGACCCATTCACATATATCTTCATGATAAAAAGCAGTATTAGGATGCTTTGTTTTTGCCAGCTTAAGCATTTCATCCGAAACATCCAAGCCTTCAGGCTCAAAGCCCTTGTCCAAAAGTAAGTCGATAAATCTTCCTGTACAACCACAACCAACATCAAGCGCCACGCCTTTATTTTTTGAAAACGTTATTGCTCGCTTATGTTGTTGAATTCCGTTATTTTTATCAAAGTTATCGCTTTCCCATAAACGGGTAATTAGATCGTAAGCTTTCCCTATATCTTTAGGCTTCATATTTAATAGTAGAGCTTAAAACCTTACTTACTTTGCTAAATAAACAACTTCTGCCGAACCTTCACCACGCGGATCGCTGGCAACAAAACTGACGTTCTTTTTTTTCCAGACCAAGATCGCCTGCATATTTCCATACTGACGATTCTTTTCTTTTAACGTGTGACCTTTCTTTCTAAGTTGCTCCTGTTCGGCCAAGGTTAAACCGCCTTTTTCAAACTGGACTTGATCGGGAAGATATTGATGGTGATAACGCGGTACTCTAACCCAAGATTTTGGTAACCGTCTTTCGGCAAAATCAAGCACACCAAGCAATACCATACTGATAATACGGCTTCCACCGGGCGTACCCAATATGCCAATACGGTCTTTTGTTTCAACAAAGGTAGGCGTCATACTTGATAAAGGGCGTTTGCCGGGCGCAATAGCATTGGCACTATCACCAACGAGACCATAAGCGTTTGCTGTTAATGGCTTCATAGAAAAGTCATCCATTTCATCATTTAATAACACGCCTGTGCCTTCAGCAACAAAGCCTGAGCCAAATGGCAAGTTAATACTTAACGTTGCAGCAACACGGTTACCTTCTGAATCAATCACAGAAAAATGTGTTGTATCAGAACCTGCGCCTTCATAAGCAACAACATCACTTAACTCGGAACTTGGCGTTGCTTTATTAACATCAATTGTTAAAGCCATGCCTTCGATATAGTTTTTATCCAGTAAACGATCAATTGGCACATCAATAAAATCCATGTCGCCAAGATAAGCAGCACGATCACGGTAAGCGCGCCGCATCGCTTCAATAACAATATGTTTGCGTGTTATCGGATCAAACTTATTTAAGTTAAAATGCTCAAGAATAGTTAACGCCTGCCCCAAAACAATGCCACCAAATGACGGCAATGTCGCAGACGTTACTTTAATACCTTT
Source organism: Pseudomonadota bacterium (assembly GCA_038142205.1). Classification (GTDB taxonomy): domain Bacteria; phylum Pseudomonadota; class Gammaproteobacteria; order Eutrophobiales; family Eutrophobiaceae; genus UBA7359. The sequence goes on along the minus strand of JAYQJO010000001.1, from coordinate 2,346,265 downwards.
GTAGTTTGTAACAATCGGTTCACGTTCGACAAGATTATAATTCGCTAAATCTTCAAGCTCCCAGATACCGCCATTGCGCTTAACGCTATCAACCATTTGTTTTGCAATAGTACCTTTATAAAAACCATCACGACCTTTACTGGCGAGTAATGCTAGTGTTGTTGCTAAATCTTTTTGAACAATGGCATAACCTAAAGGCGGCACGTCATTATCTTTTAAAAAAATAGCCGCAGTGCCAGCATAGTTCTTTACAACCTTACTTCTGAAGCCCATTAACTTTTGATAACGCTCAGTAACAGCAAAACCTTCTCTTGCCTGTTTGATTGCTGGCGCAAGATTTTCTTTTAAAGATAAACGACCGTATTTTTTTGTTAGATGTTCAATACCCGCTGGTACCCCGGGAATACCTGCCGCCATGGGACCATTAATAGACAAGCCTTTTATAACGTTACCCGATTTATCCAGATACATGTCTTTATGCGCTTGCATTGGTGCTTTCTCACGACCGTCAACCATGATCTGTTTACCATCAGAAGCACGATGTATTAACCAGAATGCCCCGCCACCAATACCTGAGCCATATGGCTCAACAACGGCAAGTGATGCTGTTATCGCTGCTGCGGCATCAAAAGCATTACCGCCTTTTTTTAATATCTCAATACCCGCTTTTGTTGCTAGCGGATGCGCTGTTGCAACAGCAGGCTGTATTGATTCTGCGAAGAGTGATTGTGAAAAGAAGCTTAAAGCGAAGACGAACGAATAAAAATGTTTCATTGAATAATGTGTTATTGATTATGTTTTTCTTTTAGGGCGATTAACACTGAAGGATGAACAAACTTTGAAACATCACCACCAAACGATGAAATTTCTCTTACAAGACTGGAAGAAATGGAACTCAAGTTTTCTTCCGGTGCTAAAAAAATTGTTTCGACTTCTGGTGCTAATTGACGATTCATACCAGCCATTTGAAACTCATAATCAAAATCAGAAACAGCGCGGATACCACGCACAATGACTGCCGCATCATTCTCTTTGGCAAAGTCTGTAACCAAAGCATGAAAAGGCAACACTTCAACATTCTCAATTTCTGACAGAACATTACTGGCAAGCACCAGACGTTCTTTACTTGAAAACAAGGTATTCTTGCTTTCACTTTCTGCAACAGCAAAAATCACTTTATCAAACATACTCGCTGCTCGTTGAGCAATATCAACATGCCCTTGAGTAATGGGATCAAACGTTCCGGGATAGATTGCTGTAGCCATATTTAATCTTTAAGCCTCTTTACTTAATTCTGCCAACACCGATTGTACCTGACCCGCGTTCTTTTGTTTTTTAATTTTCCAACCGTCAGGTAATTGCAAATTCTTTTCCGATTCAATATAAACCAAACCGTGAGACTTCAACAATGATTGCTGAATAATTAATTCACAACATTTTTCTATATAGCCTTGTTGAAAAGGAGGATCAAGAAAAATAATATCAAACGGTTGGGCGCCTTGTTTCAGCCATGACAAACCATCGGCAAGTTGAATCGTGTGATTATCACTGTTAAATGTTTGCGCATGTTGTTTTAATGATTCGACAATTTTTACATCAGATTCAACCATCACTACTTCTGATGCGCCCCTTGATAAAGCCTCAAAACCTAATGCGCCTGTTCCGGCGAATAAATCCAGGCAACGGGCTGCAACTATTTCCTGTTGCAGCCAGTTAAACAGTGTTTCGCGAATACGATCCGGCGTAGGACGTAGGCCCGGAGAATCAATAACATCAAGCTTTCTACCGCGCCACTTACCCGCAATTATGCGAACCTTCCCCGGTGCCGACAATTATTTGGACTCTTCTTTTTTTCAGCAAGTGAACCGACCATCACCGTAATTAATTTATCAGGCGCCAGTCGACGTTTAAATGCATCCTTAATTTGCTCAATAGTAACAGCTTCAACATTAGCATTAAAAGTATCGAGATAATCAAGGGGCAAACCGTAATAGGCGATCATAACAACATAACCTAGAATCTTGCTGTTGCTATCTATGCGTAATGGATAACCACCAGTGATATTTTTCTTGGATGCAATTAATTCTTCTTTACTCGGGCCTTCTTCAATAAAGCGATTAATGTTTTCCATTAAAACAGAAAGCGCTTCATCAACCTGATCCGAACGCGTTTGTAATCCAGCGAGAAAAGGCCCATTAAAACGCATAGGCGAAAAGTAGCTGTATGCGCTATAAGACAAGCCTCGCTTCTCACGAATTTCTTCAAACAAACGCGACACCATGCCGCCGCCGCCTAAAACATGATTACCAACATATAGCGGAAAGTAATCCGGATCGCCGCGTTTTAACCCAGGCTGGCCGACTAATATATGTGTTTGCGCAGAGGGATGTTCAATAAAAACCGTGTCAGCTTTTTCCAGATCTTTTACTTTTTGTAAAGATGCGGCTTTTTCGCCTTTTGCTAGTTCTGACAACAACTCTTCAGCAATTTGTTCTGCCTGTTTACGATCAATAGCGCCAACGATTGCAATCATTGCGTTATTGCTGACATAGTATTTTTTATAAAAATCAATAATATCCTTACGCTTAATCGCCTTTATAGATTCTTCTGTACCATCAGCAGGCTTGGCATAAGGATGAGATTGATAAATCGCTTGCATAAAAGCTTCTCGAGCTAATGTTCCGGGCGATTGTTGTTTTGATTGTAACCCAATTAAGGTACGAGCTCGGCGTCGCTCCAGCGCATCTTCCGGGAAGTCTGGTTTAGAGACAACACGTTTTAAATTTTCTATCGCTTTAGTTAATAGTTTTTCTTCGGTTAATGTTCTTACCGAAACAGAAGCTGAATCATAACCGGCATCTGCACCATAATTTGCACCCAGAGACTCAAAGCCCTGACTAATAGCATCTGCATCAAGACCTCCTGCACCCTGACTTAATAAACCATTTGTTAATGCAGCTAGACCGGGTAAATCACCATTACGACTACCGCCAGCATCAAAAATAACCTGCATATCAACCATAGGTAATTGAGGCGCATGCACATAATAAACGGGCGTACCTTGACTGGTTTTCCAGGTTTCAATCTTCGGTGATGCTTGAACAGACCATCTATTGAGTATCAGCGGTAAACTTAAGAAAAATAAAATGATTTTAATGACCACGACCAAACCCTCCTGCTGGCAAGCGCCTCTTTGGCGCACTATCTAATGGTAATGGCTCAAGTTCAGCGATTGTTAAACGGTCATCAACCAGAAATTTCTTTGCAACCTGCATAACTTGCTCAGCCGTAATTGAATTAACCCGTTCTACATATTTATCAGCCAACTTCCACGATAAACCAATTGTCTCAAGCGTCCCAATTATCATCGCCTGATAGAAAACAGAGTCTTTTTCATAAACATCACTGGATATAACTTGTGCTTTAACACGATCTAGCTCTTCTTCAGTAACGAGTTTGTTTTGAACATCAAGAATCTCTTTACGAAAAGCCTCCTCCAGATCATGAACAGTCTTATCTTTTGCTGGTGTACCAGTAAACATAAATAAATTATCCAGTCGTGATGCCATCCGATAACCCGCATCAGCCGAAGAAGCGATCTGACTACCGCGAATCATGCGACTGGCTAATCGCGCGCTGTTACCACCATCAATAATCCCGGCTAAAACTTCCAATGCATAAGGCTGCCAGTTCCAGTTATTATCATCTTCACTACCGGGTTCAATTACCGGTGTTTTATAAGCCATCATTAGATAAGGTAGTTCAGCAGGTCGCTTAACCTTTACTCTTTTAGCGCCAACCTGTTCAACTTCATTTAAAACTTTCATCGAAATGGGGTCGCCTTTTGGTAACGGCCCAAAATATTGTTTGGCTAATTTATATACTTCATCGGCGACAACATCACCAACAACAACGACAGTTGCATTATTTGGTGCATACCACTTTTTATACCAGTCGCTTAAATCTTCAATCGTCATATTATCCAGATCCTGCATCCAGCCAACAATTGGCAAACGATAAGGACTGGTCTGAAAAGCTGTCGATCTTAATACTTCATACGCATACGACTGAGGCTTGTCTTCCGTACGCCATCGGCGTTCTTCTTTCACAACTTCAATCTCTTTCAGGAATTCTTCCTCTGGCAAGATCAGGTTGCGCATGCGATCTGCTTCCAGTTCAAAACTGATTTTCAAGCGCGACTTTTCCAATGTCTGGAAATAAGCCGTGTAATCCGGACCCGTAAACGCATTATCACGACCACCATTTTCAGAAATAATGCGCGAGAACTGTCCCGGCGCATATTTTTTCGTACCTTTAAACATCATGTGTTCCAAAGCATGTGAAACACCGGTTATACCGTCATGCTCATAACTGCCACCTACCTTGTACCAGACTTGCGAAACAACAACCGGCGCACGATGGTCTTCTTTCACCAGAATTTTTAAACCATTATCGAGCTGATATTCATGGACTTTTGCGGCTGCTAACCCAGGCACTATCAACGCTAGGGAAAGCACACAGGCTTTTAAAAAATTAGAGGAGATATTCATTTTATTTATTTTCTTTTGTTAAAGTGTGTTTAGTTATGACGTTAGAGCACATTTCTGTTTATGAGTTCTTTATTAGTAATGTTAGGATACCGTAACTTTCACAGCAGACTAAATATTTAACTCCGTGTTTGGCTTCAAGAAAAAAAACACCGACAAAGAATCCGACAATCAACCTGAACGAGTCAGCCTCTCTGATCGCCTGCAACGCACGCGTAGCGGTCTATTTGGCGGATTATTCAGCGGAAAAAAAACGATTATTGATGATGCGACGATAGAAGAACTGGAAGATCGCTTAATCATGGCCGACATCGGCATGAAGACCACTGATCAGGTCATTCAATTGTTAAAAGCACAATCAGTCGACAATGCTAAGAAAAATTCAGACGCAAACCCGATCGAACAACTAAAACAGGTACTCCTACCTGTACTGGAACAAGTTGATAAACCATTAAACTTTCCTGAATCCGGCAAGAAACCGTTTTTAATACTGGTTATTGGCGTCAATGGTGTCGGAAAAACAACAACTATCGGCAAATTAGCCAAGCGCTTTCAAAACGAAGGCAAAAAAGTCATGCTTGCCGCTGGCGATACCTTTCGTGCAGCAGCAATTGAACAACTACAAGTCTGGGGCGACAGGAACGATATTACTGTCGTCGCTCAAAAACACGGCTCGGACTCCGGCGCCGTTATCTTTGATGCACTCGAATCAGCTCGCGCAAATAACATAGACATTCTTATTGCAGATACCGCTGGTCGTTTGCATAACAAAGATAATTTAATGGAAGAAATGAAGAAGATTTATCGTATTGGCGATAAATTTGATCCCGACCTACAAAAAGAAGTGCTACTAGTATTAGATGCCGGAACCGGACAAAATGCACTGGTGCAAGCTAAACAATTCAACGACAGTATTGGTATTACAGGCATCGCCTTAACCAAACTCGATGGCACTGCAAAGGGCGGCATTGCTTTTTCACTTGCTGATGAATTACACATCCCAATCCGATTTATTGGTGTTGGCGAACAGGTCGATGATTTACGCCCGTTTAACGCATCTGAATTTATTGACGCTTTATTGGTGTCCGACACATGATTCGATTTACCAACGTCAGTATGACTTATCCCGATGGTAACGAAGCGTTACGCAACATCAATCTGGAAGTCGCCCAAGGCGCAATGGTCTACATCACCGGTCGTTCAGGCGCAGGTAAAAGTACATTACTTCGTTTAATCGCATTAATTGATCGCGCTAATCGTGGGCAAATTATTATTAATGGTCAAAACTTAGAACGTGTTCGTAAAGGCCGTATCCCATTTTTTAGAAGACAGATCGGTTTTATGTTTCAAGATCATCGATTGTTATTTGATCGTACCGTGTTTGATAACGTTGCCTTACCGTTAGTTATTGCCGGTTATCGTCATCAAGAAATTCGTAAGCGCGTACAAGCTGCGTTAGATAAAGTCAGCTTATTAACCAAGATAAACAGCTACCCGATGTCTTTATCTGGCGGTGAACAACAACGCGTCGGCGTTGCCCGTGCTGTGGTACATCGCCCTGCTATATTACTGGCAGATGAACCTACGGGTAATTTAGATCCGGCTTTATCATGGGACACGATGAAACTGTTTGAACAGTTTAATCAGGTTGGTGTAACCGTATTAATCGCCAGCCATGATTTAGATATGATCAAACGTTTACAGAAAAACATCATTACACTGAAACAAGGACGCATCCTGACGCATGCCGATATGGTTTCGAATAATAATGATGAAAAGAGTGAAGAATCAAAAGAGCAAAACGATGAAGCCGGTTAAGAAACACAAAAAAGCTGGCGCAAGCAGAGGCAAAAGCAAGAAAACGGATCTAAAACAAAGATTCGATATGTGGCTGCTGCAACACTTACAGGCGTTTATCTATAGTCTTGGCCAGTATGCCAAACATCCCGTTAGTAATTTACTCACCACCGCTGTAATTGGTATTTCACTCGCCTTACCCACCAGCTTTTATTTATTACTCGATAACGTGCGTTACGTTTCTTCCAGCTGGGACGGTTCATTACAAATCACCTTGTTCTTACAAACTGATATAGATGAAGAACAGGCGCAAAATTTCGCGGACATATTAAATGAAAAACCGATCATTAATGAAACAATATTAATTAAAAGCGATGATGCACTGGCGGAATATGAAAAACTGTCCGGCTTTGCCGATGCGTTAAATGCATTAGACGAAAATCCGCTACCGAATGTCGTTCTGGTTAAACCCGCGATTGATGGTTCGAATGAAAACGAAACCGAAGCATTAATTGAAGAATTAAAAACCTTACCAGAAGTCGACAGCGCACAATACGATAGCCAATGGATTAAGCGCCTGGTATTTCTGCTCGATATTATTAATCGCGTCATCATTATCCTTTCGACCTTATTAGCAGTCGGTGTGTTACTCATCGTCGGCAATACCATCCGCCTGTCGATATACAATCGACGCTCAGAAATCGAAATTACAAAACTATTCGGCGGCACAGACAGTTTTATTCAGAGACCGTTTCTCTACAGCGGCCTCTGGTATGGCGCATTCGGCGGCATCATGGCGTGGGTACTGATAACAATTTCCATGGAAATGCTACGTGGCCCGGTTCGACAACTGGCAAGCCTCTACGCCAGTGATTTTCAGCTCATTGGCCTCGGGTTCATCAATAGTCTGCTATTAGTCGCGATCGGCATTATTCTGGGGCTATTTGGTTCGTGGATCTCGGTAAAACGGCACCTTAGAGCCATCGATCCAGCCTAACACCTCTATATAATTCAATAACTTACAATCCTCATTAATTTGAACTTATTAAAGAATTAGCACTCTATTATTTGGAGTGCTAAACTATAAGCATATGAAGGAAGAGGATTTATGAGTAATCAACTGACAAATCTACAATTCGCATTACCGACAGGCTCAATAGAGAGCTATATCTCGTCGGTTAATCAAGTGCCTATTCTGTCTTTAGAAGACGAGCAGATGCTGGCGCGTCGTTTTCGTGATGAAGAAGATATCGAAGCAGCACGCGCATTAGTTATGTCACATCTCCGCTTTGTTGTGAAAATCGCGCGTGGCTATAACGGTTATGGTTTATCTCAAGCTGATTTAATTCAGGAAGGCAATGTCGGTCTGATGAAGGCTGTAAAGCGATTCGACCCGGAAATGGGTGTGCGTCTGGTTTCCTTCGCCGTACATTGGGTTCGTGCTGAAATGCATGAATTCATTCTTAAGAACTGGCGCATTGTTAAAATCGCAACGACCAAAGCGCAACGTAAATTATTCTTTAACATTCGTTCTTCTAAAAAACGTCTTGGCTGGTTAAGTCAGGATGAAGTCAATGAAGTTGCAGAAACGCTCGGCGTTAAACCCAGCGAAGTCGTGGAAATGGAAAAGCGCATGAGTAACTACGATGCGTCTTTCGATGGAGCTGCAAATGATAGTGATGATGATGATTCATCAGTCTATGTACCAGCGCACTATGTCGAAAACAAAAGTGCAGGGCCAGAAGAGTTAATCGAAACAGCACAGTCTGATCAAGAAAGCCAACATTCATTACATAACGCAATCGCATTACTGGATGATCGCAGTAAAGACATTATTGCAAAACGTTGGTTAGCAGAAGACAAAGCAACCTTACATGAACTCGCTGCAGAACACAGCGTCTCCGCAGAACGCATAAGGCAAATCGAAAACAACGCAATGAAAAAATTGCGGGATGCTATCCAAGCGTAACCTCTACTTAAACTTGAGTCAGGGACGAATCAAGAATGACAAAAACCAATCTTAACAATGGCTCCTTCGGGAGCCATTTTATTTTATGGAAACTTACCAAACGATGAGCTAGTAAACTTTTAATTCTCCAAACGTTATTTAGGCAAGCCCATATCGGCTTGATCAATGAAGATGGTTCACCACCTACGGATTTTGACTTATTGTCACAATTTAAGAAATAGCGCTTAAATCTTAAAATTAAAAGCCATTTAATCTGAAATCTATCTACACCAACTTCATTCCTGTGAAGTACGGATGTAAAAATGCAAACACGACATCAACATAACTTACATTATTAGTAATCTTTTCCTGACATCCTAATAGTAATACTAATCTTGAGGGAACAATAAGCAACTTTCCTACTCTCACTGATTATCCTTTCTTAATAACAGTTATCAAAATAACTAATAAATGGAAGCATGCCATGTCTCGATTTAATCTGAACGTTTTCCTTACCAGTCTATTTTTTGTTTTTATTGCCGCATCAATGCCCGTATCTGCTGATTCTGATGTCTCTGCCGCAACATCAATTGCACGTGCAGCATTACCGAAAGGCGCAGCTAAAGACTTTGGCCCAGCGCCAGCAGTCACAAACGCCGCTTTATCTGATGACGTCATTCAGGCGCTTGATTTTATATTTGGCAGTTTGGAGAGTAGTGGCTGGGGTGAGAAACAAAAAGCAGGACTTGAAACTATCGTAGAATCTGGAGATGTACGACTAGCCTGGTTGATTGCTGATTTAATGCGTTTTCTAGCAGGCGGCAGAATTAGTGATGAATTAACTGTCACTGCTGATAAATTGTTGGGCACTAACTTTAGCGCTGGTTTTCGTAGGTGGAATCAGCTAACAAACCATTTGATGGCCTGGGACATACCCGCTCCACCTGATTATCTGAAATATAAACGACAGCTTTTTGCAGCTGTATCACCAGAATGGGAAGCGCTTTTTTCTGAAGGCGATATAGATTGGCGTTATGTTAGCTGGGGTGGTGTAAATATTGACGATCGCGAATTCGAGACAACAGACGTACGTTGCAATTGCATTCCTGCGGCAGATAACCCAAAAGTAACAAGTGCTAAAGAGGCAACATGGCTAAGTGATGATGCCATCGTGTTTGGCGTTGAAGTCAACGGCAAATACCGTGCTTATCCTCGGCAAATTATGGAAGTTCGCGAGATGGTTAATGACACGCTTGGCGGGCGGCATTTGGGCATTCCTTATTGCACCTTATGTGGTTCGGCTCAAGCTTGGTTTACTGATGATTTACCAGAAGGTATTGAACGGCCAGTACTTCGAACATCAGGGTTGTTAATCCGATCGAACAAAGTCATGTTTGATCTTAATACGATGTCTGTATTCGATACCTTTCGAGGTAATGCAGTAACTGGACCTTTAGCAAAACGCGACTTGCAACTCAAACAAGCCGCTGTTGTGACAACAAGCTGGGGTGACTGGAAACTTGCGCATCCAGAGACGACTGTATTAATAGAAGCGTTAGCATTAGGGCAGAACCTTGATTTTATTAATAACCGTGATGCGAAAGGCCCAATCTTTCCTATTGGTAATGCTGATCTTCGATTAGCTGTACATGAAAATATCCTTGGTGTAATTACTCAGTCTGGCACGCCTTGGGCTTTTCATGTGCCGAGCTTAATTAAAGCATTAAATGCCGGTGAAGACGTGATGGTTGAGAATGTAAAAATTTTACATGATGCCGGTGGTGTAAGAGCGGTCAACAGCAAAGGCAAGTCTCTTGGAACACATCAAGCATTTTGGTTTGCCTGGTCACAATTCTATCCTGATACACAATTGTGGCCTGAGTGAAATAATCGAGGCTACATTAACTTCATCCCTGTGAAGTAGGGATGTAAAAATGCAATCACGACATAAACAACCAAACCTGCAACAATTGTTTTAATATCACTTTTCACTGGCACAGGCTCCGGTTTTTGCCATGCGCCTTCGCGTTTGTTAATCATTATTATTTCCAGTATTGCCCAGAGACCTAATGTCGCGAACAGAACAATTGATCTGTCTTCGCCATTCGCTAATAAATGACCAATACTCCAGATAACCAAGCCGGTTAGTTGCGGGTGTCTTAAAACGCGTTTGATATTCGTTTTACTTTTCGCAGCAGCGAAAAGAATAAACGTGATTAACACTAACAAAAATGTAACGTGTCTTGTCCATGCTTCTGGGTAATAAAGATATTGCGGTTCGATACTGCGCCAACCGATAACAATAAGCACAACTGATGCAAGAATGGTTAAGGCGAACATGCCGCTGTAGGGTTTTAAGCCTATCTTTTCGACAATGGCTGCTCGCATATTTTTACAAACAGCTGGAAATAAATGAACAATAACCCAAAGTGTTAAACCGGTAATTAATAACTGCATGAACCTTCTCCCGCATATTGGAGTTAAAGCATCTCAGGTTTTCCGCTCATTGCCAATACCCACTAAGAATTTCATGGCTATTTAATATGACTATTATAAAATGAGTCATCGTTATTTTATCTAAATGGAGGTTGTTATGATTCCCTGGTTCTGGATGTGGGCCCCACAAATTCATTTTCCTTTAAGCGGCGATGTTGAACAAGATATTGCGCCAAGTCTCGATTGGTTTTTCTCTGGTATTAATCCGCAAGCTGGCATAGGCAATATCGAGAAAGGTGTTTTTGAGAAATACAGTTATGGTAAACAGCTTGGCATGATTCTCGATGTGTTGGTTCCTTCGATTGATCAAAGCGCGTTGAAAACAAAAGAAGCGAAACAATCTTTTACTGATATAAAAACATTGCATAAAGACATCAAAAAGGTCAAAGAAGAAAAACGCGCAGAGATGGAGCAAAACGCGATTGCCTTGCTTAAGAAGATTGAATCTACTGACAAGAACATGTTGCAACGAGTAATTAAACAATTCTAACTGAATTTAATAATCAATTATGACTTACGATGACATTTTGAATTTCTGGTTTAAAGAGATTGATCAAAGCGCATGGTGGGAAAAAGACGAGACTTTTGATCAAATGATTATTGATCGCTTCTCTTATATTCATCAAAAAGCCGCTCAAGGCGAACTATTTGAATGGCGGCTCTCACCGAAAGGCTCGTTGGCGGAAGTAATTATTTTGGATCAATTTTCCAGAAATATGTTTCGCGATACTGCACAAGCTTTTGCTTATGACGGTATGTCATTACTTCTGTCGCAGGAAGCCATTACGGCTGAGTTTGATCGTGAGCTTACTGCAATAGAAAATAGCTTTTTGTTTATGCCGTTTATGCATAGTGAATCTGCAATAATACATGAATTGGCTGTCGCGCTTTATACAAAAAACGGCATTCAAAATAATCTTGATTTTGAATTAAAACATAAAGCGATTATTGACCGCTTTGGACGATATCCGCATCGAAATGAAATGCTTGGCAGAGACTCTACTGCTGAAGAAATTGCCTTTCTAAAAGAGCCGGATTCGTCTTTTTAATTTATAATGGGATGGAGACTTTACTTTTCAATAGAACCAACCTTCATATTAATGCTCTATTGAGACACTTATAACACTTTAGTAGTTATCACACATATATAACCATAATGAGGATAAACTGATGATTAAGCTTTATGGATTTAAACCTTCGTTTCCGGTAAACCGCGTTAGACTGTGTCTGAACGCGATGGGGGTCGAATATGAACACATCCCCGTTAACCCACTGGCTGGCGAAACCCAAACGGAAGAATATTTAAAAATGTCTCCTTCTGGCAAAGTTCCCGCGCTAGATGATGATGGATTTACTGTTTTTGAGAGTAATACCATCATGAAATATCTTTGCCGAAAATATAAGTCAGACTTTTATCCTGATGATATTGCCACACAAGTTAAAGTTGATGAATGGCTGGATTTCACCGCCATGCACTTAGGCGATGGTATTGTAAAAGTTTTATTTAATAAGATTGTAGCAGACATGATCGATGCGCCGGTTAATGAACAGTCATTAGCTGAAGGTTATAAGTTTATTGAACGTTTTCTTGGCGTTATTGATCAGCAACTGGGCTCATCAACTTATCTTGCCGGCGATTCATTATCGATAGCGGACTTTTGTTTACTTGCGACAATTGATCCAGCAGAAGTATTAGAAGTTGATATAAATAACTATCCAAACGTCAAAGCTTGGCGTGACAAATTAATGCAGGAATCGTTTTATAAGAAAATGCATAACACTTACGCAGAAACGTTTGAGTCTCTATAATGCAAAGTTAGGTTAGCGTACCGGAGTAATTTTAGATATTATTTTTCAAGAATTACTCCGGTATTCATATTATTTATTTAGCTTGGTTATCTTTGAACCTTCAAGCGTGAGGTTGTACATTAGCCCTTTATTACTAAAGACAAAGCCAACAATCGGATCATTATAGTTAATACTATTAATATCTTTCGCAGCACCTAGTTCGATCAGTGCAACCGAACCATCAACACCGGCTTCCCAACCATCACTTTTTAGAAATTTATTTAACGCATCTTTTTTAAGAAAGACCATCATTACGGTTTTGTATTGAGCGCCAAGCTGAAAACCGATAGATGCTGCTGCTGTACTGTAATAATCTACCGTTTTACCTTTGATTAATAACGCACCTTCACCATATTCACCACCAATAACAAAACCGGCTTTAACAATATCAGGGAAAACGAGAACGGCTTCGGCTTTAGCTAAAAATTTATCAGCCCCAGGGACTTTAACTTTAAATCGTTTTATCGCCGCCTCGACTTCAATATCTATCTCTACTGAAGAAGCAGCTTGAGCGGAATTAAGGGAAAAGAAACTAAAAACCAGTAATATCAGGACATTCGTTAGGCTTATACGCAGTTTATTCATATCATGTACTCCCTTTGAGAATGAGCTTTAATCTATACAGATATCAATATTATATAAAGATTATACCGGCATTAACGAATATTTTATAAAGCTGTGATGCAGCCGAGCTTTTTATTGATCGAATAGCGGCACTCTACCAACATAACTCTCCAGAAGCCTTAATTCTTCATCAGTATGATCAATGACTTTCATTACATCCATACCCATAAAAAACGAACCATCAAAATGTAACATATGGGTCGTGATGATTGGCCTCAAATTCGTATTCAATGCCTTTAGCCCTTAATTCAGTTTTCCCATAACAATTACAATAATAAGTATCTTTCGGCATTACATTAAGAAAACACGCTGTTCCTCTTATTCCGATTGTAGCTGTTGTCATTATGATTTTTCTTTCCCGCCCCTTTTCAAAGACACTTAATAGCTTGCCTGTTAACAAGCGCAAAGCGTTTATAACGATGGTGTCTTTATCTCCGATTCTTACTGAAGTTTTTTCTTTCAATAAAAAAGCATCTCCATCAATACTAAAACTAATTAAACCATTATGACCGGTAGTGACTAAATCACCGGCTTTAATTGTCATGTCTTTTGTTGCCAATTTATTATTAATAAACACCTTCCCAGAAAGCTCATGGATATTGGCTGCATGCGCCAGACCGGGTATAAGCAAACCACAACCTAAAGCCGTACCAGTCTGGATAAATTGTCTGCGGGAAATTTTTGTTGAATTCATTATGTGTCTTGATTATTTATTTTTTAGTCTATTCAAATAAACCTTTGGCTCTATCTACTATCACCTTATTTTACAGCTTTTAAAGAAGATACGTTATTATAAACGCTATGACACTGGACTCCTCTTGGAAAAGCTTGTTCAAACCTGGCGACGCAACAGAATATTTTAAAATGTTTGATCCATTAGCTATTCAAATTAAGACGGATAGCTTTAACCTATCTAATGCATGGTGGCTAGCAGAAGCATCTCGATTAATTTACCACCCTAATTTTTTTAACGATAAAAATATACGTTTTGGTGCGCTACGTTTTGAACAATTGGTTTATATTGAAAACAAGCAAACATCTACTCATGTCGCTTTATTGAAAATATGCCAAAACCCCGATTGTCTTATTATTGTTTTTCGAGGCTCTGATGAAATTCATGATTGGGGAATTAATGCTCAGGTTAAGCAAAGCGACTTTAATAATAAAGGCAGGGTTCATAGTGGTTTTAAAAAAGCATATTTAAGTATAAGAGAAGAATTATTTTCTGAATTAACAAAGAATTCTTTACCGTTGTTTATAACAGGGCATAGCCTTGGTGCAGCGTTAGCTGTATTAGCGACTTCAGAGTTATATGAAAACAACTATTTTGATTCATGTTATACCTTTGGATCTCCCAGGGTAGGCGATCCAGAGTTTATAAAATCATTAAAAACAAACTCTATCTACCGCATTGTAAATAATAGTGATGTCGTCACTACCGTGCCGATCGATTTTGCGACAACAATGTATAACCATGCCGGTTTCGCTTATCTACTTAATGATAAAGATGAGCTACATGAACAAATGAACGAAGATGACGTATACGCTTATCAAAAAAGTCGACTGCAAGGCTTAAAAGATTACGCCCTAGCTAAAATTTTTAATTATAAATTAAATATGATTAAAGACGATCTGCCTTCTTTTCTAGCAGATCATTCACCGATTAACTATTCTTTATCTATAGAACAATTATTAAAACGATAAGAGCAGCTTCTGTTTATAACCTGATTAAAGCTCATGATCTGCCTGTCTAAAAGATTTTTTACCTGACCTTGTTGAGAAAGTTGATTTAAATACTTTAAGAAGCTTATAAATAAAGAAGTCGATCAAATCGTAAACAGATCTAAAAAGAGATTTAAAATACTTAAAAAGTATTAATTCTTTTTGTTATTCGCTATATCCCAATCGAAAATATATTCAGATGTTACTTCTTCTCCAACAATCTGTGGCGCAAAGTATTCGCACTTTATTCGATCAAACAGAAGAATTATTTTCTCTTTAAAAAAATCATCACTGTTCTCACCTCCTGTCACGATTGATTTAATCAAGACATCTTCCATTCGTAAGTTCAGGTATTTTGGTTTATCACTTTTTTTTGTAGATACTGGCGCAACTTTTAATTCAGCAAAATCTATTGTTTTACCTTCTGCATAGAGGGTCATTATTTCTGTACTATCCGTACTGACAAGCTTTGATATGGAAATCTCACGAAATGAAGTCATATCCTTGTCACTGACAACTGAGGAGCTTCTGTTGCTTACCATTCCCCAACCATAGGAAATAACATCTGACCAACCTTTATAACTATAGTTTTTAGTCCCGCCCGTTACGCCATCCAACTTTAAATACATATCAACTGCCACGAAACTCTCCTTAACTGGAATAATGTCCCAGCAAATTACTGCAAAATGCAGCAAACCATTTAAACACTATTCCTGTGTTTTACTAAGCTATATTTGAATAAAGAGAGTAAGTATTTAGTTTTTAAGCTTATAACCCGTTTTATACATCCAACAGACAGTAGTTAGGCAAACAAGCATAAAAAATAGAATCATGCCCAGACTAAGAAAAACATTAACATCTGCTACGCCATAAAAACTCCATCGAAAGCCGCTTATTAAATAGACAACTGGGTTTAACAAGGTAATCTTCTGCCACACTTCTGGCAGCATATTAATCGAATAAAAACTACCGCCTAGAAAAGTTAGCGGCGTAACAATCATCATAGGCACAACCTGTAACTTTTCAAAACTGTCTGCCCAAAGACCAAGAATAAAGCCAAAAAGGCTAAAGGTTAGCGCGGTTAATATTAGAAAGCCGAGCATATAAAATGGGTGCTGAACTTCATAATCTACAAACAACCTTGCTGTAATTAAAATTAACAAACCTACTGCAATGGATTTTCTAGCAGCAGCGCCAACATAACCAATTATTACTTCCGCATAAGAAACAGGCGCAGATAAAACTTCATAAATAGTACCAGTAAATTTTGGCATATAGATACTAAAAGAAGCATTGGAAATACTTTCATTAAGTAACGACAACATAATTAGACCGGGAATAATGAATGCAGCGTAGCTGACTCCTTCGATATCACCCATGCGCGATCCTATCGCCGCACCAAAAACAACGAAATAAAGCGATGTTGATAAAACAGGCGAAGCTATACTTTGCATCAAGGTACGAAGTGTACGCATCATCTCGAATTTGTAGATAGCTTTGATCGCGTAGAAATTCATTCTTTTTTTACTAGGCTAACAAAAATTTCTTCGAGAGAGCTTTCTTTTGTATTTAAATCTTTAAACTCAATATTGCTTTCGCTTAGCTTTTTTAAAAGTTTAACAATACCTGTCTCTTCTTTTTGTGCATCGAAGGTATAAAGTAACTCATGACCATTTGCCGTTATTTCAATTTCGTATTCATTTAACTCTGCTGGAAGAGTCTCTAATTTGTGTTGCAAATGTAGCGTCAATTGTTTTTTACCCAGCTTTTTCATGAGCGTTTTCTTTTCTTCAACGACGATAATTTCGCCTTTATTGATAACACCAATACGGTCGGCAATTTCTTCGGCTTCTTCAATATAGTGCGTTGTTAAAAAAATCGTTACGCCCTCTTTACGCAAGCCGTCTACCATTTCCCACATATCTTGTCGCAGCTCAACATCAACACCCGCAGTAGGTTCATCAAGAAATAATATTGTGGGCTCATGTGATAGCGCTTTTGCGATCATAACTCGTCGCTTCATGCCACCGGACAAGGTCATAATCTTTGAGTCTTTTTTGTCCCATAAAGAAAGTTTTCGTAAAACTTCTTCGGCATAGGCATGATTTGTTGGCTTGCCAAAAATACCTCGACTGAAATTTACCGTGTTCCAGACGTTTTCAAACACATCGGTTGCGAGCTCTTGCGGAACGAGACCTATTTTTCCTCGTATTTCTCGATAAGCAGAAGCGATATTTTGACCTTCCGCCAGTATTTCACCGGAAGAAGGCTTTACGAGACCACAAATAGCACTGATTAAAGTTGTCTTGCCTGCTCCATTCGGGCCTAAAAGCGCAAAAATTTCACCCTTTTTAATTTCGAGATTAATATTTTTAAGTGCTTGAAAGCCTGACTTATAGGTTTTGTTCAGTTCTTTTATTGAAATAACAGACTGCATTTATTCCCTGCATGATATGGAAATAGCATTAATGATAGAAAGCTATAAAACGAATGTCGAATTAAATTCTTCCGAAGTTTTTAATAAGTAAGACAGGACCAGTCTTATTTTGAATGTATAAGATCGTTAACTTCCTTTAGTCGTTTATCACGGCCGCACCCATATCTATAGTATTTATAACGTATAGGGTTCTTTTGATAGTAATTCTGATGATATTCTTCAGCAGAATAGAATTTTTTCTCTGGCAAAATTTCCGTAACAACCGTGGCCTTGTCTTTCAACTTTTCCTGCAGAGCCTGTTTACTTTCCTTTGCTAATTTAATTTCATTTTCATCATTAGAAAATATAGCAGCCCGGTATTGCGGGCCTTTATCACAGAACTGCCCATGGGCATCAAAAGGATCAATGTTTTTCCAGAATATGTCCAACAAGGTTTTATAACTAACTTTACTCGCATCATATTCAACCAACAATGCTTCATAATGCCCTGTCGTTCCTGTTGAAGTTGATTTATAAGTTGGGTTTTCAGTATGTCCGCCTGTATAGCCTGAAATCGTGCCTTTTACGCCTTCGATTTCATCGTATGGCTTTTCCATACACCAGAATCAGCCGCCTGCAAATATAGCTGTTTTTGTTTCTGCTAACACATTAATTTGTATGCTGCATAATATTACGGCGAGTAATAACCGAGACATGCTTATCCCCTTAAGTCAGGTAGTGGTTTATTTTCCGGAACAAACTTTAGTGCTAAACCATTATTACAATAACGTAAGCCTGTCGGCTCGGGCCCATCATCAAAAACATGTCCCTGATGGCCGCCACAACGTATACAATGGTATTCTGTTCGTGGAAAAATTAATTTTAGGTCCAGTTTTGTATCAACACGGCCTTCGATAGGACGAAAAAAACTTGGCCAACCCGTACCGCTATCATATTTTGTTTCTGACTCAAATAAAGGTAAAAAACAGGCTGCACATATAAAAGTACCTTTTTCCTTAACATGGTTTAAAGGACTCGAACCGGCAGGCTCAGTACCATCTTCAAACAGTATTTTAAACTCCTGTTTCGAGACAAGATTACGCCATTCTTTTTCTGGTTTTTCTAATCGAGCTAAATTCAAACTTCTATTTACAGGGTGAGCTAAAGCACCTGGCCCTACCGAGAATAATGCAGCTGTAAGCCCGGCTGCGCGATATAAAAACTGTCTGCGTTCCATATGATTTCTCCTGTGATATTTTACTGACCACAGAACAGAAATTAGGTTCCAGTTTTATTAAATAACGCTGGCTATCAATGGGATATAATGGTCAACCAGAAGGAAAGCAAACATAAACATTAAATAGATTAATGAATATGAAAACGTTTGCATTGCGAGACGATCTGCATGGTCATATTGCATACGGATAGCATAGTAGAGAAAACCTATCCCTAATATCACTGCGCCGACGAGATAGAACATACCGGACATGCCGACGAGATAGGGCAGCAAAGACACCAACACCATTAAAATGGTATAGAGCAAGATATGTAAGCGGGTAAACTCTACGCCATGAGTAACCGGCAACATCGGCATATCTACCTTGGCATAATCTTCACGACGATAAATAGCTAACGCCCAAAAATGCGGTGGCGTCCAGGCAAAAATAATGAGGAATAATAATAAGGAATTCGGGTCAAGCGTCCCTGTAACAGCGGTCCAGCCTAATACAGGAGGTGCTGCACCAGCCGCACCACCAATAACAATATTCTGTGGCGTCGCACGTTTTAAATACATCGTATAAATAAAGGCGTAACCAATTAGAGAAGCTGCGGTCAAGCCTGCAGTTAACGGGTTCACCAGAAAGGCGAGAATACCCATCGAAATCGTGCCTAAAAACCAGGCAAAAATAATGGCATTAAGCGCACTAACCTTACCTTCCGGTAATGGTCTTTTTTTGGTTCGCGCCATAACTGTATCAATTTTATGATCGACCACATGATTAATAGCTGCCGCAGAAGCCGCAGCCATACCAATACCAATTGTGCCAAAAATTAAAATATCCCACGGCACCATAGCTGGCGTTGCTAAAAACATACCGACAATGGCCGTGAAGACGATAAGCGACACAACTTTTGGCTTACAAAGCTCAAGATAATCCTGCCAAGCTATAGTTGATGCGTTATTTGCTGTTTGATCTTTCATTGTGACTTTAAATATAACTTTTATTATCTGTTTTCCGGCAAACTGTGGTGCAAGAGACTAATCAAGGACAGTAATAGTAACGCAGCGACCCCATTGTGCGCTACCGCAACAGGCAATGGCAAAGAAAACTTAACATTTGCTATGCCCAGAGAAACCTGAGTTATTAATAAAATCAGTGTGAAAATACCCGTTATTTTCAACTGCGATAATCCGGAACGAATGGCTCGTATCGCGACGTAAAATAAAGTGAAAAACGCGATAACCGCACCTATTCGATGCGCCATATGAATCGCTGTGCGAGCAGGACCAAGTAAAACACCGCCTTCGTAATCAACGCCTAGCCCTCGCCATAGAATAAAACCTTCATTGAAATCCATATTCGGCCACCAGACACCCTGACAGGTTGGAAAATCCGGGCAGGCAAGCGCAGCATAGTTTGAACTCGTCCAACCGCCTAATGATATTTGCAAACTCAATACTATGATTGCGAAGACGGATAATGAAAATAATGGTTTATACGCAGCGCTTACAAAAATACCTTGTTGAGATTGCTGACGTAAAACCAACCAGGTCAGTAAACAAAGTATTGTCAGGCCGCCTATAAGGTGCGACATCACGATTACTGGTTTAAGCAATAAAGTTACTGTCCACATACCCAGCATTCCCTGAAAAACTACCAACACTAAAAGCACTGAAGTAAATGTTCGAAAATTAGATAATGATGATTTAAACCAACTCATGAAAGCCATGACTAAAATCAAAAAACCTAAGGTGCTTGCTGCATATCTATGAATCATTTCTTTCCAGGCTTTAGCATGCTCTAACGCTCTTACTTCTAGGTGCTCATTATCCGGCTCTACCTGGTCTGGCACGAGTATACTGCCGTAGCAGCCCGGCCAATCCGGACAGCCTAAACCTGCATCTGATAACCGTACATAAGCGCCAAGCACAATGACGAACAGAGCCAATAAAGTTGAAACTCGAGCAATATTTAAAATTA
Organism: Pseudomonadota bacterium; assembly: GCA_038142205.1. Classification (GTDB taxonomy): domain Bacteria; phylum Pseudomonadota; class Gammaproteobacteria; order Eutrophobiales; family Eutrophobiaceae; genus UBA7359. The sequence continues at coordinate 2,325,664 of JAYQJO010000001.1, read as the reverse complement.
CTTTATTACTTTGCATCTTTGTTAGCCTATGCGCGAACCACGTAACAACTTTTTAAGATCTTTATAGATATCGCCTGGGTTCGTGCCCGGTTTATAATTCATCATCAAGTTGCCAACTGGATCGACAATGTAAATCCTATTTGCGCCTAATGGTTTATCTGAGTCTGTTAATTTAAATTTATTGACTACCTCTTCAACATTAATAGTTTCATTGTTTATTAATTGTTGACCCGCATAGTCGCTCAGTTTTCCTTTTAGTGTTTCATTAGACTCCGTCGTTAATAACAAAACTCGCTGAACCCGTAATGAATGTTTATCCATTCGTGCGTGAATTTGTCGAATAAGATAGACGCTTTCCATACACTTTTCGTCACAACTATAAGCAATATAAACCAGAGACCATTTATTAAATAAACTGTCTTTACGTTCTTCATCAAACGGGTCGATTAAGGCTAGATCGCCAAGCTGCCTGGGTGGTTGTATTAGCTCGCCACGGTTTGATGTGCCACGCATTTCCAAATAGTCGGTGTAGTTAAAAACGAACCACGATAGAACCAATGGACTAGCAAAAAATAATCCGAGCATGATTAAGGTTATTTTATTTTTCTTTTTTGCTTCTTCATTCATATAACTAAATCTTTTTCTTCAATTTTTTTAATATTCAAAACCAAATAAATAATGACCAACACTGCCGCAAAAGAAAACCATTGGAAAGCATAACCATAATGCGTATTTTCTCCAGAGCCTGGCAACTGCCACTTCCGGACATACCCATGATCAGACTTCGTATCCAATCTGATTATAAATGGCATTAAATTCAGTTGTGTTAATTCGCTTAATTCATCTATATCTATACGTTGAACCCTATGCGTTTTTTCATTAACTTTTTCAGGCGGCAAATCTTTAAGCAAAAGACCTGTTTTGGGTGTTTCTTTTGCAACGCCTTCTATTTCTACAATACCGTCAGTCAATACATAGTCTGGACTGACTGACCGATCTAAATTAGCTAATATCCAACCTCGGTTGACCAATACAGCCTTATTACTATTAACTAACTGAAATGGCGTATAAACAAAATAACCTGCTTTCGTATCGTGAACCTGATTATCCAATAGAATTTGATAATGCTCTAAAAACTCCCCGCTTGCATTTACATGTCGCCAAATCAGCTCTTTTATATTTAAATTATTATTAATATCCTGATCAAGATTTAGCGATTGTGCTGATTGTCTGTTTTTAAAATCAGAATATAAATTTCTTTTATATTCCGCCCGGTCTAGCTGCCAAAAACCCAAAGAAATAAACAAGCCTAAAAAGATCAGCGTCAAAAAACTGGTTATAAACTTTGGACAAAAACACCGATTTCCAATAATTAACTTCATTAATGTATGTGTTGCTGGTTATACTTCTTGAACGAAAGATTACTTATAAATGTTTATGGCAACAATAATTTTCAAAACATATATTGCAATTTTATTTTTAGCGATAGGATTTTCACTCATTGCCGGCGCCTTTTTCTTAGTTAAAGATGATTCGAAATCCAAACGGCTTGCTACTTATCTTAAAGTTAGAATAACTCTATCCGTTATTCTATTTATTTCTCTGATTGTTGGCTTTAGGCTTGGCTGGATTCAGCCACATACTCCAGGCTTCTAAACCAACTTTTTATATTGCCAAATACAAAGAAGGCGCTGCTAATGCAGCGCCTTCCCGTATACTGATTCTGTATCTATCTATATCCAGTAAACAAAGATATACAAACCTAACCAGACTACATCAACAAAGTGCCAGTACCAAGCAACACCTTCAAAAGCAAAATGGTCTTTAGAAGAAAAATGCCCTAACAGACAACGAATTAAAATCACTAACAACATCGTTGCACCCATAGTTACATGGAAACCGTGAAAGCCGGTTAACATGAAGAAAGTCGAACCGTAGACACCTGACTTCATCGTTAAATCAAGATCACCATACGCATGCGCATACTCATAGGCTTGATAATAAAGGAAGACGGCTCCTAATAAGATTGTTGCTGCTAACCACCAACATAATGGTTTGCGATGATCTTTCTTTAACGCATGATGCGCAAATGTAAGCGTTACGCCACTGGCTAAGAGAAGTATGGTATTTAATAAAGGAACATCAAATGCAGGAATAACTTCTTTGATAGCAACAAACTGCGACTCAACACCTTGTAATGTCATATCGGGTGTTGTCAATAATGGCCATGTCGCCTGAAAGTCTGGCCACAAGAAATGATGAGTGACAAACCCAGAGCCTTCACCGCCCAACCAAGGCACTGACAGTACTCTTATGTAGTAAAGCGCTCCGAAAAAAGCGGCAAAGAACATCACTTCAGAGAAGATAAACCAACTCATGCCCCAGCGAAAACTAATATCTACTTGCTTATTGTAGTTACCACCCCTGCTTTCTTTAATAACATCCGCGAACCAGCCACAAAACATATAGACTATTGCAGCCACACCTAGGCCTAACAGAAATGTTCCAAAGCCTGATCCATTCAGCATCACAGCTGCGCCGATGAACGTAAGAAATATAGACAAAGTACCTACAATCGGCCAACGACTTGGATCCGGGATAAAGTATGTGTCAGGTGAGTTAGACATAACGATTCCTCTTAAATATTTATTTTTTTAACTATTACTTCTTATTTCTTTTATTTCAGTTCTAGCAACTTCTTCCGCCAACTGAAAAAACTTATAGGACAGAGTCATAACCAATATATCGCCCGGCAACTCTGAGCCGACAATAAATCGCACAACCATTTCTTTACTTTCACCAGCTTCAAGAAGCTGCTCCGTAAAACAAAAGCACTCTGTTTTATCAAAATATTTGGCAGCTATCTCCGGTGCTACACTCGGTATGGCTCTACCAATAACCGGTTTATCAGATTTATTTTCAACAATAAATATGGCTTCTGATATTTCACCAGGGTGCACCTTCATTTTGAATTTCTTCGCTTTGAACTGCCACGGCAAAGACAAATCCACATTCGTATCAAACTCAACGGTTACTAATCGGCTTTCATCTACCTCATCAGCTTCAGCTTCAGCCCGACTTATCGTACCAGTTGTACCACCAATACCGGTTACTTCACATGCTAGCTCGTAAAGAGGAACCAACACATAACCAAAACCAAACATTGCTACAGCAAATAACGCCAGTTTCTTAGCTGTTTTTATCGCTTCAGTAATCATTTGCACTACATAAACTTAATAAAAACAGCGATGTAGAAGGCGATTGCAATCAAACCTAAAACAATGGCCAGCCGCATATTCTTTGCCGCTATACCCTTTTCCTCCGGCGTTTTATCACTTTGATTCATCACAAAAATGATTTAAGAATGCGCATTCGCATCCGTTATCTTTGGTGGCGTTGTGAAACTGTGATACGGAGGAGGAGATGATAAAGTAAACTCTAGACCATGAGCTCCTTCCCAAACCTGATCCGTTGCTTTTTCACCTATTCCACGTGCACACTTGATAACAACCCAAACCATAATTAGTTGACTTAAACCAAAAACAAAGCCACCTATACTAATAATTGCATTCCAGTCTGCAAACTGAGTACCGTAATCAGGGATACGTCTTGGCATACCGGCAAGACCAATAAAGTGCATTGGGAAAAACAAGACATTCACAGAAATCGTTGATATCCAGAAGTGTAACTTACCCAGTTTTTCGTCATACATAACACCGGTCCATTTCGGCAACCAGTAATACACGCCAGAAATAATGCCGTAGATAATGCCGGGGACAATGACGTAATGAAAATGCGCTACGATGAAGTAAGTATCATGGTATTGGAAATCTACTGGCGTGATACCCATCATCAAACCGGAGAAACCACCAATTGAAAACATGAATAGCGTACCTATAGCAAATAACATAGGAGTTTCAAATGTCATCGCGCCTTTCCACATGGTCGCGGTCCAGTTAAAGATTTTAACACCGGTTGGTACAGCAATCGCCATAGTGGCATACATAAAGAACAACTCACCAGTCAACGGCATACCAACAGTAAACATATGGTGTGCCCAAACAAAGAATGATAAGAACGCAATTGATGCAGTTGCATAAACCATTGAGGCATAACCAAACAGAGGTTTGCGGGAAAAGGTTGGAATAACCTGAGAGATAATACCGAAAGAAGGCAATACCAGAATATAAACTTCTGGATGACCAAAAAACCAGAATACGTGCTGAAATAATACTGGATCACCACCACCGGCAGCGTCAAAAAACGCTGTGCCGAAATACTTATCCGTCAACAACATTGTTACTGCACCAGCTAAAACAGGCATAGATGCAATTAACAAGAACGCCGTAATAATCCATGTCCATACAAACAAGGGTAAACGCATAAATGTCATGCCTGGTGCACGCATGTTGAATACGGTAGCGATAATATTAATTGCGCCCATAATGGATGAGATACCCAAAAAGTGAACCGCAAATATTAAAAATGGAAAGCCATCGCCTAGCTGCAAAACTAACGGAGGATACATTGTCCAACCACCGGCTGGCGCACCACCTTCCATAAAGAAAGTCGTTAATAATAATGTGAAAGCAAATGGAAGAATCCAGAAACTCATATTATTCATGCGCGGCATCGCCATATCTGGCGCACCAATCATAATGGGGATCATCCAGTTAGCAAGGCCTACACCTGCTGGCATCAATGCACCGAAAATCATAACTAGCGCATGAACAGTGGTCATTGAGTTAAAAAACTGGGGGTCAACAAATTGTATTCCTGGTTGGAAAAGCTCTAGTCGAATGACCATTGCCATTGCGCCGCCAACAAAGAACATAATTAAAGAGAAAACCAGATACATCGTACCGATGTCTTTGTGGTTTGTTGAAAACAACCAACGACCTATGCCTGTAGGTTTGTGATCGTGGTCGTGATGATCGTCGTGGACAGCTGCTTCGCTCATGTCTCTATCCTCAGTTTACTAATTCTATATAAATTTATTGTTTAATATTCTGCTTATTATCTTGCTGCTTTTACGTCTGATGGCTGAACCATATCGCCAACATCGTTACCCCAGGCGTTTCTTTCATAGGTTATAACAGCGGCAAGATCGGCGTCATTTAACTGCTTACTAAACGACGGCATTAAATTTTTACCTTTGAGTACTAAGTTAATATGATCTTCTGCTGCGCCTACTGCAATAGGACTACCAGCCAAGGCAGGGAATAAACCATCAACACCTTGTCCCTCTGGCATATGACATGACGCACAGTTCGCAGAATAAACAGACTTGCCTTTTTCCATCAGCTCATCCATCGACATATCTGCACCAGAATTAGCTGCGGCCAACTCTGCTTTTTTATCAGCAACCCATGTTGTGTACTCATCTTTTGATACCGCTCGAACAACTATCGGCATGAAACCATGATCTTTACCACACAGCTCAGTACATTTACCACGGTATACACCGGGTTCTTCGATATAGGTCCAGTTATCATTGATATAGCCCGGAATTGCATCACGCTTCCAGCCCAAATCAGGTACCCACCATGCGTGAATAACATCTTCTGCTGTTGTCAGAATTCTGATTTTGGTTTCAATAGGCAGGACAACTTCGTTATCTACATTTAATAGGTAGTTCTCAATCGTGTTCGGATCAATTCCAGAACCACGTTGTCTGGCAGCGTTATCTTCTTCAGCGAGAGAACTCATAAAACTGATGCCCTCACCTTCGCCTATGAGGTAGTCGTATTTCCATTTCCATTGATAACCGGTCACTTTAATAGTCATTTCCGAGTCACCCGTTTTTTCCATAAAGATAAGTGTTTTCGTTGCCGGGATAGCCATGCCAACCAAAATCAAAATAGGGATAACCGTCCAGGTAATTTCGGCCGCTGTACTATGATGAAAGGTTGCCGGGGTGACACCTTTTGATTTTCTGTGATAAATAATCGACCACGTCATTACACCAAAAACGGCAACACCGATCACCGTTACGATGTAGAAAATGGTCATGTGTAAATCGTAGACTTTTTGACTTGTCGGCGTAACACCTTCAGTCAGATTAAGTGGAAATTCAGCCAGAACAGTGCCACTCACTAGAAACAACGAAACCGCAAACAGGCCTAGTACCGCCCGTTTTATTTTATCGACTGACATACAACATTCCTCAGTATTGATGTTTTAATATTTTCTTATTTTGCGACTGCCTTAGCTGCATTCAGTGACTCCCCATAACTCTTCTCATCACTAAAATTTTCCTGAATCATGCGACATTTAATTATGAAATTAATGTTTTTTCACAAAATGAGCCGCTCAAGAAGGACTGAGCCGTCTTAGTGCGACAATATGCCCTATATTGACCATTCTTTGCAAGTTTAGTCTGGAAATTATCAATAAATCATAAAGAACTGGAATCTAACAACATATTGCTGTGCTTAATTTGAAGTTTGGCAGCAGAATTCTGCCCAAACGGCAAATCTGCCAGATAAGGACTTTCTATGGTTTTTTTAAGTGTTTCTAACGACTCTTCCGAAAATAGATAAGCTTCTTCAAGACGGTTGCTGACCCAGCCAAACAGGTTCAAACCATCAGCTCTGATAGCTTCCGCAGTTAAAATTGCATGATTTAGACAACCCAACCTGAACCCAACGACCAGGATCACTGGCAAACCTAGTTTTTTAGCAAGATCAGCCATACTCTGCTCGCCTGAAATTGGAACACGCCAACCGCCCACTCCCTCTACAACAACCAGATCATTATTTGATGCCAATTGCTGATAACAGCTCTCTATTTCTCTCAGATCAATTGCTTGCTTCATTTGTCTGGCCGCAATATGAGGAGAGACCGGTAATTCAAAAACAACAGGGTTAATTAATTCATAATCTATCAGTTGAGAACAGGCTTGTTGTATTAGTTCCGCATCTTCGTTTCTTAAGCTACCGTTCTTTCTGACAGCACCGGAAGCAATAGGCTTCATCCCCGCCACTTTATAGCCCTGCTTTTTAAGTTCTTCCATAAGCGCAACCGTTACACATGTCTTGCCAATTCCGGTATCTGTTCCCGCTATAAAAAAACCTTTCGCCATCATTATTAAACTTTTCTGTTTTTTAAATCTTGCTTCAACTTTTCCAAAGAAACATGCTGAACACTTGTATCATTGCTTTTTGTAATTGTTGACCTCATTGCTGGTTTCCAAGCATGACCATAAATAACTTCATATGTTGCTGGAAGTTTATTATTTGTACGATAAGTTTCGTAATATTGAATGGGTTTTTCCAGCCTTCGCTTTCCTGTTAGCGTTTTCCTTCTTCCGAGGTTTACATTGTGAGCACCAATGCTTTTAAGATCGCGCATTAACTGTAGACATTCATCATAAGTTAAAACAATATTTTCGATACTCAATACTGGTGCATCCAACCCGCCCCTAATTAACGCATCACCAATATCGTGCATATCCGTAAAAGCATTAATATGAACATTACCATCAGCCTGCCTCCAGCTTTCACGCAACTCTTTTAAAGTATCTGGCCCAAAGGTTGTAAAGACAAACACGCCTTCAGGTTTCAGCACTCTTTTTACTTCAGCAAAAACGGCATCCGGATTATTTGACCACTGCAGCATCAAACTACTAAATACCAAGTCAACACTCTGGTCAGACAACGGTATTTTATTTGCATCAACACAGAAAAAATGATCTTTCGAAAAAAACCGCGAAGACTTTTTACGCGAGCCTTTTAACATCTCTATAGAAAGGTCGGCTTGATAAATATGTGCTTTTTTAAATTGGCGCTTTAATTGATTTGCCCCATAGCCTGAACCAGAACCTAAATCTAAAACAACATTAGGTTCAATTTTAATATGATCAAAAGCCTCCATTAATCGATTAACTACTGTCCTTTGTAATAAGGCATGGGCGTCATAATTTTTTGCAGCATCATTAAAAGCATGCTGAACCTGTTTTGTATCAACTTCATAAACAGTATTAACAGGGTTTTCCATCGATGAGCTCATTGTATTAATTCTGAAAACTCTTGCTGGTTGTTAAGAAAAGGAACATGACCGCAATCTTTTATCAGTTTGTGTTTTAATATTTTGACTTAACCTTTTAAGGTTTCGTTCAAAACTTGTAGCAAGCATTTGATCTAACCAGATAGAAAGCGTTGCTTTATCTTCTTTCGTTGCCACGTATTTGCAAATAGTTTTATTTATTTTTTTTAGTTTGCTATCGCCGTGTGCGATCAGGCCGGGAAAATATTTCAGTGTTTTATCTGCGTTTACTTTCAGGCTAGCCTGAAATGCGGAAATGTGTTTTTTATCAAAAACGCTAGGCCCGTTTTCTTTATTAACAAAACAAAGGGGGTTGCCAATAAAAACAATATTTTTTATTTTTTCTGTTATTTTTTGTAATGGCATAGCGATTAAACCACCAATAACCATTGTGCCCGGCTCACTAACGTCGTTTAAGATTTGTGCTATTAAATCAGACAAAGAGTCATGTTCTTCCTTTGCTACTTTATAAAGCCTTGGCGATGACACCTTATCAATTGATGCTAAAGACAAATCCGCTTCACTCCATGTCGACTGCTTTATTCTCCAGTCGTGTAATAAAAGCGCTTGCATGTTTCCTATGTCGCCGCTGCTAACGAAGCAGTCAGTTTTTCTACCTGTTCTTTGGAATGTGTGGCAGTAAAACTAATTCTTAGTCGCGATGTATCTTTCGGCACTGTTGGCGGTCTTATAGCAGAGACTAATATTTTTTTGTCTTTAAGTGACTTGCTGAGCTGTAAGGCTTTGTCAGCATTGCCTACAATATAAGGCTGAATATGTGATGTTGATATTCTTTGATCCAACTTATTTTTATTTAAACCAGCTTTATAAACATTGATCAGCTCATTAATATTTTTACGCAAAGGATCGCCATCAATAATCATGCCTATCGCATAAGTCATCGTCGCAGCAATTGCCGGCATTAGTGCAGTTGTATAAATATACGTCCTTGCCTTTTGGATAAACATTTCTACAAACAAACGATTACCAGAAACAAAGGCGCCGCTCGCTCCAAAGGACTTTCCAAAAGTACCTATTAATAACGGAACGTCTTCTTCACCTAATTGCAGGTCTTCCAGTAACCCAGCTCCTGTTTTACCTAACACACCAATTCCGTGCGCATCATCGACTATTAAAATAGCGTTATACGTTTTACAAAGATCAGCTATTTCTAATAGAGGCGCATGATCTCCGTCCATACTGAAGACGCCATCTGTCATTAAAATTAGTTTTTTATTTTTATATTTTTCAAAAAGACCTTTTAAATGATCTATATCATTATGTTTATAGCGAACCAGCTTACCTTTTGATAACAAAGCTGAATCAATTAATGAAGCATGGTTTAACTTATCTTGTAACACGACAGTGTTTTCATCTATCAGCGTAGATGCAATAGCCAGATTTGCTTGATAGCCTGTTGAAAAAACTAACGCTGCTTCCCTATTCAAAAACTCTGCGAGCTTTTTTTCTAATTCACTATGAGCTAAAGAATGGCCAACTAGCAATTGTGACGATCCTGCACCAAGTCCGTATCGTTGTATTGCTTCAACCATCTGTTCTTTTAATTTTTTATTATTAGCAAAGCCCAAATAATCATTACTGCTGAAGTTTATATATTCTTTATCTTCAATATTAATAACCGGGGCTTGAGAAGAATATACAACTTGTCTTTTTCTAAACAGCCCGTCTTTTTTTCTTTGCTCGAGCTCTTTAACAAAACTCGTTGTTATAGCTTGCTCCATTAATGTTGTGTAGATTGAATACCCAATCGTTCAAACAACTGTTTATCCTTTTCTAATTGCGGGTTATTTGTTGTCAGCAATTTCTCACCATAAAAAATAGAGTTTGCCCCTGCAAGAAAACATAAAGCCTGCATTTCATCTGTCATCTCATTACGCCCTGCAGATAACCTGACATAAGAAGCAGGCATCATTATTCGAGCTGCCGCAATGATTCGTACAAACTCTAATGCATCAGGCGCATCACTATTGTTTAAAGGCGTTCCCTCCACTTGCACTAACATATTAATCGGCACGCTTTCAGGTTGCTTCGGCATATTAGCGAGTGTCAGTAATAAACCGGCACGATCGTTTTCATTCTCACCCATACCTATAATGCCGCCACTGCAAACATTAATTTCAGCCTGGCGAACATGTTCCAAGGTATCAAGTCTTTCCTGATAATCTCTGGTACTAATAATTTTTGAATAATATTCTGGAGAGCAATCCAGATTATGGTTGTAATAATCAAGCCCGGCTTTTTTTAGATCTTTCGCCTGTTCATTGGACAACATACCCAAAGTCACGCATGTTTCCATTCCTGTTTCTTTTACTGCCTCGACCATCGCCATTACTTTTTCTAAATCTTTTTGTTTAGGCTGCCGCCATGCAGCGCCCATACAAAAACGCGTTGCCCCTTTTTCTTTAGCAGCATTTGCTTGAAGTAAGACTTCTTTAATATCGAGTAACTTTTCTGCATTTACACCTGTATCATAATGAGCGCTTTGTGGACAATAAGCACAGTCTTCAGGACAACCACCTGTTTTAATATTCATTAACGTGCTTAATTGAACCCTATTTGGATCAAAGTGTTGTCGATGTATTTGTTGGGCTGTAAATAGTAGATCATTAAAAGGCTGGGTTAACAATGAAACAGCCTCTTCTCTGGTCCAGTTGTTTTTTATTTCATTCTGACTTTGGGTTTGCATCTTTATTTTCCTAGTGTTTATTTTTAATCAAGCATGCGAAAATTAATAACAGACATAACTTGTAAACTTTTAGTTTTTGCCAAGGTTAACAGAAGAGATGGAATTCAAAAAACTAATTTCTACTTTTTCGACAAAAAGCGCCTGTTATTTTTGTTTATCGCCTACGGATGCCGCCTGGTGCAAGCAATGTGATTTTGATTTTATCAAACATAGTCTACGCTGCCCAAAATGCGCAAAACCGCACTATGCACCAACCATCTGCGGTGAATGTATTGTTTCTCCGCCGTTGTTTTGTACAACTACTGTTTTATTTAATTACGCGTACCCGGTGAAGAAAATAGTTTTGAACTTTAAATTTGGAAAACGCGCGGAATTAGCTACTCTTTTTAGCGATAGACTTTTAGATAAAATAATAAGTAAAGGCAAGTTACCTGAAACACTTGTTCCTGTCCCTTTACACAAAAAGAGACAAGCACAACGCGGCTATAATCAATCTTTAGAGCTTGCTAAACATTTATCAAAAAAACTGGGCATACCTGTCAATACAAACCTGTGCAAGCGAATAGTTAACACTGACCCGCAAAGCGAGCTTCCAATAAAGTCTCGTCAGAAAAACGTTAAAGACGCCTTTGCTTTAAATAACGACAATATACCAAAACACATCGCTATCATTGATGATGTCATTACAACAGGCTCTACTATTAATGAAATATCAAAGCTTTTTAAAAAAGCGCGTTGCGAACGAATTGATATTTGGGCAATAGCCCGAACATAAAAACAAGCCCTAAGAACACAACACTTATGTATCGAGGTTTTCTACAACCAGCGCGTTTCGCTCTATAAATTCTCTTCTTGGCTCAACCTGGTCGCCCATTAATGTCGTAAACACTTCGTCAGCACCAATCACATCTTCAATTTGAACCTGAAGAAGACTACGCGTATTGGAGTCCATTGTTGTTTCCCAAAGCTGCTCCGGATTCATTTCACCGAGACCTTTGTATCGTTGAATGGATAAACCTTGCTAAGCTTCTTTCATTAACCAATCAAACGCTTGCTTACATGAAGTAATTACTTGCTTTCGCTCATTGCGTTTTATATAGGCGCTTTCATCTAGCTCCAATGCTTTTTCCAAAGCACAGAGTTTCTTATAGTTTTCAGAAGAAAAGAACTCATGCATAAAAACATTACTAGACTCTATTCCATGAATAGTTAAAGAAACCTTTGCACCGAACAGGCCGTCATTTGCTTCAAAAACCTCAAAACTGTATTTCGTCACGTTTGCATCATCATCATTTAAAATACCCGTTAACTCACCAAACCAGTTTTTCACCACTGTTTCATCAGCGCAGTCTGCTTCGGTAATTTCAGGCATATAACGAATTGCATCAACAATACTAGGATGATAAAGCTTACAGAGACGATCATAAGCTCTGTTCATCGAGATATAGAGATCAACCATCTGTTTTAATACTTCGTTTTCTATAGGCAGTTTGTCTTCACCAGGATATAAACCACTATTTTCCATAGCTAATTCCAACAAATACGCCTCTTTATCTGCATCATCTTTTAAATAGCGTTCTTGTTTACCTTTCTTAACTTTATATAAAGGCGGTTGAGCAATATAGACATGACCGCGCTCGACTAGCTCAAACATTTGCCGGTAAAAGAAAGTTAGTAACAATGTGCGAATATGCGCACCATCTACATCCGCATCAGTCATAATAATAATTCTGTGATATCTTAATTTTTCCGGATCAAATTCTTCTCGTCCTATCCCGCAACCTAAAGCAGTAATTAACGTACCCACTTCTACAGAAGACAGCATTTTGTCAAAACGTGCTTTTTCAACGTTTAAAATCTTACCTTTCAGCGGTAATATCGCCTGATTTTTACGATCGCGGCCCTGTTTTGCAGAGCCCCCTGCAGAATCACCCTCCACCAGGAATAATTCTGATAAAGCCGGATCTTTTTCCTGACAGTCTGCTAATTTCCCTGGCAAACCAGCAACATCCAGCGCTGATTTTCTACGAGTTAACTCTCGGGCTTTACGTGCGGCCTCGCGCGCTCTCGCAGCATCAATTACTTTTTCCGTTATTGCTTTAGCTTCCGCCGGTTTTTCCAGCAAAAAATCCTGAATTTTTTCAGCAACACACGATTCAACAACCGATTTCACTTCACTGGAAACCAGCTTATCTTTCGTTTGTGATGAAAACTTTGGATCAGGTATTTTAATAGATAAAACAGCTGTAATTCCTTCTCTGACATCGTCACCGCTGACATTAACTTTGGCTTTTGTTGCAGTACCTTGTCTATCCATAAATTGATTAAAACTTCTTGTTAACGCTGCTCGGAAGCCAGAAAGGTGCGCACCACCGTCTTTTTGCGGAATATTATTGGTAAAACAAAAAATGTTTTCCTGATAAGAGTCGTTCCACTGTAAGGCCAGTTCGACACCAACATCATCCCTGTCCGTTTTTATATCAATAACCGTTTCGTGCAAGGGAGTTTTATTTCTATTTAAATGCTTAACAAAGGAGCTGATTCCTCCTTCATATTCGAAAACATCTGTTTTGCCGCTGCGTTCATCTATCAGCTCAATACGTATACCAGAGTTGAGGAAAGACAGTTCCCGCAGTCTTTTTGCCAAAATATCGTAATGAAACTCTATATGTTTAAACGTTGTTTCGCTCGGCATAAACGTGACTTCTGTACCAGTCTTATCTGAAGACTCGCCTTTTTCCAACGGCGATACAGGTTCTCCAGATTTATATGATTGGCGATGGACAAAACCTTCGCGATAGACAACCAGATTAAGCGTTTCTGATAAAGCATTCACGACAGAAACACCGACACCATGCAAACCGCCAGAAACCTTATAAGAGTTATCATCAAACTTCCCGCCGGCATGCAATGTCGTCATAATAACTTCTGCAGCAGACACACCTTCATCTTCATGCATACCAACAGGAATACCCCGACCATTATCTGCAACAGTTATTGATTCTCCCGAATGAATTGTTACTTTTATTTGATCACAGTGTCCTGCCAGGGCTTCATCAATACTATTATCAACAACTTCGAAGACCATATGGTGCAAACCGGTACCATCATCTGTATCACCGATATACATTCCAGGGCGCTTTCTTACTGCCTCCAAGCCCTTTAAGACTTTAATCTGGTCGGAGCCGTAATCGTTTTCTTCAGACATATTTTACTCTCTTAATTAATTCCAGCTATTCTACCATTTTTTCTACTTCCCCGTGTTTCACGTGAAACACGGCGCTTTCTTTATCTTCAGCATTTATCCAAGGTGGTTTTGTTAACGAAGAGACAAATGTTTGCACATTGTTCTCTTGTAGTAATTCAAACATTTTCTTAGAAGATGTTTCATCTAATTCCGCATCCAGATCATCAACTAAAATCAAAGCATCTAAGCCTGAAGACTTTAAAATATCAACTTGCGAAGACATCACAGCAGCCCCAAATAGTTTTGTTTGTCCTCTAGAGAGGTGTTTTGCTACATTAAAATCTTCGTAAACAAAAGAAATATCAACCCGGTGAGGGCCTATACTCGTATAACCTCTTTTTATATCGTTATCTCTATTTTCAAGTAGTAACTGACACAGATCCTCGTTTCTATAATTTTCATTTAAGTATTTAACAGCTCCTGTTCCTGATAAAACATAAGACAGATACTTGTCGTTCAATATCTGATTTAATTTATTAATATAATTATCTCGCATTCCATCAATTTTTCTTGCTTCTTCAGCTATTAGTTTTTCCCAACCCGTTAACTCTGACGAATTAAAACTTCGCTCACTTTTTAATAAAGCATTTCGGTGGCGTAGGGCGCGATAATAGCTTTTCCAAATAGCAATATAATTTTGTTCCACGTGGAACAATGACCAGTCTAACCAATGGCGTCTATCTTTTGGTGTGCCGGTAAATAAAACATAGTGATCTGGTGTGATTATATAAACAGGTAATTGCCGAGCTTGTTTTGATGCTGTTTGAACTGTCTCGCCGTTGTATTTTATAACAGTGATTCCGCGACCTTTTTCTATACCAACTGAAAAAGGTTTCCCATGATTCTGACCTTTGGCAACGATTTGTAATTTCTGTTCACCTCTACGAACAACATCGTTAATTCGTTTACTACGAAAAGATTTTATTCTTGATAATAAATAGATGCATTCCAGAACAGATGTCTTACCGCTGGCATTAGGACCATAAAAAAAATTTAACTTCGCTGCCGGCTCAATGCTTAATTCCGCCAGATTTCTAACTGATTCAACAGTTAGTTTTTCAATATTGAGCATTACCTATAGTCGCATAGGCATAACTACATACTGACTATTTGACTCGTCTTCAGGCAAAATTAAACAACTGCTGTTTGCATCTAATACACTGAGTTTTACTTTCTCGCTTTTTATGATTGATAGCGTATCGAGCAGATAGGAAACATTGAAACCTATTTCAAGTTCTTCTCCCTCATATTGCACTTCAAGCTCTTCTTCTGCTTCTTCCTGTTCAGGGTTATGCGCTAATGCTCTCAAACTGTTTGAGTTCAGCATTATTCTGACGCCTCGGTATTTTTCGTTAGAGAGAATTGATGCTCGAGTCAGACTGCTTTTAAGTTCTTCCCTGTCTGCAATCACAGCTGTTTCACTAAGTTCAGGAATGACACGTTTATAATCCGGAAAACGTCCGTCGATTAATTTACTGGTAAAACAAGAATCTGCATTTTTAATCCTTATGTGGTTTGAACTGACTAGGATTTCTATCTCACTATCATCTTGTAATAAACGGGCTAGTTCTGTAATACCTTTTCTAGGTACGATGATTTGAATATCTTCATTTATTTCTGTACTAATACTTGTCTCATCTAGTGCTAGACGGTGTCCGTCTGTTGCAACAGCTCTTAATTTATTTGATGTGATTTCAAGTAAAAGACCATTTAGATAATACCGTACATCCTGTTGAGCCATTGCAAACTGGGTATTACTTAATAGCTTTTCCAATTCTTTCTGTTTTATTTTAAAACTTGCTGTGTTCTCAGTGATATCAATTACAGGATATTCTGTTGCCGGTAAAGTTGCTAATGTAAAGCGGCTTCTGCCTGACTTAATAAGAACACGATCATTCTTTACTTCAAATTGAAGTTCTGATTCTTGCGGAAGTGCTCGACAAATATCAAATAACTTTCTTGCAGGAACAGTTAGCTCATCAGTTTGATCTATATCTACATCTACTTTAACAATAAGTTCTACCTCCATGTCTGTAGCAGTTACAGACATGGAGCCTGATTCAAAACTAAATAATAAGTTTGAGAGTATGGGTAGCGTTTGTCTACGATCAACTACGCCACTTACAGTTTGCAAAACAGGTAAGAGCACATCTCTATTAATATTAAATTTCATATATATACCTATTATTATTACTATTATGTTATAAGATTTCTGTTAACGATTTGTTTTTTATTAATTAAATCAATTACTTACATAATTTTAAGTTTGTTTATTAATTCTGTTTAATTATAAAATTTTTTGTTGATAATTTGTGTGTATAAATTAATGAAAATTTATTTCTTTTTTTTTACACAGGTTTTTATCAACTTGTTAGTATATTTGTGATGTTGATATAGTCTTCTTCAATTCGTTGTTCTGTTTCTCTTAGTTCTTTAATTTTTCTGCATGCATGCAAAACAGTTGTATGATCCCGCCCACCAAAAGCATCTCCTATTTCAGGTAAGCTGTGATTGGTTAATTCTTTTGATATTGCCATTGCAACTTGTCTCGGTCTTGCAACAGAGCGGTTTCTTCTTTTAGAGAGTAAATCAGCAACCCTAATTTTATAATACTCTGCTGTCATTTTTTGAATATTCTCCATAGTAACTTGTTTATCCTGAATAATAAGTAAGTCACGCAAAGCATTTTTTGTAAATTCTAGCGTTACTGGTTTGCCTGTTAGATTTGCATTGGCAATAACGCGGTTTAAAGCGCCTTCAAGTTCGCGGACATTTGATTTAAACCGTTTTGCTATAAAAAAAGAAACATCATCCGGAATATCTTTTTGTACCAACGTTGCTTTTTTCTTAATAATTGCAACTCGAGTTTCTAATTCTGGAGGTTCAATTGCGACTGTTAAGCCCCAGCCAAAGCGAGATTTTAGCCTTTCTTCCAGTCCGTTCACTTCTTTAGGGTAGCGGTCACAAGTTAAAATAATTTGATGTTCACCTTCAAGTAAAGCATTGAAAGTGTGAAAAAATTCTTCTTGGGAACGTTCTTTTTTAGCAAAAAACTGAATATCATCAATAAGTAAGGCGTCTAGGTTTCTATAATGACGCTTAAATTCATTAATCGCATTGTGCTGTAAAGCCCTTACCATATCTGCAACAAACCGTTCTGAATGTAAGTAAGCAATGTTTGCGGATGGTTTTCTTTCTAATATTGCAGCACCAACAGCATGCATTAAGTGGGTTTTGCCTAAGCCCACACCACCATAAATAAACAAAGGGTTATAGGCGTTTCCGGGGTTTTCCGCAACTTGCATGGAAGCTGCGCGAGCTAATTGATTAGAATTACCCTCTACGAAAGAATCGAAAGTAAACGAAGTATTTAAGTTACTTGAATGTTTTACAGGCGGACTTTGTTTTGTTTTTATCGCTTCTGTTGAGCTTGTGTCTAATGCTGCTGATTTTTTTTCGGTTTTATTGCTGTTTTTACTGCCAATTTCCATATTTAATGTGATTTGTTCACTATCTGTGGTTTCTTTATCGAGTAACTCTTCCATTCTAGATAGGTATTTCTCGTTGACCCAGTCGAGGACAAAACGATTAGGTGCAAGTAACCGTATAGCATTTTCTTCTTCTATCGCATGTAATGGGCGTATCCAGGTATTGAATTGTTGTGGCGATAGTTCGCCTTCAAGTCGCTCCAGGCAACGTTTCCATGTGGTTGTTCCCACTGCTTGTCCTCGTAGAAGTTAAATAGGATGAGAATGAGAGATTCTATACCTGATTATAAAAGTTATCCACAAGCAAAATAGTGCTTATTTTTATCCGAGAGTAATTGACATATTTATTGTGGCAACAGTAATATGTGCGCCCTTTTAACAGCAGATAATAGAAAACACAGGCATTGCATATGAAACAGACATATCAACCAAGTAAATTGAAACGAAAAAGAAACCACGGTTTTCGTGCTCGTATGCAAACGCGTTCAGGAAGAGCTATTATTAAAGCTCGCCGTGCTAAAGGAAGAAAGAGGCTGTCCGCCTAAAGAGAGCACAACATGCCTTCTTCCGGGGAGCGTTTTAGATCAATTAACAGGTTAAAGCGACCGGAAGAATTTAAAAAGGTATTTGCTTCAAAGCGCCGTTCCAGCGATAAGTCTTTTTTAATCCTGGCAAGAAACAATGATCTTAACAGGCCGCGTTTAGGCTTGGCTGTTCCGAAAAAACATATTCATAGTGCGGTTGAGCGAAATAGGCTTAAACGTATAATCAGAGAGAGCTTTCGATTAAAACAAAAAGTGTTAACAGGAAACGATATAGTCGTTGTTGTAAGAAATAAAATCGACGTCAATAAAAAAAGAATCAGCCCCGCTCTTGCCAAACACTGGAACAAGATTATCAAATGAAAACTTTTTTCATAAACCTTATTCTGTTCTATCAGCGTTATATTAGTATCTTAATGATGCCTTGCTGTCGTTATTATCCGAGTTGCTCTCAATATATGATTGATGCTGTTTCTGAAAATGGTGTTATAAAAGGTTTGTTTATGGGGAGTAAACGACTTTGTCGCTGCCACCCTTTATGTAAAGGTGGGCTGGATCCAGTTCCACAAAACCCAAAAGAGTCCTAAAAGATGGAAACTACTCGTTTTATTTTATTTATTTCACTCGCGCTGGTGTTAACGATGATCTGGCAGGCTTGGCAAGAAGATTATGGTAATACAGAGCCTGTAGACATAGTTGATACAGCTGTACCGGAACCTCTTGCTGATCGCCCATCTGTGAATAACTCTTCGGAAACAGCGTCACAAGAATTTGAAAGCGTTGATTCACCTTCAATTGCTGCTGTTGATAATGAGCGGGAATTAAAAGGTAAAGTAATACATATAAAGACAGACGTGTTGGATATAGAAATAAACACGCAAGGTGGAACAGTTCAACGCGCAGCGTTACTGAACTACCCTATTTCCAAAGACAAGAAAGACGAAAAAATAATTCTATTAAAAAATGAAAGCAATGAATTTTATTTAATACAAGGCGGCTTATTAAGTAAATCAGATTTAGCTAACCATAAAACAATCTTTAGTTCTGAAAGTAATCGCTATGACTTAGATGATAAAGACAGTATTTCGGTGCCGCTTTATTGGCAATCAGAAAACGGGCTTAAAGTTGTTAAAACGTTTACTTTTTATAAAGGACAATATGTTGCTGATGTCACTTACGATATAGAAAATGCGACAGAAGAAGAATGGTCAGGGAGTGCATACGCGCAGATAAATAGAACGGAACCAATAGATAATGGCTCACCCTTTCTTTATACCTATACTGGCGCCGTATTATCAACACCGGAAAGTCGTTACGAAAAAATAAGCTTTGATGATATTCAGGATGATAAGTTATCGGTTGATGTTGCTGATGGTTGGGTGGCAATGATACAACATTATTTCTTTACGGGGCTGATTCCTGGATCAAAAGAAGATCAATACCATTACTACACATTAAATCCTGATAAGAAAAGTTATGTTATCGGTGCAATAACGCCCGCGAAAAAACTTTCAGTAGGTGATAGTGCCAATATTTCACATCGCTTTTATGTTGGTCCGAAACTTCAAAAAGAGTTACCGCAATATGCTGAAGGCTTAGAGTTAACTGTCGATTACGGTATTTTCTGGTTTCTTGCTGAACCTGTTTTTTGGTTATTGGATCATATCCATGACGTGGTTAAGAATTGGGGTTGGTCTATTGTTCTGGTTACGCTTGCTCTGAAACTATTGTTTTATAAACTTTCAGCTGCCGGTTATCGTTCTATGGCAAATATGAGAAGAGTGCAGCCGAGATTGTTATCAATAAGAGATCGTTATAAAGATGATCGTGCACAATTAAATCAGGCCATGATGAACCTTTATAAAGAAGAGAAGATTAATCCGCTGGGGGGGTGTTTTCCGATATTAATTCAAATCCCTGTGTTTATTTCTTTATATTGGGTATTGCTTGAAAGTGTTGAGCTGCGTCAGGCAGAATTTATTTTATGGATAAATGACTTATCTGCAGCGGATCCTTATTTTGTTTTGCCGCTGCTTATGGGTATATCTATGTATGTGCAGCAAAAACTCAATCCGGCACCGATGGATCCTGTACAAGCGAAAGTCTTATCGGTATTACCTGTTGTGTTTACTGTCTTCTTTGCTTTTTTTCCTTCCGGTCTGGTTCTGTATTGGGTTGTTAATAATATCCTTTCAATTGCACAGCAATGGGTTATTACGCGCAATATAGAAAAAGAAGGATCAAATAAATAGTTCGGTCGCTTTTCTTATCGAGGCAGTAAACGCAATGCCTGAATATAAAGACACTATAGTTGCTATAGCTACGCCACCTGGTCGAGGTGGTATAGGTGTTGTTCGTATTTCTGGCGATAAGAGTAAAGAAATATATTCTGCATTAACGGGTAAAAAGCCTATAGCAAGACAAGCGGAATATGTGTCGTTCAAAACCTCTTCTCAGGAAATCATTGATAAAGGTATCGCTTTATTTTTTCAGGGACCTGCTTCGTATACAGGCGAAGATGTTATTGAGTGTCATGCACATGGTAGTCGTGTTTTGTTAGAAATGTTATTGGAAGAGATTGTTTTTTTAGGAGCAAGGCCGGCGAAGCCCGGTGAGTTTACCGAAAGGGCTTTTCTAAACGATAAGATCGATTTGGTTCAGGCGGAAGCCGTGGCTGATTTGATAGATAGTAATTCCAAAAAAGCCGTGCGTAGCGCCATGCAGTCACTTGACGGTGTCTTTTCAAAAAAAGTGAATGAGCTAAGAGAACTTGTTTTTACTTCCAGAGCATTAATCGAGGCGGCATTAGATTTTCCGGATGAAGAAGATGTTGAAGTAGATATCGCGCCAGCAATAAATAATGTAGAGCGTGCTCTATCAGAAGTAAGGCTGTTGCTCGGTAAGGCCGAAGCGGGTCGCGTTCTTGCGCATAACCCAACAATAGTTATTGCTGGCTTACCTAATGCAGGTAAGTCCTGTTTAATAAATTATTTAAGCGGTTATGATTCTGCTATTGTTTCTTCGGAAGCAGGTACAACACGTGATATTATTCGTGAAAATGTTTTGTTGGGCGATTACGCTGTAACGTTGATTGATACAGCGGGTTTACGAGACACCAGTAATGCAATAGAAAAAGAAGGTGTAGAGCGATCTATTAAAGCATTGAAAACAGCAGATATTGTTTTATACGTTATTGACAATAGTGTTGCTTATGATCTGGATAGCGATCAAGCCAATAAGTATATTCCGACAGAGACAAAAAAGGTCGTTGTTAAAAACAAAATAGACTTAAGCGAAACAGAAGCCTTTCATAATACAGAAGGTGTTGCTTATATATCGGCAAAAACAGGCAAAGGAATAAGTGACCTGATTAATATGGTCAGTACCATGTTGAGCCTTTCGCAAAACGATGAAAATATTATTTTTGCGCGACAAAGACATATAGATGCTTTAAATTTTGTAGAAGAGCAGTTGGTTCAGGCAATAAACGCTGCAGATAAAAATATCGGACTTGAAGTTTTAGCGGAGCCCTTGAGGCAGGCATTAACAGGTTTTGATGATATAACAGGCCGAACAACAGCAGATGATGTGTTGGGTAAAGTGTTTTCGCAGTTTTGCATAGGTAAGTAAGGCTAAACAAGAGGTCTACGTGAGTATAAATATAGAGTTATCTGTTGGAGAGTTGTTAGACAAAGTCACTATTCTTCAAATTAAATCAGAGAGAATCAGTGATCAGCTAAAGCTGGAAAACATAAATAAAGAGTTACAAGTACTAACGGTTTTATGGGAAGCGTCGCCTTATTCACAAAGTGACTTAAAAGAAAATATACACGCCTTGAAAGAAGTTAACGAAGCTTTGTGGGATATTGAAGATAAAATAAGAGACAAAGAAAGAGATCAAAGTTTTGACTATGAGTTTATTGAGCTGGCGCGATCAGTCTATTTCACAAATGACAAACGCGCTGAAATAAAAAAAGCTATCAATACAAAAACAGGCTCAGAACTGGTTGAAGAAAAGTCATATAAAAAATATTAAATGAAATGGTAACTAAAGTTTTATTTGTTGGTCTCAGTTATGTGGGTGATGTTGTCATGTCTTCAACAGTGCTTGTTTCGTTAAATAAAATGTACCCTGATGCAATAATAGATGTCGTTGCAGACAAAAGGACCGTGAGCATGTATAGCAATTGCCCTTTTATTGGGAAAGTCTATCTCAAAGATAAAAACAAGTTTTTGCGCGGCACGCCTCATTTGCTATTGAGTTTAAGAAAAAACTATTATGACATTGTTGTCGATATCAGAACCGGGTTTCTTGCCTATTTATTGAAAGCCAAAAAAAAATACATTAAAAAAAATGAAAAAGATTTGTCTAAACATGCTGTAGAAAACTTACACAGTGTAATTGAGTCAATAGACGGTGTTTGCAACATACCAAAAACTAAAGTTTGGTACAGTGAAGAAGATGATGCTTTTTCTAAAAGAATTTTCTCAAAACTTGACCGATCTGAAGGAAAGGTTGTCGCTTTATCTGTAGGCGATCCAAATAAACCGCATAAAAACTGGCCTGTAAAAAAATATATAGATTTATTAAATGATCATAAACAGTTTATTAACTATGTTGTTTATATCGGCTCAATTCATGAAAAAACAGCGAACGAGCAAATTATAAATTCCGTTAATATAGAACACGTTAATATTTCTGGCTGTTCTCTTATGGAAACTGCTGCAGTGCTAAAGCATTGTGATGTATATATAGGGCCAGACTCAGGGCCAGGTCATATTGCCGCCGCCGTTGATACGACAACAATAAGCTTTTTTAGTACTGCAAAACCAGAGCATTACAGGCCCTGGGGAAATAAATCTTTTTGTTTTTCAGGGGAAAACAGGCAGGCTGAAAATATTTCTCTTAACGATGTATCTAAGACTTTAAGTCAGTTATTAAAAACTTAATAATTTTGGGCGTTATTAATGTGCATTAAGTTTCATGAAATGAATTTGCTATGATAAAGAAATTACAAAACTTTTATTTCTGCACTAGTCGGGATTTTTCGAACTTTTCATATCTCAGGCACAAAAACTTTGGTGCTATTGTCGTTAGTATGCATCAGTCGGGAACTCATTGGCTAAAGTATATGTTAAGCATGGCTATTGCACATGATAAAAACCTGCCTTTCCCAGAACATATTGGTGACGATATGATTATAAGCCCAGGCCCTAAAAGAATGCCAAAGCACATTACTTCACCTTTAATTTGCGCATGCCATTCCATCCCAAACCCTTTAATCAAGGTTTCGTTATCTAAAAAAAATAACAAACACCCAAAATATATAATTTTAGTAAGAGATATCAGGGACGCCTTAACTTCGCACTTCCAGAAACACGGGAAAATTTATCAGTGCTCTTTTTCTGAGTATCTTTCAGGTGATCCATTAAATAAAAAATTTGATAAAGATATTTGGTGGGATATTCGATTTCTTAATCGTTGGGGCGAGCTTGCTGAAAAATATAAAGAACAAATTAAAGTTGTTAAGTATGAAGATCTGATTGGTAATACAGCTGAAAAACTAATAGAAATAAGTAACTTTATAGAGATAGAGTTCAATGATATGGATGATTCGATAGCCTATGCAGTTAGTCAGTCAAGTAAAGAAAAGATGGCGAAAAAAGATTTAAAGATAAATAACTTAAAAGTCGTAAATGTGTCTAATAAAAACAGGGAAGAATGGTTTAATGAGAGTCTCAAGTTTCGTTTTCAGCAAATCTGTAAAGAGTATCTTCGCTATGATTTTTCCTATAATTATGACGAGTGGTAAAGATCCTGCGCCATCTGCTTTTTCATCACAGAAAAAACTTCGTTAGGTAAAATGTTGCTCATACAAATATTGTTTGAGCAATCGGTTTTCAGGCAAAAACTACAGTTAACCACTTTTTCCAAAACAATAGTGTTTTTATTGTTTGGAAACCATTTATTAGATAAATCGCGGGTAGAAAAAAGAACAACCTGTCTAGTCTTTGTCGTGTCACACAAATGCATGGCACCAGTATCAAGACTAATTACAATACTGCATTTTTCCAGAACATAGCGTAATTCAGGTATTGTTAGTTTTCCACAAAGGTTGAAGATGTTTTTCTCCTTTGAGTTTATTTCTTCTGCTTCTTCAAACTCATCTTTTCCTCCCAGAATTAATATGTTTTTTTCACTACCAATAAGCTTTGATAATGACTTCCAATGATTTAGTGGCCATTTTTTCGCTTGTAGCTTTCCGCCTATTAGAAAAGCAATGGGCTGTGTGTCTGTTAGTTTGCAAATATCGTTGCTTTCAGGCTTTAGGCTTTCAAGAGGATAAGCAATCTCGCCATCAAGGCCGTTTTCTTTGAGCGTGTAAATAAAGCGATGGCGTTCTGTAGGAATAGTTTCGTGTTTCTTTTGCAATCTCATAAAAGACTTTACTCGGCCTGCATCCCATCCAAAAGCACTCGGTATTCTTAAATAAAACCGTACTAAAAAAATATTACGAATGGATTTGTATAACCCTATATTTTGAGGAAACTGTATAAACAAGTCATAACCTTGTTCTTTTAATTGTTTTAGTATTTCCTTTCGCTGTTCTTTATGGATGTTATACAGGCTGTTGATCAGCTCTTCATGAATACCGAGATCTTTAAAAGAAATTCCATTATTGTTTATAGATAAAAGATCTATTTGTGCGTCAGGATAATTTTGTCTAATGATGCTTATTGCCGGAAGCGCAACAATAGAGTCTCCGAATGCTCCGTCCCGGTTTATTAATATTTTATTAATATTTGATTTCTTTTTAAAAAAAAGAGAAACGAAAATATTAATAACGGTTAATCTAAATAATTTTATAAACCTGACATAAGCAAGCGACAATTTATCGTTGAAGCTCATAGAAGACTCCGTTCTTTTAATTTATTTATTACTTTATCAACGGATATGTTGGAAATATCTTTCGGCACGAAGCTTTGATCGTTTTTAGCTATTTCTGTTTGTGCCGTTATTACATTTTCCAATTGCCCCAAAGCATGAGTTCTCCGTGCGTAAGTTGGGCCGAATAAACCGAAAACAGGTATTTCAGAGCATGATAAAATATGCATTGGTGCAGAGTCATTCGTTACAGCAAAGGCCGCTTTTTTCCCCAATTGCGCAAGTGCAAGAATACTAAATTGATTTGTTGCGTCTGCGCCGACCTGCAAGCTTAAAGTTTTGTTGGTTTCTCTATCATCCTTGCCGCCTATCCAGACTATGGAGTAGCGCTCACTAAGAACAGAAGCCAGCTCAGAAAAAAAAGGCCATCTCTTTTGCAAGTGCATGGCGCTAGAGCCAGCGTGTAATAAAACAAAGCGTTTGTCTGGCAGTTTTTTTTCATGTAGCCATTCTGATACTTGGCTAACAACAGCGTTGGTTATTGGAAGAAAGGGTCGAGGATGTGCTTTTTCAATACCTGCGCTTTCCAGTATCTGGTTTAAACGATTAAATGAATGACACTCGCCTATATATTTTGTTTTAGGGTGTGCCTGATAAGGGTATCGAGGATGATTGCCTGCACGATAAGGGCTGCCCGAGAGTGCACAGTATAATGTTGTTCTGTCGTTTGATTGTAAATCGTAGATTCGATCAAATTTATTTTTTCTTATCCACAGTATTGATTTAATTTTTTCTGCGAGGCCTTTTCTATCAAAAGAAAAAACATTTAATTTCTCAAAATTTAATAAAAGCTTTTCAAAGCCTGAGCTTGTTAGTAAAAATATTTCATCACTATTATGGTGTTTAATAATTTGTTCTATTATAGATGTCGAGGTAATAATATCCCCTAACGCACCTAGTTTAATTATTAAAACCTTCATTACTTAATAGTTAATTATTAGAAGATATTTTTTTCACTTTTGAAAAATACAATGCAAGCAATAGCCAGGACATACTAGACCATATAGAGCCATAAAAAGCCATGTGCGTGTTAATGGGAAACATAGCAACAATGACAGGAATAAAGTATGGAATTAAAGCTTTTTTATCTTTGGTCTTAAATAATAAATTGAAAATCAAAAATAAAACAAATATATAGCCTAAAAACCCAATCAAACCGGTTTCTGCCAGTATCTCAAGAATAATAATATGAGGTTGTGAAGGCATCCCTTTATTAAATTTAATATAAAAGTCATCTTCTGTAGCATGCTCTTTGTAAATATGACGAAAGCCTCTAGGGCCAACGCCATTTACAGGGTGTTTTTTTATTATAGAGATAGACGTTTCCCATATTGGCAATCTTTTTGCGGTGGCATTACTGATTTGCTCATAATTTCCGCTAAATAAACCTAACGTAACGTTAAAGCGATCATTAGTGGGCTTATGAAAAACAATGGTTGAACAAAGCAATATAACAATTGTTCCGGTGATAATGCCAAGCAGTTTTGAGAAACGTTTTTTGTTTTTTGAAAAATAAAAACTATAAGAAATAAAGCCAAGACAGGAAAGTGCCAGCATAACCCAGGCGGCACGGCGGCCACTTAACAGAAGAATAAAAAACAAAGGTATGATGCTAAGAGCAAGGAGCTTTTTCTTTTCAAAATTATTATAGGCGTAGAAAAAAGTAAAAGTAGAAAGAATTGCGCATATATGCGAGATAGTATTCCTAGGATAGAACATTCCGGTTATATGTCCTGGCTCATAAGGAAACCCTAGCAGGTTCTTGCCAAAAATAAATTGAATAGTTGCATCTACACACCAGAAAAGCACAATGTAATATATACCTTTAATAATAAAGCTTATTCGCTCCGGTTTTTTATTTAATTCCGTGATAATAAAGATGCCGGCAAAGAAAAACCTTAAGTAAGGAAAAACCGTGCGTGCTGAATGTGCTTTATTAACAGCATCAGGAAATGAAATTAATAAGGGCAGCCAAAGACAAAGGAAAACCAAAGAAAATATTTTTAATGTTTTGTCTTCCAGTATCACCTTCGGATCTCTAATAAGCGTATATGCGCCTAATAAAGCCATTAATCCTATGGGATAATTGTACAACGCTTTGCTAACAAAACCGATAAAAGCCAGCAGTATTAAAATACAAGGCCAATAACTTTTAATAAATCGTTTTAAATCTGACATAGTGACTTCATTTCAATATCTGTATCGTTCAACAATAATATTTAACAATCCGCATAAATAGCCAATTCCATTAGATGCTTTAATAAGAAATTTATTAAAGTTTTTTTTATGTTCGTAAAAAGGTGAAATTATTAAAGATATTAGTGCGCCAATTATTTTGCCTATAATTTTAGGTAAGTATTTGCTCCATGCAACCATAAGCGAATGATGTCTTCGGTATCGCATTATCGCATTAATCCCGCCAGTAAAGTGGCGGTATATAATGTATTTTCTTGTTTTTCTTTCCAGAAATATGGTTTCGAAAACAATTGCGTCATCTATCCATACCGGCGTCATGCCTTTTTTTATAGCGCGATCGAAAAAGTCAAAGTCTTCGCCGCCAATGAAGTCAAAATAACGATCAAATCGCAAGCCATGTTCGCCGATTAGTTTTTTACTAAAAATAACGTTGTTAGTTGAAATGGTTCTCGGTGTACTACCAGAAGGCCGGTTAGGATTAGTTGTAAAGTTATCAGGGGCTACAGATTCGTTTATAGGTAATACCGGCGCTGTAACGATATCGCTATTATTTATTTTAAACCCCTTTATTATGTTAATTAGCCACTGTTTATGAGGTAGTTCATCGTCATCAATAAATGCAATAAAATCTACATTATGATCTAATGCTTTTTCAAGCAAGCTATTCCTTACTGCACTAAGCCCTTGTTCTGGTTCAACATAATAATATGAGTCAATATTGATATTTTTTATTGCTTTATTAAAACCGCTTTCTCCCGATCGTTCGCTATCATTATCAACAACTACAATTATAGCCGTGTAATTGTCAGGAATAATTAATTGTCCTATAGAAGCAAGACAATTATGTAATAATTCCGGTCGCTTAAACGTGGCAATGCATATCGCAACAGTTTTAGTTTCTTTTTCCATTTAGCTTTTTAAGCAAAAGAATTATAAATAGAAATAGTTTTATCAAGCATAGTATCCAGCGTAAAAGCATTTTCGTCTTTTACTGTTGGCATTGATTTATAAAATGTATTGATGATTGATGCAACGCTGTCTGGGTCTAAAGGCATGGCTTTGCCTTCAGGAAACATTTCGGTAAGCACTTCTTTTGCTCCGCCATGATCATACGCAATAACAGGGACGCCGAGGCACAGGGCTTCAAGTGCTGTTCTGCCAAAGGCCTCAGGTGTTGTCGCCAAAGATAAAACTATGTCTGAAACAGACATAACTTCTCTCATATCATCTCTTTGGCCTATAAAGGTAAAATGCTTATCCATTTTATTTGAAATAATTATAGACTTTAATTCATCCAGGTATTTTTCTTTTCCCTTATCGATTCCGCCAGCAATAACACCATGTACATCTAGACCTTTGTTCCTGGCTTTGATAATGATATCGATAAAATCGTTATGCCCTTTCCAGCGTGTAATTCTTCCCGGCAAAGTAACAATAAACTTTTCTGAAAGTTGTGGATATTGTGTTCGCCAATTGTTTAACCATTCATCGGATGGTTTGAAGCCATAAGGGAATTTGTCTTTACTTATACCACGGTGAATAATTTCAATTTTACTTTCATCCGTATCGGAATAATTATTAAGAATATAGTCTTTAATATATTGTGAAATCGCAATAATGCGTCCACCAGAAACCATAATTTTGCTGTAGCGATTTACTGTATAAGGGCCATGGACTGTGGTGATAAAGTGCGGGCGGCTATGTGTATCCATTTTTTTCCAGGCGAGATAAGCTAGCCAGGCAGGTAAACGAGAACGGGCATGGATAACATCGATTTTCTGTTCTTCAAATATTTTTCGTAATTTTGAGATTAGTCTGATCGCACTGAAAATGGATTTTTTGCCCACCGGCAAATTAATGTGTTCACTACCTTCTGAAACAAGTTGCGACACCATTTTGCCTGGGCCGGAAATGACAATAGATCGATGGCCTCTTTGCACCAGTTCTGCTGCAACCTCCAGTGTGCCGCGTTCTACGCCGCCACAGTCCAGTTCAGGCAAGATTTGTAATACGGTAGGTTTCAAAAAAGTGCTCGTGGGTAGTAAATTAATGAAGCGTATAATAACTTAATCTTTAATAGCTTACGATGCTGTCAGCTTGATATTGAAGCCTTTCTTAACAAGGTAGGCTTTGAGTTAGGGGTTTCCTGGGCGTTATATACAGAAAGCAATACTATTTGAATCGATATTACTCAAGTTAATAATCCTCGTTCTAATAGTTGTTTTACGCAGTTATCAGCTTCATTAAACTTGTTTGCCGGCAACAGTAATTCATTCATTTTTTCCCAGCTTGAAAAAGAAGTTAGCTGTCTTTCATTAATCAAAGTATCAATGGAATCAGAAATACGGTTTTTTGTTTTTTGTTTTACATTTAATAAGCCAACAGCAGCGCCGGAAGATAGAGACTCATAAATCATTGAAACACTGTCTTCACTAACCCAGATAGTGCTGGATTTAAAAATAAACCCGCGGAGTTTATCGCTGTCAGTATTTTTATAACTTAAAGTTTCAATATTGTTTAAGCCGGTCAGCAGCGACAGTGTTTTTTTAGGCGTGCGCGGCGAGTCTGCAATAGCCCAGCGAATATCAGGGGTTTGTTTAATTATTTCTTTTATTTGCCTAATAAGATCTTTTTCGTCCCAATAGTAATGTTTAGATGGACCGCCTATAAGGAACAAGCCTGTATTATTAGATTTGTTTTCATTAAATTGAACGGGGTTTATTGCGCCTTTTGTCGTTATGACATTATTTTTATCCTTTATTTGATCGTGTTCAGGAATAATACAAAGATCAAATAAAGATAAAGGTAAACTGGGTTTCATCAAAACTATCGTTTTGCCGCCACGTGCTTTTTTTGCAGATAAAATTGTCAAGTGACAGCCATGTCCTGCGCCAATAATTAAATCGGGATCAGGCAGGTCTTGTCCTAAGGGAAATTGGTTTCGCAAAAAGTTTTTGAAATTAGAAAAGGCTGATTCAGCTTTAATATCAAAACAATTAATATCTTTTAGTTTTTTTATCGCATCACATAAGCCTGTTGTTTGGGAGTCGTGCCCGGCCTTCCCGTCTGTAATGCGCCAAAGTGTTAATGCCATGTGTTAGGAGTAAAATTACCCCTCAAGAATAAATTCAGTACTACAGTAAGGACATTTGCCTTTGCCTGTTTCTTCTATCGGAATGTAAACTTTCGGGTGT
Organism: Pseudomonadota bacterium; assembly: GCA_038142205.1. GTDB lineage: Bacteria > Pseudomonadota > Gammaproteobacteria > Eutrophobiales > Eutrophobiaceae > UBA7359. The sequence goes on along the minus strand of JAYQJO010000001.1, from coordinate 2,295,298 downwards.
TGGTTCCATAGGCTCATTTCCGGTAAGGGGCAATGCAAAGGTAACTGATCTTTTTTGATCTGAAAAACTGTTTCCGCGCTGGTTGATACGTCAGCTATTTCTTGCTCGGTGTTACTCATGACAGCCTCCTTAAATATAACTTAACCAGTTTTTATATTGCTCAAGCTTGCCTTCAACACAATCAAAATACTGTTTTTGTAATTTTTCAGTAATTGGGCCGCGTTTACCTTCGCCAATTTGACGGTTGTCCAGTTCACGAATCGGCGTTACTTCTGCAGCGGTGCCGGTAAAAAATGCTTCATCGGCAACCCAAACTTCATCACGGGTAATACGTTTTTCCTTAACCTCAATGTTGTTTTCTTCAGCAAATTGCATAATGGTTTCGCGGGTAATGCCTTCCAGTGCAGAGGTTAAGTCCGGGGTGTATATGACACCATTACGAACAATAAAAATATTTTCACCACTACCTTCAGCAACATAGCCTTCATTATCAAGTAACAATGCTTCATCATAACCGTCGGTTAAAGCTTCCTGTAAGGCAAGCATCGAATTCATGTAATTACCATTAGCTTTGGCCTTGCACATGGTGATATTCACATGATGACGTGTATAGGAAGACGTTTTAATTCTAATGCCTTTTTTAAGACCTTCATTACCAAGATAGGAGCCCCATTCCCACGCTGCAACCATAACATGTACTTTCAGCCCGTCAGCTCTTAAGCCCATGCCTTCGGAGCCATAAAAACACATTGGTCGAAGATAGGCCGTTTCCAGTTCATTATTTTTAACGGTATCAAGACAGGCCTGATTGATAGTGTCTTTATCATAAGGCATCGGCATATTTAAAATATGCGCAGATCGAAATAGTCTGTCTGTATGTTCAGCAAGACGAAAAATCGCGGTGCCTTTCCCAGCTTTATAGGCACGTACGCCCTCGAATACTCCCATGCCATAATGCAAGGTATGTGTTAATACATGTGTTTTTGCCTCTCTCCAGGGAACAAACTCGCCATCAAGCCAGATTACCCCGTCACGATCATCCATACTCATACTATTCTTTTACCGTTATTATTGATTAAAACTGGGTAATGTTAATGCGCCTATCATGCGCAATCAATAAAACTTTGAAAATATCAATTTTATTCCTCCAATCGAAGCTAGAATAGAGTGTAAAAACTAACAAAGGCAGGCTGTCTAACCAAGGTGAAAGTAATGATTAAAGAAGTTGACCCGAAACAAGCGTATGACATTTTACAAAAAACAGACGATGCGCTATTGATTGATGTTAGAAGCATGATGGAGTATCAATACGTTGGCCATCCGCTTGATGCGCTGCATATACCATTAAAAGAGCCACCGGAATGGGAAACTAGCAGTGATTTTGTCAAAAAACTGGAAATAGCATTGCAACAGCAGTTTCCAGATAAGAAAGCTTTGTCAGATCTTCCTTTGTTATTGTTGTGCCGAAGCGGAGCCCGATCCGCTTTAGCAGGAGAAAAGTTAATCAATAGTGGTTATACAAATGTATATAATGTGCTTGAAGGCTTTGAGGGAGATAAAGATAAAAATGGACATAGAAGCACTATCAACGGCTGGCGTTTTCATGGTCTACCGTGGGAACAAGCGTAGTTTTCTAGCATAGATGGCCTTTAAAAAAGAAGTGTCTCGTTCGTTAATCGAGTTATGCATGAATATATTGGCATGCACTCGCGTTGCTTTTTTTATGCCGATCCGCCTTTGGTCTTTCAAGGGTGGGTATCTACAAATCTGTTTATTATTTATTATCTCTTTCGGCCTGTCGCTGATTTACGATTATTATGACAGCGCACCTGGTAATTATTTTAATCCCTATGGTTTAAGCTATCAGGCCTTACTCTATTTTGCTTTTTTCTTTAGCTTGAGTTTAATTGCTGTTTTGAATGCAAGGTTGCCGGACTTAAGCAAGTTAATCATTCTTCTATTGTCTGTTGTGCCCGTTGTCTGGTTAGGTTCTATTTGTCTATTAGCTTTGGCCGAGCAGCAATCGTATCTGGATGCTTATCAAGCGAACTGGGCAGTTTTTATAGCCTACTCTTTATGGTATTTATTAATCGTTGCACGTTTAATAAAACGATTCTTTTATTTAACGTTCTTGCCAACTGTTGCTTATGTGCTGCTCTATGCTGTATTAAATTTTTCGCCTTTGTTTTTAGTGCCAGGTGAGCCGCTTTGGCTTTCTCTACAGTCAAGCAAAGACGTTTCCGAGAATGAAGCCAAATATAATATAAACGTCGAATCGGTTTATTATTCGCAAAGTTCATTATTAAATAAATCACTTGAAGGTTTGATAGAAGGGATAGAAGGTGTCTCCGATCTTTTCTTTATTGGTTTTGCCGGTGATGCTGATGAAGATGTTTTTATGAATGAAATAAAGTCAGCAAAATCAGTAATGGATAATTACATGAACAGCTTTGGGCGTTCTCTCATATTAGTTAATAATGAGGAGACGGTTGATTCAGTGCCATTGGCAAATAGTCACAATCTAAAAACGAGCCTTAAAGAAACGGTAAAACTGATGAATATCGATGAGGATATCATGGTGCTGTATTTAACATCGCATGGCTCAAAAGATCATAAGCTGGCAACCCGTTTCTCTCCATTTAAATTAAAGGATCTAGGTGCTGATACTATTAATACAGCATTAAATGAAGCTGGTATAAAGTGGCGCGTTATTATTATTTCGGCCTGTTATTCAGGTGGTTTTATTGAACAACTAAACGATCCTTATACCTTACTCATTACTGCCGCTAATTTGGAACAAGCTTCTTTTGGGTGTGGTCATGATGGACAATATACCTACTTTGGCGAAGCTTATTTGGAAAAAGGTTTGAAACAAACTCGTTCTTTTATAGAAGCTTTTGATATTGCAAGAGCGGCTATCATAGAAAAAGAAAAGAAAGAAGGGCTTGAAAGTTCTGAGCCGCAAATCAGTGTGGGCTCTGAAATTGAAAAGAAATTACAGAAAATTGAAGAAACTATTCAGACAAAAGCGATTAATAACTGGGCTGGCAGTAGCCGCTATTGATCCGTTTGGCTTTCTTGTAAACCGTCCTGTTTTTTCTTGTAAATTTTCCCCAGTATTAAACCGCTTTCAAAAAGCAGCCATATAGGCACTGCTAATAATATTTGAGAGATAACATCGGGAGGCGTTAACAACATGCCTGCAAAAAATGCCGCTAATATGACATAGGCTCTGTTTGCCTCGAGTTTTTCGACTTCAACAAAGCCAGAGCGTACTAATAAAAATGTCGCGACAGGGATTTCAAATGACACGCCAAAGGCAAAGAAAATTTTAATAATAAAATTAAGGTAGTCGTTGATATCCGTCATGACCTGTATGCCGTCAGGTGCGGTTTGAGTCAGGAAAGCAAATAGCACCGGGAAAACAACATAATAAGCGAATAAAATACCGCTATAAAAAAGAAGGGTGCTGCTAATTAATAAAGGTAAGATTAATTTTTTTCGTTTTTATATAAGCCTGGCGTTATAAATGCCCACGTTTGAAAAAGGATATAAGGCACAGATAAAAAGACCGCGCAAAAAACTGTTAATTTAAAAGGCGCAAAGAAAGGGGAGATAACTTCGGTTGCGATCATGCTGCTACCTTTGGGTAGCTTTGCAATCAAAGGAGATGCTATAAAACTGTAAATATCATTTGCAAACGGTAGCAATATCAATAATAGAACAAATATGCATATAACTACTTTTAATATGCGTGTACGTAGCTCAATTAAGTGAGAGATTAACGATTGTTCGCTATCTATGTTTTCTTCAGTCATGAAAAAAATTACTTGTCTTGCGTTTGATCGCTATGGCCTTGCATCTGCTTCTGTACGAATTTATCCGGAGCCTCATTCATCAGGTTGCCAACCTTGTGTATGCTTTCATTAAGGTCGTTAAGCTCGTCAAGTTTTAATTCTTTTTCGACTTCCCGTTTGGTGCTTTGGATAAAGCTCCTGACTTTTCTGATAATTCGACCGGCGTTTTGTGCTAATTCAGGCAAACGTTCTGGACCGACAATAAGCAATGCGACCAAAGCGATAATGACCAGTTCCCAGAAGCCAATGTCGAACATAATTATTTATATTGTAGATTAGAGAATTAACTCTTCTCGCTTTCTTGGTCAGTTGACTCGACCTGCCCTTCGATAATTTTACCCTCAGCAGGCTTGTCCGCAGTATTCTCTAGCTCTTCTTTATCCGACGATACGGCGCTACGAAAACTTTTTACCGCGCTACCTAAATCTCCGCCCATATTGCGTAGTTTTTTAGTGCCGAAAAGTAAGGCTACGATAAGCAATAAAATTAGTAACTCAGTAACGCCAAAACCCATAATGATTTGCTCCAGATGGTAATTTAATGTCTAGTTGAACCGATTTTGATAATGCTGGCAAGCGTGTTGTTGTAATTCAGACTTATTATTTATTACGGTTTGCTTTTTCTTCAATACCAGACAAACCGAAACGACGCTCAAGCTCATTTAGAATATCTTCTGAATCTAGGTTGTGATGTTTCAAAAGCACAAGGGTATGGAACCATAAGTCAGCAATTTCGTGGATTATCTCCTCCTTTTTTCCGGATTTCGACGCAATTACCGTCTCAGTCGCTTCTTCGCCTACTTTTTTCAGTATGCTGTCTATTCCGTCATTAAGTAATTTAGCGGCATAGGATTCATCTGGGCTAGATTGTTTACGCTGTTCCAGTATGTCGTCGAGCGTTTTTAATATGTCTTGTTTCATTATTTATAAATATCGTCTGGATTTTTTAAAATCTCATCATTCGCCTGCCAGTCTTCGCCGTCCAGCGTGAAATAAAAGCAATGATGTCTACCAGTATGGCAGGCAATACCACCTTGCTGAACAACGGTAATTAGCAAAGTGTCATAGTCACAGTCTAGTTGAATTGACTTCACTATTTGAAAGTGCCCGGAAGACTCGCCTTTTATCCAAAGCGATTGACGCGAGCGTGACCAATATGTCGCTTTTCTTGTTTTCTCCGACAGTTCAAGAGACTCACGATTCATCCAAGCGTGCATTAATATCTGGCCGGAGTCTTCTTCCTGTACAACCACAGGAATCAGCCCATCGTTGTTCCATTTAACTTTATCCAGCCAGTTGCTCATTATATTCTCGTACTTCTATGTTTTTGTCGGCCATACAAGCTTTTGCTTCTGCGACAGTATGTTCGCCAAAATGGAAAATACTTGCTGCCAATACTGCATCGGCCTTTCCATAGAGTATGCCGTCAGCCAAATGCTCCAGCTTGCCAACACCGCCTGATGCAATAATGGGAATATTGACGGCCTCACTAACAGCGCGAGTCAACTCAATATCAAAGCCATCGCGCGTCCCGTCTCTGTCCATACTGGTGAGTAATATCTCTCCGGCGCCGCAGTCGGCCATTTTCTGCGCCCATTCGATGACATCAAGGTCGGTTGTATTACGACCTCCGTGTGTAAATACTCCCCATTTTTTTCGTTTTTGGATTTAATCTGCTTTGCGTCTATTGCAACAACAATGCATTGGGAACCAAACTGTTGTGCTGCGCGGCGGACAAATTCAGGATCTTTAACAGCAGCCGTATTGATGCTGACCTTATCGGCGCCTGCCTTTAACATGCGTTGTATGTCTTCAATGGTGCGTATGCCGCCACCAACGGTAAGCGGAATAAAAACCTGGCTGGCAACCTGTTCGACAACATGTACCATGGTTTCGCGATCGTCACTACTGGCAGTAATATCAAGAAAGGTTATTTCGTCTGCGCCTTGTTTATCATAGCGGTTTGCAACTTCTACTGGATCGCCGGCATCACGGATATCAACGAACTGGACGCCTTTAACAACCCTGCCATTATCAACGTCAAGGCAAGGTATAATGCGTTTGGCTAGACCCATTAATTACCCTTTTTTAATAGATTGTTTTAATCAGCACAGATATCATCAGCCAGTGTTTGGGCTTCCGAAAGATTAAGAGTGCCTTCGTAAATAGCACGACCGGTAATAGCGCCAAAAATACCTTCTTCACGGGCTTCACATAGCGCGCGGATATCATCAATATTAGTTATACCGCCGGAAGCAATAACAGGAATAGTTATGTTTTGGCAGATTTCAACTGTTGCTTCGACATTAACGCTATTCATCATGCCGTCACGACCGATGTCTGTGAAAATAATTGCAGCAACGCCGTCTTCTTCAAATCGATGCGCCATATCGGTTGCATCGTGATGCGAAAGCTTAGACCAGCCATTCGTAGCCAGTTTTCCGTTTTTAGCATCAAGGCCGACAATAATGTGCCCTGGGAACTCAAGACAAACATCGGAGACAAAGTGTGGTGTTGTTACCGCACGCGTGCCGATAATGACAAAAGACACACCAACATCAAGATAACTCTGGATGACATCCTCGTCGCGAATACCGCCACCCACTTGTATAGGCACATCCGGGAAAGCGCTGCAGATATCATGAATCACATCAGCATTACTCGGCGTGCCGTTGATAGCGCCATCAAGGTCAACCAAGTGTAAGCGTCGGGCGCCTTCATCTACCCATTTTTTAGCCATTTCGACCGGGTCGTCGGCATAAATAGTTTCCTGATCCATTTGCCCTTGTTTCAGGCGAACGCATTTACCATCTTTAATATCTATTGCGGGAATGATTAACATGATCTTTAAGCTCGATGAATATCGATAGGTTGTATGAAACGAGATTTATTATTAGTAATTTTTAAATTAAAGTTATTTTTTAGTAATTTTAGCACATCAAAAATAATCTTATAGTGCAAATTTAAGCGACCGTATTATGAGGAAGCTAGATATCTAGTGTGCTTCGTCCCAGTTGCAGCCCTGTCCTATATCAACGACAAGCGGTACTTTGAGTTTATCGTTTTCAGACATCCGAGCATCGATCTCGCTGATAAATTCATCAAGCTTATCTGTTGCAACTTCGAACACGAGCTCATCATGCACTTGCATAATCATTTTTGCATCAAAATTTGCTTGTTGTAGCCAATTATCGATGTTGATCATAGCCAGTTTAATGATATCTGCCGCTGTTCCCTGCATTGGCGCATTGATTGCGGTGCGTTCGGCATATTGTCTTCTTGCTGCATTACGTGCATTAATCTCTGGCAGGTACAAACGCCGTTGATAAACAGTTTCAACAAAACCATCTTGCTTTGCTTTCTCTCGCGTTTCATCCATAAAGGTTTTAACACTGGGATAACGACTAAAATACAGATCGATATATTCTTTAGCTTCGCCGCGTGTAATGCCGAGTTGTTTTGCCAGCCCAAAAGCTGACATGCCATAAATTAAACCAAAATTAATCGCTTTCGCAGCGCGGCGCTGGTCATTGTTGATCTCATCAAGGCTAGTAGCGAAAACTTCTGCCGCTGTTGTTTTATGAATATCCAGTCCTTTTTCAAATGCGTCTAACAAGCTTTTATCGCCGGATAAGTGTGCCATGATGCGTAATTCGATTTGTGAATAATCTGCTGCGACCAGTGTGTAGCCTTCTGGTGCAACAAAAGCTAGGCGTATTTTTCTGCCTTCCGGTGTGCGAATAGGAATATTTTGCAAATTCGGGTTTGATGATGAAAGCCGGCCCGTTGCTGCTACAGCTTGGTGATATGAAGTATGTACGCGACCCGTATCCGGATTAATCATCTGGGGCAGTTTTTCGGTGTAGGTAGAGCGTAGTTTACTGACGCTGCGATGCTCTAGAATCAGTTTTGGCAAACTATAGTCTTCAGCTAATTCTTGCAATACGGATTCAGCCGTAGAAGGCTGCCCCTTTGGTGTTTTTGCTAAAATTGGTAAGCCCATCTTCTCATATAAAATCGTTTGAATTTGTTTAGGCGATCCAATATTAAATGTTTCGCCAGCAAGATCATGTGCTTCCATTTCAATCTCCTGCATGCGACTTAGTAATTCGTGGCTTTGTTGTAACAACATGTCCGAATCAATAACTACGCCGTTGCGCTCAATACGCGCAAGCACGGGCATTAGTGGTATTTCAATATTGTTATAAACTTGTTGTAATTGATTGTGTTTTTTCAAATCAGACGACAAAACTCGATGCAGCTTTAAAACAATATCGGCATCTTCCGCTGCATAAGGTGTTGCATCTTCTATAGCAACTTCATTAAACGAAATTTGTTTTGCGCCTTTGCCGGCAACATCTTCATAATGAATAGTTTCGATATTCAATAAAGTTGATGCCAGTGTGTCCATGTCATGCCGTCCGGACGTACTATTAACGACATAAGACTCAAGCATGGTGTCATGGACAACGCCACGCAATGCAATGCCATGATTGGCAAAGACCTCCATGTCGTATTTTAAATTTTGTCCTATCTTGTTTTTATTCTTATCTTCAAGAATAGGTTTTAGTTTTGCCAGTGTTTCTTCAAAAGGAAGTTGCTCAGGTGCATCAGGATAGTCGTGTTGCAAGGGTAAATAAGCTGCACTGTTTTCGGTCACAGCAAAAGAAAGCCCGACAATTTTTGCTTGCATGTAATCAAGGCTGGTTGTTTCTGTGTCAATGGAAATTAAATCTGCGTTATTTAATTTTTCAATCCAGTTATTTAATTGTGCTTCTGTTAATATCGTTTCGTAATATTTTTCGCCGCCAGTAACAGGTACTACATCTTCTTCAATGTCTTCGTCTTTTGAAGCTTGTTCCTCATAGTTAGCGACTTCCTCTTCTAATTCTTCAAGTTGTGCTAGCCATGTACGGAAATTCCAGTAGCTGTATATTTTTCTTAAAGTCGGGTTATCTGGGTCGGTAATGACTAAATCTTCCGGTTCTAAATCCAGTTCTACATCATACTTAAGTGTAACCAGTTCTTTGCTCAAAGGTAATTGCGGCAAGAATTCACGTAGGTTCTCACCAACTTTGCCTTTAATTTCTACGGCGCGACTCATTACTTCGTTAAGAGAACCAAATTGATTTATCCATTTAACCGCTGTTTTCGGGCCAACTTTGGGTACGCCCGGTACGTTATCTGAGGTGTCGCCCATCAATGCCAGATAATCAATGATCTTTTCCGGCGGCACACCGTATTTTTCCAGCACGCCATCGGGATCTAAATAAGTATTACTCATGGTGTTAATCAAATGGATTTTATCTGTCACCATTTGCGCCAGATCCTTATCCCCGGTCGAAACAATTGTTTTGATATTGTTGTTTGCAGCCTGCTTGGACAAGGTTGCGATAACGTCATCTGCTTCGACGCCGTCGATCATGATTAAAGGAATGCCCAATGCACGAATTAAATTATGTAAAGGTTCAATCTGCGCACGTAAATCATCCGGCATCGGTGGTCGGTTTGCTTTGTATTCTTTATAGAGTTCGCTGCGAAAGGTTTTGCCCTTGGCATCAAACACAACAGCAAAATAATCCGGGCCACCTTCGGTCAAGTGTTTCTGAATCATATTAATGACGCCATAAATTGCGCCGGAAGGCTCGCCTTTGGAATTGGTCAAGTCACGAATTGCATGGTAAGCACGGAACAGATAATACGAACCGTCAACCAACACCATAGTATGTTCTGTCATGAGGTATTGAGTTTTATTATTTATATTAAATAGCCAAATTATGACAGTTTCACGAAAAAATCTCAGGTTTTAGAAAATTCGATGATATGCCGATAATATGGTTGAATTAAGTTTGAACTGCTTCATCTAACCCCGGTGAGGTGGTAAAGTATAAAGACAAGGCTTTAGATAATAAGTGAATAGGACAGGATAATATGAAGAGGCTAATCATTGCATTTGGACTGCTTTTCGCATCAACTGCGCTAATAGCAGACGATACCGATCAGATCGAATTCGAGCCGGTACCTGGGCCGCCTGAGTTACCTGATCCTTTAGAAACAGGTGAGAATATTGAGCCTGTTGTCACCATTATCAAGAAAGACGATGCTACCATTGAAGAATACCGAGTTAATGGCAATCTTTATATGGTTAAGGTTACACCTGTTGTCGGGCCTTCCTATTATTTAATTGATAATAATGGTGATGGACAACTCAACACGAGAAGACGTGAGCTCGATGATCCTATTGTTCCGACTTGGGTTTTGTTTCGCTGGTAAGACTTAAAAAATAAAACTCCTGCATGCAAACGTTTTCCGTATTCACATATGGAACGTTGCAATTTTCCGAAGTCATGCAAGCTGTTACTGGCTTGAACCTAAAACCCGTTGCCGCAACCTTAACGGGTTATCAACGCTTTAAGATTAAAGAACGAACCTTCCCGGGCCTGATTGAAAAAGAAAACACTGTTACCGATGGCATGCTTTATCGTGATCTTGATGAAACGGCTATTGAAAAACTCGATCAGTTTGAAGATGTTATGTATGAGCGTTGTTTAGTTGATGTGCAAGTTAATAATGAAACTGAACAAGCTTTTGTGTATGTCACACAAAAAGACTATGAAGATTGTTTATTAGATCAGGAATGGAGTTTGGAGGAGTTTAAAAGCAAGTATTTGAAGTTGTATTTAAAAAGGATTGCTAGCTTTTAGATCAGATTGAGTCTGATGACGCGTCCTTTTTTTTGAAGAAAAGGGGCGCGCGATAAATGCGAAAAGCAAAGTTAATAAGAAACATATTTAATAGTTTGCCAACAAACTTATGAAACAAGAAAGATCGTTGCTAATCCCAAAAACGTCATAAACCCAACAACATCTGTTATCGTTGTTAATATCACTCCGCCCGCAATAGCAGGGTCAATGCCATAACGTTTTAATATCATTGGTATTGATGCGCCAGCGAGCGCTGCAATAACCAGGTTTATTATCATTGATAAACCAATAATTAATCCCAGGAAGGGATTATCGAACCAAAGGATCACTATGCCTGCGACAACACAAGCCCAGAGTAAACCGTTGAGTATGCCTACGGTAAGCTCTTTAATGATTAACGGTTTAATATTTGTTTTTACAATTTGGCCTAATGCTATGCCGCGTATTGCAATGGTTAAGGTTTGACTGCCGGCGATGCCGCCCATCCCGGCTACTACTGGCATCAGTACGGCTAATGCAACGAGTTCTTGTATGGTGTTTTCAAAACGACCGATCACCCCGGCAGCAAGAAAAGCGGTAATTAAATTTATGCCAAGCCAAACTGCTCGGCGTTTTGTACTGGCGACGACAGGTGAAAACATGTCGTCATCTCCCAAACCAGCCATGCTTCTTACTGTGTGTTCGGCCTCTTCCTGGATAACATCAACAACGTCGTCAATGGTAATACGTCCAAGCAAGCAGTTTTCTTCATCGACAACCGCAGCAGAAACAAGATCGCGTTGTTCAAATAGTTTTGCTACTTCAATATTTGGTGTTTCTGCTGAAAGATAGGCTTCTTCTTCCATCCATTCTTTAACAAATGTTTCAGGTCCTCTCACTAAAAGTTCGGTCAAGGGTAATACTCCTAGATAGTGATTATCACGATCAACCACCATCAGGTTATCTGTTTTTTCCGGTATTTCACCCAGTAAACGTAAGTATCGTGCAACGGTATCGAGTGATACATCTGCACGGACAGAGATAATGTCAATGTTCATCAAGCCGCCGGCAGTATCTTCCGGGTAAGTTAATACAGACTCAAGGCGTTGGCGGTGATGTTCATCCATTGAAAGGAGAACTGTATCAGCTACATCTTCCGGAAGATCTTGCAGAATATCTGCAGCATCATCCGCATCCAGCCCTTTCGTTGCGTCAGCAACTTCAGCTGGGTGCATATTTTCAAGAAACTCAGCACGAACAGCGTCCTGCAAATGTGACAGAACATCGCCTTCAAGTTCAGCGTCAACTAGATTCCAGACATTGTCTCGTTCACGAACAGGTCGGCTTTCGATGACATCGGCTATTTCTGAAGGATGTAGAGTCGATATGGCATCACGCGCAAGCTCAACATCATTTTGGTCTAGTGCTTGATGCAATAAATCAAAAGCTGTTGGTTTTGTCTCTTGTTGTGTTGTTCTCTCGTTCATCATTAATATCCGCTTATTAATGAGAGTCTAACAGTGCTGTTAGAGTATTTGTTAAAGCAGTGATGAAATAAGTGATGCCGTTAACGCTACACTGTTTTAACTTCGGTTTCTTGTAACAATGATATTATTTCAGCGCCACAAGTTGCATTTAATATTTTTTTCGTTAAATTTTCCAGTTCACTGATATCCGTTTCGCTGATAATTTTTTTTACTTCCAGTAGCGATGCCGGGTGTACACTGAATTCCCTTAAACCTAGACCCAGTAATAATTTTGTATGTTCTATTTCGCCGGCCATCTCGCCGCACATGGCAACAGGAATGTTTGCTTTTCGCCCCGCTTCAATCGTTGTCTGGATTAAACGTAACACCGCAGGGTGTAGTGGATCATATAAATAGTTTACCTCACCATTAGCACGGTCGATTGCCATAGTGTATTGAATCAAATCATTTGTACCGATAGATAGGAAGTCGAGTTTCTTTGCAAAGATGTCTGCGCAAATAGCTGCTGCAGGCACTTCTATCATGCCGCCGACTTCAATATTGGAATCATAGTCTATATCTTCTGCATCAAGGCTAGTTTTCAGTTCTTCAATTGTTTGTAGAACTTGTTGCATTTCCTGAGTGTTAGTCAGCATTGGGATCATGATGCGCACCGGGCCAAAGGCGGATGCTCTAAGTATGGCGCGTAATTGTGGTTTAAATAGTTCAGGTTCTTTTAAACAAAGGCGTATTGCACGTAAACCCAGCGCTGGGTTTGATTTTACCGGGCCAGTTTGTTTGCCGGCGCCATCGACTTGTTTATCTGCACCTAGATCAAGTGTGCGAATAGTTAAGGGCAAACCACGTAAGGCTTTAAGTACGGCCATATAGGTTTCAAAGTGCTCTTCTTCATCTGGAGGGGCATCGCGGTTCATATAAAGGAATTCTGTTCGATATAGCCCTACGCCCTTTGCGCCAACATTTCTTACAGTCTCAAAATCCTTGGGTAACTCAATATTAGCCATTAATTTAACAGGAACGTTGTCCGTTGATTTTGTTGGTGCATTTTTCAGCTTACTTAGAGAAGAGTAATAACGTTTTACTTCTTTTTGTTTCTTCTCATAAAAAAGCTGGACTTTTTTATCCGGATTGATGAGTACGGTGCCGGAAGCGCCATCAATAATGGCAAAGTCATTGTTTTTAATGAAGCGATGGGCATTATGTAAGCCAATTATCGCGGGAATACCCAGACTTCTTGCAAGAATGGCTGTATGTGAAGTCGGGCCGCCAAACTCGGTAGCAAATGCGGCAATACCGTAATGCTGCATTAATACTGTATCAGCCGGCATTAGATCATCAGCAATAATAATTTTGTTTTTTAAATGATCGTCAGGCACTTCGTGCAGCAAAGGTTTTTCATTAAGCAGAATGCGTAAAATCCGATTAACAACATGATTGACATCATCGCGGCGCGTACTTAAATAAGCGTCTTCCATTTCATCAAAAACATTAACCAGTGCATCACGCTGTAACTTAAGCGCCCATTCAGCATTGCATAAGCGTTCTTTTATTATGCGTTTGGGTTCTTCTGTTAAGGCATTATCTTCAAGCATTAATAAATGTGTATCGATGAATGCCGCTATGTCGACGGAAGTTGAAGTTGGTATATGATCTCGTATGGCTCTTAATTGTTGGCGAGCATTTGCGATAGCATCATTAAAGCGCGAAAGTTCATGGGTAAGTTGTGAATTACGAATACTGTATTCACGAACATCAAGCTGATCGTGTTGAATAATGTGAACTTGGCCAATGGCAATCCCACGAGAAACACTAACGCCTTGTAGCGAGATCGTCACTCGTCTTCTCCAAACTTGTCATTGATTAGGTCTTCAAGCGCTGTCATAGCTGCACCTTCTTTTGGGCCAGCCGTTTTTACTTCAATCGTTGATCCTTTACCTGCTGCAAGCATCATGATGCCCATAATGCTTTTGCCGCTAACCTCTTTATGACCAACATGAACAGTAATTTCACAAGGAAAAGCAGAAGCCGTCTTAACAAATTTCGCTGCCGCTCTTGCGTGTAAACCTAACTTGTTAATTATTGTTATTTCTTTTTGGTACATTTTTTATCACCTTGAGAAATAGTAATGCCATCAATGCCGCCGCTATAGGCTTTCCTCGTTAATTCGTTTAAACCCAGTTCTGGATAATTAAACAAACGGATTAACATCGACAAGTTAATGCCGGTAATTATATTTACTTTATCATGTATGTTGAGGCGGCATGCAATATTACTCGGTGTTGATCCGATTAGATCGGTTAAAACTAGCATGCCATCGCCATCATCAATGGCGTCAAAGTATTCATTTGCCGTTTTAAGCAATTCATCCGGATCACATTCACGACTGGTAGATAGAAACCGCACTTTCAATGGGCTGTTTTCTATCATATGGTTTATTGCATCGAGCATAGAGCTGCCTATGCCATCGTGAGTTATTATTAATAGTCCTACACTCATAATTATAAATCTCGATGCCTTATCATGACCTTTTTTTCTAAGTTATTAAATTTATTTGCAAGTTGTTCAACAAAAAACACAGAACGATGATGACCGCCTGTGCAGCCAAACGCAATACTTAAATAGCTCCGATTATCTGCTTCGAAACTCGGTATCCAGCGGTTAAGAAATTGCTCAAGATCATTCATCATCTCAATAACATCATTTTGTTTTGATAAAAACTCAATAACGGGCTGTTCTTTCCCTGAATACTTTCTTAAGTCTTTATTCCAGTAAGGGTTAGGTAAGCAACGCAAATCAAATATAAAGTCCGCATCTTTAGGCAAGCCATTTTTAAAACCGAAAGACATGAACTGCAAAGAGAGCTTGGTGTTTTTGCGCTGATCTATACGCTGTCGAACAATATTACGTAATTCATGAAGCTGCATATAGCTGGTGTCTATACGTAAATCAGATGCTTCTGCGAGTGGCCCAATAATGTTTCTTTCCTGTTGAATTGCATCGGTTAGTGAAACTATTTCTGAAGAAAGCGGATGGTTTCTTCTGGTTTCACTAAAACGTCTGGTTAAAACATCATCGTTTGCTTCTATAAAAATTAATTCCGATGGAATATTTTTATCTTCCAGCTTTTTAATCGTTTCCGGCAGAAAAGAAAAATCTTCGAGGGTGTTACGTGCATCAATACCAATGGCAATATGTTTCGCCAAAGTGTTGTTTTCTTCTGAAAACTGTTCTATCAAGGTGTTGAGCAAGCTAACGGGTAAATTATCGATGGTATAGAAAGATAGATCTTCCAGTGTATTTAGCACAACTGTTTTGCCTGCACCTGAAATCCCGCTGACAATAATGAGGCGACGTTTCGGATTCATTTTTCACCTGCGTTCATTAGTTTTAGTTGTCGTCTGGCAAAAATCTCAGGGGCGTTATAGCCTCCCTCGCGTAAAATATGATTACGCGCAGCACATTCCAGCATGACGGCCAGGTTACGACCAGAAGCAACTGGCAATGTTATTTGAGAAATGTCCATGTCGAGAACGTTTCTTGTTTTATAACTGCCTTCCAGTCTGTCCATGCTTAAGAGATCTTTTGTGCTCATCGGTTCAAGGTTAACAATTAGCTTAAGATATTTATTTTTCTTAATAGCACTGTCACCAAATAATTCACGTACATTTATAATGCCTAGCCCCCGGACTTCTAGAAAATCCTGTAGTGTTATTGGGCAGGTACCAGTAATAATATCGGGTGCAATTTTGGAAAATAAGGGTGCGTCGTCTGCAATTAGGCGATGACCTCGTGAGATTAATTCCAATGCAAGTTCGCTTTTTCCTATGCCGCTTGGTCCGGTAATTAAGACGCCTATTGCCATTACTTCCATGTAAACACCATGTATGGTTAACATTTTGGCGGAAATGCCGGTTAAAAAATAATGCAGGATATCGGCTAACTTACTGCTATTTTTTTTCGATGAAAATAGTGCAATGTGATTTTCATCGCTTTTTTGTTTTAACAGTGCTGGAATGTCGCTGCCATCGGTAACAATCACACAAACAGGTTTGCTATTAAATAACTGTGATATAGCATCCTGCATGGAAACATCCCTTAATCCTTCAAGGTATTCGATTTCAACTTTACTAATAACTTGAATTTGGTGAGAGTGAACTGGGTTCAGGTAGCCAATTAATGAAACGTTGTTTGAATCTTTCTGGTTGTTTTGTTCTTCTTCACAGGCAAAGGTTCGCTTTTTTCCATCTTGGCCTGCTATCCACTCAAGCTCCAGCTTGTCACGATGAATATTAAAAAGTTCTTCTACGCTTAACTGGTTAGTAGGCCCTGCCATAGGATCACCCTGTCAAAATAGAATACATTTCAGCTGATGAGCCTGATTGTCGAAGTTTATGAAGAGTGGTTGTGTTGCTAAACTTTTCAGCTAGCTTAGCCAGTGTTTGAAGATGTTCTTCTGTTGAGTCTTCCGGAACAATTAAAGCAAAAAGCAAATCAACCGGCGCATTATCTACAGCATCATAATCAATTGCTGATTCAAGCTGAATAAATGCAGCCAGTGTTTTTTTTCCGTTTTTTAATCTGCCATGTGGTATGGCAATACCATTCCCAAGCCCGGTGCTGCCCAGCCGTTCTCTGGCGATAAGGCATTCAAATACTTCTGTTTGCGAGGTTGAGTGATCTGAATTGGCAATGGTTTTTGCCAGTGTGTCTAAAGCATCCTTTTTACTATGGCAGTCCATGCCAGGAAACACACATTCAGGTGATAAAATATCTGAAATATTCATTCTTTTGTTACTGACAGTAAAGGCTAGAAGAGCTTAATCGAGATCCTGATCTTTTAATCCGCTTTCTCCTCGATGGTGATCTTTTAATTTTTCTTTATGTTTTTTAGCTGTCGATCAAGCTTGTCTATTAGGCCATCAATAGCGGCGTACATATCTTCTTGCTCATTGTCAGCAAAGAGATTGCCGCGATTAACATGTACTGTTGCTTCAGCTTTCTGGCGCTCTTTTTCTACACTTAATATAACGTGCGTATTGTTAATATGCTCGAAATGTCTTTCGAGTTTTTGGAATTTATTTTCTACGTAGGCTTTTAATGAGTCCGTAACATCAACATGTCTACCGGTTACATCGATTTGCATAATGCCTCCTTAATTAAGTTGTTATAATTATTTAAGCCAGTCTTTTACGTTCATTTGAAGGCGGTATCGCCATTGCTTCTCTGTACTTGGCTACGGTACGTCTTGCAACATTTATCCCTTGTTCTTCAAGTACGGCTGCAATTTTGTTATCGCTTAAAGGTTTATCCGGTGTTTCTGCGCTAATGAGTTTTTTAATTAATGCTCGAATTGCCGTTGATGAACAAGCTCCACCGTAACTGGTGCTAACATGACTTGAGAAAAAGTATTTTAATTCAAATATACCACGCGGAGTATGCATATATTTGCGGGTTGTGACTCGTGAAATAGTTGACTCATGCATGCCCAATGTTTCAGCAACGTCATGTAGGACTAAAGGCTTCATGGCTTCTTCACCATAATCCAAGAATGCGCGCTGTCTTTCTACAATACAACTTGCAACGCGAAGTAATGTTTCACTGCGGCTCCGAAGGCTTTTAATAAACCAGCGCGCCTCCTGCAAATGAGATTTTAGCGAGTTATTGTCTTCGCTATTATCAGCGCGGCGTATCATATTCGCATAAGCAGAATTTATTTTCAGGCTAGGCATGGAGTCCGTATTTAATTCTACCTTCCATACGCCTTTTTCTTTTTTAACGTAAACATCTGGGACAACGTATTCAGTATGTGCTTCACTGACAGTGTTGCCGGGTCTAGGGTTCATTGATTGAATTAAAGCAACAACTTCTGTTAGTTCTGCTTTATCCAATTTCATTTTACGCATAAGCTGGTTGTAATCATGGCTGGCAAGGAGGTCAAGATAGTTTTGTACCAGTTTTTTTGCCTCATCCAGACGATGCACATCAATATCACATTGATTCAACTGTAGTATTAAGCATTCTTTAATGTCTCTTGAGCCAACGCCCGCTGGATCCATCGCCTGAACCATTCTTAATACTGCTTCGATTTCTTCTACACCAACCTCTTCTTCTAGGTCATTGTCATCTATAGTGGCAAGAATTTCTTCTAGTGATTCAGTTAAATAACCATCGTCGTCAAGAGAATCGATAATCGCCATGGCAATAACTTTATCGGTATCGGATGTTGGCGTTAAATTTAGTTGCCAATGCAGGTGTTCATGTAAGGTTTTTTTGCTTGTGTCCTGATTTTCAAAGCCATCATAAGTGTTTTCAGAACTGCCTTTTGTGTAACTACTGGTATTATCAAATACATCTTCCCAGCCACTATCAACAGCTAATTCGTCTGGCAGAGTTTCCTGATTCATTTCAGTGGTTTGATCGGATTGATCTTCGCTTTCCTTTTTATTTTTTACCTCTTCACTTTTTGTTGCATTGCTATCTTCAGAAGATGCCGTGTCTTCATCTACTTCCAGCATCATATTGGATTCAAGGGCGTCTTGAATTTCTGTTTGTAATTCCATGCTGGATAATTGCAACAAACGAATAGCTTGTTGCAATTGGGGTGTCATTGTCAGGCTTTGACCCAGTTTTAATTGTAAAGAAGCTTTCATATTAATAAGTGTAACTTAAAATTTGGTTTTTGGTGTAAGGCCAAAAAACTAAATATTCAAAGTGAAAATTCGTCTCCTAAGTAGACTTCCCTAACTTGTTCGTTGTTTAAAAGTTGCTCTGTAGTTCCTTCGGCAAGAATCTTGCCATCATGCACAACATAGGCGCGATCACAGATTCCTAATGTTTCGCGGACATTATGATCGGTGATTAATATGCCGATCCCATGATCACAAAGGCGATGGATAAGCCGTTGTATATCATTGATTGATATAGGGTCTATGCCTGCAAACGGTTCATCCAACAACAAAAAACGCGGTTCGGAGGCTAATGCTCGGGCAATTTCCAGTCTCCGGCGTTCTCCTCCCGACAGGCTCATGCCCAAATTATCTCTGAGATGAGTGATGTGGAACTCTTGCATCAATAATTCTAGACGTTGCTTGGCTTTTTCCGGGTTATCGGGCAAGCGTGTTTCAAGAATCGCCATAATATTTTCTTCAACTGTCAATTTTCTGAACACGGATGCTTCTTGAGGTAAATAACCGAGGCCGAGATGAGAACGTTCGTCCATGGATAAACGGCTGATTTCACGATTGTCGAGGTGGATTGTGCCATTATCAGATGGCACCAGACCGACAATCATATAAAAGCTGGTTGTTTTACCGGCACCATTGGCGCCAAGTAAGCCAATAGTTTCGCCACTTTGAACAGTCAGACTAACATCTGAGACTACCTTTCTGGAGCGATAGCTTTTGGATAAATGGCGTGCTGATAAAATACTCATGAAATGTGTTAGAAAATAAATCAGTGATGTTCACTAATTGGTCGCTTTACAAAATTATCCTTTTAAAATTATAGATACTGTCTGAACTTTATTCTTGTTTTTTCTTTTTAATCGTTATTCTGATTCGGCCGTCTTTTTTCTTATCGGTCTTGTCTTTATCACTTTTTGCTGTTGTGGTTGAGCCTTTTGCTATTACTTTACTTAATGCCGTGTCATAGTCTATACGTTTTCCGCTCATTGTTGAGCCATCTGGTTTTGTTACCAGTGCTTTTTCTTTCAGGATAATGTAATCCTTTAAGGCATAATACTCCATTTGTAGTGCTTCGGCTTCATCATAGTTTTTACTGTTGTCTGGTAATTGTCGGTATGTAGCTGGTGTGCCCTGCATAATGACCAGTTCCATATCGCCATTGTCATCAAAATGAACTGTCATGGTGTGTCCGGTCATGCGGATACTACCCTGAACAACGATAACATCTCCCCGGTAAATAGTGATACCTTTTAAATCATCCATTTCAGCCGAGTCAGCTTCAATCTCGATATCCTTTTCCTTGTCTGTCGACAACGCAAAGGCGTTATTCAACATAATGATGAAAACAGTGCCTAATAAGTATTTAAATAGTTTATTCACTTGGCTGTGTACTCGATTCAATTGTGGTTCGTACATTACTCAAAAACTCCAGTCGTTGTTCTTGCAAATAGGCGCGCATGCCTACAGAAGTCGTTGTTGATTTTTTGCTAATCAATGTTGTCGGATTATCCGTTTCAGCGTATTTTTCACCAACCAGTACTTTTGCATCTTCTGCCAACAATTCTGTTTTTAGTTTTCCATCATCATCATTTTGATGTAAATAAACATTTCCTTTTAATAAAATGACTTCATTATTAGAAGTAACCCAGCCTAGGTCAGATCTCACATTGATGGGTTGTTTATTTTCACGAAAAATTTCCAGTTCAGGTTGGTGTAATTCCGATGTATTGTCATCAGGGTAATGTGCCATATAGTCTGCATACAGTCTGTTTTTTGGCTTGCCATCCTGTTCATGGTGATGGTTGTAAAGTTTTCCATATAATAGTCGGGATAATGTGCAAGTTTACTCAGTTTAGTTAGATCATCTTCGGCTAATTTATCTAATGCCCAATAGCTAATACCGGCAATAACAACCAGTATTAATGCTAACTTCCATCTGCCTGTGAACATTTAATGCTTATCCAGGTAACTTCAGGAAAGATAGGCTTTGATTTTAGCGTCAAATTTGCCTTGTGCTTTCATTATAAGTTCGCAGACTTCTCTTGCTGCGCCTTGCCCTCCTCGTTCTTTAGTAACCCAATCGGCATATTCTTTAACCTCGGGTCTGGCATCAGCTACAGCAATGGGTAAACCGACTTTTGTCATTGCCGGCAAATCAATAACATCATCGCCGGTATAGGCAACTTGTTCTCGTTGGATACCGAGTTCATCAATAAGCGACATTAATCTTGCTCCTTTATCTTTTTCTCCTTGATAAACATATCTGATACCCAGTGAGGCCATTCGTTCAGCAACGATATTTGAAGAGCGTGCAGTAATAACCGCAATGTGACAGCCGCTTTCCAGCAGCATAACCAAGCCATGACCGTCTCTGACATGAAACGCTTTATACTCATCGCCGCTTTCGCTAAGAATAAGCTGGCCATTCGTCAGCACGCCATCAACATCAAACACCGCTAGTTTAATATTGGCTGCTTTTTCTAATAATTCTTTTTCACTCATCAGACTACCTTGGCTCTTAATAGATCATGCATGTTTAATATGCCGGCTAGTTTATTATTGTCATCAACAACAACCAATGCATTGATACTGTGTGACTCCATTAATGCCAGAGCTGATGCAGCAAGTGAATCTGGTTTGATGGTTTTGCCATTCTTTGTCATGACGTCTTTAACATGGCAGGCTTTTACATCAATACTTGAGTCAAGCGCGCGACGTAAATCACCATCTGTAAATATGCCTAGAATATTTTCGTCTTTATCAACAATGGTTGTCGCGCCTAGGCCTTTTGCAGACATTTCAATTAGTGCTTCACTAAGCAGCGCACCTTCTGAAACTTTTGGAATACCTTTCCCAGTATGCATGATATCACTAACATGCAATAACAGGCGGCGGCCTAATGCTCCGCCAGGATGAGATAAGGCAAAGTCGTCTTCACCAAAACCACGCGCCTCAAGTAGTGCTATGGCTATTGCATCGCCCATAGCAAGTGTCGCTGTTGTGCTGGCTGTTGGCGCAAGGCCTAGAGGGCAGGCTTCTTTACTAACGCTAACATCTATATTGACGGTTGCTGATTTAGCCAGTGTTGAATTGACATTACCCGTCAAAGAAACCATGGGTGTATTTAATCTTTTAATAACGGGTAATAAAGCCACGACTTCATCCGTTTCTCCCGAATTAGATAAAACCATAACAATATCTTTGCTGGTAATCATGCCAGAGTCGCCATGACTGGCTTCGCCAGGGTGTACAAAAAATGCAGGCGTGCCTGTGCTGGCTAATGTGGCAGCAATCTTATTGCCTATATGGCCTGATTTACCCATGCCGATAACAACAACTCGTCCTTCACATTGCAAAATAGCATTACAAGCATTAACAAACTTATCATCTATTCGTTCAGCTAATGCCTCAATGGCAGATTGTTCTGTTTCAATAACCGCTTTTGCAAGCGCTTTTAGTTTGTCCGAGCTTAATTCATTCATAAATTGTTTTATGCGGTGGCAACGCTTTGTGAAAATAACACATATTGGTAAGTGATAAAGAAAAACAATAATATTCCGCCTTCGAGCCGTGTTAGTTTACCTTTGCTTGAAGCAAATACCATAATACCCAGTAGTAAACTTAGTAATATCATTGCCGGAAAATCCCGACTCAATACTTCTGGCAAAAAGCTGTCCGGGTTAATTAGCGCTGGTATGCTCAATACAGCTAACATGTTAAACATGTTAGAACCGATAATATTACCAACCGCAATATCTGCCTCACCCTTTTTTAAGCTGACTATAGACGCAGCAAGTTCAGGCAAACTGGTGCCAATAGCGACAATGGTTAGGCCGATAACAAGATCAGGCACACCAAAATACTCGGCAATAAATATACCGCCACGAACCAGTAATTCTGCGCCAATTAGTAGAACAATCAGGCCAAATAATAGCTTTGCAAACGCTTTGCCTAATGGATCAGCTTTGCCCGCTTCATCCGAGAACTCATGAGCGAATTCACTGGTAAGGGGATCGCTAGCTGAGCTTTGTTTCGCCATCCATATAATCCAACCGAGAGTAATAACAAGGGAAACAAGCAGTATAGATGCGTCCAGTCGGCTTAAATGACCGTCTATCATGACTAACAAAGCAATAATAAGAGCCGCAAGCATTAGTCCATATTCTTTTTTAATCGTATTTGATGCGATGGTAATTGGGATGATTAAAATACTTAAACCTAATACCAGACCAACATTGGTAATATTTGAACCGAGCGCATTCCCAATCGCAATCGATGTTTTGTCTTGCCAGGCTGAAACTGAACCAACAATAATTTCAGGGGCAGAGGTGGCAAAACCGACAACGGTTAAACCAATAATAAGGGGCGGCATGCCTAGCTGGCGTGCGATATTGGCTGCGCCTTCGACAAAAACATCCGCGCCGTAGATTAGTAAAACAAAGCCAATAAGAATGAATAAACACGCAACCAGCATTAGCTAGTTTTTCCCCAAAAAATTTAATTATTCTGATGATGCCAGAATAAATCGATTCTGAGTAGTTAGCGTTGTTTTAGTTTTTACCTGAATCAGAAAAAAACATAAACTGTAAATAATCCTTTAATTTATAGAATTTCATGTCTGATCGTTACAATTTATTAAAAAACTGGTTGAGTGAAGTGATGGAGACTCAGGACTTTGAGTTAAAACCTGCTTCAGAGGATGCTAGTTTTCGTTCATATCATCGTCTTTTTCTACAAGATAAAAGCCTTATTGTCATGGATGCGCCGCCACCGGAAGAAGATTGCTATCCATTTGTCCAGATAAGCAAAACTTTATTAGCCAGCGGTATTAATGTACCCGTTATTCACCATATGGACTTGAGACAAGGTTTTTTAGTATTGGATGATTTTGGCGATACGCTCTATCTGGATGAATTAAATTCAAATAGCGTAGATCGACTTTATTCCGATGCGATTAAGTCACTGGTAACGGTGCAGTCTAAAACAGAAACAAGGGATATTCCCGTTTATGATGAAGCATTATTACGTCGTGAAATGAGGCTGTTTACCGAATGGTTGTTAGCAAAGTATTTACAAATCGACCTAAGTAATGAAGAAACAGCATCTATTAATACTGTATTTACCTTGTTGGTTGAAAATGCCTTGCAGCAACCCCAAGTTTTTGTGCACAGAGACTTTCATTCAAGAAATTTGATGATTACCAAAACAAATAATCCGGGCGTAATTGACTATCAGGATGCGGTGAGTGGCCCGATGAGTTATGACCTCGTTTCTTTATTAAAGGATTGCTATATCAAGTGGCCTAAACAGGAAATAAAACGTTGGGTAGATATTTATCTGCAACAACTGTCAGAAAACGAAACAGAAATAGATCGGCAAACATTTCAACGCTGGTTTGATTTAATGGGGGTTCAGCGCCACCTAAAGGCTAGCGGTATTTTCGCTCGTTTATCACTTCGAGACGGTAAGCATTCTTTTCTGAATGATGTGCCACGCACGCTTTCTTATATAGTCGATCTTAAAAATGATTATGAAGAACTATCTCATTTATGTGCCTTGATAGAAGAAAAAGTTTTACCTGGCCTGGAGCAAGTATCTAAATGAGAGCGATGATTCTGGCAGCAGGTCGCGGTGAGCGAATGCGCCCTTTAACTGATAGCATTCCAAAACCATTACTGGAAGTGAACGGCAAAGCCCTTATTGTTTATCAGATAGAAGCACTGGAATTAGCCGGTGTTAGAGAACTGGTAATCAATACAGGGCATCTGGGTGAACAGATCCAATATGAACTGGGAACAGGTAGTCATCTTGGTGTTGATATTGTTTATTCTGATGAAGGTGAAAATATATTAGAAACAGCAGGAGGTATAATTCAGGCTCTACCTTTATTAGGGGATGATCCTTTCATTGTGACTAATGCCGATATCTTTACTGATTTTGATTACAGCTCTTTACCCGAAGACCCTGACTACGATGCCCATTTAGTACTCGTTGATAATCCTGCTCATAATTTAAAAGGCGATTTCTTTCTGGAAAACGGGCGTGTTTTGCAGCAAGGAACTAAAAAGCTAACTTACAGCGGCATCAGTATTTTCCATCCACATTTTTTTGAAGATTATAACCCGGGCCGCGCACCTCTTGCCCCTCTTCTACATAAGGCGGCAGAGAGAAAATGCCTTGGCGGCCAATACTTTACAGGCGAATGGTCAGACATTGGAACACCTATGCGTCTTAAGGAGCTTAATTCTAGTAAAGCTTATAAAGAAAGTAATCGCTAACAAACTTATCCGAAAGCAAGTCTCATTAATTGAATTATTTGTGACGGATATTGTCATATTGTTGCGTTGCAACATGCAGCGTGATACGGTTTCCGTCATGATTAAGCTGCATCCTACATCTTGTAGTTCTAATTATTTTAACCACCATATATAGAATATCCATGCTTAAACGGGTATAGTTCGCGCCAAACTCAGAGGTTTTGTCGTTAATTTAATACAACTTGGTTTGAATTTAATGGTAAATCATTCGCCCACAATCGGCTGTTTTACAAAAGCCCTGCTACTGGCATCGATTTTGTCAGCGTCAGCTTATGCGAGTGAAAAACCAGTAGAAGTTGAAAGTTGCCTAATGCCTATCAGCGATGCGCATAGCATAAGCAGTAACAACAAAGTTTCTCTGCAAAGCTCACAAGATTTAGAGGCCATTATAGAGCGAGGTAATCTGCGCGTTCTCCTGCAAAGAAAAAGAATGGTTGCACCATTAGTCAAAAAGAACTCCAGCTAATCGAAGAGTTTGCAAATATCAATGATCTGAACCTTGATTGGATCTATGTTGAAAATGATTGGGAGTTATTGCCCGAATTAGTAAAAGGTCGTGGCGATATTATTGTTGCTCAAGATCAAAGTCTTTCAGCTAGTATTCAAGGTCAGGTAAGTTTTAGTCATCCTGGGGCGAATGCTGCGTATAAAATTGTTGAACGTACTGATAGTAGTCGAATCAGGCGTATTGAAGATTTGGCCGGCAGACAACTTGCCGCTTATAAATTTTCTCCTGTCTGGAATACTTTACTTGAGCTTGCTGAATCGCACACGGGTTTGCAATTACAGGAAATCCCTTCTGATCTCTCTTCTCAGGAAGCTATGGGAAAAGTAAAGAGCGGTGAATATGATCTGGCCGTTGTCGATAGTTTGTTTCTCGATACGTATTTACCATTGAATACAGAACTTCAAGCTAACTTTAGTTTGTCTGAACAACGAAATATGGCCTGGGCTATTAGAAAGGATTCAGAGCAATTACATAAAAGCCTGAATCAATATCTAAATCAGCAGTATCTGACACATAGTATCGCGCCGACCTATTTTGAAGATCTGTCTTTAATTAAAGAACGCGGTATCTTGCGGGTTATTACTACAGCAAACCCTTCACACTATTATCTTCATAAAGGTAAGCTACGTGGGTTTGAATATGAATTATTAAGTCAGTTTGCTTCTAAACACTTGCTGCGTGTTGATGTTGTTTTGGCAAATTCACCAGAAGAAATGTTACAACTTCTTAAAGAAGGAAAGGGTGATGTCATTGCCGCATCGTTACCCAGCAGCCTGATTAATACTGGCGAGACTATACAGTTTACCTCTCCTTATCATTACGCAAGTCCTGTTATAGTTGGTCGTAATTCAGAAGAGTTAATTGTTGATATTCGTGATCTGGAAGGTAGAAGAATTACGTTGGCCGAAGATAGTCCATATTGGGATTATATGTTGCAGTTAAAACAGCAGGGCATGGGGTTCGAACTCGTAAAAGCTGATACTACTGTTAACATGGAAGGCACTCTGCTAATGGTTGCTTTAGGCATGTATGACTTATCTGTTGTAGGTAACCATCAACTAAGCCAGACTTATACAAAAAATGTTGGTCTGGGTGCAAAACTCATTTTATCTGAACCTTTGGCACATCGTTGGGCGGTTAGAAGTCGTGATCAGCAATTAACGAATGCTTTAAATTTATTTATAGAAAATGAATACCGAAGCGCTACTTACAATGTGTTGCATGCTAAATATTTTGAGCAGAGAAAAATTGAAAGTTCAAATAGGCGAGTTACACAGGTTGACTCAATCTCACCTTACGATGATGTTACAAAAAGTTATTCTGAAGAATATGGTTTTGATTGGCGCTTGATAACAGCGTTGATGTTTCAGGAAAGTCAATTTAACCCAACAGCATATTCCTATGCTGGAGCAGAAGGTTTAATGCAACTAATTCCAGCAACAGCTGAGTTAATGGGTGTCAGCGATACCAGTAATGCAGAAAGCAGTATTAATGCAGGCATACGTTACCTGAATTATTTAAGAGGAAAGTTTGAAGAAGACTTATTATTAGAAGATCGTATCTGGTTTACACTTGCTTCTTATAATGCCGGCTATGGCCGTGTTAAGCGCGCACGAGCACTAGCAGAAAAAATGGGACTGGATAAGGATCAATGGTTCGATAATGTTGAGCTTGCTATGCTTGAATTGGCAAAACCGTTTATGAAAGATGGTGAACAAGTACGTTATTGCCGTTGTGGACAAACTGTCGTTTATGTCCGCGAAATTCGCACACGTTATTTCAATTATATTCGCCTAGTGGAAACACAAAAAGTTGCCTGGTTTGCCCCATCGGCTAGAAAATCGAGCTACTATAGTTCTATTAATTAACTTTAAGTTTGTAATAAAGCACTCCACTCGGAGTTATTTCGATAATAGTCTTAATAAGCTTTGCGCATGATCCGCTGCGACTAGTCCTCTGTCAGTAAGATAGCCACCATCAACATGATCCGTTAAGCCTTTTTCAAAAAGACGGGTAGCAGCAGCTACTGCTTCTTTAGAAGCCTCGTGCGAATGAACTTTTATACCGTTAGCTGTCGAACCAAGATCAAATTGGTTTAACAATTTAATTTCTTCCATCGCTTCATTCAAATTTGTCATAGGTTCACCTGATTGCAATATACGTTTAATGTGATGTTCTTTATTTATCGAAGCCATGTGGTTTTCAAAACCTTCAGCAAGCTCAAATGGCTTATTAACTATAGCTTGAACTTCTTAAGCAAGCTTTTATAAATGAAAAGCTGTTAGGTTAATTACTATCTCATCCAGTCTAGGAATAACCATTTATTGATAATATTTGATCCATAAAATTCTTTTGTGTTGTAGAACTAACAGTATGTTAATGAGGAAAGGTTCCTCATTAATGGTTTGCTTTTCTATAGAACATTTTATTTGTAAGCAGTTGGATCGGTCAAGTTTGCTGCTGCAAAGCCTTCTCTTCTAAAACGGCAGGAATCGCAATGTCCACAGGCTCGACCTTCCTCGTCTGCTTGGTAACAGGATACTGTTAGCGCATAATTAATATTTAGTGAGTCACCTTTTTTTATGATGTCAGCTTTTGATAATTCTATTAACGGTGTGTGTATATTAAAAGCAGCTCCCTCGACTCCTGCTTTCGTTGCCAGTGTTGCTAATTGTTCGTAGGCTTTAATAAACTCAGGACGACAATCTGGATAGCCAGAGTAATCAACGGCATTAACGCCAATAAAGATATCACTCGCATCAATGACTTCAGCCCAGGCTAATGCATAAGATAAAAATATAGTGTTACGTGCAGGCACATAGGTAACGGGTATGCCTTCTGAAATATCATCTTCCGGTACATCAATGGCTGTATCAGTTAATGCCGAGCCACCAATTTGTCCCATGTCGAGAGAAATAACTTTATGATCTTTTACATTAAAAGATTTTGCTATTTTTTTAGCAGCATTTATTTCACTGATATGGCGTTGGCCGTAATTAAAACTCAAAGCATAACAATCGAAGCCCAGATCTTTTGCAATAGCAAGTGTAGTCGTCGAGTCCAGTCCACCTGATACGAGAACAATCGCTTTATTAAAGTTCGTCATTATATTTAATCCAAGAATGAGAAGTTTTTTCTGATAACGAGGCGTCGTATTTTTGAGAAGCGGAGTTTACGAAATGGTAGGTGAGCATTTGAAGAAACGCTACAACGAAGTTAGCGGGAAAAATTTCCATTTTGTACCTATTTGCCCGGGCCATTACCCCAAAGGTATTTGTGAAGTTGTAATTGCATACGCACGTTTAAGTTATCTTTAAGAATCCAGTCTGCTAAATCTGTCGCATTTAGTGTTGTGTGTTCGGGTGAAAAAAGAACTTCGCAATAATCCGTTAAGTTCATATCATTTAATATTTGTTTTGACCACTCATAGTCTGCCTGATTACAAATAACAAACTTTAATTGATCAGTTATATTAAGATGTTTTAGGTTTCCAAATTTGTTTTTGCTTTCTTCTTCAGAAGCGGGCGTTTTGATATCAACGACTTTCATAACGCGTTTATCAACGTTGACAATATCAATTGCACCGCTTGTTTCTAGAGACACCAGGTAACCCTCATCGCAAAGTCGTGTCAGTAACTCATGACAAGCACGCTGTGCTAAAGGTTCGCCACCCGTTACTGTTACATGTTTAGTGCGGTACTGGCTGATGTCACTGATAATATTATCAATAGACATTTTTTCGCCGTCATGAAAAGCATATTCCGTATCACAATACTGGCAGCGTAATGGACAGCCTGTTAAACGAATAAATATGGTCGGCAAGCCAATCTTTGTTGATTCGCCTTGAAGAGAAAAAAAGATTTCATTAATGCGTAGCTCAGTCGGAGTTTTTTTTTGCGCCGAAGAGTCAGGTTGAGCGCGAGTTTGCATTTTTAAGTGTTCGACTCTTCTTCAGAACCTATTTTTCTTAAACGCTCGGTAGCTAGCCTGGCTGCTGTTGTTCCAGGGTATTGTGCTTTTACTTCTTCCAGCGTCTTTTTTGCATCTGATTCATTTCCCAGTTCTGCATAACTGTAACCAATTTTTAATAATGCATGAGATACTTTTTTGCTATCAGGGTAAGTATTAAGTAAAGCTTGATATTCATTAATAGCAAGTTCGTACTTTTGCATTACATAGTTAGTTTCAGCAAGCCAATACTGTGCATTATCTGAAAAAGGGTTTGTCGGGTAATCATTTAAGAAAGACTTAAAAGCAATAAGCGCCTGGTCATAACGAGAATCTTTAAGTAGCTTGAATGCCTTTTGGTAAGCAGCTTCAGCTTTTGCCGGATCAGGTGCTTTTGTAGCATCATTAGTTGAGTCAGCTATTTCTAAAACTTCTGATGATTCTTCATTCGCTGATTCTGTATTTTCAAAAGCAGGTGTTATTTCTGTGTCTTTGCTTGTCGTTAGTGTACCTGAGTTTGTTGCGCCATTATTTTCAACACGCTGCAAACGATTGTCGACATCAGTATAGAGTTCACGTTGTTTTTGTTTTAATTGTTCTATTGTATGAGTTTGTACTTCAATCTCTCCACGTAAGCTGCTGACTTCTGTTTTTAATGATTCAAGCAGATCAAGCATATCCAGTAATGCGTTGTTATTGACAGCTTTTTCAACTTTTTCGAGGCGTGCATTATAGTCCCCGGTAATAGGCTCAAAAGCAGGAACTTTGTTTTCTGTTGTATCTGCCTCTTCAGCAAGAGCAGTATTAAAGACAAAGCTAATAGTTAATAAAATAATAAATCGCATATAAATCCATTAAAAAATTAATATAGTATTTCAACACGTCGGTTCTGCTGCCATGCCGCTTCGTCATGCCCATCTACAGCCGGACGTTCTTCGCCATAACTAACCAAGCGAACTTGACTGGAAGAAGCGCCAAGTATTAATAGCTGTTGTTTAATAGACAATGCGCGGCTTTCACCGAGGGCCAGATTGTATTCACGAGAACCGCGTTCGTCAGCATGTCCTTCTAATGTAATTGTCGTATTCGGGTTTTGGCTAAGATAGGCCGCATGCGCTTCTATTGTTGAGCGATACTCAGAACGAATTTCATCACTATTGTATTCAAAATAAATGATGCGAACTGATAAGGGGCTCTGGGGATCATCAAGTGCAAACATGGAGGTGGAGCCGTCTTCAGTGCCATAAGCTTGGGCGCCATTTTCTTCAGAACTATCCACACTGGCCGAAGCACTGGTGCCTAGATCTTCAACTTCAACAGATTTATCTTCTTTTACTTGATCACTGCTACAGCCAAAAAGCAGGCTGGCTAAACTTAATACGAGTAATAGACGCAAAGACATAATTTTTCTCCTTATCAGCATTTTTTCCACTTTCAATTAAACAGCATAACATTCATAAGTAAGTCTTATAAAGTGGCTTACTTTAAAAAAGGGCTCCAGGCCGGTTCACGTACATCGCCCTGTTGTAAACCGAGGCGTTGATGAATACGGCCATCTGTTGAAACAGCAGCAAGCTGTCCACCGCGGACTCCAGTCGTGGCATAGATAATCATGCCCCCGTTCGGTGCAAAACTGGGTGACTCATCAAGACGGGCATCCGTTAATACATCGATATAGCCGCTTTTTAAATCAAGCAGACCAATTCGATATGAACTGCCAACAGCATGAACCAGTGTCATTGATTTTCCGTCGGGTGCGTATTCGGCACGCGCATTGTATTTACCTTCAAAACTAATGCGTTTTGGCTTGCCGCCTTTGACTAAATCTATTTCATAAATCTGCGGGCCACCACTTCTATTAGAAGTAAACGCTAGCTTTCGTCCGTTCGGTGACCAGCTCGGCTCAGTGTCAATGCCGCCATGCCGGGTAATGCGTTGCAATGATTTTGTCTTCAGATCCAGAACATAAATTTCAGTATTGCCGTCTTTAGATAATGTCATCGCTAATTTGCTGCCATCAGGCGACCAGTCTGGCGAGCTGTTAATGCCTGCAAAGCCGGAAACACGTTCGCGTTGCCCGGTTAAAATTTCCTGTACATAAATAGCAGAGTTCCTGCCTTCAAAGGAAACATAAGCGATTCTTTTTCCATCCGGTGACCATGATGGAGAAAGAATAGGCTCCGGAGATTCGAGCAATACCTGAGCGTTGTAACCATCAGCATCAGCAATTTGCAGCGAATGTATTCTTTTATCCTCTTGCTTA
Organism: Pseudomonadota bacterium; assembly: GCA_038142205.1. GTDB lineage: Bacteria > Pseudomonadota > Gammaproteobacteria > Eutrophobiales > Eutrophobiaceae > UBA7359. The sequence continues at coordinate 2,263,553 of JAYQJO010000001.1, read as the reverse complement.
TTGACAGTGATGTAAGCGACGCGTGTATCAAAGGCGCCGGGAATTCCTGTCAGCTTCTCAAACACAACATCACTAATTTGATGTGCTGCGCGGCGAACTAGATTAGGTTTGGCCGGAATACGAAAGCCCGCTATTTGTTTACCTCTATAAATATCAACCAGTCTGAAACTGACATCATAATCGCCGCTGTCGGTTAGACTCAGTTGGCCGATCAGAATGTTTTCCATGCCCAGTTTGCGCCAGTCACCGAAATTAATTGCGTTGTAATCGGTTGGGCGTTGTGGCAGATCTTGCTCGTCCATCACGTCAAAACGGCCACTGCGTTTTAAGTCATTACTGATAATAGATGTCAGATCGATAGGAGCTACATCACTCGCTTGTGACCAGCCAAAAGGAATAACAGCAATAGGCAGTGATTGTTCTACGCCTTGAGTAATCTTGATATCAAGTACGGCATACGCCTGCAAGGAGACAAATAAACTGCTTAAGGCGATTAATTTTAATAAGGTTTTCATGTCTGGCGTTATATCCTAATTGTATCTTATGGTTCAAATGTGAATCTAATATTACGCATTTTTTCAAATAGTCTTGTTTCATCAGGAACCGGTAAAGGCGAGGATTTATAAACAGCATCCTCAGCACGCTTATCAAACAAATCATTGCCGCTTGATTGAACAATCGATGCTTCAACTACTTTACCGCCTTCAATCATTCGGATCAGGATGACACAAGATAAACCTTCTTCCAAACCAAGCCGATTGAATTTATTTTCAATTGCCCTTGCGATTCGTATTTGATACTTCTGTATTTCTGATAAATCTTTTGCTTCCTGTACTGCTCTTTGTTCTGTTTCCAGTTCCTCCTGTAACGCTTGCTCTCGTGCTTTACGTTCGGCTTCTTCTTTTTCCTTAAGTTTTCTTTCAGCTTCCTTTTTCTTTTCAGCTTCTTTCTTTTTGCGTTCTTCTTCGCGCTTTTTCTTTTCAGCTTCTTCTTCTTTACGTTTTTTCTCTGCTGCTGCCTTTTTCTTCTTTTCTTCTTCGAGTTTCTTTAAACGTAATTTCTCTTTCTCGGCTTTTTTTCGAGCCTGTTCTTTTTCTTCTTAGCATCCTGTTTCTTTTTTAATTCCTTTTCTTTTCTTTCGAGTTCTTTTTTACGTTTTAATTCATCTTGTTTCTTTTTTTCATCTTTTTCCTTTAAGCGTTTTAATTCCTGATCAACCTGATTTTTATCAACAGCCGTTGCCTTAACAATATTTATCATTGGTTTCGGCGGTGTTATCGGCTTCGCAGTAAAATCAAAACTGAAAAAAAGCACAACACCTATAATAAGATGAAGAGCCAAAGACAATAATAATGACCGTGAAGTCAGAAACCAGTTTTCACGCATGAATTATTTTTCAGGTGGTTCCGTCATCATGCCGATAGAAGGCGCGCCTGCGCTTTGTAGTAACGACATAGCTTGTACGACTTGTCCATAAGGGACATTGGCATCGCCGCCAATAAGCACGGGTATTCCCGGCTGGTATTTTAATAAGGCGCTAACGCGATTTACTAGAACCTCTGGCTTAACAGGCTTATCCTGATTATCACCATAGTTAATGAAATAGTTACCTTCTTTATCGACATTAACAATAACCGGTTCTTTTTCATTCGGCGGCAAAGGTTCAGAAGCAGTTTGTGGGAGGTCTACTTTAATGCCCTGACTTAATAATGGCGCTGTTACCATGAAGATAATCAGCAATACCAGCATAACATCGATGTATGGCACAACATTGATTTCTGATATCGGTCGTTTTTTATTTCTTTGTCGCATTATCAGCCGGCTTGTTTAAGAATGTGCATGTCTGTGTAATATTGAAGAAAACTCTTCCATAAAATTATCGTAACGATTTATTAAACGTTCGACATCGTAGGAATAACGGTTGTAAGCGATAACGGCAGGAATAGCAGCAAATAAACCCATAGCTGTTGCGATCAGCGCTTCACTAATACCCGGCGCAACCATTGCAATGGTGGCTTGTTGAACAGTGCCTAAAGCCTGGAAGCTGTTCATAATCCCCCAAACTGTACCAAACAAACCAACATAAGGGCTGGTCGAACCAACCGTTGCCAGAAAAGACAGATTGGTTTCGAGATAATCCATTTCCCTATTCATAGCAATGCGCATGGCACGTTGCGAACCATCGAGTACGCCTTCAGGATCGATACGCTCTTGTTTATTTAAACGCGCGAATTCCTTAAAACCGGCTTCAAATATTTTTTCCATGCCGTTCGGTTCATAATGCCGGGCAGTAATCTTTGTAAATAAAGGACTAAGATCTTCAACTGACCAGAACTGATCTTCAAATTCGTCTGCTTCCTTTTTAGATTTTTTTAATATGATGCGTTTATTAATGATCATGGTCCACGATACGATTGAAGCAGCAACGAGCGTCAGCATCACCAGTTGAACAAGTAAGCTGGCATTAAGAATAAGATCAAGAATAGAATGATCGGTTGTCATTTAGAGAGCTCCGTTAATAATTCTTCCGGCATCGGCGATGCTTTCATTGTTGTTGCGTTCAAACAGGCAACCTTGACTTCAGCTTGCGTCAGTAATTCATCATCTTCATTATGGATTAGTTGTTGAAATATAATGCTGGCACCGCGATGTTTTAGTATTGATGATGAAATGTTGAGTAAATCATCAAGCTTTGCCGGTTTTTTATAATCAATCGATACGCTTTTCACTGCGAATAATAAATCATTTTCTTTTATTAATTGTTTATGTTCAAAACCAATGCTGCGTAACCACTCTGTTCGCGCGCGTTCCATAAAACGTAAATAGTTAGCATAAAAAACAACGCCACCGGCATCGGTATCTTCATAATAGACCCTGATTTGACAATTAAATTCTGTACTCACCAGTATTTAAACCTTTTAGTCTTTAGCGTTGTTAAATAAATCATCTGCCTGTACAAGATCTTTCGGTGCTTCCAGACCAAAGTGATGCCAGGCCGTTTTCGTTGCTACGCGACCTCTTGAGGTACGCATGATAAAACCTTGTTGAATTAAATACGGTTCTAGTACGTCTTCAATCGTATCGCGTTCCTCACTAATTGCCGCAGCAAGGCTATCTACGCCAACCGGGCCGCCATCAAATTTTTGCAATATTGCCAATAATAATTTTCGATCCATCGTGTCAAAACCGTGTGCATCAACATTAAGCATGTCCAATGCTCGTGCGGAAATTTCGCCGGTAATGACGCCATCGCCTTTAACCTGAGCATAATCGCGTACACGACGTAATAAACGATTGGCAATACGCGGTGTGCCGCGTGAGCGCGCGGCGATTTCGGCGGCACCTTTGGCTTCTATTTCGACCTCAAGAATATTGGCAGAACGCGTGACAATCTGACTTAACTCTTTCGGGGTATAAAATTCCAAGCGCTGAACAATGCCAAAACGATCACGAAGCGGCGAAGTCAGTAGCCCGGCTCGGGTTGTCGCACCGACCAGCGTAAAAGGTGGCACATCGAGTTTGATTGCGCGAGCCGCAGGGCCTTCACCAATCATAATATCAATTTGGTAATCTTCCATTGCCGGATACAGGACTTCTTCAACAACGGCACCAAGACGATGAATTTCATCGATAAAAAGTACATCGTGCGGTTCAAGATTCGTTAACAAGGCGGCCAAATCACCGGGGCGTTCCAGTACCGGGCCTGATGTTTGGCGCATATTCACACCCATTTCATTGGCAATGATGTGTGCTAATGTTGTTTTGCCTAATCCCGGCGGGCCGAATATCAAAACGTGATCGAGGGATTCGCCGCGTTGACGTGCCGCGCCAATAAAAATATCCATTTGTTCATGCACAGATTTTTGCCCAAGGTAGTCTTGTAGACGTTTCGGGCGCAGGGCATTGTCAGCTACGTCATCTTCGGCTGAGTTTTGGGGTGAAATAACTTCGTTTGGTTCGACCATGTCGGGTGTCTATTTTCCCTGTAAACGTATGAATAAGCTAGTCGGGTTTTTCATTTATATTTAATTACTTAAATATGGCAAAGTCATGGATAAAAAAAGGAAAATTACAGATAACAACATATTTATGTTATTCATTTAGCTTATCCAGGCTGGAATTGGCGTTTTTTCTTCTATTCTGACTAGAAATTAAATGTCTATTAAAGGGTTTTTGCAAATACTTAAGTGATTAAACGTTATTGTTTAATCTTTTTTATTTTTTTGCTCTGGTATAGGAAGAATCCGAATACCACGTGTGGCGAGATGAACTTCGCGAAGAAAGAAAGCGAGACTAATGACAAGAGTTGTTGTAGCGCCCATGAAAAGTAAGCCTATTAACCAGTTCAACTTTAAGTCTAGCAAGGCTTCAAAAAAGAATACCGCAACAACCGAACAGACTAATAATGCTGAAAGCACGCACATTGTAATTGCTGCACTAGCGACATTACGGCGTTGCTCAAGGCTTTGTAATTCTATTTTGGTTTGATCTGGTAAGTTCTCGGTAGTTTTTGAAGAGTCTTCTGTTAGACAACGTCCTCGATCTATTATTCTCGCCAGTCGGTTTGTCATTACGCCAAGTAATCCGGCCATGCCGGTTAGCAGGAAAGCGGGTGCTAATGCTAATTGAACGGCGCTGGTTACATCGCCGATATTATTCATCCAATCAAACATAAATATTTATAAAACTTAAAGTATAGGTTTATTTTTTAACAGAGTTTTTTAATGCTTCACGTATTAATTCTTCACTACTCATATTATCACTTGCTATGGCAAGCACGAACTTACTGGCCTCCTGCGGTTTATAACCGAGGCCAATCAAAGCACTGATGGCTTCATCTATAGGGTCAGAGCTACTGGCAGGAGTATTACTGGTTTTTTTGCTGCCTGTTGCCGGTAAGTCACCCAAACGATCGCGCATTTCAATAATTAAGCGCTCGGCAGTCTTTTTGCCAACGCCAGGCAATTTAACTAAACGGTCGGCATCATTATTTTGCACACATAAGGCAAACTCGTCTGCCTCTATTCCAGAAAGATTCGTCAACCCCATTTTAGCACCAAGACCATTAACTTTGATTAAGGTTCTGAATAAATGGCGTTCCTCTTCTGTCGCAAAGCCAAATAATAAATGTGCATCATCACGTACAACCATATGTGTATAGATTTCAACTTCGTTACTGGCTTCAGGTAAGGCATAAAAGGTAGTCATTGGTGCCTCGACTTCATAGCCGACACCTTGTACATCCAATAAAAGAAGCGGCGGTTGTTTCTTTACGATTGTCCCGCGTAGAAAACCAATCATTGCTGTAATCTTCCGTAACGGATACCCGACACGCCTTGCATCCGGAGTAGCCCTTCTCGTGAATTTGCATGGCAAAGTGCAATAGCTAATGCATCAGCGGCATCAGCAGTTGGCTGTTTATCCAAACAGAGCAATATTTTGATCATATGCTGAACTTGTTCTTTTGCCGCGTGACCTTTGCCAACAGTTGCTTGTTTGACCTGATTTGCTGTGTATTCATAAACAGGCAAGTCCTGTATTGCCGCTGCGGCAATGGCAACGCCGCGTGCCTGTCCAAGTTTAATGGCAGAATCAGCATTGCGATTCATAAAGATTTTTTCTATAGAAACTTCTTCTGGTTGATATTCATTTATTAATGATGTGATGCCTTCATGAATAGTTTTTAATTTTTCTGCCAGCGTTTCACCTTTTACCTTGATAACGCCATTAGCGATATGTTTTGAATGATTTCCTTTGGAATCAATGACGCCATAACCTGTGTTTATTGAGCCGGGATCTATTCCAAGAATCCTAACCACGACTATTGCGCTCGATTATATCTTCGTTGCTTAAAATGTCTGCTGTTGATAGAAATGTTTTAACAATGCTCATGTATGACTTATACGCCTTGTTTATTCAAACATTCCTATCTTAACCTAGCTCAGCCAGTACTTCGTCAGGTATATCTGCATTTGAATACACTTTTTGAACATCGTCGAGATCTTCAAGCACATCGAGTAGTTTCAACATGCTTTCAGCGCCCTTTTTATCGAGCTCACTTGTTGTCGGGGCTCGCATGGTTACTTCTGCATTTTCCGGCTCGAAACCTGCTGCAACCAATGCTTCTTTTACATCAACAAAACTATCCGGTTCAGTAATAACATCGATGGAGTTGTCGTTATTAGTAATCACATCCTCAGCTCCACCTTCCAAAGCGGCTTCCATAACCGTATCTTCATCCAATCCTGTTGGAAAAGAAATTAAACCTACTTTTGTAAATAAATATGCGACAGAACCGTCTGTACCCAAATTGCCACCGAATTTAGAAAAAGCATGGCGCACTTCAGCAACAGTACGGTTTTTATTGTCAGTCATGGTATCGACTAAAACAGCAACGCCGCCTGGCCCATAACCTTCATATCGGATCTCTTCAAGTTTTTCACCTTCATTATCTCCCGATCCACGTTTAACCGCACGTTCAATGGTATCTTTCGGTAGACTTTGTGATTTTCCCGCATCTATTGCTGCACGTAACCTTGGGTTGGCATCCGGATCGCCGCCGCCAAGTTTGGCTGCTATTGTGATTTCTCGAATAAGCTTGGTGAAGAGCTTGCCGCGTTTCGCATCTTGCTTACCTTTACGATGCTGGATATTCGCCCATTTACTATGACCTGCCATTATTTCCTTCCGAATTAATTAATATTAAGAGTTATGTTGCGATTCTAACATTCAAGTTAATGCTGCCCAAGCAGGAGGGGAATATGTGTTGTGAATCAGGCGTCGCCCGCCAGCTTTGTTTTAGCCTGATCTTTGGTGAAATCAAGTAAACGTTGAATTGAGCTTCTGGCACGTTGAATAATATCTGCATTAACGAAAACTTCGTTTTTACCTGTTTCCAGAATATGCGCTAACTTGCGTAAACTGTTCATTGCCATCCAAGGGCAGTGTGCACAGCTGATACAGGTTGCGCTTTTGCCTGCTGTAGGTGCTTCGATCAAAATTTTATCAGGCGCGGCTTCTTTTATTTTATGAAAAATACCCTTGTCCGTTGCGATGATGAATTCCTTAGCATCCATTTCTTTAACAGCATTAATAATGCCTGTGGTTGAGCCAACCATATCTGCATGTTGAATGACGGATGCAGGAGATTCTGGGTGGACCAGCACTTTTGCATCCGGGTGGTGTTCGCATAAAACTTCGAGTTCTTTACCTTTAAATTCTTCATGCACAATACAGGCGCCTTGCCAGATGAGCATGTCAGCGCCAGTTTCTTTTTGTACATAATCGCCAAGGTATTTATCCGGCGCCCAGATTATTTTTTTACCTTTGCTTGTTAAATGTTTAATCACATCAACCGCACTACCGGATGTGACCATCCAGTCCGCGCGAGCTTTAACTGCAGCGCTGGTGTTGGCATAAACAACAACAGTGTGATCAGGGTGAGCATCACAAAAAGCAGAAAACTCATCTTCCGGACAACCCAGATCCAAAGAACAGTTTGCTCCGAGATCTGGCATCAGGATGCGTTTTTCCGGGTTGAGTATTTTCGCTGTTTCGCCCATGAATTTTACGCCACAGACGATTAATGTTTCAGCATCTGATTCATTACCAAAGCGCGCCATATCAAGAGAATCAGAAACATAGCCGCCCGTTTCATCAGCTAATATTTGTAGTTCTGCCTCAGTGTAATAGTGCGCAACCATTACGGCGTTTTGTTTTTTAAGCTGAACTTTTATTTTTTCGACTAGCTCTGCGCGTTCGGCATCGTCGATCTGTTCTACAACAGTCGGTGGGATTTGTTCTTTTTCCAAAGTGTAAGAACGTTGATTGGTCGCGTTATTTGCCATACAGAAAATAGTGGCTCAATGAGCTACTTTTAACAAGATTAAAGCTGTTTTTATTAGTCAGATTCCGGTTTATTTTGTTTCGCCAGTTTTATTCCTAGTTCTCGTAACTGTCGGTTGCTAGCTGTCGAAGGTGCCGAAGTAAGCAGACAACTCGCGCTTTGCGTTTTTGGAAAAGCAATCACATCACGAATTGATTCACAACCTGCCATTAACATTACAGTGCGATCCAAACCAAAAGCGATACCACCATGCGGTGGACAACCATAAGCTAACGCGTCTAATAAGAAACCAAATTTTTCACGTGCTTCTTCTTCGCCTATGCCTAATAGGTCTAATACGGCCGATTGTATTTCTGCATCGTGTATACGAATAGAGCCGCCGCCTAATTCAGTACCGTTTAGTACCAGATCATAAGCGCGAGATAATGTCTTGCCCGGGTTTTCCTTGATTGATTCTATATCCATTGTCTTCGGTGCAGTAAAAGGATGATGTAATGAGTCCCAACGTTTTTCATCTTCGTTATATTCAAACATCGGGAAATCCACGACCCACATAGGCGCCCACTCGCCTTTAAGCAACTCAAGATCCTGCCCCAACTTGTTACGTAATGCACCAAGGGCATCATTAACAACTTTGGTCTTATCAGCACCAAAGAAAATTAAATCCCCGTCTTTAGCATTAGTGCGTTCAATAATACTGAGCGCAACTTCATCTGGCAGGAATTTCAGTATGGGTGATTGCAGGCCTTCAGTCCCTGCTGCAACATCGTTAACTTTAATATAAGCCAGACCACGTGCACCGTATTGCGCGACATAATTGGTGTAATCATCAATTTGTTTACGTGATAAAGCGCTGCCACCGGGAACATGTAATGTTGCCACTCGACCATTTTCCATATTGGCCGGGCCAGAGAAAACTTTAAACTCAACTTCTTTCATCAAGTCACTTACATCAATCAGTTCCAGCGGGTTTCTAAGGTCCGGTCTGTCACTACCAAAACGTTCCATTGCTTCAGCATAAGTCATGCGAGGGAATGGAGAAGGTAATTCAATATCAAGTACATTTTTGAATAACGTAATCAACATTTCTTCCATCATGCCGGTGATTTCGTCTTCATTCATAAAAGACATTTCGATATCAAGTTGAGTAAATTCAGGCTGACGATCTGCGCGTAAATCTTCGTCGCGGAAACAACGCACGATTTGGTAATAACGATCCATTCCGGACATCATTAACAATTGTTTAAATAATTGTGGTGATTGTGGTAGCGCGAAGAAATTACCCGGGTGCGTACGGCTGGGGACCAAGTAGTCGCGAGCCCCTTCAGGTGTTGCTTTGGTCAGCATTGGTGTTTCAATATCAAGAAAACTGCGTGCATCAAGAAAGTCACGCATTTCTTTTGCGATTTTCGAGCGCAAACGTAAGTTACGTTGCATAAATGTACGACGTAAGTCGACATAACGGTATTTTAGTTTTATATCATCATGGACATGTTCGTCATCCATTTGAATAGGCGGCGTTTTCGCTTTATTCAGAATTTCAATGGAATAGCCCAGTACTTCAATTTCACCCGTAGGCATTTCCGGATTAATCGTGCCTTCAGGACGATGACGGACTTTACCCGTGATTTTTATAACAAATTCATTTCGAACAGAATCAGCAATGGCAAAAGATTCAGCGCGATCAGGATCAAATACAATTTGCGCGATGCCTTCACGATCTCGAAGGTCGATGAAAATGACGCCACCGTGATCACGGCGACGATGAACCCAGCCGCAAAGCTCGATTTCTTGATCTATATGAGTGCTATTTAATTCTCCGCAATAATGACTGCGCATTGTATTACCTATCTGCTCTGAACAAAGGGCGGAATAGTACGAGGCAGCAGGCGTTTACGCAACAAGATTGCTCTTAAAATGCACTTTTTCGCTATAGTAGCGTCAGTTTCGTGCTCGAGGCCCCATGATAATAGATATAGACTCTGGTTCAGCGCGCAAAACTTCCTTACTCTAACGAAAAAAAATGCATTTTTTTTAGCAATCTATCCTATTTGTTTCGTTACTTCGGATCGAATTGGATTATCAGGGACGATTACGCCCATAGATATGATAAATTTAAAGCCTTCTTCCACTGTCATATCCAATTCGGTAATGTCATCACGAGGGGCCATAATGATGAAGCCGGAAGTTGGGTTAGGTGTTGTCGGGACAAATACTGCGGATAAACCTTCAGGAACATGTTCTATTTCAATACCGACATTGTCGTTGCTGAGAAAACCAATACTCCAAACTCCTTTGCGTGGATATTCGAGCATGACAACTTTGCGAAAAGATTTGGCCTTGTCATCAAAAAGCGTCGTCGAGATTTGCTTAACGCTGTTGTATATCGTTCTGACCAGTGGAATTCGATTTAAAATGGCTTCCCAGTAGCCAACAAGACGGCGGCCAAACAAGTTTGCCGCCAACATGCCTGTAATTAGCAAGGTAGATACGGCGAATATGACACCAAATCCGGGAATGGAAAAGCCTAAAATCGTTGCTGGCTGCCATTCAGGCGGCAGCAACAGGATTGTCTTATCAAGTAAATCTATGACCAGTTTAATAATTGCAACGGTGGCCAACAAAGGTAGCCAGACCAATAAACCGGCAATAATGTACTTTCTAAGGGTGCTCATGAAACGGCTTAGTCTGACTTATTACTGGTTGATGAAGTCGATGCTTTCTTTTCAGTTTTTACCGGCTTATCTGTGCTAGCAGCAGAGTTACCCTCTGTTTTCTTGCTTGGGGTGTTGGTTTTTCCATCGGTTTTTGGTTTTTTGTCCTTAAAATCCGTTTCGTACCAACCTGTACCTTTCAATTTAAAAGCAGCAGCTGAAACAAGTTTACGTAAACCATCTTCACCACACTCAGGGCACGTTTTAGCAGGTTCATCGCTAATTTTTTGTAATTTTTCCAGGCGGTGATCACATTCATCGCATTTATATTCGTAAATAGGCACTTCTTTAAAACTCCATGCTAAAAATTGATATTGTAAATATCTGAGAAAATAGGGGCTTAGGCGATTAAAAGCAAGATATATGCGCTTATTGTCAGAATTATTTTACCAACAGGCAATTCTTGGGTATTATCGCCGCCTTTGTTATGTAGGCAAGTTGTTCATCGCCCGCAAAACATACAGAAATCTTACACCGGGCCGTTAGCTCAGCCGGTAGAGCAGTGGATTTTTAATCCATTGGTCGGGCGTTCGAATCGCCCACGGCCCACCATTTCTTTATCTCTTTATTTTTCAATTACAGGATACAGTAGTTTATTTGCGTGAATGACTCTGCCTGTTATCGATGCATTGTATCCGGGTAGTTTCTGGATTCTCTTTTTCAATGAATCATCTTTAAGTAACTTACGAATAATCGACTTTGTATTCTCAGCAAGTGATTTATTCATGCCGATGACATAGTGCTCAGTAACCAGTGGCAAGAATGAAAGTTTAAATTGCGAAGCTGCTGCTTTTAGTCCAAAGCCAATATCTGCCTGTCCACTGGAAATCATTGCCGCAACGGCAGTGTGAGTGAACTCTTCTTTGTTATAATCATTCACCTCTTTTTTACTAATGTTATTCAGCTTAATTAATTGATCAAATATAGCGCGCGTACCAGAGCCCTTTTGCCTGTTTATAAATTTTATCGAGCGACGTGTAATACCATTAATATCTTTTATGTGATCGGCTAGTGAAGGTTTAAATATCAAACCCTGTTGCCGGGTTGTTAAATGGATGAACAAATGTGTTTCATCATCCAGCAGCTGTTTATATTCTGGAGCGAGTAGTTTAGCCAGTTCACCTTCTGGAAAATGAAAACCGGCAATATTGTATTGCGATGCTTGTAATTGTTTTAATGCATCAAGACTACCACGCGAGTTGAAGTCAATTTCCAGCTTGCTGCTTTGTTCGCATAATTGCTGAAGGAAGTTGATTGCAAGATCATGGCTCGCATAGGCGACGAGTTTTTTCTGCTTGTTAGTCTCGCCAGTTAATTCATCAATATTCTTGTTAAGTTCAGAAGCTGTGCCACGCAATGCATCAGTAAAGTTTGATTCAATATCTATTTTTGTATCAATCAGTTTCTTTCCTAATGGCGTCAGCTTTGCGCCTCGGCCTCTTTCCATAATGCATAGAGGAGTTTCAAAAGCCGTGTTCCAATGATGAATAATTTGCCAGGCAGTACGATAAGAAATACCGACTTGTTTCGCAGCAGATTGCAAAGAGCCGTTAACGCTAATTTTTGTTAATAATTCAAGCAGTCGTTTATCAAGCTCTTCTCTAGAGTCTGCAAGCAACCAGCGAATATCAAAATCCAGATTCATATATGAAGCTTAGTGCATATATTAAATTTTAAAAAGATGAATATCATAGCAATCTTTATTAAGTATTAAATGGTATTTGCATTAATAATATGCTGCTAACTACATAACTATGATTTTAAATATGATTCGTATAAAGACACTATTCATTCTGTCGTTTTCTGTTCTCTTAGGAGTAAATTCGTATGCTGATACAAACAACAAACCGTGGCGGTTAGATAATGCTTTAAATTTGCCTGGCTGGTTGTCTATATCCGGATCGCATCGAACACGCTTTGAAAACCTGGATGAGCAATACCGTGGGACACGCAATGGTGGTGACCAAGCAATCGTTTTTCGTACAAATATTTTAGCTAAACTTGATTTTCAAAAAGTAAAGTTTGCAGCAGAGATGCTTGATTCAAGAGTTACGTTAGCAGATTCAGGGACGCCTCTTTCAGGAAGCATTGTTAATCCACTGGAATTATTACAAGCCTACGTTGAAATACCTCTTGATAATACGTTTATAGATGACAGTAAGAGTTCTTTGAGGGCAGGTCGAATTACAATGGATGTTGGTAGTAGGCGTTTGGTAGCAAGGAACAGGTTCAGAAATACGATTAATGGTTTTACCGGCATTGATTGGAAGTTGCAAAATAAACGTGAAGATAAGTTTCGGGCATTCTATACGTTGCCTGTGCAACGTTTGTTCAGTGGCAACGCGCTAGATAACGATGCTAAGTTTGATGAGGAGCACGAGGAAGTTCGCTTTTGGGGGCTGTATTACTCACCGGGAAAATTAATTTGGGATGATAAAGCTGAGTTCTATGTATTTGGATTAAATGAGGACGATATCCCCGGTACTTTTAATACTCGTAATCGTGATCTTTATACCGCAGGTTTTAGAGTTTACAGAAAAGCCTCTATAAACAGGTTTAATTACCAGCTTGAATCTATATATCAGTCTGGAGAATCGCGATCGACAACAACGTCGACCGTAGACTTGGATCATTTTGCATATTTTCACCATTTTGAAATAGGTTATAGTTTTGATAAAAAGTGGTCTCCACAATTGTCATTACAATTCGATTATGCAAGCGGCGATGACGATCCTAATGATGCAGAAAATAATCGGTTTGATACTTTATATGGCGCAAGGCGATTCGACTTTGGCCCTACAGGTATTTATGGTCCTTTTGCACGATCTAATTTAATTTCACCTGGGTTACGATTAAAGTTTAAACCTGCTACTGATATGAGTAGTTTCATTGCATTAAGATCATATTGGTTAGCTTCTGATAATGATGCCTGGACAACAGCAGGCATATCAAACACTGTCGGGCAGTCTGATAATTTTATCGGTACACAAATAGAAGCGCGTATCAGATGGGAGCTATTGCCAAAAAATATACGAATAGAAGCTGGCGCGGCTCATTTGTTTGCAGGTGATATTATTAGTGGAGCATCAAAAAGTGCTCCAAGTTACTTATATACTCAGGCTGTCTTTTGGTTTTAGTTTTTTCATTAAATTATTTTTTTAGAGACACTATATGAAAATCATATCTCATTTATTAATAACATTTCTATTATTTGGAAGCACCACGGTTTGTGCTGACATGAAAAGATTAAAAATGGCAACGACAACCAGCACAGATAACTCTGGTTTGTTAGCCGTATTAAACCCACCGTTTGAAAAGAAATATAACGTTAAACTTGATGTGATTTCTGTCGGTACAGGTAAAGCGATTCGATTAGGTATGAACGGTGATGTTGATCTTATTTTTGTACATGCGCCGGGCGCTGAAAAAATTCGTCAAAGAAGGCTATGGCGTAGAGCGGGAACCGGTTATGCATAATGACTTTGTGATTGTCGGTCCTGCTAATGATCCTGTCGGTTTAAAAGGAGCGAAGAATATTAAACAAGCGATGGAAGTTCTTTTAGATAAGAAACATATTTTTGTTTCGCGTGGAGATGATTCCGGAACACACAAAAAAGAAAAGAACCTTTGGAAGGTTGTAGGTGGTGAGCCTTCAGGTAACTGGTATCTTGCTGTTGGTCAGGGTATGGGTATTGTTTTAAGAATAGCTAATGATAAAGAAGCTTATACATTGACTGATAGAGGAACTTATCTGGCTTATAAAGATAAGATGAAGTTAACCGTTTTGTTTGAAAATGATGATGCTCTGTTCAATCCTTATCATGTCATCATGGTTAATCCTGAAAAGCATTCCCATACGAAGATAGATCTAGCGAGAAAGTACGCTGATTTTATTCGTGGCAAAGAGGGTCAGGAGCTTATTCGTAATTTTAAAGTAAACGGGGAGTTACTATTTCATCCTGATGTTATCCAGTAATATTTATTTTCTAATTATCTTTATAAAATAAAAAAGCGCAAATAAGAAGATAACAATAAAACTGAGCCAGCCGAAGGTCGAGTTATATTGGCTAACAAGGTAATCATAAGGTCCATTATGCGTTCTGTTAGTAGCATAGCTTGATATTTTTATTAGCATGACGATGCCTGCATGTACGCCTATGCAAGCAGCTATACTTTTGTGTTTTAAGCGCATCAACGCAAGCAATACACCAAATATAAAAAGTGTCAGGAAGTAATCGGCAATATACCACTCATAGTATCGGCGAAATGCATGGGGCAGCATTGTTAAACCTGTGAAAAGACCGATATCTGTTTCCGCAGGTAAATCTCTATAGCGAATAAAATGCACAGCTGAATAAACTAGGCTGGAAAATAATGAGGCTATGACGGCCCCGGTTTGTTTGTATAAGCCGGTAAATAAAGCGCCTCGAAATATTGATTCTTCAATGATAGCAATTAACAGCCCCGCTATTATTGCTTTAGCTAAAAGCAATGAAATTGCATCAAAGGAATAACTGCGTGTTTTGTCTATTTCATGTATGCCAAGGAGAAATAAAATAACTTCGATAAATAACATGATCGCTAGGCCATAAATTAACCCGCTGAACATGTTTTTTATGAATTTACTTATTTTGCCACTATAACCAAAAGCATTAAAAGAAAGCAGGTTATAGAGTTGTAAATAAATACCGCTGATTATTAATCCACTGATTAATGTCGCATAAGTTAGGTATTTGCGATAAGCGAGTTCAAGTGCCGGGTCGAGCAGCAACTTTAGTGGGTAGGCTAATATAGCACCGACAAGAAAAGCGAGCACAATGAATAAACAAAAAACGATGATAGCGCGCATAGTTAATAGAGGGTTAAATTGTTTGGAGCCTATATTATTGTTTCTATGGCGTCTGTTTTTTCTTCAGTATCGAGCCAAATCAGTTCTAGTTTGTCGCCGGTTTTTGCGCCTTCAAACATAAATGATAAATAAGGGTTTTTAGATACAGCACGACTCCAGTCACAGGAAAATATCGCTTCCCCATTAAGTCTAGCTGTGACCAGTTTTATAAAATGGGCAGGTATAAGTTTTCCACTGGTTTTATCAACTCTAAAACCGGTTTCCATAGGGTGACGTATAATAGCCCTTACCGTTAGAACGTTGTTTTTGAGCTTGCTTTTTAGTCGTATTGTTGAAGCCATCAGCCGCAGCCTCCTTCATGTACGACAACAAATTTTTTCGTTATATAATATTTGTCACCTGATTTTACTATGACGATGATGTCTGATGGTTTTTCCATTTTGATACGTGTTGAGACATTGCCAATGCAGCCTGGGTAGAGGTCAAAGTTAGCAATTAAAGCGGTTGGGTTTTTTTCTACAAAGATCGTAATTGATTCAAGATTTTTGAGGTCAGTTTTTATTTTAATAGGAACAACCGCACCATTTTCTATTTCAGAGTGTACGCCGATGGTAATTTTATCGGTGTCTTCAAAATTTACGTCAGGGAAATAATGGTTAATAGCATCATCATAATTTGTTGCATCAAAAGCTTCTTGATTCCATTTTGCCAAAGCAGCAACTGGTTTTATAATGCCAGTTAAAAATGCTGTGCCAGATGCTAAAAGTTTAAGTAAATTTCTACGTTTCATTACAGGTTCAGGTTTTCCTCTAGATCCAGTTCGTATTCAAAATCAGCCAGACGGGCTTTTAAGCGTTGTTCCTGATAATAATCCAGTTTGTAGCGTTGTTTAATAAACTTGAGTTTATCAATGGCAAGTTTGGTATTAGCAGAATAAAAGTAATATTCAGCATGAATAAAGGCAGTTTCAATTTCATTGCCCAGCATTGCTTCTGCCTGACCTAATAAAGAATAGGTGCTAAGATCATTTGAATAATGCCGTTCATAATTTTTTAATACCTCACGCGCCTGTTCCGCTTCTTTGACATCGAGTAATGCGCGGCTGTAAGCAACAACAACAGGTTTATAGTCGGGGAACAAACCATAAGCTTTTTTAAAGATTTTAAAAGCAGCATTATAATTCGATTGCTCAGTTTTGGATTTGGCTGCCAATAGTAAATAAGTGACATCATCGGGGTTATCATCCAACAGGTATTTAATTTGTTGTTCTGCATGTTCGAAATCGTTGTTGGCTATATAAGCATAAGCCAGCCCATAACGTAGAGGCAGTTTATTTTTTGCCAGACCTTCATGTTTATTAAGTTCAGTTCGAAAGTGTTTTGCTGCTTCTTTCGGTGTTTTAAAAGAATCAACTTTTAATTTAGTACGAACAAATTCATAGGAACGTGAGTTGGTATAGGCTTTTCCTGGATAAGACTCTGCGCGGGCAATAGAGTCGGATATACGTGACGTTGTTAACGGGTGAGTTCGCATAAACTCTGGTGCTGCACTTTGTGAATAACGTGAGATACGTTGCAGGGTTTCAAAAAAGGCAGGCATGCCACGAGGGTCATAGTTAGCTCGAACCAGTGTTTGCATACCGACACGATCAGCTTCTTCTTCATTTGCTCGCGTAAAGTTAATCTGGTTTTGAGTGGTTAAGCCTGTAACACCTGCTAATGCAGCAACACCTGCTTCAGGGTTTGCTACAGCAACTAAAATGGCACCAACCATAGCTGCCGCTGTAGGGATACTTAGTAGTTTTTGTTGTTCGAATTGGCGAGCAAGATGTCGTTGTGTCACGTGTGCTATTTCATGCGCTATGACCGCTGCAAGCTCGCTTTCATTAGCAGAATTCAGGATTACTCCGCTATTAATGCCGATAACGCCACCTGGGCCAGCGAATGCGTTGATGCCCGGGTTTTGGACAACAAAAAATGTAAAAGACAGCTCTGTATTATCGCTATGTGATGCTAATTGATAACCAATTGACTGAATGTAAGACTCAATTTCAGGATCGTTGACAACGGTTTCGAAATGACGAATCTGGTTTAAAAACATTTTGCCCAGCCGCCGTTCAAACTCTGGTGAGACGACACTGCCAGCCGAATCTGCGAAATCAGGTAAATTATTGGTGTTAGCCGCGAGCGCGATAAATGGTAATAAAACAAGGGCAGACAGCAATAACTTGCTGTAACGTTGTTTTATTTTTTTTAAAAAATACATAAATCTGTAATGATGTCGCACTATTGTTACAACACTTTCCTCTTATTTGTTTTAATATTAGCAGTTTAACATAACAAATATATGACCCGATTTATTGGGGTTCAGTTTCATAATTAATTCATATTTATTTTAAGGGGTCCAACGGTATGGCAGAAGCCAAGAACGCGTTTTATGCACAATCTGGTGGAGTGACAGCAGTCATCAATGCCAGCGCTTGTGGCGTGATTGAAACAGCAAGACAACATAAAGACAAAATCGCAAATATTTATGCTGGTCGTAATGGCATTATTGGTGCGTTGTCCGAAGACTTGATTGACACAAGTCAGGATAGCGATGCTGATATCGCTGCGCTTCGTCATACGCCGTCCGGTGCTTTTGGCTCTTGCCGCTATAAATTAAAAGGCTTGGAAGAAAGTAAAGCAGAATATGAGCGACTGATAGAAGTCTTCAAAGCACATGATATTGCCTACTTCTTTTATAATGGTGGCGGTGATTCTGCTGATACATGTCATAAGATTTCACAAATATCAGAGAAGATGGGCTTTCCAATCCAGGCTATTCATGTGCCGAAAACTGTTGATAATGACTTACCTATTACTGATGTTTGTCCAGGTTTTGGTTCTGTTGCTAAATATATAGCGATTTCAACACGTGAAGCCTCATACGATGTTTGTTCAATGGCAAAAACCTCTACCAAGATTTTCGTGCTGGAAGTCATGGGTCGGCATGCGGGCTGGATTGCGGCAGCAGGGGGCTGGCCGCTGATGCAGATAATGATATTCCTGTCGTGATCCTGTTCCCTGAAGTTGAATTTAATCAGGAAGCCTTTGTTAATAACGTTAAAGAAAAAGTTGAAACTTATGGTTATTGCTCAATCGTTGTTTCTGAAGGTGCGCATTGGCCAGATGGAAAGTTTCTTGCTGAACAGGGAACACGCGATGCTTTTGGGCATGCGCAATTAGGCGGTGCCGCACCGGTTGTTGCGAATATGCTGAAAGAGGCGCTGGGTTATAAGTATCACTGGGCCGTTGCCGATTACTTGCAACGCGCTGCCAGACACATTGCTTCTAAAACGGATGTTGAACAGGCCTATCAATTAGGCAAAGCCGCTGTTGAAATGGCGCTCGCCGGAGAAAATGCGGTCATGCCGACAGTTGATAGAAAGTCTGACCAGCCTTATATCTGGGAGATTGGTAAAGCAAAACTCGAAGACGTGGCCAATGTTGAGAAGATGATGCCGACAGAGTTTATTACTGAAGATGGTTTCGGTATTACCGAGGCTTGTCGACGTTATCTGGCGCCATTGATCGAAGGTGAAGATTATCCGCCTTATGAAAATGGTTTACCGAAATACGTGACCTTGAAAAATAACCCTGTTGCGAAAATTCTAAATACTGATTTCCAAATATAAACCAGCATGACAGTGAAACTCTATTATGCGCATGACCCAATGTGCGCTTGGTGCTACGCATCTAGGTCGGTATTTGAAAAGTTAATCGCCAAACTGCCAGAACAGTTGGAGGTGGTTCATTTGCTCGGTGGTTTAGCTTGTGATACTGATGAGCCTATGCCGGACGAAACACGTGAATATATTCAAGCGAACTGGCGACGAATAGAAGGACAAGTGCCGGGGACAACGTTTAACTATGATTTCTGGCAACACTGTGAGCCGCGCCGGAGTACTTATCCTGCCTGCCGAGCTGTTATTGCTGCGAGACAACAAGGAGCGGAATTTGATCTAGAAATGATCTGGGCAATACAACAGGCCTATTATCTGCAGGCGCGAAACCCTTCTGATATTAGTACATTAACTGAATTAGCAGCAGAAATTGGTTTGAATCAGGACAAATTCAGTAAAGATCTGCAATCAAAAGAAACGGATGAGGTCTTACGACAGGAAATAAAACAATCGCGCCAATTGGGTTTAAACAGTTTTCCAAGTTTGTTATTAATCTTGCCCGAACAGCAAATCGAGATAGAGTTAGATTATCTTGATGCAAATAGTATGGCTAAAAAAATAAACCAATATCTTATATAACTGAAATAATTATCTTTTCTGTACTCTCTTTAAGGTAAATCGTCAGATTTATCAGTTATACTGACACATACCTAAAGCGAGACATAAAGTCGTTTTAGGGCGTCGCTTTAGGCATATTAAATAATAAGAATTATTACATTCGGAAGTGCTAGATGGCTGATAGCTTAATTGGGGAAATTATCGCCTGTCACGAGTGCGATCACCTGCATCACTATGAATTAATTCCGGTTGGCGCAAAGGCCAATTGTATGCACTGTGGCAATCTCTTGTATCGACATGTACCGGACTCATTAAATCGGAGCTTGGCCTTATATATTACTGCGCTGATTCTTTTCATTATTGCTAATACTTTTCCTTTTTTATCGTTAGAGCTTGGCGGACGGGTTGTAGAAAATATTCTCTTTTCCAGTGGTTGGGCCATGTATGAAATGGGTATGGGAGAACTGGGCGTACTTATTTTTCTGACCAGTATTTTTTTCCTTTAATCGTTATTGTCGGCATGATTTATTTACTCATACCCGCCTGTATTGGGAAAGTCGCGCCTTATATGGGATCGATCTATCGTCTTGTTAATGCCTTGCTACCATGGAGTCTGGTTGGTGTTTTTATGTTGGGCGTATTAATAGGCATAGTGAAGTTACAGGATTTAGCTAATGTTATTTTCGGTCCGGCTGTTGTCGCTTTATCTTTACTGCTGTTTGTCTACACTGCCGCTCGCGCGAGTTTCAATCCACATGAGCTCTGGTCTTTAAGCGGAAATGAATCTGTCGACTTAACAGGTGATGAGGCGAAAAACAAAACAATATTAAATTGTCATACTTGCGGCTTTCTCAGTATTGAAACAGATGAACATCAACATTGTATTCGTTGCAGTACACCATTACATCATCGCGTTAAAAACAGTCTGGAAACAACTTGGGCATTAATACTAACGGCTGTGATTTTATTAATTCCGGCAAATCTTTATCCGGTTATGACAGTGATTCGTTTTGGTCAGGGTGAACCGAGTACGATTTTAAGTGGTGTGATGCACCTTATTGCTGCGGGTATGTATGGTTTGGCCTTGATTGTTTTTGTTGCCAGTATTGTCGTACCGTTTATGAAGTTGATGACGCTGGCTTTTTTGTTAATCAGTGTGCAAAAAAAATCATTATGGCGACCAAAGGATCGGACGCTGCTTTATCGCATTACCGAAGTCGTTGGTGCCTGGTCTATGGTTGATATATTTCTTGTTGGTTTACTATCAGCACTGGTTAGTTTGGGTAGCCTATCCACTATAAGGCCCGGTATTGGCGCGATATTTTTTGCTGCTGCTGTCGTTGCTACTATGTTTGCGGCGCAAAGTTTTGATTCCCGATTGATATGGGATAATGTTAGAGAAAAACAAGAATAAATATAAGGATGGAAATCTCAAACCCAAAAGTAAATAAACGATCCAGTCCTTCTGTTGTCTGGATAATTCCTGTCGTGACATTATTAGTCGGCAGCTGGCTTGTCTTTAAAACGCTCTCCGAGCAAGGTCCCCAGGTGAGTATCAGCTTTAAAACAGCGGAAGGTATTGAGGTTGGTAAGACGAAAGTCAAATATAAGAATGTTGATATCGGTATCGTCGAACAAATTAAGTTCAGTGATGACTTTTCCAATATCATATTAACGGCTGAATTTAATAAAGGATCAGAAAAGTTCTTAAAACGTAGTACTCGTTTCTGGGTTGTTAAACCACAACTTGGTTTGCAGGGCGCATCCGGTTTGAGCACATTAGTTTCGGGCGCTTATATAGAAATTGAGCCTGGCGCTGGTGCTGATCAACGCCACTTTGTTGGTCTGGAAAAACAACCTGTAATTAAAGCGGATGAACAAGGGCTTGAAGTGACTCTGGTCACGAAAAACCTTGGATCAGTTGATCGAGGCTCACCTATTTATTATCAAGGTTTGCTTGCCGGTGAAGTGTTAGGGCATGAACTGGGCAATGATCGAAAGAGCGTTTACATTCATGCTTTTATAAAAGATCCCTTTGATCAGCTTATCCGTGGTAATACCAATTTTTGGAATGCCAGTGGTATTAATGTATCAATGGGTGCTGATGGTTTTAAAGTACAAACGGAATCAATTCGCACGATGATGTATGGCGGGATTGCGTTTGATACGCCGGAAACATTAGAGCAAGTCACAACGGACATTGATAATCTTGTTTTTACCCTACACGATAATTTTGAATCAATTCAGGAAAATTCCTATACCCGTAAGCTGAAGTTCATGATGTTTTTTGATAGTTCTGTTCGAGGTTTATCAATGGGTGCGCCAGTTGAGTTTAAAGGCATTAAAGTCGGTTCGGTTCTTGATGTAAGACTTGAGTTTGATAATGAAGACACGACTTTCCGTATTCCCGTATTAATCGAGATCGAACTACAACGAATTATCGAACGCGGTAATGAAGAAAGTCGTTCTACTTATGAAACGCTTAATAGGTTAGTTGAAAGAGGTTTAAGGGCAAGATTACAAACAGGTAGTTTATTAACCAGCCAACTCTATGTTGAGCTTGATATGATCCGGGCACACCGATTAATATCAGTGGCGAAGAAACATCATTTCCTGAATTACCTACGTTAGCAACAACAAACTTTGGTGCGATTACAGCATCAGCTGAAAGTTTGTTAGCGAAGCTTAATGCGATTGATATTCACGAAGTAACGAATGTAATACTGGATACGGTAAAAAATGTTGATGAAACTATTACTAATATTAATGAGTTGATTACAGTGCCGGGAATTCCACAAGCAATAGAAAATATGAAGGTATCTTTAAGCAATTTTAGAAGCATTATGCAAAAAGTGGATGGCTCTAATATACAGGAAGCCATCAATGCAGGTCATACTGCATTAGAAAGCTTAACGGTTACTCTGGATAAAACGAATAATGTTCTGGAACCTAATTCGCCAGCTCAATATAACCTGATCAAATTAACCGGTGAACTGGAAGAAACAGCACGCTCAATCCGATCATTAGTAGAAACATTGGAGCGTAATCCGCAGGCTTTAATTTTTGGCAAGGGAAATAAAGCCCAGAGAAATAAAGCCAGGGGAGATAATGAATAATGTTAAGTCAATACTCTAAATTAATTTTGTTATTGTTTGTTACGTTTTCACTGAGTTCTTGTATGGGCGGCGGCGCAACAAATCCGACGCGTTATTATTTACTTGATCCGGTTGAATACACTGGTGATTCAGTTAAAGCAGTCAGGCCATTAAAAATAGAAATAATTGATTTACAAATACCTCAGTATCTGGAACGTTTTCAAATTGCTTCGCGTAGTAGTGAGAGTCGCTTGGAGTTTTCTGATGAAAACCAATGGGGCGAAAACCTGCGTAAGAACCTGCTCCGTAGTCTGGCAAGAAATTTATCTAGAATATTATCAACAGATGATGTTGGTACACCATTAAATCGCTCTTCTTCATTACCTGATTATCGTATACAGATACACATAGAACAGTTTGAACAGGATGTTGATGGTAGCGTTAAGCTTTTTGCGCGATGGCAGCTTTCAAATACGGCAAAAAATGTTGAAGGCTCCAAAGTTTCAAGTATCGGTCTGCAGAGCAAGGCTAAAATTGAAGAAGGTAATTACGATCAAATGGTCGCAGCTATGCGAGAGTTATTTGGCGAGCTTAGCTTACGTATTGCCGATAGCATAATGGAACATGAAAACTAGATTAATTAAATGAAATACTTTTCTCAACATCAACACGTTGCTGCTTTTGTCTTGCTGACAACAGGTCTTTTTGTTGATAACAGTATAGCGATGATTGATAGTGAAACGAGCGGTGCAGAAATTATGAAACAGGTGCAAATACGTCATCAGCAGTTTCCCTACATCTATGAAGAACAATCCATGATGATGCAGGATAGAAACGGTGATCGTGATACCCGTAAGGCAAGACGCTATTCAAAAGTTGAAAAAGACGGGACAGTCCGTTTTTTGCTGTTGTTTGATTATCCGGAAGAAGTAAAAGGTGTCGCCTTGCTGGCGAACCGTGATCCAGATGGACATACGACAAAACATATTTACTTGCCTGCTTTAGGTGAACGTTTAATCGAGAGCACAGGCGAAGGCAGCAATGATAATTTTCTCGGCACTGATTTTTCTGTAGAAAACTTTACTGGTGAAATATTGAGTGAACACTTTTATCAGCGACGTGATAATGAAGAAATAGAAGGTGCTAAACATTTTGTACTGGATGTTTATAAGCTTGAAGATGAAGAAAGTAAGGAACAAATTTTACGACGACATTTTATTCGAGAAGATAATTTATACATTACACTAACACATCATTTTGATAAACAAGGTCGACTTTCGCGCATACAAAGTCATCATGATTTAAAAGCCGTTGATGGTGATATGTGGCGCGCTAATATGATTTTAATGGAAGATAAAAAGCAGGCGCACCAATCTTTAATAAAAGTAACGCGCCGTGTTTTTTCTCACGACTATGTGCCAGCAGAAGTGTTCACAGCCGAATGGTTATATGAGAATTATCCTTATGTTGAGCGGCTGACAAAACCAGAGCCTGAAGACGATGATATTAATTTGCCTGAGTTAATAACTGAAGAAGATATGCCATGATAGTACAAATGTGCATGTTAGGTTACAAGCATCGTTTGCCCGTTACGGTATTCGTATTATTGATTACCTTATTTGCTCTGTTTGGCATGCAACGACTTCAAATAGATACTGGCATTGATACTTTAATTCCGGCTGATGATCCTAGTCGTCAGGTTTATCAAAAGGTGATGGATGAATTTGGCACAGACAATAAAACCATCATTTATATAAAAGATAAAAACTTATGGACGACAGATAAACTGGCACGTCTTGAACAACTTCATTTAGCTATAGAAAAAATTGAAGGTGTTATTCGTGTTGATGGTCTTTTTAGCTTACATACTGTACATGGTGTTGATGGGAAAATAATTTCCCGTCCTGTTCTCCGCTCTGCACCAAAGACGACAGAAGAAGCACTAAGTGCTAAACGAAGTGCTTTAGCTAACCCATTATATATAGGCAATTTCTTTTCTGATGACGGCAATGTGACTGCAATGATGGTTTCTGTTGTCGATGCCGATGATAGAAATGATTTTAGTCGGATTATTTATCAAGCCTTTAAGGATCAGCTTGAGTTATATCAATCTGACTTTGAATATATTACGCAAGTTGGCCCGCCAAGAATTAACGCCGAGTTAAAGCAAAGCCTGTCTGAAGACTTCATGCTTTTAGCGCCTTTATCTGCCTTTATTCTGGTTGTTTCTATTTTATTATTTATGCGTAGCTGGTTATCGGCATTAGTGCCATTAGTGACTTCCGTTATAACTATAATCTGGACTTTCGGTTTATTAGGCTGGCTTGGTATTCCGTTAAATATATTGAGCGCAATGATTCCGTCCCTGATTATTGTAATTGGCGCGACAGAAGATACGCATTTAATGTCTGCTTTTTTTCGGGGGCTGGATGAAAACGAAGGCTCAGAGTCGGGTAAAAAAGAAGCGTTACAATATATGGCGAAGCATATCGGTTTGCCATTAGTATTAACCGTACTAACAACCACATTAGGGTTTGCCAGTAACCTGTTTAGTAATATTGGCTTAATACAACACTTCTCACTTGCAGCAACGTTTGCCATGTTAGCAAACGGCCTTATAACAATTCTTGTTTTGCCGCTGATGCTGAATTTATTTGGTTCAAATAAAAATACCAGTCTAGTTAAAAATAAAGAAATGAACACATTACCTGATCACGTAATGCGTTTATTCCGTTATTCTCAGGATCGTTTTCCTGTTTTGACATTGCTATTCACCTTTGCACTGTGTGTCTTTTTTGTATTTCAGGCAGCCAAGCTTTATGTCACGAATGATCCGTTATCCTATTTTCAAAGTGATCGTCCCTTGATCCAGGATGTTAAACGCATTCATGATGATCTGGCCGGTGTTAAAATATTTTTTATTTCGCTTGAATCAAAACAGGCAAAAGCATTTCAAAAACCCCAAAATATTCAAAAGCTGGTAGACATACAATCGTTTCTTAATCAGCAAGGTGTTTATGATCGAACGATATCTTTAGCAGATCATTTGAAATTTATTAATCGTGAGTTTCGTAATAATGGTTCTGAAGGCTCTGTGCCGGAAACACAAAGACTGATTGCGCAATATCTCATGTTTTTCCATCGCAGTGATCTGGATAGTTATGTCAGCCATGACTATAGCCGTGCAAATATTGTTGTTAGACATAACATCTCCGATTCACATACTTTAAACCGATATGTTAGTGAATTAAGAGAAGTGTTGGATACTATTGTTGGCCCTGAAATGAAATCCTATGTTGTCAGTGAGAACCTGATGGTGAATCATGCGGCGGAAAGTTTAATGGTTGCCCAGGTTAAAGCATTAATTGTATTGCTTACACTTATCTTTTTAATTATGTCTGCAATGTTTACTTCATTTAAAGGAGGTTTCATTGCGCTGATCCCCGCCATCATTCCTATTACACTAATGTTTGGCATAATGGGTTATTTCAATATTCCTTTAAATCCGGGCACAGCGATGGTCGCTGTTATTGCAATAGGTATTGCGATAGATGGCACCATACATTTGCTTGCCCGTTATAACGAGCTTTGTCGTCGTAGTTCGGATTATATCGGCGCTGTAAACACAGCCGTTCGTGAAGAAGCCACGCCGCTGATCGTTTCCAGCCTTGCGCTTTCCTTTGGTTTTGGTGTTTTAATTTTCTCTAACTTTACTATAGTTGCGCAGTTTGGTGCTTTAGCTGCCGCAACAATGTTGTTTTCAATTTTTGCTTATCTGTTAATCACTCCTATTATTATGGCGCGTATTCGTCTTGTGGGTCTTTACCAGATTTTGGCGATGTCTGTTGATAAAGAAGTATTGGATAGCAGCGTGCTATTTCAAAACATGACAGACTATCAACGACGTAAAGCAATATTAATTTCGGAGATACATGAGTTTAAAAAAGGCGATCTTTTAGTCGAACAAGATACTATTGGTCGGGATATGTATTTAATCCTTTCAGGTGAGGTTGAAGTTATCAGAAAGGATGAGGGTGATTTGCGCTCCCTAGCAATGTTAAAACCGGGACAGGTTTTTGGTGAAATAGGCTATATACGTGAAACCGAACGAACAGCCGATGTTGTCGCTACTGAAGATGTTTCAGCACTGCGTTTTGATTATGAGCGAATGCAAAAGGACCTAAAATTTTTCCAAATATCATTGCTAAATTGAATTTCAATATCAGTTATATACTGGGGAAACGCCTTGCTGATATGGTTGGTAATTCATCAGATACTAAGTGAATAAAGTTGTGTTAATAACATCGTTTCAGCTCCAGCCAAACATTTCCCCGCGTATTAATATTGAACAAATGTCGACTTGTCGTAAAAAAAAGACAAATTTCCTTAATTTGTTATGCAACAATACTCGACAAAACATAAATCCATGGTATTTTTACGCCCTTTTAGAAAAGGGTGGCGAATTGTCTTTGTTTGGTCTCCTGATGACCGTATGATTTCCTTATTTTTGGATAAAGTGGCGGGCTCAACCAAAGACGAGAACTTTGCTCAAGTAATACGGTCAATGTGTTTTGGCGATTTTCAGTGGCAAACGTGGTAGCTTAGTTAAATAATTGTTAACTAGTCCAGTTATCAAGCCAAACTGGGTTGATTAATATGTTAATAATCTGTTTCTATATGGTTTATAGCGGCATTTATATTTCTTGATAGTAAACAACGTATTAAGATAATCGATGAATTTTACATATAAAAAGTTATATTAATGAAAACTATTAAAGGTGAATTAAAACTAGGACGATTTCTCGTGCCTTATCGTATTTATGGTGAAGCTAAAAAAACCATAATCTGTATTAGTGGCGCAAAACAAACAATGGCGGCATGGCGCTCGTTCGTGAGTCATTTTGTCTCCGATTATTCTGTCGTGTTATTCGACATGCCTGGACAAGGTCGCGCTTCAATTCTATCTGGCTCACTCGGTATTAGTTTTGATGAACAGGTTGAGGTATTACATAGCGTTATAAAAGAAACAAATCGTAATGGTACTGTTATTCTGGCAGCCGCATCATGGGGAACCATTGTTTCTGCAGCAATAGCATCACGCTATCCTGAGCTAGTTGATAAGATGATCCTGGGAAGCTTTGGCGCAAAGCCAAGCAAGGAAGTCATTGAGATCATTCGAGCAGGCCAAAGTCTGTTTGACGGAAATAAAGCTGAAAAAATAGCGCCACTGATGATTGAACGTTTTGGCCAGCATATTCCAGATTCACAGAAAAAACAGATGATTAATCAGTTTAGAGAAATGAGTCGCGAACAGTTCATCAGTTTTTATGAACATTGTGAGTTTGTTGGACAAGCATCAGATATCGAAGAATATATTGAGCTTGGAAAAATAACAGCATCAACACTTATTCTGAGTGGTGAATATGATGCTATTCTGGATCAAAGTGATATAGAAAAAGCGTCTTCAAAAAATCCCTGATTGTGAATATAAAATGATCTCGGGTGCTGGCCATTTTTTACATTGGGAGCGCTCGGAAATTCTTCATACTTATAGCGAATTTCTTAACAGGTAACATGGGTGACACAATAGAGTTATCTGAAGTTGAAAAAATAGACTCCTTAGATCAAAAACAATTCTTAGAAAATTTTTATAAGCCACTTAAGCCACTCGTTATAAAAGGCTTATCAAATAAATGGGCAGCATTACAAAAGTGGAGTCCGGATTTCTTTAAAGAACAGCATGGAGAGAAGCTGGTAAAAGTTTATGATGCCAGTTTTGTTAGTGCTGGCAAGAACTACATGTCGAATGCTGAAACTATACCATTGAGAGAGTATATCGATAAAGTAATGACGACCTCTCAGGATTTACGCATGTTTCTTTATAATATAAAGGCTGAAATCCCTGAGCTGGTAGACGATATAGTATTCCCTTCGCTGATCGATAATGTTTCAAAAAGTTTTGTGTTCATGTTTTTTGGATGCAAAAACTCAGTAACTCAAATGCATTTTGATATTGATATGTCTCATGTTTTTCACACTGTCATTAAAGGGAAAAGGACGGTTTATCTGTTTCCTATTGAACAATCAAAAAACTTGCATCGCTATCCTTTTACTTGTCGTAGTTATGTTGATGTAGAGAAACCGGATGTTCAGAAGTTTCCTAATTTAAAAGAAGCAAAAGGTTATAAAGTAGAATTAAATGCAGGTGATACTTTATATATTGCTAGCGGATATTGGCATCACTTTATCTATGACGAAGCGGGTTATTCAATTTCGCTGCGTTGCCCGAGTCAGACAGTGCTTGGAAAACTACAGGGAGCCTACAATTTATTGGTCATGCAATCGATTGATCGTTTATTAAATAAACTTTCACCAAAATTATGGTTTAACTGGAAAGAACAGCAGGCCTTAAAAGCTAACTGAGTAGACTTAAATAAAATCTTCTATAATTCTCCACGCTGATAACTTTTGATCAAATGACATTGCCGCGTGTGCCGGGCTGGTTGATGGTAATTTGAAGTATTCAATTTCTTTATTATTTAGTTCTTTCATAACGTACTTCTTGTATAGTTTTTCCGTTTCACCACCATTAAAAAAGATCGTTTTAATTTGTTTGTGCTTGCTTAAAAAAAGATTAAAGTCATTCGCTTTAATTGTTGAGTGGTCAATGTTTGAATCAAGGCTTCCTTCGCGATAACAACTTTTTAATACATCCCATAAAGCAATTCGATTATTAATTAATAATTGTTTTCGTTGTTGATAATTTAATTCTTCATCGCCATTCAAAAGCTCAATCATAATTGACCAGAAAGCATTACGAGGGTTTACGTAGTATTGATTTTTTTCAAGAGATTTAACTCCCGGCATGGAACCGAGTATTAATATCTTTGCATCAGGTTTCGCGATGGGAGGAAAGCCAGTATTTTGAGACATTTTAATTATTATAGATGTATCGGTAGAGTGTGCGTCTCGGCTCTGATTCCTGTGTCGCTCTAACTCCTGTTTTAAAGTTGTCGTGCACAACAGATATTACTTACATGGCTGTAAGTACCTAGGAAAAGCCTGGAACACATTCTTGACATTATATCCATGTAAATAAAATAAGGCCGCATAAAAATGCGGCCTTGCAGTTATTAACTATAAATTAATATCTAAACTAACAGTGGCGCTATTACTAAACTTACAATAGCCATTACATTAATTAAAATATTCATTGATGGACCCGATGTATCTTTTAATGGGTCACCTACCGTGTCACCCACGACAACTGCAGCATGTAGTTCAGTTCCCTTGCCACCAAGGTTGCCTTTTTCAACGTGCTTTTTAGCGTTATCCCAAGCGCCACCCGCGTTTGCCATCATAAGTGCCATCATGACACAGCAGATTAATGCGCCGCCTAACATGCCGCCTAATGCTTGAGGCCCAAGACCAAAGCCGACAACGACTGGTGCAAGCACAGCAAGCGTACCCGGCATAATCATACGTTTTAATGCAGCACGAGTAGCGATATCAACACAACGTGCGGTATCCGGTTTACCCGTACCTTCCATTAAGCCAGGGATTTCTTTAAATTGACGACGGATTTCCTTAATCATTTCAAAAGCGGCATCACCAACAGCGGTCATCGTCATCGCACTAACTAAAAATGGAAAGATGCCGCCAAGGAACATTCCGGCAAGTACTAATGGATCATTAATCTGTAATACGAAATCAGGGTCCTTCACTGTAATCTTTTCGATGAATGCACTGATTAATGCAAGCGCGGCTAATGCAGCAGCACCAATGGCAAAGCCTTTACCAATGGCAGCAGTCGTATTACCTACTTCATCAAGAGAGTCTGTTATTTCACGTGTATCTGCACCAAGCTCAGCCATTTCTGCAATACCACCCGCATTATCAGCAACTGGCCCATAAGCATCAATTGCCATGGTAATACCAACGGTACTCAACATGCCCACGGCTGCGATACCGACACCGTATAGACCAGCATAGTGACTGGCGACTAATATAATGCCGCAAATCGTTAATACTGGAATAGCAACAGATTGCATACCGGTAGCAAGACCACTAATCATTACAGTAGCAGGGCCTGTTTCACCGTCTTGTGCAATTTTTCTGACTGGTGCGCCACCCGTGTAATATTCAGTGACAAGACCAATGATAATGCCCCCAACAGCACCGGAAATAACAGCAATCCAGACATTAACAGAGGCACCCAACATTTTAATTAAAATAAATGCAGCAATGATGAATATGATTGATGAACCCATCGTACCTATTCTTAGTGCTGTTTCAGGACTTTTTGATGAAAAAAGTTTGACTGAATAAATCCCAATCATCGAACAAATTAAACCAACAGAGGCTAATGCCAGTGGCATAAAGGTCAGCGTTTCTTGACTTCCACCAGGAGCTAATTTGTTTACAGTAAGAGCGGTCATAGTTGACGCTAATGCTATGCTTGCAATCATAGAACCACAGTAAGACTCAAATATGTCTGAGCCCATACCGGCAACGTCGCCGACATTGTCACCAACGTTATCAGCAATTACACCGGGATTACGAGGATCATCTTCAGGTATACCTGCTTCAATCTTACCGACAAGGTCAGCACCAACATCAGCACTCTTGGTGAAAATACCACCGCCAACACGAGAGAAAAGAGCAACGGAAGAAGCGCCCATGGCAAATCCTTCGATAGCGTGAATCGTATGTGTATCGCCAGCGAAGAAATAATAAAGAATACCGATTCCGAATAATCCCATTGCTGCAACGGTCAACCCCATGATTGAACCACCAAAGAAAGCGATATTTAATGCTTCAGCTGCACCTTTGGTATTTGCCGCAACGGCTGTTCTTACGTTCGCATGTGTTGCGGTATACATTCCCCAATAACCAGCAGAACCGGAGCAGATTGCACCGAGGAAAAATGCTAATGCCGTATTCATACCCAGATCAGAAACCGCTATTGCAGTAATACATATGGCACAGAATATAGCCAAACGTTTATATTCACTGTTCATAAAAACCATCGCGCCTAGATGGATAGCATCGGCAATTTCTTTCAATTTACCATCGCCAGCTGGCGATTTTTTAATACTCATAAAGACCAGAAAAGCGGCGAAAAGGCCGAATAAACCCAGACCAATGGGTATAAAAGCGTTTGAGATCATGAATAGAACCCTCTTATTAACAGATTATTACGTTATTTAATGAGCTGAATGATTATTCTTAGAATATATATATGCTCCCCCGGAGCATTCTTATACCGATATACTGGCTTACTGTAAAGCCAAGTCTTATTGAAAGCAGTGGTTTCCTGACTTTGTGGGAATTCTCATGCGGGTTCACTATAATCTTGATATACCCGGTGAAAATGACAAAGGAAAGTTAAACTAAATAATGCTTCATTCTTATTTGAAAAGCACGGTGATATTCGTTCTGTGTAGCATGATTAGTTTTGCAGCGGTCGCTGAGTCCGTACGTGAATATCACCAGCGACAATGTAGCATAGGTGTTGCAAAAAGCTGCAAGCGTGCGGCAGCATTATTAGAAGGCGAACGACATGCCGATCGAATTGTTGAATTAGGTGATATATTTGCCAAGCACATTGTCCGTACGGAATATGAAGAAGACAACAAACCTATCTTAAAAAAATCATACTTGTCGATTTTAGATGATTACTTTAGCAATGAAACTGAAAACGGAATCAAAACATCCTTATCTGAAGAAGTACTGACAATGTGTGCAGAACATTTTCATGATCATTGGCTTAAAAGAAAATTGTGGTGGCCTACCGATGAAGATGTGAAACCGGACTGGTCAACAATCTACTATTATACTGTTGAACACTATTACGGTTTTTGTTTACGAGACGTTTTATAAAAATGCACTTTTCGCGATTAATTCGTCAGTTCTTTGCTCGAATCTTTATGTATTAACTATACACTCAGTTCTCGGCCTTGATTTCTTAAGTCGCTCTACCTTTTGCATCTATGCCGTCGTGCGCGAGCTGCTTTCTCGTGCTCACACCAACGGCAGGCGCTTTATGCGAAAAAACCACTATTTTTATTTGATTAAATTGAGTAATTCTTGAGTTTCAAATAAAGGCAAACCCATCACACCACTGTAACTGCCTTCAAGTCTTTCTATAAAAATGGCGGCTTTACCTTGTATTGCATAACCGCCAGCTTTACCAATCGGTTCGCCGGTTTCGATGTAATTATTAATATCTATTTTTGTTAGTTTCCTAAACGTAACCTGACTTGTGCTAAGTAGTGTTTTTTCATTTTTATGAATCAAGCTAACAGCGGAGAAAACAGTATGAGTTTTATTAGATAGTTTTTTTAGCATCGCAGCTGCATCTTTATCGTTCTCTGCTTTGCCCAATATTTCGTCACATAGAATCACAGCAGTATCCGCAGCTAATACAGGATAGTCTTCATCACTAAACGCATTGCCGGCACGAGCCTTCTCTAAAGCAATACGTTGTACATATTTTTCAGGTGTTTCTTTGCCATCCCAGCTTTCATCGATATCAATATCAATCACGTCATAGCTGACACCAATTTGTTCGAGCAGTTCTCGACGGCGTGGCGAACGCGAAGCAAGGAGTATTTTCATGGTTTACATTACTCTTTTTCTATACCGCCAAATTCTTCAAGCAACTCCTTGATAAATTCATGTAATTGTAAAACCATAACGGAGAAGTCCTGATCGAATTGCGTTGCTCTATCATCTACATCGCTTTCAGCCTGCTCTTGAATAATTTCTTCAAAGCGTAAACGTTTAACAGCGAAATCTTCTGTCAAAATAAAACGAATCGCATCACGCCAAATCATTGCCATTTGCGTAACACGCTTGCCTGCTTTTAAATGACTTAATACTTCAGAACTTTCCAGTTCCTGATTTTTACAACGAACAATGTTTTTACTTTCGCGTGTATTTTGTAATTCACATTCATTATCCAGTTCGAATGTTTTCGGTGCCGTGTCTTGCAACCAGTGCGTCATAATGTTTGCTGCATCACCGTGACACTTCAGTGGCACAACAGGCAAGCTACCCAGGGTAGCTCGTAAATGATCCATAAACTCTTCCGCTTTATTCGCGCTGGCAGAATCAATAATCAATATTTTATGTTTTGGGTCAAAGTAAGCGTAAGTCAGGTAAGAGCGGGTTAATGCGCGTGGTAATAAAGAATGAATCACATCTTCCTTAAGCGTGCGTTTTTCTTTTCGATAAATAGGTCGTGTTTGTTCTTGTTCAAAATCACGCACCTTTTCTTCAACAACCTCGTTTACCGCAGCCGGAGGTAATATTTTTTCCTGTTTACGTGCACAGATCATGACATAACCACCTGCTGCATGCGTAAACATTTCACTATCATTACCTAAAGGAGAAACCCAGCCATAGCGAGAGAAATCCATATTTGCGCAAGGACTAAAGCTTTGCTCTGCCAATGCTTCTTCCAGTGCTTCCGATGATATATCAATGTCTTTGGTGAGACGGTAAATGCGAAGGTTTTTGAACCACATGATAATTATTATCTTATTTAAAAAAGATGCGGATTATCCCGTATCAGTATAGAGCTAGGCAAGGAAATTTATTTTGGTCGTCAGCCCTTCAGCTGTGATAACCTTTTATTTATGAAATCACCGGTTAAAAAACTACTCGAAACGCATAAAGAACTCATTCATATGGAAATGCAAAAAGTGTCGTCACATGTTCAACGCAATGAAAAAAAATCAGGCTGGATAATTAATACGATCCCTTTAGATGTCTACGACTTGCCGTTTCGATTTAAACTTAAAACAGAATATCGGAATCTGAAAGGCGCAAGAGTGAATTTGACTTATTATCGAACAGTAGAAAACGTCGGTGGTTTTGATATGGAGATAATGAATGTTGTCAGGATTAAAAAATCCTAGGATATTATCGTAGACCATGACACGCTTACGTAAATATTATTCCGGAAAAGATTTTCGTAAAGCACTTTCCATTGAAGAATTACGTAAGGTTGCGCAAAGGCGCGTTCCGAACTTTGCTTTTGAATATGTAGAAGGTGGTGCGGAAGATGAAAGCGCGCTTTATAGTAATCGTGATGCGCTTGATGCAATTCGACTGGTACCAACAACCCTGGTTGATACCAGCGCTAGGCACCAAACAACAACGCTGTTTGGACAAGAACTGAAATCACCGTTGATTATTGCGCCGACAGGGCTAAATGGCATGTTAACCCACCGAGGTGATATCGCATTGGCTCATGCTGCTTCAAAATTCGGCATTCCATTTAGTTTGAGTACTTTATCGAATGTACGTCTTGAAGATGTTGCAACAGAAGTTGGTGGTCGTCTGTGGATGCAGTTATATGTCATGCGTGATCGTGAGCTTACACGTAACATCATTAGTCGTGCAGATAAGGCAGGCTATGAAGCATTGGTTTTTACTTCCGATGCTAATGTGTTCGGGCATCGTGAATGGGATCAACGTAATTATCGTGAACCCGCCAAGCTCAATTTGCGAAATATGATTGATGTTGCGTGGCATCCTAAGTGGTTACTCGACGTGCTTATTCCACATGGGGTTCCTCGTTTTGAAAATATTGTTGATTTTATGCCGCCAGAAGCACAGACCGCCCAAGCAGGTGTTGCTGTGGTTCCAAAACTTTTTGACGCGAAGATCTGCTGGGACGATGTGGAATGGCTACGGCAGATTTGGCCAAGAAAATTAATCATAAAAGGCATTTTGAATGTGAATGATGCGCAACGCGCAGTTGAATTAGGCTGTGATGGAATAGTTATTTCCAATCATGGTGGCAGGCAACTTGATAGTGCTGTTGCCCCGATTGAAGTATTGCCTGAAATTGCGCAAGCAGTAGGAGAGCAAACCTCAGTGCTTGTTGATAGTGGTTTCAGACGAGGCGCAGACATAGTAAAAGCGATTGCTATGGGTGCCGATGCCGTAATGCTCGGGAGAGCAACGCTATATGGTTTAGCTGCTGGTGGTGAAGCGGGGGTATCGCATGCACTCTCAATATTATCTACTGAAATCGATCGGGTACTCGGTCAAACAGGTTGCTGTTCAGTTAATGACCTTGGCCCACACCTGCTGACATAGAAAACAAGACTTTCAAAGGTGTATTGGCAGGCACTATTAATAGTTAATTTCTATTAAATATATAAATATTATAAATTAGATAAATTACTGTCGGGGCAGTATAAATATAGGGAAGTAGAAACTTAATCAAAGGAGAAAACGCATGTCTGATGTAAGTAAATGCCCGTTTAACCACGCGGCTGGTAAAGGTACATCTAATCAAGACTGGTGGCCAAACCACTTAAAGCTAAATA
Organism: Pseudomonadota bacterium; assembly: GCA_038142205.1. Lineage (GTDB taxonomy): Bacteria > Pseudomonadota > Gammaproteobacteria > Eutrophobiales > Eutrophobiaceae > UBA7359. Next base: position 2,227,421 of record JAYQJO010000001.1, on the reverse strand, counting down.
TTCTGCACCAGCACTCCTCCAAGTCGAACCCTATGGATGAAGACTTTAATTATGCTGAAGAATTCAAGAGCTTGGATCTCGATGCAGTTAAAAAAGACCTGACTGCTCTGATGACGGATTCACAAGATTGGTGGCCGGCGGACTATGGTCATTATGGGCCGTTCTTTATTCGTATGGCGTGGCATGTAGCGGGTACTTATCGAGCGGCAGACGGCCGTGGTGGTGCGAACACGGGTAATCAGCGTTTTGCTCCTATTAACAGTTGGCCTGATAACGGCAACCTCGATAAGGCGCGTCGTTTGTTGTGGCCGATCAAACAAAAATATGGCCGAAAAATTTCATGGGCTGACTTATTTATCTTGACCGGTAACGTTGCTTTGGAATCGATGGGCTTCAAGACCTTTGGTTTTGCTGGCGGTCGTGAAGATATCTGGGAACCCGAGCAGGATATATATTGGGGTACTGAGAAGGAATGGCTAGGCGACGAACGCTATTCTGGTGATCGTGATCTTGAAAACCCATTGGCTGCGGTACAAATGGGTTTGATCTATGTGAACCCGGAAGGACCAAATGGCAATCCTGATCCTCTTGCGTCAGGTAAAGATATCCGAGACACATTTGCCCGCATGTCGATGAATGATGAAGAAACGGTTGCGCTGACTGCGGGTGGACACACGTTTGGTAAGGCTCATGGTGCGGGTGATGCGGCAGCGGTTGGTCCAGAACCGGAAGCTGCCAGCATTGAAGAACAAGGTTTTGGCTGGACGAGTAGTCACAGTAGCGGTAAAGCTGGCGATACCATCACCAGTGGTTTTGAAGGTGCATGGACCAGTGATCCGATCAAATGGGACAACGGTTATTTCGATGCGCTGTTTGGTTATGAATGGGAATTGACCAAAAGTCCTGCTGGTGCACAACAATGGACACCAAAAGGCGGTGCGGCGCAGATGATGTGCCAGATGCACACGATTCATCAAAGCGTCATGCGCCTTTCATGACCACAGCAGACATGGCCATGCGTATGGATCCTGCCTACGAGAAAATTTCGCGGCGTTTTCACGAGAATCCTGACCAATTATCAGAAGCATTTGCCCGTGCCTGGTTCAAATTGACCCACCGCGATATGGGACCACGTTCACGCTATCTTGGCCCAGAAGTGCCTGCTGAAGAACTTATCTGGCAAGACCCATTACCTGTAGCTAAAGCAATAGCTGATAAAGATGTGGTCGATCTTAAGTCCAAGATCCTTGCTTCAGATTTGTCAGTATCTGAACTGGTGTCTACCGCCTGGGCTTCTGCTTCAACCTACCGCGGATCGGATATGCGTGGCGGTGCAAATGGTGCGCGTGTTCGTTTGGCTCCGCAGAAAGACTGGGAAGTAAACCAGCCTGCACAGCTTACGAAGGTAGTGAAAACAATGGAACGCATCCAAAAAGACAGTGAAAAAGATGTTTCGTTAGCTGATTTAATTGTGTTGGGTGGTTGCGCTGCTATTGAGCAAGCTGCAAAGAACGCTGGTCATGATGTCTCTGTACCATTTACACCGGGTCGTGTTGATGCAACTCAGGAACAAACAGACGTAGAATCCTTTGGCGTACTCGAACCTGCTGCTGACGGTTTTCGTAATTATCAGAGAGCAAAGTTCGCTGTCACAACTGAAGAGATCCTGTTGGATCGAGCACAGTTGTTAACGCTGACTGCACCAGAAATGACGGTTCTTGTTGGCGGTATGCGTGTCTTGAATACCAATGCTGATGGTTCACATCATGGGGTATTTACCGACAAGCAGGAATCATTGAGCAATGATTTCTTTGTTAACTTGCTTGATATGAGTACGGAATGGAAACCTGTTTCTGATGACGCATTGGAATTTGAAGGTCGTTGTCGTACATCAGGTAAAGTTAAATGGACTGCAACACGTGCTGATCTTATCTTTGGATCAAATTCTCAGCTTAGAGCTGTAGCAGAAGAATACGGTTGTAGTGATTCTGGTAAGAAGTTTGTACAAGACTTTGTTAAAGCGTGGGACAAGGTAATGAATCTTGATCGTTTTGACATTACATAAGTAATTAGATTTTTTGCACCCCTCCCTCCTTAAGATCGTGCCCCGGAATTTCCGGGGCTTTTTTTTCGTGGCTTAAATAGGAAAGCAATCAAAAGATGACATACATGTATGTATTAATGTCGCGAGAGGACAAGGGACTGTAGTGGCAAGGACACTCAGTGTCTTGTCGCTATGCGATATCTTCAGCAAACCATAAAAATATAATTTGAAATATATAATATATTATCGGGCAACATGTTCCATAACGCTTAGTTATGTATCTAAGTAAGCGTTTAGGTACTTTAGTGTAGTTATAACAGAATTTAAGTCTTCCTCTTGTATATCTTTAGCAATGGAATTGACCCAAGGTACTTGCTTTTCCATCACTTTACTAAAGGTATCCTGCCCTTTGTCAGTAAGACTTAACAATTTTGCTCTCTTATGTTTTGGATTATCTAATGGTTCAATCAGTCCATCTTCTATCATTTCGTTGACGAGACGCTGGACTGCTTGTCGTGTTTGTCCCATCTCTCTCGCTATATCTGGCACGGTTAAAGCGGTGTCACTATAAGAGAGTGCCCCAAGAATCTTCCATCGAGCACTTGTTAAGCCTAGTTCTTTGATGAGTTGATCTCCCGCCGTAACCAATAGCCCATTAAGCTTAAAAGTTGCTAGTATAGCTTCCGTTAGTAAGCTGCCTTTGTGCGTATGTTTCATTGTTCAATTCTCATAATGACAACATATTGTCAAATGTGGTTTGTTAGCGCATAATGACAACTTGTTGTCATTATGCATCAGGAAGTTCATCCATGAAACGTAAAATACACCTACTCGTCGCTATTGTATCTATGCTTTGCATAGCAACTTTTTTTACATCTACAATTATCACTGAGTTATTCGGCTCGAGAGAAACGATTTCAAGAGTCAAAGCTTTAATTGTTGCCCCAGGCCTGTTTATTTTAATACCCTCAATGGTATTAGTGGCTGGTTCTGGTTTTTCCGCTAGTAAAAATAGGAAAAGTCGATTGATAGACAGCAAGAAAAAGCGAATGCCATTTATTGCTTTAAATGGCCTATTCATACTCACTCCTTGTGCAATATTTTTAAGTCTTTGGGCAACAGCAGGTATTTTTGATGCGAAGTTTTACATTGTACAAGCAATTGAACTAGCGGCTGGTGCGTTCAATCTGGTTTTAATGGGTTGGAATATGCGTGATGGTCTCAAAATGACTGGAAAGTTACGCCGTAACGCGCCCACCTAATCAAAAATTAACTTTCAAATATAGAACAATTCAAATATTACAAACCTCTTTACTGGAGAGAGCATATGATTGACATAAAACCCCTTGATAAGAACGTACCGATATTTGAGCAGTTAAACACTGAACAATCACCTGTTGTACTTGTGAATATTTTCAATGTTACGGAAGAGGATATACCCGCACTAATAAGTGCATGGGAAAATGATGCGAATTGGATGAAAAAGCAGCCAGGATATATTTCGACTCAATTGCATCGCGGTATAGCAGGGAGTACTGTATTTATGAATTACGCTGTCTGGGACTCAGTGGAAGACTTCAGAAATGCTTTTACTCATCCTGAGTTCCAGGAAACCTTAAAAGCCTATCCTCCATCGGCTATCACCTCTCCACATTTGTTTAGTAAGATTGCAATTCCAAGTCTTTGTACTGGATAAATATATAACAAGGTTATCAGGCCGGACAGTTATATCGTTGCTTGTTTGTGTTTAGTCGTGACAGCTAGCGCAAACGCAACTACAAAACTGCCACTTTTAACAGTGTAATAGCTGAGAATGACGAAGAGAGCCGTAGGTCATGATATTTGGTAGAAGGTTTTTGGATTAGTTTTCGTCTGTAAAAGTGACTCGCGATTAGGTGAAAAACAATCTTAAAAAAGAATGTTACTCTCTATGATAAGGATGATTCTGCGTGATAGACCACGCTCTATATATCTGCTCAGCTACCATAACCCTTACTAACCCATGTGGTAGTGTCATTGCAGATAATGACCAGAGCTGGTTAGCTTTCTTTTTAAGCGAATCGCTTAAGCCATCTGCACCGCCAATGATTAAATTTATATGTTGATTATCGTCATTCCTGATTTGTACTTGTTTAGCGAGTTGTTGGCTGCTGATCGATTTTCCTTGTTCATCCAAAGCAATGATGATGCTTTTAGGAGAAAGTATCGCTTCGATCTTTTCCTGTTCTTTTTGTTTATAGTTATCTGCGTTATTATTTTTACTTCGTGTGGCGGGAGTAATTTCAATAAGTTTGAAATTAATATTTTTCGGCAAGCGTTTTGTGTATTCCTTAAAGCCTGACTCTATCCATGCTGGCATCTTTTTTCCAACGGCGATTAAATCAATCTGCATGATATAAAATTAATTATCTGCTTGAGCCGCTTTATTGTCTTCTGTCGTACCCCAAAGTTTTTCCAATTGATAGTATTCGCGTGTTTCCGGGTACATGATGTGTACAATAACATCGCCAAGATCAACTAACACCCATTCGCCTTCAGTCTTACCTTCTATACCTAAAGGTTTAACGTTGTTTTTTTTAGCTGCTTCCACGACTTTGTCTGCTAATGCTGCGACCTGTCGCTTTGATTTGCCGCTGGCAATAATCATGTAATCAGAAATACTGGTTAATTTACTGACTTCAAAAACAATAACATCAAGCGCTTTTACATCATCAAGTGCTTGAAGGGTGATATCGATAAGGTCTTTATTATTCATGCAGTATCCAGGTAAAGTTTATTCTTATTTATATATTGTTGGTTTGTTACAGGTAATAAATCGTTAACAGGTTTTTGCTGCTTAATCTTTTGACGAATCATGCTTGAAGAAATATCAAGTTCAGGTATTTCTATAAAATAAATATGCCCTGTTGCTTTGTCTATTATCTCGGCTTTATCTTTTGTCTTATTCTTTTCTATCCAGCGTCGTAATTCTGTTGAAATATCATTTGATGATTCATTAGGCCTGTTTGCAACGACAATATGCGCGTAGTCTAATAGTTCTAGCCAATCTTTCCAGCTATCAATCTTGTTAAATGCATCTTGTCCAACAATTAAACTCAAAGAGTCCTCGGTAAACTCCTGACGAAGAGATTTAAGTGTATTGATGCTGTAAGACGTTTTTTCACAATCCAGTTCACGACAATCAAGATGAAACGTTGCTTCTTCTGCTATTGCAAATTCAATCATTTGCTTCCTGTGTATTGGCGTTGCAATGGGTTTGTCTCGATGAGGCGGGATATTAACCGGAATAAAACGTATTTGATCAAGTTTAAGTTGTTGCAATGCTTCGCGCGCGAGCAGAAGGTGTGCATTGTGTATCGGGTCGAAAGTACCGCCAAGGATTCCAATCGACCTCATTTTTCAAAAGTAGCTAACATTAAACTAAGTATGGTAAGAGACTTTGTAATAATCAAATTGAATTGATTAGCTACGGATATGCCCATCACCTAGGACAATGTATTTTTTTGATGTTAAACCTTCAAGACCAACAGGGCCGCGTGCATGAAACTTATCAGTACTGATGCCAATTTCAGCACCAAGGCCGTATTCAAAACCATCAGCGAAACGTGTTGAGGCATTCACCATGACTGAGCTTGAATCAACTTCACGTAAAAACCGACGTGATGTTGTGTAGTTTTCAGTCACAATCGCATCAGTATGTTGCGAGCTGTATTGATTGATGTGTTGTATTGCTTCATCAACATCGGCAACAATTTTTAATGATAATATTGGTGCGAGATATTCCGTTGCATAATCCTCATCCGTTGCTACTTTAATACCGTCAATAAGCTTTGCTGATTCTTTGCAACCGCGAATTTCAACGCCTGCTTCTTTATACATAGGAGCAAGTTTATCTAATACTTCTTTTGCAACTGATTTTGCAATCAGTAAAGATTCCATCGCATTACAAACACCATAGCGATGTGTTTTTGCGTTAAAAGCAATTTTCACCGCTTTATCAATATCAGTATCACCATCAATATAAACATGACAAATACCATCAAGGTGTTTTATTACTGGCATACGTGCTTCATTACTGATGCGTTCAATTAAACTTTTGCCGCCGCGAGGAATAATAACATCGACATATTCAGACATTGCTAGTAATTCACCGACAGCAGCACGATCTACTGTGGAGATAACTTGTACGGCTTCTTGTGGCAAGTCTGCTTCAACCATGCCAATGTTTATACATTTTGCTATAGCTTGATTTGAATTTAATGCTTCTGAGCCACCACGCAGGATTGTCGCATTACCTGACTTTATACAAAGCGCAGCAGCATCAGCCGTTACATTAGGTCTGGATTCATAAATAATTCCGACAACGCCTAATGGCACACGCATGTTACCAACCTGGATGCCGCTAGGCCGTAGCGCAAGATCGGTTATTGTGCCAATGGGGTCGCTTAAGCTGGCAATTTGATGCAATCCTTCAACCATTGAGTCGATACGTGCATCAGTCAGTTCCAGTCGATCAACCAAAGCTGACTCAAGCTGTTTTTCTTTAGCGGCTTTTAAATCTTCTTCATTCGCTTTAGCTAAAGCACCACGGTGTTTAATAATATTTTCTGCAATGGCATTGAGCGCATTATTTTTTTGCGCAGTTGTTGCGCGCGCCATTAAACCAGCGGAAGCTCTGGCGCGTTGGCCTAAATCCAGCATGTATTGTTTAATGTTCATAAGCTCTTTTATGATAGTTGTAGTTTTGTTGTATTAACGCCAGCGATTGCCAATAGCAATGTATTAAATTGATCCCAGGCCTGTTCTCGCCGGCTACTTTTTAATGTTCTGTCTATTGTCGCGCAGAACCTTAATAGTTTATCAAAAGATTGGCCTGAGTGACGCTGTAAAACCGCATTCATTGAGCGTTTCTTTTGATCCCAGATTCGGTATGACTTGAATAGACTTTCAAGGTTCGCTCCGGATTCATATTGATGAGCGATTGAACATAAACGCCTGAACTCCCACATCCACGCGCCGAACAATGCCATGGGTTCTGTTCCTTCATTTCTTAAACCTTGCAACATGTGTAAGGTTCTATTCGTATTACCCAGAAAGGCACTGTCGATTAAATCAAACACATCGTAACGCGAACTGTCTGCAACAGCAGCGATGACATCTTCTGTGTCGATATCATCTTTCTCGATTAATAAAATAAGTTTATCGATTTCCTGCTGTGCAGCTAACAAGTTTCCTTCAACTCGAAGCGCAACTAAACGCGCAGCATCTAGCGTAATACGTTTTTGTTTTGATTGCAGTCTGTTTTGTATCCAGCCAGGAAGTTGTGCTGGACTGACTGGCCAAACTTGAATGAGTACACCGACTTTTTCAATGGCTTTTACCCACTTATTATTTTGTGCGCTTTTATCAAGTTTATCTGAACTGATAATCAATAGGTTATCTTCGTTTAATTGCTGCGTATACTCGAGCAATACCTTGCCGCCTTCTTTACCCGGCTTGGGTGAGTTCATGCGTAATTCAATAATACGTCGACTGGCAAATAAGGATAAGTTTGCTGATGCATCATTAATGGAATTCCAGTCAAAAGACTTATCAACATTAAAAACAAGGCGTTCATCATAGCCTTGTGCGCGTGCGCTCATGCGTAATTGATCAACGCATTCCAGTTTTTGTAATGGCTCGTCACCACTGACAAAATAAATGGGAGCGAGGCTGGATTTTTGTAAATGATTATTTAACTGATCAGAGCGTAAGCGCATTTGCTAACGTAGTATTATTTTGTCGTTAATGCCTGTAAGCGTCTAAGTACCTGACTGGCTGCTCGACTAACAATATCTTCCTGCAACAGTTCTTCTTCAGAAAACTTACCCAAGACTGCATTTTCGTCAAAGGTGAAATCACGTGATGCGCTGATTCGGCTATCTTCAGCAATAAGTTTTCCATCGCTATGGCTAACATCCATTTTTGCTGTATACAGAATCTGGAATTCCTCGACTTTACCGGTTGCTGCATTAACGCTTAATAATGATCTTTCAAAATTTTCTTCTTTTAATACAAGAATATATTTTGCTGCTTCTGCTGATGCCGCAACAGATGAGCCGGAACTCGTTAATTGTGACTTTACTTCGGCTGCGAGTTTTGCTGCAGATGAAGAATGGATATAAATATTGTCAATATTAAAATTTGTCGTTTGAGAACCACGTAAGTGAAAGCCGCATGCACTGGTTAACAGTAGCAGGCATATCATTAATATACGCATTTTCATCTCAAAGTCCTCAAGCGGTTTGTATTTTAGCTGATAATTCTACCTTATGACGCTACGATGTTCACTAAGCGTCCTGGAATAACGATGATTTTGCGTACGGTTTTCCCCTCTATTTTCCGTTTTACTTTTTCATCTTCCAGCGCCAAGGCTTCAATTTGTTCCTTATCTGCATTTTTATCTACCGTGATATTGCTGCTAAGTTTACCATTGACCTGAATCACTATTTTAATTTCACTTTGTTCAAGCGCTTCCGGATCGGACTTCGGCCATATGGCGTTGATTAATTCTTCTTCGTGTCCAAGAGCAGCCCAAATAGCATCAGTGATATGAGGGACAATCGGTGATAATAATAAGGTCGCTGTTTCTATACCTTCATGCATAATGGCATGATCATTTTCACTTTCGATATTAGCTTTTGACAAGGCATTCATCATTTCCATGACGGCAGCAATAGCAGTATTGAAAGTATAACGCCGACCAATATCATCATTAACCTTATCAATGGTTAAATGAATCTTACGGCGTAATTCACGTTGTGCGTCAGTTAATGATGTTTTATCTAGTTTAGTTGCTTTGCCTTCATTAACATGTGTACTGGCAAGTTTCCACAAACGTTTAAGAAAACGTGATGCACCATCAACCCCTGCATCTGACCATTCCAGACTTTGTTCCGGTGGTGAAGCGAACATCATGAATAAACGAACGGTGTCTGCGCCGTGCTTTTCAATTAAGCCTTGTGGGTCGACGGTATTCCCTTTTGACTTGGACATTTTTGAACCGTCTTTTAATACCATGCCCTGTGTCAGCAGATTGGCAAAAGGTTCATCGCTTGTTAATAAACCTAAGTCACGCATTAACTTATGAAAGAAGCGTGCATAAAGTAAGTGCAGAATTGCATGTTCAATACCACCAACATACTGATCAACTGGCAGCCAGTAATTAGCGCGTTCATCCAACATGGCTTCTTCATTATCCGGGCAACAATAACGAGCAAAATACCAGGAAGACTCAAAGAAAGTATCAAAGGTATCGGTTTCTCTTTCTGCCGGACCGCTACCATCCGGTGCGTCGACATTAATAAATTCCGGCATAGACTTAATCGGCGAGCTAATACCTTCAAACTCTATATCTTCCGGCAGCACAACCGGTAATTGATCTTCGGGTACAGCGACAGCATTACCGTCTTTGGTATTAATAACCGGAATCGGGCAACCCCAGTAACGTTGCCGAGAAATACCCCAATCGCGTAAACGATAATTTACTTTACGGTTACCACAATCATTCTGTTCAAAAAAATCAGCTATTGCATTAAACGCTTGTTGCGATGTCATATTATCAAACTGGGCCGAGTTTATTAATTTACCTTTCTCTGTATAGGCCGATTCTGCTAAATCATGTGCACCGCCATCTTTAGGTGCGATAACTTGTTTAATAGGAATATCGTATTTATGCGCAAACTCCCAGTCACGTTGATCATGTGCTGGAACAGACATAACTGCACCTGTGCCGTAACCCATTAAGACGAAGTTTGATACCCATAATGGAATCAATTCACCCGTAATCGGGTGAACAACATTGATGTCGAGCGGCATACCTTTCTTTTCCATGGTTTCCATTTCAACTTCACTGGTGCCACCACTTTTACATTCATCTATAAAGATACGTAGGTTCGCATTGTTTTCAGAGGCGGCTAATGCCAAAGGATGTTCTGCTGCGACAGCCATATAGGTAATACCCATGATGGTGTCCGGTCGCGTTGTATAGATGCGTAGTTTTTCATCACTATCTTCAATTTTAAACTCAACTTCTACTCCTTCAGAGCGGCCGATCCAATTCGCCTGCATAGTACGCACGGCATCAGGCCAACCGGGAAGCTTTTCCAGATCGTTTAATAACTCATCAGCATAATCGGTGATTCTTAAAAACCATTGTGGAATTTCACGTTTTTCGACAGTTGCACCTGAACGCCAACCTTTGCCATCAATGACCTGTTCATTCGCTAAAACAGTTTGATCAACTGGATCCCAGTTAACAACAGAGGTTTTTTTATAAACGAGGCCTTTTTCATGCAGTTTGGTGAAGAACCATTGTTCCCAGCGGTAATAGTCAGGGCTACAGGTGGCCAGTTCGCGATCCCAGTCATAGGCAAAACCAAGACGCTTTAATTGCCCACGCATGTAGTCAATGTTTTCATAAGTCCATTTTGCAGGAGGCACATTATTTTTTATTGCCGCACCTTCAGCAGGCAAACCAAACGCATCCCAGCCCATCGGTTGTAATACATTTTTACCTTGCATACGCTGATAGCGACTGATGACATCGCCGATAGCATAATTTCGAACATGGCCCATGTGCAGTTTTCCACTGGGATAGGGAAACATTGAAAGGCAATAAAATTTTTCTTTATTCGGATCTTCAGTTACGTGGAAGGCATTAGTGTCTTCCCATTTTTTCTGTACCTCGGACTCAATTTGTCCCGGGTTATATTCATTATCCATGCTGGTTATTGTCGTAATTTAAAAATGCAGCAAGCATACAGCAGCAAGGGGTCTTGGAAAAGATTATCTCTATGGGTGGAAATGACAAAGACCTCCGAAGAGGCCTTTAATCACATCAAGATGAGAAGAGGTATTAATCGGAAACAGCAAGTTGCTCTTTATGTTTCTCGACGATGCCTTGACCGATTCCTTTGACATTGGCCAGTTCATCAACCGTTTTAAATTCACCATTTTCTTCACGGTAAATAATAATCGCTTCCGCTTTCTTTTCGCCAACACCTTTAATAACAGACATTAAGGTTTCTTTGTCAGCAGTATTGATATTAATTGTGTCAGCACTAAAACTAATAACAGGTAACGCTAGAAGTAAAGTTAGGATGATTGAATGAATTAGCTTCATAAGATTATCTCCTTATAATTTTTTTCCGTTTAAAATGAAAAGTCATCCTAGCTATACAACAATGTTTTAACAATTCTTTCAAAAGGGTAATTTTATGAGAAAAAATTCTCATTTATTTGAATGAATAATAATGGTTGTTATTTTTTCATAACAACTTGGCTTAGTTAACAGGCGTCACTTTAGATTCCTAAATTTTAGCGGCATTAATACATCTTTTGTATAAAAGCCTCGTTTAGGTGTAGTTTTAAGAAAGAAATAAATTTTTAGGAGAGCGATCAAACCTTATGAAGGAAGAAGAGTGATATCTGTTTTATACTCTTTTAAAAGTGCTTTTTTTAAGAATGAACTCAAGTTTTTGTAAAAAGATTTTAGTGGAGATGTGTCGCGCCAACATAATATATTGTCGCGATAAATTGACTCCCCTTCTACTTTAAATACTTTTAATTTATTTTTATCCGTTATTTCTGATCGTACATATAATGCAGGTAGAAAAGCGGCTCCCATACCCATCTGGACCATTTGTCTAATAGAGTCAAGACTTGTTCCTTCGTAGTCTCTAAGTAATTTAGCATTAAACTTTTTACATAATGCTTCTACTTGTGCAAAAAAAAGATGGTGCTCTTCAATTGTCAGAACTTCTAAGCCTGCTAACTGTTCCGTGGTAATGGTTTTATTTTTTGCTAAATAATGCTCGGTATTGATAACCAAATAAATGGGCTCTCTATATAAAGGTGATACTGTTATTGAGTGAAGTTGAATAGGTAAAGTGGTTAATATTAAATCATACTTTCCAGTTATTAAGCCTTCATATAGTAAAGTAGGTACTTCTTCACGGACATAAAACTTTACGCCACTATATTTTTCATGAATTTCTGGCAATACGTTTGGCAAACTATAGGGGCCTAGCGAGGGGCTGGTACCAAGTCGAAAAGTTCCTGATGGGCCATTTGAAACGAAATTTGCTGTATCAATTATTGATTTAGCAGCATTGACTGTACTCTGTGCCTTACTGGTTAATTCTCTGCCTATTGGTGTTAATAAAACACCACCTCTATTTCGTTCGAATAAATTAACACCGAGTGACTTCTCCAGCTCTTTTAACTGTGCACTGAGAGAGGGTTGAGATATTTTTAATTCCCTACAGGCTTGACGTAAGCTTTTATGCCTTGCCGCTACAAGGTAGTACCTGAGTTGTTTTAGTGAGATATTTAAATCTGTCATTTGCATAAATTATAGACTTCTATATGCAGCTATGAAAGGAAAATCCTATCACAAATAACAGATTATATAAAAAACTTTATCTATATATTAAAATCAATAAAGTTCATGAATAAAGAAACGCAGACTACTTATACAAGTATTGGATTAATTAATTTAATTGGGGTCAGGAATTAGATGAAAACATTTACTAAAGAAATGCAGGACAACATAACACCTGATGAGGCTTTTAATTTACTAAAAGAGGGCAATGAACGTTTTGCCAGTAATTCAACGGTAAATCGTAATTTATTAGATCAGGCAAAAGAAACATCAGGTGGGCAACACCCGTTTGCTGTTATTTTAAGCTGTATTGATTCAAGAACTTCATCTGAACATATTTTCGATTTGGGTTTTGGCGATGCATTTAATGTTCGTATCGCAGGAAACATCCTCAATGAGGATATTCTTGGTAGCATGGAGTTTGGTTGTAAAGCTGCCGGTTCAAAAGTCATTGTTGTTCTTGGTCATAGTGGATGTGGAGCTGTAAAAGGCGCATGTGATCATGTTGAATTAGGTAACTTAACCGGACTGTTAACAAAAATAAATCCGGCAGTAGATGATGAAAAAACGGTTGAACAGGATCGTAGCTCAGCAAATCCGGAATTTGTTGAGAAAGTAACTATTCTTAATGTGAAAAAAGTTATAGAAGATATTCAGGCGAGAAGTTCGATCATTAAAGAAATGATAGACAACAAAGAAGTTAAAATAGTCGGTGGGTACCATGATCTATCAACAGGAAAAGTTAACTTTGATATTTAGTAATCTTTATATTGCTATAAAGTTGATGTTATATAAGCTTTTAAAATAAATACAAAACATAAAATTTTTAATTAGAGTGGAATAATCCAATAGGAATTTATACATGATTAAATTAAATACATCTAATCTTCGCGGCGATATCTACGGAGGCCTAACAGCAGGTGTCGTGGCGCTTCCTCTTGCGCTTGCGATGGGAGTCGCATCGGGGCTTGGTCCAATAGCAGGTCTATACGGCGCAATTTTTGTTGGGTTTTTTGCAGCATTCTTTGGGGGTACAGAGTCACAAATCTCCGGTCCTACAGGTCCTATGACTGTCGTTGTTGCCGGGCTTGTAGCCAGTATCGCAGCTCATCCAGATTTGAATGGCAATGTCGAACTTATTTTTACAGCAATTGTGCTGGCCGGTATTTTTCAAATCGTCATGGGCGTTTTTAAGCTTGGCGATTATATAAGGTTAGTGCCTTATCCTGTTATCAGTGGTTTTATGAGTGGTATAGGTGGGATTATTATTATTTTACAAATAAGTCCGCTACTTGGTCATGAAACCCCAGCAGGGACACTTGATGCTTTATTTTATACGCCAACAGCCATCAGTGATATGAATGTTATGACTCTTTTTCTTGGAGCGTTGACTTTATTTATTGCACTGAAATGGCCGCCAAAACTAGGAAAGTTTTTACCCGGCCCCCTAGCGGCATTAATTATAGGAACGATAATAAGTTTATTTATTGGTAATTTGCCTATTCTTGGAGATATACCAAGCGGACTTCCACAGATCCACCTGCCTGAGATCACGACTGTGTCTTTTTTTATTGTTGTCGAAGCCGCCTTTGTGCTTGCACTACTTGGTGCAATCGATAGTCTTTTGACATCGTTGGTGGCGGATAATATGACGCGTACGCGGCATGACTCAAATAAAGAATTGGTTGGACAAGGTATAGGTAATACCTTTGCTGGTCTTTTCGGTGGAGCCCCCGGTGCTGGTGCCACTATGCGTACGGTCGTCAATATTAGAACAGGCGGTAAAACCAGAATATCAGGGATGGTGCATGCGCTATTTCTACTTGCCATCGTACTTGGTTTAGGCCCTTATGCTTCAGTAATCCCGAATGCAGTTCTTGCTGGTATTCTGGTTAAAGTAGGCCTCGATATTATTGATTGGGACTATATTAAAAACTCTCATAAAGGACCAAGTTGGGATCTAGCCTTAATGATTATTGTGCTAGGCCTAACCATTTTTGTTGATCTTATTACAGCCGTTGCAGTCGGTGTTGTTCTTGCCTCTATTGCTTTTGTAAAGCAGATAGCAAAAATTCAAATCGAACATCTAAAGCAAACCGATTTAATTTTACATACTGCTTCTGAACGGGAATTAGAAATACTTGAAAAATCACAAAACCGCATCACAGTTTTTGATTTCAATGGTCCACTCAGTTTTGGTGCTGCTGCTGATTTGGGACATCATGCACGTTCAATATTAGAAAAAGGAAACGCTCTTATTCTGGATTTTACGCGCATGCAATCGCTTGACGTTTCTGCAGCATTGGCTATCGAAACGATTGCTGAGGGCGCAATACATACTGGTCGCAAAGTTTATATGTGCGGCATGAACGATACCGTATCAAATGTTTTGGAAGCTCTTGAAGCTGACAAACATCTTCCTAAGACAGACCATTATGAAACTCGGGAACAGGCATTAGAGGCAGCGTTAATTGCCTTACCCGAGAGTTAAAACGATAAGCTGGGCATTAATCTTTTTGCCCAGCTAGTTAAACGAATTTGGTTAAAATTAATTAGATAAGATAATAGGGGTATAAGTATGAATATCTCTATTGAACATATCACAGTGTTTTTTCTGGATTGCTATTTTTGATGAGTTCAAATATGACTCTAGGGTGATGTGTAAATACACTGAAGTTGATTTTAGAGGAAAGCCTGCATTTAAAACACGAACGGTGATCAGGGGTTGCGATAATGAAGTTGCTGAAGACTTAAGGAGTTCTGTAAAAAGGTTTCATTGTAAGTTTTTCATCCTGCAGCAAGAAAAATGTAAGTTACGAAATATAACGAACTATTATAATTAACGGGTAATAAATTATTTATGAAACTAGTTTGTATCTTTTTGCTTTTATTATCTCTTAATGTCTATGCTGATACGGAAGATCGTTCGAGCGCATGGTTTATGTCACTAAGTCGCTTTCAATTTTCTGAAGACTATCGTGGGTTTTTGGATATTCAACCGAGGTTTACTGTTGATGATATAGCAGGCGGTGATAATGGCAGTATTGATACCTTATTAATCAGAGGTGCGCTGGGTTATCAAATTAGCCCTAATGTTGGTATCTATCAGGGTTACGCAGTGATTCCCACCTATGATCCAGATAAGGTTGAGCACCGTTTTTTCCAGGAATTGCTGGGTAAGCAGTCTTTAACAGACAGTTTGTCTCTTGTACATCGCTTGCGTTTTGAGCAACGAGTTCTTGAAGATGTTGATGATACAGCGTTACGTTTTAGATATTTTGCCCGACTTACTTATCCATTAACTGGAATACATGAAAAATTATCGTTAGCAATTAATGAAGAAGTTTTTATTCACTTAAATAATGTAGATCGCGGGCCTCAATCAGGATTCAATCAAAACCGTTTATTTGTCGGTTTAAATTATAAAGTATCAAATAATTTGGCATTCGAGATGGGCTACCAAAACCAGTTCGTTAATGGTCAAAATGGTTCAGATGATGTTGTTAACCATATTGGGTTCTTTGGCGTACTGACTAATTTTTCTTTTCTGGACTAATCTTTATCATTAAGCTGATCGGGTTTAATATTTATTCGTTGCTATAAAAAGGCCTTTACAGAAGCTTTTAAAAAAATCATTAAAAATTTAATAATCGTTAGTCAGCTGTAATTTCATCGATTGATTTAAAAGGGGCGTTTTGTCACGATACTGGATAATCGCTTCCGCTTTATTCTTGCAACGTCTTTTATCATTGATATCAGAGTTTCTCTTGAACTTATTCAATTCTATTTAAACGCTACTCGTCTGAAATACTTTTCCAGATTTGGAAGGTACTTTGTCATACTCTGTATCATTTAATTCAAAGCATCTTGAAGATAAGGGTTTTGTTAATAAAGTGATTGCAATTTATCTTTTAGGTTATTTTGTTTGGTGTAACAAGAAAAATATATTTTAGTAATGTTTCCAGCAACATTGCGAATTAACTTCTCTTCTGTGTTTCCGCCAGTTCGTAACACAATTGTAATATTTCAGACATTTCTTTGTCATTTTAAGACCTGAAAATCCTGTCCAAGGTCTTTATGGTGAGTTTGCCAAAGATTCTTAAAAATAATTTTTGGGGAATCCGTGGTTATGGTTATCAGGCTGTTTCCATAAATTCGTTTTATTAATTATCAATAACTACTGGGATATACAAATGAAAGTTTTTCGAAAACAAACGAAATATTTCTATGCAAGCCTTGCTTTTTTCCTGACTGTATTAAGTTCAACGTCGCATGCTGCAGATAAGGCGTTACTTGACATACTGCTGGAGAATGGCGCTATTAATAAGGAGCAGCATGGGGAGTTAATGAAAAAAGAAAGCTTGAGTAGCAAAGACTTCGGTGCCACTGAAAAAATGGTTGAGAAAAAAGTCGATGAAGCACTTGCTAAAAAAGTCGATGAAGAATTTCCTGTTAAAGTCAGCCATGGCAAAAAAGGTTTTCGTTTCGAATCAAAAGATGGAAACTGGCAAACCAATTTACAATGGCGAGCACAGCTTCGCTACACTACGCCGACAACAGGCGATCCTAGATCGCTTGGCAATTTTACTACCGGTATTTCAAAAAATACTTTCGAAGCTCGCCGATTACGTATGAAAATAGGGGGTCATGGATTTCGTCCATGGTTAGGTTATTACTTTGAGGTTGACCTGCAACCAACGCGTGATTCCGACGATAGTGGTGCTAATGCAAGCTCACGTGTAATTGATTGGCGTATTACTGCTGATAAATGGGATTGGCTAGCATTGCGCTTAGGTCAATGGAAAATCGATTACAACAGAGAGCGTGTGGATTCCTCAGGCCGTCAACAATTTGTTGAACGTTCTATCGCCAATCGTATCTTTACTATCGACCGTCAGGTCGGTGCGCAAATAAGAGGTCGTTTGTTCAAAGAAACGCCAGCTGACTTGCGTTACTGGGCTGGTGTTTTTACCGGTGAGGGTCGTGGCGTACGTAACGATGATGAAGACTTGATGTATATGGGTCGTTTGCAATGGAATTTCTTAGGGCGTGATCTTAAATGGCGTCAGACAGACGTAGAACGTACCAAGAAACCAACCGGTAGCCTGTCTTTTTCAGCTGCAACTAACACCGGTCGTTGTACCCGATGGTCTTCTAGTGGTTGTGGTAATTTAAGTGGTTTTGCCAGCCCGGCTACCGCATCTGATGGACAATATAAGGTTGAGCAAGTCTCTCAGGGATTTGCGTTTAAATATAATGGTTTATCGATCCAAGAAGAATTACATTGGAAATCAATTGATGATACTGCCAACAACACAACCAGTGATTTAACCGGTGGTTATGTACAAGCGGGTTACTTTTTTCATGAATTGCTTCCTTCTATACCAAAAGAACTAGAGTTTGCTGCACGTTATGCCTTCGTTAATGAACCAAACAGTGGCAATATTGCAATTGATAATACACGTGAAGAATTCACGCTTGGCGCAAACTGGTTTTTTGCGGGACATAATAACAAAGTCACACTCGATTATTCACATTTAACTCTCGATGATGGTGTCGCAAATCGTGATGTTAATGACGATCGATTCCGTGTTCAATGGGATGTTTCCTTCTAAGAAGTATGCTTGATTGGCAGGCCTGAGGTTCTCTCAGGCCTGTCGCGTTTAGGTCAATTAGACCGCCTCTATTGAGTGTAACGCTAGTCTCCAGCCTATACACGATGCATCTTTTTTACTTGTCATTATTATTTTATTCTCCGTCGATTTAAGAAAGCTTTTATTGTTAAATGATTAAGTTATTTTGTCACAAAGGTGTAATATTTATGTTATCTAATACACTTTATGTTGGAAGCACAGTTGAGCCCTACTAAAGATAAGATCTTGGTTGTTGAAGATGAAGAAGCCATTCGCGGCATGCTGGGCTATGCTCTCATGAAGGAAGGTTTTAATTGTCAGGAAGCGCCAGATGTTGAAACCGCGCGCGCAAATATTGAATTAAACAAGCCTAGTTTAATTCTGTTAGATTGGATGTTGCCTGGCATGAGCGGTGTAGATTATGCGCGTCGTTTACGGAGTGCCCCGGAAACACGCGATATTCCTATTATTATGTTAACGGCTAAAGGTGCCGAAGAAGATAAAGTGCGTGCACTTGAGACAGGAGCGGATGATTACATTACTAAGCCCTTTTCAACCAAAGAGCTAATAGCCAGAGTCAGAGCCGTTTTGCGTCGATATTCCGGATCGAAAGATTCCGGCGTAATTGAAGTCGAAGGTCTTTTATTTAACCCGGAAACTTACCGTGTATCAGTAGATGGACAGGATATTGATATCAGTCCAACCGAATTTAAATTGCTTCATTTCTTTATCGGACAT
The DNA here is from genome assembly GCA_038142205.1 of Pseudomonadota bacterium. Taxonomy (GTDB): domain Bacteria; phylum Pseudomonadota; class Gammaproteobacteria; order Eutrophobiales; family Eutrophobiaceae; genus UBA7359. Next base: position 2,208,583 of record JAYQJO010000001.1, on the reverse strand, counting down.
CCCGAACGGGTGTATAGTCGTTCTCAACTACTCGATCAGGTTTGGGGTGAGAATGTTTATGTTGAGGAGCGCACGGTTGATGTTCATATTCGCCGTCTCAGAAAAACGCTTGAGCCGTTTGGGTTTGATAAGTTTATTCAAACTGTTCGAAGTGTCGGGTATCGGTTTTCTACACGTTAGTTTGATTCATTATGAAGTATGATTTCTGGCGCTTCATTGGAGTTTTTCTTTTAAGTGCATTAGTTGGTTTTGTTTCTGGTCATCTTCTGCATTGCCTCGTCATTGGTTTACTCATTTTTATATGGTGGCAATATAAAGAGTATTCGAAAATTCTTACCTGGTTACAAAAAAGACAAGAAATCGGCGGGCCATCTCAGACAGGTTTAATTGATGAAATTTGTCGAGAAATCGATTATTTGCGTAATAGAAATAAATCACGTAAGCAGAAGCTTTCCGGCTATTTAAAACGCTTCCAGGAAGCAACGCGAGCTTTGCCCGATGCAGTTATTGTTTTGGGAGAACATAATGAAATTGAATGGGCGAATGTAAAAGCGCAAGAGTATATTGGAATAAACTGGCCCAGAGATAGCGGCCTGAGATTTTCCAATTTAGTCAGGCACCCTAAATTAATTACCTATTTAAACTCGAGTGATGATGAGTTACAAAAAGGGCTGCAAATTTCATTGCCATTGGATAGTAAACTGGTTTTGGAAATCAGGTTGTCGGCTTATGGTGATACGCAAAAACTACTTGTCGCCAGAGATGTTACTGCCATTTCGCGTATCAATCAGATGCGTAGAGATTTTATTGCTAATGCATCACATGAGTTACGTACCCCGCTAACCGTTATTTCCGGCTATCTTGAAGGTTTTGTGGATGATGCAGAATGCCCAGAACAATGGGTAAGTTATATCAAGCAAATGCGATCCCAAACGAGTCGTATGCAGAACTTAATAGAAGACTTATTGCAACTTTCAGGTTTAGAAGATGTGTCAGTCCAGAAAATGAAAGAGGCGGTACCTGTTCCGGAATTATTATCCGCTATTGTAAATGAGGCCAAAGCTGTAAGCGGTTTTATGAAACATCAGATCAGTTTGAGTGCTGATCCGGATTTATACCTAGAAGCAAATCAACGTGAGATACACAGTATTTTTTCTAACCTTGTTTTTAATGCTGTGCAATATACGCCGGAAAATAGTTCTATAGACATTGAGTGGCATCAAAATGATTGCGGTGCGTATTTCAGTGTCAGTGATAATGGTTCTGGAATCGAAGCCAGGCATATTCCTCGGCTAACCGAACGATTTTATCGTGTTGATGCGGGTCGTTCGCGAGAACAAGGAGGTACGGGTTTGGGGCTAGCTATTGTTAAGCATGCTGTAGCGCGATACGAAGCAGAGCTCGTTATAGAAAGTGAAGTTGGTAAAGGTAGTGTTTTTCGTTGTTTTTTTCCTGAATCACTCATCATCCGTGTGGAAAACAATAAAGATACCGCTGTTTCTGCCTGACTTTAGTCCCTTTAGCAGTATAAATACCACCCCTTCTTTGTCATAAAACTGTAACACTCTTTTAACTATGATGTCATGTCATCTCTCGATAATTATTGGGTATTTTTAAGCAGTTTCCGTTAAATATCTCAAGGAGATAAGTCACAATGAAAATTAAGAGAATCTTGGCAATTTTAGTTGCTCTCTCTCTCTCAATGCCGGTAATGGCAGAAGACAAGGTTGATGCTGGCCTGGCTGATTATGACAAGGCTAGCGGAGTATCAGGTAATATCAGTAGTGTTGGTTCTGATACTCTAGCGAACTTAATGACCTTTTGGGCAGAAGAATTCAAACGCTTATACCCAAACGTTAATGTTCAAATTCAGGCTGCAGGTTCTTCAACTGCACCACCAGCGTTAAGTGAAGGTACTTCTAACTTTGGCCCTATGAGCCGTAAAATGAAAGACAAAGAAGTTGCCGCTTTCGAAGGTAAATTTGGTTACAAGCCAACGCCAATCGCGGTTGCTATTGATGCGTTAGCTGTTTATGTAAATAAAGATAACCCAATTGAAGGCCTTACCATTCCGCAAGTTGATGCAATGTTTTCTGCGACTCGTAAATGTGGTTATGCAAATGACATCAAAACCTGGGGTCAATTAGGTTTAACCGGTGACTGGGCAAATCGTCCTGTTCAACTTTATGGTCGTAACTCAGTTTCGGGTACCTACGGTTACTTTAAAAAGAAAGCACTTTGTAAAGGTGACTACAAAGACAGCGTTAACGAACAACCTGGTTCAGCTTCTGTTGTACAAGGTATTACCAAGTCACTTAACGGCTTAGGCTATTCCGGCATTGGTTATAAGACATCAGGTGTTAAAGCTGTGCCGTTAACCAAGAAAGAAGGCGGCGAATACATCGACGCAACACCAGAAAATGCGTCAAAAGGTAGCTATCCATTAGGCCGTTTTCTGTATGTTTACGTTAACAAACAACCAAACAAAGCCTTGCCTCCTTTGGAAACAGAATTCATGAAAATGGTTCTTTCTAAAACCGGTCAGCTTGTTGTTGTAAAAGACGGTTATATCCCTCTTCCAGCAAAAGTCGCTGAAAAGCAGCTGGAAAAACTCAAGTAAGCGGGTAAAGAATTAGACATTTATGATAGTCCCCTCTCTACTACTAGATGTCAGTAAATAACCCCGCTTTGGCGGGGTGTTCTGGAAGAACATATGCCACGGCACAGGGAAGTGCGAAAGCGGCGCCTTTCAATTTACTCGCTTGTAAGAAAGTTTAGAACTGAAATAGAGACGCTTAATCGCCTTTCCTGAAACCAGTAATTCACAACAATATCCTGCCATTGTAACAAAACTGTCATAAAGCAAATCTAGAATGGCGGTCATGAATACGAACGAAAATACAGTCGATACAGTACTTCCCGACTTTAACTCAACATCTGCAAATAAATTTCGAAGATACCGTCATATTAAAGATGTTGCGACGGGTTATTTGATGGTTTTTGGCGGCATTGGTGTCATTGTTGCGATTGTTCTGATTGCGTTTTATTTGCTTTATGTTGTGTTGCCGATGTTCAAGTCCGCGCAGATTGAGCAGGTAGCGTCTTATTCTGTGCCTGCTCAGGGCGAAGTAGGTAAAACCTTAGTTTATGCTATTGAAGAACAGCGCGAAGTTGCCATGCGTGTCAATAATCTTGGGCAAGTTATCTTCTTTTCTGTGAAAGATGGTGAAATTCGTAAAACAGTTGATTTAGATATTCCTGAAGGAGTAACCATTACTTCGGTATCAACAAGTGATCAGACAGAAAGGGGGATTGGTTTAGGCTTGTCTGATGGTTCGGTTATTTTCTTCCAGCATGAATATGCCGTTAGCTATCCTGATGATAAACGTTTAATTACGCCGAGTGTTTTTTTTCCATTTGGTGAGCAGGTTATTCAAATAAACTCAGCCGGTGAACAGGTAAATCATCTCAGCGTTCAATATAGTGAAGATGAAGCAACGATAGCGGCGCATGGTTCACAAGCACAAATAAACTTAATCAACATCATTAAAGAAGAGAATATGCTCAGCGATGAAGTTGAAATCACCAGAGAAGAAAACAGTTTATTAATTGATTCAACAAATATTGTTGATTTAAAAATGGATATTGAACAGCGTGAACTTTATGTCGCTGATACTGACGGTAATGTTTATTTTTATGACATCAGTAATAAAGCAGAACCTCGTCTTGTTCAAAAAGTTACAGCTGTAAATGATGGTGTAAAAATCACCTCAATTGAATTTCTTGCCGGTGGTATATCAATATTAATCGGAGACTCCAGTGGTCAGATTGCACAGTGGTTTCCTGTTAGAGATGATGATAATAATTATACGCTGGAAAAAATCCGGTATTTCGACGATCAAACTTCACCGATAACGGCCATTGCACCGGAGCATACACGCAAAGGTTTTGTTGCTATTGATGAAAGTGGTGAGCTGGGTATTTATCATACAACGGCACATCGTACTGTTGCATTGGAACAGATAGATGATCAAGCGTTAAACAAAATTATTTTATCGCCCAGAGCAAATGCTGCGTTGATTGAAAATGATAAAGGTGAATTACAGTTCTGGCACTTCGATAATGAACACCCTGAAATTTCATTTCAATCTATCTGGGGCAAAGTTTGGTATGAAAGCCGTCAACAACCTGAATATATCTGGCAGTCTTCTTCTGCAAGCAGTGACTTCGAGCCTAAGTTCAGTTTAACACCGCTGGCATACGGCACGTTTAAGGCTTCTTTTTATGCCATGATGTTTGCTATTCCTTTAGCCATACTTGGCGCGATGTTCACTGCCTATTTTATGGCGCCAAAAATGAGACAGGTTGTAAAACCGACAATCGAAATCATGGAAGCCTTGCCTACCGTTATTCTTGGTTTTCTCGCAGGTCTTTGGCTGGCACCTTTTACCGAGGCGCATTTGCCTGGCATGTTTGCGCTAATTGTTTTTGTGCCGATAAGTATTATTGTCGCAGCAGCTGCATGGCAGTTTGTGCCGGAACACATTAGACATAAAATTCCGGACGGTTGGGAAGCGGCTTTATTGATGCCGGTTATTATTGTGGCAGTGTTTTTTTCAATCGCTATTAGTCAGCCGATAGAAACCGCCTTTTTTGGCGGCAATATGCCGTTATGGTTAAGCACAGAAATGGGCATCACTTATGATCAACGAAATTCTATGGTTGTTGGTTTCGCCATGGGTTTCGCTGTTATTCCAACCATTTTCTCTATTAGTGAAGATGCGGTTTATAGTGTGCCTAAACATTTAACAACCGGTTCACTCGCTTTAGGCGCAACGCCCTGGCAAACAATGACCCGCGTTGTATTGCTGACCGCAAGCCCGGGTATTTTTTCAGCGGTAATGATTGGTTTGGGACGTGCTGTTGGTGAGACGATGATTGTTGTCATGGCAACAGGTAATACTGCAATCATGGACATGAGTATCTTTGAAGGTTTCCGTGCAATGTCAGCTAACATTGCCGTAGAAATGCCAGAAACGGAAGTTGATAGTACGCACTATCGAATCTTGTTTCTGGGTGCATTGGTGCTGTTCGGCATTACTTTTTTCTTTAATACCATTGCTGAAGTAGTAAGACAGCGTTTACGTACAAAATATAGCTCACTATAAATGAAAACAAATATTAAAAATTGGTTTAATTCAGGAACACCTTTTGTTTGGTTGAACGCTGGCGCTGTTTCTATTTGTATCATTATGGTAGCTGGCTTAATTGGTTTAATCGCCGTGCGAGGTTTAGGTCATTTCTGGCCAGCAGATATTGCTGTGTTTGACTATTATGACAAGCCCAAAAGTGAAGTAGTAAAAATGATGGGCGAGGTGGTTGATGAAGAAGCCGTTTCTCGTTCAAGAGCGGGTAACCCTGAGTACAAAGGCGATATCATTAAACGTGATTTAATCAAGACAGGCAACCGTGATGTTTCCGGGCTAGATTTTCAATGGATATTAAATGCTGGTATTAAAAACGTAACGTATCCGGAAGAAGCAATGGTTGTCGAGCGAAGAGAATGGGGTAATTTTTATGGTTACCTGACAGATTTACAGCTTGACGGTAAAAAGATTAGTTATAGTGATGAGTCATGGGCAATTTTTAAGGAAGCTATCGAAAAGAATAGCGAAATATTTGCAGAAATACGCCATGTTGAAAAAGACTTAATTGGTGCGATTAACTATAAGATGGAGCGTCTGCGTTTAAAGCAGCGTAGTCTTGAACTGGATGAAAAAGATACGCCGGAAAATTTAAAACAGCTTGACGATGAACGTGCTGAATTACAAGTTGAATATAATGGTTATACAAAGGAGCTCGAAAAACTATACGGCAAATTAAACAGCTCTAGTTTTTCAGCAATAACGGCTGATGGAAAAGAAGTGACGGTTGGTTTTGACAAGATAGTGAATGCTTTTCGTCCAAATGCAATGAACCTGTTTGATAAATGCATTTTTTATATGCATAAGTTCTGGGAATTCTTAACCGATGAGCCTCGGGAAGCGAATACCGAAGGCGGTATTTTCCCTGCAATCTTCGGAACAGTCCTGATGGTTATCGTTATGGCTATATTGGTCACGCCTTTTGGTGTTGTTGCGGCTGTCTATTTGCGTGAATATGCCTCTCAAGGGCCAATAACCAGATTGATACGAATTGCAGTAAATAACCTGGCGGGTGTGCCATCCGTTGTTTATGGTGTTTTTGGTTTAGGCTTCTTTGTTTATTTCCTTGGTGGCAATATAGATCAGTTATTCTTTGCTGAGTCTTTACCCGCGCCAACATTTGGTACCCCGGGTTTATTATGGGCTTCATTAACGTTAGCTATCTTAACTGTGCCGGTTGTCATTGTTTCAACAGAAGAAGGATTATCACGTGTGCCGCGTGCTATTCGTGAAGGGAGCCTGGCTCTGGGTGCGACAAAAGCAGAAACTATGTGGAAAACAGTATTGCCAATGACCGCATCAGCAATGATTACCGGTTTGATTCTGGCGGTAGCTCGAGCTGCGGGTGAGGTTGCTCCATTAATGTTGGTTGGCGTGGTGAAACTGGCACCGTCATTGGCTTTGGATGGGAATGCGCCATTTTTACATTTAGACAGAAAATTCATGCATTTAGGTTTCCATATCTATGATGTGGGTTTCCAAAGCCCGAATGTTGAAGCTGCGCGGCCATTAGTTTACGCAACTGCTTTATTATTAGTGATATTAATTGTAGTTTTAAACCTGACAGCTATACGGATTCGTAATAACCTGAGGGAGAAATACCGTGCAGCAGAACAAGCTTAATGAAAAAGAAGAATACTCTGAGGTAGAACCAGTGACAGATTCAAGTATATCAATGCCTACACATTCAATGGATTTATCCAGCGTTGTGAATGGTCATGCACCATCAAATCTTGCAGATGAAAAAACCTGTATCGATGTTAAAAACTTCAATCTGTACTATAGTGAAAAACAGGCATTGAAGAATATCAACATGACCATCCCCGAGAAAAAAGTAACGGCTTTTATCGGGCCAAGCGGTTGTGGTAAATCAACCTTATTGCGTTGTTTCAATCGTATGAATGATTTAATTGATAATGTTCATATTGATGGCGATATCAAACTGGAAGGCAATGACATCTTTGATAAAAACGTTAATGTCGCAGACTTGCGTCGGCGTGTTGGTATGGTGTTTCAAAAGCCGAACCCTTTCCCTAAGTCGATTTATGAAAATGTTGCCTATGGTTTACGTATTCAAGGTATCAGTGATCGTAGAACAATAGATGCCGTTGTTGAAAAGTCATTAAAAGGTGCGGCATTGTGGGACGAAGTTAAAGACCGTCTGGACGATTTGGCGATGGGTTTATCGGGTGGTCAACAACAACGTTTAGTTATTGCGCGCGCTATTGCGATTGAGCCGGAAGTGCTGCTTCTGGATGAACCGGCCTCTGCACTTGATCCAATTTCAACTTTAAAGGTTGAAGAATTGATTTATGAATTAAAAGATAAATTCACTATTGTCATAGTGACACACAACATGCAACAGGCTGCACGTGTGTCTGACTACACCGCGTATTTATACATGGGTGAGCTAATTGAATTTAATGATACGAGTACCTTATTTACAAACCCATCTGAAAAGATGACAGAAGACTATATTACCGGACGTTACGGTTAATTTAAGTATTGGAGATTAAAAATGAGTTACAGTGCACACCATATCTCGAAACAGTTTGATGATGAACTGGAAGATGTTCGGGGAAAAGTGCTTGCCATGGGAGGTCTAGTTGAGCAGCAATTGAACAATGCGCTTAAGTCACTTATTGATGGCGATATTGATCTGGCTACATCGGTTATGGAAAACGAAGTTCAGGTTAATACTTATGAGGTGACTATAGATCAGGAGTGCACAAAAATCTTAGCTCGACGGCAACCTGCTGCAAGTGATTTGCGATTAGTGATGGCTATTACAAAAACGATTACTGATCTGGAGCGTATAGGTGACGAAGCTGAGAAAGTTGCCAAGATGGCGATTGAACTAACGGATAAACATGGGCCGAAATCATATTATGTTGGCATTAACGCAATGGGTAATCTGGTTAGTAAAATGTTACATGATGCGTTAGATGCTTTTGCGAGAATGGATTCGCAACAAGCTGTAGCTGTGGCAGGAAAGGAACCTGAATCAGATGATCAATATGGTGCGATTCTTAGGCAATTGATAACCTATATGATGGAAGATGCACGAAACATTACGGGTACACTGGATGCGATGTGGACAGCACGTTCATTAGAGCGTATCGGAGACCATGCGCGTAATATTTGTGAAAATATTATTTACCTTGTTGAAGGTAAAGATGTGCGTCATTTTAGTATCGAGCAAATGGAAGAAATCCTGTTAAATGATCAGACCTCTTAACTAACTATCCAAATATAGTTTTCAGAATATAGAAAAAGATAATTGCTAATACAGCACCTGCCGGTAAAGTAATTATCCACGACATAAATATTGAACCGATCATTCGCAGGTTCAATGCTGAAATGCCCCGGGCAAAACCTACGCCTAATACAGCACCAACCAGTGTGTGCGTTGTTGATATGGGTATACCTGTGCCTGATGCGAGTACGACGGTTGTTGAAGCAGCCAGCTCACCACAAAACCCGCGACTTGGTGTTAACTCAGTAATTTTTTTACCTACAGTGGCGATGACCTTATGCCCATACATCAGTAAGCCGGTGACAATACCAACAGAACCAAGTAATAACACCCATATTGGCATCATTGATTTTTGTGTGATTTCGCCACTATTTGTGACAATACTGACAATTGCTGCAACAGGACCAACAGCGTTAGCAACATCATTGGAGCCGTGTGCAAAGGCCATAGCACAAGCAGTAAAAACCATTAAAACACCAAAGACGCGTTCAACATCATGAAAATGATTGCCCCGGTTTCGTTCTTCATTAAATGAAATTTTACGAATAAAAAATGCGCCAATAAAAGCACAGACTAATCCTATTATGATACTCAATGAATAGCTTTCTGTTTTAGTTAAATCGAGGCCAATATGCTTTAAGCCTTTAAACATAGTAACAAGAGATATCATCGTGCCAGTGAAAAATATATACATAGGAACATAACGTTTAGCATTTTTCATTGGATCAGTTGTGTCGAGTATAAGGTACTGTACACTTCGAAAGAGTGCATAAGCTATGGTGCCGGCGATGACAGGCGATACGACCCAACTTGCAGCAATGGAACCAACCTTTCCCCATTTAACAGCTTCAATACCAATACCTACAGCCGCGAAACCAACAATAGCGCCAACGATCGAATGTGTTGTTGATACCGGTAAACCATATTTTGTTGCGACTAATAACCATATGCCTGCAGCGAGTAGCGCTGCGAGCATGCCATAAACTAATAATTCAGGTGAACCTGACAGTAAGTTTGCATCAATAATTCCCTTACGAATGGTTGATGTAACCTGGCCGCCAGCAAGAAAGGCGCCTGAAAATTCAAAAATAGCTGCAATAATAACGGCACGTTTTAAAGTCAGAGCTTTAGAGCCAACGGAAGTTGCCATTGCATTAGCAACATCATTCGCGCCTATGCCCCAGGCCATGAATAAGCCAAAGCAACCGGCCAATATAAGAAATATTGTTGTATGTTCCATAAGAATTTACTTAATTATTATTTAGCTAGCATTAATTGAAGACGGTTACCCGTACTTTGTGCTGAATCAGCAAGGTCGCCTGTCCACTCGATTATTTTATAAAGAAACATGACATCGACAGGAGATAATTCTTCTTCTACTTTGTAGAGTTCCGCTCTTAAAGTAACCTGGATTACATCCGTTTCTCCTTCAATGACATGTAACTCTTCAATCATATTTTTGACTCGCGCTGCCTCATCACCACGAAACCCAGTGACGACTAATTCATCCAGTTCATTAATAGCGACTTGCGCTTGTCGAGTTGCATCAATACTTCGTTTCAGAAACTCCATGTATGCATGTCCAATGCTTTCAGGCATTGGCATATTTCTACCGAGTGTTAGACCAGAAATATCTTTGGCCTTGTTAGCGATATGGTCTTGTAGATCGAGCACTTCCAGAACATCTCTTCTATCTATCGGCATAAATAGACTGGAAGGAATATTCAGACGCAAAGCGTTTTTTATTTCATCTGCTTCATGTTCAAGCTGTACCAGTTTAGCCTGAGTTTCAGTGGCTCTTTCCCAATCATTTTTTATCACGAATTCAAAGTAAGGAATTAATTGTTCAACACACAGGACAACCTTATCAATGTGTTTTTGTAAAGGCGTAACAGGCGAGTTACCAAAGATACGGGAGAAATAGTTAGATTGAGCCATTATGGGGCATCCGATTATTTTAATTAGTTTAAAATATAACGTCTTTCATAAAAGTGTCATCTATTACAGCTAAACTGTAAGATGACATAATTGTATGCTTTAAGCGGTCATTTTGTATAGTCCAAATTTTGTAGGGCTAATAATTTAAATTTTTATATATATTATTGATTTATATCAAGCTATGTATATTTGAGGTGTGAAATACTTTTTGTGTTATACGTTAATCAAGGCTTGCAATGGATACCGATAATTTAAAACTGCCGGAACTATATATTAATCGTGAGTTGAGCTTACTGGAGTTCAATCGTCGTGTTCTGGAGCAGGCAAAAGATGAAAATACTCCTTTGCTGGAGCGGTTGAGGTTTCTTTGTATTGCCAGTACGAATCTTGATGAGTTTTTTGAAATTCGTGTTGCCGGATTGAATCAACAAGTTAAATACGGCTCGGTACAAACTGCAGCTGATAATTTAACGCCCGTTGAAGTATTAAAAAAGATCAGTGAAACAGTGCATGATCTGGTTGATGAGCAATATAAAATGCTCAATGATGTTCTGATCCCTGAACTTGCTAAAGAGAAAATTCGAATACTACGTCGTGCTCAGTGGAAACCAAAGTTAGCACGATGGATTAAAAGTTACTTTAACAGAGAGCTTGTCCCTATTCTTAGCCCGATAGGGCTTGATCCTTCTCATCCTTTTCCGCGTGTATTAAATAAAAATTTATATTTTATTGTTACACTTGATGGCAAAGATGCTTTTGGGCGTGAAAGTGGTTATGCCATTGTTCAGGCGCCGCGTTCATTACCTCGTGTTATTGAAGTTCCTAAAGAGCATTCAAATAAGACTCACGATTTTATTTTGTTGTCATCCGTGCTGCATGCACATGTTGGTGACTTATTTCCAGGTATGAAAGTAAAAGGTTGTTATCAGTTCCGTGTTACCCGAAATAGTGATTTATTTGTCGATGATGAGGAAGTGGATGACTTAATGCGTGCTCTTGAAGGTGAGTTACCTTCTCGTCGCTATAACGATGCCGTCCGTCTAGAAGTTGCAGATAACTGTCCGGAAGAGATTAGTGGTTTTTTACTTGATCAATTTAAGTTAACTGATGATGCGCTATATCAAGTTAATGGTCCGGTAAATTTAAATCGCTTATTACAAATACATGATCTAGTTGACCGCCCTGATCTTGTGTATCCTGGTTTTACGCCAGACATCCCGCCACGTTTATTAAAAGCGACCAGTATTTTTGATACTTTACATAATGGCGACATTTTATTGTTACACCCTTTTCAATCGTTTGCGCCCGTTGTCGATTTTTTAAGACAAGCAGCAAGTGATCCAGCAGTGCTTTCAATTAAGCAAACGCTTTATCGCACTGGTAGTGACTCGGCTATTGTTAAAGCATTGAAGGATGCTGCGCGTGCTGGCAAGGAAGTGACGGTTATTATTGAGTTGCTAGCGCGTTTTGATGAAGAAGCGAATATGGAACTTGCTAATGATTTACAAGAAGCAGGTGCGCATGTGGTTTATGGTGTTGTTGGTTATAAAACACATGCAAAAATGATCATGGTGGTTAGGCGTGAAGGGCGAGCGCTCCGTCGGTACGTTCATCTTGGCACAGGAAACTATCATGCTCGTACAGCAAGGCTTTATACCGACTATGGCTTGTTAACAGCGGATCAGGCCGTTGGCGCTGATGTTAATAAATTGTTCCATCAGATGACCGGATTAGGCAGGGCAACTAAATTAAAAAAACTATTACAGTCTCCTTTCACTCTGCATAAAGCCATTCTGGATCACATAGAGCAGGAAATAAAAAATGCCAATGCAGGTAAAGAATCAAGAGTGATCGCTAAAATGAATGCATTGGTCGAACCCGAAATTATCAGAGCTTTATATCGTGCTTCAATAGCAGGTGTAAAAGTTGATTTAATTATACGAGGAATATGTTGTTTACGACCTGGCATTAAAGGTGTTTCAGAAAATATTCAGGTGCGTTCTATTATTGGTCGTTTTCTTGAACATACCCGGGTTTTTTATTTTCATAATAATGGCGACCCAAATCTCTATTGCGCGAGTGCCGACTGGATGCCTCGTAATTTATTTCATCGCGTCGAAGCATGTTTCCCAATAGAGGAAAAAAGACCGCGGGACCAGATCGTTAAGTTTGGTTTATTAAATTATCTTTCGGATAACACACAAGCATGGGTACTACAACCGGATGGAAGTTATAAAAGAGCTCGGGCAGGTAATGCGAAGACACGCGCTTCACAAAGCATACTGCTGGAACACTATTGCAGTTAGTTGAACTACTATTTGTAGTTAAGCGTGTATTTTGTTGTTGTCAGGTAGTTTTCTTCTGTTTCCAGATCTGCTTCTGTTAGAGGATGGTCATTAAGCCAGGCTTCTTGAAACTCCAGTTCAATTTCCTTATTTTTAGTTTTTATATTGATACAGGGTATTTTGACTGTATTTCGACTACGGTTTAAAACAATGGCAAGTCTTAAAATGATAACCAGTTTTATAAGCTTGCTTTTAACTTCATCGGTTACTTCTTCGAAAATTTCGAGTGCAATTTTTCGTCTATGTAACCGCACAAGTACACTCAATAAGGTTTGCTCCTGACGTGAAAAACCAGGCATGTCTGAATTACTAAGTAAGTACGCACCGTGTTTATGGTATTGGCTATGAGCAATAGCCAGGCCTGCTTCATGTAATCGTGCTGCCCAGCAGATCATTTTCAAGTCTTCGTGCTTATCCAGTTTCCATTCAGATTTAACACTTTTAAATATATGTTTAGTTATTTTCTCAACGCGTTCCGCGTGCTCAGCATCAACACTATAACGTTCCATTAAACGATTAACTGTTTTATCACGTATGTCTATATCATGTTGTCGGCCTATCTGATCATAGAGTAAGCCTTCGCGTAGTGCGCCATCTGAAAATTTCATTGACTCAATATCAAGCGCTTCAAAAACAGCAGATAAAACAACAACGCCACCAACAAAAACAGGGATACGACTTGAAGACAGTCCTTCATATTTAATTTTGTCTATATTGCCTATGGAAGCAAGTTCCTTTCTTAATTTAGATAATGATTCAGGTGTGATTGCTGAATCACCCCAGCCTTCACCAATGACAACATCATGTATCGCGCGAATAGTACCTGACGTGCCAACTGCTTCATCCCAGCCATAATGGCAATAAAGGCCTTGAATATTTTCGAGTTCCTGAAGGGCGGCAATATGTGCTTTGCGTAACTTCTTTGCCGTTATGTTTCCATCACTAAAAAAACGTTTGCTAATACTGACGCAGCCCATAAAAAGACTTTCGGTTAAAGCCGGGTTAAATCCTTTTCCTATTATCAGTTCTGTACTGCCTCCACCGATATCAACAACTAGTCGATTATTCGTATCATTAAATATGGTATTAGCAACACCAATATATATCAGCCTCGCTTCTTCCCGACCGGAAATAATCTCGATATTGTGCCCCAGTGCGGCGTTTGCTTTATTGAGGAATTCCATGCCATTTCTGGCTTGGCGTAATGTATTTGTTCCGACAGCACGGATATTTGAAGCAGGAATAGTTTTAATACGTTGGCCAAACTTTTCCAGACATTGTAATGCAAGCTCGGTTGCATCGTCTGTAATGCGTCTGTCCTGATCTAGCCCGCCAGCAAGACGCACCATCTCTTTGATACGATCAACAATTAATGCGCGACCATCGACAACTTTGGCAACAACCATATGAAAGCTGTTCGAACCTAAATCAACAGCGGCATAGGTTTCATTTGAGTCTAACAAGAATTAAAGTGCCTGAGTATATGACTATTGTTGTAAGTTTATATTGCTACTTAAAAGCGGCAAGTGTTATCAAAATGTAGCATAATTTAATAAATAATATTACCAAAATTTATGTCTTTTCATTTATACCTCATGCGTCATGCGAAGTCGGACTGGGAAACGGGTACGTCTGATTTCGATCGCCCTATAAATAAGCGTGGTAATAAGAGTGCTATTCGTATTGGGCAATGGATGTTAGAAAATAATCACATTCCTGAAAAGATATTTCTTCGTCAGCAATGCGAGCTAAACAGACGATTGAGCTGGTTGTCGAACAAATCGAAGAAAAGAATAAAAAAGAGATCAGCTATGAAGAAGATCTTTATTTAGCCAATCTTTCGAGCTTACTCGAAAATATTGCCTTGTATAAAAGTAATGTGAACAGTTTAATGTTGGTTGCACATAACCCCGGCTTGGAAGAGCTGGTTTATTTTCTAGGTGGTGGTTCAGGTTCTCAATATAAAACTATGACGACTGCAAACCTGGTTATTTATGAATATGCTGATAACCAATTTGATGTTGAAACGAAAAAAGGAAAATTAATCGAATTCATTAAGCCAAAAGAACTTGATTAATAAGGATACGGCCTAAATTTAAAGTCTGAATAAAAAATCCGTTTAATGAGGTCTTTGTTCTTGACTCGACTCTATCGATTACCTGCTACATGGATGCGGTCGTATACCCATATAGGCGCTATTTTTCAGCAACCACATAAGCTATCCAGCCTGCATCGGCATCACCTTCTGTTTCAGGCATAAAAACACCATTACCTTCCCCGTCTTCATCTGCCTGTTCCCAGTAAACAGCCGGTTTAAATCCAGCTTCTTCCAACATATTTATAATTTCTGGCATGGTCCAGACACGCCATTCATAACTGAACGCGTTCATCATTTTTGAGCCGTCTTTAAATTTAAAATGGATATGGTTTTTAGCCATGCCATTAATCGGGTTATAGCGGCTTTGATCCCAGATATAGGTAAAGTCTTTGTGTTTAGTTTTTTCAGTTAATTCCTGAAAGGCTTCATAACCGCCATAAGCATCAAGAAAAAAGATTCCGTCTTTGGCTAGTGCTTTATAGACACTTTTAAAATAATCAATGGTTAGCTTTCGCTCCAGTAGTAACCAATAACTGAAGTTCATCGCCAATACGATATCAACGGGTTCAGTTTTTACAGTAATTACATTGTCATTAATAACAGTAAGACGCTTGGTCTGCTCCGGAGTTAATGTTGAGATTTTATTCTGTTTACCCCATTCAAGTACTTCTTCATCAAGGTCAATAGAAATAGCGGTATTTGTGTTACGGCGCCTGACCCATTCACAAGAAGTGTTCGTCGTGCCACAAAAATCTTCTCTTAATGATTTTGCATAACGTTTACGTAACTTTTTATAAGTAGTATCAACAAAATCAATTTCAGCTTCAACGCATTGAACAGATTGTTCATAGCAAACATGTTTATCAGCCTGGTCTGCCATTGAAAGGCCATTAGATTTCTTCTTATCTTTTTTATTCTTTGAAGCCATGTATTTTTATACCGTCGAGATAGTTCATAGTAATTATTGTTCGGCGTATTATAACGGATTTTAAGCATTAAATACTTTTATGGTAGTTCTGCTAATATAAAACAATGAATTGGTGGGGAAAAATACTCGGCGGAACTTTCGGCATGATGATCGGAGGACCTATTGGTGCGCTATTAGGTGCAGCATTAGGCCATAACTTTGATAAAGGTCTTAATGATTCTTCAGCATCATCGACTAGGCAATCTGCTTTTGGGCGGCAGGAACGCGCACAAACGTTGTTCTATACCGCAACCTTTTCTGTTATGGGACATATATGCATGGCTGACGGTCAGGTTACCAAAGATGAAATATCACTCGCTAAACAAGTCATGCAACAAATGGATATGAATGCAGAACAACGTAAAGCGGCTATTGAATTATTTAATGAAGGTAAGAAGCCGGCTTTTCCATTAAATGATGTGATAAAACAGTTTCGTCAGGAAGTTGGCTTTCGACCAAATCTGTTACGCATGTTTATCGAAGTACAGATCATGGCCGCTTATGCTGATGGAGTCATGCATGCAGAAGAACGCAAAGTCTTATTAAACATCTGTCAGCCACTCAAGATTTCACAGCATGAGTTCGAACACCTGTGTGCCATGATTGGCGGGATGCATAGTAGCTCATCCGGTGCCGCTCGCAATGATGGTGCACCATCATTAAAACAGGCCTATGAAGTACTGGATATTGATGAGTCAGCCAGTCCTGCTGAAATCAAAAAAGCATACCGTCGATTATTAAGTCAGCATCATCCTGATAAATTGGTCGCAAAAGGATTGCCGGAAGAAATGATGAAAATCGCAGCTGATCGAACTCATGAAATAAGAAAGGCTTATGAAGTGATAAAAAAAGCAAAAAATCTTTAATGTTTAGTCGCCAATAATTTATATAACGATTTTTTTAAAATTAAAGGTTATTCAAAGGAGATTTAACACCGTCCTTTTAACAAGTGACCATGGTTTTATGTGGTTCATTTAAAAATTCAAACACACGTTTAACTTCATTTTGATTTAATACAACCAGAAGGCGTTTGGGTTTACGTGCGTATTGAAACTCAGGAATTTCTCCAACATCAATATTTAGGATCTGTTTATACAAAAATATGATTGCAGTTAATGCTTGATTTTGTGTAGAAGCTGAAACGTTTTCTTTATTCACTAAATAATTTAAAAAGCGGGCTAACTCTTCTCCAGCCATGTCTTTGGGATGACGTTTATTATGAAATAAAATATAACGACGAACCCAATGCACATATGCTTTTTCTGTTTGTCTAGAATAATGTAGGAAATGAATTTGCTGCCTTACCTGATCTAGTAACTTTGGAGGTCGCTTAGTTTGCATAAATACCCGCTCCTTGGGTTTATAAGTAAAAAAGTGTCCGATATGAATAATTCTGTAAATATTATATGTTATTGATAAATCATAAATAAATCCTCATTTAAGAGGATATTTTAAATATAGGGGCATACTCAATTTAGATATGAAAAACAGCAAAGTGGACACTATAGATATAGAGCTACTATAATTAATCTATCACATATCTTATTGAAACAAGGAGGGTTTTCATGAAGTCCACTTTCAAAATCTATAGCAGTATATCGGACAAAGTGTCCGTTAAAATATAGTTATGGCCTAAAGGAGAATAAAGATTGAGTAACTGGTTTGAGGATCACCCAATTAGATCAATATTGGGTCATACGTTTTTAGTGTCAGGTATCACTTGGGCTGCATTTGCTTTCGTATTCGATGAGAATAAACTCAACGTACATAAAGCTGAAGTTGAGAATCTAAAAGCTCAGACAGGGCAATACAAAGCCAAAGTAGAAGTCCTTGAAAGTCGCATATCGCACTTAACCCTAGAAAATAATAAACTACATAGCTGGCTAGTAAATACGCCAAAAACTATCCCGCACCTTGAAAGCAAAGTCAAAGAGCTAGAAGCGACAAACGCAAGCTTGATGAAAGAAGCAAGCCAAAAGGCTGCATCATCTGTTGAATCTAACCCCCTAGATAAACCCTATTACAATGGTGCAAAAATAGAGAAAGGCGGTGCTTTCTTTGATCCTTTAACTACTGCATCACTTGGGGTTAACAGTTTTAATCCAAACTACACTGCAGATGTTCAAGTTACGCTGCCAGGTAAAGGCGGTGATCATTTGAAAGATGTTAAGCCGGGTACACAGTGGCCGTTTAACCATAATGGAAAAAATTACTTAATGGTCCTACACGAAACAAATTGGCTAACAAATATGGCTAAGGTATCAATACAAGAGGTCAAAAGCCATAACAAGTAAAGGCATTGGACGCAGCAAAGCTGCGCCCATGCTTTAGGCGTTAGATGTAAAAAATCGCAAAATTTAAATTTAGGGGAAATAAATAGCTGAGAAAGGAAAAGCGACACCCAAGAAGCGTAAAG
Source organism: Pseudomonadota bacterium (assembly GCA_038142205.1). Lineage (GTDB taxonomy): Bacteria > Pseudomonadota > Gammaproteobacteria > Eutrophobiales > Eutrophobiaceae > UBA7359. The sequence continues at coordinate 2,190,359 of JAYQJO010000001.1, read as the reverse complement.
TCGCATTAAAGCAAAGTGATGTACCAAGCATGTCAATTGATCAGGCTTTAAAAATTATTAACGCTATCGCTGATAACTATGGATCAAACCCCTCCAGCCCCCTTAATGTTGCCGCTGCTCTTGATGTGCAACCCACTTCCGGTCCCTTCCGTATGCTGTGTGGCGCGTCAGCGGCGTATGGGCTGACATCAGGGAGCTATAATTCAGCGGAAATTGAAATTTCAGAACTAGGCAAAAGAATTGTCACTCCAACTATTGAAGGGGATGATTTGATTGCTAAAAAAGAAGCAATGTTGAAACCAAGAATTATCGGTGAGTTTTTAAGGAAGTATGACGGGTCACCTTTTCCAAAAGAAAACATTGCCTCTAACGTACTGGCTGAAATGAATGTTCCTCGAGATAGAACGTTAAAGACGTTCAAGTTAATCCAGGAAGGAGCCGAAGGGCTGGGCCTACTAAAAAAGATTAAAGATAAACAGTACGTTGATCTTAAGGCGATCCCCACTGCAGCCGAAGAAGATGACTATGAGGAAGATGAAGCAGAATTTGAAAATGATGAGCTGGATCAACAAGAAGATTCAGGCGTCGTAAATCAGTCTTCCTCCTCAAGCCAAGCCGCCTCCTCACGCGTTGACGAAAGCACGCAGGAAAATGAGCTGCGAAAGAAAAAAGTATTTATTACCCATGGGAAAAACAAGCAGTTCGTAGAACCTATTAAAAAATTACTTGCATTTGGTGAGTTAGAGCCAGTTGTATCTGTAGAAAAACAATCGGTGTCAAAGCCAGTACCAGAAAAAGTCATGTCGGACATGAGGGATTGTGGCGCCGCAATAATACATGTTGAGGATGAACGAAAACTCTTAGATTCAGATGCTAATGAAGTAGTTATGCTTAATCCAAACGTTTTAATAGAAATTGGGGCGGCTATGGGTCTTTACGGAAAGAGATTTATTTTGTTGGTAAAAGACGGGGTTAAGCTACCATCCAATCTGCAAGGGCTTTTTGAAGTAAGGTACCAAGGAGAAACTTTAGACGGCGATGCAACGATTAGATTACTTGAAGCCATCAATGAAATGAAGAAACTTGCACTCTGAATCACATCTAACAAGGCGCGTAACCCGACGGCTTCGCCGCCGGTTCGCTAGGCGTTATGTTGCAGGATAAATTAAATACATCATTCATTACATTTATGGGATTACTCATGCTTGCCCTTGTAATTGGGATGTTACTTTTAGCAATGTTTGATGCAGACCCATTAGGAATATGGGTTTTTATACTAGGAGCAATAATCGGCCCTATATCTGTATTAACTGAGCCTGTAAATAGTCTTACGTTCAAATTGATTTATGTCGCAGTTCTTATCCTTTTAATAGGGTTAATTACGTTTGGTTTGAAAAAGCGAAATTATATATGGGGCAAAGGAATTACATTCGTTGCTATTGTTGGTTGGTTCTATTGCGGTATGCTGGGAATGAACGCATGAAAATGCAACATAACAAGTCACTCCAAAGCGACGCGCCTAGTCGGCGCGCCCCTGAGTTAAAACGTTAAGGTATTTCTTCTTTGTATTTATCAAGTAAGAACTGTCCGGTCGGTGTTGATTTACTCAGCCAGTCAATAAGCAATTCTTCCTTTTCTGCATTACTAAGCTGCCAGCTTTGTTCTGTTGTTTTTATTTTATTGTATAAGTAATAAAGACTGATGCCGGCACTGACGGAAATATTATAGCTTTGAGTAAATCCATGTATGGGGATTTGTACTTTATAGTCAGCGCTTTCTTCAATTTCTTTGTCGAGTCCTGTTTCCTCACAACCGAAACAGAGTGCGAGCTTTTCATTTATGGGTAAAGACTCAAGTGGAATACTGTCTTCGCTTAATGTCATTGCAACGATGTTGTAATCGTTATCTCTTAGTTTTTTTATGCAATCAATCCGGTTCTTATCATGATGATTCAGGCTTATCCATTTTGATGAGCCTTTAACAACATCTCGGCTTGTTTTATGCGCGTTTCTGTCTTCTATGATGTGCAAGTCCTGTATGCCAATACATTCACAAGTGCGAATAACCGCGCTGGAGTTTTGTGGTTGATAGATATCATCGAGTACAACGGTGAGATAACGGGTACGTTGATTTAATACTTCTTGCAGCCGTTCTATACGATCGTCGTTAATTACGTCTGACAATTTTGAAATCAGATTCGATCGGTGTTCACGATTCACAATTGTTTAGCTTTACTCTGAATCCCAATGTTCAGCTTCTATAACTCGCCCTGAATCCGTTTGGCGAACATTAACAATATGAGATTGTAAAAAGTTTATTAAAAGAGTTTGCGCAATTTTATTTCGTAATGGTGGGATTAATACAAGAAAACCAAACACATCAGTAAAAAAACCGGGCGTTAATAATAATGCACCTGCAATCAGTAACATTAAGCCTTCAATCAGTTCGGTTGCAGGTAGGTTGCCTTCGTGCATACTCATCTGTACTTTTGCCAGCGTTGATAAACCTTGTTGGCGAAACAGCGCTGCACCCAATGCAGCCGTGCCAATAACCAAAGCAATGGTATAGCCAGCACCAAAAACCCTGCCTATTTCGATCAAAATAGCGATTTCAATTAAGGGTATAATCAGGAATAGGATAAAAAGTATTCTGAACAAGTAATTTTATCTCCAGGATAATTCTGTTGTGCAATAGTGGCATTATTATGGATGTATGGGCAAAATACTAATTTACAAGTTATTTTTTGATAATCAGCGACCATGATAGAAAAAACAGCACAACATATACTCGTTATCACAATGTGCCCGGGGACCATCTCCGCCAAAAAGATTGCTCAGGATCTGGTAACGGAAAAACTGGCTGCTTGTGTCAATATTCTTCCCGGCGTGCAGTCGTTTTTTAGCTGGGTTGGTAAGGTGGATACGGCCAATGAACATATGCTGGTTATCAAGACGACTTCCAATAATTATCAAGCATTAGAAACGTATATCAAAAAGGTACACCCTTACGAACTTCCTGAAGTTATTGCAGTCCCTATTGAAGCAGGATTAACTGCATATTTAGAATGGATAGATAAAAATACTAAATAAATGATGAGAGTAATTCAGGTTGTTTTTTTCACTATTACATTACTTCTTTCTCTGACAGTTAAAGCAGGTGATTTAGGCAATAAGCTCGATGATCTTTTTTCTTTCGAAGGTTCGTCTGCGTCTGATGAGATTCTGGATCCGGAAGTCGCTTTTCGTGTTGTTGCTAATGTTGTTTCTGAAAACAGTGTTGAACTGAGCTGGGAAATTGAACCGGGTTATTATCTTTATAAAAATAAATTTTCAGTTGAATCTGCTAATCCAAACCTGACTTTAGCGGCTTATGCTTTTCCAACAGGAACGTTAAAACAGGACATTGCATTTGGTGAAGTTGAAGTCTATTACAACAGTACGAAAGTATCTGTTCCTTTTCAAACCACCGATGCCATATTAAATGAATTTGATATCACTGTTGCGTATCAAGGTTGTAAAGAAGATTCTGTTTGTTATCCACCTATTAAGAAAACATTAACGGTAGGTAATGTTGTGTCTTATGGTTCTTCACCTGTTTCAGGTACGACGATACAGGCTGAACAACAATCGACTTTACTGATTTCTGAACAGGATGCGATTACACAGAAGTTAAAAGATAAAAGCTTATTAATTAATATACTTTCATTTTTTGGCTTTGGTTTTCTACTGGCATTAACGCCCTGTGTTTTTCCAATGATTCCTATTCTTTCCGGGATTATTGTCGGTGAAGGCGAGCATATTACGCGAGCGAGAGCGTTCCTTCTTTCAATAAGTTTTGTCATTGCCATGGCATTAACCTATTCCATACTGGGTATTATCGCCGGGTTATTTAATCTTAATTTACAGGCCGCATCACAAAATGCCTGGGTTATCAGTTTCTTTAGTGGTGTTTTTGTTTTACTTGCGTTATCGATGTTCGGTTTCTATGAATTGCATTTGCCGGCAAGTTGGCAAAGTAAATTATCGCAAAACCATAATGAATCTCATCACGGCACGTTGAAAGGCGCCGCTATTATGGGTGTGCTTTCCGCTATTATTGTCGGCCCCTGTGTCGCTCCACCTTTAGCAGGCGCATTGCTCTATATCAGTCAAACAGGCGATGCTGTATTAGGCGGTTTGGCCTTGTTTGCCATGGGCATGGGTTTTGGTGTGCCGTTATTAGTTATTGGTGCAACGTCAGGAGAACTCTTGCCGCGTGCCGGATTGTGGATGGAGAACATTAAACATATTTTTGGCGTGGTAATGCTAGGTGTTGCGATATGGTTTCTGGAAAGAATCCTGCCGACATCAATAACCCTTGTTTTATGGGGCGCACTATTTGTTATCTCTGCTCTATTCATGGGCGCTCTGGATCGTATAGAGCCGATAACAACGCACTGGCAACGTTTGTGGAAGGGCTTAGGCATAGTCATATTAATTTACGGCGTTGTATTAGTCGTTGCATCAACACAGGGCAAAGGCACTGTTCTGCAACCGTTTAAAGCTTATTCAAATGTTCAGGTGAGCCAGTCTCTTCCTTTTAAGAAGATCGCAAGTCTTGATGATCTGGATAGAGAATTAAAACAGGCAAAGACTCAAGGTAAAGCAGTAATGCTGGATTTTTATGCGGACTGGTGTGTGGTCTGTGATGAAATGGAAGCCTATACTTTTTCTAATACTGTTGTTCAACAAACATTAAAACCGATCGTATTATTAAAAGTGGATGTCACAGAAAATAATGATGATGATAAGGCTTTCTTAAAACAGTTTGATTTATTTGGTCCGCCGGCAATTTTATTTTTTAATAAAGATTCTAATGAAGTTAAGTCTCATCGCCTTGTTGGTTTTGTCAAAGCTGAACCTTTCGTAAAGCATGTTAAAGAGGTTCTTTCATTATGAAACAATGGCAAGTGTTGTTAATAGGAATAGTTTTAGCCGTTGTGTCTGCCATTGGCGGATATCAGTTTCAGCAATATCAAAAACAAAGTGATTCAAAAGAAACAAAGCAGATCATCACGGTTAAAAACCCTATTGCGCCGAAAGAAGTGATAGGTACACAACTTAACGACTTTACTTTAGCGGATGTTGATGGGCAGCAACGGCAAATTTCGGAATGGCAGGACAAGACACTGGTGATAAATTTCTGGGCAACATGGTGTGGACCGTGTCGAGCAGAAATTCCTGCTTTTGTAGAGTTGCAACAACAATATCAAAATGAAGGTCTGCAATTTATTGGTATTGCCTTACAGGAAGCCGAAGAAATTCTCGATTTTCTTCAGGAATTCAATGTTAATTACCCTTCTCTGGTTGGATCAGATGATGTGATAGAGATCGCTAAAAATCTTGGCAATGATATAGGTGCTTTGCCGTATACTGTTATGATTGATCGTAACGGTATAATTTCCTTTACACATCGTGGCCCCTTGTTAAAATCTGATGCAGAAAAAATTATACAGACACTTCTCTAGTAAAAGACTAGTCAAAATATCAGTTCGTATTATCATCTAAATACTGCTAAAATCCGCTAAATAGCATTTAAAATCGCTAAAAATTGTAAAAATACATAGTTATGAAGGTTTTTTTAAAAGAAAGCTTTCAGATTTTAGGGGAAAAAATTGAAATTTCTTGTCTTAAATGGCCCAAACCTGAATTTACTAGGTGAACGGGAGCCAGAGATTTATGGGACAACAACCCTGGTTGATATTGATGCGCAACTTGTCGCCCTTGCTAAAGAGCGTGGTCATGAACTGTCCGCTTTTCAAAGCAATGCTGAGCACGAATTAATCGATCAGATTCATGCAGCAAAAAAGTCCGGTGTAGATTTTATTTTGTTTAATCCCGGCGCATTTACGCATACGAGTATTGCCTTGCGAGATGCGATTCTGGGTACACAATTACCTTTCATTGAAGTGCATCTTTCAAATGTATTTTCACGAGAAGAATTTAGAAAGCATTCATATTTGTCTGATATCGCAGTAGCAGTTATCAGCGGCTTGGGTGCTTATGGTTATGAATTAGCATTATTAGGCGCAGAAGCGCATTTACAGAAATAATTTAAAGAAAAGTCAAAGGCTATGGATATAAGAAAAGTAAAAAAATTAATTGAGTTACTCGAAGAATCAGGTATCGCAGAAATCGAAATTCATGAAGGTGAAGAATCTGTACGTATCAGTCGCGGATCGACAATTGCCGCTCCTCAAGCGATTAGCGTAGCCGCACCAACGCCTGCTGCTCCGACACCTGCGCCTGTTAATATTCCTTCGAAGTCTAATGAAAATACATCAGGTGATGATTACTCAAAAGAAGGGCATGTTATTACTTCGCCGATGGTGGGTATTTTTTATAGTTCTCCTTCTCCAGATGATCCTGCTTTTTTTGAAAAAGGCCAAATGGTTAAAACAGGTGAAGTAATTTGTATTATCGAAGCAATGAAGATTATGAATCAGATAGAAGCCGATGCAGATGGTAAATTAATTCGGGTATTGGTTGATAACGGAGAAGCTGTTGAATACGGCCAACCTCTGTTTGTGATCGAGTAATCTCAAAAAGTTATTCCTTAAAGTCTTTTTAAAATTAACTGAATTCAAGAGCACATTTATTAATGTTAGATAAAGTCGTCATTGCAAACAGAGGTGAAATTGCACTTCGAGTATTGCGCGCATGTAGAGAATTGGGTATTAAAACTGTGGCAGCTTATTCTGAAGCTGATCGCGATCTAAAACATGTTTTCCTTTCTGATGAATCGGTCTGTATAGGACCGGCACCTTCAACAAAAAGTTACTTAAATATACCTGCGGTAATTAGCGCGGCAGAAGTAACGGATGCTGTCGGCATACATCCTGGTTATGGTTTTCTTTCCGAAAATGCTGATTTTGCCGAACGAGTCGAACAAAGCGGTTTCGTTTTTATTGGTCCAAAAGCGGAAACGATTCGAGTCATGGGCGATAAAGTGTCTGCAATTACAACAATGAAAAACGCAGGTATTCCCTGTGTACCGGGTTCAGACGGCCCTTTGGGTGATGATCCTGAAGTACTAAAGAATATGGCTAAGAAGATTGGCTATCCGCTCATCATTAAAGCTTCTGGCGGCGGCGGCGGTCGTGGTATGCGCGTTGTACATAGCGAAGCAAATTTACTTAAATCAATTGCGTTAACGCGTTCTGAGGCAGGAGCGACCTTTGGCAATGATATGGTTTACATGGAGAAATTTCTCGAACACCCTCGTCATATCGAAATACAAGTGCTTGCTGATGAACACGGTAATGTTATTTATCTAGGTGAACGAGATTGTTCCATGCAACGTCGTCACCAGAAGGTAATTGAAGAGGCACCGGCGCCGGGCCTAAGCGAAGAAACCAGAGAAATGATTGGTCAGCTTTGTGTTGAAGCATGTAAGAAAATTTCTTACCGTGGTGCCGGCACGTTTGAATTCCTATATGAAGATGGCGAGTTTTATTTTATAGAAATGAATACCCGCGTTCAGGTAGAGCATCCGGTTACTGAAATGATAACAGGCGTTGATATTGTCAAAGAACAACTTCGTATAGCCAGTGGTTTGCCGCTAAGTTATAAGCAGGAAGATATCCAGATTAAAGGTCATGCTGTTGAGTGTCGAATCAATGCAGAAGATCCGAAAACATTTTTACCCTCACCGGGAACAATAGAACATTACCATCCACCTGGCGGTAATGGTATTCGTGTCGACACACATGTTTATCAAGGTTATAAAGTCCCACCTCATTATGACTCAATGATTGGTAAACTGATTGCACATGCTGAAACAAGGGAATTGGCTTTAGCCCGCTTGTCGATGGCGTTGTCTGAAATTGTTATAGACGGTATTAAAACGAATATACCTCTGCATCAAGAACTCGTTTTAGATACGGCATTCGCTGCAGGCGGAGCTGATATTCATTATCTGGAGAAGAAGTTAGGTATTAATTAAATGTCCTGGCTTCAACTTGAACTTGAAACACATCAAGCTCAAGCTGAAGAGCTGTCAGAATTGCTTGAACAATTTGGTGCGGTCTCAGTAACATTAACGGCATCCAGTAATGAACCTGTTTTCGATGCAGAAGGTGAAACTAAGAAACTCTGGGATAAAACCAAGTTAATCGCTTTACTACATCCTGACTCTGAGCTCGATATTATTTTGGTTTGTGTACGTGATCGTATCGGCGCGGAAAATATATTTAGTCATAAAATCGAATTACTAAAAGATAAAGACTGGATTAGCGAATTTAAAGCAGCTCACCAACCGGTTATATTTTCAAACCGTGTTTGTATCTCCCCCAGTTGGTGTGAACCACCGCAACATGATTTACCCACGTTAATTCTCGATCCTGGTTTAGCATTTGGTACCGGGACTCATCCAACAACTTCTTTGTGTATCGAATGGTTAGCAGAACACGATCTGACAGGTAAAACAGTGATCGATTATGGTTGCGGTTCCGGCATTCTTGCGATGGTAGCGGCAATACTCGGTGCGAAACAAGTTTATGCTGTTGATATTGATGTGCAAGCCATACAAGCAGCAAAAGAAAATGCTGAACGAAATAATTTGTCCAGCAAAATAGATATAAGTCTTGTAGAAGACGCTTCATTACCTGTTGTTGATATATTAGTTGCAAACATTTTAATGAATCCGCTTAAAGGTTTAATTGAAGAATTTACTGCAATCACAAGTTCGGGTAGCGATATTGTTTTATCGGGTTTATTGCATGTACAGGCAGAAGAGTGCTTGGAGGCTTATACATCTTGTTTTAATATGGATGAACCTGTTTTCAATCAAGAGTGGGCACGTCTCCACGGAACGAAAAAATAGATGTATACACTTTGTCCCGGTTGCACAAGACAATTCCAAATTTATGCTGAACATCTTTCCGCCGCAGCGGGTCAGGTGCGTTGCGGTTTTTGCCATGAGCAATTTAATGCTATGGAGCGCTTGTATGACAAGCCGTTGCCTAATGAAAAAGCTCTGGATGAGCAATTCATAATTGAATCAGCAGGGGAGGAAGAACCTCAGTTCGATATTCCAGAAACAATAAAACCGCAGCCGGCTATATCTGAAGATATAGAAAATGTCATTGTCACCATTAATGAATCAGAAAAGGTGCAGGGGCTTGAGACGGCAATAAATGAAATTGGTATACAGTCCCCTGTTGAAGAAGCTGAAAGCAGAATCAAACAAGAACTGGAAAAGCCGCAAGAAAGCATTCAACAAAGTAATATTGATTTATCTGAAGATATAATAGTACGTAAAGAAATTGAAATTCAGGATGAAGCAAGAGAAGAACCTACGAAAACGGTCGCTGAAGTAGCTGAACCTAAAGATAAAGTTGTTTCTGAAGAGCAGTATAACTTTCCCGAAGAAGAAGTTTTTTTGTTAGATGAATCGCCTGAAGTAAAAAGTCGATGGAGCTGGGTTTTGGCTTTTTTCTGGACGACGGCAACATTAGTAGCGCTGATTGTTATAGCTGCGCAGCTAGCGTGGTTTAACCGGGACAGGCTTTTGCTCGAATACCCTGAATTATTACCCTATGCAAAGCAAATATGCGTTGAGTTTGATTGTCAGCTTATTCGTGAAAAAGATGTGAGTAAAATCAAACTGGTTAATCGTGATGTACGTTTGCATCCTACCTATCAGGATACGTTATTGGTCAATGCAGCGATGAAAAATGAATTATCCATTCGCCAACCTTACCCAAAAGTCCAGCTTACCTTGTTTGACACATCCGGTTCATTATTGGGCTATCGAGAGTTTGTGCCGAAAGATTATCTTGATGACAGTATTGAGATTGAAAAAGGAATGCCGACCGGCTCGCCAGTATACTTTGTGCTAGAAGTGAGTGGGTCAACTGCGGGGGCTGTCAGTTTTGAATTCAGGTTTCTCTAGTAAATTAAAGTGACTGATTTTACTCACGAAAAATAAGCCGCTTTACATGTAAAAGCAGTCCGTTATTATAAGCTTAAAACCAAGTTCCACCCATTTCTGAAAAAAGCGGTTTCATGTTTATAGGGTCTCATAATCTTAAAAATAATTTGGTGCTTGCACCAATGGCGGGCGTCACTGACCAACCATTTCGGTTGCTTTGTCGGCAGCTTGGTGCCGGGTTGGTTGTTTCCGAAATGGTGACATCTAATCCTGCGCTTTTTAAAACTCGCAAAACACAACTCCGTTTAAATCATGCCGGTGAGCCGGAGCCTCGTGCCGTTCAAATTGCCGGCGCTGATCCGGAACAAATGGCACAAGCAGCCGTATTTAATGTTGAACATGGCGCACAAATCATTGATATCAATATGGGCTGTCCGGCGAAGAAAGTCTGTAATGTTATGGCGGGGTCAGCATTATTGAGAGATGAATTACTGGTTGAACAGATTCTCACCGCTGTCGTAAATGCCGTTGATATTCCTGTGACATTAAAAATAAGAACGGGCTGGGACAAAGTAAATCGTAATGCAGTAAAAATTGCACAGATCGCTGAAGAAGCCGGAATACAAGCTTTAACAGTACATGGCAGAACACGAGCTTGTGCCTTCACAGGTATAGCAGAACACGAAACAGCCGGGGAAATTAAAACCAGAGTCGGTATTCCGATTATTGCGAATGGTGATATCAGCACACCTGAAAAAGCAGCAGAAGTTTTAAGTACCTTTAACGTCGATGGCGTTATGATTGGGCGAGCGGCACAGGGGAACCCCTGGATTTTTCGGGAAATAAATCATTATTTGGAAACGGGTGAAAAGCTTGCGCCACCTGATAGTAAAGAAAAGAGTGCGATATTAATTAAACATGTTTCAAACTTGCATCAATTCTATGGTGAGTATCAAGGCCTACGCATTGCGCGTAAACACATTGGTTGGTATTGCAAACAACAGGATCGTGCGAATTCATTTCGTGCAGTTGTAAACAGAATTGAATCAGCGAGTGAACAGATGGCTGCAATAGAAAACTTTTTAGTGAACAACAGGCAGTTGCCGCATGATAAAAACTAAACAGAAAAAACAAACTGCAGCTGATCGCGGTGAACCTCCAGAGAAATGTCTGGCAGAAAATGTCCAACGAGCGATGGAAAATTATTTTGAAGATCTCGATGGTCACGAAGTAAAGAATTTACATGCCCTCTTTTTGGAAGAAGTCGAAAAACCTTTCTTTAGTGTTGTTATGAACCATACTCGGGGCAATATTACTCATGCAGCACAAATGCTTGGATTAAACCGAGTGACATTACGCAATAGGCTTAAAAAATACGGCCTTGATCAATAATTAGTATTTAATAAATTTTTCAGTTCTCTATTCAGGAAATTATCAATGGCAAAAGTTAAGCGCGCATTAGTCAGTGTTTCAGATAAAGCTGGCATTGTTGAGTTTTGTAAGGATATAAGTGCACTAGGCATAGAAATATTGTCTACCGGTGGCACAGCAAAATTACTAGCTGACAACAATATTAATGTTATAGAGGTTTCTGACTATACCGGTTTCCCTGAAATGATGGACGGTCGTGTTAAAACCTTGCACCCAAAAATCCATGGTGGACTTTTGGGACGCCGCGGGACTGATGAAGCAGTTATGCAAGAGCACGATATCTGTGAAATCGATTTGGTTGTCGTTAATCTGTATCCGTTTGAACAAACTGTCAGTAAACCGGACTGCACCTTTGCCGAAGCAATCGAAAATATTGATATTGGTGGGCCGGCAATGTTGCGTTCATCAGCAAAAAATCATGCTTCTGTTGCTGTTGTTGTTGATACCGAAGATTACGCTGTCGTCCTAAAAGAATTAAAAGAAAATAATCAAAGTGTCAGTGATGAAACCCGTTTCAGGCTGGCGCAAAAAGTATTTGCCCATACCGCGAATTACGATGCTAATGTTTCAAACTATCTTGGTGCGATGAATCAGGAAAGAGAACCAGTAGATTTTCCATTAACGTATTCAACGCAGTTTAAAAAGAAACAGGAACTGCGTTACGGTGAAAACCCTCACCAGAGTGCGGCTTTTTATACAGAACCAAACCCTCCTGCAGGAACGTTGGCAAGTGCGAAACAAATTCAAGGCAAAGAGCTTTCCTATAACAACATTAATGATACTGATGCTGCACTGGAATGCGTTTTATCATTTAAAGAAACAGCTTGCGTGATTGTGAAACACGCCAACCCTTGCGGTGTTGCCGTTGCGGACACTGTTCTTGAAGCTTATGAAAAAGCCTATGCAACAGATCCAACTTCTGCATTTGGTGGCATCATCGCCTTTAATAAAGAACTGGATGTAGCAACAGCTAAAGCTATAGTCGAACGTCAATTTGTCGAAGTCATTATTGCACCAACTATTGCGCCTGAATGTATTGATGTTATTGCAAGCAAAAAAGGTGTGCGTTTACTCGAATGTGGTCACCGCAAAGGTGCGATTCAGCAATTAAATATGAAGCGTGTCAGTGGTGGCTTATTGGTTCAAGACAATGATCAAGGTGAGATTACTCGATGTGGTTTAAAAGTCGTGACAAAAAGAGAGCCAACGGAACAAGAATTTAACGATCTGTTGTTTGCCTGGCATGTTGTCAAATACGTTAAATCCAACGCCATTATTTATGCAAAGGATAATCAAACAGTAGGTATCGGTGCCGGGCAAATGAGTCGTGTTTATAGTGCGCGTATCGCTGCGATTAAAGCAGCCGATGAAAATCTTGAAGTTGCGGCGTCAGTGATGGCTTCCGATGCTTTCTTTCCATTCAGAGATGGACTGGATTCAGCCGCCGAAGTCGGGATTAGAGCCGTGATACAGCCCGGTGGCTCAATGCGTGATGAAGAAGTGATTGCAGCAGCGGATGAACATGATATTGCTATGGTGTTTACTGGAATCCGCCACTTCCTTCACTAACATTAAGCATCACAATTACGAGGATACTTCATGGCTTCCACTTTTTGTGATGCTCATTTACTATAGTAAACTCGGCTTTGGCATCCTGCGTCGCTCTACCGACTACATCCATGTAGTCGTCTGTTGCTCGAAAGCGTCGCGCGTCCTCTGCACGCAAATCTGAAAGCTTAAAAATACACGGTTAAAAATTAAGAATTAATAAAGGTTTTGTATGAAAGTATTAATTGTAGGTGGTGGTGGTCGTGAACATGCGTTGGCATGGAAAGCAGCGCAGTCTGATCAGGTTGAAATTGTTTACGTTGCACCCGGTAATGCAGGAACAGCAACAGAAAATAAATTAGAGAACATTGCAATCGGTGCAGAAGATATTTCTGAATTAAAGGCTTTCGCAGAAAATGAAAAAATTGATTTAACGATTATTGGCCCTGAAGCACCATTAGTCGCGGGTATCGTTGATGAGTTTCAGCAGGCTGGACTTGCCTGTTTTGGGCCAACAAAAGCTGGGGCTATTCTCGAAGGTTCTAAATCATTCTCAAAAGATTTTTTAAAACGCCACAACATTCCTACAGCAGAGTATGACGTGTTTACTGAAGTTGAGCCTGCCATTGAATATGTAAAATCAAAAACAATTCCGATTGTCATAAAGGCTGATGGACTAGCAGCAGGTAAAGGTGTCGTTATAGCCATGAGCGAAGAAGAAGCCATAAATAGTATTAACGATATGCTGTCGGCTAATAAATTTGGTGAAGCCGGGCATCGTGTCGTTATCGAAGAATTTATGCAAGGCGAAGAAGCCAGCTTTATTGTTATGGCAGATGGTGAAAATGTTTTACCGCTAGCCAGTTCACAAGATCATAAAGCCCGTGACGAAGGCGATAAAGGGCCGAATACAGGTGGTATGGGTGCGTATTCACCTGCGCCAGTCGTTGATGCAGCAATGCATGATCGCATTATGAACGAAATCATTATGCCAACGATAAAAGGTATGGCGAGTGAAGACAGAACTTATACCGGTTTTCTTTACGCTGGCGTGATGATAACGAGTGATGGTACACCAAAAGTATTGGAGTTTAATTGCCGCTTTGGTGATCCGGAAACGCAACCCATTATGATGCGTTTAAAAAGTGATCTGGTTTCACTCTGTTTATCAGCGACGAATAAGACTCTGGATCAATCAATCGCTGAATGGGACGAACGTGCTGCATTAGGAGTAGTTACAGCATCAACCGGATATCCCGAAAGTTCAAGTAAAGGCGATGTTATTAGCGGGCTTGATTCAGACTTTGCTGACAACGTAAAAGTCTTTCATGCAGGTACAAAAGAAAATAGCGGAAATATTGAAACAGCCGGTGGTCGCGTACTTTGCGTAACAGGTCTGGGTGAGTCAGTTACCAAAGCACAACAAGCTGCATACCAAGCATTAAACAGTATTAATTATGATGGTATGTTCTATAGAAAAGATATTGGTTACCGCGCAGTAAAAAGAGAAAAGTAATTTAAAGGTTATCCCATAGGCGTTTAACGACATGGCCTCCTTTATTTAGAACATGTGTGTAGACCAGTATCTACATTAGAGTGGCCCATCAACTCTTGTATTGTTCTAATATTATTTACAAGGATGTAATGTATACCGGTTTTGCAGGAGCAAAAAACCGGTCATAACCATTTTCTAATAAATGAGTTGCAAAAGAATGACGAAACACGTTATGTGCGTATCAATTTATTTCCGGTAATAGTAATTTTGAAGATTAGAAATGAAACATGACCTCGAATTAAATAAAGAAAATGCAGTTGCTTTTTATCGTACAGCTTACTTAGGGAACCCCACCAAAGCGATTGAGTTGTATGCGGGCTCAGAATATATCCAGCACAATCCTGCAGTAGGTGATGGTAAGCAAGCCTTTATCGAGTACTTTGAGGAAATGGCTAGAGACTACCCAGATAAAAAAATCGAATTTGTACGAGTAATTGCCGAGGGAGACTTAGTGGCTCTCCATACGCACCAGTCATGGCCAGGAAATGATCAATATGTGACTATGGATTTTTTTCGTTTTGATGACCGAGGGAAAGTCGTAGAGCATTGGGACTCAATACAGGAGGTACCAAGTGAATCAAAAAATGGTAATTCTATGTACTAATCAAGCGTATAATAACTCACTCCAAAACGGCGCGCGAAAAAGCCCGTGCGTCGCTGAGTTAAAATGTTAGAAGGCAGCCAACACCAAAACTATGGATCAAATTTTAATCTATTCAGATAGCCTTACTTGGGGAATTATTCCAAACTCCAGAGAACGTCTTGCGTTTGAAAAACGGTGGCCTGGCGTCTTTGAAAAAGCTCTCATTGAAGCTGGAAAAAACGTCAGGGTCATTGAGAACTGCCTCAATGGTCGTAGAACCACGTGGAGTGATCCATTTAAAGAAGGGCGAGATGGTTCACAGGGTCTGGCTCAGGTAATCGAAATGCATTCTCCATTAAAGCTGGCAATTTTGATGCTTGGCTCAAATGATTTTCAATGTACACATGATAATAACGCATGGCTGTCAGCACAAGGAACGGCCAAATTAATTCAAATCGTTCGGCAAGCGCCAATAGAGCCATGTATGCTTGCTCCAGAAATTATGATTGTCGCGCCGCCAGCAATCATTGAGCCGAAGGGAGCCATTGCTAATAAATTCGAAGGCTCCGAAAATCGATGCATTGGTTTGTCCGCCGAGCTAGAAAATGTTGCTAAAGAGCATTCAGTACACTTCTTCAATGCGGGGAGTGTAACGGAAGCTAGCGTTGTAGATGGTATACATCTAGACGAAAACCAACATCAAATTTTAGGTAAAGCCATAGCACAAGCAGTATCCAAAAGCGTGACCTTCTAACAAGCCACTCAAAATCGACGCCAAAAAAGCGGCGGACTTTAGTGGAGCGTTATGCATTTCAATAATGCATCGAGAGATAAAATGAAAAAAGTATTAGTGTTAGGTGCAAGTGGCGCTACCGGTCGATTACTTGTAAAAAAACTACTTCAGAAAGGCGCCGAGGTAATTGCCATTGTTCGTAATGCAGGTTCACTGACAAGCATAGGTGGCCCTCACCAAAGCCTACAAATAGTTGAGGCAAATATATCAGAAGTACCTGAAAACGATCTGGCTCAGTATTTAAAAGAATGTGAGGCAGTTCTTTCTTGTCTGGGTCACAATCTAACTTTTAAAGGCATTTTCGGGCACCCTAGGCGTCTTGTAACGAATGCTGTTAAAAAAGTGACTAAGACTATTGAGTCACTAAACACTAATGAAAAAGTAAAAATAATCCTCATGAATACCACAGGAAACAGCAATCGTGATATTCCAGAAAATCCCCCTTTATCACAAAGAATGGTTGTTTCTCTGTTGCGTTTTTTACTTCCTCCACATGCCGATAATGAAGAAGCTACCGATTTTCTTCGCATGCATGTCGGACAAAAAAATAGCGCTATTGAGTGGGTCGCTGTTCGCCCCGATGGGCTCATAAATGAAGATGAAGTTAGTCAATATGACATTAATGTTTCTCCTACTAGAAACGTTATCTTTGATGCAGGCTCAACAAGTCGCATTAATGTCGCTGACTTCATGTCCAATTTAGCTGTAAATTCGGAGCTATGGAATGAATGGAAAGGGAAAATGCCAGTTATCTATAATCATGCATAACAAGGCGCTCGTTCGCGCCCCAAAGCAGGTCGTTATAATTACTGTAAAACTGAAGTTCTATTATTGTTCCGATGGGGCTGACCCTATTTCATCCAGCTTATTTTGTAATGATAATTTATCGAGTTTTTCCAGTGGTAGACTGGTAAACATTTTAATGCGGTAGTCCATTTCCAGGTAGGCTTTAAGAAATAATCGTTGTTGTTCGTCTTCACTTAGTTCAGGTTGATCCGGATCTTCTATACCCCAGTGCGCTGACATAGGTTGCCCCGGCCATACGGGACACACTTCATTTGCAGCGTTATCACAAACAGTAAAAACAAAATCCATTTTCGGTGCATCTTCTTTGGTAAATTCATTCCAGCTTTTGCTTCTGAAATTTTCAGTAGCAAAATTATTCGATTGCAATACTTCCAAGGCAAATGGATTTACTTGTCCTTTAGGTGTGCTGCCTGCGCTATATGAGCCAAATCGTCCAAGACCCCAGCGTTGCAATAGTGCTTCTGCCATAATACTTCGAGCTGAATTTCCGGTGCAAAGAAACAGCACATTTAATTTTTGATCAGACATGTCTTTACCCTGGTAAGTTAATCATTCATAATATATACGTTTAAACATATATATGTCTATCCGTATATTATTACATTATGATGACACCTGAAACATTATTAAAATCTTTAGCTGATCAAACGCGTTTGCGTAGCTTGATGTTGCTTATGCAAGAGGGAGAACTTTGTGTTTGTGAGTTAACGCATGCACTGGATCTTATTCAGCCAAAAATATCACGTCACCTTGCCTCATTAAGAGATATGCAAGTCGTTATCGACAGGCGTGCGGGCCAATGGATTTATTACAGTATTAATCCAAAGTTACCGGATTGGGCGAATGAGTTGTTAAAAGCGACACTGAAAGGAAGTCTGACTCAGAAGCAATTTAAAGCGGATATTAAAAAGTTAAAGAACATGTCGAATCGTCCCGAGAATCGGCTCTGTGCTTAGGAACGACGATGACAACTAAAAAACATGATATGGGTGTGTTTGAACGTTATCTCACGTTGTGGGTAGGACTTTGTATCATTCTTGGAATTCTATTAGGTCAGTTTGCGCCTGAATTTGCCCGAACACTCGATGGCATGAGTATTAATGTTAATGGTGCGCCAATCGTTTCTATTCCTATTGCGGTATGTTTGTTTTTTATGATGTATCCGATCATGGTAAAAATAGATTTTACTGAAGTGATTAAAGCGGGCAAAAGTATTAAGCCGGTTGGCCTGACCTTGTTTATTAATTGGGCTATTAAACCTTTTACCATGTACCTTATCGCTTATGCTTTTCTTGGTATTTTGTTTAAAGGTTTTATTGGGGCAGAAGCATTAGACTATGTGAAGATGCCGTTTGGACTGGATTTGCCTGTGGGTGCTGAATACGGTTCAGGTACAGTCGTGTTACAGGATGGCGTAAAGATGTTAGCGGTTCCGCTTTGGCGTAGCTACCTTGCGGGCTGTATATTGCTAGGCATTGCACCTTGTACTGCAATGGTTTTGGTTTGGGGGTATTTGGCTAAAGGGAATGCTGGTCATACTCTGGTTATGGTTGCTTTGAACTCTTTGGTCATGTTGATCCTGTTCGGTGTTTTAGGAGGGTTCTTACTCGGCGTTGGTAAACTCCCTGTGCCTTGGCAGGCATTATTATTGTCTATCGGTATTTATGTTGCGCTACCATTAGTCGCTGGGTTTTTCTCTAGAAAGTGGATTATTGCTAATAAAGGGAAAGAATGGTTCGAAGAGAAGTTTTTGCACTTACTGACGCCTGTGACTATTACAGCGTTATTATTAACATTGGTTTTACTTTTCTCGTTTAAAGGGGATGTCATACTCGCCAACCCATTAACCATCTTATGGATAGCCGTGCCGTTATTCATTCAAACAGTTTTTATATTCGCGATGACTTATGGATTAGCGCGAATGATGAATTTTTCATATGAAAATGCGGCACCGACAGCCATGATAGGTGCTTCAAATCATTTTGAAGTAGCGATAGCGACAGCAGTGATGCTATTTGGTTTATCTTCAGGAGCAGCATTGGCAACAGTTGTGGGTGTTTTGATTGAAGTGCCATTAATGCTTTGGCTGGTTTCTTTTTGCAAAAAGACAAAAGGCTGGTTTCAATAAAATTAGCTGAAGGAAATCAAGAATCGATAAATTTCGTACTATCTCCTTGTTAGCGTTAAATGCCTAAATAGTACGCACAAATTTTAGAATATAGCCTTTAAAATCGACGTTTAAATATTCTGTATTCTCAGGTTTAAAAAACGAAGAAGTATAACCAAGATTAAGCATTTTTTTCGCAAGCTTATTTTTCCTTCCACGGCCAGGATCTACAATTATCACTTCACATTTTGCGTTTGAGTGTTCTTGAATAAAGTCAGAAAGCAATTCTATATGCTCATCTTCATACAGTAGATCACTGCCAATTATCAAATCAAAACGTCCTAAATTATCATTATTGTCTGCCCAACTCGTTCTCTCAAAAGGAATGTTTGCGTCCCCGTTAAGCTTGGAATTTCTATTTAAAAAAGTCTCTACTTCAGGGTGATAATCAGTGGCTGTAATATCTAGCTGCTGCTTATTCAGCAGTAAACTACTGAGCGCAGTGCCACATCCGATCTCTAGAACTCGTTTGTAGCCAATATCATAGTTACAAACAAAGTGAGCCAGAACTAAACTTGACGGCCACACAAGTCCGAAATAGGGCCAGGTGGCGGAAGAAATTCCTAATGCTTCAGCAATACCTTCTGGATCGTGAAATTCTTGTTTATTGCGGAGTGTACAAAGATGGATATCTATCTTTCCAAACTCAATGGTTTGGTAACATAAACGTAAGGTTGTCATTTGGCTGCCTCAATGATTGAGCGCTCAGCCAGCTATCATAGATAAATGACCAAACGAAAAGTCTAAAGATTCTACTGATTAGCTAGGAAAGCAATGCATTTAACAAATCAATGAACGTCGCCGACTGGATATCCTTAACGCTTTGCTCCAGTCGATTCATTTATGATTGATTGATACGACTAGGCTTGCCGCAATAGCACCAAGTATTTGTTAAATGACATAAGGCGCGACTTAGTTTTTCGAAAAGCGATTCGCTAAGTCGAATGCGATAGTCACTGCCGGGTTGATATATGCTGCAGAAATATCACCTAAAACTGTAGATAACGGCTGCAACGGCCAGTACAAAAACCAAAGCAATGCCCATATGTGTCATGGCGCCAACGTGTAAGTGGTTGATAACGATAGCAGAAGTACCTGCAGAAATTATGCTAAATGTAATGATATATTCGGTTAGGGATTGTCGTGACTTATTCATAATCTTGATTACCAGTCCTATATATTTCAATTTGATTGCTATATTTGCTTGTTTCGCGCTATTAAGCCCGTATACTGCGCGTCCGCTTGTTGTTGGCTAGTCTATAATCCTAATAGCAGGTTGTAATACTGTATTTATTCCAAAAGGAAAGCCCCATGAGCAAAACTGACGACTCCCCTAACCTGAAATTCGACGATCTATCACTTTCTGCCAATGTTATGAAAGCGGTGAAAAAAGTCGGATATGAAACGCCCTCACCGATTCAAGCAGAAATTATCCCGCATGTTTTAGAAGGTCGTGATGTCATCGGGCAGGCTCAAACCGGTACCGGTAAAACCGCTGCTTTTGCTTTACCATTATTGTCAAAAACCGATCTTAAGCAGAAAACGCCACAGGTTCTGGTATTAGCACCAACACGCGAGTTAGCGATTCAGGTTGCTGAAGCATTCCAAAAATACGCCAGTTTTATGAACGGCTTTCATGTTTTACCGATTTATGGCGGGCAGGAATACGGTGTGCAATTACGTCAGCTGAAACGTGGTGTACACGTAGTTGTCGGAACGCCGGGTCGGGTTATGGATCATATGCGTCGAGGCACCTTGAAACTGGAGCAATTAAAGTGTCTGGTTCTGGATGAAGCCGATGAAATGTTACGCATGGGTTTTATTGAAGATGTTGAATGGGTGTTGGAACAATTACCTAAGCAACGTCAGATTGCGTTGTTCTCAGCAACGATGCCGCCCGAGATTCGGAAAATATCGAAAAATTATTTAAACGAGCCAGAACAGATAACAATCAAAACAAAAAACATTACCGCCGATACAATTCGTCAGCGTTATATGATTGTGAATGGCAGACAAAAACTGGAAGCCTTAACAACCATCCTTGAGAGCATGACGTTTAATGCGATTATTATTTTTGTTCGCACTAAAGTTGAAACGATTGAGTTATCTGAAAAATTAGCCGCACGTGGTTATGCCAGTACAGCATTGAATGGTGATTTAACACAAAAGATTCGTGAGCAAACGATACATAAACTAAAGGCTGGCAAACTGGATATGATAATCGCGACGGATGTTGCCGCGCGTGGTCTGGATGTAGAACGTATCAGCCATGTCATTAATTACGATATACCCAGTGATCCGGAAGCTTATACACATCGTATTGGTCGCACAGGCCGTGCAGGACGTGAAGGTGAAGCTATATTGTTTGTGACGAATCGTGAAAAACGATTATTAAACATGATCGAAAAAGTTACGGGCAAAAAGATTGATCGTATGCAGTTACCAACGGCAGAAACAATCAATCAGGATCGCATTCAACGTTTTAAACAAAAGATCACCGACACATTGGAAAACGAAGATGTTGAATTATTTAATTCAATTATTGAGGAGTATCAAACAGAAACCGGTCGCTCTGCTATAGAAGTCGCGGCTGCTTTAGCAAAAATAGCGCAAGGTTCGGAACCATTCTTTGTTAAACCAGTGAAACAAGAAAAAAAATGAACGAGGACGTAATAAAAGCCGTTCAGGAAGTAAAGAAAACACGCGTGATAGAGCCGCACGAAATGATGATAAAGAAAAAGACCGAGACAATCAAAACCAGATAGAGATATGGAACGTTTCCGTATTGAAGTGGGTAATGAGCATGATGTAAAGGTTAATAATATCGTCGGTGCAATTGCGAATGAAGCTGGTGTTGATAGCCAATATATTAAGAACGTCACGATATACGATGATCATTCAATAGTTGATTTGCCTATAGGTATGCCGAGAGAAATTTTCCGCGAACTAAAGAAAGTCTGGGTTGTTAATCAACAGTTAAATATCACGCGTTTAGGTGAGAAAAACGAAGAGCCGAAGAAGCCAAAGAAAAAGAAGCAAAATAAAACGTCTGCTGAAAAACGCAAACGTGCTAAAGGTCTGGAAAAACGTGCGCGGAAACCTAAATCTGGCAGTTAATTATCTATTCTCGATTAATATTCTCTGATATGTGTAATACGATGAATACAATTATTACTCTTTATTAAGGTATTTAGTTTTCACCATCCCAGTTTATGAAATTTTTTAAAAGTGTTAGCCCGGCATGCTGGCTTTTTTCAGGATGAAATTGCGTCGCAAATAAATTATCTCTTGCCGCGGCTGAAGTGTAGCGACAAATATAATCTGTATTCGCAGCAATATCTGATTCTTGTTTCGCATCAACATAATAACTGTGTACAAAATAGAAACGACTACCTTCTTCAATACCTTGCCATAAAGGATGCTCTTTAATCTGAAATACTTTATTCCAGCCCATTGAAGGAATTTTATAAGCATTCCCTTGTTCGTCTTTAACGTTATCTTCAAAACGAACAACATCACCCGGTAGAATACCTAAACCTTCCACACCACCGTCTTCTTCACTGTGTTCCATTAACATTTGTAAACCAAGGCAAATACCGAGAAAAGGTTTGTTTAAAATACATTCACGAATAACATCATCGAGTGCCTGCTCTTTTAAATGCGACATGGCCTGGCCAATCGCACCTTGCCCGGGAAAGACGACTTTATCAGCAGCTAGAATGGTTTCTATTTTATTGCTGACCGTGATTGAGTGATCTTTGCCAGCAACCGTTTCCAGTGCTTTAGCAACAGAGCGAAGATTACTGCTACCGTAATCAAGAACAACAACTTTAGACATAAGAAATTTCTATGAAGTAATTTTTAAAGTGCGCCCTTTGTTGAAGGTAATATCCCTTCCATACGCGGATCAATTTCCACTGCAGCGCGTAAAGCACGTCCAAAGGCTTTAAATATTGTTTCTGCTATGTGATGTGAGTTACGCCCACGAATGCTATCAATGTGTAAACTCATCATCGCGTGGTTAATAAAACCTTGAAAGAATTCAAACACTAAATCTACATCAAAATCGCCAACTCTTGCTCTTGGATAATTTGCATTATATTCAAGACCGGGACGACCTGAGCAGTCTATAACGACACGAGACAATGCTTCATCGAGCGGTACATAAGCATGCGCATAACGACGTATACCTTTTTTGTCGCCTAGTGCTTTAGTAAAAGCTTGGCCGAGAGTAATGCCCACATCTTCAACTGTGTGATGCGCATCAATTTCCAAGTCACCGCTGGCTTTAATCTCCAAATCGAACATGCCATGACGTGCAATCTGATCAATCATGTGCTCCAGAAATGGAACGCCAATATCCAGATCGGCTTTGCCTGTTCCGTCGAGATTTATTGAAACCTCGATTTGTGTTTCTTTGGTGTCTCGTTTTATTGTTGCACTACGGTTTGCCATAATCCTGTATTACCTGAAAAAATAAGCGTGATAGGATAACCTTAAGTCGCATTATTACAAAGAAATACAATGAATTATCCGTAATAGGGGTAGAAATGATCGATATTGATAGTATTAAGCAGTATTTACTAGGCCTACAGGACCAGACATCAACTGCTTTACTGCAAATGGATAGCAAATTGGAATTGCGAGAAGATGAGTGGCAGCGTGAAGGGGGTGGTGGTGGCCGTACTCGCGTGATGAACGGCGGTCAAATATTCGAACAAGGAGGTATAAATTTTTCCCATGTATTTGGTGATAAATTACCGCCGTCGGCGACGGCAAGTCGCCCCGAATTAGCCGGGAGATCATTTCAGGCGTTGGGAGATTCTTTGGTTATCCATCCATTAAACCCCTATGTGCCAACAACACATATGAATGTCCGTTTTTTTATTGCGGAGAAAGAAGGTGAAAAACCCATCTGGTGGTTTGGTGGTGGCTTTGATTTAACACCGTATTACGGTTTTAAAGAAGATGCGCGTTTTTGGCATGAAGCAGCGAAAGCTGCCTGTGATAGCTTTGGCGAAGACAAGTATGCAAAGTATAAAAAATGGTGTGATGATTATTTTTATTTAAAACACCGCCATGAATCACGTGGCATTGGTGGTTTATTTTATGATGATTTGAATGAAGAAGGTTTCGAACACTGTTTCAATTTTATGCAAAGCGTGGGCGATCATTTCCTGAAGGCCTACTTACCACTCGTTGAGAAGCGTAAGGATACTGAATACGGTGAACGAGAGCGTCAATTCCAACTTTATCGTCGCGGGCGTTACGTCGAGTTTAATCTGGTTTATGATCGCGGGACGTTATTTGGCTTGCAATCAGGCGGTCGTACAGAATCAATACTCATGTCCCTGCCACCATTGGTACGCTGGCAATATGACTATCAACCAGAAGCAGGTTCGGCTGAAGCTGAGCTTTATGATGTGTTTCTAAAGCCACAGGATTGGCTAGCGATTTGAGAAATGAATTAATAGGTTTCATCGCCACTATTGCGGTGATGGTAATATTCCTGTCACTGAATCATTTCTATAAAAAGAAATTCGAAAAGAATATAATAGAAGTAAAACAAAAAATAGTCGGAGCAGCAATCGTTATTGTTTCAATTATTGCCGCATTTATCGTAATGTTTTGAGCTTACTGTTGAAGCCAGAATGTCACGGGTCCATCATTAATCAAGCTGACTTGCATATCTGCACTGAACACACCTGAGCCAACGGCGTTATATTGTTCATTAGCATGTTCAATTAAATAATCAAATAGAGGTTTTGCCTGATTGGGCGCAGCAGCGTTGGAAAAACTCGGGCGTAGGCCTTTTTGCGTATCTGCTGCCAGAGTAAATTGCGGGACTAATATTAAACCGCCATTTGTGTCTTTAAGGCTGAGATTCATTTTATCTTCGCTATCGGCAAAGACGCGATAGTTTATTATTTTATCGAATAGTTTTTCGGCATTACTTTGTGTATCGCTTTTTTCAATGCCAATTAATACTAAAAGACCGGAGTTTATTGAGGCGACAGTTGCATTGTCGATATTTACCGAAGCCTGGCTAACACGTTGTAGTAATCCAATCATTTGCTGACTGGAGTTAAGGTACAGCTAAATTATTTTGAGGAAGTCGAGAATATTCACAGCGAAAATTGCGACGGCCGCAAGAAGGACGACCCATTCCATATTTCTACGTGCTAGAAAACCAGTGAAATGTAAAACAAGCACGATAACTGACAAGATGTAGACAATATAAAAAAGCATCTGTTTGTTCCCTAATAAATGAAAGTTTTTAAGCGGTTCGTTTTTAAGCCTAATTGTAATCTAATTTATGACCATTTAGCCAATATTAATGTATTGAATTAGCGACATACTGCACAAATTACAGTTTTTTTACTCCATCATTGCTGGCAATCAAGACAATATCAGCCGCTCTCTGTGCAAAAAGCCCGTTTGTTACAACGCCAACGATTCCGTTTAATTCTTGTTCTAATTCTACAGGTTTTTCTATCTTCATATTATGCACATCAAGTATGAGATTACTG
This sequence comes from Pseudomonadota bacterium, assembly GCA_038142205.1. Taxonomy (GTDB): domain Bacteria; phylum Pseudomonadota; class Gammaproteobacteria; order Eutrophobiales; family Eutrophobiaceae; genus UBA7359. The sequence continues at coordinate 2,165,033 of JAYQJO010000001.1, read as the reverse complement.
TTATCAGTAACGAAGCCTTCGCGTAGTTTGGGCTGGCCGCCCAGTTTTGCAAGCTGTCTTGCAACATGGTTTTGTGCCATCGGGATAACTTCGATAGGTAAAGGAAAATTTCCTAATACTGGTACCAATTTACTGTCATCAACAATACAAACAAATTGTTTACTTGCTGCTGCAACTATTTTCTCTCTGGTTAATGCGCCACCACCGCCTTTAATTAAATGACGTTGCTCTGTCGTTTCATCAGCACCATCAACATATACAGGAATCTCGTTCACATCGTTTAAGGATAAAACTGGAATACCTTGCTGCTTTAGTAATTCTTCGCTGGCAACAGAGCTGGAAATAGCACCTTTAATACGATCTTTTATGTTTCCCAGTTCCTCAATAAAAAAGTTTACCGTACTGCCAGTGCCAACGCCGACAATGCTGTTGTCTTCAATATATTTTATCGCTGCTTTGGCAACCTCTTTTTTTCTGTCATCTTGTGACATAAACTCGCTCCGCTTAATTAGTGGGACATGATGTTAAATGTTATCTTATGCCAATGTTTGAAGAATACAAAAAGTTAATTGAAGAAGCGGGAAAGCGCATCTATACCGTTGCCAAGCGCACGGATCTGGACCATGCGCCACAACTTACACAACGCTACGGCAATAATATCTGGTTGAAGCGAGAAGATCAGCAGCCTGTCTTTTCTTATAAGCTGCGTGGCGCCTACAATATGATTGCCTCATTGTCTGACGATGAGCGACAGCGCGGCGTTATTACTGCGTCTGCGGGTAATCATGCGCAAGGTGTCGCAATGGCAGTGCAAGGTCTGAATATGCAGGCTGTTATTGTGATGCCGAAAACAACGCCGGATATTAAAGTTGGCTCTGTTAAACGCATGAATGCTGACGTTATTTTGTACGGTAATACCTATGATGAAGCGAAAGATCATGCGTTTAAACTGTCTGAAGAAACGGGCATGTGTTATATCCCGCCTTTTGACCATCCTTTGGTTATTGCCGGACAAGCAACTGTTGCCGTTGAGTTATTGGAACAGCATCCAAACAAACCTGATGTGATTTTCGTTCCTGTTGGCGGTGGTGGACTCATTGCGGGTATCGCCGTTTATATTAAACAGAATCACCCTGACATTAAAATTATTGGTGTCGAACATGATGAGGCGCCAAGTATGCAAGCCGCATTTGCTGCAAATGAACGCGTTGTTTTAGAACAAATCGGTATCTTTGCTGATGGCGCTGCGGTGATACAGGTTGGTGAAGAAAACTACCGTATTTCCAAAGAACTGGTTGATGAAGTTTTATTGGTCACCGTTGATGATATCTGTGCGGCAGTAAAAGATATTTTTGAGGATACTCGTTCAATACCGGAACCTGCTGGTGCATTAGCTCTGGCTGGATTAAAGCAATATGTTGAAAGAGAACAGCTGACCGATAAAGAACTCGTCGCGATTTTTAGTGGAGCGAATGTTAATTTTGATCGTCTACGGCATATTGCTGAACTTTCTGCTTTAGGTGAAAACCGCGAAGGTTTATTCGTGATCGGCATTCCCGAACGGCCCGGTAGTTTTCGTCGTCTTTGTTATGATCTTGGGCCACGTTTAATTACTGAGTTTAATTATCGTTATTCCGATAATGATGATGCGTTTGTCTTTGTTGGTGTTCAACTTAAAAAAGGTGTCGCCGAGAAAGACGCGCTAATAGGGCAATTGATTGAAAAAGGTTATGACGTTACTGATTTAAGTAATGATGATATTGCGAAGATGCATATTCGTTACATGGTCGGAGGTCATGCACCGCAGGCAGAAAATGAAGTCATCTATCGCGTTGAGTTTCCGGAACGATCTGGCGCCTTATTGCATTTTCTAAATGAAATGAACGAACGCTGGAATATTAGTTTATTCCATTACCGCAATCACGGTGCTGCTTATGGAAGAGTTTTAATCGGCTTTCAGGTAAAAGAAGAAGAACGCGTTGAGTTTCAGAAGTTTGTTGATGGATTAGGAATTAAATTCTGGAAAGAAACCGATAATCCAGCTTATCAGAAATTTTTGAGTTAAACCGTCATCTCAGCGGTATTGATTTTATACCACTGAGATAAGTAGTCGGGTTTTATTCAATTTTAGAAAGAAGGCCTGGATTAGTAAGCAGGTTTCTTACGCCATGAGCATGATATTCATCAAAGATATTAATCTTAAAGATAAACATAAAATTCAGGAAATAATACTTAATTCGCGTTTCCAACCAACTTTCTTTTCAATATGTGAAATAATCATTCCTGCAATATCTTTGCCTGTTGCAGATTCAATACCTTCCAGACCGGGAGAAGAATTTACTTCAAGTAATAACGGACCATTCTTGGAACGAATAATATCGACGCCAGCTATTTTTAAACCGAGAGTTTTTGCTGCTTTTAACGCCATGGCTCTTTCTTCTGGTGTTATTTTAACGATAGAAGCTGTACCACCCTGATGTACATTCGCTCTAAATTCACCCGGTGCTGCTTCTCTTTGAATTGAAGCAACGACTTTCCCATCTATAACAAAACATCTTAAGTCCTTACCGTCGGCTTCCTTTACAAACTCCTGCACTAACAGATTTGCTCTTAATGCTTTAAAAGCATTGATAACACTTTCCGCCGCTTTCTTGGTTTCAGCTAAGACAACACCTCGTCCTTGCGTACCTTCTAAAAGTTTTACGATTAAAGGAGCACCACCAACCATTTCAATTAAATCGTTAGTATCCATTGGTGAATTAGCAAAACCGGTTGTCGGTATGTTAATACCGTTTTTTAGCATTAGTTGTAATGAAAAAAGCTTATCTCTCGATTGGGATATAGAGCTTGACGAGTTAACAGTATAAACCCTCATACTTTCAAACTGTCTCGCCAACGCACACCCATAAAATGTCACACTCGGTCTTATTCTTGGAATAACCACATCAAGATCACCTAACACTTTACCACCACGATAATGTGCTTCAGGATCAATCGCATCTAGCTTCATATAACATTGTTTAATGTTAAGGAACACCATTTCATGCCCGCGTTCTTCTCCGGCTTCTAAAATTCTTTGATTACTATAAAGCTCTTGATCGCTAGCCAGTAGAGCTATCTTTAAGCCGCTTTTTTGTTGTTCCTTCTTACCGTAATACTGATTTATCTGTTTTTCTGTTACTTCACCTAAACAAAAGCTGAGAGACGGATCAACCAACATTCGGCCACTCATTGCTTCGCGACCAAGTAGCATCCTATAACCCATTGAATCGCGATTAGCGAGAGTGAGCTCGACTTTCCAAGTTTCATCTCCGACTTTAATCATTGCATTTATAACATATCTTGTTTCAGATATTCCGCTGGAGCTTTTTACAACTCTTTTGTCAACAATTGGTTTTTCACAACGAATTACAACACGACGATTATTTTGCAATGGGTGAACTTCAAAACTAACCCATGATTCTCCATCGCGTCTAAACCTGTGAATATTAAATGCATGGATCGAAGATGTTTTTGCCCCGGAATCGACACGTGCTTTTATAGCGCTTATACCTAAATCAGGAAAAGCACACCATTCCTCACTGCCTATTATTATTTTCTCGGAATTATTCATTTGACTGTTCTGTGCGCATCGTTTATTTATTTGTTTTTTTAAAGCTAAAAATTCAGTATAACTTATTTTATTTTAGTGTAATTATAATGTTTTTAATAAAGTTTAAACTAGTTTATAAATATGGGAATCACTGCTTCAAATTTTTCTTTTTCATTAAATAAAGGACGAATTATTTCGAACAAATATGAAGTGATCCAGCTTTTAGGGTATGGCTGGGAGGGAGAAGTTTATAAAGTAAGAGAGTTATTTACAGGAATAGAAAGAGCTGCAAAACTTTTCTATCCACACAGAAATCCAAATGATAAAACAGCTAGATATCATGCAGAGAAATTACATAAACTCAAAGACTGTTCAATATTAATTCATTATCATACTCAGGAAAAAATAATTTTTAAAAAAATACCAACAACTGTCTTGATATCAGAATATATAGAAGGACCATTATTATCTGATTATGTAAATTCATTATACGGTAAACGATTGATGCCTCATGAGGCTTTACGGTTTTTATATGCTTTAGCTAAAGGCGTTGAGTCTATTCATAAAGCTAATGAATATCACGGTGATCTTCATACTGATAATATTATTATTTGTAAGCATGGTATAAATATAGATTTAAAATTTGTTGATCTGTTTAACATTAATCAATCTAAAAGAGATAATAAAAAAGAAGATTTATTATCCATTATACATGTGTTTCATGAAGTGTTAGGTGGAGCAAGACACTACGTAAAACACCCGGACATTATAAAAAAAATATGTTGCGGACTAAAAGCAAGCTTAATTTTTAAGAAGTTTAAGACAGTCAGTCAATTATGTTCGCATATTGAAACTATTAACTGGATATAAGTTTTTAATTTCCTTGTTATGACTTAGACGTCACCCGATATAATTCATGCCCACTTTCATAATATTTTTTTTCAAATGGGCTAATAAATTGTTCAGCTTCAATTGTTTCAATTGAAGCTGTTTTTTTGGTAACTAGTTCTAATGCAAATCTAAATTCTTCCGCATAGATCTGCCAGTTAGTTCTTAATTCAATATTATTACAGAGAGTCAACATTTCGGGAAATACAGGATGGCCGTGCCAGCGACGCTTGAGTTGATCTTTTTTAGGCCATGGGTTTGGGTAAAGTAAATAATGTTTTTTTATATTCCAGTTAGATTGCTTAATCATCCGCCAGATGTCGATTACATCAGCTCTTATAAGAATTAAATTATCTTTATCAAAAAAGTTTTCATTGGTAATAAATTTTTCCAGGCGTTTTTCTGACTTATCAATGCCCACTACTAAAGCATCTGTATATTGTTTTGATAAAATAAGACTGCTCTCACCGGTGCCACAACCTGAATCAAGTATAATAGGTAGGTTTATATTGTTTATAATTTCATTCGCTTTATAAAAGATATCAGCGCTGAATGGTCGGTAGGGTTTTCTGAATGGGTTTGTAAGGTGTTTCTTTAGTTTGTTTTCAAGATCATCATGTGTTCCAAGCTGATTACTCGTGACGATGCTTGATTTATTCGGCATCAACTTCGGAATTGAACAACCGTTTTTGCTTCAAACACAGGGCCATCGACACAAACGCGTTTCATAGCCTGACCGTTTTCTGTTTCAATTAGTACTGTACAACCAGCACAACCACCGACCGCACATGCCATATATTCTTCCAGTGAAACCTGACAAGGTAGGTCGTATTCTTTCGCAAGTTGCGCTACAGCTTTTAACATCGGTGTTGGGCCACAGGTAAATATTTCAACTTCGTTTCGTTCAACTTCATCAAGGTTATCTAACCAGTGACGAGTCAGATCGGTAACGTAGCCATTAAAACAGCCAGGGTAATCCTGTAAACTGGTTAAACGCGAAGGTATGCCCCAGTCTTCCAGCAACGGCATACAGGCAATAACATCAGAGGGCATTTCCTTCAGAATGATTTGTGATGGTTTGCTTTTAAATGGAAATGGAATTTCTGATCCCATAATGACTAACGGATTTAAATCTTTATTGGTATTTTTTATATGCTCGGCGAGAAATACCATGGGCGGGATGCCAACACCGCCACCAATTAATAAAGGACGTTTTTTATAAGCTTCCATTTTAAATGATTGGCCTATGGGGCCAATCAGATCAATTTGATCACCGACCTGACGTTTTGATAATAGATCGGTCCCCTGCCCATGAACTTTATATAACACATCAATGGTTTTATCTTTTGCATTACTGCGCATGATTGACATAGGACGGCGCATCGCTAAAGAAGGATCACATTGCATATGAATAAAATGCCCAGGCTTTGCATGCGCTGCTGTTTCCGGTGCTTGTAAACGGATATGGTATTGACCCTCTGCATAAGCATCTTGTGATAACAGCGTTGCCTGTTCTACATAGAGTGTGTTTCGTGTTGCGGGATGAGCCATGTACAATCCTTAAACTGCGATTAATAATAATTTCTATATGGAGGTAATCTAAACCAATTCTCTTCTATCAAAAACAACCTTACCATTAAGAAAGGTATGCGTTACTGCACCTTGCAGTTCCCAGTTATTAAAGGGGGTATTTTTTCCGGCGCTGAGCATATTTTTACTGCTAACACTTGTGCTTGCTTCATTATCAAAAATGCAAATGTCTGCATCTTTACCAATGGCTAATGTGCCTTTGTCTATACCGGCAATGTTTGCAGGCTGTGAGGTTAATAAAGCAATGGCCTGCTCCAATTTTAGTTCATTACGATTAACAAGATGCATTGTTAATGGTAATAAGTGTTCGATGGTTGATGCGCCGGCTTCCGTTAAGCTAAAAGGTGCTGATTTCGCATCAATATCATGAGGCTGATGATCTGAACATATGGCGGTAATCGTTCCGTTATTAATACCTTCTATTAATCCTGTGCGATCGCGTTCACTGCGTAATGGTGGGCGTAAATGACAATTACTATTGTAGCCGGCAATATCCATGTCAGTTAGATGAAGATGACAGATTGCTACATCTGCCGTTACAGGCAAGCCTTGTTCTTGTGCCGCCTTGATTAAACTGACACCGCGTGCAGAGGAGACTCTGCAAAAATGAACATGTGCTCCAGTTTGTTCAACCAAAATTAATGCTCTGCTAATTGCTACTGTTTCAGCACTTTCCGGGATGGTTGGCAAGCCAAGACGCGTACTAATTGCACCTTCATGCGCTGTGCCATTATTCTTTAAGTTATTATCTTCTGCGTATAGAAAAACAGTTAAGTTGCAACTGTGTGCATATTCAAATGCGCGTCTTAATATTTCGGCATTATCCATTGGCATTAATGCGTTGCTGACACCTACACAGCCGGCTTCTTTTAACAATTCCATTTCTGCCAGTTGTTGGCTTTTCAAACCGTGCGTTAATGCGGCTAAAGGATAAATCTTGGTACGCCCAGATTCTTTGGAACGTTGAATAATAAATTCAACAACGGCAGTCGTATCGACTACCGGATCGGTATCTGGCGGGCAGCATACGGATGTAACTCCACTACTGGTTGCTGCAAGGCTCTCAGATTGATATGTACCTTTATGTTCAAAACCTGGTTCACGGAATCGAGCACAAATATCAACCAAACCCGGTAACACCAGTTTATTCTTTGCGTTGATTTCCAGATCACTTTTAAAACCATCTGGTTTTTTATTAATACCAGCAATAATACCGTCAGCAATGTATAAGTCCTGTTTCGCATCAAGCTTGTTCGCCGGATCAATCAAATTGCCGTTTTTAATATGGATGCGCATTAAGTTTCATCTCCAATATCATCACGGCTCATTGTCATTGTCATTACGGCCATACGCACGGCGATACCATGGCTTACCTGTTGCAGAATAACGGATTGTTCGCCATCAGCAACGCTTGAGTCGATTTCAACACCTCGGTTAATCGGCCCGGGATGCATGACGATAGCATCCGGTTTAGCCAAAGCTACACGCTCACTGGTCAAGCCGTAGCGATGAAAGTATTCCTGTTCGCTGGGTAATAATGCGCCACGCATACGTTCTTTTTGTAAACGTAACATCATGATGACATCAACGTTTTCCAAGCCAGCATCCATGTCGTCGTAAACATGCACGCCTAATTCTTCGACACCTTTTGGTGTTAGGGTTTGTGGTGCAATAACGCGCGTTTCCAGAACACCAAGTGTGTTCAAAGCATGAATTTCTGAACGTGCGACTCTTGAATGCAGGATGTCACCAACTATCGCAACCTTTAATTTAGTGAAATCTTTTTTATGTCTTCGAATGGTAAACATATCCAGCATGGCTTGTGTCGGGTGCGCATGTCGCCCATCGCCAGCGTTAATAACACTAATGTGTGGTGCAACCTGTGTTGCTATGTAATGTGCCGCGCCGCTGTTGGCATGGCGAACAACAAACATATCACAATGAATTGCTTCTAATGTGTGTAAGGTATCACTTAGCGATTCGCCATTACTGGTAGCGGAGGTTGAGATATTCAGATTTAAGATATCAGCAGAAAGTCGTTTCGCCGCTAGTTCAAATGTTGTACGAGTGCGAGTGCTCGGTTCGAAAAACAGGTTAGCAATGGTTTTACCACGCAGTAACGGGACTTTTTTGACATGTCTTTCGCCAACACTGGCAAAGGATTCAGCATGATCAAGAATTTTTTCTAGTAATGACTGACTCAGACCTTCTATAGAAAGGAAATGCTTTAGGTTACCGTTTTTGTCGAGTTGAATTTTATTGCCAGTCATCAATTAGTTCAGTTTCCGTCGCCCGTGAAAGAAAGTTCCAGGGGTTCTGGGCCAAGGAGTTTAACATGTTCTCCTTCGTCCAGCGTAATAGTTTTTCCAACGATATCGGCTTGAATTGGTAATTCTCTCTCACAGCGATCGATTAAAACGGCAAGACTGATACTGGCAGGCCGACCGTAATCAAAAATCTCATTCATAGCAGCGCGTATTGTCCGGCCGGTATATAAAACATCATCAACCAGGATGATATGTCTGTCATTAATATCGTTTGGTAGATTGCTTGGGCTGACTTCCGGGTGTAAACCGACGGTGCTGAAATCGTCACGATAAAAGGCGATATTTAACTCGCCCAATGGATCGCCGAGTTCAAGAGATTCATGCAAGCATTTCGCTATCCAGGCGCCGCCGCGCTTGATACCAATCATTAGCGGATTGTCATAACCATTATCTGCACAATGACTTTGTGTTTTTGCTGTTATGTCACCAAGCAGTTTATTAATGTTTATTTCATTGTTCATAACGCTAGTTTTCCCTATTCCTGACTGTTTGTCGATACAGTTAAACTGTCGTTATGTATTTTCACTGAGCCATGTTTCAAGAATAAGACGAGCTGCAACAGCATCAAGATCATAAGTCGACTTTAATTCACGTCTTGCTTCGTAGGAGGACAGCTGTTCTTCAATCATTTCGACCTTGATTTGATAACGACCTTCAAGTTGACGGGAAAACCGTTCTGCAATATCTGTCATTTCCTGACGTGAACCGTCCAGTTGATAGGGCTTGCCAATAATGAGTAGATCCGGCCCCCATTCATTAATTAAGCGTGTAATGCTGTTCCAGTCAGGTTTGTTATTAATCGTTTTGATTATTTCGAGCGCGGTAGCGGTCGATGTAATTGTCTGACCTACAGCTGTGCCGATTCGTTTAATGCCGTAATCAAAGCAAAGGAGTGTCTGGTTGCTCACGCGTGACCAATATCAGGGGATAATTTTTCTAAATCAACACCAATATGTTGAGCGGCTGTTTCCCAGCATTGTTCTGATGATGTGTTGAAGATGATATCAGTATCAGCCGGGCCGGTAAGCCAGGCATTATCCATTAACTCCTGTTCAAGTTGCCCGGCAGACCAGCCGGCATAGCCTAATGCAACCAATGATTCTTCCGGGCCTTCGCCTTCGGCCATGGCTTCGAGGATATCTTTTGATGTTGTGACACTGATTTCAGGTGAGACAATGATGGATGAATCCCACTCTCTGTTAGATTGGTGGAGTATAAAGCCATGATCGATTTGAACCGGTCCGCCTTGATAGATGGTTTGATTATTTGCTTCAGCGTTATCGATAGTAATATCCATTTGTACAAAAATTTCACCTAAACCAATTTCCAATGGTTTGTTAATTACGATTCCCATGGCCCCATCAGTATTATGTGCGCAGATATACGTTACTGTTTTCTCAAAGTTTGGATCCTTGAGGCTAGGCATGGAGATAAGAAATTGATTTGTCAGGTTGGTTTGTTCCATATTTAATAAAAATTTAGTGTATAAATTGGTAACGTTTAAAGTTGTTAGAAAATATTAAAACATAGTGATTCGTAATTTTTATCACCTACCCAAATATTAGCCGGAATTTGCATTTTCACAAGCTTGTTCGATAAATGTTGTTTTACCGGAATCCTTTCTTATTTAAAAACTGCCATGTACGCATTATGTGCAGAATATCGGTCTCAGCTTTAATGTGTTCTGGAAAGGGTGCAAAGGGTGCGGATAGTTCAACTATACGGATAGCAGCATCGTCCAGCATTTTTTCTCCGGATGAACGTCGTATCGTGATTTCATCAATCGATCCATCCTGTCGTAAGGCAACATCCAGTACCAGGCTACCGGAAAGCCCCTGTTTTTTTGCTTGTTCTGGATAATTTAGATTACCAACACGTTCTACTTTTGATCGCCATGCTTCCATATAAGCGGCGTAATTATATTCTTTGGTACTGGCGGAAATAAATTTTCGCTTTGGACGTTCCGCTTTTGCTTGCATTTTACGTCGGACTTCTGCACTTAAAGACGCAATTTTAAAGCTGTTGGTTAATAATTCTGTCGCGGATGGCGTTTTCCGTTTTTTAATTGTGTCTTTAACACGTTTCTTTACTTTTTCTGGTGTTGTTACTTTTTTTTCTGTTTTGGTATCGGTTGTTTCAGCTATTTTCTTCTCTTTACTGGGTGTTTCTATTTTCTCAACTTTCGGTAATTCAGCTTTTTCATCTTCAACCGTTAACGTTTCTACCAACTCTTTCTTTACTGGCGAAGGTTCCGCAACAATAGTTTCCGCTGTTGCAGTGACCTCGGGTTGAGGAGGTTCTGGCTCTGTCGGTTGCGGCATGGTGATTTCGGGTTTTTGATCAGGAAAAGGAGCAGGCATGGGTGAAGATGGGTGTGCCTCTTCTTCAATATTGCCGCCGCCTTCGAGGTTCGCTTGCGCCAACATTTTTGCATCTTCCGGTTCAGCGCTCTTTTGTTGAACGAGAACAATTTCCATCGCATTGAAACGTGCGCGTGAGCGATCTTCCTGTTGAAAGGTAATGCCGAGAATAATTAAGGCATGACACAAAATGGCAAGACTTAAAGTCAGACCAAATCGATCCAATGGGGTAATGATTGGTTTAGCAGCTTGTACTGTTGCCACGAGTAATATTTAACAGTAGGTAAAAAGAATAATTCACAATTAAGTTGTTGCCGGGTTAATTTGCCCCTAGTTCGTTTGTTTTCGCTATTCTAAGGCGTCCATTAATTGGCTTGCGATGTCGATATTATACAAGCTATCCAGTTCGCGCACACAGGTCGGGCTAGTGACATTAATTTCGGTTAAATAATCACCAATTACATCAATACCGACAAAGATTAGCCCCATTTCTCGTAATTTAGGACCAACTCGTTCACATATCCAGCGATCACGCTCGCTAAGTTCAAGCCCCTGTGCGCTTCCGCCTCTGGCCAGGTTTCCTCTAACTTCACCATCAGCTGGTATTCTTGCCAGCGCATAAGGCACTGGTTCTCCATCAATTAATATAATGCGTTTATCACCGGCAGAAATTTCTGGCACAAATTTTTGTGCCATAACATAAGCGGTGCCTTCGCGCGTCATGCTCTCCAGGATGACCTTACAGTTATGATCCGATTCATTAACGCGATAAATACTTTGTCCGGCCATGCCATCTAACGGTTTGATAATGGTGTCGCCTCGTTGTTTGATGAAATCAAGCAAGATGTCCATATCACGGCTGACCCGAGTCGGTGTTATACATTCGGCAAAATGTGTAATGAACATTTTCTCATTGGCGTTTCTCAGTGATGTTGGATTGTTTACGACCAAAGTGCCAAGGCGTTGTGCATGATCAAGTATGTATGTTGAATAAATATATTCCAAATCAAACGGCGGGTCTTTACGCATTAAGATAATATCGAGATTAGCCAGTTCTTCTTTTTGTGGGTTTGATAAGCTGAACCAGTTATCTGTATTGTCTTCAACTTCAATACTCTGAATATTTGCCATAGGAACATCATCATTAATATAAATGTCCTGCATCTCCATATAAAACAGATCCCAACCGCGTTTTTGTGCAGCGAGCAGCATGGCAAAGGAGCTGTCTTTTTTTGTGTTGATCCTGCTAACAGGATCCATGATTATTCCAAGTTTCATTCAGGTTATTCGAGTTTTAAATAGTTCTCTGAATAATACCCAAAGTGTATGATAATAAACACCATATCCTTTAATAACACATGGTTTAATACAAAAGAATATTGTGAATACTTTAAAAATAGCAACAAGAAAAAGCCCACTTGCTTTATGGCAGGCAGAACATGTCAAAAAAAGACTCCAGGAAACGCATTCTGATCTAACGGTTGAACTGGTGAGCATGACGACAGAGGGTGATCGCTTTCTTGATGCGCCATTAGTTGCTGTTGGTGGTAAAGGATTATTTATTAAAGAACTAGAAACAGCATTATTAGAAGGTAGAGCTGATATCGCTGTGCATTCAATGAAAGATGTCACGATCGACCTGCCTGAAGAGCTGGCACTGCCCGTTATAATGGAGCGCGAAGATACGCGAGATGTATTTATTTCAAACAGCTATGAAAAAATTGAAGACTTACCCGCCAATGCAATACTAGGCACTTCAAGTTTGCGTCGTCAGTCTCAGGTAAAAGCGCTTTATCCTGATATCGAATTAAAAGATTTACGCGGTAATGTTGGCACACGATTAGGAAAGCTGGATAACGGCGAATATGACGGTATTTTACTGGCAGCAGCCGGGATTCTTCGATTAGGAATAGCTGAGCGAATTACACAGTTTCTTCCACACTCGTTTTTATTACCAGCCATTGGTCAGGGCGCTATCGGTATTGAATGTCGTGCTGGTGATGATGTTGTCGGGAAATTAATTTCACCATTAAACCATGAAGAAACAACCTTGTGTGTTCAAACAGAGCGCGCGTTTAGTCGTCGTTTATTTGGCGGTTGTCAGTTGCCTATTGCCGGGCAAGCTACGATTGAAGATGATGAGGTTACGCTAATTGGGTTGATTGCCAAAGTTGATGGTAGTGATGTGATTCAATCAGAACAAAAAGGCTCGGTTGATGACATTGATAACATTGGTGTTAAATTGGCAGAGACTTTATTGCAGCGTGGTGGCGATAAAATTCTGGAAGAACTTTTGCACTAAAATTAATGGTGTCGGTCACATTAAAAAATAAACGTATATTGGTTACCCGACCAGCACATCAGGCTAAGCAATTATGTCGTTTGATATCGGATGTTGGTGGAACAGCTGTCGTTTTTCCGACGATTGAAATTCGTCCTGTTTTAGACTCAAAGAAACTTTCTGATTGTTTTGCCAATATTAATCAGTATGACTTCGTTATTTTTGTCAGTCGTAATGCCGTCGCAGCAGTCTTTCAGTATTACTTAAATAAAGATGATTTAAACTCTGGAAATATACAATTACTTGCAATTGGTTCGGGTACGGCCTCAGCATTATCTGAACTAAGTATGTCAGATGTATTGCATGCCGGTGTTCAGGCAGACAGCGAAAGTTTATTGTTATTGCCGGAACTGGATAGTGAACTTGTTCGCAATAAGAAGGTATTAATAGTACGCGGTATTGGTGGCCGCGAGTTATTAGCGGATAATCTGAAACAGCGCGGTGCTTTGGTTGATTATGCGGAAGTTTATCAACGTGCTCTACCTGAGTATGACATTCAGCAATCTCGAGAACTGTGGCAAAATGAACAACCGGATGCTGTTATTATTAGTAGTAATGAAGGGTTGGAAAATTTATTGAAATTAACAGCAGATGTTGATCAAGAAAAATTATTTAAAACACGATTAATTGTGATGTCTACGCGAAATGCAGAATTGGCGAAACAAGCAGGTTTTGTTTCTGAAACAGTAATTGCAAAAGAAAAAAATGATGAAGGCCTCTTGTCAGCATTATTGGAACTTGTTGGAGAAACACAGGTATGACTGAAAAAAAAGAAGATAAGGCGACAAGCACCAAAGACAATAAAAGCCCAGAGCATAAAGCAGATCAGAAAAATGAAAAAAACGCTGACAATAAAAGTTTAGCGGAATCAAACAAAGTAGAAAAAGTGGCAGATAAAAAAGCAGAGAACAATAATAAAGCAAAGCCTGATAATGCTAAATCTAGCAATATACTTTTTTATGTAATAACAGTCGTTCTTATTATTCTTGTTTTAGCCGCTTTTGTTTTCTTAAATAACCGTCTCTCTAAGTTAGACAACGAGTTTCAGAAAAACACGGTTAATAACAGCAGTATTGAAAAAAACGTTACTGCTAATACAGATGCAAGATTAAAAGCTGTTCTTTCTGACGTTTCAAATGTTCAACAAAAACTGGATGAGCTGGAGTCTAAACAGGAAGTGCTTTCTCATTCATTATCACAGCCTGCTGAACAGCAAATCCATATTAATGAAGATTACGCATTGGCCGAAATAGAGCACCTTTTAATTATTGCTAATTACAACTTACAGCTCGATCATAATGTTGCAACTGCCCTGTCCGCTATGGAGGCTGTAGATAACAGGCTTAAGGCGTTTAATGATGCAGCAGCGTTAAGTGCCAGAGAACAGCTTATCGCTGATATGAATGAGTTGCGTTCTTTAAATCAGGCAGACTTAAGCGGCATGGCTTTATACTTGTCCGATTTAATCAGTCGTGTTGATGATCTGGCGTTAAAAGAAAATGTTGTTATAGAGCAGCAGTTTGAGACAGATAATCAAAAGCAAGATACTCAAGAACCAGTTGAAGGCATTAAGCATTTTTTTGTATTAGTTTGGGAAGAGTTGAAAAGCCTGGTTGTTATAACTCGTGATAATGATGTGGCTGCCGCACGTTTATTGCCTGATGAAGTTTATTTTCTTAGAGCAAATTTAAAACTTGAATTAGCGAATGCGCGTTTTGCTGTTTTTAATCGGGATACTGGAAATTTGTATGCATCAATTAAACATATGCAAGATTGGCTGCATGCTTATTTCGACATGGCTGATGCAAATGTAAGCAATATTTATGACACGTTAACGGCAATGAAGGAAACTGAGCTTGAGTTCCCTGAACTGGATATCAGTTCTTCTTTAGAATCAGTACGTGCTTTAAGTCGAATTAAAGAGGAAAGCATTGATAATGGAAATAATGCAACAGGAATAACAATAGAATAATGAAGCTTCTATTTATCGGTTTATTGGCCTTGATACTGGCCGTTGCTATTGGTTCGATTGCTGGACCTGATACGGGTTACGTTTTAATGACGGTTTCCGGTTGGAAAATTCAGACCAGCGCTACTTTATTTGTCATCATTATCTTTTTAAGTTTTCTGACCTGTTATTTTGTTGCCCGGAGTGTTATTCGTTTCTGGACGATGCCAAAGGAAATAAAAAAATGGCAGGCACATAGAAACCAAAGGCGTGCTGAAAAATATTTAACTCAGGGATTACAGCACATGACAGAAGGCGATTGGAAAAAAGCCGAGAATAAATTTTGTAAGGCGGCGCCTTATAGTCGTGCACCGCACGTGAACTATCTTTATGCTGCCCGCGCAGCTCAGGAACAACACTCAATAGACCGTCGCGATGATTATTTACGCATGGCCTATCATCATAATCCAGATGCTGGTATAGCTGTTGGCCTTACACAGGCAGAATTACAATTGAATCAGGAACAAACAGAGCAAGCGCTGGCAACACTAAAACACTTACAACATAAGCAGCCGAATCAATTACAGGTAAAACAATTGTTACTGGATACTTATACTGATCTTAATGATTGGCAGTCAGTATTAAAATTAATTCCGGCAATAGAAAAAACAAGTTTATTAACGCGTGAACAGATTCAAGCAAAACAGCTTGAAGCTTTTGCCGGTTTATTAAAGGAAGCGGGTAAACTAAATAATAAAGAAAAGCTGAATGAAGTATGGCGCAGCATCTCCCGGAAATTACAACAACATTTTTATTTGACGGAAGTTTATATAACTGAGCGACTTAAGTTTGAGGATACAACAGATTGTGAAGTTTTGCTGCGTGGTTCAATAAAACGTCAATGGGATACAGCTCTGGTTCGTCTTTATGGTTTGGTGGTTGGTGCTGATAAGAATAAACAGTTAACTATTGCTGAGTCTTGGTTACAAAACCATGCGCGTGATGCTGTCTTATTATTATCGTTAGGACGAATATGTATGCGAAATAAATTGTGGGGTAAAGCTAAAGATTACTTACAGGAAAGTATTGATGCTCAGGCTAATCCTGAAGCTTATTATGAGTTTGCCAAGCTTCATGAACATGAAGGTAGAAGTGAAGCAGCAGCTGAGTGTTATGAAAAAGGTTTGGCTTTAGCAACCGGAGCACATTAAAGATCTTTCTCAGTTGTTTTTCTGCCTTAGGTCCTGCTTGTGATAAGGTCTTTAATTAGCAGCAAACTCAAACGAATCAGAGAACAATCTTTCTCTGTTTAAACCTTTTGCAGAAAATGATTCAACAACAGCATTAACCATTGGTGGCGGTCCACAAGCATAAATATCATGGCCGGATAAGTCATCATAGTCTTCTAGAACAGCTTCATGAACAAAGCCGGTTTTTCCCTTCCAATTTTGTAGGCTTTCATCTTCAGACAATACAGGAATGTACTTTATGTGTTTATGCTCTGTTGCCCATTGTTTTACAACGTCATCGAAATAGAGATCGATTTCTGTTCGAGCTCCCCAGTAGATATGTATAGGGCGGTTATCATTAATTTCAAGTGCATGTTCAACCAGGCTCTTTACAGGGGCAAAACCGGTACCGCCTGCAATCATGATGATTGGTCTGTCTGATTCTTGTAAAGTGAACTGCCCTAAGGGTCCCTCGATACGAAGCAATGCTTTGTCCTTTAAATCATTAAAAGCATATTCAGAAAATAAACCGCCTTTATAATAGCGAACATGTAGTTCGAGCCTTTGATTTTCATGTGGCGCATTAGCTAGAGAAAACGAGCGTCGTTTGCCATCTTTCATTAATATATCGATGTATTGCCCAGCCATAAACTGTATTGTTTCAGTTTTGGGCAGCTCGAGAATAAGGCGTATAACGTCGCCACTTAATTTTTCACATTCCGTAACACGACAGGGAAGCTGCTTTATTTTAATATCGTTATGAGATTCAACTGAACGAGGTTCAATGATGAGATCACTCATCGCTTTTGCTTTGCATAACAAGGCAACACCTTGTTCGCTTTCTTTTTCTGAGAGAGCTTCCGGTAATCCATCGTCATAATTTATTTCGCCTTCAATTATTGTGGCCTTACATGAACCACAGCTTCCATTGCGACAACCATAAGGGAGGTTATGACATTGACGTAGCGCTGCGCTTCCAGTATTGTTTCATTGTTATTAACACCGAAACTTGAATTTTGTTTTGACAATTTAATTTTGAATGACATGAGACCAGTATATTGAGTATTTTAAACTCATAATGACACGCAGTAAGATTAAAGATTATTATTTTTTGGAATGCTTTTGCTACTATTTAACCAACGAAGGAGCGGCTCCCATTGTTCCCGGTCATAATATGTTTTAGACGGTGCTAGTTCAAAAACACCTAATCCCTGCTCTGCCGCCCTAACATAGTTCTGGCTGGCACGAAGCATGGTCATGAATGGCATTTTTTTACCATTGGGAAGTTTGATATTGTTTAAATAGTATTCAAGTTTTGCCGCGATTAACGTATCTTCACGAACACGATTAGCAACGGTTGCGATTTTAATTTTGTTATTGACTGTTCCTTTCAAGGAAAACAGCTCGTGAAGAAAACGTTCTGCTGCACGCATATCTATTGGCGATGCAATGATCGGCATAATCATGGTTTGTGCTTGACTCAGGAATTTACTCAACCGACTATCAGATACTCCGGCTGGTGTATCCATCACCAAAACTTCTGTTTCCTTCGGTATTTCTAAACGATCTTTTTCTAATATAGCGCAATTTATTTTATCTCGACTTTCAGGTCGAACTGCCAACCAGTCTTGACTTGAGCCTTGCGGATCACAATCTGCCAACGTAACGTTCTTGCCTAGCATGGCAAAATAACAAGCTACATTCGTAGCGATTGTGCTTTTTCCACTACCACCTTTCGGGTTTAATACTAATATTGTGCGCATAATGAAACCGGAATTAATATCCTAATTAATTGATTTAATCATATTGTTATAATAAATACAGCGGTTAAGCGTTTTTTTGAGCAATTAATTTACTTAAATACGGTGTTAGAATCAGTTGCATAGCAAAAACTCTCTTGCCAGCGGGAATGACTATGGTATCAGGGCTGGACATTGTCGACCCTTCCAGCATTTCCAGCAAATGACGAAAATCGACTTCTATTTTTTCCAGATTACGTATATGTATCACCGTAAAGCTTTCTGAATTGGTTGGGATATACTGCATCTCAAATGGATTTGAGGTGTCGATAGTCGGTACACGCTGGAAGTTAATATCGGTTCGTGAAAACTGAGGTGTTATGTAATGTATATAATCATACATACGATCCATAATCAGCTTTGTGGCATCTTCTCTGGTATAACCGCGGATTGCGCGATCCCGGTTAATCTTTTGCATCCATTCAAGGTTTATTATCGGTGTCTCGCCTATAAGTAGATCGACATGTTTTGCGACATTAACTTCATCTGTAACGATACCGCCATGCAGGCCTTCGTAAAACATGATATCGGTATCTTCCTCAATCGATTCCCATCCAGTCAGGCTGCCGGGTGGCATCCCGTGTTCAGATGCTTCTTTTTCATCGTGAATGTAATAACGGCGTTTACCGGTACCTTTTTCGCTGTACTCCTGGAATAAAGACTCTAATTCGTCAAACAGATTACCTTCCGGACCAAAATGCGTCAGGTTTTCACCTTTTTCTTCAGCATATTTGCTGCGCATGTCCATTTCAGCACGATCATAACGATGAAAGCAGTCGCCTTCGATAATGGCTGCTTTAATACCGTCTTTTTTGAACATATATTCAAAAGCCCTTTTGGCAATACTAGTGCCAGCGCCAGATGAACCTGTTACAGCGATGATTGGGTGTTTAATTGACATAGACCTTTCAATTACTCAATTGAGCTTTTTTTATTATTCTAAACTTTAGTTTGTTTCTATTGTTGTACAATTTTAAGTTTCAGGCAATATAAACAAAATAACATACTGATTTAAAAGAGGATTTATTTTTGGATTCGTCAATTCGTACTGATTTAAAACTGTATCGCAGGCTGTTAAGCCATGTTGTCCCCTATCGGAAGACGTTTTTATTCTCAATTTTTAGCATGGTCATTCTGGCGGCAACCGATCCATTAATACCTGCTTTAATGCAACCTTTGTTAAATGGCGCATTTATCGAGAAAGATCACGAAACTATCGCAATGATGCCATTTTTATTCGTCGGTTTATTCTCCCTCCGCGGTCTAGCGGCTTATGTTAGTAATCTGTCTCTGAATTGGGTGGCTTATAAAGTCATTATGGATCTAAGACAGGCGATGTTTGAACGTATGATCGATTTTCCAACGCACTATTTTGATAAACATAATTCGGGAAGTCTTATTTCTCGTTTCACCTATGATGTTACACAAATAAAAGAAGCATCGACTAATGCTGTTACAACGCTAGTGCACGACTCAATTTCTGTCGTCGGTCTTTTAGCATGGATGTTTTATATAGACTGGCGATTGGCTTTAATTTGTCTTTTCTCTGCACCGCTTATTGTTGTCATCGTTACTATTATAAAACGACGAATAAGAAAAATGAGTCGTAAGGTTCAGGATACTATGGGTGAATTACATGACGCGTTATCAGAAAGTTTTGACGCGCAAAAAGTCATCAAACTCTATGGTGGACAGGAAATTGAGAGAGAGCGATTCTATAATAAAAATAACGATAACCGACGTTTTTTTATGAAGTTTGCACAGGCCTCTGTAGCTACTGGCCCTTCTATCCAGATTATAGTAGCCATCTTATTAGCTATTATTGTTTATATAGCAACTCAATTAGCGCTTACTGATAATTTAGATACAGGGGCTTTCGTTTCTTTCTTTGCAGCGATTGCCATGATAACCGGGCCGCTTAAACGATTAGCCGGTGTTAATCAACAATTACAACGAGGCTTGGCTGCCTGTGAAAGTGTTTTTAAATTGCTAGATGCTGATATAGAACTGCAATCAGGAAAAAAGAGTTAATTGATGCAAAAGCCTGTATTGAATTTCAAGACGTGTCTTATATCTATGCAGAAACAGAACTGGATGCCTTATCAAATATTTCTTTTAACATTGAGGCAGGTGAAGTTATCGCACTTGTAGGTGAATCAGGCAGTGGAAAGACGACGTTAGCAAACTTATTGCCACGGTTTTATGAGCCGAAGTCAGGTTCGATTTTATATGATGGTATTGATATTAATGATTTATCGTTGATGTCTTTGCGTAAAAATATCGCCTACGTTAGCCAGGATGTCGTTCTGTTTAATGACACAGTTCGAAATAATATTGCTTATGGTGAATTAAAGGGTGCGTCCGATGATGCTGTATGGGCAGCAGCAGAAGCAGCCTGCGCAACAGAGTTTATTAATAACTTGCCGGGGAAAATGTCCACTTTGGTCGGTGAAGATGGTACACGCTTATCGGGAGGTCAACGACAACGCTTGGCAATCGCCAGAGCATTATTAAAAGATGCGCCTTTATTAATATTGGATGAAGCAACATCAGCATTGGATACACGTTCAGAACGTCATATTCAATCGGCACTGGAAAATGTTAAAAAGGGACGGACTTGTTTAATTATCGCACATCGCCTGTCAACAATAGAAAATGCTGACCGTATTATTGTTATGTCGGAAGGCAAGGTAGTTGAAGAGGGTAAACACGAAGAATTATTAAAACTTAAAAACCATTACGCCAAACTACATCAGGTACAGTTTCAGAATTAATATAATAATGTGCTAAGTGTAATGCACTCGTTATTACATTCAGCTAGCCGCAAACCTTATCGCGACCGGTGTGTTTCGCCGTATACATTACTCGATCCGCCGCTTCGATTAGTTTTTTTGGGTCGTCATGATCAAACATTTGCGCAATACCAATTGAAACAGTAACACCGGGCAAGGGCTGATCTTCTTCATCCGAAACTTCAGTTTGTTTAATAGCTTGTCTTAAACGTTCTGCGATAGTTAATGTTGCCTGGATATCCATACCAGGTAGTAATGCAAATAATTCTTCGCCGCCATACCGTGCAACCATATCTTCAGGTCGTAAATATTTTTTAATTGTTTCAGATACCGAACGTAAGGCAATATCACCTGCCAGATGACCATGGTTATCGTTATACACCTTGAAGCCATCAATATCGATCATCATAACTGATAAGGCTTCATTATTTTTATAACAACGGTGCATAACACGCGGCATATTATTATCGAGCCAACGTCGATTATGGAGGCTTGTTAATGCATCGACAGTTGCATTATGTTCATACTCTTTGAGTAGCCCTTTAATCTTGTTGATAACAAAATTACCATGGCGCAAACGCTGAGATAAAATAACCAGAAGGTTATTAGCGACAGCATGTGAGCTACCGATTAATGACCACATGACATCCTCATCAATAATTAATACGCGTGAATTTTCAGCCGCGGATACAAATGCAGAAGCGGGCTGATGATCAATAATGGTCATCTCACCAACACTTTGCCCCGGGTTTAATACAGCAACAGGATCTGAATTATTACGAGTCAAATGGACATTAAATGAACCGGATAAAATTAAATAAACATTTTTGTTTGAGTCCCCCATTTCTATCAGCATTTCATCTTTGGTTAAATTACGCGTAGCGCAATCAGAAAGTAAAGGCATGATTGAACTGAAGGTGACGTCATTAAATAATTCCTGATCGCTTGCCTTTAATTCAGCCAGTGATTTCAGTGATGTTGTTGTCGAGTCCTCTAGTTCGTGCTCGGTAATTTTTTGATTGGGGAAAATGATTTTATTGCCGCCTTTAATTGTAATAATTTTGCATCATCTGAACAGTAACGTATGAGTATATATAAGTCCGTTATTTTATTTGTTTCAGACACAAGTTCATTTCTTGTTGTCGAAATTCGTTGTGCAAAATCAGCCGGACCTTCATGCGCCATTCTCTTTATTCCTACACGTGCCATTTTTTTACAAAAAATATCATAATATTTTTTAGCCGGTTCATTAGATGTCGGTGTTTTTAAAAAAATATAAATGAATATTGCAGCAACAATAATGCCAAGTGAAATAATTAAATAGAATGTCAGTTTGACCCAATTAAACGCTTCAATTCCGAGGTGTTTAATAAATTGCTTTTGTTTTTCCGGCCCATAACCTAATACCCATTGTGCCCATTGATAATTAACCATATCAACGCTGTTACGCAGTCTTCGCCAAAGTCTCGAGGCTGTTTCATTATTTTTGACTCCAAGCGGGATATCAATCAAAGCATCGGGCATCGCATTATTAATGCCTTCATTAATTCTTATCGGAGAAATAATAGCGGTCGGGTCTATTCGTATCCAGCCTTTTCCTTCCAACCAAACTTCCGTCCATGCATGTGCATCACGTTGTCTTACAATCAAGTAATTACCAAGAGGATTGACCTCACCACCCTGATAACCTGCGACAATGCGAGCTGGAATACCTGCTGCGCGCATCAATACTGTGAAAGCAGCAGCATAATGTTCACAAAACCCCTGCTTTGAATTAAATAAAAACTCATCAACGGTATCGCCTGTTATAAGCGCAGGTGATAATGTGTAAATAAAGCCCTGTTGCTTTAACCATTCCAGTGTTGCGTCAATTATCAGTGACGGTTCTTTGTACTTTTCGCGAAACTCTGACGCCAGCTCACGTGTTTTCGGATGAGGGATTTTCGGTAAATACAGTCCACGTTCCAAATCTGCATTAGCGTCTTTATTAATTTGGTATGAAGTATAAGAGCTTAAACTGTATGCTTTTCGTGCTCGAATGGGCTGCAATGTTTTTAATTGATAATCAGTAGTTCGATGCGTTTTCGTAGGAATTTGCGAGACCATCTCTAGACCGAATAACCATTTTTCATTACTGGGTTCTATTGTTACATCGTAGTGTACTGGTTCGCCAAAGAATTCTATTTGTTGCGGCCTTTCATCTTCACTATGGAGACCTGGTGACCATTTACGACCATTTGTTTTCCAAAAAACAGGCCCGCGCCAATAGAGTTGTGACTGCTCCGGAATTTGACCTTCAAATGTAACACGAAAAGCCACTTCATCAGATTGTACCAATTGACTAATAGTGCCGGGTGTCATTTCATCAGTAATGCCAGTGACACTGGTATAGGCATCTTTGGGCAAGCCCCATAGCGGTCCATTAATACGAGGGAAAAGAACAAATAACACTAGTAATAGGGGTAACGACTGCAATAACAAACTTCCTGCAAACTTATAACGTTTAACAAGCGTTAATTGTTGTTGCGTATCATTAAAACCGATTAAACCCGCGGTCATCATAATAATGATGAATACCATATATGTTGCTGTAGGTATTGTTTGCGTATAAAAAAAGTTTGTAATGATTAAAAAATAACCAAGATAAGTGCTGATATAGAAATCACGTTTTGAATTACTTTCAAAAATTTTAAACCCGGCTAATAAAACCAGTAGCGCGATACCAACTTCACGACCGGCAAGACTGCCATAGCTGCCATAAACACCTAGTACGCCGGCGAACATAAGTACAACACGTATAATATTGATAATGTGTTTTTGTTGATACCAAAGTACCGGGTATTTCCCGGGGATATAAAGTCGAGCCGCTAATAAAATGATATGCGAGACTGGTATCCAGATAGGTAAGCGTTGCCAATGTGGAAAACTCGCCAAAGCAACCCCGATAGCAAGCCACATTACTTTATCTGTTGTTAGGGTCTGCTTATCCAAAGTCAGATACCGTAACGAGCTAATGCTTCAAGGCAGAGTTCTTTATGGTGTTTGCCATGGCCTACTTCAATTTTGGTATTGGGTGTTTCAAGTCCATATTGCATGGATGCTTGCTCCGCAAGCAAGATCCAGTAGCAAAGCTGTGATAGCCGTGTTTCGATGTTGTTTATATGTGAGACAGCTTCCCAATTCAGAATTAATACTTTTGAGCCTTTACCACTGAATTGTTTAACGAATAAACCCTGTTCCTTTGCATAAGTTTTCCAGGCGATAGAGTGAACGGGATCGCCGGGCTTGTACTTTCTGAATCCGGCAAAGTCGTCTGTTCCTGATTGTGTTCCATAATCAGAGTTATCGTCATTAATGGTAAAAGAAGGAAACTGTTTCCTGCCTATAGGTTCAGGATAAATAAGACATTCATGCTCTGGTTGAAAATAAGACCAGGCCATAAAAAGTCCTAATGGGAAGTCGGTAGAAATTTTTAATTGTTTACTTTTAATCAAGCCCCGTTTATGTGTTTGGACAGGATAGTAACAGCTCACTTGTTTACTATTGCCTATTGCAACCGTAATTCTTTCTGTCTCTTCTTTTTTTTTAGTAAAGAGTTTCTTTTTTATACGCTGTTCTACTTGTATGGAAAACTTTTCAAATCCTGCACGGTTATCAAATTGTAACGGGAATAAAGCTTGCTGCCTGGCATAAACTGCTTTTGGTATGCTTGAAGAAACGATTAGTCCGGCCAGGTTACGATAAGTATGTAACATACAAACAATAGCAAGGCCAGTTAACAAAAAACAAAGCATATAAGCCATACTATTGTTGTAATTAATTGCGCCTAATAGCATAACAATCAACATGAGGCCGTATACCCAACCTTGTGTTGTTGGGAAAATATAAACACGTTGGCGTGTAAATTGTTCGGTATTGTAGCCGAACTTATCGGCGGGGTCAGAAGGCAGCCTTTCTAATACAACTTTTGATGACATGTGTTTATTTAATGTTAGGGGATAGCAACGTTCTGAATTAAGTGCTCTGCCGGTTGTAATGCCTGTTTGTCCGTTACTTCATAAACAAAATTTAAGCGATGACCAATAACACTCGGTAATATGGCTTGTATATCTTCAGGTAATACGTGTTGATGAGAATGAATTAATGCCCATGCTTTAGCTGCATTTAATATTGCGATACCTGCGCGCGGTGACAGGCCGCTGACATAGTTTCCGGAAGTGCGACTAAAGTCGAGCAGGCTTTGCAAATAATCTAGCAAGGCATCTGAGACATGAACATGCCCAACTTGCTTTTGTATATCGATTAATTCATCAATCGATAACGCTGCCAGAAGGTCGTCCAGCAAGTCTTTACGGTTTTTTCCTTTTAATAATTCACGTTCGGCATTGTTATCCGGATAGCCTAATTCAATACACATTAAAAAACGATCCAGTTGTGATTCAGACAAGGGAAATGTGCCAATCTGATTTGTAGGATTCTGTGTCGCGATTACAAAGAAAGGTTCAGTCAGACTTCTTGTTTCGCCTTCTACAGTAACTTGATATTCTGCCATCGCTTCCAGTAATGCGCTTTGTGTTCTCGGTGTTGCCCGATTAATTTCGTCAGCAAGAATAACATTAGTAAAAACAGGGCCTGGGTGAAAGTCGAATTTGTTGCTATCACGGTTATAAACAGAAACGCCAAGAATATCTGCGGGTAATAAGTCACTGGTAAATTGTATGCGTTGATAATCTAGCCCAAGTGCTTTTGCTATAGTGTGTGATAGTGTTGTTTTGCCTACGCCGGGAGTGTCTTCAATTAATAAGTGACCTCTTGCAATTAAACAGGCGACAGCCAGACGAATTGCATTTTCTTTCCCTAAAATAATCTGGCAAATTGAATCAATAGCTTTATTAATATTGCTGGTATCAATTGAAAAATTTGTTTCACTCATGTTCATATTAAATTTATTCTCCGGCAATGGTCATTGTGTCCATTAAGACCGAGCCCGTTAAAACATTGCCGCGCGGGTCAACATCGTTCGCTATGCTGATAATGTTTTTGTACATATCGAGCAAGTTTCCTGCCACAGTAATTTCTTCAACAGGGTAAGCCAATTCGCCATTTTCCACCCAGAAGCCAGAAGCTCCACGAGAATAATCGCCTGTAATTTGATTAACACCAAAACCAATCATATCGGTCACTAATAAACCGCTACCCATTTGTTTGATCAAATCATCGAGCGATTTATTTTCAGGCTCAATAATAAGGTTGTGTACGCCGCCTGCATTACCGGTTGTTTGCAGTCCCAGTTTACGAGCTGAGTAACCACTCAATACATATTCCTGTAAAACGCCGTCTTTAATAATATCGTGTTCTCTGGTTGCTACACCGTCATTATCAAACGGTGCGCTGCCTAATGCTTTCTTTATATAAGGCTGTTCACGAATATTGATATGATCAGTGAAAATCTGTTCGCCTTTTTTATCTAATAAGAAACTTGCGCGACGGTATAAGCTGCCACCAGAAATTGCGGTAATGAAAGCAGAAAATAACCCCGATGCAACAGGTGCCTCAAAAATTACCGGTACCTGACAGGTTGAAATCTTACGCGATCCGAGTCGATCAATCGTCCTTCTTGCTGCTTCCTGACTGATCTCTTTTGTTGATTGTAAATCATTATAGTCTCTGGCTTTGCTGTACCAGCCATCACGTTGCATACCATTACTGTCTTCTGCAATAACGGTGCATTCAACAGTATGACTGGACCAGTTCCAGCCATTAATAAAGTTATTGGTATTGCCATAAATATTTAACCCGGAATAAGTACTGACAACAGAACCATCAGAATTAGTAATACGTTTATCTTCATCGAAAGCGAGTTGTTCCGTTTCAATAGCCAGATCAATTGCCGCCTCGGGTGAAATATCCCAGGGGTGATATAAATCCAGATCGGGAAATTCCGTCGCCATTAATTCTTTCTCGACTAAACCGGCAAATTCATCACGGCTGGCATGTTTAGCGATACCGATAGCCGCTTCGACAGATTTTTTAATGGCGGCATCACTGAAGTCTGATGTACTGGAATTGCCTTTCTGTCCATCAATATAAACGGTGATACCAAGTCCTTTGTCCCGCTCGTATTCAAGTTTGTCGATCTCGCCTTTACGTACATTGGCAGACAGACCCGAGCCAACGCCTATGTCTGCTTCAGCCTCAGTGGCCCCGAGTTGTTTTGCTAATGTCAGAACTGAGTCAATAATGCGAGTCAGTTCTTCACGATCTTCTGTTGAGGAGTTTGTACTCATGGCTTCCGTAAATATTTATTATTAGTAATTAGACAGTCTAACATTAAACTCAGTTCAGTTAGCAGATTAAATTGTGCATTTTTAGAAATGGCCGAATATGCGACAATCTACAGATGGATATTTCTTATATTTTAGATTCTCTGAATGCTGACCAACGAGAGGCTGTTGGTGCCGAGCCGGGTAATTTGCTAATTTTGGCTGGTGCCGGTAGTGGCAAAACCCGTGTGCTGGTACACCGTATTGCCTGGTATATCGAAACGGGTCAGGCTAGCTCCTATAGCATCATGGCAGTGACGTTTTCCAATAAAGCGGCGGCAGAAATTCGGGCGAGAATTGAACGATTACTTGATCAGCCAACACAAGGTATGTGGGTAGGTACATTCCACAGTCTTGCACATCGTTTATTACGCGCACATTGGCAAGAAGCAGGCTTACCCGAAAGCTTTCAAATTTTGGATAGCGAAGACCAATATCGCACGGTGCGCCGGGTTATTCGTTCGATGGATCTGGACGAAGCGAATTTTAAACCACGAGAAGCACAATGGTTTATTAATGCGCGAAAAGATGAAGGCTTACGCCCGGAGAATATTGACTCGCATGGCGACGCGACGACCGAGCAGATGGTTTATATCTATAAAAACTATCAGGAAGCCTGTGAGCGTTCCGGCTTGGTTGATTTTGCCGAACTTCTGCTACGCACTTACGAACTGTTTCGTGACCAAGGTGCGATTCGAGAACATTACCAACATCGTTTTAAACACGTTTTGGTTGACGAGTTTCAAGATACGAACTCATTACAATACGGTTGGTTAAGATTATTAGTCGGTGAAAATAACACCTTGTTTGCCGTCGGAGATGACGACCAATCAGTGTATTCATGGAGAGGAGCAAGAGTTGAAAACATGCAAGAGTTTCAAGCTGACTTTAATAATGCATATTTATTAAAACTGGAGCAGAACTATCGTTCAACAGCAACAATTCTTAAAGCAGCAAATAAGTTAATCTCAAATAATAATGCACGTTTAGGTAAAGACCTTTGGACTAATGGTGAAGATGGTGAGCATATTGGCGTCTATATGGCTTATAACGAAACCGATGAAGCACGTTATGTTATCGACCGCATTAAGCAAGCACCGGAACAAGGCAAAGCTTTTACTGATTATGCTGTTCTATATCGTGTAAGTGCCCAGTCACGTGTATTAGAAGAAGCGTTAATGCAGTCGCGTATCCCGTATCGTGTTTATGGTGGTATGCGATTTTACGAAAGAGCTGAAATCAAAGACGCTCTCGCCTATGTACGTCTCGCACGCTTTCATGATGATGACGCATCGTTTGAACGTATAGTTAATACACCCACGCGTGGTATCGGTAATCGAACCGTTGATGAATTAAGAACATTAGCAAGAAAAGATAATTGTTCACTTTGGAACGCGGCGTTGCATATTGTTGAACATAAGTTAATGAGTTCGCGCGCATTAAATGCGTTGGATAACTTTATTAAGCTAATACAAAAAATGAAACAGGCAGAGTCCGAAGCGACATTAGACGAGCATGTTGATCAAGTAATCAAATTAAGCGGGTTAATCGAACACTTTAAAAAAGAAAAAGGTGAAAAAGGTTTAGCTCGAGTTGAAAACTTGGAAGAACTGGTAACGGCTTCCGGTGAGTTTGAGCTTGGTGATGAGGAAGAGTTGGAAGAAATGGACGCCTTATCAGCTTTCCTTTCACATGCTGCATTGGAATCCGGTGAAACACAAGCAGGTAACAGTTCAGATTGTGTACATTTAATGACTTTACATTCAGCGAAAGGTCTCGAATTTCCTGATGTCTATTTGGTTGGTATGGAAGAAGGTTTATTTCCACATCAACGCAGTAGTGAAGACCTAATACAATTAGAAGAAGAACGCCGGCTTTGTTATGTCGGTATTACCCGTGCGAAAAAAACATTAACCTTGACTTATACGCAGCATCGACGGTTGCACGGTTCGGACTACTATCCGCAACCCTCACGTTTTATTGATGAAATACCTTCAGAATTACTTAACGATATACGCTTAGGTGGGAGTGTTACCGAATCCTTATTCAATAGCAGTAGTTCAAAACCTAAGAGTGAAGATGGAGAATTAGCATTAGGGCAGCGTGTCAGACATGTTAAATTTGGTGAAGGTACAGTCTTGAACCTGGAAGGCAGCGGCAATCATATGCGTATACAGGTGAACTTTGAGATGGCCGGATCAAAATGGTTAGTAGCGCAATACGCAAACCTTACTCCGGCTTAAAGTATGGATAAGGAATCAAATAAATATATTTTCTGGATGCTCGCATCATTTTTGATTGCAGGTATTATCGAAGGTTACTTTGACTTTGAAGGAATTGATGCCAGTACTGCAAGTATTACGCATACAGTGCTACTTATGTTTTTGATTTGGGGTGGTGCAAAATGCATGCGATTGAAAATAAGATTGGCGATGTGGGTGGTTATTCTCTTTTTGTAGCGCTTTTCCCGCTGTTAGGTGTGCCAGTTTATCTTGTAAAGTTTTTTGGTCTGAAAAAAGGAATCATTAAGATATTAAAAGCTATTGTGTTTTCCTGCATTTTAATCGTATGTTATTTCATACCGGCAATCTATCTTTAGAAATTTAATCTTTACAAATCACGCAAGCAAGGGATGTGTAAAAAAACGTATTAATCCTAAATTCAGTTGTTAATTAGTGCAGTAACTATAAAAGGCAAAAAATTGTGAATAAGCGAAACATCTATTTTTATTTATTACTCTGTGTGTTTATGACTGCATGCGGTAGCGGTACTGATTCGAATACAGTAAGTAGTAATGCAGGAGCTGATCTTTCTAAGATCTATAAGTGGAAGATGGTAACAACATGGCCGGCGAATTTTCCCGTCTTTCAGGGAGGGGCTGAGAAATTTGCTGATGATGTGCGTGCGATGAGCAATGGTCGTTTGGATATTCGTGTTTATGCCGGTGGTGAAATTGTTCCTGCTTTGCAAGTATTTGATGCAGTATCACAAGGCGTTGCAGAGATGGGACACGGCTCAGCATATTATTGGGCAGGGAAAGTACCGGAAGCCCAGTTCTTTCTACAGTACCGTTTGGTATGACGGCAAAAGGTGTGAATGCCTGGTTGTATAACGGCGGCGGTCTGGAACTATGGCGAGAAGTTTATAAGCCGTTTGGCTTAATCACATTTCCAATGGGTAATTCCGGTGTGCAAATGGGTGGTTGGTTTAAAAAGGAAATTAATTCATTGGATGATGTTAAAGGTTTACGCATGCGTATACCTGGTCTAGGCGGTAAGGTCTTCAAAAAAGCCGGTGGCAATCCCATATTGATGGCCGGCAGTGAAATTTATACTGCATTGGAACGTGGCACATTGGATGCGACAGAATGGGTTGCGCCGTTTCATGATATGCGATTGGGTTTAAACCGTGCGGCTAAATATTATTATTATCCGGGCTGGCATGAACCCGGTACGGCATTTGAATTAATGATTAATGATAAGAAATGGCAAACCTTACCGGAAGATTTACAGCAGATTGTTAACGTTGCAGCCGCTGCAAATAGCGAATGGATTTATGCACAAATGGAATTTTATAATCAAAAAGCATTAACTGAGCTAAAGACTAAAAAGAATGTGCAGATTCTTGAGTTTCCTGAAGAGGTTTTAAAAGAGTTTAAACGCTTAACAAAGGAAACGCTGGATGAAGAAGCGGCAGCTAATCCAAAGTTTAAAAGGGTTTATGATGCATATGAAACTTTCCGTACTAACTATCAGGCTTGGGATGAATTATCCGAAGAGGCTTATCAAAAGAGTTTAAGGTTGAAGTGATATAAAATTCTTTGAGTATTGTTGTCGCTTCTGCGCATCCATGGAGATAAAAAAAGGGGCTTAAAGCCCCTTTTTATTTTAAAGTTTTGAAAACTCTTATTTAACTGTAGAAATAATGTAATCTACCGCAGCTTTAACTTCATCATCAGTTAAATTTGCCCCCATGCCTCTGGGAGGCATCATGCCTAAGTCTCCTGTAAAACCATTGATTGCATTGCTGTATAACGTCTCTTTTCCTTTTGCAATACGTGCTTCCCACGCAGCAGCATCACCCGTTTGTGGGATCATTGCTGCCATAGCTGGAACCCCATGACACATTGAACAAACTTTATCAAAAACTCCTTTACCCACATCGGCACTGGCTTCACTTGCCGCCGCTTCCTTCGGTGCTTCTGCAGCGACCTGATTGACTATATAGTCTACCGCAGCTTTAACTTCGTCATCGCTGAGTGCAGGGTTACCACCTTTGGCTGGCATCATACCCATGCTGCCAGTAAAACCTTTGATTGCGTTTTTATATAAAGTGTCAGTGCCTTGTCCTATACGTGCTTCCCATGCGGCAGCATCACCTGTTTGTGGGATCATAGCTGCTAAAGAAGAAATGCCATGACAATTAACGCAAAGACCATCGTAGACGGCCTTGCCAACATCACCACTTGCAGCGTCAGCAACCACTTCTTCAGCCATTTCTTCAGTTTCTTCGCCAACAGCGGTGACTTTCCCAACAGGAGCGGTTGCTTCAGCAACAGCTGCAGAACGCATTTTCGCATCTGCTGCTTCGTCTGTGCCGGCAAATTGTGCAACGACATAAAATACAACCATCATTGCGGCAATAAAAACCAATGCCAGTGTGAAATTTCTGAAAAATATCTTATCTTGTTCTTGACTCATAACTAATCCTCAGCGGTAGTGGTAATGCCCTTATATTACCGATTTATTATAATTTAAGGGCGCAAGTATACCTATAGTCCCTATTTGAGGAAACTATCTGTAGATTGATGATCTTAAACTGCTTGTTTTAATTCTGAAGATGGAAATAAAGATAAGGCTTCATCATAGAGTGAAGCGGCTTCAGTACGGATATGATTAAAATCCAGATAGTCCATACCGAGTTTCCTAAGTATTTCAAAATCAAGAACATTTGGAAATTCCGACTCATTTGGATGAAGCCGCGCCGCGCAATAAATAATACCAGCTTCCTGTTGAAATTCTGCTGCAATTTCCGGGCAGTTTTGATAGCGGATACCCGTGATAATTGAATCTGGAATTGACCAAGACTCAAGTAAATCGGCTCCCAGCTCGCTCGAATCAAAACCAAAAGTTGAACGTTCGAACAGGTGTAGTGGGTATTTGGTTTTATTATGTTGTTGCATCACGCTTAGCATTAACCCCGGTTCTTTAATGCCCATAATCATGTGTCCTAGATCAGAAAGTAAACCAAGCGTAAATAACCTGTCAGCTTCTAGAATATTCAATTCTTTTGCACAAGATACTGCAACAGTCGCTCTCATCACAGAGTTTCGCCAGAATGTAGCAACATCATAGTTTACATCGGAAATGGACTGAAAAGCCTGTGAGACAGTAATGTTGAGAACAGTATCGTGTACCGTTTTTGTTCCTAATAGCATTACCGCTTTTTTGATTGTATCAACCTCTGCTACTTGACCATAAAAAGAGCTATTTGCTATTTTTAGTAATCTTGTAGAGATAGCAGGATCATAAGAAACCACTTCACTTAATTCACACATGCCAGAGTCAGGATCATCGACAACATTTTTCACGGCGATATAAACGTCTGGCAAGGTAATCAGGTTTGTTACTTCAATTAGGTATTCCTGAGTATTTGACACGGGGAGAAGCTCCTTTCTATGTTTTTTATTTATATCGACTATTCCGTCAGTAGTTTTAGCATACATGATCCGCGCCAAATAACTTCATTCAGATAAATTATCTTTATTGAGTAGATATATACTCTAAATTGAGGATATATAATTATGTGAATGATTTAATCGACAATATACAAGGCAATACGAGCTGTTTTCCGGAAAGAACATGCCGGAAAATAAAAGACTTAATTTAAAACTAATTACCAATTAAACCATTAATAGGAAAAAACTATCAAATCTATCTAAACAATCAATTGGATGACATAACTCTCCTCTGCAAAACTTTTAAAGGCTAGAGAAAAATACCGAGGAGATAACAAATGATTAGAAATACACTGGATTACATTACCAGTTTGGCAATAGCACTGGCGGTAATTGTATTAACTTCAGTTGTGGCTACAAATATAGCCATAGCTAAAGAGAATGGAACTACTAATGAACATTGGTGGCCTGAAAAATTAAGTCTGGAACAGCTACGTGATCATGACCCTGCATCAAATCCATATGGCGACTTCAATTATGCTGAAGCATTCAGGAAGGTAGATTACAACCAACTGAAAGCGGATATCGAAAAAGCGTTGACCACATCACAAGACTGGTGGCCTGCAGATTGGGGTCATTATGGTGGCCTTGCAATTCGATCTGCCTGGCACTTGTCTGGTACCTATCGAACGATGGATGGCCGTGGTGGAGCTGAAGGTGGTCAGATACGTTTTGAACCGCAGAACAGTTAGCCGGACAATGGCAACATCGACAAGATGCGTCGTATTTTAGAACCTATTAAACAAAAATACGGCCGCTCTGTTTCATGGGGTGATATAATTATCCTTGCTGGTAA
Source organism: Pseudomonadota bacterium (assembly GCA_038142205.1). Taxonomy (GTDB): domain Bacteria; phylum Pseudomonadota; class Gammaproteobacteria; order Eutrophobiales; family Eutrophobiaceae; genus UBA7359. The sequence continues at coordinate 2,131,311 of JAYQJO010000001.1, read as the reverse complement.
CGTTGCACTGGAATCAATGGGATTTGAAACGGCAGGTTTTGCAGGTGGCCGAGTCGATGACTGGGAACCTGACAATGTTTATTGGGGTACTGAAAAGAAATGGCTGGCTGCAGAGGAACGTTTTAAGAAAGGCAAACTTGAATCACCTCTCGCAGCAGTACAAATGGGTTTGATCTATGTAAACCCGGAAGGTCCAGGTGGAAACATGAAGCCATTGGACGCTGCTGAACATATGCGCCTTTCTTTTGGTCGTATGGCAATGAATGATGAAGAGATTGTTGCATTAGTTGCTGGTGGACATACCTTGGGTAAAGGACATGGTGCTCGCTCTGGAGATTGTGTAGGAGCAGAACCATCAGCTGCGCCAAAAGAAGACCAAGGTCTTGGTTGGAAAAATAAATGTGGCAAAGGACATTCTGAAGATACTGTGACCAGTGGTCTTGAAGGCGCATGGACACAAACACCTACCGCATGGTCTGTTCTTTATCTTGCAAATCTGATGCGGTTTGATTGGAAACAAACAACCACGCCAGCAGGCGCAAAACTTTGGGTTCCTACAGATGAAGCAGCGCATACTGCAGTACCTGATGCGCATGTCAAAGGTAAACGTAATGCGCCAGTCATGTTTACCACTGACCTTGCACTAAAAGAAGATCCGGAGTTTCGCAAAATCACAGAACGATTTCTGAAAAACCCGAAGGAATTTGATCAAGCTTTTGGAAGAGCATGGTTTAAATTAACACATCGTGATTTAGGACCTGTTGAACGTTACGTTGGTCCTGAAGTACCAAAAGAAACGTTCATCTGGCAAGACCCAGTGCCGGTTGCCGATTACAAAACAATCAGTAATGCAGATGCTGAAGCACTGGAAGTGAAAGTTTTAGAATCAGGTTTAAGTGTATCTGAATTGGTTAGAACAGCATGGGCTTCAGCTGCAAGCTATCGAGGATCAGATATGCGTGGCGGTACTAATGGTGCTCGCCTTGCTCTGGCGCCACAAAAAGACTGGGCTGTAAACAATCCGGTTGAACTGGCAAACGTTTTGAAGAAATTGAAAGCGGTACGTGCAGATTTCAACAAGTCGTTAAAAGGCGGTAAGAAAGTATCTTTGGCTGACACTATCGTTATCGCGGGTAATGCTGCGGTAGAAAAAGCAGCAAAAGATGCCGGACATAATTTAGAGATTGAATTCACGCCAGGTCGAACTGATGCAACTCAAAAGATGACGGATACTAAATCGTTTGCATGGCTTGAACTGAAAGCCGACGCTTTCCGTAACTACTATGATGAAATGAGTTATGGTTCGCCAACAGATATGTTAGTTGAAAAAGCGGACTTGCTGACGTTGACTGTACCGGAAATGACAGTACTTATTGGTGGGATGCGTACACTTAATGCCAATGCAGATGGTAGCAAGCATGGCGTTTTGACTGATAAGCCAGGAACCTTGAGCAATGATTTCTTTGTAAATCTGCTAGACATGTCGACGGAATGGAAAAAATCAGCAGAGTTTCCAGGTCTATATGAAGGTTTTGCACGTGGTACAAGTAAGCAAAAGTATACGGCTACGCCTGTAGATCTAATTTTCGGTTCTCATTCTGAATTACGTGTTATGTCAGAAGTGTATGCTTCTGCAGATAACAACTTCGTAAATGACTTTGCAGCAGCGTGGACTAAAGTGATGGACTTAGGACGCTTCAAATCAGTTGGAGCGCCAGGAACACCTGTTGCGAAACGTTAATTAAAAATTAATCGAGAGCATTGTAAATAGAACGGCGGCTATTAAAGTCGCCGTTTTTTATCTTCGCTTAAGATTATTTAAATACTAAATCAAAGAATGTCCAGAAGTGGACAGTTTATAAATTAAATAAAAAAGTGATTAATAATTACTGATAGGGTTGTAAGGAGATCAAACATATAGAAATGCGGTTATCACAAGTCTATATTTTTTGGGGATAATTCTGCTAAAACGCTGCAACCTCCACCATGATTTCATTTCGCTTCATAAAAGGAAGGGTCCAGGATTGTAAAAAGCATATTTTGGTAGGCTTGCGGTCTTAATTTGTTTTTTTTCAATATATTGCATCAGCATTTTTTCATGCTGTTCAATATTCGCATTGGAATTTAGCCCAGAAAATCGAATGACAACATATCTTTTTTCTAAAACTTTCTTAACTGTTACTTTTTCATTATTAGGTTTAGGCAGTGTATCGATAGTATATTCCGCAGGCATCACAAAGCTAACCTTCCATACGCCGTCTTGTGATTGTTGTTGTACAGGTGCGGTCATGGCGATCTTTGCGTTATTTTGTTGCTGAACTGGCGCCGTCATCGCAATTTCTTGTTTAACTGTATTATTTCCAAAGATGTAATCTGCTAACAGCCTAAAGCCTTTACCAATCGCTTCTTCGCGTTCACCTTGAATCTCAGTTTCAGCGATTATAATAGGTGCGTATTGTCTTATATCAATATTACCCTCGGATAATATAACTTCATAATTTGGTTGCTCAACATTACTCATTATAGGACCTATCATTGTAAAAACTGACAGAATAATTAATGTAAATATTAAAATAATTATCCATTTCTTTTTCTTCATTAATCTGTTTCACTCACTGTTAATTTCAACATATCTACACCTGTGAAATAGAAGAGATTAAGAGACATATAAACTGAATATTTATTTCCAACCACAACGCCATTGATTTATGTCTTTTAAATCCTGCCATTGAATTGCAGTTGCACGTTTTGTCATAACCGCTTCTATCAAGCAGAAAATAACCGATCCTTCTTCATTAAAATCAACTTCAGTCACAATAAAATGCTTTTCTTTTCGTTCAGGCTTTGCAGCCGTCCATTTGCTGTTGAGCAATTTTTTGGGACTAATAATATTTTCCATAAACCAATACTTTTATGTATACCAATTTTAGAATATGAAACTGCTTTAACTTTTCAACATCATCGTTATAAAGATTTGTTCTACTTTATTAGACACTTTGTTCGCTTTAGATCGATCGTAGAATAATAGCACTATAATCATATTCTAAAAGCAGACATTCATTTGTTTGTTACATTTATAAATAATACTATTCTCTATCTTTAATTAACTCCTTGCTTAGAACATGATTACTAAACGCATTCTTGTTTTTCAACATCTTCGTATCGAACACCCCGGTGTGTTTCGTGACTTCTTTAAAGAAGATGGGTTTGATGTTGTAACCATTGAGCTTGATGAAGGTGAAGCCATTCCTGATTTAAATGGTTTTGATGCATTGTGGGTGATGGGTGGGCCACAGGATGTTTGGCAAGAAGAAAAGTATCCGTGGTTGATTGATGAGAAAGTTGCTATTAGAAAAGCGGTTAATGAATTAAATATGCCTTATGTCGGTATTTGTTTAGGCCACCAATTACTGGCAGATGCATTAGGAGGTGAAGTTGGTTCAGGAGATAAATCAGAAGTCGGTATTATGCAAATATATAAAACCGAAACAGGGAAGCAAAGTCCGTTTTTAATTAATATGTCGGACACAATGAATTGTTTACAATGGCATAGCGCTGAAGTAAAAACGGCACCTGCGGGATTAGACGTTTTATCTTTATCCGATGCGTGTGCTATTCAGTCTTTGTCTTTAGGTAATCAGGTGATAACGATGCAATACCATCAGGAAATTATTAACAGTACGGTTTCCGATTGGAGTGATATTCCAGCTTATAAAGTAGCGCTTGAAAAAGCGTTGGGTGAGGATGCAGCCGAAAAACTGGAACAAAAAGCGTTAGAATATATGTATGACTTTAATAAAACAGCGCGACAGTTTTATGAAAACTGGAAGACAGTTGTCTTTTAATATATGACTGAAGAAACATTTGAATCACCTTGTATCAGAAATTGTTGTCTGGACGAAAACGATATTTGTTTAGGCTGCCATCGTAGTTTGAATGAAATTACTTCCTGGACTTTGATGAGTAGAGAAGAACAGAAAGTTGTTTTGGAAAAAGCGAAGCAACGCGCTGATAATTAAAGCAGCAATACGTTTATTTATTTCTTTAAAGCTTTGTTAAGCGATTTGTCTTTATTACGAGATTCAACAGCAAGACCTTTCTTATACTCGATTAATTTATTCATTAACTTTGTATTACTTGTTGCCAGTATTTCCACTGCTAATAAACCGGCATTCTTTCCTGAGCCGATAGCCACGGTCGCAACTGGTACTCCACCGGGCATTTGCGCAATCGATAATAAAGAGTCCATACCGCTTAATGCATCGCTTTTAACTGGAACACCAATAACGGGTAAGGGTGTATGGCTAGCAACCATGCCGGGTAGATGTGCTGCGCCACCTGCGCCAGCAATAATGACTTTAAGGCCTTTTTTATAAGCATTCTTTGCATAGCGCGCCATGTCGTCCGGTGTACGGTGTGCAGAAACAACATGTACTTCATAAGGAACAGAAAAGTTTTTACATATTTCTGCTGCCGCTTCCATGGTTGGCCAGTCTGAATCACTGCCCATGATAATGCCGACTAATGCTTTGTTTTTCTCTGTCATTTTTCTGCTCCGAAACGAATGTATTTCGCTGCACTGTTCGCTATATATTCTGCGTCTTCAATTGTGTCACCTAATGCGGTGATGTGTCCCATCTTACGTCCAATATTCGTTGTCGATTTTCCGTAAACATGAATATGTGCGCCGCTTATTTTTAATGCTTCATCAATACCAACAGGGTAACCTGTGCCCTGCTCTTCACCTAACATATTAATCATAACTGCCGCTGGAGAAACCATTTTGGTTGAACCTAATGGCATACCGAGTATGGCGCGCACGTGATTTTCAAATTGCGAACATTCGCATGCTTCAATAGTGTAGTGACCAGAGTTATGAACACGTGGAGCCATTTCATTAAGAATGATTTGTTTATCTTCCGTTAGAAACATTTCAACACCAATGCTGCCAACACCATCAATGGTTGTGACCGCTTTGCGTGCCATTTCAACGGCTTTGTTAGCCAGCTCTTCATCTATACGTGCTGGAGCACGAACGATATGGCAAATGTGATCTTTTTGAACGGACTCAACGACAGGATAATTCACCATTTCGCCATCAGCTCGGCGCGTGACCATGACGGCTAATTCACCGGTGAATTTACAAAAACCTTCAACATAAAGTTCGCGGTTATCGCCATCGAGTTTATTCCAGGCGTCATTAATGTCTGCTGCCGATTTTAACGTGGCATTACCTTTGCCATCGTAACCATTACGTCTGGCTTTTAAGACCATCGGCCAACCAAGTTCTTCAGCTTGTTGTTCGATTTCTTCTCGAGAACTAACTGCGGCAAAAGGTGTGACAGGGATATCTACATTACTCAAAGCCTGTTTTTGAATTAATTTATCTTGCACCATAGCAATGGTGTCTGAGCTTGGGTAAAGAGCGTGACCTGCTGTTTCGAGTTTTTTCAGGCTGTTCGCATCAACAAATTCATTTTCCAGAGAAACTACGTCTACTTTTTCGGCGAGCTTAAGCAGGTTCGTCGGATCATCCCAGTCGCCATAAAATATTTCTGCGGCGAGACATGAAGCAGGTGTATTTTTAGTCTTTTCAAGAATAACGACTTCACAACCGAGTTCCATTGCAGGAAGGGCTGTCATTTTTGCTAACTGCCCGCCACCAACAATGCCAATCCGGTGCCCACTGGCGATATAGTTGTTACTGATATTTGTCGTATTTGCCATGCGTTTAAATTATGCATTTCTAAAAAAGTCGGCGAATTTAGCATAAACAGCAGCGTAAATCTGTATTTCTATTGAATTTAGAGTTGTAAATGCTAGCTTAATTGAAAGCTGTTTAAAGAAAAGTGGTTGTGGTTTTTGGTTGCAAGAAACCAGTTTCTTGGTTATTAGTAACCAATGAGTCCTATCTTTTTGAAGCAGTGATTGATAAGATATAATCTTAACTCATTGAATTATAAACAAAAAACAATTATTTTTTAAATGTGGCACATGATCTGCACTATATATAACAAGAACATAAGTTTAACTCTGACAATTAATTTAATATGAGGATTACGACGATGAAATGGGAAACTCCAGAATACAGCGACATCCGTTTTGGTTTTGAAGTCACGATGTACATCAACAACAAATAAGACTTCATTACTCGAAAACATAAAAGGAACCATTAGGTTCCTTTTTTTTGCTTACATGGATGTAAGTATGTCGAATATACAGGACATATATTCGACTAACTACAGGATGTGGGTGCGTCGTGACGGCATGGGTAAGGATTACTGGGAACCATGATGTTCATATCACATGCAACTGTTTTTCAGAAATGCAGCGATTTCTTCCTGTTTCCTTTGCTTTATACAAAGCCTGATCTGCCCGTTGAAATAGTTTATCTAGCGTATCGTTCTTTTTTATCTGAGCCAAGCCACAAGAGATGGTTATACCTACGGATTCTTCTGCATACTGAAAACTGCATTTTTCGATACTCTCTCTTAATGTTTCGGCAACAGTAATTGCAGCGGACAAATCTGTTTCGGGTAGGATTAGTGCAAACTCTTCGCCGCCATAGCGACAGAAGTAATCACTCTTTCTGATCTTTGATGCACACTTTTTCGCAACAGTGCGTAAAACGATATCTCCTGCCTTGTGTCCGTACGTATCATTTACACCTTTAAATTTATCTATATCTACGAGGCAAAGTGTTAATTTACTGTTGTAGCGTTTCCAGCGTTGAAATTCATCATTTATGCGTTCGTCAAAAGCCATGCGGTTGGGAATACCGGTAAGCGCATCTTTATATGCTTTATTTCTTTCTTCTTCGATGGTTTTTCTTAACTTCTCGGCTTCCCCTTCCATGTTACTAAGGCGCTCAACTAAATTTTTATGTTGGCTATCCGATTTTTTCTTACGGATTTGTTCAACATTAATGAAGTGATCCATATTGGTCTGTAAGACTTCAATACGGGTGTTTATCGTATTTTTAATGTCATCAATTGTTTTCGCTTCATCAACGCCGGACTGAATTAATTCAATTTGTTTTTCCAACTCTGAGTTGAAGTTCGTGGAGTTTGAAAAGGACTCATTTTCCAGTGTTTCAATATCCGCTATTTGCAGGGTTATTTCATTTAATTGGTTAGTTACTTTTTTCAGAAAGCTCTCTGTTTCATTTAATTCGGCCTGGATTTCCATGTAAGCATTACTGATAGTTATAGCAATGCGTCTTATTAAATTACCTGTATCTGTACCATCGTCACGATCTTCAAGTTGTTTCTTTAGTGTGTCGAGTTTGTTTTGTGACTTCCCAGGTATCGTTACCCAGTCAAGCAAGGTAAGCAAGCTTTCTATATTTTGATCGCTGTTTAATTCAGTTTGCTTTTCAGTATCTGTTGTTACTTTATTTTCACTATTGTTATTACTTTGGTTTTGAGCATTAATCTTTTCTATACATTGGTTGATGGCTTTTAGTTTTTCCTGTTCGCTGTTCAGTGCAATTGAACGTCTACACAGTTTTGCCAATGTTGTTTCTGTATCTTTATGATCAGATAGTTTTTTCAGGAAAACTTTGAAGGTATCCGGTTTTTGTTTTGTTTTGGCTGAAGATTTATTGATGTTGGAGACAACTTCATTAATTGATTTCAGTTTTGAAACCGGCGTTGCTGAGTCATTGTTTATTTCATTATTGATAGCACGTACTTTTTCAGCATAGTGTTCATAATCTTTATTACTTGATAAAAGTTGTAACACGCTTGTTATTAACGCATTTGTTCTGGAAGTGTCTGTGTCCCGTTCTTTTTTATACACCAGTATTGATTGAACCAGCGCATCAATTTCTTTTTGTGGAACGTTATCTTTCGAATTTTTTAATGCAGTTTTTAGATTAAGTAATTTTTTATCAAGAATGTCATTCGAGCCTTGATAGGCAAAGGTGAGTTTTAATACGGTTTTTAAGATTTCCTGCTGCTGTTGCTCCCACTCCTTCTCTTTAATATCCAGTTCCTTGATTATTTCTGAATACTGTTTTTTCCAATCTGTCTCTGAGCTGGCAGTTTCTTTTTTTGACAACATTGGACACACCCTAGTCTGTAAAGGTTCATGACGCAGGTACTGTTTTTAGAATGCGTTGTATCTGCCAGTCTGGCAGATACAACTATTGAGAATAATTCTCCATGTATTATTCGCTGGCTACAGTACTTGCCTTCTCTTTATCGACCAGAGTGTTGGTGATCTTTAGCACATTTTCTAAGCTGCCAGCAGTAGAACCACTGACCATGTATTTACCATTCACGATAATGGCTGGGACTCCAGTGAGTTTATAACGTTGTCCCATGACGAAGGCCTGTTTTACTTTGGTATCAATCTCATCAGATTCGTAAACTTTCAAAAATTCATTCTTATCAACGCCATGCTTGACAAAGAATTTTTTCATAGCATCGTCGTCATGAATTTTTTTCTTTGTTTGTGGATAGCATCAAATAAAGGCCCATGGATTTTATCTAAAACACCTAACTTTTCTGCTGTATAGAACGCTTTAGCATGAGGGATCCAGTTTTTACGGAAAATGCCGGGCATACGTCTAAACTCAACGCCTTCAGGCTTATTTTGTAGCCACTCATTTATATGAGGTACAAAGTCGTAACAATGAGGACAGGCATACCAGAATACTTCCAGTACTTCTATTTTATCGCCGGTCTGAGTTACTTGTGCCGGGCTGATGACGTTATAACCGTCTGCAGCAATTGCTGTATTAACAATACCGCCGAATGACAGCAGCATTGACAATGAAATGAGTTGGATTAATTTTTTCATGATTATCCTTGCTTATATTTTGTTATGTGGCGAATAGGTCGTGTTTACCATGTTAAGGTTTAGACAGCTAATTTCGCCTTTTACGTCAAAAGTAACGTAATTATTTAGTGCAAACCCTGAATATATTCTGAAACTGCTTCAATTTGCGCTTCGGTCATTGGAGCAGCAATAGTTCGCATGACGTTGTTTGCATCATTGTTGCGTTCTCCAGTTTTGAAAGCATTAAGTTGAAGTTTGGTATATTCAGCATGTTGGCCAGATAGAGTGGGATATAGCGCACCTGGGTTACCTGTTCCAGAAGGTCCATGGCATGCTATGCAAGCCGCAACGCCTGATTCTGCATCGCCGGCACGATAAATTTTCTGGCCTAATTCAATTAATTCAGGATTAGCTGCGCCTTTTTTAGTTTTTTGAGTAGAAAAGTGAGCTGCTAAATTAGCCATGTCTTCTTCGCTTAGCGATGCAACCATCGGTGCCATTTGTGCGTTAACACGATTACCATCTTTAAAGTCTTTTAATTGTTTATAGGTATATTCGGCATGTTGTCCAGCTATTTTTGGCCAAACCGGGTTTACGCTATTACCATCTGCGCCATGACAGGCAGCACAAGGTGCCGCAAGAGTTTTGCCTTTAGTTGGGTCGGCTGCGTAGCTGGAGCTCGTAGCAATCAAAACTAAACCAACGATTGCTAAATATTTAATTTTCATAATTACAATTTCCTTTAAGATGTGACTGATTGTGATTTGGTTCTTATTATGGATTTTTTTCGGGTTTATGTCCTGTATTCTGTGTAAGAGTAATTCATAAGCACATAATCTTCAAAAATGAATATTGAAAGATCGGCAATGTGACTGACATAAGTGGAGAAGCGCTATCAATACAGAAAAATTAGCAAACGGCTGGTTTAGCCGCCTCGAATTTTGCTTAGGTGTTGCTTCAATCAAACAACTTCCAGATGACAATGGTTCTGAAGTTGCCTTTGCCGGACGATCAAATGTGGGTAAGTCCAGCGCAATAAATAAAATAACGAATCGACGTGGATTGGCCAGAATCAGCAAGTCTCCTGGGCGGACCAGGGAACTGAATTATTTTTCTTATGATGAACGCACTCATTTAGTGGATTTGCCTGGTTACGGTTATGCCAAAGTAAATGAGAATATGCGTGATGCGTGGGCAAAGCTGATGGAGCGTTATTTGCGCGAGAGACAATCGCTACGCGGTATATTTTTAATTATGGATATCCGGCATCCTATGGGTAAGTTTGATCAGATGATGCTGGAATATTGTCAGACTTGTAACTTGGCGGTTCATATTTTACTGAATAAGGCGGATAAATTGTCGAAGAATGCCGGGAATAAGACTATGGCTTCTGTTCGCCGTGACTTGACTGATATTGATGCCAGCATTCAATTATTTTCCGCATTGAAAGGTACGGGGCTTGATGAGGCGCGAGAAAAATTAGCTGAATGGCTTTATTTCGAAGCCTAAGCCTGATTATAAAAAAAAAGGCTCCGAATGATTTAAGGGGGGGAAATTCGGGCACTCGGAGCCTAATGTTTCCGACTGGGGAGAGTCGGGTATTTTTTCTGCCTAGGGGAGGAAGGCAAGAAAAAAGTATTACAATAGCTTAGAACGCTTACAGGGACTGGAGTTCCCAGATTTTAATTTTTGTCAACAAAAAATAATGTTTATGCACAGTTGAAATTTTTCTGCAAACAAAAGATAGAAATTACTTTAAGTTCGCTCTTATCATAAATGAAAATAACATAACTTATTGATAAATAAGAATAATAATGAACTGGTTAATTTTTAACAGTTTTGTCATATACAAGATAGTTATGCTGTTTTTGGCCATCTGTGCGCATATCTTCCACAGAGTTATCCACAGAAAATGTGGATAAGAACTGAAGTCTAAATGGAGCAAATAGTTAACAGAAAAAACTCGAATCTTTATGAGCTTTTGTTGCTAAGCTGTTATTGAATGAGAGCCGGTTTATTATTCAACGACCTTTAATAACTGTCCTTTTTTAGGTTCACCATCTGGATACATTGCATTTAATAATCGCAGTTGTGATTCTGCATGGGCATTCAGTGATGATTTTTTAGCTAGTTCAGCAAAACGTGTCTGATTCGTTGCTTGAACGACTTTTAAACGTAACGGTTGAGCGAGCATTTTTTCGTTTTTTGTTAGGGCGTGAAAGCTTTTTGCTGTTTTGAGAATAGTCTGATCATATTTAGCCAGATTGTTTGCCACTTTAGCTGTTCCGGCCACAATGTAAGCACGCTGCTCGAAATAGATGACGGTAATGCGCGTTGGTCGAGCGCCTTCTTTTGTATTGATAACAGATATACCGGTGTGTGCCTTAAGGCCATTAATATTTAACGCCGTTTCATTATCGAGGTTATTTAAGCCCATGCGTTGAATCATAAAGTTTCTAGGCGAGGTTTTTTTATCAATATCTTCAGCGGTAATCTGCATGATTGCCTCTCCGCCAGGCGCAGTTAATAAGATCTGGTCGGGTAAGTTTGAGACATTCCATTTTTTTGGGAACGTCATGGAAAAGTTGAGATCTTCATGAAAAAAACGACGGCCACGTAAAATACCATCGCGGGGACTGTCTCCATAAACCATTTTATTTATATATGACATGTATTCTTCATAACCAACAAATTTTGCGGATGCCGTATTTTCGGCTAGCCCGTGAGCCGTGCCGACTACTTCCTGTAAAGGTGTATCATTGTCAGGATGTGTTGAAAAAACGCCATGATAAATTCTGGGCTCCCGGCCTTCCGCTTTTGCGACTTCTCTTTCAAATATTTCCTGATTTTTTAAAACACTAATAACATCAAGCATCGCATTCGGGTTATAACCCGTGCGTGCTAGATATTCAGCACCAAGCCGGTCTGCTTCCAGTTCATGTTCGCGGCCATAACCTCGGAGCAATGCTGCACCAAATAATTGGGCTAACTGTGAGGATGCCTGGTTCATGCCCGGTATAAATATAGAACTCAGTGCAACACCTATATTGGTTAATTGATTTGCGCTGTACTGACGTACTGAGTGGCGCGCTGTGACATGTCCTACTTCATGGCCTAATACGGCAGCGAGTTCAGCTTCCGATTTTAAATAAGACATTAAGCCTCGTGTAATGTAAATATAACCGCCGGGTAAAGCAAAAGCGTTGACTTCTTTACTGTCTAGAACAGTGAAGCGATAAGCCAGATTGTTACGGTGACTATTTAGTGCGACTTTATTGCCAATGTTCTGAACATAGGCTTGTAATGCCGGATCATCGTAAACTTTATATTGCTGTAGTACTTCTTGATTAGTTTTACGGCCTAGCTCAATTTCATCGCTTTCTGATAAAAGAACCAGATCCTGTTTGCCTGAGACAGGGTTAACGGCACAGCCGCCAAATAGAGAGAGTGATAATAGTAAAGTAGGAAGTAAATATTTCGTTTTCATTGTTTTTCGACAGCTCTTAAAAAGGATCAGTTTCTTTAATAATCAATTACTCTTAAATCCAGTTCGTGCCTGATACGCATTCGCAATTGTTTGTTGCGATTATATAGCCAGCCACTCGCCTCAATAGTTTTTCCTTGTAAAGACATTAAATCATTTTTATTAAAATAGTTTAAATCGTCTTTATGAATACGAAGCGCAACATTATTTTTCAAATTAAGCCAGATTGATGAACGGCTTTCTGTAATTCGTTCGACTTTACCTGAAATAATATGAAAGCCTTTCTCCGAGATTTTTAACTTATGTACATGACGTGTTTGATACCTCGGTAAGGCCCATAATCCCAGATTCTTATGTTTAGCCGACAGTGATGCCGTGTTGTAGCAATCAGCTAAAGCTAAATTAGGTGCAATTCTTAATGGCATAGCCAGACCCTGCCGGAGTAGCTCTGCCTGAATATTTAGGCCGTTTTTCAGATACAAGTGGGCTAATGTACGTTTGTACCTATCAAACTGTTCTTTCCCATAAGTCAGATGTACTGATTTTTGATTTTTAAGTAACTTCTCCAGACTGGCCTTTGCTATTAAGGCGCCTGGATCTGAATGATTAATACTCTCGTGATTAATTTCAGGTGTATTGATACCGATTAAACGAATGTGACGATCATCTGTAAGAATGACGGTATCACCATCAATAACCTTTTTAATATAAATTTCTTCATCGTAGTGAGTACTTACACATTTTTCTGAAAGTACAGGCTTCGCGTATGCTTGCTGAGTTAGCAGGAATAGTGAAAATATAAATACTACAGCTAGGTTTGAGAATATAGACCTCATAGCCCAGCAAATGATACAGGAGGTATACATGGAAGTAGATGGCAGAAAATGTCTAAAACGTACTTTTTAGAAATTAGCGACGACTCTTATTTCTGCACATTTGTGCACCTATAACGTACAGTAGTGACTCTTGTACATAAAAAAACGCCCGTATAGGGCGTTTTTTAGGAAAGTGTATTTCAAAACAATCTCGCTATGATGACATACCATATTTTTTACGAAATTTATCTACTCGGCCGGCTGTATCCAGCATTTTCTGTTTACCAGTATAAAAAGGATGGCATTCTGAACACACATCTAGGTGAAGTTCTCCACTATGAGTAGAACGGGTTTTGAAGGTATTCCCACAGCTACATTGAACTGCGACTTCTTCATATGTTGGGTGTATATCTACTTTCATTTTCTTTGCTCAAAATGTCTGTTCATCAATAAGGGCGGGGAGTTTATGCCAAACTGATAGCTTACGCAATCCTGAATTCATCTGAAATTAGGCGAAATTCAGCTTTTATCGAGTTCAATTTTATTATTATTCAGGTTAATGATTGTGGCTGATTCCTTTGGTTGTTTAGGTTTTGATATTTGCTCTGGATCGTTCAGTTTGCGCATATTTTCGAGTAGGCCATCTTCTCCTAGTACGTTATCCCACATCATCTGTGAGATTTTTAAACAAGAAGCCATTGGATTGGGAGATGTTGAGCGAATATTGTCAATTTTCCATTGTAGCCCCTGCATGCGTTTTTTAACTTCAGGCGAGGTTGCTTCAATGACATCCTGAATCATTTTTTTACGCATGTCTTCAAATGCGTCAGGGTCTTCCTTGGCTATTTTGGCCCATTCGTCAAAGTTGAAATTTGTGTCACTATTTTGCATATAAGCCATCGAATAATATAGTCATTATCTATTTCGAGCTATCAAGAGAAAACCTTTAGTTTTGTATCGTCAAAAATCAAATTCTGCAACAACAGGTGTATGGTCAGAAGGCCGTTCAAGCTTTCTCGGTTCTTTATCGATATAGCATGCGCGACATGACTCTGACAGCGCTTCCGAGGCTAAAATGTGATCGATTCGTAAGCCTCGACCGCGGCGGAAGGCTGCTGCCCGATAATCCCACCATGAAAAACTTTTTTCTTCCTGATCAAACAAGCGAAAACAATCTTTCATGCCATGTGACAATAATTTCTCAAATTCATCTCTTTCAGCAGGACTAACTAGTACACTCCCCTGCCAGGCCTCTGTATCGTGAACATCTTGATCTTCCGGCGCGATATTAAAGTCACCCAAAATAATCAGTCGATCATTTTCCTTTTGCAATTTCTTTATAAAGGGATGTAACTTCGAAAACCATTCAAGCTTATAGCGGTATTTGTCTGAATCTACTTCTGAACCATTCGGGATATATAAATTTAAAACGGTAACCCCCTCGCTATTAATAGCGAGGACTCGCCGCTGCTCATCTTCATAATCAGGTATGCTGTTTGCTAATGTTTCTATTGGAGACTTGCAAATAGTTGCAACACCGTTGTAAGTTTTTTGCCCTATATAGCTGACCTGATAACCGGCATTATTGATTTCTTTAACAGGAAAATTCTCATCGATTGTTTTTGTTTCCTGTAATGCCAAAACATCAGGTTTTTCGCTTTCTAACCACTGTAAAACATGTGGTAAACGTACTTTTAGGGAATTTACATTCCAGGTAGCTATTTTGAACACGGCTTTAAAAAAATGAAGTTGTTAATGAATATTAAGATTAAACTCGAAAACCGCCATGTCGGCGACGATTAAAATAATCTAGGACAAACGCCCCGGCTACCATACCAGTAATAAGTATCAGTAATATAGCAAACAGATATTGTTTCCAGCTTTGCAGTGAAAAAACCGTAGAGTCTGAACCTGCTTCAACATGTATATCAGATGATTCGAGTTGTGCTTTTAGTTGTTCGTTTTTCTCTGTTAATGAATTGATAGTGCTGGCAAATTGCTCATAGCTATCAACATTGGCAATTTTAGCTCTCAGGTCAGCTAGTTGTGCCTGTAGGTCGCCGCTTTTAAGGCGTTCTGAGTTTAATTGCTGGATTAATTCTTTTTGTTCAACTGAGTCATCATTATTTTCCGTCATCAACGTGCCTGACTTTAATAACTCAATTTCTTTTTCCAGTTCATTAATACGCGTTTTGCCGGGCTTATTATTTAAAATATATTTTTCGTTTATCCAGCCCTGGCTTCCTTCCGAGTCTTTCACATGCACGAGATCATCTATACGATCGACAACGCTCAGTTCTGTTCCGCTAGTAATTAGTTTGATGATAGGACTGTTAATGGAGGCACTTTTATGTAAGCCGATTTTCAGTTCGTCAATGACATAAACGGTCTCAGCATGAGCAAGGCTCACAAAGAGCATAAGTGCGCTGATTAAAGTACTTTTAATTTTGACCATTTTTTCCTTACGCAGTAATGCCTGAATGCCTTAATAATGGCTCAATACTGGGTTTTCGGCCTCGAAATTCAACAAATAAATCCATTGGTTCACGACTGCCACCTTGCTCCAGTATTGAATGTAAAAATTCGCTTCCTGTATTCTTATCAAAGATACCCTTTTCTTCGAATTTGGAAAAGGCATCGGCTGATAATACTTCGGCCCATTTGTAGCTATAGTAACCGGCTGCATAACCGCCTGCAAAAATATGTGAGAAACCATGTTGAAATCGATTGAAGTCCGGCGCTTTTACAACAGCGACCTGACTACGCACTTCATTTAATAAATCCTGAATATTAATTGATTCATTTGAAGCAAACTCTAGGTGTAAACGAAAATCAAATAAAGAGAATTCCAGTTGTCTAACCATTTGCATGCCGGCCTGAAATGTTCGCGCGCGGGTCATTTTGCCGAACAGTTCCTCATCCAACACTTCATCTGTATCAACATGTCTTGCAAATAAGTCCAGTGCCTCTTTTTCCCAACACCAGTTTTCCATGAATTGACTGGGTAATTCGACCGCATCCCAAGGGACACCATTGATGCCAGAAACTCCACTAAATTCAACGCGGGTCATCATATGGTGTAGCCCATGGCCAAACTCATGAAACAAAGTGGTCACTTCGTCATGTGTTAGTAATGCTTCTTTATCACCAATTGGGGGTGTGAAGTTGCAGGTTAGATAGGCAACAGGGTTTTGTATTGTTGCCGCAGCTTTTTTACGAACGATGCATTCATCCATCCAGGCGCCGCCACGCTTATGTTGCCGTGCATAAAGATCGAGATAAAAACTACCTCTTAAGCTGCCATCTTCTTCAAGAATGTCGAAGAACATGACATCTTTATGCCAGACTTCTACGCCCTCTCGTTGTTTGAATGTTACACCATAGAGTTTATTAGTAATGGCAAATAAACCATCGATAACCTGATTAACCGGGAAATAAGGCCGCAGTGTTTCCTGTGATATATCAAATTTTTTCTGTCTTAATTTTTCTGCATAATAAGCAACATCCCAGGCATCAAGTTCATTTACACTGGCTGTTTCATGAACAAACTGTTTTAACTCTTCAAATTCCTTTTCCGCAAATTTCTTTGTACGACTGGCTAAATCATTTAAAAAGCTCAGGACTTCTTCCGGGTTTTCGGCCATCTTTGTTGCTAATGAGTAATGCGCATAGCTTTCAAAACCAAGTAACTTTGCTTTTTCCGTTCGATACTTGAGTATTTCGAGCATGACATCGCTATTATCCCAGTCTTTATTCGTACCTTTGTCAGAGGCACGCGTCACATAAGCATGATAAAACTCTTTTCTTAATTCAGTATTATCTGCGTATTGCATGATTGGCATGTAAGAAGGAAAGTCCAGTGTAAATAACCAGCCTTCTTTATCATCATTCTTTGCTGTTTGTTCCGCCAGAGCTAAAGCTGACTCCGGTAAACCAGCAAGTTGTGTTTTATCGGTAATGTGTTTTTTCCAATCATGTGTGGCATCAAGTAGGTTTTCTTCAAATTTGGTTTGTAGTTTGGAAAGTTTTTGTTGGATGATTTTATAGCGTTCTTTTGCTTCTTCATCGAGATCAATACCGGACAAACGAAAGTCACGTAAGGCATTTTTTATGACTTTCTGTTGAGCCGCGCTAAGAGAATCAAATTCTTTACTGTTGGCTATGGTCTCATAAGCTTGAAACAGCGCTTCATTCTGCCCCATTTCTGTTGAGTAATCAGATAACTTGGGTAAACAAGCATTATAGGCTTCGCGTAATTGATCATTATCAGCAACAGAGTGTAAATGACTGGCAGGAGACCAGGCGCGACCAAGTAGGTCATCCATGTCTTCCAATTTTTGTAACAAGTTATCCCAGTTGTAATCTTTTGTAGCTGTTAATAATGATTTAATTTCTTTTCTGTTTTCAGAAAGTAATTCATCCATTGCTGGCTCAATATGTGAAGCCTTGATTGATTCGAACGCAGGTAATCCTGTCTTATTTAAAAGTGGGTTATTCATAATATTCTATATTTTTTAGTTTTTAAGTAGCTGCGCTAAGCTAGTCGAGCGCTGATCATTAATGTTGAAAGAATACCGCAGATTATAAAAGCTGAAATCGATAATACAGAGTATATATGTAAACGTCGGGTCAGATCATCTTGCGCCAGCGCTGAAAGAATGAAGGGCCGACGTCGATCGTTGGTTTTATTTATCATATGAACAGGCGGCAATGTTTTTTCTTCACTGTGTCTTTCCATGACATGTTTCAGGGCTTCGTCTCTGACTTTCTGCCATTCATTCAAATCAATTTCGCCGTCATTATTCGTATCGAACCGCTTCAACAATGCTTCTGTGTCTGCTTTCCATTCACGCACAAGTTCACGTACATCTTCTTTCACATCGAAGTGCGCGCCTGCACCACCTACTGTTTTATATAAGCCAATGGCATAGAGACTTTCGCCAGGATGTAATAGTTTTTCGGTATAGCGATATTTATTATTAGTTAATACAGAAAAGAAGCCTTTTTTCTTTTGTGTTCTGCCTGTGCCTGCCATTGGATTAGAGGTATTGCCATACCAGACCGTTTTGTCCGCTACGGTTACTTGAGCGCCCTCAGGGTCAATAATGCATTGCCCCGTTTCATCTTTGATTAGAAATAATTCATCGCTAATGCTTTCTCTAATGGTGACCCATTTAGAGTTCTTCCCGGATTGGCGATGTTCTTCGACTTTAAAGTCATACCAGGTACAGGAAGTACCGGTCAGTGGTGACAAAATAGGCTGTCCATCCATCAAGTGGCCATGACCTATCAATTCCAGGTAGCCTTGTGCGGCAGAACGAATTTTTGAAGTCGGTGTATCTTCAATAATGCGTTTACTGTTCATAAACTTGAAAGCGAAAAAAAATCCGGTAATGGAAGCCACTACTAATATGACTGCCCATATCCAGAAATCATCAGCAGGCGCTGCTTTTACTGATGTTTGAAAGTCAGTAAAAAAATTGGACATGTTATGTGCTTTAGCCGAACAGTGCTTTTACATCGACGTCCTGTTTTTCTTCATCGCTGAATTCAAGTAAATCACGCGCGCTGAAATTCATAAAGCGCGCAATAATGATGTCTGGGAATTGCTCTATACGCACATTATTCGCATTAACCGATTCATTATAAAACTCACGTCGATCAGCAATTGCATCTTCCAAGCCGGAGATACGTGCTTGCAGCTGCTTAAAGTTATCGTTCGCTTTCAATTCGGGATAAGCTTCGGCTAGCGCGAATAAGTTTCCCAGTCCCATTCTTAATTGTGTTTCAGCAGGACCTAATGAAGAAACATCGCCTTTTTCTCTTGCAGCAGAAACAGCAGAGCGAGCCTTGATGACTTTTTCAAAGGTATCTTTCTCATGCGCCATGTATTGTTTACAGGTTTCAATCAACTTGGGTAATTCATCATGACGCTGTTTTAACAATACGTCGATATTCGCCCAGGCTTTGGAAACAGCATGCTTGAGTGAAACAAGGTTGTTGTAAATTGTGACGGCGTACATCACCACGGCTGCCAGGATGCCTAAAAAGATAATGCTGGAAACGTCCATAAGTCTTCCCCTGTATTTTTCACATGTAAAGTAATTATGAAGCTATCTTAAACGACTGTCTTCTAAAAGTAATATTCTCAATGAATAAACTAATGTAAATGCTAACAATTATCAATTGTAAATCAATAACTTAAACTGTTGACAACTGAGTGTTGCCTACTATTATTCGGCTATCTAATAAATTTCTTTAGGACAATTATCATGCAAGGCGATAAACAGGTAATTAAACATTTGAATACGGTTTTAAAAAATGAATTGACCGCAATCAATCAATATTTTCTTCATGCACGGATGTACAAGAACTGGGGGTTGCAGGAACTTAATGAACATGAGTACAAAGAATCGATTGATGAAATGAAACATGCTGACGCCTTGATCGAGCGGGTGTTGTTTCTGGAAGGGCTACCTAATTTACAGGATTTAGGGCGGCTTCGTATTGGCGAAAACACGAAAGAAATGCTCGAGGCGGATTTAGCTTTAGAAATGGATGCTATACCTGATTTAAGAAAGGCAATAGATTATTGCGAATCAGTACAAGATTATGTTTCAAGAGAGCTTTTCGAATCCATACTTGAAAGCGAAGAAGAGCATATCGATTGGTTGGAAACACAGTTAGCGCTTATCGAAAAAACAGGGCTGGAAAATTACTTACAATCGAAAATGTAATTTACAGTTTTAAATATTTAGATACAGGAAAATTAAATGAAAGGTAATAACAAGGTAATCAATCAGCTAAACAAACTATTAGAAGGCGAGTTAACTTCAATCGATCAATATTTCATTCATTCACGCATGTATGAAGACTGGGGGCTAAATGAACTTTATGAGCGTATCAGCCATGAAATGGAAGATGAAACAGGCCATGCAGATAAACTGATTAAACGTATTTTATTCCTGGAAGGCACGCCTGATTTATCGAAGCGTCGTGATTTAAAAATCGGTAAAGATGTTCCTGAAATGTTAAAGAATGATCTTGAAATTGAATTGGGAATTATTACTGACTTAAAACAAACGATAGCTTGTTGTGAATCGGAAAGTGATTATCAAACACGAGAAATGCTGGAAGAACTACTTAAAGACACAGAAGAAGATCATACCTTGTGGCTTGAAACCCAGTTAGGATTGATTGAGAAAGTCGGACTGGAAAACTATCTTCAGTCAAAAATGTAGTCATCATAATTTCGTAACTTACTGAAACTAAAAACAATACAAAATAAAGAGAAGTTTTTTATAAAACTTTGTTGATAATAATTCTCATTACTACTAGAATTACCATTAAAGTTAATTAGAGAATTGTCGAAACAGGTTTATATGTACGTTTGTGTTTGTAATGCAGTTACAGAAAGCGATATCAAAATGGCCGTGAAGGATGGTGCGAATTGCATGCACCATTTGAAGTCTAAGCTAGGTGTGAGTACGAACTGTGGTTCTTGTCATTGCGAAGCAAAATCCTGTCTCGAAAAAGCATTAGAAAAAGAAATGGGATCAGCCGATCTCATTACGTATTAATCTGATTCAATAACCCATTAAATTTTAAGTAGTTGGGTTTTATACGTATTATAGATACAAATAATTCTCATTATTATTTATAGGCATTAAGAATTTGAATAGTTGTTGTTGGTTTGTCGTAATTGATTTCAACAGCTTTATATTTAAAAGAATTATCGTAATACGGTAATACCCTCTGTGGTGATAATTTTAGGGCACTTTAGTGCCCTTTTTTCAGATTCTTCTAAGACAACGTTGAACAATTGAAATCATTTGTCATAAATGATAATGATTTATATTAAGATTTTCTTTTAAAAAAATAAATTAGTTTTATAAATAGGGGCTTATAGATGTTTTCTAAAAAATCCGCATCGGTAATGACAATGTTTTTGATGCTGACTAATTACACTAGTTTAGTGGCAGAAGAGGTAGAAAATGGTGAAAAAATAGAAATAGCAGATATCGTTGTGGAAGGGAGGTTTTTATCTTTTGATAAAATCAACTCAGTAAAGACACCAACGCCAATTATTGATGTACCGCAAAGTATTTCTATCACAACGTCAGAAGAATTTATTCAACGAGGAAATGTAAGTATAGGTGACATTATTGATTATACGCCCGGCGTAAATACATCTCAGGGTGAAGGTCATAGGGATTCTGTTGTTTTTCGTGGCGTTCGTTCAACAGCAGACTTTTTATCGATGGCGCGCGCGATGATGTTCAGTATTACCGGCCCTTATATAATGTTGAACAGATAGAAGTTTTACGTGGTCCAAACGCACTTCTATTTGGTCGAGGTGGCACAGGCGGTATTCTTAACAGGGTAACCAAAAAAGCAAGGCTTGGTGAACGGTTTACACGTTATAAATCCTCGGTAAATACGTTTGCTGAACATAATTTTGAGTTAGATGGCAATATTGCTATTAGTAATAACTCAGCATTACGTATTAATGCAATGTATGAAGGTCTGGATAATCACAGAGATTTCTATGATGGTGACCGATTCGGTTTTAACCCAACTATTACAGTTGAGCTAAGCCCTGTGACAGTAATTGACTTGTCTTATGAGTACATCAATCATCAGCGATTTATTGACCGTGGTATTCCGACAGGTACAAACGGTGAACCTGTTGAAGCGTTTGACGATATCGTCTTTGGTGATTCAGAGTTGAATTCAACTGATATAGAAGCCCATGTGTTCCGAGCAGTGGTGGAACATGCTTTTTCAGAGAATCTGAAAGGTAATTTAAATTTTTCATATGGCGATTACGATAAAACTTATACTAACTTTTACGCGTCAGATTATGATCAAGCCAATACACCGGATAGATTTACAATTGATGGATACGAAGATATAACGAAACGTCAGAATCTGATTCTATCTGGAAACTTGGTCGGTGAATTTAATACTGGCGGAATTGAGCATACCTTATTGTTTGGTAGCGAATACATCGATACCTCATCAGATCAATATCGTTTAAATGCCGTTTGGGACACAACGAACGATGACAACGAAGTATTTTTAATTAACGGTTTTAACTTAGCTAATGGTGTTGCTATCAACTCTACTGGTGCAACAGCAACCAATAGTTTCTCTGACCTTAATGATGATACGAATGTAGAGATCGAAGCCTATTCACTTTATATTCAGGATCAGATCGAACTTACTTCTTGGTTGGACATCGTTTTGGGCGCTCGTTATGATAATTTTGACATTGAAGTTAACAATGTTGATCCAGCGTCAACCTCTTTTGGTGTTCGTACTAACAGGGATGAACAAGTTTCACCACGTGCCGGAATTATATTAAAACCACAAGAAAACATTTCTCTCTACGCCAGTTATAGCGAATCGTTCTTGCCACGTAGTGGCGAGCAGTTTGCAAACATTAATGGCACTGCTAATCAACTGGATGCAGATGAATTTGAAAGTAAAGAAGTTGGGGTAAAATGGGACTTTGCGGGAATGAGTCTGACAACTGCACTATTCAGAAATGAACAAACACGTTCCGACCGAGATAATACGACAGGCGAACAATTCGAAATTAGAGGTATTGAAATTGAAGGGGTAGAGCTTTCATTTCAAGGAAGTTTGACTGATCAACTTTACCTTACTGCCGGTTATACTTATCTGGATGGGAAAACATCAACAGGAGCCGAGCCTCGAGAGTTACCAGAGAATATGTTTTCTTTATGGAGTCAATATCAATTTACTTCTAAATTTGGTTTAGGTCTAGGTCTTATCTATCAAGACGATTCTCTTATCACTGACGGCGGAACAGCATTTCTACCAAGCTATACACGTGTTGATGCTGCGGCATACTATGATGTGTCTAAGAAATTACGTCTTCAGTTAAATATAGAAAATCTAACAAACGAGTCGTACTTCCCAAATGCGCATAGTACGCACCAGGCAACGGTAGCTGCGCCGATCAATGCAATGTTTACAGTTAGAGGAGAGTTCTAGTTTGTTTATGTTAAGCTTGGATAATTTTGATTCAACTCATCAAGTAAGAAACGGATGAAATAATGAAAAAATTTATTTTAATTAGCGTGTTGTTCTTACAACAAAGCGTATATGCAGCGGAAGTTAATGTGTATTCCGCACGAAAAGAGGCCTTAGTTAAACCTTTGCTGGATCGGTTTACATCAGAAACCGGTATTAAAGTAAATCTTGTTACTGGCAAAGCAGATACCTTATTAAAGCGTTTGGAAGTTGAAGGAAAGAATACGCCAGCTGACATGCTATTAACGGTTGATGTTGCACGACTTATCAGGGCAAAAGAAAAAGGATTGTTCCAGCCGGTTGAATCAGATGTTCTTAATAATACTATTCCTGATTATTATCGTGATGAAGATAAACAATGGTTCGGTTTGTCTTTACGATCACGTGTTATTGTTTATGCACCAGAACGAGTTAAGGAAAGTGAATTAAGTACTTATGCTGATCTGGCAGACAGTAAATGGAAAAACCGAATCTGCATCCGTTCTTCATCTAATGTTTACAATCAATCATTAGTCGCTTCCATGGTCGCCAATGATGGTGTCGAAAAAACAGAAGCCTGGGCAAAGGATCTGGTTGAAAACTTTGCACGTAAACCCAAAGGTGGTGATCGTGACCAAATAAAAGCTGTAGCAGCTGGTCAGTGTGATGTTGCTATAGTTAATACGTATTATCTAGCAGGGATGTTAACGTCGAGCCAGCAAAGAGAAGTTGATGCGGCTAAAAAAATAAAACTATTTTGGCCAGATCAAGATGGTCGTGGCACACATATGAATATCAGTGGCGCTGGCATTTTAAAACCGGCTAAGCATAAAAAAGAAGCTATTCAATTGCTTGAGTTTCTGCTTAGTAATGAATCTCAGCAATGGTATGCAGAAACTAATCACGAATACGCGATTAACATGGATATAGAAAGTAGTGCCGTGTTGAAAGTCTGGGGTAAGTTTAAAGCGGATAACATTAATTTAAGCTTATTAGGAAAATATAATGCTGAAGCAGTGTTATTGATGGATAGAGCCGGATGGAAGTAAAATAATGTTCAATGCACTCTGCGTCACAAATAATTAATAATAATATTTTTAAAACTCGTTCATTCTTATTTTCAAAATGGAATAGTGGACTGGTTTTACTGTCTTTATTATTCAGTATTCCTATTGTTGTTGTTCTTGGGTCGATTTTTTTTCCGCAAAAAGAAGTCTGGTCTCATTTAGCTGATACCGTATTAACGGATTATATTGTTAATTCGTTAATACTTTTTATTGGTGTTGGTTTCTTTAGTCTGATACTCGGTGTCATCCCTGCATGGTTGGTTACCATGTATCGTTTCCCATTGAGCCGACATTTGGAATGGGCTTTATTATTACCCATGGCAATGCCTGCTTATATTATTGCATATAGCTATACCGGCATGCTTGATGTTGCTGGCCCCTTGCAAGTTTCCTTAAGAGAAGTAACCGGGTGGCAATACCGTGATTACTGGTTTCCTGAAGTGCGTTCTTTAGGTGGTGCGATAGCTATGCTATCTCTGGTGCTATACCCTTATGTATATTTATTAGCGCGTGCTGCCTTTATTGAGCAATCGATCTGTGTCTTGGAAGTGTCGAGAACTTTAGGTTGTAATTCACTTAATGCATTCCGTCGTGTTGCACTACCTCTAGCACGGCCAGCTATTATGGTTGGTCTATCTTTGGTTGTAATGGAAACACTGGCAGATTACGGGACGGTGCAATACTTTGGTGTATCTACATTTACGACGGGTATTTTCAGGACATGGTTTGGCTTGGGTAACAGTCTGGCTGCGGCGCAGTTGTCTGCCTTATTACTCATTTTTGTTGCTGTTTTTTTATATCTTGAAAAACGCTCGCGCAGACAAGCGCGTTTTCATCATACCAGTAGCCGTTACAGTTCCTTACTACAAAAACAGCTAAATAAAACTAAAAATGTTATCGCGCTAATTGTTTGTGTTACACCTGTCTTATTAGGCTTCATTGTTCCGGTTTGTTTTTTATTTGATCTGGCTTTAGATACTTATTCAGAAGTATTAAATAAAGATTTTTATTCATTATTATTTAATAGTTTATTGCTTGCTTTTGTAACGGCGATTTTGGCTTTGTTGATTGCGCTATATATGGCGTATTCAAATAGAAATATAAACTCTGTTGTTAATCGTTTTATGGTGCGTTTTGTCAGTATGGGTTATGCCATTCCCGGTACCGTTATTGCAGTGGGTGTGCTGATTCCGTTTGCCTGGTTTGATAATACACTCGATGCTTTTTTAGCCGAACACTTTAACTTTAGTACTGGTTTGTTGGTGAGCGGTACTCTTGTCACGTTAATCTTTGCCTATCTAACACGGTTTCTTGCTGTTTCAATTAATACGGTTGAAGCAGCCTTGGTGAAAATAAAACCGGCTATGGATGAGGTCGCAAAAACAACGGGCTTATCGTCTGGTGGTATTATTAAACGAATTCATATGCCGATGATGCGCAGTAGTTTATTAACCGCATTGTTGCTTGTTTTTGTTGATGTTTTAAAAGAGTTACCGGCAACGTTAATTTTGCGGCCTTTTAATTTTAATACGCTTGCTGTTCGTACTTATGAACTGGCGAATGAAGAACGACTCGCTGATGCTGCGGTACCTGCACTTGCAATTGTGCTTGTCGGTATTATTCCGGTTATTATGATCAGCAATTCAATTTCACGTTCAAGAGCCGGAAATGCTGCCGGAAGATAATTAATACAGATGACGAATGCAATAGAAATCAAAGATGTTTCTGTTTCTATAGAACAGCGCAGTATTATAGAAAATATTAGTTTTTCTTTAACTGAAGCAAACATTGCTTGTTTGCTTGGTCCGAGTGGGTGTGGAAAGACAACCTTATTACGCTGTATTACCGGTTTTGAAAAACAACATCAAGGCGAAGTCTGGATAAAAGGTGTACGAGCCAGCAACCCAAGACATCATCTCCCGGTCGAAAATCGAAATATAGGCATGGTTTTTCAGGACTATGCTTTATTCCCGCATTTAAGTGTATCAGACAACATTACTTTTGGTTTGAAAGGTCTTGATAAGAAAAAAGCACAACAGCGACTGGATGAACTGGTGGCATTATTGTCATTAGAAAAACACATTAATAAATATCCGCATACATTATCTGGTGGGCAACAACAACGCGTTGCACTGGCAAGAGCAATGGCCCCGCGTCCGGGAGTGTTACTATTGGACGAGCCGTTTGCCAGTCTTGATGTTGAATTACGCGAGCAGATTGCACGCGAACTTCGGCAAATTCTAAAACAAGATGGCATAACAACAATTATGGTCAGTCACAATCAACTTGAGGCCTTCGCAATGGCTGATGTTGTTGGTGTGATGAATGAAGGTCGGTTATTGCAATGGGATACGGCGTTTAATTTATACCATGAACCACAATCAGCAGAGGTTGCTAACTTTATTGGCGAAGGTGTTTTGATTTCCGGTGAAGTGATTAACGATAAGGAAGTGAAAACCGAGCTTGGAAATATTAAAGGGTCTTCTGAGCATGCGATTGACGAAGGTACACAGGTTAATGTGTTGATTCGGCCCGATGATATTTTGCACGATGACGATAGCCGGATGACGGCCAAAGTAAGAGATAAAGCATTCAGGGGTGCCGAGTTTTTGTATACATTAGAATTGGATAGTGGTTTACGGCTATTGAGTCTGGTTCCCAGTCACCATGACCACCCATTAAATAAACCAATAGGCATACGACTCGAAATCGACCATTTGGTCGTATTTCCAAAAAATGAGCCATAAGGAAATAGGGTGTTATTTCGGGTAGCGAACTGCCTGACCCTGTCTTAAACTTAGTTTGTCGCTGATTTAAAACTTTAACAAAGAACAATAATAACGGGTTAATATTATGAACATACCTGCTGATTTAAAATACACCAATACACACACCTGGCTCGAAGATATGGGAGACAATAAGTTCCGTGTCGGTATTACTGATTTTGCTCAGGATGAGCTTGGGGATATTGTCTATGTCGAAACACCGGAGATAGATAAAACGTTTGCACAAATAGAAGAGTGTGCGGTAGTTGAATCGGTAAAATCCACCTCTGATATATATAGTCCACTGAGTGGTGTCGTTGTAGAGATTAACCCGACTTTGGAAGATTCGCCGGAAATTATCAATGACGAACCTTATAGTGATGGCTGGATATTCATTATCAAGGCCAGTGATCTTAGTGAGCTGGAAGAACTGATAGATGCGGATGAATATACGCAATTGGTTGAAGAGGGTTAAATTATGGCAGAGATTACCCTGATGGGAAAAAAGATAAACACGAATGGCGAATTACCGAAAGTGGGTGACGCAGCGCCAGATTTCTCTTTAGTGAATGCCAAGCTTAATAACATTACATTGGAAAATTACAAAGCGAAGAAAAAATTACTCAATATTGTACCTAGCCTTGATACAGGAGTGTGTGCCACTTCAACAAAGAAATTTAATGATGTGGCAAAAGAAAAAAACGATGTTGCCTTTATAACGGTTTCTGCGGATTTACCTTTTGCGATGCAACGTTTTTGTAAAGCAGAGGGGGCGAATAATGTTGTTACCTTATCCATGATGCGTTCACGAAAATTCGCCAAAGACTATGGCGTATTAATAGAAGACGGCCCATTGGCCGGGATTACTGCACGAGCTGTTGTTGTCATTGATGAAGATAATAATGTTATCCATTCAGAACTTGTGCCGGAAATTTCACAAGAACCAGACTATGATGCTGCATTGGCAGTACTTAAATAGCGTTAATTAATAAAAATTAATATGGCATCGCAAGGAACAAGCGGTATTAGTCGAATAATAAAAGCAGCCCAATTTTCATGGCAAGGGTTAAAAGCCGCGTTCAAAAACGAGGCGGCTTTCCGACAGGAAGTGATACTCGCAATAATATTAATTCCGCTTGGTTATTATCTGGGGCAGACAGGTTTTGAAAGTGCGCTTTTAATCTCGGTTATTGTTTTGGTTTTAATTGTTGAATTATTAAACTCCGGTATAGAAGCAATTGTAGATAGAGTTAGCACCGAACATCATGAACTATCAGGAAGAGCAAAAGATATAGGCTCAGCCGCAGTGTTATTGTCTTTGATAAATGCTGTGGTTGTTTGGGGGCTGGTTTTGTTTGATAAATAAGTTAACTAACAACCCGAAGCAGCAGCTTTTAGCAATCATCATTTTAGATTAGATATTTTATAGAGCGACATACCTAATTTGATATGAAAAACAGCCGTCGCTCTCTTGCATCCATGCAATCGCGGCATTTATATTTCCTATACTTCAAGTGGACACTTTTGATAAATAGACAATATAATCGATTTATTAGATATCTTATTGAAAAAAAGAGGTTTATACAGATGTCACTTTTCAAAATATATAATACATTATCGGACAAACTGTCCTATAACTCCTAGTTAGGTTGCACCAGGAGTCAAAATATTGCGGGTAAATCGAAAGCCCGGATAATCTGGCGTCGTGAAAGCCTGACATTCGATAGCTAGGCCGCGGGGCCCAATCAACTAAAGGAGAATCACAATGACCTGCCAAGTCATACTTGAATTCAAAGCGAAAGCGGACGAGATAGAAAATATTCGAAACTATATGCGCGAAATCCTTCCGGACACACGCTCGTATGACGGCTGTGTCGGCTTGAACATCACGCAAAACATGGACGACCCAACGAGTTTTGCGGTCATAGAGCAATGGGATACCCGGCAACAGTATGAAACGTATTTACAGTGGCGGACTGACACTGGAGTGCTAGGCAAGCTCGCGGAAAAAATGGACGGCGAGCCGAGTATTCGATTTTTCAACTATTTTGGCGTCTAGCCACTGAAAGGCGGACGCTTGACCGCGGCTTTCCCTTCGCTGCCGCTCCGGCCGGCCGCCCTCAAGCGCCGCTCAACTCGGCGTTATGTATTAAAAAAGAAAAACTAATTATGAATAATAAGTCTACGATGGTTTCAAGTCTTGAAGACGCTATAAATTTAGGGCCTCCGCCTGAAGGTTATATATCAATTCCGGTGTTGGCTAATGGTTCCATGGAAGCAAGACTATATACGCCGGGTGAAACAGACACGCAGACGCCACATACACGAGACGAAATATATGTCGTGGCAAAAGGCTCAGGAGATTTTTTTAACGGTGAAAAAAATATCCCTATTCAAGAGGGCTCATTTATTTTTGTTCCGGCAGGTTTAGAGCATCGTTTTTTGAACTATACAAATGACTTTGCCGTTTGGGTCATCTTCTATGGCCCTGAGGGCGGAGAATGCGATGAATAACTTGGTTTTAAACGAAGTACGTAATGAAATTGAAAGTTTGCATCAATTCTTTTGCGGTTGGTTTAATGGTCAATTGCCTGAAGAGGAGTTCGATAGCCAGTTCTTGTCTCGCTTTTCACCAGACCTGGTATTTATACCTCCTGCTGGAAACCTACTTGGTCTGGATGATTTAAGTGCTTCCGTTCGTGCGGGTTATGCAAGTAATCATGATTTTCGCATACAAATTCGTAATGTTACTGTGCAACATGAATTTGACGGTCATATCATTGCTACCTATGAAGAATGGCAACGAAATGCGCTTGCATCAAAGCCGACAAACAATGGTCGTATTGCTTCGGTTGTCTTTACTACGGGTCAGTCTCTTAAATGGCTGCATATCCACGAAACGTGGTTGCCTGAAGAGATTATGGATGCTGATTCTTATGATTTTTAGTCTGTAAGGGTTAATATTTTTTTCGAAAAAAGAATACAAACTATTAATTACAAACAGGGCATGCCGGATCTTTTTTAAGTATGGCTTGATTGACTTCCATATAGAGTGAGTCCAGCAGTAATAGCTTTCCCTGTAGTGTATCGCCGATATCCATGATGAGTTTTAATGTTTCATTCGCCTGAATACTACCGATGATGCCTAATAATGGTGCGATTACACCGTTAGCTGTACAGGTTTCTCCTACAGTAACATCTTCATTATATAAACAACGATAACAGGGCGAGTTTTCATCAGTTGGGTTAAAGACACTGACTTGTCCTTCAAAACGAATGGCTGCGCCTGAGACTAAAGGTGTTTTTGTTTTAACCGATGCTTCATTCAAAGCAAAGCGCGTCTGGAAGTTATCACTGGCATCTACGATTACATTGGCTTTTTCAGCTTCTGCATAAAGCTCATCGCCATCAAGTGCATGGTCAATACATTCAATAGAGATTTCCGGATTAATTGCAGTTAGGTGTTCTTTGGCCGATTCAATTTTTGCTCGGCCAATATCTTTTGTTGTATGAACAATTTGCCTTTGCAAATTACTGATATCAACTGTATCAAAATCAACCAGTACTAGTTGTCCCACACCTGCGCTGGCTAGATACATTGATACAGGTGAACCCAAGCCGCCGAGACCTATAACTAAAACACGTGATTCATTCAAGCGTTCCTGACCTGCAGCGTCTATTTCCGGCAGCATCATTTGTCGGCTGTATCTTAAAAGTTGATCATCATTCATATTTTTTCGCCAATTGTGACACGGTCATTAACGCTATAGTCATTAATTGTAGTAACTGAATTAAAATTATTCTCGTTAAATAGTTGTTGTACCTGTGTAGCCTGATTATAACCGTGTTCGACTAATAACCACCCTTGTTTATTTAAATGACATTTTGCTTCACAAATAATTATACGTAAATCATCAAGGCCATCCTTGCCTGATGCTAAAGCGGATAAGGGTTCAAAACGAACATCACCTTGTTCTAAATGTGTATCATCACTACAGATATAAGGTGGGTTGCTGACAATAACATCATAAGACAGCTTGTTTTCCATATTAAACCAGTCAGCATTAATAAAATGTATATTATTAATATTGTGTTTTTCAGCATTTTGTATTGCAACACGTAATGCTTTGTCGCTTTTGTCCGTCGCAATAATCTTTGCCAGTGGTCTTTCCGATGCGATAGCTATGGCAATAGCACCGGAACCTGTACCTAAATCAAGAATATCTTTCTTGCTGCCTTTTGGAATAAGTTTTAATGCCGCATCAACAAGTATTTCTGTTTCCGGTCTGGGAATTAATGTGTGTTCATCAACTTGAAGTAGCAAAGACCAGAATTCTCTTTGTTTTGTAATATGTGCAATGGGAAGTCCCTGCGTACGTAAGGTAATAAATTGATTTAGCGATTCAATATTATGTTTTGTTAATTCTTTTTCGGGATAAGCATAAAGGTGTGAACGTTCGCAGTTCAATACTTCACACAATAATAATTCACTATCAAGCTGCGCGCTTTCTGAAGCATGCAATTGCTGTCGGGCTTGTTTAAGCGCATCAACAATTTGCATGTGTGTAAGCGTTATTCGCCTAATGTAGCAAGCAGATCAGCTTGATATTCACTGATCAATGGGTCGATTACCATATCTACACTACCCTGTAGAAACTCATCAAGACGATACAGTGTTAAATTAATACGGTGATCAGTAACGCGTCCTTGTGGGAAGTTATACGTGCGAATACGTTCTGAACGATCACCACTACCAACAAGGTTACGTCTGTTTTCAGCCTGCTCGGTTTGCTGTTTATCGCGTTCGCTACTTAACAGTTTTGCCTGCAACAGTGACATGGCTCGCGCTTTGTTTTTATGCTGTGAGCGTTCATCTTGACATTCAACAACGGTATTAGTTGGCAAGTGAGTAATCCGAATTGCTGAGTCTGTCTTATTAACATGTTGACCACCTGCGCCTGAAGCGCGGAAAGTATCGATACGTAAGTCTGCCGTATTAATTTCTATCTCGTCTATCTCGGCCGCTTCTGGTAAGACAGCAACGGTACAGGCTGAAGTATGGATACGCCCTTGCGATTCTGTTTCCGGTACACGTTGTACGCGGTGTGCACCTGATTCAAACTTAAGTCTGGAATAAGCGCCTTCACCAATAATACGCATGATGACCTCCTTATAACCTTCCAGATCACTTTCTGCTGCGCTGATGAGCTCTATTTTCCAGCCGCGGTTTTCTGCATAACGCGAATACATACGCATTAAATCACCAGAAAATAATGCCGCTTCTTCGCCACCCGTGCCTGCACGTATTTCCAGAAAAATATTGCTGTTATCAGCCGGGTCTTTCGGTAACAATAAAACTTGTAATTCGCTATCTAATTCAACATGTTTTTCTTCTGCCTGTTTTAATTCTTCAGCAGCGAGTTCCTGCATTTCCTTATCGCTGTCTTTTAATATTTCTTTTGCCGCTTTTATGTCTTCTGATGTTTTTTGATATTCATTAAAACAGCTAACAATAGGACGTATTTCTGCATATTCCTGTGACAGTTCGCGGAATTTATTTTGGTTATTAATGTTTTCCGGATCAGCGAGTAGACCATCAAGCTCTTCCTGGCGTTCCAGTAAGTTTTCCAGTTTTAGTTGTAATGATTCTTTCATGAGTTTTGGTTTTAAAAAAAATGAGATGATACCTGAAACAGGTAATAAACGTTCAATAACTAATACAGTTATTGCTTTCTATCTGGACTATTACTCAGATTATAGAGTTCTTCAGCAGCCTGTAATAAATCTTCTCTGTTTTCAGCGCTGGCATTTCTTAATTGGGAACTGGGAGAATGCATTAGTTTGTTAGTCAGGTTTCTTGCTGCTTCTCGAAGAATGGCTTCCGGATCAGCACCATTGCGTAGTTTACTTAATCCGCTTTGAATAATTTCTTCCTGTATTTGTTCAGCTTGATTACGTAAGGCGCGGATAGTTGAAACAGCATCCAGCGAATTTAGCCAGCCCATAAATTCTTGTGCCTGTGTATCAATAATTTTTTCAGCTTGTTTTGCTGCGTTCTGTCGGCTTTGCATATTTTCCTGAACAATGTCTTTTAAATCATCAACGCTATATAAATAGACATCATCCATTCCGCCAACTTCAACTTCAATATCTCTGGGTACAGCAATATCAACCATAAACATCGGTTTGTGCTTTCTTACTTTGATTGCACTTTCGACTGCGCCTTTACCTAAAATCGGTAACGGGCTTGCCGTTGAAGAAATAATAATATCGGCTTCCGCCAAGTGTTTAGGAATATCGCCAATTTGAATTGCATAGACAGAATATTCATTTGCCAAACGTTGTGATCGCTCTAATGTTCTGTTTGCAATAATCATTCGGCTTAATCCGTTATCACTTAAATGCTTTGCTGCAAGCTCTATCGTTTCTCCCGCACCAATTAATAACGCTGTTTGATTACTCAAATCACCAAAAATTTGTTGCGCCAGTCGAACAGCAGCATAAGCAACCGAAACAGGGTGATTACCTATCGCTGTATTGCTGCGCACTTCTTTTGCGACATGAAATGAATGTTGAAATAAGCGGTTTAATTGGTGGCCAATGCTGCCGGCACTAACTGCATTTTGGTACGCAGTTTTTAATTGACCTAATACTTGTGGCTCACCTAACACCATTGAGTCGAGACCACTGGCAACACGTAATACATGACGAACAGCATTTTCTTGCGGGTGTCTATACATGAATGGTTTTAATAGATCCGGTTTCATACCGTGAAAATCATGTAGCCAGTGTACCGGGTTATGGTTATCTTCCTGATCAACACTGCAATAAATTTCAGTGCGATTACAGGTTGAAAGGATGGCGGCTTCCTGAATACCACTTTGATTTTTTAGCTCATGCAGGGCATCAGGCACAACGTCGTTTCCGAAATTGACCTTCTCCCGAAGATCAATCGGCGCTGTCGCGTGATTCAAGCCATAAGCTACTATTGCCATAATATTTGCTAATTAAATGAAACTTATATGAAAATTCTGTGCCATGCAGTATCAGAATACAAGGGAAACAGGGTATATCTTTGATCTAGATTAAAACGCAGTAGATATTAAATGATCTGTTGTCACTGAACAAATTCGTCATTTTAGCATCACAATCATAGATTCTAGCAGGAATACTGGTCGGTTTTATGCAGTGTTCTTTTATGTCTTAATCTGACAAAATGATTATCTAAAATCGGTAAACCAAGGGTTTTTAAAGAATGTTTTCGTTCTCTTTGCTTAAACAAACGCGAAATGTCGTAATTTTGTTATTGGCTCTATTATTGGCAGCCTGTGTTGGTATTCAGCCAGAATCAGGTAACGAACCGAAAGCTGTTACAGAAACAAAAGCGCAAAATGTGTCAGAAGCCGTTGTAAAAGAAGAACCTCAATCGAAACCAGAACGCGTTTTACCAAAACGTCCCGATATTGAATTAACAGAAGATATTCTGTTTAAAGTACTGCTTGCTGAAATTGCCGGGCAGCGAGGCAGGCTGGATATTGCCATAGAAAACTACCTTGATTTAGCTCGGACAACGCGTGACCCACTGCTCGTTGAAC
Organism: Pseudomonadota bacterium; assembly: GCA_038142205.1. Lineage (GTDB taxonomy): Bacteria > Pseudomonadota > Gammaproteobacteria > Eutrophobiales > Eutrophobiaceae > UBA7359. The sequence goes on along the minus strand of JAYQJO010000001.1, from coordinate 2,096,760 downwards.
GCGCGACACGTGTTGCTATTTATACGCGTGAAGATGACGCTGCATTTGAAGCCGCTCAGTTATGGGTCGAACTTGATCCGAAGAATCCAGATGCACATCAGGTATTGACCGTAATGACGATGCGACAAGGAAACATCGATCAGTCGTTAAAACACCTTGAAATTATTCTCGAAGCATCGAATGGGCAACTTGATCAAAAACTCTGGATGGTTGCTAATTTCCTTGGCCGTGAAGAAGATAAGACTGCCGTCATGTTGTTGATGGAACGTTTGATGGAAAACCATATGGACGATGCCGACGCCATTTTTGCTTTTGCAAATGTTTCGGCACGTATGGGAAATATGGAACGAGCGAAGGGCTTGCTTAAACGCGTTATCGAATTAAAGCCGGATAATGAAGCTGCTGCGTTAACTTATATCGCCTTATTACAAAAAGCAGATGAAAGTAACGTTGCAATAGAATGGCTGGAAACGCGTTTAAAAAACGGTGATGTAAGTTTCAATATTCATATGGCCTATGCACGACTATTAACGGAAGTAAAACGATTTGAAGATGCGCGAGGTCAATTTGAAATACTGGCTGAGAAAGCGCCGGAAAATGTAGACGTGCTTTATGCCTTGGGTTTGTTGTATCTGCAAACAAATAAACTCGAAGACGCCGAGAAGCAATTTATAAAGTTAACGGAATTAAAAAAACGCGTGTTTGATTCAAATTATTACCTGGGTAGGATTGCTGAAGAAACAGACGAACTGGAAAAAGCCATTGGTTTGTATCAAGGCGTGCATGGTGGTGAGAACTATTTTGATGCAAGAATTCGTTTAAGTCTGATTCTTGCAAAGCAAGGTGAAATCGAAAAAGCGTTGGGCAATATTCGCTCTATCCAAAAAGCGAAAGGTTCTAATCGTCTTATCTTGGTTCAAGCGGAAGGTGAAATTCTTATTGGAGAAAAACGTTATCAGGAAGCATTAGCGACTTTTAATAAAGCCATAGAAGAGCAAGGTCATCCGGATCTTTTATATTCACGCGCTATGTTGGCTGAGAAAATGGATAGACTGGATATACTCGAAGCCGATCTAAAAGCGATTTTAGCTAAAGATGAAGATAATGCCACGGCATTAAATGCATTAGGTTATACACTAGCTGATAAAACTGATCGATATGAAGAAGCTTACAAATATATAAAACGTGCCTATGAGCTTAGCTCGGGCGATTTTTATATTCTCGATAGTATGGGCTGGGTGTTGTATCGAATGGGTCGACTTGACGAAGCCGTTGATTACTTACAACAAGCGTTTGAACTAAGAAAAGATCCTGAAATCGCAGCCCATCTTGGTGAAGTCTTCTGGGTGATGGGCAATAAAAAAGCAGCAAAGGAAGTGTGGGAAACAGCATTAAAAGGTACGCCAACTGACGATACATTGCTAGAAGTCATAGAACGTTTTAAACCGTGAGACGGTTTTCTTTTCTACTATTGGCAATTGCCATATTACTCTCTGCCTGTGCGCAAGCGCTGCGAATTGATCCTGATTTAAAAACACAAATTTGGCTTGAGCACCAAATTGCAGTTGGTTCTGTTCTAAGCTGGGAAATAAAAGGACGCGTTGCTGTAAAAAATGAGAAAGAAAGCGGTACAGTCACGTTATTCTGGAATCAAAACCTGAGCGAATATGAATTACGTTTTATCGCGCCATTAGCTCAGGGAACGTATATTCTGACTGGCTCAGCAGCAGGTGTTGTTATGCAAACAGCTAAAGATACAGTTATCAAAGCAAATAATGCAGAACAATTATTGCGTGAGATATTGGGTTGGGATGTGCATTTAAATGGGCTTAAATATTGGATCAGGGGGTTGCCTGAGCCGAATATTAATTATTCAAACTTGTTATTAGATGATAAAGGGCGATTAACAAACTTGGAACAATCCGGTTTTCATGTCAGTGTTTCAAGCTATATTAGTCAGGGTGATATTTCATTGCCGGAAAAAATAAAAATTAAAAGTGATAATATTCAATTAAAAGTAGCAATCCAAAATTGGGACATATAGAAAATATTCATTGATAAGTAAGTATGTTGAGTTCTGCTTGGCCAGCTCCGGCTAAATTAAATCTATTTTTACATATCACCGGTCGTCGTGATGATGGTTATCATCTTTTGCAAACGGTTTTTCAGTTTATTCAATTGCAGGATGAAATTGATTTTAAAATTCTGGATGAAGACGAGGTGACACGTAGTTCAGACATGTCCGGTGTAGCCGTTGAAGATGATTTGGTTGTTAAAGCGGCCCGGAAATTAAAAGAAAAAACCGGCTGTCAGCTTGGTGTTGATATCAATGTGAAAAAAAATATTCCTGAAGGTGGTGGTTTGGGTGGTGGTAGTTCTGATGCAGCCACTACACTGGTGGCATTAAATGAATTATGGCAAACAGGCCTATCTGTAGAAGAATTAAGTGAGATAGGTTTGGTTCTAGGCGCTGATATCCCGATATTTGTGCATGCTTATGCAGCTTGGGCAGAAGGTGTAGGTGAAAACTTAACGCCAATAGAGCCAGTAGAATCTTGGTATTTGGTCATTCATCCGAGTTGCAGTGTGGCAACGGCAAAAATATTTAATGCAGAGGAATTGACACGGAATACGCCTGCAATCACAATACGCGACTTCCTCGAGGGAGGAGGTAGAAATGACTGTGAAGATGTGGTGAGAAATCACTATAAAGAGGTGGCAAAAGCGCTGGATTGGTTAGGCGAATTTGCACCAGTAAAGCTGACGGGGACAGGTGCTTGTTTATTTGCTCCTTTTGCCGATAAAGAAAAAGCATTAGCAGTTAAAGCACAGTTGCCGACAGAATGGCAGGGATATGTTGTAAAGGGGATGAATAAATCGCCTTTGTTAGAACGATTAGCGACTGAACAGTCTAGATAAAGTGTTCAGACGTTTTAAAGATTTATTGGGGTGTGGCCAAGTTGGTTAAGGCACATGGTTTTGATCCATGCATTCCGAGGTTCGAGTCCTCGCACCCCAGCCATATTTATAAATAGTCAGAGAAACACATCATGACCATATCCAATATGATGATATTCACCGGTAACGCTAACCCGAAGTTAGCTTCAGAAGCGGCTGAATATTTGAACATGCCTATGGGCAAAGCCACAGTCAGTCAATTCAGCGATGGCGAAGTCATGGTTGAGATTAATGAGAATGTGCGTGGCCGGGACTGCTATATCATGCAGCCTATCTGTGCGCCGACGAATGATAATTTAATGGAATTACTCGTCATGGCCGATGCCTTACGCCGCGCTTCAGCAACACGTATTACAGCAGTGATTCCTTATCTGGGCTATGCCAGACAAGATCGCCGTTCGCGTTCTTCAAGAGTGCCGATCACCGCTAAGGTAGTTGCTAATATGATTGCAGCAGCAGGCATAGACCGAGTATTAACTGTTGATCTGCATGCAGACCAGATTCAGGGGTTTTTCGATATTCCACTTGATAATGTTTATGGCTCGCCAGTCCTTTTGGGTGATTTATGGAAGCATAAATATCCGGACTTAATGGTTGTTTCGCCTGATGTTGGCGGTGTGGTGCGTGCCCGTGCGTTGGCAAAACGCTTGGATGATACGGATTTGGCCATAATCGATAAACGTCGCCCGAATCCAAACGAATCTGAAATTATGAACATTATTGGTGATGTAGATGGCCGAACCTGCGTTATTATTGACGATCTGGTAGATACCGCCGGTACTTTATGTAATGCAGCCGGTGCTTTGAAAGATTTTGGCGCTAAAAAAGTCGTTGCTTACTGTACACATCCGGTACTTTCCGGCAAAGCACTGCAAAATATAGACAACTCGAGACTTGATGAATTGGTAGTAACAGATACAATCCCGCTTCGCTCAGAAGTAGCGGGCTGTGAAAGAATTCGACAACTCAGTGTGGCAGCCATGCTGGCTGAGAGTATGCGTCGTATCGCGGAAGGCGAATCCTTAAGCTCAATGTTTTTGGACTAAGGTTTTAGATCAGGGTTTCTGGATCAGCTTTTTGCACACATTCTCCTGACTGGTCGCGGTCAAGAGGTAATAAAAACCATTATTAAACTATTAATTTGGAGTAGTAATAAAAATGAATGAATTTGAACTCGTCGCCGAGAAACGCGAAGATGTAGGGAAGGGTGCGAGCCGCCGCCTACGCCGCGATGGCAAATTACCTGGTATCGTTTATGGTACCGACAAAGAACCAGTGATGATTACATTACCGCATAACGATGTAATGCATAATCTGGAGCACGAAGCGTTCTATTCACAAATCTTGACGCTAAATGTAGGTAAGGATAAAGAAAAGGTTGTACTGAAAGATTTACAACGTCATCCATACAAACGTTTGTTATTACACATCGACTTATTACGTGTGAGTGAAAACGAAGCATTAACCATGCGTATACCGCTTCACTTTATTAATGAAGAAAAGGCTGTCGGTGTTAAACAAGGCGGTGGTGTTGTTAGTCATACCATGACTGAAGTTGATATTGTATGTTTACCCAAAGATCTGCCTGAATATATTGAAGTTGATATGTTAGAAGTAGAACTTGATCAAACTGTTCACCTGAGTGATTTGGTTCTACCTGAAGGTGTTCAGTTATATGCTACTTTACACGGTGGAGATGACTCTCTATCTGTTGCAGCAATCCACGCTCCTAAAGCGAGTGCTGCTGATGATGCAGAAGAAGCAGCAGCTGCTGAAACAGAAGGTGAAGAAGCAAAAGACGACAGCGAAAGCTAATTGCTTTCCTGGCATCAGACTAAGTAATTAGACGATGTCTCTTCCAGTAAAATTGATCGTGGGCCTGGGTAATCCAGGCCCCGATTATTTAATGACTCGACATAATGCTGGTTTCTGGTTTGTCGATGCATTAGCCAATAAACTTTCCTTAACTTTTTCTTTGGATAAAAAATCGCAATCTGAACTTTGTCGTTATCAGAGTAGTTCAATTGATTGCTGGATTTGTAAGCCTCAAACCTTCATGAATGAAAGTGGATATTCTGTGCAAGCACTTTGCAGCTATTACAAAATACCCATTGATCAAGTTCTGGTTGCGCATGACGAAATTGACTTACCACCCGGTACAACACGTTTAAAAGAAGGCGGCGGTCATGGTGGACATAATGGTTTGCGCGATATTATTCAGCGAACTGGAAATAAAGATTTCATGCGTTTAAGAATTGGTGTTGGTCATCCCGGTTGTAAAGATAAAGTTGTCCCTTTTGTTCTTGGTCGTGCTCCTGCAAAAGAGGAAGAGATGATTATAGATTCTTTTTCATTATCAGTTGAAAAGAGCGATGAATTTTTCGGAAATAAACTGAATAAGTTGATGACAGAGATCAACAATAAAAATAAAACATAATTTTATAACGGTAAAAATTTATGGGATTCAAATGTGGCATTGTCGGTTTGCCGAATGTTGGTAAATCAACACTTTTTAATGCATTAACCAACTCTGCTATTGACGCTGAGAATTATCCTTTTTGTACTATCGACCCTCATGTTGGTGTCGTTGCTATGCCTGACTCAAGGTTGGATCAATTAGCAGAAATTGTGAATCCACAAAATGTCGTGCCAACAACAATGGAGTTTGTTGATATTGCCGGTTTGGTAGAAGGCGCTTCGAAAGGCGAGGGTTTAGGTAACAAGTTTTTAGCAAACATTCGTGAAACTCATGCGATAGCACAAGTTGTACGTTGCTTTGATGACGACAATATTGTTCATGTTGCCGGTAAGGTTGATCCCATTTCGGATATAGATGTGATTAATACCGAACTCTGTTTAGCTGATCAGGAAAGTGTTAATAAAGCCCTGCAAAAAGCAGTCAAGTTAGGCCGCAGTGGCAATAAAGACGCTAAAAAAGAACAGGAATTATACGAATCTATCATGGCGCATCTGGATCAAGGTTTACCTGTACGTGCTATGGAGTTATCCGAAGATGATCTGGATGCAATTAAACATTTACAACTGTTAACGCTTAAGCCGACTTTATATATTGCCAATGTTGAGGAAGACGGTTTGCAATCTAATCCGTGGCTGGAAAAATTACAGGCACTAGCAGATAAAGAAGGCGCTCAATTAATTTCCGTTTGTGCTGCGATAGAAGCAGAAGTATCGCAACTGGAAGATGGCGAAAAAGCAGAATTTCTTGATGCTTTGGGTATGGAAGAACCGGGTTTAAACCGTATTATCCGTGCTGGTTATAAGTTATTAAGTTTGCAAACCTATTTCACTGCTGGTCCAAAAGAGGTACGTGCATGGACAGTCTCTATTGGTGCGACGGCACCAAAAGCGGCAGCAGTTATTCATACTGATTTTGAACGTGGTTTTATTCGTGCTGAAGTGGTTGCCTTTGATGACTATATTTCCTGTGAAGGTGAACAAGGTGCCAAAGAAGCGGGAAAATGGCGTTCTGAAGGTAAGGAATATGTTGTTGTTGATGGGGATGTCATCTTGTTCAGGTTTAATGTTTAAGAAGCTTTATTAAAGAGGCTTTCTTTCGTTAACATAATGCTCTTTCCATTTCACCTTGCTTTTCCCGTAAATGATATAGAAGCGACTCGAGCATTCTATATTGATGTTCTAGGCTGTACTGTTGGTCGCGAGGCTAAACGCTGGATTGATTTTAATTTCTTTGGCCATCAAATTTCAGCACATTTAGTTGATGATATGGATAATGTTACGACTAATCCTGTTGATGGTGAGACTATTCCTTCAAGACATTTTGGTTTAGTGCTTGAGTGGGATGCATGGCACGAGTTTACTGAGCGTTTAAATAGGAAAGGTGTAAATTATTTAATCAAACCAACAACGCGGTTTAAAGGAGAAGTGGGCGAGCAGGTAACTTTGTTTATTCTTGATCCGAGCGGCAATGCACTTGAATTTAAGTCGTTTAAAAATCCTCTACAGTTGTTCGCCAATGAATAAATCTTAAGCTGCTTTGATTATTGATCTAACCAGCCGCTAAATTTTGATCTTTCCCAGGCATTATCCATCCAGGATGTATCGGGTAAAGGTAACTCCATCGCCTCTTTAACATTTAACCAGCCATTCGGGATTGCAAAGTATGCTGTTGAGCCTTTACGTGTAACCCAGGTGATTTTTTTATTCTTTTCACTTGTTATGGCAACATCTAGCGTTAAACGACAATCCTGTGCAACATAATCAAGCACTGTCTGATATTCACCTTGTTTCCATAATTGTGGTGCAACAGAGCCATCGACATTAGCAGGCTTACTGATACCGATTGACTTAGCAGCAGCATTAAGTCCAATGACAAAACCTTTGCCACAAAAAAAATGGAACATCATATCAGTATGATTTAAAGCGAGTCTGCGACAGTCTTCGTCTCTGCCTGATTCTTCAGCGAGAATATCAAAATCAAAACCTAATCCATTATGCGTAACGATGTCATAGCCTTGTTTGTTTTTTTCAATAAGCCGATCAATAAATATTGATAAATCTTCAACACTCATTTTATAGGCAGCATTACCATTAGAATCCTTGCTATAAAAAACCTCAGCATTGTCTTCATCTTCACACCAAAACGCGGCACAACTAATTCCGAGCGGACGATGATCATGTAGATCGCCAAAATTATCAGGAAGAATTTTCGCTGTTTCTATGTCGAAGCCACAGTATTTATTTCTCATAAGTTGAATTATTTAATAAAGAATATTTAAGCGTGGGTCATGTACGGCAGACTTAGAGTTTTTAAAGCCTTCCAGCTCAAGTTTATCTGAATCAGCTAGTGCAGTATTAATCAGCAATATAGAGAGGATTAAACTAAAAGTTATATCCATACAACGGGTAAACACAAATGTAACTCCTAATGTGCACTTAAGAATAAATTATCTTTTAATCATTAAAAAATAAATTCTTTAACTCTTTCCCTGGATCTTCTGCTTTCATAAAAGCTTCGCCAACAAGAAAAGCATTAACATTATTTTTTCGCATTAATTTTACGTCATCTTGTGTATGTATACCGCTTTCTGTGATGACAGTACGATCGTGGAAAACATCGGTTAACAGTCCCAACGTCGTATCAAGGCTAGTCTCAAATGTATGTAAATTTCGATTGTTTATACCAATTAATGGTGTACGCAGCATCATACCGCGTTCAAGCTCAAGTCGATCATGCACTTCGACAAGTACATCAAGCCCTATTTCACTTGCTGTGCCAACCAGATCTTGCATTTGCATATCGGATAAGGCTGAGACAATAATTAAAATGCAATCTGCCCCAATAACCTTAGCTTCATAAACCTGATAAGGGTCTATCATGAAATCTTTACGTAAGATAGGTAATTCACAAACTGCACGAGCCTGTTTTAAATAATCATTAGAACCTTTGAAGTATTCAACATCAGTTAAAACAGACAAACAGCAGGCACCAGCATCAGCATAACTTTTTGCTATATCATCAGCTTTAAAGTTTTCCCGGATAATGCCACGACTAGGCGATGCTTTTTTAATTTCTGCGATAACTGTCGGCTTGCCTTCTTCTATGCTTTTTAAAATGGCATTAGTAAATCCGTATTTTGACTCGCAGTCTTCTGCGCGATGTTGCATTTCTTTCGCAGAGATTTTTCTTTTTGCGTGTTCTACATACTCGGCTTTGTAGTTAAGTATGTTTCTTAGAATGTCCGGTGTATTTTCTTGCATGGTATTACGCTTTAAATGATTGGCTATGTTGAATGAGTTGTTCCAGTTTTTCTTTGGCTGCGCCAGCTTCAATAATTGCTTGTGCTTTAGTGATACCTGTCGAAATTGAGTCTGTTATACCCGCAGCATAAATAGCTGCGCCGGCATTTAAGCAAACAATATCTTTTGCAGCGCTATCCGTATTATCCAAAACAGACTTCATTGTATTTAAACTATCGTCAATACCGGATACAGCGAGTTTAGAAATATCCTGAAGCGTCATGCCAAAGTCTACTGGACTGATATCGTAGGTTTTGATTTGCCCGTCTTTTAATTCGGCAACGGATGTTTTTGCTGAGATACTAATCTCATCCAGCCCGTCTTCTGCATGAACAACCAATACATGTTCACTACCCAGTTGCTGTAATGTTTCAGCTAATGGTAATAACCAGTCTTTACTAAAAACACCAATAACCTGATTCGGCGCGCCCGCAGGATTGGTTAATGGGCCAAGTACATTAAATAAAGTACGAATGCCTAGTTCACGACGCGGGCCAATTGCATTTTTCATTGCACTATGGTGCATTGGTGCGAACATAAAACCGATACCCACATTTTCAATACAGCTTTCAACTTGCCCAGCATTTAACTCGAGATTAACACCTGCTGCTTCCAATACATCGGCACTGCCAGATTTACTTGAAACAGAACGATTACCATGTTTTGCTACTTTTGCGCCTGCTGCGGCAACAACAAATGCAGACGTTGTGGAAATATTAAATGTATTAGCGCCATCACCACCTGTACCGCAGGTATCAACAAGATTCGTTTTATCTACATTTACTTTCTCAGCCAATTCACGCATGACTTCAGCAGCAGCGGTGATTTCATCAACGCTTTCACCTTTTAAGCGCAGTGCTACCAATAAACCACCTATTTGAGCCGGTGTTGCCTCGCCCTGCATAATGGTCTTCATTACTGCGTTCATATCAGCGCGGTTTAGGTTATTACCGATAATGACTTCATTAATTGCTGTTTGTATATCCATGGGTAATTAATTAGTTATTATTGAGAAAGTTTGACAATAATTCATGACCATACGATGTCAGAATCGACTCAGGATGAAACTGTACTCCTGAAATAGCGAGTTCTTTATGCTTAATACCCATGATTTCATCCATTTCACCGTCATTAGTCTGGGTCCATGCGGTAATTTCAAAACAATCGGGTAATGATTCTTTTTCGATAACCAGTGAATGATAACGTGTAGCGGTATATGGGTTTTCAAAACCTTTAAAAATATCGGAGTTGTTATGATAAATATCGGATGTTTTCCCGTGCATAATATTATGTGCATGAACTATTTTGCCGCCAAATGCCTGACCAATACTCTGATGTCCCAGGCACACGCCCAATATTGGAACTTGCCCCTTAAATTTATTAATCACATCAATGGATATACCGGCTTCATTAGGCGTACATGGGCCGGGCGAGATAACAATATGATCCGGTTTTAGCTTTTCTATTTCTACAACGCTGATTTTATCATTACGAAATACTTGTACGTCCTGACCTAGTTCACCAAAATACTGAACCAGGTTGTAAGTAAAAGAGTCGTAATTGTCGATCATTAATAACATAGTGATACCTGAGTTATTTAAGCCCTAAATTATGCTAGGCCTTTTTCAGCCATACTGACTGCTCGGAAGATAGCACGACCTTTATTCATGGTTTCGTCCCATTCGTTTCTGGGTACTGAATCAGAAACAATGCCTGCGCCAGCCTGTATATGCAATGTTTTATCTTTAATTACTGCGGTACGAATCGCAATCGCCGTATCCATATTGCCATTCCAGGACAAATAGCCGACTGCGCCGGAATAAACACCACGTTTGACCGGTTCCAATTCATCAATAATTTCCATTGCCCGAATCTTTGGTGCGCCTGATACGGTGCCGGCTGGGAAGGTAGCACGCAAAACATCAATGGCGCTCATGCCCTCTTTTAATTTTCCGGTGACATTAGAAACAATATGCATGACATGTGAGTAGCGTTCAATAATCATTTTGTCGGTTAGTTGAACACTGCCCATCTCAGCAACGCGACCGGTATCGTTACGACCTAAATCAATCAGCATTAAATGTTCGGCTAACTCTTTTGGATCTGCCAATAAGTCTTTTTCCAGTGCAATATCTTCTTCTTCTGTTTTGCCACGAGGACGAGTACCGGCGATTGGGCGGACAGTTACCATATCATCTTCTAGTCGCACCAGTATTTCCGGTGAAGAGCCGACAATTTGAAAGTCGTCCAAATCAAGAAAATACATATAAGGTGAAGGGTTCAGGCAACGTAATGCCCGATACAGATCAACTGGTTCAGATTCAAATGGAATAGACAGTCGTTGTGATAGCACGACTTGCATGCAATCTCCTTCAACAATGTAATCTTTTATTTTATCAACGCCGGCCTCATAGTTTTCCTGAGTAAAACCGGAAACAAAGTCTTTTTCGTTAACGGTTCTTGAACCTTTGCTATTCTGTTTTTCGATTTGTTTTGTTGCCAGAGTTTTAACCAATTCATCAAGCCGTTGTTGCGCTTTTTGAAAAGCATTATCGCTTTCAGGATCGGCGTGAACAATAATATTGAGTTTGCCGCTGAGATTGTCGAATACGACAACTTCATCTGACACCATTAATAGAACATCAGGTGAGCTAATAGGATCGTCTTTACCATTATTAGTCAAACGTGGTTCGATATAGCGGATCGTTTCGTAACCAAAGTAACCAACTAGTCCACCATTGAAACGGGGCATGCCTTCTATTTCTGCAACCTTATAGGTTTTATGTAAGCGTTCAATTTCAGCTAAAGGATCATCAACATCGTATTCATTAATGATGTTACCTTCTTCTTTAATGACAATCTGTTTATCGTTAGCGGTGATAATTTTTTCGCGGGTAATCCAATAATGGAATAACGGCCCCATTTTTCACCGCCTTGTACTGATTCAAATAAATAAGAATAAGGTGCTGCACACAGTTTCATATACGTGCTTAACGGCGTATCGAGATCCGCTAATACTTCACGCATTAAAGGAATACGGTTATAGCCCTGACTGGCAAGTTGATTGAATTCGATTTCGTTAATCATAATTTTTAGTGAAACAGTTGCGACAATTCTGCTAATGAGTCAACAACAGCATCCGGTTTGCTATCGCGAATATCTTTGCCGTGATTATAACCATAACTGACACAAACAATTTGGAAATCTGCTGCGCGCGCTGATTTTACGTCGCTAACAGAGTCACCAATCATTAAGGACTTTTTAGGCTCTGTCTTCAGAACGGATGCTGCGTGTAAAAGCGGCAAAGGATCCGGTTTCTTTTTAGGCAAGGTGTCACCAGCGACAATAATATTCATATCGTTTAACAAACCAAGTTTTTCCAGTATCGGGCTAACAAAAGCACCAGGTTTATTTGTAACACAGCCGAGTTTAACGCCTCGTTCTTTTAGAAAATGAATACCTTCGACGACGCCCGGATAACATGTTGTTGTGACACACATATTTTCTTCGTAGATTTTCATAAATCTTGGCAATGCTTTTTTAAACAGTTCAGGCTCGGCTTCGCCGTTAATGTCGTTACTTAGCGCACGATGCAGGAGTTTTTCAGCGCCATTACCCACCCAGTTACGGATACTGTTTATTTCACGCTGGTCGATAGAGAGTTCTGATAATGTTTTATTAACAGCGTTTGCCAGATCAGGAATTGAGTCGATTAATGTCCCATCAAGATCAAGTAATACTAGTTCGGGTAACGCCAGCTCAGGTGTTTTAATAGACATATAAAATAAAAAATGGCTAAGTCGTGTACTAGCTATTTACGGCAGATAGTTGTTCTCGCATCGAAGTCATTGTTGCTTTGTAATCATCGCTGCCAAATATTGCCGAGCCAGCAACAAACGTATCAGCACCTGCTTCGGCTATTTCACGAATATTATCGACTTTGACGCCGCCGTCTATTTCAAGGCGGATTTGATATCCAGAGTCATCAATTAATTTGCGTACTGCTTTTAGTTTATCCAGAGCAGAAGTAATAAAGGATTGGCCACCAAAGCCCGGGTTAACGGACATCAATAAAATCATATCGACTTTATCCATGACATACTCAAGGCAATCGAGTGGTGTTGCCGGATTGAAAACTAAACCTGATTTACAGCCATTATCACGAATTAATTGAAGTGAACGATCGATGTGTTCTGATGCTTCCGGATGAAAAGTGATGTAGCTGGCACCTGCTTCAGCAAATTCAGGAATAATGCGATCTACCGGTTTAATCATTAAGTGCACGTCAAGCGGCGCAGTGACGCCATAGTTGCGTAGTGCTTTAACGATAACCGGACCAAAAGTCAGGTTCGGTACGTAGTGATTATCCATGACATCGACGTGGACAAAATCAGCGCCTGCTGCAAGAACAGCTTCGGTATCTTCGCCAAGTCTGGCCATATCGGCAGATAGAATAGAAGGTGCTATGACTGGTTCAAACATTTTAATAATTCTTTTGTTTTCATATATCCGGTAGAGTGCGAACTTTACCTTATTAGCCTCTGTGTTGCACGATTTGACGAAGTCTCACTTACCCTGATGTGGTACTCCAGCATATGTTCCCTGCACTAGAGCTATTGCTAAGATTTCGGTAATGAGTGCTTGAATCTCACATCATTTCTGCGCGATCATTTCGCTAAATCGTGCAACACAGAGGTTTGCCAAGGTCACTATTTGGCCTGTTTGTTGCTGTATTTCAATGTTAATTCAAAAAGAGTTTTAATAGAGAAGATATGACAAAGCACTTTCTAGCAAACACTGTTTTATTTCCGCTACTTTTTTCAGCTTTTGTGGTGAATGCTGCTCCACTGGACCGTGAACGAGAACTACAGGTCAGTGAAAAACTGGAGGAAGAACTAAAAGATGGCGAAATAATGTGGCTTGACGCCAATGGTGAAAAGTTTCAGGCCATACTAAAAAAACACACTAGCGATCTAACGATAGGTGCCGCAATTATTTTGCATGGTATGAGTGCCCATGCTGATTGGCCGCAGACCATATCGCCAATAAGAAGGGCTTTACCGGAATACGGCTGGACCACGCTTTCCATTCAACTTCCTGTGATTGCAGCGGAAAATCAGATCGAGGATTACGGGAAAACGCTTGACCGGTCTGTTGAGCGTATAGAAGCGGCGATAAATGCCCTACATGAACTTAAGTTTAGAAATATTGTAGCAATAGGACATAGTTTTGGTGCGGTTAGTGCCTTATCCTATTTTGCAAAGGCGGATGGTCGCAGAATTGTTGCTTTGGTTGCAATTGGTCTTCAGGACTATGCTTTTGTTAAACCACCGATTGATATATTTGGTTTAATTGAGAAATCGAATATTCCTTTCCTAGATATATACGGTAGTCGCGATTATAAAAAAGCAACAGATCAGGCGGCGGATAGGCGCCTTGCTGCAAAAAAAGGAGGAAACCGGGACTATATTCAGGTGGAAATTGAAGGCGCAGATCATTATTTCACGAAACTGGAAGGTGTCATGATTAAACGTGTCCGTGGCTGGATGCAAAAAGCGGCGCCGGGCGTGTCTATTTTTATTGATCTTGAAAAAGAAAGTATGGAAAAGAAAACGAAGGAAGATAATGAAATACAAACTGGCCAATAGATAAAAATTGCTTGAAAGTTTATATTTTATTGAAAAATAAAGAGTTATTCTCAGGGACAAATTACATTTTGAGTGATAGTGTTTAGTCAGTTTTAATTTGTCTAACTTAATAGAGAACAGGAAATAAGTATGACTGAAGAATTACAGACAACAGATATGCCAAATAAGGATGAACGCCTTTGGGGTATGTTATGTCATTTACTTTCTTTTTCCGGGTACCTTGTTCCGTTTGGTAGCGTGCTAGGACCATTGATTGTCTGGATGATTAAGAAAGATGAAATGCCGTTTGTAAATGACCAGGGTAAAGAGTCTTTAAATTTTCAGTTAACCATGCTCATTGCCGTGATTGTTTCCGCTATTTTATGTTTTGTATTAATTGGCTTTTTAATGTTAGGTGTGGTGCTAATCTTTCAAATTGTTGTTGTTATCATAGCTTCAATCAAAGCAAATGACGGTATTAAATATCGTTATCCTTATACAATAAGATTTATTAAATAATGTACTAAAAAAGTTGATATATATTTTTACAATATATTTACAAATAAATAGTTTTAGGGAGAAGAGTTATGGCTGAGTTTATTCTTGTAGTAATCATATTTTCAGTTGTCGTGCTGATGAAAGCTGTGACGATTGTCACTCAAGGTAATGAATATACCGTGGAACGATTTGGTGAGTACACACGCACACTATCACCAGGCTTACATATCATTATCCCATTCTTCGACCGTATTGGCGCGAAGATGAATATGATGGAAACGGTTATTGATGTGCCTTCACAGGAAGTCATTACCAAAGATAATGCGATGATCCGAGTCGACGGAGTGGTTTTCTTTCAGGTGTTAAATGCCGCGCAAGCCGCTTATGAAGTTAATAATCTAACTCGCGCTATTTTAAATCTGACCATGACAAATATTCGTACAGTCATGGGATCGATGGATCTAGATGAATTGTTATCTCAGCGTGACAACATTAATGCAAAGTTATTACATGTTGTTGATGAAGCTACCGGCCCATGGGGTGTGAAAGTCACGCGTATTGAAATTAAAGATATTTCACCACCGAAAGATCTGGTTGATTCTATGGCGCGCCAGATGAAAGCAGAGCGTGAGAAGCGCGCTAACGTTCTTGAGGCGGAAGGTTTTAAACAGGCTGAAATTCTAAAAGCAGATGGCGAAAAGAAAGCCGCTATTCTGGAAGCAGAGGGTCGTAAAGAATCTGCTTTCCGTGATGCAGAAGCAAGAGAACGTCTGGCTGAAGCAGAAGCTAAAGCAACAACGGACGTTTCTAATGCGATAGCGACGGGTGATATGCAGGCCGTGAACTATTTTGTTGCAACTAAATATGTTGATGCCCTGAAAGATATAGCTTCAGCACCAAATCAAAAAGTCATACTAATGCCATTAGAAGCGAGTAATGTTATCGGTGCTATTGGTGGTATTTCTGAAATAGCGAAAGAAGCTTTTGGTAAAGATAAGGGTGCTGATAATTAAGCATAATAGGAGGTAAGTTATGGAAATGTTAGATCAGGTCCTGTTTTGGTATTGGTTGGTAGCGGCGGTCATTATGATCGTTATAGAAATGTTGTTGCCGCTTGCCTATTTTCTCTGGATGGGCGTGTCTGCATTCATCGTTGGTTTATTACTGTTTGCAATACCCTCTATGCCGCTACTTATACAGGTCATTATATTTGGCATATTGTCAGTAGTGACTTTGGTGCTTTATAAAAAGCATGAAAAAGCCAATCCAACTGTTAATGATGAACCGAACCTGAATCGCAGAGGTGAGCAATACGTGGGAAGAATATTCACCTTACATGAAGCGATAGTTGATGGTGTAGGCAAGGTCAAGGTTGATGATTCAAGCTGGAAAGTAAAAGGTATTGATATGCCTGCCGGTTCAAAAGTACGTGTATTGAGTGTTGATGGTACCGTGTTTAATGTTGAATCAGAAACGATGTACGCAGAATAATATTTAGTTATCTAAACATGTTGGGCGATAGCCCAGGAAACATGTTCTCTAACCAGAGCCGAGGGATCATTCTCTCGGCTTTTTAATGCACTAATTACTTCACTTGAGCTTGCTGTGTTGCCAAGACCCACAGCAATGTTTCTTGACCAGCTTTCATAGCCTATTCTTCTTATAGCCGAGCCTTCTGTATTCTTTAAAAACTCTGCTTCTGTCCAGGTGAATAATTCGATTAATGTCGGTGAGTCCAGGCCATGACGTACACGGAAGTCATCTTCTTCTGAATTTTTAGAAAACTTGTTCCAAGGGCAGATTAATTGGCAGTCATCACAACCATAAACACGGTTACCAATCATCTTACGAAATTCTTCCGGTATAGAATCTTTTAATTCGATTGTTAAGTAAGAGATACAGCGGCGTGCGTCAACTTGCATAGGTGCTACGATTGCATTAGTAGGGCAAATATCAATGCAGGCATTACAAGTACCACAGTGGTGTTTAGTAAAGGCTTTATCTGCCTGCAGCGGTAAGTCAGTATAGATTTCACCAAGAAAAAACCAGGAGCCGGCTTTCGGGTTTATTAAATTACTGTGTTTTCCTATCCAGCCCAGTCCGGCATTTCGCGCCAGTGCTTTTTCTAAAACTGGTGCACTATCAACAAAACAGCGATAACCAAAGTCACCGATTTCATTTTCAATTTTACTTGCCAATTTTTGTAAGCGATGTCGCATTAGCTTGTGATAGTCACGCCCCATCGCATAACGTGATATGTAAGCCAGCTTATTGTTGTTTAAAACTTGCATCGGGTGTTTACTGGAAGGAGGCATATAATCCATTCTTACCGAGATAACACTAGCTGTTCCGGCAATTAAATCTCCGGGTCGGCTGCGTTTAGTACCATGTGATTCCATATAGGTCATCGAACCATGTCGTTCTTGCTTAAGCCAATTTAAAAGATAAGTTTCATCATCACTCAATTCAGTATTTGTAAAACCAAGTTGTTGGAAGCCGAGTTCTTTACCCCAGTTTTTTATCTCTTTTTTTAGTTGAATTAAATTCATGCGAAAAGTTTAAGGCAAATTAGTTGTTTGTTTTATGTTGCACTGCACTATAGGTGTGCTCGTAATTACTATGATAGTGCAATTTTCATTTTTTATTAATGCTTAAAATTAATTAAGTTATTGAAAAATAAATAATTAATAGATTGGCATAAGGCTTGCTATTTAGTGATGTAAGGTAGTCAAATTCTAACCTCCTCAGACTATCCTCTACTCCTAGCTTTTGGGCGTCTCCTCGACGCCCAATTTTTTATGTAAAGGATATAACGTCAGAGTCGAAAAAATGCTCGGTCTCCGTTCATGCCCCGACTCTACCATTCCCACCTTCCATGGAGGCCACTCTTGTTTCAGAGGTCAACAGTAGCCGCTTTAAGCGATGGCAGGAATAATCGCCGAAGAACAAACAAGTTATTACTTCAGCGGCGATAGGGTATCTCCGCCCTATTATTAAAAAACATAAAATGATAATGACTGTTTCATCTCGCCGAATCATCAAGATAACGCTATGATTAACAGCATAATGATTAATAAAAGAATAAAAATTAATGTTTGAATTTATCAGCCGATGGTATCGACGCTATTTTACCGATCCACAAGCATCATTATTAGTTGTTTTACTTGTTATAAGTATTGTCATATTGGCAACAATGGGCAAAATGCTGGCGCCACTGTTTGCTGCTTTAATTATTGCCTATTTACTTTACGGCGCGGCCCCCAAACTATAAAAAACAAAAATCCGGCGACTCTGGGCCGTTAATCTTGTTTACCTAATCTTTGTTGCTTTTATGATGTTTCTGGTGCTTGTTCTATTGCCAATACTTTCAAGACAAGTCAGCCAGTTTTTTAAAGAAGTACCGGATATGATTA
The DNA here is from genome assembly GCA_038142205.1 of Pseudomonadota bacterium. Taxonomy (GTDB): domain Bacteria; phylum Pseudomonadota; class Gammaproteobacteria; order Eutrophobiales; family Eutrophobiaceae; genus UBA7359. The sequence continues at coordinate 2,078,486 of JAYQJO010000001.1, read as the reverse complement.
GTAATGGTCAGGCTTTGTTATTGCGATTACCTGAGCAGTACCCTGAGTTAGTTTCGGCGGAATATATTGAAGAATTAATTACAACGATTCAGTACGGTTTAAGCGACTTAGGACAGAGTGTTTTATCGGTTTCTGTTGCCTCGTTACCCGCGATTATTACAGTGCTTGTTTACCTTGTATTGGTGCCGTTAATGATATTTTTCTTTCTTAAAGACAAATCTGCCATTCTGGAATGGATGGGGCGTTTTTTACCTAAAGAAAGGCAATTAGTGAATGAAATCTGGGTCGAGATGGATGGCCAAATTGGTAATTATGTTCGCGGGAAGGCGTATGAAATTCTTATCGTTGGCGGAGTAAGTTATGTTGTTTTTGTACTTTTTGGATTGAACTATGCTTCTCTACTGGCAATGATTGTTGGTTTATCTGTATTAATCCCTTATATCGGTGCAGCGGTTGTAACGTTACCGATCGCTTTTGTTGCGTATTTCCAATGGGGGTTTAGTTCAGAGTTTATCTGGCTGATGATCAGTTACGGCATTATTCAGTTTCTTGATGGCAATGTGCTTGTGCCGATACTTTTTTCCGAGGCTGTTAATTTACACCCTATCGCCATTATTGTTGCGATACTTGTGTTTGGTGGTCTTTGGGGGTTTTGGGGTGTTTTCTTTGCTATTCCATTGGCAACATTGGTGAAGGCTTTGATTAATGTCTGGCCTATTCACGAAGGTGACGATGTTACCCTAAGAGGAAAGCTATAGAAGAAAAACCATAAAGCGGGTTATTAAAAAAACTATATTTAATGAGTTTTATTTTTATATTCACTGATTAATAACGAAAGTTATCATTATTAGGCATTGTTTTTGAAAACTGTTTAATATGATTTTAAATAGCGGGCACTATCTCTTAACAAACCAGCTTACGATTATTATTAATAAAACATAATAAGTGATTAACGCTTTAAGCTTTTTTGCATCATTTCTCCATTCAGTAGAGCCATAAGGTTTGTAGATTAAATCGATATTAAGATAATCAACATCGACAATTTCCGGCAAAACCGATTACTGAAAATCAGCGACAAGTTCAAGCTCGTGTTGGTAGTCTCTTTCTGAAGCAGGAGCAATTTTTTCTTAAAACGCTTGCTGCGTTGTCTATAAATTAAGCAGTCTAGCCTGTACTTAATATCAACAATGAACCGTTTTTTTAACGTTGCTTAGACTATTGAACGGACTATGGGGAGAAACTAGTCGCACCTCAATTCAGATACGACCAGCCTTTGGAAAACTTAATCTTCCCATGTGTTGATTTTGTAGTCCTTACCGTTGTAAGGCATGATCCACATTTGATATAGACAGGTGAACCACATAAATGTAGATGCCAGCGAATAACCAACACCACCGATTATCGTGAACCAGGCAAAGCCTGCATACCATTTGGTTAACCACCATGAAACGATATCAAGTATCAGGAATAAGAATGGCGTTAATATCACTGTTTCTTTTAACCACTTTGGAATGCCTACTGAAAAGCTAAAGATAAAGCCCATAATAAAAAAGATAAAAGCGATACCAAATAAATGAATGTGTGAAACACGTGTTAATGAATCAATAGACGCGCCTTGATCAGCTTTGGCCGCTTCACTCATTACTTCAAACTTGGAAATGGCAGGTAAGCCGGGAATATTGCCATGACATCCGGCACAATACAGCTCAACATCCTTTTTGATTTCAGTGTCCCAGGTTTCTTTTGGAGCGCCGTCTCTTGCCCAATGAATCATTTTCGCACGGACTTCTTCCGGCGCCTTATCTTTCATCGAGCCGTTTAATTTGGCTTCAAGTTTACTATTACCGCGGTTGCCGTAATAACTGTAGACAACATCGTTGACGGACAACCCAAGCTTACCGTCTGCCATACCGTGTGTTAATAGAATTTGAGCCCCGGCCATTAATAGCCCAAAGCCTATGGTTAAAAGGTAACCGGTGAAAAGCATACGGACAGATAACCCTAGACTTGGCAGGTTAAACCAGGTTGTTTTATGTGGTTGTTTCATGTGGTTCTCGCTTTATTATTTTATATGTAGCGATAGTGGCGCTAATTTTCCTAGCTAATAAGTCTAGATGAGCTGGTGAAATTTATCTAGGCCACTCTAGATAATATTTAAAGTGCTTCGTTGGCAAAATCAGCCAGTCGTGACCGTTCTCCACGCATTAAGGTTATATGACCACTGTGCTCCCAGTGTTTGAATCGATCAACGAGATAAGTTAGGCCAGACGTTGTTTCTGATAAGTAGGGGTATCAATTTGAGAAATATTACCCAGAATTATCATTTTACTACCAGGACCTGCGCGCGTGATTAATGTTTTCATTTGCTTTGCAGTCAGGTTTTGCGCTTCATCAATAATGATATAGCGGTTTAAAAAAGTACGACCACGCATAAAGTTTAACGACCGGATTTTTATACGTTTGGACAATAAATCAGATGTTGCTGCTCGCTCCCAATCGCCGCTGTCTTCGGAGTTGGTAAGTACTTCCAGATTATCCATCAGCGCACCCATCCAGGGTGCCATTTTTTCTTCTTCAGTGCCGGGTAAAAAACCAATGTCTTCTGCAACAGGAATGGTAACGCGCGATATAATAATTTCTCGATATAATTTTTTATCCATGACTTGTTCCAGTCCTGATGCGAGCGTTAGCAATGTTTTGCCCGTACCCGCGGCACCAAGAATGGTAACCAGATCAATATTAGGATCCATTAATAAATTTAATGCAAAATTCTGTTCTCTGTTTTTTGCCGTCACGCCCCAAACAGATTGTTTATCTGTTCTGTAATCAATAGCGTGTACCAGCGTTGTTTTATCCTCGCTAACTGTTTTTACCAGTGCTTCAAAACCCGCTTCTTCTTCGGTATATAAACTTTGATAGGGATAACATTCTTCTAATGGTTTTCCCTGAATCTCATAAAGTGAACGCATGTCTTCCTGCCAGGAAGTTAATGCTTTTGATTTTTTTTCCCAAAAGTTATCCGGCAGTTTGTTTATGCCGGTATAAAGCAAATCAGCATCATCAAGAACCTTATCATTAGTATAGTCTTCAGCATGTACACCGATGACCTGTGCCTTAATGCGTAAGTTAATATCTTTTGATACCAGCGTAATAATTTTTTCAGGATACTTTTTTTGTAAAGAAAGCTCTGTGCCGAGTATTGTGTTGTCTGCATTTTTTCCGGGTAAATTTTCCGGTAGAGAGTCATGCATGATTTGAGTTAGAAAAAACAAACGTCCATTGGCTTCACTGTGTCCATTTAGATGTAAGCTATGATGCAGTTCAAGTCCGCTATTAATATCACCTGAGTCAGCGGAACTGATTATTTCATCAATAAAACGACTAACCTGCCGCACATTTCGGGCAACTTCAGATACGCCTTTTTTTCCGGCATCAAGTTCCTCAAGAACGACCATGGGGATAAAAACATCATGTTCCTGAAAGCGGAACAACGAAGCTGGATCGTGCATCAAAACATTCGTATCAAGTACGAAAAATCTGGGGACATCTTTTTCTGGCATGTATTTTTTTACATTTATATTTTTAGAGGCTTTTTACAGCTACCAGTACTTCTTCAACATGGCCTTTTACTTTCACTTTGCGCCATTCATTTCGCAAGATACCTTTTTCATCGATAAGGAAAGTAGAGCGTTCTATACCCATGTGTTTTTTTCCATACATGTTTTTTTCTTTAATAACATCAAAAATAGAGCAAAGTTTTTCATCTTCATCTGAAATCAGATCAAAATTGAATTTTTGTTTTTCTTTAAATTTTTCATGAGAAGAAAGTGAATCTCGTGAGACACCAAGAATGCGCGTATTACGCGAACTAAATTTACGGATATTGTCACGAAAGTCCTGACCTTCCAATGTACAACCTGGTGTACTGTCTTTAGGGTAAAAATAAATAACGATATTTTTACCTTTTAGTTCCGAAAGTTTGATGGTTTGATTACCAGTTGCAGGCAGGCTGAATTGCGGTACTTTTTTTCCAATACTGACTTTACTCATAAGTTTAATAATAACTCGTTTATTCTAATTTTAGTAATTTTAAAGTTTATACAAGAGAATTCTTTAGTGAAGCTCTATTTTACAGGTTCCATTATTGCATCAAGATTAAGACGGTCGCAAAAATCGATAAAATCACCGCGAATGGCTGAAATCGATATATCTACCGGAATATTGATTAACATGTGCAGAGAAAACATCTTTGCGTTAGTTTGTGAGGCCAGGTACGTATTCGACGACATTTCCTGAATATCTAACTCATTATTCGCCATAAAATCGGCAATATCGAAGATAATGCCTGCTTGATCCATGCCGACAACGTCCACAGCATAGGGCATTGAATCGCCTTTTGCGGATTCTACTTCTGTTCTTTCTGAGAGTATTTTGACTCGGTGTTGTTGCTCCAATTTACCCAGCATAGACTCTATTTTGGCAAGCGCATCCCAGTTGCCAGACAGGAAAAGCATTAGCGAAAGCTTGTTGCCAACAACCTTGAACTGGCTATCGACAATATTACAGCCGCTGGATTCTGCCAGTTTTGAGAAAGTCCGGATGATTTCATTTGAATTATCAATAAGCGTACTGATAACAAGCTGTTTTTGCATACTTTACGGTGTGGATACCTAATAAATTTTTGTGAAATAGTGTCTTATTTTATCCTGATTTACGCAATCTAATTTTTTAATGAATAGAAAGCCTATTGTCCTTGTCATAGTGACGTATGATTAAGTACCATACACGTTTTTTGTCAATTACTCATAATAAAATTCTTATGTTAACAGGAAGCATGGTTGCCGTTGTTACCCCGATGCAGGAGGGGGTGCGGTCTGATACAGAGCTCGATTATCAAGCTTTGGAAAAACTCCTCGAATTTCATATAGAGCAGGGAACCGATGCGATTGTTGCAGTTGGAACAACGGGTGAATCTGCCACGCTGACAGAAAAAGAGCATTGTGAAGTCATTGCTAAAACAGTAGAAATCGTAAATGGTCGAATTCCGGTTGTTGCGGGAACAGGTGCAAACTCAACCATCGAGGCTATTTCGCTGACTCAATGTGCAAAGAAAGTTGGCGCTGATGCCTGTTTACTGGTTACACCTTATTACAATAAACCGACACAGGAAGGTCTTTACCAGCATTACAAAGCCGTTGCTGAAACGGTTGATATTCCCCAAATTCTATACAATGTTCCAGGTAGAACGGCTTGTGACATGTTGCCGGAAACTGTTATTCGTCTTTCTAAAGTTGAGAATATTGTTGGTGTTAAAGAAGCGACGGCTGACTTATCACGTGTCAAAGTTATTCGTGACAGTGTTAATGATGATTTTGTTTTATTGAGTGGTGATGACGAAACAGTAAAAGATTTCATTTTACAGGGTGGTCACGGCACTATTTCTGTGACTGCGAATGTTGCGCCAAAAGCCATGCATGAAATGTGTGCTTTGGCAGCAAAAGGCGATGCTGAAGGCGCAACAAAAATTGATGAAACTCTAATAGGTTTACATAAGAAACTTTTCATTGAATCTAACCCTATTCCTGTTAAATGGGCTGTACATAAAATGGGATTTATTCAAGCAGGAATAAGACTGCCGATGACCTGGATGTCTGAATCAGTAGAAGCAGAATTACTAGATGCCATGAGACTGGCAGGAGTGTTATAAAAATAATATGTTAATTTTAAGAAACCTTGTTTTATTTATTTGTGCGTTAAGCATGTTTGGCTGTTCATCATTGCCGAGTCTGGGAGAAATTTTGCCTGACAAGCAAAAGTCCTATCAAAAGAGTCGTGATTTACCTGCTTTGGAAGTGCCGCCCGATCTAACAGTTACAGAAGGGGAGTATGCTGCAGCTATTCCAAGCGATCAGGAAGCAAATACACTCAGTGAGTTTGAAAGACAGCGCGCAGCCGGAACACGTAAGTCTTTGGGTGGCGCAGTGCTTGGCGGTGGGGAATCTGAAGGAGAACAATGGTTAGCGTTACAAGGTAATGCAGCTGATATTTGGAGCGAATTAGGGCAGTTCTGGTTAGATAAAGGTTATACGCTTGATATTAACGATGCTGAGTTAGGCGTTTTAGAAACCGACTGGAAAGAAGAGCAAGGTGTTAAACATCGGTTTAAGATTTTTGCTGAGCCTGGTCAGACAGGTGATACCATTATTTTTCTATCCAGCGAAAGACAAGAGTCACTTGAAGGTACCTGGTTGGAAGCAGCACCCGATGCTGAATTGGAAAAGAAAACTATTCGTAAATTAAGTTTGCATTTTTATGGGACAGAATTTGAAGATACGGGCAGTGTAGCAACTGCAAGTAGCAAACCTTCTCCATCAACACCAAAACCAGTTAAACCAAAAGCAGAAATACTTGACTTAGGAGAAGGCAAAAGCTATCTGGCTATTCCACAGGAGTTCACACGTGCATGGCGCGATACAGAGCTAGTATTGCAACGTGCCGGTTATATTGTGCAGGAAAAGAATCAGGAAAAAGGGATGTATAAATTTCTTTACTTCAAACCAAAAGGCGAAGAGAAGAAAAGTTTACTTAAAAAGCTAAAATTCTGGGGCGATGATGAAGATGAAGGCATGCCTTATCAGCTAAACTTGACCGGTGTCGGTGCTAAAACTGAAATCATCATTATGGATGAAGACGGTGAATGGGAAACCAGTGAGGATGCAGGAGTAATTCTTACGAAGTTAAAAGAATTATATAATCAGCTTTAAACACTAGTTAATTTTTCATTTCAATATTTCTTTTAGATCTGGTTTCGCCTAAAGCGGCGAGTAACTTCTTTTTGCGCGGCCAAAAAGAAGTTACCAAGAAAAAGGCCGCCCCAATGTCATGGCCTTCGGCTTTCTTCGTCGTTCACAGTTATTACGGGTCGCGCATACGCTCATCCATGAGCGAATGCGCTCAATTATGCATCCATGCATAATTGTCCCTATAACTATTCACTTCTCAGCATGACATAAGGGGATTTAAATTCAAAAGTGGACTGATTTTATATAGAGTAATTATAATTTCTCTATACCTTTTCTTAGCTGTACAAGGAGGCTTTTAATCATGCTAAATATATCTCTTAAGATTTAATTTTTATTTAATATGCAAACAAAGACAGCTATAAAAATTGTTTTGGGTGTGGCGACCGTGGCATCTTTTACTTGGCTTTATTTTGATCGTTCTTTTGAACCAGTAATTACGTCTCTTGTAACTTTCGTGGCATTTATTGGTTCATTAAGTGTCGAAAATAAGATAAATGCCAACGAACCTATAAATCAGCATGTTTCTTCTACAAGAATTCAACCGCCGATTTGGACAGAATATATAAAGGTAGGTGCTGAGACAGGGATACCACTGTTAGCCACAAGTGCAAAAATACAATACAGAATCTGGAGTGATTACGACAATATTCCTTTATTGATCAGAATTGCCTCAGATAATGAAGCAAAGTTTGTGCAAGAGGCGTCTGGTCCTTCAGGAGTAGTTGATTTGTTGCTTACGGAAAATCAAACTTTCTATGTTAGCCTTTCTAATCCGCATTTAAAATTTGAGATAAGTATTGTTGGCTTTTCTTATTAGTAATAATTAACCAATAAGTTCAGCATTGACGGTTATTTATTTCCCTTGATAACTGATGACTAGCGAAGGTAGCCGTAGGCCGGGCATTAGGGTGCTCTTCTCTTTGATTACTTTCTCTTGAGCATGCAAAGAGAAAGTGACTCGCTATCAAGCGAAACAAAAAGTTAATAAGAATATAAGTCTAAAAGATGATTAGCGTTTCTTAACAAACTTCATTAAACGTCGTCGTTTGGCAACCTGTCTATCTGTTAATCTATTCTTCTTTCCCTTAAACGGATTGTCTCCACCTTTAAAATCGATTAATACTGCTGTACCAACGAGTTTTAATTGCTGACGAAATATCTTTTGTAAATAACGTTTGTATGCGTCAGGTACTTTATCGATTTGATTACCATGTACAATGACACGTATCGGGTTTGTCTGACCAATGTGTGCATAGCGAAGTTTAATTCGTCGACCTTGAACCAGTTGTGGTGGTGTTTTGTTAACCGCATATTCAAGTATTTCAGTCATGTCAGACGTTGATACATCAAGTCTTAATGATTTTTCAATTTTATTAATGGTTTTAAAAATATTACCGACACCCGTACCATGTAAAGCAGATATGTCGTGATGGATTGCATAATCCATAAAAGCAAATTTACGATCTAATTGTGCTTTGACTCTTTCTTTGTCTGATACGTCCATACCATCAAGTTTGTTTATGGCAATAATAACGGATTTGCCGCTGTCTTCTATCATGCCGAGCAAGGTGCTATCTTGTTCTGTAATGCCTTCGGTTGCATCAACGACAAGTATAATAATGGTTGCCGCTTCAATAGCTTCAAATGATTTAAGAATGCTGAACTTTTCTATAACATCATGGACTTTACTTTTTCTGCGTACCCCGGCGGTATCGATTAAGACATAGTCTTTGCCATTTTTTTCGAAAGGGACTTTTATACTATCGCGGGTTGTTCCGGGGTGATCAAAGGCAAGTACACGTTCTTCGCCTATCATGCGGTTCACTAATGTTGATTTGCCAACATTCGGTCTGCCGAGTACTGATATTGTCAGGCCTTCTATTTCTTCTTCGACTTCTTCGTCTGTTTCAGGAATCGTTTCTGAAACTTCACCGAGCAGTTTATTAACGCCGTCACCGCGTTTAGCCGAGATGGGCCAGATAGAATCAAGTCCCAGACTGGCAAACTCACTGATTGCCATGGTGGCATCTTGTCCTTCCAGTTTATTGATAGCTAAAAAAATAGGTTTGTCTAATTTCCTGAATTCTCTGATCAGTGTTTCGTCTACATTTGTTAAACCAGCGCGACCATCAACTATCCAGATCAGCACTGATGCTTCGCTTGCGGCGAGCATGGATTGTTCGGTCATTAATTCTGCAACATCTGCACTGTCATGATCTTCTTCGCCTATACCACCAGTATCAATGATGAGAAAAGTTCTATGATCGTGATAACAGTAACCGTATTGACGATCACGTGTGACGCCAGGACGGTCTGCAACTAACGCATCACGACTTGAAGTTAAACGGTTAAATAGCGTGGACTTGCCAACATTGGGGCGACCAACGATGGCGATGATAGGTTTCATAGCTTTTATATATTGCTATTAGAATTATAGATAGGCAAGGCGAGACGATTACTGTTGTTCAATATCATCTTCCTCAGCTTTGCCATCAAATAGTCCGTCGAATATACCGCCAAAAAAGCCTTTTTCTTCTTTTTCAGGTGCCTTCTCGGAAACAGTTTCTTCGACAGTTTGGTTTGTGTCGCTTGTGATACTTTCCGTCTCTATTTTTTCTTCATCAGCAACAACTTCTTTTTCTACCGGTACGTTGACGGGTTCGAAACCAACATAAGTAAACGCAGCAAGTGTGCCGCCGCTCGAATAGGCATAGAGTGTATCGTTAGAAATAATGGGTTGTGTCAAAATAGGTTGGCTATCAATTTTTACACGACCTGAAATAGTACCGGTCGATTTATCCAGCCAATGTAAATAACCTTCCAGATCTCCGATAATAACTCTATCGCCAAGTACGGCCGGTCCAGTAACCTTCCTGTGAGCCAGTTTTTCCTGTTCCCATATTGATGTGCCGGAAAAACGATCGATAGCCCAGACATGTCCGGTGTCTTCGGTCACATAAAGACTGCTTTCATCTGCGGCCAGCTCTGAATGGGAAGAAATATCTCGTTGCCATAATACTGTCCCACTATCCAACGCCAGTGCCGAAACATTTGCCTGAAAAGTAGTGACATAAATAATATCGTCAACGATTAAAGGTTGTGCATCGATATCAACCATTCTTTCCAGTTCACTTCGGCCTCTGGAAATAGCGACTTTAGTTTCCCAAGCTAATTTACCGGTTTTGAGTTCAAGTGCGGTTAGTCGCCCGCCATCAAATCCAGCAATAATTAAACCGTTCGAAATGACAGGTGTACTTGTTCCACGCAGTGTTAAAGCCGGGACAGTACGATCATAGACCCATAAACGTTTACCGTCTGTTGCATCTAATGCGAAAATTTTTCCGTCAATCGTTCTAATAACAACAACGTCATCAGATTCTATAGGTGAAGATAGGATTTCGCTGGATACTTTCGAACGCCAAAGTTCTTCTCCTGCTTCCGCAGAAAGACAAAGTACTTCTCCTTCGCTGGTGCCAACCATGACCAAAGCATTATCAGCGCCGGGACCGCCGGTGATTGATAATTTGCTTTTATTTTTCCAGATATTTTTGCCTGTATCAGCAAAAAGTCCTGCAATATTACCGCGTGTATCAGCAATAAAAATTTTGTCATCCAGAACAGCTGGAACAAGCTTAATAAATAACTCGTCTGTGCCTTTACCAACATTTTGTGACCAGACTTTGTTTATTTGAGTCGACTCTGCAAAGTCGCTGAGTTCAGTTGGTGGCTCTGAATTATCGCCGTCGCCACCCATAAAGTTGTTGAATGCTTTTTTAGCACCACAGCCAAAGCATGTAGAGACAACGATTAATAATAAGAAAACGCGGAAACTGGAAAGCACTAGCTTTTGCCTAAATCATCCAGTTTCATCTGAAGAACCGGGTTGCTGCCGCTAGCACTATTAGCCAGTGCTTTTTCGTAAGCTTGCCGTGCTTCATCAACTTTATCTTGTTTAACGAGAATATCGCCACGTAACTCTTCATACCGCGAAGAAAAGTCACCAGTATTAGTTGTATTAAGTGTTTTTACAGCATCTGCTAATTTATCAGCAGCAATTAAAACACGGGCGAGACGAAGACGAGCAACGTGCTCAAATTCTTCCTGCGGACTATTTGAAAGTACCCAGCGTAAATGCGTTTCTGCTTCAGTAAGTTCACCCGTTTCAGCCGCTTCCTTTGCTAACATTAATGTTGCAAACATGGCATAGGTAGTCGATTTATAATCATTCAGAATTCTGTTGGCATAAACAGCAACATTTTCGCTGTCATTTTCGCGAGATGCGATTACCATTTGTTCATATAACCTGGAAGCTTCCAGAGCTTGTTGAGTTAGATGTGTGCTGTAGCCGCGCCAGCCAAATATCGCACCGAGACCAATGACGATACCGGCTATTATAAATTTACCGTTTTCGTTCCACCATTTTTTCAGCGCTTCGGCTTGTTCTTCGTCGGTTCTGTAATCACTCACTTCTTAAATCTCCCAAAAGCACATTAAAAATACACTCTTTTTTAAAGCACTTTGCTAACAATAATTTTTTTGTAGATAACGTTTGCCCACAAAAGGGCGCACATTATAACGTGGCTTTTACGTTTGTTTAGTCTTATAGCGCGGTATTTTCGCTTTATTACTGTATTTGTAGCGAACTACACAGGAAATCAGTCAAATTTGCCCACTTAACAACGGTTTGCGGCTCTTCAGAGCGCAAATATTTGACTGTTAGTTGATTATTTTCTAGCTCATCTTCTCCAAGAACGAGAGCCAATTGAGCACCAGATTTATCTGCTTTCTTGAACTGGCTTTTGAAACTGCCTCCGCCACAGTGACTTAAGACCCTAATCTTAGATATTTTATTACGTAACTGCTCTGCTAATAATAGTCCTGGTTTGATTGCTTTTTCTCCAGATATAAGCAGATAGATATGAGGTGCGTTATCAGCCATGTTTTCAAAATTAGCTAATTCCATTAAACGCTCCAATCCAATTGCAAAACCAACGGCAGGCGTTGCTGGTGCGCCATGATGCTCAACAAGTCCATCATAACGACCACCCGCACAGACAGTTCCCTGTGCTCCAAGTTGATTGCTTATCCATTCAAAAACTGTTCTACCATAATAATCCAGTCCTCTGACCAGCCTAGGATTGACAGTATATTTCAGTTCAGCAGTGTTAAGTATATCTTTCAGCTCTGCAAAGTGTTCAGCAGACTCCGTGTCCAGATGTTTATCCAGAGTAGGTGCTTCTGCGATTAAACTTTTCATTTCTGGGTTTTTGCTATCGAGAATGCGCAAGGGGTTTTGCTCAAGTCTGACTAGGCTGTCTTCATCGAGCTGATCTTTATGTGATGAAAAGTAATCTACCAAAGTCGAACGATATGCTGCTCGTGATTCAGTCGTACCTAATGAGTTTATTTCCAGGCTGAGTTCATTCAACCCTAACGCTTGCCAGAGTCTTGCGCACATTAATATTTGTTCTGCGTCAATATCAGGTCCGTTAAAGCCAAATGCTTCTATACCAATTTGATGAAATTGTCTTTGTCTTCCTTTTTGCGGACGCTCATGGCGAAACATCGGGCCGGCATACCAGAGCCGTTGCGTTTTGTTATGAAATAAACCATGTTCAATACCAGCACGTACACATCCTGCTGTGCCTTCTGGTCTGAGTGTTAAACTGGAATCATTGCGGTCTTCAAAACTGTACATTTCTTTGGAAACGATATCGGTATTATCGCCAATAGAACGTTTGAACAGTTCTGTTTTCTCGACAATAGGTAAACGTATTTCCTGATAACCATATTGGCTCAGAATATTCTGTATGGTTTCTTCCAGATAGTGCCAACGCGGGGTATCTTGCATGAGTATGTCGTGCATACCACGAACCGCTTGTAACTTAGCCATTTACAGCCCTCAAAATTAGATGGATAAAAAATTATTCGGGAAGAGTAAAATGGGCAATGCCATTTTTTGTGTGTGATTTGAAATCAACGACTTCTCTATTAAAAGTTAAGCTAACCCCTTTTGCAAAACCTAAAAGTACTTCAAATGGTGAGTTGCCTTTTAATGTATATGTTTCCCCAGCCTTAGCTAGATCGAAAAACACCTTATTATTATTTTTATCCAGAATTTCTATCCATGAATCATCTGATAGTTCCATGACAATGGTATCGTTACCTGCGGCAACTGTTTCTTCGTTTAGCTCAAGCTCAATACCCTCTATTGTAGTAATTTCAATAGTTTGTTCTTCGTTAAAAGACTGTAGTTTTAGCAAACTATTTTCTTCGGTTGTTTCAAGTATTGCTGATAGCTCGGGTTCTACAGTTTCTTCTTTTGAAATATCAAGCGACTGCCATGATGTGTCATCATGATTGATTATCTCGTAATTTATATCAACTCCATTAATTTCTGTTTCGCTATTTGAATTCGTTTCTTTTCCTGTATTTATTTCTACAACGAAATTACTTTGATACCAGATTAGCAATAGCAGTGCGAGACCAAGGGTTAATAAATAAGTAAATGCTTTGACAGGTTTGTCATTGCTACTTACTTGAGTTGGTGGCTTAACTTCCGGCAGTATTTCAGGTAGTGCTGGTGGTGTACCGCTATTATAAATCTCAATAATCTCATCAGCATCGGCACCAACGGTTTTAGCGTAACTGCGTAAATAACCCCGGACATAAATTGCTGAAGGAAGGTCATCTTCACTATCAGCCTCTATCGCTTCAATAATTTTGATATCAAGATGGACTCGTTTTGCGATGTCTTCCGCAGAAAGTCCCATTTTTTCACGTTGCAAACGCAGTAGTTGTCCGGGCGTCTCGAACATATCCTGATTCGTATTTGTTGATGACTCAGCCATTATTGAGCCTTTGAATTTAATAGTGCTTCTGCTTCATCAGAATCAGGAAAAGAGTTCTTAAGTAATAAAGCATAGCTGGAAACAGCATCTTTATCACCGAGTTCCCGCTCTATTTGAATTCCTAACCATAGGCTGCGCGCATTATGACGAGAAACCTGCTGAAACCGTTGCAAGTATCCGCGAGCAGACAGGTAATTAAAGTCATCGACAGAAAGCTCACACATCTTGATTAAAGCTTGTGGAATTCTTGGGTTTATTTTCAAAGCTTCCTGAAACTTAACCTTGGCTTCTTCTTTTCTATTGTTATTGTACAAACATAAGCCAGCATTTGTTATGGCGAGCTCAGGTGTTTGATAAAGCGGGTTATCTGCCGCCTTTGAAAAGGTTTCCAATGCTTTTTCAATGCGATTTTGCTGGCAAAGAAAGTTGCCATAATTATTTAATGTCGATGAGTTTCTATCATCAAAGCTTAATGCTTTTTTAAAGTGTTTTTCAGCTTTGTCATAGTCTTTGATTTGTTGATAAAGCAAACCAAGAACATTATATATTGACGGGTGCGCCGGATCGGCTTCACGCGCTTTTTTCAGTTTTATTAAGGCTTCTTCATATTTGCCTTCTTTTAAATAAGCAATGCCCAGGTTCAAATTTGCAGCAGCGACTTCGTTGGTAACGTGTGAGGGACGAATATTTTGACTGGATGACGGATTAATCGGTGTATTACATGCACCGAGCAGTAATACAGCTATCAATAATAAAAAGGCCAATGGGTTAACCCTTTGCATTAGTTCAATCTCACCCTGTTTTTCTGGTGTCTCGCCGCTTTCGCCATAACCTTGCCTACAAGTTGGCCGCAAGCTGCGTCAATATCATCACCACGAGTTTTGCGGGTGATGGTAAAGATATCAGAGCCAATCAAGATATCTCTAAATGAATTGATAGCTTTAATGTCAGAGCAGTCGTAATTAGTTCCGGGGAAAGTGTTGAATGGGATTAAATTTACTTTCGAAGGTATACCCTTTAGACACTTAACAAGGTTTTTTGCATCTTGTGTACTATCATTGACACCTTTTAGCATAACGTACTCAATGGTTATTGGTTCGTTATCCCTTGCTTCTGTAAAACGTTTGCATGCTTTTAGTAATTCGACCATTGGATAAGAACGATTGATCGGAACAATGTCATTTCGCAATTCATTATTGCTGGCATGTAGTGAAATGGCAAGACTGACATTACTATCATCTTTTAAACGATCAATTTCCGGAACTATGCCTGATGTACTAACTGTAACGCGACGACGTGCAAGACCAAAACCAAGGTCATCTGTTAGCAGGTTAATTGCTTTTAAAACATTATCGTAATTAAGCAGGGGTTCACCCATACCCATAAAAACAATATTAGTAATAATACGCTTATCATTTTCAAAGTAACCTAGTGCTTTATTTGCTGCCCAGACCTGGCCGATAATTTCACTGGTACTCAGGTTTCGATTAAAACCTTGTTGGCCGGTAGAACAAAACTTACATTCAAGCGGACAACCCACTTGGGATGAAATGCAAAGCGTGCCACGATCGCTTTCCGGAATAAAAACAGTTTCTACTGAATTACCACCATCAATCTCGATTAGCCATTTATAAGTGCCATCAGCTGATTTTTGTTCGCTTTTAATTCTGGGTGCTTTAATAGAAGTGTGCTGTTCAAGTTTAGCTCGAAGTGACTTACTCAAATTTGTCATTTCGTTAAAATCAACAGTGCCTTGATGGTAAATCCATTTTAGTACTTGTTGCGCACGAAATGATTTATCGCCGATCTCTGTAAAAAAAGACTCCAGAGATCTTCGATCATAATCAAGTAAGTTAACTTTATCAGTCATTTTTATATTGCTAACGGGTCCTCGGACAAATTTCAGTTTCTTTAAAGAAAAAGTTTATTTCCCTTTCTGCGCTTTCGACACTGTCTGAGCCATGAATTGCGTTTTCAAGTGCATCGCCAACAAAGTCCAGAACAGCATATAAATTACGGATCGTACCAACTTTAGCTTCTTTCGGTACGGTTGCGCCCATCAAGTCACGAAGCGTTTTAACCGCGTTTTCACCTTCAATAACCTGTACCAAAACTGGACCCGAGGTCATATAGTCTAGCAGCGAATTATAAAAGGGGCGTCCTTGGTGTTCGATATAGAGTTCTTCAGCATCGCTGGCGGGTAAATGTATCATTTTCGCAGCAATGATGCGTAAATCGCTTTTTTCTATTAAGGCGTTAATGTTTCCAATGTGATTATTGGCAACCGCATCGGGTTTAATTATTGTCAGTGTTCTTTCTAATGCCATTGTTACAGTGGTCTCCTGCAAGAGCTAATATTAATAAACGCGAGATTATACGTGCTCGATGAATCGAATTAAATTGTCAAAACGAATATTCTGTATGAAAAGCAGTTATTTAGGCTATTTTTTTAACTAAAAGATGAAATTTTGCCCATTTGCATAGCATTAATAAAAAAGCGCGTTTTTATAATGTGATTAATCCCAACGTGGATCGCTAACCTGTACCATGCCATCTTCGACTCTAATCGGGAAAGTCGGCGTGGGTTCATAAGCGGGGGCGTTAACGCTTCGCCGGTTTTTACACAAAAACGTGCACCATGACGAGGGCAAACCAGTTCTGCGCCATCAACAACTTTTTCCGGTTCCAGACCACAACCCAACATTGGTGCACCATCATGCGTGCAAACATCTTCGATTGCATAATATTCACCATCAAGATTGAAAACAGCAACCATGACGTTATCAACATCCACCAGTTTTGATTTACCCGGCGTTAACTCTTCTTCCGGTGCAACATTAAACCAACCTGCCACAAAGTTTCTCCTAAAAAATAATATTTTAACTTTTTATTTTTAAAGTGCTTTGCACAACCTGATGTGTGAAGGCTAGTCTCCGTTAAATTTGATCGAAAAAGCGGAGTGTACATATTCAGTACATTAAGTATTTTGAGTTCAAATTTAACGGAGAGTAGCCTAACCTAATAGTTGTGCTAAGTATTTTTAATACATGCCTGTTTCGAGTCGCGCCGCCTCTGACATCATCTCCTGATTCCAGGGCGGTTCAAAAGTTACTTCAACATTAACTCGTGTGACATTAGGAACAGTTAATACTTTTGTTCGGACATCATCAGCCAAAAATTCACCCATACCACAACCTGCTGCTGTTAATGTCATAACAATATCAACCTGATTACCATCGGCGCCGAGAGGTGTAACATGACATTCATAGATAAGACCAAGTTCAACAATATTGATAGGTATTTCCGGATCATAACAAGTACGCATTTGATCCCAGACCAAGTCTTCATCAACTGAACCATCACCGGTTATTTCTTTATCAATAGTTTCGTCAGCATTGTTTTCAACTTCAAAACCTAATGCATCGGCATTCTTTGCGTCTATACGTGCAAGGTTGCCATTTACATTTACGGTATAACTGCCGCCGAGTGCTTGCGTAATTAAAACAACACTACCTTCGGGTAAATTTATAGGGGTGCCGACTGGAATTAATACTGCATCGCAGTCACGTTCCAGCGTTATTGGTTTATTTTCTTGCATCTAAAAAGTACCTGACTAACTTATTCTGTATGAACCGGTGTTGTTTTACCTTCGATAACTGAATGCAGTGTATGCCAACACAGTGAAGCGCATTTTACTCTAGCTGGATAGGCCTTTACGCCAGCTAATGCAGCGAGCTTCCCCAGCTTTTCTATGTCTGCTTCTTCATCAGTTGTAATTAAGTCATGAAAAACATTAAATAATTTTTCCGCATCTTCCATGGTTTTGCCTTTCATTGCTTCGGTCATTAATGAAGCAGAAGCAACAGAGATTGCACAACCGCTACCATCAAAACCAATATCTTCAATTACAACACCATCTGTTTTTAAATATAAGGTTAATTTATCACCACATAATGGATTAAAACCTTCCAATGTTTTATTCGCGCCGGCAAGCTTGCCAAAATTACGCGGACTGCGATTGTGGTCAACAATCACTTCCTGATAGAGGTCTTTAAGATCAAACATGTGTTATTACCTTAGCCGAAAATATTTTTACATTTATCGATAGCTTCAATTAATGCATCAACTTCTTCGCGGGTGTTATAAAAAGCAAACGAAGCGCGTGCGGTAGCCGGAATAGCAAAACGTTCCATTACAGGCATAGCGCAGTGATGTCCTGCACGTATTGCAACACCCTCGTCATCCAGAATGGTGCCAATATCATGCGGATGAATTCTGCCTAAGGTAAAAGAAAGAATACTGGTTTTGTTTTTTGCAGTACCAACAAAGTTAATACCAGAAATTTGAGCAGCTTGTGTGTTTGCATAATCAAGCAGTTCATTTTCATACTTGGCTGCTAATTCGAAGTCGAGTTCATTGACATAATCAATAGCTGCGCCTAAACCTATCACACCTGCTATATGCGGCGTACCTGCTTCAAATTTGTGCGGCAAAGTATTGTAAGTTGATTTCGACATAGAAACCGTCTGAATCATGTCGCCACCACCTTGATATGGGGGCATAGCATCTAGTAATGATTCTTTACCGTAAAGAACACCTATCCCCGTAGGGCCAAATAATTTATGTCCTGAGAATACATAAAAGTCACAACCGAGCTCTTTAACATCAACGCTGGTGTGCGGTACAGCTTGTGCGCCATCGACTAATACTTTGGCGCCAACTGCATGGGCCTTATCAATCATCGTTTTAATCGGGTTAATGGTACCGAGCGCATTTGAAATATGGCCAACTGCGACAATACGAGTTTTTTCATTAAGCAGTTTTTCGTACTCTTCCAGTATTAATTCACCTGCATCGTTAATTGGAACATAACGCAATGTTGCTCCTGTTTGTTCACAAATTAATTGCCAGGGAACAATATTAGAATGATGCTCAAGTTCGGTGATAATAACTTCATCGCCAGCAGTGAGTGTGCTGTGCCCAAAGCTTTGTGCAACCAGATTAATGGCTTCTGTTGTGCCGCGAACAAAAATAACTTCTTTTGTTGAGTCAGCATTAATAAAGTCTTTAACTTTGTCTCTTGCGCCTTCATATACAGCTGTTGCTTTCTCGCTTAGTGTATGTACGCCACGATGAATATTAGAATTATATTCACGATAATACTTATCTAGCGTTTCAATAACCTGTTTTGGCTTTTGAGCTGTCGCCGCGTTATCAAGATAGACCAGTGGTTTGTCATTAATCTGTTGTTGCAGAATAGGAAAGTCCGCACGTACTTTTTCAACATCAAAAGCCGGTACATCAGCATTCATGGTTGTGGCAGTGTTTTGATTATTCATTGGTAAACTCACGAATTAAATCGGCTTCAGGTAATTGGCCAACAATTAAATATTCAAGACGATTTCTAACTGGTGAAAAGCTAATATCTCTTATAACCTCATCAGCAAAAGCAAAGGTTAATAAGCTACGTGCTGTATCTTCATCGATTGCACGTGATTGGAGATAGAACATTGCATTCTCATCCAGTTGACCAACAGTCGCACCATGACTGCATTTAACATCGTCAGCATAGATTTCCAATTCCGGTTTGGTATCGATTTCTGCATCATCAGACAACAGCAAGTTGGCATTGTCTTGATATGCTTCAATCTTCTGTGCTTTTGGGTGTACAACAACTTTGCCGTTAAACACAGCACGGCTTCTACCATTGAGTACGCCGCGATAATTCTCTGAACTATGTGTATTGGGTTTTAAGTGATCTACGCGCGTATGGTTATCAACGTGTTGTCTGTCATTCGTCATATATAAACCGTTCATGATGATCTCTGCGCCTTCTGCAGCAAGTTGCCCATGTATATCGTTACGAACTAATGAACCACCAAGGGAAACGGAGTTTGATTCCAATCGGCTATCCTTATCTTGCATGACGTTCAGGTTGCCGATGTGATAAGCATTTAAACTTTCCTGTTGTATTTTGTAATGCTTTAATATTGCTGATGCTGATAAAGATACTTCTGTCACAGCGTTGGTAAAGTAATCCGCATCATCAAGACCAATATAGTTTTCAATCAACGTTGCTTCAGAGTGTTCACCCATGACGATTAAATTACGAGGGTGGCTGGCAAATGCCTGGCCATTATTTTTTGCCAGATAAAAAATAGTAATTGGTTTTTTAAGAACAGTATTTTTAGGAACATTGATATATGTGCCATGTTGGATGAATGCTGTGTTCAGTGCAGTGAATGGGCTAATGTTACTGTCTGCATACTGCGCTAAATGTTTTGCAAGCAGGTCGTTGTCTTTTGCCAAAGCTGTTGCCATATTTTCTATGATGACAGCTTCAGGCAAATTATTAATATTTGAATGTTCTTCAGAATAAACACCATTAACAAAAACAAGTTCATAACTATCCAGATCTTTAAATCTAATGTTACTTATTTCATCAGTGCTAATAGATACAGGCTCACTTTCCAGGCTAGAAAATGTTTTTTTAGCAATCGGACGCGTGTCCGTATATTTCCAGTTTTCTTGACGTGTGCGAGGAAAACCAGTTTCTTGAAAAAGTTTCAGAGCAGATTGGCGTTGTTCTGAAAACCAGTCGGCTTTGACATTATCATCCAGTTTCTCAAAATCATTGAGGTACTGTTGAATGTTTGTGCTGTCTTTGTTCATGCTGCTTCTGTCTCAAGAATCCAGTCGTAACCTTTTTCTTCAAGCTCAAGCGCAAGTTCAGGGCCACCGGATTTAATAATCTTTCCGTTACTTAATACATGAACATAATCAGGTTTAATGTAATCGAGTAAACGTTGATAGTGCGTGACTAAAATGATAGAACGCTCTTCATTACGTAAACTATTAACGCCTTCAGAAACAATTTTTAATGCATCAATATCAAGACCTGAGTCGGTTTCATCAAGAATAGCAAGCTTTGGTTCAAGTACGGCCATTTGAAAATTTCATTACGCTTTTTCTCGCCGCCGGAGAAGCCTTCGTTTACCGAACGGCTAAGCAAGTCTTCTTTCATCTTAACCAGTTTCATTTTTTCTTTAACGAGGCTTAAGAACTCAACAGCATCCAGTTCCTGCTCACCGCGTGATTTACGAATCGCGTTAACCGCTGCTTTTAATAAATAAACATTGTTCACGCCAGGAATTTCTACTGGATATTGAAATGCGAGGAATACGCCTGCCCATGCACGTTCTTCCGGAGAAAGTTCGAGTAAGTCTTTACCTTCGTACTCAACGCTACCATTAGTTACGTTATAACCGTTTCGACCAGCAAGTACATTTGCCAGTGTACTTTTACCTGAGCCGTTCGGGCCCATGATGGCATGGACTTCACCGGCTTTAACACTGAAGTTTAATCCTTTCAGTATTTCTTTATTTTCAACTTTCGCATGTAAATCTTTTATATCTAACATTGTATATACCTAAAAAAATAATAATTCTTTAACCGACTGCGCCTTCGAGCGTAATACCAAGAAGCTTTTGTGCTTCAACAGCAAACTCCATGGGTAATTCTTTAAACACTTCTTTACAAAAACCATTTACGATCATGTTAACCGCATCTTCTTCAGCAATACCGCGTTGTAAACAGTAAAACAATTGGTCGTCACTAATCTTTGAAGTGGTTGCTTCATGTTCAATTGTTGCTGAAGAGTTTTTTGCTTCGATATACGGGAAGGTATGCGCGCCACATTCATCGCCCATTAATAAGGAATCACATTGCGTATAGTTTCTGGCGTTTTCCGCGCTTTTACTAATCTTTACCAGGCCGCGATAAGATTGTTGTGCTCGCTTTGCCGAGATACCTTTGGAAACAATTGTACTACTGGTATTTTTACCAATATGAATCATCTTCGTGCCCGTATCCGCTTGTTGTAGGTTGTTCGTTACTGCAACAGAATAAAATTCACCGATCGAGTTATCACCTTTTAAAATACAGCTTGGGTATTTCCACGTGATAGCTGAACCTGTTTCAACCTGAGTCCAGGATACTTTTGAGTTATTGCCGCGGCAGTCGGCACGTTTGGTCACAAAGTTATAAATGCCACCAACCCCGTTTTCATCACCGGGATACCAATTCTGTACTGTTGAATATTTTATTTCTGCATCTTCCAGTGCGACCAATTCAACAACAGCAGCGTGTAACTGGTTTTCATCACGCATGGGTGCAGTACAACCTTCAAGATAACTGACATGACTTGCTTCATCAGCAACAATTAATGTGCGTTCGAATTGTCCGGTGTTAGAAGCATTAATACGAAAGTAAGTGGATAATTCCATTGGACAACGTACGCCTTTTGGAATATAGACAAATGAACCATCAGTAAAGACAGCCGAATTTAATGCTGCGAAATAATTATCTGCCGCGGGTACGACCGAACCGAGATATTTTTTTACTAAGTCAGGGTAGTCTTTGACCGCTTCAGAAAAAGAGCAAAAGATAACGCCAGCATCGGCAAGTTTGCCTTTGAATGTTGTCGCAACAGAAACACTATCGAAGACAGCATCAACGGCAACGCCAGCGAGCATTTTTTGTTCCTGTAGCGGTATGCCCAGTTTTTCATAGGTCTCTAATAATTTTGGATCAACTTCATCAAGGCTTTTGGGGCCGTCTTCTTTTGATTTAGGTGCGGAGTAATAAGAGATTGCTTGATAATCAATTGGCTCAATATCAAGGTGCGCCCAACTTGGGTCGTCCATTGTTAACCACTGACGGTAGGCCTTTAAACGCCATTCAAGCAGCCATTCAGGCTCTTCTTTCTTTTTAGAAATAAAGGCAATGACATCTTCATTAAGACCGGGCTCAACGGTATCGGTATCAATATCTGTAACAAAGCCGTGCTCATAATCTTTACTAACCAGTTCTTCCATATTTTCAGTATTCGTCGACATGGTTATTTATCCTCTGTGTCTTCTTTTAGACTGAAACTTTCACCGCAACCACAGGATTCCTGTACGTTCGGGTTTTTAAATTTAAAACCGGAGTTCAGGCCTTCGCGCGTAAAATCAAGTTCAGTGCCAGCGAGATAAGGCAAGCTTTGTTTGTCGATGATGATCTTTACGCCATTTGATTCAAGCTGTTGGTCATCGTTATTAATTTCTTTGGCTGTACCAATGACATATTGATAACCGGAACAACCGGTTGTTTTAACGCCAAGACGTAAGCCTATGCCGATTTCATCTTTTGCCAGCACTTTTAATAAATCTACTTTAGCGCTGTCTGTCAAGTTTATTGTTGATTCGTTATTCATAATATTCGTTTTAGTATTTTTGCATTTGCATTACTGCAATATCTTGTCGTTCAGATACTTGTTTTACGTTGTTACGTTGAATTAAATCAGCCAGTGTGAGGCCATTCAGGAAATCTGAAATATGTCGGTTTAATTCCATCCATAGATCGTGTGTTAAGCAGCGTTCTTCTCCCTGACAATTTTGTTGCCCACCGCAACGCGTCACATCGACAGGTTCATCTACGGAATACACAATTTTTGCGATGCTTATGTCATCAGTATCGTGAGCCAGACGATAGCCGCCGCCCGGACCGCGCGCACTTTCAATTAGACCATGCTTTTTAAGTTTGCTAAATAATTGTTCCAGATAGGTGAGAGAAATTTCCTGGCGTTGCGAGATTTCCGCAAGACTGACAGGACCATCGCTATCGTGTAACGCTAGATCCAGCATTGCAGTTACTGCATACCTGCCTTTGGTTGTCATTTTCATTGTCAGATTCTCTATTAATAAACCCGAAAAGGGCGTGAAGAGTCACATACCCTAGTATTTTAGTCAAGTAAATAGTTGACTAATTTACTTGGGAATAGTTCTCATTTATAAATCTTTAAAAATCAATTATTTAAAGGATTTAAAAAATAATGAAGTATGTAATTGGATATATGTAAGGCTGGTTTTAAGTATTAATGCCAAATTTACTTTAAGTTAATGAACTATCGTCCAAGA
This sequence comes from Pseudomonadota bacterium, assembly GCA_038142205.1. Lineage (GTDB taxonomy): Bacteria > Pseudomonadota > Gammaproteobacteria > Eutrophobiales > Eutrophobiaceae > UBA7359. The sequence continues at coordinate 2,054,873 of JAYQJO010000001.1, read as the reverse complement.
GACCTTTAATAACTAGCTGATTTAGGGTGTCTTTACATTTTTTTCTAAAACTATCTCTAAGTAACCGCACCGCAGGTGTGATCGATTGCCGGCTCGGAAATGCTAACCTCTTGCCTGCAACACACCAACGTTTGACTGAATCGCCATCATTTGAAGTACGATTACCACATTAAAAATGAAGAGCTTGTCTTTACATTGGGAATTTATGTTTGCGCGTTCCATGTTTAATGCGCAAGATATAGACGAACAAAGTCGCTTGTTAAATCGAGTGTCTGGATTAATCGATCAAGGTTATATACAAACTACTGCGAGTAAAAATCTTGGCGTTATCAATGCAGGAAACCTTAAAATAGCACATACTGATTTAGAATCAGGAAAGTCGTATTAGAAGCTTTTTGAAGTTATATAGTTCATTAATTATAAATAGAAGAGGTATAAAGATGGATAAATTAACAATTATTGCAAATATTAAAGCTAAAGTAGATCAAGTTGAGTTGGTGAAGAGTGAACTGTTAAAGCTTATTGATGTTACACGTGCTGAAAAAGGTTGTATCAATTACGACTTACACCAAGATAATGAAAACGCTACTCACTTTTTATTTTATGAGAACTGGGAGTCTCGTGAACTTTGGCAACAACATATGGATACTCAACATATAAAAGACTATATGACTGCAACTGATGGTGCAGTTGAAGAGTTCCCGCTTAATGAAATGACGGTAATTGCTTAGTTTCTACAATGGAGAAACGAAACAATAAAATCTACATCGAGTCTTTTTTAGGGAGATAAACTATGAAACAGCATTTAACATCTATTTTATTAATTAGTACGATGCTATTAGCGACAAAAATATCATTCGCGCAAGAACCAAAAGCTTATGGGAGCTTTAATGTAAATGCTGCAATTGATTCATTACCTGAAACAAGTATTAAACCATTTGTCGAAGTTCGCTTAGTCGATAACGGTGAAACTGGAATCAGGGTGTTTCGTGTTTATAATCCTGTTCCTCGTCACAATCATGCATATTCATCAACTTACCTTAAAATCGAATCCGGTCGTGCATTATTCAGTATTAATGGTGATAAACCTTTTGAAGCCGGTGCGGGTGATTTTGTTTTTTGGGAGAGAGGGGTTGATCATGAAGTCATTCAAATTCTTGAACACCCGCTGACCTTCTTAGCCATTGATGCCCCAACACGACGAGAAGGTGATGTGCGGATTAGATAAGTGTTTTAACATAAGTTACTAAGCTTACTGATTTTCATCGTCAGATTTTCTTTTAAACGTATATCTGGTTCTCGTAGAGTTTTACACTTTTTATATGGTCCCAGTAGATGAAATAGAGTGGGATTATGGATAATTTAATAAGAAAAAAGCTTACATAGCAAAATGAAGAATGATTTTCACCAAGGTATAGAGTGAAACGAGTAAACATAAGACCAGAAAGAAGCCGATGATGATATAAACTTTAATGCCATGTTTTTCGATATAGGCTTCATCGCGATCCATGTTTTTCTGACTTTGTACGCCAAAGAATGATGCCAGTAAGCTAAAGGCAATTTGAAATAAGTTAGGATCTTTATGCTTGGTCATACTTTATTTCTTTTTTAATTCTTCAAGTTCTTTTTCAACCTTGTGCATATGATCGAGCATGGCATCCAGTGCGTTTTGTACTGGATCAGACATGTCTTTACTTTCTGCATACGCTTCGAAGCCAATTTTTTTGGCCATTGCTTCGCGATTAGCTGATTTATCTTCAGGATCTTTATTCACAATAATATGCCCGGGCACACCAACAACTGTTGCATCAGCAGGCACATCTTTAACAACGACTGCATTACAACCAATACGCGCACCTTCAGAAACAGTAATGGGTCCCAATACTTTTGCCCCGGCACCAATAACAACATTATCCTTAAGCGTTGGGTGACGTTTGCCTTTGTTCCAGGTTGTACCGCCTAACGTGACGCCATGATAGATTGAAACATCATTACCAATTTCAGCCGTTTCACCGATAACAATACCCATACCGTGATCAATAAAAAAACGGTTACCCACAACAGCACCCGGGTGAATTTCAATACCTGTCATAAAGCGAGCAATATGTGCTGTTATACGTGCGATTAAATATAACTTTCTTTTCCAAAGCCAGTGATTAAGCCGATGAAATAGAATTGCCTGAAAACCGGGGCAAGTAAAGATCGTTTCAAGTACAGAACGTGCCGCAGGGTCGCGTTCAAAGACGACTTCTATTTCTTCTTTTATGGTGCTAAACATTATTGTATTAATAGTTTGGAAATAGATTCCAATTGTTCCTGATAGGTTTTAATTTCGTTTAGTATATCAGCTAGTTGTTGTTTGACACCTTCGACTACATCTTTTGGCGCGCGTTCAACAAAGTTTGTATTCGCCAGTTGATTTTCTAAACCTGATTTTTTCTTATCGAGGTTCTCAAGTACGTTCGTGACTCTTTTATGTTCCGCTTCAGGGTCAATAATATCAGCTAACGGAACAAGCAAGGTCATCTCACCAGCCAGTGCCATAATTGCATCGTCCATGTCACCCTCAGCTTCACTAATCGATTCAATTTTTCCAAGTGATTGAATGTAGTTTTTGTTATCCAGCAAACATGCTTGTTCCTCATCCGTTCCATTACGAACAAAAACATTGAGCGCTTTATTTGGTGAGATATCTCTATCTGCACGGATACGACGTACACCTAATATAAATGACTTAACCCATTCAATTTGATTAGCTGCAACTTTATCGCTTTCTAGGTCGACTTCTCTCGGAAAAGCTTCGAGCATAATGCTTTCACCTTGTTTTTCGATTAAAGGTGCAACGCGTTGCCAAAGTTCTTCGGTAATAAAAGGTATAAAAGGATGTAAGGCACGCAGCAAGGTTTCAAGTATATTAATTAATGTATACAAGGTGCCGCGTTTTTCTGCTTCACTAGCTTGAGCGTTGTTTAAGGTTGTCTTGGATAATTCAAGATACCAGTCGCAATATTGATCCCAGGTGAATTCATACAACGCGTGTGATGCGAGATCGAATCGATAGGTGCGCATGCCTTCATGGGTGGCAGTAATAACGTTGGCAAGCGCTGTATTAACCCAACGTTCAGCAAGACCAAACTCTTTATCGCCATTGTTGATATCTATATCCTGATTTTCCAGGCTCATCATGACGTAACGCGTGGCGTTCCAGATTTTATTACAAAAGTTTCTGTAACCTTCTATACGCGAAATATCAAAACGAATATCCCTGCCTTGCGTTGCCATCGTTGCAAAAGTAAAACGCAGCGAGTCTGTTCCGTAAGCGGCAATACCTTCTGGGAAATGTTTGCGCGTTGCTTTTTCGATTTTCTTTGCCATCTGTGGTTGCATCAAACCGCTGGTACGTTTGGCAACTAAGGCTTCTAAATCAATACCATCAATAATATCCAAGGGGTCGATGACATTACCTTTCGATTTGGACATTTTCTGTCCATCGGAATCTCGAACCAATCCATGTATATAAACCTCCTTGAAGGGTACATCGCCCATGAACTTCAAGCCCATCATGATCATGCGTGCAACCCAGAAGAAGATAATGTCGAAACCGGTAACGAGTACGCTGGTTGGATAAAACTTATCAAGCTCTGGTGTTTTTTCCGGCCAGCCGAGTGTTGAAAACGGCCACAATGCAGAAGAAAACCAGGTGTCTAAAACATCTTCATCTTGCTTTAATTCAACATCACCGAGATTATTTTTTTCTCGTACTTCATTTTCATCGCGACCAACATAAATATTACCTTTAGCGTCATACCATGCCGGGATACGATGTCCCCACCAGAGTTGACGTGAAATACACCAATCTTCGATATTGCGCATCCATTCAAAGTAGGTTTTGTCCCAGTTACCCGGAACAAATTTAATGTCACCGTCCTCAACGGCTTTGATTGCCGGATCAGCAAGCGGTTGGATTTTTACATACCATTGGTCCGTTAAGTAGGGTTCGACAACGGCATGTGATCGATCGCCACGCGGTACCATTAACTTATGGTCATCAATTTTTTCCAGTAAATCTTGAGCTTCTAAGTCTGCGACAATTTGTTTACGTGCATCATAACGATCGAGTCCGCGATACTTTTCAGGTGCTTCATCATTAATAGCTGCATCAATCGTAAAGATGTTTATTTTCTCAAGATTATGTCGCTGCCCCATCTCATAGTCATTAAAGTCATGTGCCGGCGTAATCTTTACACAACCGGTTCCGAATTCAGGATCGACATAATCATCTGCAATAACCGGTAAAGTTCTATCTGTTAACGGTAATAACACTTCTTTACCGACAAGGTTTTTATAGCGTTCATCATCAGGGTGAACTGCAACAGCCGCATCACCTAACATGGTTTCCGGTCTTGTCGTTGCGACGACGATGTATTCAAGATCATCAACAGGGTCTTTTAATGGATAACGCATGTGCCAAAGATGACCATTTTCTTCTTCGGATATAACTTCAAGATCGGAAATGGCGGTATGTAAAACCGGATCCCAGTTGACCAAACGTTTACCGCGGTAAATTAATTCTTCTTCATATAAACGGACAAAAACCTCTTTTACTGCATCGGATAAACCGTCATCCATGGTAAAACGTTCGCGAGACCAGTCCATTGATGTGCCAAGCCGACGCGATTGCCGTGTAATGGTATTGCCTGAATGCTCTTTCCAGTCCCAAACTGCATCTATAAATTTTTCTCGGCCTAGATCATGACGGGAAACTTCTTTTTCCTGAAGTTGCCGTTCGACAACCATCTGCGTTGCAATACCTGCATGATCAGTACCACACTGCCATAAGGTGTCATCACCTTTCATACGACGATAACGAGTTAACACGTCCATTAATGTTTGTTGAAACGCATGACCCATGTGCAAGCTGCCCGTCACATTTGGTGGGGGCAGCATAATGCAGTAGGCATCGTTATTATTGTTGCTTGGAGCGAAGTAGTTTTTCTTTTCCCAGTTTTCGTAGCACTTCTTTTCTATCGATTCAGGGCTATAAGTTTTTTCCATGTATAAAGCGATCTTCTTATATATTTTTGTTTGAGTTGTCTTTGTTGGTTTTTAATTCTTGTAATAAACGCGTTTTAACTTCGTCAATAATGCTGTCTTTGAGCATAAGAATTAATTCATCAAGGTCTTCAGATATTTCTTTATCAATCTTATCAATTATTTGATTAATAAATTCATCATTTTTATACGGTTCATCTTTTTTATCATTTGCAGGGTTTTCATGAGTAAAAAGATCCTCTTTAGTAACAGCCTCGACTAAAACAGGAATACCGTCTGTACCCACAGTCAGTCTTGGTAAAGCTGGTTCTTGTTGCCGCTCCAGCTGATGTTTTTCCTGTATTTGCTGAGCTTCAGCCTTTTTTTCTGCAAGCAGGTTTTCAAGCTCATCAATTTGATTGATTAAATTATCCTGTCCTTGTGCAGGTAATGAACCGTCAGGGTTGTTTTTTGAATCAACCATAATCTTGTGTGTTTGTTATCTTGTGATCATGTGTTTCAAAATCACCGCTTTTATATTGCTTATACCGTTGTCGTGCAAATTGTTTTGTTGTTTCATCGCCACCGACAATTTCAACAATACGTTCAAATTTATTTACAAACCCCGGGATTTCTTTATCTAGATTGATGATAACTTGTGATGCTTCAGGAAAACTCTTTCCAAAACCTATGGTAACGGGTGTCTCTTCGCTTACTGAACCACCGTATATTTCATGCGGAATAAAACTGATGTCACGGAATGTCCAGAGTAAGTCATCTATGCTTTTCGCATTTTCTTCCGACTGCGTATGTATGTGCACGCGGTTACCTGCAGACCATGCTTTTTTTGCCATTGTACAAGCGAAACGATCTGTGCCAGTACCTTCAGGCAAGATATAAAAGTCAACACGTGACATGAAAATTATTATCCGGCTTACTTAATCTGATTAAAAATATACTGCGTTAGTAAGGAAACAGGACGACCTGTTGCGCCTTTGTTTGCACCAGATAACCAGGCAGTTCCGGCAATATCAAGGTGTGCCCAATGATACTTTTCAGCAAAACGCGATAGGAAACAGGCCGCTGTAACAGTGCCAGCTTCACGTCCACCTATATTTGCCATATCAGCAAACGGGCTGTTTAATTGTTGTTGATATTCATCCCATAAGGGTAATTGCCATGCGCGGTCACCTGATTCTTCACCTGCATTAAGTAAATCTCTGGCTAAAGGGTTATGGTTACTTAGTAATCCTGTTGCATGTTTACCTAAGGCAATAACACAGGCACCGGTTAATGTGGCTATATCAATAACCACAGATGGATTAAAACGCTCGCTATAAGTAATCGCATCGCAAAGTATTAAACGGCCTTCTGCATCTGTATTTAAAACTTCAATTGTCTTACCGGACATGCTGGTAAAAATATCGCCAGGGTTTGTTGCTGTACTACTCGGCATATTTTCAACAGCCGGAACGACGCCAACAACATTTATAGGCAAACCGGCTTCCGCTACGGCAGAAACCGTTCCGAAAACAGAAGCTGCGCCACACATATCGTATTTCATTTCATCCATTCCTGGTGAAGGTTTAATCGATATGCCACCGGTATCAAAAGTGACACCTTTACCAACAAGTACGATAGGTTTTTGTGATTTTTTTGTACCTTTATATTCCATTGTAATCAGCTTCGCTGGTCTAGCTGAACCTTGAGATACAGAAAGCAATGAACCCATCCCAAGTTTTTTCATGTCCGCTTCTTCGAGTACTGTTGTCGTGATTGAGCGGTACGTTTTAGCCAGTTCATTCGCTTGTTTGGCTAAATAGGTAGGTGTACAGACATTAGAAGGTCTGTTAGCAAGATCACGAGTGAGTTTTATACCGTTTGCAACAGCGCGACCTTCATTCATTGCTTTTTCGCTTTTCGGTAATTCTTTGCGCGTTGGAACTGTCAATGTAATTTTGCGTAAAGGACGTCTGTTTTTCTTTTTATTGGTTTTTAATTCATTAAATTCATACAAACTATGTTCAGCAACCTGTACAGCTTGTCGGATTTTCCACGAGTGATCGCGTCCTTTGATGGTTAATTCAGTCAGGTAATTTACGCATTCCAGTGAACCGGTGCTGTTTAGCGCTTTGATACTGTTTTCAATAATTTTGCGATAAGTACGGTCGTTTATTTCTCTTTCTTTGCCGCAACCAATAAGTAATACGCGATCTGCGATCATGCCCGGGACATTATGTAAAAGCAGATATTGGCCTCTATTCCCTTCCATATCACCACGTCGGATCAAATTAGATAAGTGTTTATCACTGGCATCATCGATGGCTTTAGCCGCGTCAGAAAGTCGTCTAGATTCAAACACGCCGACGATGACACAGGCGGTTCGTTGTTTTTCAGGGCTGCCACTTTTTATATTGAAATCCATAACTACTCCAAAATGATTATCACGATTGGTAAATATTTGTTATTTAATGAATTAAAAACGTACGATATTATTCAGCGTGGATACGCCAAGCGTGTCATAATCACATAGATTTTTGCTAAAAATAGGGAAAAATGATTAAAACCGTACTTTTTGACAAGTTTATTCATTTATCTTCGAGTAAGCAAAGCTGTATTTCAATTAAAGGTACTATTTTTTGATTATTCAATATTATATCTATAAGGAATTATTGCAAAAACTCCTATGGATACTGAGTTTACTGATATTGGTCTTTGCCAGTAATAAGTTTGTTGGTTTCTTAGCAGATGCAGCGGAAGGAAGCTTGCCTGCAGATATGGTTTTCTTAATGCTCGGTTTCAAGATGTTGGCAACCTTACCGAAAATTTTACCGGTATCTATTCTTATAGCGATGCTTCTCGCTTTTTCACGTATGGCGACTGATAGAGAACTCGTTATTTTAGCCGCATCGGGCATTAGCACTGTGTTTCAAATTAAAGTCGTGGCGCGTTTTGCACTCGTTTTTTGCCTTATTGTCTCAGTTGTTACCCTGTATTTTGCGCCGTGGGCAGAACGGAATATTCACGACCTAAAGGAGAGAGCAAAACAACAGTCTGATATTTCCGGTATTAAAGCTGGTCAGTTTAAAGAATTTAGCCAGGGCGATCGCGTTGTTTATGTGCAAAACCCTTCTCCGGAAAAAGGTTCAATGGAAGAAGTTTTTTTACAGGTCAGGCAGGAAGGAAAGCTAGGTGTCTTAGCTTCGGATAGCGCGCGCTTTAAAGTTGATCCTAAATCAGGCAACAAATACGCTGTTTTTAGTGATGGCCGTCGTTATGTTGGTGAGCCAGGCTTACTTGATTATCAAATTACGGAATACGAAACGTATGCCATCCAGACAGAGAGTGCCTCAGCCAGTTCAACAACAGGCAAACTCGCTTCTTTGCCTACTACAGAAATTATGGTGTCAGATAACAAAAGGCATCAGGCAGAGTTTCAATGGAGAATTTCTTTAATCTTATCTTGTTTACTATTATCGATATTGGCTATTTTATTAATGCAATCTCATGCTAACGAACGTCGTTATACACCTTTTGTTATTGGCATCTCAATTTATCTTATTTACAGTAATTTACTCGGGATTGCGCAGACATTATTAAAGCGTGATGTTATTCCTGCATTCATTGGCTTATGGTGGGTTCACTTAATATTAATAGGTGTATTGTTTTTGCTTTTTTACATGCCGCAACTCCGACAGATGATGAACGATGATGATGAGCATCAGCTTATTCCTGCTGCTGATGTCGATGACCGATAAGGATAGAAGATGATACTGGATCGTTATATCGGTAAAAGTATTTTGCTTATCAGTGTGTTGGCATTATTTTGCCTTGTCGCCATTTTTTCTTTTTTCTCTTTGGTCGATCAACTTGATGATACAGGCGTAGGTAATTATGGAGTCATGGAAGCGATACAGTATGTGTTGCTCACTGTTCCTCGATTAAGTTACGAATTGTTTCCCATCGCTACGGTGATAGGCAGTATGGCAGCGTTAGGAATGCTAGCAAACACCAGTGAACTTGCTGTTATAAGAACCTCGGGCATATCAAGATTGCAGCTTGCTTATTCTTTAATGAAGACAGGGATAATCTTTATTGTTGTCAGTGTATTAATCGGAGAAGTTATCGCGCCAGTCAGCGAACAAGTTGCCCAACAGAAACGATCTGTTGCTTTAACAAAACAAATTTCGCTAAAAACAAAAAACGGTTTCTGGTCACGTGATGGTAATAATTACATCAATATCAGAAAAATTTTACCGGGTGATAGAGTTGAGCAAATTTATATTTATGAATTTGATGAAGATAATCAACTACAAGCCAGTATCAGTGCCAAACACGCTGAGTATCATGAGGACAGATGGATACTACGTGATATTCAAAGAACGGAAATATCCGACCAACATGTTACATCAACGCATCATGATACAGCAGAGTGGGAAGCGCTATTAAACCCTGAAGTAATTGAGATGGTAACGATTAAACCGCGTTATTTATCTATGTACGGGTTAGTCAATTACATTAAGTATCTGAATGCAAACAATCAAAGCAGCAAACTTTATGAACAGGCATTCTGGTCAAAAATTATTAATCCTTTTGCAATCATCGCAATGATATTGTTGGCAACCTGTGTCGTTAAGTGTGAGGGCAGGCCAATAGGTCTAGGGAAACGAGTATTTATAGGTGCTTTAATCGGTGTCACTTTTCATCTTGTTAATCAGGTAACCGGACATCTCGGGGTTGTTTATGGCATTCCGCCATTTATCAGTGTGACGTTACCGACAATAGTTGTGTTGTCTTATATTTCATACTCGTTGGTAAAAAAATATTAAAAATGATGGATGCAGCTGACGATCCTAAGCAGACATTACTTATAAAAAGGATTCAGTAATTGAAATGGCGTTATTGGTTTTGTTTTTTTATTAAATGCCCTCAGTGTAAAAGGCGTGTGAGTGATTTTATGAATCACTTCTCTTTAGTTTCAGTATAGAAGGAGCGAGGTATTAAACACTGCCTATATTGTGGGGTTAATTTTAATGAGATTATTTCTGATAATGCTTTAGATTAATGTATGCTGCTGGCCGATAGCAGACATCTAAAATTAATTATTTTTTAACAATCAATTTTGTTTTAGATAACCGATCGTGTAGGGCGAGTTTTTCTTTATCAAATAACGCCCAGATAAAACCTAGTCCTAAAAGTAGCAAAGATAATAAAGCAGCAAAGTATCTTAAGCTACCTTGCTTCCAATTGAGTGTTGAGTCTGTTTTATTAAACACTTCAATTTTCCAGCTACGCATGCCTAATGTTTGTCTACCGTTTACCCAATGCCAACAAAAGTACAGATAAGCCAGAAGTATCAAAAAAACATTATAAAAACTATTACCACTTTCGACCCCCGTCTCACCGATTAATGGTAAAAGAATAAAACTAGCAACAAAGAAAATGGCTATGAGTAATAACGTATCATAAAAAATTGCAGCCAAACGGCGAGGTAATGAACAATGGTTTTGGTCTTTATTTTCCAATTTTAATAGTTAGTCCAGGGTTTTTTGATGAAAGGAGCAATAATGATTCATCTGCGCTATTATAGGAGCCTATAGAAAGTACTCAAAATATTAATAAATGACAGTCTCTGATAAGTCTTCAAACATTACCCGGTTAAAAATCGAACCAACCATCATCCCACGCGATCAGCATAATATTTCACGATCAGCCATAAGCGATAGCGCTTTAAAAGTCCTGTATCGATTAAAGAATGCTGATTATAAGGCTTATCTTGTTGGCGGTGGTGTTCGCGATATTCTTTTGGGCAGAGAACCAAAAGACTTTGATGTCGTCACGGATGCGAAACCTGAACAAATACGAGAATTGTTTCGCAATTGCCGATTAATAGGTCGGCGTTTTAGGCTGGCGCATGTTCGTTTTGGCGATGAAATAATAGAAGTGTCGACTTTTCGTGCGCCTCATCATGTTTCTGATGAAGGAGCAGGGCGTGTCGAAGAAGGTCGTATTATTCGTGACAATGTTTATGGTGATATTGATGATGATGTCTGGCGGCGCGATTTTACGGTGAACGCACTGTTTTACAATATTAAAGACTTTTCAGTTGTTGACTATGTGGGCGGTGTTAAGGATCTGAAAGATGGACAACTAAAATTAATTGGCGAACCATCGCAACGTTATATTGAAGATCCAGTCCGTATGCTCCGAGCGGTTCGCTTTGCTGCGAAACTGGGTTTAAGAATTCACTCCGAAGCAGAGAAGCCGATTAGTCAGCATGCAGAATTATTAAAAGATATTCCGCCTGCACGTTTATTTGAAGAAATGTTGAAGCTGTTTATGGGTGCTTGTGCGTTACAAACTTTTGAAATGCTACGACACTATAATTTATTTAAATACTTATTCCCGCAAACAGACTCTTTACTCGATACACATGAAAAAGATTATCCGCATACTTTTATCATGCAGGCATTAAGGAATACTGATCAACGATTAAGTCAGGGTAATTCTGTAGCGCCCGGATTTTTATTGGCGGCGTTTTTGTGGGAACCAATGCGAGTTCTTGCTGATGAACATATCGGTTATGGCTTATCAGAAATGGAAGCCGTGCAGCTTGCTGGTGATACGGTTATTTCAAAACAAATTTCAAGCTTGTCCATGCCAAGGCGTTTTACACATATGGCGCGCGATATTTGGGCATTACAAGTACGTTTAAAACGCACTGGGAAACGATCTTTTCGTGTATTAATGCATCCTAAGTTTCGTGCGGCTTATGATTTTCTATTGCTTCGCGCTGAAGCAGGTGAGCCGTTACAGGAACTGGTTGATTACTGGACTAAAGAGCAGCTTGATGAACCTTTAGCTGGCAAAGATACAATAAAGTCCGGATATCATAAGCCACGTTCCAGAAGGGGAGCCAGAAGCCGTCGTAAGAAACCGTCTGATTCATGACAATAGTTTATATTGGTCTCGGCAGTAATATGGAATCACCCAGGCAGCATATAACGACTGCCATAAAGGCGCTTGGCGAGATACAATCAACTCACACAAATAAAGTTTCTTCTTTATATAAAAGCAAACCCGTTGGGCCACAAGATCAGAATGACTATATCAATGCGGTTGCTGAATTAGAAACGTCACTAACGCCATTGGATCTGTTAGATAAATTGCAGGCGATTGAAAATGAACACGGTCGTGTACGTAATGAACGTTGGGGGCCAAGAACACTGGATTTGGATATATTAATGTTTGGAGATGAAGTCATTAACAATGAACGTCTAACAATTCCTCACCCTGAGATGACGAATCGATCTTTTGTGCTTATGCCACTGGCTGAAATTAATGCCGATTGCCTTATCCCGGGAAAAGGCTTGTTGAGTAGTTTATTAATTAGTATTGGTCGGGATGGATTGGAGATTTTATCGTGAGTAAGAGACATCCAGATTATATTGTTGTTGAGGGGCCTATTGGTGTAGGCAAAACAACGCTGGCGAAACGACTGGCAAAAAAATTTAATACTGAATTAATGCTGGAGTTGGCAACCGATAATCCTTTTTTGCCGCGATTTTATTCTGATCCGAAATCAGTGGCTTTACCAACACAACTCTATTTCTTATTTCAACGTGCAAAGCAGATAGAATCATTAAGACAAACGGATATGTTTAAACCTGTCCAGGTTTCCGATTTCTTAATGGAGAAAGATAAACTATTTGCTTCAGTGACGTTGGATGAAGATGAATTGTTTTTATACAATGAAGTGTATGACAAGCTTACGCTGGATGCGCCGGAGCCGGATCTTGTTATTTATTTACAAGCACCTTTGGATGTGTTGATGCAACGTATTATTGAGCGAGGGCTTGATTATGAACGCCCTATCAATCGAAATTATGTTAAAAAGATATCAGATGCTTATATTGAATTTTTTTATTATTACACTTCATCGCCATTGTTGATTGTTAACACAGATGACTTTGATTTATCAAATAGTAATAAAGACTTTGAATTGTTATTAGATCAGATTCAAAATATTTCTCCAGGCAAACATTATTTTAATCCGAAAGAATCATGACAGAAAAAATTACGACTGAATCATTAAAGCAAATGAAACGAGCAGGTGAAAAAATAGCCTGCTTAACAGCGTATGATGCAAGTTTTGCACGTATAGAAAACGAAGCTGGTATTGATGTAATTTTAGTTGGGGACTCTCTCGGGATGGTTTTACATGGAGAAGAAACGACGCTTCAAGTTACCGTCGATGATATGGTGTATCACTCAAAGCAGGTTAGCCGGGCTTGTCAACGCTCAATGTTAATTAGTGATATGCCTTACAAAAGTTATTTAACGCCCAGAGATGCTATAGAAAATGCGGTACGCTTAGTTAGTGAAGGTGGTGCTGATGTGGTTAAACTGGAAGGCGGGGGAGAAATAGCTGATATTATTTCTGCGATTAAAAAAGAAAATATTGCTGTTTGCGGTCATCTGGGCTTGATGCCCCAGTCTTTTGAAAGCAGTAAGTATTTTAAAGTGCAGGCTACAACAGAAGAAACAGCAGAAAAATTAAAACACGATGCACTGACAATACAAGACGCAGGTTGTGATTGTATAGTACTTGAATGTATCCCCGCAGATGTTGCCAGGCATGTTACGCAGGAATTGAATGTCCCGACTATTGGCATTGGTGCCGGTGCTGATTGTGATGGTCAGGTTCTGGTTGTTCACGATATGTTAGGCATTACAGGAAAGAAGTTTCGGTTTTTAAAAAACTTTCTTAAAGGTAACGACTCCATTCAAACTGCAATATCGAATTATGTAACCGAAGTAAAAGGTAAAACATTTCCTGCGACTGACCATTCTTTTTAATAATGCAGCAAGTAACACGAATTAAAGAAGTACGAGAACAACTCGCTACTGTTCGACAAGAAGGTAAAACCATCGCACTCGTTCCTACGATGGGAAATTTGCATGATGGTCATTTGTCTTTGATTAAGCAGGTACAAGAACGTGCTGATTATATTGTTGTTACTATTTTTGTTAACCCGACACAATTTGTTAAAGGCGAAGACTTTGAAAGTTATCCGCGTAGTCTGGATTCCTATCTGGATCAATTAAAAAGCATGAATGTTGATTTGGCTTTTATTCCTGATAACGATGAAATTTATCCAGCAAAGAATGATGCGCTTGCAGAAGTAACCGTACCAGTGTTGGAATCAATTTATTGTGGCGAATACCGTCCCGGGCATTTTAAAGGGGTGGCGACAATAGTGACTAAATTATTCAATATTGTGCAGCCGGATATAGCTATTTTTGGAAGAAAAGATTATCAACAGCTTTTAGTTATTCGTAGTTTAGTTAAGAGTCTGAATTTACCAATAGAAATTGTTGGTGCGGCAACAATGCGGGAAGAAAATGGCTTAGCAATGAGTTCGCGTAACCAATATTTAACTGGAAAAGAGCGAGAAAAAGCCGCTTTTCTGTACGAAAAGCTTAAGAAAATTGCCGAAAATATGGAAAAAGGTGAGAAGAATTACGAAAAACTGGAAAAAGAAGCGATTAATGACTTAAAAAACGCGGGTTTCAGACCTGAATACTTAAAAATATGTGATTCTGAGTCATTATTGGTCCCAAAAGAGGGGAAATTAGTTATTATTGCAGCTGTGTGGTTAGGCAAAGCGCGTCTGATTGACAATGTTGCGGTGCAACCCTATGATTGACGCCTTTTCGATGTCAGGTAATATCCAAATTTTAATCTAACAATTTAAAATAACGATGGAAATAACAGTATTAAAAGCTAAGTTGCATCAGGCCTGTGTAACACATGCCGAACTTGAATATGATGGTTCTTGCGCCATTGATGGGGATTTGTTGGATAAAGCAGGTATCCATGAATATGAACAAATCGACATTTACAATATTACTAATGGTGAGCGTTTTACTACTTACGCGATCCGTGCTGAGGAAGGTTCAAAAGTTATTTCTGTAAATGGCGCTGCTGCACACAAAGCGAATCCGGGTGATCGTGTCATTATTTGTGCTTACGGTAGGATTAATGAGAATGAAATGCCAAAATTTAAACCGACATTGGTTTATCTTGATGAAGAAAATAATATTTCTAGAATAAAAGATCATATTCCGGTGCAAGCCGCATAATTCTTTTTATAGAATTGGAACAGTTATAAAAGCCAGCTGTAGATATGCAGTTGGCTTTTTTTATTTTTGGCTATACTTTTTGTATAAATGGCAAAAGAAAATGCTGGAAGTTTTTTTATCTCGCTATCACTTTTATTCAGTTTAGAATGAATAAAATTTAATAGATGCAGAGATAAAATATGCAGGCATTTAATAATTCTGCGCTTTAATTAAATAGATATGAATAACAAAAATTTAAAAACAGCTGCTACTATTATCATTGGAAATGAAATACTGTCGGGTCGAACACAAGATCAAAATATTTCTTATCTAGGTAAAGAGCTTGAGAAGTTAGGCATTGTTCTGGACGAAGTCATCATCATTCCTGATGTTGAACAAACTATTATCGACAAAATAAAACACTATTCAGATAATTATGATTATGTTTTTACAACAGGAGGTATAGGTCCAACACACGATGACATTACTACTGAATCTATTGCAAAAGCATTTAACGTAAAAGCGCTTCGCAATCCGGAAGCCGTTGCCATTATGGAGCAGTATTATGAGCCAGGAATGCTTACCGAAGCACGTTTAAAAATGGCCGATATTCCAGAAGGCGCTTCGTTGATTGATAACCCTGTCAGTGGTGCCCCTGCCTATCAGATTAATAATATTTTTGTACTTGCAGGTGTACCAAGCATTATGCAAGGGATGTTTCAATCATTAGTCAATAGATTGATTGGTGGCCCACCAATACTAACAGCAAGCATTTGTACTAACTTGACTGAAAGTAAACTGGCAGAAGGTATGACAAATATTCAAAACGAATGCGAAGAGGTGAGCATCGGTAGTTATCCCTATTTCAAACGAGGTGAGCTAGGGGTCAATATTGTTTTACGTTCGACTGATAAAACACTGCTTTGTAAACAATTAGATTTAATAGAAGTTTTAATCAATGAAACTAATGGGAAAGTTCTGGAAAAGAATTTACCTTAATCATTAAAGTGGTGCCGAGGGGCGCTTATATGGAAGTAAGGGGTAGAACGGGGCAGGAGCCAGAGCCGAGAGAATTGAAAGTTTGTCAGGAACAAAATTGGACAAGCGTTAGCTCTCGCGAAGAGTGCAAACCATGTACGGTATGTATCAGCTCGCACACTTCCGAAGAAACCGAGTTTTGAGTCCGGTGCAAGTATATTTGTCTATCTTATTTTTAAGTAGTAAGTTTTCCATAAATGCCGAATACGTATAACAGTGTGTAAGTTTTGACTTTTTTAAAAGCACTTCAAAGCCTTTGATAAGTTCATATTGCTTTTTTCGTTCCATCCGGATTGAAAGAGCAGCAGAGTTCAATTATCAGCAACGAAATATGAATAATAAAACCGCATAGTCGTTATGCTAAATAATTACATCGTCTCAGACATTGACCTATAGTCCTCAAATATCAAACGGAAGAAAATTTTATTTTTAAGTATATTCACACTACCGTGATGATATTGGAATATGTACAACGACAAATGCTTTCTGAATTTCTGAAAAAGCAATGATTTACATAGCGAGTTAGCTGTTGAGACTGAGTGATAAGGTTTTCCTCTTTTTGGTTCCTCCTTCTCTTACCCGAAGAGGTTTCATGATCCTGGTGATGTAAGGAGATGTCATTGCGCGCAGCAAGGCGCTGTAGTTGATCTGGAATGTTACTTCTTCGCCAACAGCAAGGGCAGTGCAGTTTGATTCCACTATGAGGTGATCACTGCTGGCGCCTAGTATTTTTATACCTAGCTGTGTAATCAGACCTTCGGGTTCTATATCTTGTATACCAATGGCGAGAATAGCCTGATGGACTTGTCCCCGATCTGTCATCGGTGATGCCTCTCCAAATGCCGTTTGTGCGATCTTACCCGATGGTAGAGAAGGTTTTATCTTCGCTTCTATCACTTCGGCAATCAGTGTGATGGCATCAGTGTGTAGTCCCTCAATCACTTGTCGATGGAGCGTTTCACAACCCAAAAAATGGACTCACCCAAACGAAGATCGTTTATGCGTCCTTTGTCGGCATCACTGAATGCCCATTCCAGATTAGCGGAGTTGCCTCCAGATATAATGTCTAATGATAAATCAAAGCGCTTCTCGATAGTGTCTGCGAGTTCAGATAGCAAGGCCATGTTGCTTGCATCTGGCGACACACCGCTACGACAGGCGAGATTAGTTCCAATACCTTTAAGTACGATGTTGGGTAGACAAATTGTTTCAGCCACTATACCAAGCAGATCATCAGGCATGATTCCTTCACGCAGATCTCCCAATTCAACCATGAGTATAATTCCATGCACGCGCTTAGCCTTCGCGGCTTCAATCGATAATTTTTTAATGACATTGATTTCAGTATTGAAGCTTACATCAGCGGCCATCACCACACGCTTTGCCTGGCTAAGCATGGGGGAACGTATTAGCATCATCAAGCCGTTGATTCCAGCAAGATTCATTGCTTCGATATTTTCAATGCGTGAGTCTCCCAGCGAATGGATATCTGCTTGCACTAACACCTCGGCAATCTCAGCTAAACCTAGAGTGACTTTGGTTACTCCGGTAACTGAAATATCACGCTTAGCTAGTCGTTCAAGTAATGTACAGGCGTTGTGATATATCTTGTCGAGATCGATTTCCAGGCGCGGCGCAGACATTAGAGAACGGCGTTTACTGTCTCCGCAAGTTGAGGAAATGCTGCGAGTACCATCTTTACCAGATGCTCATCTGGCCGAGTAAGCGCATCTGTGGTTGGGATATCCAGTTCTTGTTCATATTGACTAATGGCTTGATCTACCTCAACGTCATTCATATTTTCATGATTAATCGTTAAGCCAATGACCTTAGTGTCGGCGAAGGTTTGAATAAGATTGATTTCAGTCGCCGGTATTGGCATTGGCATATCATCAAAATCACAGCGATTGGTACGTCCAGGAGCATGCTGCAATACCACCCCATTGGGACGACTGCCACGAAGAACAAAAGATGAGGTTGAAAAGGCAGGGTGACTCAGTGCGCCTTGACCTTCAATAATGATCACATCGGGATGCTCAGTTTCAAATGCCTTGATGATGGTCGCTTCCAACTCACCTGCACAAAATTGCGAAGGAATGGCATCAAGAGCAATGCCGTAACGGGCGCCCTGGATCAAACCGGTCTGACCAGTGCCAATCAACACCGCTTTTATGCCACGATCATTGAGGGCCTGTGTCATGACAGTAGCCGTGGTGCGTTTACCAATGGCACAGTCAGTACCAAGCACTGCAATACGCGGACAAGTCACTTCATTAATGCGGCCACTGAATATACGCAAGTCCTTCTTATTGGGTGGTTTTCGAACATCAATTATATCTACACCACTTGCGGCACATGCTGTTATAAAAATCGGATCATCATTTAGATATTCATGCAGACCGTTAACAATGTTCATCCCATAACTCATGGCCTCAAGAATAAGACTGCGCTCATGTATTGAGAGCATGCCGCTGGAGGGCGCCATACCAAAAATAAAATAATCGGGCGTGCCTTCAGCCTGTGCCAAAGCATCATCAAGGTCTTTACAGACAGGAATAGCGTTAGGTAATTCATCAAGAACCATACCGGTATCGAGTCCGGCTTTCTCGCTGTCGATAACTGAAAGGATTTTGTATTTTTCCGAATGCCGGATAAGCCCGTTGGCAGTCTTGCCGTCAATATCACCAAAATTGGCTTCACAATAGACAATGGCCGTGGCTACTCGTTTCTTATCTTCAGTGAATTGAGGTGTCCCCAATGTAGTAATATTGTTAGTAAGAGTAGATTCATGGTTAATAGTTGATGCGTTCAATGGCATCGAGGCTAAAATAGAATTCATAGCAGTTCCTTGAGTATAGGACTCAGAGGAGGCGACAGGATCGTGCCGACCGGTATTGGCCGATTGTCAACGAGTAGGTCCCGCTAAGTAGGGTTACGATATGAAAAAGCTCCCACCGAGAATAGATAACTAAATCATCATAGCACTCGCATGTATTTATAGATATATAATAATTTTCTATACGTATAAGTAACTTTACCGTTACATACACATTATTCAGAACGAAATTAGACGCGAACTTAACGTCCCGAGACTGATTTTGAAATGATGTGGTCAGTCGGGATCAAATCGAAAAACTGGGAAAACATGGTGCCGAGGGCGAGAATCGAACTCGCACTTCCGAAGAAACCGGATTTTGAATCCTTTTGAATCAAAAACACACAACAAACTACAACACTGTATATCAAAACAATCAATGAGTTGTATAAAAACTATTATTACTGATAGTCACTCATAATGGTCTCTTATTGTCGGTATTTCCCCCATCAGTCCCCCAGTATTAGCTGTAATAGCATCGGCTAGTACTTATGTTACACATTAGTTCATACAGACTCTGATAACTAGTTAAAGGTAATGGATGACACATGGAGACACCAATAATTAATTCTTTTAAGGTATTTTTCCAAGTTATTAATCTCCTCAAACTAGGGTACTAGTTAATATATGTCTGCTTTCAGGAATCACCTATAATGTTATTATGCAGCTACCGACCCAAAGAGGACATTTTATATAATGAGTACTGAAGATATACAGAAATATTATCGTTCCACGTTTGATGATTTATCAATTCAAGAAAAGCTAATTGCTATGATGCTTGGAAAACGGTGAGTCAGCTAATATTACCCTAAAAATCGAGCGTAAAAAAACGATGCATCGAGTTGATAAACTATTGATATAGTCCATTTGGACTATATGTAATTCTTAAGTGTATGGGTTAATATTAAGAACTAACTTATATTGGTTCTGTTCCGCAAACTGCGTGTTCATCCTTGACCATTTATTTACAAATAATTAATGCACATTTATATGGTTAAGGTTTTATTTCACACCTCTTTATTGCTGGTCTTATTATCAATAAGCGGGCTTGCTAATCCATCACGTGCACTAGCTGCTGACATTAATCCGCCTTATGCGAGCAACCTGAATGGCTGGCAAATTAATGTTTCTGATGATCTGGCTTTGCCGGATGAAATACTGAAGAGCATTAAGACCGATATTAATTTGTCTTTCTCACGCATTGAACCTGATAGCCTGCCTGCCCTTGCGGACTACTTAAATCAGCTTTATCCAGAGCTCGATGTAAACAACAATAGTATGTTAAGCACCAAGCAGCTTGAAAAAATTATTGGCATAGCCAGACAAGCGAATAGCGTTGCAAAGCAAGCTACATCTGATTGGACAGATAATGAAATAAAAACGTTAGTAAAGTATCTACAAACAAAGCTGCAACAACGTTATGCACAATTAAAACACTGTAACGCTTATTTGCATATTGACGGCATTGATACTGTTGAAAAGCGCATAGCGCTGGTACTGCGTGTAGCAAATAAACTGGAGAGTGAAACTGATTTCGATGAGTCGTCTATTGCCTGTTCAAAAAGTTATCAGGCCAGTTTGTCCTCAACACAAGCGGATGTAAAAGAAAAAACCATTTGGGTTAATCGCATCACGCTGCAAATCGATGAATTGCAAAGTAATCAGATATCAAAAGAACAGCATCAAAGCCTAGACAAATCCATTGAACAACTTCTACGTGCTAAAACGAATTATGTAACAGAAGGAATAAGTGGCTTTTCTGAGATTGATCTGCAATATGTTCTTATGTGGTTAACGTCACTTGACGATGGGGCGCGCAATGCTGTTCAACTATCTGAAGTACAAAATAGAAAGTTAACTCAAGCCTTATTGCAATTACGTGCTGATCGGGGTTTGAGTTTTAAGGCCTTGGGTGAATTGTCTACTGAAGTGAAAAGACTCTTCCGACAACAAGGCTTCATTTTAGCCAGTAGCTACATTCCTAAACAAAACTTTGCTAAAGCTTACGGGGATGTGAAGCTTGCCGTATTACTGGGTCGCTTAAGTGCGGTAGAAGTGCAGAGTAAAAATAAAATGCATTACCACGAGAGCGTCATTAAGAAACCTTTCGAAGAACACATTGGCAAAGTCGTTACGGGAGATATTAGCAAGAATTACTACTTTTTGAATGATATGCCGGGACTTAGCTTGCAGTCGGGTTTGTTCGAACCGGGTGACAATCAGGGTGAGACAAAGTTAGTACTCAACGTCGAAGAAAAAAGATGGTCAGCTATGGCATCTGCGGACAACTATGGCACAGATTTTACAGGTAAGTACCGAGCGATAGTCTCAGCCAACTGGTTTAACCCTATTGGTCGCGGAGATAGTTTAAATGTAGGCTTACTGCACGCTTTTGATCCTGACAATTCCTCATTAGGTTCTCTGTCTTACGATTTTCCTTTGACGATGAGATTAGGGTCGAGTTTTAGCTATGACCGCAGTGCTTATGATGCAAGCCGTATTATAAATGGTTTATCAACAGTGTTTGAAGGCGAAACTGATACTTATAATCTTGGTCTCGAGTGGAAGTTAAAACGAAGCCAGCAAATAAATATGGACGTTGGCTTGAATGTATTCCATAAGCGCACAGAGACCGATGTGATTTTCTCACTCGGCTCTTTCTCTCTTCCTCGAGGTCAAGAGGAAAAAACAAAAGGTGCTGGCATCTATTTTGATATGAATGGATTAAATAATCGTTTCAGAACAGCTTTTAACCTCAATGCGGCATTCACTCATGGTGAAAATGACAATAGCATTTCTACAAACATAGATGACGATTTTGATAAATTGTCTCTAAGCATGGATTCAGCCAGTTTTTTAAAAGGAGAACATATACCGACGAGCCGGCTAGTGACCCAGATTGAAGCCCGCTTCTCAGATCAGAGTTTGCCTTCTTATGAGCAGTTTTCATTAGGTGGCCCTTATACAGTCCGAGCTTATTCGGCGTCGACCTTCTTGGTTGATAAAGGCGTGTTTGCAAAACTTGCTTGGCAAATAAATCTCTTTGATTTTCTGGAGATGGATGAGTACTCTCAAAGCGCTTTAGATCTCGGTGTGTTTTATGAAGTTGCTCACGGTAAGATAAATGAAGGTGGTATCGATGCTACCCTATCTGGGTATGGTTTAAGTGCTCGTTATCGGTGGGGAAGACGTTTGAGTCTTGACTCCAGTTTTTCATTTCGAGGTAAGTTTGACACCAATGATGGAAGGTTCGTCATTAATGACAGCAGAGATAGTAAATTTTTGATTAATCTTCGCTACGAGTTTAATCCTTAAAACTGTTTTATGTAGGTATTCAATATGAAAAAAATAATAAATTTTAAACACCTATTTATTCCTTTATGTCTCTCGCTACGTTCAGTCTTCTGGATGTTGCTGACATGGGCTGCGGCTGCCAGTTTGCATGCGGCACCACAAGGTGGACAAGTTACTGCAGGCGAGGGAACGATTAATATTACCGGACGGACTACCAGCATTGAACAATTATCCGATCTACTTGCGATCAGGTGGAGCGAATTTAACCTTAGTGCCACAGAGCGTGTAGATTTTTTACAAGCTAATGCGCAATCAATTGTGCTTAACCAGATAATGCAAATGAGCCCAAGCCAGATAGACGGCACCATAAACGCAAATGGCCACGTTATTTTAGTGAACCCGCGCGGTATTGTTTTTGGTGAAAAGACGATCGTTAATGCTGGAAGCCTTACGGCTAGCTCATTGTGGATAGATAAAGTTGATTTTTTAAACGGTGATTTGCTGTTTACAGATTTTGACGACCAAACACAGGGGCGTGTTATTAACTATGGCCTTATTGCGGCTTCCTCGGGTGGTGTGACGCTGCTTGGCGAACAAGTAAAAAATGAAGGATTGATTCAGGCCAAACTTGGCTATGTCAATTTGAGTGCAGGTAAGCAGGCTTACCTAACGTTTGATGAGGCAGGTTTTCTTGGTGTGGCGATCACGGAAGAGCTGGTTGACAATGAGTTGGGTTTAGACGTGGCAGTAGAAAACAAAGGTATTATTCAGGCACAAGGCGGGCGTGTGGCATTGTCTGCAAAAGTTTCTGAAAATTTGTTTGATACTGCCGTGAGTCATAAAGGCATTATCCAAGCGACAGGCTTTGGTACAGACGTAGCCGGTTTTGTCGAATTGGAAGGTGACAGTGTCGTGCAAAGCGGAGCCATAGATATCAGCTCGGCAGAAGGGCAAGGTGGTACAGCACACATCCTTGGCGATCATGTCAAGCTGGAGGGTAGCGCAGAGGTCAATGCAAACGGTTTTAGCGGCGGCGGTGAAGTACTGATTGGCGGCGATTACCAGGGCAAGAACACAGAGGTAAGGAATGCACTAACAAGCCATGTCACCGAAGATGTTTCTATCACAGCCGACGCAACTGATCAGGGTGACGGTGGTAAGGTCATTATTTGGTCTGATGGGGCAACACAATTTAAAGGACATATTTCTGCAACAGGTGGTGCAACGTCGGGAGATGGTGGTTTTGCTGAAGTCTCTGGTAAGTATCTGGGGTTTAACGGTACCGTAGATTTACAAAGCCCCAATGGTGATGGTGGTACCTTGTTACTCGACCCGGATGAAATCGTTATCAGTGCTGATGGCACAGATGACAATGAACTAGCCGATGCTGAAATTTTATTTGCTGATGGCGGTGCTTTTTCTACTTTCAATATAAGTACGGGCGAAATCGAAACGCAGCTAAATGCCGAAACGATGTTATATTGCAAGCTAATGACTCTATCACGCTTCAAGCGGGTAACCCTCTTACCGCAACAGGCGCGGGAGATTTAACGCTTAATGCCGCTAGTAATGGCTTATTTTTTGATAGCGATATTAATATTGCGGGTGATCTATCACTTACGACAGGCGGGTCTGTCGATTGGGGGGTCGGCGTTACTCTTAGTGCCAGAGATGTAGATATTCAAATGACTGGGAACGTGTCGCTTGGGAATATAAACGTTCAACGTGATCTTACCCTTCAGTCTACAGTAGGTAATATAACGGTTATTGCAGGCTCCACAGTTACAGGCTCAGGTACGTCGGATGTTAGTTACACGTCGGCTAATAACACGGATATTCGTTTGGATGGGACGAACTCACTTTCTGTCGTGTCTGATAGTACAAATACCTTTACTGGTTTTGACAGTTTTACCTTTGGCAACACGGCAAACACAAACACGGTTACGAATAGTGCCTCAGCACAAATTGCAAGCGCAGGTGTGGCATCGCAAATCAGAGGTGGTGACGTCACGTTTAGTGGTGTGGACTCTGTCAACAATACCGGCACATTGAATGGTTCAGCTGCGGTAACAAATTTATTCGATGTCACTAGCGCCAACACCATTCAAAACAATTCGATGACATTTAACGGTGTCACCGCAGCGATAGGATCGGGCACGACCGATACAGTGCGCAATACTGCCGGCGGTGCGTCGACACTTACGGGCACGGCTAAACAGGTATCCGCTAATGGAATCAGTTTTACAAACATTGAAAATGTCGAGCTTACCGGGACTATCAATGGCTCAGGTGCGAGTGATAATGAGTTTGTAGTCAATGCTGCAAATAACCTTTCATCCAATAATATTACTTTTGCAAATGTAACCAGTGTGGATGCGGGTGTCAGTACCAATGACAGTGTTACCGTTACCAATACGGGATTTAGCCTTGACGGTGTGGAGATGATTACCGATAACGGTATCGCATTTACTGAAGTGGAATCGGTGAGTGGTTTAACCAGCTTAAACGGGACGGCAGGAAATGATTCGTTCACGCTTAAAAATACCAATTTAGTAAGCTTTAGCGGTATCGGCTTCAGCGGAATTACGAATGTACTGGCAGGAGCTGGGACGGATACTTTAATTAACTCGTTTGCTGGAGTAGTTAGTAGTACTGGAATAGCTAATCAGTTGATAGGTGGTGACGTCACGTTTAGTGGTGTGGACTCTGTCAACAATACCGGCACATTGAATGGTTCAGCTGCGGTAACAAATTTATTCGATGTCACTAGCGCCAACACCATTCAAAACAATTCGATGACATTTAACGGTGTCACCGCAGCGATAGGATCGGGCACGACCGATACAGTGCGCAATACTGCCGGCGGTGCGTCGACACTTACGGGCACGGCTAAACAGGTATCCGCTAATGGAATCAGTTTTACAAACATTGAAAATGTCGAGCTTACCGGGACTATCAATGGCTCAGGTGCGAGTGATAATGAGTTTGTAGTCAATGCTGCAAATAACCTTTCATCCAATAATATTACTTTTGCAAATGTAACCAGTGTGGATGCGGGTGTCAGTACCAATGACAGTGTTACCGTTACCAATACGGGATTTAGCCTTGACGGTGTGGAGATGATTACCGATAACGGTATCGCATTTACTGAAGTGGAATCGGTGAGTGGTTTAACCAGCTTAAACGGGACGGCAGGAAATGATTCGTTCACGCTTAAAAATACCAATTTAGTAAGCTTTAGCGGTATCGGCTTCAGCGGAATTACGAATGTACTGGCAGGAGCTGGGACGGATACTTTAATTAACTCGTTTGCTGGAGTAGTTAGTAGTACTGGAATAGCTAATCAGTTGATAGGTGGTGACGTCACATTCAATAGTATAGAAGTTCTGACATTAGATAACATATTAGCAACGCTTACTACGAAATCTAACGAAGTGCCTTTTCCTCTGCTAGTTGTTCCAGGCATTAACGCTAATCAATACTTGACTGGTTCGATAGAGAACCTTTTCTTAGGAACTCCTAAAAGTGAAGCTCTTAATATCGATGGTTTAGAAAGTGCCGACAGTTTCTGATAAGTTTGTTATAGAAATTACGTTCTAATCCTATGTCGTAATTTTATTGAAGCTCTCAGCTGATAACAGTCATAATACTTAGAACAACTGGCCCATTAAAGTGGCACCACAAGTAATGAAAAATAAACAATGGGATTTATTCAAATTCTTTTTGAAAAAGACAAAGATTAAACTCAGGGCAAGCGAATCAATGTATCAACGTCCACTTCTGGCCGAATTATGATTTATATTTAACAAATTATATGACTAAAGGATTATGAATATATACATAGTGATGATGATTTCAGTTTTAATCTGGGTTGTTGTTATGGCTCTCGGAATTTCATGGGTATATGACGTAGATTCTGGGTGGGATGAAGTAAAATTACTTAAAGCACCATTTTTGAAACGCATGATTTTACTCATTCCTTAAAAGCTCCAGAATAGCTTTATATTAGCTCAGATAGTGTTAAGTAGGAGTTCCCCCATTTGTCCCCCATATAAAAATATGATGAAGGTAGAAAAGGCTAGGATGGTCTGTAAGGTACTATTTTATTGGTGCCGAGGGCGAGAATCGAACTCGCACTTCCGAAGAAACCGGATTTTGAATCCGGCGCGTCTACCAATTCCGCCACCCCGGCAATGATGTCGTACAAAAAGCAGTCGGCAAGTATAAGGTAAGCCAGCTCAAGGTCAATATTTGACTCTAGGAATAAGTTATTTCGCATTTATTTCTGTTAACATCGCGCGGCATGAAAACCAGTGATTTTTCCTATGACCTACCCGAAGAGCTGATAGCTCAGTATCCTCTAGCTGATCGTGATAGCAGCCGATTATTGTGCCTGGATTCAAGTGGTAAAATTACTGATAACACGTTTAAAAGTATCTCCGACTATTTAAAATCGGGCGATTTAATCGTATTAAATAATACACGCGTGATTCCGGCGCGATTATTTGCGCGTAAAGAAACAGGCGGCAAGGTCGAAATCATGTTGGAGCGGATTCGCGATGAAAAAACCTTGTTGGTTCAGTTGCGGGCGAGTAAATCACCGAAACCGGGTACGAAGTTATTGCTTGACGAGAATATCAGTTTTGACGTTCTGGGACGTAGTGGTGACATGTATTTACTCTGTTTTGATGGAGAAGAAAAATTAACTGATGTCATCAATCGGTTGGGGCATATGCCATTACCACCTTACATTGAAAGAAATGATGAAAGCGAAGATAAAGAACGCTATCAAACTGTTTTCTCAGAAGAGTCGGGCGCAGTTGCTGCGCCAACAGCAGGTTTACACTTTACTCAACAAATTCTGGATGAGTTGAAAGACAAAGGTATCGACAATACAAAACTAACGTTGCACGTTGGCGCGGGTACGTTCCAACCGGTTCGTGTTGATGATGTTAAGCAACATAAAATGCATAGTGAATATGCTCAAGTGCCTGCTGATGTAGTTAAAAAAATTCACGAAACAAAAAATAACGGTGGTCGAATATTAGCTGTAGGAACAACTGTTGTTAGAAGTCTGGAAACAGCAGCAAAGGGCGGTGTGTTGGTAAGTTTTGAAGGTGATACGGATATATTTATTTATCCTGGATTTAAATTTAATGTGGTTGATATGATGTTAACGAATTTCCATTTGTCTGAATCAACTTTATTAATGTTGGTTTCTGCCTTTGCCGGAAAAGAAAATATTATGCAGGCTTATCAACATGCAATTAAAGAAAAGTATCGTTTTTATAGTTATGGCGATGCCATGTTAATTATGGGGCAATCATGAGGTTTGCTTTAAAAAATAAAGATAAAACATCCCGGCGTGGTCAAATAAGTTTCCCACGTGGCGAAATACAAACACCGGCTTTTATGCCTGTTGGTACTTACGGCACAGTTAAAGCAATGACGCCGGAAGAGTTAGAAGGTATTGGTGCGGAAATTATTCTCGGTAATACGTTTCACTTAATGTTACGTCCGGGCATGGAAGTAATTAAAAAGTTTGGAGGCTTGCATAAATTTATGCACTGGCAAAAACCTATCCTGACAGACTCAGGTGGTTTTCAGGTTTTTAGTCTGGCCGACTCAAGAAAGATTACCGAAGAAGGTGCGCATTTTAAATCGCCGGTTGATGGCTCTAAAGTGTTTCTTGGGCCGGAAGAAGCTATTCAGATTCAACATGATTTGAATTCTGACATCGTTATGATTTTTGATGAATGCACGCCGTATCCTGCAACAGAAAAGGAAGCCGCGGATTCCATGCACTTATCTTTACGTTGGGCAAAACGATCGAAAGAGGCGCATGGCCAATTAGTGGGCAATAGCGAGAATGCCTTATTTGGAATTGTCCAAGGTGGTATGTATGCCACTTTGCGTGAAGAATCCCTATTGGGTTTAAAAGAAATCGGTTTTGATGGGTATGCCATAGGTGGCCTATCTGTTGGTGAGCCGGTCGAGATGATGATGGAAGTACTGGATAACATTATGCCGGCCATGCCAGAAGATAAACCTCGCTATTTAATGGGTGTCGGCACGCCAGAAAATATTGTCGAAGCCGTTTGCCGTGGTATTGATATGTTCGATTGTGTTATGCCAACGCGCAATGCACGTAATGGGCATTTATTTACAGAATATGGCGATGTCCGAATCCGAAATGCGAAGAACAGGTATGATGAATCACCGGTTGATGAAAATTGTACCTGTTATACTTGTCAGCATTATTCGCGCGCTTATTTACATCATCTGGATAAAACCAATGAAATTCTCGGTGCGCGATTAAATACCATACATAACCTTTATTATTATCAGTATTTGATGAAAGGTTTACGAAATGCCATCGAAGAAAACCAACTTGATGAATTTATTACACGATTCTATGAGAACCGTGGTTCTAAAATGATTTTATAAGTTATTTATAATGCCTAATTTTATCGATAACTTACCAACTTTAGGCATAGGCGCCAGTTTAAGTCTTTCATCTGATCCGGATCCGGTTAAATTAGTACAAGCTAAAGGTGGCCCGGCGTTTGTAGAGTATTCAGGTTTGGTTGATGTTGATGAAGTGATTGATGAGGTCGATAAAATTAAAGCTGCGGGTGCTTCAATATTGTTTCATCCTTCTTATATTAATTTTTGTGGTTCTTATCCAAATTCAAATGTTTGGCTTGAAGCAACATCGAAACATGTCGAGACGGTTAAGTCGCCTTGGTTTGCACAGGATGTTGCGTATTGTTTCTGGGAAGAAGGGTCGGCGTATTCAACTTCTCTTGGTTATTTTATTCCACCAACGTTTAATCAGACTTCTTTAAAACTGGCGGTCGAACGTGTTAAAGAAGTGCAGGAAAAAGTAATGGTTCCGGTTGCTATAGAACCGCCGCCCGTGACATTTATTACTGGCACGATGCCTTTATTTTCTTTTTTGGCAGTCTTGCCGAGCAAACAGATTGTTCAATCTTGTTGGATATGGTGCATCTGGTTTCTTACGAAATGGCAAGTGGCCGAAAGGTTATTGATGAAATTAATGAATTACCTTGCGAACGCGTTATAGAAATACATATTGCAGGTGGACGCCTGAAAGAAGGAAACCAAGAAGGTCAAAAAGAAGATCACAATCGGCCGATTTATATTGATGCACATGAATGTGACATCGTTGAGCAGACATGGAAAATGTTTGAAGTGATGCTGCCATTATTACCGAATGTTAAAGCTGTATGTTATGAATGCGAAGGTGTGAATGAAAGCACGGTGTTAACTACACTGGAACGAATCAGAAAAATAGTGCGTGAAAAAAGCAGTAGCTCACTATTAGTAGAAACAATGGATAAAGCATAAATAGGTTTAATGTTATGAGCTTTCAGGAACAAGAGCGTGCTTTATTCGATTTGTTATTTGATAGCGATGTACGTGAAAATTTTTGTAATGAATCAATTGCTGCACTTAAGCAATATGACTTAAGTAATGAAGAGTTAAAAGATTTTTCCGTCATTCGCACAGATGCCTTGCAACTGGATGCAAGAATCAGGGCTGACTTGTTACTTTCTCATTTCTGTCGTGCATTTCCAGTTAGTTTTAGCCTGATAGCCTCACTTGATGACGGTCTTAAATTTTTAAAAAGCTTAATCGATATTGAAACGATGCGAACTGAAATACTGAATCGCACAACTATATTGGGAAAGCGAATAGGCCAAGGTCTGATGTCATTCAAATTCCACTCAAAAGAAGAGCAAGCAAAAGTTTCGGCGATATTGGAAGCGGAATTGGGTATGGCATGGACAGCTGCCTCTTTAAAAAGAGAAGTGCTTGAAAACGGTCAATTGCATATTGATGCAATGAATATCGATGAAAACTGGTCGAGTCAAAATATCAAGTTAGCCCCCTATGTCTGTGCTGCAATGATTCCAGACTCGTATGAAACATTAAAAAATAGCTTATGTTTAACAGATGAATGTGACCTTTGGCGAAATATAAATAAAAAACCGTTGGCAGCAGCGCAAAGACAGAAATTACTTGGGAAAGATGAACCTCGATTATTTATCGCTCGAGCCCATGTTAGCCACGTATCGAGCTGTGAACCAACGGTTGAGCAGAAAACAGCGGAGCTAAGCGAAGGATTTGCGCCATTATTTCAACACGTTAATGGTTCGCATAGTGTTGATTACATCCTGCAACAATTAGAGCAGATCGGTGCACAGCAGCAGATGTTACAGAGTATTAAAGCGACTTTTAAACAATTGCTGGAAAATGAAATGCTGGAGCTTTGCAAAATCTAGCTGATGAAATGATCGTCAGCCTTGAAATTGACTAAAACAGCCTAATCAATAAATACATATCTATACTGAAATTGGCGTTGTTGTGTCATAATGCCGCGTTTTTAAAATCAGAGTGAGCACAAATGTTAGATTTTTTCATCAATAATGCCTGGGCGGCGCCGGCGCAACAACAAGCGGATGGTACGACTACACTCATCATGATGGTGGGTATGTTTGCTATTTTTTACTTCTTATTGATACGCCCGCAATTAAAACAGGCAAAACAGCATAGGCAGTTAGTCAGCGAATTGTGAAAAGGCGATGAAGTCGCGACATCGGGTGGCTTGCTTGGGAAGATTAAAGAAGTGGGGGACAATTTCATTCTGCTTGAAATAAGCAAGGATACGGAAGTTAAAATTCAAAAGAATGCTGTGTCCTCAGTATTACCAAAAGGCACATTAAAAACACTTTAAATAATAAAAAAATTAAAATAAGTAGGCTAAGGTCATGAATCGTTATTCCCTCTGGAAATACATCTTAATTTTATTCCTGATAGGTTTGGGTGCGTTATTCGCATTACCCAATATCTATGGTAAAGATCCTGCATTACAAATATCCGCAGCAAGATCGGCTGAGATCAGTGAATTAACAGAGTTTCAGGTTACCAATGCATTGGATGAAGCAGGATTAAGCTATAAATTGTCATCTGTTGTTAATGAAAGTGTGGTAGTTCGATTTAATAATGAAAATGATCAGCTTAAGGCACAAGACGTTGTCAAAAAAGCCATGGGTAATAATTATGTTGTCGCGATTAATCTAGCTCCGGCAACACCTGACTGGTTAGCTAAATTTGGTGCTGAACCGATGTTCCTGGGGCTTGACCTGCGTGGTGGCGTGCATTTCCTTATGGAAGTCGATATGGAAGCGGCAGTTAAAAAGGCAAACGAAGGTTATATGTCTGACTTACGTAGTCAGATGCGTGAAAATAAAATTCGTTATAAAACCATTACCTTGAATGATGAGGATGGTTTGTTAATTCGTTTTATGAATGCAGGCGAACTTGAGAGTGGCGAAAAGCTGATCGACGATAAGTTTCCTGATCTTAATGTTACTACGCCACAATCAAACAGCGATGAAGCTCAGCTTGTTGCGACGATGAAAGAAGATATTGTGCTGGAAACGCAAAAACTGGCACTGCAACAAAACATCACGACACTAAGAAAACGTGTGAATGAGCTCGGTGTTGCTGAACCTGTTATTCAACAACAGGGTTTGGAGCGAGTTGTTGTTCAATTGCCTGGCGTTCAGGACACGGCGAAAGCTAAAAATATTCTCGGTGCAACAGCGACGCTGGAGTTCAGATTAGTAGATGAAGATCATGACCCTCAAGACGCAGTCAATGGTCGTGTTCCAGCAGGTTCTAAATTATATTCAGAGAGAAGCGGCTTTCCTATCCTGCTAAAGAAACAAGTTATGTTAACCGGTGACTCTATTATTGATGCAGCTTCAGGTATTGATTCAACAAGAGGTGAACCAAATGTAACGATCATGTTGGATGGGCGTGGTGCAAAGAGAATGAGTAAGTTCTCTGGTGATAATGTCGGTAAACGTTTAGCTGTCGTCTTTATTGAAAATAAAATTACAACAGTTGAAGAAAACGGTGAGCTGGTTCAGAAAAAAGAGGTGATTGAAGAAGTTATTAATGCTGCGGTAATTCAGGAACAATTAGGCAAGCGTTTTCAAATTACAGGGCTGGACTCAACAAAAGAAGCGCGTAATTTAGCCTTATTATTAAGAGCTGGCGCATTGGCAGCACCAATCTATATCATTGAAGAACGTACTGTTGGTCCAAGCCTTGGTCAGGATAATATCAATCAGGGTTTTGATTCAGTAAAAATTGGTTTCTTATTAGTCCTGATCTTTATGGCTGTGTACTACAAAGTGTTCGGCCTAATTGCGAATGTTGCTTTGGCGCTTAACCTTGTTTTGATTGTTGCCATGTTGTCGATGTTACAAGCGACATTAACTTTGCCGGGTATCGCAGGTATTGTTTTAACCGTTGGTATGGCAGTGGATGCGAACGTACTTATATTTGAACGTATAAGAGAAGAGTTACGAAATGGTAATTCACCACAGGCCAGCATTCATGCCGGCTATGAAAAAGCACTTTCAACCATTGCTGACGCGAATATCACAACATTGATTGCAGCAATTGTACTGTTTAGTTTTGGTACAGGTCCGATTAAAGGTTTCGCCGTAACGTTGTCGCTGGGTATTATTTCTTCAATGTTTACAGCCATTATGGTAACGCGCGGCCTGGTTAATTTGATTTATGGCGGGCGTCGTATAGAGAAACTAAAAATATAAAACTGAAGAAATAAAGTTTAAGAATATAAAATAAAGTTTTAAGCAGAGATAAGAATTATGGCAACAGAAATACAACAAACACGGTTTAATTTTGATCTTATGGGCAAGCGTAAGATAGCTGCGGTTATCTCAGGTTTACTACTAATATTATCTATCGCATCATTGAGTATTCAAGGTTTAAGTCTGGGGATTGATTTTACCGGTGGTACCTTGGTTGAAGCAGGCTACACAGAAGCTGTTGACCTTGGTGTAGTTCGCGATACTTTAATTAATTCAGAGTTTAATAATGCAATCGTTCAATATTTTGGTTCGGCAAATGAGATATTAATTCGCATACCGCCAAGTGAAGGCTTGAACAATGCCGATATCAGTAGCAAAATTCTTGAAGTGCTTTCGACGACAGGACAAAACGTTGAAATGCGCCGTATTGAATTTGTTGGCCCACAAGTTGGCGATGAATTAAAAAATGATGGTGGCTTGGCCATGATCGCTGCGTTAGCAATGATCATGTTGTATGTTGCGATGCGTTTCCAAATGCGTTTTTCCGTTGGCGCTATTGCAGCATTGGTCCATGACGTACTTATTACCTTGGGTATTTTTTCTATTACGCATTTTGATTTTGATCTGACTGTATTGGCTGCATTACTGGCGGTAATAGGTTATTCCTTGAATGATACGATTGTTGTCTTTGATCGTGTGCGTGAAAACTTTCGTAAGCTTCGTGAATCAACTCCAACTGAAGTGTTCAATATCTCCTTGAACCAGACTTTAAGTAGAACGATCATGACCTCGATAACAACGTTAATGGTATTGATCGCTTTATTTGTTTTTGGTGGCGAGATTATCCATAGCTTTGCAACGGCATTAATTATTGGTGTTTTAGTTGGTACTTATTCTTCATTGTTTGTTGCTAGTCCAGTCACTATTGCTTTGGGCATTACCCACGAAGATTTAATGCCGGTGCAGAAGGAAGGGGCTGAGTTAGACGACTTACCGTAAGGCATTTTTTGATTTATTAGATCATAGTGTCTTCATTAAAAATAGTTGCCGACCAGCAGATTATTCTAGCGCAAGAGGTCTTTTCTCAATTTGGCGAAGTAGAGTTAGCTTATGGTCGTTCTATCGAACAAGATACAGTACAGGATGCTGATGTTCTTCTGGTTCGATTACTAAAGTTAATGAATCATTATTAAATAACTCCAGCGTTTCTTTCGTTGCATCAGCAACAAGCGGTATCGACCATATTGATACCGACTATCTTAATAAGTCTAATATTTCTTTTTCGCATGCGCCGGGTAGTAATGCACGCTCTGTTGCCGAGTATGTTTTAAGCAGTCTATTGGTGTTGTCTGAACAACAGGGGAGTAATCTGACCGATAAGACTGTCGGTATTATCGGTTGTGGTCAGATAGGTTCTAGAGTAAAGCGTTTTATGGAGGCATTGGGAGTAAAATGTTTAATAAATGACCCGCCCTTAGCCAGGCAAGATAATAGTTATGCTTTTGTTGAACTCGAAGAACTTTACCAGGCAGACATTATTACTCTACACGTGCCTTTAATAATGGATGGACAAGACCCAACGCATAAACTCGTTAATAAAGATTTTCTCGAGAAATTAAAAACGGATGTAACAATAATAAATACTTCAAGAGGAGAGGTGGCTGATGAGTCTGCATTAATGGCGTTCAAGCAGTGCAATAGCAAAGCAACACTTATTCTCGATGTCTGGTGTAATGAACCCAAAATAGACATCAATTTGTTGAAAAATACCTTTATCGCTACTCCACATATTGCCGGTTATAGTTATGATGGTAAGCTCAAAGCAACAGAAATGTTATTTCATGCTTTAAATACTCATTTTGATGCGGGTTTAGAAGTTCCGGATTTATTGAATTCAAACCAGGAAGTAATAAATATTGATGATGATGCGATTCAACTTGCGGTGTTGCAGAGTTATGATGTTCGAAGTGATGCCATTGCGCTTGGGAGTTTAATGGACGAGAAAGAACAGGAACGCGCTACTTACTTTGATAATTTGAGAAAAAATTATCCGATCAGACGTGAATTTAAAAATAGAACTGTTCAGGTGAATAATCGTGCAAACGGCATGACAGATAATGCGAGACAGAAACTAACACAATTGGGCTTTAGAGTAGAGTCGATATGAAAAAATTGGCAATACTGGTTTCCGGACGCGGTAGTAATATGTTGGCGCTGATAGATGCGTGTGAACAAGGTCGTTTACAGGCCAGTGTTGAATTAGTGGTCAGTAATAATGTGGACTCATTCGCTTTGGTTTCAGCTAAAGAGAAGGGTATTGATGTTGCTTACCTGAGCTCTCGTACTCACTCTGATGCAGATGCACTTGATGTTGCGATGAGAGAATCTTTTGAAGAGCATGAGATTGATTATGTTTTATTAGCAGGCTTTATGAAGAAGATCGGTCCAAAAACATTGAGCGCTTATAAAGGCAGGATGATTAATATACACCCTTCTTTATTACCGAAATTTGGTGGTAAAGGCATGTTTGGTCTCAATGTACATAAAGCTGTCATTGAAGCTGATGAAAAAGAAACTGGTGTGACGATTCATCTTGTTAATGATGAATATGATGAAGGCGCTATACTGGCGCAACAAAAAGTTGAAGTTGTAGAGGGAGATACGGCAGAATCATTAGCAGCAAAGGTTTTGAAGGTTGAGCATGTCTTATTTGCAGAAACCATACAAAAAATTATAGATGGCAGTATTATATTGCCCATTGAATGACTGAGGAGAGAGACAGAAATGCGTGTTATGCATACTATGTTGAGAATCGGGAATCTGGAAAAATCACTACATTTCTATATTGAAATTATGGGAATGAAATTATTGAGAAAGAAAGATTATCCTGAACATGAGTTTACCCTGGCCTTTGTTGGTTATGGCGATGAAGAAGAAACGGCTATTTTAGAATTAACCCATAATTGGGATACAGAGTCTTATGATCTGGGTAATGCTTATGGCCATATTGCTATAGGGGTTGATGATGTTTATAAAGCTTGTGACAAAATAAAAGAAATGGGTGGCACTGTAGTTAGAGAAGCAGGCCCCATGCAAGGCACAGATGCGATTATTGCTTTTGTAGAAGATCCTGATGGCTATAAAATTGAATTATTGGAAGATAAATAATTAAGGATATATTTCCTAAAAAATATTTTAGAGCAAGTATTCGAAATTGCTGGTCGCTCTGTTTAATTTAAGTGAAACAAATAGTGGAACTAATAAAGTGATAGAACTAATAAAAAAAATATACATCGCTACTGTATTAAAAAAACCAATTGTTGTTTGTATTTTAATGGCATTGATTCTGGCTTTTTTTACTGTCCACACAAAAGATTTTAAACTTGATGCTTCGGCAGATTCGCTATTACTTGATGATGATAAAGATCTGGAGTTATTTCGTAAAACTGTTGAACGTTATTCTGCCAGAGATTTTCTTTTCATAACTTTTACCCCGAATGATGATTTATTTTCACCAGCTTCACTACAACATATAACAAATTTACGTGATGAACTGCGTCAATTAGAACCTGTTGAGTCTGTGATCAGCCTGGTAGATGTGCCTCTAGTGATGCAGGTGGAAGGAACTATCGCAGATGTTGCCGAGAACGTCCGCACACTGGAAGGCGGTAACATTGATATAATGAAGGCCAAACAAGAGGTGTTGAACAGCCCGATATATAGAGAACTAATCATTAGTGAAGACGGGATGACAACCGCAATTCAGGTTAATTTAAAGGATTACCCTGTTTTCCGAGAATTACAAAAAGAAAGAAACAAGCTTTTACTTAAAGATAAATCGCAGGGCTTAACAGTAGAAGAACAAGATAATCTTGAAAAGATATTAGTTGAATACAGTGCGCAGAAGAATGAAATAGATAAGGTTAACCATGAGAACATTCAAGAAGTAAGACAACTAATCAAAAAGTATAGCGTTCATGGAGATTTCAATCTGGGTGGCGTCTCTATGATTACGGATGACATGATTACTTATATAAAAAGTGATCTAATCATTTTTGGTGTCGGTGTTTTTCTGTTTCTTGTTGGTATGTTGACCATTATTTTTCGTAAGTTTAGATGGGTATTGTTACCTTTACTAAGCTGTTTTTATGCGGGTTTGTTAATGATCGGTTTACTCGGTTTTGTTGGTTGGCATGTAACGGTTATTTCTTCAAACTTTATTTCCTTAATGTTGATTATCACTATGTCAATGAACGTGCACCTTATTGTACGTTACCGCCAATTAAGCAATGACTTCCCTGAAAAAAACCAACATGAGTTGGTTCTGGAAACAGCATGTAAGATGGTTTGGCCTTGTTTTTATACGGCATTGACAACAATTATGGCGTTCAGTTCTCTAGTCGTTAGCGGCATTAAGCCTGTTATAGATTTTGGCTGGATGATGACGATAGGTTTAAGCGTGACTTTCCTGACTTCATTTATTCTATTCCCGGCTTTATTGTCTTTAATGGCCAGGACATCAGAAAAGCTTAACCCAAGAGATGAGTTTCAGTTCACCCCCAAGTTGGCGAGTTTAACTGAAACACATGGTAATAAAGTATTAGTCATAACGGTTCTTCTTGCCGTAATAAGTATTTTTGGTATTAGCAGGTTGGAAGTAGAAAACAGTTTTATTAATTACTTTAGTGAAGATACCGAGATATACCAAGGGCTGAGGTTAATTGATGAAAAGCTAGGAGGTACAACGCCGCTAGATATTATTTTGACGCTTGATGAAGAAGAGCAAGATGCCTTTGAAGAAGAAGGTGGTGGTGAGTTTGATGATATGGATGCCTTATTTGGCGGGTTTGGTGATGAAGAAAGCGGGAATGACAGTTGGTATACCCCAGAGCGTATAGATACGATCAAAGTAGCGCATGATTATCTGGATTCCTTGACGGCTGTGGGGAAGGTGTTATCACTCGCTTCGATTATTCGGACAGGTGAAGGAATAAACGAGGGTGAGTTTGATGCATTTGAATTAGCCATTGTCAGTAAGCGTATGCCGGAAGAGTTGAAGGAAAGCATGATTAAGCCTTATGTTTCAGAAGAACATAATGAAGCACGAATTAGTATACGAATACTGGATTCATTGAAGGATTTAAGACGTAAAGAATTGCTTGAGCAAATCAAAAGAGAACTGGTTGAAGAAACCCAACTGAGTGAAGATAAAATTAAAGTCACCGGTATTCTCGTGCTCTATAATAATATGCTGCAAAGCTTGTTTAAGTCACAAATTTTGACGCTTGGTGTCGTTATGGCAGGTATCGCCTTGATGTTGTTCATTTTATTCCGCTCTATTCCTCTTGCTGTCATCGGCATCGTACCGAACGTTCTGGCAGCGGCTATTATTCTCGGCTTGATGGGGTTGTTAAGAGTTCCATTAGACATGATGACTATTACGATTGCGGCAATTACGATTGGCATAGCAGTGGACAACAGCATCCATTATATCTATCGCTTTCGTGAAGAATTTGGACAGACGCGTGACTATGTAAAAACCATGCATTATTGTCATGCCAATATTGGTAAAGCCGTTTTTTATACAGCGATTACGATTATTATAGGTTTTTCAATTCTGATCTTATCAAACTTTATCCCGACAATTTATTTTGGTTTATTAACTGCATTGGCAATGTTTATTGCGTTGTTTGCTGCCTTAACTTTACTGCCGAAATTAATACTTATTTGGAAACCATTTAGCTAAATTTCCATCTAAACAGCAACTTGCAGTTGTGTGTTTTTTTTAATGATTGTAAGTGCTTGTTTTAAAATGATAAAAATTGAAAATAAAGTCACGCGATAAGTGCTTTCTATCGAGCGCTAATCTCATTACAATATTGGCCTCCCGAAGACGGGTTTTTTGTCTGTTTTAAAAATAAAAAGAGAACAAAACAGGGAATATTTCTGAACTACTCAGTCTAAAAGCGGGTCGACTAAATAAACAACTTATAGAGGTAAGGTATGAAAAGCAGGGGCATAAAATCACTGTTTTTATCTTTGATAATTGCAATAACCAGTCCGATAGTAATCGCAGCGCAATCACCTGATGCTGTCGTCAAGGAAACGTCAAGTGGCGTTATTAGCAGAATAGAAAATGAGCGTTCAGCTTTGGAAGCAAATCCTGAGCTGGTTTACAATTTAGTTAATGAGCTTGTTGTTCCACATTTTGATTTCCTTAGCATGTCAAAATGGGTATTAGGTAAAAACTGGAAAGAAGCCAGTGTAGCTCAGCGTACTGATTTTGTTGAACAATTCAAAACTTTGCTTGTGAGAACTTATGCACGCGCTTTACTCGAATATTCTGGTCAGGAAGTAAAATATTTTCCAGTAGAACAGAGACCAGACTCGAACCTTGCTGTTGTCAGGACTGAGTTAACCGGTGAGGGTTCGGAACCTTTTCCAGTTGCCTATCGTATGCATCAAAAGAATGAAGAGTGGAAAGTTGTTGATGTTGCCGTTGATGGTGTGAGCTTGGTTTCGACTTATAGAGGTTCATTCACTTCGCAAATCAAAAAGGAAGGTATTGATTCGCTGATTCAGAAACTTATTACTAAAAATGATAGATTAGCGAAAAGTCTGACAAAATAATCGAAATATAAATCAAAGAAGCACTTAACGCAGCCGGGCAATGCCCGGTTGTTTGTTTTAAGTGATTAAGTAAGCGTTCAAAAAGTCATCACTTATCCTGCCCGTTTGTTTTATCATAGCCGTTTTATTATTAGACTATAAATTATGAATCCAGAAATTATTAAAGAAATGATTGAATCAGGCTTGTCTGGCGCTGATGTGGTTGTCGATGGTGATGGTTGTTCGCTTCAAGCACGTATTGTCAGTGAACAATTTCAAGGTATAAGCATGGTTAAACAGCATCAGATGGTTTATGAAACGCTCGGTGAGAAAATAGGTGCAGATATTCACGCGCTTTCTTTAAAAACATATACCCCTGAAGAATGGGAAAAACAAAAATGAAACCTAGCCTGATTCGGCATAGTCGAAAATTATAAAAAATGGATAAACTTATTATTCAGGGCGGTACGCCTTTGAAGGGTGATATCCCTATTTCCGGTGCTAAGAATGCTGCGCTGCCAATTCTTGCAGCCGCGTTATTGACTAATGAAACAATGACGATTGGTAATGTGCCACACCTGCATGACATAACAACAACGATAGAATTGTTAGGCTTAATGGGTTCGCAGATCACCGTGGATGAAAAAATGCGCGTTGAGCTTGATAACAGTAACGTCAATAATTTTTTCGCGCCATATGAATTAGTCAAAACTATGCGGGCCTCTATTCTGGTATTAGGTCCGTTACTTGCTCGTTATGGAAAAGCGGATGTTTCATTACCGGGTGGTTGTGCGATTGGCTCTCGGCCAGTAAACCTGCATCTTCAGGGCCTAACAGCTATGGGAGCAGATATTGTTGTTGAGGGAGGTTATATCCGTGCAACGGCAGAACGGTTAAAAGGCGCTTACTTAGCATTGGATATTGTTACTGTTACTGGGACAGAGAATTTAATGATGGCTGCAACTTTGGCAGACGGCATCACCGTTATTGAAAATGCAGCAAGAGAACCGGAAGTTACTGATCTGGCTAATTGTTTAAATAAGATGGGCGCGAAAATTTCCGGCGCAGGTACTGACCGTATTGAGATTGAAGGTGTCGAAAACCTTCATGGTACGAACTATGATATTTTGCCTGATCGCATTGAAACAGGGACTTACCTAGTTGCTGCAGCAATGACAGGCGGCTGTGTTCGTTTAAAAAACACACAGCCAAAACTACTTGAAACTGTTTTAGCGAAATTAACTGAGGCAGGAGCAAAAATTGAAATTGAAGAAAATGCAATTTCATTGGATATGCAAGGTAAGAAACCAAAAGCTGTCGATATACATACCTCTCCATTTCCTGGGTTCCCGACTGACATGCAAGCACAGTTTACGGCGATGAACTGTATTGCTATAGGCAGTGGCGTTATTACTGAGACGGTTTTTGAAAATCGTTTTATGCACATACATGAATTACAGCGTATGGGAGCTGACTTAAAACTTGAAGGCAATACAACAATTACCGATGGAGTGGAAACTTTGACTTGTGCTCCCGTTATGGCAACGGATTTACGTGCATCTGCTAGTCTAGTATTAGCGGGGCTGGTTGCAGAAGGTGAAACAATCGTAGAGCGTATTTATCATATTGATCGTGGGTACGAAATGATCGAGGAAAAGTTGTCGCAGCTTGGTGCTAATATCAAAAGAGTACCGGACTAAACTATTATACAAGTCATCACTCTTAAGCAGACGAACTATTGAATTTATTTATGTCAGACAAAATTACAATTGCTGTTTCCAAAGGTCGAATTTTCGATGATGCACTTCCATTACTTGCCAAACTGGATATCGTGCCACTCGAAGATCCGAGTAAGACACGTAAACTAGTATTAGAAACAAACCAGCCTAATATCCAATTATTAGTTATCCGTGCAACAGATGTGCCGACATACGTTGAACGTGGGGCAGCAGAATTAGGAATATCCGGGAAAGATGTCTTAATGGAATATTCTGGCGATGATCTTTATGAACCTGTTGATTTAGGTATTGCGAAATGTCGCATGATGTTAGCAGGTCTTAAAGATGCCAAGCCGATTGTTGATCGTCCACGTGTTGTGACCAAATATACAAACATCACTAAAAACTATTTTGCGGAACGTGGTCAACAAGTAGAGATAATTAAGTTGTATGGCTCCATGGAACTTGGTCCTGTTCTCGGTTTATCAGACTGGATTGTGGACTTGGTCGATACAGGAAACACCCTGAAAGCGAATGGTTTGGTAACTCTGGAACATATTGCTGATATCAGTTCGCGTCTGGTTGTAAACAAAGCCGCAATGAAAATGAAAAATGCTACCATTAAACCGATTATCGACCAGCTCTCTGAGATTGTTGACTCGTAATGATAAAAAGTTTTAATAGTTCAGCAGAAAATTTCGATTCATTACTACAGTCGCTTTTATCATCGACAGACGAACCGGATAGCGCTGTTGTCGAAATCGTTTCTAAAGTCATTGTCGATATACGCTCGCGTGGTGACGAGGCATTACTTGAATATACCAATCAGTTTGATCGCCGAACTGCAACATTAGATTCTCTGGAAATTTCAAAAACAGAACTGGATGAAGCGTTAAATCGAATTTCTGCTGAGCTACGTCAAAGTCTGGAACATGCGGCAAAACGCGTACGTGAGTTTCACGAAAAGCAAAAGCAGACAACATGGACTTATGAAGATGATGAAGGCAACATCCTCGGGCAAAAAGTCACGCCATTAGATCGTGTCGGTGTTTATGTACCCGGTGGTAAAGCCGCTTATCCTTCATCTGTGTTAATGAATGTTATTCCTGCACATGTTGCCGGTGTTGAAGAAATTATTATGGTCGTGCCAACTCCGGATAATGTCAGAAATGATCTGGTTTTAGCCGCCGCTGCTATTGCCGGTGTTAACCGTGTTTTTTCAATAGGTGGTGCTCAAGCTGTAGCAGCATTAGCGTATGGAACAGAATTAGTACCTAAAGTTGATAAGATAGTAGGGCCGGGAAATATTTATGTGGCCACAGCGAAACGAGAAGTCTTTGGTGTTGTTGGTATCGATATGATCGCGG
The DNA here is from genome assembly GCA_038142205.1 of Pseudomonadota bacterium. GTDB lineage: Bacteria > Pseudomonadota > Gammaproteobacteria > Eutrophobiales > Eutrophobiaceae > UBA7359. The sequence continues at coordinate 2,012,161 of JAYQJO010000001.1, read as the reverse complement.
GGCCTTCTGAGGTTGTTATTGTTGCTGATAGCAGTGCAAACCCTGACTGGGTTGCGATGGATATGTTTGCCCAGGCGGAGCACGATGAACAGGCCAGTGCTATTTTGATTTCAACAGATGCTGATTTTATTAAACAGCTAGAAAACAGTATCGAAAAACTCTTACCGAAAATGGAAAGAGCGGAAATCATCAAAGCAGCGTTAATGAAAAATAGCGCGTTAATAAAAGTCGATGATCTTAAACAGGCAATCGAAGTAGTTAATACTATTGCACCGGAACATCTTGAACTTGCTGTCGATGATCCAGATGCTTTATTGGATGATATCAGACATGCTGGCGCTATCTTCATGGGGCATTACTCTGCGGAATCATTAGGTGATTATTGTGCCGGGCCGAACCATGTTTTACCTACTGCAAGAACAGCGCGTTTTTCATCACCACTAGGTGTTTATGACTTTCAAAAGCAATCATCAATCATTAAGTGTGCAGAGAAATCTGTTGCTAGTATTGCTAATACGGCATCTATACTTGCACATGGTGAAGGCTTAACGGCGCATGCGAAGTCAGCCGAATATCGCTGCAATTTAAAATAATAATATTCAAATTTAATGATCGAAGATCAAATCAGAAAGCTTATCAAGCCTGCTATTCTTGAGGCTAAGGCTTATCACGTTCCAAAGTCCGATGGTTTAATTAAACTTGATGCGATGGAAAATCCTTATATATGGACGGATGAATTAAAATCTTCTTGGGCTGAGTATATGCAAAAGGCGGAATTAAATCGTTATCCGGATGCCAGTACAAGTGAGTTACGTGAAAAATTAAGTGCTATGTTTGACCTGCCAGAAGGCATAGAAATGCTTTTTGGTAACGGTTCTGATGAATTAATTCAGATCATTATGATGGCATTAAATAACCAGTCTAACGTGATTATGGCACCTGAGCCGGGTTTTGTGATGTATCGTTTGCTCGGTTCATTACTGGAACTGGATTATGTTGGTGTGCCCTTGAATGATGATTTTTCTCTCAACCTTGGTGATATGTTAAAGGCAATAGAAGAAAAACAGCCTGCTGTTATTTTTATTGCCTGGCCTAATAATCCAACGGGTAATATGTTTGATCGAGGATCAATTGAAACAATTATTAAAGCGGCTCCTGGTTTAGATGTTATTGATGAGGCTTATCACGTCTTTGCACAGAAAAGTATGATGGACTGCGTGTTGAAATATCCTAATGTCTTATTAATGCGCACCTTATCCAAATTAGGTTTAGCGGGTTTAAGACTGGGTATACTGTTTGGTGCATCCGAATGGGTATCAGAACTGGATAAGTTAAGGTTGCCATATAATATAGGTACTTTAAATCAGCTTAGCGCTAATTTTATAGTTGAAAATATAAGCCTGTTGGAACAACAGGCAGCACAAATCCGAAATGATAGAACGAGTGTCTTTAATTCGCTTTCTAGCATTAGTGGTGTTGAGCTATGGCCTAGCGAAGCTAACTTTATTTTATTCAGAGTTGCCAGCAAAGGCGCGAGTGATGTTCATGCTGAGTTATTAAAACAGCACATTCTGATAAAGAATTTACACGGCTCTCATCCGCTACTGGAAAATTGCCTCCGTGTTACTATCGGAACTGAAGAAGAGAATCAACAGTTCTTATTAGCCTTGCAGGAAATAATGCACTGATTAATACTCTAATGGAGATTAGCTAAGTGCAGTAGCTGTTAATTTGGCATTTTTGCTTCTGGCCTTTGCGCAATCCGTGCAATCAGTTCCTGCTGTTCCCAACCTCTCAGTATTTTAATTTTTACTTCTTTACCCGGTTCGAGCTCAGTGATGGTCTCTATAGCCTGATCTGGTGAAGTGAGATTTTCTCCATCGATTGAAATCATAATATCTCCCGGAACAAGTCCCGCATTTTCTGCCGGTCCGTTACGTATGATTGCCGTTACTAATACGCCACCAGTTTTTAGATTTATCTCTTCTTTAACGTCCATACTTAAGGTTTGCGCTTCTATTCCAAGCCAGCCGCGAACCACTTTGCCGTTCTTGATAATTTGATTCATAACATCAACAGCTTGATTGATAGGTGTCGCAAGACCGATACCCTCGGAACCGCCACTACTCGAAATGATTGCTGTATTGATCCCTATTAGTTCTCCAGCAGCATTGACTAATGCTCCACCCGAATTACCTTGATTAATATCGGCATCTGTTTGGATAAAGTCATCAAAATAGGAGATACCGCGGCGTTTTCTGCTTGTGGCACTAACGATTCCCTGTGTCACAGTCTGGCCAAAATTGTATGGATTGCCGATTGCCAGTACAACATCGCCAATTTTTATTTGTGTCGAATTACCTATGGGTATTTGCGGCAATTTTTCCGTTTGTATATGGATCACAGCCAAATCAGTGTCGGTATCTTGGCCTATTAAATGAGCCCGTGCCTGTCGGCCATCATTAAGTGTGACTGTTATTTCACTCGCATTCTTAATAACATGTGCATTGGTCAGAATGTAACCAGCGGTATTCATAATTACGCCAGAACCAATGGAATTATCTCGACGTGTTTTGGGTATGCTAGGTGCGTCTCCAAAAAAATGACGGAATAAAGGATCTTGCAGTAACGGATGTATTCTCTCTTGGTAAACGGTACTGGCATAGATGTTAACGACTGCGGGTGCTGTTGATGTCACAGCGTCATTGAATGAATATTGATTGGATGGAGAAGAAAAAAACGAAAAATTAGACAATAATTGATTGCCTGAAACTAACAAAAACAAGAATGCTATTGCCAACCCGTAGGCAACGTACTGCAATAAGAACAATAGTTTGTTTTTAAATGTCATATTTCTAAATGCTTATCTCTTTTCGTTTTTTATCAGGTATTTTAAGGGTGCTAATGTTTATCCTGTGATAAGTTTAACGTAAACTAGGCAATAATTAATAATCACGATTTCAAACCAATCAAATTATCTAACAGAGGATATTTATGGATAGTAGTAATGTAGACAAGAGTCGACGCCGATTCTTGACTGCGGCCGCGACAGTTGTAGGTGGCGCAGGTACCGTAGTAGGCGCAGTGCCGTTTATTGCAACGATGACCCCAAGTGAAAAAGCTAAGGCAATTGGTGCCCCGGTAGAAGTTGATATCAGTAAATTAAACCCAGGAGAGCTCGTCATAGAAAAATGGCAGGGCAAACCTGTCTGGATACTTCGGCGTACTAAAGAAATGCTCGATGATATCACCGCACAGGACGATGTCGTCAGTGATCCCGCCTCGAACGGAAGTGCTCAGCCGGAATATGCAAAAAATGAATATCGGGCGAGAGAAAATGAATTCCTTGTCGTTATTGGTTTATGTACACATTTGGGTTGCTCGCCAAAATTTGTTGAAAAAGGTACTGATGCCAGCCTTTCTTCCGAAAGAGGTGGTTTTTTCTGTCCTTGCCATGGTTCTCGTTTTGATTTTGCAGGTCGAGTATTTAAGGACGTGCCAGCACCTACCAATCTGGTTGTTCCACCCTATAAGTTTCTTACAGCAGACCGCCTGTTAATTGGCGATGATAGTGAGGCAGTATAATGGCGGATATCGAAAAAGAAGTTGTTAAGGGCTTAACTGGTATGAGGGATTGGGTCGATGACCGTTTCCCGTTGATGAAAACCTGGAATGAACACCTTGCCAAGTACTATGCACCAAAGAATTTTAACTTCTGGTATTTCTTTGGATCATTAGCGTTACTTGTTCTGGTTATTCAGATTCTTACGGGTATCTGGCTAACGATGAACTATAATCCGTCAGCAGAAGGTGCATTTGCTTCGGTTGAATACATTATGCGCGATGTGCCGGGAGGCTGGTTTATTCGCTATATGCACTCGACCGGTGCCTCTGCTTTTTTTGTCGTCATCTTTTTACATATGTTTCGTACCTTATTATATGGCTCCTACAAAAAACCGCGTGAATTACTGTGGTTATCAGGTATGGCGATTTATCTGGTAATAATGGGAGAAGCATTTTTCGGTTATCTTCTACCTTGGGGGCAAATGTCATTTTGGGGTGCGCAAGTTATTATTTCCTTATTTGGCGCTGTTCCATTTATTGGCCCGGAATTGGCAGAGTGGATTCGAGGAGACTTTGTTGTTTCAGGTGCGACATTAAATCGTTTCTTTGCACTGCATGTTATTGCGTTTCCACTTGTGCTACTTGGTTTGGTTGCTTTTCATATCATGGCCTTACATGAAGTGGGTTCAAATAACCCGGATGGCATTGAAATTAAAAAGAATAAAGGTGCTGACGGTATTCCACTAGACGGCATTCCTTTTCATCCGTACTACACAGTAAAAGATATTTTTGGCGCTGTTGTCTTTTTAATTTTTTTCTTCGCGATTGTTTTCTTTACGCCGGAAATGGGTGGGTATTTTCTTGAGCACGCTAATTTTGATCCTGCTAACCCATTCAAAACACCGGAACATATTGCGCCAGTCTGGTACTTTACGCCTTTCTATGCAATCTTGCGTGCGATACCTTCGATAGCAGGTTCAGCTTTCCCAGGTGTTGTTGCGATGGGTTTAGCGGTGACCATCTTTTTAATCTTGCCTTGGTTGGATAGAAGCCCGGTGAAATCGATTCGATATCGAGGAAGGAACTATAAAATTGCTTTAACAGCATTTGTCATTAGTTTTATAGCTTTGGGTTGGTTAGGCATGCAAAGTGTTACGCCACTTTATACTTGGTTAGCACGATTTTTCTCATTGGTTTATTTCGCTTTCTTTTTCTTAATGCCGTTTTATACAGCAACAGATAATGACAAGGCGGTTCCGGATAGGGTTACAAGTAAATGAAGAAATATAAACAAATACAGAATCTGATTTTTATATTTTTAGTATCAGTGTCTACCAGTGCATTTGCTGCTGGTAGCGGGCCGTTGTTTCACATGGAGGTTGACCTTTCAGATCAAGCTGCATTACAGCGTGGTGCGAAAACATTTGTAAACTATTGCATGGGCTGTCACTCAGCAGCGTATATGCGTTATAACCGTATAGGTAAAGATTTGGCTATTAGTGATGATGTGCTGAAAGCTAATTTAATGTTCGGTACGGATAAAGTAGGCGACACCATGACAATAGCGATGAGTTCAACAGATGCCGAACAGTTTTTTGGCGGAGCTGCACCTCCAGATTTGTCAGTGATTGCTCGTTCACGTGGCGCTGATTGGCTTTATAGCTATTTCAAAACATTTTATGTCGATGAGTCGCGTCCTTTTGGTGTAAATAACCTGACGTTCAAAGATGCTGGCATGCCAAATGTCTTCTGGCAATTACAAGGCACACAACGCTTAACAAATACTAGTGGAGGGCAGCATGGTTCCAGTGTTGAAGATCTGGAATTAATCAAACAAGGCACACAATCTGAGGAAGAGTTTGATCAGACTGTACGCGATTTGGTTAATTTTATGGTCTATTTAGCAGAGCCTATTAAACTGAAACGTACCAAGATCGGCACTTGGGTACTTTTGTATCTCTTTGTTTTTGCAATAATTGCATACTTGCTTAAAAAGGAATACTGGCGCGATATACATTAGTTTCAAACGAGAACCCCAAAAAGTTCATAATATGTAGTATAATCGCGCGTTTTTTATAGGCTGGAGAGTTTATTAATGGCAACTGTCGCCAATCGCCGTTCATTAATGGTTTTATATTCTGATAGCGTAAGTCCAATTGGGCATGCGGTACGTATTGTTTTAGCAGAAAAGGATGTCAATGTTGAAATAAATTACATCGATGAAGGTGATGCTAGGCCGGACGAATTAAATGAGCTGAACCCTTATAATTCGACGCTAACCTTAATTGATCGAGACTTGGTGCTTTATGATGCAGATATCATTATGGAGTATCTTGACGAACGTTTTCCTCACCCACCATTAATGCCTGTTGACCCTGTAAATAGAGGTCGAAATCGTCAGTTACGTAACAGAGTCATGCGAGATTTATATGCAGCAGTTAACGATATAGAGAGTGATAATGATATTGCCGCAGCAAACGCTAAAAAAGTATTGCGCGATCATTTAACATCGATTGCGCCGGCTTTTTCTCAAATGCCTTATTTCATGTCTGAAGAATATTCTTTAATCGATTGTTGTGTTGGTCCATTGATGTGGCGTCTGGATCAGTATGGTATTAAATTACCTATGTCAGTTAAGCCATTGCAGGAATATGCTGAAAGAATCTTTGAACGCGAAGCGTTTAAAACAAGTCTTTCTCCTACGGAAAAAGAATTTAAAGAAGAGTCTTTATAAACTCTTTACGAATTAAATCATGACGCCTAATCGACCTTACCTTGTACGCGGACTGTATGATTGGACTTGCGATAATTATTTAACGCCGTATCTTCTCGTTGATGCAACAGGTGATGATCTTAGCATTCCTTTTGAGTTTGTCGAAGATGGTAAAATAGTTTTAAACATTTCACCAAACGCTGTTCGTGATCTAGATATAGGTAACGATTATATTAGCTTCAAAGCGCGTTTTTCGGGCCAAAGCATGAACGTTTATTTTCCTATGAATGCTGTATTGGCAATTTATGCAAAAGAAAATGGACGTGGCATGATTTTCCAAGAAGAAGAGCAAGAAATCGAAAACAAGACTGAACCTGCTTCAACATCAATTGAAGATAAAAAAGAACCTGAAAAATCAAAAACTCCGCACTTACGAGTAGTTAAGTAAACTGTTTAATAATTAAACATCTTCTTATTGCTTGAGTGGGAGCATTAACGCTTATCTAAAGGTTTTTTCATACCATACTCACTTTTAAAAACTATAAAAGCATATCGGATAAAGTGACCATTAAAATATAGTTAAGGTGTCAAAATGGGAAAGATGACATCAATAGCATTTCTTTTTATTGGTCTAGTGATGATTGTCCTTGCAATAAGGAGTTATTAATTGGGGATATTATATTTGTAGCGCGAAGCGATGAATTACATAGTTTTAATAGTGTAAATAACGGTCTATTGTTTTTGGCTATTGAGGCTTTGTATTTTTTCGGTGGAGTCGTGTCTGTATTATTTGGCATAAAGGAATTGAAAGACAATGCGATGTAGTGAAGTGTCTAGTTACTCTAACAAGCTCCTCCAATTGACCGCTTATAGCGGCGTTTGAGAGTAAACGTTATTGCGCAATAACTAATCTCACTGCTTGTAATTCATACTTCGCATTATTAATTACTTCCGTACAAGCATGCACTTGTTCTTCCAAGAACTCTATTTCTTCTTTTCTAATGGTCGCGTTATTCTTTTGCAGTTGTTTCATGCGATCTATTTCTGAGCCAAGAAGCTTATCGGCACGCTGTTGTGCTTCTTCTTTTATTTTCGGTAGTTTTGATTGACTGAATTTAATAGCGAAATCAATCATCACTTCCAGATCAGGTTTGATCTGTTTAATGATGGCGTGTGCTGTTTGCCTATCAATTTTCATGCTCAATAGGTTCAGCTTTTCGTGTTTTAATACTTTTGAATAGTCTTTTCTGTCTTTACTGATTAATGTTCGTAACGGTGTAATAGGTAAGTAACGCTCTACCTGCAATTGTTTTGGTGCAATCGTATTAATACTGGAAAACGTTTCTAACAGGATGGTACCGGGTTCGATGCCATCTTTTTCAATGGTTGTGATGAAGGTATTACCTATGTCACTTTTTAATACCATTTCAATCGCTTCAGAAACCATCGGGTGTTCCCAACTAACGAAAGGCATATCTTCACGCCCCAATGCCTTTTGTCGATCAAAAGTCACAGTAATCGGTTCTTCACCAATGCCGGGAAAGTAGCCAGTACGCATGTGATCACTGGTACGTAATATCCAGGCATTCTCGGAGTGTTCTTCGTGATCGACACCATAGGTATTGAACATGCTTTCCATGAAGTCCATTAATTCATGGGGATCTTCTTCAGAGTTAATGGTCTCAATAATATTATCTGCGACATCTTTACGGCAGGAATTGAGTTCTACAAGTCTGTCACGGCCATCATGCATGCTTTGCTTAATGTTATTTGTATATTGACTGGTTTCCTTTATCAGCTCATCAATATTGGTGCCAGGTTTATCGAGTGCTTTAGTGAGTGGCTCTTCAAATTTCTCATAGATTGAATAGGCGGCAGCACAACTATGCAGAAAGATATCGAGTCCGTTATTAAACCAATTAAACAATACTTCTTGAGCTGAACCTTTAATATAGGGTATATGAAGATTAATCGTTTCTGTTTGACCAATACGATCCAATCGACCTATACGTTGTTCAAGTAAGTCCGGGTTTAACGGTAAATCAAATAAGACAAGATGATGTGCAAATTGAAAGTTACGACCTTCGCTACCGATTTCCGAACAGATTAATATCTGCGCACCCATTTCGGTATCAGCAAAATAAGCAGCGGCACGATCTCGTTCAATGATGCTCAGTCCTTCGTAAAAGGCAGCGCTGCGTATACCCATTTTTAATTGTAAATGCTTCTCCAGTGTTGATGCTGTAGTCGCATTGGCACAAATAACCAATATTTTCTCGGTTTTTAATTCTTCAACAAGATTAACCAAAAACGCTACTCTAGGATCTTGTTTCAACCAGTCGTTGCTATCAACTGTTGTTTCAGGAAAGAGACTGTCTTTACCATTCAGTGATGAATAAATGCTCGGGTTATCAAGTGCTATATCATGCAGCTTTCTTTCCGGAAAACCTTTGATTGCCTCACGTGTGTTGCGAAGAAAGACACGGCCTGTTCCATGCCTGTCTAATAGCTTAGAAACTGTTTCTTCGCGTACAGAAAGTTCAGGATTGTTATTAGCAGGTGCTTCATCTTGTAAATAGGTTTTTAATAACGCCAGCATATCATCTGTTAAGGCGTTATCAGGCTCGTCTAATAATGTTTTTACAATATCACTCAGTTGTTGATAGCCTTTTTCTTCATTAAGAAACGTGTCTAAGTTATGAAAACGAGCAGGATCGAGCAAGCGCAAACGAGCAAAATGACTTTCGGCACCAACTTGTTCCGGTGTTGCCGTTAATAATAATAAGCCTCGACATTGATTTGCGAGTTTTTCGATACAACGATAGTCATGCCCTTCGTCACCGTCTGTCCAGTGTAAGTGATGCGCTTCATCAATGACGACCATATCCCATTCAGCAGCTAGAGCCTGATTAAAGAGAGCCGGATCACTGGTTAAACTATCGAGACTGCAAATAATAAGTTGTTCTGTTTCAAAAGGATTATCATCAGTTTCGCTTAGCGCGTGTAGTCGTTCTTCATTAAAAAGCGCAAAGCTCAGATTAAATCGACGCAGCATTTCAACCAGCCATTGATGACTCAGTGTGTCTGGCACAATAATTAAAACCCGACTGGCAAGACCGATGTGCAACTGATAATGCAAAATCATGCCTGCTTCGATAGTTTTACCCAATCCAACTTCATCAGCCAGTAATACACGTGGCGCATAGCGTTTTGCCACTTCATGCGCGATATAGACTTGATGTGGTAGCAAGCTGGTTCGTGAACCTAATAAACCTTGAACTAAAGACTTCTGCAGGCGGTGTTGTTGCATTAATGTTTCACAACGCAGGCGATAAGCTTTCAGGTTATCAAGTTGGCCGCTGATTAAGCGTTGTTTTGGTGAGGTTAATTCAATGAAACAGTTTAAATCCAGTTCATCAATTTTGTGTTCCATGCCTACATCATCAGTAGCAAAATAAATGAGTCGTCCCTGGAATTGCTCAAGCCTTGTGACTTTAAACGTTTTCTCATCTTGGTTTCGAATGATTTCGCCGGCTTTGTGTTCAATACGTGTTAGCGGTGCCGTATCCATTGCATAAATTCTTTGTTCTTCAGCTGCCGGAAAGCTGATTTCTACTCGACGACCTTCTATTCCAATGATAATACCTAATCCAAGCTCTGTTTCTGTATGACTGACCCAGCGTTGACCAATAACAAAATCTGACACGTGATATACCTGATATAATAATATTTTGCTAAACGGCTGCGGATTCTATCAGGCGCTATGGCTTTTGGGTATTTAAAATATAAAGAATCAATTATCACGCTGGAAAATGTCATTAGAACAAATTTACGACCTCAAACCTGAAGAAAGTGAGCTGCTTTATACTGCTTCAGGTATAGGAGAAGTCATCGAGGTCCGGCAGTGGCAGCAATACCGCTGGTTACATCTTGGTGACAAGTCTGTTCAGGCTTTGATGAAAACAGATGCTGTAGAGCAGGTTGTTTTGCCGAATATTCAGGCCTTGCTTGCTGTTTTATTATTTTGCCCAAAACCAAAGCATTTATTGAACTTGGGACTAGGAGGTGCATCACTTGAGCGTTATCTGGATGCAAATTGGCCGGAAGTACAGCTTACCTCTGTTGAATCAAATAAAAAGATTATTGAGCTGGCAAAAGACTATTTTTATTTGCCGGAAAAAGTAGATGTTAAACATAAGCCGGCCGAGCAATTCGTTCAGGGACATACACAAACATACGATATTATATTGGCGGATATTTTTGTTGCTGCTAATCAGGCGAGTTGTTTATATGATGAACGTTTTTATGCCAGCATCTCAAAGTGTATTAAAGAGACTGGAGTATTGGCGATCAATATCTTGCCAGAATCAGAAGAAGATGTAGTAAACGTTTTGTTCGCCATGAAAAACTATTTTGGTTATCTCTACCTACTTGAGTTTCCTGATTTTTCCAATGCCATTCTTTTCGCGTCATGTAAGAAAATTCCAGATAGTGATGAATTAATTAAACGTGCAGAGGCGTTGTTTGAAAATACGCAACTGGACTTGAGAGACATTCCAGAAAGGCTGAATGTGTTATTAGAAACAGTTTAAAGAATTAAGTTTAAAAAAAATCAGAGAAGCTTAATTCATTCAGGTTCAATTGCTTATTCTCAAGTGTAAACTATGAATGTATTTCGGCTGATTATTATCAAGATAACGTGTTCGAGCTTCGTAGTTATCTGGTTTGCTATTAAAGACGGACAGTAGTTTTTGTTTCAACTCATTAGAACGATTTAATATAAGTTATTACAGTCTATAAAAAACTTAAGTGCCAAGTAATCTTTCCTTATATATTATGTACAGCGCGGATAAAAAAATTAGTCGGTGTATTGAAAAAGTTTAACAACTTTTTGTACACCACCGGTTTGTCGCGCTATGTCTGTTGCTATTTCTGCTTCAGCTCGTGAAACAATACCCATTAAATAAACTACGCCTTTTTCAGTGTTGACCTTGACTTGGATGCCGCTGATTTTTTTATCAGCAAATAATTTTGTTTTAACTTTCGTTGTTATATAAGAGTCACTGCTTCTGGAAACCATCGAGCTAGGTGCCGCTATAGAAAGTTCATTATAAACGTGCGTAACTTTATCAATACCTTTTACAATTTCCATAGCGCGTTGTCGCATTGCATCAGTTGGCGTTTCACCAGACAGTAATACAACTGTGTTATAACTAGTTACATTTAAGTGTGCTTGCTCGTTCAATTCAGCATCAGCTTTTAATGCTTTATAGTCTTTAACTTCTATTGTCTGGTCTTCCACCAGCGTACCGGTTGTTCTTCTATCGGCTGCAGCTGTTCCTGTTGCAGCAACACCACCAACAGCAACAGCTGCACAAGCGCTTAATTGAGTTATTAATGCAATTAAAAATAAATTACGAAATAAGTTTAATAGCTTCATGTATTAACCATCCTGTCCTAATAATTGAAGATCAATTAGATCACAGAGTGAATGAATCACCATAATATGTACTTCCTGAACACGTGCTGTTGACCAAGTTGGCACACGGATTTCAAAATCATCATTATTCATTAAATCAGCAATTTGACCGCCTTCTCTGCCCGTTAATGCGATAACGATCATGTTTCTGTCATGTGCCGCATCAATAGCGTGGATAATATTGTGTGATTCACCACTAGTACTGATCGCTAATAACACATCACCCTCACGTCCCAAAGCACGAATTTGTTTGGAATAAATTTCTGCATATTGGTAATCATTGGCTATCGACGTTAATGTTGATGAATCTGTCGTTAATGCAACGGCGGGTAATCCGGGACGTTCCATTTCGAATCGATTTAGCATTTCAGCAGAAAAGTGCTGGGCATCAGCTGCAGAGCCACCATTACCGCAGGCAAGTACCTTTTTGTCATTAAGTAGTGCATTTGCGATGGCTTCCGCAGCTTTGGCAATAGGAGGCGCTAGATCATCAACAGTGTCTGTTTTGATTTGAATGCTTTCAAGAAAATTATTTTTTACGCGTTGAACGGTATCCATTGAAAATCTTTAAAGTTGTGAAAATCTGCCGCTATTATGCCTGAAATGAATCTTTAATCCACATGATTGCTGGCTCATTAAGTTCGTTGGTAATAGTGACGACATCAAAGCGACAATAATGAGACTGATACTTTTTATGTTTGTTCAAAAAGGCTTCACTGGTTTTGATAATCTTTTTGCATTTATTCTGATCAATAGTTTCAATAGCATATAAAAGCTGCTCATCTCTCCTATAACGAACTTCAATGAAAGTGAGTATCTCTTTATCTAGGCCAATCAAATCGATTTCACCAAAACGCGAATGAAAATTTCGCGTAATGATTTTTATATTTTGTTTTTTCAGGTAGGCCGCTGCAATATCTTCGGCTTGCTTGCCTTTGACTCTACTCATTTATCATCCTTGATAATTTAGTTGAAGATTAATTCAAAAGTACAGGGTTCCCATCAACAAAATGGGCTCGGCGCAATTTTCGTTTAACAATATTATTCTCGCCAATGGTTAAATCGCCGGTTTCGCCTTCAAGATAACTGTTTTTTTCCACTTTAAGACGACCTGCTTTCGAAATCAGACTGTAAGCGTCTATACCCAATGCATATAAACGTCTATATGGTGATTTTTCCTGATTCCAGTTTCGGTTAAGGCTATCTTGAATAAGAGAAAGTTGTCGGGTGAGATCAAGTACCCATGGCATATCGAGAAACATGACGTTATTTAAGTCGGTGTCTTTTGCTGTATCGACAACGCCGGTAAAGACATGTGAGGTTGAATAGATAGGGATATCACCACCGCGATGAAAGCGAAATTGTGGAAATAACTGTCGCGCATCGCCTGGAACTGCTGAGGTAAAAATAAAATCAGCATCTTCACGACGACGGTCAACATGATGAATCTTTCGTCCTAATCGACTTCTTAAGTCCTTACCGCGTTGTTCACTACTATTAATATTAAGTAATTCTTTTACAGGTGAGCCAAAATCTTTGCTATTACTTTCAAAATAAACCTGTTCAAGAATACCGCCTCCTAACTCCAGCCAACGCTTCTTGAAAGCATCTGCGATTCGGTTGCCCCAGGGGATATCAGGTGTAATGACTAAAGCCAGCTTATGGCCATCTGACATAGCTGTTTCAGCGACTTGCACGGCTTCGTCTTCTGGCGACAGGGCGAATTGCATTAATTTCGGGTTAATATTTTCTATGTTATCCATCTCCTGACGATTCAAAGCCAGAACTTGCACGGGTAATTCACCAAGGTTAGCAAGCTGATTCACGGCGTCTTTTTCCAACGGGCCGACAACAAACTCGACGCCATCAGCAATTGCCTGCTGATACATCTCAATGATGTTCAACGAATTTGCATTATAGACTTTGATTTCTGAATCTTTTTGATAATCCTGATACCAGGCGGCAAGAAAGCCATCGCGTATTGCTTCTGATGATTTTTGATACCTTCCCGATAATGGTAATAGCAGGCCAATTTTAGCCGGGCGTTGTACGAACTCTCGGCTACGGTTAATCAATTGCGGAGCAATAGATGAATAAGCCGGGTGACCGGGGTATCGCTGTACCCAGCCATCAATTGCATTTTTTAATTTATTCGGTTCATAACGATAACCTTTGGAAATGGAAGCGAGTTCAAACCAGCTACTTAATTGTTCTGGTGCGACAAGACGTAATTCCTCCAGTTCTTTATGTGGGATAGCTTCAAAAATACGCCAGAGCGATCGATGGTTTTGATCTATTTCGTTTGGCGACGTTAGCAAACCTGAAACTGTCAATCTTTCAGATGCGGCTTTTAAATAGTCTTTATTTGCCAGATGAGCACGAGCCAGAATATCGTAATAACTGATTTGTAAGCTTTGTGGAATCTTTAGAACAGGAATACTGTTTAGCATATTTAATGCGTTATCTACCTGGTCGAATTCCAGTTGCACACGCGCACTTAAAATTCTCATTCGGGCATTCTGAATGACATCACCTTCAGCAATAGTGATTTCGTTAAGAATGCTGTCTGCTTGGGCATATTGCCCGATTTCGACATAGGCCGCTGCCGCTTTCAGGCGATAAACAGAAGCATTTTGTCTGTCGTTTTTAGCCAGTGCTAAATATTCAAGGGCTGCAGCTGAAAAGTCGCCGGATTGCATTAAAAAGCGAGCATTTTTTTCCGGGTCGACTTGTACTTCTTGATTGTCCGGACGAGAAGGCCCGCAACCGGCCAGAAAAGAAAGTGAAATAATAAAAATTAATAGCAGTTTCATAGGGTTCTATTGTACATTGCGATGAGTATTACGACATACCTTTTTGAAACAGGTTCAGGAGTGACGTTTGTCAGGACTTTTGTATATTGTAGCGACCCCAATTGGCAATCTGAGTGATATCAGTGAACGGGCAGTCGAGGTTTTAAAGCAAGTCGGTTTGATCGCGGCGGAGGACACACGTCATAGCAAAACCCTGTTGGAGCGATTCGGTATCAAAACCAGAGTTACGGCTTACCATGAACACAACGAAGAAAAAGTAACACAGCAGTTAATTCAACAAATTCAGAAAGGCGAATCCATTGCCTTAATCTCTGATGCGGGTACGCCATTGATAAATGATCCGGGTTATAACTTAGTCGTTTCTGCACACGATAATAAAATACAAATTGTGCCTATTCCTGGCCCCTCTGCCATTATTACTGCTTTGTCTGCTTCGGGACTACCGACAAATAAATTTATTTACGAAGGTTACCTGCCAGCGAAAAACAAAGCACGTGAAACACGATTGAAAGAATTAAAAAACGAATCACGTACACTCGTTTTTTACGAAGCGCCACACCGTATTGTTGAGTCGTTGAAAATTATGCAAGAAATATTTGGCGAACAACGTCGAGTGACTATCGGAAGAGAATTAACAAAACAATTTGAACAAATAGTACGAGATCAATTGTCTGTAATTAACAAGAAAATAGAAAACGAAGAAATAAAACAAAAAGGCGAGTTTGTTGTTGTTGTTGAAGGCGCAAAAGAAATGACTGTTTCGGATAAAGAAACTTTACGCATCAATCAGATTATTGCAGAAAAAATGTCGCCAAAAGAAGCTGCGAGCCTAACAGCAAAAATAACTGGTAAGAAAAAAAACGAAGTCTATAAATTAGAATTAGATTCATGCAAAGAAGAGTAATGTCCGCTTTTAAGAATGGATTTAAGTGCTATCATTTAACTAAGCACTCAAGCAGACATTTTCATAATGTATGAATTAATTTATATAAGCACTGCAACTAAGCGTATGGATGAAACTGCTCTTAATAAATTATTATTAGATGCAAGAGATAACAATTCAGAAAATAACATTACAGGCATGTTGGTTTATTCAGATAGAGAATTTATTCAGTTACTAGAAGGAAACAAAGAAAATGTTTTGTTTATTTTCGATAAAATAAAATCAGATTCTAGACATAGTGGTATCAAAGTTTTTCATGAAGGGGATATTGAATCCCGATCATTTATCGATTGGTCAATGGCATATAGAGGGATATCTAAAGATGATAAGCTTTGTAATATACCCGGTCTAGAGAAATGGAAATCAGGTGAGCTCCCTTTAAATTTGATTGTCAAATCACCTAATACTGGTAAAGAACTTCTCTTGTGTTTAAGAGAGGATCTTGAATAATGTAACTCATTATTTATATCGCGGTTCTAGTTTTTGATTATTCACTCTTGAAAGTGTATAAAATCTATTCTAGATTTTTGTAAATAATAAGCATAGAGATGCAGATATGTTTTATTGGATATACGTAAGTAGTCTGTTTTTTTATTGAAATAGAAATATTCTATATGTCCACTTATGGTCGTTGTCTGGCATATAATAGTTAACTACCGAAAGTGAACGTTTTTAGGAAATTATTATTTTTAAATTATCTCAATTAGGTTGGAAATCTTTTTTTGCTGACCAACTTAATGCCGAAGAAGAATCTCAAGCCTATCCCGCATGTATCTCAAAAATTTACCGTAGTCATTGCATTGTTTGGAGTAGTCGCGGCGTAAAAGAATTTGAAGTCGGTGTGTTTAGCGAGCCTAAAAACTTAGCTGTTGGTGATTGGATACTCATTCCGTATGAAGGAGAACGTCCTTTACGTATTCTGGATCGTGAAACCGTACTGATTCGCAAAGCAGCAGGGAAGCGTACGGAAGATCAAACCATTGCCGCTAATGTCGATACTTTATTTATAGTTATGTCCTGTGATCAGGACTTTAATGTTTCGCGTATCGAACGTTATTTGGCTCTAGCTTATGCCGCTAATATTACGCCTGTTGTTGTTTTGACTAAGATTGATAAAGTTGATGATGCGACTTCATTTAAGCAAGAAGTACAAGCTTTAAAAGATAATTTACGTATAGAAACAGTTAATGCAAAAAATAAAAGCACATTAGATTGTTTACGTTCTCTCTGTACTGAAGGACATACCATTGTATTAGTTGGTTCCTCAGGTGTAGGTAAATCAACATTAATTAATAATCTTGCTGGTGCCGAACAACTCACTGCAGAAGTCAGTGAAGAAGATGGCAAAGGTCAGCATACAACAACAGCACGTTCATTACACTTACTTGATGATGGCGGTATCTTAATTGATACGCCAGGCATAAGGGAGTTGCAGCTAAGTGATTGCGAAACAGGTATTGAGGATACGTTTGACGATGTTATTGAACTTATATCGCAATGTAAATTTAATAACTGTCAGCATGACACTGAAAAAATATGTGGTATTAAAACGGCACTGGAATCAGGTGAACTCGATTCACGTCGTTGGGAAAATTATAAAAAACTACAAGATGAACAAAAGAAACGTAACATACCAAGTTATGAAAAAGGTCGAGCAAGAAAGTAATTCACATAAATAATAGTTAATTGATTTAATTATGAAATTATTTCTACGAATTATCCGATCTGTTTTATTTATTTATTTTTCAGTTGCTCTATTTCTTTTTATTTTTCAAAGGCACTTTCTTTATTTTCCGGCAGCGGCAGCCAAACACGAGCATGATGTTATTCAGTATAAAATAGACGATGTAGTACTGGATGTTATTGTATTAAATAAAGGTAAAGATGAAGCCATTATCTATTTTGGAGGTAATGGCGAAGCTGTTGTTGCTAACGCTTATTTTTTTAATAAAACATTATCAGATTATACGGTTTATCTTGTTAACTATAGAGGCTATGGTGGCAGTACGGGTAAACCTACGGAAGCGGCGCTCTATGCAGATGCGCAATATATTTATGATCAAGTTAGAGAAAAACATAAGACTATTTCTGTTATTGGTCGTAGTTTAGGTTCGGGTGTTGCCACTTATCTTGCTGCGACTAAAGACATTAACAAAATGATATTGATTACACCGTTCGACAGTATTCAGGCTATAGCACAAAAACAATACCCTGTTTTTCCGATTACCATATTACTCAGGGATAAGTATAATTCTTTGAGTCGTGTTAAGAATATCAGTACAAAAACATTGGTTCTTCTTGCTGAACATGATGTGATTATACCTTTTGAGCATTCGCAACGATTAATTGATGAATTTCCATCATCTCAAATAAAAGTCGAGGTAATTAAAAAGACAGGGCATAACAATATTTCCAGCAGAGGTGCGTACTATACTTTATTACAGCAGTTTTTGGCGCCTGAAGAAATTAATATCCAATAAGTTCTTATTTTCCTTGCAAGTCATAAATCTGGTCATAAACTATCTCCGAGAGTCGGCCAGGCAATCGCTGTTGAACATGATTCAATAGAGGAAAGTCCGGGCTCCATAGGGCGAGGTGCCAGATAACTTGTGGGCGGCGTGAGTCGATGGAAAGTGCCACAGAAAATACACCGCCTGCCTAATATTTATTTATTGGATAGGTAAGGGTGAAATGGTGCGGTAAGAGCGCACCGCGCTGTTAGTAATAACAGTGGCAGGGTAAACCCCACCGGGAGCAAGACCAAATAGGGAAACTATGGTGCGGCCCGCACTGTTTCCGGGTAGGTTGCTTGAGGTATATAGCGATATGTATCCCAGATGAATGATTGTCCGCGACAGAACCCGGCTTATCGGCCGACTCTTTTTTACTTTGTTTTATTTGCTTAATTGTACTTCGTTTGGATTAAGTATCTTAACTTCGCGTTGTGGGTAGGGGATTTCAATATTATGTTCTTTAAATGAATCCCAGATCATGAGCAATATATCACCACCAACTCTGTTTTTCCCATCATCAATACCTTCCATCCAGAATTCAATTAAAATATTGACACCGGAATCTCCAAAACTTGCTATTTCAGCGTCGGGACGTTCTTCAAAAGGTAAATCATCGCCGCTTAATACTTGCGGGTGACTGGCAACGACTTCTCTTAATAAATCAAAAAGCGCATGTAGATCGGTTTTATAGGAGACTTGAAATTCTATCGAATAACGTTGCTTCTTATTTTTATGTGTCCAGTTGATAAAGTTGGTGGTGATAAAACGTTCATTAGGCACCATGATGTCTTTACCATCAAATGTTTCCAAAGTAGTTGAACGCATTTTTAATTCACGAATAACACCGGTTTGACCATCTTCCAATTCAATGTAGTCGCCGACAGTGATGGATTTATCTAGAAGGATAATAATGCCTGAAATGAAGTTTGATGCGATGGCTTGTAAACCGAAACCAAGTCCGACACCTAATGCGCCGCCAAAGACTGCAAGCGCAGTGAGATTAATCCCCATTGCTTGTAGCAACAATATGAAAATAATAACGACAACCGTGACTTGAAATAGCTTTGCAAATACTTCGCGAGTACCGATTTCAAGATCATCTATATTACGAATAATTTGTTGTCCGGTATTATTTGCAACACGACCTAACCAGAAAAGAATCATACCTACGACAACAACACGTGCTATGGCGTAAGCAGAGATACGTATGTTACCAACTTGCATATCTATCGTATCAAGATATGCACTGACTTCATCAAGCCAGCCAAAAACCTGTAATACTGCAAGAGGGATTGCAATCCACTTAACAAGGCTTTTTATAAATTTATTCGGAATAAATCGCGTTATGATTGAATACAACATGAAAACAACAGCAAGACTTACAGCAATGCGTATAAGCCAACTCTGTTGTACAGTGTATTGACTAATTTTTATAGCAATACTTAATGCAATTATATTGAATAAAGGAAACAGAAAATTACGAAGTTGATAAATTTTCCTGCGTAGAAAAAAAGATAACCTGCTTTTGGTTCTTCACGTAGAAGTGGCGAGTGTTTTTTTAATGCATAAGCGAAGCTGAAAGCCGTAATAATTGCGAGTAAAATAAGACCGCATTGAGCATAGAACTGAGGGCTTGTTGACCAGTCTATAATTGTTTGGACAAGCTCATTGATGCCTGTTTGTAGTCTTTCATAATTCATGATTACTGCTTCCTTTAGGAAATGCTTTAAACGAAACTTTTCAATCGTTATTGAGAATGATTATGACAGAAATAGGTCAAAAAAAAGAATAATTATGATACTTATTACAAAGTATGTATTGTCTTATACAGTAAACGATTATCATATCAGCAAACAATATTTAACAGAGGATAGGACATGAACTGGACAGTTTATTTATCAGGCGAGATTCATACTGATTGGCGCGAACAAATTAAAAACGGTACGGATGCGTTGGGGTTACCTATTACTTATACATCTGCCGTTACTGATCATGATGCTAGTGATGCAGCAGGCGATCATTTACGTGCAAACGATAATAATTTCTGGCGCGATCATCAGTCATCAAAAGTAAACAGCATTCGTACCAAGAACCTGATCGGAAAATGCGATATCGCTATTGTCCGGTTTGGTGATAAATACAAACAATGGAATGCTGCATTTGATGCCGGTTGCTGTGCTGCATTAGGTAAGCCTTATATCACCTTGCATGATGAATCGATTATCCATCCGTTAAAAGAAGTCGACGCAGCTGCCATGGCTTGGGCGCAAACGCCGGAGCAGGTTGTTGAGACTTTGCAGTACGTCATTAGCGCTTAATCATGGAAGCCAAAGACGCAGAAGATATAAAGACTGTCGAAGATGCGATTGAGATTGTGAGTCAGGCATTTTCTGACGGTGAATATGGTAAAGCCTTACTATTACTGAAACCTTTAGCTGATCAAGGGGTTGCAGAAGCAATTGGTATGCTGGGTATTGCTTATCAGCACGGTATAGGTGTTAATGTTGATGCGGAAAAGGCGATTGAGTTATTGGAAAAGGCGATGGATATGGGCGATGGCGTCGCAGCATATAACTTGGGTCTTTTATACCAAAATGGAATGAAAGGCGTTGAAATCAATATGGAGGTTAGCCAACGTTATTTTCAACTTGCTAACGAAATGGGTGCGAATTTCGAGTAAGAATGAAGATTTATCTAAAAACAGCAAAAAATTAATTATCAACGACTTAACATGACGGTAGTTAAAGTAAATTATTAGCTTAATTAGCAAAGATAATGAATTAAAAAGCCTTATTTAAACAGTTAATCGGAATATGTTAGTTTGCATTCACTTTTGTTAGCTAAGTTATTGTTAAAAAAGACATATTTCACATAAAAAAATACAAAGAAGTCTTGACAGTAAAGCCTCAAAATCCCTATAGTTCACGAAGTGGGGAATTGTGGGTAAAAGTGGATTTTACCAACATCAAGGGGAAAACATTTTGTTTCGTGGCTTCAATAAAATCAGTATTGATAATAAGGGTCGTTTAGCGGTTCCCTCCCGCTATCGCGAGCTTATTTCAGTGCAAGCCGAAAACAGTTTGGTTATTACCCTAAACCCATTAGATCGCTCTCTTTGGCTATATCCCCTGCCAGAATGGGACGTGATTGAAGACAAGTTAGCCTCTCTTTCCGATTTCGATAAACAAAGCCGACGAACAAAGCAGATGATGCGTGGTTATGCCACTGATTGTCAGCTTGATAGCCAGGGCCGCATCCTTATCCCCAAGGAATTGCGTTCTTATGCTGACCTCACTAAGCAGGCTGTCATTCTTGGCCAAGGAAATAAATTCGAAATCTGGAATGAAAAGGCATGGGAAGCTCAACGTGATGAATGGCTGGAGACAGTCGGTGATGATTCGCTGTCCACACCCGAATCATTACAGTCGCTGTCGCTTTAACGTTTGAATACGTTAGGCATACAACACATTGAGCTATGAGCATAAACCGGTCTTATTGGACGAGGTTATTGAGGCACTCAAACTACGTGCAGATGGTAACTACATTGATGCAACATTTGGTCGGGGCGGACACAGTCGCGAGATACTTAAACGACTTGGACCGCAGGGCAGACTGCTTGCTTTCGATAAAGACCCAGAAGCCATTAAGTTTGCCAACACTGAGCTTGTTCAAGATAAACGCTTCGAAATCATTCAAGGTTCATTTGCCATGTTGATGCAACATATTCAACAACGTCATCTTCAAGGTCAATGTGCCGGCATTTTGTTTGATTTCGGTGTGTCTTCCCCGCAACTTGATGATGCCGAACGCGGTTTCAGCTTTCGTTTTGATGCGCCATTGGATATGCGTATGAATCCTAATGAAGGCATGAGTGTCGCTGAATGGTTAAACAAGGCGGATGAGACTGATATTGCCAATGTGATTTATGAATACGGTGAAGAACGCGGATCAAGACGTATTGCAAAAGCCATTGTTAACGCACGTGCTGAATCGCCTATAAAAACAACAACGCAATTAGCAGGACTGGTTAAACAAGCGGTGCCAATAAAGAGAACACATAATAAAACTAGAGCCAAGAAAAATATTGATATCCACCCTGCTACAAAAACATTTCAGGCTTTACGAATTTTTATTAACCGCGAGCTTGATGACATTAAGGATGTATTACCGCAAGCCGTTGATGTTTTATCTCAGCAAGGACGTCTTGCTGCAATCAGTTTTCATTCTTTGGAAGATCGTATCGTTAAACGTTTTATGCGCGATGAATCTACACCGAAAAATTATCCGCCTGAATTACCCATTCTGCCAGATGACGATAACGTCAGGTTAAAGCGAGTGGGTAAAAAAATTAAAGCGGGCGAAGTAGAAGTAAATGCTAACCCACGTGCGCGTAGTGCCGTGTTGCGCGTAGCGGAGCGATGTTGATATGAAGTTTTTAATGCAATACGGACTTTATATCGCGATATTTTTATCAGCGATGCAGGTTGTTATAGCGCGTCATGAAACACGACGTTTATTTGTTGAGTTGCAGGAACTGGAAAGAATGAATGATGGACTCAACGAAGAGTGGGGGCGCTTACAACTCGAACAAAGTACTTGGGCTATTAATGACCGAGTTGAATCATTTGCCAGAACAAAACTAGATATGAAAATGCCGGAACGTAGTTCAGTGGTGTTATTAGCGAAATGAAAATACGCACAGTACAAGCAGAATACCCGATACGCCGTTGGCTGGTGTTAAGTGCCTTTCTCTGCGGCATGGTTGTGTTGGCATCACGTGCTGTCTATCTACAGTTATTAAATAATGATTTTTTAAAAGAACATGGTGATGCACGTTCGATCCGTGTTGTCGATATTCCTTCGCATCGTGGTGTCATCGTTGATCGTAACGGTGAACAATTAGCTATGAGTACGCCAGTTGATTCAATCTGGGCAACTCCGAGAAAAGTTTTTGAAGATGTTGAGCGTTTTCCTGAACTGGCTGATGCTATGGGATTAACGGTAAAAGAATTACATGAAACGTTACGCGATCGTATGAATCGCGAATTTATTTATTTAAAACGTCATGCGAACCCAGCTCTTGTTAAAAAAGTACAGGAGTTAGGTATCAGAGGTGTTTCTACTCAACGCGAATACAAACGTTATTACCCTGCTGCAGAAGTGGCTTCGCATATTATTGGCTTTACCAATATTGATGACCAGGGACAGGAAGGCTTGGAATTAGCTTACGATGATTGGCTAAGTGGTAAAATCGGTAAGAAACGTGTTTTAAAAGATCGTTTAAATCGTATTGTTGAAAATATAGAAAGTATTGAACCTTCAGAACCCGGTAAAGAGTTGAAATTAAGTATTGATCGACGCATTCAATATTTAGCTTATCGTGAACTGGCCGCAGCGGTTAAATATCATCGAGCTAAAGGCGGTTCATTGGTCATGCTTGATGTAAGGACTGGCGAAGTTATGGCGATGGTTGGTCAGCCTTCTTATAACC
This sequence comes from Pseudomonadota bacterium, assembly GCA_038142205.1. Classification (GTDB taxonomy): domain Bacteria; phylum Pseudomonadota; class Gammaproteobacteria; order Eutrophobiales; family Eutrophobiaceae; genus UBA7359. The sequence continues at coordinate 1,988,645 of JAYQJO010000001.1, read as the reverse complement.
CGAATAATCGTAAAAAATTAAAGAGTCATTTTTATCGCAACCGTGCTGTCACTGATGTATTTGAGCCGGGTTCAACAATGAAACCTTTTTCAGTAGTTGCCGGTTTGGAAGCCGGTACTTATAAACCACATACACCTATTAATACTTCACCCGGCTTTCTGAAGGTTGGTGATCATACCGTGCGTGATATGCGTAATTATGGTGATATTGATGTTACAAAAGTCATAACCAAGTCCAGCAATGTTGGTGCAAGTAAAATTGTTTTATCACTCGAACCGGAAAAATACTGGGACGTGTTATCACGTTTAGGTTTTGGTCAGCAAACGGGTAGCGCATTTCCCGGCGAATCATCAGGTTTATTAAACCCATATAACACATGGTCAGATGTTGAAATGGCGACAATGTCGTTTGGCTACGGTTTATCAGTAACCCCATTGCAACTGGCACATGCTTATTCTGTTTTAGCCAATGGTGGCGTTATGTTACCGGTTTCTTTTTTAAAAGTTGAAGGCTCTGTTTCCGGTAAGCGTGTCCTGGAAGAAAATATAACGCGACAAGTTAGGAAAATGCTGGAAACAGTAGTTTCTGCAAAAGGCACTGGTAAGCGCGCAGCGATAAGAGGTTATCGTGTTATCGGTAAAACAGGAACGGTTCATAAGTCTATACGCGGTGGTTATTCAGAAGATCGTTACTTGTCTTTGTTTGCGGGTATCGCGCCAGCCAGTCAACCACGTTTTGCTATGGTCGTACTTATCGATGAACCAAATAGTGGTGATCACTATGGTGGTGTTGTTGCTGCACCAGTTTTTTCTCGAGTTATGGAAGGGACATTTCGTATCTTGAATATACCGCCTGATGACTTGCCTGCGATTACCAGTCCAATTATGGCGAACAGTTTTCAGCCCGATCAGATTAAGGGGTTCGATTGATGATGACGGCTGAAACAATGAATTTTTCAAAACCGTTGTCTGAATTATTAATCGGATTAGTAGAGAATAATGTCCTTATTAATGTAAGCGGTGTTGCAATTGATAGTCGCCTAGTAAATGAAGGCAATTTGTTTATGGCTTATCGCGGCAGTGTTTTTAATGGTGTTGATTATATTGACGATGCGATTAAAGCGGGCGCTGTAGCTATTTTAGTTGAGAAAGATGAAGAGCTTGAGTTTGCCTCAATACCGGTGCCGGTAATAAGTATTGCAAACTTGCGTAAACAAGCCGGTATTATTATCAGTCGGTTTTATGATGAACCATCACAACAGATGCATCTTGTTGGTGTGACTGGAACCAATGGAAAAACAACGGTTTCATATATGATTGCTCAAGTTATGCATGCATTAGGAAAACCATCAGCATTAATAGGCACTATTGGTAATGGGCCGTTTGGAAGAATAGAGTCTGATAAAACAACAACGCCTGATCCGGTGAAATTACATTCACTGTTTGCTAGATGGGTGAATAATATTGATGCAGTAGTTATGGAAGTTTCTTCACATGCACTGGATCAGGGTAGAGTTGCAGGGACTCATTTTGATACTGCAATCTTTACTAATCTGAGTCGTGATCATCTTGATTATCATCAGAGCTATGAAGAATATGCCGATGCCAAGTTTCAATTATTTAAACCGTCAGGTTTAAAAAATGCCATTATTAATATTGACGATGATTATGGCGTTAAGTTTATTAAGCAATTACCGGAAGATTTAAAGATCATTGCTTATTCGACAAAAGAGAAAACTCTGGAAATAGAGAATAAGAATATCCAGTTTGTTTATTGTGAGAAGATAGACACAGAAGAAATAAAAACAATATTAAATTTTCAAAGCCCATGGGGGCAAGTAACTATTCAGACTGCTTTATTAGGTGCTTTTAATGTTGATAACACATTGGCTGTATTTTCAGCATTATGTCTTTATGGGCTGTCAGCAGAAGAGGTTGCAAAAGCATTATCTGAGTTTAGTGGTGTGCCGGGTCGCATGGAATGTTTTTCTAAACAGAATAAACCTTTGCTTATTGTCGATTATGCGCACACGCCAGATGCACTGGAAAAAGCATTACAGACTTTAAAGCCTTATTGTACGGGCAAGCTACATTGTGTCTTTGGTTGCGGCGGTGATCGTGATACGGGTAAACGTTCAGAGATGGGTTGTATTGCAAAGTCATTGGCTGATCATATTGTAATCACAAATGATAATCCGCGTACTGAATCAGAAAAAGTCATTGTCGAACATATAGTCGAAGGCATTAAAGACATGTCTAATGTGACGATTACTTATGATCGTTCTGAAGCAATAACCGCTACTTTTTTAAACGCTGATGTAGATGATATTATTTTGGTTGCTGGCAAAGGCCATGAAACAACTCAGCAAATCGGCACAACATTCTATCCATTTAGTGATCGTGAATTGGCTAGGCGTTTAACGGAAGGTGAAACATGATTAGTATGTCACTTTCTAAAGCCGCTACGGCGATAAACGCAACGTTAGTTGGTGAAGATCTAATCTTTACCGGTTGTAGTACTGATACGCGAAAGATAGATGAAGGAAACTTATTCATAGCATTAAAAGGTGAGAAATTTAATGGCCATGCTTTTGTTTCTAAAGCTGAAGAAAACGGCGCTTCATCATTATTATTAGCAGATGATGCTCGTCATTTCAGACCCGTATTAAAAGTTGAGGATACACGCAAAGCGATGGGGCTGTTGGCGATAAGTTGGCGTGAGGAATTATCTATTCCGCTTGTTGCTATTACCGGCAGTAATGGCAAGACAACAGTTAAGGAAATGGCCAGTAGTATTCTTTCGGAAATTTCTGAAGTACATGCGACAGCCGGAAATTTTAATAATGATATTGGTGTGCCATTAACCTTGTTTGGTTTAGACAAAAAACATCAATACGCTGTCATTGAAATGGGAGCAAATCATCCGGGTGAAATTGAATGGTTAAGTTCAATAGCACGTCCAAATGTTGCTGTTATCACACAATGTGCACCTTCGCATCTGGAAGGGTTTGGCAGTATAGAAGGTGTTGCGAAAGCAAAAGCAGAGATCTATTCTGGTTTACAGCCTTCCGGCACAGCCATTATTAATGCAGATGATGAGTATGCTGATTTTTGGAAAGAAACATGTGAACATTTAAAACAGTTTAGCTTCGGTATCAAGTCAAGCTCAGCAAATGTAACAGCAAAAAATATTGAGGCGCTAACTGAAACCAATGCGATCAGGTTTGAGTTGCATTGTGCCCAACAATCAATCGATATTACTTTGTCTCTTTCTGGCGAACATAATGTAATGAATGCATTAGCGGCAGCGGCCTGTTGTTTAAGCCTGGGTGTTTCACTAGAAACAGTAAAAGCAGGCCTTGAAAAAATGTCACCGGTCAAAGGGCGTTTGCAGGTGAAAGCAGGCAAACAAGGATCCCGTATTATTGATGATACTTACAATGCAAATCCAAAGTCACTAAGTGCTGCAATCAATGTCTTGAATAAATACAGTGGTTCTCGCTATCTGGTATTAGGTGATATGGGTGAACTTGGCGAAACAGCTATAGAACATCACAAAGAAGCTGGAAGGTTAGCGCGATCAACAGGCATTGATGGTTTGTTTTGTATTGGTGAATTGAGCCTTCATGCAAAACAAAGTTTTGGTAAGGGAGCAGTTCATTTTATTTCTTATGATGAACTTGAAAACAGTTTGTTGGATTCATTAACTGAAGATACGACTTTATTGGTTAAAGGTTCGCGTTATATGCAAATGGATCGCGTTGTTAATTCATTAGTTGAGGAGCAAAAATAAATGTTACTTTGGCTGACTGAATATCTGACTCAATTTTATAGCGGTTTTAACGTCTTCAATTATTTAACACTACGGGTAATTCTGGGTGTGTTAACTGCGCTATTTATTTCTTTTGTATTTGGTCCCTATTTAATACGTCGATTAACACATAATCAAATTGGCCAAAGTGTTAGAGACGATGGGCCTGAGTCGCATCTGCAAAAATCAGGTACGCCAACAATGGGCGGTTTGTTAATTCTGGTTTCAATTATTTTTAGTACTTTATGTTGGGCTGATATCAGTAATCGCTATGTTTTGGTTTGCTTGATTGTTACTTTTCTATTTGGCCTTATCGGTTTGGTTGATGATTACAAGAAAGTTATTTACAACGATTCGAAAGGTTTAATAGCACGCTATAAATACGCAGCACAATCGATTGTAGGCATAGGTGCAGCTCTTTATTTATATCAATCAGCAACACTACCTGTAGAAACAGAATTAATAATCCCCTTTGTTAAATCATGGGTTTTTGATTTAGGTTGGTTCTATATTGTACTAGCTTACTTTGTCATTGTTGGTTCAAGTAATGCCGTCAACTTAACAGATGGGCTTGATGGCTTAGCAATACTGCCGACAGTATTAGTTGCCGGTGCTTTAGCTATCTTTGCTTATGCCACCGGTCATATTCGCTTCGCTGAGTATCTTGGCATTCCTTATGTTCCTGGCGTAGGTGAAGTTGCAGTTTTTTGTGCTGCCATTACCGGAGCCGGTCTTGGCTTTCTTTGGTTCAACACTTATCCCGCACAGGTATTTATGGGTGATATAGGTGCTTTAGCACTAGGTGCCGCTTTGGGTGTTGTTGCAGTTGTAACAAGACAGGAACTGGTGCTTTTTATTATGGGCGGTATTTTTGTTATGGAAACTGTCTCGGTCATCTTACAGGTCGGTTCTTATAAATTGACCGGTAAAAGAATTTTTAAAATGGCGCCATTGCATCATCACTATGAACTTAAAGGTTGGCCGGAACCTCGCGTCATCGTGCGATTCTGGATAGTAACGGTGATGCTGGTATTGATTGGTTTGGCCAGTTTGAAGATACGTTGAGGACGATTGCTTGCTTTGTAATGCAGAAAAGAAGATGACCATGAATGAAACTAACTTACATTTTGATGTGGTTATAGTTGGTCTAGGAAAGACCGGGCTTTCATGCGTTCGTTATTTAAGCAAGCAGGGTTTAAACATCGCTGTGATTGATAGTCGTCTTGAGCCGCCAGAGCTAACAAGTTTTAACGATGAATTTATTTTAGTGCCAGCTTATCTTGGAGAAATAAAGAAAGAGGTTTTATTAGCTGCAGAACAAGTGGTTTTAAGCCCAGGCATATCGCTGCAAGAAGAGAATATTAAACAAGCTATTGCTAATGGCATTCCTGTTATTGGAGATGTTGAATTATTTTGTCAGCAGGCAAACGCACCGATTATTGCTATTTCTGGTTCAAATGGAAAAAGTACTGTAACAACGTTGGTTGCTGAAATGACGCATAATGCAGGTTTAAAAACATGTGTTGGTGGAAACCTGGGAACACCAGTGCTTGATTTGTTGAATGAAGCAACACCAGATGTTTATGTTTTAGAGTTATCCAGTTTTCAGTTGGAGACAACCTTTTCATTAAATGCGCATGCCAGTGCGGTTTTAAATGTGTCGCCCGACCATATGGATCGCTATGCCTCTTTGGAAGATTATGCTAACGCGAAGAACAAGATCTATTCTGGCCAGGGTGTCATGGTTGTTAATAAAGATGACGCCATAGTTAATGCAATGACTGATGCTTCAAGGAAAAGCATTTCGTTTTCATTAGATAAACCGCAAGATAATAATTTCGGTTTGATTAAGGAATCAGATGATGTCTTTCTTTGCCACGGTAAAGAAAAGATCATTAATCAAAACGAATTGCTCATCAAAGGTGAGCACAATATGGCTAATGCATTAGCTGCTATGGCGTTGGCTGATTCTATTAACGTTCCTAAACAAGCGATGATAGAAACGTTAAAAACGTTTAAAGGTTTAGAACATCGATGCCAGCTGGTAAAAACAATTAATAACGTTCATTGGTACAACGATTCAAAGGCAACCAATGTCGGTGCCTGTGTTGCCTCAATAAAGGGGCTTTGTGAAACAGGCAAAATTATTTTAATAGCTGGTGGTGATAGTAAAGGTGCTGATTTATCGGGATTGAAGCCTATAGTTAAACAGTATGTGAAAAATGTTTTATTGCTGGGTGTTGATGCTAAAAAAATAAAAGAAGTTATCGGTTCGGATGTTAGTTGCGAGTTCGTTTCTGATATGGATGAAGCAGTAGTTAAAGCAAGCCAATGTGCTGAATCAGGCGATCAAGTACTACTTGCGCCAGCTTGTGCCAGTCTTGATATGTACAAGAATTATCAAGAGCGTGGTGGTGTGTTTGTTAGTGCTGTTAACGCACTGGGGGCTTGTTAATGACTGCACGAAATAAAAAACAAGCGACTTTATCATCACATTATCATGTAAAAAATAAATTGATTGCCGGATATGACCTCTGGTTAATGGGTATTTCCTTAATGATCATCTTTGTTGGTCTGGTCATGATGACTTCAGCATCGATTTCTATTTCTGCTAAAGAATTCGAAGATCCCATGCATTACTTCTGGCGACAAGGCTTTGCTGCAATGATAGGACTGTCTATTAGTATGGTTGTTTTGAAAGTCCCTATGCGCTTATGGGAAAAAACCAGCATGGCACTGTTACTACTAGCTATTTTTATGCTGGTTTTAATTCTTATTCCGGGAATAGGTAAAGAAGTGAATGGTAGTGTTCGTTGGATACAGCTTGGTCCATTTTCATTGCAGGCATCAGAACCAGTTAAATTATGTGTGATAGCTTATTTGGCAAGCTATCTTGTTCGCCATTCTGAAACAGTTCGTACTGACTTTAAAGGCTTTATAAGACCGATTACAGTTTTAACTTTAATTTCAGCTTTATTATTACTCGAGCCTGACTTTGGCGCGACAGTGGTCTTGTTTACTACTGCTTTAGGCATGTTGTTTATGGCCGGTATTCCATTAAGCCGTTTTTGTGCATGGGGTTCTGTTGCTGTTAGTGCACTAATAACATTAGCCGTTCTATCTCCTTATCGTATGCAACGCTTAATGAGTTTTGTTGATCCCTGGAAAGATCCTTATGACAGTGGCTTTCAATTAACACAGGCATTAATCGCATTTGGTCGTGGCGACTGGTTTGGTGCTGGATTAGGCAGTAGTGTTCAAAAATTATTCTATTTACCAGAGGCGCATACTGATTTTATTTTCTCTGTTATTGCCGAAGAACTCGGTCTTATTGGCAGCATAGTCATTATACTTCTTTATTCTTTTATTGTTTGGCGTGCTTTTGTTATTGGTCATATTGCTGAACGTGTTGAGAAATATTTTGCTGCATACTTTGCCTACGGTATTGGTTTAATTATTGGTATACAAGCTTATATCAATATCGGAGTAAATATGGGCGTTCTGCCAACAAAAGGATTGACCTTACCGTTAATGAGTTACGGTGGTAATAGTTTGATTGTTTACTGTGTCTTGTTAGCAATTCTGTTACGTATTGAGTACGAAAACAGGCAAGATACGCGCAACGTAATGCCCAAAGTGGTGCCGGCTTATGCATGATAAAAATATTTTAATCATGGCAGGCGGAACAGGCGGGCATATTTATCCGGCGTTGGCTGTCGCTGATAAGTTGAAAGAGAATGGTTTTCAACTTTTCTGGTTGGGTTCAGAAAAAGGTATGGAAACAAGCGTTGTACCTGAGCATGGCTATCCTTTATTAAAGATTAATGTTTCAGGTGTCAGAGGTAATGGTCCCTTAAGGTTATTGTTTACGCCTTTTATGTTGATGATTGCATTAGTCCAGGCATTAATGATTATGATTAAAGTACGCCCGGTCGTTGTTCTTGGTATGGGTGGCTTTGCCAGTGGCCCGGGTGGTGTAGCAGCATGGTTAATGCGTATCCCGTTATTGATACATGAACAAAACGCTATAGCAGGCTTAACCAATAAGTTGTTAGCACCTTTTGCTATTTCAGTCATGGCTGCTTTTCCCGGTGCATTTAAGGACGCCAAAAAAATAACTATTACTGGTAACCCTGTTCGTGATAACATTACCAATATAATTAAACCTGTGCAGCGTTATGTAAAACGTGATTCAAGTGTATTAAAAGTATTAGTATTGGGCGGCAGTCTTGGCGCAAGAAAATTAAATGAAGTTATCCCAGAAGCTATTTCAAGTCTCGGCAATGACGTTCAGTACAAAATAAAACATCAATGTGGTGAACGGCATGTCGCTGGTACACAGCAAGCTTATAAGAAACACAATGTAGATGTTGAAGTCTTGCCATTTATTAAAGATATGGCCGAAGTTTATTCCTGGGCCGATATTGTTATCTGCCGTGCAGGTGCCTTAACTATTGCTGAATTAGCCGCAACAGGTATTGCCTCAGTATTAATTCCGTTTCCTTATGCAGTCGATGATCACCAAACAAGTAATGCAAATTATCTTGTCAAAGAAGGTGCTGCTGTTCTGATTCAGGAAACACAATTAAATAGCGAAAAAATAAAAGAGTTATTAATAAAGTGGTATCAAGCGCCAGAACAACTGTTACAAATGGCTAACAAAGCACATTCTTTGGCAAAGCCAGAAGCGACAAATGATGTCGCAAGACATTGTATGGAGGCGATTCATGCCTGATACGAATACACATGCTATGGGGCGTGTTAAACATATTCATTTCGTCGGTATTGGTGGTGCTGGTATGGGCGGAATTGCCGAAGTATTAAAAAATCTTGGTTATCAAGTAAGTGGTTCAGATATAAAACAGAATACGATTACTGCAAGACTCGAGTCATTAGGCGTTAATGTTTTTGTTGGACACTCAGCGGATAACATTAGTGATGTGGATGTGGTTGTTGTGACAAGTGCGATTGATGAAAATAATGAAGAAATAGTTATCGCACGTAAAAAACGAATTCCAATAGTAAGAAGAGCAGAAATGCTTGCAGAATTAATGCGTTTCAGTCAGGGCATTGCCATTGCTGGGACACATGGAAAAACAACAACAACAAGCCTTGTTGCCAGCGTGTTGGCTGAGGGCGGGCTTGATCCAACCTATGTTATTGGTGGCTTATTGAATAGCTCAGGTTCACACGCTCGACTCGGCACAGGAAAGTACATCGTGGCTGAGGCAGATGAAAGCGATGCTTCTTTTTTACATCTTTATCCAGTTATTTCAGTGATAACAAATATAGATGCCGACCATCTGGATACTTATGCGGGAGACTTTACAAATTTACGACATAATTTTGTTGAGTTCTTACACCAACTACCTTTCTATGGTTTGGCTATCTTATGCATAGATGATGAAGGTGTACGTAAAATATTACCTGAAGTAACGAAGCCTGTTGTGACCTATGGAATGGATTTTGAAGCTGATTACAATGCTGAATTAATAAAACAGGAAAATACCAAAACCTGGTTTAAAGTTTCACGCAAAGATAAAAAAGACTGGTTGAACATCGAATTAAATCTGCCCGGCAAACATAATTTGCTGAATGCATTAGCGTCTATAGTTATCGCTCATGAGCTAGGTGTCAGTGATAAAGACATTGTTAATGCATTATCTCAATTTCAAGGCATATCACGTCGTTGTCATGTACGTGGTGATATCAGCATAAATAATAAAAAAGTAACCTTAATTGATGATTATGCGCATCATCCTACTGAAATTGAAGCTATCTTTGATGCGATCAAAGCAGGTTGGCTTGATCGACGTTTAGTTGCTGTTTATCAACCTCACCGTTATACGCGACTAAGAGATTTATTTGAAGACTTTAGTCATGTGCTTTCAGGTGCTGATTGCCTTCTCGTGCTTGATGTGTATTCGGCCGGTGAAGAGCCGATAGCCGGAGCAGACAGTCGTTCTTTATGTCGTGCGATTCGTTTAAGAGGAAATGTCGAACCTATATTTGTTGAAGATAAGGCAACGGTGACGGATGTACTTTCAAGTCTGCTTGAAGAAAATGATGTGTTACTGACCTTGGGTGCAGGTGATATAGGGGCTATATCAAAACAACTTTATTCGAACGCTGTGCATTAGGGTGTACGACTTTGTTGAATAGTGAAAATGAAATACAAACATTACAGAAGGTTATTAATAACGGCATGACAATGTGTATTAACAAATCATTGTTACGAGGTGAATTGCGTGAGCAAGAACCCATGTCACGTCATACTTCATGGAAAACCGGTGGCAATGCGGAATATTTTTATATTGCAGCAGATATAAATGATTTATCTGAATTCATGTCGAACTTGCCTAGTGGAATAAATATTACCTGGGTTGGTTTAGGGAGTAATTTATTAGTCAGGGACAGCGGCTTGTCTGGTGTTGTGATTTCAGTCGTTAGTGTGCTGAAAGAGATTGAATGTATTGACGAAACTGAATTGAAAATAGGAGCAGGTGTTACTTGTGCAAAGGTAGCTCGTTTTGCAGCAAAGCAGGGCTTGTCTGGTATTGAGTTTCTGGCATCCATACCCGGTTCTATTGGCGGTGCATTAGCTATGAATGCCGGAGCCTATGGTGGTGAGACATGGCGCTATGTAAAGAATGTTGAAACCATTAACAGAGAAGGAGAAATAAAACAGTATAACCGTGATGACTTTGAAACAGGTTATCGTGCAGTTTCACTTGCAGATGATGAATGGTTTGTCTCCTGTACCTTGAATTTAGATGTTTCAAGTCAGGAAGAAATTGAACGAAGTATGAAAACGATATTGACCGAGCGCGCAAAAGCGCAACCATTAGGTCAACATAGTTGTGGGTCTGTTTTCAGAAATCCGGATAAGGATTATGCAGCAAGGCTTATTGAAGTATCCGGTTTAAAAGGAAAGAAAATTGGTGGTGCTGTTGTTTCAGAAAAACATGCCAATTTTATTATTAATGCTGGTAATGCAAGTTCATCAGATATTGAGAATTTAATCGAACTGGTGCATGCCACTGTTTATGAAAAACACGGCATTAAATTAATTCCAGAAGTCAGAATCATTGGTGATAAGGAGGCAAATCAATGTTAACGCTGCCTGAATATCAAGCCTCTGATTTTGGTAAGGTCGCCGTGTTAATGGGGGGTGAATCAGCCGAACGTGAAATTTCATTACAAAGTGGTAATGCTGTTCATACAGCACTTTGCAATTCAGGAATTGATGCGCATGCAATCGATTTTAGTAAAAGTGAATTCAAGCAGTTAATGAACGGTGGTTTCGATCGTGTATTTATTGCACTACATGGTCGTGGTGGAGAAGACGGTACGATACAAGGTGCGCTGGAAACCATAGGCATTCCTTATACTGGCAGTGGTGTAATGAGTTCTGCATTAGCAATGGATAAAGTACGTTGTAAGGCTATCTGGCACGCGGCGGGATTACCAACACCTGCTGCAGAAGAGCTGAATCAAGATAGCAACTGGCAAGAGGTAGCTAAACAATTGCAATTACCCATCATGGTTAAACCTGCAAGAGAAGGTTCCAGTGTTGGTGCGAGTAAAGTGATCAGTGCTGATGATTTATCTTCTGCATGGAAACAGGCAAATAAATATGATGACAATGTCATGGCTGAACGCTGGATTGAAGGTAGTGAATACACCATACCTATATTAGCCAATGCGGTATTGCCGATGATCAAGTTAGAAACGAAACGTGACTTTTATGATTATCAGGCGAAGTACGAAGATGATGATACGCAATATATTTGTCCTTGTGGGCTTGATGAAAAAGTAGAACAGTCTTTAGGGCAGCTAGCATTACGTGCGAGTAAGTTAGTCGGTGTTAGTGGTTGGTGTCGTGTCGATTTAATGATCGATAAAGAAAATAATCCCTGGTTAATAGAAGTTAATACGATTCCGGGAATGACCAGCCACAGTCTTGTACCGATGGCAGCAAGACAGGCTGGACTTTCATTTGAACAGTTAGCGGTACAAATACTAGCGACAAGTCTTGAAACATCAATGGGTAAGGAAGCCGTGAACTTATGAGTATTGATATGGTAATCGATCCGGACAAATTGCAATTTAATAGCGTCGACAGGAGTGATGAGCGTGGCCCACGTTTTGTCGGAATTATATTTGTCCTGATGTTTATTGGTTTAATTATCTGGGCCGGAGTAACGCTGTCTAATTCTAATACTTTACCGATTAAACAGGTACGCATTGAAGGTGATTTTACAAATCTGTCACCGGTCGATTTGCAGTTACTGGTCACGGATAAAGTTAGAGGCGGTTTCTTTAACCTTGATGTTGATGCAGTGCGACTGGCTTTACTTGAAGAGCCCTGGGTGAGTGAAGTAACAGTAGAGCGAGTCTGGCCTGATGCTTTACGAGTGATTGTTATTGAACAAGTGCCGTATGTGCGATGGAAGGAATCCGGTTTATTAAATGCCGAAGGAGAATACTTTGCGCCGGAACTTTCTACGATTCCTTTGCATTTACCCATGCTATCTGGTCCGGATGATTCAGAACTTATTTTACTTGAGCGGTTTAACTTGATTCAAGAGCGAGTTCAGGTGCTCGGGTTTAAGCTTGCATCAGTGACACTAAATGAAAGACGCGCATGGTCATTCCAGCTAGAAAATGGAATCAATGTTGTATTAGGTCGTCGTGATTTTGAAGAACGATTAAATCGTTTTTTAACATTAATACCAACGACGATTTCAGGTCGGATAGCACAAACGGATTCAATAGATATGCGTTATACAAATGGGTTTTCCATCAAATGGAAAAAATAGCTAAACAATTCTGCATCATGAGAGCAGGCGGATAAACTATGGTTAAGAAAACAGATAAGAATCTCATCGTTGGTTTAGATATAGGCACGTCTAAAGTCGTGGCTATTGTCGGTGAAATTACGGTTGATGATGAGATTGAAATTATTGGTATTGGATCAAATCAATCACGAGGTCTTAAAAAAGGCGTTGTGGTCAATATTGAATCGACCGTGCATTCAATTCAGCGGGCAATTGAAGAAGCCGAATTAATGGCTGGTTGTGAAATCCATTCTGTTTTTACAGGTATAGCCGGTAGTCATATTAAAAGCCTTAATTCACACGGTATTGTTGCCATACGAGATAGTGAGGTTTCTTTTGGTGATGTTGATCGCGTTATTGATGCGGCTAAAGCTGTTGCGATTCCTGCAGATCAAAAGATTCTACATATCCTGCCGCAGGAATTTGTTATTGATAATCAGGAGGGCGTTAAAGAACCTATTGGCATGTCCGGAGTAAGGCTGGAATCAAAGGTTCATATTGTTACAGGTGCAGTCAGTGCTGCGCAAAATATAGTTAAATGCGTACGTCGATGTGGTTTGGAAGTTGATGACATTATTTTAGAGCAGTTGGCTTCAAGTTATTCAGTATTAACAGAAGACGAAAAAGATCTAGGCGTATGTATGATCGATATTGGTGGCGGTACAACTGATATTGCAGTCTTCACGGATGGTGCGATTCATCATACTGCTGTTATTCCTATTGCTGGCGATCAGGTGACTAATGATATTGCTGTAGCTTTACGTACACCAACACAGCATGCAGAAGATATTAAAGTTCAATATGCCTGCGCACTGACACAATTAGCTAACCATGATGAAAGTATTGAAGTCCCTGGTGTTGGTGACAGACCTTCGCGTCGTTTGGCAAGACAAACGTTGGCGGAAGTGGTGCAACCGCGATACGAAGAATTATTCAGTCTTGTACAAGCAGAGTTAAGAAGAAGCGGGTTTGAAAATTTAATTGCTGCCGGGATTGTACTGACTGGAGGTAGTTCAAAAATGGATGGAGTGATTGAATTGGCTGAAGAAATTTTTCATATGCCGGTTCGCTTAGGAGTACCACAATATGTTTCAGGTTTATCTGATGTAGTTAAAAGTCCGATATATGCAACGGGTGTGGGTTTATTAATTTTTGGTAAAAAACAAAATCAAGAAGGTATGGCACCAATACATATTAATGATGGTGTGAAAGGTATTTTTGAAAGAATGAAGAGTTGGTTTCAAGGTAATTTTTAATTAACAATTTTTTTAATATTTGGGAGGTTTAGATATGTTTGAATTAGTCGATGCAGCTAATCAGGCGGCAGTTATAAAAGTAATCGGTGTTGGCGGCGGCGGCGGTAATGCTGTACAGCATATGCTTTCTGCCAATATGGAAGGAGTTGAATTTATCTGTGCTAATACAGATTCACAGGCACTGAAAAACTCAGGTGCAAAAACAGTGTTACAACTAGGTAGCAATATGACTAAAGGTTTGGGCGCGGGTGCAAATCCTGAAGTCGGTCGTCAGGCAGCGCTAGAAGATCGCGATCGTTTAATGGATGTATTAGATGGTTCCGATATGGTATTTATTACTGCCGGCATGGGTGGAGGTACGGGTACAGGTGCTGCACCTATTGTTGCTCAAGTTGCAAAAGAGATGGGTATCTTAACTGTCGCCGTTGTCACACGTCCGTTTATCTTCGAAGGTAAAAAGCGTAGCGCCGTTGCAGAAGAAGGTATTGTCGAGCTAAGTCAGTTTGTTGATTCTTTAATTACTATACCTAATGAAAAATTATTAAGCGTACTAGGTCGTGATGTCAGTTTATTAAATGCTTTTAGTGCTGCGAATGATGTCTTACTTGGTGCAGTACAAGGTATTGCTGAATTGATTACCTGTCCGGGCTTAATAAATGTCGACTTTGCTGATGTTCGTACAGTCATGTCCGAAATGGGTATGGCAATGATGGGATCAGGTAAGGCGCAAGGCGAAGAGCGTGCAAAAATAGCAGCTGAAGCCGCTATCTCCAGCCCGCTACTTGAAGATGTCAATCTTGCTGGTGCCCGCGGTATTCTAGTGAATATTACGGCTGGTATGGATCTGTCTATTGGTGAGTTTGATGAAGTTGGTTCTACCGTTAAGGAGTTTGCTTCTGATAATGCCACTGTCGTGGTCGGTACCGTAATCGATCCTGAAATGTCAGGTGATATCTGTCACAATTGTAGCAACTGGTTTAGGAAATTTAGGCCGAGATGATGCATCTCGCATCAAATTGGTTCAAAATGACGAGTTGAATGTAGATTACAGAGATTTAGACCGTCCTACAGTGATGCGTAATCAAATTTCGGAGTCTGAAGAAGAAATGCCAAATAGTGATACTGATTATCTTGATATTCCGGCATTTTTGAGAAGACAGGCGGACTAGAATTGGAATTTACGTGATATACTGCCGGTTGGATTTATGGGGTTTTTAGGCAAAATGCTCTAGTGGTACAAAATTTGCCTAAAATACAATAATATAAGAATAAGCGCTCCGATGAGAGTCAGGTTTATGGATATATTAAAGTGATTAGGCAACGTACACTAAAAAATGTAATTCGGGCAACGGGGGTCGGTTTACACACGGGGAAAAAGGTTTTTTTGACCTTAAGGCCTGCTGCTGTAAATACAGGAATTATTTTCCGACGTGTCGATTTAGAACCCGTTGTTGAAATATCAGCTAATCCTGAAAATGTCGGCGAAACAAGCCTTTCCAGTACATTGATTAAGGATGATGTGCGTATTTCAACAGTGGAACATTTGCTTTCCGCCCTGGCTGGCTTTGGCATTGATAACGCTTATATTGATTTAAGTGCTGATGAAGTTCCAATTATGGATGGAAGTGCCGGGCCGTTTGTCTTTCTGATTCAATCTGCAGGTATAGAAGAGCAATCAGCAGCAAAGAAATTTCTCAGAATCAAAGATAAAGTACGCGTTGAAGAAGATGGCAAATGGGCCATGTTTGAACCGTTTGATGGTTTCAAAGTAGGCTTTACCATAGAATTTGATCACCCTGTTTTTAATGATAATAATTGTCATGCGGAAATTGATTTTTCCACTACCTCATTTGTAAAAGAAGTTAGCCGTGCGAGAACGTTTGGTTTTATGCGCGATGTGGAACTACTTCGTGAAAAAAATCTAGTATTAGGTGGTAGTTTGGATAATGCAGTTGTTGTTGATGATTATCGAATACTTAATGAAGACGGTCTTCGTTATGAAGATGAATGTGTAAAACACAAAATTCTCGATGCCATTGGTGACTTATATTTATTAGGTCATAGTTTAATTGGTAGTTTTAGCGGGTTTAAATCAGGACATGCATTAAATAATGCCCTGTTAAGAACTCTAATAGCTGATGAAAATGCATGGGAGTTAGTCAGTTTTGAAGATGGGTATGAAGCACCTATTTCGTTTATGCAGGGAGTGCCTGCTAATTAATTTATTTAGGTTTATTAACATTTTTTGATAGTTTTACAAAACATTCTCTCAGTTCAGGATCATTAAAATTATCAGCAACACTGAGAAGTGTTTGAGCAGAAGATTCTGATAAAGAAATTTTATTTTCTGCTTTAGGAGAGGTTTCAGGAATTAGAGTTTTTACTTTAATCCTAACGGTTTTGATAGTAGTAAAGTTTAGTTGATTATTTAAAGCATCAAGGATTGCTGGAATATTATAACGAAGGCGGGTAGCCCACGTGGGAGAGTTAACAAGTATTACTACAGAGTCTGTTTTAATATTTGCAAGTTCAAAATAATTGTGGAGTGAAGGATCAAGACACTTTTTTAATTTTTGCTCTGCCCTCTGGATTAAGTTTGCTTTTTCGCAAAGTTCAGCAATAGAAAGGCTTTTATCTTTAAATAATTTACTAATAGGTAAACTGATATTTTTTTTATTGCTCATAAATAGAGAGTATACAGATTAAATTTAGCACAGTATAAATATGCAAATATTTTTAATTTCTAAATCCAGAAAAAAAAGTCTGACCTTAACAGTCGGCCCGCTGGCATTGAGTGCTTGTTTATTGTTATGCATCACTGCTGGGTTATTGATGTTTCATGCAGGTGGATTGCATACGCTAAATCTAACACGGGGTTCATTTAAGGATTTATATGCTCAAACAGCACCTCTATGGAGCAAAGAAATTGAAACTCAGCAGAAAATGCTGGATCAAGCACAGGATAATGCTGAAAAAATCTTGATGCATTATCCGCTAGATTAAGTACTTTACAGTCTCATGTTATGCGTTTAGATGCGCTCGGCTCTCGCTTAGCAGATATAGCGGACTTAAAAGAAATAGACTTTGATATCGATGCGGTGCCAGGTCTGGGTGGTCCGAAACCTGTTAATGCTTACAAAACCATGGAAGTCAGTGACTTTTTGGTTGCATTGGAAGAACTAAATTTCAAAGTTCAGGATAGGGCGGAAAAACTTTCAGCAATGGAGTCCATGTTGATTGATAGGACCCTGCAACAACAAACCTTTCCAACAGGTAGTCCGACAAAAACGGGCTGGGTTTCTTCATTATTTGGCAAGCGGGTCGATCCAATTTCTGGGAAAATTGAATTTCATGGAGGCGTTGATTACGCTGGTAAAACTGGTTCTCCAATCCTTGCTGTAGCTTCCGGTATAGTAACCTGGTCCGGTGCGCGTTATAGCTATGGTAATGTTGTCGAATTAAATCACGGCAATGGATATCAGACACGTTATGCACATAATAAAAAGAACCTCGTAGTTGTAGGGCAGAAAGTCAAACAGGGACAAGTTATTGCACTGATGGGTTCGACCGGTCGATCAACCGGATCGCATGTCCATTTTGAAGTGTTAAATAATGGAAAAGCAGTAAATCCGAAAAAGTATATTTCCTTGCAATAACAACGCGTTCTTATCCTTTCTATATTCATTCTGTGTAACAACACAAAAGAATTTTTACGTAACAATAATAAAGATATTAAAAAATGATTACCGGCCTACTTAAAAAAATATTTGGATCGCGCAATGATCGCGTTGTAAAAAAGCTGAGAAAAATAACGTTTAAAATTAATTCATTAGAAGATGAAACCAAGTCTCTCACTGATGATGAGTTTCCAAAGAAAACAGAACAATTGAAAAACAGGTTGGCACAAGGGGAAACGATAGATGATATTTTACCCGAAGCTTTTGCGCTAGTCAGAGAAGCAGGTTTACGCGTTCTTGATATGCGACATTTCGATGTACAGTTAATTGGTGCAATGGTTTTGCACAATGGCAATATTGCAGAGATGCGAACAGGTGAAGGTAAAACGCTTGTTGCAACGCTGGCCGCCTATTTAAACGCGTTATCCGGCTTGGGAGTCCATGTTGTTACTGTTAATGATTATTTAGCAAAACGTGACTCTGAATGGATGGGGCAAATTTATAATTTTCTTGGCTTAACTACAGGCGTTATAGTCAGTGGTTTATCAACAGAGGAAAGAAAGGCGGCTTATCAGTGTGATATTACTTACGGAACTAATAATGAATTTGGTTTTGATTATTTGCGTGACAATATGGCATTTAGTAATGAGAGTCGTGTGCAACGCGAATTAAATTTCGCCATAGTGGATGAGGTTGACTCAATTCTGATTGATGAAGCGCGAACGCCATTGGTTATATCCGGCATGGTCGATGACAAATCAGATCTCTATTTGACAATTAATGCCTTGATTCCAAATTTGGTTGTGCAAAAAGTAGAAGATGGTCCTGGCGATTTCACATTGGATGAGAAATCCAAGCAGGCCTATTTCACTGAAGATGGGCACGATCATATTGAGCAGTTATTGAGAGAGAATAATGTGCTTAAAGAAGGGCAAGCTCTGTATGACCCAGTCAATATAAGTATCTTACATCACTTGAATGCTGCATTAAGAGCGCATCATTTATTTAATGTCGATGTTGACTACATAGTTAAAGATGACGAAATTGTTATCGTCGATGAATTTACCGGGCGTACCATGCAGGGGCGCCGTTGGTCAGAAGGTCTGCATCAGGCTATAGAAGCTAAAGAAGGCGTTACAATTCAAAATGAAAATCAGACATTAGCTTCTATTACGTATCAAAATTATTTTCGTTTATATACAAAACTATCTGGTATGACAGGTACTGCAGATACGGAGGCTTTTGAGTTTCAGTCAATCTATGGTTTAGAAGTTGTCATTATTCCAACTAATATGGAAATGATACGTGATGATCAGAGTGATGTTATTTTTCTTACGGCAAAAGAAAAATATGCAGCTATGATTGAAGATATTAAAGACTGTCAATCAAGGGGACAACCAGTTCTTGTCGGTACAGCGTCTATAGAAGTTTCTGAATACCTATCAAACTTTCTGAATAAAGAGAAAATTAAACACCAGGTTTTAAATGCCAAATTTCATGAAAAAGAAGCGGAGATAATTGCGCAGGCAGGTAAGCCGGGAGCGATAACGATTGCTACAAACATGGCTGGTCGAGGCACCGATATTGTACTTGGTGGAAATTACGAAGCTGAACTTAAATTATTAAACGAGCCTGAGCAGGCTCAGCTCGATAAATTAAAAGATGAATGGCAACAACTTCATCAACAGGTTTTAGATAATGGTGGGCTTCATATAGTAGGTACAGAGAGGCATGAGTCGCGTCGTATTGATAATCAACTTCGTGGTCGAGCAGGTCGACAAGGTGATCCAGGTTCGAGTCGGTTTTACCTTTCGTTAGAAGATAATTTGATGCGGATATTTGCATCAGATCGTGTTTCCTCAATAATGCAAAAGTTGGGTATGGACGAAGGTGAAGCGATTGAATCAAAATTGGTTACTCGTGCAATTGAGAATGCGCAGCGTAAAGTTGAAGCACATAATTTTGATATTCGTAAACACTTACTTGAGTTTGATGATGTCGCCAATGATCAGCGTAAAGTCATCTATGAAAAACGAAATGATTTACTCGATGGCGAAAGTGCACTCGAAGAAGTGAATGAAATGCGATATGAAGTCATTGAAAATGTGATTGATACGTATATCCCGCGTGGCAGCATGGCAGAAATGTGGGATATAGAAGGTTTGAAAGATGCATTTCTCCATGAGTTTGATTTAACTGTTGATGTTGATTTGTGGCTAGCTGAAGACAAGTCCTTACATGAAGAGGTTCTTCGGGAAAAGCTGCATGAAGAAATGGATAAATTTGTCAAAGAAAAAGAGGAAACCATTACTCCTGATTTGATGAGGCGTATTGAAAAGCAGATTATGCTTGATGTGCTGGATAGGCATTGGAAAGAACATCTAGTTAATATGGATCATCTCAGACAAGGTATTCAATTAAGAAGTTTCGCTGGAAAAAACCCAAAGCAGGAATACAAGCGCGAAGCATTTGATCTGTTTTTACAAATGCTGGATGGTATGCAGCATGATGTCGTTGTTTTTCTTTCCAGGGTTAATATTAGAACCGAAGAAGACGTTGAGTTAGCAGAGAAACAGGAACATGAGCAAAACATGAATTTTAATCATGCTCCTGCGCAAAGTAGCTTAAACCCTGAAGCAAAAGCTCAGGCTGCACATGCAGAGAAGCCTTATACGAGAAACAAGCCCAAAATAGGACGTAACCAACCTTGTCCATGTGGCTCAGGTAAAAAATATAAACAATGTCATGGAAGATTAAGCTAATTTCATAGGATACATTTCATATTAATTATTTGCAGTAGGATTATTATATGGCTGTTGGTTTAGAACTTCCTTCAAAGTTAATTCCTGTTAATGGTATTCGTTTATCTGCTGCATCCGCAAATATTTATGATAAAAATAGAGATGATGTTGTATTAATTGAGTTATGCGAAGGCACGGTAAGCTCAGCGGTTTTTACTAAAAATAAATTTTGTGCTGCTCCGGTTATTATTGCTAAAACTAACCTTGCTAATACTGCAGCACGCTATTGCTTAATTAATGCAGGCAATGCAAATGCAGGTACTGGCGAACCAGGTATTTCCAATGCTAAAGAAACATGTCAATCATTATCGTTATTGGCTACATGTGAGCAATCTGAAGTACTTCCTTTTTCAACCGGTGTTATTGGTGAAGATCTTCCTATAGAAAAGATTAAGCAGGCATTACCTGCTTTGTTAGACAGTTTGTCTGACAATGCCTGGTTAAAGTCTGCACAGGCAATAATGACGACAGATACTATTGCTAAAGCTGTTTCTAAACAGATTACTATTGCAGGTAAAACTATCACTATTACCGGCATAGCTAAGGGATCGGGGATGATAAAGCCAAATATGGCGACAATGTTGTCATTCATAGGAACTGATGCAAACGTATCAAAAAACGCACTTAATGAAATTTTGCTCTATGCTGTAAATAAAAGTTTTAACAGGATTACCGTTGATGGTGATACATCAACAAACGATGCAAGTGTTCTTTTTGCTACAGCAAAAGTAAATAATCCGATTATTGAAAATAATAACTCTAATGGATACCTTAAA
The DNA here is from genome assembly GCA_038142205.1 of Pseudomonadota bacterium. Classification (GTDB taxonomy): domain Bacteria; phylum Pseudomonadota; class Gammaproteobacteria; order Eutrophobiales; family Eutrophobiaceae; genus UBA7359. Next base: position 1,967,485 of record JAYQJO010000001.1, on the reverse strand, counting down.
TTACAGCGTGCGATAGTAAGCGTCTGCCAACATTTAGCACAAGCGATAGTAAGAGATGGTGAAGGCGCCTCTAAATTTATTTCTATTCAGGTAAACGAAGGTAAGAATGAGCAAGAGTGTCTTGCTGTTGCTTACAAGATCGCTGAGTCACCTCTCGTTAAAACAGCTTTTACTGCTTCAGACCCAAATTGGGGAAGAATACTGGCGGCTGTTGGAAATGCAGGTCTAGAAGATTTAGATATTGATAATATCAGTATCTATCTTGATGATATATGTATTGTTGAAAATGGTTGTCGTTCGAAAACATATACAGAAGAAAACGGAAAGAAAGTAATGCTGCAGGAAGAGATAAAGCTATCTGTATGTCTTAATAGAGGAGAAAGCAAAGAAGAAGTCTGGACAACAGATTTATCGCATGAATATATTACTATTAATGCAGAATATCGTACCTGAGTGAATACACGAACACATGTCGCTGTCGGAGTCATTTTTAGTCCTGATAAGAAACAAGTTTTAATTTCCAAAAGAAAATCACATCAACATCTTGCTGGTTTATGGGAGTTTCCTGGTGGGAAAGTTGAAAAAGGCGAAGATATTCACTCTGCGTTAAAGCGCGAGTTATATGAAGAGCTAGGAATTAGAGTAGAAGAGTTAAAGCAGCTAACAACTATTTCTTATGATTACCCAGATAAAGATGTCTTGCTTGATGTTTGGCAGGTTAATGGATGGAGTGGTGAACCTGAGTCTAGAGAAAACCAGGAATTAAGATGGGTAAATGCTGATGAGTTAACCCTTTATGACTTTCCTGAAGCAAATAAGCATATTATCCAGACATTATCGTTAAAACCGGTTTACCTTATTAGTCCGCAATCGTATGAGAGTACTCGTGATTTTATCTCAACAATTGAGCAATGTTTTAGCTCTGGCATTACGCTATTTCAGCTCAGGCTAGAGTCGAAAATAGAACCTGAGTACTCACAGTTGATTAATCGGCTAAGTAAATTAACGAAAAAAAATAATGTTAAATTTATTCTTAACGGTGAACCTTCGGATATAAAAAAGCATAATGCTGATGGGATACATATAAAATCTAAAGAACTATTTAACTTTGATGAAAGACCGGTTAGTGAAAAAATGATACTAGGTGCATCATGTCACAATGAGAAAGAGTTGCTTCAGGCAGAAAAACTAAATGTAAATTATGCATTTCTTTCTCCAGTAAAAAAAACATCAAGTCACCCTGATAGTATCCCGTTAGGCTGGAAAACTTTTCAAAGTTTAAGTAAAAAGGTGAAGTTCCCTGTTTATGCTCTGGGTGGTATGAATCTCAATGAACTGGAAACAGCTAAATCTAATAATGCTTATGGTATAGCAATGATTAGTGCTATATGGAATGAGCCTGAAAAGATTAACAATAAAACTCTGCTTGTTTAATGCTTTTGTTCTGGCGTCTGAATAATCTCATCTTCAATACTGTTGTTTGAAATACTGTAGTTTTCACTAATCCATTCACCCAAATCAATTAATCTGCAACGTTTTGAGCAAAAAGGACGATATGGATTTGATGAAGATAGTTCAGCTTCCTTTTCACAGCATGGACAAGATGCTTTGTTAATCATAGTACACAGCAATGTAGTTCAAATTCTATATCGTTATCTGACTGGGCAGGTCTATTGCTTGTAGCAGTGTCTTCCATAAATCTTATAGTAAAACGATGTTTACCGCCGCTTATTTCAGGGTAATAACATGTGACTGTAGGTAATAGTACTCTAATTAATTGACAAGGCGTATTTGAATCAATTGCTTGTTGATAAAAACCGGAGGTAGCTTTTTCTATTATTGGGTTAGAACTATTTCTTATCATGTCTAATGCAAGATACGTAGCTCTTCTTATTGGTTGGATATCTCTTGACCATTGAGTAAGATCTTCCTGCTTTTTAGTCGTACTCTGGTTAAGCCAGAAATGAAATCGAGGTAAATCAAAATTACATGCACCACCTGGGATATTTGTGCGTTGTTTAAAGCTTGCAACCAGTTCGTCTTCTCTCAATGTAGTACCAGGTTGATGAGTATTACTTTTTAGTTCCGTTGATAGTTCAGATATGTCACTGTTTAATTTTTTTAATCTTGTTTGATCAACTGCTGGATTGTTTTCCAAAGCAGATAGCATACTTGAGTGACGCTCCAATTCTTTGATTAATTCAGTTTTAAAATCAGAACGACTTAATAGATCATTTATTTCAAGGAAGCCCTCGAGAATATCTCTGTAATCCCATTCATCAATCGTATCCTGTGAACGGTTTTTAATAAGTTCGAACAAATGTTCTAACCGTAACAGGTTTCTCATTCTTTCGTTTAAGGGTTGTTCGAATATTAGTTTATTTTGCATAGTGTAAAAATCAGTCTTTATCTAGAGTGATTATTTATTTTTTTCAGATTTATAGCTACTTAGATTAATATATTTTTCATGTAATATATTAACTGAACTATTAAGTCCTTCAATACTAAGGTTATTCTCAATAATATCGTCAGCATATTTAAGTCGTTGTTGGCGGTTTACCTGAGATTTAATGATTTTTTCTATGTTTTCTTCAGAAGTATTATCTCTTTGGTGTGCCCGTTGAATTTGTATTTTCTCGTCGGTGTCCACTACTAATATCTGGTCAAACCGGTCTATAGCGTTTGTTTCAATTAGCAAGGGGATGACGATCAGACAATAAGGGTAATCAATTTTAGCTATTTGTTTTTCTATTTCTTCATATATTGCTGGATGCAGAATCTCTTCGAGTTTTTCTTTAGCTTTATTATCATTAAAAATAATTTCACGTAATTTTTCGCGGTTTAGTTCTCCTCCCTCTGTTAGCAATTGATTATCAAAGGTTTGAATGATTTTGTTTAAACAGGGGTGACCGGGTTTAACTATATTTCGAGCGATGATATCAGAGTCGATAACAGGGACGCCAAGCTTTTTAAACTGAGTTGCAACAGTTGTTTTTCCAGTGCCTATGCCACCAGTAAGTACTACCCGTAAAACTGACGCCATTAAAGTGCAATATTAAGGTAAGCAGACATTAGATAGGAGCCCCACAACATATAAACCCAACCAGCAACTGCCAGATAAGGTCCAAATGGAATTTGAGTGTTTCTGTTATGAGATTTAAAAAGTATTAAAGAAATACCTATGACAGCACCAACAACTGAAGACAGTATGATAATAAGTGGTAATGATTGCCAGCCAAACCAGGCTCCTAATGCTGCAAGTAGTTTAAAGTCGCCATGCCCCATGCCTTCTTTTCCAGTAACAATCTTAAAAGTGATATAAACAAGCCATAAGATACCATAGCCAAAAATCACCCCCAGGACACTGGAATTGATATCTGTAAAAACATTAAATAAATTGATGCTTATACCTAACCAAAGAAGAGGTAGGGTCATATCATCAGGCAAGAGTTGATGATCAAAGTCAATCATAGTTAATGAAATTAATATCCAGGTAAGCAATATTGCAAACAAGGTTTGAATTGAAACACCAAAGTAATACGCAACAACAGTTGCCATTATCGCACTAATTAGTTCAATGATTGGGTAGCGAAGTGAAATATGCTTTTTGCATTGACTGCATTTTCCTTTCAGGAACAGGTAACTTAATACGGGGATGTTTTCGATAGCTTTTATTTGATGATTACACGAAGGACAACGGGAACGGGGCCTAACGAGATTAAGTTTTTGATTATCAGAAGCATTATCTGGTGAATCCAGTTCGAGTAATTCACAACATTGCTCCTTCCAGTCGCTTTCCATCATCATTGGTAAACGATGGATTACAACATTCAGAAAGCTACCGACCAGTAAGCCAAGGATAAAAACGGTTCCAAGAAAAAAGCAGGGCTTTGCTGGAACAACTCAATGATGTTAAAAAACATTGTGGTCAAACTGTTTAATAATATTTATTAAGTCCGAAATTAAAAATATTCGAACGAGATAGAGGCTAAACAACAGAACCCATTTTGAAGATTGGTAAATACATGCCTATTACGATGCCGCCAATGACGACACCAAGAAATGCCATAATCATAGGTTCAAGCAGACTTGTTAATGCTTCAACAGCATCATCAACTTCCTGTTCGTACCAGTCTGCTACTTTACCGAGCATCGTATCAATAGCACCTGATTCTTCACCAATAGCAACCATTTGTACGACCATATTTGGAAACAAACCTGTATCTCGCATTGATGCCTGAAGTTGGGTACCTGTAGCAATCTCGTCTTTCATTTTCATAGTAGCATCATAAAAAACAATATTACCGCAAGCACCCGCGACAGAACTCATGGCTTCTACCATTGGTGTACCTGCAGCAAACATGGTTTCAAGTGTTCTGGAAAAACGGGCTATAGCCGATTTTTCCATTATTTCACCAATGACGGGTACTTTTAAAATTGCACGATCAAGAAATTGTTGGACGGCCGTTGAGCGCTTTTTAATTTCAATCGCACCAAAAACAACGCCACCCATCACACCGAAAATTGCGTACCAGTAAGCAACAAAGAAATCAGATGTATCGACCAGAAATTGCGTTAATGCAGGAAGGTCTGCACCAAAATCTGAAAATAACTCTGAGAATTGTGGGATTACAAAAATCATTAGAATCGAAACAACGACAACTGCTGCAACGATTACAGCTGCAGGATAAAATAAAGCAGATTTAATTTTAGATTTTAAAGCCTCTGTCTTTTCCATGTAGGATGCCAGTTTATGCAAAATGGCTTCTAAAATACCTGCATGTTCTCCTGCTTCGACCAGATTACAATATAGATCATTAAATTGAAGAGGTCGTTTTTTTAATGCTTCAGTTAAGTTATTACCGGCTTCGACATCGCCTTTAATACCAAGAATCATATCCTGCATACCGGCATTTTCATGTCCGCGACCAACAATTTCAAAAGCCTGAACCAAGGGAACACCTGAAGACATCATGGTTGCTAATTGACGGCTAAAAACGGTTATATCTTTCGGAGTTATTTTTGTGTTTCCACCGCCACCAAGTAATGGTTTTGGCTTCTTTTTACATTTTAGAGGGTTTATACCCTGACGTCTTAATGCTGCTTTAACCAGGGCTTCACTTTGGCCGCTTGATTCTCCCTTAACTCGCTTTCCTTGTTTATCTATGCCTTCCCAGACATACATATCTGCTTTATTTGCATCAGCCATAGTATTTACTCTACAGTTACTCGGTTAACTTCAGTAAGGCTGGTTATTCCATCAGCCGCTTTTTGTAATCCTGAACGGCGAATGTCCCATACCCCTTCTGATGCTGTTTGATCGGCTAATTGTACAGCGTTAGCACCCTCGATAATCAGTCGTTTCAAAGCATCGGAAATAGGCATAACTTGATAAATACCTGCCCGACCTTTATAGCCTGGGTTATCTTCTGTTTCTTCACCTGGTTCATATAAGGTGATGCCCTTTTCTATCATTTCTTCTGGGAAACCTTCATCTCTTAGAGCGTCAGCAGGCATTTCTACTGGAACACGATTATTAGGGTTTATCCGCCGTAATAATCGTTGTGCTGTAATAAGGTTAATACTGGTTGCAACAGCAAATGCCTGAATGCCCATATCTTGCAAACGCGTTAATGTTTGCGGGCCATCATTCGTATGCAGTGTCGACATCACCATATGACCTGTTTGAGCCGCTTTTACAGCAATTGATGCGGTACCGAGATCTCGTATTTCTCCAACAAGTATAATATCCGGATCCTGTCTTAAGAATGCTTTTAATGCCTTATCAAAGGTCATCCCTGTTCGTTCATCGACTTGTACTTGATTTACACCAGGCAAGTTAATCTCGACTGGATCTTCCGCAGTAGAAATATTGATATCAACCTGATTCAAGATATTAATACCAGTATAAAGCGAAACGGTTTTACCACTACCTGTTGGTCCAGTTACTAGGAACATGCCATAAGGTTTATGTATGTTGTCGAGGAATAATGCTTTTTGCTCATCTTCGTAGCCAAGTTGATCAATTTGTAATGCAGCTGCATCTGAATCCAGAATACGCATACAGGTTTTTTCGCCAAATAGCGTTGGACAGGTATTAACACGAAAATCAATAGCTTTAGTTTTAGATAGTTTTAATTTAATACGGCCATCTTGTGGTACGCGTCGTTCAGACACGTCTAATCGGGCCATAACTTTAATACGCGCTGCAATTTTTAAATTAAGACTCATTGGTGGTTTTGCGACTTCTTGTAATACACCGTCTATACGAAAACGTACCCGATACATTTTTTCATAGGGCTCAAAATGTAAATCCGACGCACCTTTTTTAATCGCATCAAGCAAACATTTATTCACAAAACGAACAACTGGCGCGTCATCAACATCCGAGTCATCTTGCTCTTGAGGGCCATCTTCTGCAACTTCAAGATCATCAAGATCATCAAAGTCCTCATCATCCATGTCACCTAAGCCGCCATCGGCTTCTTCCAAGATTTTTTCAATATTTTTCGCAAGTTTGTCCTCTTCAACAACAATGGCATCCGTTGTTAAACTGGTTGCAAATTTAAACTCATCGAGTGCTTGAATATTGGTTGGATCAGAGACAGCGACAGCCAAACGCTTACCACGTTTGAATACAGGAAGTGCATTATGTTTTTTTATCAGGTCATCTTTGACCAACTTGACCACATCTGGATCAATTTCCAGTAAATCGATATCGACAAGTGGTGCGCCAAATTCTTTTGCAGCGGCTAAAGCGACTTGATTACTGGGAACGAGTTTTTTTTCTACGACAAGGCTTACGAAAGGTTTTTTCTTCTTGATAGATTCTTCAAGCGTATTTTGTGCTGTTTCCTCTTCAAGCAAGCCATCCAGCACCAGCTTACGTGCTAGACCACTTAGATTAACTTTTTTTGCTGGCGTCGACATTATCCGAATTTCTTGACCTTATTTTATCAAGTCTTTTCGGCTAGATATTAGAGTATATTTAGCAAATAACCAACTGTTTTAATTAATTAAAATGGCTTATTTGCTTAATTTAATAGAATTAGCGCCCGGATATTGATTGAAAAATTTAAGCGACATTCGCCTCAAGCTGTGAAAAAAGCAGTTTTCCTTCAGAAAAACCGATTTTTATTGAAGATCCAGACTGATATTGGCCTTGTAGAATTTTTTCAGCGATTGGCGTTTCCAATCTATCCTGAATAGCCCTTTTTAATGGCCGTGCACCATATACCGGGTCAAAGCCAACTTTACCTAGTTCGCTAATCGCATCCTCGTCGATTGTTAACTCAATTTCCTGCTCAATTAAACGCTGTCTCAATCTATCTATCTGGATTTCAGCTATGGCTCTAATTTGTTCTTGTTGCAGAGCATGAAAAACAACCGTTTCATCAATACGATTAAGAAATTCCGGCCTGAAATGCTGGCTCACTTCATGCATGACAATTTCCTTCATATTATCGTATTCAGAATCAGCAGACATTTCCTGTATCAGGTTAGAGCCGAGGTTTGAGGTCATAACAATAACCGTATTTCGAAAATCCACAGTTCGAGCATGCCCATCAGTTAAACGACCATCATCAAGTACCTGTAATAAAATATTAAATACATCGGCATGCGCTTTTTCGATTTCATCAAGCAGTATCAGGCTATAAGGTCGCCGTCTGACAGCTTCGGTTAGGTAACCGCCTTGTTCGTAACCAACATAGCCTGGAGGCGCACCGATTAAACGCGCAACAGTGTGCTTTTCCATGTATTCAGACATATCAATCCGAATCATCGCGTCTTCACTATCAAATAAGAACTCTGTCAGGCTTTTACATAATTCCGTTTTACCAACACCGGTCGGTCCAAGAAAAAGAAAACTACCGTTTGGTTTATCTGGATCAGACAGTCCTGCACGTGACCGGCGTATGGCATTAGAGACAGCTTTTATGGCTTGTTCCTGTCCAACAACACGATTATGAAGAATATTTTCCATAGACATCAGCTTTTCACGTTCTCCTTCCAACATCTTGTTGACGGGTATGCCTGTCCAGTTGGCAACGACTTCAGCAATTTCATTTTCTGTTACTTTATTACGTAATAACTTCATGTTCTGCATTTCGGCTTGCCCTGCCATATCTAATTGTTTTTCTAATCCAGGAATAATGCCGTATTGCAGTTCAGACATCTGATTTAAGTCGCCAGAACGTTTTGCAGCTTCGAAATTAATTTTGGCCTGTTCCAGTTTTTCTTTTATGTTATGAGAACCTTGCAGGGCAGCTTTTTCTGAAATCCAGATTTCTTCCAGATCAGTAAATTCGCGTTCGACCTTTTTAATATCATCTTCCAGTAATGTCAGTCTCTTTTTCGAAGCATCATCCGTTTCTTTTTTTAAGGCTTCACGTTCAATTTTCATTTGGATAAGTCGACGTTCAAGTCTGTCCATGGACTCCGGTTTTGAATCTATTTCAATACTAATACGACTTGCTGATTCATCAATAAGATCGATTGCTTTATCCGGTAATTGCCTGTCAGTAATATAGCGATTTGATAGGGTCGCTGCTGCAACGATAGCAGGATCAGTTATCTGCACATTGTGGTGCACTTCGTAACGTTCTTTCAGACCTCTAAGAATGGCAATCGTGTCCTCAACAGTTGGTTCGTTCACCAACACTTTTTGAAAACGTCGTTCTAAGGCAGCATCTTTCTCAATATTTTCGCGATACTCGTTTAATGTTGTCGCACCGATACAGTGTAATTCTCCTCTGGCCAAGGCAGGTTTCAGCATATTGCCGGCATCCATCGCGCCTTCAGCTTTACCTGCACCGACCATTGTGTGGACTTCATCAATAAATAAAATGATTTGTCCTTCCTGTTTTGATAGGTCGTTAAGAACAGCTTTCAAACGCTCTTCAAATTCACCACGAAACTTAGCACCAGCAATGAGTGCTGCCATGTCTAAAGATAATAGTCGTTTGTTTTTAATTGATTCCGGCACTTCGCCATTGACGATACGTTGAGCCAAGCCTTCAACAATTGCAGACTTACCAACACCCGGTTCACCAATTAATACTGGATTGTTTTTTGTGCGGCGTTGTAAAACCTGAATAGTTCTACGGATCTCTTCATCGCGTCCTATTACAGGATCAAGCTTGCCACTTTCAGCACGTGCGGTGACATCTGTAGTATATTTTTCCAGGGCTTGTCTGTTTTCTTCAGCGTTAGAATCACTGACTTTTTCTCCACCTCGGATGGAGTCTATCGCCTGATTAATTTTTGTTTTATCTGCGCTACATAGTTTGAAGATTTCACCCAGTTTGCCCTTATCTTCCAATGCGGCAATAGCAATAAGTTCACTGGCGATATAATCATCACCTCTATCCTGCGAAGTTTTATCCATGATATTCAACAAGCGTTCTAGATCGCGGCTTATATGAACATCACCAGCAGAACCTGAAACAGTTGGAAGAGCATCAAGTGCTTTTATAATTTCACTGGTAAGTTGATTAAGGTTAATACCTGCACTAGACAATACATGAGGCAGCGTGCCGCTTTCTTGATTTAGTAAGGCATGAGCTAAATGAAGTGGTTCGATATATTGGTGATCACGACCTACAGCCAGGCTTTGAGCTTCTGCCAATGCTAACTGTAATTTTGAAGTTAATTTATCCGGTCGCATACTGTTTACCCTATGTTCTGTTGAATTACTTTCTACATAATTTGGGGCGACTCTTTATAGTTCAAGTGCTAAAGATATAAAATTAGCTAAGCAGGCTTGATATCAGTCAATTTATCTTGCATTCAATTGTTAACTGACAAGACTATCAATGAAATTAATAAACGCCGATGTCGATATAGGATCGAAGTAATTTTTGTATTGCGACAACATATGATGCTGTTCTGAAATCAGTCACTTTATCATTTGTATTTAATACTTCTTTTAACTGGTGATAACTATTACGCATCGTGTCATCAAGACCTGAGCGAACGAGATCTAATTCATCGGCTCCATAAACAAGTTCTTTTTGCATCCATTCTTCGGACTGTTTTCCGGTCATGGTTTCAATGGCCTGTAACATTTTGGCACCGTGTAATTCATCATGTCTTCTTTCCATACGGCCGAAACGAATATGGCCGAGGTTACGTACCCACTCAAAATAGGATACGGTCACGCCACCAGCATTGACATAAGCGTCAGGAAGAATGGTTACACCTTTATGTCGCAAAATCTCATCCGCGGCAAAAGTCACTGGGCCGTTCGCTGCTTCAAAGATGACTTTTGCTTTTATTTTATCTGCATTTTTTTTTGTTATTTGAGCTTCCATGGCTGCCGGGATAAGAATGTCACAGTCAAGTTCTAGTGCAGATAAGCCATTTTCAGAAAAAGTTGCGTCAGGAAATCCTTTTATCGTTTTATGTTCATTAATATGGCAACGCACATCTTCTACACACATACCTTCTTCATTTATTAGTACACCATCACGTTCAATGATTGCAGTAATTTTGCATGCATCTTCTTCGTCCAGTAATTTAGCAGCGTGATAACCGACATTTCCAAGGCCTTGAACAACAATACTTTTTCCACCGAGTCCGGGTTTTAAGCCTGCTGTCTGAACATCATCGGCATTACGAAAAAATTCACGGATTGCATAAACAACACCTCGTCCAGTAGCTTCTGTACGACCCCGAATACCGCCGTGTGCGACAGGTTTGCCTGTTACGCAACCGAGATAATTAATGTCTTCCGGGTGTAAATGTTTATAGGTATCGGTGCTCCATGCCATTTCTCTTTCACCTGTGCCCATATCCGGAGCCGGAACATTGGTTGCCGGACTTAGAAAGCCTTTTCTAACAAGCTCTCGTGCGAAGCGCCTAGTAATACGCTGCATATCATCGCGTGTATATTTAGAAGGATCGATGAGTAACCCGCCTTTGGAACCGCCAAAGGGGACATCAACAATGGCACATTTATAAGTCATCAATGAAGCCAAGGCTTCAACTTCGTCTTCATTAACTATTGGGGCAAATCGTATACCGCCTTTAGCAGGTAATCTATGATCACTGTGAACAGAACGCCAACCTGTAAAAACTTCAATTTTGTTATTAATTTCAACAGGAAAGCTGACTTTAATAGTAGAGTTGCATGATTTTATTGAAGCAGCAGTACCAGCATCTACATCAAGAACAGACAAAGCTCGATCTGCCATATAGTTTACGCTTTCGCTAAAGCTGAGTGATTTATTATTTTGCCCCATCTGGTCGCTCCCTTTTTATTATTATGTTTGTTTTAATGACAAGCTTAGTCTAAATTTCTGGCTATTCCATCCAGACCATGCTTGCTGATCGTCCAGTTTTACCATCTCGTCAGTATGAGAAGAATAAACTGGCGTTTTCATAGGTGCATAAGTTACATTCATAAATTTCGACAACTCCGCAATTTTCTAACAAAATTTTGATAATTTTGACTAAATCACAATGCCAGTGATTTTCATCGCATTGTTCAAACGCTTTTTCCAAAAACTTTGAATGAGTGGTGCAGCTTTCATAAACGTCTCTACCTACTTCATAATATTTGGCGCTTATACATGGCCCTATCCAGGCGAGTAGGCTTTTGGATGGGGTAAGCGGTTTGATAGAGTTTTCTATAATACCGGCACATATCCCTTTCCAGCCAGCATGAACAGCGGCAACTTTTGTGCCTCCATCATTACAAAGCAATATGGGTACGCAATCAGCGGTCATAACGGAACAGACTTTATTTCTTTTTGTTGTGTAGCTGGCATCAGCTTCAAGATTTTCAGGAACGTTATTGATACAAATAATTTTTGAACTATGTGTTTGCTGTAACCAAACGGGGGAGGATTGTAACTCCAGGTTTTGGGTTAGAGTGTTACAGTTTTTTTTCACATTTTCCGGATTGTCACCAACATGAAACGCGAGGTTTAGTTCATCGTAAGGTTCCTGGCTATGCCCACCTGTACGTAGAGAGGTACCTGCTCGAACATGTTTTGGAGCTGGCCAGTTTGCTTCTATCCAGATTTTATTTTCTGGACTAGTCATATTGATTTAATGCTTCAATTAGCACATTCATGTCGTCAGGCAGCTCTGCTGTAAATTTTATACTTTCTTTAGAGGCAGGATGTGGCAGCTCTAGTGAGAATGCATGTAATGCTTGTCGGTTAAAATTTTTAATGATCTCGCGTAATGATGGATTAACGCCTTTCTTTATTGATTTGTTATTTCCATAGACAGGGTAACCGACTATAGGGTGTTTTATATGAGACATATGTACGCGTATTTGATGAGTTCTGCCCGTTTCTAGTTGCACATGCAAGTGCGTGTAATGCTCGTATTTTTTTAAAATTTTGTAATGTGTTGTTGCGACTTTACCAGCGTTAGTCACGGCCATTTTTGTTCTATGAACTGGATGACGACCCATTTTATTTTCTATCGAACCGCCTGAAATCAGTATGCCACAAACTATAGCTTGATATTCGCGTTTAATATTTCGCTGCTGTAATTGATCAACAAGGAAAGTATGTGATTCAAGCGTCCTTGCCACAACCATAACTCCGGTTGTATCTTTATCCAGACGATGGATGATCCCAGCCCGGGGAATTGCTTCTAAAGAAGCATCGAAATTTAATAACGCATTAACTAGTGTATGGTTTGGGTTTCCTGCGCCCGGGTGCACAACAAGTCCTACCGGTTTATTAATAATAATAATGCTCTTGTCTGAATAAATGATATCCAGTTCAATTGCTTCGGCTTCATAGGATTCGACACTTTGGGTTTTAGCATCTACTTTAATAATATCACCAAAGTTAACTTCATCTCGTTGTCTGTAATTTGACTTATTGACGGTGACATCGCCTGATTTTATCCAGGTTTGAATTCTTGAACGTGAATGTCCCGGGCATAGTTTAGCCAATGCCTGATCGAGACGTTTTCCATCGAGTTCTTCCGGCACACTAATTTGTAATTGAAATTTACTCATTTGCTTTGAAGTTTTGCCCTTAAGTTTGGATTAGGCTAACCTACAGTCTATGCGACATTTAATAATATTTTTACTGGTTTTTACCATTAGCGGCTGTTCTTACTTTGGCGGGGGAGAGGAAGAAGACGAGACGATTAATTGGGATGCCGATCAATTTTATGCTCAAGCAAAAGCTGCATTGGAATCTGGCGACTATGATGAAGCCGTCGAACTTTATCAGAAACTCGAGACCCGGTATCCGTTTGGCGTTCACGCGCAGCAAGCATTACTGGATTTGGCTTATGCTTATTATAGAATGATGAACCCGAGGCATCAATTGCTGCCTGTGATCGATTTATCAAATTATACCCGCAAAACAAACATGTTGATTATGCCTATTATCTAAAAGGCTTGGTTAATTTTAATAAAGGTAAAGGTTTTACTCAGCGATATTTACCTACAGATGCGTCACAACGTGACCCGGGTGCTTCACAAGAAGCATTTGAATCATTTTCTGATTTGGTTAAACGTTTTCCTGATAGCGAGTATGTTTCTGATGCTGAACAACGCATGCGTTATTTACGTAATATTTTGGCAAAACATGAAGTGCATGTTGCAAGCTATTATATGCGACGCGGTGCTTTTGTTGCTGCCGTAAATAGAGCCAGGTTTGTTGTTGAAAATTATCCCAGAACACCTGCAGTGCCAGATGCACTTGTCGTACTTGCAAAAGCATATCGGGTTCTTGAAATGAATGATCTATCAAACGATGCTCTTCGCGTACTGGAATTAAACTATCCAAACCATCCTGGCGCTTATGAAGCTAAAAATATAAAGGTTAAATAATCTTTTTTAAACACTTGCTAAATTGGGAACAATAAAAGAGTTAATTGATTTAGATAAATTGATATGCAGCATAGTTGCCGCGTTGATATTTTTAATTTGTTGTTTCTATCTTTACTTATCCAGTCATAATGAAATTGTAGGTATGATTGCCGATGATGCAATCTACTTATTGATGGCCGATTATTTTTCTCCCTATTATAGCTCTCTTAGTAAAAGTGCTGCTTTTGTTATGCAGACAAGTCAGTTTCCTCCTTTGTATCCGTTATTATTGTCAGTATTAGGAGCATCTAGTGAGAAAGTTTTTTGGGCTCATATTATTACAACGTGTTGTTTAATCAGCGCATCTTTTATTTATTATTATTGGATGAAGCAGGAAAAGTTTAATAAGAACGCTTGTTTATGTCTTGTTTTTATATTTGTTTGTTCTCCGGCTACATTTTTAATGAATATAGATTTATGGAGTGAACACTTATATTTGTTGATAACATTATGTTCATTATGTTGCCTTAATAAAGCAAAAAATGGAAAAAAGTATTATCTGTTAGCTTCTATGCTAATTGGTATGTTACCTATAATCAGGGTAATTGGTTTAGCTTTTATAATGGCGTATTTTGTTTATCTTCATTTAAATAAAATACAAGACAAGTATAAATATATAGCTTTAAGTGTTTTACCTTATATTATATGGAAAATTTTAAGCATTAATTTTTTCCAAACTGAAATTTACCAGGAGACACTGAAAGAATTTTATAACCATGACACCTGGTCCCATATAAAATATTTATTTACTTCTCAACTTTTTGATTTATGGCAAGGTTGGCACGAATGTTTTGATATCAGAAAAAAACTGTTTAGCGGAATTGTTAGTAGTGTAATTTTACTTTTATCATTAATAACTTTGGTTATCAGGTTATTAAAGAAAAAAATCGATAGTTTTTATATATTATTCTATTTACTAATCATATGGATTTGGCCAGATGATAATCACAATATGCGCTTTATATTCGCAATCTTTCCTATATTACTATTTTATGCATATTTGACTTTTGATATGTTAATGAAATTTAAACTTTCAGTACAAATAAAAACAGTGATAAGTACTTCAAGTGTTTTAATTGTACTAATAACTTTTTTACCAACTAATATTTATGCTCTAAACAGGTTGTCAGTAGATACGCAAATCGGATTAGAAAAGTTTAAGTTTACTAAGTATTGGATGACTGTTAAAAGTCATAAAGAAGCTTATGATTCTATTAAGATTATTGAAAAAATGACTTTTTCTTATTCCCATGTTAGTTCATTTGTTCCAAAAAAAGAGTGTGTTTATACGATTCATCAAGAGCAATTTATGTATTATTCTCGTAGGCTCGCTTTTCCTCTTCCTTTACCAGAAGAAGTAATTAATGATGATATTATGAGTAATCTTACGAAATGTAGTTATGTACATGTTTTGTATACAACAAGTCACCCAGAGTACCCAGGTGGTTACCCTAAAATGATGTTAAAAAGTAATTTTGACTATTTAACTTCAATAAAAATGACGGAAGAAATTAATTCTCCTGTTGTTGCTGATTTAATACGGCTTGATTAACTAGTTTAGATAATTTCATTGTAACGGGAAGTAATGGGATAGCGACGGTCTCTTCCGAATGCTCTTTCTGTAATTCGTACTCCCGGTGCAGCTTGTCGTCGTTTGTATTCATTGCGGTCGACTAAGCGAATAACTTTATATACAGTATCAGCAGCAAAGCCATTCTTAATTATTTTTTCAGGCGGGGTATCAAGCTCAATATATTGTTCCAGTATAGGGTCAAGAATTTCATAATCAGGTAAGGAGTCTTGATCAATCTGATCATGTCTTAATTCTGCACTAGGTGGCCTACTTATAACTCTCTCAGGTATTGCTTGTCCTTTTGTATTTCTCCATTTTGCCAGTTTATAAACCATGGTTTTCCATACATCTTTCAAAGGTGCATAACCACCAGCCATATCCCCATAAAGCGTTGCATAACCGACAGCCATTTCACTTTTATTCCCTGTCGTTAATACAATTTTGCCGCTCTTGTTTGATGCGGCCATTAGTAATATTCCTCTGCATCGCGCCTGAATATTCTCTTCCGTTGTATCGGAAGCTAAATCTTTAAAACGAGGCTCAAGCGCTTTTAAAAAAGATTTAAAAGGTTCTTCTATGGAGATGATTTCATATTTCACCCCCAATGCTTTTGCCTGTTGACAAGCATCTTCGTTGCTCATGTCTGCTGTAAAGCGAGAGGGCATAATTAACACCTCAACATTTTCAGCACCCAAAGCATCAACAGCAAGACTTAATGTTAATGCTGAATCAATACCGCCAGATAGTCCTATAAGTGCACCATTAAAATTATTTTTGTTAACGTAATCTCGTGTACCTAAAACGAGTGCATTATAAATGCTCACTTCTTCAGTATCAGAAGTAATTTTAATATCTTTTGATTGGTTCAGGTCTAGATCATAGTTATATAAACCTTCTTTAAAAGCAGGTGCATGAAAGATAATTTCCCCTTCGTTATTAACTATCATTGAATTGCCATCAAACACGAGTTCATCCTGGCCGCCAACTAAGTTGCAATAAACAATATGCATGTTTGAGTCTTTAGCATGGCTGGTAATAATGCTTTCACGCTGAGAGAGTTTATTTTTATGATAGGGAGATGCATTTATATTAAACATAACTTTTGCACCTGCGGTTGCAGCAGCTTCTATAGGTTCAGGAACCCATATATCTTCACAAATGCTTAAAGCAGCAGTGATGCCGTTAATTTTAAATAAACATGTTTCATTGCCGGCCGAAAAATATCTTTTTTCATCAAACACACCATAATTTGGGAGGCTTTGTTTGTAATATGTTTTTACAATTTTGCCATTGTAGATAAGGCTACATGCATTATAGAGTTTGTCATTTTGGGTTATAGGGTAACCAATAATGACATGAATATTTTTTGTAATAGTTACGATTTCATCCAGAGCTGATGAGATGTACTTATTAAAAGCAGGGCGTAACAATAAATCTTCTGGAGGATATGAACTTATAGTTAGTTCAGGGAATATAATTATATCTGTATCATTGTTCGATTCAGATTGAGTAATAGCGTTAATTATTTTTTTAGTATTACTTTCAATATCACCAACTGTAAAGTTTAGTTGGGCAAGAATAATACGTAATGAAACATCAGACATAAAATTTTAAGGTGATTGTTAAACGGCATGACTATATGTCATGCCGTTATCAATGCTGATACTTAAATACTCTGGTAGTTATATAGTAATTTCAAACTATACATCAAACCGGTAGCAATAATCAGGTTAATTTTGCCGCAATTGCACTGCCTAATTCACCAGGTGAACGTACAGTTTTTACGTTTGCATCTTCAAGAGCAGCAAATTTATCATCCGCTGTACCTTTACCCCCTGAAATAATGGCGCCCGCATGGCCCATGCGTTTTCCTGGTGGAGCCGTCACACCGGCAATATAGCCGACAACCGGTTTGCTCACATTTTCTTTAATGAATTGGGCCGCTTCTTCTTCTGCGGTTCCACCTATTTCACCTACCATAATGATACCTTTGGTATCAGGGTCTTCTTCAAACAGGCTGAGGCAATCAATAAAACTCATGCCATGTATTGGATCGCCACCGATACCAACACAGGTACTTTGTCCCAGTCCATTTTGCGTGGTTTGGTGAACTGCTTCATAAGTTAATGTGCCTGAACGAGATACAACGCCGATACCACCTGCTTTATGGATGCTGCCAGGCATAATCCCAATTTTACATTGATCCGGTGTGATTAAGCCGGGACAGTTGGGCCCGATTAAACGTGTTTCTGGAAACTGTTCAAGATAGGCTCTGACTTTAACCATATCTAATACAGGGATACCTTCGGTGATACAGACAATGATTTTTATTCCTGCATCTGCCGCTTCGGTAATTGCTTCGGCTGCAAATGCTGCAGGCACCATGATCATACTTGCGTCAGCTTCCGTTTCATTAACGGCGTCAGATACGGTATCAAATACAGGGTGGCCAAGGTGTTTTTCTCCACCTCTACCGGGGGTTACACCACCAACAATTTGTGTGCCGTACTCTATAGCTTGCTCAGCATGAAATGTACCTTGGCGGCCGGTAAAACCTTGAACGATTACTTTAGTATTTTTGTTAATTAATATAGCCATTATTATTTACCCCCTACGGCAGCAACTGCTTTATTTGCCGCATCAGTTAAATTATCGGCTGTAGTAATAGTAAGTCCGCTTTCTGCTAGTGTTTTCTTGCCTTCTTCCACTTTTGTTCCTTCCAGTCTGACAACAACAGGTATATCAACGCCAACTTCTTTAACGGCTTTAATAATGCCTTCAGCAATCAAATCACAACGGACAATGCCACCAAAAATATTAACCAGTATAGCCTTAACATTTTTATCGGAAGTGATCAGTTTAAAAGCTTCAGCAACTCTTTCTGCGGTCGCGCCTCCACCGACATCAAGAAAATTTGCCGGGAACCCTCCGTGTAATTTAATAATATCCATTGTTGCCATCGCTAAACCGGCACCATTGACCATGCAACCAATGTTGCCATCTAATGTGACGTAATTAAGATCGAATTGTTTAGCAATACTTTCTTTTTCATCTTCCTGACTTGGGTCATGCCATTCTTCAAGGCTGGATTGTCTAAATAATGCATTATCATCAACCGAAATCTTTGCATCGAGCGCGACTAAGTCAGCGTTATCGTCAATGATGAGTGGGTTAATTTCAACCAGGCTTAAATCTTTATCAATATAAAGTTGATATAAATTCTGTAAGATCGCGCTTAATTGTTTGCGTTGTTTATCGTTGAGACCAAGAGCAAAGCCTATACGACGGCTTTGATGATCTTGTAGTCCAAGAACAGGATCGACAATAACGCTGATTATTTTTTCAGGTTGGGTTGCTGCGACTTCTTCAATGTCCATGCCGCCTTCGGTTGATGCCATAATGGCAATGCGGCGACTGGCTCTATCTACAACCAGACCGAGATAAAGTTCTGATGCGATATCTGACAAGGAGGATATTAAAACACAATTTACAGGCTGTCCGGTTGGCGCAGATTGTTTTGTAATGAGTTGAGAGCCAAGTAATGACCGTACAGTAGATTCTAATTCTTCGGTACTATTGACAACTTTGACGCCGCCAGCTTTACCTCGTCCACCGGCGTGAACCTGAGCCTTAACCACCCAGCCTTCGCCACCTAATTCTGTGGCATTTTGCAGTGCTTCTTCAATTGTGTGGGCTGGCTTGCCAGATGGAACGGGGATACCGTAGTCTTCAAACAGTTTTTTAGACTGATATTCGTGTAAATTCATAATATATCCTGATATTTAAGGTTGTAACTATCGTAAGAGTTTATTTGTTTTTTTATAAATATTAGCAAGAAATAGTTTTTATTATGGGTAAATTGGCTTATTTCCTGATTTTTCTATAATACAGCAATAAAAATGACAATATTAGCACTCTTGAGATGAATAATTAATGGCGTACTATCAAATATGACAGAGGCTCAGAAAATCGATCCGAAAGTGACAGGGGTGATCAATTGGCGGGCATTGCTCTATTTTAATTATTATAGAGTGTTGCTTTCGGGGTTATTTGTCATCCTCGTCTATATTGGTCAATTACCTTCCCCACTAGGCAGTTATGATGCTCGTTTTTTTTCAATCACGAGTCATATGTATTTATTTATTGCAATAGGTTTCTTTTGGCCAATAAATAAACAATTTCCGAGGTTTAATCTTCAAATTGCCGTACATACTTTAATAGACATCATTATGCTGAGTCTCTTAATGTATTCGAGTGGCGGCTTGAGTAGTGGTTTCGGTATGTTACTTGTTATTGCCGTGGCTGGCGGCAGTATTTTGCGGGAAGGTAAAATAGCGATACTTTTAGCAGCCATCGCTTCTTTTTGTGTGCTTGGTCATGAGTTATACATACAGTTTTTTCGCTATTATGAAACAGTCAATTACACCCATGCTGGAATTCTTGGCATAACGTTTTTTATCACTGCAATTATTGGAAATCTTTTAGCGGCAAGAGTGCGTGAAACAGAAGCACTGGCCGAACAGCAGGCTATAGAAATAAATGAATTGGCAAAGTTAAATGAGCATATTGTTCAACGTATGCAATCAGGCATTATTGTCCTGAATAGTGATATGAATGTGTTATTAATGAACGAGTCTTCGAAGGCATTGCTTGGAGAAAGAGGGGAGGACACGCTAAAAGTTTTTCAGTATGTCAATAATCACTTAAAATCCTCGATTGATAACTGGTTAAATAATAATGGGCAACAAAACATTATTATAAAACGTATAGAAGACGGTAATGAGTTGCAGGTTTCATTTATTAAGCTGACGCTGGTTTCTAATTATCAGGTTCTTATTATCCTGGAAGACTTATCAAGATTAAGGCAACAGGCTCAACACCTTAAATTAGCCTCTTTAGGAAGACTGACAGCAAGTATTGCTCATGAAGTGAGAAACCCCTTAGGTGCAATTAATCATGCAGGTCAATTGTTACAAGAGTCGGATACAATAAGTGAAGGTGATAAACGCTTAACTGAAATTATTAATGATCATTCGCTTCGGGTAAATAATATAATAGAAAATGTTTTAAGTATTAGCAGGCGCGAACAAACAACAGCTGAACGGTTTGAATTAATACCATGGTTAGAGGGCTTCATTAATGAGTTTTCTTCTCGATACAATTTACATGATGAGGATATTAAGTTAAGCATTAATAATGATAATGTGTTAGTTAAAATGGATTCTTCACAATTACATCAAGTTGTCTGGAACTTGTGTGAAAATGCGATGAGGTATGGTTTAGATAAACCGCTTATTACACTCGCTTGTGGAATTAATGATGAGCTGGACAGGCCCTATCTTGACGTTATAGATAGTGGTAACGGTATATCCGAAGGCATTAAAGAGCAGTTATTTGAACCGTTTTTTACCACTGAAGCAAAAGGTTCTGGTCTGGGATTGTATCTTGCGAGAGAGCTTTGTGAAGCAAATCAGGCAAGTTTAGGCTTACAATCAAGCTCAGAAAAAGGAACCGTTTTTAGAATTAATTTTATGCATATGAATAAACAGGATGTATTAATTTAAATGTCCCGTCTTGCACTTATAATTGACGATGAACCCGATATCAGAGAATTGTTGCAAATTACATTGCAGCGGATGAGTATCGATAGTCATTGTGCTAAAGATCTTAACGCTGCGCGCTTATTACTAAACCAGTATCAATTTGATTTATGCTTAACGGATATGCGTTTGCCCGACGGTGACGGTGTTGGATTTGTTAATGAGTTTCAGAAAAATTATTCGCATGTTCCTATTGCTGTTATATCTGCTCACGGAAGTATGGATAGTGCTATACAAGCTTTAAAGTATGGTGCCTTTGATTTTTTAACGAAACCAATCGATTTAGCGACATTACGTTCAGTAGTGCAAAGCGCATTGAATGTTGAAACAAAAGCGACGAGTAAAAAGCCGATCATTATCGGTAACAGTAAACTGGTTCAGGAGTTACGTAAAACAATTGGAAAAGTAGCACGAAGTCAGGCTCCCATTTATATCAGCGGCGAGTCAGGCGTTGGTAAAGAACTGGTTGCTAATATGATCCACGAACTAGGGCCACGATCTGAAAAGCCGTTTGTGCCGATTAATTGTGGTGCTATTCCTCAAGACTTGATGGAAAGTGAGTTTTTTGGCCATAAGAAAGGTAGTTTTACCGGTGCTGTCAGTGATAAAGAAGGACTGTTTCAATCTGCGGACGGAGGAACATTGTTTCTTGATGAAGTTGCTGACTTACCACAGCATGCAGGTTAAGTTATTAAGGGCGATCCAGGAAAAAGTAGTCAGGCCGGTTGGCTCGCAAAATGAAATCCGTGTTGATGTCAGAATATTAAGCGCAACCAATTACGATTTATCTGATCGTGTCAGTCAGTGCTTGTTTCGGCAGGACTTATTGTATCGAATTAATGTTATTGAGTTGAATATTCCACCTTTAAGAGAAAGGCTTGAAGATCTTTCCGAACTCATTGCACATATACTCGAAAAAATGATGGCTGATTCGGATGGTAAAAAAGCAGAATTAACGACGGAAGCGAAAACATTATTGTCTACGTATCACTTCCCGGGAAACATCCGTGAACTGGAAAATATTCTGGAACGAGCCATGACTTTGTGCAGTGATGGAAAAATAGAAAAAGAAGATATTCTGTTGCCTGAAAAGATGAATCAGGAAGAACAAATTGATGTTGCATTGGATTCAATGTTGGTTGATATAGAAAAACAGAAAATTCTGGAAGCATTAGAAAAAACCCGATGGAATAAAACGGCGGCTGCAAAATTGCTTGGCATAAGTTTTCGAGCATTGCGCTATCGTTTAGAAAAACTGGATTTAGATTAAATTAAAGTGACGCATTACGTCACTTTTAGACAATATTGAGGTATCAATAATAAATATCTTTATAATATTTGGTGTATAGAAAAACAGATAAATCATTAAATTATATTTATTTTTCAATAGCTTATATGTATTTATATTGATAATATTTCCTATGGCACGTAACATGCTATTTTAGAAATGCTTTTGTCTATTCATTTTTTATTGAATTTGAATAATCGAAGTAATCTTTGCAAAGATTGTTAAAACGTAAAAACAAAATTTTTTCTTAAGGAGAAAAAGAATGAAAAAAGTACAACAGGGTTTTACTCTTATCGAATTGATGATTGTGGTTGCAATTATCGGTATTCTGGCGGCGGTTGCTATTCCTTCTTATCAAGATTACACAAAACGTGCTCACGTTTCTGAAGGTTTTGGTCTTGCTGGCGCAGCAAAAACTGCTGTAGCTGAATATTATGCTTCAGAAGGCGTTTACCCAACAACCAATACCCAAGCTGGTCTAGCGGGTGCTGCAAGTATTAGCGGTAATGCTGTAACTTCTGTCTCAATTGGTGCTTCTGGTGTGATTACCGTTACTTATAATACAAAAGTAGATAGTGCAGCAACCAATGTTACGTTAACGCCTAATGATACAGCTGGTAGTTTAACATTTGCATGTGGCGGTTCGGTTCCATCAAAATTAAGACCTGCTAACTGCCGTAACTAATCTGATATTCAGATATAACCCCTCTTCGGAGGGGTTTTTTATTTAAACAATAAAAATTATAAAATTTTAGCGAATTTCTAATGATGTAAAATCACGGTGATATATAGAGGAGATATAGATATGAAAAGAAATGAAAATGGTTTTACGTTGATAGAATTGATGATTGTTGTAGCCATCATTGGTATTCTGGCTGCCGTTGCTATTCCCTCCTATCAAGATTACACCAAAAGGGCTCATGTTTCGGAAGGTTTAGCGTTAGCGTCACATGCAAGATCAACGGTTGCAGAATATATAGCAGCTGTAGGAACATGGCCGATCACTAATACTCAAGCCGGTTTGGCTGGGCCAGTGAGTATCATTGGTAATGCCGTTACATCAGTTGCAATTGGCGCAGGAGGCAGCATAACAGTGACCTATAATACTAAAGTATCTAGTGCTGCAACTACAATAGAGTTTACCCCGACGGACACCGGTGGCGGAATAACCTGGGCTTGCCAGGGCGGTGATGTCCCTTCCAAACTAAGACCGGCTAATTGCCGATAAGTAAAATATATTTTGTGAAATGTTAAGAGCCCTCGGATGAGGGTTTTTTTATATTTAAGCTTAAAATTTTTAAGCTTGCTATCATATCGATAAGTATTCTCCTGACAATCAAACAGATGATTAATAACAATCATTCAACTTTACTATTTTTATTATTTCTAATAAGCCTAGTTGTGTTTGTTTATTTTCCAGGATTGTCTGGAGGGTTTATTTATGATGATTATTCCAATTTATTACATAATTCTGCAATAATTAATTCCGACTTAAGTTTTTCATCTGCATGGACAGCAAGTATGTCTGGAATGGCCGGTCCGTTAGGTAGGCCTGTTGCAATGTTAAGTTTTTATTTGAATTATCAGCTTAGTGAGTTCACTCCATTTAGTTATAAGCTATTCAATCTCTTTATCCATTTATTAAATACTATATTAGTATATTTAGTATCATGTCGTTTAATAAAAACCTTGCTGGAAAAAGAAGGTTTGATAAGTTTAAGTAGTAAACATACTCTTATCGCTTACTGGATCACTGCCATATGGGCAGTGCATCCAATAAATCTAACCGCCGTTTTATATACCGTTCAACGCATGACAAGTATGTCTGCTACATTTGTAATTTTAGGTATTCTTAGTTATCTGAAATTACGGACATCTATTACGATAAGTAATAAGTCATTAATTATAAAACTTGGATACATAACCTCATTGGGTGTTCTTGCGGCTTTATGCAAGGAAAATGGGCTACTGCTTTTTGTTTATTTAATAGTGATAGAAAGCGTGTTGCTCAAATGGAAGGTAAATTCTGCTAATGTAATTAAATATTTGAAATCCTACTATGTGGTCGTTCTTGTCATCCCGCTTTGCATCGCTCTATTATTATTATTTAAGGGGGATCTAACTGCGGGTTACAGTGGTAAAGACTTTGATATGGGCCAACGACTCATGACAGAGTTTCGTATTATTTGGTTCTATATTTGCCTAATAATTTTCCCACGCTTGAATTCATTTAATTTATATCATGATGATTTCATTATATCGATAAGTTTAGTTAACCCTGTAACTACAATATTTTCTCTATTAGCTTTTTTTATATTATTTTTTACTTTATTTCAAACTAAAAAAAATTGGTTAATTTTTGGAATTATCTTTTTCTTTGCTGGTCATTTAATGGAGTCAACGATCCTTCCGTTGAACCTAGTTTATGAACATAGAAATTACCTTCCTTCTTTAGGCGTAATTTTAATTTTTGTTATAAGCTTATTTTTTCTTTTAGAAAAAACAAAACTTAATTTCAATATAGTTTTATGTATTATTACCCTTTTGTTTTCTACGGTAACCATGATTCGCGCAAGTGACTGGAGTAACCCGGTGTTACTGTCAGAAAGGTTAGCGCAGAAAAACCCAGATTCAATAACGGCTAATTATCAATTAGGAGAAACATATTCAAAGTTATATCAAGCAACATCGGATAATGAGTATGCTGAAGTAGCAATAAATGCTTTAACTCAAGCAAACAGATTAAGCATATATGATGCACAACCGGCAATAGCTTTGCTTCATGTAAATGCAATGAAAGGTGAAAAAGAGAATGAGATGCTTATCAATAAAATAGCAAATAAATTTACCAGATCAAAAATTACTTTTTCAGAAATCAATTCATATACTCAATTAATTAACTGTGTCACTAAAAAACTATGTGACTTATCGGGCAATACAATAATGAAATTGTTTTCATTGTTATTAGAGAATAATACGTTAAGCTCTAATTTAAGAGATAATGTTTTACTTTCTTATGCAAGTTTCTTGGCAATGGATTCAAAAAGTTTACTGCCATCTTTGTCTATTATGAAAGATCTAACGCAAAGAAACCCTGATCGACTAGATTTGAAAGTTAAATATATTTCTTTATTGCTTTCGAACGGTAATAAAGAACAAGCAGAGGTTCTAATGGAAGATGTGTCAAGAGAACATGATGTTAAGTGGAACGTCATTGCTGAATAAAATGGGAATTAGCAACAATAAATTATTATTCTATATAGTTAGTGCCTTTATTTTCTGCATAACCTTTTTCGTTTATTCTGGATCATTAGGATTCGATTATGTTTCTGATGATCGAATTAATGTGCTTACTAATTTTTACATCAGAGGCTTTACTCTAGATAATATCCTATGGGCTTTCAGTAGTGCATTAGGGGGGCATTACCAGCCGTTTACGTGGTTATCATATATGTTTGATTATTCTGTATGGGGATTGAATAGTTATGGGTATAGGTTAGGCAATATAGTTTTGCATTGTATAAATGCAATTTTATTCATGTGTCTTGTGTGTTTAATTCTAATAAGATTTTATAGTCATATAATTAGCGTTAAAAAAATAATGTTCGCATCTTTAATTGGTACATTATTCTTTTCTTTACACCCATTAAGAGTTGAATCTGTAGTTTGGGTAACGGAGAGGCGTGATGTGCTGAGCACATTTTTTTTGTTGATTAGCTTTATCTTTTATTTTCATTATAAATATAGCACCGTAAAAAAAACTATTTTTACTACAAGAAACAATGCTTATTATTTTTCTTTTTTCTTTTTTCTTTTTCTTTATTAAGCAAAGCTTGGGCAATAACTTTTCCGATTGTACTAGTTTTAGTTGATTTAGCCTTAGATTTAAAATACCCGAAAAAATTAACAACAAGAACAGTTTTCAATGAGGTAAAGGATAAAATTCCTTTTTTAATATGTTCAGTTATATTTGTTTCTATCGGAATTTTTTCTGCTGGTTCGTCTGGGGCTATGATTTCATGGGAAAAGCTTACAGTCCTTGATAGGTTGCTACAGGCAACCTATGGCTTTAACACTTATTTGTTACATACGCTTTATCCGGTAGATTTGTCGCCGCTTTATTTGCTTGGGGATACAAA
This sequence comes from Pseudomonadota bacterium, assembly GCA_038142205.1. Taxonomy (GTDB): domain Bacteria; phylum Pseudomonadota; class Gammaproteobacteria; order Eutrophobiales; family Eutrophobiaceae; genus UBA7359. The sequence goes on along the minus strand of JAYQJO010000001.1, from coordinate 1,941,036 downwards.
TTTTTTAAGTACTAAATATTTAGTACATTTTATAGTTTTTTTATCAATCTTTATTACATCATTTTCTTTTAGTAAGAAGTTCCCATGGCCGTTATATCTGTTTCTAATCTATTTTGTGATAATTTCTCCAGTTTTGGGGTTTGCTCAAAGTGGTCCTCAAATGATGGCGGATAGATATACTTACATTGCACTTATGCCTTTTTCATTTGCATTAAGCTGGCTAGTATTAAATGTCCTGATAAAGTGTGATGGGCAGGAAAGAAAAAAATACTCTTTATTTATATGGAGCAATGTCTATCATCGCATTATTTATTATGTCAGCTTTAATAAATTTTACGTTGAAACAAATTAAAATATGGGAAAATGAAGAGGCACTATGGTCTCATGCATATCAGCTTGATAAAACTAACTACATGGCAATTAATAACAGGGCAGACTATAAATCGCGTGAAAGAAAGTATATAGAGTCGATTCAAGATTATACTTTGTCTCTTAGTTTAAATAGTTCAGATTCTTATGCGTTAAATGGTCGGGCTGCTTCCAGAATTTATATTGGAGACCTTGATGGTGCATTAGATGATTTAAATACAGCGTTAGATATCTTGCCAACATATGTAGATGCTATTTTGAACAGGGGTGTTGTATATAATAATCAGGGAGAAATAGAATTAGCAAAAAATGATTTTGAGAAAGTCGTAGAATTAGAGCCAGGAAATCAAAAAGGAAATCTTTATTTAGGGATTGCCTGTTTTTTACAAGGTGAATTCAATAAAGCTATTGAGTTGTTTACAAAGGTCTATTATCTTAATTCAGAATATATTGATGCAATATATTATCGAGGTCTTTCTCATGCGGGTTTAAATAATATTCATGAAGCAAAGAATGACTTTGAATATATTTTAAATAAAAGTAATCAAGAATTAACAATTTATAAGAATGCAGAGAATCAACTAAGGCTGTTAGATAATGGATAATAATGCTGAAAGAAAAAAAATAAGTATAATTTTGCCAGCTAAAAATGAATCTGCATCTCTGAAAAAGATATTGCAGGAACTGACCACTTTATATAAAGACGAAGAAATAATAGTCGTCAATGATGGCTCAACTGATAATACGCTAGAAGTTTGTAGTGAGTTTGATATTAATATTATTACTCACCCTTATTCTAAAGGTAACGGCGCATCAATAAAGTCAGGGGCAAGAAAGGCATCAGGAGATTTTTTGGTTTTTATGGATGCAGACGGTCAGCACGAACCATCAGAAATTTCAAACTTAATTGAATGTTTAAATAATGGTTATGACATGGTAGTGGGTGCACGAGAAAGAAAGACACATGCTAGCTTTCCAAGATATATTGCCAATACACTATATAATAAGTTAGCAACTTATATGTCTGGACATAAAATCATAGATTTAACATCCGGCTTCAGAGCTGTAAAAGCAGATATCTTTAAAAAGTACCTTTATTTATTGCCTAATGGATTTTCATACCCTACCTCAATAACAATGGCATTATTTCGTTCAGGTTACAGTATTAATTATTTGCCTATTTCCTGTAATAAAAGAGAAGGTAAAAGTCATATAAAGTTAATTAAAGATGGTTTTAGATTTCTATTAATTATATTCAGGATTACTTCGTTATACTCACCATTAAAAATATTCATTCCTTTGAGTCTTCTTTTCTTTTTTACTGGCACATTCTATTACTTCTACACATATTTTTTTCAAGGTAGATTTACCAATATGAGTACGTTGTTATTAATTATATCTGTATTGATTTTTTTATTTGGCCTGCTATCGGAGCAGCTTACTGTTCTAATGTATTCTAATAAAAGCAATAATGATGACTAAGTGAATCTAAGAAAAATAAAAAAATATTTTAAGTTCTTATCTAAAACGCCATTGCACCCACAATGGATAATAATGCGATATGCGCATAAAAACTATTTAAATATCGCATCAGAATTCGATAAAGACGTATTAGATATTGGCTCTGCTAGTCAGAGTATAAAAAAATATTTGGGAAGTGGAGTTAGATATATTGGCTTGGATTACTATAGCACTGCTAAGCATTGGTATGACTATGTGCCAGATGTTTATGGGGATGCTCAAGTGCTGCCAATTAATAATGAGAGTGTATCTAATGTGCTGATGTTAGATGTATTAGAACATCTTCCATATCCTGATAAATGCATTCGCGAAATAACAAGAGTACTCAAACCTGGGGGTAAACTCATTATACAAACGCCTTTCTTGTATCCATTGCATGATCAACCTTTAGATTTTAATAGATGGACAGAGTATGGTTATGAAAAACTTTTCGAAGGTTCAGGTCTAGAAATTAAAATTATAAGTAAATTAGGAAAACCAATTGAAACCGCAGGATTAATAGTTAATTTAGCTTTATGCAAAATTCTATTAGACTCAATAAAACAAAAAAAAATTATTGCGGTCTTATTAATATTTGTACCGTTAATAGTACCTATCGTTAATATATTATCATGGCTTTTAGAACCGTTATGCCCTGATGATAGTTTTATGCCACTAAATTATAGTGTTGTGGCTATAAAAAATATAGTTGAGTAGTTAGTACAATATTATGAGCAAGAAAATTCTTGTTTTGGCATCGACATTCCCTCGATGGGTTAACGATACAACCCCCCATTTGTACTAGAGTTGACTAGGCGACTAGTAGAAGAAGGAATGAGTGTTGATGTGTTAGCACCTCATGCTCAAGGCGCTAAAAGGGAAGAAGCTGTAGATGGAGTAACAATATACAGGTTTAAATATTTTTTTAATAAGCTTCAACTATTAAATTATGATGGGGGTATCCTGGCAAATCTAAAAAAAAATAAATGGTTGTATTTATTAGTGCCATTATTCCTTATATCTCAGGCTTATAATTTAATAAAGTTACTAAATAAAAATGAGTATGATCTAATTCATGCGCACTGGTTAATTCCACAAGGACTAATAAGCGTCTTTGTTCTGAAACTATTACGTAATAAAAAAATAAAAATATTAAGCACTTCTCATGGAGGTGATCTTTTTACTTTTCAAATAACTCCATTTTTACAGTTTAAAAAATGGGTGCTTGCTTCTTCAGACGTAATCACGGTTGTAAGTAATCATATGAAAGAAATATGTGAAACCATGATTGCGAAAAAAGAAAAAATACATGTGTGCTCTATGGGGGTTGATTTAAGTGATACATTTAAACCAGTTGATAATATTGAAAGAAGTGATAGTAAAATATTATTTGTTGGAAGACTGGTTGAAAAAAAGGTGTTGCAACTTTATTAGAAGCAATAAGTATTTTAATAGAAAAAAATCCAAAAATTGAATTGCTTATAGTAGGGGAGGGTCCGGAAAGAAAAAAGCTGGAAACTCTATCTGTTGAGTTAAGTATTCAACATTGTACTAAATTTTGGGGAGCTAAAAGTCCTAAGCAACTACCAGAGATTTATTCTTCTGCTTCAATAACTGTTATGCCATCAATTGTCGATTCGCAAAATGATCAGGAAGGTCTGGGACTTGTTGCCATAGAGGCAATGGGGTGTAACTGTGCCGTTGTGGCCTCATCATTACCGGCTGTTAAAGATATCATTGATGACGGTGTTAATGGAGTTCTGAGTAAACCTGGAGATGAGGTCGAATTAGCAAATGCATTAGAAAGAGTCTTGATGAATAAAGAGTTTAGAGATCAAATTGCTGCAAATGCAAGATCAAGTGTTTTAGAAAAATATGACTGGAAAGTCATAACTAATAAATATAAGGAGCTTATCCATTCTGTTTGCTCTTAAATAGACAAGGTTTCCTAGGTTATTGGAATTTAATAAAAATAGTTCTATTTTCACGGATTATCTAGGCAAAAATGTGAGCTACTTCAAACTACTTTTCATTGAATTATCAATATTATAAGCTATTATGTTCTGAAAAACAGAACGATATAATATGTGCTTATGTCAATACTCTCGTCATTAATTACATCAAAGACGCGAATCAATATTTTGATGCGTTTATTTCTTAATCCAAGTCAGCAGGCTTATTTACGAGAGTTAGCGGATGAATTTACAGTATCTACGAGTCAGGTCTCAGAAGAATTACAACAATTAAGTCAGGCTGGTCTTCTTAAAAGTAATAAAGCAGGCAGGCAGATTAACTATCATGCTGACATTGAGCATCCATTATTTCCAGAGTTGCAATCAATGGTAAAAAAAGCACTGGGAATGGATCAAATACTTGAAAGTATTATCGAAAGATTAGGTAATGTGGAACTTGCATTTCTAATTGATGACTATGCGCAAGGTAAAGATTCCGGTTTAATCGACCTGGTACTAGTAGGAGATATTGACAGTACTAACCTTGATGATTTGGTTAAAAAAACAGAAAAATACATTGCTCGAAAAATACGAACATTATGTTTGGAAACAGACGAATACTTTTCACTTAAAGAAAAACTTGAAAAAAGACCCCAATTAATTTTGTGGCAAAAAATTGAAGATTAAATCATGGAGTATTCAAATACATTTCATGGGAAAAAGAATTTCATTGAAATAGATGATAATAATTCTTTAGATTTATATGTAGTAAAAAATGAATATAGTTCTGATGATATATTTATTTCTATGTTGTTACCTACAAGAGCAAGAACTGAATACCTTGATAGTTTTTTAAAAAGCTTATTAGAAAATACATCATGTATAAATAATATAGAAATTATAATTTATATTGATAGTGATGATGCTGCATCTCAAAAGTATGAAAATATAGACCTGAATATTACTAAGCTTATTGGTCCTAAGTTAACCATGGGTCAATATAACTCAGTTTGTTATCGCCATTGTGTTGGTAATATCGTTATGTTGGTAAATGATGATTTAGTTATAGAAACTAAAAATTGGGACAACATCTTAAAAAGTAGGTTGAATGAATTTCCTGACGATGTATTTTTAGCATTCCCAAATGATGGTATCAATAAAAGTAATCTGTGTTCTTTTCCTATTTTATCACGTAAGACATGTGATGTTTTGGTTCATCCTTTCCCTTCATTATATAAAAGATTATTTATTGACACTCACATAATGGATATTTTTATAAGGTTAAATAGACATGAGAAACAAAGAGTGGTTTATCTGGATGAAATAAAATTCACTCATTTGAATTTAAATCCACATGTTTATGATAGCGATTCACTTCAGAGAACAAACGATGATGATGATGTTGCCTTTGTATTATTACGAAATCTCAGGAGCTCACAGTACAGAAGATTAAGATCTATAGTAAATAATGAACAACTTCCAGCAATTGTAAATGAATATGAAAATATCGATAGAAACATGAGTTATTACTGTTTTTTAAAGTGGTTTTTATTTCAATTTATTTGTGACAAAGATTTACCTGTTTACTACAGGATAAAATATTTGATTAAATTTTCAGGGCATTTTTTTATGATTAAAACATCGCCTGGTTTATTTCTATCAAGGTCAATATCTGTTTTTAAAAGAGAGGTGAAATTTACGTACTAAAATGAGAACTTTAAAAGAATTAAAAGATAAAGAAGACATAGATATAGTCTTTATAAATCCGGGTAATGTGAAAGCGGTATATCAAAACCTTGCTTCGGATATTTCTGCAATAGAAACTCCAAGTTTGATTGCGCTATTTGCCAGTTATATGAGAGTTAAAAACTCTTCTGTAGAGATTATTGATGCGCCTGCTTTAGGCTTGGCTGCAGAAGATGTGGCAAAAGTTATATCAGAGCATTTTAATCCTGTATTAGTGGTATTGGTTGTCTATGGCTATCAACCATCTGCATCAACACAGAATATGCCGGCTGCAAGAGCAACGTGTGATGCAATTAAAAGAGTATCACCAAATACAAAAATATTATTTACAGGAACACACCCCGCTGCTTTACCAGAAAGAACATTACGAGAAGAAAAAATTGATTTTGTTTGTAGTGGAGAAGGGCCTGAAACAATTTATCAAGTAATGCGTAAACTGAAGGCAAGTAATAAAGATTATTCTGATGTGCCAGACCTTTATTATTATGATAATAAAAAAATATTATCGACGCCTCCTGGTCCGTTAATTACTGATTTAGATGCGACTATGCCTGAACCGGCTCTAGACTTATTACCTATGGATAAATACAGGGCACATAATTGGCATTGCTTTGAAGATATTCATAATCGACAACCTTATGCTTCGATTCACACAAGTCTTGGTTGTCCTTATCGATGTAGTTTTTGTTGTATAAACGCACCTTTTGGCAAGTCATCTTATCGTATGTGGTCACCTGACAATATCATTAAACAAATTGATGTTCTTGTTAACGATTATCAGATTAAAAATATCAAAATTGTCGATGAGATGTTCGTCTTGAATAAAAGTCATGTGCTAGGTATCTGTGAAGGAATAATTGAACGAGGGTATGAGTTAAATATCTGGGCGTATGCAAGAATTGATACCGTTAAAGACGAGTACCTGGAAAGTTTAAGAAAAGCAGGCGTTAGATGGCTGGCATTAGGAATTGAATCAGGAAGCAAACACGTCAGGGATGGAGTAGAGAAAGGGCGATTTGGCACGGAAGATATTTTAAAAATCGTTGAAAAAATAAAGAATGCTGGCATCAACATAATAGGTAATTATATTTTTGGTCTGCCAGATGATGATCACGAAACGATGCAGGAGACGTTAGAACTTGCCATTGAAGCGAATTGTGAATTCGCTAACTTTTATTCTGCTATGGCCTATCCCGGTTCACAATTGTATCAGCAAGCAATACAGCATGGATGGAAGTTACCGGAAAATTGGATAGGTTATTCTCAACATAGTTATGAAACCTTACCTCTACCTACAGAGCATATATCAGCAGCAGAAGTACTGAAATTTAGAGATGAGGCTTTTGTTAAGTACTTTACTAATGAACGCTACTTAAATCTGGTTAAAGATAAATTTGGTGAAGAAGTTAGCCGTCATATAGAAAAAATGCTGGAAATAAAACTTGATAGAGCAATTTATAATTAATATCTACAGTTATGATAATAAGTAAAACACCTTTTAGAATGTCTTTTTTCGGTGGAGGAACCGATTTACCTACTTGGTATAAAGAGAACGGAGGTCAAGTCTTATCAACAGCTATAGATAAATATTGTTATATAAGTTGCCGGTATTTACCTCCGTTTTTTGAGCATAAATACAGGATTGTCTACTCATTGATAGAGAATGTGCAGCATTATTCCGAAATACAACATCCTGCTGTAAGAGCAATCCTTGATTATCTGGATTGTGATCAAGGACTGGAAATTCATCATGATGGTGATTTACCCGCAAGAGCAGGCTTGGGTTCTAGTTCATCATTTACGGTTGGTTTACTTAATTCAATATATGCATTAAGAGGTAAATACAGATCGTCAGGAGAGTTAGGTGAAGAAGCTATTCATGTAGAGCAATCAATAATAAAAGAAAATGTGGGTTCACAGGATCAATTGGCTGTAGCTCATGGTGGCTTGAACCATATTATTTTCAATGAAGATGGTTCTCATGTTGTTAAACGCATGGTTGTTCCAAATGATTATCTGGAAAAGTTACAGGATAATTTGATGTTATTTTTCACAGGCACATCAAGAATGGCATCAGAGATTGAAAAAAAGAAAATAGAAAATATAAAGAAAAGAGGGCAAGAGCTAAAAGACATTCATTCCCATGTTAATGAAGCGATAAGTATTATGAATAAAGGTATTGATTCGCTTGATGAGTTTGGTCTTCTATTGAACGAAACATGGAAGATAAAACGAAGTTTGTCCGATGGTGTATCGACAAATGAAGTTGATGATATTTATGATGCAGCAATAAGTGCTGGAGCCTTAGGCGGTAAATTACTTGGTGCTGGAGGAGGAGGGTTTATCATGTTTTACGTGCCAAAACAGCACCAGGAAAATGTGAAGAAGAAACTAAAAAATTTAATTAGAGTGCCTTTTAATTTTGAAAGTGAAGGAACAAGAATTGTTTATTTCCAGCCAGATCGTATTAATGGCAATAATACTATGAAGAATGAATTGACATGATTAAATATAAGCATAAAGGACAAGGATATAAAAATACGGATATTTCGAAATATTCAACGCAATTTTTAACTGAATTACTGTATTCAATGTTAAGAATCAGATTAATAGAAGAAGTCATTGAGTCGAAATATCATGAAGATCAAATGAAGTCTCCTATCCATCTTGTTATCGGTCAGGAAGCGACTTCAGTAGGAGCATGTGTTGCTCTTGAAGAAACAGATCATATCTATAGTAGTCATCGTACACATGGTAATTACCTTGCAAAAGGTGGTGATCTAAAAGCAATGATGTCTGAGCTATTTTGCAGGGACAATGGGTGTTGTGGCTCCAGGGGTGGTTCTATGCACCTGGTTGATAAAAGCGTAGGTATGATGAGTACTTCTGCTATAGTTTCTGGAATTGTACCGATTGCAAATGGAGCTGCGTTTGCATCACAGTTTAAAAATTATCAACGGGTTATAGGGGTGTTCTTTGGTGATGCTGCTATAGAAGAAGGTGTCTTTTGGGAATCACTGAATTTTTCAGTATTGAAAAAACTACCGATAGTTTATCTTTGTGAAAATAACTTTTATTCAGTTTGTTCTCCTATAAGTAAAAGACAACCGGAATCAGTTGAGTTATTTGAAAAAGCCGCTGGCTTTGGCATAAAAGCCGTTCAAATTGATGCCACGAATGTTTTGAATGTTTATGAAGCTGTGAAAGAAGCATCAGCAAGAGCAAGGAACGGGGATGGTCCAACTTTCATTGAAAATATTGCTTATCGATGGCGAGGTCATGGTGGAGCAGGTGATGATAGTAAATCAGGTTATCGAGGTGTTGATGAAGTTGAAGATTGGCAAAAATTATGTCCAATTAAATTACTTCAGGATGAGATGGAAAAGCATGAAATGATTAATAATGAAGTTATTGAAGGATTTAAAAATAAGATAAACATTGAAATTGAACAGGCATTTGAATATGCGATAAATAGCGTTAATCCTTCGGAAGAAAGTTTAATGCAATATGTCTATGCTGATTAATGAGGTAAGAAATTGATATGCCATGGGATGAAGCGCTTTTAGAATCACAAGTTAAAAAAGATATCGATAGAATCACCAATTCTGACGAGCGATGTTTGTCTTATACTGAAGCATTACATGAGGCACTAGATCTAGCGTTAGAGGCTGATGAAAATACATTTGTACTTGGGCAAGGTGTTAATGACCCACCTGTTGGAATGTTTGGAGTTACGACGGATTTATATAAAAAGTTTGGTGAGCACCGGGTTTTTGATACACCTTTATCAGAGGAAGGCTTAACCGGTTTATGCACTGGTGCAGCGATGAATGGACTCCGCCCTATTTATTTACACAACAGACCGGACTTTTTATTACTCACTTTTAATCAATTAGTAAATCATGCATCCAAAATTCATTATATGGATAAAGGTCATACTAAAGCACCTATGGTTGTATGGTCCGCAATTGGGCGTGGTTGGGGATCGGGCGCTCAACATTCACAGGCTATACAGGGATTATTATTGTCAGTTCCTGGGTTGAAAATAATAATGCCTAGCACTCCCTATGATGCAAAAGGGTTAATGCTATCAGCTATAGCTGACAATAATCCTGTTTTAATTTTTGAACATCGATGGTTGATGAAACAACAAGGTTCAGTGCCAGAAGGTATATATAAAATACCAATTGGTGAAGGCGTTTATAGACAGCAGGGGGAAGACTTAACTATTGTCGGCTCTTCTCATGCAATTGTTTTAGCAGAAATGGCGCTGAATAATTTAAGCGAACAAGGCGTTACAGCAGATTTAATTGATTTAAGAACAATTAAGCCACTTGATGAAAATATTATTATTGAATCAGTGAAAAAAACAGGGCGTTTATTAGTAGTTGATACTGGTTGGGCTATGGGAGGCGTGTGTGCAGAAATAGGTTGTCTTGTTGCAGAGAAAGCATTTGAGCATTTGAAATCTCCGATAACCAGAGTTGGTTTACCTGATTCTCCAACACCAGCTGGATTTACATTGGAACAATATTATTATCCGACAAGCGAAAAAATTGCAGATGCAATAAAGTTAACGATATCTAAATAATTAAGTAAAAATATTATGTATGAACTAGCAAGTGACTCCTGGGGAAATGAAGAAATTGATGCGATAAAAAAAGTCGTAGAAAACGGACGTTTCACAATGGGTGATAAAGTCCGTGAGTTTGAAAAAGCTTTTGCCAATAAGTTTGATAGTAAGCATTGTTTAATGGTGAGTTCCGGTTCAATGGCTAATCTGGTTGCAATCGCAGCACTTTCATATAAATCAAATAATCCATTACAACCGGGTGATGAGGTGATTGTGCCTGCTATATCATGGGCAACCAGTTTCTATCCATTGCAGCAGTATGGTTTGAAATTAAAATTTTTGGATGTTGATCTGGAAACATTAAATATGGATGTTTCTAAATTAGAAGAAGCTCTAACACCGAAAACAAAAATGGTTCTTGCTGTCAGTATATTGGGTAATCCTGCAAAGCTTGAGGAGATAAGAGAGTTTTGTGATTCTCATGAATTGATTTTATTTGAAGACAATTGTGAATCAATGGGCGCAAGTATTAATGATAGATATACAGGTACGTTTGGTGATGTTGGAACATTTAGCACATTTTTCTCTCATCATATCTCGACGATGGAAGGTGGCCTTGTCATAACGGACGATGATGAACTGTATCATCTTATGTTATCTATGCGCGCGCATGGATGGTCTCGGGATTTACCTGAGGACTCTCCAGTCTATGAAAAGTCTGATGATGACTTCTATGAAGCCTATCGGTTTATTTTACCTGGATACAATGCTCGTCCACTAGAGCTGTCAGGAGCTATTGGACTTGAACAGTTAAAAAACTTGATGATCTAGTTGATGTGCGCCGAAAAAATGCAGCTTTATTTGTGGAACTTTTTGCAGGTGATGAAAGATTTATTATCCAGAAAGAACATGGCAATAGCAGTTGGTTCTCTTTTACTGTTATTTTGAACCCGGATTTGAACATAGAAAGAAAAGTTTGTCTCGAACAGCTGAAAAAAGAAGATATTCAGTTCCGTATTATAACTGGCGGCTGTTTTCCAAGACATGATGTGATCAAATATTTTGATTATGAAATTATTGGTAATCTAAATAATGCGAATATAGCGCACGATCGCGGTTTTTTTGTAGGTAATCAGCCTAGAAGTATTGAGAAAGAACTAAATCTATTTCACTCGGTTCTTGATAACATAATTTAAAGATATGACTTTAACCTCAGGATTTACTGTTGTCGTATTAGCGGGTGGTTTAGGAACAAGGTTAAAAGATGTTGTTAATGATGTGCCAAAACCATTAGCACCGATACTAGACAAGCCTTTTCTGGATTATTTACTGGCGTATTGGGTAAAAAATAATGCAAAAAAAATAATATTGTCAGTTGGTTATAAAAACCAATTTATAAAAAAACATTTTGGTAGTAACTATAAGGGTGTGCCGATTGAATATGTAATAGAAGATGTCCCGGCAGGAACCGGCGGTGCAGTTTTAAAAGTACTAAATGAAGTAAATGTGCCTGGTGATTTTTTTATTATTAACGGGGACACGATGTTTTTAATTGACCAGGAAGCTATGAGCAAATTACATTTTGATAAAAAAGCGGACTTTACGATTTGCTTACGGGAGCTTGAAAATGCAGATCGTTATCACAAAATGCAAATGGATAAAACAAATAAGCTCTGTTCTATTTTGGAACCGGATAATAAAAAAGAACCAGGACTGATTAATGGAGGAGTATATATAGTAAACCGTAAAGTATTTGATGGTTTCTCTATAGAACAAGGAAAGACTGTTTCTCTTGAAAATGAAATATTACCTGAACTTGTTTCCTCTAATAAAGTTTACGGTGTAGTAGATCATGGCGCTTTCATAGACATTGGTATTCCAGATGATTACTTTAGAGCAGAATCATTTTTGAACGAAAATTTGTTAATTGATGAAGGAGTCAGTTAAGTATGGGCTTTAATATTTTAGTAACAGGCGGTGCTGGTTATATAGGTTCTATCTTAGTGCCGGAGCTATTGAACAATGGTCACACTGTTACCGTTTTCGATAATTTTATGTACAAACAAAATAGTTTGGCACATGTTTGTAATCATCCTGAGTTTAATATCGTAAATGGTGATATCAGGGTACAGGAAAGTATCAAACCATTAATGAGAAAATCAGACATTATAATTCCCCTTGCTGCTTATGTTGGAGCTCCAATCTGCTCAAAAGACCCAGTCGGTGCCAGTACTGTAAACAAGGACGGTATAAAGTTAATGCTGAAATTACTCTCGAAGCAGCAAAGAGTATTAATGCCAACGACGAATAGTGCCTATGGAAGTGGTGATGAAAATAATTTCTGTACAGAAGAATCAGAACTAAACCCGATTTCACAATATGCCGTAGAGAAAGTCGAAATAGAAAAAGCGTTGCTTGAGCATGGAGAAGCAATTAGTTTTAGGTTGGCAACTGTATTTGGCATGTCATTAAAAATGAGAATTGATTTGCTGGTAAATGATTTTGTTTACCGTGCGGTCAACGATCGTTTTGTTGTTTTATTTGAAAGTCATTTTAAACGTAATTATTTACATGTAAGAGATGTAACTCGTGCTTTTATTCATGGCATAGAAAATTTTGACTCGATGAAAGGTGGGATTTATAACGTCGGTTTATCAGATACTAATATTTCTAAAAAGGAATTGTGCGAACGCATTCAAAAATATGTGCAGGATTTTATTTTTCTTGAAGAAGAGCTAGGTAAAGATCCTGACCAACGTAATTATATTGTTTCTAATGAAAAAATAGAAAAAACAGGGTTTAAAACGAAGTATTCACTTGATGATGGAATTCAGGAGCTAGTAAAGGGTTATCAAATGATTAAGCAGTTCGGATACAGCAATGTATAAATAACGAAAGAGTGAATAATGAAGGAACTTCCTTTTAATCATAAAGAAAGAAGAATTGCTTATAAAAATAGCGTTTTTAATATTTATTTTGATCATCTTGAAAAAGATGGAGTTTCTCTTGTAAAAGATTACCTCGTTGTTGAGCCGATTATAAAAAAAGAAGACGGAATATCTGGCGTAGCTATTTTGCCAATAAAAAACAATTGCCTTGGGTTAATAAAAATATACCGCCATGCTGTTAGTAGCTTTTGTTGGGAGGTCCCGAGAGGTTTCGTCGATGAAAACGAAAATACTGATGATGCAGCATCAAGAGAGTTAAATGAAGAAACAGGTCTATATTGCAGTAAAAACTGTTTGAAAGAATTAGGGTGGATATTTCCTGAACCAGGTGTGATTTCTGCAAAAGTAAAGTTATATGCTGCCACTATTAGTGCTGGAGAGGATAACGGAGTCAGTGAAGAAATGGGTTGTATCGACTTTAGATGGTTCTCTCGTAAAGAAATTCAAGATTTATTTAATGAAAATCTGATAAATGATGCAACAACAATATCAGCTTTGTTTAAATATTTTTTATTGTCATTAAACAAATTAAAATTTTGAGATGATAAGGTTTTTTATCAATCTATATAAGCAAAAACATGTTATTGCTTATATGGCAAAAATTACATTTTTTTTAAAATATTCTGGAACCTATATTGGCGTAATATGGGCGATAATAAATCCTGCTGTCACTATTTTTATTTATTGGATAATTTTTTCTAAAGGTTTAAAGGTAGAAGCCCCAGGTAATACGCCATATTTACTATACTTTATATCTGGAATGATACCTTGGATGCTGTTTAGTGATGTATTAAATCAGAGTGTCTCTGGTGTGCGAGGTAATTTACACTTAATAAAAAAAACAAATTATCCTAGTGAAATTTTGCCTGTAGTATATCTGCTCTCATCTGTAATCACTCATGTAATATTTTTAGCAATATTCTGTATGCTCTTGCTTGCAAACAATGAATTATTAAATGTAAATATACTTTCTTTTTTTTATTATTTTATCTTCCTGACTTTTTTTATAATTGGGTTAAGCTGGATACTATCTTCATTGAATGTATTATTTAGAGATATCAGCCATGTTATGCCTGTTATTTTAAATTTATGGTTTTGGGCATCGCCAGTAATATGGAATAAAGAAATAATACCAGAAGAATACTTCTGGATAATTAAATACAATCCCATGGTATATATTATTGATGGATATAGAAGTACTTTTTTATCAACAATGAGTATTAAATTAGAGTTTTACAGCACATTATTAAATCTACTTTTTTATATGCTTATATTTATTCTTGGAGCAATACTTTTTGAAAAATTAAAAAGTGAATTTTCAGATGCCATATAAATATATATGAATGATATAGCTATAAAAACGCATAGTGTTTCTAAGAAATACAGACTGTTTGAGTCAAAGTCTGATCGATTAAAAGAAGCAATTAGTATAACCAAAAAAAAATATCATAAAGACTTTTGGGCATTAAAAGATATAAGTTTTGAAATAAAAAAAGGAGAAGTCATAGGCGTATTAGGAAAAAATGGCTCAGGAAAATCAACATTACTGCAAATAATTAGTGGGATAAAAAATCCCACATCAGGAAATGTTGACGTTAATGGTAAGTTAGCCTCTATATTAGAGTTAGGAATAGATTTCAATCCAGAACTATCAGGGAAGGATAACCTGATTCTTAAAGGTATAATGAATGGATTAAGTGAAAAAGACATTATAAAAAACCTTCCCAATATAATTGAATTTGCTTCTATAGGTGAATATATAAATCAGCCAGTAGCTTGTTATTCGTCAGGAATGCTTGTCAGAGTTGCTTTTGCATCTTGCATTTCTTTGCAACCAAATATTTTAATTGTCGATGAAGCATTGTCTGTTGGGGATTTAGAGTTTCAAATAAAATGTATTAATTGGATGAAAGAGTTTGTAAATATAGGTAATACGTTAATATTCGTTACTCATGACCTTCAGTTGCTTTCATCTTTGTGTGAAAAAACATTGCTATTGCATAAAGGTGAAGAAGTGGCATTTGATAAAACACAAATATGCACAGAGATGTACATCGATTTAATGAATAAAGAAAATGTTGAAGAACGTGAAATAGTAAACAAGAAAAATCAATTTGATTCGTTAATAGCATATGGAGATATACATGCAAAAATAATTAAAATGGAATTAATAAATGAAAATTTGATGGAAACTGATAAATATAATTTCAATGAAATATGTAAAGTATCCTTGTCTATTAAATTGCTCCATGAAGACGCTGACTCTCATCTGCTTTTTTTAATTAGGGATATTAAAGGATATAATATTTATGGAAAATGGATTGATATTTCAAACTTAAGTTTTAAAGAAAAAGGAAAATATGTTATTGCGGAAATAGAAATAAAATTGAGAATGGCATTATCTGAAGGTAGTTATGGCATAACAATATCTGTTAACAAAAAACAAATGCATATAACAACAGAGATACTAGAGAGGCATGTCGCTGCAAAATATATTTATATTTCTAATTCACCTAAAAATTTACATGGTGCTGTAGATTTAGAGAGGATTTAAATTATGCAGGCCTTTGTAAAGAGCGAAGATATAAATAAAGTATTTAAGGCGGCAAGAATTAAGTTGGAGCTTGATACTATAAAATCTATAGAGAATAGATATTTATGTACTGACTTATTTGGATATTACCTTGTCTATGACAATGGAATTATTAGGCTTAGTAAAAAAGCTATTAACCCTTGTAATGCCAGATTTGAAATTGAAAATTTGCATTATACAGAAACTGTATTTGATGCGTTTGCATATATTCTTGAAAAAAATATTAAAGCTATAAATGAAAGCCTCTTAGTGATGAGGCTATTTGATAAAAACATATTTTACGATGGTAATAATTACTTTGTCGAAGAGAGTAATAAGTATAAATGTAATAGATTTATTGATTTATTTAGCATTTTAAATACTGAGCGCAAAAAAAGATTAAAATATTATTTGCATATAGGATTGCCAAAGACAGGAACAAAGTTTCTGCAAAACAATGTGTTTATAAAATTAAATAAAATTCATTATATTGATTGGAAGAGTTTTACTTTTACAAAAATAGTTTTGAAATTTAAATATCAAAACGCAAAACTTCATGAGTATGAAATAAAAAAATATTTTGATGAATATATTCAATATATAGAAGAAGAAGGTGTTTTGATAAGTGATGAATCTTTGGTTAATGCAGAAAAAAGTAGCCAAAGTTTTTATTCTAATATCACAGCATTAAATAATATTTTTCCTTCAGCGAATATACTTGTATCACTTAGAGAGCAATCTTCATTCCTACAGTCACTTTATTGTCAAAGCCTAAAGAATGGTGAATGGAGATCGCCGATAGACTTTCTTAAATTTAACCGTCATAAAGATGTCTTTTTAGATATTGATTATGATGAGTGGACACATATCGATCTTGAATATTTTAATTATGAAAAACTAATAAATGTTATAGAAGGAGTATTTGAAAGAAAAAATATAAATATCCTAATCTATGAAAAGTTAAAAAATGAACCGGAACAATATGTTAATAAATTGTTTAAATATTTTGATGAAGAAAAAACAAGGATTGATGTTGAGAAACCTATAAACAGGAGGCCAGGGAAAATAGGCTTGTTTATTTTTAGGTGTTTAAACCCTTTTCTTTATATTCCTAATAAACAGCTCGGTATTATCCCGGATAGATTATTGTTTCATTATCTGAGTAAAGAAATTGATAATTTTGAGTATAAATACCCTATACATAATGTAAGCAGAAATGTGCGACGTATTAATATTATGAAGAGATTTATAATAGATAATGCGATAAAAATATCTGACAAGGCATCTATTAAAAGGTTTGTAGAGATAGTTGACCAGTTTTTTTACAAACCGGCAAAACCATTCTCAAATGATATAGTAAAAAAGATAAAATCAAAATATAGACTATCGAATCAAAAGCTAGATGAGAAGTATGGGCTAGAGATTGATAGCCTATGGGAATAGTAAAGCATATTAACAAAAGATAACTATGTATTTCGTAAAAAAAAGTCAGCGTAAAAAACCTAAGGTAAGCTTTGTTCTACTTGACTGGAGTGTAAGAGAAAGTTTTCATGTTTTACATTATTTAAAACAACAAGACTGTGATAGAGATGATTTTGAGGTAATCATTATTGAATATTATGGTCGAGAATATGAAGGTATAAAAAAATACGAAGAACAGGTAGATACCTGGTTAGTAATGCAAATGCCTCAAAAAAGTTATTATCACAAACATTTGATGTATAACTTGGGAATCATTGTAAGTAGCGGAGAAATAATTTCGATTTGCGACTCAGATGCGATGGTAAAGCCATCTTATGTTAACAAAATATCTAGTATATTTAAGTCAGATCCTAATATCGTATTTCATATGGATCAGTTCAGGAATAATAAAAAAGAATATTATCCTTTTAATTACCCTACATTTGAAGAGGTTCTTGGAGAAGGCTGTATAAATTATTCAGATAATCTGACTTCCGGTATTGTTGATATTATTGATCCAATACATACGAGAAATTACGGTGCTTGTATGTGCGCTAGAAAAGAAGATCTTATAGCTATTGGTGGTGCAGATGAACATATTGATTATGTTGGACATATTTGTGGCCCATACGATATGACATTTAGATTAGTTAACTATGGCAAGAGAGAAATTTGGTCGCATGATGAATTCTTATATCATACATGGCACCCTGGTTCCGATGGCGTAGATAACTATATGGGGCCTCATGACGGAAAAAACATGTCAACCACCTCATTGTTATCATTAATAAATAAACGAATATTTCCTCTTGTTGAAAATAATGCGATCAGAAAACTAAGAGAAGGAAAAACCTCGAGTAATATTGATGATTTATTAGATTGTGCTATAGATAAAGAACTTATGCATAACTGGAGCAGAGAGCTTCTAGATAATAATTCAGAAAATATATATAAGTTAGATAGTAAGCATTTAATCGAAACATATTACGGCTGTCGTATATATCAAGACGGCGAAATATTTAGTATTGAAACAATTAAAAATGATCAGGCAAACATAGTACTTTATGAAGAACAATTCGACTCTGTAGAAAAAGCGAAAGTATTTATTGA
Organism: Pseudomonadota bacterium; assembly: GCA_038142205.1. Classification (GTDB taxonomy): domain Bacteria; phylum Pseudomonadota; class Gammaproteobacteria; order Eutrophobiales; family Eutrophobiaceae; genus UBA7359. Next base: position 1,922,805 of record JAYQJO010000001.1, on the reverse strand, counting down.
GAGCCTGATTACGAGTAATACGAGAATTAAAATAGTATTCTATAAAATACTTTCTAAAATATTATATGTAATCAAACACGTTCTTTCTCTTTTAAAAGAACCTCGAAAAATCATTAAATTATTCAATTTCTTTAAAGTCAGAGAAAAAATAAATAGAGACATAAAAACGCGAAATATTTTCAGTTCGAATATTATCGATCTGATTATTTATTTAAATCAGCAAAATAAGAGAATAGACAGTAGCTTTAAAATTATTCTTCTTGATAAAATTGATGAGATAGTGATTAGGCTATTTGTAAAGTTAAATTTAATACCGGCAATATTAGTCACTCGTATTTTTAATAAAACGGACTTAATAAAAATAATAAATTATAAAAATAATACAAAGAATAAATTGCTTATACCTTCTAGTACCTATATAAGATTTTATACGGTTTTTATTGATCGGGATGAACTCGAACTAATCATTGTTTAATTATGGCTCATGAAAATATATAGCCCTGTTGCGTATGGAAATGGAAGTTTTATTGTTCATGAGTCACTTGAGCAGAATATAAAAGGTTATGAGTTAAAAAAATATAATCCCTATTTAACATTGTTTCCTCCTTTATTAACTCGATTAAGGAAAAAAGAAGCAGATATTATCCATGCGCCTGTTGATTATGCCTGTTTCTTTAGAAATGAAGAAACACCTCTTGTTAGTACTGTGCATGGTTACATGCTTGATGATGTAATTTCAAAAGTAGGGTTAATTAGAAAGTTACATTATAAAACTGATTTAAATTATTTTTTTAAAAAATCAATTTCTCAATCTAGTAAAATAATTTGTGTTAGTGAATTTATTAAAAAAAAAATAATACAGAATTATGGTGCTGAAGATAAAATTCAAGTAATCCATAATGGAGTAAACACAGAACTATTTAAACCAAAGATAAATAAAAATAAATGCAGTAATAAAATAAAATTATTATTTGTTGGTAATCTAAAAAAAAGCAAAGGTATTGATATCTTTCCAAAATTACTTGATGTTCTCGGTGAAAATTTTGAATTAGTTTATACAGAAGGATTAAAAAATAGTTCTACTTTAATCAAGCACTCTAATGCAAAGTGTTTGGGTAAAATTAATCATGAAGATATGTCAGAATTATACAATTCTGTAGATTTGCTTGTCTCTGCAAGCATAAGAGAAGGATTTGGATTGGCGATAGCAGAAGCAATGTCATGCGGTCTTCCAATAATAGCTGCAAATAATTCCGCGATACCGGAATTAGTTGACGATAATAAAAGTGGTTATTTGTGTGAAGATATTGCAGCAGAGCTTTACGCTGAAAAAATCACTATGTTATTTGACACTGATGGAAAAAGAAATGAAATAGCAGAGTATAACCGTGAGAAAATAGTCAGGGAGTTTAACCTTAATAAAATGGTAGATAATTATAGATTTCTTTTTAAAAAATTATTGCCTTAACAACTAACGATCTAGTTGGCTAGCTTTAAAAACTTTGATACTGGTTTTCCATTTTCATTAGAGAAGTGCTCCCATAGTAATTCGGTAGGCTCTGAATAACTTACAACAATTTCCGCGTCTCCAATATAATTCTTTCCAGTTCTCCTTGGATGTAGTTTGCTTATATAGGCATAATCAGCAGCACTATTGTCATTCATAGGTATATTGTCCTCTCCAACGTAACCAAAGTTCACATATTTACTGCTTCTGTTTGCCAATAAAGCTATATATGCAGGAGTGAAATGATGAATCACCGCATCTAGTTCTGTGCCTTCTTCTATTAGTTTCATATCATTAAACATAGTTTTTTCAATTGAGGCAATATATCTTGCATGCTTGATATCATGAAAGCGGTAGAATTCAAATATTTGATTATATCCATTTTCTTTTCCGATCTGGTACCGGTTCCGTGAAAATGAAAGTGTAGGAATAACAACTGCAAAAGAGATCAATATTAATAGTGAAATAATTTTATTTTTATTATCTATAATCATATTTCTAGTAATTAGGTTCATTGCGTAGAATGAATATAAAATTAAAAGAGGAAATATTGGGTATACAAACCTTAAAGCTTGGCCAGGATGAGGCCATACTAATAGTATTGCTATATAAAAGACGACATATAATGCATCAACTTTTAATTTAAAACTTCTAACTGCTAATCCTGTAAAGGAAAGAATGCCAAGAATGATGAGGATTATATTAGGCGCATACAATTCATCTACCCAATAATATTGCCAGGAAGTAAACCATGTGTTTATCAATACGACTGGCTGACCTGATATGTCGAGAGCCTGAAGCTGATTCAGGTAGGGTGTCGGTAAAATCGATTTGTTAAGAAGCTTGGCAATAATATTTACTAATACAGTTATAAAAACTGGAATAAAGAACTGCTTACTGGATATTTTGTTGTCCTTGTATTGATTAAAGCCAATTATCAGGAATGCAGCAAATAATGAGACTCCTATACTCCTTGTTAATATTAATGCAGAAAAGATCAGTCCAAATATAACAGTGATCTTTGTATCATACCTGTATAGATTCCTGAACATCAAGAGTATGACAAAGCTAAGTAAGATATAAAGGTTTTCACTAAGAATGCCCAGTGTATTCAAGAATGTAGAAGGTGTTAATGCAAATAATGCTGTAATAAAAACAGCATGCCAGTGATGCTTAATGGTTTGCTTGAAAAAATAATAAATCAATGGCAAAGACACCAGAAAAAATACAGTAGTTAGTACGTGGGCACTAATAAAGCTATGAGCAGCGCCGGTTAATGCTAAAATAATAGGGTAAAAAGGGGGGTAGAATTGATATGGCCAAACCTCTATTACAGCATTGCTGGGAGCTTGCCATGGTGATAAATATAAGGCCATGAGCATGTAATTAGCACTATCACTTGCAAAGGAAGTTAAGCCGTCAATCCATACAAATGAAATTAATGCGTATGAATATATAGCAAAGGTTAAAATTAAAGCTATGTACGCATAAAAGGATTTATCTTTTTTAATCATTAAAAATCAGTTTTTATAAGCACGTTAATGCCATGGTTATTTTTTTTGTCCAACTAATATAAGGTTTTTTCCTAAAGGAAGCTCAATTAATTTGTCTAATTTCTTGATTATAGGTATTGCATAAGTGTCGTATATCTTTGTGCTTTTAGAATCCAGAGCTCTCTTTAATAATACAAAGTTTATATACCATGGAATGATGCCAAACATATCGATATATTTTATTTTAATAATATCAAATCCGCTTTTATCAAATAAATTAAAAAGTTGTGTTTTATGGTAACGACGATAATGGCCTATTGATTTATCAAAATCACTATATAGCCAGGAAAGAGCAGGGACAAATATGCATACATATCCTTTGTCTTTTAACATGGAGTGAATTAAATGAACTTCTTCCTGATCATTATCGATGTGCTCCATAACATTAATATAAAAAATGCTATCGAAACGATTGGGGTATATCGCAGAAACTTTAGAAGCTGTATTGTTTACAGTTAAAATTTTTTTAGAGTGATTAGTATTATTGCTTAAAACGCGATGCATTTCTTCAGAAGGTTCAAACGCAGTAATGCTTCTTACCTTATCGAGTTCTGAGAATAAGTTTGTCAGATTTCCTGTTCCGGCGCCTACTTCAGCTATGTTATTGCCTGTATAAGGTAAAAAAAGCTCAATTATCCATTTACTGTAATTTTGTGCATACGACATTGACTCAAGATCTTTGCCAATATAGGTATGATTAGAATCAGGCTCGTCCATGCGGATTTTATTCAGTTTCTAACTTGTTTTTGAAAAATTCAATTGTTTTTTTCAAACCGGTTTCCTGGTCTACTTCAGGTTTCCAGTTTAAAAGATTTTTTGCCCTGCTTATATCTGGGCAGCGTTGCATGGGGTCGTCTTCTGGTAATGGCTTAAATATGAGTTTTGATTGGCTTTTTGTAAGTTTCAATATCAACTCTGCTATTTCAAGAATTGACATTTCAATAGGGTTGCCTAAATTTACAGGCACATGAACTCCATCAGTATTCATCAGGCTAATAAAGCCATTAATCAGATCATCAACATAGCATAATGAACGGGTTTGTTTGCCTTCTCCATAAATTGTAATATCTTTATTTTGCAGTGCCTGCACTATAAAATTACTTACAACACGACCATCATTAATTGCCATATTTGGACCATAGGTATTAAAAATTCTTGCCACTCTGATATCCAGGCCAAGTTCTCGATGGTAATCAAAAAATAATGTTTCTGCGCAACGCTTTCCTTCATCGTAACAAGAGCGGATACCAGTACAGTTAACATTTCCCCAATAATCTTCGGTTTGAGGATGCACAGTAGGATCACCATAAATTTCACTGGTTGAGGCTTGTAATACCGGGATATTTAGTCGCTTGGCTAATCCCAGTACATTTATCGCACCCGACACATTCGTTTTAGTCGTTTGAATAGGATATTTCTGATAGAAAACCGGACTTGCAGGGCAGGCGAGATTATAAATTTGATCGACTTCTAGATATGTAGGAAAAGTAATGTCATGTCTTATTAATTCAAAATAAGGGTTCGAGAACAATTCAATAATGTTTTCCTTGGAGCCAGAATAAAAGTTATCAAGACAAAGTACTTCATCTCCAGCATCTAAAAGGCGTTTACACAGGTGAGAGCCTAAAAAACCGGCGCCGCCAGTTACTAAAATTCTTTTTCTCATAAAATCTCAAATATATAAAAAAGTAATTTAACACTATAATAGTTTCATTCTACACATTATAAGAAAATAATTTTCCTGAATGTATGTATAAAATTGAGACGCTCGTTACAAGTTTATTAAAATTAAACCTTAATAAACAGCTTAATGCATATTTAAGCATTTTAATTATCATTGCATTAAATATCATCCTGTTTCTAAAGTTTGGTGATAAATTCGGTGATTTAATTATTGATGTTTCCAGAGAGGTGACAGTCCCCCTCAGAATTTTGGATGGACAGGTATTATATAAAGACTTTCACTATGAATACGGGCCACTTGTCCCCTATCTATTTTCTATAATTTGCTATATTTTTGGTACAGAGCTTGATGTATTTAGAATAACCGGCTTAATCATAACCATGTATATATCGACGGTTATTTTTCTATTAAGTAAATATTATTTAAATAATAAATCTGCTCTCTTAGCCTCTATAGTATTTATATTTATTTTTGCCTTTCATTCTCTGGATGTAAATATTTTTAACTATATTTTTTCTTATAGTTATTCATCAACAATTGGTGTCCTCTTACTTTTTCTACTTTATAAATCAATTTATGATTATTTTTTTAAAAACAATAGTGCGGCTCTATATATTGTCATTATAGTTTTTCTACTATGTCTTTTAACGAAGCTTGAAATAATACTTTCAGCTGTTGCAGCAATGACAATATTTCTTTTCTTCTTTTTAGAAGAGAAGAAATTATTTCAAATCGATAAAATTGGAAGTTTTTTTAATTTAAAACTATTGTTGTGGAGCTTATTTAGCTTACTAATACTAGTATTAGCCTTATATTTTATGGGACTAATTGAGTATTTTTATAATGAGATAATTTATCTCATAAAACAGAATCTGAGTAGCCCTATAGGAAGAGGCGCTTTAGGTGTTGATCATATATTTTATTATTTTTCCAGATCAATAAAATCAATTGTTTTTTTTGTTGTTTCGGGCTGTATATTTATCTATCTGGACATAGGAACATCAAACAAAGATAAGCAAAAAATAATAAAGCTTATATTATATTTATTATCGTTAATAATATTTTCATTTTATTTATATGTTAAAGGCTATGACTATTTTTATAATGGTACAGGATTACTTTTAGTCTTATCTATTTTGTTAGTAGGTTTGCTGGTTAAAAGTAGAGTTTTTAATATAAGAGATAAAGTTATGCTGGTTATGCTAATCAGTAGTTTAGCACTAACATTCAGGATGGCTTTTAATAATACTGTAGAATTTTATGGTTTTTACTTGCTTGCTCCAGCCAGTGTTTGCTTATTAATAATGATTTTTCACTATGTTCCTTTATTAATAAGGTATAAATATAAGAAAAGAACGCATTATTTCAAAACAGCTTTTTCAATATTTTTCATAATAATGTCATGGTCTGCTTATTCAAATACTTCAAATTTAGCTGCTAAGAAAAATAAACTGCTAAACACAGAGAAAGGTAACTTTTATGTTTATCCTCGTCAGCATTATGCCGCACAAACTTTTCTTGATAAATTTAAAAGTAAAATAAAAAAAGATGATTCAATCATTGTTCTACCAGAAGGGTATATGTTGAATTACTTCTTGAATATAGTGCCAACAACATTTAACAATTCGCATATACCTGATTTGGTGATGGGAGAAAGAGAGAAAGACTTACTAAAAGAACTAAGTGAAAAGCAGTTCGATTATGTCATTATTATTTCAAGGTATACACCAGAATGGGATATGCCTGTAATGGGAAAAGATTATCTGATAGATACTGTGAAGTATATCTATAAAAAGTATGAACCTACTTATCTTTTTGGCGATATTCCTTTTTCAGGATGGCAAAAATTTGGAATTTTAGTTTTTGAGAAAAAATTGGATACTGATTACGAAAAATAAGTCATAAGGAGAAAACAGTATATTATTTGATTGAGAACAGTTGTCAGAAATAAAGAATAATTACTGCTGTGGTTTGAGGATAAAAAAATAAGGAAAGGCTAGGGACGGAGTGTGGACGTGACTTTAATAGTTGACAAGATCAAATGTTCTTGGTCATTTCCAGCAAAATTTTTCTCTAAAAAACTGGAAGTAATAAGCGGCTCCCCATTTTAATACTTGAAGCTTTCTTTCTCCTCCAATTCTTTCAGGTTCATCTCCCGGTATTTCACTTATGTTCAATTCACGTTTGGCAGCACGGACAGATAATAATGGTTCCCAGCTTATAATTGTTCTGAACATTTTTTCTGCTGTTTGATACGCATCATCTGTATTAAGTTCCAGATCATAAATTAACTGTTTTTTATATGCTCTATAAATAACCATAACGTCTGTATAACTTCCATTATGTAAAAGATTTACAGTTTTTGTAAATAACCAGTTTCCAAAACTCGTAATGAAATCATCATCATCACTTTTTGCATCACCAAGGTAACGAGACACAATAACCATGTCTCTATCGTTATCCTCCATTTCTTTTATTAGTTCTGGTAATAATTCAGGTATTGAGTTTCCATCAGGACTAAATGTAATTAATGCATCTCCCCTTATTAGAGGTAAAACTTCATTGTAAGCATTTCTTATCCCAGGTTTTGTTTGAATATAAACTTCATAACCTTGTTCTTTTGCATACTCTACAGTTCCATCCGTAGAGCCTCCATCTAGAAATATTATTTGGGTAAACCAGTTTTTATTTATTTTAGGCATAATTACTTTCATGCCTTCATGCTCGTTGAGAGTTGGTATAAGTAATGTGAAGTTCATAATTTTGGATAATTCTATATTTAATCAGCTTAAAGCTTTTATAATCTCTTTAAGTAGTTTCGGGTTTGCAGAAACTATATTCCCACTTTTCAGAAAATCCAGTCCGCCTGATATTTCAGAATTAATTCCGCCTGCTTCCTGTATCAATAATGCGCCTGCTGCGATATCCCATGGTTTCAGTCCAAATTCCCAGAAGCCATCTAGACGACCACAAGCCACATAGGCGAGATCTAATGAAGCGACACCGGCTCGACGGATACCTGATATTTTGGGATAAAGTGCTCTAAAGCTATCTATGAATGCCTCGACATCAGGGTTATCTCCAAATGGGAATCCTGTAGCTAATAAGGCCGCATCAAGTGATTTTTGCGGGCTGACACGTATTTTCTTATTATTGAGTTGTGCCCCTTTTCCATTTGAAGCGGTAAATAATTCCTGTTTAATTGGGTCATAAACGACAGCCTGATCCAGTCGACCTTTATGTTGTAACGCGATAGAAACAGCAAAGTGTGGAATACCATGTAAAAAGTTTGTCGTGCCATCTAAAGGATCAATAATCCATAAATAGTCACTGTTACCAGATTTACCTGATTCTTCGGCAAAAAAAGCATGATCTGGATATGCGCTTTTGACCGTTTCGATGATGATGTATTCTGCATTTTTATCTACTTCCGTGACAAAATCATTCTTGCCTTTTATGTCAACAGAAAGGTCTCCGACACGATCTAATTCGCGTACAATAGCATCGCCGGCAGTTCTTGCTGCGCGGATGGCAATGTTAAGCATAGGGTGCATAATATTCTCCAGATAATAAACACAGTATTCTACGTGCTTGATTAAGATGAGTGAAGTAATAGAAATATGAATGAATTTCAGGATAAAGTAAGAATAATACTGGTTGGGACAACTCACCCGGGCAATATCGGCGCAACGGCACGTGCTATGAAAGTGATGTCACAAAAACAATTGTGTTTAGTGAACCCTAAAATATTCCCTTCTGCAGAGGCATCGGCACGAGCAACAGGTGCAGATGATATTTTGGCAAATGCTATAGTTTGTGATGATTTAAAAGAAGCGGTATCTGATTGTGATCTGGTTATCGGTACTACCGCTAGAACCAGAAGCTTGTCCTGGCCAATAGTGACACCACGAGAATGTGCTGAAACCATATCAGAAAAGAAATATTCGAATGTTGCTATTGTTTTCGGTAGAGAAAACTCGGGCTTAACTAATGAAGAACTTGAATTGTGTAACTTGGTTTTGCAAATACCAACAAACTCTGATTATAGTTCACTAAATCTTGCCTCTGCTGTTCAAATTGTTTGTTATGAAATCTATTTGCGCTCGAATACAAAACAAACTGACAATAAAGATAAAACTGACTTGGTGAACCAAGATAAAATGGAATTGTTTTACCAACACCTTGAAGATTGTTTAATTGATATAAATTATTATGATGTTGATAACCCTAAGTTACTCATGCATAGAATGAGAAGGCTATTTAATCGTTTGCAAATGGAAGAGAGTGAGTACAATATTTTACGTGGAATTTTATCCAGGGTGCAGGACAAAGTTAAAACTAAACGCGGAAACTAAAAGCGTTGTATTTGAACTTTCTCTAATGAGCTATTACTCGAAATAACTTCCCCTATTTCCCAGGCCGTCTCACCTAATTCAAGCAATAGACTAACCGCCTCAACTTTATTTTCCTGAGGAACACAAATAACCATGCCGACGCCACAATTAAATGTTTTATACATTTCGTGTGCTTCAATATTGCCTGTTTCCTGAAGCCATTTGAAAATAGGCGCTAATTCCCAGCTACTACTATCAATTGATACAGATAGGTTATCAGGTATAACGCGCGGAATGTTTTCAATTAATCCGCCACCGGTGATGTGCGCTATTGCCTTAACAGGTACTGTTTTTATTAAAGATAGAATCTGTTTGACATAAATACGTGTTGGTTCAAGCAAGAGTTCTAATAATGGTTTCCCATCTAGGGTATCTGATAAGTCCTGATTAGTATCATCAATAATTTTTCTAACCAAAGAATAACCGTTTGAGTGGCAACCACTGGAAGCAAGCGCAATTAACGCATCGCCTTCAGAAACATTCTCTCCGGTAATTACCTCGTCTTTTTCAACAACACCAACGCAAAACCCGGCCAGATCATATTCACCAGTTTGGTACATGCCTGGCATTTCTGCTGTTTCGCCGCCAATTAAACTACAACCGGCTAATGAACAACCTTCTGCAATACCACGAATGACCTTTTCTGCAACATCAACATCAAGACTGGAACAAGCAAAGTAATCAAGAAAAAATAAAGGATCAGCACCTTGAACGATCAAGTCATTAACGCACATACCGACTAAATCGATACCAATGGTTTCGTGCATATTATGGTCAATCGCCAATTTAATTTTGGTGCCGACGCCATCCGTTCCGGAAACCAGTATCGGATGTTTGTAATTCAATGAACCTAAATCAAATAAAGCACCAAAGCCACCCAGCCTCCCATGACACCTTCTCTATGAGTATTGCCGACGGATTTTTTTAGCCGTTGAACGAGTTCATTGCCTTGTTCAATATCAACGCCAGCATCTTTATAGCTGAACTTTTTTCTTTGGAATTGGTCATTATTTTTAGGAGTAAACCCGGTTAATTACAGTTAATTGAAGTAGCGTATGGTATCGGTGTCGCCAGCTAACCGCAATCCTTGACTTAAAGACAACACTTCAATAGCGTACTGATTATGAAACTCAAAATATCATTGTTTTTTGCCTTGGTTCTGCTTGTGTGCCAGCCAGTATATGCCATAAAGGTGTCAGGCCTTTATCAGGCGACAGCACCGGTTAGCGATGAATCTGCCGAAAAAAGAAAACCCGCCACCAGGCAAGCTTTGATTCAGGTTTTAATCAAGTTGACTGGCAACAGAAATATTGCCAAAAGCGGTGAGATCAGCGGCTTATTGGAGCAGCCTGACCGTTTCGTACAACAATTTCGCTATCAGCAAAAGCAGAATATAAGTGAGCAAGTAGCAAAAACCGGCGAAATTGAAAAAGAACTCTGGGTGCAGTTTGACGAAGCAACGTTAAATAATGCCATGCGAAACTACGGCTTAACGATTTGGGGAAAAGAGCGTCCGTCTATTCTTGTCTGGTTGGCACATGAGAAGGATAATTCTCGACGATTAGTGAGTTTTGAAGAAAGCCCGGAATATATTGCCATGCTTGATCAGCATGCTGCAGCAAGAGGTGTGTCGTTACTTTTTCCCTTACTTGATTTGGAAGATACATCGAAACTGAGAGTCAGTGATGTTTGGGCAAGTTTTGAAGAACCACTATTAAATGCATCAAGTCGTTATGAGTCAGATGTTGTTCTATCAGCTAAATTAACTCAGACAACACCGACATTGTGGGAATTGCAATGGACTGTTTATAACAATGGAGCCGGAATGAGCTGGACATCGCAAGGTCAAATTGCAGAAATTGCATTGGAAGAAGGCATTAACGAATTGGCCGATAGACTTGCTAGCGAATATGTTACGTCTGTATCAGGAGGCACAGAAACTCTTGAATTAGCGGTGACTGGAATTAAATCAGTCGATGATTACGCCAAAGCGCTTTCCTATCTGCAATCAATACAAGCAGTTACTGAAGTACAGGTAAAACAAGTCAAGGAAAGCGAAGTGCTTTTTGAAATCATCAGTCATGGCGGTATAGCAGCAGTAAATAAAACAATTACTCTGGGCAGAACGCTCGAACAACTCAGTAATAACGAACAGTTAAATTACCAATTTATAAGATGAGTATACACGTCACGGATGCGCAAAAATGGCTGATTCTGGTATCAGTCATTGCACTAGGCTATTTGCTGTATTTACTCGCGCCAATCTTAACGCCATTTCTGATCAGCGCTTTTCTAGCCTATATTGGTGATCCAGCCGTCGATCGACTGGAAACGATAAAGTTTTCCCGAACGCTGTCAGTTGTATTTGTCTTTTTCCTGATGCTGATTATCGGCTTGTCATTCATATTGGTGATCTTCCCGTTAATCGAAGAACAAATCCGGCGATTACTCATGCGCTTGCCGGAAATAATCGACTGGATACAGGCTGAATTTATTCCATGGGCAACACAACGATTCGGCCTACAGCCAGATACGATTAATCTTGATGGCATAAAACAATCCTTAACCGGACACTGGCAGGCACTCGGTAATATTGCTGGAAAATTCCTCACTCGTGTTTCCGCCTCAGGCCAATTGCTTGTTCTCTGGCTAAGCTATCTTTTATTAATCCCGGTCGTGACGTTTTACTTGCTAAGAGACTGGGATATTATCGTTGCGAAAATCAGAGCTCTCATCCCAAGACGTTATGAATTTGTTACGGTGAAGTTAGTAAGAGATTGTGACGCTGTCTTGTCCGAATTTTTCCGTGGTCAGTTAATGGTGATGATTGCACAAGGTGTGATTTACAGTATCGGACTTTGGATAGTCGGCCTGGAATTTTCATTACTCATTGGCATGACCGCAGGCATGGTTAGCTTTGTCCCGTATCTTGGTGCAATTGTTGGAATCATCATTGCCAGTATCGCAGCGTTTATGCAATTCCATGATGTCATACATATCGTATTTGTCCTTATCGTCTTCGGAGTTGGGCAGACGTTGGAAGGCGTTGTCTTGTCTCCGTTATTAATCGGTGATCGTATCGGCTTACATCCCGTCGCAGTCATCTTTGCCGTCATGGCCGGAGCGCAATTGTTCGGCTTCTTTGGCATGTTGATCGCATTGCCTGCAGCAGCCGTGATAGTAGTGTTGCTCAGATACTTTCATGAACAATATCTAAACAGTAATTTTTACACACCCTGATGTCAGCCAGTACTACTTCAAAACAAATCCCATTCCAGTTTGGCGATTTTCAAAAAAATGATCTTGAATCGTTTCTAACTGGTGAGAACGAAGCATTAATCAAACTGATAAAACAAATTACCAACAAAGAAACAAACCACACGCTATATCTTTGGAGTGACTCCGGTACAGGTAAATCGCATTTACTACAAGCCGCTTGCAAACAGGCTGCAGAATCAGAACTCCATGTCGCCTATATACCATTAAATCAATTAGACGAACTCAGTGCAGAAATGCTACATGACTTGGGTGAACTTGATTTAGTTTGTATTGACGATGTTGAAGAAGTTATTGGACAAATAGAATGGCAACAGGGATTAACCTGGCTTTATAATGAACTGAAAGATAATGAGCATTCATTAATCATTAGCGGTCATACATCACCCGCAAGCAGTAAGTTGGAACTTGATGATTTAAAATCAAGACTATCCTCGGATCAGGTAATACAAATTAAATCACCAAACGATGAGTTAAAAGTAGAAATACTAAAACAAAAAGCAAATGAACGGTCGTTTGAATTGAGTGATGAAGTCATAGAGTTTTTAATAAGAAGAGTGGATCGTAATTTAACATCGTTAATAGAAGTGCTAGATAAAATCGATCACGCATCATTAGCAGAAAAACGAAAGATAACTATTCCATTTGTTAAAGGATTAATTAACGGTTAGATTACAGCTATCGGGCCCAAAGCGGACATTAATGGATGAATGAAAAGTTAAAAATATATATTGCTCTTTCAGTTTTTATTATTTCATCCGTTTTAGAGATTATCGTTCCTTTCCCGCGTGACAAAATAGTTTACTTAATGATGATAGTAGATGTCATTGGGGCGATTTCTGTATTTTATATTCTTGTTGCAATGCCTATTAGTAAACCAAGTCCTCCAGACTGGCTTCCTTTTCTACTAGCTTTAATTCCATTCTCCTTGTTAATAGCACCATTTTATATAGAGATAGAGTTTGTTAGTAAATTGCTAAATAATTTAAACATGGTGTTTATGATCATGGTTTACGGCATTGGTATATTTGGTTTTCATACCATGTATGTAAAATTTAAATCAAAGAAGCAAACTGATTAATGTCTGGTTCTGACCGATATGAAAATTATTATTTGCATAATCTAAAGCGGACATTATGAATAAATATATAGATATTAATAATGTTCAGGTAGATGCAGGAGATCATGTGAAACTTTTGAGAGTTTCTGATGGTTTGCTTGATGGATTACCAAAAATAGATCAAAAGGCTATTCTGGAACAAATTAATAAAAAGCTAGTAGTAGAAAGTCTTGATGAACATAATTATGTTGAACTTGAGTTTAAAGGTTCTGACGGGCATATACACTCAATTTGGGTAGATCCAAAAGATGTAGAAAAAACATAATGACCACTTCTGGACGAAATCAGAAACTATCCAAGTTATTTTAATTTTTTACTCACTTCTGCCAAGCGTTTCCCAACAGCAATACACAATGCTTTTTCATCTTCTGTAATAGGAAGATCATCATTGCTACCTGCAACATGTGTTGCCCCATAAGGTGTACCACCGCTTTCTGTAGTCGTTAAACTTGATTCAGAATAGGGAATGCCTAGCATTAACATGCCGTGATGTAATAAAGGCATCATCATGGTTAATAAGGTTGTTTCCTGTCCGCCATGCAAACTTGCTGTTGAACTGAACACGGTTGCTGGCTTGCCAATTAAATTACCTGATGCCCAGATATCTGAAGTGGAATCGATAAAGTATTTCATAGGCGCGGCCATATTACCGAAACGAGTAGGGCTACCTAAAGCGAGACCATCACAGTTAATTAAATCTTCATGTGTCGCATACGGTGGGCCTGAACCGGGAATATCGGGCTCGGTACTTTCACAGTTAGCTGAAACAGGAGGAACCGTGCGTATCACTGCTTTGCAATCCGAAATAGATTCAACGCCATGTGCAATATGCCGTGCCATTTCAGCAACACTGCCACCGCGACTGTAATAAAGAACTAGAATATTAGTCATGGCGATTACAAATTAAAGAATGTCTAGAACGGATTCAGGTGGTCGACCAATACAGGCTTTGTTGTTCGCCAATACAATCGGTCGTTCAATTAAAATCGGGTTATCTACCATCGCATCCAGTATCGCATCATCGTCATCGAGTTTTTCTTTTAGATTAAGCTCTTTAAAAACTGACTCGCCTTTTCTTAACAATGCTGATGGCGCAATACCCAATTTCTTTAAAACACCTGACAAAGTGTTTTTATCCGGTGAGTCTTTCAGATATTCAATAATTTCAATATCAACATCCTGTTCTTCCAGAATCGCTAGAGTCTGTCTGGACTTGGAACAACGTGGATTATGGTAGATTGTCGCTTTCATTTACGCTATCTCTCTGTAATATTAGTATTATTCAGTATTAAATTATCATAATTAAAATAAAAGCGATTGACGAGCTGAAATGACAGAAAACTTTTTAAATATTCTGAAACAGAATCTCATTAAAGTGTTTTACTTTACACGCTTTTTTTTACGACACTATTTTATGCTGCGCGGTATGCAGACGGCATCCTCGCTTGCATATACAACGCTGCTATCCATCGTGCCAATGGTCACCGTGATGTTTGGTTTATTTGGCAGTATTTCTGTGCTGAGTGACTTTTCCGAAGCGATACAGAATTTTGTTTTTGCTAATTTTGTCCCGGAATTTGGTTGGACGATTCAAGGATACTTAGCGGATTATTCCGACAAAGCATCAAAACTGACGATAACAGGTAGTATGGTTTTGGTTGTCATTGCCATTATGTTGATGGCGACGATTGATAATGCATTCAATCGCATCTGGATGGTAAAGAAGCGACGTAATCCGATAGGAAGGCTACTTGTTTATTGGGCGGTGTTAACCATGGGACCGATATTAATCGGTGTCGGATTGGCAACAACATCTTATTTTCTTTCTCTGCCCGTCGTTGCTGATGTTGATACGACTTATAATTTAAAAGCGCGTTTGCTCAGTTGGCTGCCTTTCCTGACAACATCGATAGCTTTTTCCTTGTTGTATATTTTAATACCGAACTGTTTTGTCTCTAAGAAACATGCCGTCATTGGCGGATTCATTTGCGCCATACTTTTTGAACTGGCGAAATACGGTTTCGGTATATATGTCAGAGAAATGCCCAGTTATGAAAATATTTATGGTGCTGTCGCAATAATCCCGCTCTTCCTTATATGGATTTATGTGTCATGGATGATTGTTTTATTTGGTGCGCATATTACCTTTTGCTTATCTTCATTTCGGTTACAGGATGAAATTGAATTGCGCAGTAAAGGTGGCTGGAAGCTTATCGATGTACTTCGAGTATTGGAGTTACTTTACAAAGGACAAACCGAGGGCAAGACGCTATCGATTGCTGAGATAAGAAAAAGCACGGTATCACTACCGCAATTTGAAATGAATGAATTACTGGAACATTTAAAAAGAAAAAAATGGGCGAATCAGAGTTCGAATGGAGAGTGGTTATTATCAAAAGACTTGAAAGAATCCATTCTATATGAACTGCATAATGCATTGCCAGTTCGTTTGCCGATTTCAGTCTATGAACTCGGACAAGACAGACTCTCAATTAAACTGAAAGATTGCCTGACTGATTATAAACAGGAGGTCGCCCAACACTTATCAAGTTCAATGCATGACTTCTTTAGTGATAAAGCAAATTAAGATGATTATGTTTTATAATTAAACACTTCGTACGTCATACTTGATTCAATAATAGTGTTAGCAGTAATCAATTCTTTCTTATCACCCAGATCCATTTCCATTTCCCGGCCTTCGATATAAAGTCCTTTTTCTACAATGATAGATAAGTCATTTGGGTCATTGGCATGGCTAGCAAGAAAAGCAGGTTTAAATTCCTGATCAACTTTACTACCACCGCAAGCCCGAATCGAAATGGGTTTAGCTGTATCAGAAATAAGCTGTAAACCTATTTTATGTATAGACTTACTCACCATTAACCAACGTATTGTGCCTATACTCCATATTCTTTTTTCATCATCAAGACTAATGCCAACCAGATCACCAACGCGCATGGCGTTTTTTGGCTTATCATCACGAATAATGGCATAACCACCAGAACCCTCATCAACAATGCGCCATTCTTCAGGTATATAGTGACTACCTGACAGAGATAGGTTTTGTTCTTCCGGTAAGCCCTCAGCGATGTCGATCTCTCCACTATCCTGTTGAGCAGATACTTTTTGAAATACATTGCCATTATTTAGGTAGTAATAAACTGCTCGAGTACCGGAAACAAGGTTCAATTTTCCCGACTTGGCTTTTCTTGGGAAGTATCGGTTAGAGGAAGTCCCCATGCTTTTAGCATGTGAACGAGTAATGCTTTTGTATAAAAAGGAGAAAGAACAATAGATTTATCGATTGGTTGTCCAATCTTAATCAGATCAATTTGTTTTTTTATTAAATCATCTAATGGAGTCGAATCGAGTAAACGTACCTTGTCATGTATTTTAGTTTGGTCAAACTTTGCATAAGGTATGGCTTTATTATCTATTTTTAAATCGACAACAAAATAACCACTGGAGCTTGTTACAGATTGCATCTCATGTAATTGTGTATATTCAGCCCATTTATCCAGTTGTTCATACACTTCCCAGATAGCGCCGAACGGTAAATGATGCGGGTCAACTAACGATGCCATCATGATTTTTTTATAAGTATGATCAATTGTCGTGCTGATGTTTTTATTATTGGGTCCGGGAATAGAATAAATTTTCTTATGACAGTCCATCGACTCGGCAAAGTCATAAATAAAGTTCAATTGTTGCCAAACATTTTTTGGGATGGGTGCATATTCAAGAAAGCTGAATATCAATGCATGCGATAAATAATTCATTGACATTAGCATGGCTTCAATTGGTGGTTTCGATTGTTTCCAGAGTGTCTTTTTATTCAAAGCACTATCAAAAGCGATTTTACAGGCATAGCTTAACGACACAGCGACCTGTTTTAACTGACTAACCTGGCTACCCATTGCATCGATAGTTTGTAAGGTATGTTGAGCTCCAGCATTCATTTGTGAAGCAACGTAATATTGATAAGGGCGATTATAAAGTTCGACCAGTTCCAGTCTGGTTGATGATTTGATGTCAGCCTTATTTGTTGCAACCAGTGCTTCATTTAATAAAGAACTAGTTTTTTTAAAGTCGATATAAGATAGTGAATCCAGCCACTCTTCTATGTAGATGGGACGTGTCTCTATTTCCGCACCCTGAGCGGATTTTTTAACGGGTAACTTATCCATGATATTTTTCTTTTTTAGTTATTTGCCAATAATATTGGCAAGTTCTATTCCATAAACTTAGTCTAGTTTTCTACAAAATGTGATGTAATCTGCAAAACTGTAAATAAATGAAAGGCTTGGAAAGAAGTGTTGAAAATATTTTTGATCTTCCTTTACCTAAAATATTTACTTAAATATCAAATAGATGCGTCATACTATTTGTACTTAGTGCTATATTATTTGCAATACAATGATATAAGTCATTGCTAGTGATAGATATTATGTCTCAATATTGAGACAACAACAATTAAATTATAAGTAATTGAATTATATGAAAAAAACGATACATTGTTTTGTCAGTGGACGGGTTCAGGGCGTCTGTTTTCGCATGTCGACGGAGCAACAGGCGAAAATTTTAGGTTTAGCAGGTTGGGTCAGGAATCTTTCTGATGGCCGGGTCGAAGTGATGGCGTCAGGCGAGTCGGGTTTGATTGACGAGTTACAGCAATGGTTAAGTCACGGCCCGACAATGGCAAAAGTGCTTAATGTTGAAAGTCATAATATCGAGTACCAGGAATTTTCCGGTTTCTCGATTCGCTGAGTTTATAAACAAAAATTACTAAACTAACCTTTCCTTAATAAACTTAATTGCTGACTCTAACGCAATATGCTGGTTATCTTTATCAGTTCGAGCCTTATATTCAATTTCACCGGCATCGAGTCCTTTTTCGCTGAAGACAAAACGATGTGGGATACCAATTAATTCCATATCCGCGAACATTACACCTGGACGTTCTTTACGATCATCAAGAATGACATCAATACCTGCTGATTTTAATTCATCGTAAAACGCCATTACAGCTTCACGTAAGCGAACAGATTTATGCATATTGATTGGAACCAGGGCCAATTGGAACGGCGCGATAGCTGTTGGCCAGATAATACCTTTATCATCATTGTTCTGCTCAATAGCAGCAGCAATAACGCGAGAAACACCAATACCATAACAGCCCATCGTCAGAGTGATAGCTTTACCTTGTTCGTCAAGACAGGTCGCTTTCATAGCTGAGCTGTATTTAGTACCCAGTTGAAAGATATGCCCGACCTCAATACCGCGAGCAAATTCCAGTTTGCCAGAGCCGTCTTCTGCAGTATCACCTTCACAAACATTTCGTATATCAACAGTTTCTGAAATAGTTAAGTCGCGTTTCCAGTTAACGCCAATTAAGTGCTTGCCTTCTTCATTTGCGCCACAAACAAAGTCAGAAACTACACTAGCGCTATGATCTACAAAAACAGGAATAGACAAATTAATAGGCCCTAGTGAACCTACACTACAACCGATTGATTCTTTAATTTCTTTATCATCGGCAAAGCTGAGCGGGCTCATGACACCATCGAGTTTTTCTGCCTTGATAGTATTGAGTTCATGATCGCCTCTTAAGACCAAAGCGACTAATCCATTATCTTCTGATTTTACAATCAATGTTTTTAAACATTGAGTAGCATCAACGCTCAGAAACTGACTGATATCTTCAATACTATGTTGTTCTGGCGTATCAACTGTTTCCATTTCTTTTGTTGGAGCAAGGCGTTCCTGTTCAGGTTTGAGCGCAACAGCCTGCTCCATATTCGCGGCATAATCACCGTTGTCAGAAAAAGCGATAAGGTCTTCTCCTGATTCAGCCAGCACATGAAATTCATGCGATTTACTGCCGCCGATATTGCCAGAGTCAGCAATGACAGCTCGAAAGTTCAAACCGATTCGACTAAAAATATTGGAATAAGCTTGGTACATCAGCTCATAGGTTTCCTGTAACGATGTATCATCAAGATGAAATGAATACGCATCTTTCATCAAAAATTCGCGTGCGCGCATAATGCCGAAACGAGGGCGAACTTCATCTCTGAACTTAGTCTGAATTTGATAAAAATTTGCAGGCAACTGTTTGTAACTACGAATCTCTTTTCGAACCAAGTCTGTAATGATTTCCTCGTGTGTTGGACCAAAACAAAATTCGCGTTCATGACGGTCATTAATTCTCAATAGTTCAGGCCCATACTGATCCCAACGACCTGATTCTTGCCATAACTCAGCTGGCTGGATGGCAGACATCATGACTTCCTGAGCGCCAGCCCTATCCATTTCTTCTCTAACAATATTTTCCACTTTACGTAAAACACGTAAGCCTAATGGCAACCAGGTATAAATACCTGATGCGAGTTGACGAACCATACCGGCACGTAGCATGAGTTGGTGGCTGGCAATTTCAGCGTCAGTAGGTGCTTCGCGTAAAGTAGAGAGAAGTAATTGAGATGTTTTCATTGTCCGATTTAGCTTAAAAGTTTAAGAATTGATTATGTCGCCTATTACCTGATTTTCAACCATGTTTAGTCAGCGCGGTACTATAAACGACATTAGGCAGCAGCGTAAGTAATCAGGCTTTTATTCCTATTCCTGAAGCAAATTTGAACAGTAATTTAGCTCGATTTTGACTATTTCAGAAATATCGCAGACATTAACTTGACCTGACCCAAGAATCTCAGTACCTTCGCGCGTTTCGGTTGAATTTTATAATAATTTTGGTACAGAAAGTGGTAGCTAAAAAGAAAGAAATATTACGCGGTGCAGAAATTTTCTGTCGGGCGCTAAAAGACGAGGGAGTTAAACACCTGTTTGGCTATCCCGGTGGGGCGGTTTTGCATATTTATGATGAGTTATATAAGCAAGATGCCGTAGAACACATTCTCGTCCGTCATGAGCAAGGTGCAACCCACGCAGCTGATGGTTATGCGCGTGCGACTGGTAAGCCAGGAGTTGTCCTAGTCACCTCTGGTCCGGGTGCGACCAATGCTGTCACCGGTATTGCGACAGCCTACCTGGATTCTATACCACTGGTTGTTTTCACTGGACAGGTTCCAACAGCCATGATCGGTAATGATGCTTTTCAGGAAGTGGATTCTGTCGGTATTACACGCCCCTGTGTTAAGCACAATTTTCTTGTTAAAGACGTTAAAGATTTAGCGACCACAATTAAAAAGGCGTTTTACGTTGCGACCAGTGGTCGTCCTGGCCCTGTTGTTGTTGATATCCCGAAAGATATCACCGCGGATTCGTGCGACTACGAATATCCAAAAACAGTTGATATGCCAACCTATAAACCGGTTATTAAAGGTCATCCAGGACAGATTAAAAAAGCAGCGAATCTGATTTTGTCTGCGAAGAAGCCTATGATTTATTCAGGTGGCGGCGTTATTCTGGGCGAAGCCAGCAAGGAATTAACTCAATTTTCAAAATTATTAGGTTTTCCAATAACCAATACTTTAATGGGCTTGGGCGCATTTCCAGCAACGCATAAACAGTTCGTTGGCATGTTGGGTATGCATGGTACTTATGAAGCGAATATGGCCATGCATCAATGCGATGTGTTGATTGCAATAGGTGCGCGTTTTGATGATCGCGTTACCGGTGATTTGGAAAAATTCTGCCCGTACGCAAAGATTATCCATATTGATGTCGATCCATCTTCGATTGCGAAAAACGTCCCTGTTGATGTTCCAATCGTTGGTGATGTTAAACATGTACTAAAAGATTTATTAACTATCTTGAAAAAAGAAGGCGCGAAAAAAACGGATGCGGCTGCGCTGAAAAACTGGTGGAAACAAATCAACGAATGGCGTGCGCTTGATTGTCTTAAATACGATGACACTAAAGATGTCATTAAACCGCAGTATGTTGTCGAAAAACTGTGGGAATTGACCAATGGCGATGCCTATGTCACTTCCGACGTTGGCCAACATCAAATGTGGGCAGCACAGTTTTATAAATTTGATAAGCCACGTCGTTGGATTAACTCCGGCGGTCTAGGCACGATGGGTTTTGGTATACCTTCAGCAATGGGTGTTAAGTTGGCTTTTCCAGATGAAACAGTTGCCTGTATTTCTGGTGAAGCGAGTTTGGTGATGTGTATTCAGGAATTATCGACCTGTTTGCAATACAACACACCAATAAAAATTCTGAGTCTGAATAACCGTTACATGGGTATGGTTCGTCAATGGCAGGAATTCTTCTATTCCAGTCGTTACTCACATTCTTATATGGAAGCCTTACCTGACTTTGTCAAAATGGCAGAAAGTTATGGTCATGTCGGAATGCGTATTGAAAAAGCATCTGATGTAGAAGGTGCGATTAAAGAAGCATTGGCTTTGAAAGATCGAACGGTACTGATGGACTTCGTTACCGATCAAACAGAAAACGTTTATCCAATGATTGCGAATGGCAAAGGTCATCACGAAATGCATTTATCATCCGATAATGATAGAGAGTTAGCTTAATATGCGTCATATACTTTCACTACTTATGGAAAATGAAGCTGGTTCCTTATCGCGTGTTGCTGGTTTGTTTTCGCCGCGTGGGTTTAATATTGAGTCTTTAACGGTTGCGCCGACTGAGAATCCTCAAATTTCAAGAATGACATTAGTTACTAATGGTTCTGATGCGATTGTGGAACAAATCATGAAACAGGTTAATAAACTTGTTGATGTGGTTAAGGTTGTTGACCTGGTTGAGTCTCGACATATAGAACGTGAATTGATGTTGATTAAAGTCTCTGCGAAAAAAACAGATCGGGCTGAGATTAAACGTATGAATGATATATTTCGTGGCCGTATTATTGATGTTACCGAAAAATCATTCACTATCGAGATGACCGGTACTGGCGAAAAACTGGATGCATTTATTGAAGCATTGGATGAGAAGTTAATCCTTGAAGTTGTTCGTTCCGGTGTTTCTGGCATTGCCCGTGGCGATAAAGCTATCCAATAAAATTTTTTACAACACTATTTTTAATGAGAGTAAGTTTATGAATATTTATTATGACAAAGACGCAGACCTATCCTTAATTCAAGGCAAACAAGTTGCCATTATTGGATATGGTTCTCAGGGACACGCGCATGCAAACAACCTGAAAGATTCTGGTGTGAAAGTTTGTGTTGGTTTGCGTGAAGGTTCTTCATCTGCTGCTAAAGCAGAAGCGGCAGGATTAGATGTAAAGTCTATTGCTGGCGCAGTCGCAAGCTCTGATGTCGTTATGATACTTGCTCCAGATGAACATCAAGCAGAGCTTTATAAAAATGAAATCGAACCAAACATTAAGCAAGGTGCAGCATTAGCATTTGCTCATGGCTTCAATGTTCATTTTCAACAAATCATGCCACGAGCTGATCTTGACGTGATTATGATTGCACCTAAAGGCCCAGGTCATTTAGTACGTGCGACTTACACAGGTGGCGGCGGTGTTCCTTCATTGATCGCAATATTTCAGGATGCATCAGGTCAGGCGAAAGATATTTCTTTATCTTATGCTTCTGCAATTGGTGGAGGCAAGTCTGGAATTATTGAAACAACTTTCAAAGAAGAAACCGAAACTGACTTATTCGGTGAACAAGCTGTACTTTGTGGTGGTATTACTGCACTGATTCAAGCAGGTTTCGAAACCTTGGTTGAAGCAGGTTATGCACCGGAAATGGCTTACTTTGAGTGTTTACATGAAACAAAGTTGATTGTAGATCTGATTTATGAAGGCGGTATAGCAAACATGCGTTACTCAATTTCAAACACTGCTGAATACGGTGACTTTACCCGTGGCCCACGTGTTGTGACTGAAGAATCGAAGAAAGAAATGAAGAAGATTCTGACAGAAATCCAGCAAGGTGAATTTGCACGTGAATTCATTCTTGAAAACCAGAGTGGTGCAGCAACACTGAAAGCAAAACGTCGAATCAGTCGTGAACACGGTATTGAAGTCGTCGGTGAGAAGCTTCGCTCGATGATGCCGTGGATTAAAGCAAACCAATTAGTGGATCACGAAAAGAATTAATAACTGTTGTAAGTTTTAACAATTCATTCTTTTTCATTTAGCTGGGTAATATAAGGTGCCAAATAACAGGTATCCTATTATTGCGCGAGAAGCATGGCCATTCCTGATAGCGTTATTAGGTCTGGCTGTGTTAGCTGAATTTTTTATTAGTTCAGTTGTTTTCTTTTTTATACTTTTTCTTTTTTTTGTCGCTGTTTATTTATTACGCGATCCTTCTCGTGAAATACCGTCAGAACCATTAGCTGTAGTCAGTCCGGCATATGGTGTAGTCACATTAATTGAAGAAGCAGAAGATGTTCGTTTGAAAAGAAAAGTAATGCGTATTCAGGTAACAATGCGCGCTTTTGATGTTTATTCCTTACGTGCGCCGATAGAGGGGAAAGTCGTAGAACATTGGTGCTCTAATCCGGACGAGAATGAATTTCGCCGGCACTTTGATTTCCATATAAAAACAGATGAAGGTGATGATGTTGTTACGGCTGTCCGTTTAAAAGACTTTATCCGCAAATTTCATTTCTATATGCATTTAGGCGAAAGAGTGGGGCAGGGACAACGTTGCGGCTATCTTTATTCAGGAGGTCTGATTGATGTATTTATACCGCTCGAATCAAAAATTATGGTAGAAGAAGGTCAATATGTAAAATCAGGCAGTACCGTACTGGGGCAATTAATTCATCGAGAAGCTGCCAGTGTAATTAAAAATGAAGAAATCCAGACAGAATAGTTATTCAATAGCAGTAACTTAGTCACCGTTTGGTTTTCAATTCTTTCAGTTAAGTCTTTTCAAAGGTAAACTCATGGAATGTTTACCGATACAAAAAATGCAATAAAGGATAAAGAACATGTCTAATCGCAGACGTGGGATATATCTATTACCTAATTTGTTTACAACAGGTGCGCTGTTTGCAGGTTTCTATTCTATTATTGCATCTATAAACCATCAGTTTGAATCAGCAGCAATTGCTATTTTTGTCGCGATGATTCTCGATGGCATGGATGGTCGTATTGCAAGACTGACGAATACACAAAGCGACTTTGGTGTTCAATATGACAGCCTGTCAGATATGGTGTCTTTCGGTATCGCCCCTTCACTGGTGATGTATCAATGGGCTTTATCTGACATGGGTAAACTTGGCTGGCTTGCTGCATTTATTTATGCCGCATCGGCAGCATTACGTTTATCTCGATTTAATACACAGGCAGAAAGCCAAGATAAGCGTTTTTTTCAAGGCTTGCCCAGCCCATCTGCGGCGGCGGTTTTAGCAGGCATGATCTGGTGTGGTGAAGTGTACGCATTAATAGGTGAAACGACCTCTCTGTTTTTTTGTCTTCCAGTGACTATTACAGTTGGATTATTGATGGTGAGTAATATTCGCTACCACAGTTTCAAAGAGCTCGATCTTAAAGGCCGCGTCCCGTTTTTTGCTGTTTTGATAGTTGTGTTGGCCTTTGTGCTGATTGCAATGAAACCGCCTCTGGTTCTGTTTGTATTAGCTGCAATCTATGCGATATCAGGGCCAGTGTTAACATTATTGACGATACGTAAACATCGCGAAGCAAGAAAATCACCGGAACAACCCTTGGAATCATCTGATTAACAGTCCAATCAATACTTGAATAAAATAAAAAAAACGCTATATTTCTTTGCATGAAAACAGGAAATAAATCATTTGAATTTTCCCGCACTGGTTTGATTGCAAACCAGCCTATCCTGTCACGTCTGTTACTTCTCCTGCCCTAAGGGGCTAAATATTTCGTACTTACAATTTGGGTTATTGCCGCGTTTATTAAAACGCACCTTTCTTATTTGTATTGCTCAGATTATCAACATAGACTGGGCATAAGTTTTGGAGTAGAGAAAAATGCAGGATAAATTAATTATATTTGATACAACATTGCGCGATGGTGAACAAAGCCCCGGCGCATCAATGACGAAGGATGAAAAGCTTCGTATAGCCAAAGCATTGGAAAAAATGCGCGTTGATATTATCGAAGCAGGTTTCCCTATTGCTAGCGAAGGTGATTTTGACTCAGTTAAAGCGGTTGCTGAATTAATTACAGATAGCACCGTTTGCGGTTTAGCACGTGCGCTGGATAAAGATATTGACCGTGCTGCGGAAGCATTGAAGCCTGCGAATTCATCGCGTATTCACACCTTTCTTGCGACATCACCGATTCATATGCGCGAGAAATTACGAATGGAGCCGGACCAGGTCGTAGAACAGGCAGTACATGCGGTGAAACGAGCTAGAAACTATACTGATAACGTTGAATTCTCTCCGGAAGATGCCGGACGTTCGGAATTTGATTTTTTGTGTCGTGTTATTGAGAAAGTCATCGATGCTGGGGCAAGCACAATTAATATTCCTGACACGGTGGGTTATAACTTACCACTCTATTTCGGTGAATTAATTGGTAAGTTAATCGAGCATATTCCAAATTCTGATAAAGCTGTTTTTTCTGTGCATTGTCATAATGATTTAGGTTTGGCTGTTGGTAATTCTTTATCAGCAGTGATGAATGGTGCAAGACAGGTTGAATGTACGATTAATGGTTTGGGTGAGCGTGCTGGTAATGCTGCTTTGGAAGAAGTGGTTATGACCGTGAGAACGCGGCGTGATGTATTTGAATGCGATACGCAGTTGGATACAACACAGATTATGACTTGTTCGCGCTTAGTCTCGAATATTACCGGTTTTCCTGTTCAGCCAAACAAAGCGATTGTTGGCGCCAATGCCTTTGCACATGAATCTGGTATTCATCAGGATGGCGTTTTAAAAAGTCGTGAAACTTACGAAATCATGCGAGCGCAAGATGTCGGTTGGAATGCGAATAAAATGGTCTTGGGCAAACACTCCGGGCGTAATGCGTTTCGTACCCGTTTGGAAGAATTAGGTATTAACTTTGAAAAAGAAGAAGACTTGAATGATGCCTTTTCTCGTTTTAAAGCATTAGCAGATAAAAAACATGAAGTGTTCGATGATGATTTACAGGCGCTAGTTACCGATGCCACTCAGGAAAGCGCGGATGAAAAAATAAAATTAGTCTCGCTTAAAGCACAGACTGAAACTGGCGAAACGCCTAAAGCAGAAGTCACTTTATCAATTGATGGTGAAGAGCGACATGCAAATGCAGATGGTGGTGGGCCTGTTGATGCAGCATTCAAAGCTATAGAAAGCATGATTAGCAGTGGTTGTAATTTGCAACTTTATTCTGTTAATAACGTTACCGACGGTACAGATTCGCAAGGCGAAGTAACGGTGCGTATGGATAAAGACGGTCGAATTGTAAATGGACTGGGTTCAGATACAGATATTGTGTTGGCATCTGCCAAAGCTTATATCAATGCATTAAACAAAGTACTTGAGCCTTCTGAACGAGCACACCCGCAACTGTAGTTTTTAATGATGCAATCACATCAGCAACAATACCTAAAGGAAATGGGCATCGGTGTCTGGGTAGATAGAGACAAGAAGATTGTTAAGGTTGCTGAACAGCTTGTTGTCGATAATCTTAAAGAAAAAGTAGAAGCAAAGTCCGTTAAAAAGACTTCTGAAAAAGCAACTTCTATTCCGGCTAGTTTTCCGGAAGAACTTGCGGCATTAAAAAAAGAAGTTTCTATTTGTACTCAATGTGAATTACATCAAACAAGAACACAAACTGTTTTTGGAGTAGGAAACCCACAAGCAGATTGGTTGGTGATTGGTGAAGCACCAGGCGCTGATGAAGACAGACAGGGAGAACCATTTGTTGGTCGTGCAGGCCAGCTCTTAAACTCAATGTTATTAGCAATAGGCTTACAAAGAGAGCAGGTTTTTATTGCGAATATTCTAAAATGTCGACCTCCAAACAACCGTGATCCAAAAACAGAAGAAGTCGTTGCCTGTGAATCTTATTTAAGACAGCAAATTGAATTAATTAATCCGAAAATAATTTTGGCTGTTGGTCGTATTGCCGCGCAGAACCTATTGAAAGTAGATACCCCGATAGGAAAGATGCGAGGTAATCGTTATCAATACCCAGATAGCGAATTGCCAGTGATTGTTACCTATCATCCTGCTTATTTATTGCGTTCTCCACGAGAAAAAAGAAAAGTCTGGGAAGATTTAAAAAATGCAATGCAGCTTTATAAAGGACTCGGTACATAAACATGAGTGCTGTATTAAAAGAAGATATACAAATCAGACCAATGCGAGAAGATGATCTGGCAAGGGTTCTGGCGGCTGAAGAAAGTGCATATGATTTCCCTTGGAAAGAGCCCACCTTTAAAAACTGTATGCATGTTGGTTATTTTTGTCGGGTATTGGAACATGAAGGAATGGTTGTCGCACATGGTGTTATGACGATAGCTGCTGGTGAATCACATGTCTTAAATATATGTGTTCATAAGGATTATCAAAAAATGGGTTTTGGTCGGCGATTACTGGAATATTTATTAAACCTCGCATTGGAGCGCGATGTGAACATGACGTTTCTTGAAGTGCGGCCTTCAAATTTTGCAGCAATTAAACTTTATCTTGATCTGGGTTTTAATGAAATCGGAACGCGACGAAACTATTATCCGGCAAAGATGGGACGTGAGGATGCATTGGTCTTTGCCAGATCAATACCAAGAGAAGAAGAACTTAATGAGTAACAATTTACCAGACTTCCCAACACTTGAATCTTTTGTTGGAAATACACCGTTAGTAAGACTACAACGCTTACCGGGCGATACCAGTAATGTCATTTTGGCTAAACTTGAAGGAAATAATCCAGCCGGTTCAGTAAAAGATCGTCCTGCTATAAGCATGATCAAACATGCGGAAGCACGTGATGAAATTAAACCGGGTGATACATTAATCGAAGCAACCAGCGGTAATACCGGAATAGCGTTGGCAATGGCGGCGGCAATACGCGGATATAAAATGATCTTAATCATGCCGGAAAGCATGAGTGTTGAACGACGTGCTGTTATGAAAGCGTTCGGTGCCGAGATAGTGTTAACGTCTGCAGACGGCAGTATGGAAGAAGCCATAGATGTCTCGCGCGAAATGGAAAAACAAGGAAAAGGAAGAATACTTGATCAGTTTGCCAACCCGGATAATCCTCGTGCGCATTATGAAGGAACCGGGCCTGAAATATGGCGCGATACCAATGGCAAGGTAACACACTTTGTCAGCGCGATGGGAACAACCGGAACCATCATGGGAACATCGCGTTTTCTAAAAGAAAAAAATCCCGATATACAAATTGTCGGTGTACAACCGATTGATGGCGCAAAAATTCCCGGCATACGACGCTGGCCAGAAGAATACATGCCAAAGATATACGAGAAACCACGTGTCGATCGCATTATGGATATGACACAAGATCTTGCAGAAGAAACAACGCTAGCACTCGGTGCAAAAGAAGGAATCTTTGCTGGCATCTCTTCGGGAGGTGCAATGGCAGCGGCATTACAACTTTCAAAAGAAGTCGAAAATGCAGTGATAGTTTCAATCATTTGTGATCGAGGTGATAGATATCTTTCTACGAATGTTTTTCCAAATTAAGTATTCTACTAACCCAAACCGGAAATTGAATAGAGAATTCTTAAGTTTTATTATATTTAATTTAGATTTCTAGGTAGAAAGTTTACGACTATGGATAAAGCAATAATTATAGGTGTAGGGGCTGAAGAAGGCCTTGGAGCAACTCTTTGTAAGCGTTTTGCATCTCTTGGTAAGCATGTCTATGTAGCAGGGCGAACACAATCTAAATTAGATAAAGTTGTTTCAAAAATAAAAGACTCTGGCGGAGAAGCAACGGCATTTGTTACAGACTGTACAGTTGAAGATCAAGTCCATGAATTATTTGAAACAGCCTGCCACTCAGGAAAATTAGATATTGCTATTTATAACGCGGGTAATAATTTCCGAGGACAATTAATTGATATGGAGACGGACTACTTTACTGATGCATGGAAAGTTTGTTGCTTTGGGGGATTTTTATTTGGTAGAGAAGCTATTCGTAGAATGCAACCCAATGCAAAAGGTACATTAATTTATACAGGTGCAAGTGCTTCTCTTCGTGGACGCGCTGGTTATTCTGCATTTAATTCCTCTAAAGCAGCTTTAAGAGCATTTGCACAAGCTATTGCAAAAGAATACGGGCCACAAGGTATTCATATAGGACATATTATTATTGATGGACCAATTAATGGTGAAAAAATAAAAACATTATTCCCTGATTATGCAAAAGAACAGGGAGACGAAGGTATGATGAATCTGGAAGGAATTGTTGATGCATACGAATACCTTTATAAACAATCAAAAACTGCATGGTCGTTTGAGGTTGATCTTCGAACTTCTATTGAAAACTGGTAAATAATTTGGGTAGTGATTATTGCATTGATCAAAAAAAATTGTGTCAGATTAAAATTGTATGAAAACTAATTGAAACTCGATTGAAATAGGCTTTGACACAAAACAAATGCTCCAAGTATCAGTTTGGTAAAAGTCTGTATTTTGATCGAATGCCGACATAATGCTTAGCCATCATTACTCGGTGGTAAGATATCGTACTTAGGAATTCCTTCAGGGAAAATTGTCCAGCTAGGCGCAGCTGATGTGTATATAAGCATCTTAGGCAGAATTTTATCACCACCTTCAATGGTGCTTGCTGCTAATGAGTACAAATCAAAACCATCACACTTAAGTCCGATAACGGTAGCACAGTTAGGACAAAATTCTCGATGAGTTTCACTACCTGAATCACCAAGAGCAGTAAAGCTGGAAGGCGTTCCTTTAATATAGTTAAAATTACTAAATGCAACCCATACGCCTCGCCATTTATCTGAATTAGTATGTAACTGGCAGGTTTTACAGTAGCAGAATACGGCGTTCATTGGCTCATCCTGAAATTCGTATTCAATTTCTCCACAATCACAACTTCCACGGTAAGACGTCATTGGTTTCTACCTCATGCAGCTTTTTAATATAATTAATATATACTCTTTTGCTTTATAACAAAACGTAAAAATCATGAATATTCTTGTATTTGACATTGAAACAGTTCCTGACATTGAGTCAGGTAAAAAACTTTATAACTTGGAAGGTTTGGAAGCAGATGCGGCTGCAGAGTTGATGTTTAGTCATCGTAGACAAGAAACCGATGGAAAATCAGATTTCTTACGTCATCATTTACATCAAATCGTGGCCATTTCTGTTGTCTTGAAATCTAACGGTAAACTCAGTGTCTGGTCTTTAGGTGATGTTGATGCTAATGAAAAAGAAATCATTACGCGTTTTTTTGAGGGGATAGAGCGTTATACACCGACACTAGTCTCATGGAATGGCAGTGGTTTTGATTTGCCAGTTTTACATTATCGTTCTTTGTTACACAGTGTTGTCGCACAGCGTTACTGGGAAAACGGTGAAGATGATCAAAGTTTTAAATGGAATAATTATCTATCGCGTTATCACAGTCGACACACTGACTTAATGGATGTGATTGCAGGTTATATGCCGGGAACAAAAGCACCACTGGATCAAATCGCAACATTACTCGGTTTCCCCGGGAAAATGGGTATGAGTGGTGATAAGGTTTGGGATTGTTATCATGGTGGCGATATTGAGTCGATTCGTAATTATTGTGAAACAGATGTATTAAATACCTATCTTGTCTATCTACGTTACGAATTAATTCGTGGACGTTTTACGGATAATCAGTATCAGAATGAATGCAATCAAGTTCAAGAATTATTGAACGATGATAGTAAACCGCATTTGAAAGAATTTCTTGAAGTCTGGCAAGCTGGTTAATAGCTGGGGTTAAATCTATGGGCAGACGCCGTCGTAATAAAATTCCGGAAGGACTTTTCAAAGCTGATATCGAATCTTTATCACACGAAGGACGTGGTGTTTCACACGTTAATGAAAAAGTTGTCTTTATCGACAATGCGCTTCCTGATGAAGAAGTTGAGTTTAAGTATGTGTCAACCCGTGCAAAGTTTTCTGAAGGTGTGACTGAAAACGTACTAAAGGCGAATGAACAGCGTATTGAGCCCGGTTGTGAATATTTTGGTTATTGTGGCGGTTGTAGTTTGCAGCACATGAGTGCGGAAGCACAGATCGAACATAAACAAAGTGTATTGTTGGAGCAGTTCACGCATTTGGGTCACGTCGAAACAAAAGAAATCTTGCCGCCATTAACAGGACCTGTTTTTGGTTATCGACACAAAGCACGATTGGGTGTGAAGTATGTTCTTAAAAAAGAACGTGTATTAGTTGGTTTCCGTGAAAAACGTAGTCCATTCATTGCTGACATAAAACATTGTGAAGTATTGCATCCAGATGTCGGTCACAAAATATCAGATTTACAAGCGTTAATTGAAAACCTGTCGATTAGAGATCAAATTCCACAAATTGAAGTGGCGGTCAGTGATAACGGTATTGCATTAGTCATGCGCCATCTTACAGAGTTTACAGAAGACGATCTGAATCAATTAAAAGAATTTGAACAGCAGCATAACTTTAAGTTTTATCTGCAACCCGGTGGTTATGAAACAGTACATCGTCTTGATAAAGGTGATGATCAGGAGCTGTTCTACAGGTTGAAAGAATATGATCTGAGTATCTATTTTCAGCCTATCGATTTTACACAGATTAATGTGGAAATTAATCAGCAAATGATTAATCGAGCACTGGAACTGTTAGAAGTAAATGAAAATGATGATGTATTGGATTTGTTTTGTGGTGTTGGTAACTTTACCTTGCCGCTATCACGCAAAGCGAAATGCGTAGTCGGTGTAGAAGGTGATGAAGGGCTTGTTCAACGAGCAAAACACAACGCAGAAATGAACGGTGTTGATAATGTTGAATTCTATGCTGCAGATTTGGCTGACTTCGATCAGGATTATGATTTTATGAAAAAGTCATATAACAAGATATTACTCGATCCTGCACGCACAGGTGCAAAAGAAATTATTTCTGCATTGAATACTAAGAATGTTGAGCGCATTGTCTATGTTTCCTGTAATCCTGCTACTTTGGCTCGTGATGCAGGAATACTGGTTAACGAAAAAAAATTCAAATTGAAACAAGCTGGCGTGATGGATATGTTTCCGCATACAGCTCACGTTGAATCCATTGCTGTGTTTACTAGATAGTGAACAAAGTTAAATTAATATTATTACTTAGCTTTGTAATATTATTATCTGCTTGTGCCGATTCTAATCGAAATAGTATTGCATTTAGTTTAAACGCTGCGCCTGTCACACTAGATCCGCGTTTTGCCACGGATGCTATCTCTTATCGTATTACCCGGTTGATTTACCGCAGCCTGATAGACTTTGATGAACAGTTTCAGGTGAAACCTGACTTGGCGAGCTGGGAACAACTAGCTTTGGACCATTATCGATTTACATTAAATACTGATCGACGCGACTTTCATGATGGTGAGCCACTCACTTCGCATGATGTAAAAGCGACGTATGAATCGGTACTTAATCCTAAAAACGTTTCACCTCACAGAGCATCAATTGAGATGATCGAATCAATTACTGTTATCGATGACGATACGATTGACTTTCATTTGACGCGACCCGATCCGATTTTCCCGGGGCGCCTTGTCATCGGTATTCTTCCAGAGAAATTAATTTCACAACAACACGGTTTTAATCGTTACCCTATCGGAAATGGCGAAATGAAACTACATGAATGGAGAGATGATGCTCAATTAAAGTTAATTCGGCTTAAAGATAAACAATTAATCGAGTTTATAACTCTAAAAGATCCAACGGTCAGGGTATTGAAATTATTACGAGATGAAATTGATATTATTCAGGGAAACTTATCACCTGAAATAATTACATGGTTATCAGAACGAGAATCTGTTCAGGTGAAACAAAAGCAGGGTGATACCTATACTTATCTTGGTTTTAACCTTGAGGACTCTATTACCGGGAATAATCTGGTTCGGCAGTCTATAGCTTATGCCATAGATCGCGATGCAATTATTCAATATGTTATGAGAAACTCTGCGCGCAAAGCCGGAGCTATCTTTCCGGCAAGTCACTGGGCGGGTAATAGTGCTTTATCGGGTTATGAATATAATCCGGGAAAAGCGAAAGCGTTACTTAGCCAGGCTGGATATAATAAGCAAACTCCTCTGGAAATAAGTTATAAAACTTCAAACGATCCGTTTCGTTTGAGACTGGCAACTATTATTCAAAGCCAATTAAAAGAAGTGGGTATTAAAATTGATATTCGCAGCTATGATTGGGGTACGTTTTATGGCGATATAAAAACAGGGCATTTCCAGATGTACAGTTTGTCATGGGTTGGTTTAAAGATGCCAGATGTTTTTAGATATGTTTTTCATAGTGATTCAATTCCGCCGGATGGTGCAAATCGTGGACGTTTTTATAATAAACAGGTTGATGCATTAATAGAAAAAGCAGAACAGGCACCGTTGTTAGCAAAACAAGCAGAGTATTATCGAGAACTGCAACAAATTTTATTTGAAACTTTACCTGCAATACCATTATGGTATGAGGATAATGTTGCCGCTCTACAAGGTAATATTAAAGGTTATCAGTTAAACACGGATGGTAATTTTGACTCGTTAATAAATACAATAAGACAGTAGTATTTAATATTTATGTATATTGAAGTATCAATTAAAGAACAAACATTAACGCTGTTTGACGCGGAGAAACAGCTTAAACATTATTCCATTTCGACAGCTAGAAATGGGTCGGGTGAATTAGTTAATAGCGAGTGTACGCCGCGAGGATTACATGTCATTTCTGAAAAAATTGGTGATGGAGCTAAAACAAATTCAGTTTTTGTTGGCAGGATTGCAACAGGTGAAGTATATGAGCCAGCATTACGTGAATTGCACCCAGAACGAGACTGGATTTTAACACGTATACTTTGGCTCAGTGGGACTGAAGAAGGAAAGAATAAAGGTTTGAAAAATGGTGTTTGTGTCGACAGTCACGATCGTTATATTTATATACATGGTTCTCCTGATGATGTTGATATGGGAACACCCGGATCACGAGGTTGCGTGCGTATGCGTAATAATGAAATTATTGAATTGTTTGATTTGATAGAAGAAGGTACAGAGGTTGTTATTAATGATGAGTGAGAATGAGTATAAAATAGCAACACCGTACGAGCGTATCGGTGGTGATGAAGGTCTGCAAAAATTGGTCACTTTGTTTTATGATTATATGGAAACTTTACCTGAATCAAAATTGATTCGTGATCTACATCCGAAAGATATGAGAAGTTCGCGTGAAAAATTTTATATGTTTCTCAGCGGTTGGATGGGCGGGCCGGATCGTTATATTGCCGCTTTTGGACATCCTCGGTTACGTGCTAGACATTTGCCTTTTCCGATTGGAACAGAAGAACGCGACCAGTGGTTGATGTGTATGCAAAAAGCACTGGATGATATGGACGCTGATACAATGTTTAAGCAGCAACTGATGTCATCATTTACTCAAACAGCGAATCATATGATGAATAAAGATTTAGGCCAGGCCGGTTAAACCTTGGTCTGTCAGAGCAATCATTGATAATCGTTGAGTTAGTTTATTGATTTTCTTTTGAACGATATGGTTTTGCTTTTTAAAGCAAAGGCCAATTAGTCCAAACTCTTTCCAGACGACTTTTGCATCAAGTTTTAAAAAAGTACTTCCTTCTTTAATCAGAATTTGACATTTCTGCTCAGGGTACATTTCAATCTCGGAAGGTTCGGTTATTTGTATACCATTACCGGACAGATTACGCATCATGATGGCGGCTTCTTTTTCCTCAACAATAGCGATGATATCAAGTTTCGCGGAAACACGATCATTGTTTCGACGGTCATCGTCCTGAGCTGATTTTTTACGTTGATGTCTCATACTAAATACCTGTTAGTTATTCAGTATTCAGCTTATCGGCTCACGATAGGGATAACTTTAGTTTTATCTTGGTCAATGCTCTTCGATTACTGACATAATAGACGCTGCTTATTCACTAAAAGCTGATATTCGCAGGCGAAATAAGTACATTAAACTGTTCACACCATATAACAACCGATTGATAATCATTTAAGTTGATACTGTTTGGTATAGGATAGTTTTGACTTCCTTCGAATGCTTTTAGGCGACCCAAGTCAACATACATTGTATTTTGAATATCGGTATCTGGAGAAACATTTGTTTCAGGAACGAGATAGACATGATATTTGGGCCCAGGTCCTACCTTAAAATCAGCTTGCAGATGCAATAAATCTTTATAGATGGTTAAACTGCCCTCGCCGAAATGTATCGGATCTGACGGGTTAGCATGAATAAATTTTCCTGTAGCAACAACCTTTTTAGATTCTTTGTCTGTAACTTGTTCATGTACAGCGGGAGGGGGAAACAAATAAGGAAAAGCAACAATGCCCGCCCCAAAACCGACTATGCTGCCAGCGACTAAACTTATTGCAATGTATAGAAAAGTTTTCATGATGTTTCTGTTAATCTTTTTATGTTGCTACATGAAGCAACATTTACATAGCGTTTGAATACCTTTTAAGCTTATAACTCAGTTTAATTGTTGTGCTCTGAAGATACCATGAAAAATATTTATTTTTTTGTCAACCGAACCATAAGTCATGCGTTAGTAAGGGTGTAAAAACATTAATTTTCGTGGAGAACAACTATGATTAAGTTACAAAATATTATTAAAAGCAGATATTTAGCAGCCTTGTTATTTTCAACATCTTATTTGGGTTTAAGCCCTTCAGCTTTTTCAGAAAGTGATATAGATTGGGAAACGAAAAGAGCTGAAATAAAAGAAAAGTTTGATAGCGATGGTGATGGTAAATTAAATGAGGCTGAACGTCAGGCATTAAAAGAGGCAGGTAAGCAGAAAATGCTTGAACGTTTCGATACAGATGGTGATGGAAAGTTAAGCGACGCAGAACGTGAAGTTGCTAAACAACAGCGCCAAGCGAAAAGAAAGAAACGTATGGATACGGACGGTGACGGTGTAATCAGTGATGCCGAAAGAGAAGCCGCGAAGGAAAAACGTCGTGCCAGAATTGTAAAACGTTTTGATGCAGACGGTGATGGACAGCTTAATGATGAAGAACGTGAAGCGGCTAAGGCAGCAAAAGAAAAATTTATGAAACGCCGCAATGATAGTGTAGAAAGCTAGGCTGACATTGCTGAGTGTAAATAATTATTTGATAATCATGTAACCGGAAATTATTCCGGTTACGTGAATATTCACAAATGAAACAACCTGACTTAATAGTAAATTACAAAGGAATCCAATGTTGCAAGAACATCGTGAGCTTGATGCTTTTCTTTCCAGTGTCGAAAAGCGTGCTTTTCGCATGGCCGAAATTGCAACGGGTAATAAAGACGAAGCTTTGGATATATTGCAGGATGCTATGTTTAAATTAGCTGAAAAATATGCTGATCGGAATAAGGAGGAATGGGGGCCTTTATTTACAACCATTCTACAAAGCCGAATCAAAGACTGGTATCGACGAAATCAGATCAGGAATAAATTTCGTGGCTGGTTTAGTAGTCAAGAAAATGAGTCAAAAGATCACGCTCAGCAAGCAGAAGATGAAAAGGCAAGAACGCCAGAACAACTATTGCAAGCAGAACGACGCATTGATGAATTGGATAGGATTATTCATGCTTTACCACTGCGGCAACAACAGGCTTTTTTGTTAAGAACATGGGAAGGTTATAATGTTGAGCAAACGGCGAAGGTAATGAAGTGTTCTGTTGGAAGTGTGAAAACTCATTATTCAAGAGCGATACATTCATTGCGCGATAAACTCGATCAACATTGGTGATTGATTATGACAAAAATAAATGAAGACGAACTTAATTCGAATATCAAGCGAAGTCTGGATAACAGTATTGATTCGCTGGACGCTAATACCCTATCGAATATTCGTCAGATTCATGCAGATGCAATTGATAAAGTTAATTCTAAAAATCGTGCTATCTGGTCAGGAAATAAACGAGGTTTTGTAATAGGCGGTATCGCAACTGCCTGCGTTATGCTGCTTGCCGTTTCACTACTATTGCATTCTCCAACATCAATGCAAAGCATTCCAGTGGAAGATATTGAGTTAATCTCTTCTTCAGGCAGTTTTGAATTATATGAAGAGTTGGAGTTTTATGAGTGGTTGGAAGAAGATGGCTTGCCGAGTTAGTGTATGTGTTTTATTACTCTTTTCAATTTCATCGTTATATGCAGAAGAGCTAACAAATGATGAACAACAGGCAACAATACCATCAATGGATTTTTTGGAGTTTCTGGGGGAATGGGAAACGGAGCAAGGTGAATGGCTGGACCTTGAAATATTAGAAGATAATGAAATTGAAAAAATTTTAGAAACGAATATTGATAATGAAAATTAAATTATTAACATTGCTATTGCTGTCTTTGTTTACAGTAACTTCGTTTGCTGAAGAAGGTATTGCCTGGGATTCCTTGTCAGCAGAAGAACAGACTGTACTAAAAAATTTAAGAGAAGAATGGGATAGCTTGCCAGCAGAACGTCAAAAACGTTTTCAGAAAGGTGTAAGTCGTTGGCAAAATATGTCTGATGTACAGCGGGAAAAGGCAAAACAACGTATGCAACGTTGGAAGTCCATGGATGAGGAAAAAAAGAAAAAGATCAAGCAACGATTCGAACGATTTAAAAACCTGACGCCTGAACAGCAACTAAATATTAGAAAACGCCAACAATGGTTTAAAAACCTTCCTGAAGAAAAACGTAAAGAATTACGCCAGCGTTTTAAAAACATGACTAAAGAAGAAAGACAAGCTTTTCGTGAGAAAATGAAAGAAAAACGTCTGATGATGAAAGAGAAGATGCAAAGTATGACAAAAGAAGAACGTAAAGCATTCAGGGAAAAACTACAAAATATGTTACCGGAAGAACGCCGACAGTTTATGCGGCAATTAAGAAATGAAAATACAGAATCATCTGCGGAAACACACGAATAGTCACATTCAGCAAGATTCAGATCGAAATTATTAAAATAATCGGTTAAGTTAGTTACATCATGACTGATTATGAACGCATAGCAGAAGCGATTAAGTATATCTCCTCAAATGTTGACGAGCAGCCATCACTAGAACAGGTTGCAAATCATTTGAATCTAAGCAAGTTTCACTTCCAACGAATGTTTACCCGTTGGGCAGGGATATCTCCGAACCGATTCTTACAAAGTCTAACAGTTGAATACGCTAAGGCTTTATTAATGGAGTCCACATCAATTAATAAAGTCAGTTATAAATTGGGTTTAAGCAGCACTTCTCGTCTGCATGATCAGTTTATTAATCTGGAAGCGATGACGCCGGGCGAATACAAAGCGGAAGGCAAAGGTTTAAATATTAAGTATGGCGTTCATGAAACACCTTTTGGTTATGCTTTCATTGCTATAACTGATCGCGGCATTTGTCAGTTATCTTTTCTTGATAATAAGCAATATTCGAATCAATTTACTGAACTGGAAAAACAGTGGCAGCTGGCATCTATTACTGAATCAAAAAAATGACCAAGCCCTATATTAATTCAATATTTGAAAAAGATAATAAACAACGAGAGTTAGTGCTACATGTGCAGGGGACTAATTTTCAAACCAGTGTCTGGAAAGCACTCTTAAAAATACCCTATGGAAAATTAACTACGTATGGACAACTCGCGAACATAATAGCTAACCCGAAGGCATCACGCGCAGTTGGAACAGCTGTAGGCGCAAATCCGGTAGCATTTCTGATTCCATGTCACAGGGTTATTAGAGCAACAGGCATAACTGGAGAGTATCGTTGGGGGAAAATACGCAAACAATGCATAATTAGTTGGGAAGCTTCTAAAATTGCTAGCTGATAAAATGAAGTGAATTATCTTTCCAGACATTCACAACAGACTTTATTCCTTGTTAGCTTTAACCAGTTGTCGGGCAAACTTTTTTATCTGTGCATCGTAAAGAGCCAGCTCACCACCGGTTTTAATTGCCATAATAGAAATTCTTGCGAGCAATAATAGCAATAATAAATCTACAATCCAGGCAATGAAGTAGGAAATACGAAATCCTTCTGTATTCTCTTTCACTGTCGCTTTTACATCGCTGTTTACCTCGTCTTCGCCAAGAATACTGTTACGTATTGGCGCAACACTTTTATCGATGTTAGAACCGGCTTCTATGGCAGAAGCCATGCGTTCAATATTTGCCGGATCTTTATAAAGCGCAAGTGCCTCATTGAAAACCTGTATTGCAATCCAGAGTCCAATAAACAACAACATTAAACCACATAATCGAACGACTACGCTCAGTACATCTTTACTGGCTTCATTAAATGATGACATTGATGATTGGCTAGTTTCAGCCTGTTCTTCTTCTTCATTATCAAATTTATACATTTTTTTTGCCTCAAGGCATTATCAGTTAATCCATAACTGTTATAGTTATTGTAGCTTGATATCAGGTAGACATGAACCAAATTAATAAATAAAACGATACCGTGTTCCTAAATTATTTGATTAAACGCCTTTGCGGAGCTGCTTTTGTTCTGTTTGGAATAACAACGCTGGTTTTTTTATTGATTCATATCATTCCGGGTGATCCAGTTGAAGTAATGCTGGGTGAAACAGCTCGACCGGCTGACAGAGAAGCATTACGTCATGCTTTAGGTCTTGATTTACCTCTAATACAACAATGGTGGCAATATTTATCGGGTATAGCGCATTTTGATTTAGGCGAGTCCTTACACACTAAACGTGCCGTAAATCAGTTATTAATGGAACGACTACCAGCAACCGCACTATTAAGTATTATCAGTATGCTGGTTGCTATTGTTATTGCTTTACCTTTAGGCGTACTTGCGGCAGTTTATAAAGACTCTATCTGTGATCGATTGGCTATGATGACAGCGATGTTAGGTGTTTCTATTCCCAATTTTGTAATGGGTCCGATATTAATCATAATCTTTGCCTTATGGTTAGGCTGGTTCCCGGTAAGCGGTAATGAAGGTGTCTACTCTCTCGTACTTCCTGCATTAACATTAGGTACTGCATTAGCTGCAATACTGTCGCGTATGGTCCGCGCTTCAGTGCTGGAAGTATTACAAGAAGATTATATTCGTGCAGCACGTGCACGTGGATTAAGCGAAGTTAGAATCTTGGTTATACATGCATTACGAAATGCAGCCTTACCTGTCATCACTATTTTGGGTATGCAATTCGGCGCGCTGTTAGCCGGTGCGGTTATTACTGAAACAATTTTTGCATGGCCGGGAATCGGTCAATTAATGATTGAGTCAATACAGAAAAGGGATTACCCCGTTGTGCAGGCTTGTGTATTACTCATCAGTGTGACTTATGTATTTGTTAATCTATTAACAGATCTTCTTTATACTCGACTTGATCCAAGAGTAAAACTGGACTTATGAAGACTGTTTACTCTTTACCGCTATTTATATTATTAGTCTGGATAGCCTTGGCTATTCTTGCTCCCGTATTACCTTTGTATCCGGATCAAATTATTCTGGATAAAATTTTATTATCGCCAACCTGGGAACAATGGTTAGGTTATGATGATCTCGGTCGTTCTATCAGTGCACGCTTAATCATGGGTGCGCGTACTTCATTAACTGTTGCCATTATTGTTGTATCTATTTCATTTTTGCTCGGTACGTTTTTAGGCTTGTTGGGAGCCTGGCTTGGTGGTTTTTGGGACAAGTGTTTAATCATGGTTATCGATCTATTTATTGCTTTTCCTGGAATCTTACTTGCTATTGCCTTAGCCGGATTACTTTGTCCGGGATTGATGAATGCCATTATTGCACTGTCTATTGTTAGCTGGGTTGGTTTTGCGCGTTTGGCAAGAGTACAAACATTAACGGTAAAGAACAGTGATCATATTAGCGCGGCACATGCGCTGGGAACTACGCATTTTATTATTGCGTTAAAACATATTTTGCCATTAATTATGGCGCCACTTATTGTTGAAATGACGTTTGCTTTTGCCAGTGTTGTGATAGCAGAGGCGGGCTTGTCTTTTTTGGGTTTAGGTGTTCAGCCACCAGCAGCATCCTGGGGTAGTATGATTCGTGATGGCTCACGCTACATGCTTATTGCGCCGCATATGGTATTAGCGCCGAGTTTTGCTATTCTGTCTTTAGTATTATCTATTAATTTATTAGGTGATACCTTAAGAGATAAAATGGATATAAAGGAAATAAGTAAAACGTGAGTATTCGTAAAATGTTATTAGGCCCTGTTATGTGCGATTTGCGCGGCCTTGAGTTAGAAGCAGATGAACGCGAAATGCTATGTCATCCGCATGTTGGTGGTGTTATTTTATTTACGCGTAACTTTGAATCAGTCGAGCAGATAAACGAATTAACAAAATCAATTCATGAATTACGCCAACCTCGGTTATTAATTGCTGTTGACCATGAAGGTGGTCGCGTACAACGTTTTCGTGAAGGATTTAGTCGCTTACCTGCTTGTGCTTTATTCAGTAAATGCGGAACAATAAAACAAGCTGAATCTCTGGCGCAGCAAGCGGGTTGGTTAATGGCGGCAGAACTATTAGCCGTGGATGTTGATTTCAGTTTTGCGCCTGTGCTTGATGTTGGTGGCACAATCAGTCAGGTAATAGGTGACCGTGCCTTCGATAGCGATCTTGAAAATGTTGCCAGACTTGCTCGCGCTTATATGAAAGGTATGAAAGAAGCTGGTATGGCCGCTGTTGGGAAACATTTTCCCGGACATGGTTCTGTTGTTGAAGATTCGCATGTTGCGATTCCTTATGATGAACGCACATTTGCTGATATAGAAATGCATGATTTAATTCCGTTTGAAAGAATGATTCATGCTGGTTTACCTGCTTTGATGCCGGCGCATGTGATTTATTCAAAAGTCGACAAAAACCCTGCCGGTTTTTCTGAGTTCTGGTTAAAGAAAGTGTTGCGACAGGATCTGGAATTTCAGGGCACGATTTTTAGCGATGATTTAAGCATGGTGGGCGCAGAAATAATCGGCTCTTATCCTGAACGTGCTGAAGCCGCGCTCAATGCCGGTTGTGATATGGTGTTAGCGTGTAATAATCAGAGAGGGGCAATACAAATTTTAGAACAGGCAAATATTCCAGACAGTGTTGAGTTGCAATCTCGCTTGATTCGTATGCATGGACACTTTGGTAACTCATTAGATGAATTGAAACAGACTGACTTATGGAAAAAACGATCTGATGTTATTACAAATATTGAAAAAGAACCTGAGCTGGATTTAGGTGACTATGCGCTTAGCTAATAAATTAATTTACGTTTTATTATTATGCTTCTTCAACATAAGTAACCCTAATGCGGAAGAATTAATTTCTTCTCAATGTGAGCCGCTGCAAGAAAATCATGCTCAAGCAGAGCAAATAAAGCATTCGCAAGGATTACTCTGGAAAATCAGTAAAGCAGGCGCGAAAATAAGCTATCTCTTTGGGACTATCCATGTTTCTGATACTGAAATAACAACCCTGCCTGCACCGGTTAGCAAAGCGTTAGATGAGTCCAGCCAATTTGCAATGGAAGCATTGCCTGATATGGAGCAGTTGACGTTATTTTCGCAATCTATGTTTTTTAATGATGGCACATTATTATCAAGTCTTGTCGATAAACCTATTTATGATAATACAAAAGAGATATTAGCCGCATATCGATTGGGAGCCGATGCTGTATCCGTGATGAAACCATGGGCAGCATTTCTATTAATGAATTACCCATCTGATGACGGTGAGCCATTAGATATGGTCTTGTTATCTCTAGCGAAACAAAATGGCTCGCAAGTTGCGGGTCTGGAAACTCTAAAAGAGCAGGGGGCGCTTTTTAGTGATCTGACTATTCCTGAACAGGTTAAATTGTTGACGGATACGGTTTGTCATTATGATCTGGTTGAACAGGACTTTTATGCAATGAAAGCGCTTTATTTAAAACGTGATTTAAGTGGTTTGTATAATTATGCGCAGCGTTTTTCTATGGAAAATAAGCCAGTGTATAAGAAGTTGATGAAAAAGCTGATTCAGGACAGAAACCATATTATGTCTGAACGTATGCAAGCTTTTCTGAAAAAAGGTAATGCATTTATTGCTATTGGTGCTATGCATCTTGCCGGTAAGGAAGGCGTGCTCGCCTTATTGGAAAAACAGGGTTACAGTGTTTCCCCTGTGTATTAATCATATTGTTTATAAAAGTTGACTTAAAGGGTAATACAATGAGTTGGTCAGATTTTTTCGAATGGGTACAATCTTATTTAAAAGATGAAAACTGGATAGTACAGGTCTTTATAGTTGTTTTTGTCACAGCATTAATAAATTGGATTCAAAAAAGAGTGCTTTCCAAACTGGTTACCAAA
Source organism: Pseudomonadota bacterium (assembly GCA_038142205.1). Taxonomy (GTDB): domain Bacteria; phylum Pseudomonadota; class Gammaproteobacteria; order Eutrophobiales; family Eutrophobiaceae; genus UBA7359. The sequence goes on along the minus strand of JAYQJO010000001.1, from coordinate 1,878,835 downwards.
CTGGAACGTACTCGAACCTATTGGGACGATGCGTTGCTTGATGCTGCGCGAAAACCACTTGTGTTTTTGATCTGGGTTATCGGGCTGAGTTTTGCTGCCGAAATTATAAAAAACGAAACGGGTGCAGCAATATTTGGTGCTGTATCTCCACTACGTGATGTCGGTGTTATTTTTGCTCTAAGCTGGTTTTTGGTCAGATTTATCGGGCGAGCTGAAAAAAATATCATCGAAAAGAAAAAGATTGCCGGCGAAGAATTTGATCAGACAACAGCTGATGCGATAGCGAAATTATTACGCATTTCTATCATCATCACCGCTATGCTGGTTGTAATGCAAACACTGGGTTACAGTATTTCCGGTGTACTGGCTTTTGGTGGCATTGGCGGTATTGCCGTTGGTTTTGCTGCGCGTGATCTCTTAGCCAATTTCTTTGGCGGTTTTATGATATACATGGATCGCCCGTTTGATGTCGGTGACTGGATACGATCTCCGGACAAAGAGATAGAAGGTACGGTTGAAAAAATAGGTTGGCGATTAACAACAATACGAACGTTTGAAAAACGTCCTTTGTATGTGCCGAATGCAATATTTACTAGCATCTCGGTTGAAAATCCGTCCCGTATGTCTAATCGTCGTATCAAGGAAACGATTGGTATTCGCTATGATGATGTCTTGAAAATGCAGGATATCATTGCGGATGTTAAAGCAATGTTGAAAGATCATGATGATATCGATAAAAATCAAACCTTGATTGTGAATTTTAACGAGTTTGCATCCTCTTCACTGGATTTCTTCATCTACACGTTTACAAAAACCACTAACTGGATTGAGTTCCATGAGGTCAAGCAGGATGTTTTGCTTAAGGTAATCGATATTATTGAATCACATGGTGCAGAATGCGCTTTCCCAACGTCCACGTTGCATATTACCGAAATGGTTAAAAGCCCAGACTAGATTTACAATAAATTGTGATTCGACACTATGACGGTTGTTAGATAGGTTGTACCCTACGCAGATGTTATATCCATTCACTAAAATGCACGGTATTGGTAACGACTTTGTCGTTTTTGACAGTTTCTCGCAATCTGTCAATTTGAGTCGTGAACAAGTCAGGCATATCGCCGATCGTCAATTTGGTATCGGTTGCGATCAGGTTTTATTATTGGAACCGTCTCAAAGTGATGATGCTGATGTACGTTACCGAATATTCAATGCTGATGGTGGCGAAGTTATGCAATGCGGTAATGGCGCACGTTGTGCGGCTGTCTATTTGAAAGAAAAAGGCCTGGTAGATAAAAGCGAGGTTGTCGCAGAAACCGGAGCCGGGGCTCTCGTTTTACATATCAACGATGATGGCCGTGTTACCGTTAATATGGGCATTCCGGAATTTGAACCGGCAAAAATTCCAATGCAAACGGATGAATATACCGAGCAATATAATCTGATACTCGAGGAAAGCCCTCTACAAGACGAAGATGAAATCACTTTTTCTGCCGTTTCTATGGGAAATCCGCATGCTGTCATTATTGTGGATGATGTTGATATAGCTCCTGTCAGTGTGCTTGGGCCTGCTCTACAGCTCAATGCGCTATTTCCAGACAGTGTTAATGTCGGTTTTATGCAAATACTTAATAAAAAAGCCTTTAAATTACGTGTCTATGAGCGTGGTTCTGGAGAAACGCTAGCGTGCGGCAGCGGCGCTTGTGCAGCGATGGTTATTGCTTGCCAGCAGGGGTATTTGGAAGGGACAATAGACGCAGAATTACGCGGAGGTCATTTAACGTTGAGCTGGGCTGGAGAAGGTGAGCCCGTTTATATGACTGGCCCTGCGACAACTGTATTTGAGGGGAAAGTAGAACTATGAGTGTGCAGGAAGAAAAAAAACCTGGAATCAAATGCCATTACGGAAGGTATGGTTGCCGAGTATTTGAAAAACAACCTGGATTTTTTTAATAAACGGCCTGATGTACTAGCAGAAGTTAATATACCGCATCAACATGGTAGTGCCGTGTCCTTGGTAGAAAGACAAGTTGCTGTTCTACGAGAACAAAATGATTTATCGCGGAAACGTTTGCATGAATTAATCGAAATCGCAAGGCAGAATGAAGAACTTGCGCGGCGTATGCATCAATTGGCATTAACGTTAATGGATGCAGATGACCCAAAAGATATTTTCAATACACTTTATGAAAACCTGAAGAAAAACTTCCGTGCTGATCGTGTTGTTGTTCGCCTGTTTGCTAACCCGGCATTTGTTGATAGTTTTCCAACGGATGAATTCGCTGGTACAGAAACTGCCGAGCAGTCATTATTTAAAAGTATTATTGAAAAGCGACTACCCTTAAGTGGACGTATGAAACGTCAGCAACAGGTTTTTTTGTTTGGTGATGACGGTGACCAGATTGCCTCTTCAGTGATGATACCGCTACACGGACAAGGTTGGGGAGGCATTATGTCAATTGGCAGTTTTGATGCTGAACGTTTTCAACCTGGTATGGGTGTTGAGTTATTAGCGAATCTGGGAGAAGTATTGAGTTTCATACTAAAACCTTGGGTAGCGCAACGTTAATTTATTCTTTAAATTAAGGGCTTGAATCAAAATCAATGCAGTCCTCGGAAACAGCATTACTTGAGTCTTTTATAAAGACGTTGCATCACCTTTCTGAACATACTTGTAAAGCCTACCAACGCGATCTTAAAAATATAGAATCTTATTGCGAACAACAAAATATAAATAAGTGGTCTGAACTTGATGGCCGACAACTGAGAGGTTTTGTCGCAACGAGACATAGACAGGGAATAGGTGGTCGATCCTTACAACGAAACCTGTCAGCCATCAGAGCGTTTTATCGTTACTTACTAAAAGAAGGCAAAGTTAAAAATAATCCTGCCGAAGGTATTATTGCTCCTAAGTCACCACGTAAATTACCGAAAGTACTGGATGCTGATCAAACAGCACAGCTTGTTGAGATTAAAGAAGACGATACATTAGCCATCAGAGATAAAGCTATGCTGGAATTAATTTATTCTTCTGGTTTACGGCTGGCAGAATTAATCAGTCTGAATTTAAATGATATCGATTTTAATGATCGTATTTTAACTGTCACAGGTAAAGGTAATAAAACACGCAGTGTCCCCGTTGGCGGACATGCGATTAAGGCAATAAAAAAATGGTTAAAAAGTCGTAGCACTATGGTTGATGAAACTAAGCCGGCCTTGTTTATCAGTAGTCGAGGTAAACGCATCAGTCCGCGTTCAGTTCAGAATAGGTTGAAACAATGGGCCATTAAGCAGGGGCTACCAAATCATGTTCATCCCCACATGCTACGTCATTCCTTTGCTAGTCATTTGCTTGAATCCAGTAGTGATCTGCGTGCGGTTCAGGAATTACTCGGACATGCGGATATCAGCACGACTCAGGTATACACACACCTGGATTTTCAACATTTGTCAGAGGTTTACGATAAAACCCACCCCAGAGCACGCCGGAAGAAAGCAGATTAGTCTAATTGCTTGAGTTTGGCTAAATCACCCCTATATCAGACAGTTATGTATCGGAATTACTGAAGTCCTCGGGTACAATTCGCCCCTGCTTACTAGGAGAGACACATTGGAACAATATAGAGGTACAACGATTTTATCTGTCCGACGTGACGGTCACGTCGTTATTGGTGGAGACGGGCAGGTCTCATTGGGAAATACGGTTATGAAAGGTAATGCGCGTAAAGTGCGTCGCTTATATGATGAAAAAATTATCGCCGGTTTTGCTGGTGGAACGGCAGATGCATTTACTTTATTTGAACGTTTTGAAGCGAAATTACAAAAGCACCAGGGGAATTTAATGCGTGCAGCGGTTGAGCTAGCAAAAGACTGGCGTACAGACAGAATGTTACGCAGACTGGAAGCATTACTTTGCGTTGCTGATAAATCTACATCATTGATCATTTCTGGTAACGGTGATGTTATCGAACCGGAAAACCATATTATGGCAATTGGTTCTGGTGGCGATTATGCAAAGTCTGCAGCAAGAGCTTTGTTCGAAAATACCGATCTGGGTGCCAGAGAGATTGTAGAGAAAGGTCTGGGTATTGCTGCCGATACCTGCATTTACACGAATTCTAATTTAACTATTGAAGAATTATAAAGCTTCGATTAATAACAAAAAATCTAAACGTATAACATGACAGAATTAACTCCACAGGCCATTGTCGCCGAATTGAATAAACACATTATTGGTCAGGATTCAGCTAAACGTGCAGTTGCAATTGCTTTGCGTAATCGCTGGCGTCGTACACAGGTTGATGAAACCATCCGAAACGAAATTACACCCAAAAACATTTTAATGATAGGTCCGACCGGTGTTGGTAAAACTGAAATAGCACGACGTCTTGCCAAGTTAGCACAAGCTCCTTTCATAAAAATTGAAGCGACTAAATTTACGGAAGTCGGCTATGTTGGTCGTGATGTTGAATCAATTGTCCGTGATCTGGCAGATATTGCGATTAAGCAAACGCGTGAAATTGAAATGGATAAAGTACGTGATCAGGCTGACAAGGCAGCGATGGAAAGAGTGCTGGATATATTGTTACCACCTGCGCGAATGATGGGCGAAGAGGACCATGAGGAATCTTCAAGTATTAGCTCAACGCGTGAAAAGTTCAGACAAATGATTCTCGAAGGAAAGTTCGATGATAAGGAAATTGAAACAGAATTAAATGCGCCCAATATTGGTGTAGAAATCATGGCGCCTCCTGGCATGGAAGAAATGACCAACCAGTTACAAGGCATGTTTCAAAACATGGGTAGTAATAAAAAACAATCACGCAAATTACCCGTTAAAGATGCATTAAAATTATTAGCTGAAGAAGAAGCAGCGAAGATGGTCAACGAAGATGATCTAAAAGCGCGTGCGATTGAACATGTTGAACAACACGGCATCGTTTTTCTTGATGAACTGGATAAAGTCACGCGCCGTTCTGAAACGATGGGTGCTGATGTGTCGCGTGAAGGTGTACAGCGTGATTTATTACCTTTAGTTGAAGGCAGTACTGTTTCAACCAAATATGGGATGGTGAAAACGGATCATATTTTATTTATTGCTTCGGGTGCGTTCCATCTTGCCAAGCCTTCTGATCTGATTCCTGAACTACAAGGACGTTTGCCTATTCGCGTTGAATTAAATGCACTTGTGGCAGATGATTTTGTTCGTATTTTAACTGAACCGGATGCGTCATTAACGGAGCAATATACAGTGTTATTAGCGACAGAAGGTGTTGATATTACTTTCACTGATGATGGTATTTTACGTATTGCTGAAATAGCCTGGCAAGTTAATGATAATACTGAAAACATCGGTGCACGTCGGTTACATACAGTTATGGAACGTTTGTTGGAAACTTTGTCTTTTGAAGCTTCGGATAAAAAAGGTGAGTCTATTAATATTGATGAAACTTATGTTAATGATCATCTTAATGAACTTGTAGAAGATGAAGATTTAAGTCGTTACATCCTTTAAGGGTAGTTTAATAATAATGTCAGAAAATAACCCCAATCCCGTTGCTATCAATTTGCATCAAAAGTCTCGCGTACTCGAAGTTGAGTATGATGATGGTGAGAAGTTTGAATTGTCTTGCGAATATCTACGCGTTCATTCTCCGTCTGCTGATGTAAAAGGTCATGGGCCGGGACAGGAAGTACTTCAAACCGGTAAAGAAAACGTCAATATTTCAGAAATTGAACCGGTCGGGAATTATGCTGTAAAGCTGATTTTTGATGATGGACATAACACCGGTTTATATTCATGGTCATACTTGTATGAATTAGGTATTGAACATGATAACAACTGGGTGAACTATCTCGACGCTTTAAAGAAAGTCGGTTATGTTAGAAGACCTAATGAATGAGCAGCCCACAACCCATTTTGGCTATGAACAAGTTCCTACCGAGGATAAAGCACGTCGTGTAGCTGATGTCTTCAGTTCTGTTGCTTCCGAATATGATTTCATCAATGACATCATGTCACTCGGTGTTCATCGTTTATGGAAACGTCAGGCGGTTCATCTTTGTGCAATCAGAAAAAACTATCAGGTGCTCGATCTGGCCGGCGGTACTGGTGATATTGCCCGATTAATATATAAACAACTTGGCGATGATGGACGCGTTACCTTGTGTGACATTAACGCTGAGATGCTGAAGGAAGGACGTAACCGTTTTCTTGATAAAGGCTTATTTAAAGGCATTGATTATGTGCAGGGAAATGCAGAAGCTTTACCGTTTGAAGATAACAGTTTTGATTGTATGACTATTGCTTTTGGCTTGCGTAATGTGACAGATAAAGATGCCGCATTACGCTCGATGTATAGCAAACTGAAATACGGCTCTCAATTAATCATTCTTGAATTTTCAAAAATAGTTATTCCTGTATTCAACAAAGTTTATGATGAATATTCATTTAAATTAATCCCGATGTTTGGCAAAGCGGTAGCGAATGATGAAGCCAGTTATCAATACTTGGTGGAGTCGATTCGTATGCATCCGGCTCAGAAAACATTGGCAAGCATGATGCAAAATGCCGGTTTTGAAAGAGTACAATATCATAATATGTCTGGTGGTATTGTTGCGATTCATCGGGGTTATAAAATATGAGCGCAGTACCTGAAAATAATATGCCTGCATGGGTTTCTCATGTTGAAATATTAATCAACAAAGCCCTAAGTCTGGATGAAGAAACATTGTGTTCTCTCGCTGCACTACAAGGGAAGGTGCTTGGTTTTGAGTTTATTAATACGAACCTGACTATTTTTTTATTCCCGTCTGAAAAAGGTTTGGTGATACAGGCTGATTATCAGGACAAGCCCGATGTTTTAATAAAAGGCACGCCAACAAATTTTATAAAAATGATGGCTTCATCAAAAGAAAGTAAAGGGACGTTACCTACAGATATGCAGATCATTGGTGATATCAGCCTCGCACAACGTTTCCAAAATATTATGCAAGCTATAGAAATTGATGTGGAAGAACCGCTTTCTAAATGGCTCGGCGATAGCATGGCATATCAACTTGGGAAGTTCTTTCGAGGTACAACTCATTTTGTGGCAAACACGGGTAAAATATTGGCTAATGATATGAGCGAATACCTGCGTTTTGAAATTAATATGTTACCGGACGATCTGCTAGTCGAAGAGTTTAATAAAGAAGTCGATATGTTGCGTGATGATGTCGATCGATTTGAACAAAGATTAAATAAATTGGAAAAGCGAATACAGGAACATTAAACAATGGAACAATTTTTTCGCTTATTAACAATTCAACGAGTCTTTATTAAATATGGACTGGATGAATATATTTTTTCCACACCGTTATTCAAACCCTTTCGAATTATCTTTTACATGTTTCCATGGAATTGGTTTGGCTTAAGAAGAAAGGGAACACGAGCAGAACGTTTACGATTAATGCTGGAAGAACTGGGGCCTATCTATGTCAAGCTAGGACAAATCTTATCTACACGTCGTGATATTGTGCCAGAAGATATTGTTAATGAACTGGCTAAGTTGCAGGATGCAGTGTTTCCTTTTTCTGGAAAGATTGCACGTAAAATCATAGAAGAAGCCTATGAGTGTGACTTGAGTGAAGTCTTTCTGGAGTTTGATGAGACACCTTTAGCCTCTGCTTCTGTTGCACAAGTTCATCGAGCGACGCTTAAAGATGGCCGAGATTTTATTGTTAAAGTTTTACGACCTGATATTGAGATCGTTATCCGTAAAGACTTAAATTTATTACATCTTCTTGCTGAAAAAGCGGAGAAATATTTCCCACATGGTGAAGCATTAAAGTTTACCGGTGTCGTTAAAGAATTTGAAAAAACATTACTTAACGAACTGGATCTGCAAAGAGAAGCTGCCAATGCGTCACAGTTAAGACGTAATTTTATAGAGCAAGAACGTTATTTTGTTCCGGAAATTAACTGGAAATTAACACGACGCAATGTATTGGCAATGGAACGTGTTACAGGTATTTCGGTTCGTGATGTAGAAGCATTAAAAGAAGCGAATGTTGATCTGAGGTGGTTAGCCGAATACGGTGTTGAAGTTTTCTTTACGCAAGTATTTCGCGATAACTTTTTTCATGCAGACATGCATCCCGGAAATATTTTTGTTGGGCCAGCAGAAGGGAATCATCTTGATACAGTTAAAGTAATCGATTTTGGCATCATGTGTTCATTAACTGAATTCGATCAACGTTATCTTGCTGATAACTTCCTGGCTTTTCTTAATCGTGATTATCATCGTGTTGCTGCTTTGCATATCGAATCTGGTTGGGTGCCAAAAGGAACCCGAATTGATGAACTCGAATCAGCGATTCGTTCTGTCTGTGAACCATTGCTTGACCGGCCTATGCATGAAATTTCGTTTGGTGAGCTATTACAACGTCTATTACAAATTGCGCAAAGTTTTGATGTAGAAATTATGCCGCAGTTAATTATGTTACAAAAAACAATTATCAATATTGAGGGTATTGGAAGACAGCTTTATCCCGATCTGGATTTATGGAAAACAGCGCGGCCACAACTGGAACGCTGGATGGATGAACGCATTGGATTACGCGGAGTATTAAAAGGTGCAAAAGTTAATATTCCAAAACTCATTGATCGTATTCCTGATTTACCTAATAAAGTGATTGATGTGATTGATCAATTGCACGAAGGCAAGATTGAAATGGAAAACAAGTCAAAAGAGATTCATGAATTACGACATGAGATGAAGGCGTATAATCAACGCACTGTATTAGCTGTTGTCGGTTCCGGTTTTCTTTTATCTTCTTCAATCATTTATGCATTGGATAACACAAAGCACGGTGAGTTTTTATCTGTACCGATTGTCTCTTGGTTACTTGGGTTTTCGGGTGTCTTAATGCTATATATCTCATGGCAAGAGAAAAAATAATATATTTCTTTTGATTTCTATTTCGTCTACAGGCGAAATAAATCTTAAAAGATAATGAGAGAGTAAAAGGGCTACCTAACCAACCCCCTCTCGACTTCATCCCGTTTTTCTTTTCCTTCAAGAACCTCTATTAAACTTAATGCAAAGTCCATTGCTGTGCCAGGGCCGCGTGAGGTAATGACTTTACCATCTGTTACAACAGCTTCGCCTGTAATCTCAGTATCGTTATTTGATTCAAGTACTGTTGGATAACAGGTGGCTTTTTTATCTTTGAGTAAGCCGACGCTGGATAGCACTTTGGGAGCAGCACAAATGGCAGCAGTAAACTTTTCGCTATTAGCCATTTTAATTAATAATTCTTTTATTCTTATGTCACTATCCAGATGATCTGATCCGGGTAATCCACCGGGTAGCACAACCATATCGTAATCATCTTCTAGTGCGGTATCTAAATCGGTATCAGGAATGAGTACTGTCTTACGACTGGCAGTTACGGGGCTTGAATCCAGACCAGCGGTTACGACATTAATTTCAGCACGTCTTAATAGATCTATGATTGTAACGGCTTCGAGTTCCTCACATCCCTGCGCTAGTGGTACCAGTACCCTAGTTATGGGTTTGGGCATATTTCTTATTGGATGTTGGTTTGTGCACTAATGATTGAATGCTGACCAGCTTTACGCCATATTTTCCGACGTTTTGTAGTTCATTTGCTAATACTTCTATTGTACTGTTGTGAGGATGACCTATACCGAGTGCTGATCCATTACGTTTGGCAAGTTTTATAAGTTGTAAGAACTGTTGTCTTACATACTTTCTACCTTGTTTATGATCTAGAAAAATGTCTCGTGTTAAATAAGGTACGTTATTCTCTTTCGCTAATCGTGCTGCAACACTGTTATCACTGGTTAAGCTATCAACATAAAACTGTCCATTATTTTTTATGCTTTCCATTAACCATTGCATATGCCCGGGATGTTGCGTCAATAAACTGCCCATATGATTATTAATACCGATTAAATTTGGGACGGCACGAATATTAATATTCAGTGTTTTGAAAAATTCTTCCCTTGTCATATTGAGTGTTAATGCGCCGGGACCGAGGAATTCATTTTTGTCCATGACTTCAGCTTGCATTGGCAGATGTAAGATTATGTCTTTGCCTTTTTTGTGAGCAATGGCTGATATTTTTGCAGTATGTGGGCCATGCGGCAGAATGGCATAGGCGACAGGTCCGGGCAGTGCTAAAGCACGTATGTCTTCTTTAAATTTATATCCGAGATCATCTATCAGGATAGCAATGGTTGGCGTATTTGTTGGTTCGCTTTGAACGTTTGTCGTGAAAAGAGCGACAGCAAAAGATAACAATAAAAATAATTTATTTTTACTTTTGTTCACGTCCATATGAATCATTATCCCGTATTTTTCATTTGAATCGCCAGTGCTTTTAGTACATTTAATGCTTCATAAAGTTGATAGTCAGTTTCAGCAAGTGAAGGTTTATTTTCATCTTCTTTCTTTTCTGATACTTCTTTGTTGTCTTCCTCAGCGTTGCCATTATCAAGGTGCCCACTCAGGTCTGATTCTTTAACTCGGCCGTAGTTATGTGTTTTTTCACTATTAACGCGGATATTTTCGATGATGATATCCGGTTTAATACCGGAAGCCTGAATAGAACGGCCTGATGGAGTGAAGTAACGTGCAGTAGTTAGTTTTACTGCCGCTTCACTATTCATCGGTAGAATCGTTTGTACCGAACCTTTGCCAAAGGTTTGTTCGCCCATGATGATAGCGCGATTATGATCCTGTAATGCTCCGGCAACAATTTCAGATGCTGAAGCAGAGCCGCCATTCACTAATACAATGATTGGTGCATCTTTTAATACATCGGAAGGTTTTGCCGTGAATTTCAATTTTGAATCAGAGATACGGCCTTCGGTATAGACAATCATGCCACTATCAAGAAACAGATCAGAAACACCGACAGCTGCATTCAGTATACCTCCTGGGTTGTTTCTTAAATCGAGAATTAAGCCATTCAATTTTTCTTTAGCTTTATCAGCTTCATTTTTTAGTTTTTCGACTGCTTTACGTAAGTCTTCCGCAGTATGCGTCTGGAAATTTGATATTCTGGCATAGCCAAAACCCGGTTCGAGTATTTCACTGCGAACACTTTGTGCTGTAATAATGGCGCGAGTGATGGTGAAATCGAGAGGGGTTTCCTGTCCTTTACGAGCAATGGATAGTTCGAGATCGGTACCCGGCTTACCACGCATAATATCAACGGCGTCATTCAACGACATTCCTCTGACTGACTTTCCATCAAGTTTAATAATTAAATCGCCGGCTTCGATACCTGACTTTGCTGCAGGCGTACCGTCAATAGGCGATATAACTTTGACATAGCCATCTTCCATGCCGACCTCAATGCCCAGTCCGCCGAACTCTCCTGAAGTACCTTCCTGTAATTCACTATAGGATTCTTTGTCGAGATAGGCCGAATGTGGGTCAAGACCTTCAAGCATACCTCTTATCGCATTTTCAAGTAATTCCCGATCATCAACTGATTCAACGTAATCGCTTTTAACTTTTGCAAAAACCTCTGCAAAGGTGCGTAATTCGTCCAGCGGCAGAGTACCATCTTTATCTTCTGCTTTTTTTCTTCGGTATTAGCTATTGCTAAAGAAACCGAGAAAATCATCAGAAAAAAAGTAAATATCAGATTTTTTGTTTTATACATTCGACGCTCCATCCGGAAGGACTGTTTTATTTCATTTTATGTTTAAACCCATCGTGCTCAAGCATACTCGTGGAAAAGTATCTCTGACAACTATTTAATAAGTAAGTGCTATGTAAAATAAGGTATTTTACAGGCGCTTATCCTCTGCACCATCGCGATGGATTTAAGGGCTCCGCTCCCTTTCTTATCTCAAAATAAAGTGCAGTATCACTTTGACCGCCACTATCTCCAACGGTTGCGATCTTTTCGCCGGCAAGCACCCAATCACCGGTGTTTTTCAATAAGTTCTGATTATGTCCATATAAACTCATATAGCCGTCGCCATGATCAATAATGATTAGCAATCCCATGTTTCTAAACCAGTCGGCAAAAACAATTTTACCGGCACTAATGGCTTCAACACTGGTGCCGGTTTCTGCATCAATTAAGACACCTTGCCATTTCAAGTTACCGCCTTTTTTTAAAGCTCCAAATCGTTTCAATAACTTGCCCTTGGATGGCCATTTCAATTTTCCTTTTTGAGAATGAAAAGGCGGCATATCTTCATACATTTCAATCGTGACCGCTTTTTCCTGCTCCAGCCCCTGGAACAGTTTGCCGAGTTCGCGTTCGTTTTCCTGTAAAGTCTGTAGTTGTTTGCCTTGGACTTCAATGTCCTTATTTAATCGGGCGATAATATCGCTCCGTGTTGCGCGGTATTGATAGAAGTTTTGTAATTTGGTTTCGTGTTCCTGCTTTAAGGTTTGCAGTTTACTTGTTTGATCAATAATGGATGTTTCAATTTCAGCCAGATCCGTAAGCGTTTTTTGAACCTGACCAATGCGTTCTGAACGTGCACGGTTATGATAGTCGTAATAAGCTAAAGCGCGACCTACTTTCGCCGGATCCTGTTGGTTTAGCATTAACTTGATATAGTCATTGCGACCCATTTGATAGGCTGAGCGAATTTGGTATTTGAGCCTTTCTTTTTCGGTTACCAGCGCTGATTCATGCTCTGCTTTTTCAAACTTCAATTCTTCAAGTTCAGCATTTTTGTTTGAAATAGTTAATTCAAAATCATGCAGCCGTGTTAAGGTCTGAGCTGTTGTGATTTCATTTTCGCGTAATTCTTTTTGCAGCTTTTCAGTTTCATTGCGCGCATCCTGAATTCTTGATTCAACATCTTTAATACGTGTGCGGATTTCTTTTAGATCAGAAGCCTTGTCCGCAATGACTGGAATCGGAGTAATCAGGAAAAAAGAGAAAAATAGCGAGCAAGCAATTTTGCTCACAGGGCTGTGAGCAGGGCGGTCCTTTGTTGTTTTATTCGTCAACAACAGTAGATGTTTCCTCATCGATAAATTTTAATATAGATTGCCCAGTCATTTCTTCCGGTTGTGGAATACCCATTACATGTAACAATGTCGGTGCAATATCTGACAGTGTGCCTGTTTTTTCCTGTAAGAATGTTGCTGAGCGACCAATATAAACCAACGGTACCAGATTTGTTGTGTGTGCGGTATGCGGTTGTGACTTAATTTTTTCCGTCGTATAAGACCTCATTTGTTCCGCGTTACCGTGATCGGCAGTTATTAACAATTCACCGTCAACGTTCTGTGTACATTCAATAACTTTTTCCAGACATTTATCAAGTGTTTCGATCGCTGCAGTAGCTGCCTTGAAATCGCCAGTATGACCGACCATGTCTGCGTTAGCATAGTTACATACAATGGCATCATATTTATCGCTATTAATTGCTTCAATCAAACGTTCGGTCACTTCATTAGCGCTCATTTCCGGTACCTGTTCATAGGTGGAAACGTGAGGTGAAGGTACGAGAATACGGTCTTCGCCTTCAAATACACGCTCTTCACCACCGTTAAAGAAAAAAGTCACATGTGCGTATTTTTCTGTTTCCGCTATACGTAACTGGTTTAAGCCAAGATTGGAAATATATTCACCGAAAACATTTTTCATACTGACTGGCGGGAATGCGACCGGGAATTCATAATTTGCTTTGTATGAAGTCAAGCTGACGAAAGCCGCGAGTTGCGGTACTTTTTCCCGTTCAAAGGCTTTGAATTTCGGTTTGGTAAATGCGCGTGCTAATTGTCTTGCCCGGTCAGCTCGGTAGTTGGCAAAAATGATGACATCGCCGTCTTCAACGGTGATTAGCTTTTCACCGTCTTTCACAATTGAGGTTGGACGAATAAATTCATCCGTTTCATCTCGGTCATAGGCCATGTCTACTGCAATAAAAGGATCAGTGCACTGGTGATCAGACTTGGCCTGAGTAATAAGATCATAGGCGAGTTTTGTGCGATCCCAGTTATTATTGCGATCCATTGCATAGTGACGCCCGATTATTGAAGCGAACTGGCCGATGCCCAGCTCCCTCATTTTAACCTGAGCTCGATTAATGTATTCCTCAGCACTTTTTGGCGGGGTGTCACGGCCATCAAGAAAAGCATGTAGATAGAGCTTTTTTACATTACATTTTGCTGCTAGTTCCATTAAGGCATGAATGTGTTTTTGATGGCTATGTACACCGCCGGATGAAAGCAAACCTAATAAATGTACAGCTTTGCCATTTTCTACCGCGCTTTTAAAAGCAGTAGTGAGCGCATCATTTTCATAAAAACTGCCATTTTCCATGGCATGACTGATACGGGTAAATTCCTGATCCACAACGCGGCCTGAGCCGATATTCATGTGACCCACTTCCGAGTTGCCCATTTGTTCTGCTGGAAGGCCAACATCCAGACCTGAGGCACTGATTAATGTATTTGGGTATTCCTTGACAATTTTGTCCCAGGTTGGCTTATTTGCCGAATACACCGCATTGTAAACAGTGTTATCTGTATGTCCCCAGCCATCCAGAATAATTAAAACAGTAGGTTTATGAGTTGATTGCATTACGGTTTTTGGTATTTAGAACAGGGTTTAGTAGAAATTTGAGTGTCGACGGTAACCGCAATACTTTATGCAATAATGATGAATAATTTGCTGTGTTAGCAATGGGTTAATAAGCCGTTGACTTTAGTTTAAAAAGTGAGCGAATTCTATCATGAAACGAAGATGCTTATCTATTCCGAGATTGATTTAACAATGGTTAATATGCCAATTGAATAGTTTTGTCAGCTGAGGATATAACGTATGATTCAGCCTACCAAATATTGAGCAGAAGAGAGTATTTAATGGAACGATTTCCCGAGATTGTCGCTAATAATTTATTTTTATTTTCTTTATTGGCTTCTATTCTAATGTTGCTTGTCTGGAATTTTTATGGCGATGTACTTAGTGGAGTAAAAGTGCTTTTGCCGGATGATGTGACGCGTTTAATTAACCGAGAAGGTGCGCAGATAGTCGATCTTCGCACAGATAAAGAATACGAAAGCGGACATATTATTGATGCGATTCATATTAATGTGGGTCAATTATCGACCCAGCTGGATAAACTGAAAAAATATAAAGACAAAGGTATTATCTTTTGCTGTGCTGGCGGTAGTGTTTCCGTTAAGGAAGCGCGTAAGCTGATGAACGAAGGATATGAAAAGGTTTATTGTTTGAAGGGTGGTATTTCAAACTGGAAACATGCAAGTTTACCGTTAACTAAAGGTTCTAAATAATTTATGGCTGAAAACGAAGAAAAATTTGAAAACCCCGCAGAAGCGCAGTTTTCAATTCATAAGATATATGTAAAAGATCTGTCATTTGAAACACCGAGTTCACCGGAAATATTCAAGATGGAATGGAAACCAGCTGTTGATATGCATTTAACTAATGAGGCAAAACCACTCGGTGATCATCTTTATGATGTCGTGCTATCTGTGACAATCACTGTAAAAATCGATAATACGACAGTTTATTTAATTGAAGTAAATCAAGCTGGCGTTTTCTTTATCAATAAGATTCCGGAAGATGTGATTGAAAGAATGTTGGCCACGGCCTGCCCGAATATTCTTTTCCCGTTTGTACGTGAAACGGTGTCGGATATTGTCACACGCGGCGGCTTTCCTCAGTTGTTATTGTCGCCGGTTAATTTCGATGCGCTCTATTTGCAACAAAAACAACAGGCCGAACAGCAGCCTGAGTCAAATACGACACACTAATTAAAGGGTGGCTGACTCATGAGCACACAGTCTATATTAGTACTCGGTGCTGGTTCATGGGGAACAGCGTTGGCTATAGCATTAGCCAGAAATGACCATGATGTTTTTCTATGGGATATTAATTCAGAATTAATAGAAGACATAAAAAAAGATAAGTGTAATAAACGCTATATTCCAGACGTTGCTTTTCCTGATAACTTAATTCCGATTGACTCAATTGAACAAGCACCTGCTGATATAAAGAAGGTTGTTAATGCAGTACCTTGTCATGGTTTGCGCAGCAGCTTGCAATTACTTAAAACATTTTCGGATATTAAAGTTTGTCTTGCTTGTAAAGGTTTTGAATCCGGCACACAAAAACTCAATCATTTGTTGGTCGAAGAGGAATTAGCATCCGTTCCCGTTGCAATACTTTCAGGACCTTCTTTTGCTAAAGAAGTCGCAAAAGGATTACCCACTGCTGTAACTATTGCAGCAAAGGAAATTGAAGTAGCGCAGACTTTTTCTGATTTGTTTCATAGCGATGTTTTCCGTATTTACACTCATGATGATTATATTGGTGTGCAAGTTGGTGGAGCGGTTAAAAATGTTATGGCGATTGCCGCTGGTATTGCAGATGGTTTGGGTTTTGGTGCCAATACACGTTCAGCTTTAATCACGCGAGGATTACATGAAATTATGCAGTTAGGTTTGGCAATGGGTGCTAAACAGGAAACCTTTATGGGGTTAGCTGGACTAGGTGATCTTGTGCTAACTTGTACCGATAATCAATCGCGTAATCGAAGTTTGGGATTATTATTAGCAGAAGGTTATTCCATCGAACAGGCCCAAGAAAAAATTGGTCAGGCAATCGAAGGTTATAAAACTGCATTTGAAGTCGGCGAACTGGCTAAGAAATATGATATAGAAATGCCAATTACCGAACAGGTTATTCAGGTATTAAAAGGCGAGATTGAACCGAAACAGGCTGTTCATGCTTTATTTAGCAGAGAAGCACGTTCAGAAACTGATTAATGTTTTATCAGAATTTATAGATAAAAATGTGGTCGAAGTCTTATTAAAATATAACGTATAAGATAGATATTCTTTATAATCTATCTATAGAGAGTCATATTAATGATATGAAACGTTATATAGAAAAAATAGAACGGCAAAATAACAAAATTATATTTTGTTTGTTTTCTATATTATTCCTTCTTTTCCCTCTTTCTCTATCTGCAGCTCCAACAACAGTAACATATCAAGTTTCAGCCAGTAATGATGATGCAGAAGAGCAAAATGTCACAGGGTCTCCTCCTAGTGGAGGCACCATGTATCAAGATAGTACTGATATAGAGCTTGTTTATGATGGTGGAACTCGACAAGTTGTTGGTATTCGTTTCACAGGTATTGCAATCGAACAGGGGACTACATCAATAACGGATGCCTACATTCAATTTACTGTCGATGAAAATGATTCAGGCACTACCAATCTTGTAATTTATGGTCAAGCTGCTGATGATACATTGGAGTTTGGCACTTCAAATGGAAATATAACTAGTCGAGCACAGACAGCAGCATCTATATCATGGAGTAGTATTCCTACATGGAGCGGTGCCGGCACAGCAGGAGCAGATCAAAGAACTCCAGATATCAGCAGTATAATTAGTGAGATAGTTCAGCGGCCTGGATGGTCGGCAAATAATAGCATTGTCATTATGTTTGAACCGGATGGTAGTTGTAATTCGAGTACATGCCAACGTACAGCTGAATCTTATGATGGAACACCAGCTGAAGCACCGCAACTTGTTATTACATTGGATGATAGTGATGTTAGTACAACAACAACAGGATACAGTGTATCTCAATCAAGTGATGATGCAGAAGAACGAGGGGCGGGAGTACCCGGTAGCGCAGGTACAATATCACTGACGAGTACTGATCTTGAACACGTTTATGATGGTGGAACCCGTCAAGTTATAGGTATGCGTTTTCAGAACGTTAATGTTGATCAAGGTGAAACGGGAATTACAAATGCATATATACAATATACAGTTGATGAAACAGATTCGGGTATAACCAATGTTGTTATTTATGGTCAAGATGCTGATGATACGAGCACGTTCAGTTCGTCGAGTGGCGATATAACTGGGCGTCCTAAGACGAGCGCTTCCGTTCTATGGAGCGGTATAGCATCTTGGGGAACGGTTGGTGATGCGGGTACAGATCAACGAACACCAGACATAAGCAGTATTATTACTGAGATCGTTCAACGCCCTGGATGGTTAAACGGCAGTAGTATAACTATTATTATTGAACCTGGGACAGGGTGTACTTCTTCCGCATGTCAACGTACTGCTGAGTCTTATGATGGTTCAACTGCTGATGCACCACGGCTCGTGATAGAAATTGATCCTGACAGTATCATTTTAAGTACAACTAATAACTCTGCTATTGGCGGTCAAGCTATAGACCAAGATGAAGCAGTTGAGTATGACGCAGGTGCCGATTCGGGAACCCTTTATATTGATGATGCTACATTTGATGGCAATCCAAATATAGATGCTATCCACCTGCTTTCTTATGGCAATTTAGTGATCTCGACAACGGGTAGTTCATCTATCGGTGGCAATGCCTTTCTTAATGGTGATTTGATTGAAATCTCTCCAACAGCTACAGCAGGTGTTTATGAATATGTTGGTATCTATTTTGCCGAAAGTAATTTTACAGCTAATGAAAATATTGATGCTGTTTATGTCAGAGATAATGGAAATATTGTTTTATCAACTACAGGCAATGCGCAACTGCCAAGTTGTATGGGAGGAAATTTAAATTTTGGACGTGATGATTTAATTGAATGGGATGTTGGTTCAAATTGCGCAACTTCAATAATTAATTTTAGTCCTTTGTTATCAGCTTGTTTCGATAGCGGTGGGGGCTCAAATACGATTGAAGATATATGGGGTGTACATTATTTAAATGATGATGATGACAAAATGTTAATCACATTACGGAATGATTGCACATTAGATAGTCAAAACTTTGAAGATGGTGATGTTATTTTATATGTACCAAGTACGGGAACTGCTTCGACTTATTTAGATGAAAGTAATTTCACATCAGGAAATGAAGATATAAATGCATTGACACTAGCGATTACGATTGTTCCTAGAGCTGTTGATTATTACAAGATAGAACTACTCACTAGTCCAGGTGCTTGTGATCCTGCCAAGATAGAAATTACTGCGCTTGATGAAACTGGTGCTGAGACTAATGTTCCTATTGGAACCTCACTTAGTTTTTCAACATCGACAGGTACCAGTACATGGGGATCTAAGATTTTCGGCACAGGGAATTGGGTCTCAGCAGGAGCGACTGCAACTTATACTTGGCCGGGGGCGAGAGTACCGTTCAGGTGGAACTTTCTAATACAGCTACAGTTACAGAAAACATTAATCTAACTGATGGCACGGCAACAGACTTGAGTGGCGATCCCATTGAAGATCCTGATATTGATTTTGATGCAAATCCTATTATTAAAATTACAACGGATGGATCAGATGATGGAACTATCGGAACCGACATTTCTGGTAAAGACTCTGACCAATTACCTACTAGTCAAACTTTATATATCCAATTAAAACAATCAGGCATATCAGTGGCAGGTTTGGACGGATGCGAAGTACCTGGTTTTTACAATGGTGCTCATGATGTTCAAATTGCTGCGGAATGCATAAACCCCAGTACTTGTGCTGGCGAAGAAGTGTCTATTAATGGAACCGCTGTTAATACTTATGACACCGGAAGTGTTCCTGCTTCTACGGCATCGTGGACTACTGTAAGCATGAACTTTGATGGTACTGATGGAGTAAATATTGATACAGATAATAAAGCAAGTTTAGTGTTTAATTATCCTGATGCGGGTCAAATGATCTTGCATTTCGAAACCACTATTAATCCATCTGCAACGCCCGCGAGCCAAACTCCAAATTTAACGTTTTCAGGCTCATCTAATAACTTTATTGTTCGTCCTTTTGGTTTTCGTATTGATAATTTTTCTACTGCGAATCCTGCTGCTACGGATGGAACAGGAGATGTTTTTATTAAAGCAGGGGAAAATTTTACAGCGAATATATCTGCTGTTGTTTGGGAGGCTTCAGATGATGATGGTAGCACAGGGGGGACTGCGGGTGATGGTATTCCAGACTCTAACACAGCATTGAGTTTAAATACTGTGACACCAAAATTTGGAAATGAATCATCACCTGCAACTGTAGATATTTCCCATACTTTAATTGCGCCTGATCCTGCGGTAATTACAGGTGCTGAAAGCGGCACGTTAACGGGTAATGGAACTGTGTCTGGTTTTTCTAGTGGAATTATAGTTGACCATACTATGAGCTGGGATGAGGTAGGGATTATTCAATTAGACATTAATGAAAGTAATAATGATTATCTTAGTGGTGGTCAGGATGTTACTGGGCAAATTCCGTACTTAGGACGTTTTACTCCAGCATTTTTGACTGTCGTAGTAAATGGAGGAACAAATTTAGAAGATGCGTGTACTTCAGGCTCAACTGATTTTACTTATATGGGCCAAGAATTTTATTTTGACCCAGCAGCAAATGATGCGCCAAGAATTAGAGTTAGGGGCGTTAATACCTCTTCGGCAATAACTTATAATTATGACACCACAGAGTTTTTTAAATTAGACACAACCACTTTACCACGCTCATATACTGATCAAAGTGGTAGCGCTGCTAACTTTATGTATATGGTGGGTGGCATCGTTGAATATCAGAATTTACAAGAAGACAATAACCCTAATGGAAATATTTTTTTAAGGTTGCAGGATGGTAGTGATGGGGATCATTTTATGTATGATCGCGCTACTGAAGAAGGAGCGTTTACAGGCAGTATTAATTTGACATTAGAAGCGGCAGGCTTAATCGATACGGACGGTGTTTGTTATGATGGTGATGGTGATAATATTTGTGATGGGACAACACCAACACCACTAAGTACAGATGATGACTTTGCCTTTGGGACAATAAACGGTACTACACAACGCTTTGGTCGATTAAATATCGGAGCGGCAGGGGGTTCAGAGCTATTGCCTGTCTCACCTATTTTTCAAACAGAATATTTTGATGGTACAGGGTTTATTGCTAATACAGACGATGATTGTACGTTAATTGATGATACTGCTCCTAGCAATGGCACACCTGATCTTGTGTTGGATAATGATTTTGAAAGTGCTGTTACTGACGGCGATATTCAAATATGTTCCGCTGGAGGAATAACGACCTATACACTGGCAAACCCTACATTGGTTGATGGAGATGGCGATTTATCGTTTAGTGCACCTGGAGCTATATGTACAGGGTATTCTGAAATTACATTAGATTTATCAGTACTTAGTTATGATTTTCTAAGATATGATTGGGACGGAGTAGATCAAGGTGGCGATCTGGATATTTATGATGATGATCCACAGGGTCGTATCGATTTTGGTATTTTTAAAGGCCCTGAAGAGTTTATCTATATCCGAGAACCTTGGTAAGTTAGTTAGCATTTACAATCATTAAAAACTAATGTAATCAAGTGATTATAAGCCTTTACCTTCTTTTACTTATCACTTTTTAACAAGAATCCTCAATTTTACATTTTTAGGACTAATATTTTCTTATAACTTAGTTACTAATTATCGTAATAAAATTCAATAAATTTATTTGACATTAATAACTTAGGGTAAAAAACTTAAGTATGTTATTAGAATATAGACGTAATTACGTCTCAAAATAGAGACATAATTATTAAGAGTAGTTTTTTATTAAAACTTCAATAAGGGTAATAAGTTGCTGAACTTTTTTAAAAAGAAACTTAGAAGAGATGCCAAAGTTGCCGTGTGCTCCGATGAAAGCACTATAGCGATAGCCCGTATTCGTCGTGAAAAAGATTTGCCTCCTAGCCTTGATGTTTGTGAAGTTCAAGAAATTGAAAATATTTCCATTCGTGATACTGAAATTGCTCGACTGACTAAAGTGTATGATTTGGATCAATATGTTTGTCTGAGTTCATTGGATATTGGTGATTATAATTTACTGCTCGTTGAAACACCTGATGTCCAACCTGAAGAGGTTCGAGCGGCAATTCGCTGGAAAGTAAAAGAGTTAATCGATTTTAATATCGAAGATGCGGTTGTTGATGTGTTTGAAGCGCCGTCAGCGAAAGCTGCAAGTGGTAATAAAATGATGTATGCCGTTGTTGCCCGTTCTAACCGTGTAAAACAAGTTATCGACCAGCTTAATGGAGCAGGTCTTAATCTCGATATCATTGACATACCTGAATTAGCGCTGAGAAACGTTGCTTCAATGTTACCTGAAGATGTGGGGGGAGTTGCATTAGTTTATGTGGGGCAAAACCAGGGTTTAATAACCATTACCAAGCAATCTCAACTTTATCTTTCTCGTACTATCAGTGCTGGTACTTTGTCTTTACCAGAATCAGTTTTAAGTGTTATGGATGATGAAACTTGTCAAAGATGGCTGGATAATATTGTCATTGAAGTTCAGCGCTCAATGGACTATTACGAAAGTCATTTTGGACAACCTCAAGTTTCCTCTTTAGTTATTACGCCTATCGGCAAAGAAATCCCAGGTGTGACGGAATATATCTCTGAACAATTGCAGATTCCTGCAAGAATGCTTGATGTTAATGAACTGATTGATATGAAAGAGCCTATTTCTTCTCTGGAACAATCACGTTGCTTATTGGCAATCGGCGCTGCATTAAGAGCAGAGGAAGCAGCATAGTGAATCAACAGATTAATTTATATCAAACTATGTTCCGAGAGCAGAAGGTTATCTTTTCTGCGATGACGATGTTGCAAACGGGTATTATCTTCTTATTAGTATTTGCGGGCTTATATGCATATGAAGCTAATCAAATAAAACCTTATAAAAAACAACTTACTTCTTTGGAAAATGAGCTAATCCAACTAAATATACAAGCAGATGCATTTAGTCGCTCCAAAAAACAAAGTAAAAGTAAATTATTGGAAAGGGAAATTAGTAAATTATCAAAAGAACTTGAGCAACGTGAACGTATTTCGAAAATACTCTCAGGTCGTTCATTTGGTAACTCTCAAGGATTCTCGCCTTACCTCGAAGCTTTTGCGAGAGGTCATGTACAAGGGACATGGTTAACAAACGTAAATATTAAACAAGGTGGCGCATCATTAGGTTTAAAAGGAAAAACATTATCTTCTGAGCTAGTGCCTGTTTATATACAAAAACTAGCTGACGAAAAAAGTCTGGATGGCGCTGCATTTAATGTCATGGAATTAGCAAGAGTTGATACGGAAGAAGGTTTGTCAGAACTTAATTTTTCAATCAGTACAAATTAGTTATATGGAACAGTTAAAAAACATTGCTGACAAAATAAATAATCTGAGCTTGCGTGAGCGAGCAATGGTTTTTATAGGTTTGATAGCGGTCATATTTACGCTGTGGGACTCTTTGTATATGTCGCCTTTGGCTACTGAGCAGAAAAAGATACTTGCTGAAATAAATAAAAACAATGCAGAGAGAATGGTGTTAGTTACCAAAATGCAGGAATCTTTTGAAAAAAGTAAAGAAGATCCTGATGCTGAGAACATCGAACAGTTAAAGGTATTACGTACTAGATTGATCAATGTACAAGCAGAACTTGAGTCATCAACTGATAACCTTGTCACACCAAATGATATGCCAAAAATTCTGGAGACGGTCTTGCATAAGACCGGTGAGCTAACACTGAGTAATTTAAAAAGTTTGGGTGTAACGCCTTTAGTAGCTAAAGAAGAATTTGAAAAAGATATTGAAAACAATAATGCTGAAAATGAAACAACATTAACAGCAGATAATATTGATAATGCTTATAAACATGGTTTGAGAATAGAGTTTAATGGAGATTATTTAACAACATTAAATTATTTAAAGCGTTTAGAAGAACTTGAATGGGGTTTCTTCTGGGATAACTTTGAATTGAATGTGGGTGAATACCCTGATGCAAAAGCATCAATTGAAATTTTTACTCTTAGCTTAAAAGAAGAATGGATAGGTGTTTGATTAAAATGTTAAAAATATATTTAACAATTTTAATTTTTTTTCCGGTATCTGCATTAGCAAATGCGGAATTGCCTGATCCAACACGGCCTGCTAATTTTTTTGTTGAGAGTGGAGAGCCTGTTTATGTTGAAGTATTTAATGAAAGTACGAAAGAACAATTAAGTTGGACGCTTTCAGCAGTCCGTGTTTCAGAAAGAGATAAAACAGCTATTTTAAATGGAAAGCTAGTTAGAGTAGGTGATGAAATTAACCAGGCTAAAGTTATGGAAATTAAAGCACGCTCAGTAGTGATTAACCATGATGATAAGAAACTGATTGTCAGGCTGTTTAATGACCTTGTAATAAAAAACTATAAGTCAAAAAATGAATTCGAGAAAAATGATGAAAACTAAATTTTATATAATAATTAATGTGATTTTATAATTATTTATAATGTTAGGCTGTCAGGATCAAACTGTGCGGCAGGATGTGGTTGATACAGTCGAGAATGTTGTTAATAAATCTGTCAGTGATAATGCCAATCAGGATTCTGTCCCAGATAGTGTTGCTAATTCTTTGATACCAACAATTGAACTTGATACTGCAAATGTTCCAGAAATTAAAGATGAGGAACGATTTGATATTTCTGTTAATGCAGTAGCTGCGGATCAGTTTTTTCTGAGTTTAGTTGATGGTACTGAATACAATATGGTGATTCACCCAGAGGTAAGTGGGTCAGTTACACTTAATTTAAGAAATGTAACTATTCCTGAAGTATTAGAAGCGGCACGAGATGTATATGGTTTTGAATTTATAAGTACAGGTTATGGTTTTCAAGTATTACCAGGTCGGTTACGTGCCCGAATCTATCAGATTAATTATCTTAACGTAGAGAGATCGGGTAGTTCTCAAATTTCAGTCAGTTCCGGTTCATTAACAGCGAATGAAACTGCAACAAGCAGTGATGGAACAACTACGACAAGTAGTGATTCAGCTGGTACTACTATAAGAACTGAACAATCAGTGACATCATTCTGGATGGAACTACAAGATTCAGTTCAAGCTATAGTGGGTCAAGGTGATGGACGTAGCGTTGTGGTTAACCCTCAGTCAGGTGTTGTGGTAGTACGAGCATTACCTAATGAATTAAGAGAAGTAGAAGCATATTTGCAAGCAACACAATTAATTGTACAAAGACAAGTCATATTGGAAGCCAAGTTTATTGAAGTCCGATTAAATGAGGATTATCAGTCAGGAATTAACTGGGGGTCTTTATTAACACCGGGCAATAACTCAATTACAGCCGCGCAGGTTGGCGGTGGTTCCGTCTTGGTTGGTGAAAGTGGTTTGAGTAATTTGGCTGGTAACACGGGTAATCTCGATCCGAATAGTTTCTCGGCAATATCTGGCGCTGCAGCTAGCGCGTTTGGTGGCGTATTTTCATTAGCCGTAAATTTGGGAGACTTTAATGCGTTTATAGAGTTATTAAAAACACAAGGTAATGTACAGGTGCTTTCAAGCCCTCGTGTTGCAACAATGAATAATCAGAAAGCGGTTATTAAAGTAGGTAGTGATGAGTTTTTTGTCACTGATATTTCAACACAGAATATTACTAACGGTAATAGTACGTTAGTACAACCTGATATTGAATTAACACCATTTTTTTCAGGAATAGCCCTTGATGTAACTCCGCAAATTAGCCAGCAGGACGATGTGACATTACATGTACATCCATCGATAAGTGAAGTTGTAGACCAGCAAAAGACAGTTACTGTTGGAACATTAACTCAGCAAATACCATTAGCTCTTAGTACCGTAAGAGAATCAGATAGTATCGTACGAGCTAAAAGTGGACAGGTTATTGTAATTGGAGGACTCATGCAGGAAACAACAAATGACCAAGATGCAAAAACCCCTTTTTTAGGCGACCTACCAGGAGTTGGTGGTTTGTTTACTCATAAAAAGCGAGCGTCAGTGAAAAGCGAATTAGTGATATTGCTAAAACCTGTCGTTGTTAAAAGCTCTGATGAGTGGAATGATGAGTTATTAAAAACAAGGGGGAATGTTAAAGAACTTCGTGATGTAATGAATGCTCCCCCACCTGATACATTTTTAGATGATCTTTTTGCTAAAGAAGGAACTTAATTATGTATTTGCAACATTTTAAGTTAGCAGAGCTACCTTTTAGTATCACACCTGATACCAGCTTTTTTATGAATCGAGCGGGTTATCAGGATGCATTGAATGTACTCACTATTGCACTACGTAGTGGTGAAGGTTTTGTTAAGGTAACTGGTGAGGTTGGCGTTGGCAAAACAATTCTCTGCCGAAAATTAATGAAAAGTGTCAGTCAGGAATTTGTTATTGCCTATATTCATAACCCTTATATTAAACCGGAGAGCCTGTTATTTTCGATAGCGGATGCGTTAGCCGTTAAATATAGCAGTAATATTAGCCAGCATTTGTTAATGAAGCTCATTACCAAGGCATTAATAAATGTCCATCGCTCCGGTAAAAAAATATTAGTTTGTCTCGATGAAGTACAAGCGATGCCTGTGCAGACACTAGAATCTTTGCGTTTATTAACCAATCTGGAAACAGAAAAAAGAAAGTTAATTCAGGTGGTTTTATTTGGTCAACCTGAACTTGATATACTTTTAACGCAACCATCGGTAAGGCAATTAAAACAACGCATTACATTTTCTTATCAGTTACTGCCATTGAATAAAGTTGCAATGTATTCCTATATCAGGCACCGCTTACAGATAGCTGGGTTAACGGAAGATAAATTGTTTACTAAACGTGCCTGTGAAGCAATTTATAAACATAGTAATGGCATACCACGATTAATTAATATCTTATGTCATAAAGCATTAATTTGTGCTTATGGCGAAGGAAAAAATAAAGTCACAAATAAACATATTAATGTCGCTGCGCAGGATATTGAACATGCGAAAATTAATTCAGGTTCCTGGTTAAGACAGCTTTTGCCTAAGTTACCTCGATGGGGTTTTGGTTCAATTGCTTTTATAAGCATGCTTTTTAGTTCATTAATTATCAATAATAATATTGGACTATAATTATGAGCTTGATTAATAAGATGTTAAAAGATTTAGAAAAGCGAGATGCTTTTCTTAATGAGAACTCTGATCAAGTGCTTGATGGTTTGTACTCCGCTTATGATGTTGAATTAGACAATAAAAAGCGGTCGTATGCTTTCCTTTTTTCATTTATATGTTTGATATTCATTATCATATTGTCATTAATATCTTACCCTTTGCTTAAAGTAAAATTTGCACAATTTTTCGCTGTTTATGAAGAAACTCATTATGTCGATAATAGCAACATTAATCCTGGAAAAGAAAATACTGATAAAGTTTCTAAAATTATAACTGATCAGCGAGTAACTGTTACTGAAAAGTATATGATGGAGAAGGAAATTGGCTCTGAATCATTAGAAGAAACTAAAAAAAATAAAAGTATTGCTTATGATGCATTAAAACTCGATGAAACTATTCTTATAACCGACAAACAACTATCACAAACAAAACTTAATCGTATAGATTCGATTCAATTTGAGATAGATGATTTCGGTATTAACTTAATAATGAAAATGCCGGAAGAAATTAATTATTTAGTCTATGGATTAAATAATCCAGATAGAACAGTTATCGAAGTCAAAAATGCTGAGTTGGGCTTTAAAATAGAAGATCTTGTACCGGTGGAACCGATTGTTGCAATTCGATATTCAATCAATAATGAAAACCGATTCAAACTCGTATTAGAATCAGATAGTCCGTTAATTATAAGAAAAAGCGTTACCAGTCAGTCTGAAGGTGTAAATGATTTAATAGTGATGATGGAACATCGATGGAATGAACAGCGTAGTGTCTCGAAAGAAAAAAATGAACTTGTTGCTATTGTTGAGAAACAAGTTGAGTTTGAAAAAGATGTTGTCTTCAAAGGTGATTTGATCAAGATACCTGCTAGTAAAAGTTCTGATGCTTATGCTGAAAAATTATTTCAGGAAGCTTTTGTTTCTTACAAAAAAGGGGATACATCTGAGAGTTTAAAGAAGCTTAATATTGTACTTAATCACGAACCCGGCCATACAAAAGCACGTTCAACTTTGGCACTAGTACTATCAGAAAAAGATCATTATGAACTGGCATACAGTGTCCTTAATGAAGGTTTAATTCAATATCCGAAAAATGTCGAATGGAAAAAAGTGTATGCAAGATTATTACTCAATCAAGAAAAACCAATTGAAGCACGTAATCTACTGGAAAAACAAAAACCCGAATTAGCCTACAATACAGATTATTATGCTCTACAAGCTGCTGTATTACAGAAACTGGAGCAGCATAATGAAGCTGCAAGAATATATCGTGACTTATTGCATGTGAATCCATTAAAACCTGTCTGGTGGATGGGGCTAGGCATATCACTTGAGTCCTTAAAGCGATATGACGATGCACTCTATGCTTATCAAAAGGCAACAAATAATAGAGCATTAGCAAATGGTTCTCGCCAATTTATTATTCAACGAATTAATCGAATAACAAGTCTTCTAAGAGATGAATCCTCGTAAAAAAGTTCGATTAGGTGATTTGCTAATTGAGCATAATCTGATTTCTCAAGCTCAATTAGAACAGGCGCTTGCGGAACAAAAAAGCAGCGGGCAAAAATTAGGTCGTGTATTAATAGATGATGGCTATGTTACTGAAGATCAAATTCTAGAAACATTATCAAAGCAACTGAAAATTCCTTTCGTTGATCTTCTGCATTATAAATTTAATCCAGAAACGATAAAGCTTATTCCTGAAATACAATCGCGAAGATTTAGAGCCGTAGCGTTAAGCAGTGATGATAACGGCATTATGATTGGGATGTCTGACCCAACGAATATCTTTGCTTATGATGAATTGTCTCGTATTTTACAAAAGCCTATAAGATTGGCTGTAGTAAGGGAAAGTGATCTTCTAAAAACAATCGATACGGTTTATCGAAAAACGGATCAAATTAGTGACTTTGCTGAACAGCTAAATGAAGAATTAACTGAGAGTGATGTCGATTTAGGTGCCCTATTAGCTGATGCAGATGTTGCTGACGCGCCTGTTGTGAAGCTGTTAAGTTCGTTGTTTGAGGATGCAATTCAAATTAAAGCATCGGATATTCATATTGAACCTGATGAAAAAGTAATACGAATTCGCCAGCGTGTAGATGGTATTTTACAAGAACATATAATGGATGAAATACGTATTGCGCCTGCACTTGTGTTAAGACTGAAATTAATGGCTGGCCTTGATATTTCTGAAAAACGATTACCACAGGACGGGCGGTTTAGTTTAAAAGTAAAGGACCACAGTATTGATGTGCGTCTATCTACGATGCCAGTTCAATACGGCGAATCAGTTGTAATGAGATTGTTAGATCAAACTGGCGGTACTTTAAGCTTGGATACTATCGGTATGCCTAAAGCTTTATTAGAAAGATTTCAGACATTAATTCAAAGGCCGCATGGCATGATTCTGGTAACAGGCCCTACAGGTAGTGGTAAAACAACTACGCTTTATGCTGCTTTGCAGACATTAAATGTGCCTGAAAAGAAAATAATTACAGTTGAAGATCCAGTTGAATATAAGTTATCTCGTATTAATCAGGTACAAATAAATACAGATATAGATTTACATTTTTCAACAGTACTACGTTCAGCGTTAAGACAAGACCCGGATATTATACTTATAGGTGAGATGCGTGATGAGGAAACTGCAGAAATAGCATTACGCGCGGCAATGACAGGCCACCTGGTGTTATCAACACTGCATACTAACGATGCAGTAAGCACGGTTAATCGTTTATTAGATATGAATATTAAAAGCTATTTGTTAGCTTCTGCCCTTCATGCGATATTGGCTCAACGGCTGGTTAGAAGGGTTTGCGAGAGTTGTGCACAAGTTGATGAAATAACAGAACAACAAAGAGCATGGTTAAATACCATTGTTGATGAAAAGAAATTTAACGTCACTTTTAAAAAAGGTATTGGCTGTGCGCATTGTAATTACACAGGCTACCAAGGTCGTATCGGTGTTTATGAATTACTTGAACTAGATAAAAATTTATCGCAATTATTAGGGCAGGGAGATACCGCTGAGTTTGTTAAGGAAGCAGCCTATTCAAAATATTATAGACCGCTGAATATGGTTGCGCTTCAATATGCTGTTGAAGGAATTACGACAATGGATGAAGTGATAAGAATTTCAGCGGATATTGATAGTATTGTTGATGAAGCCATTGAGCAGAGTGAAGAGGAAATCGCGTAATGCCTTTATTTGCATATAAAGGTAGAAATACAAGCGGCGCATTAGTCAATGGGAAAATAGATGCCGGTAGTATCGATGCTGTTGCATCACAGTTATTTAATACCGGTATTACACCTATCGATATTAAAGAACGCTCAAAACCATCTTCCGCCAATATTTCATTCTCTGATTATTTAAATAGAAAAGCTCCAAATTTAGATGACCTGATTCTATTCAGTAGACAAATGTTTACACTGATAAAAGCAGGTGTGCCAATGATTAAGTCAATTAAAGGATTAGTACAATCATCAAGAAACCTTAAGTTAATAGAAGCACTTAAGGATATGATGGATAATCTGGAATCAGGGCGAGATTTATCAAATTCCTTAGCGAGACATCCTTCTATATTTTCGCCTCTATATATCAGCATGGTGAAAGTAGGTGAAGAAACAGGACGGTTAGAAGAATCATTTTTTCGAATCTCAGAATATCTCGGACGAGAAAAAGAGACACGAGAACGTATAAAAGCAGCAATACGTTATCCTACGTTTGTAATTGTTGCTATCGCAATAGCGGTTGCCATTATTAATATATGGGTTATTCCTGCTTTTGCCGATTTATTTTCAAAAGCTGAAGTTGAGCTGCCATGGCAAACTAAATTGCTAATGGCGACATCTGATTTTTTTGTGCAATGGTGGCCTGTTCTTCTTGTCAGTATTATAGGTTCATTAATAGCAGCTAAAGTATATATACAAACAGAAAAAGGACGGTATCAATGGGATATGTACAAATTAAAAATACCAATAGCCGGTAATATTATTTTTAGAGCAACTATAGCCCGGTTTGCTCGTTCATTTTCTATGGGGCTAAAATCAGGCGTACCTCTAATTCAGTCTATGGTTGTTGTTTCAAGATCTGTAGGCAATGAGTATATTAGTGAAAAGATACTCGATATGAGGTCAGGTATAGAAAGAGGTGAGTCGTTAACTCGTACTGCAGGTTTAACAAAAATGTTTACGCCTTTAGTCATTCAAATGTTAGCAGTCGGCGAAGAAACCGGTAAAGTCGATGATATGATGGAGGAAGTCGCAGAGTATTACGATAGGGAAGTGGATTACGACATCAAAAACTTGAGTGCTTCTATCGAACCCATTTTAATCGTTGCGATTGGAATAATGGTGTTAATACTGGCGTTGGGTGTCTTTTTGCCTATGTGGGATATGGCAAAAGTTGTTAAGTAAGAGCAGACTAAATTATTACGCAATATGGAATTAGCGTCTCGTTGGCTGGACCATAGATTATCTTTATTGGAAGGTATTATGGCCTGGTTATTAATTGCAATAGTAATAGGTTTGTTTAGTCGGTATATGTTTGCTGTATTTTCTAAAGCTGAGCAAAGCATGATAAACAGTACAGTAATTAATATTAATACGGCTATAAATTACAAAGCTGCATTTGCTCTAATTAAAGGCGATAACGATTACGCAATAGAGTTATTAAAGATGAACCCTATGGAATTAATGACAGAAAATATTGATGTAGAAGGTATTGAATATGCTACGAAAGAGATTAATTCTTTTATTACTATAAAAAGCATAGGTGTATCGCTACCAAATTATGGTGGAGTCGTCTTTGATGACAGTGAACCGCTTCTGGAAGCAGGTAAGTGGTACTTTGATCAAGATGATTATATCTTATTTTATAAACTTGAGAATACAGCGTTTTTTAATAGTGATTTGCAGGGGCCGACGCGAATACGTTTTCGGGTCAGTTTTAATTTTGTTGATCAGGATGGTGATAATATATTTAATCCTTTAGTTGATGAGTTTAGTTCAATGGGTTTAGAGAAAATAGATGACTATTCATGGTCGTATTAAATTGAAATTCGGGAAATTTAGATGCATACAACTGACACATATCTTTGGTTAACCAGCTCATTATTAGTTTTAGGAATATTACTAATTCCTCTAGGCCTGTCATTTTTATTTTTGCCAGAGAAGATGGAACGTATCGGCGAACGTCTTAATAATTGGATTTCCACAGAACATATTTTTGACTCATTAAATAAACCACGATACCAGGAACGGTTGTTTTACAGATTTCACCACTTATTTGGTGGATTGGTTATTGTTTTTGCTCTAATTAGTATCTATATGTTGTATTTTTATACGGATATTAAGCCTCTCATTCAAAATATTGTTCTGATGGCCGATACAGCTTTTGGAAAGTGGCTATTGGAGTCTTTATATTACATTTTATTAGGCGCGAATATATTAGCATTAGTTATAGGCTTAATTATTTTTTTCGGCCTAGTTTGATTAAGGTAGCAGAGAAAAAGTCTAATTATTGGGTAGAGACAGAAGAAAAATTAAAGGTATTAGACAAAACTAAAGACTTGCCCGATACCGTTTTGTCTGGGAATCCGCGTATTTTTGGCGTATTAATTCTAATAGGTGCTATATATATTATAGTAAATACAAAGCATATATTAATGTAAATATTCAATTTAATGTTCTAAATACTTGTTTTTTAATACAAATAAATATATTATTTTATTGCTAATTAAGTACTATCTACTGTTTTTTTAGAATTCTGGTGTAAGCCAGGTGTATATATCTACTAGGAAGTAGATATGGCTGCTGTAAACAAGGATGTGTCCAAAGGTTGCGACCAAAGGAAACTACAGTCAAATAAATAAGAGCTGCGGCTCTTGATGTAGGAGTAAATATAATGAAGAAACAAAGTTCAGGTTTTACCTTGATTGAATTGGTAGTTGTAATTGTTGTTTTAGGTATTTTGTCGGCAACAGCAGTACCACGATTTGCTAATTTAACAAGTAATGCTAATAGTGCGGTAGCAGATGGCATTGGCGGCGCACTAGTATCTGCTGCAGTAATACAATATGGCGCAAATGATGGTGTGGCTAGTACGTTGGCTGCAATACAAGCAGAAGTTGATGCATCAGTGGCTTACACACCTTCAATCACAACTTGCACTGGTGCGACAGAGGTTTTTACTGTTGCTGTATCTGGTAGCAACTCAGGTAATATAACTATGCCCGCTGGATTATGTAGCGGTTAAATTTAATTGTTAGTGAATATACTTGAAAAAAAGAGGGCTATTTGGTCCTCTTTTTTTATGTCTATAGTATTGCAGCTAGTATTGGCGCTCTCATTATTCGTACATAATTATACAATCTGGTTTGTTTCGCTAAGCATACTCGTTTTGTTATCTTTCTTTTATGCAAAAGAAAAAATAACGGTTAATGGGCTGAGTGTGTTCATTGTCTGTTTTATATCGATATTTTTCCTTAATATAAAATTTATTAGCCCTATTGTTGATGCAGAAGCTTTTTATCTTACTTTTTTATTTTTTATAGTTTTTATATTAGCAACGTATGCTCGTGAACAATTTATAAAAAACGTATTTTATATTTTAAGCGTTATTTTTATCGTCATTTCATTATGGGGGTTAATGCAATATATAAGTGGTTATGGTTTTCTAGTGAAGATTGGGCATCGCGCAAATGCAGTTTTTTATACACCAAATACTTATGCTGCAAGTATTAATCTTTTTCTATTGCCATTGATTCTCTTCTATGTTCTTGGTAAGACTCAGCGTTATTATTTCAGCATTATTTTATTATTATTCAGTGGTTTATTAGTCTCTCAAAGTCGTGGTGGTTGGGTCGCTTTTATAAGTAGCCTGTTTTTTATTTCCATTTTTATAAAGCCATTAAATATTAATTTAAACAAAAAAAGAATAAAAAAACTATTAATAGGTTTTACATTGATCTTTATATGTTACGCAGTTATTGAACAAAATAAATTAGAATATAAAATTAATAAAACCGATGAAACTGCATTAAGTCAGAATATAGAAAATTTAATAAGAAGTGACACTATAGCCTCGACGATGTCTCATCGGTTTATGTTATTCGATATTGCCTGGCAGCAGATTAAAGAAGCGCCTATTTTAGGAAAAGGATTTCATACGTATCAGTATTATCAGCAACGCGATCAAAAAGCACCTTTTACAGGTAATCAAACACGTTATGCGCATAATGACTATTTGCAGCTATGGATGGAACTAGGTATAGCTGGCGTTGCTTTGTTTGTAGGATTGTTTTTAGTCATGATTTACTATTTGTTGCGCTTATCGACTCGAATAAAACAAGATGAATTAGTTAAGTTAATGGCTATCTTAACAGGCGTCACCAGTCTTTATGTTCATGCGCTAGTTGATTTTATGTTTTATGTGCCATTCATCTTGTTGTTATATGCATTTTATCTCGGTCTTTTTAATCAGATAATAAATGAATATCATCAACATGCTTATCAGATAAAGTTGACATCAAATTATTTTAAGTTTGATTTCTTAAAAGTAGTGTTGGTTTTCATAATAGTACTATTCTTGTCTAAGCCTGCTATTGCACAGCTGTATTATCATAATGCGATAAAGCATGCGAATAACCTAAATATTGAAATTGCTTTAAAACGTTTTTCTATAGCTAGACAATTTGCGCCAAATAATTCGAATTACTATTGGTACGAAGGGGCATTATTGATGAATGCGGTTAAAGTAAAGCAACATGTACCATCTGCAAAAAGGGCCGACGCATTATTTATCAAAGGCATGGATCTTGATCCATATGATGTAAGAAATAAGTTGGCGCGAGCAGAATTACATCGTGAATATGCGAATTTATTAGATAAACCTGCAAGTCTCGAGACTATTGCTGAATGGAACAAGGATGCACTATATTGGAAGCCACATGATGCCATTGTACAGTCGGAGTATTTAAAAACACTATTAGCAATGGGAAAGAATGGGTTTGTAGAAGCATTACTAAACAAGTACTTATCAATAAACGCAAATTCTGAAGCTTTGCAGGAAATTAATACGTTATTGCATTATCATAAATAGGTATGAAGCTATATAAATCTATCAATGGTTTTACTTTAGTAGAATTGGTTGTAGTAATAATATTAGCCGGAATCATTGCGGCTTATGCCATTCCAAGATTAAACCTTGATGGATTTCGTGCGCAAGGTTTTGAACAACAAGCGACGGCAGCCATTCGTTATGGTCAAAAACAGGCTATAGGAAGTGGTTGTAATATTAATGTTTCAATCACGGCTTCTGGTTGTACTGTTCAATATGGTGCGCCAGTCGAAACAGGCTGTGCTGCTGCATCAACATCGTTGGTTAATCCGGCAAATGGACAGAATAATTTTTGTAACAGCAGTACGCCTGATTCGGGCGCTGTCCTGCCTGCTAATGTTCAATTTGATAGAATAGGCAGACCTAGTGGTAGCCTCAGTATCAATTTTGGTACAACGACAATTACGATCGAACCAGAAACAGGCTTTGCTTATGAGTAAGCCTGTTAGTCGAAATTATGGTTTTACCCTGATAGAACTCGTTGTTGGTATTGTCATTTTGTAAATTGGGACAGCAGCATTTTTAACACTCATAACAAATACAACAAAAAATAGTGTTGACCCACAGATTCGGGTTCAGGGCAATGCAATAGCTCGTGCTTATCTCGAAGAAATAATGCTCAGTTCATTTTGTGATCCTGACTGGGATCCTAATCTCGATGCTGATGCAAACCCTTTAACTAATCCTCAAAATTGCCCGGTAGACTGCACATCTTCTTCTTGTACTGTTTGTAAAGCGAGTGGTACAGGATGGACTACTGAAACAAGAAGTACATATGATGATGTTTGCGATTACACTACCATTACTGGAGCAACAGCTACTGATCGGAATGGTCTTACATTGGGTAATGTAGGTGATTATACGGTTACAGTTTCTGTGAATGATGTAGGTGTGTCTTTGAATACAAGCGCAACCAGTAATGCCGGCCAACTTGTGCGAGTTGATGTTGATGTCACACATACTTCTGGTATTACTATGCAATTAAGTTCATTTAAAACTAATTATTAATAATGAATCTTTATCTAAAGAAAGGATTTACTTTAATAGAAATGATCATTGTCATTTTAGTTATTGGTATTCTATCTGGTGTAATTTTTACTATTTTAATTGGTCCCATGCGTTCCTATATCGATGTAGAAAAACGGTTGAGGCTGGTTGATGTCGCTGATACTGCATTACAACGAATGACACGTGAAATTCGCTTAGCTTTACCAAACAGTATCCGTGTAACTGCTGGTCCTACAATAGAGTTTTTGCGTACATTAGATGGCGGTCGTTATAGAGCTAAGCCTGCTGGCGGTGCTGGTGTTGGAGTATGTGCAGGGACTATTGCTCAAGACAGACTAAGTTTTTCAGCAACGGGAGATTGCTTCGAAGTTTTAGGTACGCTAAATAATTTTGCCAGTATTGTTACAGGCGGCTCTTGTGTTAATAGCACGGGTGATTGTCTCGTTATTTATAATACGGGTCAGACAGGCGCTGATGCCTATAGCGATAATAATATGGCTGAAATTACGAGCGTTACTGCTAATTCGATCACTTTTTCAGGCGCGCCACCTTTTCCTAATCAATCACCACGGCAACGTTTTTTTATTGTTGATACGCCAGTAAGTTTTGTTTGTAATACGGGCACCAATCAAATTACGCGTCATGATGATTATACAATTGGTGGCGCAGTAGGCGCTGGTAATTTACTCGTTAACCAGATCAGTGCTTGTGACTTTAGCTATAATCCGGGTAGTGCAAGTCGAGCAGGATTGGTTTCTTTAAGTATCACTATCCAAGATTCGTCACTGGGTGGTGGAAGTGTCACTTTACTCCAACAAGCGCATGTTGATAATCAACCATGAAAGTACTTAAAAGAACACAAAAGGGTTTTAGTATTATAGTAGCGGTTGTTCTAATCGTTTTGTTTGGATTAATTGGTGGGTATATGGCCACTTTGACAAGTGTCGGCTCACTTAATACCACTGTATCGGCAGGAGGAATGCAGGCTTGGTTTGCTGCTCGTAGTGGTATTGAATGGGCTGTAAGGGATTTAATTATTGATGGCGGTGGTTGTGCTGGAACAACGATTACACTTTCAGGAGGAAATACAGACGGTTTTTCAGTTACGCTTACCTGTGCTCCATCATCTTTTACAGAAGCTGGAATCGGTACTTACAATGTTTATAATTTAACCTCACGAGCAACTCGAGGTGCCCCAGGGCAGATTGCTTATGTCAGTAGACAACTTAATGTTTCTATAACGGACGCGCCTTAAGTATTATTTATACTTATTTTGCCGCCACGCTTCATAAAGAATGATACTTACGGAATTAGAAAGGTTTAAACTGCGACTATTTTCTAACATCGGGATTCTTAAAACTTTCTCCACATTAAATTGTTCTCGAATTTCTTTTGGTAAGCCTCGTGTCTCCGGTCCAAATATAAAACTATCGTTTTTATTAAATTGGCAATCTGAATAAGTTTGTGTGCCTTTGGTAGAAATAGCATAGAGTGAGCCGTTGTCATGCTTATCGATATAATCTTGATAATTATCATAGTGATGAATGAAGGATTGATCGATATAATCCAGTCCTGCACGACGCAGGCTTTTTTCATCCATTTCGAAACCGAGAGGATGGATTAAATGTAACTTTGCCCCTGTGTTTGCACATAGGCGTATAATATTACCGGTATTTGGTGGGATTTCCGGTTCATATAAAACAATATTAAACATAGAACAATTTTATAATCTTGAGAGACAATATCCAGTATGCAAGATACATCACTCACTGAAAAAGATAAAAAGAAACTTGAAGTCGATTTTTGTGGCTTAAAGCTTAATACACCTTTAGTTTTATTATCGGGTTGCGTCGGTTTTGGTGAGGAATATACACGCATTAATGGTTTTTCCAATACGGATGTGGGAGCAATTTGTTTAAAAGGAACTACGTTGGAACCCAGATTAGGTAACTCACCACATCGTGTTACTGAAACTTATATGGGTATGATCAACGCAATTGGTTTACAAAATCCCGGAACACAGGTCGTTGTTGATGAATATTTACCGAATCTAGATTTTGCAGAAACGCGGTTTATTGCAAATCTTTCGGGTACGACTGTTGAGGAATATCACGAAATAACACAACTCTTTGATGATTCGCCAATTGATGCGATGGAAATCAATATTTCCTGTCCTAATGTTAAAGAAGGTGGTGTCGCTTTTGGTAATGATCCGGATATGTCAGCACGTGTCGTTGAAGCCTGCCGTAAGGCGACAAAGAAACCGTTGATCACCAAACTTTCGCCAAATCAAACAGATATAGCTGAAAATGCGCGTCGTTGTATTGAAGCAGGTACAGATGGTTTTGCTGTGATTAATACCTTAATGGGTATGGCAATTGATATTAATTCAAGAAGACCTGTTATTGGTAATAATCAGGGTGGTTTATCAGGCCCGGCAATAAAACCGATTGCTCTGTTAAAAGTTCATCAAGTCCATCAAGTTGCAAAACTACATAATATACCGATTATTGGTCAGGGTGGTGTCACATCCGTAGAAGATGCCATTGAATTTATTATTGCCGGCGCAGCAACTGTTGGGATTGGTACTGCTTTGTTTTATGAGCCGTTAGTCTGTCCTAAATTAAACAAAGGTATTGTTGATTATCTTGATAAACATAATTTAAATAATGTGTCCGAACTTGTAGGAACGTTGGAATTACATCAGTAAAATTTGTGCGATATTATTTCTAGCGGATTTATTTTTTCAGGCGTTTTAAAAATACCTGCATTTCTTTAACTGCCTGTTTATCACCATTAACTTCTGCTACTTTAATTCCTTTTTCATAAGCATTAATCGCTTTTTCATTCTGATTGTTTTCAGCTAAAGCTTTTGCATAAAGTTTCCATGCTGCCGAGTAATTTTCATTTAATTCAATCGCTTTAATTAAATGAATGATTGCTTCTTCAAAATTTGATTCTTTAAAGTATTCATTGCCAAGGCTATACCTTAGCAAAGCATTATCATTGCCTTTTTCAAGTAATGATTTAAAAGTATTAATATTGCTCATAACTGTTACTTATAATTCAAGGTTTTTGTGCAGCTAACATGGCCTGATTTCGAAAACCCAGTTCGGTGTTACCGGTTATTCCTTCTTCTCTATAAAAAAGAATTTGCCAGTCATGAAAACAGTTTAACAATTCATTTTTATCTAATAAGAAATCAGGGTTACTCGGTCCGGATTCATTCACTTTTTCTTTAGTAAATGTTTGGTAAAAGATAAGTCCTCCTGGTTTTATGGCATTTTTAATATGCGGTATCAAACTTCTGTCGAGGAAGCGGCTAATGACTATCACATCAAAACTATTTACCTCTGGTGGGTAGGCAGTGACATCTCTGTCGTCTGTGATAATGTGTAAATTAATTTTTTGCATGAGTGGTTAGTTGCTCTAGTGCAGATGGAGAAACATCCCATGCTGAGGTAGTTAAGCCATGTTCGGCCAAACAGATTGCATTTGCGCCAAGTCCACAGGCCAAATCCAACGCGCGACCTGATTCAGGTAATAGATGTTGATTATTGCGTAACACTTCTGCCGCTAAAGGATACTTATTCTCAGTATCAATAACACTGGATTGATAACGTTTTTCCCATTTATCTTTAATTGGATCAGTCAAAATAGTAAAAGAATTAGCGTCGCCAGAAAGTTGGTGTGAGCAAGACAAGTAAAGTAAAAATTTCCAGACGGCCTAATAACATGGCAAAACAGAGTATCCATTTTGATACATCATTTATATTTGCATAATGCCGGCTCACCTTGCCAAGGCCAGGACCGAGATTGTTTATTGATGCGGCTAATGCAGAAAACGCTGTAACCTGATCCAGACCGGTCGCCATTAATGCTAATAACAAAACGGCAAATACAGCAATATAGACAGCAAAAAAACCCCATACAGCTTCAATAATTCGTTCGGGTATCGGTTTGTTGCCAATCTTAATGATGAAAATTGCATTAGGATGTATTAAACGTTTTATTTCACGCATACCCTGTTTAAAAATTAATAAAACACGAATGACTTTTATTCCTCCTCCAGTTGAACCAGCACAAGCGCCAATAAAACTTGAAAATAATAAGAGTAATGGAACAAAGCCGGGCCAGCTTTGGTATTCGGCTGTTGTAAAGCCTGTTGTTGTTGCAATAGAAACAGTTTGAAAAAGGCTATGCTCTACAGCCTGAAAAATAGTGTCATAGTCATCAATAATCATATGATATATAACACAAATAGAGCAGATAAATAAAAGCACACTCAAATAAGTTCTGAGTTCAGCGTCGTACCAATAAGGCTTAATATTGGCATGACGCCAGGCCATAAAGTGTAGACTAAAGTTAATGCCTGCTAATAACATGAAAAAGACAGCTACAGCTTCTATCATCGGGCTATTAAAGTACCCCATGCTCGCATCATGTGTTGAAAAGCCACCAATAGAGACGGTAGAAAAACTATGAGTTATCGCATCAAACAAATTCTTCCCTGCTAATTTGTATGCGACTGCACAGGCAATAGTCATACCTAAATACACATACCAAAGTGCTTTGGCTGTTTCTGTAATACGAGGTGTTAGTTTTGTATCTTTTACTGGCCCGGGCGTTTCAGCGCGATACAGCTGCATACCACCAATACCTAGCATGGGTAATATTGCTACGGCCAGTACAATGATACCCATGCCGCCTAACCATTGAAGTTCCTGACGATAAAAAAGAATAGACTTTGGCAAATAATCTATGCCAACAATAATTGTTGCGCCTGTCGTGGTAAGTCCT
Source organism: Pseudomonadota bacterium (assembly GCA_038142205.1). Lineage (GTDB taxonomy): Bacteria > Pseudomonadota > Gammaproteobacteria > Eutrophobiales > Eutrophobiaceae > UBA7359. The sequence goes on along the minus strand of JAYQJO010000001.1, from coordinate 1,837,939 downwards.
GATATAGATTCAAAGATAGCATCGGTAATGGATAGATCAGGTGTGTCAGAAAGTATTAGTGGTACACTGCCGGTAATTCCGAGACCGACCCAGAAAAGAACGACAACAACAAACCCGTCACGCAAACGTAATTCATCTTTTATATTTCTTACCGGGAACCATAAAAGCAGTCCGATAGAAAGAATAAGTGCAAATGCTGAGAAAAAAGGCACCGTTGTGCCGTCTGAGCTGAACAATGAAATGATCAGCGGAGGGAACATTGTCAGGCTAAATAGGGAAAGCAGTATTCCCAAGATTCTTTGAATGACGAAAAGCTGCATTATTTATTCTATAAAAAAGTGATGCCAACTTGGAACAAGGCTTCAACTTCAGCAACATGTTTTTTATCTGAAACAATTAAGATCACATGATCTTCCGCTTCAATAACAGTTTTTTTGTTTGCCATTAATACTTCCTCACTTCGAATGATGGCGCCGATGGTTGTGCCTGGGGGCAAACCAATATCTTTAATTGCTTTACCCACTACTTTTGAAGATGAACTGTTGCCATGTGCAATAGCTTCTATTGCCTCAGCCGAGCCTCTACGTAAAGAGTGAACAACGACGACATCTCCTTTACGAACATGAGCAAGTAAACTACCAATGGTTGCTTGCTGTGGTGAAATAGCAATATCAATAGTATTACTTTGTACGAGGTCTGCATAAGCAGCGCGGTTAATCAAAGCCATTACTTTTCTGGCTCCCAGCCGTTTAGCAAGCATTGAAGATATAATATTCGCTTCGTCTGCATTTGTAAGTGCACAGAAGACGTCAGTTTTGTCTATATCTTCTTCATGAAATAAGTCTTCATCTGCCGCATCGCCGTTTAAGACGATTGATCTTTTTAATACCTCGGAAGCGTAGCGTGCTTGTACCGGATCAAACTCAATGAGTTTAACCTTATAGTTACTTTCCAAGGATTGCGCTAAACGTAAACCAATATTTCCGCCGCCGGCGATCATGATGCTTTTATAAGGCTTTTCATTATTTCGAATAACCTGCAAAAGCTGGCGAATGGATTTTTGTGAGCTTATAAAAAAGATTTCATCATCCGCTTTTATGACGGTTTTACCATTTGGGATAATGGCTTCACCGTCTCTAAATATGATAAATATCTTATATTTAATATCTTTTAAAACATCTTTTAATTGACTTAAAGAATGGCCTACCAGCACGCCATCACGAGCCGCTCTTAAAGCAACCATTTTTGCTTTTCCATCTGCAAAGTCAACGACTTGTAAAGAGCCTGGGTGTGCTATCAAGCTTTTAATATAATCTGTTACGAGTTGTTCAGGACTAATTAATACATCGATAGGCAGTGCTTCCTGTGCAAATAAAGCAGTATTTTTTAAATACTCTACTTCGCGTATTCTCGCTATTTTAGTTGGTGTATGAAATAGGGTATAAGCAACCTGACAAGCTATCATGTTGACTTCATCACTGTTTGTCACAGCTAAAATCATGTCAGCATCTTTAGCGCCTGCCTTTGCTAAAATAGAAGGGTGTGAAGCGATTCCGGTAATAGTTCTTAAATCATACCGTTCACTGATTAACTGTAGTGCAGTCGGGTTATTATCAACTAGGGTAATATCATTGTCTTCACTGACCAGATTAGCAGCAACGGATGCGCCAACCTGACCTGCACCCAAAATAATAATTTTCATTTCAAATCAATTCCAAGCATTTTAAGTTTTCGATATAGATGGGTTCGTTCTACTCCCACTGTATTTGCTACTTTGCTGACACTACCCTTTGCTTTTTTTAGCTGATATTCGAGATAGGCTTTTTCAAAGTTCTCTCTGGCATCACGTAATGGTAAGTCGAAATTAAATCCTTCAAAGCTGTTCGCATTTGATTTAGGTTGTATATTACCAAGACATGATTCGACCTCATCAATATTAATCTGCTCATCAGAGCCAAGGATTAACAGGCGTTGAACAATATTTTTTAATTCTCTTATATTTCCAGGCCATTTATATGTTCTCAAGCGGTTTTGTGCAGCAACATTGAATTTTCGATAAGGCAAAGCTTCAGTCTCGATAAAGTAATCAACATAATATTCAAGTAGAGCGGGTATATCTTCATAATGATCGCGAATAGCGGGAATGGAAATAGGTAAAATATTTAATAAATAATAGAGATCGTCACGAAAACGATTTTCCTGAATAAGTGACTCTATGTCATAGCGTGTTGCCGCAACAATACGCATATTTAAATCAATTTGTTCAGAGCTACCTATATGGCTGTACTTCTTTGTTTCCAGCACATTATGTAAATGTGATTGTAAGGTTTGGCTTAGTTCCGCAATATCCTTAATAAAAAGTACACCACCATTTGCTTTATCAAAGTAACCTTCTTGTACTTGATTATTGGTTTCAAGTCCAAACAGTTCTACATCAGCATGTTCCTTGGCTAAAGCAGAAATACTCACTGTAATAAATGGCCCATCATTACGTGAGCTTAGCGAATGCAAATAGCGGGCAAAGAGTTCTTTATCAGTCCCTGACTCTCCATGTATTAATACTGGTGTATCATGTTCTGCTATGCGTGCTATTTGCGTTCTTAAGTTTTGCATGACCTTACTTTTACCTATCGGCTCAAGTTTAGTCGATGTAACTTGACGTAATTGGAGGTTTTCCTTTTGCAATGATGAAGTTTCAAAAGCATGTTTTATTGTTAGCAGCAATTTCGATATAGAAAGCGGTTCTTCTATGAAATCATAAGCACCATGCCTTGTTGCTTCTACTGCCGTCTCAACATTGCCATGTCCCGACATCATGATAATTGGTGTTGCAATGTTATCTTCTTCCTTCCATTCTTTTAGTAAAGTAATGCCATCAATATCAGGCATCCATATATCAAGAAGAATCAGATCTGGCTGAAAAGATTCGATTTCCTGACGTGCCTCCGCCGCATTTTCAGCAACCTTAACACTAAAACCTTCGTCTTCCAGAATTTCCTGAACCAGACTTCGGATATCTGGCTCATCATCAACAACGAGTATTTGTCGTTTATTCATAAACTATGATTGTTTTTGAATTCTATTTATTGAAATAGTTACCGGTAATCTTACCACAGCACAAGCACCTTTTTGTCCTTCATTATTTTCAAGCCAGACACTACCCATATGTTCATCAATAATTTTTTTCACTATCGCTAGACCTAACCCCGTTCCTTTTTTCTTTGTAGTGATGTAAGGCTCAAAAAGATTGTTGATTATCGATGTATCAATTCCTACGCCACTATCGAACACTCTGATTTCAAGCACTTTATCCGCTTCAATCATTTTAGCGGTAATTTTAAGGTTGTGCTTTTTACCCTCAGAGTTTGCATCAATCGCATTCGCCAGGATTATTAAAAACCTGTCTTAATTTTTTTCATCGCCGGTTATTGCTGGTAGATTAGCTTCAATTTCAATTTCAATTTTATTGTTTCCGTCTATGCTCGCGTATAAATCTACACCTTCCTGAATTAAATGTTCAATTTTGATTTGTTCGGGATTATATTCAGGTGCCCGCGCGTAGTCTGAAAAACTGTTTACCATGTCTTTCATTGTCTCGACTTGCTGGATAATGGTATTTGTCATCCTGTCCAGCATATCTGCATCTTCTGTGTCCATTTTCGCAAGGTATTTATGCCGTAGACGTTCGGCCGCAAGTTGAATTGGTGTTAGCGGGTTCTTAATTTCATGTGCTAGGCGACGAGCCATTTCACTCCAAGCTGCATCGCGTTGTCCTTGTATTAATGCGGTAATCTCGTCGAAAACAATAACATAACCGTTGATAGTGTTATCTGTTTCTATTAATGCTGCTCCATTAATAATTAAAATCTGATTGCCTGTTTTATCTGACAGCGTGATTTGTTCTCGCCAGTCATTATGTCGTTCTTCAATATTCGCAGAAATGCATTCGAAGAAGTTTTTCAGTCGAGGATAGTTTTCGTTTAAAGCAGAGATACTTTTATTTTCAACAATACTTGTGTCTATTTGCAATATTTCATCAGCACTTACATTGAGTTTTTCCAGCTTACTGTGTTTATCAAATACCATAACGCCAGATGATAATCTAGATAATACTGTTTCGAGATAAGTACGTTGAGATTCGGCTTCATACTGGCTTTGACGTGCTGTGTCTCTTGCTTGAGAAATTTTATCTGTCATGTCATTAAAAGACGCGACCAGGAAACCGAGTTCATCATTACCGTGAACCGGTAAGCGTGTATTGTAATTTCCTTCGGCAATGGCTTGTGTTCCTTCTGCCAGATCTTTAACAGGCGCGGAAAGTTTTTTGGCTGAATAAAATGCGGCCCATACGGCACTGAAGATACTGAATAATAAAACTAAAGTTAAGATAATAATAAAGCTAATTTTTAATTGTTCACGCAGGTATGAAAGCTCTTTGTACTCGATATAGGATGATTGAACGCTTTTAGTAAGATCATTAATACGCTCGGAAATAGGAAATAAAGCCTGAACGATACGTGCTGCTTTATTCAGTTCGGTTGTGGGTAAACTGGCAACAGCTCGAATTAATAACTCTGTATTTTTGATTACATCCAAACCGATATAACTACTGGTTTGCGATAGTTGCAGGACTATAGTGTCATCGGGTATTTCAGGAACAAGATTTTTTATGTCATTAGAACTAGAGGCAATGATCCTTCCTTTTCTTGTTAATAATGTTAATTCACTTGCATTAATACGTTCTCTGATTTGATCAATATCAAAAGGAAGCTCTGCATCAGATGTTTCACTTAATTCTTCTGCAATTTTTTCAGTTGTATTAAGTAGCTCGCGCATTCTTACATCCAGTGCCAGTCGACTTAGTTCCAGTGAATCATCTAGTGCCTGTTCAACACGTAAATCAAACCAGCTATCTATGCCACGGTGTAAGAAGTCGAGTGAGAAAGAATAAACAATTAAAACAGGCGTGACCGATAATAAGGAAAATATCATCACCATCCTGACCGTCATGCGTGAGCCAATAACGTGATTTTTTAACTGGCGTATTAATCGTTTCAGGTTTACGAGAATAAGAATAACAAGACTGATTAAACCTAAGGCATTAAATATTAATAGTGACGAATAATAGCGATCAAACAATTCGGGGTTCTGTAAGGTCTGGCTCATCATTAGCAATGACAGAAGCATAAAAATAAACAGGCCAATGCCAATTAATAAAATTAAGTTTTTCTCTGATTTCATTGAATTATTTCCCATTCAACCCATTTGCTGGATATATCCCATTTTGAGGAAAAATAGGCTTGCGGTAATAAAGGCGTGGGTAATGAACTTATATCAAGAAATGTTTTAACTCTCGCAATGTAATTTTTATCTTTACTTAGTAAATCATAATCAAATAACTTCAGCCTTGTTATAGTATTGATATGATTTAGGGCTGCATCAAGGCTACTATAAGAATTTCTTAAACCGGTATTTATGTTGATTGTTAAAAAGTTATTTGTAAGCGGCATATGTTCGAGTTTAAAAACAATGATTTCTTCGTTAACCGTTTTGTCCCAGAGCCACTTTCGCTTATGACGTAATTGAAAGTGTGTATGTATTTCCAGTGGTATGCCGTGTAACAAAGCTTCGTTAGCTTCATCTGATAATTTAAAATCAAATACCGTATCAATAAAGTATGTCTCATTTTCTGTATAGCCGTGAGTCGACTTTATATCAATTTTTTTGCTGTAACTATGCTTGATAGAGATAGAAATATTAACAATAGAATTGTTCTTCTTATAGGCATGAAACTCAGCATAGTATTATTTCTTTTTGAGGCAAGCATAAAAAAAGCCATCCATGTTGTTTTGCCCTGTTAATATTTGTCGGCCATATCCTGTGTCTAGTCCCCATTCTGCCTTTATTGGTTTAAGTTCACAGTCATCATTATTATTAATGAAACATTCAATTACATGCATATTCTCCTGTTTAAGGGTGGAGCACGTTACATATAGCAATAAACCGTCTGATTTCAATGTTTGCCATAAGGTATTTAATAGTTCTTTTTGTAATATATTGATGTTATCGACTTCTTCTCTTGTTCTAAGGTATTTAATATCGGGGTGTCGTCGAATCACACCTATAGCAGAGCATGGTGCATCTAAAAGGATGCGATCAAATTTTTCTTTACCCCACCAATTATTCAGATCATTAATATCAGATGTTTTTATTTCTGCATTTAGTTTTAGACGATGTAATGTTTCGACCAGTCTTTTTGTTCTATTTGCTTCTTTCTCGATACAGGTTAATAATTTTAATTCTGTTTCAGCTTCCAGAATATGAGCGCTTTTCCCACCAGGAGCCGCACACGCATCGAGCACATTGTGGTTCGGCTTTAAATCAAGCAAGTCAACAGAGAGCTGTGCAGCGAGTTCCTGAACAGAGATATCACCTTCGTTAAAGCCTGGAAGTTGCTGAACGTCAGCCGCTGTTTCCAATAAAATTCCATTGTCTGAATAAGGAGTTGGTGTTCCTTTTAAACCAGCTTTATCTAATTTGCCGAGATAAGTTTTCCTATTTTGATGTTTTATATTTACACGTAAATACATCGGTGGTTTTTGGTTATTGGCTTCAAGAATACTTTGCCAATGTTCTGGCCAATCCTGTTTTAATTGATCAATTAGCCATTTAGGGTGTGATGTTTTTATACTTTCATCTTTCTCTAAAGAAGTATCAACTTGTGATGACTCTCGAATGTAACGACGTAATATGGCATTTACCAAGCCCTTTGCCCAAAGCATATTAATCTTCTTACAGGTATTGACGGTTTCAGAGACAACCGCATGCGGTGGAATTCTCATGAAACGTAATTGATAAAGCGCGATCAATATTAAATATTTAAGCCGGCTGTCTTTTTTCTTGATTTTTTTATCAAGTAGTGGGTTCAGGATATGTTCGAGCTGGATATACCATCTGAATGTGCCGTAACTCATTTCCTGAATCAGTGCTTTTTCTTTTCCTGCATTTTTAAATGAATCATTATTATTGAGAACCAATGATAATGTCATTTTATTCTCAACAGTTTGTTCAATAATTTGGCTTGCAATTAAACGAGCGGACATGAGTTATTAATTTGTTACAGGGTTTGAATCAAAAAAATCAGCATGACCATTGAGAAACTCTTTTGCGGTCATAGCGCGTTTTCCAGCTAATTGCAGTTTATTTATAGACAGTATGTTTTTGCCAGTGGCGATATCTAAACTCGACTTATTATTAACTATGGTGCCGGGTTCATAATTTTCTGAGCCGGTTTTTACTTCTGCATCCCAGATCCTGATATTCAGATCATTGATCTGCGTGTGAGTAACAGGAAACGGGTTAAACGCCCGGACTTTCTTTTCTATTTCTATTGCCGGTTTGCTCCAATCAATTTTGGCTTCCTGTTTGGAAATTTTATTTGCGTAATTGGAATTAGTTTCATCCTGTTTAATGGGAATGATTTGTTTATTAGTAACTTCAGTCAGGAAACGGTTAATATTTTCAGCGGCAATATCAGCCAGTCTGTCATGTAAACTTCCACCGGTATCAGATTGCTCTATGGGACAAGTTACTTGTTCCAGAATATCACCTGTATCTAGACCTTCGTCCATCTGCATAAAGGTAATACCGGTTTGTCCGTCTCCAGCTTCAATTGCTCTTTGAATTGGTGCAGCACCACGCCAACGAGGTAGTAAAGAAGTATGGATATTGATACAGCCAAGCCTTGGTTTGGCTAGAATTTCGGGTTTGATTAATAAACCGTAGGCGACAACCCGCATCAGATCACAGATTTTCAGGTATTCTTCTTTTAATTCAGATGACGTTTCCGGCTGAAAAACAGGAATACCATGCTCAAGCGCGACTTGCTTTACCTCGCTTTGTTTCAGTTTCCGTCCACGCCCTGCAGGTCGATCGGGTTGAGTTAACACTACCTCAACAGTATGTTGATTGCTATCAATCAGAGACTTAAGTACGGTGCTGGCGAGTTCAGGTGTTCCAGCAAAAGCCAGCCTTAGCTTATTTTGACTCACAGGCTTCTAACTTCCTGCTTTTCCAATTTTTCGATTTTTTTCTTAAGTCGTTGACGTTTTAAAGGCGATAAATAATCAATAAACAATTTGCCATCAAGGTGATCTATTTCATGTTGGATACAAACTGCTAATAAACCATCCGTTTTTGAAGTAATCACTTCATTTTCAAGAGATTTATAGGAAAATTCAATAGTTTCAGCACGTTCCACTACATCAAAATATTCCGGTACAGATAAACAACCTTCACGCATTGTTTCCTTGCCTTCAAGCTTGATTATTTCCGGATTGATTAGAATTAACGGGTCATTTCTTTCTTCGGATAAGTCTATTACAACAATTCTTTTTTTAATATTGACCTGAATTGCAGCCAGACCAATACCATTCTCGCTATACATGGTTTCTAGCATGTCTGTAGCAGTTTTTTTGATATCAGAATCGATTTCCATAACAGGAAGCGCCTTATTACGTAGGCGTTCGTCAGGAAAATGCAAAACTTCGAGTATTGCCATGAAAAATTGGCTCCAAAAATTAATATAACTGCATGATAGTATATAGGAAAATCGCACTGTTGCAGTAAAACCACAATAAAATGCATTAGTGACTAACATTTTCGTTAAGTTTTTGCTAATCTACATTAAGGAATTCACGTAAGGTAATAGACATGTTGAATAAAATTCTAATTTCATGCGCAATTTTTTTGCTGACAATTGGGGCCAATTTTGGTCTAAGCGCGGATGAATTGACTGTAAATCCGGATCACCCTGAAACTTATACCGTTGTTAAAGGCGATACACTTTGGGATATTTCGGCACGATTTCTTCAACAACCTTGGCGTTGGTCAGAAATCTGGAATGTGAATCCTCAGATAGAAAACCCTCATTTAATTTATCCTGGCGATGTCGTTTCTCTCAGTTACCAGGATGGCAAGCCTGTCCTGAATGTAAATCGTACAGGTGAAATTGTCTCTGGCCGAAATGTAAAATTATCCCCAACGATTAGAAGCCTAGATAACGCAGAAGCTATACCGGTCATTCCTATTGATGCCATTCAGCAATTTTTAAAACGTCCTATTGTACTTGATAATGATGAAATGGATGGTTGGCCATATGTCGTTTCAAGTTACGATGAGCACTTGATCGCGACAACGGGCAACACCATTTATATACGTGGTATTGATGAAAACTCTGATGCGACCCGCTACTCTATTTATCGAAAAGGCCCCGCTTATATTAACCCGAAGAAAGATGAAGATAGTGAGGGTAAAGTCTTAGGCTATGAAGCAATTTATGTTGGTGATGCAGTCTTGCAAAAAAAAGGTGATCCGGCTTCGGCATTGGTAACAACAGTTGACCGTGAAATCATGATAGGAGACAGATTGATCCCTCAATCAGATGAAGATGTCAGTACCGAATTTTATCCAGGTTCAACCTTAAAAGAAGTGGAAGGCAATATTCTTTCTGTTGTTGATGGTGTTTCACAAATTGGTCAATATCAAGTTGTGGTTGTTAATGTTGGTCAAGAGCAAGGTGTTGAAGCAGGTAATGTCTTAGGCATTTACCAAAGCGGTTATGTTGTTAAAGATACAATAGGCCCGAATATTGAAAAGAGTCAGGCAAAAAAAGAAGCCGAAAGAGTACAGCAGCTAGAAGAAATTGAAGGTGATGCTAGTAAAACTTTGACAAGAATAAGTCATGCTGTTGAAGACGGCATTGATTCAATTAATAAGACATTTCCTACAATTGCAAACAAACAGGCAAAATCAGAAGATGTCACATTACCAGAAGAGTATGTTGGGGTGGTGATGGTTTTCAGAACATTTGAAAAAGTCAGTTATGCTCTAGTCATGGAAACACAAGGTGCAGTTCATGTTTCTGATACGGTAAGAAGCTTATAAAAAAGCAGTATTAGTTCGATATATTGCACGGAAGCAATATATAAAACCTTGTATCTGTGCTATCAAATACAAGGTACTTATTCATAAGGATGTGAAAATATGAAACATTACAAGAATTGGTTATCTCTCATTCTGGCTAAAGGTATTGGGCCGGAAACCTGCTGTAAATTATTATCGGAATTTAATAATCCTGAATCTATCCTTGCCTGTAATATTGATGTATTAGCAAGCTTCGGTTTAAAAGAAGCTTCGATTGAGTCTTTGTTAAATCCAGATGAAGAAAAAATAAACAATATTCTCGAATGGTTGGACAGGCCCGCTCATCATCTAATTACGATTTGCGATGATGATTATCCTGAACTATTAAGACAAATTTATTCAGCACCTCCCGTTTTATATGCTATTGGTCAGCGTGAAGCCCTTGGTTTTATACATTTTGCAATAGTAGGAAGCCGCAACCCAACAACGGGAGGTCGGAAGCTAGCTGAAGAGTTTGCCATAGAATTATCAAAAGCAGGTTTAACTATTTGCAGTGGATTGGCATTGGGGATTGATTATCATAGCCATATAGGTGCACTTAAAGCCAATTGCTCTACTGTTGCAGTTTTAGGAAATGGTTTAGCCAGTATCTATCCTGCACGCCATAAAAAAATTGCCAGTGAGATTATTGAACGTGGCTTATTACTTTCTGAGTATCCGCCTGGCACCAAACCCAATGCAGGAAACTTCCCGCAGCGTAATCGTATTATTAGTGGCATGAGCATCGGTGTATTGGTTGTTGAAGCGGCTAAAAAAAGTGGTTCGTTAATTACCGCAAACTACGCCTTGGAGCAAGGGAGAGAAGTTTTTGCATTACCAGGTTCTATCCATAATCCTCTTGCTAGAGGAACACATAGCCTTATTAAACAAGGTGCAAAGCTGGTTGAATCAGTCAATGATATTATTGAAGAGCTGGCTCCTGTAGCAAGTATCGTTATAAATAAGACCATTTCCAATAAGCCTGATAACTCTAACTATAGTGATATGGATACCGATTATAAATTATTATTAGATAAGATGGCTTACGATTCTGTTTCAGTCGATATGCTGGTTAAATTAACAGGATTGACGGCGGAAGCAGTTTCCTCCATGCTATTAATACTGGAACTTCAAGGATTGATTGAGTCGCAACAAGGTGGTCTATATTGTCGATGTTCATAGTGATTGACCATTATTAAGAGAGTAATGAATGAAAGAATCTGTATTAGATGTACTTATCTATCTATTTGATAATTATGTCGAAGAAGAATTTGAAATAGTCCCGGATCAAAATGATCTAAAAACACAACTAGTTCAGGCAGGCTTTGCTGACAAACAGGTTGATAAAGCAATAGATTGGTTAGAAGGGCTGGCAATGCAGAAAGATAAGCTTGATGCGAATATTCTTCGTTCTATGTCAATCAGGCTTTTCAATGATATCGAAAGTGAAAAACTGGATATTGAATGCAAAGGATTTTTATTATTCCTTGAACAATCAGGCGTACTAGATTCCGAAGATCGTGAACTTGTTATTGATAGAGTAATGGCTCTTGAAACTGACGTAATAGAATTACAACAACTTAAGTGGGTTGTATTGATGGTCTTGTTCAACAGACCGGGTAAAGAAGCTGCGTTTGCCTGGATGGAAGATGTCGTCATGGATGAGTTTAGTGCTGTAGTACATTAGCTTTTGAATATTTGATACTCTAATCACATTCCAGTTTTATTTTTTTATTCACTAATTATTAGAATGATAATCTTTATTTATGTGTAGTGCTGTTGTAATTGTTGAGTCTCCAGCTAAATGTAAAACATTAGAACGTTACCTCGGTAAGGGGTATAAGGTTCTGGCGGCGTATGGTCACGTGCGTGACCTCCTTCCCAAAACTGGTGCTGTTGATCCAGAAAATAATTTTTCCATGAAGTTCGAAACAATTGAACGAAATGAGAAACACGTAAATGCTATTATGAAAGCTTTAAAGAAAGCTGAAATATTGTATCTCGCAACTGACCCGGATCGCGAAGGTGAAGCAATTTCTTGGCATTTATATGAGCTATTAAAAGAAAAAGACTGTTTAAAAGATAAAGAAGTTAAACGCGTTGTTTTTCATGAAGTAACAAAAAGTGCGGTACAGGATGCGATAGAACATCCTAGAGAATTAGCTTCTGATTTAATTGATGCACAGCAGGCACGTCGAGTTTTGGACTATCTGGTTGGTTTTAATCTCTCTCCCTTATTGTGGAAAAAAGTTCAAAGAGGATTGTCAGCAGGTCGTGTGCAATCTCCTGCATTAAGAATGATTGCTGAACGAGAAAAAGAAATCGAAGCATTTATACCCAGAGAATACTGGACGATAGAAGCTGATCTGGAACATAAGGACAGCCAGTTTCTCGGAAAACTAACCTTGTTTGAAAATGAAAAAGTTAAACAGTTTAGTATCGCAAAAACAGAGCATGCTGCAGATATAAAATCACAATTAGAAAAAGCAGCAGCTGGTGAACTGTTAATCAAAACAGTTGCAAAGAAACAACGTAAACGTCAGCCTGCACCACCTTTTATTACTTCTACTATGCAGCAGGAAGCTGTCAGGAAGCTGGGGTTTACTGCCCAGCGCGCAATGAGAACAGCGCAAGAATTATATGAAGGTATTGATGTTGGTGACGGTGCTGTTGGTTTAATCACCTATATGCGTACTGACTCTGTTAACTTAGCAGCAGAAGCAATTGAAGAAGTCCGAACTGTTATTGCATCACGTTATGGGAAAGGTGCCTTACCTGAGGAGGTTAGAGTATTTAAAACGAAATCAAAGAATGCACAGGAAGCACACGAAGCCATTCGTCCTACTTCTTTTGCTCGCATACCGACAGAAATTAAAAGCAGCTTAACGCCGGATCAATTTAAGCTTTATCAACTGATCTGGAAGAGAGCAATGGCTTGTCAGATGAAACATGCAACAATCAATACAGTTGCTGTTGATATGGAATGTGGTGAAGGAAATTTATTTCGGGCAAACGGTTCATCAATTGCTGATCCGGGTTTTATGGAAGTGTACCTTGAAGGTCAAGATGATGCTAAATCCGATGACGATGAAAAAATGTTGCCGCCGTTAGAAGAAGGCGAAAAGGTAAAACTGTTACAAATTCGTGATGAGCAACATTTTACAGAACCCCCGCCACGTTATTCTGAAGCGAGTCTTGTTAAAGCGTTGGAAGAGTACGGCATAGGTCGACCTTCAACTTACGCGAATATTATTTCTACTCTAAGAAATAGAGAATATGTGGAGGTTGAAAACAAACGATTCCATCCGACGGATATGGGTAAGATTGTTAATGGTTTTTTGACTGATCATTTCAACAGTTATGTTGATTATGAGTTTACAGCAAAACTGGAAGATGATTTGGATGCTATTTCACGGGGTGAAAAACAATGGGTGCCTTTGCTCAAAGATTTCTGGAAACCTTTTATTAATAAGGTTGAAGACATTGATGAAAATGTCAGCCGCAGTGAAGTTGCACAGGCTAGAGTTTTGGGTGTTCATCCTAAATCAGGCAAGGAAATTTCTGTTCGTATCGGTCGTTACGGACCTTATGCTCAAGAAGGAACAAAAGATGATGAAGACAAACCCAAGTTTGCAGGTTTACGCCCGGGGCAAAAACTAGACACTATTACATTGGAAGAAGCTTTAGAGCTTTTTAAACTTCCACGATTACTAGGAGAAACGCCAGAGGGAGAAGAAGTCGCCTCGAGTGTCGGTCGTTTTGGTCCTTATATAAGGTATGGCAGTAAGTTTGTTTCTCTTCCTAAAGAAGATGACCCTTATACAGTTACGCTTGAAAGAGCATTGGAACTTGTAGCAGCTAAGAAAAAAGCAGATGCTGAAAAACAAATTAAAATATTTGAAGATGAAGGTATTTCTGTCTTAAATGGGCGTTATGGGCCTTATGTTACGGACGGGAACAAGAATGCGAAAATACCGAAAGATGTTGAGCCTAAAAGTTTAACGCTAGAACAATGTAAGGAAATGATAGAGGCTGCGCCAGTTTCCAGACGCGGTAAGAAAAAGGCCAAAAAGAAAGCCAGTAAGAAAGTAACAAAAAAAGCAGAAACGAAAAAAACAGCCAGCAAAAAAAAAGTAAGTAAGAAAAAGACGACTAAAAAAACAAGTTCTAAGAAAAAAGTAAGCAAGAAAAAAACAGTTTCGAAAAAATCAGCTTAATTTTTTTTCAATTTAAGATAGGGCTCAAATGAACGCACTACATCTAAAGCGAGCTATTTCAGTCTGTGCAAAGAGTGGTGTTATTGCTTATCCTACGGAAGCCGTATTTGGTTTAGGTTGTTTGCCACTTAATCAAGAATCAGTAAATAAAATCTTAAAATTAAAAGATCGTCCTGTAGACAAAGGTCTTATATTAGTCGCTTTCAGTATTGAGGAGCTTGAGTCATTCGTTGATTTTTCTAAAGTTGAGCATAATAGACAAGAAATCAATAAAAGTTGGCCTGGTCCGGTGACCTGGTTGGTTCCAGCAAAACCAGAAACGCCGAATTGGCTTACAGGCATACACGACACATTAGCTGTACGCGTTAGCGCCCACCCATTAGTGCGTGATTTATGTGAAAAATTGGGGCCTATTGTTTCAACCAGTGCAAATCCGAGTTCGGCTGAACCGGCTAAAAGCAATCAGGCAGTTAGAGAATACTTTTTAAACGACATTGATTATGTGATTCCAGCCAATATTTCCAATGACTTACGTCCGACAGAGATTCGAGATGGGCAAAGCGGAAATATCGTCAGATTTAGTTAAATTTGTTCTCTTTCTTCTGTTGACAGTCGTATGTGATTATCACAGAATAGCCGGCTGAATTTTGGAGGGGTACTCAAGCGGTCAACGAGGGCAGACTGTAAATCTGTTGGCTAAGCCTTCGTAGGTTCGAATCCTACCCCCTCCACCAAATAACTATGGATTTGAAATGGAGATTAACCTATCAAGATTGTATTATTGATAGGGCGTGTAATCGGGTGCTGAAGTAAACAAGGCGGGTGTAGTTCAATGGTAGAACGTCAGCCTTCCAAGCTGAACACGTGGGTTCGATTCCCATCACCCGCTCCAAACAATGACTATAAGTATGAGTTTGAGTCATTTAACTTTATGGTCATGTTTATTCGATATTATGAAAATTTTTATGGTAACAGGCAGTATGTTTGTTGCTGATTTTAAGGAGTTGTGAAACGGGTTTTTGCTCATATAGCTCAGTCGGTAGAGCACTTCCTTGGTAAGGAAGAGGTCACCGGTTCAAATCCGGTTATGAGCTCCACTTTTAACTTTAATTATAACTAACGTAAATCATTTAGGAGTGATTTATCAATGTCTAAAGAAAAATTTGAACGCACAAAGCCCCATGTCAATGTGGGCACAATCGGTCACGTTGACCATGGCAAGACAACGTTAACAGCGGCAATTACCAAGACAATGGCCGAAGCGAACGGCGGTGAATTCAAGGACTACGGTGATATTGATAATGCGCCTGAAGAGCGTGAACGCGGTATTACTATAGCTACTGCACACGTGGAATACGAAAGTGATGACCGTCACTATGCGCACGTAGACTGTCCGGGACACGCGGATTATGTCAAGAACATGATTACTGGTGCGGCACAAATGGACGGCGCTATTTTAGTCTGTAGTGCAGCAGATGGTCCTATGCCACAAACCCGTGAGCACATCCTGTTATCACGTCAAGTCGGTGTTCCTTACATCGTGGTGTACTTGAACAAAGCAGACCAAGTTGATGATGCAGAACTATTAGAGCTGGTTGAAATGGAAATTCGCGAATTATTAGATAGCTACGACTTTCCGGGTGACGATACCCCGATTGTCACCGGCTCAGCATTAAAAGCATTAGAAGGCGATACCTCAGATATCGGTATCCCCTCAATCCTAAAGCTCGTTGCAGCAATGGATGAATACTTCCCATTACCCGAGCGTCCAGTAGACAAGCCATTTTTGATGCCTATTGAAGACGTATTCAGTATTTCAGGTCGTGGTACGGTAGTAACCGGACGTGTTGAGCGCGGTATCGTTAAAGTGGGCGAAGAAATCGAGATTGTCGGTATCAAAGACACCCAAACGACGACTTGTACCGGTGTAGAAATGTTCCGTAAGTTACTTGACGAAGGTCAAGCGGGTGACAATGTTGGTGTTTTACTTCGTGGAACCAAACGTGAAGAAGTTGAACGCGGGCAAGTACTTTGTGTGCCGGGTTCAATTACCCCGCATACGCACTTTGAAACTGAAATCTACGTATTAAGCAAAGATGAAGGTGGTCGTCATACGCCGTTCTTCAATAACTACCGTCCTCAGTTCTATTTTAGAACGACTGATGTGACGGGCGCGATGGAATTACCGGAAGGGACTGAAATGGTCATGCCGGGTGATAACGTCAAGGTGACGGTGAAATTGATAGCACCGATTGCGATGGAAGAAGGTTTACGCTTTGCAATACGAGAAGGTGGCCGTACTGTTGGTGCGGGCGTTGTCTCTAAAATTATTGAGTAAATCGGAAATTAAATCGTTTAAAAACAGGCAGATTATTTGAATAGAAACTAGGCCAGTAGCTCAATTGGCAGAGCGACGGTCTCCAAAACCGTAGGTTGGGGGTTCGATTCCCTCCTGGCCTGCCATTTAGGAAATCTGGCCTTGTGGACTAATTAAAAAAATATGATTTAAACTGTAGAAACAACAAGCGGGAAACTAGATACATTTAAACTAGGCTTAGCACTATTAATTTTAATAGCTGCTTTGGTTGGTTTTTATTTTTATGTCGATCAATTTGACTTGCTGTATCGAGTTATTGGTTTATTGGCTGCAGTTGGTGCTAGTGTTGCCATTGCTTATCAAACTGACAAAGGGCGGGAAGTCTGGGGTTATTTTAGAGATGCTCAGATTGAAGTTCGAAAAGTAGTTTGGCCGACCAGAAAAGAAACCGTCAATACAACCTTGTTGGTGATAGGCATGGTAATTGTTGTTGCCATTATTCTATGGTTGCTTGATATGTTTCTAGGTTGGTCCATAGGCTCACTAATGGGGCACGGAGCTTAGTATGGCAAAACAATGGTATGTTGTGCACGCTTATTCTGGTTTTGAAAATCAGGTTATGCGTTCGTTAACGGAACGAATAGAGCGTTTCGGGCTCAATGACATGTTTGGTGAAATTCTGGTGCCAACAGAAGAAGTTGTTGAAATGCGTGATGGCAAGAAGCGTAAAAGTGAACGTAAGTTTTTTCCAGGTTATGTGCTGGTGAAAATGGAAATGAATGATGATACTTGGCATTTAGTTAAAGAAGCGCCAAAGGTTTTAGGTTTTATTGGTGGTACCAGTGATAAGCCTGCGCCTATATCAAATAAAGAAGCGGATGCAATCCTTCAGCGCGTAGAAGAAGGTGTTGATAAACCGAAACCAAAAATTCTGTTTGAACCGGGTGAAGTTGTTCGTGTTAAAGATGGGCCGTTTACAGATTTTAATGGTGTTGTTGAAGAAGTGAATTACGAAAAGAGCCGTTTACGCGTGTCGGTTTTAATTTTCGGGCGTTCTACACCCGTTGAACTTGAGTTCGGGCAGGTAGAAAAAGAGTAAAAGTTTTATGGCTGATACAGGTTTGTATCAGTTTAGTACTAAAAAAATAGGGGAGCCGCAAGGCGCTTGTACCCAAGGAGAAAGGCTGTGGCCAAGAAAATTGAAAGTTACATCAAACTACAGGTGCCTGCTGGTCAGGCAAACCCTAGTCCACCTGTTGGTCCTGCATTAGGTCAACACGGTGTGAATATCATGGAGTTTTGTAAAGCATTTAATGCTCAAACTCAAAGCTTGGAACAAGGTTTGCCCGTTCCGGTCATTATTACTGTTTATAGCGATAAGAGTTTTACCTTTGTTAGTAAAACAACGCCTGCGTCTATTCTTTTAAAGAAAGCAGCAGGTGTTAAAAGCGGTAGTGGCACACCGAACAGCAATAAAGTAGGTAAGGTAAGTCGTGCGCAATTGGAAGAAATTGCTAAGACGAAAGAACCTGATCTGACAGCTGCTGATTTAGATGCTGCGGTTAGAACGATTGCTGGCACTGCTCGTAGTATGGGTATTGATACAGAAGGGGTAGTGTAGTCATGGCTAAATTATCTAAACGTACAAAAGTATTTCAGGAAAAAGTAGAACCAGGTAAAGCGTATCTGGTTAAAGAAGCACTGACAATATTAAAAGAAGTTTCATCGGTTAAATTTGATGAGTCTGTTGAAGTTGCTGTAAATCTTGGCGTTGATGCGCGTAAATCTGATCAACAGGTTCGTGGTTCAACTGTATTGCCTAAAGGTACAGGTAAAACGGTAAGAGTTGCAGTGTTTGCACAAGGCGAAAACGCAAAAATCGCTGAAGCTGCGGGTGCTGATACTGTTGGTTTTGATGATCTTGCTGAATCAATGAAAAAAGGTGATATCGATTATGGTGTTGTTATCGCTACACCTGACGCTATGCCAGTTGTTGGTAAGTTAGGTCAAATTCTGGGGCCACGCGGATTAATGCCAAACCCGAAAGTAGGCACGGTAAGTAATGATGTGAAACAAGCCGTTGAAAATGCAAAAGGTGGTCAGGTTCGTTACAGGACTGACAAAAACGGCATTATTCATTGTGTTATCGGTAAGGTTTCTTTTGATGTCGATTCACTGGTTGAAAACCTTGATTCATTATTGAATGATTTAAAGAAAGCAAAACCAAGTGCGGCAAAAGGTGTTTATCTGAAAAAAATTAGTCTTTCTACAACAATGGGTCCTGGCGTATTAGTTGATCAAGCCAGTTTGTCTGTTTAAGTAGAAGGCCGAACATCAACGTTATTTAAATAATAACGTTTTAAAGACTTTGTGACTGACTATGTTTATTTGAACATTAGTCAGACGTCAAAGACCGTAGGTGAACTTCAGTTGAAGTTCTTAATATTTCCTGCGCAGACGGTGTAATCAAAATACAGGGCAACCTGTGAGGTCACCGTAGACCGGTCTGTTCCTGAATTTTCAGAACAGGCTATTTAGTAAAAATAGGGTGTAAACCCTGTTTAACTTAACAGGAGAGTAAGAGTGAGTCTTAATCTAGAAGCAAAGAAAGCAATCGTTGAAGAGATTGCTGGTGTTGCGGCAGAGGCTCCTTCTGCGATCGCGGCCGAGTATATCGGTTTAACGGTGGCTGAAATGACTGAACTGCGTAACTCTGCGCGAGAAGCGGGTGTGTATCTGAAAGTGGTACGTAACACTCTGGCGCGCAGAGCATTCGAAAATACATCATTCGAGTGTATGCGTGAATCTATGGTCGGGCCATTAGTGCTGGCATTTTCAAATGATGAACCTGGAAGTGCTGCTCGCGTTGTTCGTGATTTCGCGAAGGAAAATGACAAACTGGTAGTCAAGCTAGTTGCGTTAGATGGTGATTTATTAGATCCATCTGAACTTGGCAGGCTCGCTAGTATGCCGTCTCAAGACGAAGCACGCGCTATGTTACTTGGATTGTTATCCGCTCCACTTGGTAAGTTTGTCCGAACTGTTGCAGAACCCCCAGCTAAATTGGCGCGTGTTCTTGCCGCACAACGTGATAAACAACAAGCAGCATAAGCGGTAATAATCTTTTATCAGTTTAGTATTTATTATTAGGAGAAATTAAAATGGCAGTTTCACGAGAAGAAATAAAAGAAGCATTAGGTCAAATGCCTGTGCTCGAACTCGTTGACTTAATCAAAGAGTTAGAAGACGAATGGGGTGTATCTGCGGCAGCGCCAGTTGCTGTTGCTGCTGCTCCGGGTGCTGGCGGTGATGCTGGTGCTGCTGAAGAGAAAACCGAGTTTGATGTTGTTATGTCTAGCTTTGGTGATAACAAAGTTGCTGTTATTAAAGCGGTACGTGCTATCACTGGTCTTGGTTTGAAAGAAGCAAAAGAAATGGTTGAAGGTGCTCCTACAACTGTTAAAGAAGCCGCAAGCAAAGAAGAGTCTGAAGATATCAAGAAACAGCTTGAAGAAGCTGGTGCATCAGTCGAAGTTAAATAGCTTCATTTGCAGCGTTTAAATAAGGTTACAAAGTTTACAGGTAACAACAGGTTGCCTGTGGCTTTGTTTCGCTTATTGAAATTGCCGGTTAATTATTAATCGGTTTCTGTGAATATACAGTTTGAATATTCACTACATGATAAACAATTATTAATTGAGGAATTGTAATGGCCTATTCCTATACAGAAAAGAAACGTATCCGAAAGGATTTTGGAAAACGCTCCAGTATTATGGAGATTCCTTATCTGGTTGCAACACAGATTGAATCATTTGCTCGATTTATACAAGTCGAAGCTAAACCTGAAGAAAGAAATGATATTGGATTGCAAGCAGCATTCAAATCAGTATTTCCTATTATCAGCTTTTCAGGTAATGCAGCATTAGAATATGTTGGTTATACCTTAGGTACGCCAGTATTTGACGTTAAAGAATGTCAGCTTCGCGGTTTGACCTATGCATCATCTTTAAGAGTTAAGGTGCGTTTAGTTATTTATGATAAGGACGCAGGCCTTAATAACAAAGTTGTAAAAGATATTAAAGAACAAGAAGTGTATATGGGTGAAATGCCATTAATGACCCCTACTGGCACTTTTGTTATCAATGGTACGGAGCGTGTGATCGTTTCACAAATGCATCGTTCGCCAGGCGTGTTCTTTGAGCATGATAAAGGTAAAACCCACTCATCTGGTAAGCTGCTTTACTCAGCTCGCGTGATTCCTTACCGTGGGTCATGGTTGGATTTTGAATTTGACGCGAAAGATCTGGTTTATTGTCGAATTGACCGTCGCCGTAAAATTCATGCAACAATTCTTTTACGTGCATTAGGTTATAGCACTGAAGAAATACTCGATATTTTCTTTGATACGGATGCGTTCGAGGTTTCAAGTAAAGGGATTACATTGAAATTAGTCGCTGAACGTTTACGTGGTGAAACAGCATCATTTGATATCACAACGAAAAGCGGCAAGATTATCGTAGAAAATGAACGTCGTATTACTGCACGTCATATTAGAGAAATTGAAAAAGCAGGTTTAACAACATTAACTGTTCCGGCGGAATTTCTGATTGGAAAAGTTGTTGCTAAAGATATTGTTGATATCGTTGATGAAGAAACCGGTGAACTTATCTTTCCAGCGAACACTGAAATTACAGAAGAGCTTCTTGAACACTTAACCGAATATAAAGGTAAAGTTCTTGGGGTTGAAACCATCTATACCAACGAGTTAGATAGTGGTTCGTTTATTGCGGATACGCTTCGTGCTGATCCAAGTAATAATCAACTGGAAGCGCAGATTGAAATCTATCGCATGATGCGTCCAGGTGAGCCTCCTACAAAAGATGCGGCAGAGAATTTGTTTAAGAATTTATTTTTTAGTGCTGATCGCTATGATCTTTCTGCAGTTGGACGAATGAAGTTTAATCGTCGTGTTGGCCGCAAAGAAGCTGAAGGTGAAGGCGTACTATCAAACGAAGATATCGTTGCTGTTATGCAAGTCTTGCTTGATATTCGTAATGGTAAAGGTATCGTCGATGATATTGATCATCTTGGTAATCGTCGTATTCGTAGCGTAGGTGAAATGGCAGAGAACCAGTTCCGCGTCGGACTTGTTCGAGTTGAACGTGCTGTTAAAGAACGCTTAAGCCTGGCTGAATCGGAAGGCTTAATGCCGCAAGAGATTATTAATGCAAAACCGGTTTCTGCTGTCATCAAAGAGTTTTTTGGTTCGAGTCAGTTGTCTCAGTTTATGGATCAAAATAATCCTTTATCAGAAATCACACATAAACGACGTATTTCTGCATTAGGCCCAGGTGGTTTAACACGCGAACGTGCTGGTTTTGAAGTCCGTGACGTACACCCAACGCATTATGGTCGTGTCTGCCCTATTGAAACACCAGAAGGACCAAACATTGGTTTGATTAACTCATTAGCTATCTATGCGCGAACTAATGAATATGGTTTCTTGGAAACGCCTTATCGTAAAGTAACAGACGGTAAAGTAACGGACGAGATTGAATACTTGTCTGCTATTGAAGAAGGCGATTATGTGATTGCACAAGCAAGCGCAACAATAGATGCAAGTGGTAAATTGATTGATGAACTGGTTTCTGCGCGATTCCAGAATGAGTTCACTATGTCTACACCAGACAAGATCAACTATATGGATGTGTCACCTCGACAAATCGTATCCGTGGCATCTTCATTGATTCCATTCCTTGAACACGATGATGCGAACCGTGCATTAATGGGTTCAAACATGCAACGTCAGGCTGTACCAACATTAAGAGCCGACAAGCCATTAGTCGGTACTGGCATGGAAAGACGTGTTGCGATTGACTCGGGTGTAACCGTTGTTTCTGAACGTGGTGGTATTGTTGATTCTGTCGACGCTAGCCGTGTCGTTGTTCGTGTTAACGATAATGAAGTTGTTGCTGGTGAACCTGGGGTCGATATTTATAACTTAACTAAATATACCCGTTCTAATCAGAATACCTGTATTAACCAGAAACCATTAGTTAAAACAGGCGATAAAATTACCAAGGGTGATGTTCTTGCAGACGGTCCCTCTACCGATATGGGCGAATTGGCATTAGGTCAGAATATGCTGGTTGCTTTCATGCCGTGGAATGGATACAACTTTGAGGATTCGATCTTACTTTCTGAAAAGCTGGTTAAAGAAGATCGCTATACCACGATTCATATCGAAGAATTAACCTGTGTTGCGCGTGATACTAAGTTAGGTTCTGAAGAAATTTCCTCTGATATTCCTAATGTTAGTGAAAGTGCTTTAAATAAACTGGATGAATCAGGTGTTGTTTATATTGGCGCAGAAGTTAATGTTGGCGATATTCTTGTTGGTAAAGTCACACCTAAAGGTGAAACACAATTAACACCGGAAGAAAAACTACTTAGAGCTATCTTTGGTGAAAAAGCATCTGATGTAAAGGACACGTCATTGCGCGTGCCTTCAGGCATGAACGGTACTGTTATTGATGTACAGGTTTTCACTCGTGACGGTGTTGAGAAAGATGCGCGTGCACTGGAAATTGAAGAAGCAGAATTAAACAGTGTAAGAAAAGACTTAAACGACCAGCTTCGTATTATGGAAGCCGGTGTTTATCAACGTATTGAAAAATTGCTAGTGGGTAAAGTCGCTTCTGGCGGTCCTTCTGGCTTGAAAGCAGGCGATAAAATTACCAAAGAATACCTTGACGAAACAACACGCGAAAAATGGTTTGAAATTCGTCTTGAAAACGATAACGCGAATAAACAATTAGAAGATGCAGCACAGCAGTTTGAAGCATTAAAAGAAGACTTTGATCGTCGTTTTGAAGAAAAGCGTGCAAAGATAACTTCTGGTGATGATTTAGCGCCGGGCGTCTTAAAAATGGTTAAGGTTTATCTTGCTGTTAAACGTCGTGTTCAGTCAGGCGATAAAATGGCAGGTCGTCATGGTAACAAGGGTGTGATTTCAACAATTGTTCCTGTTGAAGATATGCCTCATATGGAAGACGGCACACCAGTTGATGTTGTCTTGAACCCGTTAGGTGTTCCTTCTCGAATGAACGTCGGACAGATTCTTGAGACACATTTGGGCTGGGCAGCAAAAGGTGTTGGTAACAAGATCGGTAAGATGCTGGAACAACAGGCTCAAGCTCATGAAATGCGTGAGTTCCTAGAGAAAGTTTATAACAGCAGTGGTAAGCAGGAAGATTTAAAGTCTTTCTCTGATGATGAAGTTACTGAGTTAGCGAAAAACTTGAAAGGCGGAGTGCCAATGGCAACGCCGGTTTTCGATGGTGCTAGTGAAGAAGAAATCAAGTCAATGCTAAAACTTGCTGACCTTCCTGAAGATGGTCAAATGACATTATATGATGGTCGAACCGGTGATAAGTTTGAACGAAAAGTAACTGTCGGTTACATGTATATGCTGAAACTGAATCACCTTGTCGATGATAAAATGCATGCGCGTTCAACAGGTCCATATAGTTTGGTTACGCAACAACCGCTCGGTGGTAAAGCACAGTTCGGTGGCCAGCGCTTTGGTGAGATGGAAGTGTGGGCGCTTGAAGCGTATGGCGCTGCTTATACCTTGCAGGAAATGTTGACTGTTAAATCAGATGATGTGAATGGTCGTACTAAAATGTATAAAAACATTGTTGATGGCGATCACCATATGGAAGCAGGCATGCCAGAATCATTTAATGTACTGGTTAAAGAGATTCGGTCACTCGGTATCGATATCGAACTTGATCAATAGGACAGACCAGAATGATTGATATGAATATTAATGTTTCAATTTTCGGATTAGTTTCCGAACAAATCTCCATAGGAGGCACACCTTGAAAGATTTACTCAAGCTATTAAAGCAACAAGGACAAGTTGAAGAATTTGATGCTATTGCAATAGGTTTAGCATCACCTGAAAAAATTCGATCATGGTCTTTTGGAGAAGTTAAAAAGCCAGAAACGATTAACTACAGAACGTTCAAGCCAGAACGTGATGGTCTTTTCTGTGCGAAAATATTTGGCCCGGTAAAAGATTACGAATGTTTATGTGGAAAGTATAAAAGACTTAAACATCGTGGTGTTGTTTGTGAAAAGTGTGGTGTTGAAGTCACGCTTTCAAAAGTACGCCGTGAGCGTATGGGCCATATTGATCTGGCCAGCCCGGTTGCACATATCTGGTATTTAAAATCATTACCATCAAGAATGGGTTTGATGCTGGATATGACCTTGCGTGAAATTGAACGCATTCTTTATTTCGAAGCGTATGCAGTTATCGAACCGGGTATGACTGATCTTGAAAAAGGTCAAATGCTGACAGAAGAAAACTACCTTGAAGCGATAGAACAATACGGTGATGAATTTGAAGCGAAGATGGGTGCGGAAGCAATTCGTGCATTGCTTAAACAAATCGATCTGGATGATGAAATTGCTGTATTAAGAGAAGAAATTCCGAATACGAATTCTGAAACGAAGTTACGTAAATTAACCAAACGATTGAAACTACTTGAATCGTTTAAAGATTCAGGTAATAAACCTGAATGGATGGTTATGTTGGTTCTGCCAGTATTACCGCCAGAGTTACGTCCTTTGGTCCCTCTGGATGGCGGTCGTTTTGCAACTTCGGATCTTAACGATCTATATCGTCGTGTGATTAACCGAAATAAACCTTTGAAACGAATACATGATTTGAAAGCGCCTGACATCATAGTACGTAATGAAAAACGTATGTTGCAGGAGTCTGTTGATGCCTTATTAGATAATGGTCGTCGTGGCCGTGCTATTACAGGTACAAACAAACTGCCATTAAAATCATTGGCAGATATGATTAAAGGTAAACAAGGTCGTTTCCGTCAAAACCTGTTGGGTAAACGTGTCGATTACTCTGGTCGTTCGGTTATCGTTGTTGGACCAACCTTACGTTTACATCAATGTGGTATTCCTAAAAAGATGGCGCTGGAATTATTCAAGCCATTTATTTTTAGTAAATTGGAAAGACGAGGTCTTGCGACAACCATTAAAGCAGCTAAAAAACTGGTTGAACGTGAAGGTTCTGAAGTCTGGGATGTGCTTGAAGAAGTAATTCGTGAACATCCCATCATGCTTAACCGTGCGCCAACACTGCATAGATTGGGTATCCAGGCATTTGAGCCTGTTCTTATTGAAGGTAAAGCAATCAATCTACATCCATTAGTTTGTACAGCGTTTAATGCTGACTTTGACGGTGATCAGATGGCCGTTCACGTGCCGCTTTCTATTGAAGCGCAACTTGAGGCACGTACATTAATGATGTCGACCAATAATATTCTTTCGCCCGCTAACGGCGAACCTATTATTGTACCAACACAAGACGTGGTCTTAGGCCTATATTACCTAACACGTGAATCAGTTGATGCGAAAGGCACTAACATGGCCTTTACTGATGTTAATGAAGTCAATCGTGCTTATGAAAGTGATATTGTTTCATTGCATGCGAGAATCAAGTGCCGTATTCGTGAAGTAACGCTTGATGAAAACGGCGAAAAGCAAGTTACTTTGAAACGTTACGATACAACAGTAGGTCGTGCATTGTTATCTCGTATCTTGCCTGATGAAATTCCATTTGAATTTATCGACAAAGTGATGACCAAAAAAACTATTTCGCAATTGGTTAACACCTGTTATCGCAGACTGGCATTAAAACAGACAGTTATCTTTTCTGATCAATTAATGTATACCGGTTTTAAATATTCAACTCGTGCGGGCGTTTCTATTGGTATTGAAGATATGGTCGTGCCAGGCGATAAAGAAGACATTATCGGTAAGGCTGAAGATCAGGTTAAAAGCTTTCAGGATCAATATGCATCAGGTTTGATTACTGACGGTGAACGTTATAACAAGGTTGTCGATATTTGGTCACGCACCAATGATCAAGTTGCGAAAGCAATGATGGATAAACTGGGTGTTGAGCAGAAAGTAGATATTGATGGTAAAGAAGTTGAACAGGATTCATTTAATTCAATTTATATGATGGCTGATTCAGGCGCTCGTGGTTCTGCGGCACAGATAAGACAGCTTGCAGGTATGCGTGGTTTGATGGCGAAGCCGGATGGCTCGATTATTGAAACCCCGATTACTGCAAATTTCCGTGAGGGCTTGGACGTACTTCAATATTTCATCTCAACGCACGGTGCACGTAAAGGCTTGGCTGATACAGCATTAAAAACAGCTAACTCAGGTTACCTGACTCGCCGTCTGGTTGATGTTTCTCAGGATCTGGTTATCGCAGAAGAAGACTGTGGTACGACAGAAGGTCTGGAAATGACGCCAATCATCGAAGGTGGTGATGTTATTGAGCCTTTAAGAGAGTTGGTATTAGGCCGAGTCTTGTTAGAAGATGCTACAAACCTAGATGGAGAAGTAGTTGCGTCTGCAGGTACTTTACTTGATGAGCATTGGGTTGATGTACTTGATGAGAAAGGTGTTGACCGGGTTATAGTTCGCTCAACTATTACCTGTGAAACTCGATATGGCGCTTGTCGATTATGTTACGGTCGTGATTTAGGTCGGGGTCATTTGGTTAATATTGGTGAGTCAGTCGGCGTTATTGCTGCACAATCAATTGGTGAACCAGGTACCCAGCTAACCATGCGTACTTTCCATATTGGTGGTGCTGCTTCAAGAGCTGCTGCGGTTAGCAATATCGAAGTAAAAAATGTTGGTACTATTTATTTAAAGAATGTTAAAACGCTTGAACAAGAAAGCGGCAATAAGGTTGTTGTTTCTCGCTCAGGTGAAATATTGCTGCGTGACGAGACTGGTCGTGAGCGTGAACATTATAAACTGACTTATGGAGCAGTTTTAACTGTTGGCGAAGGAGACAAAGTTGAAGCCGGTCAGCAAATCGCAACATGGGATCCTCATACACATCCGGTGATTACAGAAGTAAAAGGTCGTGTTCAGTTCTCAGACATCATTGATGGTACAACTGTCACAAGTCAAACGGATGAAATTACTGGTTTAACCAGTATTGTTGTTATGGATCCAAAGCAGCGTGCGTCGAATGCAAAAGATCTACGTCCTGCTGTTAAGTTGGTTGATGAAAATGGTGATGATATAAATATTCCTGGTACAGAACAGGCTGCACATTACCTACTACCAGCGAAAGCGGTTATTAATGTAACCGACGGTAAGGAAGTTAGTATTGGCGATGTCATTGCGCGTCTACCACAAGAATCTTCAAAAACACGGGATATTACCGGTGGTCTACCTCGCGTTGCGGACTTGTTTGAAGCACGTAAACCAAAAGAACCTGCTGTTCTCGCTGAAATTTCAGGTGTAATTAGTTTTTGTAAAGAGACCAAAGGTAAACAGCGTATAGTTATTACCGGACCGGGTGAAGATAATGTCTATGAAGAATTGATTCCAAAGTGGCGACATGTCAGCGTATTTGAAGGTGAACATGTTGTTAAAGGTGAAAACATTGTTGATGGGCCTCCGACACCACACGATATCCTAAGATTAAAAGGTGTTCGTGCACTGTATGATTTCATCAGTAGTGAGATTCAGGAAGTGTATCGACTTCAGGGTGTAAAAATTAATGATAAACACATTGAAGTCATCGTGCGTCAAATGCTGCGTAAAGCAGAAATTAGCGATGCGGGTGATACCTCATTCTTGAAAGGTGAACAAATGGAGCGTTCCAGAGTTCTAGAAGAAAACGAGCGTATTGAAGCAGAAGGCAAGAAACCGGCGCAATGGGAGCCAATTCTATTGGGTATTACCAAAGCATCGCTTTCTACTGAATCCTTTATTTCTGCAGCATCATTCCAGGAAACAACCCGAGTTCTGACAGAAGCTAGTGTTTGTGGCAAACGTGATGATCTGCGTGGCTTGAAGGAAAATGTCATCGTTGGACGCTTGATTCCAGCTGGTACCGGATTAGCTTACCATGCTGAGCGTCGTGAGCGCCTCGATGCTAAAACTGAAGCTGGTTTAGCATCAGAAAGTGTCGAAATTGAAGATGTTGAAATACCAATTATCGATTCTGATTCTGATGCTGTTGAGGGAACGACAGGAACTTAGAAAATAACCTGTAATGTTCCTTGACATGATCCGTATCAAGGACATAAAATCCCGCCTCTTTGACAGACTGGACTACTTTTTCCAGTCTGTCATTTTATTATAAGTACTCGATTTTTCGACGAATTTTGGAAAATTCGACGATATATCAGATAAACCTCTAGGTATTCCGAAGGAATTCTGCGCCGGTTTAGACTGTGGTTGTACTAGCAGTTTCGACGGGCGAGGTAGTCTGCGCACTTAACAAACTGAAAAATAAGAAATTTTATGACAACAATTAATCAATTAGTCAGAAACCCGCGGAAGCGACAACGTGTAAAGAGCAATGTGCCTGCGTTGGAAGCATGCCCTCAGAAACGAGGTGTATGTACGCGCGTATATACCACTACGCCAAAGAAACCGAACTCTGCATTACGTAAGGTTGCTCGTGTTCGATTGACTAATGGCCAGGAAGTAACCACTTACATTGGTGGTGAAGGTCATAACTTGCAAGAGCACTCTGTGATTTTAATCAGAGGTGGTCGTGTAAAAGATTTACCGGGTGTTCGATATCACACGGTTCGAGGTACCTTGGATACTTCGGGTGTAGCAGATAGACGTCAAGGTCGTTCTAAATACGGTGCGAAACGACCCAAGTCTTAATTAATATATAAGAACAGGAATAGATTGAACCATGTCCAGAAGACACGTAGCTGAAAGAACTGAAATTCTGCCTGATCCAAAGTACGGAGATAAGGTATTAGCCAAATTCATAAACATTATTATGCGTAGTGGCAAGAAATCTATTGCTGAAAAAATTGTTTATGGTGCATTGGATCAGATTGGTGAAAAAGGAAACCCTGAACCGTTAGAGGTTTTTAATAAGGCTTTGGAAAATATTCGTCCTGTTGTTGAAGTCAAATCACGCCGTGTAGGTGGAGCGACATATCAAATTCCTGTTGAAGTTAGAACTGATAGAAGTATTACATTAGCGATGCGTTGGATTGTTGATGCATCTAAAAAGCGTGGCGAAAAAAACATGGGTTTACGTTTAGCAGGTGAATTATTGGACGCATCTGAAAATCGTGGAACCGCGATTAAGAAACGCGAAGATACGCACCGCATGGCGGAAGCGAATAAAGCGTTTTCACATTACCGTTGGTAATAGAAAGATAACTGTTTTGAACAAAAAATGTCACGCAATACACCAATTGAGCGGTACCGCAATATCGGGATTATGGCTCATATTGATGCAGGTAAAACAACAACGACAGAACGCATTTTGTTTTACACAGGAGTGTCACACAAGATAGGTGAAGTACATGATGGCGCGGCTGTCATGGACTGGATGGAACAGGAGCAAGAGCGCGGTATAACGATTACTTCCGCTGCAACGACTTGTTTCTGGAAGGGGACGGCATCACAGTTTGATGAACATCGTATCAATATAATTGATACGCCGGGACACGTAGACTTTACGATTGAAGTTGAACGTTCATTACGTGTTCTGGATGGTGCTTGTGCTGTTTTTTGTGCAGTTGGTGGTGTTGAACCACAGTCTGAAACAGTATGGCGTCAGGCAAATAAGTATTCAGTGCCCAGGATGGCATTTGTAAACAAGATGGATCGCTCCGGCGCAGATTTTATTCGTGTTGTAGAGCAAGTTCGTGATCGCTTAGGCAGTAAACCTGTTCCTATGCAATTACCGATAGGTGCCGAAGAAAATTTTGAAGGCATCATCGACCTAGTAAAGATGAAAGCGATTTACTGGGAAGAAGAAAATATGGGAATTAAGTTTGAAGTAAAAGACATTCCCGAGGCGTTAGTAAGCGAAGCAGAAAAGTGGCATGAAGAGTTAATTGAAACCGCTGCTGAAGCTAACGAAAGTTTGATGGAAGCGTATCTGGAAAACAGCGCGTTAACAGAAGAACAAATTAAAGAAGGTATTCGTGCACAAACCTTGTTGAATGAAGTAGTACCCGTATTTTGTGGTTCTGCATTCAAAAATAAAGGTGTGCAAACCATGTTGGATGCGGTTATTGAATATATGCCTGCGCCAGTCGATGTTCCTGCTATTACAGTAATACTGGATGATAAAAACGAGTCTGAAGGCGAGCGACATTCTTCAGATGATGAGCCATTCGCAGCACTGGCTTTTAAAATTGCAACGGATCCATTTGTTGGGACGCTAACGTTTTTCCGAGCATATTCGGGGTGCTTGAGTCGGGTAATACGGTTTATAACCCGGTTAAAAGTAAAAAAGAACGTATTGGTCGTTTGTTGCAAATGCATGCGAATAGCCGTGAAGAATTAAAAGAAGTGCGAGCAGGTGACATTGCTGCCGCAGTTGGTTTAAAAGATGTAACAACGGGTGACACGCTTTGTGATGCTAATAAGGTCATTACATTAGAGCGAATGGAATTTCCGGAGCCTGTCATAGCTGTTGCGGTTGAACCAAAAACGAAAGCTGATCAGGAAAAAATGGGGGTAGCACTGAGTAAATTGGCTCAGGAAGATCCTTCTTTTCGTGTTCATACAGATGAAGAATCTGGTCAGACAATTATCTCCGGAATGGGAGAGCTTCATTTAGAGATCATTATTGATCGTATGAAGCGTGAATTTAAAGTTGAAGCGAATGTTGGTAAGCCGCAGGTGGCTTACAGAGAAACAATTCGCTCAACGCTTGAAAAAGCAGAAGGTAAATTTGTTCGACAATCTGGTGGTCGCGGTCAGTATGGCCATGTGGTTTTTAAGATAGAACCTAAAAAAGCCGGTGAAGGCTTTGAGTTCGTCAATGAGGTTGTCGGTGGTGCAGTACCGAAAGAATATGTTGCCGCGGTAGAAAAAGGCGTTGCGGAACAAATGAAAAACGGCATCCTTGCAGGCTTTCCTGTAGTCGATGTCAAGGTCTCTTTATACGATGGTTCGTATCATGAGGTTGACTCTAACGAAATGGCGTTTAAAATCGCCGGCTCGATGGGGTTCAGGGAAGGGGCAAGTCAGGCAACACCTGTTTTGCTTGAACCAATAATGAAAGTCGAGATAGTGACGCCAGAAGAATATATGGGCACGGTAAACGGGGATTTGAATCGCCGTCGTGGCATTTTACAAGGTACTGAAGAGTCACCTTCAGGTAAGGTAATAAAGGCTGAGGTGCCGCTAAAAGAGATGTTTGGGTATGCAACTGATCTACGTTCTGCGACGCAGGGTCGGGCTGTCTATACCATGGAGTTTGAAAAATATAATGAAGTGCCAGCAAATATTGCTGAAAGTATTATTAGTAGAAACAATTAATTTAATTTTTAGAGATATAAAAGAGGTGATTAGCCGTGTCTAAGGAAAAATTTGAACGCACAAAGCCCCATGTCAATGTGGGCACAATCGGTCACGTTGACCATGGCAAGACAACGTTAACAGCGGCAATTACCAAGACAATGGCCGAAGCGAACGGCGGTGAATTCAAGGACTACGGTGATATTGATAATGCGCCTGAAGAGCGTGAACGCGGTATTACTATAGCTACTGCACACGTGGAATACGAAAGTGATGACCGTCACTATGCGCACGTAGACTGTCCGGGACACGCGGATTATGTCAAGAACATGATTACTGGTGCGGCACAAATGGACGGCGCTATTTTAGTCTGTAGTGCAGCAGATGGTCCTATGCCACAAACCCGTGAGCACATCCTGTTATCACGTCAAGTCGGTGTTCCTTACATCGTGGTGTACTTGAACAAAGCAGACCAAGTTGATGATGCAGAACTATTAGAGCTGGTTGAAATGGAAATTCGCGAATTATTAGATAGCTACGACTTTCCGGGTGACGATACCCCGATTGTCACCGGCTCAGCATTAAAAGCATTAGAAGGCGATACCTCAGATATCGGTATCCCCTCAATCCTAAAGCTCGTTGCAGCAATGGATGAATACTTCCCATTACCCGAGCGTCCAGTAGACAAGCCATTTTTGATGCCTATTGAAGACGTATTCAGTATTTCAGGTCGTGGTACGGTAGTAACCGGACGTGTTGAGCGCGGTATCGTTAAAGTGGGCGAAGAAATCGAGATTGTCGGTATCAAAGACACCCAAACGACGACTTGTACCGGTGTAGAAATGTTCCGTAAGTTACTTGACGAAGGTCAAGCGGGTGACAATGTTGGTGTTTTACTTCGTGGAACCAAACGTGAAGAAGTTGAACGCGGGCAAGTACTTTGTGTGCCGGGTTCAATTACCCCGCATACGCACTTTGAAACTGAAATCTACGTATTAAGCAAAGATGAAGGTGGTCGTCATACGCCGTTCTTCAATAACTACCGTCCTCAGTTCTATTTTAGAACGACTGATGTGACGGGCGCGATGGAATTACCGGAAGGGACTGAAATGGTCATGCCGGGTGATAACGTCAAGGTGACGGTGAAATTGATAGCACCGATTGCGATGGAAGAAGGTTTACGCTTTGCAATACGAGAAGGTGGCCGTACTGTTGGTGCGGGCGTTGTCTCTAAAATTATTGAGTAAATAGAAAATGTCTGAAGAACAAGTAATAAGAATTCGCCTTAAGGCATTCGATCATCGTTTAATCGATCAGTCTACGAAAGAGATTGTCGAGACAGCCAGACGTACGGGCGCTCAAATTAAAGGGCCTATACCTTTGCCAACGAAAAAAGAACGCTTTACGGTTTTGATTTCGCCACACGTTAACAAAGATGCGCGTGATCAATATGAAATTCGTACTCATAAACGTTTAATGGATATTGTTAACCCAACTGATAAAACAGTTGATGCGTTAATGAAACTTGATCTGGCGGCGGGTGTCGACGTTCAGATTAAATTGCAATAAGAATAACGGGTGGATTTAAAACAATGACGATTGGAATTATAGGTCGAAAACGAGGCATGACACGCGTCTTTACTGACGAAGGTCAATCAGTGCCTGTGACTGTTGTAGAAGCGACTCCAAATCATATTACTGAAGTAATTACGTCAGAAACGAAAGGTTATAGTGCTATACAGGTTTCCTGGGGTTCTAAAAAATCATCGTCATTGACTAAATCGGAAGCAGGTAATTACGCCAAAGCAAATGTTGACACAGGCGAAGGGCTTGTAGAACACAGAGTAAGCAGTGAAGAGTTAGAGCAGCTTGCTACAGGTTCTGAAATTAAAGTTGATATGTTTGAAGCAGGTCAAAAAGTTGATGTGACCGGTACAACAAACGGTAAAGGTTTTGCTGGTGCAATTAAGCGTCATAACTTCAGTCATCAACGTAACTCACATGGCAACTCTATTTCTCACCGTGCGCCGGGTTCTATTGGCCAATGTCAAACTCCTGGGCGTGTTTTCAAGGGTAAAAAAATGGCGGGTCATTTAGGTAATGTACAACGTACAACTCAAAACCTTGAAGTGGTTCGTGTTGATAGTGAACGCAATTTATTGTTGATTAAAGGTTCAGTTCCTGCTGTTAAAGGTGGCAGGGTTGTTATTAAACCTTCAGTAAAGGCTAAATAAAGAATTAAGCATAAGGCATTCTCATGGAACTTAAAATTCAAACAGCAGGTAAGAAAAAAGCAGGCAGCATGACTGTTGCTGATAGTGTTTTTTCTGCCGAATTTAACGAGCCATTGATACATCAGGTTTTAACCTCGTATCTGGCAGCAGCTCGTTCTGGTACTAAAGCGCAAAAAAACCGTTCTGCGGTTCAAGGTGGTGGTAAAAAACCTTTTAAACAAGAGGGTACCGGCCGTGCAAGAGCGGGTACGATTCGTAGCCCAATATGGCGCGGCGGCGGTGTTACCTTTGCAGCGAAGCCTCAGGATCACAGCAAGAAACTGAATAAGAAAATGTATCGTGGAGCGATGCGTTCGATTCTTTCTGAGCTGGTTCGTCAGGAACGTTTTATCTGTATTGATGAATTTGATGTTGCTGAATCAAAAACAAAATTGGTTAAAGAAAAACTAGAAAGTCTTGGTCTGGAAGATGTATTGGTCGTTACTGAAGAGTTAACTGAAAACCTGTATTTCGGTATTCGTAACCTTCCTAAAGCAGACGTTATCGATACAAATGAAATTGACCCTTATTCATTGATCGGTTTTGAAAAAGTATTAATGACTAAGTCAGCAGTTGAAAAAGTTGAGGCGTGGTTATCATGAACCAGGAAAAATTAATGACTGTTTTGCTTGAGCCAAGAGTGACTGAGAAGTCGACTATGGTTGGTGAAGCACACAATCAATTTGTATTTAAAGTTGCAAAAGACGCAACCAAACCTGAAATCAAAAGCGCTGTAGAGCTGATGTTCGAAGGTGCCGAGGTTGAGTCTGTTCAGGTAGCTAACGTAAAAGGCAAAAAGAAAATGTTTGCACGTAAGCCAGGTCAACGTGTTAATTGGAAAAAAGCCTATGTCAAATTGAAGCCTGGTTTTGACATTGACTTCATGGGAGCTTGATAGGTAAAGAATTATGGCATTAGTTAATCCAAAACCGACATCTGCAGGCCGTCGTTCCATGATAAAGGTTGTTAGTCCTGAGTTATACAAGGGCAAACCTTATGAACCGCTGTTAGAAAAGCAAAATAAATTTTCAGGCCGTAATAATAATGGTCGTATTACTGTTCGTCATCGTGGTGGCGGTTCGAAGCAGCGTTATCGCATTATTGATTTTAAACGAAATAAAGACGGTATCGCTGCGAAAATTGAGCGTATCGAATACGACCCAAACAGAACGTCACACATCGCATTATTACTTTACGCAGACGGTGAAAGACGTTACATCATTGCGCCGGCTAACGTAAAAGTCGGTGATCAAGTCATGTCTGGCGTGGAAGCGGGTATTAAAACCGGTAATAGCATGCCATTGAGAAACATGCCTTTAGGTTCAACAGTGCATTGCATTGAATTAAAGCCAGGTAAGGGCGCACAAATGATTCGTAGTGCAGGTACTTCTGCGCAATTAGTTGCAAAAGAAGGGCAGCACGTCACCTTAAGATTGCGTTCAGGTGAAATGCGTAAAGTACTGGCGGATTGTCGTGCAACCATTGGCGAAGTAAGTAACGGTGAGCATCAATTACGTTCATTAGGTAAAGCGGGCGCAAAACGTTGGCTAGGTATTAGACCTACTGTTCGAGGTGTTGCAATGAACCCGGTTGATCACCCACATGGTGGTGGTGAAGGTCGTACATCAGGTGGTCGTCATCCTGTTAGTCCATGGGGTACGCCAACGAAAGGCTTTAAAACCAGAAAGAATAAGCGAACTGATAAATTAATCGTTCGTAAACGTAAATAATAGAGAGGAATACACGTGCCACGTTCAATAAAAAAAGGTCCGTTTATTGACCATCACCTTGTGAAAAAGGTGCAAGTAGCAAAGGAAAGTAACGATAAACGTCCAATTAAAACATGGTCTCGTCGCTCTATGGTTATGCCTGAAATGGTTGGTTTAACCATTGCTGTTCATAACGGCCGCGATCATATGCCTGTGTATATCTCTGAAAACATGGTTGGCCATAAACTAGGTGAGTTCGTTTTAACTCGTACTTACCGTGGTCACGTAGCAGATAAAAAATCTTAATTAGAAGAATAGAATTATGGCGACTTCAGCAACTTTAAAATATACACATTTGTCACCGCAAAAAATGCGTTTAGTGGCGGATCAGATTCGTGGCTTGCCAGTTGATCGTGCGATTAACTTGCTTGCTTTTAGTAACAAGAAAGGCGCAGACATCATAAAAAAGGTGCTTGAGTCTGCAATAGCCAATGCTGAGAACAACGACGGTGCTGATATTGATGAATTAAAAGTCAGTACTATTCAAGTAAACCAGGGCCCGACGATGAAACGCTTGCGTCCACGCGCAAGAGGCCGTGCCGATAGAATAATCAAAAGAACCAGTCATTTAACCGTGACGGTTGCTGAGAACGGAGAATAAGTAAGCATGGGTCAAAAAGTACATCCAACAGGCATACGCCTTGGCATTATTAAAGACTGGACCTCAACCTGGTATGCAGACAGTAAAGATTATGCTGATTTTCTGCATGCAGATATCAAAGTTAGAGACTATATCCGTAAGAAACTGGCGAATGCTTCTGTAAGTCGTGTTCAGATTGAAAGACCAGCAGGTAATGCGCGCGTCATTATTCATACTGCACGCCCAGGTATTGTCATTGGTAAAAAAGGTGAAGATATTGAACGTCTTCGTTTGGAAGTATCTCAAATGATGGGCGTGCCTGCTCATGTAAGTGTTGAAGAAATTCGTAAACCTGAACTCGATGCATATCTGGTGGCAGAAAGTGTCGCACAGCAAATCGAACGACGAATTATGTTCCGCCGTGCTATGAAGCGCGCCGTAACCAACACCATGCGTCTTGGTGCAGAAGGTATCAAAATTACTGTTGGTGGCCGTTTGAACGGTGCTGAAATAGCGCGTAGTGAATGGTATAGAGAAGGTCGTGTTCCGCTTCATACTTTAAGAGCGGATATTGATTATGGTACAGCTGAAGCAAGTACTACTTATGGAATTATTGGAATTAAAGTCTGGATTTTCAAAGGTGAAGTTTTTGCCCATGACCAGAGAAAGTTAGAAGAAGAAACTCAGAAAGAAGAAGCTCAGGCGTAAGTTTAAGAGCAAATAACGAACAGGACTAAGAACGTGTTACAGCCTAAAAGAACAAAATTTAGAAAACAAAGTAAGCTACGAAATCGTGGTCTTGCGACAGTTGGTAATAAAGTCAGCTTTGGTGAGTTTGGTTTAAAAGCTGTAGGACGTGGTCGTATTACTGCACGTCAGATTGAAGCTGCACGTCGTGCATTGACGCGTAAAGTAAAGCGTGGTGCGAAAATCTGGATACGTATTTTTCCTGACAAACCTATTACTAAAAAGCCTTTGGAAGTACGACAAGGTAAAGGTAAAGGTAACGTTGAATACTGGGTTGCACAGATTCAACCAGGTAGAATGCTTTATGAAATGGAAGGCGTATCAGAAGAATTAGCGCGTGAAGCATTTGATTTAGCAGCAGCTAAATTACCCGTTAAAACTACTTTTGTTGCGAGGACGATACTGTAATGAAAACAGCAGAATTAAGAGAAAAGTCACCTGAAGAATTGCAGGCGCTATTGCTGGAAGAGTTACGTGCTCAGTTCAACTTGCGTAT
Source organism: Pseudomonadota bacterium (assembly GCA_038142205.1). Taxonomy (GTDB): domain Bacteria; phylum Pseudomonadota; class Gammaproteobacteria; order Eutrophobiales; family Eutrophobiaceae; genus UBA7359. Next base: position 1,800,218 of record JAYQJO010000001.1, on the reverse strand, counting down.
GAGAAAAGGTACTGGCCAGTTAGACAAGCCTAGCGAAATGAAAAAAACGCGACGTAATATTGCACGAATCAATACGTTGATAAATGAAAAGAAAACAGAATCAGGTAAAGACGCATGAGTACAGAAGAAAAACAAGCGAAGACAGTCAGCGGTACTGTAGTGAGTAACAAAATGGATAAAACCATTGCTGTACTTGTTGAGCGTAAAGTAAAACACCCTTTGTATGGAAAATTTATGCGTCGTTCTACTAAGTTAATGGCTCATGATGAAGCGAATGAATGTAATGAAGGTGATGTAGTCGTTATTGAATCATCACGTCCACTATCTAAAAACAAGACCTGGCGCTTGCAGAAAGTTGTCAGTAAAGCTCAAGTTGTTTAATCGGGAGAGTAAGCAGAAATGATTCAGATGCAAACAATACTTGATGCCGCAGACAATAGTGGTGCTCGCCGCGTAATGTGTATAAAGGTATTAGGTGGTTCCAAACGACGCTACGCGAGCGTTGGCGATGTTATTAAAGTCAGTGTTAAAGAAGCTATACCACGTGGTAAAGTTAAAAAGGGCGATGTGTATAACGCAGTTGTTGTTCGTACACGTAAAGGTGTTCGCAGACAAGACGGTTCGCTGATTCGCTTTGATGGTAATGCTGCTGTGTTATTGAATGCTCAGTTGCAGCCTATTGGTACCCGTATTTTTGGCCCTGTTACACGTGAGTTACGTGGCGAACAGTTTATGAAAATTGTGTCTTTGGCACCGGAGGTTCTGTAATGAGTCGCATTAGAAAAGGTGACAAAGTAATCGTTATTGCCGGTAAAGACAAAGGTAAAACCGGTTCGGTTTTATCTGTTGTTAACGATGAAGAAAAAGTTTTTGTCGAAAACGTTAATATAATTAAGAAGCATACCAAGGGCAATCCGCAAATGGGTCAGCCAGGCGGTATTATTCAAAAAGAAGCAGGAATACATGTGTCGAATGTTGCGATATTAAATCCTGTAACAAATAAAGCTGATCGCATTGGTTATCGTGAATTAAAAGATGGCCAGAAAGTGCGTTTCTTCAAATCGAATAATGAAGTAGTAGATGTTTAAGGTTTAGTCATGGTCAGATTACAAGAGCATTATAAAAATACGGTATTTAAGCAGCTATCTGAACAATTCGGATATAAGTCTTCTATGGAAGTACCAAAAATTACTAAGATCACATTAAATATGGGATTAGGTGAAGCTGTTGCCGATAAAAAAGTCATTGAGCACGCTGTTAGTGATATGACTAAAATTGCTGGGCAAAAACCCATTGTTTGCAAGGCAAGAAAGTCAGTTGCTAACTTCAAAGTTCGCGAAGGTTGGCCTGTCGGTTGTAAAGTAACATTGCGTCGTGAACGCATGTATGAATTTCTTGATCGTCTGATCACTATTGCTATTCCGCGTGTTCGTGATTTCCGTGGCTTAAATGCAAAGTCTTTTGATGGTCGTGGTAATTACAATATGGGTATTAAAGAGCAAATTATTTTCCCAGAAATTGATTACGACAAAATTGACACGCTTCGTGGTATGGATATTACGATTACCACAACTGCACGTACTGACGAAGAAGGTCGTGCATTATTAAAAGCATTTAATCTTCCATTAAGGTCTTGAGGTCTATTTAGAATGGCAAAGTCATGCATGGTAAATCGTGAAATTAAACGAAATCGTTTGGTTCAAAAATACGCTGCGAAAAGAGCAGAGTTAAAAGCTGCAATTATTAATCCTTCTTTAAGCGAAGAAGAACGAACAGCTGCAGTTGAAAAACTGAACAAGATGCCTCGCGATGCGAGTTCTGTTCGTGTACGTAACAGATGTAATATTACAGGTCGTCCACACGGTTATTATCGGAAATTTGGATTGGGACGAAATAAATTACGTGAAGCAGCTATGCGTGGCGATGTGCCAGGTTTGGTTAAAGCGAGCTGGTAATAGAGAGAGAATAGATTATGAGTATGTCAGATCCAATTGCAGATATGTTAACCCGAATTCGCAATTCGCTGGAACGTGATAAGTTTGAAGTGAAAATGCCATCATCAAAACTAAAAGTGGCGATCGCGAATATTATGAAGGAAGAAGGTTATATATCCGGTTTTAGTGTTGAAGAAGAAAATAAAAAAGCAACATTAACCATTGAGCTTAAATATTTTGAAGGTAAACCTGTTATTGAATCAATCGGTCGCGTCAGCCGCCCAAGTCTTCGAAGTTATAAGTCTGCAGATGATTTACCAAAAATAATGGGTGGTTTAGGTGTAGCAATTATTTCTACAGCTAAAGGTGTAATGACAGATAAATCAGCACGTGAGCAAGGCATCGGTGGTGAAGTGCTTTGTTATGTTTCATAAACGAATTTGGATTTGAATAATGTCTAGAATAGCGAGTAACCCGATAACGATTCCTAGTGGTGTTGATATCAATATAGCGGGTAAACTGATTACGGTTAAAGGTAGTAAGGGTGAAATGTCTCATGATATCCATCCTTCAGTAAAAGTAGAGCAGGAAGATGGTCTTTTAAAGACAACTGTTATCAATAATAGCAAGTCTGCAAAAGCACTTTCAGGTACAACGCGCGCGTTGTTGCAAAATATTGTGACCGGTGTCAGCGAAGGTTTCGAACGCAAGCTTGAAATTGTTGGTGTTGGTTATCGTGCAGCAGTATCCGGTAAATCGTTAAGTTTAAATCTCGGGTTTTCTCACCCTGTTGATTTTCCTATTCCTGAAGGCATTACTATTGAAACGCCAACCCAGACGGAAGTTGTTATTAAAGGTTCTGATAAACAGCAAGTTGGCCAGGTTGCAGCAAATATTCGTGCTTATCGTCCACCAGAGCCTTATAAAGGTAAAGGTGTACGTTATTCAGGTGAGCGCATCATTCGTAAAGAAGCTAAAAAGGCTTAATTGATATGAGTAAAAAAATAGATAGATTACGTCGTGCAAAAAAAGCACGTGTCAGAATCAAACAACAAGGTGCAAACCGCTTATGTGTACATAAGACGTCTCGTCACGTTTATGCGCAAATCATCGCGCCTAGCGGTTCAGAAGTATTAGCGAGTGCATCAAGTCTGGATAAAGAACTTAAAAGTCAGATTAAATACAGCGGTAATGTAGAAGCTGCAGCAGCTGTAGGTAAAGCATTAGCAGAACGGGCGAAAAAAGTAGGTGTTGAGAGTGTTGCTTTTGATCGTTCAGGTTTTAAATATCATGGTCGCATTAAAGCTCTAGCTGATGCTGCTCGTGAACAAGGTATGCAATTCTAAAGGAAGATTTTTATGGCATTAGCAAATTCAATAACCGGTAACGAAGATCTTCAAGAAAAACTTGTCACGGTCAATCGTGTTGCCAAAGTTGTTAAAGGTGGTCGTCAATTCCGTTTTGGTGCTGTCACAGTTGTTGGTGATGGTAACGGTCGTGTCGGTCTGGGTTTAGGCAAATCACGTGAAGTACCTTTAGCTATTCAAAAAGCGATGGAAGATGCGCGTCGTAATATGATTTCAGTCCCTTTAAATGATGGCACGCTACATTATCCTGTTGTTGCCGAGTTTGGTGCTGCTAAGGTTTATATGCAACCTGCATCAGAAGGTACTGGTATTATCGCAGGTGGTCCTATGCGTGCGGTATTTGAGGTTGTTGGTATTCATAACGTATTGGCTAAATCAAACGGTTCAACCAACCCGATTAATGTTATCCGCGCAACAATTGAAGGCCTGAAGCAAATGTCCTCGCCTGAATATATTGCTGCTAAACGCGGTAAATCAATTGAAGAAGTGGTTAGTTAAGATGGCTAAGAGCGAGAATAAACTAAAAGTAACGTTGGTTAAGAGTACTAACCGACGTATTGAAAAGCATAAGCAATGTGTTAAGGGTTTAGGTTTACGTCGTATACGTCATAGTGTGACTCTTGATGATACCCCTGAAATTCGAGGCATGATTAATAAAGTAAGTTACTTACTAGCAGTTGAAGAGGTATAACGATGCGTTTAAATACAATTAAACCTCATCCTGATTCAGTTTCAGAAGCCAAGCGTCGTGGACGCGGGATAGGTTCTGGCCTTGGTAAAACAGGTGGTCGAGGACATAAAGGTCAAAAATCACGTTCAGGTGGTTACCACAAAGTGGGTTTTGAAGGTGGCCAAATGCCTATTCAACGCCGTTTACCTAAAGTAGGTTTTAGTTCACGTATAGGTCGAGTGACCGAAGAATTACGTTTGAATGAACTTTCTGGCCTGAGTGTTGATGTGATTGATATTGATGCACTTAAAGCAGCACGCTTAGTCAATAAAAACGTACAGCGCGTAAAAGTAATTCTTTCAGGAAAGTTGGAAGAAGCGGTTACTGTTAAAGGTTTGATGTTAACGAAAGGTGCGCGTAGCGCAATAGAAGCTGCTGGCGGAAAGATAGAGGAATAATGTCCGTATCTAACCCAGCAATAGCCGGAGGTGCTTCCGGTTTTGGTAAATTAAAAGAACTTCGCCAGCGATTACTTTTTGTATTGTTTGCGTTGTTTGTTTATCGCATTGCATCGCACATTCCAGTACCTGGTATTAATCCAGTGGCATTGGCTGATTTGTTTGAACAACAAAAAGGCACCATTCTGGATATGTTTAATATGTTTTCGGGAGGTGCATTAAGTCGCTTCTCGGTAGTTGCGTTAGGGATCATGCCTTACATTTCGGCATCAATTATTATGCAATTACTTTCAGTTGTTGAGCCTAAGTTAAAACAACTGAAGAAAGAGGGTGAATCTGGTCGCAGAAAGATTACGCAATACACGCGCTATGGCACGGTTGTATTAGCATTGTTTCAAGCCTGTGGTGTTGCGATTGCGTTAGAAGGGCAGCAGGCAAATGGTTTAGCCGTAGTTATGGATCCCGGTATGGGTTTTCGTGTTGTTGCTGTAACGACATTAGTAACAGGTACCATGTTCTTAATGTGGTTAGGTGAGCAAATTACGGAACGCGGTATTGGTAATGGTATCTCGTTGATTATTTTTGCCAGTATTGTTGCCGGTTTACCTTCTGCAATAGGTGGTACGATTGAATTATCACGGACAGGTGAGATGCACCTATTGGCGGTATTTGGTTTATTTGCGTTAGCCATAGCGGTAACGGCGTTTGTTGTTTTTGTTGAACGAGGACAGCGCCGTATCACTGTTAACTATGCGAAACGTCAGGTTGGTCGAAAAATGTATGGTGGTCAGGCGAGCCACTTGCCATTGAAGTTAAACATGGCTGGTGTGATACCACCTATTTTTGCATCAAGTTTAATTTTATTTCCGGCAACGATAGCTGGATGGTTTGGACAGGCTGAAGGTATGCGTTGGTTACAAGATATTGCGACTACCTTATCGCCAGGACAGCCGCTTTATGTATTGTTTTATGCAGCAGGAATTATTTTCTTCTGTTTCTTTTATACAGCGATGGTCTTTGACCCGCGTGAAACAGCGGACAATTTAAAAAAATCAGGTGCGTTTATTCCTGGCATGCGTCCGGGTGAACAAACGGCGAATTATCTGGATAAAGTGCTTACCAAGTTAACTTTGGCAGGAGCAGTTTATATTACAGCAGTTTGTTTATTACCTGAGTTTTTGATTTTGAAGTTTAATGTGCCATTTTATTTTGGCGGTACTTCGTTATTGATTATTGTTGTGGTTGTTATGGATTTTATGTCTCAGATGCAAGCGCATTTAATGTCACATCAATATGAAGGACTAATGAAAAAGGCGAACCTTAAAGGGCATGGTCGGCGCTAATTATTAGTGGAACGTGCTGGAGAAAGAAGATGAAAGTTAGAGCATCAGTTAAAAAGATCTGTCGGAATTGTCGAATTATCCGACGTAATAGAGTTATACGTGTAATCTGTTCCGATCCGCGCCATAAACAGCGTCAGGGTTAATTAGGGATAGATATAAATATATATTTGGAGAGATTGAGTAATGGCTCGTATCGCAGGCGTAAATATACCGGACAATAAGCATTTGGTAATTGCTTTAACCTATATCTATGGTATTGGAAACACTCGTTCACAAAAAATTTGTGCAGCACTGAGTTTGGATCCGACAGCAAAAGTAAATCAGTTATCAGAAGCTGATTTAGATAAAGTTCGCGCAGAGGTCGCCCAGTTTGATCTCGAAGGTGATTTACGCCGCGAAGTTTCAATGAATATTAAGCGTTTGATGGATCTCGGTACCAACCGTGGTATTCGTCATCGCCGTGGACTTCCTGTGAGAGGGCAACGTACAAAAACCAATGCCCGAACTCGTAAGGGTCCAAAGAAAATGATTAAGAAATAACACAGGTTTAAAATATGGCCAAAACAGCAGCTAAAACTCGCAAGCGTGTAAAAAAGACCATCGTTGATGGTGTTGCACATATCCATGCTTCATTTAATAACACGATTATCACCATTACTGATCGTCAAGGTAATGCCGTATCATGGGCAACTTCTGGTGGGAGCGGTTTCCGTGGTTCTCGTAAAAGTACCCCGTTTGCTGCACAAATAGCATCTCAAAAAGCGGGTGAGGCTGCTCAGGAATTTGGTATGCAAAATCTGGAAGTTTTTGTTAAAGGCCCAGGGCCAGGTCGTGAATCAGCAGTTCGCGCACTTAATTCAATCGGATTTAAAATCACAAATATAACTGATGTGACCCCGATTCCACATAATGGGTGTCGACCACCTAAGAAACGTCGGGTTTAATTCAGGAGCTTTATTATGGCACGTTATTTAGGACCAAAATGTAAACTTAGTCGTCGTGAACGCACGGACTTATTTTTAAAGAGCCGCGCGAGACCATTAGAATCAAAATGTCAGATTGATAAAACTCCTGGTATACAGGGTACTCGTCCAGGCAGAATGTCTGACTACGCATTACAGTTACGTGAAAAACAAAAGTTACGTCGAATGTATTGCGTTTTAGAAAAGCAATTCCGCAAATACTATAAAGAAGCGGCTCGTCGTAAAGGTGCAACCGGTGAAAACCTTTTACAGATTCTTGAATGTAGATTGGATAATGTCGTTTATCGCATGGGCTTTGGTTCTACTCGTAATGAAGCACGCCAGTTAGTTAGCCACAAATCAATTTTGGTTAATGGTAAAACGGTTAATATTGCTTCTTATCAGGTTAAACCAAGCGATACTATTGCTATTCGCGAGAAAAGCAAAAAACAACTAAGAATAAAAGATGCATTAAGCGTTGCTGAACAATACGGTTTACCTGATTGGGTAGACGTAAATACCAAAAATATGGAAGGTGTGTTCAAGTCAGTTCCAGAAAGAAGTGAATTGCCATCTGAAATCAACGAACAACTCGTTGTAGAACTTTACTCCAAGTAATTAACGTAGGAGATTAATACGCATGTCATCGACATTTTATGAATTATTAAAACCACGTCTGGTTGATGTAACAACTGTTAGCAAGACTTCTGCGAAGATTACCATTGAGCCTTTGGATCGTGGTTTTGGTCATACCTTGGGTAATGCATTACGACGCGTTTTACTTTCTTCAATGCCAGGTTGTGCTGTTGTTGAAGCAGAAATCGAAGGTGTATTACATGAATACACAACCATTGAAGGTGTGCAGGAAGACGTTACAGACGTATTGTTAAACCTGAAAGGTTTAGCCATCATTATGCATGCTAAAGATGAAGCGACATTATCATTAAAGAAAAGCGGTCCTGGTGTTGTCTATGCCAGTGATATTACGCTTGATCATGATGTTGAAATCGCGAATCCGGAACACGTCATTGCCAATCTGACAAAAGCAGGTGAGCTAAACATCACGATGAAAGTTGTTCGTGGTCGAGGTTATAAACCCGTTGTTATCGGTGGTACTGAAGAATCAGAACAAACCATTGGCCAATTAAAACTGGATGCATCATTTAGCCCGGTTAGCCGTATTGCATACGAAGTACAGAATGCACGTGTAGAACAACGTACTAACTTGGATAAACTTGTTCTGGAAATTGAAACAAATGGAACAATTGACCCAGAAGATGCGGTTCGTGAAGCGGCAACGATTCTGCGCTCACAATTATCGGTGTTTGTTGACTTGGAAGCTGAAGAAGCACAAGAAGCAAGCCAGAACAAAGAACCAGAAGTTGATCCAATTTTATTACGTCCGGTAGACGATCTTGAATTAACTGTGCGTTCAGCAAATTGTTTAAAAGCAGAAAGCATTTATTACATTGGTGATTTAATTCAGCGTACAGAAGTTGAATTATTAAAAACGCCAAACTTGGGTAAAAAATCATTAACAGAAATTAAAGACGTTTTAGCTTCACGCGGCCTGTCACTAGGTATGCGTCTTGAAAACTGGCCACCAGCTAGTTTGCAAGAAAAAGAAGCTACTCCATTAGTTTCGGCACCAACATCATTTTAAGAGAGAAGAATAATGCGTCATCGTAAAAGTGGACGACAACTGAATCGTAATAGTTCGCATCGCACAGCGATGTTTAGAAACATGACGGTTTCGTTAATGGATCATGAAATCATCAAAACGACTTTGCCAAAAGCAAAAGAATTCCGTCGTGTAGCTGAACCATTAATTACAATGGCAAAAGTAGACAGTGTTGCAAAACGTCGTTTAGCCTTCTCGCGTCTGCGTGACCGTGAAACGGTAACTAAATTATTTACTGAATTAGGTCCTCGTTATAAGGAACGTCCAGGTGGTTATGTTCGTATCTTGAAATGTGGCGTTCGTACAGGTGATAAAGCACCTATGGCTTATGTCGAACTGGTTGATCGTCCTGAAGTAGCCGAAGAAGAGGTTGCTGAAGTAGAAGAACAAGCATAAAAAAATAATAAGCTTGTAATTTTGAAAGCTGATACTTTTGTATCAGCTTTTTTTTTTTATCTCCATGGATATCGCGTGTCAGTTTTCATGTTCCATATGAAAGCAAAGTGCCTACCTTTTTGTTGGAGAACTCTGTTGCTAAAGAATCTCACGCTTCGTATAAGAAAAGTATACTCCTAAAATAGCATATTAAAATAAAGTTATTGATCTTTAAGCAAGTCATGCCTACATTGTTTGAATGATATTTCTTTTCACAGATTATGGCTTGGAAGGGCCATACATTGGACAAGTTGAAACAGTTTTACATCAACTAGTACCGAATGAAAAAGTTATTCACTTAATGACAGATGCACCACGTAATAAACCAAAAGAGAGCGCTTATTTACTATCTTCATTAATCTCAAGAATTCCACAAGGAGCTGTTTTGTTTTGTGTTGTCGATCCCGGTGTCGGTTCGGGTGAAGATAAACCAGTCATGTTAAAAATAGACGGGCGCTGGTATGTAGGCGCTGATAATGGTTTATTCGATATTGTTGCAAGACACGCAAAAGAAATAGAAGCATATGAAATAACATGGCAGCCTAAATCATTATCAAACAGTTTTCATGGACGAGATATCTACGCACCAGTCTGTGCAATGATAGTTAATGGAGAAGAAGTTCATTCAAGTCCATTTGTCTGGCTAAACAAGCATCACTGGCCAGATGATTTAAATGAAATCATCTATATCGATCATTTTGGTAATTGTATGACCGGAATACGTGCTAGTTCTTTAGATGAACAACTTGTTTTGCGAGTAGAACACCAGGATATTTTAAATGCAAAAACATTTTCCGATGTGAAAAAAGGCAAAGCATTGTGGTATGAAAACTCTAATGGAATGATTGAGATAGCGGTAAATCAGGGAGTGCAGCAGAATTATTAGAATTAAAAATAGGCTGCCATATTTTACTATCTACCTAAGCTTAGTATTCAAAAATGCATTATTAGTTACAGCATGAATTTGTTTACTACATTCAAGATAAAATGGCATGGTTCAAGGAATATGCAATAGTAATCTTAAAATACGAAGCGTATGATCTTCAACAAGATGCATGACGTAAAGATAATAGTTTGGAGTCGTTTTTGTTTTAGTTTAATCAGTTGATGTTAGAAGTAAATTGTTCAGTTTTATATCTCATAACCGAGTTTAATCAACAAGTCTGAATACTTCTCATTAAATCTGTTCTCAATCTTAGGTGTGAAGTATTTTTTCCATTGTCCTGAATTAGGATTGCGAATATGATTTGATTTATTTAGTATCGATGATGCACTATATTTTTTTACATAGTGTAAGCTTATTTTTTTAGCAATAGAAGGTATCTCAAAAAAACTAAAAATATTATAAAAAGTATTTTCCTCATTTCCTATTATTTCTTCATATCTATAAGTTTGTACTCTACTGTCACTATCATTAAAATTTAACATATTTTCAAAGTGATATTTTCGGAACTCTATTTCAGCTAATAAACCTTCTTCCATAGAAACTTTATTAAGGTATTCGGAAAAGCTTGTATCTCTCGGTATTGCTTTTGGTATCGCACCATTGACTATACCCCAATCTAACTCTTCAGGGTTTATATGATTACACCAATCTTCAGCTGATTTCTTATGATAGAAGTATCCTGAAATTAATAAATCACGTGGATCTCGAATAAAACGTGAGACTTTTATATCTTCAAATAAATCCAGGTTTATATTACTTCCACTAATAGTAGAAAAATTATATTCGTTACTATTACGATAAAAATCATCTATTCGATGGAAAAAGTGTCTGTATGAGCCAGTTAAAGGGTATGCAATTCGTACAGCTTTTTCGAAACATCTGCGAACGTACATCGTTAAACATTTATGATAACTACAATGTGCTCTGACTTTCCCTTTGATCAAGTTTTCTGAAAGATACTTTGGAACAATTAGTCTTAATCGATTTGTATCGTTGCTATTAGTGACTGTATATTTGGTCTCTTTAACTATGATGCTATCGTTTGGATTAACAATGGTAGTTAGAGGTAGCGTTTTATCATTAAGTAGTATTGAGTTATTTTTAGCCCACTTCTTTATATGATAAGAAGTACCTATCCCATTACGTATCAATATTGTTTTTAAATCTTCCATTAAAGATTACGTTTTTATCAATAATTCTTTAAGCCATCTATGTCCTAAGCGTTTATCCCAAACAGGTGGTTTTGATTTAAGTTTTAAGTCAGGATAAGTATTAAATAAACATAAAAGAGCTGATCGCATTTCTAATTTTACTAATTGAGCTCCAATGCAGGAGTGGCGACCTTTACCAAAGCTTAAATGTGGAAACTTTTCTCTGTTAATAATAAATTCATCTGGCTGTTCAATTCTTTCTGGATCACGATTTGCCGCAGCTAACATTAATAAGACCACGTCATCTTTTTTTATTTCCTGATTATCTATCACTAGATTCTCTTTTGCTATTCTGCCAATGAATTGAGCGGCAGACTCATAGCGTAAACTTTCATTAATTGTATTATCAATAAAATCTAAATTCTTTTTAAGAAAAGAAAATTGATCTGGAAATTTAAGTAAAGAATAAACTGCATTCGCTATACCTTTATCTACGTTTTCAACCCCGTCAGCAAAAAGAAGCATGCAATTATGTATTAATGAATCATTATTAAATTCTGTCAAATCTGGGTTTGAAATAACCTTAGAAATAAAGTCATTACCGGGTGAAACTTTTTTTCTTCAATTAGTGCAGAAAAATAGCTGTGAAATTCTTTTAGTTTCTTATCTAACTCTATTCGTACATCTTCAGATGGAATATAAGTAAATAAGTAAAAAAAACAGCTGCTCCATTCTTTTAATAAATTTTCATCTTTGTCTGGTACACCAAGGATGTGGCTAATTGTCGAGATAGATAACGGTGTTGCATAATCTGATAAAATATCAATTTCTTTTTTTCCTTTACAAGTTTCCAATAAATTATTACAGATTCGTTCAATATAGTTTTCACTGGACTTTAACTGTTCTGAAAATACCTTAGCAATAATTTTACGAGGGTAGCTATGGTCTGGTGGATCTATAAAGGGGATGATGTTGTTAGCAACATATGCACAAAAGTATTTGTCTTTGTTGCGATTATTAATGACCGCATATGTTGATGGAGCATTGCCTAATCTATTATCTAATAATGCGTTGGATATTGTTTCGTAATTAGTAATAAGCCATGCCCCTGTAGCTTTGGACTTATGTATTTTTCCTTTTGTATGTAATAATTTATATAGAGGGTACGGATCTCGTATAAAATCCGCAGAAAGTAAATCAAGTTCTGAATTGTTATTATAATGTAAACTATGACTTGATAGAATTTTTTTAATTAAATTTTTCAACTGATTCGTTGTAAACTTTATCGATTTCTTTTTGATTATTCGCAAGGTGCTCTTTAATAAATAAACGCTCGTTCTCATTGAGTCGTTTACCACATGCTAATTTAGCTAAGATTTCAACGTGATAAAATCTAATTGCAGCAGATAATATGAAGACTTCATCGACTAGATTAGCTGTTGTACTAGGGGAGCAAATATCAGCAATGTTGTCTGATGCTATGCGAACATGTACCCCATTTGCTAATAACTCTAATATTCTAGGTATACTGTTATAGCTTGGTGTATGTATTGATCGTATTTGTCTCATACCCAGAGCTGCTGAAGGACAGCAAATTACACCAATATTATTATCAAGCAGCCCTTCTACCAATTTTTTGAAACGTGGCTCATCATAGGTAGAAGGAGATATCATATGTATTGCCCAGACCATAGGAACATCAGTATTTGAACTAGGCGATCCATAATTTTTTACTGCCTCAAGTAGTTGTTCTGTACCGTTTTCTTCGGGTATATTGCATTGATCTGTATGCACATGAATTTCTTTGTCTATTTCTTGTGCTAACTCTAAAGTACGTCGGCAATGTTCCATGAAACCAATGTGGTCGGGATATTCATGTCGATCATCTGCTTCTGGTAATGCTCCAACAAAGTCGGCTAGTTCAGAACCTTGTTTATAAATATCCCATCTTGAAGGTTCAGAATCTTTAAAGCCTAATGGGGAATAAGCGCCTATACGTAAGTCTATTTCGTTTGAACGAGCCAGCTTAATTTCTTTCAATATATTTAATGCAGAAAGCTGAACGTTATCGTTTGTAACATCAACAAGTGTATCTGCTCGATTAGTATTACAGCTAATCATTACATCAAGATAAAAGTTTACTCGTTGTTTAAGATCGTTTTCAGTATAAGCTAAACCACGATGAATATTATTAATCAGATTATGTTTACTATGTAACGAAATTGAGAAATTATGTAAAACATCGGTATCATCTTGAAAATACTTTTCATCAAATGTGCCAGCACGATCAAGATGAAGATGTGCATTAAACATCCCGCCTAATGCGACGATTCGCGCTTGGATTTTTTGATAAAATGGACTGTCTTTGTATTGCTTGGACATACTGTTATTTGTCTTTTTCAAATTAACTTAGTGTAATTACCATAGTTGTACTTTTTTTTTGAACCTTTCTCTTGAAACCAACAAACACCTTCATCAATCAGGTCTATATTGAGTAGCCATAAACCCTGTTTGGAAGGAGGTGTGACTGTAATACTCGTATTTATCTCTTCGCCGGGTAATATGTCTGATGTTAATGGCACATAGCCATCAGAATATATTTTTGTTTTACCATTAATTGAAGACCAACTATTACCAATAGTGATACCACTACGAGTGGTTTTCCGCCATGTTTCTTTACTTATGTTTGTAAGTTTTATATTAATGTTTTTTTCAATTCCAGCTGTCATAACTAATAATTTTGGCACTTTAATTTCTGCTTTGTATGAATCCTTTGTCAGTATGTGCGGTTGTTCAATGTTTGCTTTTAAATTGTTTTTCTGTGGATTATTAAGCTCGTTTTTTAGTTGTGTAATAAATATTTTAGAATTAATTTCATCATATAAATCTTCATGTTTACAGTCAATGTGATTGATAGAAATATTGCCAGTATAAAATTTTGCCCAGGCTATTTCAGGTTTTTTATATTTTAAAAAATCATTATGTCTGTTTGGTTTGGCAAAAAATAAAGATATATTACCCTCATACTTCTTGGGGATAAATTTTTCTTGCAGGCATAGTAATTTAACTTCATGTTTTTGTTTAATTAGATATTGTGCGATTTCAAAAGCTATAGTTGCACCCACGCAAAACCCGCCAAGTATAAAGGGGCCTTCTGGCTGTATTTTTAAGATCTCTTCAGGATAGTATTTTGATAACGCTAATGTGTACTTAGGTGAACGTTTCTTTACTTTATATAATGATCGTAATCCATAAACAGGCTGATCGGGACCTATTTGTTTTACAAAAGTAGAAAATTCATGATCAGCGTTAACACACCAGAATATTGGAGTTTTAGTGCCAAGCAGATTACGGCCAACAATCAATGAGTCTGGTGTAAGTCGTTGACCTTGCCATGTTGATAATAACGCTCTTAATTGATGCATCATTTTATCAGGTAGATCTTTAACCGGATTATGGTTTTCTGAAGATCGATAATTTGCATTGTCTTTTGTTTTCAAGATAGTTTGAAAACTCATAAATTGTTTGTGCTTCTAATAGAGCACTGATTTCTATGTGTAAGCCACTTTGTTTTTCAAACTCGCTTATAAATGTCGCTGCTTTAAGCGAATCTCCACCTAAATCAAAAAAATTATCATCAATTTGAATTGGTGATACTTTTAAAATATTTTCCCATAACTTTATTAGCCTAGTAATCATTGGGGAGTTAACGGGATTAGCTAATCGATTAATTTTATCTCGATTATTATCAGAGTACTTTTCTGAAAGACTTTTCCTTAAAGTTTTTCCTGTTGTACCTTTTGGTAATGCGTCAATGAAATAAATTTTACGTGGTATTTTAAATTCAGCTAGCCTTGGTTTTAGGTAATCAATTAATTCCTTCTGATTCAGTTTCTGATCTTTATTTATGACAATAGCTATCGCAATATCCTCACCTAGTGAATGATGACTTATTGAGAAACAAGCGGCTTCGTGTACTTTAGGGTGTGTCAGAATGACATCATCAATTTCCTTTGGTGAAATTTTTTCGCCGCCACGATTAATTATCTCTTTAATACGTCCAGTTATATATAAATAACCCTCTTCATCAAGATATCCTTGGTCGCCTGTTCTAAACCAATCATCAATAAAGTAACTGTGTTTGTTGTCAGGTAAACCTTCATAACCATTAGTTACATTTTTACCACGTACTAAAATTTCACCTTTATATCCTGGGTTTGCTGGATTTCCGGCTTCATCAATAATCAATACATCAGTACCGACACTGGTTCCTACAGATTCTGCCTTACGAATTGCTGGTGGTAGTGGATTACTGGTTATTAATCCTGTTGTTTCAGTCATACCATAAATTTCAATTACAGGAATATTAAAATACTGTTCGCATCTTTGTTTTAATTGTTGGTCTAATGGTGAAGAAACTGATCTTATAAATCGTAAAGAATGATTGTCTATTTTCGAGGGATTATCAGATATGCAATCAATAATATTCCTAATCATTGTCGGTACACCTTGGTACCAACTTGGTGAAAATTTATTCAATGAATTGAAAAAGATATCTGAAGAAATAGAACTGGTACAGATTACTGAGCCTCCAACAGATAATGGTGCAATCAATAAATCTATTAATGCGCCTACATGAAACATTGGCATCATGTTTAAGCAAATATCTTGTGAAGTAAGCTTTAAAGATTTAACAAGATTATTTGTAGAAGCATTAATATTTTTATATGTTATTGGGACAATTTTGGGTTTAGATGTAGAACCAGATGTTAAGAGAATCAATGCACTATCTTTTTCTGTTCGTAAGTTTTTATTTGATGAGTTTTTATTATGATCCCCACTAATTTTCTCGAACGAATATGAGCCTGCTAGTAAGGGGTCTTTGATTACAAGCTTAATAATTGGAATGGAGAGCTGACTAGCTGCTTTAACAATAGGATGTGCTTCATTTTTATCAGTGATTAAGATACCTATACGCAATATAGTTAATAACTCATCGTATTCAGGCTTGGTAAGATTTGTATTTAAAGGTACACATGTAGAGAAGTACATAACTGACAAACAAACTGAGGCCATTTCTATGCCATCAGATATGGCGATAGCGATACGGTCACTATCATCACAGCCATGATTTTTTAAAGATGAAATATTACTTTTTATTAACGTAGATAAATCACCAAAACTAATTTCTTTTTTGTCAGGTGAGTATAACGCTACAGAATCGGGGGTATCACAATTTACTATTTTTGAAAAAATAATGTTTTCAGGAAACACAATTGAGTCACTTTAGCTTTGTAACTTTTTACTTAGTAGTACATTTACTTGTTTAGGATTGGCTTTGCCTTGTGATTGTTTCATGACTTGGCCGACGAAGTAGCCGATGAGTTTTCCTTTTTTGTCATCTGGTGCAGCTTGATATTGTGCGACCTGATCAGGGCTGTTAGCTATTACATCATCAACGAGTTTTTCTATCGCGCCGGTATCGGTAACTTGTTTTAAGCCTTTGCTTTCAATAATTGTGTCCGCATTGCCTTCACGGTTCCACATTGCTTCGAAAACTTGTTTTGCTATCTTGCCAGATATAGTGTCGTCTTTAATGCGTTTAATCATACCGCCAAGATGTTCGGCACTGACAGGGCTATCTGTAATATCGATACTTTCTTTATTTAATGCTGCAGCCAGTTCACCGGTAATCCAGTTGCTACTGAGTTTCGCCTCGCCATCTGCTGCTTTGACGCACGTTTCAAAATAATCGGATAATTCTTTTTGTGCTGTTAGTACACCACTGTCATATTCAGAAAGTTTGAAGTCTTCAATAAACCGTTGTTTCTTTGCATCCGGTAGTTCCGGTAATTCTCCACGCACTTGTTCGATAAAACTATTTTCAATTTCGACAGGTAATAGATCCGGATCAGGGAAGTAACGATAGTCATTGGCTTCTTCTTTACTACGCATGGAACGTGTTTCGTTTTTACTTGGATCGTATAAACGCGTTTCCTGAATGACTTTACCACCGTCTTCAAGAATATCGATCTGTCTTTCGACTTCGATATTGATTGCCTGTTCGACAAAACGAAACGAGTTTATGTTTTTTAATTCTGCTCGAGTACCAAATTCTTCCTGTCCTTTAGGTCTGATTGATACATTTGCATCGCAGCGGAATGAACCTTCTTGCATATTGCCATCACAGATTTCAAGATAACGCACAATAGAATGTATTTTTTTCATGTACGCTACTGCTTCTTTGGCATTACGCATATCCGGTTCCGAAACGATTTCTAATAAAGGCGTGCCTGCACGATTAAGATCGATCCCGGTAAAATCACCAAACCCTTCATGCATGGATTTGCCTGCATCTTCTTCCAGATGTGCCCGAGTAACACCAATGGTTTTTATTGTGTCATCTTCAAGTTGAATTTCGATATGGCCTTTACTGACGATGGGTAACTCAAACTGACTGATTTGATAACCTTTGGGTAAATCAGGGTAGAAGTAGTTCTTTCTGGCAAAGACTGATCGCGGTGGAATTTCAGCTTCGATTGCGAGACCGAATTTCACCGCTTTTGATACCACTTCTTTATTAATCACAGGTAATACGCCGGGTAATCCTAAATCCACCGCACAAGCCTGTGTGTTTGGTTCAGCGCCGTAAGTCGTTGCTGCACCTGAGAAAATTTTACTAGATGTTGATAATTGGGCGTGTATTTCAAGCCCGATGACTGTTTCCCATTCCATTATTCAAAACCCTCTGGAATTTGTCTGTGCCAATCAGTGTTCAACTGGTATTGGTGTGCAATATTAAGTAATCGAGATTCATCAAAGTAATTTCCGATTAACTGCATTCCAACGGGTAAGTTTTTAACAAAACCAGTAGGCATTGAAATCGCAGGTAAGCCAGCAAGGTTTACCGATACGGTATAGATGTCAGACAAATACATGCTGACCGGATCATTTAATTTTTCACCAAGTTTAAATGCTGTGCCGGTTGCCGTTGGTCCAGCGATGACATCAACATCTTTAAATGCTTTTTGAAAATCATCTCGGATTAAATGACGAATCTGTTGAGCTTTTAAATAATAGGCATCGTAGTAACCAGCTGATAAAACATATGTGCCAATCATGATGCGACGTTTTACTTCTTTACCAAATCCTTCACCACGACTACGTGTATATAAGTCTGATAAATCTTTTGGGTTGTCACAACGATAACCAAAACGAACACCATCAAAACGCGAAAGGTTAGATGAACATTCCGCTGGAGCAACAACATAGTAAACAGGAATAGATAAGTTTGTATTTGGTAATTCTATTTCTTTACACGTTGCGCCTAACTTTTCTAATTCTTTAATTCCTTCTTCAACTACTTTAGCAATATCCGCGTCAAGACCTTCACCAAAATATTCTTTTGGTAAACCAATTTTTAATCCTTCAATTGAGTTATTTAAATTGCTTGTGTAATCATCAACAGGATTCTCTGCTGAAGTTGAATCACGTTCATCAAAACCGGAAATAACATTCATCATTAATGCAGCATCTTCTGCAGTTAATGCCATAGGGCCACCTTGATCAAGACTCGATGCGAATGCAATCATGCCATAGCGGGAAACCCTGCCATACGTGGGTTTCAAACCGGTTATACCGCATAGCGAAGCGGGTTGTCTTATTGATCCACCGGTATCTGTACCAGTTGCAATCGGTGCTAAACGCGCAGCAACGGCGCTTGCTGAACCACCTGAAGAACCACCTGGAACTGTTTCGGTATTCCATGGGTTTTTAACGGCACCATAAAAACTGGTTTCGTTAGATGAACCCATAGCGAATTCATCCATGTTTGTTTTACCTAACATAACAAAACCGGCATTGTTCATTTTTTCAACAACGGTTGCATCATAAGGTGCAATAAAGTTATCTAACATCTTTGAGCCGCAGGATGTTTTTATACCATTGGTACAAAAGATATCTTTTTGCGCTACAGGGATACCTGTTAACGCAGTATGTTTGTTTTCAGCACGTTGTTGATCAGCTTGTTTCGCTTGTTCAATTGCTATGTCTTCATTAATCGTAATAAAGCAATTTAATGATTCGTTATGTTGCTTACAGCGATCAAGATACAAGCGCGTTAATTCTTCACTGCTTATTTCTTTTGACTCAAGTGCGGCTGAAAGTTGTGCCAACGTTGATTGGTGCATGGTGTTTTCTTCTTGAAAATTTTTAATGATTTATTCGATAACTTTAGGAACGAGATAGCAGCCATCTTCTGTTAGCGGGGCATGTTCCTGAAAGTGATCTCGTTGATTATCTTCTGATACTTCATCAGATCGAAGTCGAGCAGGCAGTTCAAGTGGGTGCGCGATCGGCGTAATGCCGTCTGTATCGATCGAATTCATCTGTTCGACCAGACCAAGAATACTGGATAATTCGTCACTGTAATTTGAGATATCCTGGTCGTCGATTGCCAATCTGGCTAACCAGGCAATTTTTTGCACTTCTGATTTATCGAGAGACATAAACTTGCAGTTCTTATGTGTTGAAAAAATAGGATTTTATCACATTCCTTAGCTTGCCCAAAGTCTCGCCCGTTGTTAAAGTTACGTCCTTATTGCTCAATAATGAGCTTTGGGCGATCTTGACGCTGTTATGAGTCTAAAATGTATCGTAACGTTGATAATTTGAGGTTCTGGCATAGACAATTGCCCACAAATTCCTTCCTACAGGCTGTCTGTCGAGACTATATCATAATGCATAATTTAAAAACTGGTTTACTGAATGTTTAATCGATTAAGAGGCTTTTTTCCAACGATTTATCCATAGATTTGGGTACGGCAAATACACTGATTTATGTGCGCGGAAAAGGGATTGTTCTGGATGAACCTTCCGTTGTTGCGATTCGCAAGGATGGTGACAAAATTAATGCGAAATCTATTCGCGCGGTGGGCGCCGAAGCAAAGAAAATGCTAGGCAGAACTCCGGGTCACATCACTGCAATTAGACCTTTGAAAGACGGTGTTATTGCTGATTTCACCATTACCGAGAAGATGTTGCAGTATTTTATCCGTAATGCGCATGGTTCAACTTTATTTAAACCAAGCCCTCGAGTTTTGGTTTGTGTGCCTTGCGGTTCAACACAGGTAGAACGTCGTGCTATTCGTGAGTCAGCTAGTGGCGCGGGCGCGCGTACGGTTCATTTAATTGAAGAACCGATGGCAGCGGCGATTGGTGCCGGTATGCCGGTGAGTGATGCACGCGGTTCGATGGTATTGGATATTGGTGGCGGTACGACTGAAGTCGCTGTTATTTCATTAAACGGTATTGTTTATTCTGATTCGGTTCGAATTGGTGGAGACCGCTTTGATGAAGCGATTATCAGTTATGTGCGTCGTAATTATGGCAGCTTGATTGGTGAATCAACTGCGGAACGTATTAAACACGAAATCGGTTGCGCTTATCCGGCAAATGAAATTAAGGAAATGGAAGTGCGTGGTCGTAATCTTGCAGAAGGTATTCCACGAAGTTTTACCTTAAATAGTAACGAGATTTTGGAGTCTTTACAGGAACCGTTATCAGGTATCGTCAGTGCGGTTAAGAATGCATTGGAAAAAACACCGCCTGAATTAGGTTCTGACGTGGCTGAACGTGGTCTGGTATTAACCGGCGGTGGTGCATTGTTAAGAGATCTGGATAGATTGTTAATGGAGGAAACGGGGCTGCCCGTTATTATTGCAGAAGATCCATTAACCTGTGTTGCCAGAGGTGGTGGTCGTTATCTGGAAATGATTGATGAGTTTGGTACAGATATTCTTGCCGTGGAGTAACAGTCTTATAACTGGTTTTAGGAGTAAATATTGATAGCGGAGGTGACACATTAACACCCTGTTTCAAAGAGGTGCTTCGGTAAATATCCGGTTTGCAGTATTCGTTACCCTTTCAATCATTGCAATGGTTGTTGACTATCATCATAGCCATTATATAAAGGTTATTCGTTCTAGTCTTTCTACACTGGTATACCCCCTTCAATATGTTGTTAATTTACCTTTCGAGTTTACTGAATGGGCGTCTATATCTCTTGTGACGCGCGATCAGATATTAAAAGAAAATGAACGCTTAAAACAAGATCACTTATTGCTCAGTTCAAAATTACAACGTTTTGAAGTGCTTGAAAGTGAAAATAATCGCTTGCGCGATTTGCTTGAATCTTCATTCCGGTTGAATGACAAAGTATTGATTGCAGAACTTATTGCTGTTGAATTACAGACTTTTCGGCGCCAGATTGTCATTAATAAGGGGCAACGTGAAGGCGCTTATGACGGACAGCCGATTGTTGATGCAGCAGGTATCATGGGGCAGATTATTCATGTTGGTCCATTCTCAAGTACTGTGTTGCTAGTCACTGATCCGAATCATGCTCTACCTGTGCAAGTGAATCGAAACGGTTTGCGTGCGATTGCAGTAGGTAGTGGACAGGACGATAAATTGTTTCTGGAAAACCTTCCTAATAATTCAGATATACATGTTGGTGATTTAATTATTTCATCCGGATTAGGCCGTCGTTTTCCATCTGGTTATCCTGTTGGACAAATTGAAAAAATTACCCGCAATCCAGGCGAAGCGTTTGCAAAAGTAGTGATTAAGCCGAGTGCACAATTAAGTAAAAGCCGGGAAGTGTTAATGGTCTGGCCCTATCAAAAGATTGAACAAACTGAAGTTAATCCTAGCGAGGTTGCAATCAAATGATCCCGTTAGAACAACCAAAACAGGGTAATTGGTTAATTATTTTTAGTTTTGTTATTGCCATTATGTTAACAGCATTACCTTTACCTGATTGGGCAGTGAACTGGCGGCCGAGTTGGGTTGCATTGGTTTTAATATATTGGTGTATGGCCGTGCCGGATCGTATCGGTGTTTCTGTGGCATGGTGTATGGGTTTGATTCTGGATGTACAACAGGGCACGATACTTGGGCAAAATGCACTTGGTTTGACACTCATTGCTTATTTAACAATAGGTGCTCATCAGCGTATGCGTGTTTATCCATTGGCACAGCAAGCGGTGTTGATTTGTTTCTATCTTTTGTTCTATGAATTAATCATGTTGTTAATAATGGGCTATATCGGTACGGGTTCAAGAGACTGGACATACTGGATGCCTGCAATAACCAGTATGTTGATATGGCCCTGGTTATTTATCATTCTCCGAGACTTACGCCGTAAGTATCATATCTCTTAAAACTCGATAAGTTTGGTCAAATGGTTAAAGAGATTACTCTTAAAGATAGCGAGCATGAAACAGGCATCGTTGCCAGACGTGTTTATTTTTCCGGATTTATTGTTCTGTTATTAATCGTTGTTCTTATATTAAGGGTGTTTTATTTAACTGTTCTGCAACATGATCATTTCACGACCTTATCTAAATCAAACCAGGTCAAAATTTCTCCAATACCTCCAATCCGCGGATTGATATACAGTCGTGAAGGCGTTGTATTGGCAGAAAATAAACCTACGTATAGCCTCGAAGTGATACCTGAACAAATTGATAACGTTGATAAACTTATTACTCAATTAAAAGAAATTATCAGCATTGAAGATAAGGATATTGAAGGCTTTAAAAAAGCGTTAAATAAAAAAAGACGATTTGAAAATGTTGCACTACGTTTTAATCTGAATGAAGAAGAAGTCGCATTGTTCGCTGTTAATCGACATCGTTTTCCCGGCGTTGATGTTGTTGCTGGTTTGAATCGCTATTATCCCTTAAGTGAGGATTTGGTTCATACTATTGGCTACGTTGCACGTATTGATGAAGATGATATTAAAAAACTGGATGTCTCGAATTACAGTGGTACATCACATATCGGGAAACTGGGTATAGAAAAATCCTATGAATCAACCTTACATGGGGAAGTGGGTTATCAACAGGTTGAAGTGAATGCGCAGGGTAGGGTGATTCGCGTACTGGATCGAACCCCGCCTAAACCGGGAGAAATCCTGCATTTAACAATTGATTTATCATTACAGCAAATTGCAATTGATGCTTTAAAAGACAAACGCGGGGCTATTGTTGCAATCGATCCGACTAATGGCGATATCTTAACTTTTGTCAGTTCGCCCGGTTATGATCCTAATAAGTTTGTAAACGGTATCGATAGTAAGTCATACAAGGCATTATTATCATCAAGAGATAAACCGCTTATTAACCGTGTTACTCGGGGTAAGTATCCTCCCGGCTCCACGTTGAAACCTTTTCTTGGATTGGTTGCATTGAATCAAGGTTTAAAGACACTACATGATGAATCATGGTGCCCCGGCTGGTACTCACTTAAGGGACATGAACATCGTTACCGTGATTGGAAGAAACAGGGACATGGTCATACCAATTTGCATAAAGCAATTACGCAATCATGTGATGTTTATTTTTATATTCTTGCTTACGAGTTGGGTATTGATCGGATACATCAAAGTTTATCGAAATTCGGTTTTGGTAAAGAAACAGGAATTGATATTGAAGGTGAAGCATCAGGCTTATTACCTTCGCGAGAATGGAAACGTAAGGCTCTGGGACAGGCATGGTTTCCCGGTGAGACATTAATTATGGGTATTGGACAAGGTTATGCTTTGACGACGCCTTTGCAGCTGGCCAAGGCTACTGCTTCTCTGGCGAATAAAGGCACCGTTATTCGTCCACGTCTGGTTTCTAGTACAAGTAATCCCATTACCTCTGAAATAAAAGATCTGCCGGTGATAAAGGAAGAAAGCGTCAGTGTGAAAGCTGAGAGTTATTGGAATGATGTTGTTAAATCTATGAGAGATGTCGTACATGGTGTAGGCGGCACAGCGTGGCGCAGTGGTTTGAATGCAGAATATGAATTTGCCGGTAAGACAGGCACGGCACAGGTGATCGGTATTGCTCAGGATGAAGAATATGATGCTGATGAAATTGCTGAAGAGTTTCAGGATCATGCTTTATTTATAGCATTTGCGCCAGTTGAATCACCACGTATTGCAATAGCCATCATCGTTGAAAATGGTGGTGGCGGCTCAAAAGCAGCTGCGCCCATTGCCCGGAAAATGTTTGATGATTTTATGTCTGATAGTGATGTAAGTGGGGGTTCATCTTAATGGAAGAACAAAGCTTAATCCAACGTTTACATATAGATTTGCCTTTGCTTTTAGCTGTTATCGCGCTTTGTATTATCGGTTTATTTATTCTATATAGTGCCGGTGGACAGGACATCGAACTAGTTTATCGACAGGCGATTAAATTAACCATTGCATTGCTTGGCATGATTATCATTGCGCAATTACCACCAGCAGAAATAGAACGTTGGTCTCTGTGGTTGTTTATTTTCGGCATTGTTTTACTGGTGTTAGTTCTTTTTTATGGGGATGTAGGTAAAGGCGCACAGCGTTGGTTAGATTTAAAAGTTTTTCGTTTTCAACCTTCTGAGTTAATGAAGTTAACTGTACCTATGGTAGTGGCTTATTACCTTGCTGATAAATCATTACCGCCTAGATTTTCATGGATTGCTGTGGCCTGTGTTCTAATTATTATCCCGGTATTGTTAATCGCGAAGCAGCCTGATTTGGGCACGTCTCTATTAGTTGCTACAGCCGGTTTTTCCGTGCTTTTTATTGCCGGGATTTCCTGGCGAATATTGACCGCTATGGGTGTCCTGGCCGCCGCTTGCGCACCGATACTTTGGTATTTTATGCATGACTATCAGAAGCGCCGTGTATTAACTTTATTAAACCCGGAACAAGATCCATTGGGTGCAGGTTATCATATAATCCAATCAAAAATTGCGATTGGTTCGGGCGGCTTTTATGGAAAAGGCTGGCTAAATGGTACACAGTCACACTTGGAGTTTTTACCGGAAAGGTCAACCGATTTTATTTTCGCTGTTTTCTGTGAAGAATTTGGCATGCTCGGTGTTTTATTATTGTTAAGCGTTTATTTGTTTATTATTGCACGCGGTTTGTATATCGCGATGAATGCTCAAAGCACTTATGGGCGCTTACTAGCTAGTGCGCTAACACTGACTTTTTTCGTTTATATTTTCGTTAATATGGGGATGGTAACCGGGCAATTACCCGTTGTTGGTGTGCCTTTACCCTTAATCAGCCATGGTGGGACTTCTATGGTACCATTGATGGCAGGCTTTGGAATTTTAATGGCAATTCATACTCACAGACGCTTTCTTTCATTCTAAAAAATTATGCAAAAATCCAATTTGTTTTTCTTATTCACAATTAGTTTAATTTTAATCGGGCAGCATGCTATTGCTGCAAACTCAAGTAATAAAGTTTCAGTAACGCAAGATGAGTTTATTGCCCAGATGGTTGAACGTCATGATTTCAATACAGCAGATTTAACGAAAGTATTAAAACAAGCCCGTAAGTCGCAAACGATTCTTGATGCGATTTCAAGGCCGGCTGAAAAGAAGTTAACCTGGCATAAATATCGACAGATTTTTATTAAAGAAAAAAGAATTAAGCAGGGTGTCGATTTTATGCAGAAGAATAAATCAAAGCTTGAAGAAGCCGAGAAAAAATATGGGGTGCCGCCGGAAATTATTACAGCTATTATTGGTGTTGAAACATTTTACGGACGTATAGCTGGTAGTTATCGTGTTGTTGATGCCTTAAATACACTTGCTTTTCATTATCCCAAACGCTCGAATTTTTTTCGTTCCGAGTTTGAGCACTTTTTACTTTTAGCGCGTGAACAAGGGTTTGACCCAAATTCATTAAAAGGTTCTTATGCCGGCGCGATGGGTATGCCGCAATTTATCTCAAGCAGTTATCGCCACTATGCGATTGATTTCGACAACGATAATGTGATTGATATCTGGAACAATACGAACGATGCCATAGGTAGTGTGGCGAATTATTTTGCTGAACATGGTTGGCTCAAAGATAAACCAATAACGATTAAAGTCGGTGTTGAAGGTGAAAATTATAAGCAAGCTCTAAAAAAGGGTTTGGCGCTGGATATCACTGCATTTGATTTACCAAAGTATGGCATTAAAACGGATTCAGTTTTTGAGGAAAATGAAAAATTAAAACTATTTGAATATAAATTGGACAAAGGTAGTGAGTATTGGCTAGCACATAAGAATTTCTATGTTATTACTCGTTATAATCACAGTAATTTATATGCCATGGCTGTTTTTCAATTAGCAAGAGAAATCAAGAAACGATCGAATGAGAAGCGCGTGAGTTCACATTAATCATGATTTTAATGAAGCGTTTATGCGCACCTGCTTTAGTTTGTTTGACCCTTTCAGCATGTAGTAGTGTGAAAACAGGCCCTAGCGTTTCTAATAGAGATGCCGCTCCGACAAAAAAAGTAGACGTGTCGAAGATATCGAACGCGGTCCCTAAAAGTGAACCGAAAAGTCGCTATGGTAATCCAGAGTCCTATGTCGTGTTTGGTAAACGTTATTATGTTATGGAAAGCGCTTCTGGTTTTGTCGAAAAGGGTCTTGCATCGTGGTATGGGACAAAATTCCATGGCAGACGTACATCAAGCGGCGAAACTTACGATATGTATGCCATGACCGCAGCACATAAAAACTTACCTTTACCAACTTATGTCAAAGTGACAAATCTGGAGAACGGTAAACATATTATTGTTAAAGTAAATGACCGCGGTCCTTTCCATGAAAACCGAATTATTGATCTTTCCTACACTGCTGCGATTAAACTGGACATAGTAAAAAAGGGTACGGGGTTGGTTGAAGTTCGTGCGATTCAGCCCGGAGAACCGGCACAGAAAAGTTCGAAAAGCACTACGCCAGTGGAAACAGTTTCAAGTTATAATGATGATTCTGGCTTTTATATTCAGGTTGGTTCGTTTGGTGAATTGGTAAATGCTGAGAAAATGAGACAAAAAATAGAACCGGTAGGTGAGCAGTTAGTCAAAATTAGCCCGACTATTGTTGCAGGGAAAACATTGTACCGTGTTCGTATAGGGCCGATAACAGATATTGATGTCGCAGATTCAATTACAAATCAACTTGAAAGCTATGGTGTTACAGAACATCGTATCGTTACTCATTAAGACTATTAAGAATAGAGAATGACAAAATTAAATAAATTATTTTTATTAATACTGTTTTTATATTTAAACAGTGTAAATCTATATGCAGACATGATTGTGCCTGCAGCACCTAAAATTAAGGCCTCTTCTTATTTGCTGATGGATTTCAATAGTGGTGAGTTTTTGGTCGAAGAAAATAGTGATGAAAAACTACCGCCTGCCAGTTTGACGAAAATGATGACAGTCTATGTTGCTTCTACAGAGCTGGCCAATGGAAAAATATCTTTGCAAGACGAAGTGCTAGTCAGTGAAAAAGCATGGCGAACACAAGGCTCAAGAATGTTTATTGAAGTAGGTAAACAAGTCATGCTTGATGACTTGATACATGGTGTCGTTATCCAGTCAGGTAATGATGCGAGTGTTGCTCTGGCGGAATACATTTCCGGAACCGAAGGTGTATTTGCTGATTTAATGAATAAACATGCTGAACGCTTGGGAATGAAAAATACGCATTTTGTAAATAGCACGGGCTTGCCTGATGAGAATCATTATACCACTGCAAAGGATCTTGCTATTTTGGCGCGGGCCATGATTAAAGATTTTCCTGATGAATATAAGTTATACAGTATTAAGCAATTTACGTTTAATAATATTAAACAGCACAATCGTAATAAATTACTTTGGCGCGATCGCAATGTTGATGGCATAAAAACTGGACATACAGAAGAGGCGGGTTATTGCCTGGTGGCTTCTGCATTGAAAGATGAAATGCGTTTAATTTCTGTTGTGATGGGGACTGCGGGTGCTAATGCGCGTGCTAAAGCCAGCCAGGCGTTGTTAAATTATGGTTACCGTTTTTTTGAAACACACAAACTTTATAGTGCCGGCGAAATGATTACGGGTGCAAAGATTTGGAAAGCGGATATTGATAATCTGAACCTTGGTGTTGCGAAAGATATTTATGTCACTGTTCCAAGAGGTCAATACGATAAGCTTGAACCTGTAGTCGAGTATGATAAAAAAATTATTGCGCAAGTATCAAAAGATGAGAAGAAAGGCGTGTTAAATGTGATGTTGGAAAATAAAAATATTGTTTCTGTTCCGTTACTTGCATTGGAAACTGTTGCTGAAGGGAGTCTGGTTAACAAGTTGAAAGATGAAGTGCGTCTTTTATTTGAATAATCATTATGACAACTGTTTATTTAAACGGAGAATATAAACCTCTGGCTGAAGCGTCTGTCAATGTTCTTGATCGTGGTTTTACTTTTGGTGACGGTGTCTATGAAGTGATTCCTGTCTTTAACAGAAAAATATTTCGTTTTGAAGAACATCATCAAAGATTGGTTAATAGTTTGAAAGCGCTTTATATGGATGACCCACTGACTAAGGATGAGTGGTATAACATATGTAATAAGTTAATTAATACTGTTGAAGAAACTGACCAGTCTATCTATATACAGGTCACACGCGGTGTGACTGAGCGTGATCATGATATTTCTTTAGCAGATAAGCCTACACTGTTTGCAATGGCTCGAGCTATAGTTAAGAAAGATTTATCTTCTGGAATAAAAGCAATAACAAATGAAGATATCCGTTGGCAATATTGTGATATTAAGGCTATTACCTTATTACCAAGCGTTTTACTAAGGCATAAGGCAAAAGAACAGGGTGCTAAAGAGGCGATCTTACATAGAGATGGAATCGTGACAGAAGGTGCCGCGAGCAATGTTTTTATTATTAAGGATGATACTGTTTATACACCACCAAAGAATAATCATGTTTTACCAGGAATTACTCGTGATTTGCTTGTAGAAATCCTTAGAGAAAACAAGATTGATGTATTAGAAGAACCGGTTGAGTTGACGCAGTTGTTAAATGCTGATGAAGTCTGGATAAGCAGTTCTACTTGGGAAGTAGTACCTGTTATCGAATTGGACAATAAACCTGTTGGACAGGGTTGCGTCGGACCAATGTGGGGAAAAATGAATAATTTATACCAGCGATATAAAGCATCGCTATAATTTAGTATGGAAATATATAAAGCATTTACTATAGAAGCGGCACACCGTTTGCCGAACTTGCCTGACGATCATAAGTGTAGTCGTTTACACGGACATTCATTTCGAATTGAAGTTCATGTTTCAGGCGACGTAGATGAAAAGACAGGTTGGGTGATTGACTTTGCTGATATCAGCTCTGCATTCAAACCGTTGTTTGAAATACTGGATCATCATTATTTAAATGATGTCGAAGGCTTGGAAAACCCTACCAGTGAGAACTTAGCTAAATGGATATGGTGTAAGCTGAAAGTTGATTTGCCTTTGTTAAGCTCTGTTGTAGTGCAAGAGACATGTACCGCAGGCTGTGTTTATAAAGGTAATTAATTCTTAATGCCAATCCCTTTATTCAAAAGGGTTAAAGAAATCGTAAATAAAATAACAGTAAAAACAAACAGGAGGATGATGAAAGCACTTGTAATATTAATGTCTGATTCTCCTAACATACCATAACGAAAAGCATTAACCATATATAAAATTGGATTGAAGCTGGAGACTGTTTGCCAAAAGTCTGGCAATAAATTAATTGAATAAAATATGCCGCCTAAATAGATCAAAGGCGTCAGCACAAATGTTGGTATGATTGAAATATCATCAAATTTCTTGGCGAAGATAGCATTAATAAATCCGGCCAGAGAAAAAACAAGCGCAGTCATAAAGACAACGCCGACAGTTATAGGCAGGTTATGTATTTTTATTTCAGTAAAGAAAAGAGCAACAATAGTAACGACAACGCCAACTAATAAACCTCTTGCAATACCACCTGTAACAAAACCACAAAGAATAATAATGTTTGGAATCGGTGCTACGATCATTTCTTCGATATGCTTCTGGAATTTAGCACCAAAAAAAGAAGACACGACATTGGCATAGGAATTATTAATGATCGACATCATGATAATACCCGGTGCTATGTAGTCAATATATTCAAAGCCGTTCATCGTTCCTATTCTGGGACCGATTAAACTTCCAAAGATAACAAAATATAAAGTCATGCTGATAGCAGGTGGTAAGATGGTTTGTACCCAAATTCTGGTAAAACGACTGATTTCTTTTCTGACTATGGTATAAAAAGCAATAAATGTATTTTGATTAAACATTGTATTATTTTATTTTTTTATTATTTTCCAGTAGATCGAGAAAGAGTTTTTCAAGACGATTGGCTTTATTTCGCATACTGCATATATGAATATTATGCGAAGAAAAGAAATTAAAAACATCATTGATGTTATCTTCTCTTGCAATTTCTATTTCAATAGTTGATTCATCAATTAATATTGCTTTGAAACCAGATAATTCAGGTAAGCTTTTTATAGGCGTTATCAGGTCAAGCACAAATGTTTCTTCATTTAGATTCGATAGTAAGTTTTTCATTGATGTGTCTTCAATAATCTTTCCATGATCGATGATCGCAATGTTTTTACACAATATTTCTGCTTCTTCAAGATAATGCGTGGTGAGTACTATCGTTACGCCTTGCTGGTTGATATCAATTAAAAAGTCCCACATAGAACGTCTCAACTCAACATCAACACCAGCCGTTGGTTCATCGAGAATTAACATCTTTGGTTCATGAATCAAGGCCCGTGCAATCATCAAACGACGTTTCATTCCACCGGATAAATTACGTGCAGGTTGATTACTCTTCTCTGTTAGACCAAGTTGCTCCAGGTATTTCTTTGCACGGATTAATGCAACCGGTCGTTTAATACCATAATAGCCTCCCTGATTAACGACAATATCGAGCGGTGTTTCAAATTGAGAAAAATTGATTTCCTGTGGAACAATACCAATACAAGCTTTAGCTGCTTCGTTATCATTATCAAGATCATGTCCGAAAATTTTGACTGAACCTGATGTTTTTTTAACAAGTCCGCAAAGAATACCAATAGTTGTTGACTTGCCTGCACCATTTGGGCCGAGTAATGCAAAAAAATCACCCTCATCAACATTGAGGTTAATATTTTTTAGCGCTTCAAATTTATTGCGATAGACCTTTCCCAGGTTTGTTATTTTTAATGCGGGCATATTAACCGGAAGAAAGTATAATACTTAATATAATTCATATTAAGTATTATAAGTTGAATTGTTCTGGACTGGAATAAAGATTATTTATAATGAATGCGAACCTTAAAGTTTGGAAATAGTTTGCTTCTGTGCCTCACCTGCTTTGCGTAATGCATCAGCTAAAATACTGTCACGCTTTAGCGCCAGTTTAAAATAATCTTTTGAAATTTTGATAAGGCGTGTTTCATTATCTGTTCTGACATAGGCATTTCTTTCACCATCGCTATCTTCCAATAAGGCTTGTTCACCAAAATAATCCCCAGGTTTCAGCTTGGCTAGAATATTAATTTTGCCACCTTCGTCAATCATAAACACTTCAACTATTCCATCAAGGATAACGTACAGGTGTTCACCGTACTCTGATTCCTTGATAATGAATTCACCGGGACCCACTGTTATAACTTCTGTCCAGTTAGGGTAACTATTAAGCTCAATATCTGCTAAAGATTTAAAAAGTCGCAAGTCACGTAATATATCGCGTACTTCCTGTTCTTCTTTTTTAAACTTTGGTAATTCAGTGATATCTTCTGAGCCATCCACGCCGTTAATATTCAGTAATACATGTTTTTTATCAATGCGGAAAACTTTACTGGGGTGAAATGCACGAACGCTGGCATTTCTTCGGCCTTCGCTACCGGGAAGCAATGATTGTTCTCCAAAAAAATCACCTTCACGTAAGGTTGCTATTGCTATTTCTCGTCCACCACCACCACCTTTTATTGAGACTTCTACCGTGCCTTCCAGAATAACGTACATACAATCGCCAATTTCTGCTTCACGGATAATGCCTTGCTTCATTCCATATTCTTCATAGCTATTATCAGGTGAGCTAATAATCGCTTTTAATTCAGCATCTGTTAGCGATGCAAAAATAGGTACCTTCTTCAAATATGCGGGAGTAATAATTTCTGCCATTTTATTTCCTGTTTGGAAAGGCTATTGCTTTCGTAAAAATTCTAAAAAATTCAAATTGTTGTTAAGTTATGACTTTAATATAAAAAAATAGTGCTACTGGTAATAATGCTGAAGTCCGTTTTTGCTATGCTTATCACATGATTGCCAGATTCTCATTATAAAACGGAGAAATCTGTCACATTATTTTTCATCGTCAGATTCCTGAGGTTCTTGTTTTTTACTGGTTTTTTTCTTTGTTGTTTTCTTTTTAGTTATGGGTTTTTCTTCAGGCTCTGTTTGTGGCCACGGGCTAAATGGAATGGACGTTCTTCAGATTTAAATGTGATATAGAACAATATTTGAGAAACGTATTTACTCAATGAATCACAACAACCCAGTAACTGTTCATTTAGCTCATTTGTTATGAGCTTCATGATGAACTGGAAAATTACAACTAACCAGATCAGCGCGAAAAGAAAATAAAATATGACAGCAAAGATGACGATAAAAAGCCCTCGTGTCCAAACATCAACATTCTTTGCATTCTCTTTTATATCCATAGCCTTATCCTCTGTAGGTAAAATCAATATTTTTGCTAAGCTTAATAAGTATAATGTTTATATATCTCAATATCTTATGGAATAATCATATGCAAAATGTTTTAGTTCGTCCTGCATATTACTATTATGATAGTCTTTGTTTGTGAAAGAGGCCATAACTTAAGAAAATGAGCGATAATCAAGAAGAAACAGTCATTGAATTTCCCTGCAAATTTCCCATAAAAGCAATGGGTATTGCTGAGGACGGCTTCGATATTTTGGTTGTCGGCATAGTCCGAAAACATGTCTCTGACCTGACAGAAAATGCGGTGAAAAGCCGTACTAGTCAGGGTGGTAAGTACATTTCGATTACTGTTGAGGTAGTGGCTGAAAGTAAGCAGCAACTGGATAATATTTACCTTGAGTTAACAGCGCATGAAAAAGTATTATGGGCATTATGAGTTTTCAAGTTAAAAAACTTGGTTTGCAGGATTATAAGTCTATTTTTCAAGCCATGTGCGAGTTTAATGAAAAGCGTGATAGCGATACGGAAGATGAAATCTGGTTACTTGAACATAAACCGGTTTATACGCTTGGTCTTTCAGATAAGACAGAGCATCTTTTGAACACCAAAAATATTCCTGTTGTGAAAACAGATCGGGGAGGGCAAGTGACTTATCATGGCCCGGGTCAGTTAATTGCTTACTTATTAATCGATTTAAAGCGTCGACCTTATGCAATCAAAAAACTGGTTTCATTAATTGAGTCATCCGTAATTGACTACCTTGGGAATTATGGTATTAAGTCAGAGCGTAAGGCAGGTGCGCCAGGCGTATATGTCGATGGAGAAAAAATAGCAGCGTTAGGCGTACGGGTTAGAAAAGGTTGTACTTATCATGGCTTGGCTTTGAATGTCGATATGGATCTAAAACCGTTCGAGGGTATTAACCCTTGTGGCTACCAGGATTTGGTTTGCACACAGTTAACTAATTACAAAAAAAATATATCCGTTTCGGAAGTGATAAAATACTTTCCAAAACACCTTTTAAAATACCTGGATCAGACAAGTAATAATTTGTCTGATGTAGCATAACATTACAGAAATAATATGTATCAAGATAACACTCATAAACAGCCTGATCAGGATAAACGCGGTAAGCTTAAGACGAATAAAATCCCGATAAAGGTCATCCCAGTTGAAGGTAAGTTACCTAAAAAACCGGAATGGATTAAAGCGAAGGCACCTACCAATGAGAAAGTATTAAATCTCAAAAAAGTAATACGTGAGCATAAATTACACACAGTTTGTGAAGAAGCATCCTGCCCAAACTTAGGTGAGTGTTTTGGTCATGGCACGGCAACCTTCATGATCATGGGTGATATCTGTACACGACGTTGTCCTTTTTGTGATGTGGCCCATGGCAAACCGATAGCGCTGGATCCTGATGAGCCCAAAAACCTTGCTAATGCTGTTGAGTTAATGAAATTAAAATATGTTGTGATTACATCAGTTGATCGCGATGATCTTAAAGATGGTGGTGCACAACATTTTGTAAGCTGTATCAATGAAATTCGTAATGCTTCACCTAATACGAAAGTTGAGATATTAGTGCCGGACTTTAGGCATAAAATAGAAAAGGCGGTAGATATATTAAAGCAAACACCACCCGATGTGTTTAATCATAACTTGGAATCTATCCCGAGGTTATACCTAAAAGTAAGACCTGTTGCGGATTATGAGCAGTCTTTAAATTTGATTAAACAATTTAAAAAAGCATGCCCTGATGTTCCGACTAAGTCCGGTATTATGGTCGGTCTAGGTGAATCACTGGATGAAGTGAAACAAGTATTAGAAGATTTACGACAACATGATTGTGATATGTTAACGGTAGGGCAATATCTACAACCCAGTCGATATCATTTGCCTGTTGAACGTTTTGTTCATCCGGATGAATTCGAAGAAATCAAAGTCTTTGCCGAAAGCCTTGGCTTTTCTAATGTCGCCAGTGCACCTATGGTACGTTCTTCTTATCATGCTGATTTGCAAGCATATGGTGAAGAGATTAGTTAATAATTATTAATTATGAGTTTATCTTTAATTGCTATTATTAAAGCAATTATTTTTCCTCCGACGTTTAATTTTATTTTTATAGCTTTAGGTTTAATAGCAAAGCGGAAATTATTTTTATACTTCGGACTGCTTTCACTTTTACTTTGTTGTCTTCCTATCTTTTCCAAGGCTTTATTAAAAAGTCTGGAAACGTATCCTGCTCTTATCCCTCCTGTCAGTGTTAATAAAGAACAGGCCATTGTCGTACTTTCTGGAGGAAGTTATCCGCAAGCGAAAGAATACGGTAAAAGTATTGATGGAAATACAACCTTACAAAGGAGCAATTATGCTGCATTTTTGCACAAGCAAACGCAATTACCCGATTTAGTTAAAGGAGGAAAGACTAACTCTAAAATTAATTCGGAAGCAGCCGTAATGGCAGGTACATTAAATGACAGCTTTAATGTTGAAGTTAAATGGAAGGAAGAACAGTCATTAAATACAGCCGGAAATGCTACTTATTCTACTGTTATTTTGAAAGAAAACGAGATTGACTCAATCTTTCTTGTCACAAATGCCTGGCATATGCCTCGTTCAGTTATGATGTTTGAACAGCAAGGACTAAATGTTACTCCTGCACCAACGATTTTTGTTTACGATAAAGATAAATTTACTTTGACTGATTATTTACCTTCGGCTGGCGCGTTATATAAAACACGCATTGCATTGCATGAATACTTGGGGCTGCTTTGGTATAAATTGAGGTATTAACGAGTTTATTCGGATAAAAATAATAAAGGATCAACCGTTACATTATTTAACATGACGCTCCAGTGTAAATGAGCTCCTGTGACACGGCCAGTCAAACCAACATTGCCTATTATATCTCCTGTCTTAACTTTTGTTCCTTCCTCTATATTAATGCTATCCATGTGACAGTACATCGTGATTAAACCCTGACCGTGATCGAGGAATACAGTATTGCCATTAAAAAAATAGTTACCTGTATTGATAACCATACCATCAGCAGGCGCAACAATAGCTGTGCCTTTGGGCGCAGCGATATCTATTCCACTGTGTGGCTTTCTTGGTTGTTCATTAAAAAAACGACGCAAACCAAAAGGGCTACTATACGGACCTTCGGTTGGTTTAATAAAGTTTAGTGGCACAATTTCATTATTACTCCAATGTGATTTGGCTTTTGAAATTCGTTCCTTCTCTTTAATAATCCGATCCATATCCTGTTTGTTTGGATTAACTTTACGCTTATTTTTTATTGTCAGATATTGTGTTTTGTACTCTTTATGTTTGATATCAAATTTATAATCGGCCTGTGTGTTATCCTTTTTTACAACAAGCTTATGAGTGCCGGGCTTTGCTGATAAAGGAATACCGACAATCGCTTTCCAGTTATTACTTTCGCCTACAATCATAACTTTACGATCGTAAAAATAGGCTTCGGGTTTGTTTTCCATATTGATTGAAATGATAGCAATACCGCCAGGTACAGTAGACTGTTTAGGCAATTCAAGTGTAAATCCGTTTACTGACATTAAAGATAAGCATAAGGTCAGTATTAATAATAGAAGTTTATTTTTCATGTATTGTTTCTACTGTCGAATCAATTTCTGATGATGCCAGTTTAATTCGTAGAGAGTCTCCTTTTTTAAGTGCTTGGTATTTGTGACCACGTTGCTGGTTTTCTGTTCAGTAACGATTGCATAACCTCTTTCCAAGGTTGAAACAGGGCTTACCGTATTGAGTAATTGTTCCAGATTGGATGTTTTATATTTTGCTTTTTCAATAGTGTTATTTATCGCTGTATTAAACTTTGATTCCAATACATCGACTTTTTCAATTTGCCTTAAAATAATTTGCGAGGGATTTTGATTATTGACCCTTGCTGATAACCCGGATAGCGCAAAGCGCTTATTAGCCATTTGTCTTTCAGCTTGATGTTTAAGGCGCATTGAATATTCATCCGTGCGCTGGATAAATTCCATTAATACCTGTCTCGGGTGCGGTATATGTTTTGATAATAATGCAACGTGGTTTTTAAGGTTATTAATTGACTGGTTTTGTAAGCGAGCCAGTTGTTCTTTTTTATGCTGTAGCTTCATTAAAACATCATCACTATCAGGACTAATTAATTCAGCCGCCGCAGACGGTGTTGCTGCTCTTTGGTCTGCAACGAAGTCAGAAATAGTAAAGTCAATTTCGTGACCTATACCACTGACTATAGGTGTTGATATATCAAAAATTGTTCTGGCAACAACTTCTTCATTAAATGCCCATAAGTCCTCAATCGAGCCACCGCCTCGCGCAAGAATTAAAACATCACACTCTTTGCGCTGTTCAGCTAAATTAATTGTTTTAGCAATTTCCTTCGCGGCACCTTCACCCTGTACCAGTGTCGGGTAGACGATAATATTTCCAGATGGATAGCGTCGCTTTAATACGCTGAGAATATCTCGAATGGCGGCCCCTGTGGCTGAGGTGATAACACCGATGTTTTTTGGAAATCGTGGTAACGGTTTCTTATGTTCTTCATCAAACAAACCTTCAGCCGATAATTTTTGTTTTAATGCCTCAAAAGCAAGTTGTAGTGCACCCGAGCCAGCTGGCTCAAGCGACTGAACGATCAGCTGAAACTCCCCCCGACCTTCATACAGGCCGACATTGGCTTTGGCCATTACCTGCATGCCATTTTCAGGTTCAAACCGTAATCCAGACTGCCTATTTTTAAACATAGCGCAGCGAACCTGGGCAGCCGTATCTTTCAGGCTGAAATAAAGATGGCCGGATGCCGGTTTTGCCAGATTTGATATTTCGCCCTGAACCCAAATACTGGGAAAAATGTCCTCTAATACAGTACGAACTTCACGATTTAAACGGCTAATTGTGTAAATATCGCCGGCAGTAGGTGTTTTGTTGTCAGATATAGCCATATCGGCTCATGTTAAGCGAAAAGAATTACGAAACAAAGCACCAAGCGCTTGCCCTAAGACCAGTTCCGATTATACTGCGCGGTTAATTTAAATGGATAGGTTCTATCATGATTGTTGCAGAAGAAGCCCTGACTTTTGACGATGTTTTACTTGTTCCGAATTACTCGGAAGTCCTGCCTCGCGATGTTTCTTTATGTGCACAGTTAACACGCGAAATAACCATGAACATTCCTGTCGTTTCAGCGGCAATGGATACGGTGACAGAATCAGGCTTGGCGATAGCATTAGCGCAGGAAGGTGGCATAGGTATTATTCACAAGAATATGAGCCCCGAACTACAGGCAAAAAATGTACGCCGCGTAAAAAAATTTGAAACAGGGGTGATTAAAGAACCCCTGACCGTTGGACCTTATACAAGTATCCGGGAAGTAATGCAGTTAACGGCAGAGAAAAATATTTCCGGTGTGCCTGTTGTTGACGGTAGTGATTTGGTGGGTATCGTTACCAGTCGCGATTTGCGTTTTGAGAAGAAACCCGATGATCCAGTCCGTAATATTATGACTCGTAAGGAAGACCTGGTCACAGTTCGCGAGGATGCCAGTAAAGATGAAATCAAAGAATTACTACACCAACACCGCATTGAAAAAATTCTGGTTGTTAATGATAAGTTTCAGTTAGCAGGCTTGATTACTGTTAAAGATATGCAAAAAGCGTCTGAATACCCGAATTCCTGCCTTGACGATGCAGAACGTTTGAGAGTTGGCGCTGCTGTTGGTGTGGGTGAAGCATCAATGGAACGCGTCAATCATTTAGTTGAAGCAGGTGTTGATGTCATTGTTGTTGATACAGCTCATGGTCATTCCAAAGGCGTGCTAGATATGGTTAAGTGGGTCAAAACAACTCATAAAGATACGCAAGTCATTGGCGGCAACATAGCAACCGCCGATGCGGCACTTGCGTTAGCTGAAGCCGGAGCAGATGCGGTTAAAGTCGGAATAGGCCCGGGTTCAATCTGTACAACACGGGTTGTTAGTGGCGTTGGTATGCCACAGATATCAGCGGTCGCAAATATTGCTTCTGCATTAAAAGGAAAAGATGTTCCTATTATTTCTGATGGCGGGATACGTTATTCCGGTGATGTTGCTAAAGCTTTAGCTGCTGGTGCACATTCAGTCATGATGGGTAGCATGTTTGCTGGCACAGAAGAAGCGCCAGGTGAAGTTGAACTTTATCAAGGTCGTTCATATAAATCTTATCGTGGAATGGGATCTTTAGGAGCTATGTCTCAGCAACATGGATCTTCCGATCGCTATTTCCAAGAGAATGATGAAATCGAAAAACTGGTTCCGGAAGGGATAGAAGGGCGTGTCCCTTATAAAGGTTCGCTCGGTGCGATTGTGCATCAGATAACCGGGGGTATTAGAGCGGCGATGGGCTACACCGGTTGTGCGACGATGGAAGAGTTACGTGAAAAGGCGAAATTTATTCGTCTGACTAATGCAGGTTATAAAGAAAGTCATGTGCATGATGTGACGATTACTAAAGAGCCGCCTAATTATCACTCTTGAGAATTCTTAAATATGGGGCATTACGGCATTAAAAATTGATTCGAAATGTGTTCACTTACTAAAATGTAAGCTACGCGTTCTCATAAATTTTGTCTTACCTTGCACTCGTCTGAGAGCTTTCAAAAATAAAAATTAAGATATTAGAATGACTACAAACATACATTCAGAACGAATCCTGATTCTGGATTTCGGATCACAATACACTCAACTTATTGCACGTCGTGTTCGTGAAGCGGGCGTTTATAGTGAAATCCGCGCCTTCGATATGGATGAACAGGCGATTAAGGAATTTAACCCCAATGCCATTATTCTTTCCGGTGGGCCGGAGTCGGTAACGGAATTTAATGACTTTCGTGCACCTGAACTGGTATTTAATATGGGTATCCCTGTATTAGGTATTTGTTATGGCATGCAAACTATGGCAGAACAACTTGGCGGAAAGGTAGGTAGTTCAGCATTGAAAGAATTTGGTTATGCGCGTATTCGTGCGCGCGGTCATTCTCAGTTATTAAAAGATATTCAGGATGAAACCAATGAAGAAGGTCATGGTTTGCTTGATGTTTGGATGAGTCATGGAGATCGTGTTGAAGCCTTACCAGAAGGATTTAAAGTTATTGCTTCTACGGATAATGCACCGATTGCTGGGATAGCGGATGAGGGACGCAAATTTTATGGCTTGCAGTTTCACCCGGAAGTAACGCATACCAAACAAGGACAGGAAATTCTTAAACGCTTTTTACATGACATTGTCGGTTGTCAGTCACTTTGGACCACAGCGAATATAGTTGATGATGCTATTGCACGTGTTAAGGAACAAGTTGGTAATGATAAAGTTCTGTTAGCCTTGTCTGGCGGAGTTGATTCGTCGGTCGTTGCTGCACTTTTACATGAAGCAATAGGCGATCAGTTAATTTGTGTTTTTGTTGATAACGGTCTCTTGCGTCTTAATGAGGGCGATCAGGTTATGGAAACCTTTGCCGAGCACATGGGTATTAATGTCATCCGCGTTGATGCTGAAGAACGTTTTCTGGGAAAACTAAAAGGCGCCGAAGATCCGGAAGAAAAACGTAAGATTATTGGTAACGAATTTATCTATGTCTTTGAAGAACACTCGCATGATGTAGATGGAATTAAATGGTTAGCGCAAGGGACGATCTACCCTGACGTTATCGAATCAGCTGGAGCAAAGACTGGCAAAGCACATGTAATCAAATCACACCATAACGTCGGTGGCTTACCGGAGACCATGAAAATGGAACTGGTCGAACCGCTACGCGAACTGTTTAAAGATGAAGTCCGTAAACTTGGCGTTGAACTTGGTTTGCCAAAAGAGATGGTTTATCGCCATCCATTCCCTGGTCCTGGTTTAGGAGTGCGGATACTAGGTGAAGTGAAAAAAGAATACGCTGATTTATTACGTAAAGCTGATCATATTTTTATAGAAGAACTACGCAAACATAATCTTTACGATGAAGTCAGCCAGGCTTTTACTGTTTTTCTTCCGGTAAAATCTGTTGGTGTTATGGGTGATGCACGTAAGTATGATTATGTCGTTTCTTTACGCGCAGTCGTTACAGTTGATTTTATGACCGCCCATTGGGCGCACCTACCATATGATTTTCTCGGACATGTCTCAAATCGTATCATTAATGAAGTCGATGGTATTTCGCGTGTTACCTACGATATATCCGGTAAACCACCTGCGACTATTGAGTGGGAATAGCAAGTCATTTAGTCAATACAGATTTTTTACTAATTACTATATTCCTACCTGCACGCTTGCCTTCATAAAGAAGTTTATCGCACTTCTGGATTAATTCAGAAGGTGCGTCCAAATCAGTGCCACTTACGGATAAGCAACCAATTGTGACGGATAAATTTTGATTTTCAATATTTGAACATTTTATCGAAATTCCATGAACGGCTTTACGAATATTTTCAGCCAATGTTTTAGCATTATCGGGCTCTAGATCGGGTAATATCAATAAGAATTCTTCACCACCGTATCGGCCTGCAATATCAGTAGAGCGTTGACAGAATTCTTTTATACAATTGGCTACTAATACTAAACTTTCATCCCCTTTAACATGTCCTTCATCATCATTTAATCTTTTGAAATGATCGATATCGATCATAAGCAAAGTAAGCCAACTTTTATGACGACGTATTCTGTAGAACTCTTGTTCTAATCTTTCATTTAATAATCTACGGTTGGCAAGTTTGGTTAAGAAATCTGTACTTGCTTGATCTTCGAGAATTTTAGTTAACTGCTCTGTTTTTCTGCTATATAACCAGCCAATTATTGACACAAGAAAAATGACAAAAATTAACCATGCTGCTCTGAATAATCCCATTTCTGAGTTATCCAATGTGACGGGTTGTGAATATTCAGAATTATCAATGATATAAAAGGTAATAACTGAAACTATTGAGAGTATGCACATGATGATAGTTGCTTGTAGATTTATGAGATAAGCAGAAGCAAGAGGGATAATAGAAAATACAATGGTGACTGGTGCATTAATGCCACCGGCAGCATAACCACCGATTAATAGGCCAAGCCAGAGTATAATGACCAGTATCCATGCGCCTTTAGTGGCAGAAATTTCTTTCCCGGACAGGCGGGCGACTAAAAAGAAGATAATAATTACTGTTATGCCAACACATGTTGAAATAATGTGTAACTCTCCAGCTAATAATCTTAGTCCGATTAAAACTGAAGCCGATATCGCTAAAATAATGGCGACGCGGTTAA
Source organism: Pseudomonadota bacterium (assembly GCA_038142205.1). GTDB lineage: Bacteria > Pseudomonadota > Gammaproteobacteria > Eutrophobiales > Eutrophobiaceae > UBA7359. The sequence goes on along the minus strand of JAYQJO010000001.1, from coordinate 1,758,362 downwards.
CCAGAGTGTTATGGTATGAGACTTTACGGTTACTAGGGTTCATATAGAAACTACAGATTCAAGATAAAAGCATATTAATCATGATAGACAATATACCTCAAAAATGGATGGAAAATGCTTTCGAACTAGCACAAAAGGCAAAAGAACAAGGCGAAGTGCCTGTTGGTGCTGTCATTGTTCATGAAAGCAAAATTATTGGCGAAGGTTGGAACCAGCCAATCTCTTCCAACGATCCTACCTCTCATGCTGAGATTGTTGCACTAAGGCAAGCAGGGCTAGCATTAAGTAATTATCGTCTTTCCGGAGCAGTTATGTATGTGACACTAGAGCCATGTGCTATGTGTGCGGGTGCGCTGGTTCATGCAAGGCTTGCTAAACTTATCTATGCTGTTGATGATCCAAAAACAGGTGCTTGTGGTAGTGTATTTAATCTATTGCAAACGAATGAGTTAAATCACAAAGTAGAAATAGAGAAAGGCGTTATGGAAGAAGAGTGTCGATCTTTAATACAAGCTTTCTTTCAAGAAAAAAGAGTTAAACGGTGACTGATATCGCAAGCCAACAAGCTGAACAATTAGCGGAACTATTTTTAAAAAGTTCATGTAAATTGGTTACGGCGGAATCCTGTACAGGTGGTGGACTCGCTGAAATATTAACGCGCATACCGGGCAGCTCTGCCTGGTTCGAGCGTGGGTTTGTGACTTATTCCAATGATGCGAAAATGGAATTATTAAATGTAAAACAAGAAACGTTAGCATTATATGGTGCTGTTAGTGAAGAAACGGCGAAAGAAATGGCCATAGGTGCAGTCAATAATAGTCATGCACAAATTGGTATTTCTATTACCGGCATTGCAGGTCCGGATGGAGGCACTAAAGAAAAACCTGTCGGTACAGTTTGTCTTGGTTGGTACTTGACTGAAAATAATATTAAAACGACACGCATCATCTTTGAAGGCAACAGACAGTCAGTTAGAGAACAATCTTGTTTGTTAGCTTTACAAGGTTTGTTAGATGAAATGCAGACATATACTTAAATGGTGATGGAGCACAATCAACTTAAGGAACTCGCTGAATTAATCGATTTGGACATTGGTTATTTTGTTCTCGGATTAATTATCTTAGATCAAGAAACTAAGCAATATATACTTGAAGCGTCCTACGATAAAAAAACAGATTTAATTACTACGTATAATCTAGCAGTTAATATAGATGGCTATTCAACAGAACAGGCCATTAATACTGTTAGACTTTTTCAATCAAATATAACGGATCATAGTATTAATTTTTTTCGTTCATTAGATCCGTTTTATCGTAATGTATATTTACTTATCAGTATTGATTATTGTGAACAAACAGTTGATGAGCAAAAGCATGATTTAATTAAAGAGAATATCGAGTTAAAAATAGATAATTACTTTATAAACCAGCAACTGGCTATACAGGAACTAAAATACCTGTCTTATCTTAAAGAAGTAAAAACGATTAAAGAGAAGTTACTACCTGCCGCCGGACATAGTATTGATGGCTTGGACTACGCGACCTATTATCGACCTAGTATTGGTGGTGGAGGCGATTATTTTGATCTTTTAGATTTGAGAGCCGCTCGACGAAGAGCCGGACATGAAAATCCACCATTGATATGGGGAGTAGGTGTGATGGATGTTTCAGGTCATGGTCCAGGTGCGGCCGTTGAGGTCGCAATGGTGGATGCCATTCTTCGTACCTATCAAGGAGAAAAGGATGCAGGTCCCGCGGAAGCCATTGCCTATGTGAATAAACACTTTTTCACTCGACAATCAAGAGGGGGCTTTTGCACCGGTTTTGTATGTAACTATGATGCTGAAGCAGATTTGTTTTCTTATACTTCAGCCGGTCATTTACCAGTATTAATCAAGCATAAAGAAGGACACGTTACAATACTAGAAAGTGAGAGTGGTATACCGATAGGAGTCGAGAAAGAGTATCAGTGGACCACTGAGACTACACAACTGGAACAAGGCGATACAATAGTTGTTTTTACTGATGGAATTACTGAAGCGGTATCATTATCGGGTCATCAATTCGGGATGGAACGTTTGATCACTTGCCTTGAAAATAGCCAAGCTGGATCGGCTGAAGTACTTATGTCCAATTTTGTAGAAACCTTTCATCAACACAGAAGTAATTCAGAAGAACAAGATGATCAGACACTGATCATGGTGACAATCTCTTCCTGATTGAAATGACACGACTATTTCTTGCACTCTGGCCGGATGAAAAAACAAGAGAACAGTTATGCGATGTTGCAAATCAACTTAAAAATGAAAATATAAAACTTGTAAAGAAATCAAACCTACATATGACGCTTGAGTTCCTTGGTGAAGTTTCAGACAAAGATAGAGATGAATTAATACAAAGACTCAATGATATTAAAACGGAACCATTTGAAATTAGGCTAAGCCGAACCGGGTTTTGGAAGAAACCGCAGATACTTTATGTCGGTACAACAATAATACCCAAACAATTATTAACACTTGTTAAATCAATAAAGAAGTGTGTTAAGCAACAAGGGTTAAAAACAGAGGACAGAGAATATAAGCCTCATGTCACGATAGCGAGAAAGGCAAAGCAGATATTCTTACCTAAAGAAACGTTTCAAATAAATTGGCAAGTAAATAACTTTTCTCTGATTATTTCTAATTCAATGAATGAAGGTGTTGAATATCAGGTGGTTCGTCAATGGCCTTTGATAACGTAATCAAACGCCCGGATAATCAAGTAAGTCATAAGAGTGTTTGTTTGAGGTTTTAACTTACTTGTCTACTGATTAGAAAACGAATCAATAACAAGTTGATATGCAGTATGAACGTAATAACTACACCAACTTGCAATCCCTATCCATTTTGCACTTTCCTCAAAAATGTATTCTGAATATTCAGCATTAGATTGCAAGGTGATATACGCAATACATAATCCAATAGACATAAGAAAAACCATCAGTAAGTATTCTTTGAATAGGTAACGATGCAAAACATACATATAAATAATCGACAGGACTACTAATACCAGCATGCCATAGACTATTTCTATTGGATTTAATATCCCGTCTGAGGCGATTGATATGGCTAAAAAACCTAGAGACATCAGCATAACAATGTAATGCGTTCTCAAGATTAGTTGTCTGTATTTAATGATTATTGTGGATGTGGCTATTCCTAGAATGATGTAAATTATTTTTTCATCGATATTGAAAAACATCGGAAAGTAACGCTCATGTAATTCAAAAAAATCATCGAACAATAAATAAGCTGTGAGTAATCCTGAGCACATAAGAAAGTGACGAGCTTGAGGGAGTTTATTATCGACAATTAACATGCTTGCAAATAAACAGACTGTAGCGCTTACACACCATAGAATAATGCCAACATTTGAGAGAAAACTTCCATCGCCTGTAACTAATGGAATCCTGTCTGTAAAAAGTAGATTTACTGAAATTATGATGATTAGAACAAATACTGACAGAATAAATGTGCCGCCCAGATGCCAAATGGGTTTCATCAGTATGTTTTGTTTTGGTTTTTCGCTAGTCATTTAGAATAATTAAGTTTGTTTTGCATTAGGGTATTTCGAAAAGGCATCAATAATATCAAAAGTTTGAGTATTAACTAAACGCCCAACTTGCAAACGGTTCGATTTCATCCCGATTTAATACAATCAGTTGGTATTTATTTGGGTTTAATGAATGATCTTCTGTAGTGTCGACCGATAACTGTTGTAATAAATAACCGATTAATGCACGTCTTATTTTTATTTCGATAATTTCGTTTTCACTGCCGTAATCGATCAACAGACTGGTTCGGTTTTTTCATCCAATTTCGGATGCGGGCTTAATTTCAGCGTGATGATCTCGACCCAATCATCATCGTACTGCGCACTGGATTCTGCTTCTTTATCCAGACACTCTGCATCTTCAAAACGTGACAAAACGAAATCACGAAAATCAAACGTTTCTTCATTATAGGCACGAACATGCCAGCGAAAACCGGTATTCACTAATGAATGCGGCTCGATAATGCGTTGTTTATTCTGTGATCTGTTAGATAGTGAGTGATAACTTACTTTCAACTTTCTTTTGTTATGTAATGCTCTTGTGACTTGAGCCAAGTCGGTTTTATCTGGTAGTCGGTTTGGGAGGGATAGACTGGAAACTGGAATGCCAAAAATATCATTTTTTCGATCTGGCCCACCGACTACAGCCAGATTAGCCTCGATCATCGGTAGTACCGTAGTAGGCGACAGATCAGCAAAGACTTCCTTAAATTGGGCTGTGGGTACAAAGCCGAAGACATTGTGCTTATAACTCAGGTTTTCCGGCGCGATATCGCCGTAAAGTTTTAAATCTTTTGTTGCTGCCGCATCCGAGATACCAAAAGCCTTGGCCACGCCACTACGCGTCACCAAACCCGTGTAATAGGCCGTTAGCTCTATGTATTCAAGCCGTTGTCGTGTTGCCCATTTAATCTCGTTTAACATGTATTTTCTGAAAATTAACTAAAACCAGTGATTTAACAGAAGTATACTCGACTTAGCATGACCTTATTAAAAAATATTACATAGTAAAAAATACAAAGGTGATAAAAAATATTGACATTATAAAAAGTATAGATTAATCTTCTCCGCAAGTTGGTCATGTAGCGATTGACCTAATAGAAACACAACTAAGGAGATAAGAACTATGGCTGCGGCAAACGTAGAAGACGATAAAAAAAGAGCATTAACGATGGCTTTAAGCCAAATTGAAAAACAATTTGGTAAAGGCTCAGTAATGAAAATGGGTGATCAGTCTGTTGCAAAAATACCGACTGTGAGTACTGGTTCGCTAGGACTGGATGTCGCTTTGGGGGCAGGTGGTTTACCTTATGGCCGTGTCGTTGAAATTTATGGTCCTGAATCTTCTGGTAAAACAACACTGACTTTGTCTGCGATTGCCGAGGCACAGAAGCAGGGTAAGACTTGCGCCTTTATCGATGCCGAGCATGCACTTGATCCTGTTTATGCAGAAAAACTGGGTGTGAATATTGATGATTTATTGGTTTCACAACCGGATACAGGTGAGCAGGCATTAGAAATCTGTGACATGCTGGTTCGAAGCGGCGCTGTCGAGTTGGTCGTTATCGATTCGGTAGCGGCTTTAGTGCCTAAAGCAGAAATCGAAGGTGAGATGGGTGATTCGCATATGGGCTTAGCTGCACGCTTAATGTCGCAAGCGCTAAGAAAACTAACCGGTAATATCAAGCGTGCGAATTGCTGTGTCATCTTCATCAACCAGATTCGTATGAAAATCGGCGTTATGTTTGGTAGTCCTGAAACGACAACCGGTGGTAATGCCTTAAAGTTCTATTCTTCTGTTCGTCTAGATATACGCCGTATTGGTGCCATTAAGAAAGGTGATGAAGTGGTGGGTAATGAAACCCGGGTTAAAGTGGTTAAAAACAAAATTGCGCCTCCCTTCAAACAAGCTGAGTTTGAAATTCTATACGGTGAAGGTATTTCTCGTTTAGGTGAAGTTATCGACCTCGGTGTAAAACTTGAGCTGATTGATAAGGCAGGCGCATGGTATAGCTATAACGGTGACCGTATTGGTCAGGGTAAGGAAAATGTACGTAAATACCTTAAGGAAAACCCTGAGATTGCAGAAGAAATTGAACGGAATATTAGAGAGCAATTATTACCAAAGTTATCTCCTGAGGATATTGACCAATCTGAAGTTGATGCAGAAGAAACCGAAGGAGCAACAGCCTGAGTACCGAACGCCAGGAAGTCCTGCAACGCGCTTGTGACTTCCTGGCAAGACGCGAGCACAGTCGCAAGGAATTAGTGAATAAACTTTCACGGCGTTGTTCAGATGATGTCTTAATTGAAGATCTGCTCGAAACTTTAAGTAATGAAGGTTTACAAAGTGACGAACGTTTTACCGAAAGCTTTGTACATCACAGTATTAATAAAGGTCAGGGTCCAAACAAAATACAGCAGGAATTACGTCAACGCGGTATAGACTCAATTCTAATAGAACAATACCTTGATTCAGCTGATGTAGACTGGATTGCGATGACCAATGAGGTTCGGGTAAAAAAATACGGCGAAAAATTGCCTGCTGATTATCAAAATAAGGCAAAACAATCACGATTCCTATATAGTCGCGGTTTTACCAGCGAACAGATAAATCAGGTTTTAAAATAGCGTGTAAAATACGATGCCTGAGAGCATATTTTTCATATAAACTCCCTTTATTTAGTCCCGTTTTAATAATTTAATATAATGAAAACCAGTAACGACATCCGCCAATCATTTCTTGAGTTTTTTCAATCGAAAGGGCATGAAATAGTACCAAGTGGTTCATTGGTACCTGCTAACGATCCAACCTTATTATTTACTAATGCGGGCATGGTTCAATTCAAAGATTTATTTCTTGGCCGCGAAAAACGCGATTACAAACGTGCAACATCATCGCAACGTTGTGTTCGCGCTGGCGGTAAACATAATGATTTGGAAAATGTAGGTTATACCGCACGGCATCATACCTTTTTTGAAATGCTCGGAAATTTCAGTTTTGGTGACTACTTTAAAAGAGAAGCCATCGCTTTTGCCTGGGAATACTTAACCGAAGTATTAAATATTCCTGAAGAAAAACTCTGGGTTACTGTTTTTGAAGATGATGATGAAGCGGCGGATATCTGGTTAAAAGAAATGGGCGTGTCACCTGAGCGATTTAGTCGTTGTGGTGAGGCCGACAATTTCTGGTCTATGGGCGATACTGGTCCATGCGGACCTTGCAGTGAAATTTTTTATGATCATGGTGATGATATTCCAGGTGGCCCTCCGGGAAGTGAAGATGCCGATTTGGATCGCTATATTGAAATCTGGAATCTGGTTTTTACCCAATACGATCGCGATAAATCAGGTAAGTTAACACCTATTCCTCATCCTTCCGTTGATACAGGTATGGGTTTGGAACGTATCACTGCGGTCATGCAGGATGTACATAACAACTATGAAATCGAATTATTCGAAAAAATTATCGATGCGATAAAAAAACTCGCCGGTGATACTGATATTGATTTAACTTCGAGTCGAGTTGTTGCTGATCATATTCGTTCTTGTTCTTTTTTAATCGCTGATGGCGTGATTCCTTCAAATGAAGGACGGGGTTATGTACTTCGTCGTATTATTCGTCGTGCTATTCGACACGGAAATAAACTTGGTTTTACAAATTCTTTCTTTCATAAGTTAGTTGATGTGCTTGATGAAATAATGGGTGATGCTTATCTGGAATTACGAGAGTCAAAATCACATATACAAAATGTATTGTTGAAAGAAGAAGAACGATTTGCAGAAACTCTGGAACAAGGTTTAAAAGTGCTTGATGATGTAACAGAAAAAATATCAGGTAACGTTATCGAGGGTGAAGATGTTTTTCGTTTGTATGACACCTATGGTTTCCCTGTTGATTTAACAGCAGACATTGCACGAGAAAGAAACCTTACCGTTGATATGGAAGGCTTTAATAAGGCTATGGCTGAACAACGACAACGTGCACGTGCGGCAAGTAAGTTTGATATCGGTGTTTCTGTAGAAACAGATGATAGCTTAGTTAGTGCTTTTACCGGCTACGATCGTTTGGAACAAAAAACAACAGTTATTGCGGTCTATCAGGATGGTCGTAATGTACAAACATTAAATGAAGGTGAAGTTGGCGGTGTCATATTATTAGAAACACCTTTTTACGCTCAATCTGGTGGGCAGGTTGGAGATAAAGGTGAGCTTTTTTCAAAAGATGTTTTCTTTGAAGTTGAAGATACAAAAAAACAAGGCCAGTCACATATTCATTTAGGTACATTGCGAACGGGCTCAATAAAAGTAGGTGATGTATTACGTGCTTCCGTTGACGAGGTAAGACGTATAGCGATTATGCGTAATCACTCTGCTACGCATTTATTACATGCTGCATTAAGAGTTGTTTTAGGTGAACATGTTTTACAAAAAGGTTCGCTAGTTGCGGATGATCGATTGCGTTTTGATTTTTCCCACAGCGAACAACTAACGAAAAAAGAATTGGTGGAGATTGAACGTTTAGTGAATGCACAAATCCTGTCGAACGAGGCGTCACGGATTCAGGAGATGTCTTTGGAAAAAGCAAAAGCATCCGGTGCGATGTCATTGTTCGGTGAAAAGTATGAAGATACGGTTCGGGTATTAAGTATTGGCGGTGAGTTCTCGACAGAACTTTGTGGTGGTACGCACGTTGAGCGTGCTGGCGATATTGGTTTGTTTAAAATAATTTCAGAATCAGGTATTGCCTCAGGTGTGCGACGCGTCGAAGCGGTTTCCGGTATGGGAGCACTGGACTGGATAAAAAATGCTGAAGATAAATTACAACGCATGTCTGAGCTTCTAAAAACCGATGTTGAAATGGTTGATACAAAACTATCTCAGCAAATAGAGAAATCTCGAAAGCTGGAGAAAGAACTGGATCAACTTAAAGGCAAGTTAGCGAGTAGCGCAAGTTCAGACATGCTCGATGAGGCTATTGAAATTGAAGGTGTTAAGGTCATTGCAAAATCTCTCGAAGGTGTTGACCCAAAATCATTACGTGACTTGGTTGATCAATTTAAAAATAAACTAGGCACGGCAGTGTTGTTATTTGCTACAGTAAGCGATTCAAAAGTTAATTTGGTTGCAGGTGTGACACAAGATAAAACAGATCAAATTAAGGCGGGTGAACTGGTTAATTTTGTAGCACAACAAGTCGGTGGTAAGGGTGGAGGTCGACCAGATATGGCCATGGCTGGCGGAAATGATCCCGAATCATTACCGGCTGCGCTTGAAAAAGTACCGGAATGGATAAAAGACAAGCTTTTAGCCTGAGAATTTAAAAACTAGAAATTTAAAATTGAGCATATAAATCAGTGATTTTTGATAGGATTTAAAGACTTTCTCTGTCTTTTCCTTTGTAAAATAGCTAAAAGCCTTTAATACAAACGATTTTTAATAATCATCTATTTCTATCTCCTCGCCTTTCGGATAGAATCCCACGCTTTTTTTAAATTGATAGAGTAATGGCATTAATAGTCCAGAAATACGGTGGCACTTCGGTAGGAACAGTTGAGCGAATTCAGGCTGTTGCTGACAAAGTGATTGAAACAAAGAATCAAGGTCATCGAGTTGTCGTTGTTGTCTCTGCCATGAGTGGGGAGACAGATCGTCTATTGTCGCTGGCAAAAAATATTACAGATACGCCATCGCCGAGAGAACTTGATGTTTTACTTTCTACAGGTGAACAGACAACAATAGCGTTATTAAGTATGGCGCTGGAAGAAAAGGGGCATTCCGCTGTTTCTTATACAGGTGGACAGGTTCATATCCGAACCGATGATGCGCATAATAAGGCGCGCATTGTCGAAATAGAAGATGCGCGTGTCCATAAACAGCTGAATGACGGGAAAGTGGTTGTTATCGCAGGTTTTCAGGGTATTGATGAAGATGGAAACATAACGACGCTAGGCCGAGGTGGCTCGGATACGACGGCGGTGGCAATGGCGGCTGCATTAAAGGCAGATGAATGTCGAATTTATACTGATGTAGACGGTGTTTATACCGCTGATCCAAGAATTGTGACAGATGCCAGACGCATGCCTTACATTACCTATGAAGAGATGTTGGAAATGGCAAGTTTGGGCTCGAAGGTATTACAAATCCGTTCGGTCGAATTTGCTAGAAAATATAATGTGAATTTACGTGTGTTATCCAGTTTTGAAGACGGACCAGTCACACTGATAACCGATGAGGATGAAAATATGGAAACAGCACTGATATCAGGTATTGCTCATAATAAAGATGAAGCAAAACTGACTATTGTTGGTGTTCCTGATGATCCAGGTATTGCTTCAAAAATATTGGGGCCGATTGCCGATGCAAATATCGAAGTTGATATGATTGTGCAGAACGTTGGGCTGGATAACAGCACCGATTTTACTTTCACTGTAAACCGTGCAGATTACGATAAAGCACTGTCAATTTTACAAGAAACAGCAAAATCAATAAATGCTAAAGATGTGTCTGGTGATAATAGAATTGTTAAAATATCTGTTGTGGGAGTTGGTATGCGCTCACATGCTGGAATAGCCAGTAAAATGTTTAAAGCATTGGCTGATGAAGGTATAAATATTCAGATGATTTCTACATCGGAAATTAAGGTTTCTGTCGTAGTAGCCGAAAACTATTTAGAACTTGGAGTTCGTACATTACATGCTATTTTTGGCCTTGAAAAAAGTGCTATAGCAAATTAAGAGTATATTCCTGATTGAGTATTGAAAAAAACAAATCAATACCAATTTAAAGAGGAAGAAAAGCAGAGTATATAAGGACTATACTTAATTTTAACACTAAAAAGTTAGTAAAATTTTAGGAAGTACCAGGAGAATATAAAGATGTTGATATTAACCCGACGGGTAGGTGAGTCGTTAATGATTGGAGATAACGTTAACGTAACGGTATTGGGAATCAGAGGTAATCAGGTTCGCATAGGCGTTGATGCACCTAAAGATGTCGCAGTACATAGGGAAGAGATATACGATCGAATCCAACAAGAAAAAACAGATGACTCTTCATCTGATTGAAAAATAACACATCAAGCAGTGTTTACCTCAAATCTCAGCAAAGGTATTCTAAACGACCTGTAATTTTTAGGTCATAATCGAACATTAACCTGGAAAGTCACCTAGAGGGTGATTTTTTTGTGTAAATATTTAGAACTACGAGATAAGATCTTAAAAAATTGATTAGGAGAAGTGGCCGAGTGGCTGAAGGCGCTCCCCTGCTAAGGGAGTATATGGTTTATCCCGTATCGAGGGTTCGAATCCCTCCTTCTCCGCCATACAGTCTGGTCTCTGCGGAGTGTCTCCGCAGAGGTATACTAATCCTTCAAGAATTCAGCAGCTTACAGTATTTCTAAGCGAATATACCCGCCTCATACCGAACCAAATTTAAAAATATAATCTGAAAGTACTCGAAAGTCTCTTTTCGCAATTTTGCTAGTTCGGTGTGAATTTTATTGTTGCGATGCGTTTCAAAAAAGCTCTGCTTTTTGGCTGAAAAATAAAAAACTTATTGAAGCTATGCCTGTTCATGATCGAACTCAGGGTTATAATAAAACCAACAATAACGACACATTTCAAATAGAGAATACTAGTCATGATGAGTATAAACATTACTTAGGGGAGCTTGTTATTTTTTGTAAATTATTACAGAGAGAGTTTTCACATTGAGAATAGTTTCTAGTACCACTATTTGTGATAGATGAAGTTGTTGAAAGGGTCAAAGATGGAAGTATAAGCAATGTATGAGTATGATACTGGCACAGTAAAGCTACTTAAATAAGCGTAGATTATGAGTTCATATACGGAAGATATGACAGAAGACGAGTGGGAAGCATTTTGTGAAATCATGCTTCGACAACATTATGGGCAACCTAATTTTTGGTCTGTCCCAGATGAAGATAAAGGAGATCATGGAATAGAGTTTTATACAAACGAAGGCACGATTTTCCAGTGCTACTACCCCGATCTTTCTGTAGGCATGGATAAATACAAAAGGAAAATACAGAAAAAATCAATGATGACCTAAAGAAGCTAAAAGAGTACGAGACTGAAATAACTAAAATGCTTGGTGGTATTAAAATCCACCAATGGGTTTTATTGACGCAAAAACTTAAATCAAAGGACTTATTGAAATATTGTAATAAAAAGAAAAACGATACAATTAAACAATATATTTCATACATAAATGATGAGACCTTTCAGGTAAAAATCGAAACTGCAGATTCCTTCCCGGAGGCAAAACTCTTTGCACAAAATGTATATCTAAAAACTATCGATATACCTCTAATGGAAGTTACGGATGCCGACAAGGCTTTATGGAAAGGCGGTAATACAGAATTTTCAGGTAATATTGAAAGGAAGTCGAAAGCTATGATGGGTGAAAGTTCTAATGACTTTCAAGATCATGTAGTGACAAAATACATTCAGGTTGAAAAGTTTTTAGACCAACTACGACAAGATCACCCTGATTTACATAATCAGATAGAGGATAGTGCCAGAGCACAGCTTGAGGCTATGAAGGATGAATCAATATTGGACGATGATTTTGATAAAGAATTTGTCAAAAGTATAGTAGCAAGTAATAAAGAGGCATTTGAGAAATACGCAAAATATTTTTCCGACCAAAATAAACAATCTTTATCGTTTGGTTATCTGTCTAAATGGATTGCAGAATGTTATATGGACTTTGTAAATGACTGAAGCAGAAATTGTAAAACCAATTATCAGTGATAAACCATACTCTGTTCCAATAGAGATGAGGCCGTTGTGGCGAATATGTTTAATCATAATTTCTATCGCCACATTATCTGGTGAAAAGCGTTATCTCAATGTTAAAAAAGTGAATATGCTTGTATGGATGCTTATTCGTCAGAATCGTTGGGAAGAATATGAAGATTATTTGTACGATAGAACTCATGACCTTCCGTTAGTGTCGGCAGACACAGCTACTTATAAAGCAGTTGAATTTGCTTTAGCAAAAGGATTTATTAAATTAGAGGATGGAAGGTTGCATATTACTAATACAGGCCTAGAAATATATCAGTTGCTAACAGAAAACGGCATTATGGTTGAAGAAATAAATTTTCTTAATACTGCCGGCAAAAAACTAACGGATAAAAAGATTAAAACTATAACTGGGGGACTTCTCTAATGTTGGGATTAACAGTAGAGAACATTGAAATTACAGCCCAGACTAACGGCGGAAAGTTTTCGACGAATATTCCTTTGAGTGAAGGTCTAAATATTATTCGTGCAGAAAATTCATCAGGAAAGTCTACCTGTGTGAATTCAATTGCTTATGGGCTAGGACTTGAACCTATTCTTGGGCCACGAAGCAAACGTCCTTTTCCAAAATCATTATATGAAGTTATTTATGACAATAAAGCGGAAGAAAATCCTTATTTTGTTAGCTCGTCCTATATAAGCATAACAATAAAGAACAGAAAAAATGAAACTGCTATAACCACCCGAGATGTTTTAGGTGACGAAAATCGCGTTACGGTAAACTATGATAATGAGGCTAAGGATTATTTTCTTGGCTCAGCTGGAAATGTTGGTTCAGCAAAAAGTGAAAGAGGATTTCATAAGTGGTTAGCTGATTTTATCGGATGGCAATTACCTAATGTTGTTACTTTCGACGGAAATGAAATTAAGCTATATATAGAGTGCATTTTCCCACTTTTCTTTATAGAGCAGAAGCGTGGTTGGTCTGAAATTCAAGCCAATATACCGACCAGTTACGGCATTAAAAATGTAAAAAAATCTGCAGTTGAATATTGTTTAGGCATAGATAGTTTTGAACATGAAAAGAAGGTTACAAGATATAAAAATAACATTGAAGCTTCAGAAAAAGAATGGGAGCAGCTAATAAATTCTGCTGAAGGTATTGCAGATTATAATTCAGTAATTCTGAATCGAATGCCCGATATAAAAAACTATAAAGATAGTTTTGATATTGAATTTCAATACCAAGATGGCAATACTACTTATTCCGTTTCACAGAGACAGCGATCTCTAAAAAAAGAAATAGAACAACTTGCGAGTGATATTGTTTCAGCAACTCCAGATAATGAAAAGCTTACTGCCCAGCAATCAAAACTCAGAAGGTTGAGGAGAGAGGCTGAAGATAATTTAGCAGAAATAGAAGTAGCCATGCTTTCGTTGTCAGATGTCGAAACTAAACTATCTACACTTAAGAATGAGCTAGATAGATATCAGCAGTTAAGTAGACTTCAAAAAGTTGGTAGTTCAATAGAAGCAGACCTTGACACTAAGACTTGTCCTATTTGTGAGTCAGATCTTTATGACACGCTTGGTAACAGAAATGTTAAGCGTGAACCAATGACGTTGGCAGAAAATATAGAGTTCCTTAAGAGCCAAACAGATTTTTATGTAAATATAAAAATACGGAATGCTGAAGTCATAAAATCACTCCAGTCAAAAAGCAAGCTAATTAGTGCAAGAATAGCAAAAGAACAAGGGATTTTGGAAAGCCTCCGTGAAGACATTAATGATATTAATGGCGAAACTAAGGCACTACTGCGTAGTAAAATACAGGCTGAGATAGAACTTAAAGAAGCTGATAGGCTCGGCACATCTTTAAATGATCTAAAAGAACAAGCATCCAGAATATATTCAGCTTGGGATAGTGCAACAAAATCGTTGAAAAAATTACGTGGCGGGGCAGCCAATAAAGACAGAGCACTAGTTATAAGAGAACTACTTTCCCTTATAAAAGGAAATTTAACAGCCTTCAATTTTACTCCTGCTTCTATCGGTTCAATAACTATTTCAGATCAAACATTACGTCCTGAACAAGAAGGTTACGACATTGTTGCAGAGACATCAGCAAGTGACTATATTCGGATTATTTGGTCATATACTTTGGCATTATTACAACTCGCTGGCGAAAAAGAAGATGTTCTTCATGGTGGATTTATCGTGTTTGATGAGCCAAGACAACATGAAGCAAGTTATATAAGTTTTACAAATTTAATATCAAAAGCCTCTGAATCTAGTGGTTATAAGGGTCAAGTAATTTTCGCTACCAGTTTAAAGAAAAATGAACTTGAAGAAGCCTGTAAAGACAAAAACGTGAATCTTCATTGATTTGATGATTACATACTCACATTACAATCCGATTCTGTTGCAGAAGAAAGCGATGAAGTTAGAGATGAAGTTCAAGAGCTCGGTGCAGATCAAGCTAAAAATACGAAGCCGCCTGAAGTTTAATCTGTCATAAAAACTTGTGTCGGCAACCAATTTTTTGATTCCGCAATCGTATTTGGACCGAGCCATGGAAAAATTTTTGATTCTGCTTCTTTCTGATTGACTTGAAACTAAAACATCATTGTGTTTCATGTTGTGTTTTACCTTGAAAATTAAAATCTTGCCAAATCTAGTGTATTATTATTCAAATCCAAGCTCTTTTCGTTGTTCATTCCAATCATATGAAAACCCTTCTTTCAACTTATATAAAGTGAGTTTTTTAGGAATATCACCTTTTATTATTGCTTCCATTATGTCCGGAGCGAGAAAGGCAAGCTGAATTAAATGTGCAATATATCGCTGGGTTACTTTTTCTTGTTTCGCTAATGCTTTCATACCTGAAACTTGATTTGTAATTAATACTTGATTCCAGATTAATGCTTTTTTGAGTGCGTTTTGTATTGCGAGAACTGAGGTGGAGTTATTTTTATCCGTATATTTTTCACCAATAATTAATTTCGTTTCATGGGAGCAACGTTTTAACTTGGCGGGTATAGCTATAATGTATTCATCATTTTTCTTTTTTTTATACTTTTCATTATCAAAATTTTCTTTTAAAAAACACTTGTCCACACCAGTACGAGACAAAGTGATATTTATACCTTCACAGCCCACTTGTATTTTTTTAATGATTATATTTATGTAATCTATTTTTTTACTTGCAGTTAAGTCTTCCCAGTTTGTAATAAATATTTTTGCTTTGTGGATGAGAGTTTCCTGTTTGTCAGCATTTAATTTAAAGTGACTAAATATCTCTAATAATTCTTTAGTAGTTTGAAAGAATTCTATAAGTCTTTTTATCACAGCGTCCTCAACTATTTTAGCCGAGATACGAAAGACGCTGCCTGCCTCCGCTTCTCGATATTGCAATACAGCTTGGGAAACATAGTAACGATAGCGCCGGTCTCCTTTTCGAGAGTGTGAAGGGCTCATTGGGTTATTGTTGTCATCAAAAATTAATCCTGCAAATAAACTGGGTTCTTTTACCGAATTTCTGGATTTATTATTCTGCCTGTTATTAATTAATAAAGTTTGCGCAGCATCCCATAATTGTTTTTCAAGAATCGCAGCATGTTGGCCTTCAAACAGTTTACCTTGATGAGCAACCTTACCAATATAAAGTGGATTTTTAAGTAACGCATACAGTGCACCACGACTAAATGGTTTGCCGCCACCTTTGTTTTGTTTGTTTTCTCGTTGTTTACTGATATAGCCTTCAGCATCTAATTCTTCTTTTAGTTTTCTGACAGTACCGAGATAAATATAACGTTCATAAATATGCCTCACTGTTTTAGCTTCTTTATTATTGGCTACCAGTTTCTTTTCGACGACGTCATATCCTAATGGCACAGCACCTCCCATCCACATGCCTTTTTGTTTTGATGCGGCGATTTTGTCTCTGATTCGTTCACTGGTCACTTCACGTTCAAATTGGGCAAAAGAGAGGAGGACATTTAACGTGAGTCTTCCCATTGAACTTGACGTATTAAATTGTTGGGTGACTGAGACGAAAGACACATCATGTTTATCGAATAATTCAATAAGTTTTACAAAATCCGCTAAGGAACGACTCAATCGATCAACTTTATAAACGATTACAATATCAATTTTGTTTGATTCAATATCATTGATTAATGTTTGTAGGGCAGGGCGTTCGGTATTCCCGCCAGTAAACCCTCCATCATTATAGTGTGTCGGTAATGTCGTCCATCCTTCATGTTGTTGACTTTTAATAAATGATTCGCATGCCTCGCGTTGTGCATCTAGTGAATTAAACGATTGCTCTAGTCCTTCTTCCGATGATTTACGGGTGTAGATGGCACAGCGTTTTTGAGATGATGATTGTTTATTCATTTAGACTTTTTATCATTTAATCCAAAGAAGCGTGGCCCGGACCATTTTGTACCTGTGATTTCATGAGCGATGGCTGTTAGGCTTCTATAGTGTTTATCTTGCCATTGGTAACCTTTGTCCATAATAGTGACTTCATAAGTTTCACCTTGCCATTCGCGGACGAGTCGCGTGCCCGATTGATAGGGAACATTTTGTTTTGATTTAGAGCGTGTTACTTGTTTAACTAGTTTTTCCCTTAATTTAATCGGATCTTTATGATGCTCTTTGGCCTGGATATACCAGGCCAAATTACCTTTAATAAAATCAAGGCTGACGCGTTGTTGCAGTGGAACACCAAATACAGATTCATAAATCTCACGTAATTCAGCTACTGTACTAATCTTAATATCATGAACAGTTAATTGCTGATTGAGGACACTATGTTTCATAGACTCCATGGAGCCATACTGTCTCCAGAATAGCCAGTTGAAAGTGTTAAATTTCTATAAATTTCATTGTTTGCACCTCCTTACGGGGACGTTGTAATGAATTCATTTTTAATCTTCTAATTTGTTGTGATCTTCTTGCTCAGGAGGTGGTTTACTGAACCTATTTAGCCATTCTTCTTTTGTTAAAGGAAGAGGAACTGCTATTACGCCACTACGAGATTTATTTTCTTCAGGAATTCTAAAATAACCCGTCGTTTTCAAAATATTGATAGCAAGCGCGGCAGATTTTGTATCTAGTTTTATACCTGCTGTTGTTAAGTTTTCTAATAGGAGTTCAAAACGAGTCTTTTTAATTAACTTCCCATTTTTTGTTTGAACTGTTATCACTTCATTTGCAATTTCATGAGCAAGCGTATTGGCATTCTTTGATCCCTTAGGCCTTCCTTTTCTATTACCACTTTGCCCTTTTTTAAACTGTGTATTTTTAGGCGGCTTTTTATACCCCACTTCATAATCTTTATTGACTTTCTTATTTGTCATGAGCCACCTCCTTGGTTTTACGTTTAGCCTTACGTCGTTGAGTCGGATGGGTTTTTTGTCGTTTATGCTTCAAGGTAGTAAAATCAAGGCCTGTTTCTTCATGAATTGCATCAAGTCCGAATAATTGTTGTAAACGTAAGAGTGTGATATCCACATACTGCGGATCGAGTTCCATACAATAACCACGACGCCCCGTCTTTTCTGCAGCAAGTAAGGTAGTGCCACTACCAGCAAAGCAATCAAGAACAATTTGTTTGCGTTTAGAGCAATCCTGAATAGCATCGGCTACCATGGCAATAGGTTTTACGGTTGGATGTAATGTCAATTCTTCACGACGTTTCGGATCAAACGTATTAACACCGCCGTAATCCCATACATTTGTTCGATATCGTCCGTTTTTTCCGAGTTCGACATTATTGATATGTGATTTAGTGCCTGATTTAAATACAAATACGAGCTCATGTTTTGAACGGTATAGTGAACCCATTCCAGCGTTAGTCTTATTCCAAACACATAAATTTTTATATTCTGTATATGCTTCTTTTCCAGCAATTAAGATTTCGCTTATGTGACGCCAATCCATACACACGTAATGCATCGATCCATTAGTGCTATAGCTTGCTAAGTGGGACAATACGGTTATTAAGAAATTGGTGAACTCTTCGGTAGACATTTCACCTGAAGCCATTTCAAATTCTCGATGTTTGATTTTACCCGAACCACAGACATGTCCATCGATGGAAACATTGTAGGGCGGGTCAATAAAAATTAATTGAGCGCGTTTTCCTACCATTAGCTTGTCAAAGTTTTCAGTGTTGGTTGCATCGCCACAGAGTAAACGGTGCTGACCAATCAGCCATAGATCACCGGGTCGCGTCACTACAGGTGTGTTTGACTCTAGCTGAAGAAAAACATCATCTGGATTCTCGTCATGTTGATGGTGTTCAATGAGTAAATCGATCTCGGCTGTTTCAAACCCTGTGATTGTGATATCAAATTCCAGATCTAGAATATCAAGAGACGCGAATTCAAGGGCTAACAGTGATTCATCCCAACCTGCATTTTCTGCTAGTTTGTTATCGGCGATTAAATAAGCACGTTTCTGTGAATCCGTCATGTGATCTAGCCGAATTATCGGTACGGATTTTATCCCTAAAGACTTTGCCGCCAATAATCGTCCATGACCGGCAATGACCTTTTCAGCTTCATCAATCAGAATGGGGTTAGTAAAACCAAATTCCTGAATACTGTTAGCAACTTGCTGAATCTGTTTTTTGCTATGGGTACGGGGGTTAGTCTTTGCTGGTTTAAGCGTCGTGACAGGAAGATAAGTTACCGCTAAACCATTTAAGGCAGAGGATGTAGACTTTTGTTTCATTTTGTAACTCCTTATAAGTTAAAGGAGTTACGCCCACAAAAAAAGGAGCGTAACTCTAAACAGAAGTCGATTTGTACTTAACCTTATTAAGCACGTCTGAACTTCGTTTAAGTTTTGCTCCTGATTTTCGCCGACAAACTGATTGTAAGTGAGTCAAGGTTCACTTAAACAAACATTTCACCAGTTCAATATAAGCATAGCGCGTGAAAATAAAAATGCAAATAAGAAATAGAGGAGGTTTCTTATTCGAGTAATCGATTGGGTGTAATGCCTAATGCTTTAGCAATGGTATCGAGTATGAGGACAGTTGGATTTCTTACGCCTCGTTCAATACCACTGATATAAGTACGATGGAGATCGCATTCGAAGGCGAGATCTTCTTGTGACCAATCAATCTCTTTACGAAATTTCTTAACGTTTCGGCCCACTTTTTTGCGGATATCCATGTTACTAATGGGACGATTTTGTAGCTTTTTAGTCTATAGACTATAAGTTTCATTTTGTTCTGGACTTTTGCCTGAAATATCAGTAACACTACCTAAAATAGCTTCAAAATTAATGTGTTATTGAAATGTTGATCTACGATTTACTGAATATTGAACCGACAGAGCTTAAAGTGCATTTGGCTGCGGATAATGGTCGTGAGCACCCGTTATATCTGTATTTCGATGGATCGTTCAAAGAATGGCAGGCTGAACAGAATAAGCGTAATTTTCAAAGATCTTACATATTAAGTTTAATTAGACTTGAACGAGATGACTTATGGTTATTTGCTGGCGTGTATCAGTCACTCGGAATTGATAGTTCAATCAAAGAGCATATTCGTTATAAAACTGAATTGATGGATATGTATGCTGATTTAATTGGTCGATTAGTTATTCAATACAAAAGAAAAGGGAGAAATTCTTATCCAAATGGTGAAAGTCTTTTTAATAGCGCTTCAGTATATGAAATTAAACCTGAGCCACTTGTGTTTTCAGAATTTAAAAATTTCAAAGAAGTTCAACTAAGTCGTCAGCAGTTGGAGTTATTGTTTCATCATGAATATCCATCTTGGAAGTCAGCATTATCATCTGTTTCCGGTGTGTATTTAATTTCAGATATGTCTTCGGGACAGTTATATGTTGGTAGCGCATACGGAGAAGAAGGTATCTGGTCACGTTGGTCAAATTATTCTGAAAATTATCACGGCGGTAATTCAGAATTGAAAAACCTCTTTAAATCAGGAGGCTCAGAGGCATTCAATAAATTCAGATATTCCATACTTGAAACATGCGATATTGATTTGCCACCAGATTCTGTCATAGCAATTGAGAATCGTTGGAAAGATAAATTATTAACAAGACAGTATGGGTTTAATAAAAACTAAAGGGTAATTGAGAAATAGACACATCATCTCATGACCCATTCAAATTTAAATGGCTGAGTCGAGTAATTCTATTTTGACGAAATATACTGATCTAAAAAGCTTATCAGTGATTGAATTATTACAATTTCACTCAGCTATACTGGATGATTTGAAACGTAGAAAGGTTGTGCGCACGAGGAATAACCCTGTTGGTGATTATACAGAATGGCTTGTTGCAAAAGGGCTAGGGCTTGAATTGGCAGAAAATTCTTCTGCAGGGTTTGATGCTACTGATTCAGAAGGTGTCAAGATTCAAATAAAAGGTAGAAGAGTAACCGCTGAAAATAAATCAAGGCAACTAGGCGCCATAAGAAATTTAGATACTAAAGCTTTTGATAGTTTGGTGGCGGTTATTTTTGATAAGAATTATCAAATTATTACCGCAACATTAATTCCACACAAAGTAATTTACGACTATGCGAATTATTCTGAACATCAAAACGCGCATATTCTTCATTTGAAAGGTTCGATCCTCAATGATCCAAGGGTTGAAGATATCAAAAAGAAAATTTCAATCTGATAGAACAGTGAATAAGTTTTATCGTTGATTCATTAACCAAATTATTAATTCGGTTTCTCTAGCAGGAGTTTAATACTTAGTTCAACGACTTAATATTTATAATTATTTATCATTCTAGTATAGAAGTATGCCCCCATATATGCCCCCGTTCTTATAGATAAACATAAATAAAGCATATAGAAACTTCCTACATGGTCGCGGATTGATGTTAACTATTTATCTGTTACCGGCTATAAGAGAACATTCTCAAATTTCATCAACTTTTGGGACTATCGAACTAATATTTTAGACTAATTAAATATGGTAAATTTGAAATTTAACAATAATTAGTCCATATTCTGGTTATGCGAACTCAAATAGCAAAAATATTATTGGTTTTGATGACTCTATCCGGGATCATCATGCCGATACATGCCTATGCTCATGAACTAGCCGATTCTCAGGAAAGTCATTCAATGGAAATGAATACACAGCATGATACTGATAGTGACTCTATCTCCTGTGATCACTGCTGTCATTTTTCTTCGCACTCTTTGGGACTAGTGCAAAAAATATCATTTGTTGCAAATCAACGAATCAATGAAGTCCTAAATTTTCAGAAACAAGATTATCTTTCCATTAACGGGCCTCCGCCTTACCAACCTCCAATAGCTTAATCTCTGACTACCATCAGGTAGTTCTTAAACAATAATGAATCTCTTTCAGTGTGTGCTGAGAGGATGTTGTCTTTTATTTACGAGATTAAGTATGATGATTAAAACTTTAGTATTTACTGTTGCATGCTTCATGTACGCAACAGTTATGGCTGTTGATGATGAACTTCAATTGCCACCAACAATGGCACCGGAAGAATTTGATCAACCGATGATTCAACCAACGGGTAATTTAACGTTAAGACAAGTTATTGTCCTGACGCTTAAACATAATCCCGAATTGGCTACTTATGCCTGGACAATCAGATCGAAAGAAATTGATCAGATTGAAGCAGGATTGTTACCGAATCCAGTAGCAGGATTTGAAATAGAAAACTTTGCTGGCTCAAGTAACTTAAGTGGTTTTCGGTCATCAGAAACAACGATTACGCTAAGCCAATTAATCGAGTTAGGTGATAAACGGATGAAGCGTCGGCAACTTGCATCCTCAGACCGTAATCTTGCTCTATGGGATTATGAAGTAAAACGCGTTGATCTCTTATCGCAAACAGCAATTGCTTATGCTGAAGTGCTCGGGGACCAAGAGAAGTTAACCATAACAACGGAAATAAAAGATCTTGCCGGCGAGATATATCAAACAGTAAAAAAACGCGTTGAAGCAGGCAAGGTATCGCCACTCGAAGAAATTAAAGCAAGAGTTGAGCTTTCAAAATCACAATTGAGTCAGATAAATGCTGAACGACAGTTAACTATATCAAAACAAAATCTGGTGACAGGTTGGGGTGGTACCGATGTTACTTTCAATAAAGTAGAAGGAGATTTATACAATATATCTTCTATACCTCAATTAGCATCAATCGTTAACAAAATTAACAATAATCCTGATCTAGCGCGTTGGGCAACAGAAGTTAGTCGACATCAAAATGCTATTACGTTGGCACGTGCTGAAACGATTCCGAATATTTCTGTGAGTGCTGGTATGCGCCATCTAAATCAGACAGATGATGTTGCTGCAGTTGCCAGCATATCGATTCCTTTGTTTTTATTTGATAAAAAACAGACTGGCGTTCAACGATCTGAAGTAGGACTGAATCAGGCATCAAAACAACGGGAAGTCACAGAGACAAGACTACGTTCGGCACTGCTAATCGCCTATCAAAGATTAAATATCCTTCATAACGAAGTCACAACACTAAATGATGAAATATTGCCTGGCGCTAAAGAAGCCTTTGATGCGGCAACAAAAATATATCGTTTAGGAAAACTTGATCTATTGGGTTTGTTAGATGCGCAACGTACTTATTTTGAAACACGACAACAATATATTGATTCCGTTAAAGAGTATCACCGAATTGTAATCGCAATTGAACGATTGATTGGATCACCGTTGAATGAAGGAAATGATTATATTGCTGAGGAGGCAATCCAATGAAATTTTTATTGATAGTTTTTTTAAGAAGTAAACTAAGAGCTAATTTTTTACCTTGCTTATTAAGTTTATTTATTTGTTTCAATGCTTTTGCAAATGAAAATGATGAGCATGATTACATTGAGAAAGAAGATGCTGGACATATTGAAAATGGACATGATGAAGAAGAAGAAGGGGAAGACCACGAAGAACATATCGCGCTTTCTGAAAAAGAAATAAGAGAATTTGAAATCAAAATTGATACAGCTGGTCGTGGCAGTATAAAAGAAACAATGACATTGTCTGGAGAAATCACGCTCGATCCTGATCGCTTAATACATATTGTCCCTCGTGTCTCGGGAATAACTAAGCAAGTTTATAAATCATTGGGAGAAAAAGTAGAAACAGGAGAATTGCTGGCCACCTTGTCGAGTAGAGAATTGGCTGAGATAAAAGCGGAAACGGAAGCAGCAAAGAGTCGATATGAATTATCAAGGACAACCTTTGATAGGGAGAAAAAACTAAAGAAAGAAGGTTTAACAACTGAAACAGAATTTTTGGAAGCACAGCAAGTTCGTGACAATGCGTATATTGAATATAATCTTATGAAGCAAAAATTACGTGCTATTGGTATAGAGAAAAATATCAGTCAATGTAACGATGATTGTGACTTAACATTGTATGAAATTCGCTCACCTGGTGAAGGCGTTATTACTGAGAAGCATGTCGTCCAAGGTGAATTGTTGAATGATGAAAGTCGTCCTTTTGTTATTGCCAATCTTGACCACGTTTGGGTCAATCTAACGATCTATCAAAAAGATCTTGAAAAGATAAACATTGGACAGCAAGTACAAGTTGTTTCTGGTTATGGTATCCCGGATGTAGAAAGTGAAATTGTTTATATCAGTCCTAATGTCTCTGAAGAAACACGAAGTGCAACTGCACGTATCGTTATTGAAAACAAAGATAAAAAATGGCGACCAGGTTTATTCGTCTCAGTCGTTGTTACATTATCAGATCTTAATAGTGACATTGTTATTCCTAAAACAGCATTAGAAACAATTAATAATCAATCCGTGGTGTTCATCAAATCCGAAGAAGGTTTTGAACCACATCCTGTGACCTTAGGCCGTAGTGACAACACTCATGTTGAAGTTTTAGAGGGTTTACACTCAGGTGCAAAGTACGTAGCAAAGAATGCTTTTGTTCTGAAAGCACAGATGCAGAAGGCTTCTTTTGGCGATGGCCATGGTCACTAATTAAAACCGAATAAAGAGAATTTAAAAATGATTGATAAATTAATCGACTTTAGTCTACATAACCGATTACTGATGGTGTTGTTTGCCATCATGATAATGATCGGAGGTTATCGGGCCTATACGCAAATACCCATTGATGCATTCCCTGATGTGTCACCTAATCTTGTACAAATATTTACCGAAACGGAAGGTCTCGCTCCGGAAGAAATCGAAATGTACGTCACCTTTCCAGTGGAAGTGGCCATGACCGGATTACCCGGTATCGATAATGTTCGCTCTATATCCAACTTTGGTTTGTCAGTAGTGAATGTTTATTTTGAAGACAACGTTGATATTTATTTTGCGCGTCAATTGGTGAATGAACGTTTACAGGAAGCAAGAGAACAAATACCAGATGGTTTCGGTGAACCGGTGATGGGGCCGATTTCAACTGGTATGGGCTTAATCCTGTTTTATTATCTTGAAGATACAACAGGACAATACTCGTTGATAGAGCTACGAGAGATTCAAGACTGGATAGTTAAATTCAACTTACAAACTGTACCAGGTGTTACGGAGATATTGGGCATAGGCGGTTTTGAAAAACAATTTCATGTAGAAATTAATCCCGATGCGTTATTGCGTTATTCCGTTTCCTTGCAAGATGTGATCGAACGTATTCGTGCCAATAATTTAAATGTTGGTGCACAGTTCATCGAGAAGAACTCTGAAGAATTTATTGTTCGGTCTGTTGGTTTAGCCAAAGGCATTGATGATTTAAATAATATAGTCATAAAGACTGTAGATGGCAGTCCTATCTTTCTGGGGGATCTGGCGGGTATTAAAACAGGGGGAGCTATACGCAGAGGGTTACAAACCCGTAATGGTGTCGAGGAAGTGATTGCCGGTATGGTGATTAAATTGTTTGGTACCAATTCTTCAACAGTGATTGCGGATGTCGAAAAAAGATTAAGTGAGATTAATAAGATACTTCCTGAAGGGATTCGAATCGTTCCTTATTATGAACAAAAAGTCTGGTTGAAGCATGTGTTAAGACTGTAACAGATGCTTTGGTTCAAGGTGTTGTGTTGGTTGTTATTATCCTGCTAGTGTTTTTGGGAGCACTACGACCCAGTTTTGTCGTTGCGATATCAATTCCGTTTTCGGTCTTCTTTGCTTTGATAGGCATGTATGTTCTCGATATATCTGCAAACCTAATGTCGTTCGGTGGATTAGCAATAGCAATTGGCATGATGGTCGATGGTGGTGTCGTCATGGTAGAAAATATTGATCGCCTATTACGTAAAGAAAATTCTGATGAAAGTGTATTACATATCGTGGGTCGTGCCTGTCGTGAAGTAGGGAGGCCCATTGTCTTTGCGATTATCATTATTCTGATCGTGTTTCTCCCTTTGTTTACTTTACAAGGAGTAGAAGGAAAAACATTTGGCCCTTTGGCGTATACCATTGCATTAGCGATGACGGGATCACTATTATTTGCGATCTTTATCGCACCTGTACTTGCTTCGTTTGTCATGAGTAAGCCTAAACAGAAAGAAAATGAAAATGGTGAAGATCAAGTACCCATCGTTAAATGGCTACTTAAAATTTATACGCCACTGGTACGCTATTTCGTTCATAACCGATTCATTGCGTTAATCGTTGCGTTTGTTTTAATTGCTATCGGTGGTGCGATTTTTCCTCAACTGGGTGCTGAGTTCACACCAAAGTTGAATGAAGGCACGATAGTTGTTCGCTTAACAATGGCGCCGTCTATTTCGTTAAAAGAAAGTAAGCGTAATACCATGTTAGTTGAAAAGCGTTTTTTAGAAATACCTGAAATTACTAAAGTGGTGACACGTATCGGTCGTGGTGAAGTGGGCGCACATGCTGATCCAACTAATTCAGCCGAAATGTATGTCATTCTTAAACCAAATACGGAATGGCGTAAGCCTAAAGATCAATCTTTCATCGAGGATCAGATTCGGAAAAAAATAAAAAACATCCCGGGCATTCAGGCGAACTTAACTCAACCTATAAAAATGACAGTTGATGAATTACTAGAAGGTGTCAGAGCAGAACTCGCAATAAAAGTGTTTGGTGATGATCTGGATATTTTAAAAGAGAAAGCCGATGAAATAGCAGCAGTGATACAAGAAGTAGAGGGGGCGGCTGATGTTCAGGTCGATCAGGTATCAGGTGTTCCACAACTTCGTATTCGTCCCGATAGGCAAGCGATTGCTCGTTATGGTTTAAATCTGGAAGATGTTCAGAGTGTTATCAGTGCTGCAGTTGGTGGTGTTTCTGCTGGACAAATTTTTGAAGGAATACGCCGTTTCGATATATTTGTTCGATATACACCGGAAGCAAGAGCGACAAAAGACGATATCAAACAAATACTGATCGAAACTCCTGATGGAATAAAAGTGCCACTTGAACAAGTCGCTTTGATTGAAGAACTGGTTGGTCAAAGACAGATCACACGACAAAACAATCAACGTTTTATTACAGTACAAAGTAATGTTGTCGGTCGTGATATTGTTACCTTTGTCGAAGAAGCTCAACAACAAATTGATCAAAGTGTTGAGTTACCTCCTGGTTATCTAGTGACTTGGGGTGGGCAGTATCGTTTACAACAAGAAGCGAACAAGCGTTTAGCAATCGTTATCCCCGTTACGTTACTATTAATATTTATCATGCTTTATAGCAGTTTTAATTCATTTAAAAATGCAACGTTGATCTTTTTAAACATTCCATTGGCTCTGGTAGGAGGAGTGGTCGCTTTATGGTTAAGCGGGCAAAATCTTTCTGTACCGGCCTCTGTCGGTTTTATTTCACTCTTTGGTATTGCCTTAATGAATGGGATTGTATTGGTAACTTACTTTAACCAATTATTAGAGAAGGGAATGAATATTGATGAAGTATCTATTCAAGGAGCGTGTCTCAGATTAAGACCCGTATTGATGACTGCCTTAACAACAGTTCTGGCGATGATTCCACTATTACTGTCTACAGGAACAGGTAGTGTAGTTCTACGTGGATTAGCTACATTGGTTGTGTGTGGATTAGTCACCTCTACCATATTAACGTTGTTAGTGATTCCCGCTCTTTATAAGTGGTTTGCCATTCATATTGAACCTGAAATAAAGTAAAGCCAATAACTGGAGAATTTAAGTATGAAAATGATAGTTGCATACATAAAAGAACATATGCTTGAGAATGTGACTCTGGCGTTACATAAGATTGATGGATTAACAGGAATGAGCATAGCTGATTACAAAGGTTTTGGAAGAAGCCGTGGTGGTACAGAAAATGAAGAGCGTCTTGATGACGGTTTTGAATTTTTGCCGTGTATTAAAATGGAAATAACATGTGGGGATGAACTTGTCGAAAAAATCGTACATGAAATACAAACGCATGCTCATACAGGTTTACGACGTGATGGAAAAATCTATGTGTTACCCGTTAACAATGCAATTCGAATTAGTACTGGTGCTGCGGGAAAAGATGCAATTTAATAATGTGATATTCGATACTCTAATACTATGAATACATCTCATGCTCACACTGAACATATAAATGTTAATAATACGAATAACATTAGGCGATTAATATTTGCACTATTTGTTAATCTTGTTTTGACCATAGTGCAGGTTGTTGGAGGGATTCTTTCCGGAAGTCTTGCGCTTGTTGCTGATGCGCTTCATAACTTTAGTGATGCAGCATCTCTTCTAATTGCATTAATTGCCAGAAGGTGGGCAGAGAAGCCAGCGGATGAAAGCCGTACCTTTGGTTACAAGCGTGCTGAATTAATTGGTGCAATGATTAATTTAACAACCTTGATCTTGATTGGGCTCTATCTTCTGTTCGAGGCAGTTATGCGCGTATTCGAACCCGAACCGATAGCCGGTTGGATCGTTGTTATTATTGCCTGTATTGCATTAGTTATAGATGTAATAACAGCTGTATTGACGTATGCCATGTCAAAAGACAGTCTTAATATTCGTGCAGCCTTTTTACATAATGTGGCAGATGCATTGAGTAGTGTCGCCGTCATTATCGCAGGCACACTTATCATTTTTTATGAATGGTACATTGTGGATACGATTTGTACTTTTCTAATCGCGGTTTATGTTCTTTTTCATGGATATATCGAAATAAAATCAGTGATTAGGATTCTGATGCAAAGTGTACCGACTGATATTGATATTAATGAAGTGACTAAGAAAATAGAGGAGATTGAAAATATAAAAGAAGTCCACCACTTGCATGTGTGGGAATTAAATGAACATGAACGGTCACTCGAATCACATGTCGTTATTTCTGAGTCGGGACATCAAGATGCAGAAAAGATCAAAGGTCAAATAAAAGATATTTTAAATGAATCATTTCAGATATCACATTCAACTATCGAGTTTGAATATGAGAGCCAGTCAATTAATAATAACTGTTGTGATAATTCAATTATCACCCTCATTAATAAACTGAAATATAAAATGCTATGAGCGATTGTGGATGTCATGAGGATATAGATCCAAAGAACCAACGTAATCTCTTAATTACTTTAATAGTAATTAATGGCGTTATGTTTTTATTCGAGTTTGCGTTCGGTTTATATGCGGAATCGACGGGATTAATTGCAGATTCACTCGATATGTTAGCGGATGCGATGGTATATGGTTCAGCATTATTCGTTATTGGAAAAACGGCAATGGCTAAAGCGAATTCAGCGATGTTGAGCGGCGTGTTTCAAATGTTACTTGGGATTGGGGTAATCATTGAAGTTATTCGACGTTTCATATTTGGTAGTGAGCCAATTTCTAACGTTATGATTGTTATTTCACTAATCGCTTTAACCGCAAATATTATTTGTCTTGTTTTACTGAATAAACATAAACAGGGTGAAATTCACATGCGAGCAACCTGGATTTTTTCAAAGAACGATGTAATTGCAAATATAGGCGTTATAACTGCCGGTATATTAGTAGCATACTTTGATTCAGCTATACCTGATTTAGTAATAGGCGCAATAATTTCTTCGGTTGTTCTTTATGGGAGTTACCAGATATTTAGTGAAGCAATAAAATCCCGTTCATCAAACTAGAATAAAAATATATATCCAACACCCTTGACTCTATAGTTAACTTCAGGGTTTATACTTAACTTATCAATAATAAAGAGGCGTTATATCCATGTATTCCATAGGGCAGATTGCCAAACAAACCTGCGTTAGCGTTGAGACAATTCGCTACTATGAAAAAGAAGGATTACTGGAAAAGCCGCAAAGGAGAGAAAGTGGTTATCGTCAATATAACGGCGATGCGATAGATAGACTCTTTTTTATACAACAGGCAAAGGAGCTTGGATTCTCTCTGAAGGAGATAGGTGAATTACTATCCATTAAATCTGATGTAAACACAGTATGTAGCGATGTTAAACATTTAGCTGAAGATAAATTAAGCAATATTGAAAACAAGATTAAAA
The DNA here is from genome assembly GCA_038142205.1 of Pseudomonadota bacterium. Lineage (GTDB taxonomy): Bacteria > Pseudomonadota > Gammaproteobacteria > Eutrophobiales > Eutrophobiaceae > UBA7359. The sequence continues at coordinate 1,728,546 of JAYQJO010000001.1, read as the reverse complement.
TATTGCAGCGTATGGAAAAAAGCTTAAAGAAATTAGTTGATGCTTGCCCAGGTCAGGCACCGATTAGTGATTGCCCTATCCTTGATTCATTAGGGAAGAGGAGTGCATAAAGTGCCATTGGTAGAGTTCGTGTACGAGAAAGGCTGTCCTAATATTAAGCCAACGCGTTTGTTGTTATTGCAAGCATTTACAAAAATTAATACGAAACCCCATTGGCAGGAATGGGAGGTGAACAACTCATCGTCTCCAGAATATGTACGTCAGTATGGCTCACCAACAATTCTGATTGACAGAATAGATATTGATGAATCAAAAGATTCAAACAATGCTAACCAATGCAGATTATATGCTCAACCTGATAAAGCATTTAGTGGTGTTCCGCCTTTGGAGAAAATAATCAGTGCAATTCAAAAGGCAACAACGAAAGAGAGCGGTATTAATAAAATTTCGAGTTCAAGTTTAAAAATAACAGCTATACCCGTCATGTTACTTGCCTTATTGCCGAAGGTGGTTTGTCCATTTTGTTGGCCATTGTATACCGGTGTGTTAGGTGCGATAGGTGTAAACTTTATTAATTACACACCGTATCTATTTCCTTTGCTAACTTTGTTTTTAATATTGACCATTGCAGGTTTAATAATTGGAACGAAGGGAAACAAACAATATAAGCCAGTTTATCTTGGCATTATTTCCACTATTTTTATTTTACTTGGAAAAACTTTATTTGAAACAAATGTACTAATTTACTTAGGTATTATTGGACTATTGGTGTCTGTTATATGGCAATCAAAAATCAAATCATCAGGTAATCGTGGTTCTTGTTCTGACTGTGAAGTTGAAACGGAATCGATTACCTAAGGAGAAATAAAATGACTAAACGTAAAGTTGAAATATTCAGTGCAGGTTGTCCGGTTTGTCAGGAAACAATCGATTTAGTTAATGAGTTAGCTTGTACATCCTGTGAGATTATTATTCATGATACACATGATAATGATGTACAGTCTCGTATTAAAGAACTAGGGATAAAATCAGTGCCTGCTGTAGCGATCAATGGGGTTCTAGCTGGTTGTTGCCAAGGACGCGGAATAAATGTAGAAATACTGAAAGAAGAAGCGTTAGGTGTATCTCTTTAAGTTAAAGAACCTCATAATAATTATAAATTTAATACCGCTCCTTGATATTGCCGAAGGTTTGAGCGATAGTTATAGAATAAGTTAACCCTATCAAAATATATATGCTGATACAGCTTAAAAATAAGCAACGAAATATTGCATCTGTAACATTATCCTTATTTTTGGGTAGTTGGTTGTTGCTTTTGTGTCAGACCTGTATGGCACTGGTAGATGATGTTAATAACCTTATTGACTCTGTAGTTGAATTATCAGATTGTCATTCTACTGAAAACGTTGATGCGACATATGAAATAAGTACTGAAAATGAAAATCATTGTTTAGGGGTTTGTGATTGTGATGAATTAAGTGTCACGACAAACAGTGAAAAAAATCATGAATTAAAAATTAAATTTAAGTTTTCACAAGACTTATATGCTTTTTTTAATCCTTCGTTTTACCAAACAGGCTATGATTTGCCTGATAAACTAATATCGATTCAGCCCGAACAGGCTATCCTCCTACCATTTAAACGCTATACAGTTCTCCTGAATTAAGCAGGTCAATCTCCTTGTACTTGACTGGTTTTTGAATAGACCGGTGTAAGTATTTGTTACCTTATTTTTCATGACTAAAGCTCTAGAGAGTTGAATTATGGGCGTGGTTGTAATTTCTTATTCAGAGATGGAAAAATAAAACTAAAAGAAAAGGTTGGTACAAAAATCCGTTTGGAATTGTAACGAATCGAATAAAACATATTTAATAATTTATTGCAGCATGAAGTTTAAGTTTTAATTTGAGGATCAGTAAATGAAATTACAGAGAGTCACGGCAATCATTCGTAATGAAATGTTGGAAAAACTAAAAGTAAAACTTAAAGAATTAGGCGTACCACATATCACAGTTGATTCTGTTAGTGGCTATAAAAACCCTCGCGATTTGTTTGAAATGCCTGATCTGCTTACTCATACGCGAATTGAAATATTAACGGAAGAATCTGGCACGAATAAAATTGTTGAATGTTTAAAAGTTAACGCTTACGTAGGTACGTATGATGATGGTGTTATCACAATATCACCTGTAGATGAGGTCATTAAGGTTAACTCTGGTGGTAAAGATATTGTTAATGATCTTGAAATACGTGGGAATAACCATTAGTAGAGATAATCATGATAGAAATTATTCTGAATTGGCATTCCTATATTTGTACATTTCACAATTACAACATTAAGCCTCGTAGTTGTATCTAATTTATTACATTTAAACTAATGATGAAAAAAAACTGGACTCATAAAATTGCACGACTACTTGTTATGCCATTGGTTAATACACCAGTAAAACCGAATCATATTACTATTGCGCGTTTGTTTACGGGAATAGTTGCATGTGTGGCATTCGCGAGCGGCATTCGATTTTGGGAAATATTGGGCGGGTTTATCTGGCTGCTTTCGACCTTACTTGATTGTGCTGATGGTGAATTGGCACGTGCGAGAAATCAATGTAGCGAATGGGGCCATAAATTTGATCTTTTTAGTGACACTACAGTAACTGCTTTATTTTTTATTGGAATCGGAATCGGCGCTCGTGATTCAAAGCCTGAATTAGTAGCAGTGATATTGGGATTTGTTGCTGCTCAGGGTGTTGTGATAGCGATTGTACTGGCCGAGCAAATAGATCAGGTTAAAGCAGAGGTTGGTTGAAAAGCTTATCCAGGGATTGCTGGTTTTAATTTCGATGATATTTTATTTTTATTTTCTTTAATCATATGGCTTGATTGGCAATTATATTTTTTAATTGGAGCTTCTATCGGCGCACCACTATTCGCATTACTTACTTTTTATAAACTACGAAAAATTAACTCAGATACTCGTAAAACATAATTTTACGTTTTTAAATATTAAATATAAATAGAGAAAATTATTGAAATATCATGAACACAAAATCTAACTCTACACCGACACAAGTATTTCCGATAATACGACAACTTTCATTTAGATTAACACCTGTTTTATTAAGAACATCTATAACTCCCAATCAGATAACAGCCTTATCATTATTATTTGGATTATTAAGCGCTGTTAGTTTTATGTTTGGGAATTACGTTATTAATATCATAGGGTCACTATTACTTACTATAAGTTATACACTTGATAATTGTGATGGTGAAGTTGCACGTGTAAAAAATATGTCATCGGAATTTGGAGCCAAGTTTGATGATATGGTCGATTGGATGGTTGATGCCAGTTTTTTTGCGGCACTTGGATATGGGACCAGTCAACTTTTAGATCAACCTATTTGGCTTTGGTTAGGTTGTGCAGCAGCACTAGGTGCTTTTATCGATTATGTTATTGACTTATTTTACTATGCTAGAAACGAACAAAAAGAAGATGCAATAACACGTGAAGAAAGAGCAATTGATTTTAAACAACCAGTAAACATGACAGATTGGCTGATTTACATTTTCCATAAATTATGTCGGGCAGATTTTTGTATCATTGTCTTGATACTCGCCCTATGTAATGTGACGTGGATATTGTTACCCTTTGCAGCAATTGGTGCTCAGGTTTATTGGATTACCGATCTGTTTGATAGAGCAAGAGGGTTCAGGACATGAATCTAGTGGTTGTTGCTAAGGGTGTGTATACACACTGTGATAAGTGTGCTGATAAAATTATGGAATTTTAGGAAATGCTTGAACATTTAAGTGATGGTTTGGTTATACAGTTTCAGACCAATATTGATATAGATCAATGTTTAATCAATAGTTTGCATTTATTCATGGTGCCATATGAACTATAGTTATTATGATGTTAATACAATTTAACAAGAAGCAGGAAAAAATCGCATCAGTGACGTTGTCTCTGTTTATGAGTGCCTGGTTGTTGATCATGACTCAAACCTGCTTAGCTGCAATTGTGGATAGCAACAGCGAGACACCCGTTGATACATCAGGGTCTTGCCATGATACGCAGACTGATAATGTAAATGACAATGATAAAAGTTTAAATAAAGAACATTGTTTAGGTGTTTGTGATTGTGATGTTTTAACAATTACATTTAACTCAGATAAAAATTCTGAATTAAAAGAAAAGATAAAATATTCATCTGATTTATATAGCTATATACAACCTGAAGTAAATATTTCTACTCGAGCACCTCCTGGTTCTCGTATCTTTACAATGCCAGATAGGGTAATTCTCCTTCCTCTTCAGACCTATAACGTACTTCTGATTTAAACACACTTCTTCCCTGTTTTTGCTGATTGATCACAAGATCAATTGTCGTTTTTATGCGTGTTTGAGGTGTGTTATGTGTACTCACAAAAGTTATAAATATTTAATTGGTTATTTACTCTTATGTTTTTCAATTAATTCATTTTCGGATGAGTTGACTTTGTCTGAAGCAGAACAACTTGCGTTAGATGCTGATTTTGTTGTTAAACAATACAATGCAAGAGCAAGAAGTTTAGATGAAATAGCTATTGCCGAAGAACAGCTACCTGATCCTAAGGCAAGATTTGGTGTCATGAATATACCGATTAACAGTTTTGATCGTTCTCAGGAACCTATGACGCAACTTCAATTTGGCGTTCAACAATCATTTCCTAGGGGCGATACACTACATTACAAACGACTTCGTACTGAAAATATGTCAGATGTTGATACGGCAAAGGCATTAGAACAAGAGAAAAAAGTGTTACGTTCATTACGTAATAGTTACCTGGATTTGTATTTAAACGAGAAAACAGAATTAATTCTCCAGGAAAATAGAAACTTATTTACTCAATTGTTAGATATTACTCAGCGCCAGTATGCTGTAGGAAGAGATAATCAGCATGATGTACTACGTGCTCAACTTGAGTTGGCTTTAATAGATGATCGTATTGCTGAAATTGTTGGTGCTAAAGAAATTGCCATAGCCGAATTATCTAAATGGATAGGCAATGATTCTGCACAAAGACCACTACCAGAAACTTTCCCTGAATTATCCACGTTTGTAAATGAGGAAGAGATAATTTCAAATTTAAACTATCACCCTATGATCTTGATTGAAGATGCTGTTGTTAATGCTAAAGAAAAAAATATCAAGATAGCAGAAGAGCAATATAAACCCGGATGGATGCTCGATCTTACTTATGGACAGCGCTCTGGAAATAATTTCGATGGTAGTAGTCGAGATGATTTTGCCTCTGCCATGGTCATGGTGGATCTACCTTTATTCACAGACAAGCGACAGGATAAACGACTATCTGCCAGTAAACTTGAACATCAAGCATCTCAATTTGCACGTACAGATCGTTTATTAGAACTAAAACGCCAGGCTGAAAAGGAACATGCGAACTGGGTGCGTCTTGGTAAGCGACTTGAATTATATGAAACACGAGCACTAGTTGATGCCGAGCAAAATTCAGAATCCACGTTAAATGCGTATCAAAATGATTTAACTGACTTTACAGCATTAATGCGTGCGCGATTAACCGAGTTAAATACGCAACTAGAAATGTTAAAGATTCGTGTTGATCGTGCTAAGTCACAAGCCAATCTGTTGTATTACACAAGAGAAACAATATGAAAAAAATAATTCTAATATTAACTTTACCAGTCATTGGACTTTTAGTTGGCGTCTTAATTGAAATAAAATTCGATGTCTCACAAATAGTCTTTAAGTCGGATATGAATTTGGATGAACATACTGGCCAATCAAACACTGAGTCCAAAGAGAAAAAATTATGTATTGGGTTGCTCCAATGAATTCAGGTTATCGTCGGAATGAACCGGGAAAGTCTCCAATGGGTATGGATCTAATTCCTGTTTATGAAGGTAGTGATGAGGATAAGGGTGAACAGAGTTCTATCGTAAAGATTAGTCCAGAGGTTATTAATAATCTTGGAGTAAGGACGGCTAAGGTAAAACGTGAACCATTGTGGAAACGGATCGGTACAGTTGGTTATATTGATTATGATGAAACACGAATCAATCATATACATACAAGAACGGAAGGTTGGATAGAAAATTTACAAGTACGCGCCGAAGGAGAGCAGGTTAAGCGAGGTCAACTCTTATTTGAACTGTACTCGCCGCCATTAGTGAATGCGCAAGAAGAATATTTGCAAGCATTAGCGAGTGGTAATAGACGTTTAACTGCAGCATCACAAGAAAAACTTTCAGCTTTGGGGATATCAAAATCACAAATAGACAGATTGGAAAAAAATAAAAAAATTACCCAGAACATTCGTTTTTATGCTCCGCAATCGGGCGTGCTAATTAATCTTGGTGTACGTGAAGGGATGTATATAAAACCAGAAACTCAAATTTTAAGTATCGCGAACCTTGATACTATCTGGTTGCTGGCTGAAGTATTTGAACGACAAGCGAATTGGGTTGAGGTAGGTCAAAGTGCCGAAGCTACATTGCCTTCAATGCCGGGTGTTATCTGGAAAGGGACTGTTGAATATATCTATCCCGATCTTGATCCCGTTACACGAACTTTACGTGTTCGAATACGTTTTGATAATTCGAAAGAAAAGTTAAAACCGAATATGTATTCACGAGTCACAATATTTGCCGGAGAAGAAAAGGATGTCATTAGTATTCCGCGAGAAGCTTTAATTCGTGATGCTGAGCAAGAAAGAGTGATAAAAGCACTTGGTGAAGGTCGTTTTCAAGCACAGGAAGTTGTTGCCGGGATGGAAAGTGGTGACAGGATCGAAATTATTTCTGGTTTAAATGAAGACGATAAGATTGTTATCTCCTCACAATTTTTGATTGATTCTGAATCAAATTTAAAAGCAAGTTTAAATCGGATGCAAGCCGTTGAACAAGATATGAGTGATCATTCAATGGAACAGCCTGTAATGGAAAAGGAATAGATTATGATCGGTCAAATTATACGTTGGTCAATTGATAACCGATTTTTAATTATTCTGACTACTGTTATTATCTTTGTAAGTGGCGTGTACATCATAAACAAACTCCTGTAGATGCAATACCTGATCTATCTGATGTTCAAGTCATTATAAAAACACCTTTCCCTGGGCAAGCACCACAGGTAGTTGAAGATCAAATAACTTATCCATTAACAACAGCCATGTTATCAGTCCCCTATGCCGTTACTGTTCGCGGTTATGCTTTTTTTGGTGATTCCTATGTCTATGTCATCTTTGAAGAAGGGACTGATCTTTATTGGGCACGGTCTCGTGTGCTTGAATATTTGAGTCAGGTAACAAGTCGTTTACCGTCCGGAGCAAAACCAGAACTTGGACCAGATGCAACAGGAGTCGGTTGGGTATATGAATATGCCTTAGTAGATCGAAAAGGTAATCATGACTTATCACAGCTACGTTCACTTCAAGATTGGTTTCTTAAATATGAATTACAAACTGTTCCGGGTGTATCAGAAGTTGCAACTATTGGCGGTATGGTTAAACAATATCAGGTAGTTGTCGATCCCGATCAATTACGTGCATACGATATTCCAATATCTACTATTAGTAACGCGATAAAAAAAGCGAATCAGGAAGCGGGGGCATCTGTTATCGAAATGGCAGAAGCTGAATATATGGTCAGGGTGACAGGTTACGTCACGGGCCTTGAACAATTACGTAACATTCCGGTTGGTGTGAATGTTAGAGGCACGCCCATTTTACTTAGCGATGTAGCACAAGTACGAATTGGACCACAGTTGCGTCGCGGAATTGCTGAGTTAAATGGTGAAGGAGAAGTTGTCGGCGGTGTTATTGTGATGCGTTGGGGAGAAAACGCCAAAAAAGTAATTGATTCAGTCAAAGATAAATTAAACGAGTTACAACAGGGCTTGCCAGATGGTGTCGAAATTGTTGAGACCTATGATCGATCAGGTCTAATTGAACGTGCAGTAAATACTTTAAAAACTGCATTGCTGGAAGAACTGATTCTTGTCGCAATTGTATGTATCTTTTTTCTACTACATTTTCGCTCTGCTCTGGTTGTTATTATTAGTTTGCCACTTGGAATATTAATGGCGTTTATCATAATGAATATTCAAGGCATTAACGCAAACATTATGTCCTTGGGAGGGATTGCCATAGCGATTGGTGTCATGGTCGATGCTGCTATTGTAATGATTGATAACGTTCACAAACATATTGAACGTAAAAGCGATGATGCTGAACATTGGAAAGTCATTGTGGAAGCGACAACTGAGGTTGGTCCACCATTGTTCTTTTCATTACTGATAACAGGTTTGAGTGTACTCCCGATTTTTACCCTACAGGCTCAGGAAGGCCGTATGTTTTCGCCTCTCGCGTACACATGGATATATGCAATGATATCGGCAACCATATTAGCTGTTACAGTCATACCTGTTTTACTAGGATATTTTATAAAAAGGGAGTGTTGTTCCTTCAGAAAAAATCTAATTTCTCGTTCGTTAATTAGTTTGTATAAACCAAACATACGTTTCGTTCTTCGTTTCCCAATTATGACAGTATTCATTGCGTTAATAATTATGATTGTTGGACTCTGGCCATTCACAAAATTAGGTAGTGAATTCATGCCTGATTTGGACGAAGGCGATTTGATGTATATGCCAACAACATTACCTGCTATTTCTATCGGAAAGGCGCAACAAATTTTACAACAGACAGATAAATTAATTTATACCGTACCAGAAGTTGATACCGTTTTTGGAAAGATTGGTCGTGCAGAAACAGCAACGGATCCGGCGCCTTTGACAATGATTGAAACGTTAATACGTTTTAAACCGCGAGATGAATGGCGCGAAGGCATGACAATGGAGAAGCTAAAAGTTGAGTTGAACAGTGTTGTGCAATTACCCGGTATTACAAATGCTTGGGTCATGCCGATTAAGACCCGAATTGATATGTTGGCAACGGGTATTAAAACGCCAGTCGGTATAAAAATCGCGGGAACCGATCTTAAAGTTATCGATAATATAGGTCGTCAGATCGAACAGGTTTTAAAAGACGTTCCTGGTACAGCTTCAGTTTATGCTGAACGTGTTGCGGGTGGCCGATATATTACGGTTGATATCAATAGAATTAGTGCTGCAAGATTAGGACTTAACATCAGTGACATTCAAGATATTGTTCGAACTGCCGTTGGCGGGATGAATGTTACGGAAACAGTTGAGGGGTTAGAACGTTATCCAATCAATATTCGTTACCCACATGAACTTCGAGACTCTTTAGAACAATTACGTTTATTACCTATAGTGACACCTTCAGGCGCGAGGATACCTTTAGGTGATGTTGCATCCATTAACGTGACAGACGGACCACCGATGATTAAAAGCGAAAATGCACGTATCAATGGTTGGATATATGTTGATACAAAAGATCGTGATCTGGGTAGTTATGTCAATGAAGCACGAGAACATGTTTCGAATACGGTGGATCTACCGCCAGGCTACTCAATAAATTGGTCTGGTCAATATGAATATATGTTAAGAGCAATGGAACGATTAAGTATTGTTCTACCGATTACTTTTTTCATTATCTTTGTATTGCTCTATATGAACTTCAAAAAAATAGGTGATGTACTTTTAATTATGGGGTTTTTACCGTTTGCTTTTGGTGGCGGTGCATGGTTTCTCTATTTACTAGATTACAATTTATCCGTCGCAGTAGGTGTTGGGTTTATTGCATTGGCAGGAATAGCTGTTCAAGATGGTGTCCTTATGATTGAGTTTCTTAACAAAGCCGTTGATTCATTTAAATCTTCAGAGAACCATTCAAATAGAAATAAATTAACTAGCTATATTAGTGATGCAGCAAGTCAACGCGTTAGGCCGATCATGATGACAACCTGTTCGACTATTGTTGGCTTACTACCGATAATGTTTATTGATGGCTCGGGTTCAGAAATTATGACCCGTGTTGCCGCACCAATGATAGGTGGAATGGTCAGCTCTACATTATTAACACTTGTCGTTATACCTGCAGTGTATTTTATCTGGAAGCAATACAAGTATGTTAAATAACGGAATAAATTTAATACAGAAGGAGTGTGTTTATGATTGCGCATAATGAAAATAATAATTTCTGTCATCATGAGGAAATGCAAAAGGATAGTGATGCAGATGGAAATGCTAATCATCACAGAGCGAATAATTCTTTGACAGGTTTAACTACTTCAGCGACGTTACATTGTTTAACAGGTTGTAGTGTAGGTGAGCTTTTAGGATTGGTTATCGGTGTTAGTCTTGGTATTGGAGTATGGAATACAATAATTCTAGCAACTCTGCTTGGATTTTTAAGTGGTTACACACTCGGCCTATTGCCTTTAGTAAAACAAGGAAACACATGGACAAAGGCGTTTAAAATAATTTGGTTAGGAGAGACAATTTCGATTGCAGTAATGGAATTTACCATGAACTTTACCGATTATCATGTTGGCGGTGTATCCGCATCATCAATATTTGAATTCAAGTTCTGGTTGGGATATTTAGTCGCCTTACCTGCAGGCTTTATTGTTGCTTAGCCGGTAAATTATTGGTTATTGAAGAAAAATATTAAGGAGAAATGTCATTGAGATTATTGGTTCCCAGCCAATGCTCTAATATGCATTTCGTGGTGTATTAGTACTTCATGTATCTATCAATTATTTTCTGAATGACGTTCATTTAAAACAAATTAGAATCCGGCAATATCGAAGAACAGCGTAAGAAGTTTGATGAGTTAATAGATTTAATAGGGGGCATATTTGGGGGCATGTATACAATAAATATTAAAAATAAATTATATTTATCAAATAGATAGGAGTCTTGTTCAGAGCCGCCCATCGCACCACTTGAAAGTTTCTCGCTTTATTAGTTGTATTTATAACTAATTAGGACAATTGTCATACGGAGAAAACTACATAAGTATTGATAATTATGCATTTGCTAAGATTAAAAAAAGTTTGTTATAAAACTGGATTATCACGCTCCAGTTTATATGTGGCAATGAAGCGGGGCGAGTTTCCAAAGTCTGTAAGTATAGGTAAGCGCTCGGTTGCATGGAAAAGTACTGATATAGACGAATGGATAGAATCTAGGCCTGTCGTGCAAAGTTAGTTCGTTTAAGGTTTGTTTATAGCAAGCAAATAAATCCTCGCAATTTTTGTATGTGAATAGTTGCCATAATAAAATAGAGAAAATCTAATATTCTCTGATAATTCCCTGTTATTGGAAGTAGCTTCCAGTAAATATAATGAAAAAATAGCATAAGAACAGGTAGTTACGGAGACTGGATAGCCAAAATTACATGATTTCTACGAAAATTTCCCTGTATAATTCCAATAAACAGGGAATGGAAATACGGAGACTAGTTAGCTGCAGACTACAACCACCGCCAATCAAAATACTTAAAGAGTGTCTAATTTGGCTTGCGGTTACTGGTTTCACTCTTCATAATACGCGACTTTTCAAACAACGCGCCCGTAGCTCAGCTGGATAGAGTACCTGGCTACGAACTAGGGGGTCGGAGGTTCGAATCCTTCCGGGCGCGCCATTTTAAAAGCTTTCAAGCATACTGAGTTACCTATTTGTCCCATTGCTTTTATGATGCAAAAAACTTTGAAGCTAAAAACGCAAAGAAAAAACCAAATAAGTAGAGAGTAATTGAAAGTAGATAAACATACTTATTTATTTTTCTTATTCGTAGACATGTCTTTGCTAAATCCGGATCTGTTGGACAGGGCGCATTCCTCATTTTCCATTGGTAAACACCTGTAATGAAGATCATCATTCCAGCAATAAGAAATATTTCAATTTTATATTTTGAAAGAATGACTAGCTGAGGTACGTTAGAAACTAAACCTGCAAGTGTTGCACCAGCGCCAATTGTTACGAACAATGCGGGTAGAGCGCAGCAAATAATAGTTCCAAAGCTGGTAAATAAGTTCAGAAAAGGAATAACTAATGATTTATTTGAAATGTATTTCATCGTTAGAATGAATCCCTGTTAATTTTATCTACGTTATAACCCGCATCTGTGATTAATGTTTTTATTAAATCATCACCTAGGTCTTTTCCCTGTTTCGTAAAAATTGTTATAAATCCATTAGCAAGATCGACTTTAATGCCAGACACCTCATCTCTTTTCATGAAAACTTTTTCGATTGCTTGAGCACAAAAATCACAAACTAAGCCAAAAACATCGACACTAATTGTTACACCATCAGGGTCAATTTTACCTACAGATAAGCCTTCCGTACTTTCCGAGTGTGCATGATTCTCATGGCCATGTGTGTTGTCAGCTGCATTAGAAATATTTAAAAAAGTAAGTAGTATAAATATAGAAATAAATTTCATGTTCTTTATCCTCTTCTTAAAAACGATGAACAAAATTAAATAAAAAACTTCCTTAGCTGCTATATCCGGTTTCAACCAGTGAGGGACCTTTAAATAAGCGAATTAATGGCGTGTATGTGAACTTATTTACATCTTCTGGAACATGATTTACTTCTAGCATTATCCATGCATGTAATTTCCCAAAATCAGCTATATATGGTGCAAAACCAATTCGGCCTTTTTGTCTAAAATTATCTGTAATCTCATTAGACTTCATAAATCTATTTTCATAAGAAACAAAGTATTTACGTGTTTCCCAGTCTGCTGCCATGCCAGTAAATACAACAGGTTCTATATCAGAATTAAAAGATTGATAATCTGAATAGACTAAACCTAATCCTGATTTTAAGTAGAGGTTTGCCTGAGAACGTTTTTTATTCCAGCGTTTTAACAGGTTATTAAGTTGAAGTGCATGAATCTGGAATTCATCATCACGCCAATACTCCGCTTTATATCCAACAGAGTATCTGGCTGAAGGTGAATAATGAATATGATTCGAATTCCTAAACCCATCGTTCATGCTCATGAACGTCCAGCCGCTTGGATAAGAAACAGGCCTTGATAAAACATCAGTACTTAAAGTACAGACGATAAAAATTACGAATAATTTATACATACATATAGCTCCATAATATAATTTCACATGCTCAAATGAGCACAAAAATAGTTATCAAACAGGGCTATAAATTAGGGGGAGGTGTGGGAATCTCTGTGATTATCGGATGATAATTTGTTGCGATGTAATTTTTAATTTCAAAATTCTTGGTTTTCGAAAACTTGATTGGCTCGATAATTGATACGTTACTGGTTGAACAAACTTTGCATAACTGACAATCACCTGAGTTATTGTCAGTTTCTGAATTGGGATTATGGCAATCGTCATTTGACGTGCTTATTTGCATATTATCTGTGATATCTACACCAGACATGTGGCAAGACATTGCGAAAGCCTGAATTGTTCCAAGAACAAAGAACAGAATTAACAAGTAATGTGTAGTTTTCTTGTGCATAAATATAGTTTAGCAAACTTATAATGATTCAGATTAATGATTAGTTGTTTTGTTCCAGATTTTTCCCATACCTGTAAAGCTATCTTAATTTTTTCAGATACTTATGAACCAAGAGCACTCTTATTAATTGGACGCTTCATAAAGTTATGTGATTTATCTACGAACCAGGAGGTCGGAGGTTCGAATCCTTAAGGGCGCGCCATCTATAAGGTTTTCAGAGTATATTAATTCTAATGTCGTCCCATTGACCCATAAAGTAAATTAAGAAATAGAAATAAAAAAAGCCGGATTAATTCCGGCTTTTAGTAGTTGTAAAATAAAGAGTGAAGCTATTCTTTTTCTGAGCCAATTTCATACAGTTCAATATTAGCTTCTTCAATTTCGCCTGTAACAGCATCAACATCAACTTTCACTTCATAACCAAGCTTTGTTTGAATATCAAATTCATAAGTCACAGAGCCATCAAAACCAACTTCAAGTTCAGATGAAGTAACGGTGCCAGAATGAACTGCTAAAGCTGTTTTTTCTGCATCTTTTTTTGAAACTTTAGCTTTGCTTTTGAAGTATGGATCATTAGCATCAACTTCACGTTCAATTTCAGTGATGAATCCTTCTTCTGCATTACACTCTACATTGTAAGTATTATTATCTTTTGATGACTCAATATCAAACTCATACACTGGATCATCGTCTTCTATTTTCATTTCAACTTTTCTTGCATGACCCGGTATGGTATCTAGAGCAGCATCAAGACATGTTTCCATTTTCACAATATCCCACTCGCGAATATCATCTAAATCAGCGTTGTCATTACGGTCACCAGCGAATGTATAAAAGGATATTGAAAATAGTGAAATAGAAATTAAGGTTTTTGATAGTTTATTCATAAAAATTTCCTAGATTAGTGTTTTCATTAGGTACTGATAAGTTAGCTCTTATTGGTTAATGAAACTCTGTATTTCATTGGCAAAACCAATACCGGCTTCTGTGTAGATATTGAAAGTATGCTTAACACCAATAGCTTTCAAATCATCTTCCTCATCAATAAATTTAGTGGTTGCTGCAATATGGCCTAGGTATCCCATCTCCTTAAGTCTTAATGCCGCATTCATATTGGCGCTATGTGTTGGCAAGGTAAGCAGCACCCAGTCCAGTCCATCAAGCAACTTGGGTGCACGTACCCAGAAATCTGGGTTAGTCGCATCTCCACAGACAACTTTTCTGTCTGCTTTAATGTGCTGTGATACATTTTCCTGTTCGAGTTCTATTCCGATTATATGGCTTGAGTAATTTGGCTCCATTGCACAATAGGCAGCTGTTCCCATCCTTCCCATGCCAAATACCGCTACTTTAATTTCCTCTAGATCCAGGTTTTCTTCACCCAACAATCGCTTAGAACGCTCGAAGCATTCCAGCTTGTGTCGCCATGTTTGATATAAGTTATCTCTGATATTCACTAGTGGGGCTGCAAAGATGAAGGAGAACGACATCACTACGGCAAATACAGCTAGCCATTCTTTTGACAACCAGCCCGAAGAAACTGCAATAGCACCGACAATTAAACCAAACTCACTATAGTTAGCCAAATTAATACTGCTACGCCAAGAGGTGCTGGCTCTAAGGCTGAATATATTGAATAGCACGTAGTAAAACATCACCTTAATTGGCAGGAAGATAATGAACAATAGCGCGATTATAATTTCGGTCCAGCTCGGCAAGACAGTCATACCGACACTGAGAAAGAAACCTACTAGAAATAGTTCCTTGAAACCAAGTAGTGCTTTTGCCATTTCACTAGCCTTGGGGTGGTAAGCGAACAACATACCGAATACGAGCGCTCCCACATCCGCTTTGATACCGACTAACTCGAAAATATCGGCACCAACTAGTGCTAATGTAACACCGAACAGGATTAGCAACTCACCATGGCCCACCTTGTCAAGAATTCTATACAAGAGAAAACGTAAAGGGATAAGTGCTATCAATCCCAACGCCAAGGGACTTGGCAACTTACCCATGGACATTGCTATGAATAATACAGCCACTATATCTTGTACTACCAACAAACCAATTGTAATTTGCCCATGCCTAGCACTCGTTGCTCCAAGTTCATCAAGGATCTTCACTGCAAAGACAGTGCTTGAGAAGGACATGGCAAAACCAATGAGTAAAGCTGTTTTAATATCAAGGTCAGATAAAAGCGGCAAACTGGTATACGAAAAAAGCATTACTAATGAGGCGATTAGAAGTGTTGTCACCGTCATATGAAGAGTCGCGACACCCCATACTTCAGGCTTTGCCAACGATTTTATTTTGAGCTTAAGTCCAATAGAAAATAGTAGCAAAGTGATGCCTATGTCAGCCATCGCGTTCAGAAATTCACCACCCTCAGCGCCACAGATATTTAGCAAAAAACCAGCCGCCAAGAAACCGACCATTGGAGGTAAACCAACAACCTTAATTGTCAGTCCACAAATGAAAGCAATAGCTATCCAAAGAGGATCACTGTAATGAATAGAGAGTAGTTGAGGATCCATAGTTTGCCCAAATGTTAATTAGTAAGTCAGTACATATGCTAACTTAATTATTAGAGATATCTTTAAATGTATTGTACCTTAATAGAGTAGTTAATAAGAAACATCTCAATATTTTTTAAGATTACGACTTGTTCACATTGCGGATTTAAATTATGACTCTTTAAGTTGTCCGAAATAGTGCATTAAGCCCTTATTGGTAGTTTGAGGCGCAAAACCCAGTGCCAGATTTATCCTTCTTAGGGCGGCATCAACTCATATATGAGGTATATACATTATCTCTGATTTAAAAAAGTTAAATCTGTAATGAATTAATCAAAATTAAAACTAATTAAATAATAAGCAGTTTATTGATCCCAATAAGGGGTATCTCCAAATCGTTTTACCAAGAAATCAATTAGCATTTTTGTACGGTGAGATAAATGTCGTCTTTGTGGATACACGGCATAAGCATTTAGTTGAGGTAATTTATAATTAGATAATATTGGTACAAGCTCTCCAGTTTTCATTGCTTGCCATGAAATAAAAGTAGGAATGCCAACAATCCCGTGTCCTGCGATTGCCATATCTTTTAAAAAATCGCCGTTGTTAGCAATGAATTTTGCAGAAACATTAACCGAATGTTGTTTTCCTTTTTTTATCTGTAAGTTTCCATGTAGATGCACCTGAAACATTGTAATGTAATAAATTATGTTGCTTTAATTCCTTCGGTGTTTTTGGTACGCCGAACTTTTGTAAGTATTTAGGACTAGCACATAGAACAATACGAATAGGTGAAATCTTTCGTGCAATTAAATTAGAGTCTTTTAAGTCAGCAATACGAAATGCTAAGTCCAACCCTTCTTGAATAAGATCAACTTGCCGATCTGAAAAATCAATATTTATACTGAGGTTAGGGTGTTGTTTGACAAATAAATCTATAGCTGTGGATAGGTGACATAGCCCAAAAGATAAAGGAGCAGCAAGATTTATCGTGCCTTCAAGTGAAGTATTAGAATCTGCTGTTGTAGTATTGAGCTCACTGACATCATCAAGAATTTTAATAGCGCTTTGATAATAATTTGTACCGGCTTCAGTCAAGCTGGATTTACGAGTTGTACGATTTAATAATACTACGCCTAAACGCGATTCTAATTGAACAAGTTTTCGACTAACGGCAGACTTGGCTAAGCCAAGTTGTTCTGAAGCACGGCTTATTCCGCCAGATTCAACTATCCGTACGAACACATTCATGTCTTCCAATTGGCCCATTTATATAGTTCTCAAAATATGAACAATGATTTCATATTATTAATATTTATTCCTTTTTAATCAACAACTAAAATAGCTAGAAATTGATGATTTATAACAAAAAAAGGAAAAATAAATTGAGTATTAAAATTAGAGAATTACAAACAATAACCCAAGGTGTTCCTGCAACTGATGGAGATGGAGTAAGGATGACGCGTATTATTGGGTCGCCTGAGTTGAATATGCTCGATCCGTTTTTGCTACTTGATGCTTTTGAGACAGAGGAAGCTATTGATTACATTGGAGGCTTTCCCGATCACCCTCATCGTGGTTTTGAAACAGTGACGTATTTATTGGCAGGGAAGATGCGACATAAAGATAGTGCAGGTCACAACGGTGTTATTGAAGCTGGCGGTGTACAGTGGATGACAGCTGGCAAAGGCATTATACATTCAGAGATGCCAGAGCAAGAAAATAGCTTGCTGCAAGGGTTTCAATTATGGGTGAATTTACCTGCAAGTGAAAAAATGAAAATGCCAAATTATCAAGAGTTTCCAGTAAATGATATTGCTGTAGAAAAATTACCAAATGGAACGACGACACGTGTGATTGCAGGTACAACAGACAATGGCGTAACGGGCCCGGTTAAAAATGAATATGTTGAACCAATCTATATGGATATTTCATTGCCTGAATCTCAGGTGTTTAAACAAACAGTCAACAGTGAAGATAATACTTTTTTATTCATTATTGACGGCGAGTTATCGGTCGGTGAGTTCTCTCAAGAATTAAGTCAAAAGCAAATGGGTGTTTTAAGTGCAGGCGATAAAGTTATTATTAAAGCGAAAAAAGACTCTCGGTTCTTACTTATATCGGCGCGGCCACTTAATGAACCTGTTGCACGTGGAGGCCCGTTTGTAATGAACACCAAAGCAGAAATCTTGCAGGCATTTGAAGATTTTAAACAAAATAAATTTTAGGAAACTAACATGGGTTTATTAGTAAATGGTGTGTGGCAAGATAAATGGTATGACACTGAAGAAACTAAAGGTCAGTTTGTTCGTTCAGCTGCGCAGTTTAGAAATTGGGTGACAGTAGATGGTTCTGTTGGTCCTACAGGTCGTGCTGGGTTTAAGGCAGAAGCAGGTCGTTATCATTTGTATGTCTCTTATGCTTGTCCATGGGCTAATCGCACATTGATCTTTCGTAATCTTAAAAAACTGGAAGACATGATTTCTTTGTCCGTTGTGCATTGGTATATGACTGAAGACGGTTGGACGTTTAATCAGGGTGATGATGTGATTAAAGATTCGGTTAATAACACTGAATACTTACGTGATGTTTATCTAAAAGCAGATAAGCAATACTCCGGTCGCGTCACAGTACCCATACTTTGGGATAAACACACCAACACTATCGTTTCTAATGAGTCATCAGAAATCATCCGTATGTTTAATAGCGCGTTTGATCATCTCGGTGCAAAGTCAGGCGATTATTATCCAGAAAAATCACGCAATGAGATTGACCAAATTAATTCGAGAACCTATGACACAGTAAATAATGGTGTTTATAAATGCGGCTTTGCTACAAGCCAGCAAGCTTATGAAGATGCTGCTGTTCTTTTGTTTGAAACACTGGATTGGTTAGAACAACGTTTACAAACACAGCGTTATTTATTGGGCGATCAGATCACGGAAGCAGATTGGCGTTTGTTTACAACATTAGTCCGTTTCGACCCTGTCTACTACGGACACTTTAAGTGTAACTTAAAACATCTATACGAATATTCTAATCTGTGGGCGTATACTCGTGATCTTTATCAACAACCCGGTATTTCTGAAACTATCAACATGCATCATATAAAACACCATTACTACGGTAGCCATAACACGATAAATCCAAGTGGTGTTGTTCCACTCGGCCCGGAGATAAATTATTTAGAACCACATAATAGAGCTAACCTTTAATTATTAATTAAACAATAGGAAACATAAAAATGAATAACCCAATCATTGCTGATAACAAACCAACTGCAGTCATGCTTGAAAAAATGAAGATTATTATTTTTGTACATGTGGTCGTTCAAGTAGTCAGCCATTTTGTGACGGTTCACATGTAGGCACTGATTTTACACCAAAGGTTTTTACTGCTGAAAAAGAGGGAGAAGCCTATTTATGTCAATGCAAGCATACTGCTAATGCCCCTTTTTGTGATGGTGCACATATGAAAATTACAGATGAGCAAGTAGGTAAAGAGTGAACTGACAACATTGCATTACTATATGGTAGATTATTAGGTGTAAAATTTCCTGGGATTAGGGGTAATACGTTGAAGCATTTAAAAAATACAACTGACAACTATGGTTCAATCGCAAAATGGTTACATTGGGGTACGGCATTTCTTTTTTTGTGTTCATATATCAGTGTTTATTATCGACATTGGTTTACAGAAGAGAAAACACCAGAGAACTGGACTGCACTTCAATTACATTTATCAATTGGCGTCACGATAGCTGTTATTGTTGTTCTTCGGATTATTTGGCGTATCTCTAACCGTACGCCGGATTTGGAACCGGGTTCTAAACTGGAACATTTAGCAGCACATATTGGTCATTATACTTTGTATTTCATTATGATAATCATGCCGATTACGGGTTATGTGGGGACTGGGGTAGATACCGAGTATTTTTTTATGTTCGATATACCCAAATTTGAAAGTACAGCATTATTCGAGTCATTGGTCAGCAATGGACTGGGTATGACATTTAAGGAATTCGAAAAACCGATAGACTTCATTCATAAAGAGATACTTGGAGCGTGGGTTGTATGGCTCCTAATATTAGGACATGCCTCAGCTGCGTTGTACCACCATTTTGTGAAAAAAGATAACACTCTAAAAAGAATGACAATTAATAAATAGTACCAGCTCTAACTAACCTAACAACTAGAGTAAAAATAATATTTTTACAAAGCTTGGTGCTGTTGTCAGCGCATGCTGTGCTTCTTTAATCAGATGGATGAAAGAATTATTACACTAAAAGTACTATGCTAGAAGAATGAATAATCTCACTCGTCGTTCTTTTTTAAAATCGCATAGTAGTGTTGTTGTAGCGGCTTTCTTTTCTTTTTCTCCTGTTTCATTATTTGCAGCAATACCTTCAGCCTCCTCACTGTTAACTAAAAAAACCTGTTTATTTCAAGATGAGCCGAGTATGCAGCTTGGGTTGCGTTTCAAAGCAAAATTAAAAAATCATTTTATGAAATAAATAGAAAGGATTTTATTAGTTAAGGCTCTATAATTTATGCATCATAGGAAGTTAGCATTATATTTACTGGTGCTTGGATCTAAGGGCTAATATGAAAAAAATCAGCAGTTTGGGTGAGTTTGGATTAAATAATAGAGGAAATTGTACATTATTTACATGATTTGCTATTAAAACTGTTGTATTTTCAGTTGATTAGGTTCTAAACTTAATCTAGACCATGTTATAGCTTGGTTAAAAATTTAAAATTTTTTATAGAACTTTGTTCTGAGAATTAGTTTCGAAGATTTATGTTAGATAACCTCTTTAATAAACCATTGGAATTAGAAGTCGGTGGCCAAACACTGGTTTTTAGTTCGTCTGCAGAAATTGCTTTTTGCCTTGACGGGCGAACTTCTGTTTCGGCGAGTAAACTTGCTGATTTGTTGAAGATGTCAATTGATGAGTTAAAGCAGCAGCAGCAAGAAGTTAATAAAGCAAATAAATCATTGATAAGAGTACTCAATGATATTGTTGATAAACCTGATAGCATCGAGCGCTCTATGCGCGAACTCGACACTCAAATGTTCTCTAACGATCAGGCGTGGCGAGATATATTTCAAGCATTGAATAATACTTCTGAAGAAATTAATGATGTTAGGGTTACAGTAATAACGAAATATTTAAAATATATTTCAACTGTTGAAGAGACTATTGAATACATTCTCTCAGAAAAAGAACGTTATAGTGGTGAGCTGCTCCAAGGTTCAAATGAACAGCCCATTGATTTTGGGGCAACCTGGGCGGTTAGCCAACTTCGTAATGAAATAAAACCGGATATTTCTACAGATGATGGTTTTAGGTTATTGCCAAAAAATAAAAAAGTCTTAATAAATCTTACTCCCGGTAAAAAGATAGAAATGCGTCTTTCTTCTTATCCTTGTCAACTTATCGCGATGAATGACAGTATTAGTTTTATCGATAATTCTGGTGCCAGAAGTTTAAACAAAGGCCAAAATACAATTGGCCGAAGTGAGAAATGCTCGTTAAAGATTGATCCAACGCAAAAGCATGTTTCAAGAAGACATTTACATGTCCTTGTATCTGACAATAATAAATTACATTTAACAGACACCTCATCAGAAGGAACGTATGTAAATACTGATTTTGTTACATAAAGAAGTATTACATTATTTAAAAATCTTATTCATTATTTCCTTTAAGAATCATAAGAGTAATTGCAAGTTACTCTAAGTTAGCTTGTTTCGATAATGATTTGAAAAATAACAAATGCAAAAGACGTTATAGCACCAGCAATGGGGATCCATAATGGTAATTTAATAATGTTTTCAGGGTGGCTTTGTTCTCGTTGTTTGATACGCCAAAGAGCAAGATTGACCATAGTGAATAAAATAAATAATAAAAAGCTGGTTGCCTTTGCTAATGTTTCTATTGGCAACCATAAGGCCATTATTATAATCATTATTGAAACCATCACCGTTGCATTAATCGGTGTTTTGGTTTTTGTATTGACCCTGCCAATCAGTTCTGGCAACCAACCTTCGCGGCTCAAACCATAAAATATTCTAGATGCCATAATAATCTGTATTAATGCACCATTCACTACAGCAAAAATTCCTATGACACTAATTAATACCGGTTTATTACCGGTAACGCGTTCATAAACTAAAGCTAGTGGTGCTTTGGATTGTGCTAATTCATCAGGAGGGACGGTGGCGATACATAAGAAAGTAATTAAGAAATACAAAAGCGTAGCAATGACTAAGGCGGATAGGATTGCTTTCGGCATATTTTTTACAGGATCCTTTACCTCTTCAGCAGCAGTAACCATGTCTTCAAAGCCGATAAAAGCATAAAAAGCCAGAACAGCACCGATAAAAATACCTTGTACAGTGACAGGGCTATCAAGTTTATGGAATTCGGACATTTCACTTGATGCTTCTAATGCTTCCGGAGTGGCAACAATTATTATAAGTAATAATCCAAATACTTCTAACATTGTAAAAAAAACAGCTGTTCGAACTGACTCTACAATGCCCCATACTGCAATGCTGCATAATAGACTGACTAATAAAATAATAATTAATTCATCGGGCAGTTGAATCAGAATCTGTACATAGCCGATAAAGCCGCGTGATATAGTTGCTGCTGAAACAATACCGGTTAGAATCATTAGTAAACCAACAATTAATGATAATGTTGAAATATTAAAGCCTCGTTGTAAGTAAATTGCGACACCTGCGCTTAAAGGATAACGGGATGAAAGCTCGGCATAGGTAAATGCAGTTAGTGCAGCAATTAAAGAAGCAATAAGAAAGGATAAAGGTGCAAACAATCCTGCATGACCAGCAACTTTACCAACCAATACATAAATACCGGCACCTAAAATATTACCCAGGCCATAATAGGTTATTAATTGAAGCGATAAACTTCTTTTAAAGAGACTGTTTTATCGTTCATTAATAAATGCGAGGTTTTGTTATGAGTACAATAGCCGGAAGCAATAGCAAGTCACCTGCTAAAGCAACTAACATCGCGAAACCTGTTAATAAGCCAAAGTAAATTGTTGGAATAAAATTAGAAAATGAAAGTAATCCAAAACCAAAGATAATAGCGACAGAGGTGTAATACATTGCTTTTCCTATCCCTCCATGGCAGCGATTTATTGCTTCTTTGTAATTACGATCAACAGGAAATTCTTTTTGTAAGCGGTGTATATAATGAATAGTATCGTCAACAGAAATTCCGATTGTGATAGCAGCAATTGTAATCGTCATCATATCAAGCGGTATGCCTACCCAACCCATTATGCCAAGGATAAATGCAGCAGAAAAAATATTTGGAACGATAGCAATCAAAGCCAACGATATATTGCGAAATAAAAGAATAAACATAATGAGTATGGCGATGAATACCGCGCCAATAGTTAAGATTTGTGAGCGAAACAAACTTTGTAACATATTATTATATAGCACCATCATGCCTGTCAGATGTACCTGTTCTTTTTCAAACTTCATCTCATCGACGAGAAAGTTTTCAATACTTGATAATAATGCTTTCCTGTTTAAGTTAGGATCGGATTCAATAATGCGAATACCAAAACGAATTTGATTCGAGTCCTCTGATAAATAAGGTTTTACAATTTCTTTTTCAATTTCTTCCGGGATTCGTTTGCGTACAACAGCAAGTTCAAATTCATCAAAAGAAGCGCCATTTAACTTCTCAACAATATCGATTGAAGTGACGATAGAAATAACTTTGCCAATAACGGGATAAGATTCCAGGTGTTGTTGAACCTGTCGCGCTTTATCAAGCATAGTTGGATTAAGCCAGTAAACCGGTTTGACTTCGTCTTCTGCTTCATCAAAGAAAAGCGCATCAAGTTCATTCGTTTCTTCATCCAGTTCTTTTGCCATCGTCAGAAAATTCGTGTCCGGATCAATAATGATTTCGAGTGGCATAGTGCCGCCCAATTCATTATCGATAACTTTCAAACCCTGATAGATTTCTGTGTCTGATTTAAAGTTATTAATAAAACGGTTTTCTACTTCAAGTTTGGAAATACCAAAACCTATAGAAAGAATAAGCACTAGAGAAACGAGGATAATAGATAGCGGTGATTGGTGAACCAGTTTTGCTAAACTCAGGGTTATCTTTTTTGTTGTATCTTTTTGCTTTGGTAAAGCAACATTATCAAGCAACAATAAAACAGCAGGCATGATCGTAAAACTGACAATAAACGCGATGCCTAGACCGAGCACCATCGTCCAACCAAAATCGATTACCGGACGAATTTCACTGACGACTAAGGATATAAATGCGACGGCTGTTGTTAGTACAGTATAGAAACACGGTTGAGCCATTGAAGACATCGCCAGCTGAACCAGTTCATTATGATGCGCTTCAGGATGTTGAAGTTGCAAATCCCGATAACGAACAATCAGATGTATGGTTATGGATAAGGTTATGATTAATAAAATAGACAAAAAGTTGGAAGAGATTACTGTTATCGCCCAACCGGCATAAGCCATGAAGCCAATGGTCAATAAACCCGTTACACCGCAAATTAACATGGGTAACATGACCCAGCGCGGTTTATGAAAAAACAATGTCAGGATAATGAGTAAAAAAATAAATACACCACTGCCAAACACGATTAAATCATGTTGTATGAACTGAATCATATCAACGGTAATCATGGGAATGCCTCCCAGAAAGAGCTTACCGTGTTGCCGTTGTCTTTCAATTATTCTTCTTATTTCTTTTATATCCAGTTCACGTTGTGCTGACTGTAATTTGTTTTTCTGTTTTATCTTTTGATTTAATTGTTCAACCTCAGTAATTTCTTTTTTTGTTAATTCATCTTGCTTTGATTGTAATATTTGACGGCGGTTTAATAATGAATCGTATTCTAGGTCTCGTTTAAACAGAGCCTGTAAGGCGGTGATGCTAAAATTCTGGTTTGTTAATAGTTCACTATAAAGAGGATTGGATTTAAATTCTTTAAATGCCAGTTCCTTGCTTACATTGCCAGAATCTATTGAAGGCAAACCTTGCGTAAGTTCCGATATAGATAAGCCTGATTCATATATAATAGGGGCATCCAATATCGAGCTGACTGATTTGATGCTTTCAATCTTTAACAGGTCATCGCGCATCGCACGAATCGCATTTAGTGAATCTTCATTTAATAAATCTGTTTTAGGTTGAAAGGTAATAATGATGAAATCATCAGATTTATATTTTTGACTTATTTCACGGTAATAATTTAGGCTTTGATCATTTTCCAGAATTAAAGACTCACCTGAAGCATCGAGTTCAAAGTCGGGTGAGTAATAAGCAGCAATTAAAGACAGACATAAAAAAACAAGGATTACCCTGATAGGGTTATTAAGTATACGTTCTTTGTAAATCGCTGATAGATTCACAGGTATTATTATCTCTGTATTTCAGAGTGACTTTATTTAATGGCAGTTTTGATGTGTTTTAATAAATTCAGGAAATCCAGCGCTTTTAATTTCTTGGTCGAACATCTTTCGGTAGTTTCTAAGTAAACTAACACTATCAACAACAAGATCGACAACTTTCCATGTATCATTATCAGGTCGCATAGGATATTCAAGTATTAAGGGTTTAACTTCCGGGCGAGTCAGAGTTTGTCTAATTGAGACATATCCCTTTTCACCAATAGGTTCAGCAGATTGATAATGGATATTCTGGTTTCGGTAACTTAAAAGAATATAAGCATAGCGTTCAATAAGTAAGTTTTTAAAAGAAATGCTAAAACAATTTTGTTCATCTTTAGTCAGCTTCTCCCAGGAACTGCCTAAAGTAATAGCAGACATCGTAACAAAATCCATATGTGGTGCGATTAAATTCCGCACAATTGTTTGTATATATTCAGGCTCGGCTTTTAGTCGCTCTTCATGGAGTTCAAGTTGATTTAAAACTTCCCAGGTTGTTTCATAGACAACTTCATCAGCTGATTTAGCGACAGCTGAATTAATGTGAAAAGTTAGAAAAACTGCTATTAATAATGTTCTTATTCTCATGTTCAACCATCCCATTATTTTTTATAATAAATATAGCTTATATTTGTGCCGACAATCTTGATTAAGATCAATATATATTTAAGTTAAGAATCTTACTTAAATCATAAACTTGCTTGTATCATTAATGAAATTAAAGCTCATGTTTATAACAAAAAAGAATGATATAATGCTTCTACCTATCAGCAACATTCTGAGCATAAATAGAATTATTAATTACTTCAGGCAATCAAATAGGCGCCTGTAGCTCAACTGGATAGAGTATCGGGCTTCGAACCCGAGGGTTGGGGGTTCGAGTCCCTCCGGGCGCGCCATGCATCTCAACAACTTCAGTTTTTTACCCCTATTGTTTAGTTGACCATTATCTCTTAAGTATTTTGGTTCACATGACGCTGATGGGTACAGTGAAATATTGCAGAATTAGTGCTTTTCGTGAATAAATATCGAAAACATTGATTGTAACTATCTCAATAAAAACTAGAATAAGACTATAAAGTATAAATAATAAAACAGACATGACTTCACCAGACACCGTCATCGATTTTTCCAAGATCAAAGCTACATGCTCAAATTGTAACTTGCAGGAACTTTGTCTTCCTCGGGGGTTAAATGCTGAAAACATGGAAAAACTGGATCATGTCGTAAAAGGTTCAAGGCCAATGCAAAAAGGCCAATATATTTTTCGTACGAACGATGATTTCCAGTCCTTTTATGCGGTGCGCTCCGGTTCAGTCAAACTTTATGACTCGAATGAGTCTGGAGAAGAACAAATTATTGGTTTCTATTTTCCGGGAGAAATTTTGGGCTTTGATGCGGTAGAGCATCATAAACACAGTTGCTCTGCTATCACTCTTGAAACAACAACGGTTTGTTCGATTCCTTATGAAAAAATAAATGAAATCAGTGCCAATATCCCTGGGCTTCAGGATCAAATATTCCGTTTGATGAGTCGCGAATTGTCAAAAGAAAATAAATTATTACTCACTATAAATAAACGTAGTGCTGAAGAACGGCTGGCAACATTTATTATTAGCCTTTCTACACGATTTAAGAATCTGGGTTATTCAGCAAAAGAATATAACCTACCGATGTCACGACAAGATATAGGCAACTATCTTGGTTTAACCATTGAAACAGTAAGTCGACTATTTACGAAGTTTCAGAAAAACGGATTGATTAGAATAGATAAGAAAACAGTTTTTTTGGAAGACATAGATACTTTACGTTCCATGTGTGAGGGATTTTCTGATAAGAAAAAAACTCTGTTGCCTAATGTAGTTCATAAAAACACAGTGTTATTGTGTTACATATTTCTTCATGATTATTAATCTTATTATTGCTTTTAATCTGGGGCTTTTTAGTTCTTTGCATTGTGTTGGTATGTGTGGCGGTTTTATTTCCAGTCTAATGTTAGTTACTTCTGACAGTAACGAAATCAATAAATCGAAGAAGAAAAAAAACCTTAAAAGTAGTTTCGCGTATAATTTTGGCCGCACCATTAGTTATTCTATTGCCGGTCTGTTAATGGGGCTGTTTGGTTTAGCGCTGGCTGAATTACTGGCGCAATTTAATATTCATTTCGTTTTACAACTCCTAGCATCTATTATCTTGATTAGTATTGCTTTAAATATCCTGGGCTTGTTTCAGCTATCAATGCGACTTGAAAGCATCGGTATGACTCTATGGAAACGTGCTCAGCCGCTGGCCAAAGGTTTATTGCCTGTTGATAATTTTATTAAAGCGTTTCTGTTTGGCATGGTTTGGGGCTGGTTGCCTTGCGGTATGGTTTATTCAGCATTGTTGTTCAGTCTAACAACAGGTTCAGCCTTGAATGGTATGCTGATTATGTTGTGCTTTGGTTTAGGCACATTACCTACCATGATTTCAGCAGGTTATTTTATTGAGTACTTAAACCAGTTTCGACAGCACAAACAATTAAGATGGTTTACTGCAACAGTGCTTATTGTAATTGCTGTAGCTTTACCGTTGTCTATGACCTTGATGCAAGAAAGTCATCAACATGAAAACCATAAAAGCAAACAACACCAAGTTGAGCAAGTTGGTGATTCAGCCCATATGCATCATCGACATTAATTAGCCGACTCGTTCTGTTTATCGGGTTTAACGTCCTCATCATCTATCAGGATTTCATGCCCATGTCCTTCCATGTCATCAAACTGTCCGGATTTTATCGCCCAATAAAGTGCGCCTGCTAATAGCGCAATAAAAAATAATGAAACAATAATTAATAAAAAAACGATTTCCATTACAGCTACCTTAGGAATAGTCTGTTGATGTTATTTTGCTGGCATTAATCACTATAATCAATGAGCTTAAGGACATGCCCAATGCTGCCATCCAGGGTGTAATATAACCAAGTATCGCAAAAGGTAATGCTGTCAGGTTATATGCTAATGCCCAGGCGAAATTTATCTTCACTGTTCGGTTTGTTTTTCCGGCAATTTGTAACATGGTTTTAAGTGTGCCGATGTTATTATTTAAAAGTAACATGTCGGCATTAAGTTTAGTAATATCGCTGGCTTCAGTCATTGCTATTGCGACATCGGACTGTGCGAATGCTGGCGCATCATTAATGCCATCACCAATCATACAAACATGGAAACCATCTTTTTGTAATTTATTGATGTTTTCATGTTTGTTTTCAGGTCTGAGTGGAGCTTCAAATTCATTGATGCCAAGTGTATCAGCAAGCTGTTTGACAATAGAGTGGTGGTCGCCACTCATTAAAATAATTTTCTTCTTTTTCTCTGTTAGATATATGATTAAATCAGCGCTTTCCTTACGTAATTCATCAGTAAAATATAAAATGGCGATAACAGCATCAGTATTCGCTAAATAAACTTTTCTTAAAGACAGGTCTGAACTATTTTCTTGGAAATTATTTTCTGAAATATTAGCTTTAACAAACGGTTCTGTTCCTATAAACCATGTTTCATTAATAAAACCGCTGATGCCTTGTCCTGGGAAATTTTTGATATTTGTAACTTCACAAGGTTTGTCGTTATTAGACGCATCACAAATTGCTTTTGCTAATGGGTGTTCTGAAGCGGATTCAAGTGCTGATGCAATTTTTAATACTTTTTCTTCACTAAAGTCTTCATTAAAGACTTTTACATGCTCTAACTTCAGTTTCCCTTTAGTTAGTGTTCCTGTTTTATCGAAGACAAAACAATTTGATTTTGTAATTTTCTCAATCGAATCATTATTTAATAACGCAACACCATTTTGCATTAATGCTGTAGCGGCTGATGATAAAGCTGTTGGTGTGGCAAGCGATAATGCACAAGGACAACTGACAACTAATACTGAGATAGTAATAGTCAGCCACTGGGCTGGATCAATGCTATACCAGTAAAAGCCAACAACAAATGCTATCAATATTACAAACGCTATAAAAATAGAAACGATTTTGTTTGCTAATAGTATGGTCGCAGGTTTATTACGACTGGCCTTATCTATAATACGGGCAATATTGGACAGCAGTGTTCTTTCACCAATACTTTCGACCCTGATATATAAGGGCGATTCATTATTCGTACTACCGCCAATGACCTTTGAACCGACTTTCTTTTCAATCGGTAGGCTTTCGCCTGTTACTATTGATTCATCAACAGACGAATGCCCTTGATAAATAACACCATCAATTGGGATGACTTCGCCCGGTTTGACCAACACATGATCCGATACAGCGATTTTACTGAGTTTAATCACTTCCTGTTCGTCATTGTTATTTATACGTGTGGCATAAGGCGGGAGTATTGAGGTTGTCTTATCAAGGTAGGCCGTGGATTTTTTTCGACTCATAAACTCAAGATAACGACCACCAAGAATAAAAAAGATAAACATAACGATAGAGTCAAAGTAAACATGACCATTTTGTTGAAGGATTGACCATAAGCTGCCAAAAAAGGCGATACTTAAGCCCAGCGTAATCGGCACATCCATGCCGAGTCGTTTATTTCTTAAATCACGCAAAGCACCAGAGAACAATGGTTTACCCGAAAACATCAATACCGGTAACGTTAAAAGCAAACTAACCCAATTAAAGAAAATGCGATATTGATCCTCTATTCCTGACGCATCGCCAAAGTATAAAGCAATCGCAATCATCATCACCTGCATACCAAACAAACCGGCAATACCCAGTCTTAATAATTGTGACTTTCTTTCATTTTCATAAAGCAGTTCGCGCTGTTTATGGTTATATGGCAATGCGCTATAACCAAGTTGCGAAATGGACTCGAGAATTTTGCTTAAGGTGACTTCATCTTCTTGCCACACTACTCGGCAACGTTGTGTTGAATAATTTAAACTGACCTGTTTAATGCCATGTAATTTTGTGAGCCGGGATTCAATTAGCCAGGTACACGCCGGACAACTGATACCTTCAATGATTAATTTTACTTCCTTGTTGTGTTCTGTATCACTACTTACAAATTCAGATTGAACTTGTGGATCATCGAACACTGATAATTTTTTTAGTTCTTCAGGTACTAGTTCCTGAGGTGTTTCCGGTAAGTTGGTTCTATGTCGGTAATAGTCTGTTAAACCAAATTCAACCAACTGTCTAGCTACTGCTTCGCAGCCATAACAGCACATTGCTTCTGCCTTATTGTTTATTTCGACAAGCAGGTTCAGGTTATCGGGTATCGCTTCACCACAATGAAAGCACGGGTTCTTCATGTGTGGATTTTATCCAAACTTTTGTAACAAAAAACAATTATTTGCTGCAATGCGCAACTTTTTGATCTGGATCAAACTCTTTTCCAAGTCTTTAGTAAAGAATGTAAGCCGTAAATAAAAGAATTAAAAAGTGAGAGGATAGATGAGCGCGTTATCTATTTTAACTTTGTCTGCATTCGGCATGTCTATGGTTATGATAGGTATTGCTTTAACACATACTCTAATCTGTAACTTTAATAATGATAAACAATTGTGTCAGGAACTCACCGGAAATATTAATTAAATTTTTAACTACTAATTAAATAGTTTTAACCCTATGGAGAGCCGTCAGTATGACTGATAGTAATACCTATAACTACAAAGTCGTTCGTCAGTTTGCCATTATGACGATTATATGGGGCATAGTGGGTATGCTAGTCGGCGTTATCATTGCGGCACAATTGGCCTGGCCTGCACTTAACTTTGATATCCCCTGGTTAACGTATGGCCGCCTTCGACCTTTGCATACCAACGCTGTTATTTTTGCTTTTGGTGGTTCAGCCTTGTTTGCAACATCATATTACATTGTGCAACGAACTTGTCACACGCGATTATTTTTCGATAAATTAGCTGCATTTACTTTCTGGGGCTGGCAAGCGGTGATTGTCCTTGCAGCAATTACTTTGCCTTTGGGCATTACCAGTTCAAAAGAGTATGCAGAACTTGAATGGCCGATTGATCTTTTAATTACTGTTGTTTGGGTGGCTTATGCCATTGTTTTTTTCGGCACAATAATGCAACGAAAGATCAAACATATCTATGTGGCTAACTGGTTTTTCGCAGCGTACATTATCACTATTGCTGTACTTCATATATTTAACAGCCTGGCCGTCCCGGTTAGTTTGGTAAAATCCTATTCGATTTATGCCGGCGTACAAGATGCGATGGTTCAATGGTGGTACGGGCATAATGCAGTTGGTTTCTTCCTGACTTCCGGTTTTCTTGGCATGATGTATTATTTCATTCCGAAACAGGCGCAACGCCCGGTTTATTCATATCGTTTATCAATTGTTCATTTCTGGGCGTTAACCTTTACTTATATCTGGGCTGGTCCTCACCATTTACATTACACAGCTTTACCTGATTGGGCACAATCTTTGGGTATGGTGATGTCTATTATTTTATTAGCACCTTCTTGGGGCGGTATGATAAACGGAATTATGACCTTATCAGGAGCTTGGCATAAGTTACGCACTGATCCTGTTTTACGCATGTTAATTGTCTCTCTCTCTTTTTATGGCATGTCTACATTTGAAGGTCCAATGATGTCGATTAAGACAGTTAATGCCCTCTCTCATTATACTGACTGGACTATTGGACATGTACATTCCGGTGCATTGGGTTGGGTTGCATTCATCAGTCTGGGGTGTATGTATAACCTGATTCCACGCTTATATGGGACGAAGATTTACAGTGTTAAGTTAATCGAAGTCCATTTCTGGGTATCAACAATTGGAGTCGTACTCTACATTGTATCAATGTGGGTTGCCGGCATTATGCAAGGCTTAATGTGGCGTGCAGTTAACGATGATGGCACATTAACTTATAGCTTTGTTGAATCCGTAGAAGCAATGCATCCTTTTTACATCATTCGTTTACTTGGTGGTGTGTTATTTCTGTCAGGTACTTTAGTGATGGCATATAACTTATGGAAAACTATTGCCGGAACCAAGCCTGTAGTAGCAGAAATTCCAGAGCCAGTTGGCGCACATTAAGGAGTGATAAGAAATGGCGTTACAACATACACAAATAGAAAAAAACATTGGTTTAATGATGATCTTAATAGTCATCATGATCAGTATCGGTGGCCTTGTTCAAATTATTCCTTTGTTCTTTATGCATTCAACAACAGAACCTGTCGAAGGACTTACGCCGTATTCAGCTCTGGAACTATCGGGGCGTGATGTTTATGTCAGAGAAGGTTGTTATACCTGTCATTCGCAGATGATTAGGCCATTCAGAGCAGAAGTCGAGCGTTATGGGCATTACTCGCTTGCTGGTGAGTTTGTCTATGACCGACCTTTTCAATGGGGCTCGAAACGAACAGGTCCTGATCTACATCGCGTCGGTGGACGTTACAGTGATGAATGGCATCGAGTACATTTAATTCGACCACAAGATGTTGTTCCTGAATCAATCATGCCGGGTTATCCATGGCTGGAAAAAAACACGCTGGATACTTCAAACATAAAAACCAAGATGAAAGCATTAAGAAAACTTGGCGCACCTTATTCGGATTAATAAATAGAAAAAGCACCTGCATTAATTGAAGGTAAAACAGAGATGGATGCAATGATTGCTTACCTGCAGAAGTTAGGCACAGCCGTTAAAACGAGACGATGAGTGTGAGGATATAACATGGGTATTTTATTTTCAGCATGGACAGTTTTAGTAGCGCTGGTCTTTTTTGGGATTGTTGTTTGGGTGTTGCGAGAAAAGAAAGAAAACTTTGATGAGGCAGCCAGGATTCCTTTTGCAGAGGATTCATCTCAGTTAGATGAAAATAAGGAGGAGAGCCATGGCTGATTTTACTAGTGGTTTTTGGACATGGTTTATAAGTTTAACAACTATATTCAGTATTATTTTTTTACTTGTCTTTCTGCTTAAATTTTCAAAGAAGAAAGCAGGCGATGAAAACGAAAACACAGGGCATACCTGGGATGATATTCAAGAGTTAAATACACCTTTACCTAGATGGTGGTTGTATGCTTTTGTATTTACTATTTTTTGGAGCGTGGGATACCTTATTATGTATCCAGGTTTAGGATCATATGCCGGCATGCTCGGATGGACTCAAGTAGGACAACTTGAAAAAGAACAGGAATATGCTGACAAAACATACGGTCCTTTGTTTGAAAAGTTTAAAAATACAGATATAGCAGCTCTTGCAAAAGATGAGGTCGCATTAAGGATAGGTGAACGGCTTTATGCAAGCTATTGTACAACCTGTCATGGTTCGGACGCTCGAGGTGCGAGAGGCTATCCTAATTTACGTGATGATGACTGGTTATATGGTGGTGAACCTAAAGCGATAAAAAAATCCATTATGGATGGTCGACAAGGGGCTATGCCAGGATGGAATAGTATTTTAAAGGAAGAAGAAGTGTTTAATGTTGTTAGTTATGTTGAACAATTGGCAGGGCGTGTTGTTGATGATATACACGCTGCTTCTGGTAAAAGTATTTATGATGCGAACTGTGCGATGTGTCATGGTGCAGAAGGTAAAGGAAATTTTATGTTTGGCGCACCTAATTTAACCGATGATATTTGGTTATACGGTGGCTCACAAAAGAAGATCATCGAGTCAGTTAACTTGGGACGAACAGGTAATATGCCAGGCCACAAAGAGTTTCTTGGTGAAGCAAAAGTACATTTATTAGCAGCATATATAGCCAGTTTGACTGAATAAATATGGAACAAATTAACGATACGGATAACAAGTCTGATATTGTTGAACAGTCTTTATATGAACATAGGCAAAAAATATACCCGCGTCAGGTAAAAGGACTGTTTGCTTGGCTTCGTGTGTCAGCTGTTATTGTTTTATTAGGTTTATATTTTATCCTTCCTTGGGTTGAACTAAATGGCCGGCAGATTGTTTTATTTGATTTGCCAGCCAGAAAATTTTATATCTTTGGTTATACCTTTTGGCCGCAAGACTTTTTGTTTCTGGCGTTCATATTAATCCTCCTTGCTTATAGTTTGTTTTTCTTTACTGCTATTGCTGGTCGTTTGTGGTGCGGTTATTCCTGTCCGCAGACAGTTTGGACAGAAGTTTTCCTCTGGATAGAAAGAAAAATAGAATGAACGCGCTTACAACAAATGAAACTGGATAAAGCT
The DNA here is from genome assembly GCA_038142205.1 of Pseudomonadota bacterium. GTDB lineage: Bacteria > Pseudomonadota > Gammaproteobacteria > Eutrophobiales > Eutrophobiaceae > UBA7359. The sequence goes on along the minus strand of JAYQJO010000001.1, from coordinate 1,693,938 downwards.
AAACTGTCTTTTCAAAAGGTTTCACGTAAATTTATTAAACATCTTCTTTGGCTAATTGTAGCGGGTGCAACAGGCGTTACTTTTGTTGCTTACTTTTCTTCTGAAGAAATCTTAAGCAGACATTTGTTTTCCTTTCAGTTGGGTGGTTGGGAAATGTTCTGGATTTTTTTCTTTACTATGGCGACTTATATAAACGCTGGCTGGATGCGTGAACAAGTTTGTAAATACATGTGTCCGTATGCTCGATTTCAAGGTGCAATGTTTGATAAAGATACACTTATCATTTCATATGATAATAAGCGTGGTGAACCAAGAGGAACAAGACGTGCGAACTCAGATTATAAAGCAGAGGGTTTGGGTGATTGCATTAATTGCACAATGTGTGTTCAGGTTTGCCCGACAGGAATAGATATTCGTGAAGGGTTGCAATATGAATGTATAGGATGCTCAGCCTGCATTGATGCTTGTAATAACGTTATGAAAAAAATGAATTACCCGGAGGGCTTAATTCGTTATACAACGCAACACGCTATAGAGGGAAAAGAATCTCGTATACTAAGGCCTCGGGTTGTAATTTATTTTGTGATACTTGTTTTGTTCAGTTCTCTATTTGTCTTTACCTTAAGTCAACGGAAGTTGATAGACCTTGATATTATTCGTGATCGAAACCAACTATACCGTGAAACAGTAGGCTTGATTGAAAATATTTATACCTTGAAGTTAATAAATAAGGATGACGAAACACATGAATTTAATCTCCATGTAGACGGCGTTAAAGATTTAATCTTATTAGTTGATAAAGAAGAAATAGTTGTTAGTGGTGCTAGTGTTGCAGATTTACCTGTGCGTGTACGTGCAGATGAAGAAAACCTTAAGCAACGTAGCAGTGTTATTTATTTTACATTGACTGCGAAAGACAATGTTGAATTGAGTGCAAAAGAAGAAGCGAAATTCTTAGGACCATAAATTTATGAATATGTTAGATGAAAACGATCAACGGCTTCCTTGGTATAAAGAGCACTATGTCTGGATGGTCATTTTTTTTCCGTGTCTTGCTATCGTTGGGGGAATTATTACGATTAATCTGGCGCTTAAATCGAATGATGGTTTAGTCGTCGATGATTACTATAAGGAAGGTCTGCAAATAAATCGTACATTGGAACGCGATCAAACCGCGTTGGGTTATCAGTTGCAGGCAAAAATACTAATCGATCAGAGGCTGGAAGAAGTAGTCATCAAGCTTAAAGCAAATCATAGTTTTATTTATCCAGAAAACCTATCAGTCACTTTTCTAAACGCGACGCGTGCCGGTTTTGATAAAGAGGCCAATTTATTATTAACGGAAAAAGAAACATACCGAGGTAATTTATCGAAACTGATGGTAGGCAAATGGTATGTTCATATTCAGCATGATGATTGGCGTTTGATTGAATCAATCAACATAAAATAATTATCATTGTTCGGCACGCAAGTTAGTGTCGTTTATTTGATACAGTTTTCTCTTCCATAATTTTTATTGCTTTTAGATATGTAGCTAAATGCAGATAAATACACCCTAAAAAACTTAAATTGTAACTAACTGCTGTTAAAATACTTTTAATGGCATTCTAGTATTCTCTGTTGAAGACAAAACTGTTAATTTTAAAAGTCATTTAAATTTTCCAAATACAGTCATAAATTTAATGATTGTCATAAAGGGAATTATTCCTACCGAAACACTCTAATACACATTAATTATTAAATTTCATAAAATATTTATCTAAGTAATTGATTATTATAAATAATAATGAAAGCAGGTTTCTTAGATTTAAAAAATTAAAAAACTCATATTTTAGGGGTAATTGCCGATATATTTTTATTACACTTTAGTGTTATATTTCGTCGTCTCAAATTAGCGACTGTTTATGTGTTTTAATAATAATAAGTTATTTATTAAGGTTTATTTATAATAAAAAGTAATAAAAAATAAATTTAAACGATTGTAAAAAATATGAACAAATTCACATATATAAATATTAAATACAGGCATAATGCGTACTTCATCACAGTTAATGGATTAATAAGCATTTAGTTGAGGTAAAAAGCTAATTATGGAACGAGAATTGCGCTGGTTAGAGATATTTTGCCAAAAATTAGGGGGTTCTGAATTCCCATAAATAGTGGGATTCAGCGAAGATACAAATGTTTAATTTTCTAAAACGAAGAACTGAACATCCAAAACAGACTCGCTCGAAGCTTTTTTATGACGGGGCGCATGACAGTTATGGTCCTCAGAAAATGAGCGTTTCGGACTCCCTTCAAGCGCTCGAACCGAGAATTATGTTCGATGCGGCTGGTGTTGCTACTGGTGCGGAAGTCGCTGCGGATGAAGTTGCACAAGATCAAGCTGAGCAAGCTCTCACTGAAAACCTCCAGGCACAGGCAGTCAATCAGGAAAATGAAACGACAGACGAATTAATCGCCGCACTAGCCGATGTCGTTCCTCCAGCCGATCGTAATGAAGTTGTTTTTATTGACAGAGGCGTTGAAGATTACCAATCCTTACTTGCATCAGTTAGTAGTGATGCTGAACTTGTTTTCATCGAATCAAACTCCGATGGCCTTGAGCAAATCGCAAATGTATTACAAGACCGCACGGACATTGATGCGATTCATATTATTTCTCATGGTGATAATGGTGAGCTGTTTTTAGGTAACAGTACGCTTACTCAAGAATCAATGAATGGCGAGCATGCAGATGAACTTGCCACGATAAAGAATGCGCTAAATGAAGAAGCAGAGATTCTGCTTTATGGCTGTAACTTTGCTGAAGGTGAATCAGGTCAAGCAGCAGCAAATGCGCTTGCCGAAGCGACAGGTGCGGATGTTGCAGCATCGGACGACTTAACGGGTGCTGAAGAGCTTGGCGGTGACTGGGACCTTGAGTTTATCTCAGGCAATGTCGGTACAGTCACAATAGATGCAGAAGCATATGAAGGCTTATTAGCGCCAGTCAATTTATCATTCACAACAGTTGAATATATTGATGGCGCTAATGGTACCGATACGGATGACATCTATGGACAAACTTCAGACGGTACAGATGATTACTCTGTCGGTGACCAATACCTTTATCAAGATGTCGCAACCGGTGTTGATGCTGTTATAACCATCACGGGTTACACATGGACAGACAACTTGGGTAATGATCTAACAGGTGGGAATGCCGCTAATTTGCCCGTACTCGCAACAATAGATACAGAAGATGGCGTAACGGGCTTTGATGAAGCATGGCAACCGAGCTTAGGTGTGCCTGCTGGTGGAGCAGGTGCAAACCAGGAATGGTCTGTCACCATGACGATTCAATATTTTAATGCCGATACAAATATTAACCTAACAGTTGATTCTTATGTTAGCCCTCTGGACATTGACGGAACCGGAACCACAAACCAACTTCGTGAAGCAGTGTCGGTTACAGCGCCGGTTGTATCTGTTGTTCAAAATAATCCGACTACACTGAATACAGCATTGAGTCATGAGAATGGCCAAACAACAATCGAATTAGAACAATCTGATTCAGTAAATATTTTTGGTGGTATTTCAGCCGACCCACTTTACGCAGCTACGTTCGAAGTTCAACAAGCAGAGATCTTCACCGTTGAATTGAAAACAATTACCGATGGAGCAGGAGCGCCACAAACTCGATTAAGTTCGATTCTTTTTGAAGAAGTCACATTCACCACTCCTCAAACATTAAGTGTCTCCTTACTTGATTTGGATGCAGATGACAGTTCCGGTGCAACGGATCTGGATTACCAAAATACCAATCCATACAACGTTAGTGATAATGCAAGTGGTATACCCATTGTTGATACATCCGATATTACGATAACGGACTCAAATTCCTCAGTAACGGATATGGCGAGTGCGTCTGTTACGTTAACCAATGCCATTGGTGGCGATCAATTAAATGTTGATGCGGCGTTCTTACTTTCAAACTATGGTATTACTGCAACGGGAGATGGCACTGACACTATATCGTTGAGTGGTAACTCGAGTTTCGCTAACTATGAAGCCGCGCTTGCGAGTATTACCTATTCAACAACAGATACAGTGCTGGATGGTACAGACCGAGTAATAGAATTCACTGTTAATAATGGATTAAGTGGCAACCCGGACAGCCCTGTTGCAACTTCAACTATTGATGTATTAGGCACACCTGAAGTTGATGTAATCGCGACTTCAAACAGTTCACAACCGACCATTACCGGAACCTGGGATGAATCCAGTGTCACAAACACAAATCTTCGAGTGACAGTAAATGGCGTGGCTTATGAATTGGGTACCGATCCAGAGTTAACAACAGATGGTAGCGGTAATTGGACATTAGATTTAACCGGCTCATCACAAAACTTAACAGAAGGCTCATTTGAAGTTGTAGCATCGAACATTACCAGTGGTGGTGCGGTTATCGATTCCGATAATACAACAGGCGAACTCACTATTGATTTTGTTCCCGTTACAGATAATTTCACAACGTCAATTGGCCAACCATTAACAGTCTCTGGTTTAGGCGTCCTGCAAAATGATACCGATAATTCAACCGTTACCGTTCATGCAGTGAATGGTGGAACGGGTAATGTTGGGGTTGCAACAGCAACGACTAATGGTGGCTCAGTCACATTAAATGCGAATGGTGATTTTGTTTATACACCACCTTCAGGTTTTACCGGTAACGATACCTTTACTTATTCTATCGTTGATACATCAGGTGCGAATACCGTAACGGTAACAATAAATGTGTCAGGGGAAATTCAGGCTGTTAATGATGCGGGTACGACTGATGAAGACAGTGTGCTTTCAGTGGGTGCATTGCCTGATGCAAACAATGTATTAAATAACGATGCGGATCTTAGACCTGATCTTATTACTTCTAATTTAACCCTCAATAATGATGCGGAATTAGATGATGATGACGGCAGTCAATGGGATGATCAAGTAAGTGGAGCAGATAATTGGACTTTAGGTTCGAATGTCACTTCGCAATCAACCTCATCAAATTTTCCCGGCATCAATAATGCCTTCGTGTTTAATCCCGACGGTAGTGCTAATGATGGCGCCACGATGGTTAGCTTGGATTCAGTTGGTGCAGGTAATCCAACTCAAAATAGTGCCAGTTTTGAACTTTGGTTTAAGCCGAATGATTTTCTGACTACAGATGAAGAAGTGTTGTTTGAATCAGGTGGCACAACGGATGGCTTAGCGATTACCTTGGATGGTGACACGATCAATTTTATTACTCGTGATAATGGTGGAGCGATTGTCGAGACTTCGGCCGATTTAGGAACCTTAGGAATTGGTGCAAGCGAATTTATACAAGTCGTCGGTGTTATCGATTATGCAGACACAGGTAATGAACTAAAAATCTATAAAACTATGAACACGTTGCCGGTGCAGGAACAGATAACAGTAACTTAACCGTTACAGGTGTTAGCGATCCAGTAACAGGTGGTAGTGGTACGCTTGGTTCAGCCTTTACCTTAGATTCAGGTGCAGAAGTCACATTAAATGCTAACGGCAGTTATGATTATAATCCGAACGGCCAGTTTGATTATCTCGCTGATGGTCAATCAACCACCGATAGTTTCCAGTATACCGTTCAAGAACCAGGCGGTAACTCAGCGACGGCGACAGTAACCATAACCATCACAGGTACTGATGATGCGCCAACATTAACATCGAATGTTGATAATCCAACGTTTACTGAAGATGGTAGTGCAGTTGATGTCTTTGATAATGTCATCATCGATACGGTTGAACCAAGCCAAACAGTCGAAGAAGTTGTTTTTACAGTTTCTAATGTTACTGAAGGTAGTGATGAAGTCTTAACGATTGATGGTACCAGTATTCCATTAGTTAACGGCGGACCAATCGCAACGACTAGTGGTTATTCAGTCAGTGTTTCTGTTTCAGGTACTGATGTAACAGTAACTGTTACAACAACAGGTGCAGTTCCTGCTGCTGCACAAAACTTGATTGATAATATGACTTATCAAAACAACAGTCAGGCTCCGAATACGGGCGGCACAACAGCAGCAACACGAGACATTGTTATTGCTAGTATTACCGATAGTGGTGATAACACCGGTTCAAATGATAATGACAGTACACCATTAATTACTTCAACTGTTACTGTCACGCCAGTTAACGATGCGCCTAGCGCAGGTGATTTTACAATCACCATTGCAGAAGATGGTACGCGTGATTTTCTATTAACTGATTTTAGTACTGTTTTTTCTGATCCGGATGGTGATGCATTAGACAGTATCCAAATTACCAGTTTAGAAACAGATGGTTCATTAACCTATATAAGCACGGGCTTAGGAGTTCAAATTGGTGATGTGGTTACTGCTGCAAACATTACTGATTTAAGATTTACACCGGATCCAAGTGAAAGTGGTACGGGTTATGCCACATTCACATATCGTGCAAGTGATGGAACGGATTACAGTGCTGATCAAGCTTTAATATTAAGTGATGCCTTTACGACCGATGAAGGTGGTTATACCTATCAAGATGATGTCTTTGGTACATCTACACCTGGAAACGCTAGCGGCAGTTATGATGGCACAGGAGGTCAAACGGGTGGTGGTATCGAAGTAACTGTTGGTGGTGGCAGTGGAGCAGGTATTCCATTATCAGGCGCTTGGACGCAGGATATCGTTTTAACAGAAACAACGTTGGTTGATATTACGGTTAGTTATCGATTAATAGTAGCGACAGAATTCGAAAGCAATGAATATGCAGATGCAGTATTAGCAATAGACGGTGTTCGTTTAGGAAATGATACCAGTCCAGACAGTAATACATCTTTAATTACTTTGGATGGGGATGCCCCTTTAGATTCAGGATGGGTAACAGAAACATTTCAAGTTACTTTGGGAGCAGGCACACACGAGTTGCAGTTGGGTGCTTTTGTAAACCAATCAACTGAAGCGGCTGAAGTAGCACAAGTCTTTTTTGATGATGTAGTTGTTTCGGGTATAGCAACTTCAGATTTAAATACAGTCACAGTTAATGTTACTCCAGCAAGTGCACCTCCAACGTTAACGAGTCTTGATAATACAACTTGGGTAGAAGACACAGATACTTCAGCAAAGATCATTGATAACGATGTTACCTTGGACGATATTGATAGTGACACGATCACACAGATTACCGTACAAATCACCGGTAACTATGATGGTACAGAAGATGTGCTTGCTTTTGCTGGTGATGCGAATTTTAGTGTAGGCGTTTATGACTCGGGTACAGGCACCTTAACGATTACCAGTACGGGGGCAAGTGCAACGGTTGCACAAGCGGAAGCAGTATTAGAAGCAATAACCTATCAAAACACCGATACAGATAGTCCAACAGAAAACACGCGTACATTAACTTGGACCGTTACCGATGGAATTAACGCAAATAACGTTGTTGAGACCAGTGATATTACAGTTACTGCGAGTAACGATGCACCGGATGGTGCTGACAATACAGTGGCTACGACTGAAGACACGGATCATGTCTTTACTGCAGCAGAGTTTGGTTTTTCTGATGTTGATACCGGTGATGCACTCAGTGGAATAGTTATTACAACATTACCTGCGAATGGCACCTTATATCTTGATTCGAATGACAGTGGCGACTTTACTTCAGGTGAGGCAATAACAGCAGGTACAACAATAACTGCGGCCGATATCGCTGCGAATCGATTACGGTTCGAACCTGCTGCAGATGAAAACGGCACACCATATACCAGTTTTACTTTTCAAGTCGTTGATGACAGTGGTGCGGGTAACAATACCGATACGACACCAAACACAATGACAATTGATGTTAGCGCAGTGAATGATGCGCCTGAACTAGATCTCAATTCCTCCGATGGTTCTGTCGCAACGGGCTATAACGATCTTTTCGCAACAGGTGGCTCAGCCGTAAATATCGTTAGCGCTAATACAACATTAGATGATGTTGATGGCGATGACACCATGACACTTGAAATTGTTGCTGCCTGCATTGCTGATGGCACGAATGAAAGACTGAACTTTGGTCCCATTCAAGTTCAATTGGATGGTTTAGGAAATCAAAATTTTAATAATGTAACGGTAGGTGGTGTTTTAGTTGATATTGGTTTCAACGATGCGACGAAAACACTAACGATTACCGATGATACAGGTAATACGTTAACAAGGGCAGAAGCAGTAGCGGTACTTGAAGCGATAACTTATGAAAACACATCAGGTGCACCGACCGAAGCATCACGTACTTTTTCGATTACGGCCAATGACGGAACTGACGATAGCAATATAGCGGTAAGTACCATTGTTGTTGGTACTGATACCGATGGTGATAACGTCATCGATTCTACCGACCTTGATGATGATAACGATGGTATTTTAGATGTCGATGAAGTCGTTGATGTCACAACGATTACGCCAACAGCGGTTAATGTCACTGAAACAACACCGGGCGCTTACTCTTATACAGCAACGGGTGATGGTGATATTACTATTACCATTGTCGGTGGTGCAGGTGGTGATGGCAATAACACACTTGGTGGTGATGGCGCGACAGTAAGCGCGACGTTCACAGTTAATGCCGGTGATGTTATTGAATACGTCGTTGGCGAAGGTGGTTTTGGTAACTCATCATCGGCTGGCGGTGGTGGTAGTACCGGTGTCTTTATTAATGACGTGCTGGTTATGGTCGCTGGCGGTGGTGGCGGTGGTGATAATTCGAATGGTCAATCTGGCCTAGGTGGTACCGACACGACTGCAGGCTCAGATGGAACCGGTACACAAGCTGGAACAGGTGGTACTGCTGGCGCGGGCGGTACTGGTAATCCTGCTGATAGTGCTGGCGGTGGTGGTATTAATTCAGCCGGTGGTAGTGGTGCAGCAACCGGTGGTGGCGCGGCCGATCTTGATGCGACAGATGGCGTTACTTTTATAAGCGGTGGAGCTGGTGCAGGTACCGGTGGTGCTGGCGGTGGTGGTTTTACCGCGGGTGGCGGTGGTGATTCTAACTACAGCGGCGGTGGCGCTGGTTATTCTGGCGGTGGTGCAGCAGGTGCCAATGGACGTGCCGGCGGTGGTGGTTCATATATCAATACAGGATACGCAGGTTTTGTTGCTAGTTCAGATTCTATTACTGCAGGTGCCGCAGGTGCGACAACCGGAGGTGCTAATGCCGACGGTGCAGATGGTTCTTTAGGTATAACAGGAACAGTTGATGTTTCAGTCGTAACAGCAGTCACTGATACTGATGGCGATGGTATCGATAACCGTTTAGATCTCGATAGTGATAACGATGGTATTTCTGATCTACAAGAAAGTGGTGCGACCTCAACCATTACTGCTTATGACACAAACAATGATGGCACGATTTCATTAGCCGAAGGCACAGCAGCAGGCGGTACATTAAATAACGGTGTTTGGAGTTTCTTTGGAGCAGATGCCGGTGCAGGCAGTTCAGATGGTACGACATTATTAGATTCAGATTCTGATGGTGTTAATAACTTTGTCGATCTCGATTCAGATAATGATGGTATTGCCGATATAATTGAAGGACAAGCGACGGCAGGTTATACCGCGTTTTCAGCAACCGATACTGATGGTGATGGCGTCGTAGATAATTTTGATTCAGGCAGTGGTTTCGGAGGCAATTTCGATACGCCACAAGATACCGATGGTGATGGTACGTTTGATTATCTCGATACTGACAGTGATAACGACACTAAATTAGATAGTGCCGAATCAGGTTTAACATTAAGTGGTACCGATGCCAATGGTGATGGTATTGATGATGATGCTAGCATCGGTGCAACTTATGCTGATCCAGATGGTGTCATAAATAATCCTTCAACAGGTCTTGATAACGAAATAGGTGATACCAGCGAAGTTGCGTATAGAGAATTTACCAGTCTCCCTCCAGAATTAGATTTAGATGATGATGACAGTTCTACAGCAACTGGAAATGATTATACAAAAACGATTATCCCAACGCCGACCGGTATAGCAGTAACAAGTATTGTCGATAGTGATGTCACCATTACCGATCCCGATGATACCAATATAGAATCCGCAACGATTACGTTAACCAATGCGCAAGCCGGTGATGTATTAACAGCACCCGGTTTTCCAATGTTGGGTATTACCGCTGCGATAGTAGGTGATACGATTAGTTTAACCGGTAGTGCGCCACTGGCCGATTATCAAACAGCGCTTGAAGCAATTAGATTTTCTAATACGAATACAATTGTCAGTGGTGTCGATCGTATTATCGAATTCACAGTTAACGATGGTGATACTAATAGTGCTACTGCAACAACAACATTAGATATCTTTGGTACACCGACTGTAGATGCATTAGTCACGGCTTCTACTTCACCAACGCTGACCGGTACTTGGGACGAAGCGGATGCGGATACAAACGGACTAGAAGTTACTATTAATGGACAAGTCTATACATTAGGTGGTGCGTTACCGAGTGATGCTGCGCTAAGCAGTGATGGTAGTGGTAACTGGACGTTAGATCTGAGTGTTTCAGGACAAGTCTTACCTGTTAATACTTATGATGTCTCCGTTACATCGACAGCAGCAGATACTGTAAGCATGGTTGATGATCAATCGACGAATGAAGTCAGAGTAATTACGACACCGGAATGGAATATTACGGGTGATACTAATGTAACAGAAGGAAACAATGCTTCTTATAGTATTAGTCTTACTGGTGCAGAATTATTGTCAGCGGGCGAAAATGTTTCGATTGTTATAACAGCAGCTGATCTCGGCGCAACGGTCAATACAGACACTGGGGCATTTGGTACTGCAATTACAAATGCAATCGGTGCGCGAACCGACATCGTCTATACACCGATCGATGCTGTTTCTGGAACGCTGACTTATACCGCGCCTTCAAACAATCCTTATACTGCGGATTATGATGCCTCTGGTTCTAACTTTAACGATATAAGTGGCGGCACACCAATAACAACGTTAGGTGATGATGCTAGTGTCAGTCAAGCAATTGGTTTTAATTTTGATTTTTATGGAACGACTTATACGGACGTATTCATCGGTTCTAATGGTGTTGTGACTTTCGGTGGAGGATCAACAGAGTATGCTAATGATGATTTCTCTGCGAGTGGAGTTATTGATACGACAAATACTGATACGGCTAGTGGTCTTCCTGGAATTGCTGCTTTCTGGACAGACTTAAATCCATCTGATGGTGATAGTGGCGATATCTATGTATCGCAAACAACAGAAGGTGGTGTCAACGTACTCATAGTACAGTGGGATGATATCGTTCCTTATAATGGTGGTGCTGGAGAAGGAGGGACCTTCCAGGTTGTACTCTTTGAAGGCACAAATAATATAGAAGTAAGATACAGTGATGTTATTTTTGATGGTGCTAATGATGGTGGTGCATCGGCAACGATTGGTGTCAGTGATGGTACAACGTCAAACTTTACACAACATTCATTTGATACAGCAAGTAGTGTAGCGAACAGCAGTCACATTACATTTTCTCAACCAACTGTTGCTATGCCTGATTTGGACATAGATCTTTCTGCTGTTGTTGATGCGGCAGATGGTCCGGAAGACTACAGTCTTACCATCGGAACACCAGGAGGGACAGGCACGGCTGTACTTGGTAGTGATATATCAGTAACGACAACGATCTTTGATATTGATACCCCTCCAACGATAATGGCAACACCAGATGCAGGTATCACCTTCACTGAAAATGTAGATAGTAATGTTGATCTTTTTGATAGTGTTACTGTTGAAACAAATGAAAACGATCGTACCGTTGAAGAAGTTACTTTTAGTGTAAGCGGACTCGCAGATGGTGCTAGTGAAAGACTTAACTTAGATGGAACATCTATTCAATTAACTGATGGTAGCTCAGGCGTAACAACTAGTTACACTTATTCAGTATCGGTTACAGGAACTACAGCAACAGTTACCTTAACAACCACAGGTGCAAGCGAAGGTGACATACAAACTGTTATAGATAACATGAGTTATCAAAATAATGTTGCTGAAGATCCAACTGCAGGCAATCGTGTCGTAACAATAGAAAGCATAACTGATAGTGGTGACAGTGGATTAAATCAAACAACGGGTATTGGTATCAGTGCAACAGTTGATGTCATTGCTGTTAACGATGCGCCAGTTGTAGGTGCACCCGGATCAGAACTCGCTTATCCCGGTTCAACAATCAATATACATGGAGAAGGGTTTACCGTAAGTGAAGTTGACGATAGAGACGCAACAGTAAGCGTAACTTTATCGGTTGATGAAGGAACGATTAATGTCACCGCGGGTGATTCAGGTGTCGGTAGCATTGCAGGTAACGGAACAAATACTGTTACATTGACAGGAACGATTGCAGAGGTTGACAACTTTCTAACCGGTGCAGGTACAGGAACGATCACCTATACCGCAGCAGGTTCACCAACTACAGATGCAACATTTACTGTAACAGTTAATGATCAAGGTAATACCGGTATAGATCCTAGTCTAACGGGCGATGGTTCAAGTGAAGAAGGAAGTAACTCAGTTACGATAGATACGTTTACAGAAATAGAATTTGGAATAAGTGCGACTCCAATAAGTATTAGTGAAAATGGATCTGCGACAACAACATTTACTTTATCACTAGATACTCCTGTAGGCGCTGGTAATACAGCATCAGTTACTTTAACACCAGGCGGTACAGCGACCAGCGGGACTGATTATACAGATTTTCTAGCCGCAGTAGATGCTGGCTTACCTTCAGGAGTAACACGTAGCGGCAATGTCTTAACTTTTGACGGTGATATCTATACAGGAACGGGGTTCACGTTTGATATTTCAAGTATTGATGATGTTTATGCTGAAGGTACTGAAACTGTCACCGTTACCCTAAGTGCTGCAACAATAGACAACGGGAATGCCTCTATTGATGTTGGCGCAACGACTCAATCAATTGATATTGTAGATGATTCTGATACGACTACAGTCACTTTAACTGCAACAAACAGTGTTGCAGAAAATGGCACGATCACTTACACAGCAACTATTGACAACCCAGTCACTGATACACCGTTAAATATCACTTTAGATAATGGCACTGTAATAACAATAGGCGTTGGAAATACAACTGGAAGCAACACCTACAATGTGAACGATGAAGATGCATTTGTCGACGCAGGCAATTTAGTTGCCAGTATCGCATCAACTTCAGGCGGCGCATTTGAGAATCTAGATACAAGCGACTCGGCAACAACAACAGTCACTGACACTATAACAGATACGACGGTCAGTTTAACCGGGCCTGCGAGTGTCAATGAGGGTGATACGGTAACGATCACGGCGACGGTTGATAACGCGCCTTCTGGCGGCAGTTTGGTGATTAATTTAGATAACGGTCAGAGCATCACGATTGCTGATGGTGCGACGACTGGGACGGTGACGTTTACCGCGCAAAGTGAAGATGTGTTCATTGATGCGGAGACGGCGACTTACGCGGTTGATACGGTGGTCAATAACGGCACGGCTTATGAGAATTTAATTACCACGGACACGGTCAGCGTCAACATTTTAGACACGGTTGATGATACGACGGTCAGTTTAACCGGGCCTGCGAGTGTCAATGAGGGTGATACGGTAACGATCACGGCGACGGTTGATAACGCGCCTTCTGGCGGCAGTTTGGTGATTAATTTAGATAACGGTCAGAGCATCACGATTGCTGATGGTGCGACGACTGGGACGGTGACGTTTACTGCGCAAAGTGAAGATGTGTTCATTGATGCGGAGACGGCGACTTACGCGGTTGATACGGTGGTCAATAACGGCACGGCTTATGAGAATTTAATTACCACGGACACGGTCAGCGTCAACATTTTAGACACGGTTGATGATACGACGGTCAGTTTAACCGGGCCTGCGAGTGTCAATGAGGGTGATACGGTAACGATCACGGCGACGGTTGATAACGCGCCTTCTGGCGGCAGTTTGGTGATTAATTTAGATAACGGTCAGAGCATCACGATTGCTGATGGTGCGACGACTGGGACGGTGACGTTTACTGCGCAAAGTGAAGATGTGTTCATTGATGCGGAGACGGCGACTTACGCGGTTGATACGGTGGTCAATAACGGCACGGCTTATGAGAATTTAATTACCACGGACACGGTCAGCGTCAACATTTTAGACACGGTTGATGATAAGACGGTCAGTTAACCCGGGCCTGCGAGTGTCAATGAGGGTGATACGGTAACGATCACGGCGACGGTTGATAACGCGCCTTCTGGCGGCAGTTTGGTGATTAATTTAGATAGCGGTCAGAGCATCACGATTGCTGATGGTGCGACGACTGGGACGGTGACGTTTACTGCGCAAAGTGAAGATGTGTTCATTGATGCGGAGACGGCGACTTACGCGGTTGATACGGTGGTCAATAACGGCACGGCTTATGAGAATTTAATTACCACGGACACGGTCAGCGTCAACATTTTAGACACGGTTGATGATACGACGGTCAGTTTAACCGGGCCTGCGAGTGTCAATGAGGGTGATACGGTAACGATCACGGCGACGGTTGATAACGCGCCTTCTGGCGGCAGTTTGGTGATTAATTTAGATAACGGTCAGAGCATCACGATTGCTGATGGTGCGACGACTGGGACGGTGACGTTTACTGCGCAAAGTGAAGATGTGTTCATTGATGCGGAGACAGCGACTTACGCGGTTGATACGGTGGTCAATAACGGCACGGCTTATGAGAATTTAATTACCACGGACACGGTCAGCGTCAACATTTTAGACACGGTTGATAATGCGCTAATCAGTATTGCCGGGCCCGGCACTGTTTCAGAAGGGTCTACGACCGGCACGTATACTGTCACAATTAGAGACGCAGCAAATAACCCAGTCAATGCTGTGACAGCAGTAACGGTTGCGTTGAATTACAGTGGCACAGCCTCTGATGGAAGTGATTTTACTGGTGTAGCGAATGTAACGATTCCTGCTGGTTCGAGCATAGGTACATTTGATATTGCAACCTTAACGGATGTATTGGCTGAAGGAACAGAAGACTTCACGGTGACTTTGGGTGCTATTACAGGTGGTTCGACAGCGGGCGGTTTTGAGAATCTGATTGTTGATACGGCAAATGATGATGTGACGACAAGCATTGTTGAAGCAGTAATAGTTACAATTAATGATGTCTCTGTTAATGAAGGAACTGGAACGGCGACGATCAGTGCGAGTGTCAGTGATACAGTTACGGGTACACCATTTGTGATTACCTTAAGTGATGGTAAGACGATAACGATTCCGGTGGGAGCGACGACAGGTACATCAGCACCTTTTGCTATTCAAGGTGACGATGTGTTTGTTGATGGAAGCACTGATAATGTCACGATCACTGGTACCAGTGGTGGTAGTTTTGCAGCGGTAGATACCAGTGATGGTGCCACGATTACAGTTAACGACACCACTGATAACACGACGGTCAGTTTAACCGGGCCTGCGAGTGTCAATGAGGGTGATACGGTAACGATCACGGCGACGGTTGATAACGCGCCTTCTGGCGGCAGTTTGGTGATTAATTTAGATAACGGTCAGAGCATCACGATTGCTGATGGTGCGACGACTGGGACGGTGACGTTTACTGCGCAAAGTGAAGATGTGTTCATTGATGCGGAGACGGCGACTTACGCGGTTGATACGGTGGTCAATAACGGCACGGCTTATGAGAATTTAATTACCACGGACACGGTCAGCGTCAACATTTTAGACACGGTTGATAATGCGCTAATCAGTATTGCCGGGCCCGGCACTGTTTCAGAAGGGTCTACGACCGGCACGTATACTGTCACAATTAGAGACGCAGCAAATAACCCAGTCAATGCTGTGACAGCAGTAACGGTTGCGTTGAATTACAGTGGCACAGCCTCTGATGGAAGTGATTTTACTGGTGTAGCGAATGTAACGATTCCTGCTGGTTCGAGCATAGGTACATTTGATATTGCAACCTTAACGGATGTATTGGCTGAAGGAACAGAAGACTTCACGGTGACTTTGGGTGCTATTACAGGTGGTTCGACAGCGGGCGGTTTTGAGAATCTGATTGTTGATACGGCAAATGATGATGTGACGACAAGCATTGTTGAAGTAACAACACCTCCAATTGATGATCAGGATCCTAATATTGCTGATCAACCTCCGGCAACTAATGAACCACGTGATCCATCTGATAATAGTGGTAATGATATTAGTGAGCTTGCTGCTGACGGTGCTGTCGTTGATGCTGTGACAGGCGCAAATAGTTTAAATTCAAATTCTGAATTAGGTGCGGATGGGGCTGTATTGGATGCTGTATCTGGTGCAAATAATTTAGGTGGAACAAGTGGGTTGGATGCAGATGGGGCTGTATTAGAAGCTGTTGAGAATGCAAATGTTCAGCGAATTTATTTTGGCGATAATGTAGATAGTAAACTGGCTGACGGTATTGGTCTTTGGGATGCACAAGGCATTAAAGGTTATGCTGTTAGTTTTTCATTAACAGAAACAAGTGGAGGAGAAGGGGATCTTTCAAGTCTGTTTCCTTTACGTGTTGGTGGTCTTGAAGCTGAAGCAAGGGATCAGTTATTAGTTAAGTCGATATTACGGGATAGAACGTTGTTTCTTGAAGTAGACTATTCAATTAACAGTAATCCTAATTTATCTGCATTATCTATTCAGGTACTTCAGGTGAATGGTAGCCCCTTACCTGAATGGCTTAGACTTGACGATAAAGGTCGTTTAGTGAGTGGAGAGCCTCCTGTAGGTGCAGAAAATGTTGAATTGAGAATTGAGGTTAATTTAAGTGATGGTACTAAAGTTATACGTTATGTGGATGTGAACGTAAACAGTGGTGAAATTGCTGCTTTAGAGCAGATTGGTGATGAAATGATTGCAGGAGCCAGTTTGTTTGAAAATCAGATAGAAAAAGAAGCGATTAAATTCGATAATGCATCAAAAGACTTAGAGAAGTCGCTATTTAATTAGAATTACAAAGTCTACATTTAAGTGTCTGGGGGGATGCTTAAATATTTATTATTTAGGTGTCATGCCTATTTTGGAATATATAATGAAAAATGGAAAACCAATTTCAAGGTAATGATTATTAAGTTATGAATTACCGTATATTTATTATTTTGCTGAGCTTGCTTATGACGGGTTGTTCTATTTTGCCCGTGTCTTTTACACATGAAGAGTTAAAGCAGCAGGCAGAAGAAGATCGTATTAAAGTGACTCAAAATCAGGAAGTCATTGATGATCCTATTACACTTTATGAAGCGATAGCCCGCGCATTGAAATACAACCTTGATTTTCATGTAGAACTTTCTGAAAAAATTCTGGCAGAGACAAATGTTGATTTATCGAAATATGAATTATTACCTCAGTTAGTTGCAAAAACAGGTTATAACAGTCGTGATAAATTCAGTGGTTCATCGAGTCGTTCTTTATTAACTGGTACTCAGTCTTTACAGTCTTCAACTTCATCGGATCGGGATATTTTTACTTCTGATTTAAGTTTAACCTGGAATGTGCTTGATTTCGGCTTGTCATATATTCGTGCTAAACAGTCCGCTGATAGAGTTCTTGTTGCTGAAGAAGAAAAGAGAAAAGTTGTTAATAGAATTGTTCAGGATGTGCGAACGGCATATTGGCGAGCAGTCAGTAATGACAGGTTGATTACTCGAATAGAGGAATTGCTAGTTAGAGTTATTAAGGCAATCGAAGAATCTAAACAAATTGAAAAAAGCGTTTAGACAGACCATTAACAGCATTAACTTATCAAAGGGAATTAATAGGTATCAAGCGGGAACTAGAAGAGTTACAACGGGATTTATCTCTGGCAAAAATTCAGCTGGCTGCTTTAATGAATTTAAGACCAGGAGAAAAATATGAGCTCGTTATCCCAGATAGATCAGATGTCATTAATAAAGTCGATATTTCTCCTGAAATGATGGAACAACTGGCTTTAGAAAATAGGCCTGAAATCAGAGTGACTTCTTATGAAGAGCGAATCAATCGACAAGAAGCGAAAGCAGCAATTCTAAATTTAATGCCTGGTCTCGATCTTAATTTAGGTAAAAGTCACAGCACTAATACTTTTCTTTTTCACAATAACTGGCTCACTTATGGGGCTCAAGTAAGTTGGAATTTGTTAAATATTTTTAAGCTGCCGGATACGAATAGGAGTATTGAGGCAAAAGCAAAAGTGCTTGAAGCAAGACGTTTAGCATTGAGTATGGCGGTCATGACACAAGTGCATGTCAGCATGGCTCAATATGAACATTCACAAAGGGAATACAGAACAGCAGCTGACTACTTTTTAACTCAACGAAAAATTCTTGAGCAATTAGAATCAGGCGTGAGTGCTAATACTGTGACAGAACAATCATTAATCAGGGAACAAATGAATATGATGGTGGCGGAAATTAAATATGATATAGCTTTTTCAGATGTTGAAAATGCGTATGCCAGCATATTCGCTGCTATTGGTGTTGATCCTTTTCCAATCAATACAGATACGGGTAGTGTAGAGTCATTAACGAATTCTATAATGAAGTATTTTGATGGTTTGTCATTACATGAACAATTATTTTCGATGAAAGTTGATTTAGGTGAGGGTTAATAAGATGAGGGTAATTAAATCAGTGTTCTTTGTATTAGCCTTTAATGCATTATTCGTTTTTTCAAAAGTTAATGCCGTAGATGAAGATTTATTTTCGAATGGAATTGTTGCTGACAATGTTCGTGGTCTGATAAAGCCGGTAGAAAAAGCGATTATATCCAGTGAAATCTCAGGTAAAATTAATAGTATATCTTTCAAATCAGGTGAAGTTTTCAAAAAAGGTGAATTACTAGTAAGTTTTGACTGTTCTTTTTATCGTGCTGATATGGCTTCTGCCGAAGCAGCATATAAATCAAAGCAAAAAGTTTACGAAAATAATAAACAGTTACTCGCTTTAAATGCAATAAGTGATATTGATGTTGATATATCCAAGTCAGAAGTTGAAATGGCTAGAGCTGAAAGGACTATGCGTGCGATACGAGTGAATCAATGTAAGATAAAAGCACCATATGATGGTAGAGTAATTGAGCTTGCTGTTAATGAACATGAAAGAGTACCCGCAGATAAAGAAATTCTTTCTATACTTAATGACAAGAACTTGGAAATAGAGTTGATTGTGCCATCAAACTGGTTGCATTGGTTAACAGTTGGAGAAGCTTTTGCTTTCCAGGTTGATGAAACAGGAAAAACACTGGATGCAAAGGTAAGTAAAATGGGAGCGGTTGTTGATCCGGTTAGTCAAACAATAAAGTTAATAGGTAAGTTTGATGATCAACAATTGACAGGTGTTTTGTCTGGTATGAGTGGTACAGCACTATTTAAACAACAAAACTAAGTTTAATCATGACTGATAACCAACAAACAGAACAAGTTAAGACAACAAGCCCTGATATTACTGCAGTATCCAATCTCTTGCAGCTAGAGTCGATGGCACGTGCTGCTACATCTGCAGAAGCATTGCAATTTATGATTGCTAATGAAACCAGACGACTTGTACCTTATCGACAAGCGTATTTATTTATATCTGAACATCCTATTAAACGCGATTGTAAACTGGTGACTGCTTCAAGTATTGCTGTCATTGAAAGTAATGCCCCGTTTGCTCATTGGCTTGAGAAAGTAGTCGATAAAATCTTCACTAGTGAAACAATTTCAAGCCAAAGGTTGATAGATCTTGCTTCATGCCCTGAAGAATTAAAAGAAGGCTGGAATGAGTTTTCTTTACCATTTGTTTTATGGACACCAATGAAGTTACCTGATGGTACATTCATCGGTGGAATGTGGATGAGCAGAGAAACGCCTTGGAAAGAAAATGAATTGCCATTATTAAAGCGTCTAGGTGAAACTTACGGACATGCTCATGTTGCAATAACAAGTAAGCGCACCTTATATCATCGACCAACATCTGTAACATTAGCCGCATGGGTTATTGTCGTTTTTCTTTTAATGGTCTTTATAAAACCAGTTAAGTTATCTGCTTTAGCGCCTGCAGAAATTATTGCGATTGAACCGACTGTAGTAAGCTCGACGATGGATGGTGTTATATCAGATATAAAATTTTCTCCAAATTCTCGAGTTATGGAAGGTGAAACATTATTTATATATGAAGATACAAATTTACGTAATGAATATAATGTGACTGAAAAAACATTAGCTGTTGCTGAAGCAGAATATCGTAAAGCTGCTCAAGGTTCATTTAAAGACGCGAAAAGTAAAGCACAGGTCTCACTATTAAAAGCACAGACAGAATTACAGAAAAGCAAACTTGAGTTTGCGAAAGAGATGCTTGATAAAGTTACGGTCAAAGCCGAAAAATCAGGTTTGCTGATTTACTCTGATAAATCAGATTGGATAGGAAAACCGATTCAGGTTGGCGAAAGAGTAATGGAAATTGCCGATACTGATAAAGTGCAACTGAAAGTGAGCTTGTCGATTGCAGACGCAATTGTCTTAAAAGAAGGGGCTGAAGTTGAAGTTTTTCTTGATTCTGATCCGTTGAATCCTATTGACGCCACTGTTGATTCTACAAGTTATATGGCTGAGAAATATAATCAAGATACCCTTTCATACCGCGTTTATGCAAAATTTTATAATGCAGAGCAAGAAAATAATTTACGGATAGGTTTGCAAGGTACAGCGAAAATATATGGTGAACGTGTGTCACTCTTTTTCTATTTATTTAGAAAACCTATCTCGTATGTACGCCAGTTCCTAGGTATATGAGCGAAGTTGCATCTGACGACTTTGATTTACCTGTTTTAAGAAACGACCTTCATCTTATCGAGGGCCCTGTTTCTCTTGATGGATCACCAAGCTGGGTTATTGTTGATTCTGCACGTAATAAATACTTTTCAATTGGTTGGTTAGCGTTTCAATTATTATCAAGATGGACGTTGGGTAAAGCTAGTTTATTAATTGAACGCTTGAAAATAGAGTCAGCACTTGATGTTGATAATGAAGAAATACAAGCGTTATTGGAATTTCTTTATGCGAATAGTTTAACACTTGACCCTGCTTCTGGTTCTAGTAGTGATTATTATGAACAGTATTTGGCCAGTAAGCCAAGTTTCATAATGTGGTTAATTCATAATTATTTATTTATAAAAATTCCATTAGTCAAACCTACTCAATTTTTAAGGCGCACATTGGTTTATGTTGAACCTGTGTTTTCAATCACCACTACCAGCTTTATTGCTCTTCTTGGGTTACTTGGGTTGTATATCGTAGGAAGACAATGGGATAGTTTTACATCTACATTTTTACATTTCTTTAATTTACAGGGGTTGATATTTTATTTCATCTCTCTTGTCTTTATTAAAATATTACATGAACTAGCACATGCTTACACAGCTGTTAGATACGGTTGTAAAGTCCCTACAATGGGAGTTGCGTTTTTGGTTATGTTTCCTATTTTATACACTGATACCTCTGATACGTGGAAAATAAAGTCTCCAAAAGAAAGAGTTCATGTTGGTGCTGCTGGTATGACAATAGAATTCTATGTTGCTTGCATAGCTACTTTCTGTTGGGCCTTCCTACCTGATGGTGTCTTGAAAAGTGCAGCATTTTTATTAGCTACTACTAGTTGGATTATGTCATTAGCAATAAATTTGAACTTCTTAATGCGCTTCGATGGTTATTATATTTTGTCAGATTTATTAGGCATTCAAAATCTCCAAAAAAGAAGTTTTGATATAGGTAAGTGGCGCTTAACTGAGTTGTTATTTGGCTTAGGATTGAAGCCACCGGAAGCATTGCCGGCAAAAATGATTAGAAAGCTTTATGTGTATGCTTTTGCCGTTGCTATTTATCGTTTTTTTCTTTTTATTGGTATCGCATTATTAGTCTATTATATGTTCTTTAAATTGTTAGGCGTTATATTATTTTTAATAGAAATTATTTGGTTCATTGTTTTACCCGTTATTAAACTTATGCAAGGTTGGTGGGAGATGAAAAGTAAAATTGTAAGAAGTCGACGTTTTTACTTTACGGCGACAATTTTTTTATTGTTTATTATTACGCTTATTTATCCATGGAATACTTCAATCAGTGTTCCAGCGGTCTATCATAGTCAAGAAAAGACTACTTTATATACTACATCACCAGGTTATATTCAAAATAACCTGATGGAGAAAGGTAGTAGTGTTAGGAAGGGTGATATTTTGCTTAAATTAACATCACCTGAATTAGAATTTGAGATAGAAAGTACGCAAAAACAAATTGATATTTTACGCTTACAAGCTAAACGTATCGCTGCTAGTTCAGAAGAGCTATCAAATATTCAAATAATCGTTCAACAATTACAAGAACAACGGTCAAAACTGGACGGTTTATATGAAAAACAAAGCCGGTTTTTGATACGGGCGCCAATTGATGGTGTCATCTTTGATACGCAAGAATCATTACACAAAAACAGATGGGTCAATCCATCATTACCACTTGCTACGATTGCTCAAACAGATAAACCCGTAATTGAAGGTGTGATAACTGAAGAAGTATTAGCACGAATAGAAAAGTTAGCTCCAGCAAAATTTATTCCTGATAATCCACAACTAGATAGTATCTGGTCTTTTGTTTTAGATATTGAAATGGCTAATTTAAAAATACTCGAATTACCAGCTCTTGGCTCAATATATGGCGGTAAAATTCCTGTTCACTTTAATGAAAACCAACAGCTTGTACCTGATAAGTCTGCATTTAAAGTCCGTTTTTCAGTTAGTGCTGTTGAAGATGTAAAGGTAAATCAAGTTATCCGAGGCGTAGTTCATATTCAAGGTGAAGCAGAAAGTTTTATTAAACGTTTTTATAAAGTGATTGTTTCTGTTCTTGTAAGGGAATCTGGCTTTTAATTAATTTTTCTGAAGTTTATTTCATAAAATGGGATAGGCTTCATATCTATCCTTTAATTTATGTGAATCAGATCACATCAAAACTTTAGTTTTACCATATAGTTTAGTTAATGATATAACTAAATGTGAATTATATGAGTGCAAACCTGCTAAATTTATCTTTCGCGATCATTGCTTTTATTTTCACTTCAGCATGCAATACTACTCCTGATAAATATAATGAAGTCGATGTAACCCGTGTTAATGAAAAACCGGTAGATGTTTTATATATATTTGAAGATGGAAAAATGAAATTTCGTTCTCGTTATCTTAATAAAGAAGATGTTGTTATTTATGAAGATGGTAGAGGCGGTGAAAAAGCGGCAGTAAAAGTACGTGTACCGAGGTATTCAGACTTTTATCGTGATTCAATTATTGTTGTTCGTGTTAATAATGAAGTGGAAAAAACTGATAACCATAACTAGTAAGTTATATCGGGTAGGGCACTTTGATTTTATCCGGTTAATAATTTTTTTTCTGTCTTTAAAACATTCTTTTTCTTTCCTTCAATGACAATGGCATCACCCGTTTCAAATTGAAATGATTCATTAAACGATTCTATTATGTTTTTTCCTCTTCTCACTTTTATTAATGTTGTCTTCAGTTCTTCAAACTTAATATCGGCTATTGACCTACCAACTGCATAACTATCGGGTAATAGTATTGCTGTATGTAAGTGTAAAGCGTACATTTCATTTAGGCCTAGAGATGTTTCACCACGGAAGTAGCCTCGCAATAATCGATACTCATCTTTTCTTGCCTGTTCAACAAACGCCATTGATTGATCAGTAGGAATTTCCAAGTTTTGTAATACATGGATTGCCAACATCATACTGGCTTCAAAGCTTTCTGGAACAACATTGCTTGCACCTGCATCGTGCAAAACATCCATGTACTGTTCATCTTGACTACGGACAATAATAGCAACATCTTTATTGATTGAGCGCGCGCTGATAATGATATGTTCTGCAATATGAGCATCATCAAACGTAATTATTAATGCATTAGCTTTGGCAATTTCTGCCTTTTTCAATATTTCGGCATGCGTGCTATCGCCGTAATAAACATTTTCTCCCGCTTCCCAAGCTTCCCTGACCAGACTTTGATCCATATCCAGAGCAACATATTGAATTTTCATTTCACGTAGAATGTTTGCCAGGTTTTGTCCTATACGACCGAAACCACAAATTAAAACATGGTTAGATAATGTTTCGCTGATTGCAGAGAGTTCTTTAGACGGGGTATTTAATCCACTTTGATAATGACCGCGGAATACTGTCTCGGTTATTTTACTGTTGTAACGAATCAAAACGGGTGTAATTAGCATACTCAATAGCGTCGCAGCAATAATTGGTTGTGATTCCTGAAGCGTGATTAATTGATTGCTGATCGCAACAACCAATATAGCAAAACTGAATTCACCTGCTTGTCCGAGTAACAGGCCTGTTCTAAATGCAACCGGTAATTCATAGGAAAAAAGACGGGTTAAAATGACTATTACGGCTCCTTTACCAAGAATTAGCCCTGTTGTTAAAAGACCTATCCAGAACCATTCCTGCATAATGATTGAAGTATCGAGCTGTGCGCCGACACTGATAAAAAACAATCCCATCAGCACGTCTCTAAAAGGCCTGATGTCTGTCTGTATTTGGTGTTTGTATTCTGTTTCGCTTAGCATCAGGCCGGCTAAAAAAGCACCTAAAGCAAGAGAAAGGCCTAACTGGTTTGTTAACCATGCCGCTGTTAAGGAAACTAACAGTGTTGCTAAAGTGAAAATTTCAGCAGAATGCGTTCGTGCAACCAGGTGATAAAAAGGTCTTAATAACCAACGTCCAACTTGAAACATAATAAATACAGCGAGTATTCCTTTTGTTAACGCTATAAGCAAAGGTGTAAGTAAGGATTGGTCTGTTGTGGTACTCAATATAGGAATAACAACAAGTAGAGGCACGACAGCAAGATCTTGGAAAAGCAAAATAGAGATAGCAAGTTGCCCATGTCGAGCTTGCATCTCGAGTTGGTCTGATAGTTGTTTTGCAACAATGGCTGTTGAAGAAAGCGCTAAAGCACCACCAACAACTAAAGCACCTTGCCATTCAATCCCTGTTAGCCAGGCAATAGTCCCTCCTGATAAAGTAGAGATGATTACCTGAATGCTGCCTAGACCAAATACGGTTGATTTCATCGCAATTAATCTTGATAAAGAAAACTCAAGACCAATCATAAAGAGAAGAAATACGACGCCAATTTCAGCAAGAAGCTGGATGTGGTCACCTTCGGGTAGCCAGCCAAGTGCATAGGGTCCAACCACCGTACCCACTAACAGGTAACCTAAAATAGGCGATAATTTAATGCGTTTTAAAATCCAGACAGCAAAGACAGATAATGCTAATAATGTCAGGCCTTCATTGAGTGCGCTGTGTTCCATATTCATTCATATTTTTTATTATTTATTAAGTCTAATAGATGAGGGTCACTAAAAACAGTCAAAAAACACATAGCTTGTGACCTAAGTTGTAATCAAAGTTATACTAGAATTTTTATTAAAGAGAGGATTACGCGATTATGCCTGTTTGGGAACAAGCGCTGGTTGCAATGGCAATAGTAGCTGTATTATTTTTCTTTGGGCCAGGTGCAAAAAAAGCCATGGAAGATAGTCGAAAAGCAGAGAATCCGGATTGGCAAGGCGCGTTAATACCGATCGGAATGGTCGTTCTTTTCGTTATTTTGTTGATATCCATGGCTAAAGGTTAAACAGGATGGTTTAAAAAAACTGAACGATTTCATCATTGCTGATATCAGATAAACGTAATCACTAGTAAATCATTTCGCATTATTTACATTAAATTTAATGATAAACTGTAAGCAACTTTTATAGAGGAAGAAAAATGAGCTCATTGAAGAAAGTTTTATTTATCCTGTTATGCGCGGGCTTGTTAAACAGCAGTGCTGGATTTGCAGAAGAAGATGAGCCGGAATTGTTAACAGCCGGAGAATTACTCTCAAACTGTGACGAAGGTTATATGCCCGGTGCACCAAATCAATTTTGTATGCGCTATGTTTTTGGTTTGGTTCAAACGGTGTTGGGTTTGCAACAAGCTGATGGTAGCGCGCCTATTTTTTGTATCGATCCACAAGTCGTTCGTTTAGAAACGGCTACTGAAAATGTTATGGCGTATTTACGATCGAGAGCTTCGCGCTCAAAAGACGAAGCTCAGGTTCTGGTTGTTGAAGCATTGAATAAAAAATATCCTTGTAGTGGCTCAAGCAAGATTTAAAATGGCTGTTGTTCAACGCAAAGAGAAATACAATTTTGATAAACTGCAAAAGCGTTTACGGCGGAATTTAGGTAAAGCGATTGCTGACTTCAATATGGTAGAAGCCGGTGACAGGGTGATGGTTTGTCTTTCCGGCGGCGCAGATTCTTATACCATGCTGGATATACTACAAAATTTACAACGTAGTGCTCCGATTAAATTTGAATTAATAGCAGTTAATCTTGATCAAAAACAACCTGGCTTTCCTGAATATGTTTTGCCGGATTATCTTGATGAACTTGGCATTGAATATCACATAATCGAAGAAGATACCTATAGCGTTGTTAAACGCGTCATCCCTGAAAATAAAACCTATTGCGGTTTATGTTCCCGATTAAGACGAGGAGTGTTATACCGTTTTGCCAAAGAACAAGGCTATACCAAAATAGCACTAGGTCATCATCGCGATGATATTGTTGAGACATTATTTTTAAATATGTTTTATGGCGGCAAACTAAAATCAATGCCGGCGAAATTATTAAGTGATGACGGTGAAAATATCGTTATTCGACCATTAGCCTATTGTGCAGAAACCGATATAAAAGCGTACGCAGAAGAAAGAGCGTTTCCTATAATTCCATGTACCTTATGCGGTTCACAAGACAATATGCAGCGACAGAAAATCAAGCAAATGTTAACGCAGTGGAATAATGAAAATCCGGGAAGAACAGAAACTATATTCAGTAGTATTCAAAACATTGTTCCATCACATTTACTGGATACTGATGCTTATGATTTTTCTCACTTCGGACAATCAGAAAAAAAGGGTTCCCTAACAAGTGAAGACTGGTTGATTGGTAAACAAGAATAAAACGCTTTAAAGCTAAAGCAATAAAAAAACATGTCTGAATTACCAATCTATTATCAAATTTTTATCTGGGCAATACCAGTATTATTTGCCGTGACATTGCATGAAGTCGGACACGGCTGGGCGGCAAAACAACTTGGCGATCCAACGGCAGAAAACATGGGACGTTTAAGTCTCAATCCGCTGAAACATATCGATCCCTTTGGTACTGTTATCTTGCCACTAATCACATTCTATCTGGGTAGTTTTATCTTTGGTTTTGCCAAACCAGTACCAGTGAACTGGAATCAATTAAGAAATACCAAAAGAGATATAGCGTTAGTTGCATTGGCGGGTCCGGCTGCAAACCTAATCATGATGATATTCTGGTTAATTGTTGCAAAGTTATTTTACACATCAGCTGATTTGGGTAGTTTTATGTCAACCTTATTTTTCTATATGGCGTGGGCTGGAATAGTGATCAATGTATTATTAATGATACTTAATTTATTTCCATTGCCGCCTCTGGATGGAAGCCGCGTCGTTTTTTCGCTTCTGCCTACACAACTTGCGCATCGATATTCTAAAATAGAACCTTACGGCTTAATCATTCTTGTTGTACTATTAGTCAGCGGCGTGTTGTTTAAAATTATTGGCCCGATAATTACCTGGGTCGAACGTTTGATGTACTCATTAATTATATAACTATGCTAGATACAATAGGACTTGCAAGCTTTACCACATTCGATTACATCGTTTTATCGATAAATTTATTATTATTTTTTTTTGCAAAACCCATTGTTAATGGTTTTAAACGTAACGACTCCAATTCCGGTAGTTCCAAGCTCTATGCATTAAGAGCAATCAACATCATTCTTTTTAGTTTATATATAACAGCATTATTTATTGAAGACCTGAGTAAACAAATCTCTTTGACTGGATTAACTTTCTTACTGGCATTTATTGTTAGTCATTTACTCGATATTTTTATTATTAAGAAATTTGGTAAAGAAAAAGAAATATACGGTACCAACTACCATACCGAAACTTATCAATCAGAAATCTTTTCATTATTAGTTACATTATTAACACTTATTACAACGATAGTTATTGTCATTAACATATGGGGTATGAATGACTGGTTAAAGGCGACAAGTGTTTTAGGTATATTGGCTATCCTTGTTTTTTCAACGAAAGATGTCTGGATACCGGATAACATCAGTGGTCTGATACTATTATATAACAGTGATATTGAGCCCGGATCGGTAGTAAAAATTGACGAGCAGAACCTGCTTGCTATAGTTGTGCAAACGTCATTAACTCGCACGACCTTTCGCGATCTAAAAACAAAACATCAGATTGTTTTACCAAATACCATCGTAAGGAACTGTAAGCTGGAAGTGCTAAGTAAAGGACCAGCCAGTGGCTATATGCAGTTTGTTCATTTCAATATTTCCTATGGTATTCCTACAGAAAAGATAGAGGCATTGTTTATGGCGATATGGGAAAAAGCCAGTGAAGAATGTAAGGCTATCAATGAAGAACGCGAACCGGAAATTAGCGTGTTTGATACAGGTGATCATGCCGTGAACTGGCGTTTAGGTTATAAACTTAAAAATCTTTATCAAATGCTGGAAGCAGAATGTATGGTGAAACGGATTGCCTATGAGCTGGCAGAGAAACAGGGCATAGAATTACAAACACCGTTAACACATAGCCTGATTAATGATAGTTTGTCTAATAATAAAGTATAAAAAAGGCATAAAAAAACGGTATCAGTTTATAACTGACACCGTTTTAAAAAGTAATTATTAAGTATTATTTTTCTACTGTATGCATATGTACGTCTTGTTGTGGATAAGGAATAGAAATACCTTCTTTATCAAAACGCAATTTTACAGCTTCAGTTAAATCAAAATAAACGCCCCAGTAATCGGCTGTTTTCACCCAGGGGCGGCAAACAAAATTGACACTGCTATCAGCGAGTTCAGAAACAGCGATAACAGGCTCGGGATCTTTTAGTATACGTTCATCACTGCTAACCAGTTCAGTCAATACATCTTTTGCCTTTTTAATATCATCGTCATAGCCAATACCAAAAACCAGGTCGACACGACGTGTATCCTTGGCCGAATAATTGGTAATGTTGCCACCAATAATATTTGAATTAGGTACGATGACGGCTTTATTATCACCGGTACGCATTTGTGTTGAAAATATTTGAATACCTTCAACGATACCGGAAACACCGCCTGCTTCTATAAAGTCACCAACCTTAAACGGGCGAAAAGCAATGATCATAACGCCTGAAGCAAAGTTAGACAGTGAACCTTGTAAAGACAAGCCAATGGCTAAACCTGCCGCACCGATAATGGCGACAAACGAAGTGGTTTGAATACCGAGTTGTCCTAATGCAGCAATGATGACAAAGGCAACTAAAGCAACATAAATAATGTTGCTGGAAAATGATGCGAGTAGAACGTCTATTTCACGTTTTTCCATTGCGCTGGCGACATAGTTTTTGATACGTTTTGATAGCCAGATACCACCAAACAAGATCGCTGCAGCGACAGCAATATTTATGACTAATGTAGTGATTGATTCAGTCATTTTAACTCCTTATAGAATAGGTTGTTTTTATATGTCGTATTGCACCTTCAAATTCGAAAAAAAGCAAGCCCGAGAGTATTAAAATGCTACCAATTACGATTTCTCGATTTAAAGGTTCGCCATTTATTAAATGTCCGAGTAATAGTGCGCCAATGGGTGTTAATAATGTAATCAGAGACATACGCATTGCTTCAACTCGTTTTAAAATATAATAAAATAGCAAAAATCCAATAACAGAACCTATTATTGCAAGATAAAGTATCGCCACGCTTGCATGAGTCGGAATGGTTTCAGGTATATCATATCCTGAAATACCCCAGATAATTGTAAACATAACTGCGGCAACAAGCAGTGTTCCGGTTACTGTAGATTGGCTATCAATATCGGCATTGACCTTTTTTATCAAAACCATATTGAGTGAATAAAATGCGGTTCCAATAAAAACAGCAATTACACCGTAAATGGCGTGTTCACTATAACGTGCTCCGGTATCAAGCATGATGTATAAGCCTGCAATACCCAAAAGAATAGCCATAAACCTTGTTGTAGTTAATCCGCGGTCACCTAATATTTTCATTGCGAAAAGCCCGGTTAAAATTGGCGACATGCCAAAGATAACGGATATCCATCCTGATGGAATACTGGGTGCTGCCCAGTAAACAATCAGCATCGAGAGTGATAAGCCGATACCACCAATGAGGTAGGTCTGAATGGCTTTTATATCTAAAGGTAATTTTCTTCTAATCAATAGACTAATACCTGATGCAATAATGGCACCCAGCATGAAGCGACTACAAATAGCAAACAAAAAGCCAACAGACTCGCTACTCCATTGAATAGCAAGTGGCGTGGTTGCCCAGATAAGCACGACTGATATGTAGGCTATTATTAATTGCATCAATTTCTCCAGACATAAAAAAAGGCCACAGGTTTTTGCCTGTGGCCTTTTTAGATGAATCTTTTTATTAAACTAAAATATTACGATTCCAAAGCACACAGACAATAACCCGCCATCTTCAGCGCATAGCGGCACCAAAGTGTCTGGACGAGTTTCTGTGTTTGGGTATTCATAGGCGGCGAGTCTCTTCCTATTAAACTATTCTGTCAAGTTGTAATTTTATTCTTAATGAAATTTTAATAATTTTTTTAGCTTTCCTGTTGAAGTGATTTGTTTTGATTTATAACCATCAATTTCAATTGAAACCGAGTTTATATCAGACTCGGTAAACTTTAACAGCTTGTACCAGCCTGGATAGCGATGAGTGATACTAATATATTCCTTAACAGTTGTATGGTTTTTATTGCCCTTGATATTAATCGTCAGTGGTGGCGTTAAAATCTCTCGATCAAGCAGTAAAATCCCCGCTTCTTCCATTCTCGCTGTCGCTACTTCGGGAATGTATAAATAACGTAAACCGTGGTTTATTATTTTTTTAAATAATGGGTTACTGCTGTAATACGATAGCAAATTAACAAAACGTATAAATGAAATGTTTTCATCGATTTGTCTTATTGATTGCCTTGCAGATTTCTTGTCGGATTTCCTGGGTGAATCATTTTTCGTGTTTGAGTTAATGCTTGCGTTGTAACCGCATAAACTATTTTTAAAGTTTTTGTGAATAAATATGGCAGACTCGCAAGCATAGTTTAAATATTGTTCATCTAATGTTGCTCGATAGAGTTGTAACATGGCCCTTGCCATTGCCAATGTGTCTGCCAAGTTGATCGGCTTGTTTGTCATTATGTTTGTTAAATAGGCACCATCGCATGTTCTACAGTGTTGATTGATCCATGCAGATGCTTTTATTGCTATATCCAGACTTTGTTGACTGCCACAATATTCATAATGCGTTGCAA
Source organism: Pseudomonadota bacterium (assembly GCA_038142205.1). GTDB lineage: Bacteria > Pseudomonadota > Gammaproteobacteria > Eutrophobiales > Eutrophobiaceae > UBA7359. The sequence continues at coordinate 1,662,334 of JAYQJO010000001.1, read as the reverse complement.
GCGCTTCTATCATCCAGCCATTTTCACGGCTTAACAATCGTTTATCTATATCCGGCACGCCAAGTAATAGCCGTTTCGGTTCATCTAATGAAAAATATTCATCTGCTTTTATGCTATTAACACTATCTGATTGCCCAGCATAAAAAGCATCAACATCGGAAAGCATAAACTTTTTGACATAATTCACTATGGCATTAGTCACGTCTAAATATTTAGTCGACTTTAATTGTGCATAAGCGAGTGAGTAGAGTCTCAGGTGACCTGCCTGGGTGGCAATAGTTTTTCGATAATGCGGCATATCCCATTTTCCTTGAGTTGAGTATTGATAAACTCCGCCCCAAACTGGATCAATGAGAGAGGTAGCTTTGTCTAATGTTAAACGTGCCATCCGCGCTTCACTCATTTCATGATCAGATGCGATAACAAGAGAATATTCAACACTATCACGGTCAACAAACTTAACTGTTGATAATAATCCACCTTGTTCCCAGTCAAAGCTGCGCATATGCATATAGCGCAATCGCCTTCGACACTCATGACTTAGAACAGGGTTAATTTGTTCGATAAGTTTTAATTGGCGTTCAATAGTAACTGGTGCTTCATTGCTTGATTTTAATAAGGCATGCATAGGCTTTCCTCAACTTAGAATAAATGAATGTTTGAATTCAGCAGTGACCATGTAACGTAATGGTCCACCGGCTTGAATGGCATTAAAGGGATAACAGGTGATCAAAATAAGTTTATGTTTTGAATCAACCGGAATGCTGTCGACTTTTGTCTGATCGATGATTTGAATATCGGTAATTTGATACGCGCTGGTTTTCCTATTTGATTGAAGTTCTATGTGATCACCTTTTTTAACATTTTCTAAAAAAGAAAAGTGCGTATCTCTATGACCGGAAATAATGACGTTTCCTTTTTCTCCGGGTTTAGCACTGCTAAAAAGATGTCCCGGGCCGAAAGCCAGTGAGGAGCCACTGGCTCCGGCCAGGACAATGTGGCTAATACCATAAGCAGGTGCACTAAGACGAGCTATGGGCCAGGTGTCTGCCCAAGGCCAGGGTTTAACCTCCTTTTGGCCTTTAAGCGTTTCTGTCCAGGCTGTCTCCAGGAGATACTGTGCAAATACTGCTTTGGCATGGATATAGGAGCCTTGTCCTATGAACCATAAGCCACAGAGGGGGAGGAACAATAAAATTATTTTAAAAAAACTATTATTAAAGACATTCATGATTATTAAACCCATGAACCATTACGACGCGTCAGGTAATAAAATACAGCGCTAAACAACATCAGTATTAAGCCAATCATAAAACTGATGCGTGCATCCGTTGCTGTTGCAGGGAATGCTTGCCCAAAGACTTTGCTATGATCCCAGCCAGCCGGTAAATGTGTTGGTATAGCGTGTGAATCAACCTCTCCTTCTTTAGGTCGAACCGGTGTTACATCAACAGCAATAAGACTGGTGTATTTACTGACTAAGTGATGTTTTATAGCTGTCTCAATAATGGTTTGTTTTATTGATTCAAATTCAGTATTCCGCTTTTGTTGCATCAGTGCCGCAATCTTATTTCTTGCCCAGAGAGAAGAAACTCCTTCACGACTTTGCCCACCATTAAGCTTTAAACTTGAAGACCAAGTTTTTCCAGAAATTTTCCCGGTCACTTTTATTTCGCCGAGTTGATGTTTTGTCTTTGCTGTAATTAATAGTGGTTCGCCTTTATAAAGGTCGGCAATCTTCTGTGGCCATATTTCCATATCTGTTTCCATCCAGTCTATGGCAATATCTTTTAAAACAGGGGTTTCTATTTTTTCAAACAAGGCCTGCATGCGTGTCTGTACTTCTTCAAGTTTGCCAATATAGGTATGAGTTCCTCGACCAAAATTAGCGGCACGTTGCATGAAGTGAGAGTTGGGTGCAGAGCCGATACCGATAGTAAACAAGCGACTGTTCCCCAGTTTATTTTGAATTATTTCAAACAGGGCTTGCTCATTACCGATACTGCCATCGGTTAAAAAGATAATCTGGCGTAAATACCCATTGTTTGATTGCATGTTTAATGCAGTGTTTAAGGCCGAAGCCATTTCTGTACCGCCATTGGCTTCTAATGAGCGAACATAACGTGATGCTTTAGCCAGTGTTTGTTGATTAAAGGGCTGAGGATTATTAAAGAGCTTTGAAGTGAAGGAATTAAATTGAATAACATTAAATTTATCGCCCGGCCTAAGTTTTGTTAATGCTAGTTCTAGCGCCGCTCTGGCTTGTATGATTGATTGCCCACCCATTGAACCAGATGTGTCAATGACATAAATAATTTCACGCGGTAATGATTGTACCTGTTGTGTTTCGGGTGGCACCATCATAATCATCGCATAAGTCTCGCCCTCTTTTTCTTCTGTAAATAATGCAGCTTTTGGAGCCTCAGCTGGTTTAGGCTTCCAAGATAATTCAAAATCACGATTGGCCAGTGTGACTTCCTGTTTTAACTGAATTTGATATTGATCCTGTTGTATATTCATTTCTATGGCGTGATAAGGACTATCAACTTTTTCTAAAGCCAAACCTGCATCCAGATCAATCTTTATAGAAACTTTATTTTTTCGTTTACTAGCGGTTTCTAATACGAGAGGAGTGATACGTGATGCATCGGGGACTTGATCGGTGTTAACAGCCCAACCGGTACCAGAAAAGCCGTCAATGTTTTGATCTTTAATTAAAGACTTACCCGGGATGTATCGCGGGCCAACGACCATAGGAAAGCGTAAGGAAAATAATCCATTGTCATAATTAACTGTTTGTTGATACTCAATTTCAACAATAACGGTTTCATGCGGGGCGATATTGGCAACCGATGTTGTAAAGATATTCGGTCTTTCCTGCTCTGTTAGCGCAGCCTGTTTTCCTTGTTTTTTAGCTTCTGTATAGATTTTTTTTGCAGCTTGTTTTTCTTTTATCTGTCCTTCGATAAGTCGCTCACCAATTTTCAAACGCATATGATCAACAGCAGCATTTTCAGGAAGCGGGAAGACATAAATACCCTCCTGCCATTTATCCGTAGTATTACTAAAACTTTGTTTAACAGTGACGCGATTAATCATGCCCGTCACCTTCATTGCGACATCAGTATTGAGTTGCGCCGCTTCACTATATTGGCCGTTCTGTTTAAATAATAATGAAGCCTGACCAATTTCATTAATATTTTTTACCGTGTTCGTTTCTTCTATTAACATTTCTGCATGAACAGGAACACTGTTTAATAAAAACAATAAGACCAAAATGAATATAGAGCCTGACGTTAGTCCTATCGAAGCGAATAGAAGTTTTGTATTAGAAAAAAACATTAAGATCTTCACTTGTTAGACCTCACGATCAAGTGTTAGGTTAATCGTGACGCGTCTATCAAAAACATAAGCTTCTGTATCGCCTTTTGTCGCTTGTGTTTGTTTTTCACCATAAGCATGAGTGCGCAAGCGGTTGCCCGGGATACCAGCATTAATAAATTCGGCACGAACCTTATCGATACGTTTTTTACTTAATGCCATGTTGTATTGTTCGGAACCACGTGAATCAGCATGACCTTCTATCTGAACCTGTATTTGTGGATAAGGTCTGATGAGTTCAATTAATTGTTTAATTTGAGGACGAATATTTTGGCGGATCTTGTCATCATTTGTTTTGTAATAAATGACATAGGAAATACCCTGACTCAGTTTTTCCAGTGACTGAATTTCCTGACTGTGTACAACACGTTGGAATTTATTTTGAAAAGCAGCTTTAGTAGTCGCCACTTCATTTTGTTGAAAAGCGAGTTCGATACTTTTTGCATTTAATTCTTTTTCCAGTTTTGCAATGGTTCTCTCCGCTTCGGTTTCACGATGCCCAAACCAACTTCCACCTGCTGCACCAATGATGGCTCCCGGAGGCCCGGCAAGTAAGCCACCAATAATGGCGCCGACACCAAAACCGGCGCCTTCTTTTTTTGAAGACAAGTGTTGACTATCATCGGCATTGGCGATCGACTGAATACTCAGTAAGCTAGCGAATAAAAGTGTTTTCGAAAAGGTCATTGCGAATTCTCCTGTTTATTTTCTGACTGCTATTAAAGAACAGTGAAATGGCAACGACAGGGCTGGAAAAAGGCAATACACCGATCAAATGTGGCAACAATATGGCAATACTGCTCTAACTGTTTAAATCTGGTGATATTCGTTTTAAAGTACAAAGCTAATTAATAAGCCAATTAATAAAAAATACGCTACAAATCAGGAGGCGTCATGCCGAAGCAAATCATTCTGGTAGAAGATGAGCCGGTTTTGTGTCAGAACTACGCGAAGGCAATTCGTGATCAGGGTTATGAGGTGATTACTTGTGATAATAAACAGGACGCCCTGGGAATTTTGAATAAACAACTTCCTGATTTGGCCATTCTGGATATTGGCTTGGGTGATGATGCTGAAGCAGGTTTTGATTTATGCCGTGAAATACGCACACTTTCCAATACTTTACCCATTATCTTTTTAACTGCGCGTGATTCCGATTTTGATACGATATCCGGTTTGCGTTTAGGCGCGGATGACTATTTGAGTAAAGATGCCAGTATGCCGCATATTCTTGCGCGTATTGCTGCATTATTTCGTCGTATTCAGGCCTTACAGACAACAACAGAAACAGAGTTAATCAGGCATGAGAAATTAATGATTGATGCGCAACGCTTCCAGATAGAGTGGCGTGGCGTGATTGTTGATTTGAGCTTGACGGAATTCTGGATGGTGCACTCGCTTGCCAAGCGGATTGGCCATGTTAAAAACAGGGAACAACTGATGGGAGACTCCAATATCTATGTTGATGAAGGGACGATTACTTCTCATATAAAACGCATACGCAAGAAGTTCAAAGAGATTGATGAAAGCTTTGACTGTATAGAAACGGTCTACGGTATTGGATACCGTTGGAAAACCTAGGTTTAAAATGCACTTTTTTCACCATAGCTGCATTAGCTTCGTGCTCGAATACTCACAGAGTACGATGTCCTCATGTATTATTTATACACTCCGGTTCTCGGCTTTGGTTTCCTACGTCGCTCTACCTCCTGCATCCATGCAGTCGTGTGCGCGACGCTTCCTTGCTTTGGCAAAAAAAATACTATTTTAAATTCTAGATATAACTAATATGGAATCCTCAAAAATAAGGTTCACTTTACGCAGTAAATTAATGTTGCTGTCTATCGCAGTATTAATTATTCCCTACATGGGCTATGACTATTTACGGCAAATGGAATCTTACCTAAGGGACTCATTACAGGCTTCTTTGGTCGATACAGCTTATGCGGTTGCCGGTGCGTTAAATGATAAACCGGACTTATTTGATACTAGTTTAAATAATGAACAAAATAATTTGTATGTGCATCGTTTAAATAAAACCTTTCAACTTGACGGTTACACTGATGATTGGGAATCCTATATTGACTGGTCTGATACATACCGTTCAAGCTCGGCAGATAATAATGACAGCTTTAAATTAATTATAAGCAAGGATGATAGTTATTATTATATTTTGATACAGGTTGTAGACGACGAATTAAAGTATTCAACATTTGATCAAACAGAAAAGATCAATGGAGACCATATTGTTATTGTTTACCGAGATCAGTATCAGCGCTTACATCAGGATTATATTGCTCCTGGCAGCCCTGGCTTAATTCGCCCTTATACTTATGAAAAGGGGTTAGATGCTTATGGTGTAGAAACGCGCTATAAAAGAGATATAACGAATGCGTCTGCCGTGTGGCAGACAACAGATGACGGTTACAATATAGAAATAAAAATACCGGCCTATTTAATAGGACAAAGAATGGGTTTTGTTTTTAATGATATTGATAAAAGAAAACAAGGTTCAATCACAACATTTGGAAACCAACCTTATGATGAACCGGGAAGAGTTATTAGTTCATCGCGAAGAATAGAATCAATGATTCATAGTCAAGGTAGGGTAGAAGGCCGTAGGATATGGGTGTTGGATAATGCAGGACAGGTACTGGCAAGTGATGGAAGCTTAAGACGTGTATTTCCAGATAATGCCTTTAATATTATTTATACTTTATTACTGCCTCCCGCGTATGATTACTTCAAAGATGATTTAGCCGGTGCTTCTCGTTTACAAGGCATAGAAGTAAAAGATGCTCTAACAGGTAATACACAAACACGTTGGCGATCATCACCGGATGGAAAAGCCGTCATTGTGTCAGCAGCCACGCCTATCTGGTTTGATAGTCAGATAATTGGTGCGGTCGTCATTGAAGAAACAACTAATAATATTCAAATTATGCAGCGGCAGGTTCTAGCTAATCTCTTTAATAAAACACTATTGATATTTTTTATTATTATTTTCTTGCTTCTGCTTTTTGCCAGCCGTTTATCATCCCGCTTAATTAAGCTTAATCGTGAAACAACAGAAGCGATAGATGAATACGGTAAAGTCAAAGGCGAAATATCAGTCAGTCATTCGAGTGATGAAATTGGAGAGTTATCACGGAGTTTTGCCAATATGCTAGAACGGCTACAGCAATACCATATTTATCTTGAAGGTATGGCCAGTCGTTTATCTCATGAGTTGCGCACACCAATGGCGATGGTGAAATCTTCATTGGATAGGTTACAAACAGAAAAAGATGAAGCAATAAGAAAAGAAATACTTAATGCTGCTGAATCAGGTCTACAACGATTGCAAACTTTACTGACTCGATTAAGCGAAGCAGCGCGCTTAGAACAAGCTTTACAGGAAGCAGATAAAGAAGAAACAAATTTAAATGAATTTTTAAAAGAATGTGTCGAAGGTTATCGGCTGGCTTATCCTGATCAGTTGTTTGAATTGAATTCCTTGGATAAGAAATTAAGTTTGAATTTGAATAAAGATTTGTTCTTTCAAATGTTGGATAAACTGATTTCGAATGCCGTTGATTTTTCCAGTAAAGACAAGAATATTATTATTAATCTTGTAGAAAAAAATAACGTTATAGAATTACAAGTGATTAATTCAGGCTCAACTCTGCCAGAAGGCATGCTGGATGAATTATTTAATTCAATGGTATCTTTGCGCAATGAACGATCCGAAGCAGGACCACACTTGGGGCTAGGCTTGTTCGTTGCAAAATTAATTACGGAATATCATGGTGGGAAAATCTCAGCAAGCAACTTAACTGATGAAGAAGGTGTTTGTATTAGCATTACCATTAGAACTAATATGCTTTAATTGCTGTTTAATAAGTTTGAGACTCTTCATTTAGATTAGCTTTGATACATTCAAATTTATTCTGAAACGCTTTTGTTCGACCCTGATTTGAAAATGCTTGGTGTTTGGTTATACAAATATAGAAGGCACGGGCAGTTAATACTTCAAGCAGTCAATCGCTGATTAAATTATCTTGTATATAGTTTATATCCTGTTCTTTACAGCAGCATTAATAACAACAAATAGTGCATTACCAGTATATGTGACAATGATGTCGTCAAGAATTCCGCCTTGTTCATTAGTTAAGAAAGAATAGCGCTGAGAATTTAATACTAAATTTTCTATATTGCTGGGTGTTAATACTTCCAGTGTCTGAGCCGCATCTTTACCTTTGAGTTTAATTTGCTCGTATGTGATATGTCGAACAGGCCAGCATTTTCTCGCGTATGTAAATGCTCTTGCTTAACACCATTTGAGCATTGAACAGGCATTTCATAACCGGCAAACATCACCATCGTTACGTTTTGTTCAGTATGTAATGTGTAGAGTGCTGTTTTTTTTAAATTTGTTGCATTCATTTTATGGCAAGTCGAAAGGCACTGTTGTGCGGAACTTCATAAACTTATGTTGCGGAGTAATGTAGACTAAATTTATATGCTTTTGCAAGAAAACAATAGTGGTAAAAAAAGTAGAGCAGGAATTAATTTACAGGGCGTGCAATTAAGCCTGATTGTGTCAGTGAGACAGTATAGATAGCGTTATTCTCCATTGGTAAATAGGTAGCACTACCGTAATAAGCATCAATCCAGGGAAACCTTTTTTCATAATCTTTAATTAATGCCCAATAATCTATTTCGTCCTTATCGCTAAGCGCATAAACAGAACGTTGTTTTGTTAATTCTTCGTCAATATTACTGTAGCGTCCACTGATTCGTTCCAGTCTGTATCGTGCATTCAATCCTAAAAGCTGTGACCAACCATGCCATTTAATAATGCGTGCATCCAATTGCCATTCATCACCACGTAGTAGGTATGATGCTTTCTCCGCTGTTTTTCCATAAGTAATTTCGAGCTGGAATTGTTTCTCTCCAATCTGTTGAAATGTAAGCGTTGCGATAGCCTGTTCGTAAGTCAGGCGGTCATAAGTATAAAGGTTTGCTGTAATAGATAAGCTTAATAAACCTGTTAAGCCGAGCGACAAGCCAGATAATCCCTGCAAGCTTGCAGTTAACGGTTTGCCGCGCATAAACCGTTTTGCGGATAAGAAGAAAAGTATCAAGCTCAACATTAACAAGACACAAATAACGGCCAAAATGCCCTGGTCGAGATTGATTAAAGTTTCTGTGTTGAAGAGCTCTATTAGCATATCAGTCACGCTATTTTTCCGGCCCAAAAAAGGCGAATTTTAGGTGTTTTTTCCATGTATTTTTTCCATGATTTTTTATCTGTCTGGCTGACAATTAGAGCTTATCATGTAATACTGGATTGCGACTGAAGTCACATTAATTTTAGGTCTAAAATAGTACTCTAAATGGTCTGGATTGACCCAAAACAACAATAGTAACTATCTGAAAGAATTAAAAATGTCTGAAATGAATGATCAGCTCCGTCAGCGGATTGAAGAGCTTATACCTATTAATGAATTACCGCCAAACCTCCAAAATAAATTACTGGAGCGTGTAAGGATAATAGATGTTAAAAAGTCACGGTTTTTGTTTAAGCAAGGTGATAAAGATGATTATTCCTATTATCTGCTCGAAGGCGAGGTTGAGTTACATCAAAATAACCAACTTAATAGTGTCATAGAAGCCAGTAGTGACCGTGCCAAATACGCATTGGCTCAATTACAGCCGCGACAATTTTCCGTAAAGGCCAAAACAGCAATCAAGGTGTTGTTAATTGAACGCAACCAACTTGATCAGCTTATGTTGTTAGCACAGGAAAGTACAATCAACCCTGCTTCAGGTTCAGATGGAACCATCATAGAAGTGGATGATGTAGGTGATGACACGGACTGGATGACGACCATGCTGCAATCGGAATTATTTTCGCGCATCCCGACAGCCAATATCCATCAGTTATTTGCCTTACTGGAAGAAGTTGAATTTAACAAAGGTGATGTGGTCATCAAACAAGGTGATCCTGGTGAACATTATTACATTATTTCGAGTGGCCGCTGTGCCGTATCACGTAAACCTTCACCGCAAGCCAGTGATGTAAAGTTGGCAGAATTAAAAGTCGGTGACAGCTTTGGCGAAGAAGCTTTGATTTCTGATTCAACGCGTAATGCTACGGTAACGATGACTACCAATGGTGTATTAATGCAGTTAGCAAAAGATACGTTTATCGAACTCGTTAAAAACCCGGCATTACAATCTTTGCAGTTTGATGAAGCTGATGCATTGGTTAATGAAGGCAGTGCTAAATGGCTGGATGTGCGTTTCCCTAATGAACATAAGGAATCATCAATAAAAGATAGCGTAAACATTCCATTAAACTCCTTACGTCTACAAGCAGATAAGCTGGATACTTCAATAATTTATATTCTTTATTGTGATACTGGAAATCGTAGTTCAACCGGTACTTTCTTGTTAGCAGAACGTGGTTTTGATGTGACCTATCTCGACGGTGGTTTGATGAATAATTCTGAGGCTTTAGGTGTACAGACCGTCGTTCCGAAAGAACCAAAACCTGAGGCTGCTCCTGCTGTAGTAAAACAGGAAGAGAAGAAAGAAGAAGCTAAACCTATAGAAAGGCCGGAAGAGAAACCAAAACAAGAACCGGTTGATGCTGAAGCAAAAGTTGAGCTGTTGAATGCCGAGCTGGAAACAACTCAGATAAAGATGGCAAAAACAAAAGAAGCCGAAGCTAAAGCTGATGAGACTAACAAAAAGGAAATAGAAGAGAGCAAGCGAAAGCTAGAGGAAGAGAAAAAACAACTCGAAGCGAGGAAAAAAACAGCTGAAGCTGAAGCGAAGAAAAACGCTAAAGAAGAAGAATTAAAACTAAAGAAGCTTAAGGAACAAGCAGACGCAGAAATGAAAGCCGAACAGAAAAAGCTTGAGGAAATCTACAATAAAAATGCCGAGGAGATGGCGAAATTACAAAAAGCAAGAGCAGAGGCTGAAGAAAAAATACGCAAGGAACGTGAAGAACTTGAAAGACAGGCTGAAGAAGCCAGAAAACAAATAGAAGAAGCAAAACGATTAAAGCAGGAAGCAGAAGAAGCGACGAAAAAACAACTGGCTGAAGTTGAGGTAGAAAAGAAACGTCTGGAACAAGAAGCTAAAAAGAAACAGCTTGAAGACGAAGAAAGAGAAAGAAAGTTGCAAGCCGAAGCTAAAGCTAGAATAGAAGAAGAACGTAAAAAACTGGTTGAGCAATACGAACGTAATTCAAAAGAATTTGAACAGTTGCAAAAGGAAAAAGCAGCGACTGAGGCTGCGCGTGCAGCAGCAAAGCAAGAAGCGGCAAAAATGATTGAAGAATATAAATCTTCTCATGATAAAGAACGCGAGCAAGAACAAGCGAAAATAAAAGCTGAGCGACAGAAGCTGGAGGAAGAAGCGAGACATATTCAGCAACAAATGAAACAGATACAGCAAGCTAAACTGGAAGCTGAAAAAATGAAGCAGGAAGCGCTTGAACATGCTTCAGTATTAAAAGAAAAGCAAATGGAATCTACCAGTTCTCAAAAACAACGCGATGCGTTGGAAGTTGAAATTAAAGTGGCAGAAGAAAAAGCAGTTGAAGCTGAAAGAGAAATTGAAGATGCCAAACATAAAGCAAAACTGACGGAATCAGCACAACAGGAAAATCAAGCTGATTTAAGTAAGAAGAAACAACAGGAAGAAGCACTTAGCGCTCAAATTGCGGGTGATCTAGAGCAATTCGAAGAAAAGCAAGAAGAAGAAGCCGCTTCAATTACGCAGGTACAAATGCAAGCAGACATGATGAAGCGCATTAAATTGAAAGCAGCCGAAGCGAAAAAGAAAGCAACACAGGCAAATGAAAGTCTGTTAGATGATATTTCTAAACAACTTGGCGATAAGAATTAATATTTTTTCTTTAATTTAAGAATATTAAGGTGTTTTTCTAATAAACAACTGAGATTTATATAAACAATAATAATTTCTGAAGGAGTAATATTTATGAGTGAACGTATCGTCATGCGCGTAGGTGAAGCATTGGTTGCTGGTGGGCCTCCTGGAACCGCAGCAGAACCCGAAGTTGTTATTGGTGAGCTGGACGGGCCTTTCGGAACTGCGTTTGCTAATCAGATGGCATCACAAGTTAAAGGCCATTCGAAAGTACTGGCAATAATGAATACTGATACGATGGTTCGACCTGCAACATTAATGGTCAGTAAAGTAACAGTTAATAAAGAACGTTATACTAATATTCTTATGGGGACAGTGCAGGGCGCTATAGCAAATGGTGTACTAGATTCAGTTAGAAACGGTGATATCCCTATAGAGAAAGCGAATGATCTTGGTATTATTGTCTCTGTCTGGTTAAACCCGATGGTCGCGACTGATGATAACCTTGACCATAAAATTCTTTTTGATATTCATCGTAAGGCTACTGCTGCCGCGATCCATAAAGCAATGAATAATGAACCTGATATCAACTGGTTACTGGAAAATCAGGATGAGTTAGTGCATAAGTATTATCAAATGGGTCTCGATGGAAAAATATAATAAGATATAGATAAGGACGTTACTCTTAATGATAAGAGAAAACATAATAAATTTATGCCTTATCGGTTTTCTTCTTTTATCATCATCTGCGTTTGCTAAAGGTAATGAGGATTACCCCGTTATTAATAGTAACGCTATCTTATCGTCTGAATATCTTTCTTCGACATATCATCGGGTCGATTCAATTGATGTAAATAATGATTATTATCACTTTATCGTTGAGTCAGATATTGGCCGATATACTGTTCATTCTCTCGCTTTGTTAAAAAAGCGGGTGAATGAAATTAAAACAATCTCACAAGCCATTAATGTTTATCAGCAGGAAAATGAAGAATTTTCCGGTGAATTACGCAGTCAATTGACTATTTCCTCTGACTCTGCTGTTGATCTAATAACGCGGCCTATAAGTTCTGCATCAAACTTTGCTGGGCAATTAGCAGATAATTTAAACGCAACATTGGCCGGTGAAGATGCTTTTATCTATCAATCAGATCATCGTCCTTCCTATGAACCCAGAGATCCAACGACGGCAACACATAAACGCAATATTGCATTTCAATTAGGGCTGGATATCTATACTAATAATCCTCGAGCACAATCATTTCTGAATATGGTCGCTTCCGCTCGGTCTTCCGGTAAAGTGTCTGCCGGTATTGGTATAAGTAATGCTGTTAGGAATGTCGATGAAATGGATCAAAAAATCAGGTTTTTAATGAAGAAGATGACGCTAGCCGAGTTAAATTTTCATAATACCAAATGGTTAACTAAAACAGGTATAAAGCCGTATTTAGTTAAACAGTTTATAGCGTACCCAGGTTTATCTCCCACTAATAAAACGAGAATTGCGGCATATTTGTCCAAACTTAACCACGTTTCAGGCTTGGATGAGTTTATTAAATTATCTTTAAAAGTAAGGACAGAACTACAAGCCTCATTATTTGAACGATTAAGTAAAACTTTATGGAAGTTTAATCAGGATAAAGAAACGGTTAGTCGTTTATCAAATTACAATGGTCATTTAAATATGATAACAATATCAGGCGATATCGTTTTTTTCGATACAGCTGACCTTTTTATCTGGTCGGAATTAAAGCAAAGACAATATGAAGCATCAGCTAAATATGCGAAACAATCAGGTTTTAAAAATTGGCAATTAGTGAGTCTGGGTGAGTTGACTTCTTTAGCCAAACAAAAGATGAGCGCACTTGCGTTTAGTTTAATATTTATCTAAGACTCTGAAGTTGAGTCAGTCGATAAGTCTTCTAATTGTGTTTTCAATGTTTCATGTCGGGCGCTTTGCAAACTCAACAGTAATGCTCTTGTATTCTTAATATGTTCCATATAGTTTTTTAATAAGCTGATCTCAATAACTGAACTTGCCGGGCTAATATCACGAATGCGTTCTTCATAATATTGTAAGTCGCCCAGTAACACTTGCTCATTATCATCCAGCATCTTTTCGTAATGGAATGTTTCCCAGAGGTGCTTTTTTTCTTTTTCATCCATAAATAGAAACTTATTTACTGACACAAAACTTTCTCCATAATTAATTATGATTAAATATTGCAGACTATGTGCCAGAAAACCAAAATAAATATAAACCTTTTAAAAACAATAATATATAGAGTTTTTTATGAAAAATAGATTTGTTAAATGGGCTTGAAATAAGGTTTTACGTCGTTCTGAAACGACGTAAATCAAGATTAGGAAACAGCTATCTTTACTAATAGCTGACTAGATTAAAATAACTCCCATACAGGTGTCAGATCTTGTGGAAGGGCGGTTAAATTGCCTAGCTTTGACCAGGGGCTTTTATCATTGTGGTAATCAGAACCCAGAGAAGCGGCAATATCATAACGTTTCGCATAATTCGTAACGGTTGTTATTTCCTTCATATTACTATTTCCGTTAACGACTTCTATTGCTTGACCGCCTAACGTTTTAAATTCAGTAATGAATTTCCGTAATTTAGTTGCTGTCATTTTATAACATAGCGGATGCGCAATAACGGCAACACCGCCTGCACTATGAATATTTTCAATTGTTTCACTTAAGTCAGGCCAGTTTACAGAGACATAGCCGGGCTTTCCTTTAACTAGATAACGTTTAAAAACATCGCTAAATGATTTTGCACTGCCATTATTGATGAGAAAGTGTGCAAAGTGTTGTCGCGTTACTGTACCGTCACCAGCAAGTTCTTTTGCATTTTCATAAGCGCCTTTAATCCCGACTTTTGCTAGTTTTTTTCCGATATTAATCGCACGTTCTTCACGAAGTTGATTTAAGTGAATGGTTGAATCAATCATTGTTGTGTTATCGGCATTGATATTTAGTCCGACTATATGAATGGTTTTATTATCCCAATGTGTAGAAAGCTCGATACCGTTAATCAATGTTATATCGTGTTCAGCTGCAGCCGTTCTGGCTTCCGCCAGTCCTGATACCGAATCATGGTCGGTTAAAGCCAGTGTCTTTACGCCATTTTTAGCTGCTAATTGAACAAGTTCGGTTGGTGACAGTTCTCCATCTGATGCTGTCGAATGCGCGTGTAAATCAATAGGTGATTGGTATGGCACTATTTTATTAATCGCGAAAGTTTATGTATTGGAGCGGGATATCAAACTTGGCCGCTTTTATTTCAGTGATGGTTGCTTGCAAATCATCGCGTTTTTTTCCGGTAATACGCACTTGATCTCCCTGAATAGCAGCCTGTGTTTTTAATTTACTGCTTTTTATCATCTTTACGATTTTCCTTGCCAGCTCTTTATCAACACCTTTTTTGATATTAACGAGTTGTCTTGCCTGATTATTATTCTCCAGTATCTCACCGTAATCCAGACAGCGAATATCAATGCCGCGTTTAGTTACTTTCGTTTCAAGAATATCGTGGATCTGTTTCACCTGAAATTCAGAAGCAGAAATAATAGTTAGGCTGTTATCAACCATTTCTATTTTTGAATCAGTGCCTTTGAAGTCAAAACGGTTATTAATTTCTCTATTTGCCTGATCGACTGCATTGGTTAATTCATGTTGATCGATTTCAGAAACAACATCAAAAGAGGGCATGTTTCAAATCTCCTTATCGATATTAGTGGATATTGTTTTCATGAATAATACCATCAGGATGGTCAAGTTGTATCGATTGTAACTGATCGCCAATCATATAGGATGTTCCATTAAAGCGATTTTCTCCATCAAGACTAAATTCAAAACGGTAATAGCGATGGAAAGCGAAACTGCCGGATATATCGCGGCCGGGTTTCATTGATGCCAGTGAAACAGTGTCATCAAGAAATTGATATTGTATATCCTGACAATAACGGCGTGATCGAGATACTGCAGTTTCACGGGCACGTAAGGTATCCTGCCAAAACCAGATGACAAGACACAATACAACTAGAAAAAATAGTTCACTCATTTATTTTGATTCAGTTTTGATAATTCAGAATCCGGAATATAGGTCGATATTGACAGGTTAATATCTGCAAGGATCTGTTCGATATCATGCTGGCGTTTTTCTTTATTAACCATATTTCCAACAGATACAAGCTTAATGGAATAATTTGTTCCTATAGTTACGCCACTGATACTGACTAATTCACTAGAATTAGGGTCGCAGGCACTGAAAATGCATAGTAACGGCAATAAGAATAGGGGATAGCGCATGGAATTGATTAAAAAATTAAACTAATGACGAACTCTAAAAAGTTAAACAGTTTTAACGTAAAAAAAGGCATAATGATAGCAATAATGAAGCAGAACTGTTCCTGATAATAGTTATTTTTATGATCAATAGTTTACGAAATACTCTTCAGTCAATATGCTTGAAAAAACAGCTATGCTTGCGATATTATTAACTCATTAAATCCTAATGGTTGAATTATGAAGAGAAGACGTCTATTAAAATCACTTGGTGCAGGTTGTCTTGGAATTAGCTTTGCTCCCGAACTTTTAGCAGCAAAAAGTCGTGGTTTCTTTGCTGGCAAAGTTTATACCCCCGATGAGGATATTAAGGATTACTTACATAAAATTCAAAACTTCAACCAAGCTCATGTTGGCGATGTACAACTTCCAGACGAGTTACTTCAAACTTTTAACTCAACATTGAACAGGCTAATACGGCTGCAGAAACTGGTCGGTCATGGCAATTTCAATATTCTCAATTTCTCAGACGGTTTGGCTTTTGCTAAAAACTATTCGAAAGTAGGCAAATTTACCAAAGAGGAACTTAAGTTTCTCGAGATCGTTTTCTATGAAGATGGGCAGCGATACGGCTTCATGGGTGAAAAGCCGCTAAAGGAAATTACCGATAAAATTAACAAGAAAGAAGTCGCCAAAATACCCTATAGTGGTAACTATCTCTATAAAGATAGATCGATAGCCTTATATGAAGAAATTAGAAAAGAATTAGGTGATAAGGTTATTCTGACTTCCGGTATTCGTAGCATTATGAAGCAATTTTTATTATTTCTGAATAAAGTCCATGAAAGCGAAGGCAATCTGTCATTGGCTTCACGTTCTTTGGCGCCTCCGGGCTATTCTTTCCATGGGAATGGTGACTTTGATGTAGGTCAGAAAGGTTACGGTAAACTGAATTTTACTGCGCACTTTACTGAGACAGATGTCTATAAAAAATTAACCGAACTGGGTTATTTAAAACTGCGTTATCCCGCCGACAATATGCTTGGTGTGCGATATGAGCCTTGGCATATCAAGATTAATCCAATTGCTTAAATTTCTTTTTTCAGCTTTCGCTTTTAAATTTAATTTATCTATGTTGTCTATAGAGAAAAACTTGACAAGGGGCTGATAACTTACGCTAAAAGCCCTGCCAATTTGAATGGAGACGGCCATTTACTTCCGAAATAACCTAATTAGCATTTATCCATTAAATGCTAGCAATAATCTAGTACATTAAAAATTACTGACTTGGTTGTCACATTCCAGTGATAACCGGTGGTGCTATGTTTAGTGTATAGCGGCCGCTGCTAATTACCAGTGCAATAAGGTCCAAAAATGAACTTATTTCCTATTTTTTTAAGCGTTTTCAGTAATATGGTTAAAGATTCTATTCAACTGACTATCCAGTTAATTGAAAGTTAAAAAATAGAAGCTGAAGATGATGAAGAAAACGAACTGGCTTTAGAACACTTGCTTAAGCAAAGCAGCTAAATAACGTTGACGAAGAGATTAAGTGTCGTTTTAATTCTTACTGTATTAATTCGAGCGCTTTGAGGGCACTATTTTTTTTACAAATACATACCTATAAATACCGAACATTGTTTTGCCTCTAGATATTTCTGCCTTATCGCCAATGTTTAGAGTTACGCCAATAGGAATTACCATAACAATCTCCCCAGTTTCAGGACTGTGAATTGTTGCTGTTGCTGCCATTCCAGTTTTCTCATCTGCTAAAGATACAGTTCTTACTTCACCTATAACAATCTCGCTAGATAAAGGGTAAAACCCCGCAATGATTATTACGATAGTTAGAAAAACAACTGAAAGAGAAACAACCTTTGTTTGATACTCGCTCCACCAAAGCGCCAATTCGGCTTTTCTACTAAGCTTAGCCATTGATAATCATGTTTATGTATAAAGTTCGGTTCGCTGTAGTATAAATGAAGTTTCAGCTAATAATGGGCATAAAAGATAACACATTTGAGTTGTGCTTATTTATTATTAATGTCTTTGATTACGGTGCTCACTCGGTGTCAAACCAACCTCTTTTAAAATAGTCTTGCAAAATATTGTGGCTACTCAATACGAAGAGCATAAGCAACAGACGCTATAGATGAATCAGGTTGCAGCAATAAGTTTTTTGCCTTATCCATGATGTAGGCATAAAGTGGTCGACTATATACAGCACCAGTTTATTCTTTATAGCTAGAGATAAAGAGGCAAGTAAAACTGAATTGGCAATTATTGATTAGCCCAATAGCATAAACCTTGTGCATTCAGCTTTATGTCTAGTCCTAGCAAGTCCTGACTTTCTTTTTTAGTTATATCTGGTTGAACTTTAAACAAGTTGGCATATTCAAGTTCAGATATTTTTTTATTGATTTCTTCTTCAAGACTCGGTGTATTACTACTAGTCTGAGCGATTTCACAATATTCAGATATGCTGTTAGATAAAATCGCAGAATAATCTTGCGGGTTTTCTAATAAGCCAAAATGCGTTAAATACATACGAGCCGGCTTATAGCTCATTAATAAATCGATTGAGTTTAGTAGTCTCTCAGGATTAAAGTGTGTGGGTGTTGTCGTTGGAAAAATATGGCGTTTTGTTAACCCCTTCATTTCCGGGTATGAAATCCCAAAAGTGTCTCCTGTAAACCATCCTTTACTTAGCTCATCCCAAATACAAATATGGTGTTCAGCATGACCCGGTGTATATCTGATATAAAACTTTCGATCAGCTAGTTCAAACGCCATATCGTCTTCAGCCTTGATAATCTTCTCACTCGGAACGGGCGTTAGCTCACCATATAGCGCGTTATATTTTTCTTGTCCGTAAACATCAATGACGGCTTTGATCAAAAATGAAGGATCCACCATGTGCTTCGCTCCCCTAGGGTGCACAATCATTTTTGCATTAGGAAAAGTTTTCATCATGCTACCCACACCACCAGCATGGTCGAGATGAATGTGTGTTGGAATGACATATCGGACTTTTTCAGGCGCTATGTTCTTGTTATCAAGTACTGTTAATACTCTGGAGAGGCTATGACTTGTGCCAGACTCTATAATGGCTACATCATCTTTATGCTCAATAAGATAAATAGCCGCCAAATTTGGACGAATATATCCTGAATCAATACATGTTATTCCATGACTTAAATAGTGAGATATGTTTTCTGTCATTATTAAAACTCATTCAACAAAGCTTTGGTATTTAGCGGAGATGAAGTATATTTTTATGCTCATCCGTATCTATGTGGCTAAATTGATTATATCCGCTTTAGGTCGCTGTTAATATAAATCATATTTTGGCCAGAAGTTGACACTAATAAATCGACATAGAGTCTACTTAATTAAATCGACAGCTGCCCTGCATGCAGCGTCATCTTGATCACCTGTACCACCGCTACACCCAATTGCTCCGACTAATTTACCTTCTTTAATTAATGGTAAACCACCGGGTGATGCTATCAGCGTCGGATCAAGTGTAGCAACATAAGAACGACCTGACTCAATAGCGTTGAAGAAGACACGGGTTTCACGGCGGAAGCGTGCAGCGGTACGCGCCTTGCCTTGTGAAATATCGATTGAGGCAAGCTGTGCACCATCCATACGAGAAAAATGAATCAAGTCACCATTTGGATCAACAATTGCTATGTTCAATTTCCAGCGGTGCCTAAATGCTTCAGCCTCAACTGCAGCAATCAATTTTTTCGCAGTCTCAAGGTTTATCGGGGTACCGTTTGGAATATCAAATGGCGTACCATCCGCAGTACCACCCGCTGATGGTTCAGCCTGGACTGTGACGCTAAACAAGATAAGCATACAAGCGATTAAGGGTGTGAATATGATTTTGCCCATTTCGTTTCTCCAAAAGATCTCATTTATATAGCTGGTTGAGCATCTAGCAAAACCATAATTTAAAAAATCGAATTTTCGTAATATCTTAATTAACGAAACACCTTGTGCGATTACATCAAAGTTACCTGCATAGACTGTAATAAAAACAACTATTATTGAAGTACAAAAATTAACGCCTAATAATCCTGATGAAGACTAGAATAATACTAGCACCTATGGCGATATTATTGTTGCAATTATTAATTATTGTTTTGGCATATAAAACACTATTCCTTATAGTGCTAATGTCCACTTTGGGACGGTAATTACATTATAGCAACCCGAGAAATAACGAAAAGCGGACATTATCCTTTTCTAATGTGATTGTCTGACACCATAAAGTTTAGAGTAAAGTCCATCTTGAGAGAGTAATTCGCCGTGTGTACCTTGTTCACCAATCAAGCCTGCTTCAAATACATAAACATGATTGGCTTGTTTAATCGCGCTTAATCGGTGTGCAACGATGATAGTTGTTTTATCTTTTAGAAAATCAGTAAGTGCATTATGTAAGTGGTATTCGGTTTCTGCATCTAAAGCGGATGTCGCTTCATCCAGTATCACAACTTTAGGGTCGCTTAATACCATTCGCGCTATTGCCAGTCGTTGACGTTGTCCTCCTGATAGTCTTATTCCCTGACGCCCGACTATTGTGTCGAGTTTGTTGGGTAATCCTTCTATTGTCTCTTTTAGTTGGGCAATCTCAAGCGCATGCCATAAGTCTTTATCTTCCAGTTCACGTCCGAGTGTTAAATTGACTCGTACACTGTCATTAAATAATGCCGGATGTTGTAATACTGTTGCGACGTGTTCGCGTACGATATCAAGGCCAATTTTTTTAACAGACACACCATCATAAAAAATATTACCGCTATTAGCAGAATATAAACCGATTAAAACCTGTACAAGCGTTGATTTGCCGCCACCACTAGCACCAACCAGCGCCACTTTCTCGCCAGGCTTAATTTCCAGATTAATACCATTTAATACTTCGTCATTTTCATTATAGGAAAAATGTAGATTTGAAATATTAATACCAACTGTATACTTGTTTTCAAATGGATTAATAACATGGGGGTAATCCGGTTCCTGATGAAGTTTTAATAATTCATTAATGCGACCTAAAGCTGCTTTCGCACCGTAGAAGGCATATTGAATATTCAGTATTTCCTGTACGGGTGCCATCATGAACCAGAGGTAACCAAACACAGCAAACATTTGACCGATGCTTAATCCAGAGTGAATGACCATCAACATGGCAACAGCCCTGAAAATATCAAAGCCAAATAAGAACACAACAAAACTTAAACGGCTAGCCGTATCACTCTTCCATGCGAAAGCAACACCATGATCTTTTACTTCCTTAGCGTGTTCGACAATGCGTTGTATATAATGTTTTTCTCTGTTACTAGCGCGGATTTGATGGATTGATTCAAGTGTTTCAACAAGTGATTGTTGAAATATGGCAAATGCAGAATTTTCATTTTTCTTTAATTCTTTAACTCGTTTACCGAGTACCATGGTGAAATAAATAACTATAGGATTGGCAAATAAAATTAATAGCGCCATTTGCCAATGCATGATCAGTAAAATGATAGCAACACCAATAATGGTTAATACGGCAACAAGTAATTTACTGACCGTGGTACCAACAAATTCATCAACAGTCGTTAAGTCAGTCACAAAGTAGGAAGCAACAGTGCCACTGCCCAGTGTTTCATACTCCGACATGGAAACACTATTAAGTCGTTGTAATAATGTGCGGCGAATACGGAAAATGACATCTTTAGCAATGATAGTGAACTGTCTTGTCTGAAATACATTTAGAACCAAGGCGGTAAGACGTAGAAATAGCGTAATAAAGAGAATCGCTATGATATAAAGCATGGGGCTGTGCCAAGAGGAAGGCGTAAAGTTATTAATTGTATTAACAACAATGCCTGGTTGATTTAGTAAAACTTCATCAACCAATAAAGGCATCAATAATGGCACAGGCACACTGGACAGGGTTGCCAGAACAGCAACAATATTTGCTAATACCAATTGATGCTTATGGCGCTTGGCAATATTAAGAATGTACTGCCAATTGTATTCTTGTATCTCTTCTTTATTTGTCGTTGTATCCATTACTTATTATTTTATACGGTAAAAACTAAAAAATGTATTTTTAGTTATCCATACCAGACTAATGGTGGTTCCTCCATCAACGATAGCTGTTCTCGTAAAAAAAGAATATGCTCTTCCCAATAACGTTGTGTATTAAAAAACGGGAAAGCAATAGGAAAAGCCGGATCTTGCCAACGTTGTGCCAACCATGCAGCGTAATGAATCAGTCGTAAGGTTCTTAATGCTTCAACGAGGTGTAGTTCAAGCGCTGAGAATTCCCGAAATTCAGTATAACCATCCAGAAAATCATTAAGCCTTGCTGTCATGTATTGTCGATCGCCTGATAAAAACATCCATATATCCTGTACGGCTGGTCCTGTTCGCGAATCATCGAAATCAACAATATAAAAATTGTCATCGCGCGTTAATATATTTCCCTGATGACAATCGCCATGCAGTCTTAAGTTTTTATATTCTCCGGCTTGTTCAAAACAGTCATTGATTCTAATTAGTAAATCATCCGTTAGTGTTTTATAAGCTGTTTCCAAATCCATTGGAATAAAATTATTTTGCAAAATATATTGAACAGGTTTTATGGCAAAATCTTCAATAGAAATAGCAAGTCTATATGAAAAAGGTTTTGTTTCACCAACATTATGCAATTGCGCCAGTATTCTTCCGAGTTGTAGTAAATGATCCGAGTTATCCAGTTCCGGTGAATAACCACCAAAACGCGGATAAAGTGAAAAGCGATAACCTTCAAAATTAAATATAGTTTCGTTATCGATAACTAATGGTGCCACAACAGGTAAATCAGCTTCTGCTAATTCGAGCGTGAATTGATGTTCTTCCTTGATCATTTCATCCGTCCATCGGGCCGGACGGTAGAATTTGGCGATTATAGGTAACTCATCTTCAATACCAACCTGATAAACCCTGTTTTCGTAGCTATTCAGTGCTAAAACACGTCTGTCGCAAATATAATTTAATGATTCAACGGCATTAACAATGGTGTCTGGGCCAAGTTGGCTATAATTATGTAGGCTGGAATTCTCTGTCATGTCGCGAGTCTACCAGATGTCATATAACAGAAGTGATATGCTATTAAATATATTTATAGTAATAAAATTACTATACAAAACAGTATGATAAAGGCTAAGCTTTTCTTTCCTAATATAATTGATTTAGAAATAGTGCTTTTATGAGTACCGATGTTTCAACATTAACAGAAGACGCCAATGCAGGTGATATAGAAGCGCAGTTACAGCTTGCTGAACGTTATGAGCAGGGTTTCGGTATTTCTCGTGATCATGGGCAGGCTGCTTATTGGTATCGACAAGCAGCTGAACAAGGTTCCAGCAAAGGACAATCTCGTCTAGGACAAATGTATTTGCGCGGTGTGGGTGTACCGGAAGATCCAGAACAAGCAAGTCGGTGGTTAAGTCAATCAGCAGAGCAAGGCGATGCAACAGCAGAAGTGAATCTTGCCTGGTGTTACCAACATGGACTGGGCATTGAAAAAGATTATGAAAAAGCATTTGATTGGTATTTAAAATCTGCAGAAAGAGGACATGCTGGCGCGCGCTACAATCTTGCTTATATGTATTCCACGGGTATCGGCACGGATAAGAATAACGAAGAAGCTTTTAAATGGTATTTACTTGCTGCTGAACAAGGGCATATGAAAGCGCAACTTAATCTTGGATTGATGTTGGCACAGGGAATAGGCACAAAAGCCAATGAAACAGAAGCAGCTCGTTGGTATAGAGAAGCTGCTAATCAAGGCTATGCTAAAGCACAGTATAATCTGGCATTAATGTACGGTGGCGGCATAGGCGTGCCTCAAGATGAAAAAGAAGCATTTAAGTGGCATCAGTTGGCCGCTAATCAGGGTTATGCGCGTGCGCAATTTAATATGGGGCTGTTTTATGTAAACGGTCTTGGCGTACCACAAGATTATCAAGCGGCTGAAAAATGTTTTCAGCTTGCGGCGAAACAATCCTATGCCAAAGCGAATTACCAGCTTGGAAAGATGCATACCTATGGCTTAGGTTTACCATTAAATGAAATTCTTGCCGCAAAATTTTATCGTATGGCAGCAGAAGCAGGTTATAACAAAGCACAATACCGACTGGGCCGGCTTTATATCAAAGGACATGGCGTTGAAAAGAATGAAACCATTGCTTACGAATGGATAGAGAAATCAGCAAGGCAAGGGTATTACATTGCACAACATATGCTAGGTATGAGGTATGTGAATGGGTTGAACGTGGAAAAAAATCTTGTGCGTGGCTATGCCTGGTTATTACTGGCGGATGATTCAGGCGATAAAGAAATTAATGAAGCGTTAACACAGGTTCGCAATGAAATATCAAAAGAACATATAGCAGAAGCAGAAGTGTTAATAATTGAATTCAGTCAATCTTATCAACGTAAACAAAATAAACAGATAACCTAAATTTTTTCTGCTTTTTTAAAACTGTAATTCCAGTCCTACGTCCATATCAAAGTCAGAGTCGTGATTAATTACGCTGTTTATCTTCTTATTAAATTCGTATTTTAACTGGAGTAATGTCATTTAGGTGGCTTTAAAAGACAGGAGAATTGATTTGTAAATTATTTAAATCCAACGGCTTATCCAGTTTCTCCAAAATTTCTTCCTGTTGATAAAGACGCAAGATATCGTAATAACGGCGTATTCTCCTAACAAACTTAACCGGTTCATGCCCTCTTGCATAGCCATATTTAGTTTGTTCGTACCATTTCATTTGACTGAGTTTGGGTAGGTGCTTTTCTACATCAAGCCAAAGGTTCGGATCGTCTCCTTGTTTTTGCGTAATGATGCGTGCATCTTCAAGATGCCCTAAACCAACATTGTATGCTGCTAATGTCATCCAGGAACGATCCGGTTCTTCTATTTTTTTGGTATAGATTTTTTTAAAATATTTAAATACTTTGCGCCACCCATAACACTTTGTTCCGGATCAAGTCGGTTTGTGACACCGACGCGTTTCGCTGTATCTTTGGTTAACATCATCAAACCTCTTACGCCAGTGGGAGAGCGTGCCTTTTCATTCCAGTGAGATTCCTGATAACTGATTGCTTTTAGAAAACGTGCATCAAATTCATTATTAATGGCAGCTTTATGGAAGTAGTGTTCATATTTCTCTAATTCATTTTCAATGCGTTTTAAAAAATAACGAATATCAACATAATTAAACACATCCAAGTGTTTGAAATAATTATCGTGTTTCTTTTTAAATTTGCTGCTGTTCTTGTAGGAAGCTAAAAAGCCATTGATTGAATCAGATAAAGAACTATCTTCAGTATTTCTGAGAGTTAACCAGTGTGATGGGTATTTTTTAGGCAATTTAAATGCAACTTCTATTTCAGTGAACAAATAGCGATAGTAAGAATAAATATCTGCACTAACGATACTCAGTCTGAAATTACCTTTATTCACCTGATCGAGTACTTGTCTCGTGTTGCCATTGGGGAGTTCCAGCCAGAATAATGAAGGGTGCTCCGGTTTTATATCATCCAGAACAAGCGAGGCCTTACTGTCTTTGGCTACAATGACTGTGCTGGGTGTGATTTCTTCAATAGATTTAGGTAACTTATTTTTTTGATGACCAATGACATACCAGTCATTTTCATTATAAGCGATCCCGCCTGATATTTGTTTATCAGGATAGATAGGTGCGCTTCCAGCAATACCGATATGTACTTTACCTTGCTTTATCAGAGTGCTGGTTTCACCAATCGTATTGGCGCGTGTTATTTCCAGGTCAACGCCAATCGATTTTGCGTAATCAGTAATGATTTCGTAATCATAGCCACGTATTAATGACTCATCCGGAAAATACAATGGTGGTGCTGCTATCAGGGCTATGCGCAAATCACCACGGGATTGAATACGCTCGAGTTGTGATAAGCCGTCTGAGCAGCCAAGTAAGTTAATAGCTATGCATAATAATAGAAACTGGCATAATGAGTGCCTCAAAATCTTGTTAAAACATATCATTTTTATTATTGCTATCGGGTTTAAAGCATCTTCACATTTTAAAGCGCTCTAGTATATGATTACCACATAAAATAAATATTAATAATTTAGAACTAAAAGAATTAATAAAGTGCGACATACCATTCAAGTTTTTTCATTATTCTTTTTAATAAGTATACAGCAGAGCTATGCCGAGAATTTACCTGTCGAAAATTATGATGAGGTTGTTTTAAACACATTCTGGAACGATCTCTATACGAATGGTGGTTGGTCTCTTTATTGTGGGTATCGTTTTGACCCGGCGAAATCATTAACCGAAGGACGCTTGTTTGTCATAGAGCAGATTTATCCAGTTAACTGGATGTTGAAACACCTAAGTTGTAATAGTCGTCGCCAATGCCGTCTGGATGAAAAATCGCGTTTTACACGCATGGAAGCCGATATGCATAACCTCTATCCGGCGTGGCAGGAAATTGATATCTCCCGGCGCGATACACGTTTTGGCTTAATTGACGGTGAAGACTGGCGATATGATAAATGCGATTTTGAACGTCGTTTGGGTATTACCGAACCACGTCCATTAGCACGAGGCAATATTGCACGCTCTATTTTTTATATGCATAACGAATATGGTGTGCCGATAGATAAGAAAATGTTGAAGCTGTTGAAGGTCTGGAACCGCGAAGACCCACCAAGCAAACAGGAACTTCTACGTAATAATGTTATTGAAGAATTACAGGGCAATCGAAATAAATTTATAGATAATCCGGCATTGGCGGAGCAGATATCGAGTCGTTGGATAGCGACGGAATAATTGAGGTCACCGCCAAAAGCAGACATTGCATAAAGAGTCCTTAGTGCTAATTTGTATCATTTTCTATTAATGCTTTTATCTGAGGCTTATGATGCCAATCTTCAAAGCAATGGGGGCATTGTTTTGCTAATTTTGTTCTTAATGGTTTTCTACAAAATGGACACGCTGCTTCATCATTAAATCGCTGTCCCTTAGGAATTACACTAAATAATTTAGCTATATCTGGACGTGTTAAATATTTAATTATCCAAATTTGAATCATTAAAGAAATAACCAAAATAACTGTAGTTATAGTTAGGTAATAAATCGAAGAAGACAAAGGGCTTTTGGTAAACAAAAGAAGTATGCTTATTATAAATTGAATTAAGCCTATCCAAGCCAAAAAAAGAAATATAATCCTAGCCCAATTAGCTTTTAATATTACCAACCCATATATTAGTAAAAGACATAAAGCAATAAGCCCCAAAAGAAAAACACTTCCTTCACTTAAAGAATCATAAATAACCCAAGTTAATCCTAATAAATTGAGAGCACCTATAACCCAAAGCCCATTTGGCGTTTGATCATTAAAGTTATTTTCTGTCATATATGGATAACGGATTTCTGCTTTGGGTCAAAAATTGTAGTTACTATAGTTGAAACTTTAAACAGGAGAGGAGAAATATATAAAAGGGTGTACATCCTTGTAGGTGTACGACCCTGTATGCGTACAACCTTGTACAGTTGTATTTATACCCAAATTCAAAGTATTTTAATATCCTCACAAAAGAGGATATTTTAAAAAAAAACATACCCTCAAATGGGTAGGCAAGATGCTTCTTTCAATAAAATCTATAATGTTAATATGCAGTTACAGGTCGGTAATTGATATTATTATCACTGTATTATTTTCTGGCGAGTACTAAAGAAAAATACGCATCCCCATCTTCGTAGTGATCAGTAATTGTAAAATTTGCACAAGTCAGCATTTCTTCAATCCCTGTATAAGTATATTTTTGGCTGATTTCCGTCAGGATACTTTCGTCTTTCTCAAATTGAATTGTCTTATCTAGTTCTTTAATTTTAACATGTTGTTTTGTTTTTGATGTTAAGTGCATTTCAATGCGTTCTTTCTGCTCATCAAAATAAGCAGAATGCGTGAAAGCATCTGTATCAAAATTGGCACCTAATTCACGGTTTAATACACTCAGAACATTAAGATTAAATTTAGCGGTAATACCTTGTGCATCGTTGTACGCTGCATTTAGCACATCGTTGTTTTTAACGCGGTCGACTCCTAATAACAGAAAGTCCCCCACTTTCATAACATCATAAAGTTCGTTAAGAAATTTCAGCGCTTCATGTTGTTCAAAATTACCAATCGTGCTGCCAAGAAACACATATAAATGCGAACCTGTTATTGAAGGTAAATTGCCGAGTCCGGCGCTATAGTCACCAAGCAAGGGTTTTAAATTGAGCCATTTATATTCTTCAGCAAGTTTTTGTGCCGATTCAATCAGGGCTTCTTCGCACACATCAAACGGGGCATAAGTGCAGTTATATGAAACATCCTGACAGGCATCAAACAAGTGGCGGGTTTTTACGGAATAGCCGCTTCCGAGTTCAAGAATCTGCTCTGGTTGTGTTTTTTGAATAATATTGCCCGCGTATTTCAGTAATAACCTGTTTTCTGTACGTGTCGGATAGTATTCTGGTGTAGAACAGATTTGATCGAACAGTTCCGAGCCACGTTCGTCATAAAAATACTTCGCCGAAAGGCTACGAGGACTATTTAATAAGGATTCGCGCACATCATCGACCATTTTTGGTATAAGGCGCGTTGGCATAACAGGGATACAGCTTATCCCCTCGAAATCCATTATCGATTCGGCATTCTGCATAAGATTCTCTGCTTGAAATTATTATTATATATTTCAGCTACAAGGCTAACATTGTCAGTTTATAATGCCAATATGACTTGTCTGTTAAATGTAAGTCCGACAATAATTTTTTCAGGAAAATAATCACTATAAATCGTAATGGATAGCAATCTTAATCAGTTACTCAGTGAGGGCGCGGTAATAGTCACGCGAACACAGCGTTTAAGCCGCCATATCCGTTACCAGTTTGCGACAGACCAGATTGCACAGGGAAAACAGGTCTGGCAAACACCTGATTGCTTGCCTTGGACGGCCTGGTGCAAACGCAGTTTTGAATTATTGTCTTTTCGTACAAACCAGAGTGCCATCTTGCTAAATAGCCTTCAGCAGCAATGGTTATGGCAAGACATCATTCGGCAATCGAAATACAAAGATCAGTAATTGCAAATCACCGCGACAGCGAAACAGGCTGCACAAGCTTATCAGTTGGCGAAAGAATGGTCTGTTCCCATATTCCCTGAAGATGTGTATTTATCGGAAGATGCTTATGCGTTTAAAACATGGGTAGAGAATTACGAGAAACAGAAAACACAGAATAACTGGCTCGACGATGCAGGTTTACCGGGATACATCAGCGAAAATAGTAATGATTTAAAACCGATATTAAACAAAGTTGTTTTTTATGATTTTGACCAACTGACAACACAACAAATAAATCTGAAACAAGCATTAATAACAGCAGGTATTGAAGTCGAAGAAATTAATGTAACAAACCAAAATGAATCCGTGAGTGTCAGTTCGCAAAAAAATAATCAGGCGGAGATAATTGCGGCAGCAAGTTGGGCAAAAAAACAGTTAGAACAAAATCAAAATGCAACGATAGGCGTGATAGCGCCTAACCTAAGTGCAATACGGGATAAGGTCGAACACGGTTTTGCCTCTGTTTTAATACCACAGAAATATATATCAGTTGAAGTACAACAAACACCTTATTCGATTTCACTAGGCAAACCGTTATCGGGCTACCCGTTAATTCATACGGCGCTCAATTTACTTTCATTAGGCAAGCGTAAGGTTTCGATAAATACTTTAAGTGCATTATTACATTCACCGTTTATAACAGGTGCAAACGAAGAAGAAGCAACGCGTGCAAAGTTTGATGCGGCATTAAGGCGGATAGGCGAGCAGCAGTTAAGTTTGAAAACCTTGTACTGGATTTCGGAAAACAAATGTAAGGAACACGAACAGTCCGAACAATTCATTCAACTCGTTAAAACATTTGAAATATTGTTTTTGAGTCACTCCAAGTCGCAAACATTACGACAATGGACAACGACATTTTCTGAATGGTTAAGCGGTTTTGGTTGGCCGGGTGAACGTAGTTTAAATAGCGATGAACATCAGCTAATGACAGCCTGGCAGTCTGCATTAACGCAATTAGCAAGTCTTGATGGTATCAGTAAACCGGTAAACTTCGGTGCAGCATTGTTTCAATTGAACCGCATATTAACGGAAACGCGATTTCAACCGGAAACGCCGGAAACGCCGATACAAATATCTGGTATTCCCGGTGCGGCAGGTATGCAGTTTGACTATCTCTGGGTCATGGGGGGCAAGATGATCAGTGGCAGGCAACAATGCCTGTTAATGCGTTTATTCCGATTAGCTTGCAACGTCAGTTTAATATCCCGACATCAAGCGCAGAGTTACAACTTGAGCTGGCAAAAAGTATAACGGATAAATTAATCAGTTCTGCAAAAGAAGTGGTGTTTAGTTATGCCAATCAGGAAGGTGATCGCTTGTGTCGGCCCAGCCCTTTAATTCAACATATAAACAATGAATATCAGGCTGATGAAGAATTTGAAGATTATAAAAAACTAGTTTTTGAATCTTCACAAATTGAAAGCTTTGTCGATATGACTGCGCCAGTAATTCCGGCAGGACAAACAGCAAATGGCGGTAGTTCCTTATTTAAAGATCAGTCTGCCTGTCCATTTAAAGCATTTGCCCGACATCGTTTACATGCCGAAACATTACAGCAAGCCGATATCGGATTGAGTGCAGCAGAGAGAGGTAATCTTGTTCATCGTGCTATGCATTATTTATGGCAGCGTTTAAAGTCGTTAGATAATTTAAATTATCTAACAGAGAAAGAACTGGAAACGTTGATTCATTCTGTTGTTTCGGAAGCGATTAAGCTACAGGTGTCGCAACAACCGGAAACCTTTGCCGATAGATTTACAGAGTTAGAACAAAAGCGATTGGAACAACTATTAAAGCAGTGGTTAGTAATTGAGAAAGGTCGCAGTGAGTTTAAAGTGACTGAAACAGAAGAATGGAAGACGATTATATTTGAAGATATTGAACTCCACCTTCGTGTTGATCGCGTCGATGAACTAGCTGATGGTCGTTGTGTCATCATTGATTATAAAACCGGTACCGTTAGTAAAAATGATTGGGAAACAGAAAATCCGAATGATCCACAATTACCTTTATATGCCGTAACTAATGAACAGCAAGTCGCAGCCATTGCCTTTGCAAGTTTAAAACGAGGCAAGTTAGGTTTTGTTGGTCAGGCAGAATCTGAAGAAATATTACCCGCTGTAAAACAGGATACGGAACTGGAATGGCAGGAGAAACTGGAGTACTGGCAAGAGGTATTAATAAAGTTAGCGAATGATTTTAGACAAGGTATTGCTACCGTCGAACCGACAACAACAGCTTGTCGTTATTGTGAGTTACATTCGCTATGCAGGATTCATGAACGCATTGAAAGTATTGACGAATCTATCGAAGAGGGATTAGCTAATGTCTAATCCGGTTGTCGATAGTGATGTCAGAACAAAAACGCTTGCGCCGGATAAGTCTTTTATTATTCAGGCCCCAGCAGGTTCAGGTAAAACCGGTTTATTAATTCAACGTTATTTAAGGTTATTGTCTTTGGTCGATGCACCGGAAGAAATCATTGCAATAACCTTTACTCGCAAAGCGGCTGCAGAAATGCAGAGTCGTATATTAGAAGCATTAATTAATGCTTCTAATAAAAAAGAACCTGAATCTGATCATGAAAAAATTACATTTGAATTAGCCAATGCCGCATTAAAACGGGATAAAGAAAAAGGCTGGCAGATAATAAATAATCCTGGACGTCTACGTTTGCAGACTATTGATTCACTTTGTGCGTCGTTAACAAGGCAAATGCCAGTATTGTCAAAGTTGGGTACACAACCAGAAACGTTGGAAGATGCTGAACCTTTATATCAACAAGCTGCTATTAATACATTAGCTGAGTTAGAAAGTGGAGCAGGCTGGTCCGATGTGATTGCCAATCTTGTTTTTCATCTGGATAACGATTTGCCACGAATAAAAAACATGATCGTTGATATGTTGAAAAAACGTGACCAATGGCTACAGCATGTTGTTATTGAACACGAACGCGGTCAGATGGAACAAGTATTAGTTCATCTAATAGAAGATCAATTAAAACATATCGTTAATAAATTTCCTCGAGAATTTGAAAAAGAATTGATAGACATTGTTCAATTTGCCGCAGCAAACTTACAGGAAACAGATGCGGATAATCCTGTTACTGCTTGTCTGAATTTGACATCTTTACCTGATAGTAAAGCTGAGTCATTAAACTATTGGTGTGGTATTAATGAATTGTTATTAACGAAGACAGGAAGCTGGCGTAAACAACTTACGGTAAAAAACGGATTTCCTCCTGCAAGCGGCAATAAATTGGAATCTGAGCAGCGCAGTAATAAGAAAGAGCAGGCAAAGGCATTAATCACCGAGCTACAGGAAATTGAAGGCTTACAAGTCAATTTGGCTAAGGTCAGTAGCCTACCACCTGCGAAATACACCGATAATGAATGGTTAATTGTGAATGCTTTGTGTGAATTATTAATGATTGCCACGGCGCAATTACGATTAATTTTTGCTGAACGGAATCAAATGGATTTTATTGGTGTCGCCACATCAGCAATTGAAGCATTGGGAACAGAGCAGCAGCCAACCGAATTGGCATTACATCTTGATTATCATATTAAGCATTTACTGGTTGATGAGTTTCAGGATATATCCGTCAGTCAGTATCGTTTGTTACAACGTTTAACTGGCGAGTGGTCTATGGATGATGGCCGTAGCTTGTTTCTTGTCGGTGATCCGATGCAATCGATATATCGTTTTCGTCAAGCCGAAGTCGCACTTTTTATAAAAACTTTTCATGAACGTTCGCTTGGTAATATTCCGCTTGAAGCATTGAAGCTCAGTGTTAACTTCAGATCGCAAAACAACCTGGTTGAATGGGTAAATAGCAGCTTTAAAACAATATTCCCGAAACAGGATGATTTAATTACTAGTGCCGTTGCTTATAGTGAAGCAGTGGCTTTTGATACAGCAATAACGGATAACAGCGTAACTGTTTATCCGCAATACTATCGTTCCAGTAAAACTGAATCGGAAAAAGTAGTGACATTGCTTAAAGAAATTAAACAGCAATATCCAGACGATAATATGGCAATACTGGTTCGCAGTCGCTCTCATTTAGTTGAAATTATTCCTGCTTTAAGGAAAGAAATGCTGTCATTTCAGGCGCTTGATATAGAAAGCATGGGAACACAAACGGCAATTCAGGATTTGTTATCATTAACACGTTGTTATCTCTATCCCGCAGATAGAGTAGCTTGGTTAGCATGCTTACGTGCACCCTGGTGTGGGTTAAACCTTGAGTCATTATTGTCACTTACTGATAAGCATAAAGATAAAACAATATGGGAATGTTTGTCTGATAAGAACATTGTTTATAAATTAGTTAAGGAAGAACAGGCAAGGCTAAATAAATTTAAAGCGATTTATTCTTCTCTTTTAAAACAAAAGCAGCGTTTCTCACTTAGAGAAGCGGTTGAGTCATTCTGGATTCAATTAGGCGGGCCGGCAACACTGTCTAATATTACTGATCTAGAAAACTGTGAAACTTATTTTTCCTTGCTGGAAAGGATGGAGCAGGGTGGTGGCATAGAAGATTTAAAAGAGCTACTTGATAATGTTGCGCAATTATTTGCAGCGCCTGATTTGAATGCCGATAGTCAGTTACAAGTGATGACCATACATAAAGCCAAAGGGCTAGAATTCGATCATGTTATTTTACCGGGGCTTGGTCGTGCATCTCGTGTTAGCCAAAATGATTTACTAGTCTGGTTATTAAGGCAGCGAGAAGGGGAGCAGGAAGATTTAGTTTTAGCACCGATTCGTGAAGCCGGTCATTTGCAGGCACCAATATACGACTTCATTAATAATACAGATAAAGCCAAGCAAAGTTATGAAGATGCACGCTTACTTTATGTTGCAACAACGCGTGCAAGAAAAACATTACATTTGTTTGGTCATGCCAGTATTAAAGAGAAGAAAGAAGACGTTTCCTGTGTGCCGCAAACTCGGTCATTGCTTGGACATTTATGGCCAACGGTAAAGAGTGCCTATGAACAGCATATGCCAGCAGAAATAGAAAAAAATGTAGAAGAATCTATTGTCATCATTAACCAGGAAACAAAACGATTAATGGAACAATGGCAATTACCCGATGTGCCTGCCGAAGTAAGCTGGCAAAAACCGCAAAATGATGAGTCAGAACAGGAACAAACATTGATTGAGTTTGAATGGGCAGGGGAAACGGCGAAGCATGTTGGCTCTGTTGTTCATGGTGCTATTCAATGTATTGCCGAGCAAGGAATAGAAAAATGGACAAGTGATGTTATACAAGGTGAAAGAAATGTTTTTGATATGGCCCTGAAGCAACTAAGTGTGCCGGATAATGAACGAGAGAATGCTGTGCGTAGAGTGATACAGGCATTGGAAAATATCGTTAATGATGAACGGGGGAAATGGATCCTTTCGAAGGAACACGATAAACAAAAAAATGAATATGCGATAACGGGTTTGTTCGATAATAAATTAGCTAATGCTATTCTTGATAGAACCTTTATTGATAAAGAAGGTGTGCGTTGGATTATTGATTATAAAACCAGTCGACATGAAGGCAGAGATATTGATGCTTTTCTAGATCAGGAGCAGGAACGTTATCAAGAACAGTTGGAGAAGTACGCTTATTTAATGAAACAGCTTGGAGAAAAAAACATTAGGCTAGGTTTGTATTTCCCTTTGTTAAAAGGTTGGCGTGAGTGGGCGATGACATAATGATTAATAATAAATCAATTGCTCACGCACTGCGTTTCCAACTGTCATTGTCGTCAGAAAAATATCTCAAGTATTATAAAGGGCAAGCGAACAGTATACAGGTGTGGTCATTGGATAATAAACGTATTCGCTTTCCTGCCAGTACGGTACGTCAGTTTTTAACGCATGACGGAATTCATGGCTTATTTGAAATACGTTTTGATAAAAATAATAAGTTAATAGAAGTTGTGAGAATTTAATGAATAAAATATCAAAAGCAAACTTGGCCAGAAATTTATTGCTGTCAGAATATCAAGGTATATTGAGTACAATTTCCGTTGATGTAGAAGGTTATCCTTTTGGTTCTGTTGTGCCATATTGTCTGAGCAAAGAAGGTAAGCCTGTTATTCTGATAAGTACTATTGCGCAACATACAAAAAACATATTATCCGATTCCAAAGTATCGTTAACTGTAACAGAAAGCGGTATAGAAGACGGTCAGGCAGCTGGTCGCATAACTTTTATTGGTGATGCAGTAAAGCTGGGTGTTGACGATACTGAAAGCATAGAACGCTATTATCAGTATTTTCCGCAGTCTATGGATTATCATAAAACACATAATTTTTATTTTTATCAAATTAATCTTGTTCGGATCAGATTCATTGGTGGGTTTGGAGAAATTTACTGGTTGGAAAAAGAAAGCTTTTTATTAGCCAATCCGTTTTCTTTTGATGAAGAAAAAAGCATGATTGAACATATGAATGCTGATCATATCGAATCAATGAAACATTATTGCCAGTTAAGTGACATAAACTATTCAGAAGAAAAACTGCCTGTAATGGTAGGTATAGATAGCGAAGGCTTTAATTTACGTGTTGGTAAAAGAATAAATAGGATAAATTTTGAAGAATCAGTGACAACGGCGATGGAAGTACGTAAAGCGATGGTAGCAATGGCGAAAAAATAAATGAGTAAAGCGCTGCTGATATTAAGTCTTGCTGTTATTGTTTTAAGCTGGAATTTTATTTTTACCGATAAAAAGAAAGTGGAGTTAACTGATCCGGTAAAAGTACTACAGGGCTTATCACATGCAATAAAATATAAAGCTGCAGTACGAAGCTATTGGAAAGAGAATCAAGTATTGCCTGATGCTGAATCGTGGGCAAAGCAGGGTAAAAAAATTGAATCGGATATCAGTAAATCTTTAGTGGAAAAAATAGAAATAGGCGTTGATGCACCGTGTTCTGATACGGTTTATTTTATAAATAAAGATAGTGTTACGCTTTAGAAAAATATTGATGGATCAAAAATTATATTAATACCTGAACCTAAAGGAGAAAAATTGTCCTGGTCGTGTATAGGCACTATGCCTCAGGAATATATGCCGAAAAAATGTAAACAGACATAAACGGTAGAAAAATTTAATAATCAATAAGCTTATTCCCATACAGCTTCATGCTGATCTGCAATATTTGCCATAAGAGTTTGCTCAGGGACTTCTTCAAAATTTAAACTCTCAGCATCTTTTATAAATTTGATATCAGCTTTCTCTCTTTCAAAGAAGAGTAAGTAGAGTTAGATATTTTTATAACACCAACAGTGTGATAAAGGTTTATTTTTTTAGTATTTCTATCCGCCTTTAATTTGTCTTGACTGAGAATCGCACTTATATCTGCTATCGCCTGTTCGATTAAAACTACGGTGTTATTTTAGCTCCTGCATTGACTCACTTTATTGATGTGCGATTTTGTAATGCTGTGCTTATGATCATGGGATTCCAGAAATTTCGCTTCCAGAAGATACGCTAAAGATTCCAGCTCGTTTTTGCATTGAACATTACTGTCTTCACCCGTCTGGTATTGCAGGTAATGAACCAATTCGTGTAACAAAATACCTTTACCATGGTCTGTATCAAGGTTGATGGTATCTAGCAGGTAAACCGCCTTTTCATTAAAGTTGTACAAGCCAAAAATCTGGAGATTCTTCGGGTTTACTGCTTTGGGTAATTTTCCTCCAAATGCTACTTCAGCAATTTGTCTGGCTGAAACTTTTTTACGTCAGGTAATGTATCAATATCATAATCAAATGATGAATGATGATTAATCCAACCC
This sequence comes from Pseudomonadota bacterium, assembly GCA_038142205.1. Classification (GTDB taxonomy): domain Bacteria; phylum Pseudomonadota; class Gammaproteobacteria; order Eutrophobiales; family Eutrophobiaceae; genus UBA7359. Next base: position 1,625,758 of record JAYQJO010000001.1, on the reverse strand, counting down.
AGCAACCCTGAAATCAGTTCTTCTTCTGTATGAAAAGAATCGAAATCAATATCAAAGTCATGCTGGATTTGTGTTTGAGTTGTTTCATTATCATGATGATGATCAAACTCATGTCCAAATGCTGATTTGGCCTGAGCCGTTTGTGTCATTAAGCCTGCAGTTAACATCATAATAGAAACAACGTTAGCATGACGGCGATTTTTAACACGTTTAACGCCTTCAAGAAAGTCGGCGCGCTGATCTTCTTTTAACTGATAACGCTGAGTATTCGCAAACTCCAGGATCTTTTTAAATGCAAAAGGATTTTTCTGTTGTAAACCTTTTTCATAAACAAGGGTATGTTTCCCATCGATAATACAGGGGTGAACCATAGCCTGTTCTTTTTCTTAATCGTCATAGATTGAACAATGCGTTCGACGAGGCTATTTGATTCTACCTTGACATTATCTTTGCGAATATTATTTAATATGTTTACAACGTCAGCCATTAAATATTTATGCTCCTTTTTATGCAGTTACAGTTTGTACTTTTCTTGAATCTACACACTGTGTTACAAAGTCATCAAAATCTTTTCTAAATTTATCTGTCAATCTGATACGTTTTACCCTTGAGTCACTCTTGTCTTGAATGCGAATGACAATTTTCATTTCTTCTAATAATTCCAAATTGCGTAGTGAATTATTTCTTGGTTCACCGACATTCAGATAAACTTCTTTTACTGCTGGCATTTGATTTCTCAAATTACTAATACCAATAAAAAAAACGGTGTCGAAAATAGTGCCGAGCATTTTGTTTTTACTCAGCGTGGTTGAATCAGTCGAATATTGCGCAATTAAAGCTACGAACCGATCCCTTACTCGCAATAAGTTTTCTAACTCGCCGTCACGATAAATAAATTCCGCCATTGCTCAGTTTCCAAGTCTAGTGGCAAACCCTAATCCCGCAATGTGATAAGGGTTCAGTTTTGAACGTATTTCAAATTTGTTTACGTTCTTATGATTTAGCAGTCCGAATTCAATGCTCCACTATTTAGCGGCAGAAAAACGAGATAACTTTAGTAAAAGTGCAGTGCTAGGCTAGATCAGAAGAATTTATAAGTAATTGAAAAAAATGAAGTTTAATGGCAGTAAAATGATTTTCCTTCAGAAGTGAACATATTTATTGAAATAACGGATCTCTGGAGTCAGAAATGTTGTTATTCAAAATAATAAATAATAAATAACTTTCATTTGATGTAAATCAAGAAGCTTGATTAGCATTTTATATTATAAAGGCAATTCACTATATCCGGGTAAGTGGAGATCAAGATGACGAACACCGAAAGAGAAGTTAATGAGAAGGCGGTGGAGGAAGATGAATACGCCATACTTGAGGTCAATGAACTGGGATTTGAAGATGTAAAAGCCTGTCTTATTAAGGGAGTTTCTGATTTTCTTCAGGCACCGATGTTTGGTTTATTTTTCGGTAGTATTTTTGCTTTCGGTGGAATTCTTATTGTCCAGTCTTTTTATGTCTGGGAAAAAGGCTGGATGATTTATCCAATGATAGTCGGTTTCCCGTTAATCGGACCATTTATTGCTGTTGGCCTTTATGAAGTAAGTCGACGACTAGAGCAAGGATTACCATTACGCTGGGGTAAAATACTGTCAGTGATTAGTTCGCAGACAGGACGGCAGATACCCTATATGGCTTTTGTGATGCTTTTTATTTTCTGGATATGGATGTATCAGATCAGATTATTAATAGCGATTATCCTTGGGCGTATGTCATTCCCATCACTGGATGCATTTATAAACATTATTATAACGACACCGGAAGGCTGGGCGTTTGTCATTGTTAGCCATCTCGTCGGTGCCTGTTTTTCACTTCTTTTATTTTCAATTACAGTTATTTCAATTCCACTGATTATGGATCGAGACATAGACTTCGTCACAGGTATGATAACCAGTGTGAAAACCGTAATGAAAAGTCCTGTCGTTATGATTTGTTGGGGTATCTTTATTGCCGTGACATTATTCTTTTCGACTATTCCCTTTTTTTAGGGTTACTGATTTCTCTGCCGATTTTAGGTCATGCAAGCTGGCATATTTATAAAAAGGCAGTTAAATAAAACTATAAGCTATAATTTTCCTATAATATTAATGCTGCCAACCATTCCCTTTTCTTCATGATCATTTTTGTGACAAAAAAGTTTTAAATTTTTACCTTTCGTCATTGGAAAGAAAAACCATTCAACAGTTGTACCGGGTTTTAATTCCATATCATTAATTGAACCATGAATTTCAGCAATCGTTTTACCGTTATTGTCCATTACTTCAACTTTACGAGTAAAAATATGTGTGGCGAATGCCTCGGATGTAAAATAATGATCTTCTGAACTTGGGTTAGTAATAACAAGTTTATAATAAGTACCACGTTCAAACGTTAACGTATTCGGTTCAAAAACTAATTGGCCATCTTTAGTACCGAGATTGACTTTAATTTCAGTTGCTTTTGGTCCGTGTCGTTTTTCTGCATAAGACAGCGGCGTAAGTAATAGAAGTAAAGTTGTAATTACGATAAGTTTTTTCATGTTAGCCTCAAGCATTTATATAATGCTATGAGAATAACACAATATTTAGGCGATGATTATCGCCGGATAATTCGACTAGCTTGCTTTGGCAATCTCTATGGGTTCCTGTTTTCTATCGTCATAGCGATTATTTAAAGGTTTAGCAACAATCGCTTTATCTCTTCCAGTTTCTTTAGCCTCATACAATGCCATATCGGCTGACTTAATTAATGCTTTTTGTGTGTCGCCATGATCAGGTGCAATCGCGATACCAATGGACACGGTTATATCTTGTAAAATTTCCTTTTGATAATTGATCTTTAGATTCTTAAGGTTATTTCGAATAAGTTTAGCTCTATCTTCTAATACATGTAGAGGAGCGCCAGGCATGATGATCATAAATTCTTCACCACCATAACGACAGGCAATATCTCCTTTGCGCAATCTACCGCTAATCAATTTTGCAAATTCAATTAAGACTAAATCACCTGCTTCATGACCATAATTATCGTTAAAACTTTTAAAATGATCGATATCCAACATGAGTATGCCCAGAGTTGTTTTATTACGAATACATTTAGGCAATTCTTTTTCAATCGTTTCTTCCATAAAACGACGATTATATAAGTGTGTTAGAGGATCAGATATTGATTGTGCTTCAAGTGCTTCACGGAGTTTCAAACTAACTAATGCGAGCGCGAGATTATCCGCAGTCATATTGACTAATCGTTGTCGTGCTTCTACTTGGCGTAAAATATCTTCTTTTAATAGATCATCTCCATACCTAGGGAACTGTAAATGTAACATTCCCACCATTTCTCCCTGCGCAATAATAGGAACACACGTATAGCCATATTCAGGACATTCTGTCAGATGATTACATACCAAACCGTTTTTATTGTCATTTACAGTATGAACTTTACCTTGTCTTAAAGACCAGCAATCTTCCATTGTAATAACAGGAAGCTGATTGTCTTTTTGTTCTCCCCATGTGACAACTGATTCAACAATCGTTTTTTTATCATTCAGTAGGTATAATGCACCTGTGCAGCTTGGAAATAGCTCGCGTGCATAGTAATAAATAACAGGGTACGTTTCTTCCATGCTTATACAAACCTGCAGATATGAATTAATTTTATTAATAAGCCGCATCTCAATATTGTGCTGAGTCATTTCTTTATGTGAATGGCTTAATTGTTCTTCAAACATTTTCCTTTCAGTCATATCGGTTGATGAACCAATAAAACCAGCAAATCTCCCATCATTTTCAATGTAGGGTTCGCCCGTATCCAGAATATTGCGATATTCACCATCTAAGCGCTTTAAACGATATTCCATTTCAAAATGTTTATGGCTGGCAAAAGCTTCACGAAATGTTTTCAGACAATTTTCCTTATCATCCGGATGTAATGCTTCGTACCATGCATTACCGCCTTCTTCATTAACTTTTTCTGAGCCTATAAAGTTTTTCCATTTGGTATTTGAGAATATGATTTCACCCTCTACATTAGTCAGCCACAGCATAACGGGCGCATCTTCTGCAAGTGTTTCAAATTGAATGGGTTTTGGTTTTTTTACTGTACGAGAATTTGATTTTGGCATAATTTTTTTAATTTTAATTATTCGATAAACTTGATTGCATATACCTTAAATCGGCAGGAATAAAGAAAAATTGAGTAAAAATACCGATAATATTCATAAAGAATCTGTCGCTCTTGAGCATCTAAAGTCTTAGCGACACAAAAACATCTTGTTTCTGATCCTTGTTATAAGTGTTCTCATCCGTACCAACTCTACAAATAAAAAAACCACCATAAAGGTGGTTTTGTTTATTTGGTGGAGGTGGCGAGAATCGAACTCGCGTCCGCAAACCCTCTGCCCTCGGATCTACATGCTTAGCCGACTCTTTAAATTTAGTTGATGGCTACCCGAGCGGCAGGGAAAACCAACAACGATCCCGATTAAAGTTTAACGAATCCACCTCGGACAAGCATCATCGCGGTCTTGTGAGAGTCGACGCCCGACACTACCGAGCACAAGCACTGCAGTAGGCGGACGGCACTATACTGGTTATTAAGCAGCTAGTGCGTAGTTGTCTTCGTTGGCAACTATAAAGTTTGCAGTTGTGTTTACGAGGTAATCTGCGCCTCGGCATGCCTCTCAGGTTTCTTATCCACGTCGAAGCCAGTACACCCCCGAAATGTGTTTCCTGAAGAAACGATTGTGATTATAGACGATTAATTTCTAATTAAACATGAAATAATCAATCTAATATTAATGTCAGTATGACAAATAGCGTTCAGAAAAGTTTATTCTATTTATGCCGCATTAATTGAGCTTTTTGTTTTTGCCAGTCTCTGCTTTTTTCTGTTGCGCGCTTGTCGTGCGCTTTTTTACCGCGACCGACGCCGATTTCAAGTTTGACCTTACCGTGTTTCCAGTAAAGTGCTGTCGGTACCAGTGTGTAGCCTTTGCGCTCTACTGCACCGACCAGTCGATTAATTTCTGTACGATGCAGTAACAATTTACGGCTTCGTCTCGGATCGACTTTGGTGTGGGTTGATGTAGAAATCATTGGCGTTATCAGTCCGCCAAATAAATACGCTTCATTATCTTTTAGCTGAATATAACTTTCGATAACCTGAACTTTACCCGCGCGCAGGCTTTTGACTTCCCATCCTTCGAGGGAAATGCCTGCTTCATAGCGCTCATCAATGAAATAGTCGTGGCTGGCTTTTTTATTCAGCGCAATAGTGTTGCCACCCGGCTTTTTTTTCTTGCCCATTTTAAAAACTGTCAGTTCAGATTACGAATCCGGCGGATTATAACAGACTGTTCAACAGCTTAATGAGTTATTTAAATGATTTATTCTATCTGAGTTTTGAGTTCGTGTTCTTCGTCTAATTCAGTTTGGCTCTTGATAAAATCAATAAAGTTTTTACAAAAGAGATTTTCATCAGGATTGATATCCAGCATAGAACTGTAACTTAATAAGGTGTGTGATAATGCTTCGAGCATTTTTAGTGTTTTTTGATAGTCGAGTATGAAACTGGCTTTATAGCGCTCAATAATGTTTCTCAGCTTTTGCTCAGCCAACTCATTATTACCACATGCAGCATTTTCCAGGATTTCATTCGTTAATGATGCGAGTTGCCCCAGATAATCACATGCTCTTTTGGGACGTTGTTTGATGATTTCAGGCTTGGCTTGTATGCCGAGAATAATATTTTTGGGCAGCTGTAGTTCCAATGCAATGAATTGCCCGATTTCTGTATAACTTACGCTCAGTATTTCCAGGCACGCTTTTTCTTCATCACATAGATTTTTTGTTTTTAAATTTAAAATCTCATTATATCTTTCCGGAATAAAGTAAAGTACAACTTGTTTACCAAGGTTATGAAACATGCTGACCAGAAACGCTTCTTCAAAATCGATTGATTTAATACTCTCAACCAGTTTCTTGGCAAAGTAAGCGCTGAGGAAAGATTGGCAGGCATAACTTTTTAGAAGCTTTGCCATTGGGCCTTTATTCATTTTTTCAAAGACCATAATGCTAATAGCAATAGATTGTATTTGATCTACACCAAGTATGACGACCGCACGTGATATGGTTTTAATTTCCCCCAAACTGGTTATACATACTTGAATTAACAATACTGAGAATTTTGCTGGTGAGAGACTGATCCTGCAAAATAATATCCGCCAATTTTTTATTACCACCAACATCATTTGAGACTTGCATGATCTTGGTAATACTGCTTCCCATAGCCGGAAATTGTTTGTTTTTCTCAAAACGCTGCTTCAACAACATGAGTGTTGCTTCACCTTGTTCCAAAATTTCGTTATCAACTTTTTCCGCTTGCATAATAACTACCTTTATTTTTGAAATTGTTGTATTGCCAATGAGGCCTGGTTACGTAATGTGCTGAAAAAACCAAGCGCTTCTATTGAAATTTTTATTAGCATCATCATTTTCACAGAATATTACAGGTTGAAATCGGCCAATACGTTCCGCTAATGTTGTTTTGTCAGAATTATCTATTGCTGTTGCGACCATGTTTTTCTCAATAAAACTCATAATTGCGTAGCGGCTAAGTTGTTATAATCTTGAGAAAAATTATGAACTTCCTGTAAGATTGTAGTTACATGAAAATTGGCGGAAAATAAGATAAAAACTAAATATTATGTCAGTTAAACGTTCATCTATTCACGGTCAGTGGTCTTCCCGCTGGGCTTTCATACTCGCTGCAACCGGATCGGCCGTTGGCCTTGGTAATATCTGGCGCTTTCCTTATTTAACCGGTGAAAACGGTGGCGGCGCATTTGTTATGGTTTATTTACTTTGTGTCGTTCTGGTTGGTATTCCTATCATGATGGCGGAGATATTAATTGGCCGGCGTGGGCGTCAGAGTCCGATTAATACGATGGGTGCATTGGCAAAAGAAGAGGGCTTGAGTCGGCATTGGCATTTATTGGGTTGGATGGGCGTGCTTGCCGGATTTATTATCCTGTCTTATTACAGTGTTATTGCTGGGTGGACACTGGCTTATATTTTCAGAACTGGCTCCGGTTTATTTATCGATGCTGATGCTGCGCTTTCAAAACAGATCTTTACTGATTTAATTTCTGATCCGGAAAAATTACTGGCCTGGCATACCTGTTTTGTCTTAATTACCGTTATTGTTATTTCACGTGGTGTTAAAAATGGTCTGGAACAGGCCGTGAAGTTTTTAATGCCGGCTTTATTCATTTTGCTGCTTGTTATGGTCGGCTTTGCCATGAGTACGGAAAAGTTTATGCAAGGTATGACCTACCTGTTTGTGCCTGACTTTGAACAACTGGCAGACAAGAATTTTTTCTCTGATATTTTTCTGCCTGCATTAGGCCAGGCTTTTTTCAGTTTAAGTATCGGTATGGGTGCGATAATGATTTACGGCTCTTATTTGTCGCAAAAATCTTCTATCAGTTTTAATTGTTTTACGATTGCTATAGCCGATACCACAGTAGCGCTATTAGCGGGTATTGCCATTTTTCCGATTGTATTTACTTATGGTCTTGAACCATCAGGTGGACCGGGTTTAATTTTTATATCTTTGCCGATTGCCTTCGGGCAAATGCCTTTTGGTACATTCTTCGGTACCTTGTTTTTTGTATTACTAATGTTTGCTGCGTGGACATCGGGAATCTCCCTGCTTGAACCGGCAGTTACCTGGTTGGTTGAAAATAAAAATATGAACCGGGTTAAAGCAACGGCATTGGCAGGATTAATTGTCTGGTTATTAGGTTTGGTGTCGGTGCTGTCGTTTAATCATTGGGCTTTTTCCTTTACCTTTGCAGGTAGTATTAAGGAAAATGGTTTCTTTGATATTTTTGACATTTTAACGTCAAACATCATGTTACCGCTTGGTGGTTTACTCGTTGCTATTTTTGCTGCATGGTTAATGTCGAGAAAATCAACTGTAGATGAATTAGGTCTTGGTGATGGAAAAGCGTATCAGACATGGCGGTTTGCTGTTCGTTACATTGCGCCTTTTGGTGTGATTATTATCTTTTTAAATGCAGTTGGTCTTTTAAAGTTTTTAGGCAATGGCTAAGTGCTTAAAATAATTCGGTTTTAACAGTGACAAAAATAAAAAAACAGGCCAGTGTCGCGTATAGTGCAAAACAAATGTATGCACTTGTGAATGATATAAAAAACTATCCTGAGTTTCTTCCTTGGTGTACAAAAACGAATATCCTACAACAGAATGGAGATTCATTAACGGCATCTGTTTCAATTTCTATGGGTAAAATTAAACAAAGTTTTACGACACGAAATGTTATGAAGGCGGATGACTCAATTTATATGAAATTGGTAGAAGGTCCATTTAAAGAACTAACGGGGCATTGGCGATTTTATGATGATAATGGCAAATGCCGAATATCTCTGGATATGCAATTCGAGTTTAAAAATAAAGTTGTTAAACACGCATTTGGTGCTGCATTTAAAAAGATAACGGATTCAATGGTTGATGCCTTTATTGAACGAGCACGTGTCGTTTATGGAAATGGATGAGTTAACTATTAATATTGAACTCGTTTATATTAAGCCTGATAGTCAAAGTATCTTAAAACTGGACGTAGATAAAGGAACAACAATCCAGCAAGCGTTAGAGTCTTCTGGTTTGCTTGAACAATTTCCAGAAATAGACTTAAACGTTACTAAAGTTGGAATCTATAGCAAGATAAAGCCGCTGGATACGGTGTTAGCGGCAGGTGACCAGGTTGAAATTTATCGTCCGTTACTGGCAGATCCAAAAGAGGCGCGTAGGCGACGGGCGAGTAAGAAATAGCTTTTTAATCGTCGCCGGGGGTCACTTTATCCCACAACCTTCCAAAAAAACCTTTTTCTTCTTTTTTATATGAGCCTTCTGGTACAGTGACGGCTTCGTCTTCAGTAACAATATCATTTTCTGCCATAGGCGCATCAGACACTTCAATATCACCGGATACATGGGTTAATTTTTCGTCATCATCAAAATGCAAAGTAATATGGCGTTGTTCTCTGACACCACCACCTTTCTGCATACTGAAAATATATTCCCAACGATCATTGTGAAAAGGGTCAATGATAACAGGTGTGCCCATAATGAACTTAACCTGGTTCTTATCCATGCCGGGTCTTAGTTTATTAATCATTTCCTGTTCAATAACATTGCCTTGCTGAATATCTATTTTGTAAAGCAAGGGAACGTTATAGCCGCCATCAAAAGTTCGTGAGCAGGCACCTAATAAAATCAATGGAATGCAGAGCAGAGCAATTATTTTCATTGTGAAAGGATGTATAGAACAGTTAGTTATTAAAAATTATCGGGCAGAATAACCTTTAGGGAGGAAATCCTCAACGACATTTATTCTTGTTTACATTATAATTCGGACACAACAAACTGATTAAAGCTGAAGATGACTTGCTACTCTATAGCAAGGAGGAATATGTGGAAGCACAAGATTTAAAAAAAGCAGGACTTAAGGCAACTCTACCTCGAATTCGAATTTTACAGATTCTGGAAGATTCTAAAGAAGTACATATGAGTGCTGAAGATGTTTATAAAACCTTACTCGAGCATGGAGAAGATGTAGGCTTAGCCACAGTTTATCGCGTTTTAACCCAGTTTGAGGCTGCCGGATTGGTAATGCGTCATAATTTTGATTCCGGCCATTCGGTTTTTGAACTGGATAAAGGTGAGCATCATGATCATATGGTTTGCCTGAGTAGTGGGAAAGTTATTGAATTCCAGAATGAAGAGATTGAAAAACTACAAAAATCAATTGCCGAAGAACATGGTTATGAGCTAATGGATCATAGTCTGGTTCTTTATGTAAAACCAAAATAGCACGCGACTTATCTTTTGCCTTCTGGTGTTGGTTGTCTAAAACATTTAAATACAAGACTCTATTCTGCTTTTGTGTTCTTTGTAGCCGCTCCCATAAATAAACGAAAAAGCATAGGAATAGCAAACAGCGTCAGCATTGTCGAAAAAGTTAAGCCCCAGACTATCGCTGTTGCTACCGGTCCCCAGATTAATGAAGTACCTGCCAGTCCTGTTGCCAGTGAAAATAAACCGGCAATGGTTGTTAACGAAGTAATCAAAATCGGTATAACTCGTCGTCTTGCCGCATAAACAGTTGCATGTAATAAACTCATACCATTTTGCAAGCGTGAGTTTGCTGCCGAAATAAGTACAATTGCTGCGTTTACAGAAATGCCTGACAGCGCTACTACACCATAAAGGGTATATAAACTGATTGGGTTATTTGTGACCAGTAATCCGAGTATGACGCCGGTAAAAGCCAATGGAATCGTGAACAATATTAAGAGTGGCTGAAAGTAACTTCTAAATTGTGTGCCGAGAATAATATAAATCAGACCTACACCGAACAGAAATAACATTCCAATTGCATTTATGCTTTCATTAATGTCATCGAGCACACCGGAAAAATCCAGATCAACATTCGGATATTGATTTTGTAGTGTTTTCCATTCTTCAAGAATCAGATCATTTGCGGCAACAGTATCAATTAATTCTTTATCAATATCTGCTTCAAGTGTAATGGCTCTACGAAAGTTGTAATGCCTGATATTATGCTGACCATAACCGTGTTCAGGAATCAGTACTTCACCGATGGCAATAGAACGTCCATTAGGTAAAGAAATCGTTTGTCTTAATAATTCTTCAATGTCATACCAGTTTTGTTGTTTTGCTAGTACACGAAGTTTTACTTCTTCGCCTTGATCCTGAAAGTCAGTAACAATTTCACCATCAACAAAAGCGCTGATGCTACGACTTAATACTGTCGGGTTAATACCTGCGCGTTTAATCGCTTCACCATCGTAACGTAATACCAATTCGGGATTCCCGGGGCGATAATCAAGCGTGATATTGTTAAAGCGTTTATCGTTTTCAAGAAAGTTAACTAATGAATCTGCCGCACTTTTTATTTCATCAAACTCATCGCCACGTATTTTCACATTAATCGGCCGTGACGTTGGTGGACCTTCTTTCATTCTCAATAAGGAAGTGCGGGTTGGGCCTTCTATGCCCATGACATTTGCTTCAACCTCATCCGCTATTTCAATCACACTTCTGCCGCCATCTTCCAGTGGATTAAGACTGATCATGATTTGACCAACCGTATCAGCAAACAAAGGTTCTGTTTCAGTAAACTGTTGGCCTGAATAAATTAATGACGCACGTAGTTCATGGGGTTTAATTTTTTCCAGTGCAGCTTGTTCGACCTGATAAAGCACTTTATTGGTTTCTTCCAGAGTTGTGCCTCTGTCCATTTCAATATTGACATAAAATAATCTCAAGGGGTCAGCTTCAAAAAAGTTAAAGCGAATTTTTCCGCTATGGACAGTCCATACAGCTACAGAGAAAATTATTAATACAGACATGATTGAAAGTACAGGGTAGCGCAATGTTTTTAATAATAGTTTGGTGTATTTAAGACGTACCCAATGTGTAGCAGCTTCTCTTTTTTGTTGCGTTCTTGAAGGGTTTGTTAAATTCAATTTAACTGCAATAACATGCGCGGGCAGCATCCAATATGCTTCAAATAAACTGATAGCAAGTGCCAACGTGACAACAATCGGAATAACTTTCATAAACTCACCAAGAATCCCTGGCAATAACATCAAAGGTAGAAACGCAGCCATTGTTGTCATAACCGATGTTGTGACAGGCGCAAAGACTTCATTTAACGCTTCTATTGCTGCTTTTAAACCATTCGTGCCTTTCTGTAATCGTTGATAGATCGATTCAACAACAACAACAGCATCATCAACGATCATGCCGAGCGCAATAACAACACCAAGCAATACCATATTGTTCAGGGTCATGCCTGCTATATTTAAAATTAAAAATGTACCAGCCAGAGTGAATGGAATACCGATACTGGTTAATATGGCTATACGTGTTCCAAGAAAAGTCCACGTAACAATAAGTACCATGCATAAGCCAATCAGCGCATTGGTTTGCATCATATCCAGTGCTTCACGTGTACTAATAGTTTGATCATCAACTAGAAAAAGTTTCACGCCAGTTGCACCACTGAATGCATTTCGTTTTTCTATATAACGATTAATATCATCAACCAATTCAAGTACATTTGCTGTTGATTGTTTTGTAATGGCCAGAAGTGTTGCCGGTTCACCATTAAAACGGACAATTTCTGATGGTTCTTCAGTCGAACGTGATAGTTCTGCCAGATTGCCTAAAGGAACAATGCCATTGGCAGTAACAACAGGATAATCTGCCAGTATATCCGGATTTGTATTCGTACCCTCTATTCTGACTATCCATTGTCCATCATCGGTTTTGACATCGCCTGCTGAAACATCTCGAAAATAACTTCTTACAGTATCGGTTAAATCAGCCGGAGTAATACCCAACCCTTCAAGACGTTCCGGATAAAACTTGATGTGTAATTCCGGATCATTAAGCCCTAAATCATTAATACGATCGACGCCTTTTACGCGTTCGAGATCTTTTTTTATGTTTCGTGTTTGGCGTCTCAGGTTCTCATCATCGCCGGCACTGGTAATGGCAATACTGGCAGAGGGATAAGCATTCGAGGTTGTGACTTCAAATATAAAAGGATCTTCTGCCTGATCGGGTAATTGATCGTTATACGCATTTTGTACTTCGCGGCGTAGATTATTTAAACGCTTATCAAAGGTTCTTTCATCTAACTGATTAAAGCGAATTAAAATATTCGAAATACCTGAACGGCTAGTACTGGATATAAATCGAATATCCTGAATTGTGCTTCTAATTGTATCTTCTAATGGATCAGTAATGCGTTTCTCGACATCTTTTGATGAAGCGCCAGGGAGAAAGGTGGTTATGTTGACCCAGTTAAAATTGATTTCAGGATCTTTAGCTCGTGGCAATTCCAGATAGGAAAGAAAACCAATAACGAGCACCAGACTAAAAGTCAGGTTTGCCAATACATGATTATTTAGAAAGCGTTCTAAAAAAGACATGCTAGTTTGTAACGCTTACATTATCTGCTTCTTTTAAAGAAAAATGCCCTTCAATAACAAGAGGTGTATTAACTGGTAAAGTGGTTGGACTAGCTCTTCCTGCTTGTGCTGATGGTATTAAGATAAAATGTGCAACATTATCTTTAATACTGAAAACACCCAGTTCACCATTTCGATTGACTAAAAATTCGCCGGGAATATGTGCGCGAGTATCGCGCCATAATAATTTTCCTGCAGCACCAGGTAAAGCGGGCTTGGTTTTAAACAATAAACGAATTTCTCTATTACGTGTTTCAGTCTTGATAGCCGGCATGACTGTGCGTAATTCAACTGGATATTCTTTACCGGCATGTTCAAAAAATAATTCACTGGAATTTGTAATTTGATCGGTATCCTGAGTAAAAGCCTGTGCAGATACTTCCAGTTGCTCAATGTCCATAATTTTTACCAGTGCTGTACCGACATTTGTAAATTGACCTACAGCGCTGGTACGTTCGACAATTAATGCACGAAATGGACTTTTAACTATACAACGTGACTCATTTATTCTTGCCATTTCCAGATCAGCTTTCGCGCCTCTTAGATCGGCACGCAATACAGCTAGTGCAGATTCACGTTCGTCTAGCAATTCTTCTGATACAGATTGTTTTAATGTTAATGTTTTGGTTCTTTCAAGACGGCGTATTGCCAGTTCAATTTGCGCATTAAGCGCTTCAATTCTTGATCGAGATTCGCGACTGGCCAATTTATAATCGGAACAATCTAAGATGGCCAAAGTACTACCTGCTTCAATAATATCACCAACACGAACGGGGAGTTCCTGTACTTGTGCCGTGATACGTGCACTGATGATACTTTCATTCAGGCTGATAACAGTCGCAGGCGCAGAACGTTCTGGATATATCGCGATATCCGAAAGTGGCGCTGTATTAACATTTATTTTCTCATTCGCGGAAACAGTGACCGAAATAAAGAAAATTAAACTGATAATTGTTAGAAAAATTTTCATTACAATCCATTTGTTGAAAGGGTTAAATAAATTTTATCATCAAATTGATTTAAATTGATGATATTTATATAGATGTTTACTAATAGAAAAAGTTTATACTCAGGCTGATTCCAGCATTTGCGCTGCATTGGCAAGGCTTTCATCGGTGACTTCCATTCCCGCTAATAAGCGAGCGACTTCATTGATTCTTTCGTTCTGTTCCAATGCTTCAACCTGAGTAAAGGTTTCGTTTACTTTGGTTGTTTTATTTACTTTTAAGTGATGATGACCGCAAGAAGCAACTTGTGCCAGATGCGTAACGCACAGGATTTGGCGATGTTCAGCCAAACGGTGTAACAATTTACCAACGATTTCAGCAACACCACCGCTGATTCCGGCATCAACTTCATCGAAAATCATCGTTGGTATACCACTATCTTTAGAGCCGATAATTTGTATAGCCAGACTTAAGCGCGATAATTCACCTCCTGATGCAACCTTCGTAATCGAACGCAAAGGTTGCCCTGGATTCGTCGATACCAGAAAAGAGATTTTATCCATGCCATGTTGATGCGGTATTTTGTCATCCATTTTTTCCAGATCAATTTTAAATTGACCGCCAATAGCCAATTCATGCATTTTTCCCGTAACAGCTTTTGAAATTTTTTCAGCAGCGTCGTTTCTTTGTTTTGTTAGTTTATCTGCTAGTTTAAAATAGCTTTCAGTTAATTCGGCTTTCTTTTTCTGTAACTGTTCATGTTGTTCCTGACCGCCTTCAAGTTGATTTAACCGTGTTGTTAGTAATGTCAGGTGTTCAGGCAAGGCCTCGGGCTTTACTTTATGTTTTCTTGCCAGTTCATGCAGCTTATCCAAGCGGTTTTCAATAGAAGCAAGTTGATTGTCACCCATATCAAACTGATCAAGATAACTTTTTAATTCATGACAGGCCTCTTCAATTTGTATGGTTGCGCTATCCAATAAGTTATTAATGTTTTTCAGTTCATTATCGAACTGGCAAAGATCATTTATTTCTTTTTGATGAATTGCCAATCTGTTACCGATTGCTATGTCTGATTCAGATAAGTCAGAAATAATAGACTGACATGAATCGAGTAAACGTTGTGAATGTGCAAGGCGTTTATGTTCTTCTGTTAATTCTTCGTATTCTGATTCACCAATATTCAGTTGTTCAAGTTCTTCAATTTGATAACGTAATAAAGTCAGCCTTGCTTGAAAGTCTTCACCTTCTGTTTTGAAATCATCTAGTTGCTCGTTAACCTGTTTCCATTCCTGCCAGGTGTTTTGTAATTCATTTAATAAGTTCTGGTATTGACCAAACTGATCCAGTAGTTCACGTTGCGTTTTTGCTTTTGATAAAGACTGGTGCGCATGTTGTCCGTGTATATCGATGAGAGACTCACCAATTTCTTTTAATGTTTGTACGGGTACGGGTGTATTGTTGAGATAAGCACGGGAACGTCCATCTTTTGTAATAGTTCTTCTTACAAATAACTCATCTTCAGTATCACTATCTGCGGCTAATTCCAGTTCAATCAATTTACCTGAAACAATCGGGTTATCTGAAATTGCAAAGATAGCCGTGATATCCGTTTTATCCGCGCCACCACGGATCAGGTTCGTATCAGCGCGATTACCCAGAATCAGTCCCAAGGCATCCAGTAATATCGATTTACCCGCGCCAGTTTCACCGGTTAATACTGTCATGCCTGAATTAAAATCAATATTCAGATTATCTATTACGGCAAGATCATTAATGACAAGCTGTCGTAACAAGTCTATTTACTCCAGTGTAATTTCTCGCGGAGAATATGAAACTGATCATGTTCCGGCGGATGAATAAGGCGAATCTTTTTATCTTTTTTCTCAACGCGCACACGATCGCCAGGCGCCAATTCCAGACAAATTTCGCCATCTATTGTTAGACGTGCCTGATCAATTTCCCGGGTTCCGACAACAATTTCGATACAACTGTTTCCATCGACAACAATAGGCCTATTCGTTAATGAGTGTGGGCATATTGGCACAAGTAATAATGCATCAAGTGAAGGGTGCATGACAGGGCCACCACCGGAAAGTGCATACGCGGTCGATCCTGTTGGTGAAGAAACAATCATGCCATCAGAACGGTGTCTGTGCACAAATGAACCGTTAATATTCGTTTCTAATTCAACTAATCGTGCAATATTCCATTTCTGGATGATGACATCATTCATGGCATATTCCTCACAGATACAGGCGTCATCACGGAAGACTTGTCCTCGGAGAAGAAAACGAACATCTTCGACATAATGTCCGTTTAATATTTCATCCATATTTTTTTCAATGTCGTCTGCTGGAATATCAGATAAGAAACCAACATGTCCGAGATTGATACCCAGTAAGGGAATATCTGAGTCACAGAGTATGCGGGCTGCCATCAACATAGTGCCATCACCACCAATCGCAATGACTAAATCACAATGTTGGGCTAATTCATCAGCAGGATAGACGGCTAAACCATGATTTCCGAGCAAATCGGAGCAACAGCTATCAAGGATCACCATTTGCTCACGCATAGCTAAGAAGTTGACCACTTCTTCTAGTGTCTTTTGAATGGCTTTTACACCGGAATTTGTAATCAGTCCTACTCGTTTAAACATGGTTTTCAGTAATCTCACTGTTTTTCTGGCAAACATAACATGCCCAGCAAATGTGACCAATATCTTGAAATTAAACATTGAATTAATTTCTAAATATTAAGAATTTTGCACTCTATAGAGGAGAGTGATAAATTTCCATTTATTATTTCTGTTTATCAGGCAAAAGTATGGTTTCTACGACAGGTTCTCCACAATTATCAGAGCGCAGCCTGAATTTATTTAAAACTCTGGTCGAGCATTTTATTGAAGATGGCACGCCCGTTGGTTCGCGAACGTTGTCAAAAGACTCGAACTTAGGGTTGAGTCCGGCAACGATTCGTAATGTTATGGCGGATCTGGAAGATGTGGGTTTATTGCATTCACCGCATACTTCTGCCGGTCGTGTGCCGACTGCCAAAGGCTATCGCCTCTTTGTTGATAATTTACTCAGGGTAAATGATTTGCAATCTG
Organism: Pseudomonadota bacterium; assembly: GCA_038142205.1. Lineage (GTDB taxonomy): Bacteria > Pseudomonadota > Gammaproteobacteria > Eutrophobiales > Eutrophobiaceae > UBA7359. The sequence goes on along the minus strand of JAYQJO010000001.1, from coordinate 1,608,584 downwards.
CCCAAGTTGAAAAAATAGCGCAGGAATTAACTCAAGAAGCAGACTATTCAGCGTTAATGCAACGTACTTCTGCAATGTTATCTGATGTGACAAAGCTGGCGGGTGTTGTCATGCTGCCCAGACAGAACATGTCGATATTGCAGCATATAGAATTTGTTTCGTTATCAGCCAATCGCGTATTGGTTATCCTGGTTGTTAATGACAGGGAAATACAGAACAGAATCATTAATACTGACAAAAACTATTCGGCTTCAGAATTACAGCAGGTTTCCAATTATTTGAATGAACAGTTTGCCGGCAAGGATTTAACGCAAGTTCGACGCTCCATACTGGATGAATTGGGCAAAATGAAGCAGCAGGTTAATGATTCCATGCAATCTGCTATCGAAATGGCGCAGATGGCATTTGATTCGGATACAAGTAAAGATAGTGATGATCTACTGTTTTCCGGTCAAACCAATTTGATGGATGTCGCCGAACTAGGCCAAGTTGAACAATTAAAGAAGTTATTCGAAACATTTAATCAAAAGCGAGATATTTTGCATTTATTGGAACAGGCGATTCAAGCCGACGGCATGCAAATATTCATTGGCGAGGAGTCGGGTTACGATGTCCTCGATAATTGTAGTGTTGTAACGTCTCCATATGAGGCCGATGGCCAGATACTGGGCGTTTTAGGTGTGATTGGACCAACACGTATGCATTATGAACGTGTCATACCGATTGTTGATATTACGGCTAAAATGCTTGGTTTGGCCTTGAACTCAAAAAATTAATCCCCACTTATCTGAAAGCGACCATCCTTAAGGGGTGTGTGGGAACTATTGTCGAACATAAAGAGGTTTATGATGTCTGGTGAAGAAAACGAAGTTGTTCAGGAAGAAGAGAATATTGAAGCAACCGAACAGGAAGTAGAAGCAACAGTATATGCGGGTGATGATTTAACGTCTGTAGAAGAGACAGAAGTGAATGTTGAAACGTTACAAGCGCTATTGGAGAAAGAAAAAGAAAACGCTCAGACAAATCGTGATGCGGCTTTACGTGCACAGGCCGAAATGGAAAACCTGCGAAAAAGAACAGCGCGTGATGTTGAAAGCGCACACAAATATGCATTGGAAAAATTTGTACACGAATTGTTACCAGTATTAGACAGTTTAAGCTTAGGTATGAATGCCGCTGAAAGCGCAGAGAATGTTGATGAACTGCGTGAAGGTATGGACTTAACCTTGAAAATGTTTAATGACGCATTAGATAAATTTGGTGTTAAGGAAATTGACCCGCAAGGAGAAAAGTTTACGCCTGAACAACACGAAGCGATATCCATGCAGGAAATTGAAGGCAGTGAATCAGGAACAGTAGTAAGCGTTATGCAAAAAGGGTATGAATTAAATGGCCGGCTCGTTAGACCGGCTATGGTCGTCGTCGCGAAGTAGTAAAATCCTAATTCATAAAAATATATGTGTAGAAACGCTTGAAAAATAAGGCGCTGACCCTTATTTAATTAAGCAACGAATCATTTAATATATTTTTAATATAAATCAGTAAGTTAAGTTTTTTTGGAGAAATCGAATGGGTAAGATAATTGGAATAGACCTTGGTACGACCAACTCATGTGTGGCGGTGCTTGAAGGTGGTGAAGCAAAGGTCATAGAAAACAGCGAAGGTGCAAGAACAACACCATCGATTGTTGCATACACGGATGATGAAGAAATTCTCGTTGGTCAGTCTGCGAAACGTCAATCTGTTACCAACCCTAGTAACACCCTTTATGCAGTAAAACGACTCATTGGTCGTCGTTTTGAAGAAGATGCGGTTCAGAAAGATATCAAGTTAGTACCTTACAAAATTGTTAAGGCAGATAATGGTGATGCCTGTGTTGAAGTAAAAGGTAATAAAATGGCTGCGCCTGAAATTTCTGCGCGGGTCTTGATGAAAATGAAGAAAACTGCTGAAGACTATCTAGGTGAAGAAGTAAAAGAAGCGGTGATAACTGTCCCTGCTTACTTTAACGATTCACAACGTCAGGCTACTAAAGATGCCGGTCGTATTGCCGGTCTTGATGTGAAACGTATTATCAATGAGCCTACCGCTGCGGCATTGGCTTATGGTATGGATAAACAACGTGGCGATGCCAAGATTGCGGTTTATGATTTAGGTGGCGGTACTTTCGATGTCTCTATCATTGAAATTGCAGAAATTGATGGTGAACACCAATTTGAAGTACTGTCTACCAATGGTGATACTTTCCTCGGTGGTGAAGATTTTGACCTTCGCATCATTGATTTTCTCTGTGACGAATTCAAGAAAGAACAAAGCGTGGATTTACACAATGATCCATTAGCTCTACAACGTCTGAAAGAAGCTGCTGAAAAAGCGAAGATTGAATTATCTTCAAGCCAGCAAACCGATATTAATCTGCCTTATATTACGGCTGATGCAAGCGGTCCAAAACACCTTAACTTGAAAATGACTCGTGCAAAACTCGAATCATTAGTTGAAGATTTGGTCGAGCGTACTATTGATCCTTGTCAGGTTGCGCTTAATGATGCCGGGCTGTCTACTTCTGATATTACTGATGTAATTTTGGTTGGTGGTCAAACACGTATGCCGAAAGTACAGGAAAAAGTACAGGAATTTTTCGGTAAGGAGCCACGCAAAGACGTGAACCCTGATGAAGCGGTTGCTGTTGGTGCTGCAATTCAAGCCGGCGTATTAGGTGGTGATGTTAAAGACGTATTGTTGTTAGATGTAACGCCATTGTCATTAGGTATCGAAACAATGGGTAGTGTTATGACCAAGTTGATTGATAAGAATACGACTATCCCGACTAAGGCCAGTCAGACATTCTCGACTGCAGAAGATAATCAAACTGCTGTAACCGTTCATGTCTTACAAGGTGAGCGTGAAATGGCGGTAGGTAATAAATCGTTAGGTCGTTTTGACTTGAGTGATATTCCACCGGCACCACGCGGTGTACCTCAAATCGAAGTCAGTTTTGATATTGATGCGAATGGTATTTTAAATGTTTCTGCGAAAGATAAGGCTACCGGGAAAGAACAATCTATTGTTATTAAGGCTTCAAGTGGTCTTTCTGATGAAGAGATTGAGAACATGGTGAAAGATGCTGAAGCGCATGCGGAAGAAGATCGTCTAGCTAAAGAATTAGTTGAAGCTAGAAATATGGCGGAAAACATGATCCATGCAACCAAAAAATCAATGGATGATTTAGGTGATAAGGTTGAAGAGCAGGAGAAAAAGGATATCGAAGCTGCGATTGCTGATTTAGAAGAAGAGCTTAAAGGCGATAACAAAGAAGCAATTACTGAAAAAACAACCAAACTGACTGAAGTTGCTGGAAAGTTAGCTGAAAAAGCATATGCACAAGAACAGGCTTCTGCAGAAGCCGGTTCAAGTGAAGCGCCAGAAGCAGGGGATGATTCAAATGCTAATGCTAACGGTGATGACATTGTCGATGCTGAGTTTGAAGAAGTTGAAGACGAAAAGAAATAATCAAAGCAACTTCTGATAAATAAAGAAGCGTCATTAAAACAGTAAGCCTGGAGATAGTTCTCTCCAGGCTTGTTGTGTTTTAGTGGTAGACAAAATTTGAAGATAAATATTAAAGATTACTAATAGAGATAAATATGGCAGAACAACGTGATTATTATGAGGTATTAGGTGTTTCAAAAAACGCTGATGAGGCCGAGTTAAAAAAAGCCTACCGTCGTTTAGCGATGAAATATCATCCTGATCGTAATGAAGGCGATGATGCTGCCGAAGCTAAATTTAAAGAAGCGAAAGAAGCACATGATGTGTTATCTGATCCACAAAAACGTGCTGCTTATGATCAGTTTGGTCATGCTGGTGTAAGTAATAGCGCTGGAGCTGGAGGCGCGGGTGCCGCTGGAGCCGGTTTTGGTGATATCTTCGATAGTGTATTTGGTGATATTTTTGGCGGTGGCGGAAGTCGTGGTGGTAGCCGCGTACATCGTGGTGCTGATTTACAATATAACCTGGAACTCTCTTTAGAAGATGCCGTAGCAGGTACAACCGTTAAAATTCGCGTGCCGAAAATGGTGGAATGTAAAACCTGTAAAGGATCAGGGGCCAAGAAAGGTAGCTCTCCCGTGACTTGTCCTACCTGTGCCGGACATGGTCAAGTTCGCATGCAACAGGGCTTTTTTTCTGTACAACAGACTTGTCCACAGTGTCGTGGTCAGGGAAAAATTATTAGTGATCCATGTAGCTCTTGTAGTGGGCAGGGGCGTGTTCGTGATACCAAAACCATTTCAGTTAAAGTGCCTGAAGGTGTTGATAATGGTGATCGCATCCGTTTATCAGGCGAGGGTGAAGCAGGTGAAAATAACGGACCAGCAGGGGATCTTTACGTGCATATCAATGTTAAAGATCATCCTATCTTTGTTCGAGACGGTACGGATCTTTACTGTGATGTACCAATCAGCTTTTCTACCGTTGCACTGGGCGGAGAACTTGAAGTGCCTACATTAGATGGTAAGGTTAAGTTAAAGATTCCTGCTGAAACACAAAGCGGGAAGTTATTCCGTCTTCGTTCAAAAGGGGTGCGTTCTGTTAGAAACTCAACTAAAGGTGATTTACTTTGCCGCGTTGTTGTAGAAACACCTGTCAAGTTAAACAGTAAACAAAAGGATTTATTAAAAGAATTTGATGATTCTATGAAAAGCGATGGAACCAAGCATAGTCCCCAAGCAAATTCATGGTTGGACGGAGTTAAAAAGTTTTTTGATTCAATGACAAATTAAAATAATACAGATATCGTTTTGTTATGAAGTTGTTTTATGCTCCAACATCGCCCTTTGTACGCAAAGTACAGATAGTGGCTTTAGAGCTAGGTCTTGAAGATAAAATTGAATTAATCTTAACCAACCCCTGGGAAAACCCACCTGAATTATTGCTGGCTAACCCACTCGGAAAAGTGCCAGCGTTAGTGATCTCAGATAATGAGATTTTGTTTGATTCACCGATTATCTGTGAATATCTCGATAGTTTACATACCGGCGATAAGCTTTTCCCGAGAGAGGGAAAATGTCGTTGGGATGTTTTACGCATACAAGCACTTGCTGATGGAATACTCGATTCAACTGTCATGATTCGTTATGACAGCCTACGTCCGGAGGCAGAGCAGAACTATGATATGCAAAGTCGACAATTAGACGTTATACGCCGCGGGCTAAAGTCATTATGTTCAGAAATGCCACGGCTAGTTGGCCCGATATCCATAGGACAAATAACAGTTGCATGCGCACTCGGTTATTTAGACTTTCGCTTAGCAAAACTAGATTGGCGACAGGACCACCCTAAGTTAGATGGTTGGTATTCAAGTTGGATTAGCAGACCGTCAATGCAAGCAACAATGCCGCCGCAAGGCTAAAGATCAAACTAATTATTAATGTATACTCCCCTAATATTTATAATTTCGAATATAGGCGTATAAATAATGTTGGTAAGAATTGGTGTTTGTGGTGCAGCGGGGAGGATGGGAAAGACAATTCTCGAAGTCTGTAATGATAATGATGGTGTAGAAGTTACCGCAGCGATTGAATATAGCGAGTCGCGTATGGTTGGATTTGATGCAGGTGAAGTTGCGGGTATTGGAAAGTTGGGCGTTAGTATTACCGATGATATTACTGCTATTGCTGATCAGGTAGATGTCATTATCGATTTTACTTTAGCCTCTTCAATTAAGGCGAATATTCAAAAATGTGTCGCTTCAAACTGTAAAATGGTTATTGGCACGACGGGGCTGAGTCAAAACGAACAGAATTTGATTAAAGCAGCGTCAGAAAAGACGGCTATTGTTTTCGCGCCAAACATGAGCATTGGTGTGAATCTCTGTTTTAAATTACTTGAAATAGCGGCACAAGTGATTGGTGATGAAACCGACATCGAAATTATTGAAGCACATCATCGACATAAAAAAGATGCACCATCCGGAACGGCTATACGCATGGGTGAGGTTGTTGCCAATACTCTTGGTCGTGACTTAAAAGAATGTGCTGTCTATGGTCGCGAAGGTATTACTGGAGAAAGAGATAAAAAGACGATTGGTTTCGAACCGATTCGTGCTGGTGATATTGTTGGTGACCATACTGTCATGTTTGCAGCAGACGGTGAACGTGTTGAAATCACACATAAAGCAAGCTCCCGTAAAACATTTGCCAGTGGTGCCGTAAGGGCAGCACGTTGGTTAGCTGATAAAGAAGCAGGCTTGTTTGATATGCAGGATGTTTTGAATCTTAAATAATCTATGTCTGATATAAAACAAATAGAAAGACTTTATGAACATTCTTATTTAAGTCTTATTGCAACACTGTTTGCGGCTGTTCTGGTTTGTTGGTTGTTTGAACCTATTGCAGACAAGCAGGTTTTAATAATTTGGTTTGTGGTTTTTACTTGCGTTACTGTTATTCGAATCTTTTTATCCTGGTATTTTTTAAGTCATGAACATAAAAACATAGAGTCATGGTTGTTGATGTTTGTTGCTGCATCACTGATATCAGGTACATTGTGGGGATTAACGGGTTTTGTCTTTATTAGGGAAGGGCATCTCACTTTGTTAGACTCTGTTTTATACCATGGCCTATTGCTTTTATTTATAACTGCGCTTATTGCCGGTTCTGTGGTTACTTATTCTGCTAGTAGATTAGTTTATTTGAGTTTTTCTGTGCCAGCTGTAATACCACAATGTTTTTTACTTATTTCGCATGGTGATAAATATCATTCATTTCTTGGCGGCGTTGTTTTAGCTTATGCTTGTGTGATGTTTGTTATATCTGTTTATTTCCATCGAATTTTTTCAGAAAACAGTAAGATTGAAGAGCGAAATGAATACCTGGAACTTGTTCTTAAAGAAAACAATATTAAGTTAGATTAGATTTCTTTTGGTTCCAGTGTTGTTGATGTATAAGGAACGACAAGAGAGACTTCCCCTTTTAGATGTTGTTGTTTTACTTTTCGCCAGTACTCTGCTGTTAATAAATCTTTATGGTATTTCATAAAATTATTTTTTAATTCATCGTTCATTGAAAGGAAACGTATAAACTCCTCAGGAAACATATCTTTTTCTGAAACGTAGTACCATGTTTCAGCTAACATATCATCTTCATAATCAGTTGCCTCAGGTATGTCTCTAAAATTACATTCCGTAACCAGAGCAACTTCATCATAATCATAAAAAATTACGCGATTATGCTGTGTTACACCAAAGTTTTTCAATAAAAGATCACCTGTAAAAATATTAGTCTTTGCAAGATCTTTAATTGCCTGACCATAATCAATAACTGCAGCTTTAGCTTCTTTTTCAGATGATTCATTAATATACAAATTTAAAGGACGAACACGTCTTTCAACATAGGCATGTTTTATTAACAAGTTTCTGCCTTCAGTACTAACACTATCACTAGCATTATTAAGTAAGTCTTCTCTTAGTTCTCTGGAAAAACGATAAACAGGAAGTTCAAGGTTTAAAAATTCCTGTGTATCAATTAATCTTCCAGCGCGATCATGTTTTGAAACAAGTTTATATTTATCAATAACATCTTTACGAGAAATGGTTTTTGGATAGCCAAACTTATCCCTGATAATTTTAAAAACAAGGTTATATGAAGGTAATGTAAAAACAATCATCACTAGGCCCGTATCACCATCAGCATGAATGAATTTATCTCTGGTATTACTTAAATGTTTGGCAAAAGTACGATGACGTTCTGTCTTTCCTTGTCGAAGACGGCCTAAGACAGTGTAAAGTTCGTCAATCGGTTTTTTCGGAAGCATCGACTTAAGAAAATGAACTGCTCCAACGACGGAATTGGGATCTGCAAAATAATAAGATCGTGTATAACCAAAGATAAGACTGACATCTTTTTCGTCCATAAATACGGCATCAACACTTATCCCATTTTTTTCATTTTTAAATGCAATGACAATTGGTGATTCACCCTCACTGTGAATTAATTTGCCAACGAGGTAAGCGCGGGCTGCTTGATAGAAAAACGTATCAATAAATTCAACGCGTAAATATTCTATTTCTTCTTCGAAGTTAACTTTGGCGTGAGCGTTTATAGATTCAGCGATTTTTTCAGCATTACGGTCAACACTGTCATAGGGAACACGAAAGGAAAAGTCATTCAATATCGTCTCAAATATTTTTTGTAACGATATCCAGTAAGGATAGCGTCTTATATTTAAAGACATGATGAGTCGTAAATCATCTGATGGGCCAGATGAAATAAACTCAATGTCAGCATCAACGCCTTCCGTACCAAAAATACGGCGTGTTGTTGAATTAAAGAATGTCTTTATGAAGTCGTTATCAGGCACTTGATGAAGACGATCGGAAAAATAAGCTCTTATATTGCTCCAGAGCTTTTCATCCTTAATACGGTCATCAAGAACTTTTCTAAGAGCAAGTACAATACGACGCACAGATTTTTCATAAAGATCAATGCGGTCGACAATGTCTTGTTGGTGCCCTTTCCAGTCGCGTTGTTCAAAACGCGACTGGGCACGGCGGGTCATGCGGTGGAAATAATGGTTATATCGAATAAAACCGTCGTAGATAATTTGCGAACATTCTGCAATTACCTCTCTATCCGACATAATCGTAGTAGATGTTAAACTTTCTAAAGGTTCGAAATTAATGCATCAGCAAATTCACTGCATTTTATTTCTGTAGCACCTTCCATCAAACGGGCGAAGTCATAAGTGACAGTTTTATTTGCAATAGTTTTATCCATTGAATTAATAATCATGTCAGCTGCTTCTGTCCAGCCCAAATAACGTAACATCATTTCGCCAGAGAGTAATAATGACCCCGGGTTTACTTTATCCTGACCGGCATATTTAGGTGCAGTACCATGTGTTGCTTCAAAGATGGCATGTCCCGTGTCGTAATTAATATTACCGCCCGGTGCAATACCAATGCCGCCAACTTGTGCTGCTAGTGCGTCAGAAAGGTAATCACCATTCAGGTTCATTGTTGCGATAACATCAAACTCGTTAGGTCGGGTTAAGACTTGTTGTAGGGTGATGTCGGCGATGGCATCTTTTATAAGGACCTTTCCATCTTTTTCCGCTTGCGCCATTTCATCTTGTGCTGCTTGAGTGCCTTTTTCTGCCTTTGTTCGTTCCCAGATATCCCAACTATACGTTTCTTTACCAAATTCTGATTCAGCGAGTTCATAACCCCAGTTACGAAATGCACCTTCAGTAAATTTCATGATGTTGCCTTTATGGACAAAAGTAACGCTCTTCTTGCCATTATCTATAGCGTACTTAATTGCGGCGCGAACCAGGCGGTGGGTGCCTTCGCTGGAAACAGGTTTAATACCAATGCCTGATGTTTCAGGAAAACGAATCTTTTGATAGAGGTTGGGAAAGGCTTCCTTAAATAACTCAAGAAATTTTGCGTTGTCTTCTGAGCCTTGTTCAAATTCAATACCCGCATAAATATCTTCTGTGTTTTCACGAAAGATAACCATGTCGACTAATTCCGGTTGTCTCACCGGGGAAGGTACGCCTTTAAACCAGCGTACAGGTCTAAGGCAAACGTAAAGATCCAATATTTGTCTTAATGCAACGTTTAGAGAACGAATACCGCCGCCGATGGCTGTTGTTAATGGGCCTTTGATTGCAACCAGAAATTAACGACAGGTATCAATTGTTTCCTCGGGTAACCAGCTACCTGTCAGATTATTTGCTTTTTCGCCAGCGTAGACTTCTAGCCACTTTATCTCCTTTTTTCCGGCATACGCTTTTTCTATGGCAGCATCAATAACGCGTTGAGAAGCTAGCCATACGTCGGGACCGATTCCGTCTCCTTCAATATAAGGAATAACCGGTGTATCAGGTACGTTTAAAATACCGTTTTTAATTGAAATTTTTTTACCACCAGTGGGCGCTTTTTTTGATGTAGTCAACAGAGGTCTCCTTTGCAATAAATAATAATTTTCAAGTTTATTCTTTTAGTTTTAATATTTAATAATAAACTAAAAAAGAGGCTTTAACTAATTGACATATGTCAATATATTCAATATTTTAGCGTTAGTAATGCGCCGATTTGAAATCAGCTTGCGGGCGCAATAGAAATACCGCTAAAGAGACAACCTGCTTTTCTCTCAGATGTACAATTTCAGGCTGACTCTTAAAAAAAATAACCTATTATTTTAGGAGGATAATGATGTCTGAAAAAAAGAAACTCGGAACAAATACGCTGGCCGTAAGAGCCGGACAGGTGAGAACTCACGAAGGTGAGCATAGCGAACCAATTATCGCTACTTCCAGCTTTGTTTTTAAAGATGCGGCTGAAGCCGCTGCACGATTTAGCGGCGATGAGCCGGGTAATATTTATTCCAGGTTTACCAACCCCACGGTCAGAACGTTTGAACAACGTTTAGCCGCGATGGAAGGTGGAGAGCGTTGTGTAGCAACCTCTTCCGGAATGAGTGCTATCCTGACGACGTGCATGAGCTTATTAGAAGCGGGGAATAAGATTGTTTCATCACGCTCAATTTTTGGTACAACGGTTGGCCTTTTCGATAATGTTTTACCAAAGTTTGGTATTGAAACGACATTTGTTGACCTGATTGACTATGATGCCTGGGAAGCAGCAATTTCTCCTGAGACTAAAATCCTTTTTTTAGAAACGCCGTCAAATCCTTTGACTGAGATCGCAGATATACGTCGCTTGGCCGAAATTGCACATAAAAATGATTGCCTGTTGGTGGTCGATAATTGCCTAAGCACACCGATCTTACAAAAACCATTCGAATACGGTGCTGATATTGTTATCCATTCAGCAACTAAATATCTTGATGGTCAAGGTCGTTGCGTTGGTGGCGCAATTGTTGGTAGTGAGGATTTACTCGGAAAAGACGTATTTGGTTTTTTACGGACGGCTGGCACAACTATGAGCCCGTTTAATGCCTGGGTTTTCTTGAAAGGTCTGGAAACATTAAGTGTAAGAATGAAAGCGCATTGTGAAAATGCATTGTTATTGGCGCAATGGTTAGATCAGCACGATAAAGTAGAAAAAGTGTATTATCCAGGACTGGAATCTCATTTACAGCATCAACTCGCGAAAGAACAGCAAAATGGTTTTGGGGGACTAGTGAGTTTTGATGTTAAGGGCTCTCGTGATTCTGCTTGGCATATCATTGATTCTACTGAATTATTTTCCATTACAGCAAACCTGGGTGATACAAAAAGCACAATTACTCATCCGGCGACGACAACCCATCATCGATTAACAGATGAACAACGCGATGAGGCTGGAATTAAGCAGAATATGATTCGAATATCAGTTGGTTTAGAAGATATTGAAGATTTAAAAGAAGATCTTGATAAAGGGCTTTCTAAAATTTAATAATAAAAACAACTGCTTAAATAAGTTTTCCAGTGCAAAGCTTAGATAAAAATCAATTCTTTTTTATTATCAGCATAGATTTATACACATAAGTTGTGGCAGAATGCAGTGCAACACATGAGATGTGGTGCACAAATCATAACACTGTAAAAAATTATTATAATAAATAAGTTGTTGATTTAAATAAAAAATAAATGCTAACAAGGCACAGCCTCGGCATACAATAAATAATAAAAATTTACGAAGTATTTTTGCAGAACTTTCTGCGGTTTTTTAAAAATTCTATTAATTTTCAAGACTGGAGGTGTTTTAACCATGTCTGGACGTAATTTATTGTTTATATCTAGCCCCACTCATGTTGCTCGACATATTCAAAATGCGATGAACGTCAAAGAAGATATGCGCGCTTCAGTTCTACCTGAATTTTCAAAAAACCGCTTGTAGCTACAACTGTAAGAATACACGCACTGCTAAATCTAGAGCATTAAGATATTTAATAAATTAAAGAGGTCTGACTTTATTTAATGACCTGTTATTTTTAAATGTCTCAACATTTAAAAGTTTATATCTACTGAGGAATACATCATGAGTTTTACAACATATGAGCAAGCGACACCGCGTTTGCAGCGTAGTGAATTAGCTGTCCCGGCTTCAGATACAGGGATGATTGAAAAAGCAGCGAAATGTGATGCGGATTACGTTTTTCTTGATTTAGAGGACGCTGTAGCGCCACCTGATAAAGAGCAAGCCCGCAAAAATGTAATCGAAGCGTTAAATGATCTTGATTGGACTGGTAAAACTATCTCTGTGAGTATTAATGGCCTAGATACGCATTATATGTATCGTGACGTTGTTGATGTCATCGAAAAAGCGGGTAAAAACCTCGATACTTTTTTGATTCCTAAAGTGGGTACCGCAGCAGATGTCTACGCAGTCGATATGTTAACGACGCAGGTTGAAGATGCGATGGGCATGGAGAAAAGAATCGGTTTTGAGTGTTTAATCGAAACAGCGTTGGGTGGTGCCAATGTTATGTCTATTGCAACATCAAGTAAGCGTCTTGAAGCTTTCCATTTTGGTGTCGGCGATTACGCAGCAAGCATGCGTTCGCGTACCACTATTATCGGCGGCTTAAATCCAGATTATGTTTGTGAGGGTGCGATAAATGATCAATGGCATACCTCCCAAGTACAAATGCTGACAGCATGTCGTGCTTTTGGTTTACGTGCGATTGACGGTCCTTTTGGTGATTTCAGTGACCCTGAAGCGTATAAAGCAGCAGCACGCCGTGTTGCCGCGCTTGGTTACGATGGCAAGTGGGCAATTCATCCTAAACAAATTCCATTGGCGAATGAAGTTATGTCTCCACCGGAGAAAGCCGTGAATCATGCACGTCGTGTACTCGAAGCATTAGACGAAGCGGCTAAGGCAGGCTCAGGCGCGGCTCAGTTGGATGGCAAGATGATTGATATAGCGTCAGAAAAAATGGCACGCAATCTCATAGCGCAAGCAGATCAAATCGCTACGAAATGTTAAACAATAATTTTTTAATAAAGTATAGGAGGTTGTAAACAATGGACATCCATGAATATCAAGCGAAGGAGATTCTTTCAGGTTATGGAATTCCTATAGGGGAAGGTGGACTGGCATACAGTCCTGAACAGGCTGCTTACCGTGCAACAGAAATCGGTGGTGATGTTTGGGTTGTTAAAGCTCAAATCCATTCAGGTGCACGTGGTAAGGCAGGCGGCATTAAAGTCTGTAAGTCAGAAAATGAAGTTGCTAAAGCCGCTGATGAATTACTTGGTAAGAAACTGATAACGCATCAAACCGGTGAGCAAGGCAAGGTTTGTCATCGTTTATATATAGAAGCAGGTTGTAATATTGACCGTGAAATCTATCTGGCTTTCGTTCTTGATCGCGCAAATGAAAGTGTCACTGTTGTGGCTTCTGCAGAAGGCGGTATGGAAATTGAGGAGCTAGCTGTTACCAAGCCAGAGGCAATTTTCAAGATATCTGTTGAAGCAGCAGTCGGTATGCAACCTTTTGAGGCACGCGAGATTGCTTTTGCTTTAGGGCTGGATAAAAAACAGGTTAATCAGGCTGTAACAACTATCCTTGGTTGTTACCGTGCAATGCGTGATTTGGATGCAACTATGGTAGAAATCAATCCATTAGTTGTCACTAAAGAAGGCAACATTCTCGCAGTCGATGCGAAGATGGGTTTTGATGATAACGCTTTGTATCGTCATCCCAACATTTCTGAGCTGCGTGATAAGTCACAGGAAGATGCGCGTGAAATGCGTGCCGCTGACCGTGGTTTAAGTTATGTCGGTCTTGATGGAAACATCGGTTGTATTATTAATGGAGCCGGTTTGGCTATGGCGAGCATGGATATGATCATGCATGCCGGTGGCGAACCAGCCAACTTCCTGGACATCGGTGGCGGTGCTTCTCCAGAACGTACAACTAAAGCATTTAATCTGGTTTTATCGGACGACAACGTGGAATGTATTCTGGTCAATATCTTTGCTGGTATTAACCGTTGTGACTGGATTGCTGAAGGTGTTGTGCAAGCGGTTAAATCAATAGATTTAAAAGTGCCATTGGTCTGTCGCTTATCAGGCACCAATGTTGAAGAAGGTCGCAAGATTCTTAAAGACAGTGGTCTACCGATCATTATGGCTGACACCTTACAGGAAGCTGCTGATAAAGCAGTCGCTGCCTGGAAAGAACACACCGGTAAGTAAGAGGAAACAAACATGGCAATTCATTTAAATAAAGATACAAAAGTTTTAGTACAAGGTTTTACCGGTCAGATTGGTTCTTTCCATTCGACAGATATGATTAAGTACGGCACTAACATCGTGGGTGGTGTAACCCCAGGTAAAGGCGGTACTAAACATCTGGATAAACCGGTATTCAATACTATGAAAGACGCGGTTGAAGCGACGGGTGCTGATGCCAGTATCATTTTTGTACCACCTCCGTTTGCAGCTGACAGTATTATGGAAGCAGCTGATTCAGGTATTCGTTTTTGCGTAGCGATTACCGATGGTATTCCTTCACAAGACATGATCCGTGTGAAACGTTATATGCGTCGTTATAGAGCAGAAAATAAAATGACCTTGACCGGTCCTAACTGCGCAGGTTCTATCAGTCCTGGAAAATGTATGATGGGTATTATGCCTGGCCATATTTATATGGAAGGTAATGTCGGCATTGTTGGTCGTTCCGGTACGTTAGGTTATGAAGCTGCATCACAAATGAAAGAAGTTGGTATTGGTGTTTCATCCAGTATTGGTATTGGTGGTGATCCTATCAACGGTAGCTCTTTTAAAGATCACTTAATGGCATTCGAAGAAGACGATGAAACTAAGGCCGTTGTAATTATTGGTGAGATCGGTGGACCACAGGAAGTTGAAGCAGCGCAATGGGCAAAAGAAAACATGTCCAAACCGGTTATCGGTTTCATTGCAGGTCTAACAGCACCTAAAGGTCGTCGTATGGGACATGCTGGCGCTATTATTTCTGCAATTGGTGAAAGTGCAGCCGAAAAAGTAGAGATGCTTGAGGAATGTGGTGTTGCGGTTGTACCTAACCCGTCATCATTTGCACCAGTTGTGCAGGAAGTGTTGTCAAAGGTTAGTTAATGCCCTGGCATTAGAGGAAGAGGCATGGGGCACTTCATCAGACTGATGTTGTGCCCTTTATGTTTCACGTAAAGCCTGCAAAGAAAAATATAATTTAAGAATGTAATTAGGAAAAAATAAGATCCACCCGTTGTTTCGGACTCTTGTCCTCACCCCTCAAGCGAGTACTGAGGCCCATCTACGTTGTCCATGGTGGTCAAGTAAGACTAATTAGAATTAGGAGGTAAGCAGTGAGTAAACCGAAAATACTACTAACCCGTAAGTGGCCAGAAGAAGCTGAAGCCAAAGCGAAAGAATTATTTGATGTTACATTGAATGAAGATGATCACAAGATGTCTGTGGCAGAACTTCAAGATGCTATGAAAAATTATGATGCGGTTTGCCCCACAGTTTCTGATTTTCAAATCAATTCTGAAATTCTGGATGTTGAAGGTCGTCGTGTTAAATTATTGGCCAACTTTGGTGTCGGTTTTAACAATATTGATACCGATGCTGCAAAAGCTGCGGGTGTCGTGGTTACCAATACGCCTGAAGTTCTGACCGACTGTACCGCTGATATCGCCATGACTTTGTTACTGATGGTCTCGCGCCGCGCAGCAGAAGGTGAACGCCTGATCCGTAACAAGCAATGGGATGGCTGGTGCCCAACTCATTTTCTTGCTTCCAAACCTACCGGCAAGAAACTCGGCTTTATCGGCTTTGGTCGTATTGCACAGGCTGTAGCACAAAAAGCACACTTTGGTTTTGGTATGCAGATCAGTTTTTATGATCCGTATCCGCCTTCTGAAGAAGTCATAAAAAAATTCAACGCAACAAAACTTGATACGGTTGAAGACGTTCTGAAAAATGCCGATTATGTTACCTTGCATTGTCCGGGTGGTGGTGCAAATACCAATCTGATGAATGCAGAACGTTTCGCAGCCATGAAAGACACAGCCTTCTTGATTAACACCGCGCGTGGTGATGTGGTCGATGAAGCTGCATTGGTTGACGCATTAAAGAACGGCACGATTGCCGGAGCAGGTCTGGATGTATTCGCCAAAGAGCCTACTGTCACTGAAGATTTATTAACAATGGATAACGTTGTCATGCTACCGCATCTAGGTAGTGCCACGACTGAAACCCGTGTTGCAATGGGACTACGTTCATTAGGAAATGTACAGCAATTCTTTAATGATGAAGAGCCCGGAGACAGAGTTGCATGAGCAAAAAAGATAAAAGACTAGTAGCAACCGAAGAGCTCGATTCGGCTGCTGCCAGTTATGCCAAAGAAGTGGTCGAGTTGCTCAATGAGCAGATGCTTAGTGTTATCAAGATCCGAAAGCCGGAGATTCTTGATTATTATACTGGCAAAAAAGATATTCCCAAAAATAATGACGAAGCGTTGGTGAATACACTTCAAGCCTGGGGCATCTACTTTCAACTATTAAACATCGCTGAAGAAAACACCGGCATGCGACGTCGCCGTCAAACAGAGAAGCTGCGTGGCCTGGAGTATGTACCGGGAACCTTTCACCATATCTTTCATGAAGCGAAACAGCGTGGTATTAATGATGAGGAAGTGCAAGCCTTGTTGGACAATGCCCATGTTCGTCCAACCATTACGGCACACCCGACAGAAGCCAAGCGTGTTACGGTATTAGAAATCCATCGGCGTATTTACGTCTTGCTTTATCGTTTGGAAAGTACCCGTTGGACGGATCGTGAACGCGAGAAAATGATTACATTGCTTCGTAATGAAGTCGATATGTTATGGCTAACAGGTGAACTACGTCTTGAAAAACCTTCTGTTGAAATGGAAGTAGCCTGGGGATTGCATTTCTTTGACCAAACCTTGTATGAACGTGTTCCTGAATTACTTGATCGTTTGGAAGGTGCGTTAAAAGAAAATTACCCGAATACGCATTTCAAGATTCCACCATTCTTTCGATTTGGTTGTTGGATCGGTGGTGACCGTGACGGTAATCCTTTTGTTACTAACGAGGTTACTTCACAAACGTTGACTAGCAATCGCCATGCTGTGTTGTTTCATTACGAAAAGCAACTTTCCGATTTATTGGGAAGAATGAGTGTGTCCGAGAATGCCATTGATCTTGATGAATCCTTTAATAAACGATTAAAGAAATTATTCAGGAGTCTGGGTGATACGGAATTGATACTGTATCGCAATCCGGGGGAAGTCTTTCGTCAATACATTTTTTCTATGTTGAAAAAAATTGAAGCAACTGTTGATGAGACAGAGGCACAATACGCCAGTGCAGATGATTTCATTGCTGACTTAAAAGAGATGGAAAATGCATTGATTCAGGCCAACTGTGGACACTTGGCGAAATCATTGATTAAACCATTGCGTCGTGAAGCACAGGCCTTCCGTTTTTGTACTGTGCGTCTTGATTTGAGAGAGAACAGTCAGACAGTTAATCATACTTTGCAACAGATATGGTCTGCACTCAATGGCGGTAAAGAAGCACCTGTTCTGGATTCAAAAGAATGGGCCAAATGGTTAAGAGATGAATTAGCCAGACCGTAAAGTCTTTTGCCTGAATTCTTGACTCTAGACGAAACTGCAACGTCAACCTTCGGTTTATTCCGCACAGTCAAACATAACAGAGAAAAATTAGACAGTCAGGCCTTTGGTAACTTCATCCTTAGTATGACGCAATCGGTGGAAGACATACTTGGTGTGTATCTATTAGCAAAGTACGCAGGTTTGTTTGGTGATAAGGGTTCTACACAATATTGCACTTTACCCATCGTACCCTTGTTTGAAACTATTGATGATCTACGTAATGCGCCAGACATTATGGCGGATTTACTTAAAACTGGCGTGATTAAACGTTCAGTGAAAAGACAAGGTGAGGGTGGCTCACAGGAAGTCATGATTGGTTATTCTGATTCTAATAAAGATGGTGGTTATTTTACTTCCAATTCGGAACTAACTAAGGCTCAAACTTGTTTAACAGAGACTGGTAAAGAGAGTGGCATTCCCATTACCTTTTTCCATGGTCGAGGTGGTTCTGTCAGTCGTGGTGGTGCTCCGACAGGTCTTGCTATTGCTGCACAACCGGCTGGTTCCGTTCATGGTCAGATGCGCATTACCGAACAAGGTGAAGTGGTTTCCAGTAAGTACGCTAACGAAGGTACGGCGGAATATCAGATGGAGTTGCTTGCCTCCAGCGTGTTGCAACATTCCATGAAATCCATGGGTGAAAAGGAGTTAACGCGTAAAGATAAATACGATAATGCCATGGAAGAACTTTCTTGTTTTGCTTATGAGCAATATCGGATATTGGCGGAGACAGAAGGGCTGGTAGATTATTACAGCGCTGCAAGTCCGGTTGAAGAACTGGCGAAGATGAATATCGGTTCGCGTCCTGCACGTCGTTTCGGTGCCAAGTCATTGTCTGATCTACGCGCTATTCCGTGGGTTTTTGCCTGGACACAGAATCGTCATCTGGTAACCGGCTGGTATGGTGTTGGCACTGGCATCAATGCTTACCTTAAAAAACACGGTAAGAAAGGCGAAGCCTTATTGCAAGACATGTTTAAAAATTCACGTCTGTTTAAATTGGTGATCGACGAATTGGAAAAAACAATATGTTTGGTCGATATGGAGGTTTCCGAAGCTTATGCTGCTCTTGTTAAAGACAAGAAACTGAAGAAGCAGGTGTTCGGTATGATAAAAGAAGAATATGAGCTGACTTGTAAGATGGTTCGTAAAGTCACTGGCGAGAAAAAGTTGGGTTCACGCTTTAAGAAATTTAATCGTAAATTACAACGTCGTAATCGAATCCTAAATGGTGTCGGTATGGAACAAGTTCGCTTGGTCGAACAATTCCGTTCCGCAAAGAATGAAAAAGAAGGACATGATGATCTCATGTCCTTGTTACTGTCTATTAACTGCATATCAGCAGGACTAGGTTGGACAGGCTAACTAGATTTTTAATTTTAAGAAATGTAACAAATAAAAACTTAGGAGTACTTTAAAATGACTAATGAATTAATTTCACCGCTTTCCGGGCTTAGACGCTTGATTGAAACAGATCAAGTTGGGCCAAATGAAAATGAGTTTCTTAATGATAAAGCGCCTGTATGGTCGCCACATAACAAGATCATTAACGTGACACCGGGGCCTGCTTTTGGCTCTGAGTTAGTGACTCAATTTTCATCTCAACAAACACGTGGTATGCGTGGGCCAAATGTTGCGAAGTTTTTTACAACGGTTCGCAAACAATATGGCGAAATGGTCGGTATGCCAGAAGGTGGCCGAGCATTATTTTTCACAGGCTCAGGTACCACAGGTACAGAAGCCGCAGCTGGCTCATGCCGCTTTCCTGATGAAGCTGATTCTGATACGCCAGCTGTTATTACCATGGAGATTGGTGCGTTCAGTAATGCAATGGCTAACTGTGTAGAAAACCTGGGTAGGAACGTGCTTCGTCTGAAAAATGAACTGGGTGAAGACCTGCCTTATGACGAATGTAAAGAAGCGTTGGAAAAAGATACAGAGCATAAGATCCAGTTAGTTATGGCGCCGTTAAACGAAACAGGTGCAGGTGTGACGACTGATCCAAAAAGGTTGAGAAGTATATTGGATGAACTAAAGCATCCGGCGTTACTTGTTATTGATGGCATTTCCGCTATCGGTAGTATCCCCGCCAATATGACTGACATGGGCATCGATATGCTTATTGGCTGTAGTCAAAAAGGTATCATGGGGACACCCGGTATAGGCATGCTTTCGCTTAGCGCTAGAGCAGTTGAGAGAGTTTATGAAGCAGACAAGGCACTGGCAGATGCAGGTCTTAAAAAAGGCCAACACTACCTCCACTTAACCAAAATGATTGATGCGATGGATTCCTTAGGCTTACATATTGAAACGCCAGGAAATTATGCGCAATTTGCTGTGGGTCTGGATCTACTGGCGATAGAAGGTATTGAACAAGTTTGTGAACGGCATAAAAATGTTTCTGATATTTTTCGTGCCGCCGTATTAAACGCAGGCTTTGAGCTAGTCGCGAAAGAAGAACACACTCGTTCAAATGCAGTGACAGCAGTGTAAGCGCCAGAAGGTTTTGGTGTGAAAAAAATCACAGAAGTACTTAACATCATGTTTTCAATGCACGCGGTAGAAGCCGCCGCTATTCCAGGCGCGCCTGATATGGGTTGGCGTCTGTGTGCGACTGGCGGTGTTCAGCCACAACACGCTGTGACTGCTTCGATTGCTTTCTTGATGTCATGTGATGAAGCGGGTGTGCCGGTTAATGTTGACGCTGGTATTGCAGCTGCAACTAAGAAATATGGTGAAGTTGTTAAGTATCACAGACCTTTGCCAGGTATTGACGTATACGGTCGATAACAGACAGTTTATTTTTCGCCAGAACCTCGTTGCTGCATCATTTGCGGTACTCATTTAGGTGTATCTAAACTCCGTGCCCTCAATGGTACGGCGCCTTGTTCTGACAAAAACTAATTCTGTCTGTAGTTAGATGAGAAGTGAAAAGCCGGTGATGGGAATTACCGGCTTTTTTGTATATGACGGGCTATTTTTCACTACTATGGCGTTACTTTCTCGTCTGCAGTACTCATTCATTCGATATAAACTCCATGTCTTCGCCAACTCGCGCCTTGTATTAGAGAAATACTATCTCCGTCATATTAGTTGTTAATAATTTCTATTATTACAAGAAAT
Source organism: Pseudomonadota bacterium (assembly GCA_038142205.1). GTDB lineage: Bacteria > Pseudomonadota > Gammaproteobacteria > Eutrophobiales > Eutrophobiaceae > UBA7359. Next base: position 1,587,838 of record JAYQJO010000001.1, on the reverse strand, counting down.
TTAGGTTAATTAGTTTTTTATTTGAGATTTTCTTATGAACTTTGATATGATTTTTCTCTTCGGCCTGATGTTTTTTATTTTTTCCCTGTTGCTCTGGGGAAAGATTCGCTATGACATAGTTGCTATAGCGGCATTGTTTATTGCTTTTGTTGTCGGCGATATACCGCATGACAAAAATTAAAGGAGTCAGAGCCCTTTTTATTAACATATTATTTTAAGTCAGAATTTCTGGCTTGCTTATTGCTTTGGATACTCAACGGCTGTGTTGTTGTTTTAAAACTTAGGATTAAACCATCAGGTACATTTTAATTATTGGCAGGAAAATATATTGATGTCTGATACAAAGATAAAAATTAGTAATGTCACGATCATTGGCTTGGTGCTGGTAGCGATTCCTTCGATCCTCGCGATCATTAGTTACGATACAGAAATGGAGGCCCCTGCTTATTTCACGGGAAAGTTTTTTAGCTTGCCAATTGTAATCTGTCTACTTTGGGTTTATTTAAAAAAACTAAAACAACCTGTATCTAGTTTATTTAATATGGGCGCGTTCTTTTTTTCTATTGCTGCATATCTATTTACGTTTCTATTTGTCTATGGCTATGTGTTGTTAATTAACGATATCTTTGCCAGTAATGATCAGGTTATTGTTCAGGGCAAAATTACGGATTTGTATAGCAATAAAACACCTTCATCAAATCACACGAGTTACTTTCTCACTGTTTTTGACAAAAATACGAATGAAGAAATAAAATTTAATATAACAGCTAGTGAGTTTAAAACACTTACTAAAGGCAGCATGTATACGCGTGAATGGAAAAGAGGTTTTTTTGGACTGTTGTATAGGTAAGAATTAATTATAGGGTTCATAATTCTTTTTATTAAATGTTAACTAAAAAATATTGGAAAAGAGCTTAAGCAACTTATTGATTGATTCTTCGTTTTGCTCTTCAAGAATGTCTATCTCCGTCATATCGAGCCATATACCTTGGCATTTTTGACACTTATCTATCGTTACATTTTTGTCTTTTGGTGCTTGTTCTTTCGACAATTCGATATCGCATATTGGGCAGTGTCCGATTTTTTCATCGTGTTCCTGCTTAAGTTCGGGACACACTCCCGCTGAATTGATGACTATTAAGTTTTCTTTTAAGTAACTTTCAAGTTCTTTCGCATCAAACCAGACACCATTACATTCGAAACATTGATCAACTTTTATGCGGATTTTTTCTCCCTTATTTTTACCAGCCGAATATTCTTTGCCGAGAGAAGATGTGATACGAGTCAATACATTTTGGCACTTTGGACATTGCATGGCATATCTCTACTTTCAGTTTATCAAATATCACAAGAGTGAAACTTAGGCTTCAATGTAAGATAGCGACATCGTATCTTCAATCTTGAATAATTTTACGTAGTCAAAGCCCTTTAATTAACTTATGTCTTTTTTTTATCCAGAAATATGACTTTGTTTTCTTTCTTGGATTTTTTCGCTGCGCGTTTTTCTTTTAAGTTCATAACAGGCTTTTTCATTTCTTCTCTACTGTTGTTTCGTTCCTTTGACATGGTGTTTCTCCGGAGGGAAGTAGGAATGCATCTGGATGCTGCTGTATCAGCATACTCCAAGCGACTGACAATGTATGTACTTTTATGATGGGAATAAAAAAGCCCCGCATAAGCGAGGCTTTTTAGATTAATTAGATTATCTAATTTGGTCTATTGTGCTACCACGTTGGTTGCACTTGGTCCTTTAGGACCTTGCTCGATATCAAAGCTAACACTTTGACCTTCTGCAAGTGACTTAAATCCTTCTGCATTGATAGAACTATGATGAACAAATACATCAGCGCTGCCATCAGCAGGAGTAATGAATCCAAAACCTTTACTATCGTTAAACCATTTTACTGTACCTGTAGCCATTTCGGTTACCTCTTTAAATTAATTAATAAAACAATGTATTAGCATGTTTGTTGTTATGGAGTTTTTACTGGAAGTACTGCTGCTTTACACTGCGAGGAACAACCGGGAACTTCTACAAAAAATTTACTAATGTGCACACCATATAGCAATTAGAGCAGAAAGCTATCTTTTTATTGTATTTAAGTGAAAATAAATTAGAGGAGTCAGAACCATTATAATTCAAAACCTTCCAGATACTGACATATTATTAGTTTTTTTAGACTAGTAAACCCTTTTGCTGTCCCATAGATTTATATTCGTCTTTATCATTATATGGAATGCTTTAAATGGAAGAAACAGAAATGATAAACTGCGGCAAAGGGTATTGCGCGTGGGGTCAGGCCTTCGGTAACTGCTCATGGCGTTACTCTACCTCCTGCATCCATGCAGTCGTAAATCTTGAATTAAAGATCTAATACTTATTAAGTATTTTTTCATATTTCATTATCTCAAGGTCACTTGCTAGGAAAATGGAACCTTTCTTTAAGGCTAAATTAATACATTCTTCAATCGTTTCTTCTCTACTTAATTGCATAGCATCATTAAAGACATAACGTGCAGTTTCGTTATGTCCAAGTAATACGGCCATTTTTATGGTATTTAATAATGGTTTTTTTGAGTGAGTCCATTCAATATCTGTGTATTTTAAAGTAAGAATATCCATATGTGAGCAATAGATTGATTTATAAGCGATCTTGGGTAAAAATCAACAGAGCTTTAGAACTAAACTTGCTGTGAGTTTGAAACAAAAAAGAGGAAAACAAAGCCAAGAAGCATTTGCTCGTCGGTTAGCGGTTAGTCAATCAACATTAGCTAGAATTGAGAGTGAGCAACAAAATGTAACAATTGATATGCTTGAATCAATTTGTAAAAGATTAAAATGTAAGTTAAGTGATTTAATATAATCTATTTTTAAAAAAGCATACGAGCTCATGAACCATAGGTATCAAAATTCTATTACTTAAAGTGATCAAAGTTATTTGATGGTAAAAGTACTATTATAAATAGATGAATAATACGACGCGTCGTTCTTTTCTTAAATCAGTGAGCGGTATGGCTTTGGCACCGTTCTTTTCTCTTCATTTTCCCTTATCTGCTGCAACGCCTTCAGCTTCTTCAATTTTAACGAAAAAGATTCCTGTTTCTGGTGAACCCATTCCTGTTATCGGTATGGGTTCCTGGCTTACCTTTGATGTTGATGATGATGAAACTGATCGTGCACGTTGTATAAAGGTATTAGAAACGTTTTTTAAGCATGGTGGCGGTATGATTGATTCTTCTCCTATGTATGGTTCTTCGGAAGAGGTGATTGGTTATTGTTTGAACAAACTGCCACAGCAAGACAATTTATTTTCGGCCACCAAGGTTTGGATTGTTGGAAAGTCCTTGGGTATCACGCAAATGAATAGTTCTTCTTCTTATTGGGGGCTGCCAGAATTTGATCTGATGCAGATCCATAATATGTTGAATTGGCACACACACCTAGAGACGTTAAAAGAATGGAAACAACAAGGGCGTATTCGTTATATCGGTATTACGACATCGCATGGTCGGCGACATAAAAAACTGGAGAAGGCGTTATTAGAAGAAGAATTTGATTTTGTTCAGTTTACTTACAACATGATTGATCGTGAAGTTGAACAGCGTTTGTTACCTATTGCAAAAGAACGCGGTCTTGCCGTTATTATCAACCGTCCGTTTCAACGAGGCAGGTTGCTTGAGTTAGTCAATAATCAACCTTTACCGGATTTCGCTGCCGAGATTGATTGTCAAAATTGGGCGCAATTCTTTTTAAAGTTTATTGTTTCTCACCCTGATGTGACTTGTGCTATTCCTGCTACATCGCAAGTTGTACATATGCAGGAGAATATGGGCGCAGGCTATGGACAGCTACCTGATAAAGCAATGCGGATTCGTATGCGTCAGAATTTCGAAAAAATAATATAAGTCGGCTATAAGCGTATTTATATATTGAAATCACAGAGGACATAAAGTCTTACAATAAACCTCAAGCTTTAGCAAAATTATCTAACGGTAAATATAAAGGTATATAGGAGAAAGTATGCAAGCTGATGTGTTAACGAAAATTATTCTTCCTTTATCACTTTTTATTATTATGTTTGGCATAGGGATTTCTCTAAAGACATCTGATTTTAAAAATATATTTCAATATCCTAAGGCAGTAGTTGTTGGCTTAATTGGTCAATTAATTCTACTGCCGATTATTGCTTTTTTACTCGCTCTGATTTTCAGGCTACCTGCTGAATTAGCTATTGGTTTAATCATTATTGCTTTAGCACCAGGCGGTGCAACATCAAATATGTTTACCTACTTATATAAAGGCGATGTTTCGCTTTCTGTGAGTTTAACGGTGCTGACTAGTTTGATTACACCTTTTACTATTCCGTTGCTTACTTCAATGAGCATGCTTTATTTTATGGATAGCAATGCTGAATTTGAGCTGCCTATTATTAAAACGATAATTCAGCTCCTAGTGATTACCGTGATCCCGGTTGCCTTGGGAATGTTTGCTTTATCTCGTATGCCCGTCCTGGCGAAGAAAATTGAACGAATATTGAAATGGTTTTCAATATTTTTTCTGCTTTTGATTATTGCACTAATCATTATGAAAAATTCTGAAAATATGCTTAGCTTTTTTGCACAAGCAGGCGCGGCGACTTTGGTACTTAATATTGTCGTTTTAGTATTAGGTTATAAGCTCGCTAGTTGGAGTAAGCTTAATCAAGAGCAATCGATCTGTGTTGGTTTTGAAGTCGGCATTCAAAATGGTACCTTGGCACTTGTTGTTGCCGGTACGTTGATTGGTAACAATACGATGATGATTCCTGCTGTTACTTACTCAATTATAATGTTTATTACAGGTGCTATTTTTGGTTGGCAGATGAGAAAAAAGCGCAGCCTAGAATAAAAAGATATTTAATTTAGTTAGTAAGAGCCTTTTCTCTAGTTTCTAACGATGTTTTAAAGAAGTTTCAAATGCCATTATTAATGAGGCAAACCTCCTAATCTTATAAAAAACCGTCATATATCAGGTTACTTCCATAAGCAATTTTACGCTGCGTTTATCAAACGGCAGAGTTTTCTTAAAGGTTTATGGTTTTGTGTCGATAAGTGATTTATCCGTATTTAATCAAGTCGTTACAGCATAACTTAGTGACTGTGAAGGAATAAATATGTGATTAATGTATTTAAGCTATGGTTATTTGTATAAAAATAAGGAAACTTTATCGTGAAATATTTTAGCAAATTAATATTCATCGCCGCTATATTATTCCCTGGTATTTGTACTGCAATCGGTAATGAAACTGTACTGCATGAGCCTCTGGTTCTGCGTGATGATGATGCTAAGTCTCGAGTGGCTACGAAGCTTGCATCTGGCTCGCACATCAAGGTTTCTATTCCGAGTCTTCCGTACATCTACACTTCTCATGCTATTAGTTCTGGACTAATACGTCCTGCAAATAATGAAAAAGGCTGGGAATATGATGTTGCAGTCAGCCATCGCCAGCTTGATGAGACAACCTATGAATTTAAGTTGCGGGAAGGCGTTCGGTTTCAGGACGGCAGTGCATTTGATGCTGACTCTGTTGTTATGAACATGGAATATTTCAAAGCAAAGCCTTTCTTGTTCACAAATATCCATAATGTTTTAGATTATGTTGAGAATGTTTATCAACATACTGTGCGTTTTTATTTAAAGGAAAAATACGGACAATTTTTTAATGACACCATGTGGATACATTTTTATACGCCAGAGTATCTCTATGAGTATGGCTGGAATGGTAAGGCTACCTGCCCAAATCTTGCTGCCCCCGGGCCTTATGGACTCGGTCCTTATATTCTTACTGAAGGCTATGTCGAAGGCGATAGAAGTACAGAGGAAGTTAAGTTAAAAGCCAACCCTTATTATTGGGATAAACGTTATCCAAAAGTTGAGAATGTGACAGTCTATCCGAAGATGAGCGCAGCTGATGCCATGCACTCAGTCAAAAACAATGAAGGGAAACTTGATATTGCTACTATTCCATTTTCGAGCAAGGTCGAAACAATCGTATCGCCTTATGCTAAAGTTGTTAAATCACCTTCTAATAATAATTTTTCCATTCAGCTTAATTTAATCAATGGCAATCCGAAGTTACAAGATAAAAAAGTTCGAGTTGCTTTAAATCGTGCTATCCATCAGAAAAACTTGCTTGATTTTGTTTATGATGGTGAAGGTAGTACTCATCCGACCACAGCCGCGGTAAATTTTCCGGGTGTCAGTGAAGTGGTGAAAACTTTGCGACCTTATTCAGAACTTGAAGACCCGAACGATCCTGAAGTGCAAAAAGAACTTAAATCCATCTTGGATGGATTAACACTGAAGTTTTATGCACAGGATAGGTTTAAATGGCTGATTCAGGGGATTGAATTCCAATTAAAGAAAGTCGGCGTTACATTGGATGTTGAATACACCAGCAGTGAAACGGATGTGTTTGGCCAGCTCTTAACAACGAATGCGGGTAATAATACTAAAGAGTGGGATTTGATCGTCTGGGGTCTGGATGACTGGTATTTCAATCATCCCTGGACTGTATTTCTGGTTTACAGAACCTATAACCTTTGGAGTACCATTTCTCCTGATAGCACATTAGACGGTTATGTAGAAAAACTGTTTACCTTGTCTGTAGGTACCGAAGCGTTTGTTAAGACAAGTGAGAAGATCATGCGCCATGTCTACGATAATGGTTACATGCTTTTCGTTCCCGGTCCAAATAAAGTATTGGCTACGAATAAGGAAGTTGTTTTTACACCTTATAAAGTTGCCAGTATACCGCTCTGGGAAATTGAGGTAACGAATGACCACTGGTCACTGAGAGATGGGCCTTATCCAGAAGAATTGAAAAAACCTGTCAAGGTCATTGAGAAAAACTTTTAAGATTAAATTTAGCTAACTGAAAAGTAAGGGTGATACTGTGAAAAACATTACTATTAAAAACCTGACGATTAAAAGCAAACTAAATATCATGGCAGTGATGATTGTTTTAGTTGTCGTGTTTATTGGTACATATAACTTGTTTTCCAATTATAAAAATCTGCAGAGCATTGATAGTGTTTATCATTCTGCACAAAAGGTTTCTTTCCTTGCGGGTAAGGTTCTTCTACCGATCAATAGTTTGAGAGAGACCTCTCTTTCTATTGTTATGGCACCTGACGAAAATATTCGGCATCAGGTCGGTGAAGGTTTTGATAATAAAATTAAAAATATCGATAGTGCTTTGGAAAAACTAAAGACATATATGAATGAAAGTAATGCAAAAGATTATCAAATGCTCATACAGATGTGGCAAAGCTACAGCAAGCTTATTAAATATACCAAACAGCAAAGTTACGAGGGTTACCGCGAAGGCGCTTTTATAAATGCAACAGGGCCTGAGAGCAAACAATTCAACGCGTTGGTTGAGCTTATTGCCAAAATGGAAAGTGATGCGATGCAAGCTGCCAATGTAACTTCATTAAATGCAAAAACATCTGTTGATAGTGCAGTCAGTATCAATATCCTTATGATGCTTATTATTTCTGCCCTCTCCAGTGTACTACTATTTTTTATTGGTCGTACGATTGTTAATGCATTGAAAAAAGTTACATTGGCAATGGAAGATATTGCAGAAGGTGAAGGTGACCTGGTTAGTCGGTTGGATGAAGTTGGTAATGACGAAATCACGGATGGGGCGCGGGCATTTAATAAGTTCACGTCAAAAATACATGCCACAATTAGTAATACTAAAAAAACGACTGCTCATTTGGTAGATGAGGCAGCTGAATTATCTCAGATAGCTAATGCAACCAGCATTGATATTGAGCAGCAAAGCAGTGAAACTGAATTAGTTGCTTCTGCTGTAACTGAAATGTCAGCAGCTTCAAAACAAGTTGCGGAGTTGGCAGCTAACGCCATGGAGGCCGTCAAGGGAACACATGAGGATACCTCCAATGGAAAAAAATCCGTAGATGATTCACGGCAGACAATCAATGTTCTGGCACAAGAAATTGAGCAAGCAAACTTCAGTATTACAAAACTTAAAGAAAACAGTGAAAACATCGGTTCAGTTTTGGATGTGATTAATAATATTGCTGCGCAGACTAATTTACTTGCTTTGAATGCGGCGATTGAAGCTGCTCGTGCCGGTGACCAAGGTAGGGGGTTTGCGGTAGTTGCAGATGAAGTCAGAACCTTGGCGACACGTACGCATGAATCCATAGAAGAAATTCAGGGTACTGTTGAAGAGTTACAAACGCTGTCAAAAGCTGCTGCAGACAAGATAGAAGATAGCTGCGAAAAAGCCAGAGAAAGTGTTGAGCAGGCAGAAGTGACGAGCGAGGCCTTGCGAAAAGTTGAAAACAGCGTTTCTATGATCACCGATATGAATATGCAAATAGCTTCATCAGCCGAAGAACAATCGCGTGTCACTGAAGAAGTTGATAGAAATATCGTTAATATTAACAGCGTCGGCAAAAAAACGGCTGAAGGTGCTGCTAAAACGCAGCATATTGGTTCACAGATCGAAACAGAGTTTAATGTGCTGAATAAACTAGTTGGGCATTTTAAAACATAGCTCAGAGTACAGGGGGTACAGGAGGCAAATAGCTCATTGAATGATTTTGCCGCCTTGGATACGTTTTTTTTAGTTTGGTTAAACGAGAAAAATTAACTGCATTCAAGTATCAGTTGGATTGACTCAAATAAGCATTATAAAAGCTATGGCGCAACAGCTTTATTTCTAATAGTGGATATCTTAGAAATAATTAGCTGAATTTAATAATCAAACTCTTCTAGTACCAAAGTTGTTTTCCCGCCAAGAAAGATGGGTCTGTTTAAGACATTAATGACATCACCATCAAGTTCGTAACGAACTTGCTTAACGAGACCTACACCTTCTGCATACCATTCTTCTACGGACAAAGGTATATCCATTTGTCCGTTTACAGAGTCCATATATGCACTGAATGAGCCTTCACCATAAACTTTAATACAGTTTTCAAAAGTACCGGCTGGTACTGTAACCGTCGCATTCGTTTCTTCAATTCGGTATATCATTGGCACCTGGGCATTATCGCCGGCACGTTCACGATAGGGATATACGCGCATCATTAAGATTGGTCTGCTTATTATTTTCCACTCAGTCCCCACTTCAAATGGTCTTTTAATGATAAATCTCTTGCGATGATCTGGGCGAGGTTTGGTCTCGACCATGGTCCGCAGTGCTTCGCGATAGATTCCTTCGTCATCATTGTTTATATAATAGTCAATACCTGAACTGGTACGACGTACATAATAGGATTTATCGCCAAAACTTTTTTCTCCAAGGTTATCGATGGTAAGCCGACTTTCGTATTTTTCGTTAGTGTATTCAGTCGTAACTTTGTATGTATAACTCAATCCTTTTTGTAGCGGGAAGTATTCAGTTCCATCAGGTGTTTTTGAACAACCCGATATAAAAAGAGCTAGGCAGAAGACTGTTAGTCGAATACAGGAATTCTTGATGATATTAATCATGGAACTTTATTTTTCAGGCAGTTCAGGAGTTGGAAGGTCATAGAATTCAATTACTGTGCGCTTTTGACCATAGCGAGTTAAGTCTGTTGGAGTATCATCATGGTTTGCTGCCTCTTTCTTCGAGCGGCCAAGCTGTACATTGCCGCGGCGTTGTTTTTTTAATGCAGCTTCCAGTGAAGAATGTAACTCAAGGTCGTAGGGTAAATAAAAGGCTCTTGGTTCAAGCGCAGGTTGATTGTCATCAGTAAAAGCATTAAGCCAGACATGGATACGCCCTGGATCGCCTGTTGTTTCATCTGGTTCGGTGATAGATGATGACAATAGTAGAAAATTATCCGGCAGCTCCTGTTGAGTTGGCCAGCCAAGCAATCCCTGTAGACTATGGTAAGTCATATAATAAAATCCGCTTACAAGGATGACGCAAAGTAATTTTATCCATGCGGGTAAACGAGTTAGTAAAAAGATCGCCAGTACCAGTGCCGCTAACGCAACATAGGTAATTGATAGCCCTAAAATGGCCTGATTCATAATTTATCAACCTCAACAATGGATTTATCTAATGTATTTACATTACTGACATTTCCGGCAGCATCAACTGTGAAACGCACAGCGGTTTTTTCTTCACCTTTGTTATGCAGTATCAAGTTGCCATAATAGATCACCCTCAGTTGAGGGTTGACTTTAACTGCTCGAACTTCAACGTTCGCCTGTCGTAATGTTTTGCTGTTATAGTAATGGACATTAACTATATATTCACCCGGGACATTACCTCGTATTGTAACAACTTCCTGGTTTAATGGGTTTGTTATTTCAACGCCGTCTACTACAATCGTATCTTTAGAAAGCCCCCGATCATCGCGATCCAAGTGTATCAGTCCTACTTCCGGATTACGAAACCAGACAACACCTTCTTGTGGTCCTTGTACCCAAGTGTCTATATCATCTGGACTGTTGTCATCCCACTTAACAGTGATTATATATTCGGCCTTTGGATCAATAATACCTTTTTTAGCAGGAGGGTTTAAAAATAAAATCGTGATTAAAAATAATAAAGTAAATGCTAATAATGAATTAAATAAAAGATCTGTAAACGGATCTTGCTCAAACTGCCTTTTTGATCGCCTGATCACCATTTTTTATTCAGTAGCTAAACGAAGTTCCGAGATCTGTTCTGTCTCCATATAATGTATCGTTCTGGCAACAAGTTCATCTGCACCGTGATCCAGCATTAAATATTGAAAACTAAGTAGCATACTGCTTAGCAAGCCAATTAATGTTGTATTCAGAGCAATTGCCATTCCGGCAGTCATTTTTGCCAGAATATTTTGTACATCGCCAATATCAAAAGACTCCAGTGTGGATAGCGGGCCTAACATCAATACAAAGCCGATTACTGTGCCAAGTAGTCCCAGTTTGATAAGCAGACTGGTAAAGAACCAACCAGTTTCATGCTGCGCATGTGCCTGTTCAGCAAATACTTCAGAAAGTAATGCATTATCTGTCGAATTATACTCTTCCAGACTCTGTCCCTTTAATCTTGCTTTTATCGTGTTTAAAAACTCGGCAGGTAATGATGTTTCTGCTGAGTAGGCAACTTCACCTGACTCTATATTGTTAATCGAATTAATTTGTTTGGATAGATACTTCGCACGAATCCCGCAATGCAATGAGCCGCCCAGAAATAAAAAACTGATGAGATAGGTAATTCTTGTCGGATCAGTTAGAAAAATAGAGGCCAAATAGCCAAGGTGCCAAGCTAGCCATAATATAAAACTTAAAACACCGGTATAGACAGCCCATTGTAAAAGTAATCGATCTTGATAGCTATGCTTTAGCATATTTTTATTATTCCGGCTAAATAGTTTTTAAAACTTATAGCTTGTCAATGAATTTGAATTGCTGAGTATAGGAACGAGATGTATTTTTTGTCAACTACCGTTCTGCACAGATAAATATAGATATAACTTATTTTTTAAGTTAGCTAGTTGGTTAAGGGTATAGTTATAAAGCCGTGCTAATGTTTTTAGCTTCTATTGCATTCTTAAAGTAAAAAAAAATTAGCGAGTGGCTTCTAAAAAAGGCTGGAGGTCCAAGAATTTATAGAACGATCCACTCGCCAAAGATACTCCTTTGAGGAAGAGAAAAGAGTATGAAAATCAATTTGTTATGTTTATTAAAGTCCTCTTTTAATTATTTTGTTATTTTTTTTTCGGAATGTATAAGTCAGTAATAGTACCTTCAAAGACTTCAGCAGCCATAGCTACTGTTTCTGAAAGAGTCGGGTGTGGATGAACCGTTAATCCGATATCCTCAGCGTCACAGCCCATCTCAATTGCGAGCGCGCATTCGGATATTAAATCACCGGCGTTAGGACCCACAATCGCAGCTCCAATAATTTGATTCGTTTCTTCATCAAACAGTATTTTGGTACTTCCTTCATCACGACCAAGTGATAATGAACGACCACTAGCAGCCCATGGGAATACACCTTTACCGTATTTAATGCCCTTCGCCTTTGCTTCGGTTTCGGTTAATCCTACCCAGGCTATTTCTGGATCGGTATAAGCAACAGAAGGAATGACGTTGGCTTCAAAACCACTCTTTAAACCAGCACAAACTTCGGCAGCAACTTTACCTTCATGAGTTGCTTTGTGGGCTAACATGGGTTGGCCGACGATATCACCAATGGCAAAGATATGTGGCACGTTAGTGCGTTGTTGTTTATCAACCGGGATAAAACCCTGCTCATTGACTTCAATACCAGCCTTGTCTGCAGCAATCTTAAGACCATTAGGCCTACGCCCGACGGCAACCAGAACAGCATCAAACTCACTTGTATCGGGCGCGTCTTTACCATCGAAACTGACCTTGATGGCTTTTTTATTTGCTTTCACTTCAGTGACGGCTGTCTTCAGGTAAATATTCTCATAGCGTTTTGCGATGTGTTTTTGGAAAGGACGGACAATGTCCTTGTCGCAACCGGCAATAAGACTATCCAGCATCTCGACAACCGTGACTTTTGAGCCAAGAGCCTCATACACAGTAGCCATTTCCAGACCAATGATGCCACCACCAATGACCAATAAACGTTTCGGTACTTCAGTTAAGGATAAGGCACCGGTGGAATCCATAATACGTGGGTCATCAGGCAGATTTGGAATCATTGCGGCTTGTGAACCGGCAGCAATGATAGCGTTCTCAAAAGCAATAGTAGTTTTACCGCCACCGCTTTCCACTTCAATCGTTTGACTAGAACTAAACTGGCCAACACCTTCGATAACGGTGACGCCTCGTTGTTTAGCCATGGCCTTAAGGCCCCCGGTAAGTTTTTTAATTACATTATCTTTAAAGCCAAGTACAGATTCTTGTGAAGGTGTTTTTGCTGATCCTAAATCGAGACCTAATTCTTTTAGTTCCTCGACTTCCGAGATGACTTTGGCTACATGCAATAGCGCCTTGGAAGGGATACAACCTACATTTAAGCAAACACCGCCCAGAGTTGAATAGCGTTCGATTAATATCGTCTTCTTGCCCAGGTCTGCAGCACGAAACGCAGCAGTATAACCGCCAGGTCCAGCTCCAAGTACTACAACTTCGGCGTGATGATCCGCATCAATATCGTTTACTGGTGTTGTGCTTGTTTCTGCTATAGGAGCAGGCGTCACTTTATTTTCAACAGGCTCATCTACAGTAGTACTATCGGAGCTGATATTGCTTTCTCCAACAGCTTCTAATAATAAAATTAATGTTCCTTCCGAGAGCATATCGCCTACTGAGACTTTCAGCTCTTTAACCGTACCGGCCTCAGGTGACGGGATATCCATCGTCGCCTTGTCACTTTCAAGCGTAATTAAGGTGTCTTCAACCTCAACTTTATCACCAACAGCAACAGCAATCTCAATGAGCTCAACTGCATCAAAGTCGCCAATATCAGGTAGAGTAATTTCTTTTGTTGTGCTCGCTCCCTGTGCTTTAGCGGGCGCTTCTTTTTCTTTAACAGGTTCAGCAGTTACAGTCGCATTATCGGAACTGACGTTGGTTTCTCCATCAGATTCTAATAATAAAATTAATGAACCTTCAGAAACCATATCGCCTACTGAGACTTTCAGCTCTTTAACTGTACCGGCCTCAGGTGATGGGATATCCATCGCCGCCTTGTCACTTTCAAGCGTGATTAATGTTTCTTCTTTTTCAATAGTATCGCCAACAGAAACCGGGATCTCAATAATCTCGACAGAATCAAAGTCGCCAATATCAGGTAGTTTAATCTCTTTTAATGTACTCATGGCTATAGCAATATATCGCGTATGTCTGTGAGGATGTGCGCCAGCTCACGGGTAAATTCGGCAGCGGCTACACCATCAATAACACGATGGTCATATGATAATGAAAAGGGTAACACTAGACGCGGTTCAAACTGACCGTTTTGATAAACGGGTTTCATTGCGCCTTTCGAAACACCCATGATAGCTACTTCTGGTGCATTGACTATAGGTGTAAAGCCTGTACCGCCAATATGTCCTAGGCTGGAAATTGTAAAACAGCCGCCTTGCATTTCAGCAGGTGAAAGTTTTTTATCGCGTGCCTTTTGTGCAAGTTCGGCCAGTTCTTTCGCCAAGTCAAATAAGCCCTTTTTATCAGCATCTTTGACTACTGGCACCATCAGTCCAGCATCGGTATTCACAGCGACACCAATGTGGTAATAATTCTTTAAGATCAGGTTCTCACCATCGGGACTTAACGAGCTATTAAATTCGGGGTACTTCTTCAAAGCCACGACGACAGCTTTGATCAAAAAGCTAAGTAGCGTTAAACGTGTGCCATAGTGTTCAGCTTCAGTTTTTTTGGATTTACGAAAATCTTCGAGATCTGTAATGTCTGCCTCATCAAACTGAGTGACGTGTGGCACGGTGATCCAGCTGCGATGCAGGTTTTGCCCGGACAAGCGCTTTAATCGTGATAAAGCTTTAGTTTCAGTCGAACCAAATTTGGAGAAATCAACCGGTGGGATTTCAGGAAGCGAGAAGCCGCCTTTGTCTTTTTCAAACACGCGGTTATCAGACATTACTGCCTTAGTGAAGGCTTTCACATCGTCTTTACTAATCCGTCCCTTACGGCCACTACCTCGAACTAGTCCTAAATCGACACCAAGTTCGCGAGCAAAACGTCTGACCGAGGGGCTGGCATGTGCTTTGGCCGAATCACTTTCACCGACAAGCTGTGCCCCATCCGGTGTATTTGGTGCTGGACGTTGCATTCCCTCATGTTTCTTATCAGAGGAAGAAGGAAGGGCACCAACAGCGTCATCAGAAGAGGTTGATTCTGATGATGTAGAGGAATCCGAGACACTTCCTTTTTCTTCTTCTTGTTCTGATATGCTGCTGTTTGTGTCTGTTGGCGTGTCCAATACAAGAATAGGTGAACCTTCCGAGAGCATATCGCCAACAGCAACATTTAATGATTTGACCGTTCCTTTCGCAGGCGATGGAATGTCCATTGTAGCCTTATCACTTTCCAGTGTTATTAAGGTATCTTCAACCTCAACTGTATCACCAACAGCAACAGCAATCTCAATGAGCTCAACTGCATCAAAGTCGCCGATGTCTGGTAACGTAACTTTTGTTTCGTTTGTCAAAATAGGTTCCTAAGTTTTATATACACGTCATACGTATGACCGTAATGGTTAACGGAATGTAATGCCGGGCAATTACAAGTATGTTTGTCATTATAATTATATTGTCACAGGGTTTGGAGCTTCTGGGTCAATCCCATACTTCTTGATAGCTTCAGTAACTTTTTTCGCAGGTATTTGCCCGTCATCGGCCAATGCTTTTAAGGCCGTGATGGCAACATGATAGCGATTAACTTCAAAGAACTTACGCAGTTGTGCTCGTGTATCACTGCGACCAAAACCATCTGTGCCAAGAACGACGTAGTGACGATCAGGTATGAAGGCTCGGATTTGATCTGCATAGGACTTCATATAATCGGTTGCGGCAATAATAGGGCCTTTATGTGACGCTAATGTTTTTTCTACATAAGTTTGTTTTGGTTTGTCTTCTGGATGTAAGCGATTCCAGCGTTCAACCTCAAGACCATCTTTACGCAATTCATTAAAACTGGTCGCACTCCAGATATCTGCATCCACATCAAAGTCATCCTTCAATAAATCTGCTGCAGCAATAACTTCACGTAAGATCGTGCCTGAACCCATCAACTGCACTTTTAATTTTTTACGTCCACCTTTTTGGAACAAGTACAGTCCTTTTAATATTCCGTCTTCACAGCCCTCCGGCATTGGCGGGTGAGCGTAGTTCTCATTCATGACGGTCAGGTAGTAATAGACATCTTCCTGATCTTCGTACATGCGTTTTAATCCATCCTGAATAATGACTGTCAGTTCGTAAGCAAAGGTCGGGTCATAAGAGATGCAGTTAGGGATGAACGATGCAAACAAGTGACTATGACCGTCCTGATGTTGCAAGCCTTCTCCTGCTAGTGTTGTACGACCTGCAGTACCGCCGAGCAAGAAACCACGTGACCGTAAGTCCGCTGCAGCCCATGCCAAATCACCAATGCGTTGAAAACCAAACATTGAATAAAAGATATAAAATGGAATCATCTGCACGCCGTGGTACTTATAGGACGTTGCTGCCGCAATCCAAGAGGACATAGCACCAGCTTCATTGATTCCTTCTTCCAGTATTTGACCTTTTTTGTCTTCTCGGTAGTACATAACCTGATCTGAATCGACTGGTTCATACAATTGACCTTTCGAAGAATAGATTCCGAGTTGACGGAACATACCTTCCATACCAAAGGTGCGTGCTTCATCCGGGACAATCGGCACGATGTAATCTTTCAGTGCCTTGTCTTTTAATAATGTGTTTAATATTCGAACAAAGGCCATCGTTGTGGAGATTTCTCTATCACCCGTACCTTCCAGTAATTTTTCAAACGCTTTTAACGTAGGAATCTTGTGATTCTTTGGTCGCGGCCATTGGTCTAACAAGAAACCGCCCAAGTCTTCACGGCGTTGGTGCATGTATTTGTATTCTGGACTGTCTTTCCCTGGATGATAGAACTCGGCATTAGCTACTTGTTCATCTGTAACAGGGATATTGAATCGATCACGGAAGGCTTTCAAAGCCTCTTCGCCCATCTTCTTCTGTTGATGAGTGATGTTTTGTCCTTCACCTGCAGTGCCCATGCCATAGCCTTTAACCGTTTTAACCAAAATAACGGTTGGTTTGCCATTGCTTTTTACGGCTTCGGCGTAAGCTGCATAGACTTTATGCGGATCGTGTCCACCGCGATTCAAACGCCAGATGTCTTCATCAGACATATTAGCTACGCGGGCTTTAAGCTCAGGGTATTTACCAAAGAAGTGCTCACGCACATAGGCGCCGTCTTTGGCCTTGAAGTTCTGGTACTCACCATCGACACACTCTTCCATACGTTTATATAAGAGTCCGTCAGTGTCACGGGCAATCAGTGGATCCCAATATGATCCCCAAATAACTTTTATAACATTCCAACCAGCACCACGGAATTCACCTTCGAGTTCCTGAATGATCTTGCCGTTACCTCGTACAGGCCCATCGAGACGTTGTAGATTACAATTGATAACAAAGACAAGGTTATCGAGCTGTTCGGCTCCAGCAAGATGAATCGCGCCCATGGATTCCGGTTCGTCCATCTCACCATCGCCCATGAATGCCCAGATCTTTCTATCCGAAGGTTTGCTTAGTCCCCTTGCTTCCATATAACGTGAGAATCGAGCCTGATAGATGGCCATGATGGGACCAAGCCCCATTGAAACGGTAGGAAATTGCCAGAAGTCTGGCATTAACCACGGATGCGGATAAGACGACAGGCCTTTGCCATCCACTTCCTGACGGAAGTTAGCGAGTTGTTCCTCTGTTAACTGACCATAGAGGAAAGCTCGAGAATAAATACCAGGTGCTGAATGGCCTTGAATAAAGATCAGGTCACCGCCTCGTTCATCTGTAGCAGCATGAAAGAAATGGTTAAAGCCAACGTCATATAATGTAGCGGACGATGCAAAACTAGCGATATGCCCACCCAGTTCACTACTTTTTTTATTGGCACGTACTACCATAGCCATGGCGTTCCAGCGGACCAATGAACGGATGCGGTTTTCCATTTCTGGGTCACCGGGTGTACGCTCCTCTTGATTAGCGGGGATGGTATTTAAGTAAGCCGTAGTCGCTGAATAAGGTAGGTTTGCTCCTGACTTGCGCGCTTTGGCTACTAGTTGTTCGATTAAGTGGTGTGCTCGTTCTATACCGTCATTAGCTAGTACTGAATCCAGTGCTTCTAGCCATTCTTGAGTTTCTTGCAGGTCGATATCAGTGTTCTTTTCGTCCATCGTGTATATTTAATTTAAAGTTAAAAATAGGTAACTGTTCAGGTGTTGAAAATATAGCCCACTTGACCAGGATAAATTGTGTGTAAACAGAGCATAAAGAGGAAGTAAGAAATTTATAAATGGATTAGGCCAATCTCGAAGTCTTACTGCTCGTTTTAATATTTGAGGTTTAAAGATAGCCAGATTTGATTGCTAATACAAGCACTAACGAGGAATAATCCAAGTATTTAATTTTAAACGTATTGTTTTAATACGCCTCGTTTTAATCTAGTACTTTAAACCGTCTTATTTTAATACATGTTGTTTTGCTTGTTAGCTATTGTTTGTAACAAATAGGTTGTTCATATATGTTACATGGAAGTGTCAATTACAATAAAATAATTTAAGGAAAATCAAATGCAATCGGTATTGATCGTACTTATCGGCATAGTAGGTATGCTGTTTGGGTGGTTTGTATATTCTAAATTTATCGCAGAAAAAATCTTCAAAATGGATGACAGCTTTGTCACGCCAGCTCATGAGTTCAATGATGGTACCGATTTTGTGCCGACCAATAAAGTGGTACTTTGGGGTCATCATTTCACTTCAGTAGCAGGTGCAGCTCCCATTGTTGGACCAGCCATAGCCGTTTATTGGGGATGGATGCCGGCTATGGTTTGGGTTGTGTTGGGTACTATTTTCTTTGCTGGTGTGCATGATATGGGCGCGCTTTGGGCAAGTGCTCGTCATAAGGGTAAATCAATGGGTGCACTATCTGAAGCTGTGATTGGTAAACGTACACGTTCTCTATTTATGGTTGTCGTGTTTCTTGTGCTTTTGATGGTTAATGCCGTTTTTGGTGGAGTCATCGCTAATGCTTTTGTAGCAAATTCGAGTGCCGTATTCCCTGCGTGGTCAGCTATTGTAGCTGCGTTGGTTATCGGCTTGCTATTAAAACGTAATGTGCCAATGCTTCCCTTAATTGTAGTTGGTGTCGCGTTGTTATATATAACAATTTACATAGGCTCAGGAATGCCACTGGCACTGCCAAGTGAAATGTTTGGTTTAACTGATAAAGCTAACTGGATTTTAATATTGTTCATCTACGCAGCAGTTGCTTCGTTGTTACCTGTGTGGATGCTGCTTCAACCACGTGACTTTATTAATGGCATGCAACTATTGGTAGGCTTGGTATTACTTTACGGCGCCGTGTTTGTGGCGATGCCTGATATTACGGCTCCTGCGTTTAATACTGAAACAGCAGAGAATACGCCAAGTATTGTTCCGTTACTTTTTGTGACCATTGCTTGTGGTGCAGTGTCCGGGTTCCACGGCATCGTCTCTTCAGGGACGTCTTCCAAACAATTGAACAACGAAACAGACGGTCGTTTTGTTGGCTATTTAGGTGCTGTCGGTGAGGGTTCATTAGCACTGATTACTATCGTAGCTGTGAGTGGTGTGATGCTCGCCGCTAGCCCTGAAGAATGGCATGAAATATACGGTCATCTAGGTGCTGGTAGTGTGGGTGCTTTTATTACGGGTGGTGCAAATTTGATTCAGGCGGGCTGGGGGATTTCAAGTGAAATATCTTCTACGTTATTGGCGGTAATGGTGGTGCTATTTGCAGGAACCACAATGGACTCAGGAGTTCGTTTACAGCGTTACATTATTCAAGAATGGGGAGATATTTATAACATTCCTATGCTCAAAAGCGGCATTATTGCGACGCTTGTGGCAGTTGGGTGTTGTTTATTATTAGCGTTTGGTGCCGGTGGTGCATCAGGAAGTGGAGGCATGATCATTTGGCCACTGTTTGGCTCTACTAATCAAATATTGGCTAGTCTAACCTTGTTGGTTATTTCTGTTTATCTCATCAAATTAGGACGTCCGGCAAAATACACTTTGATACCAATGACTTTTGTTTTAGTTATGGCCTTTTTTGCAGGTGTTATCAAACTTGCGGAATATTATCGAGAGGGTAATTGGTTGCTGGTGGGGCTTGATCTTATCGTTTTAGTGGTGAGTGTACTTGTCATGTTGGAAGCGTGGTCTGTGATTGCAAAACACAAGGCGAGTCAGACAGACAAAAACATCAAACTTGAATCTGGCTCTTAGCTGTTTTGGCGTTTGCGTAGTCGTCGCTGGCGCCAAATACTCAGCAATACACCGTGGCGAGGGCCAAAGAGTGCGGCTAAAGCCAATAATAGTCCTGTGCTGACGGCAATCATACCGGCAGTACTGGTACTGTCGTAACCGAAAGCCGCCGGCACAGTCAATGCGCCGATATGGCCAAGTACTGCAGCAACGGCACCGATAATCAGACTCAGGCCAATCATTATCGGTAGCCGATCAGTCAACAGATAGGCTGCGGCTGGTGGTGCGATCAAGAGTGCTACCACGAGTATGCTACCGACTGCCTCAAAAGCGGCGACGGCAGTGATTGCTGTTAAAGTCATCAGAAGATAATGCATGAGGCGGGCATTAATGCCTAACGTAGTCGCAAGGGCTGGATCAAAGGCACTGATTTTAAATTCCTTGAATAACACAACAACGAAAAACAGATTAATCAGCAGCACGGCCGATAAAGTGAGGCCCACGCGAGGTATGGCTAAGTCGCCTAGAATAACGAGATCTAACGGCGTGAATTCAATAGCCCCGTAAAGCACACAGTCGGCATCCAAATGCACACTGTCCGCAGCATGAGCAATCAATACCAATCCCAAGGCGAACAAGCCTGTAAAAACCACGCCCATTGAGGCTCCTTCATCTACTCGACCGTAGCCGTGTACCCACTCGGTAAATAATGCGGTGAGCATGCCTGCGATCGCGGCGCCGATAAACATCGGCACGCTAGTCAATTCACCACTGACAATGAATGCCACCGCAAGCCCTGGTAATACGGCATGGCTAATTGCGTCGCCCATCATACTCATCCGGCGCAACACTAAAAAACAACCGGGAAGAGCACATGCCATTGCACAGAGCATTCCAATAGCAATGATCCAACCATCCAGAGACCAGTTCCAATTAGTTAGTGCGTTATTCATGCGTTGCAGAGTCTCAAACATATGTGCGCCTCAATCGCTACCAGATCCCGGCATAGCTGGAGGCATTTTATGCGGGCTGAACTGGATAATGGGTATGCGACCGTCACGCTCGAGTAACTCTTCAAGTTCGCGGATTAAAGTCGGTGAGAGTACGTGCTCTATCCGGTCGGCATCACGGTCTACGTGGTTGGGAGCAACGTCAGCATAGTTAATAAGGTAGATTTCCCACAAACGGTAATTGCGTACCACCCGTACTGCTGCACCAGCACCTCGTTGCGTTAGCAGCCAGCGTCCGTTATAGCTTGTGCGGACTAGACCATCTCGTTGTGCACTGTGAAGAAGGCGTGTCAGTTTCCTTGTATTCCATGAACGACAACACAGCAATTCATCGAAACCGACATCTTGTGCAGGGGGTTTGTCTTCATCGTAACGTTCATCATCTGTCGCCTTCAAAAACTCGTACATTGCTCGCAATAGGTGTTGACGGTCAACTCGCTTGTTAAGCGTTTGTTTGCGTAGCGCGCGCGAAATCACACCGCGCGCAGGCGCGACAAGCGCACTTAGTATAAATATTGCCAAGGCAACTAATACGATCATCGCTCCAGAAGGTAGATTGGGATACAGCGCACTAGCCGCCGCGCCGGAGGCTGCGCTTATTGCTCCGATGAGTGCAGCGATGATAGTCATCGATAACAGTCGTTCGGTCCAGAAACGTGCTGCCGCAGCCGGTATGATCAACATGGCGACGATCAGGATCATTCCTACCGCTTGTAAGCCGACTACGACCACTAATACCATAAGGCCTGCCAGTACCGCATCCAACAAGCCGACAGGCCAGCCCTGTCCCTGAGCGAAGTCTTCATCGAAACAGAGAAGCTTGAGTTCCTTGAACAATAGTGTACAGGTGGAGACTACAATTCCGGCGACCACGGCAATGAATATGGCATCCGAGGCAATCATGGAAGCAGTACTGCCATAGATAAAGGTTTGTAATCCGGCGGCCGAACTTAGCCCCATCTGCTGGATCACACCTAATATAGCAACGCCGGCGCCGAAAAATACGCTAAGCGTGATACCTAAGGCCGCATCTTCCTTGAGGCGGGTATAGCGACGAATAAGTAAGATCGTTCCTGCGCCCGCGATACTCATTAGTAATGCTCCTGTAAGTAGTATGGGTAGCGATTTGCCATCCATACCGATTAGAGTGGCCAAGATAAAAGCTAAGCCGACCCCTGGCAGAGTCGTATGACTCAACGCATCCCCCAACAGTGCTCGCTTACGTAATAGCATAAATGTCCCGACTACCCCGGTTGCTATTCCTAGTATTGCTGTGGCCAGCACGACTAGCCGGGTATTGTAGTCGCGTAGAAGCAAGACATGCAGAATATCAGTGAGCTCAGGCATGATGTTATAATTGAGTACTTAGCAAACGGATTTTCTCCACCAAACTGTTCCTTTTATGGAGCTGGATAAGCTTTATGAGAACAAGAATCTCTATTTTCATCGCGCTTTAAAAAAGTAAAAATCATAGGGGAGGTCGCCTGGATAGACAGATCCTACGTGTAGCATCACTCCGTGGTTCGATTGAAGAACCCGGCCTGACCACTTCGCATCATTGCTTCGGTACCTTCGGTGAGTAAGGTAAGTTTGCCACCATAGGTTTTACGCAGATTCTCTTCAGTGAAGACCTTTTCAGTAGGGCCGAAGGCAACGACCCGCATATTCATCAGTAAAACGTAATCGAAGTATTCCGCTACTGTTTGTAGATTATGGTGGACGACCAGTGCCGTTTTACCAGCATTGCGTAAGTCTTGCAGAAGACGCACAATCGCTTTCTCAGTCGCCGCATCCACAGCGGCAAATGGCTCGTCCAACAAATACAGATCTGCTTCCTGAGCCAGTGCTCGTGCTAGGAAGGTACGCTGCTGTTGTCCGCCGGATAGTTGACTAATCTGCCGATCGGCTAATTCAGCGATGCCAACACGTTCCAGTGCTGCGTAAGCCACTCTTCGTTGTCGTTTCGTGACGGGTCTGCACCAGCCGATCTGGCCGTAGCGTCCCATTGTAACTACATCCAATACACTGACGGGAAAATCCCAGTCTACACTCTCGCGCTGAGGTACATAGCCGACTCGGGCACGATTCTTGTGATAAGGCTGGCCGAAGACGCGGACTTTACCTGATACTCTCGGACTGAGATCCATTACTGATTTAATCAGCGTTGTTTTGCCTGCACCATTGGGGCCAACGATGCCGACCAGCTTGCCTTCTGGTATGTCCAGTTCTACGTCCCAGAGCACCGGTTTACGGTGATAAGCGACGGTTAGATCTTGCACAGAGAGAGATGGCAACAAGTTAACGGAATTATCAATATTGGATTCCGAGCGAGCGAGAATAGAGGGAATGTTCATAATTGCTCCTCTTCGGGTAAATTTAATTTTCCCTGCATGCCATGCGCTGGTGCTTCTCCACCCAAGGCCTGCGTTACGATAGTGATATTGTGATCGAGCATGCCTATGTAAGTTCCTTCATAGCTACTTTCAGGACCCATGGCATCAGAGTACAGTTCACCGCCGATCTTGATATTGTGCCCACGTGCACGGGAGCCTTCTATCAGCGCCTGAATGTTCTGCTGCGAAACGGTTGATTCGATGAATACTGCCGGCACCTTATTAGTTACAATTAAATCGATTAATTCGTTGATACGCTGTAGGCCTGCCTCGGAGACAGTCGAAATTCCTTGTATTCCTAACACTTCCAGGCCATAGGCTTTGCCGAAATAGCTAAAGGCGTCATGCGAAGTGATTAGGAGCGGTTTGTTATTGGCTTCGGCAGGAATAGTCTCGATTCGTTTAAGACCATAGTTGTGGAGCGCTGTAAGGTTTTGTTGGTAGCGTTCAGCATTGAGTTGGTAGTCAACGGCATTGGTCGGATCTAACTCGGCCAGAGACAGAGCTACTGCATCAACTGCACGCGACCAGACACTGACGTCCATCCATACATGTGGATCATAATGACCTAGTGCCTCGATTAGGTTTTTGGCGTCGATCAACTGTGTCACTGCATACACTGGTTTGTCGCGCCCAACCGAAATTAACGCGTCAACCATGCGTCCTTCGAGGAGCAAGCCGACATAGAAGATGGCATCCGCCTCCAGCATGAGAGCGACATCGTCACGGGTAGGTGTATATAGATGAGGGTCTACACCGGCGCCCATAATAACGCTGACTTCGGCGTTGTGCCCAGCAACATTGCGGACTACGTCTCCTATCATACCTATGCTGGCGACAATCTGGTACGGCTTATTATCAGTGGTTTTACCCTTAACATCTTCGCTTTCACTCGTGCAGGCTATGTTGAAGCCAACGAGACAGAGAAGAGCGATAATGCGGATTAAAGCTCTATATTTCTTTTCAAAAGCGTGCAGATTAGCAGGCGATTCAGTAATTCGGTTGAAGGTATTAAATAAGGTCATTAGATGTTCATAAAAGTAGGTCAAAATATTTACAGTTGACACGTAGTACCAGCGAATATCAAAACATCATTGGCTCCAGTCTTATAAGGACTTCTAATAGTCTTAGGATAATTCGCCCTAAGATCACGTATCAATCGACCTCGGATGAAATTGAAAAGTTTAAATTGATTCTTATTCATCTGACTTGCGAAGATTATCCTGCTAATGAGAAGGCTCACTAGCATAATCGCTGTTACAACAACTAATTTCATGATTCAAACTACTTTACAATATAGAGACTAAATAATAATTTTGATTAATGAAAATTGTAATCATAGACTGCTTATATTTGAACTGTCAAGCAGCGTTAAATTCTATATACTAAACCGATGGCCAGTATCACAGTTGAGAATTATCTAAAGCAAATTTACAAGGAACAGGAGAAGCTGGGGCCAGGAGAACATCTCATTTCAGTCGGTCAGGTGGCAGCAACAATGGGCGTTGCGCCAGGTACAGCAACGGCAATGGTTAAGACTTTGGCTGATGCCCAATTACTCAGTTACGAACCTCGCAGAGGTGTATGGTTAACAGAACCTGGAACCAAACTTGCTCTGCAAGTCGTGCTTCGTCATCGATTAGCTGAATTATTTTTAGTTGAAGTATTGGGACTCGATTGGTCTGAGGTTGATGCCGAGGCTGAGGAACTTGAACATGCCATTTCGGATAAAGTGCTTGAAAGGATTGATGCTTATCTAGGCCACCCTACGGTTGACCCACATGGTCATCCGATTCCACAGCCCAGTGGTCAGTCACTAAAACAACAAGATCTCACACCGCTGACTGACTGTCCTACAGAGGTGCCATTAAGGGTTGCTCAAGTACTGGACGAGGACCCTGATTTTCTTCGCTATGTTGGTGACCACGGTTTAATGCCCGACCAGCGTATTGTTGTTGCTCCTCGTGAGCCTGCGACTGATGCTGTTACATTGAGCACCGCCGAGTGTAAATCGATTACTTTGGGAGCTACCGCAGCCGCCAAGATTCTAGTGGAGTTTGTAGACGTAAATTAAAGTCCTAATACAGTAAAATCTAGAGTTTGAGATTAACAGTGCAAATCTAGACAATTCTTGTACAAGCCTAGACAACTCCAATGTAATTCTAGACAATGTCATTGTGAGCTTACATAATTTTGATCATCACTAACAATTAAGGTAGTGAATAACAAATAATGTATCAAAATAGTACGAAAATAATACGTCTCGTATTAAAATAATACGTTATGAATTAAATACTTAGATTGTTTCAATAATACTTGTATTGGTGTTTGAAAATCAGTAAGCTTGAGATGAGAAGTAAGTATAGAGTGTAAGATTAAATAGTTTAACTATTAGTTAAATCACAAACGGAGGTTTAATATGGCAACAAAAATGACACCACGTTCTATTACTAAACAGCGTGGAATCAGCATTAATGAGGCGGCAAAGCTCGCTAATAATTTAGGCTGGCAACCCACCAATGTACAAGAAGCAGTAAAATATCCAACCGATTACAAGCTTAATAAAGCGCCGAAAGATCCAATGAAACAAGTTCTGCGTTCTTATTTTGCGATTCAAGAAGAAAAAGATGATCGTGTAATGGGTGCGCTTGACGGTGCAGTTCGTGGCGATATGTTTCGCAACGTCGAACAGCGTTGGCTTGAGTGGATGAAGCTGTTCCTCAGTATCATTCCTTATCCAGAAATTTCTGCAGCACGTTCTATGGGTATGCAGGCATCTGTTGTTCCTGGTGAAAACCTGCGAACAGGCCTTACCATGCAAATGATCGATGAGTTCCGTCATTCTACAATTCAGATGAATCTGAAAAAATGGTATATGGAAAACTATATCGATCCAGCTGGTTTCGATATTACTGAGCGTGCTTTTGGTCAGTGTTATGCTGATACTATCGGCCGACAGTTCGGAGAAGCTTTTACCACAGGTGATGTGCTCACATCTACCAATATCAACTTGCAAGTAATTGCAGAAACGGCATTCACAAATACATTGTTCGTGGCTATGCCTTCAGAAGCAGCAATGAATGGTGACTTTGCGTTGCCGACAGTATTCATGTCTGTGCAGTCTGATGAGTCACGTCACATGGCTAACGGTCACTCAGTTTTGATGGGGTCACTAAAAGATCCTGACAACTATGCCCTGATTGAACGCGATTTACGTTATTCGATGTGGCAAAACCATTGCATTATCGATGCAGCGGTAGGTACTATCCTCGAGTACGGTACAAAAGATCGTCGTAAAGAGCGTGAGTCTTATGCTCAGCTATGGGAACGTTGGATTTATCATGATTACTATCGTACTTATTTAGCACCGTTAGAAAAATACGGTATTGAAATTCATCACGATGACATCAATGAAATGTGGGATCGAATTGTCAATAAAGATTGGCATCATTTAACTGCACAGTTTTTCTCTGTTGGTTGGCCTGTGGCTCATTGGCGAATTGATGGTATGAGAGACGAAGACTTTGAGTGGTTTGAACATAAGTATCCAGGTTGGTATGAAAAGTACGGTAACTACTGGAACTGGTACAATAAGCTTAGTGAGCCAGGTAGCGAACTTATTACATTTAGTGAGCAAACCGGTTATGTCTATCCTTATCGTTGTTGGAGCTGTTTGGTACCGTGTCTTATTCGAGAAGACTTTACTGTTGATGAAGTTGACGGCGAACTCTATACCTATTGTTCTGAAACATGTCGATGGACTCATGCAGTAGCGTTCCAAGGTGAGTACAAAGGTAAGAAGACTCCAGCAATGGGTCGCTTCACCGGTCATCGAGAGTGGGAAGAACGTTGGGACGGTTGGGACTTAGCTGATTGCGTCAAGCAAATGGGCTTTGTTCGCGATGATGGTAAAACTATGATTGCACAACCGCATATGAACCTTGATCCGGATAAGATGTGGACGCTCGATCACATCAAGGGTTACACTTTGGGTTCACCACTGTTGGCTTTACGTGCAATGTCTAAAGAAGATCGCGAAAAAGCGATCGCAGACTACAGAGCTGGTTTTACAATCAACCCTGTATCATAAGCAATATCTAGTAAGTAATTGGAATATCAGAGTGCGGCATAAGCCGCACTCTGATTTCCTCCTTCAAAATATTAATCTGAAAGAATTATGACTCAAGAAAAAAAAATTTATACCGTCCATCTTGAACCTGTCGGGATCGATGTAGAGGTAGAAGAAGGGGAACACGTCCTCGATGCTGCATTTCGTCAAGGTCTGGCTCTGCCACACGGCTGTAAAAATGGACAATGTTCAAGTTGCAAAGCCGTGATTATAGGTGATGTGGATCACGATATGTTGAGGTACTCGACTTTTGCTTTGAATGATACGGAGAAGGATCAAGGGCAGACATTGCTTTGCCGAATGGTTCCTTACGAAGATTGCTCGGTCGAATTAATGAATTACGAGGAACATCTATTAAAGCATTCTGTTCCCGTACGTAAATTTGATGTAACAGTAGCTGAAAGTGAAAAATTAACTGATGATATGTGGCACCTCGTGCTCGACGTAGTTTCTGAAGAAGGGCTCACATTTTTTGCTGGGCAGTACGTCGATATCACAATACCTAAAATCAATCTTACACGATCATTTTCTTTGGCAAATACGCCGTCTGATAATAAGAAGTTAGAATTCATCATCAAAGCTTATTCGGATGGCCAATTTTCTAGTAATTTAGCAAATGGTGGTGTAAAAGTTGGAGATGCCCTCAAAATCGAAGGGCCATATGGTAGCTGTGTACGACATGCAGATGAAACCGGAACAATGTTTCTGATAGGTGGTGGTTCTGGTATGGCGCCATTATTATCCATATTACGGGATCTGGTTGAAAGCGGAGAACAACGACCTGTGCGGTTTTTTTATGGGGCGCGTACGCAGGCCGACTTATTTTATCTCGATTTAATTGCCGACCTTGGATCCAAGCTTGACGATTTTAGCTTTATCCCAGCGCTCTCAGATGCTGGGGACGATACTGAGTGGGACGGCAAAACGGGTTTTGTTCATGACGTAGTTAGGGAATACATGGATGACAACGAGCCGGATGGAGAAGAGGATGAAGTTTATGTTTGCGGTCCACCAGTGATGGTTGATGCACTGACGCCCGTGTTGTTCGTGCATGATATTGAAGAAGAAGAAAGAATTCATTTAGATCGATTTACTAATACTAATACAAGTGACGAGTAATCGGTTATTTATTTATAACAACAAGCCAAACTGAGGAGAAAACAAGCTCATGAGTAATACAGAACAGGCTACAGAACAGACTGGAATAGGTCGTCCACCAGGTGGTTCTGCCCGCGGTGCAAAACAATTTCCAAGCTGGGAAAGTCGTAAATATAATTATTTTGAACCTAAAAAGCGACACGCATCGTTATATGAAAACGTGACGGTCGATGTGCTTCCTGATATGGACCGACATCTTTTACAAGGCTGGATTATTGGCTTTGCTGATGGTATGGAAGCATATGATAAGCGCAGAACTGCAGTTCAATGTTCTGACTGGCATGTCTACCGTGCACCTGATGGCGAATGGGAACGTAACCACTTCCAGCGTCAGGCTGCTGTTGAAACCATGATTGGCCAAGTTGTTAATCACGGTCGTGCTGCTAAAGCAGCAGAGAATTTTGATAAACGCTGGTTGCCTATACTTGAAAAACATCTTGGAGCACTAGCAGAATGTGAATTTGGACTACATTACGCCACAATGTCCGGTCAGCGTGATGGTGTCACACAGATGATTAACAACTCTATCTTAACGCATTCTTCGCAAAAGATTCGTCTTGCTCAGGACTTGGTACTCTATCTGGCCGAGATTGGCCTGGATGTTGAAATAGATACTTCTTTAGGTAAAACAACTTGGCTTGAAGATCCAATATGGCAGGAAACCCGTAAATTGGTTGAGCATATTATGGCTGGACCAGATTATCTGGAACAATACTTTGCTATCAATTTTGTTTGTGAACCGATAGTAACAGAATCAATACGTAGTGGATTCTTTATGCAACTTGCTGCATGCCATAGTGATTTCATGTCACCTGTTGTGCTTTCTGCTGCCGAAAATGATTATGATCGTAACCTGGAAAATGCTATCGAAATGTTTGGCATGATATCCAGAGACGAGAAGTATGCCGATGACAATAAAAAGGTCTTTGATCAATGGTTGAATAAATATGTGCCGATGGCGGTTTCTGCGATGGAGCAATTGCAGCCACTTTGGTCGCAACCGCGAGTTAAGCATGTTAGTTATGTCGAAGTTTATGAAGCGGCTAAACATAGACTGACCGTGGCTCTAAGTGAAGCCGGTATTTCACTTCCGGATGAGATACAGCTTTAATTAATAAGCTCTCACTAAGAAACATTTATAAGACATTGAACAATTAGGAGTAAATATAATGAGTGCGCAAGAAGAAAATATTGCTGACCATAAGTTAAATGATAGCATTTCCCATATGTGCGGGATTACCATGAGCGATAGTGCTGAAGGTAATGCTGTGGCAGCGGCTATGGAAGAACATCCGGGTGTTATTATTACTCATTTACCAGCGATGATTCGTATCGAAGCTGAAGGACGAATGGTTTTTGATATGGATGAAATCTCCGATATATTGGGTCGAGACTATGGCCCATATGATCTACAAATCGAGATGTCCACACATTACGGTCGAATGAGTATTACTGATGATAGAACCGTAACTTTATATGGTAATCTTGAGGAGTATTTAGAAGAGGTCGGTGCTGTCGAGGATTAACAACGTTTGCTTAGACGGGTAGCTGTCGATAGCTACCCGTCTACATCTGCTGGACCTCAACGCAACTTTACGCGTAGATAGCTTTAAATTTTTCTTACTTGATTCTAAGCCTGTAAGAACAAGTCAATAATCGCACTTTATACTTCGTTACTAACTTCAGTGAATTAAAATATCAGTTAATTTATTGAGTAAAAGCACTTATTCTGGAGAAACAATAGAATGGCAAAAATATTATTATATCGGCAAGAGGCTCGGGAAGCGCTAGGCCGTGGAATAGAAAAATTTACACGAGCTATTGATGGAACTATCGGCCCTAAAGGTGGGAATAGTATTATCGATGTACCTATCGGAACTCCGATTGTTACACGTGACGGGGTTCAAATTGCATCTGAAATCGAATTAGAAGATCCTTTTGAAAACATGGGCGCCCAAGTCGTGCGAGCGGCCTCACGCCAAACTAATAATATAGCAGGTGATGGAACTACCACAGCAACAGTACTTGCCAACGCGATAATTCAGCGTGGATTAGAGCAAATTAGAGAAGCCGGAAATCCAGTCGATGTTGTTCATGGTATCGAAAACGCCAGTTCACTTGCTATTGCCAACGTGCGAAAGCAAGCAGTGCCGTTGCCAAAAGGCGGTGCCGTATCTGTTGCTACGGTTGCTGCTGGTGATCGACATCTAGGCCAATTAGTGGCAGATGCATTAGAACATGTCGGTACCTCAGGACATATCGAGCTAGAAAGGGCTCCGGGCGTAGAATCGTCGCTTGAAATCATCAATGGTTTCTATTTTGATCGTGGTTATCTATCGCACCATCTGGCGACTGAATCCGATTCTCTGGAAGCAATTGTGCCGGAAGCGCGTGTTCTATTGACAGACGCTAAAATTAAGGATGCGGCGCAGGTTCAGGCCATTCTGGATAAAGTTGGCACCGACGAGCCTCTAGTTATCATTGCAGAATCCTTCCACCCTGATGCACTTTCCGCTCTGATGACAGCTAATGCTAAAGTTGAAATGCCATTGTTAGCAGTCAACCCTCCAGAGTTTGGACGCTGGCGCGAGGCCATGATGGAAGATTTGGCAGCGGTTACTGGTGGACGTTTTATCAGCGAAACATTAGGCGGCAGTCTTGATAATCTGAGCGCAGATGATCTTGGACGGGCGAGCGAGGTTCGTGCAACTGAGGAAAAAACTATCATTACAGGTGGTCGTGGTAATCTTAAAGATATCGAAGGTCGGCGTGAGCAAGTCAGTCGCCAACTCGCCGTGATGGAACAACTGGTTGAGATCGATAAACTTGAAGAGCGATTAGTACAGTTGAAGTCAGGTGGTGGCAAGGCCATGCTTTATGTTGGTGGCCATACTGGTGTGGAGCAACGTCGACGTGAACTACTTGTTGAAGATGCGATTAACGCTACCCGACACGCTATTCTCGAGGGAGTCGTGCCCGGTGGAGGCATGGCGCTGGTCAAGGCATCACAAGATATTTTGGAGCATAAAGATGATGCGATGTCTGATGATCAGGTTAGAGGCATGAATGCACTCGCTGATGCACTATTACAACCGTTGCGTTGTATAGTGGAAAATTGCGGTGGGGATGTCGAAGTGATTTTACCAAAGGCGATTAGCCAGGAGTTTGGTCATGGCTTTAACGCTGAAAATAGCACCTTTGGTAACTTGGTGGAACAGGGCGTTATCGATCCTGTCAAGGTAACGACTACTGCCTTAGGTAATGCTGTGTCGGTAGCTGGACTCATTCTTACTACCCAAAGTTTAATCGCAGACAAGCCCGAAATTGATGATCCTACTGCAGGAGTAGCACGAGGCGGTGGTGCTGAAAACTTAGGGCTTGAACCATTGGGAGTAGGACAAGGGAATTTGTAGATAAGTCCAATTCGTCTTTAATAGACTTTGGGACAAAGAGAAAATTGTTTATGTTAATTCAACTTTTGGAAACTGAGATAGAATCAGAACTAAAGTTGCTGAAAATAACGGATTGAGAGTATGACAAAAGTATCGAGTACACATCTTGAAGGCTTATCTCATCGCCTGACAGTGACTTTAGCTGCTACTGAAGTAACAGCTAACATTAGCCGAGAAGGCCATGTTAATGCAGAAGCTGGATCGGACGATGATGCCTGGCAAAAAGAACTAAACAAGGTTCGTGATGATGCCTATCAAGAAGCGTTAGAGCAATGCAAATTCCGAGCAGTCAGCGAACCGCAGTTCGATTGGGTATCAGCACAGCCCGGTGCGGATTTCGTCTTCACAGTAACAGTGGAAGTTTTGCCAACAATCGATCTTAGTAATTTAGATAAGCTTGTACTAGAGTATCCTGAAATTAAGATCAGCAATCGTGATGTTACTCATGCTTTGGAATTACTCCAGCAGGAACATAAAGTCTTTGAATCTGTTGATCGAACTGCTAAAACCGGTGATAGGGTCGCCTTTGATTATAGCGGCACTATTGATGGTAATACGTTTAAAGGCAGCACTATAGAAGGCGCCAGCGCGGTAGTTGGTACTGGTGACACGCTAGATGAAATGGATGCTGCTCTAGTCGGGCGTAAGGCGGGGGACACCTTTACGGTGCCGATTACTTTTCCAGACAGTTATGCTGAACCTGAGCTGCGCGGCAAATGTGCACAATTTGATATTCTTGTACATAAGGTAGAAGAACCACATTTACCTCCTCTTAAAGCAAAATTTGTTCAACAGATGGGGGTCGAGTCTGGTTCGCTTGAGGAACTTCGTGACCAATTGCGAGATCGTCTCGAATCCGAATGTAATCAGGCTCAAAAACGCTATGAACGACAGCAGTTGTCTCAGGGTTTGCTCGATACTGTGCCAGTAGAAATACCTGAAACACTGATCAATGATGAGGTTCAGAGTCTTCGACAAACACTTGAGACAAAAGCAGAGAGTGCAGAAACACCAGAAGAACAGATACCTGATGCTGCACTAGAAGCAACCGCAAAACGTCGACTAGCACTGTCGCTAATCCTTTCGGAACTAATGCGTCAGCGTAATATTAGCTTGGATGAAAAGCAGGTGGAAAAAAAGTTGGACGAGTTAGCTGCTCGCTATGGTGACGTCGAGTCTGTAAAAGCTCGATATCACGCTGATAAACAGCTTATGCACAATGTCAGGGCTTTGGTAATGGAAGAAACAGGTTTTGAGGCTGCTGAAAAGATAGCGCAAAAGACTTTTGTTCCAATGAGCATTGATGAGTTGCTACGTATCGATCAAGAAAGTTATTAATAATTTTAAGCGCCTAAAAATAAAGTCAGTCTAGCCTTATTATTGAGAGTACAACAATACCTTTAATTTATTAGGTTGAATTAGCATTAGCGATAAGCACAGCACTTCTTAATAATCATCAAAGCGCTATTACCAGATACCTTGACCAAAGCGTGAATCATCGTTAATCACTCATTGATGAGGGTCGCTTTTCGGTAAAATGAATTTTGTATCAACTACAGTAAAAGAAAATAAAGCTGGAGTTATTGTATATTTCAGCTAGCGTCGCACTAAGTAAGCTTGAAAGAGTTGCTTGATTTCCTTATCAAGGACTTTATAAAATTATAAATTATATATTTTATGATAAGCACGGCAGCGGCTGATGCCACCGCCGTGTTATTAAGTAACGATCAGGGGATCAATACTGCACGACCCTTAACTTCACCATGATGCAAGTCGAGTAGTGCTTGGTTAGCATTCTCTAACTTGTATTCCTTTGTTGCTAAGTGCACTAGACCGCGATCGGCCAGTTCCATCAATTCAACAAGTTCCGGATAGGTACCGACTAAGTTACCGATAATACTCTTCTCGCTCGTAATCATGTCGATCGTTGGGAGCTCAATCTTGCCACCGTAGCCGACGATGTAGTAACTACCGCGGCACGTGTCATTGCCAAGCCGTTTGCGATAGCATCGCCTTCGCCGACGAAATCGATTACTGCTTCTGCACCGTTACCACCAGTCAGTTCAAGTATCTGATCCACTTCGGTACCGTCTGCTTTTACAAGGTGATGTGCGCCACATTCTTTAGCCAGAGACAGTGCCATATCACCACGGTCAACGACGATAATTTCAGCTGCACATAATGCTGCTAGTACTTGGATGCCGATATGGCCTAGGCCGCCCGCGCCTATAATTACAGCATATTCACCCGGAAGTAGGTGGCGTGAAGCTTTCTTTGCTGCACGATATGCGGTAAGTCCGGCGTCTGTATAAGGAGCTACGTCTTTTGGAGCAAGTGTTTCAGGCAACTTGATTAGTGAACGTTGGCCTGTGCGTAAATATTGAGCATATCCACCGTCGGCATTGATGCCGGGAAAGCTGCTATCTATGGCCTGCATATCAGAACCACGACGACAAGCTAGGCAATGACCACTGGTCACGAGAGGATGACAGATCACGGGATCACCAACTTTTACGCCAGTTACCGCAGAACCTATTTCCTCCACCCAGCCAGCATTTTCATGGCCCATGATATATGGTAGCTCGACCTCGACTTGATCTCGCCAGATACCTTCGACTACGTGCAAGTCGGTGCGGCATACGCCGGCGCCGCCAAGGCGAACGATGACGTCGTTAGGGGTCTCGATCTTCGGATCGGGCACATCCTCGTATTGTACGAAGGAATCGCCACTGAGCGACTCATTGTACTCATGAAGTACTGCTGCTTTCATATAATTTATCCTCAAGTTGATGGAAATAAAGAGTGAGAGATTATCGCACGGTCTTCCATCAGCGCAAGTCTTATATATAGATTAAAAACGTATTAAAATAATACGCGGTGTATTAAATTAATACGTTGTAAATTATTAATTATATTGTTTTCTTTAACTCTTGTATTGGTCTTGTATTGGTAATCAAATATGGGTAATCTCACTTAAGTTGAGGGTGAATCTCACGCAAAATAAATCTAAATAAACACAATAATATAACCACTAAAATTGGAGAAAAAAATGGTCACTCAATTGGTCTTACTTACCCGCCGCTCGGACATGAGCTATGAAGAGTTCAGCAAATACTGGAAGGACGTTCACGCCCCGATCGGAGCAAAGATGCCAGAATGCAAACGCTATGTTCAGTACCATAGTGGAGTAG
Source organism: Pseudomonadota bacterium (assembly GCA_038142205.1). Taxonomy (GTDB): domain Bacteria; phylum Pseudomonadota; class Gammaproteobacteria; order Eutrophobiales; family Eutrophobiaceae; genus UBA7359. Next base: position 1,552,526 of record JAYQJO010000001.1, on the reverse strand, counting down.
CGCCAGCAGCTGGCGAACCTGCATACGACGGTGTTGCTTTGCTTGAGTTCGAAGACATGGATGCATTAGGACGCTCTTGGGAAAGTCCTGAAGGTCAGGCGACTGCTGCTGATATCCCTAATTTCCTTGACGGAGATAAGATTGTAATGCTGTTCAATGAAGAGCATGTGATTGTATAAGACGTAGGAACTTGGTGTCGGCGGGTTTATCCTGCCGACGTCCAGCATCTATCAACTCAGTATGTACCAAAAATCATTTTAAATACCCTTGGTGCAGAAGTTGTCGCTGAGTATAAAATGAAGACATGGGCTTAAAGCCCTAATTCGGGAGGAGAAAACTGTATGTCTGAACTAACCGTTTCCCGTCGTAGCTTTCTGAAAAGCAGCGGCGCCGCGCTGGTCGGCACACTTGCCATTACGACCGGCCCAATTTCTTTACTAGCGCCCTCTAAAACCTGGGCACTTGAACTCAATAAATTAAACGAACACCAAGCTGCAACTCTGTTGCGGTTCTCACGACACCTTTATCCCCATGATACTTTGGAAGATGCGGTCTATGCCTTGGTAATCAAGGATCTGGATGCAGGTGCGGCAGGCGATTCAGCAACAGCCAAGTTATTGGCTGAAGGGGTTAGCAAGCTTGACGAACTCGCAGGCGGTAAATGGCTTGAACTCAATGAAGATGAACAATTCAAGCACGTTAAATCAATTGAAGGTTCAGCGTTTTTCGAGAAGGTTAGAGGCACTACCAATGTGACGCTCTACAACAACGATATGGCCTTTGCCCATTTTGGTTATACTGGTACTCAAGGTGATGCCGGCTATTTGAATAAAGGGTTTAACGATCTAAATTGGCTACCAGATCCATCTGATATAGCCAGCGGTCCACTACCGACTGCATAAACATAAAGATCCTTAACCATCGATTCACTTGCGAATCTAACAACAGAGGATCATCAACAGAGGATATAGAGGAAACATTTTATGGGTATGTACGATAATAAAGTGACATTTTCACATGACGATGACAGTGTAGTAGTCATCATCGGTTCGGGGCCTGGCGGCGCTACTCTTGCTAATGAACTCGCGCAAAAAGGCGTTAAAAGTGTAGTATTGGAAGCAGGCGGGCTGAACACTCCAGACAAATTTCACGCCGACGAATGGGCTGCGTTTAGTCAGCTGTCATGGTTGGATAAGCGTGTTAGTGCAGGTAATAGGGATGTTACTAAGGATTTTCCCGGCTTACCTGCGTGGGTATGTAAAACAGTTGGTGGCACATCTGTACACTGGGCGGGCGCATCATTGCGTTTTCAAGAGCACGAATTCAAGGCTCGTACCACGTACGGAGAGGTTGCAGGAGCTAATTTACTGGATTGGCCGCTGGAGCTAAAGGATTTAGAGCCGTACTACGATAAGGCGGAAAAGAAGCTGAACGTAACGCGTACAAATGGTTTGCCTGGCTTACCCGGTAATAACAACTTTAATGTGTTGTACGAAGGTGCCAAGAAAATAGGCTATAAGAAATGCAACACAGGTAATATGGCGGTTAATAGCACGCATAAAGATGGTCGCATATATTGCCAACAACGTGGATTCTGTTTTCAAGGTTGTCGTTTCTCGGCCAAGTGGTCTGCTTTATACACTGAGGTTCCAGCTGCTTTGGCGACGGGTAATGTTGAGTTACGCCCTAACTCACATGTTGCGCGTATTGAGCACAATGACAAAGGTAAAGTTACCGGTGTTGTTTATTTTGACGAGAAAGGTAATGAGCAACGACAGAAAGCACGTATTGTTGCAGTCGCTGGCAACTCTATTGAGACGCCACGCTTACTATTGAATTCGGCATCTGCAAAACACTCTGATGGCTTGGCTAATGGTTCTGGGCAAGTTGGCCGTAACTATATGACACATACTACCGCTTCGGTATTCGCTTCGTTTAAAGAGCCTGTACATATGTATAAAGGCACTACCATGGCATGTATGGTCAAGGACGAAATGCCGAATAATCCGAGCCGTGGTTTTGTAGGTGGTTACGAGTTCGAAACAATTTCACTTGGTCTACCGTTTATGACTTCATTTCTCAAACCCGGAGGCTGGGGCAAAGAGTTTACTGCAGCCATTGATCAATACACCCATATGGCCGGTGCCTGGATTGTTGGTGAAGCTCTGCCTCAGTAGAGTAATAACATTACATTACATGCTACAGAAAAGGATCAACACGGTTTGCCTATTCCTATTGTTAGTTATACTGATCATGCTAATGATGCTGCTATGCGTGAGCATGCGTTTAAGCAAGGTGAAGCACTTTATAGTGCTGCTGGCGCAACCAAGGTTTATCGTGTTCCGCCATATCCTGCTACGCACAATTTAGGTACATGTCGCATGAGTGCGAAGGAAGATGATGGTGTAGTCAATAAGCATGGACAGTCACACGAGATTGATAACTTATTCATCTCAGACGGTAGTCAGTACACTACTAGTGCGGCTGAAAATCCGACTCTAACCATCGTGACGTTGGCAATTCGTCAGGCAGATTACATTGCAAAACAGATGAAACAAAAAGCTATTTAAGGCTAACTGTTCGACGTAATCAGATTGCCTAAAATAAGTTAGTGCTACCGGGGTGAATATTTCACCCCGGTAAAATTAGCAATGACAGATAATGGCTAAAGTTCTATCAACTTCGTACCTATCTTTTCAATTTAATAATAATTTATCCGGTATTAGTTAAACTTTTGAACTAATTCGAACTTAAACAGCCGCTATAAGTAAAGTATTAAAAGTTTTATATTCACTCTACTTGTCAGATTATTTTATACAATTGGTTTTAACTTTAACGCTTGTTTTATCTAAAAATAGAAACAATTTATTTGTTGCTAAGTTGCTTATTTTTAATCTTTCACATCTATTAAGTAAAGGTATCTAAAGGGAGCCGTCAACCTGTATGGCTACTTTTAATTAAGTAAAAAAGATTGGCTCCTATTCTATCAGTCCACTAAAAAGTTAGAAAAGTTCTCTCGGATAAAGGCTTGATGTTTTGTTATTTAGCATTATTTAAAAATCGCTATGATAGATCCCCATCAGAGATAGAGAATAAAGGAAAAGTTAAAGTTTGAAGAAAAGGCAAGCGGATGAAATAAATATGTCCATTAAGTATTAGAATCCGTTGAACATTTCCTTATCCTTAAATATAAGTCTTCTAGACTCAGGATTCTGATTTTTATATTTTAAGTACGATGTGTACCCTAAATATTGAGTGACAATAAATTGTTTTGGTCGAGAAATGTATGGCGCATATATACATAAAAATCGCAAAAATTATTACTATATATTGCAGCGCATCAAAACAAGGTGTCACATTACTATTTTAATGTATGTCTAAATTTTTATAAAAAATAGCACATTGAGTGTGTGAGAATGTTGCATAGGCTAAGCAGTTGTGTCACAATAACGTGTGTTTTTATCTAACCTAATTCAGGAATTGTCATATTTATAGGAGGTATGAAACTTCTTGTTTGGGTAGAGTGTTATTTTGTGAGATATTTAGAATAATTATTCACAGCATAATAATAATTTAAATGGATACTCAGGGTGTTTACCCAGATGATGAGTTGATTAAGTTTTATTTAGGTGTGGTGTTAATAAAAAATGTCTTAACCTTAAAAAATTTAAGAGGGGGTGTAAAGTATGAAGTCTTTATCAAGAATATTAAAGACAGTAACTGTTGCAAGCTTGGTTACCATGACATCATTAAGTAGTCACGCAGGTGTGCCAGCTAAAGTTACTAAAGAAGCTATTCTTAATGATGCTACAACAACCGAAGATGTTCTCACTTATGGTATGGGAACTCAGGGACAACGTTGGAGCCCATTGGCTAAAATCAATACGTTGAATGTTAAACGTCTGGTGCCCGCATATACCGTTTCATTTGGCGGCGAGAAAATGCGCGGTCAGGAAGCTCAGCCGCTAGTTCATAATGGCGTAATCTATGTTACCGCTTCATACAATCGCGCTTATGCAATTGATGCGAGAACTGGCGATCATATTTGGAAATACGAACATCGTCTGCCAGAAGGCATTTTGCCATGTTGTGATGTGATTAACCGTGGTGGTGCTTTATATGACAATCTATTTATTATGGGTACTCTGGATGCACAATTAATTGATCTGGATACTGCAAATGGCGATGTTGTTTGGAAAAAATCTCTGGGTGATTTCAAAGCTGGTCATTCTTCGTCTGCTGCTCCTTTGATTGTTGAAGACAAAGTCGTTATTGGTGTTGCTGGTGGTGAGTTTGGTATTGTTGGTAAACTCCGTGCTTTTGATGCAAAAACCGGTGACCTGATTTGGGAACGCCCTACCGTTGAAGGCCACATGGGCTATCTGAATGGTGAGGAAAATGGTATCACGTGTACAACTATCGCTACTTGGCCAGGTGTATTGTATAATGTAGGTGGTGCTGCTCCATGGAACACGGGTACCTATGACCATGAAACCAGAACCATTATGTGGGGTACAGGTAACCCTGCACCATGGAACTCGCACATGCGTCCTGGTGACAACTTGTACGCTGTTTCTACCATCGCTGTTGACCCTGATACAGGTAAACTAAAGTGGCATTTCCAGTATACGCCTAACGAAGCATGGGATTATGATGGTACTAACCATACTGTTGCTTTCAATAAAGATGGCAAGAGACTGGCAGCGCATGCTGATAGAAATGGTTTCTTTTATACCTTGGATAGAACTAACGGTAAATTAGTCAAGGCATTCCCTTTTGTTGAACAGCACAGCTGGGCTAAAGGTATTGATCAAAAAACCGGTCGTCCGATTGAAACAGGTTTCCGTCCAGGTAATCCTGCTGACAGCAAAGATGGTAAAAAAGGTGCCGTGATTACTGTTTCTCCATCATTTCTGGGTGGTACCAACTGGTATGGTACGGCATACAGTCAACATACTGGCTTGTTTTATGTTGGTGCAAACGAATGGGCTATGGACTTATGGAATGAACCCGTTACCTATAAAAAAGGTGCGGCTTACATGGGTGCTGGTTTCAGCATTAAGCCAATCTTTGATGATTACATTGGTGCATTAAGAGCTTATGATCCAATGACCGGTAAAAAAGTCTGGGAAGTTAAAAACAAAGCTCCTCTTTGGGCGGGTGTCATGGCCACAGGCGGTAACCTTGTCTTTACTGGTACTCCAGAAGGTTATTTCAAAGCTTTCGATGCTAAAACTGGCGAAGAACTTTGGAAATACCAAACTGGTTCGGGCATCGTAGGTTCTCCTGTTACCTGGGAAATGGATGGTGAGCAATACATTGCTATTCCTTCAGGTTGGGGTGCTGCTGTTCCTCTGTGGGGCGGTGAAGTAGCTAAGCAAGTTAAGAGCATTCCTCAAGGTGCAAGCATGGTTGTCTTTAAATTGCTTACTCTTTAATTAAGAGGGTAATAACCAATGGGTTGTTGTTAAAACCCATATGATGTAGAGAATAAATAGGGTCAACAATTGTTGGCCCTATCTCCTTATTAGGAGTAATTTTTTAAAACTCAAAGCATCAAACATATTTACCGAAACTAATGAAGTTATGGAACTACATTGATCGGCTAGTAGTCATAAACTTATCGTATAAAAAATCTTTTTAGAGGTGTTCACATATGAGTTTCTCCAGACTCCAATTATTTATCGCACATTTCATTTTTTTGTTATTCATGTCAACGCAAGCTTTTGCTCATGGTGATGTGCAACCACAGGCCGTTAATACGGAAGGTTTAGAAGAGCTTGGCCCAGAATGGAAAAAGAGAAATCCTTACTCAGGAAATGAAAAAGCGATTGAAATCGGCAAACTTGCCTATGGACAAAACTGTGCCCGTTGTCATGGCTTAGGCGGTATCTCTGGTGGTATTAACCCGGATCTAAGAGCGCTGAAACATAATGCTGAAAACGATGAGTGGTATGTTTACAGGGTAACTAAAGGTGCAATTAGAAACGGTATTACTTATATGCCTGTTTTTGCAGAAAGCCATGGTGGTCCTTTAAGTCAGGAAGCATTATGGGCTATATGGTCATGGGTGGAGACCGTTTATGATGAAGATTTATAGTCGTCAAATCTATGTAATGTTGGTATTGACTCTGTTTTGGGTCAAGCCAGCTATTGCTGAAAGTCTTGCTAATATAGAGAGGAAAGGTGTCATTTCGTTTGCCGCTTATGAGGATTATCCGCCTTATTCATATCGGGATGATACAGGTAAACCAACAGGAATAGATGTTGATATTGGAAAGGTATTAGCATCTGAATTAGGCCTGTCGGCTAATATTCGATTGGTATTTGCTGATGAGTCGTTGGGTGATGATCTGAGAGTCTATGTCTGGAAAGGACATCATGTAACAGGTGCTCCTGCCGATGTAATGATGCATGTTCCGTATGATGAAAATTTGATAAAAACAGAAGACAAAGTCAACTTTATTGCTCCATACGCCGAAGTTCAGGTGGTTGTTGCGGCAGATGCGGAGCAACTCGGTGCAAGCCCATCGTTAATCTCATTTTTTGAAAAGAGGATCGGTGTTGAAAAAGTAACTATGGCAGATGGATACTTACGTGGTGCCTATAATGGACGTATGCAGAATAATGTTATTCCTTATAACACTATGATTGAAGCTACAGAAGACTTAATAAAGAAAGAATTATCAGCAGTAATGGGTGACCGTTCTCAAATTGAGTTTGGGCTTGGTGAAAATAAAAAAGACTACCAAATAGGTTTAATGGAATTACCAAATATAGCAAAACCATCGTGGGATTTAGGTCTGGCAGTAAAATCGAATTATAAAGGATTATCAGGAAAACTAGAGGCTGCGATGGGTAAACTGTTAAAAAATGGCACTATAAAGGAAATATATAGTAAATATGGGATAAGTTACTATATGCCGGCTGTTGTAATTAGAGAAATCGCAAGCAAACAATAGAGATATTCCAGTGCAGTAAGTAGTATTGCAAAGTATAGCCATGAGGATAAACCATGTGTAACGTAATGCCACGGATCTATTTTTTGATATGCACTTTATGTGTACTGTTTATTTATTCAAATACTGCTTATTCATTTGACACGGGTCAAAAGCTTACAATTACCTTGAATGCTAATAATGGGGATGCATATGATGTTGGCTGGCTAACAATAGTTAGTCTAGGGATAATGGATATATTTATGATTTAACTTTAGATGATGAAAAGTTTGAAAAACATTTTTTGTCAATGAACCCATTCCAGTGCCTGGAAAGTCCTAAAATGATGGTATGTCATTTACCATACCCTTATCAAAATAATAGGTTTATAGCCGAAGGTAATTTAACTGATCTGGAATATGATTTGTTATTTTTGCATAAGGAACCTGGTGAATATGGCATAGACGCATGGAATGGAATCTATTATAAAATGGAATTAAGCGAAGGAAAAATTACTGGTGTGTTACACGATGTTGATTTAAATGTTATTAAAGCGCCGCCTGAAAAAGAAAACCTGAGGCCAATTAAGGAAAAAATGTTACACCAAGCAAACTTGGACAAGCATTGGCTACCGAGAGTTGTACTGCATTAAAAGAGTAATCCTTACCATTTATCCTCACGGGTAAACTATATTCTGTTAAGCCTGCTAGTGGTATAGATTAAGTATTCATCAAAGATATTTATCAATGCAATCCCTATAAAATTAATATAGGAATTGTTTGATTTTAGTTAAAAATAATGGTGCTAGTTGATGAAGATTTTTTCTTCATATCTAGGATAGAGTTGTAATATTGAACGTTGGTATTCTTCTTTGAGGATATCCATATTATGAAATGACTCAGGTATTTCATGATTTAACGCTTCACTCATATCAGTTCCTGAATTTACAAATTCCTGTATGCTGTTATCCAACCATTCTATATATTCTTTAGTTTTGTCGATGGCCTTATTGTCCTTTAATGCTGGTCCATGACCGGGAATAAGGTATTTAAAATCGATCTTATTCAATTGTTCAAGACTCTTAACCCACTTATTTATATCTGCATGAGGCGTCGTAGGCGTGCGATTATTAAAAACTAGGTCTCCAGCAAATAGTACGCCGGTTGTATGGTCTAATATTGCAAGGTCAGAATGAGTGTGCCCTTTAAGTTGTATGAACTCGAGTTTGTGACCGCCTATTTCCTCTACAGCTCCCGGCTTTATTACTTCAGTAGGTTCATATACCTCTGTACCTTTCATCCAATCACCTACTAATATATACATATTAGTGTTAAGTCCTTCTCCTTGCTCATGAATCGCACTATTAATGGCCTTCAAACTTGCAATAGGTACATCTTTATAGGCCTGATTACCTAGAAAGTGATCAGGATGATGATGGGTAATAAATACTTTTATTACTTTTTTATTGGTTGAGCTTTCAATGTATTGTCTCATCTGACTTCCGTAAGTCAGGGAAGGGCCGGTATCGATTACGACTACACCTTGCTCAGTGACAATATAGCCTGTATTAACAATGTTGCCGCCATTTTTGAATGTAAAATGTTTTGTAGAGCCAAAAAATACATAGGTATTGTCAGTTATCTTTTCTGCATTCAAATTATAATTCAATTCATTGGCATGAATTTGTGAATGGAAAAATAAAAACAAAAATAAGAAAAAAAATTTAAATACTGATATTTTCATAACATAAAGGAAGTAGTATGGATATGATGTAACTTTATTTTTTATTCATGTATAACTTCGTTGATACGATTGCCATTGTTATCTAGTCCTATAAGTGTGATTTTTTGTCCTGGTGTCATATCAAAATCAAGCGAAAAAACAGGATTTTCACTAACCGGCACATCGGGCTCTATACGGGATAAAACAACATTATTACCGTCTACTAGCTCTAGTGACTTTATATAAAAGGCAGGAATGCCATCTGCCAAACCCGTGTCCATTGGGTGCATTACTCTAAAACGCAATCGATCATGTTTATTTTGCTCTTCACTTATCCAAAAGCGGCTTTTTACGTTTCCTAAAGTAGCCTCCCAGCCACCCATGGTTCGACTATTGCCAGGCAAAGTACAACCACCACCACTGGCCTCTAGCCAACGGCCGCCAACATGCCATACACCATCTTTTGTAAGAGCTGCGGCACGAACAGGTGTGGCTTGTTCAACTTTGATGCGAAATCCTATAGATGGTTGGAATTCGCCTGGATAAAAACTCATAATTTTGTTTATAGGATTCAAGTCAGCAAAAATTCTTATTTCTTCTATATCAGGAAGATCAGTAACTTTAACTGATACAGGAACATTCATTGGATCTTCAGCCCGATCCGGGGTAATTACTTTTACTCTGTCATCAAAAACAACGTTTTCATTTGAGAGTATAAGTTTGTGCATTATTTCCCAATTAGGGAGTCCAGCGGATCTTCAGGTGATGCAGCTATAGCAGTTGATATAGCGAGTGGATTAAATAAAAACACTAAAAATGTATACTTACAAATATTTAAACTTTTCATAGCAGAATCCGTAAAGTCTTTCAGTTCGTTAAATTTTATATTGCTCATATTCAGCTAAACATTCCGGGTTAGCAACAGCCTCAATATTATCTACCTTTATGTTTGATAACAAACGTGTCACAGGAAGTTCCATTTTTTTCCACTCCTTGTATAAGGTATATCATTGACTTGATAGATATTAGCAGGGACATGTCTGCTCGTAGTATTCTTTAGAATCGCACTTTTGATTTCTTTGACCTTATTATCATCAAATTGTTCACCGGCCTTCAATTTCACAAATAAAATCACGTTAACATCGCCGTTTATTTGTTGACCAATACAAAGAGAGTCTTCTATATAATCAAATAGTTCTACTTGTCTGTATATTTCAGCGGTGCCAATACGGACTCCACCTGGGTTTAAGGTAGTATCAGAACGGCCGTGAATAATGACCGTCTCTCTGTCTGTGATAGTAATAAAGTCTCCGTGACACCATAAACCTGGAATAGTATTGAAATATGCATTATTAATTTTTTCACCAGTTGGATCACTCAAAAAATGAGTTGGCCTGCTTGGGAAACTTTTCTTACATGTCAGTTCGCCTTTGGTGTTTATTAATTCACTACCATCTTCATTACAACAGCTAACATCCATACCCAAACCTATGCACTGAATTTCTCCTCTATAGATAGGTAAAATTGGATTCCCTAATACAAAGCAACTTACTATGTCTGTCCCACCCGATATGCTTGATAGTTGCACTTCTTGTTTGATTTTCTCATAGACAAAATCAAATTGTTCGGGCAAAAGTGGTGAGCCGGTAGACAGGATGGTTTCCAGTGTAGGATATTTATTAGTCGGTTCTTTCTCTGAGTCTTCTAGTGCTTTTAAAAATTTAGCACTAGTACCAAAGATATTAATTTTTTCCCGGTTAATAATATCAAAAAAATAATTAATATCAGGGTATGCTGGCGATCCTTCATAGATTGTAATTGTTGCATTTAATGCAAGCGAGCTAATTAACCAGTTCCACATCATCCAGCCACATGTTGTGAAATAAAAAATGTTTTTATCTTCAGTCAAATCGCAGTGTAAGCCGAGTTCTTTTACATGTTGAAGTAAAACACCTCCGACACAATGGACTATGCACTTCGGTTTTCCTGTCGTTCCTGATGAATATAAAATATAGACAGGACTGTTAAACTTCACACGTTTAAAAGTTAGTTCATTGCATTTGCTAACTTCCATTGCAGTATTCCAAAGTATGCTTTTATCGATATCTACAGTGCTTGGGCTCTTCTTTAAAAAATCCACTAAAATTACTTTTTTTAAAGTAGGGATATGATCAACAATAGACTTTATTTTTTCCAGGCAGTCATAATATTTTCCATTGTATTCATAACCGCATGCGGCAACCAAAACGGCGGGCTTTGATTGGCTAAGCCGCTCTATTACGCCTTTAACACCAAAGTCAGAGCTGGTAGATGTAAATACACCCCCCAAAGAAGTCACGGCAAGCATTGAAATAATGGTTTCTGGTATATGAGGCATATAGGCGGCTAGCACATCTCCTTCGCTTATATAACTTTTGATATAATCAGCCATACTTGCTGTTTGACTTCTTAGTTCAGAGTAACTTATTTTTTTATTAAGACCTGATTCATGAACAAAATTTATAGCAACTTTTTCACTGCTATCGCATTTGAGAAGATTCTCTGCAAAGTTTAGTTCAACGTTAGGAAACCAGGAGTAGTCTTTAAATGTTATGTCGTTAAAAGCTGGAGATAAGTTGCCATTATATTTGAGGTTAAAAAAACCGAATAAGTCAGGCCAAAACTCTTCAGGTTTACTAATTGTCCATTGATGCAGATCGGAATAATTATTAAAACCTGCCTCCCGCATAAAGTGATTAATTTGAGAAGACTCAATACGATTCTTACTGGGGGTGTATAGTTTCGTGATGTTATTACTCATTTCAGATTTCAACTCGATTCTTTAATCTCTCTATTTAAAACAATAGTATTACAACTGTTTAATTGGTTAAATTTAATGCTTGAACAATTTCGATAAATTCTTCTCCTTAAGAAGAATTATAGGTGGGAAAGTATTGTTGTTAGATAAAAGATATTTATATTCTTGGCAGAATTATGAAGCTGGTTTTGTTGACATTGCAGCATCTCTATCCAGGTTATATTTCTTAAGTTTTAAATATAAGGTGCTTTTCGCTATTCCCAATCGTCGAGCAGTTTTTGTCAGGTTGCCATTTGTCGCTTTTATCGTAGATACGATAACTAAACGTTCTGCATCATCAAGCTTAAGGTTTTCCTGCTCATTTAATATGTTGTCCAGAGTAATTTGACCATCATCTACTGTTTGGTGTTGAAACTCTTCCGGTAAATGTGCAGCGGTTAATGTATTTTTACTACACATCAATATCGCAGATTCAATAATATTTCTCAGTTCTCTTACATTGCCCGGCCAATCGTGTTTCATCAATGTCGCTATAAATTCATCACTGATGCTCTTAGGTTTCATTTCATCTCGTTCAGCAATCTTTTTGGTAAAATAGCGGGCTAGTTCTGCGATATCATTTTTTCTTTCACGCAGTACCGGGATTTTAAGGCTAACGACAGAGATTCGATAGTATAAGTCTTTGCGAAACAGTCCCACTTTTACATCGTGACTTAAATCCCGATTGGTTGCAGCAACTATGCGACAGTTTACTTTTCGTTGGTGGTTTTCTCCCAAACGACAAATTTCACCTTCTTGGAGGAAACGTAAAAAATTAGTCTGTATTTCTAATGGCATCGCACCGATTTCATCGAGGAATAATGTACCTCCGTCTGCAGCTTCAATTTTACCAATTTTTCCTCCTTGGGCTGCGCCTGTAAAAGCGTCTTCTGCATGACCAAACAGTTCACTGGCAATTAACTCATGAGATAGTCCTCCGCAATTTAGAACAATGAGTGACCCGTTACGATTCTTGCTCGCTGAATGTATTGCTTTTGCAAACATTTCTTTTCCAACACCTGTTTCTCCATGAATTAAAACCGGTACAGGAGAAATAGCCAAGTTTTTTGCTTTTTCTATCGTTTTTCGTAATGTCATAGTAGAGCCAATGATGTCTTCGAAAAACACTTTATTAGTTGATAAAGAAAAACACGAACTTTTTGATTTATGATCGTTTATTCCTGTGTGTCTGTGTATTGGTGGAATGCAAATTACAGAACCTAATTTTTCACCGTTTTCCATAACTGGTTGAATCCAGTTAGAATCCAGCCAGTTATCCTCAGATTTTAAAATTGGTCTACAGTTTTCATCGAGAAGCTTTGTCGTATGATTATCAGTATTAAAGTCAATGCCTCGTGCAGCCAAATATGAAGAGACATTTCCATTAGCTTTGATAAGGGTTCCATTATTATCCAATAATATTAATGCATCATTACTACGCGAAGGGAATAAAGAAACAGCAGAATCCAATAATCTATTGGACTGTTCGAGTCTGAGTTTTACAAGACTACTTTCAATTCTTCCTGCAGCTTCAACGACTAGAGCCAGAGCATGATGATTAAAACTGCTCGTTAGTCCCGACACGTCGAGAGCGCCTATTATTTCCTTGGTGCCAGGATCTCGAATAACCATCGCGGCACACGACCAGGATTTTATACCTTCACAAAAATGTTCAGTTGTATTTACTTTCACCGGTTTTTTTACTGATAACACTGTGCCTATTGCATTGGTGCCTGCAGCATATTCACTCCAGTTTGCACCTTTGCACAAATCGATTTCATAACCATCCTCAACTGTTCTACGGTCACCTTCAACATGAAGACAAACACCATCTTTATCTGCAAGTATCATCATGGAACCCGATTCAGCAAGTAACTGACTTGCGTGTTCCATTACTGGTTTTGCTGCTTCTATTAACTGTGTATTCTCATCAAGAAGGGATTGGTAGATATTGCTTTTAAGGCAAATACGAGTCCTTGAACTGGCAGGGTCAACACCTGCTTCATTACATCTAACCCAGGAGTCGCCAATTACGCCGCGAATAGATCCTTCTAGCAATACACCACTGTTTACATATTTGTCCCAGACTTTATCAACTTGCCGTGGTGTAAAGTTGGAAGAAAAATAGGTATTTGTAATCGCCACGATTAACTGCCTCTATGTTAGATATAGAATTAAAGAAAAAAACAAATTCACTTAAGCTAAAAAACATCGTTTAAAACTACTTAGTTTTCATATTCTCGTGTGAACAATATATTTATTGTAATTATTATTTTAAAAATTGAATTATATTATAATAATAGACGAAGAGTATAACTATGCAAACATTGCCCGCCTAATTTAGAAGGAAAAAATAGCTATATTTATAGAGTTATAGACTAAAATTGAAAAATTACTTTGCTGCGTCGCAACATATTTTGAGCTGAATTAAATCGCTACCTTTTCAGAATTATTGATACACATTGTAGTATTCTTGATGATTCTAACTTTAGAATGGTAAATTTGGGACCAGATAAGTTGTTATAAGAGCTCAAAGCCCACCTATAAAAAATACTGAATAGTTGATTTTTTTAATCTTTTTAAGACTAGAAGATAATATTTAATATATAACTATTTGAATTACTACAAAAATATGAAACAAAATATTATTGCAATTGGTGGTGGAAAAATAATGGTGCCTAAACATCGTCAGGCACAAACCTTATTAATAGATCAAAGCATTGTTCAGCAAGCAAGAAAAAAGTCGCCCAAGGTGTTATTTATTCCTACTGCAAGTGAAGATAATATCGAATATTGTGAAGCTTTTCGTACCCATTATGAAAAGCGTTTAAATTGTTCTGTACAAGAATTGCTGTTGTATCGAGATCGACCTTCTAATAGAAAAATACAAATACTTATTTCACAAAGCGATATTATTTATGTCGGTGGTGGTAATACATTACGCATGATGAAACTGTGGCGACAGTTAGGTATAGATAAGAGCTTGGATAAAGCTAGACAACGTGGTGTTGTCTTATGTGGTTTGAGTGCAGGAGCAATTTGTTGGTTTCGACAAGGTAATAGTGATTCACGTAAATTTAAAGATGGGATGAACAATACTCTAATTAAAGTCTCAGGTTTGAATTATGCAGATTTGTTAATGTGCCCGCATTATGATGTTGAAAAACATCGACAGCCTTCCTTAAAAGTAATGATGAAAAAAACAAAAGGTGTGGCGATTGGTGTAGAGAATAATGCTGCCTTACATATTAAAGGTGATCAATACCGTATTCTGGCATCAAGAAAGAATAAAAAAGCATATTTAATTTATTGGAATTACAGAAAATATGTTAAGCAAATTTTAGAACCTTCTGATAGCTTCCATCCATTATCTGAATTAAATAAAAGTTGATTGAGCTTTTCAGCTTTATCAATCTTCAAGTTTATTGATGTTTCACAATTTTTTTTGTAACTGTAGGTCACAGTTAAGCGAATGGTTTTTCTAAAGAAATTAATTGGATAGCAGTTAAGCAGTTATCTTATGACTATTAGAGGAAAAATATGATGTCTATTATTTCTCAATTAGGATTGCTCGGTATTCAATATGGCTTGCAGCGAGTGACGGATGCAGTTAGCAATATTGCTACTACGGACAGAGGTATCAACTTGGCAGATTTTGTTGCGAATAACGTTAAGTTGAAACTGAACTAAACAATAAGTAGCAGCCTCAGCCATGGCTCTAAAAGTCGATGATCAAATCAAGGATCCGATACTTAATGTAAAGGCATAGTTGAGCTGTTTTTTTAGATTGTATCGGGAATAAAAAAGGCCGGCATTAGCCGGCCAAAGTCCTAGTTTCTTTTATGGGGAGGTAAAGAAACTACTGAGAAGAAATAAGTCTATGAATTTGGTGGTAAAATGACGTTATCGATAACATGAATGACACCATTACTTGCCTTGACATCCGTCATAATTACTTTACTTCCATCGTTTAACTTTACGGTACTATCAATTACAGAGATATTTACATCTGCACCGTTGACTGTGGTTGTGCTGTCCAGCTTCACAACATCGTTCGCCAGTACTTTTCCGGGGACGACGTGATAAGTCAGGATGGCTTTCAACTGAACAATGTTTTCTGGCTGTAGCAATGACTCTACTGTGCCTTTCGGTAACTTTGCGAATGCTTCATCGGTTGGGGCAAATACAGTAAAAGGACCATCGCCTTTTAATACATCCACCAGACCGGCTGCCTTAAGTGCCGCCGCCAGTGTATTGAAGTTACCATTTTCAACAGCAACATCCACGATGTTCTGATCAGTTTTTTTATGTGAATGTTCCTGTGCCGCACCAGCCATCATGCTTAACAAGATCATGGTTGCGATTAAGGTAAAGGTAATACCTTTTATGACTCTTGAATTATTTAAAGCACTTTCTATTGACATGCTTAACCTCTAAATGCGTATATGTTTTTCTTAGTTAGAATATATACAGACAGATGTAAATTTCTTGTGAAGATAATGACAAAATTGAGTCAAGATTTATTTTTATTAGACTTTTATTGATATAAAGGTGCTATAACTGTGTAACAAAAGTAGTAAATTTTATTAAAAATTAGTAAGTTAGAACTTCAGTAGAACTATTAAATCTGATGTGTTTTTTTGTTGAATTGATCTGATCAATTTCACACCTTATCTTGGCTTTAGTCTTTCCGAAACAATTGATAACGACGAAACGTACCGCCAGCTTGATTATATTTTTTCTCTTGTTTTTGTCTTATTGGTTATCAATATATTTAACAGTATTAAGCGTATTATGATTTCTGAAACAATTGTGGGCAAAATCTTTGCTACATTATTTTTTGTTGCTTTACTTACTTTTAATCTTCGCAATGATCTACTTCCATCAATCTGGCTATATGAATTAGAGGTAAATAGCTTACCTTTCAGTTTAACTCTTTTCGCTTGATGCAGATCTACCATGCATACAAAATTTCTGTCTATACTTAAAGTATAAAATAGCGATATTGCGTTTGCTCGATATTTTGTAACTATACTAATTAGTAAATCGAAACCTAAGGAATAATAAGGTTATGACTAAGAAAAAAACAATAATTAAAAAAAGAAGACGACAGTTAGGAAAAAAGCAAGCAAACCTAGGGAAAAGGTTATTAATTTAGTCGATGCTTATCATGAAGATGACCCGAGGTTACGTGGTAAGAAAGAAGAAAAACTATCGAAAAAATTTTATGAGAAGGAATTGTTTCGACTACAGGTAGAACTGGTCAAACTACAGGAGTGGGTTAAGGAAAAAGACCTTAAGGTTGTAGTTGTTTTTGAAGGTCGTGATGCTGCGGGTAAAGGCGGAGTTATTAAACGTATTATACAACATATGAATCCCCGTATTTGTAATATTGTTGCTTTGCCTGCACCAACTGAACGGGAAAAAACACAATGGTATTTTCAACGTTATATTGCACATTTACCTGCAGCCGGTGAGATCACATTGTTTGATCGAAGTTGGTATAACCGTGCCGGTGTTGAAAGAGTGATGAGTTTATCTACAGATGAAGAGTATTACGAGTTCTTACGTTTATGTCCGGAGTTTGAATGTTCTCTGGTGCGTTCCGGAAATATTCTTATTAAATACTGGTTTTCAGTTAGTAATATTGAACAGGAACGACGTTTTAAAGCACGCGCGCAAGAGCGGCATAAGTTCTGGAAACTGAGTCCGATGGATATGGAGTCTCGATCAAGGTGGATAGAGTATTCCAAATGTAAGGATGATATGTTTTTTAATACGGATATCCCTCAGGCACCTTGGTATGTTGTACCTTCAGATGATAAGCAACGCGCCAGACTAAATTGTATTTCTCATCTATTAAGTATGATTCCCTATAAGGATTTGAAACCTAAAATTCCACAAATACCTCGGTTGAAGAAAGAAAAATATTATAAACGTTCGGCAATGCATACGCAGACATTCGTACCAAAGAAATATTAACAACAAAGCATGTTTTTACGATTGCTTTTTATATTCTGTCCTATAAAAAATAGGATAGGATTAGCTAACGTTTATAGTAAAAAGAAGAAGTAATGAAAGCGATTATAAAAGAAACGCAGCAACAGTTAATGCCGAAAATGGCCTTGGGTTTTTTAAAAGAAGGTAATAAACGATTTGTTAATGATTTAAAAGAGGATTGTAATTTATTGGAACAGACGCAAGAAACTACCAATAGATAATATCTCTTTGCTGTTATTTTAAACTGTATTGATTTAAGAATCGCAGTAGAATTACCCTTAATGGTTTAGCTCAGAGTGGCGGTCAATCTTTATTGGTTTTTTTCAGGTAGTAAGTTCCGTAAGTAGAAACATCGGATAACTCCAGTTTTTTATTATCGTGATTAATAATAATTAAATGAAGTCTGGAAATACGTTGCATCGTATCATTGAAGCGAATTGAACATTCGCGTCCTCTGCCTACTTTGTTCATCCCTGCTGTTATCGGGTATGAGACTTTATCGTTATCGATAAATTTTACCCCATCTTTTATGACCAACTTACATTGGTAGTTTGCTAATAACAGTGGAATTTCATCACCTCTT
This sequence comes from Pseudomonadota bacterium, assembly GCA_038142205.1. Classification (GTDB taxonomy): domain Bacteria; phylum Pseudomonadota; class Gammaproteobacteria; order Eutrophobiales; family Eutrophobiaceae; genus UBA7359. The sequence goes on along the minus strand of JAYQJO010000001.1, from coordinate 1,534,447 downwards.
TCAATATCAATAGATACATATTTACTTGTGGGTATGCTTTTCAATCCGAGTTCTTCAGCAAGCACTGCGGAGTCGAAATTATCATCAATGTCTAACTCGCCAGTTCTGAATTGAACAGGTTCAGCATTACTATGTTGTTCATCTGTTTTTTCTAATCGTGTTTTCATCGATTGAATCGTTTCTTTTCTGTTTTCCAAATATTGTAAATAGGCTTTTAGTGCGATGAATTTGTATTGACTGGATTCAACAGAGCGGTGTTTTTTCAATGCGAAAAAAATATCACGCCAGTTATTATCATTAGAAAAAATTACTGGATTTATGGACTTCAGCTTTTGCGTAACTTCGCTTTCTTTTTTCTGCTTGATTAATTCAGTGATTTGTTCAATAGCAACATCAATGCTATTTGCTTCCATGTTTAATTCATTCTGGCTTGCATTAACTGCTTCGATAATTCTGCTTTGCGGCAGCATAGTTCTTGAGTTCATGGCAAATTCGAAGTCTTCCATAGACTTGAATGTAATGACTTTGTCACTAATCTTCAGTTCGACGGGTTTTGAAAAAATATTCTGTAACATAGGCTATTAGTATAGACGCTGATTTATGCTGTGTGATGTGCAAAAGTCTTATTTTTGCATGTTTTTATGTGAGAAAATTCTCACTTTGAAAAGATAAAAAGAATATTTTCCTGAGATAAAGTATGGAAAAGGGCTTATTGCTGTTTTCCCCACCCAGGTATGAATTCATTGAAACCTAGTGTGCGGCTTTTCTCACTGCCGAAGTTGTTGAAATAACTTAGCATTGCATCGTAATCCAGTTCGCTCATAACCATCTCCAATAAACAATTCATCGTTATATTTTTTTAAGGTAACTTACTCGATTCTTATTTTTTCATCTTTTCGATGATTTAAATCAATAAAATATTTAAAATTCTTCATGATAGACTGCGATTTACAAGATGTACTACGGAGAAAATTATGAATCCAGAAAAAGTTTTTCTTTATGCCGAGTATCAGGTTTCGATTCCATTTGAAGAAATTGATTGGGCACCTATTAATTCAGAGATGCAGAAGTTTGACGGTCTTAAATCAAAAACCTGGCTGAGTGGTGTTAACAATCATTCGGTCGGTGGTTTTTATGAGTTTTCTTCATTGGAATTTGCGCAGAAATATATTGATGAACTGTTGCTTCCATTCGCAAAGAAGGTTAACGGAAACCTGTCTGTAAAATTATTTAATGGTGATGTTGTGGCTGACGCGAGTAAAGGTATGGACTCACCTTACTATTAATCTTCTTCCGGTACTTCAGGCAATATGAATTCTGTCGATTTTGGTAAAGCGTGCATGTATATAATGCCGCCATGAGGTCGATTAATAGCTGCTTCGAAAAAGATATATTGAAATAATTTATCCGCTTTATTTTCATCGACTATGACAGCCAACATCTCTTTTTCTGATTTACAAAAATAAAAATATTGAATGATCTATTACTTTAAGTTTTTAAATAACTTTAATTCAATATAGATGTTATGTGATAAATTATATAATACTTATATAGTGTAACCTTACAACAAAGGTTAAAGTTATATTCTTGTCATGCCAATACATTATTAAGGGTTTTAAACTTGGATCTATTTGATAGTATTGAATCATTGCCGATAAACATCCTTAAACAAGATGGTATTGTTGATTATTATGGGCAGCTACTATCTGTAACTGATGCTGATCATTATTTCAAAACATTATTCAATACAGTTGAATGGAAAAATGATACAGCTATTATTTTTGGCAAACGTATTGTTACAAAACGTAAAGCAGCTTGGTATGGTGATAAAGCTTTTGAATATACTTATTCGAATATAACAAAAAAAGCATTGCCTTGGACTCAAGCATTAAAAGAATTAAAAGCTATGGTCGAACAGCAAACAGAGGAAAGCTATAATTCCTGTCTGCTTAACTTGTATCATGATGGTAGTGAAGGCATGACATGGCATAGCGATAATGAAGCTGACTTGAAAAAAAATGGTGCGATTGCTTCTTTAAGTTTAGGCGCAAAAAGAAAGTTTTCTTTTAAACATAAAAAGACAAAACAAACTTTTTCTACGATTTTAGAGAATGGAAGCCTTATCGTAATGAAAGCTCGAACACAACATAACTGGTTACATTGTGTGCCAAAAACAAAGAAAGTAACTGAACCTAGGATTAACTTAACATTCAGGACAATAGTAAGTTAATACTTATTCCGCTGTTTCTTCTAAAGGTATTTCTTCCAAAGGATCTTCTGATATTGCTTCGGTATCTGATTCAGTTTCAAGAGTAGTCTCAGCTTGTTCTTCCTCGATAATTTCTGCTTCCGCCACGACCTCCGCTTCTGCATTTGGATCGAAACAGTTAAATGCGATTTTATTCAAACTATCCGCGCCATCTGTAATGTATGTAGGGTATGCGGTACGTTCATCTGTTGTGCATTTTTTCTGTGCTAAATCATATGCATCCAAAAAAAATTCAGGTTTAGGCTTGGAATCTAAGATAACTTTAGTTTCTGTCGCTGAAATAATCTTCGGATAGTTGCTACAAGCGGTAAGCAACACGCTACAGATAATAATAGCGCATGCACTTGTAATTCCAGAGTTCGTGTTTTCTATCATGTGAACATTCTAACAAATGATGCAGAAAAGTCGTATTTTTATTAATATTTTCATATATACCGACTTATCTCAAAAGGAGTGTCTACTTCTCTGCTAATATCATATCCTTGATAGAGGTGTGTTTTGAAGGTAAAGGTTTGTCCTTGGTATCTACGGTCATTAGATTCTACATCGCTACCGACAATAAACTTACTAACAGGATAATGAAGATAGTTTGAAAGATTTAAAAATTATTAATTGATAGATTACAATAACGATGATGCATTGTTTGCAGAATGACTTAAGCCAACTTTAATTCGGGCAGATTGTTTTATTAAAAAATGACCAGAATTTTCTGGCCATCGTTTGTTTTGTAACTTACAGGTTGTTACTAAATTGTTTAACCAGGTTTTCTAGTCTGACTACTTCTTTATCGACATTATTGCTAGAGCTGCTTATCATTTGACTGCCATTCAATGTTTGTTCAGAAAGTTCACTAATGTGTATTACATTACGATTAATTTCTTCAGACACTGCACTTTGTTCTTCGGCAGCCGTTGCAATTTGTGTCGACATTTGCGTAATGGTGTTGACCGCGCTGGTAATAGAGTCAAGTGACTCTCCTGCAGTGCCTGCTTTTGCTACTGCTTGCGTTGCTGCTTCTTGGCCGCTTTCCATGACTTTAACAGCAGAGTCAGCAGAAGATTGTAGTTTACTAATCATACCCTGGATTTCCTGAGTAGCGCTTTGGGTACGACTCGCTAATGTTCTGACTTCATCTGCAACAACAGCAAAGCCTCGGCCTTGTTCACCTGCCCGTGCTGCTTCAATTGCTGCATTAAGCGCGAGTAGGTTTGTTTGTTCAGCGATATCGGTAATGACTTCGACTATTGTTCCGATCTCATTACTATCATTCGCCAACGTATTAATTTCAGCAACCGCATTTTCAACTTCATTTGCTAGTCCATTAATGTATTGTATTGTTTTTTCGACAACACCTTTACCTTCAACTACCTGGTTGTCAGCATGTTGTGTTGCATCAGCTGTATTATTCGTGTTCTGGGCTATTTCATGAACGGTAGCCGTCATCTCATTCATTTCTGTTGCCAGATGTTCAATTTCACGGTTTTGTTTGTCCTTATTTTGCTCTGTTTGTGACACAGTCACCACGGATGCTTCAACAGAACTTTTTAACTGATCAGACGCATCACCAATGCGCCATATCACCGCTTCAAGCTTTGATTTCTGCATGTGTATCGCGAGTTGCAATTTCCCCAGTTCATCATGCCTTTCTGTATAAACTTGTTGAGCAACAGCGTCGTCTATCATTTCAGAGGCTTCGTTTGCTGCGTGTTGCCACGGTTTGGCAATTGTTTTAGCGAAGTAGAAATGAGCGACTAGCATCGCAATACACGATAAAGGAAATATCAAGTGCGTATTTGATGTATATAACGCTGTTAGCAGATAATACATTAACGAACCAACGGTTACGGCCAATATACTGGATAGAAAAACCTTACCCATTAAGCCGTATTTTATTTTACTGAATAAAGGATCATTCTTTTCTTCAATTTGTTTGTAAAATTTTTCTGCTGAATCAATGTGTTTTTGTGAAGGTTTAACCCTGACGGATTGATAGCCAATGATTTCATCATTTTCGTACATTGGAGTAACAAAAGCATCGACCCAATAATGGTCGCCATTTTTACAACGGTTTTTAACCATTCCCATCCATGGCTTACCTGTTTTTATGGTATTCCATAAATCTTCGTACGCCACCGATGGCATAGCAGGATGGCGGACTATATTATGCGCTTTACCAAGAAGTTCCTCTTTGGAAAAACCACTAATAGTTATAAAATCTTCATTTATATAAGTGATACGACCTTTTGTATCAGTAGTTGAAACGATACGCTGCGACGCAGCATAATCGTAATTTTTTCCCGTGATGGGTAGGTTTTGTCTCATAGTAAACTCCTGAGAGTGTTTAAATTAGCATCCATGCAGAAATAAAATATGCCATTAAAGTAGTTCATTGAAGTTATCGGCACGTTGGCAAATGTCTGAAAGAGAATTACTTGATCTAGATCAATAAAATAGTAGGATTTAATAATCTTTTATTTTATTTATCTGAAAAGATAGAGTGCTTTGGTCTGGTATGACTCAAAGACTTTAGGGCTTGAAAAATAGTGCTAGTTGTTACTATATTTATGCTATTCAGAGAGGACATATTTTGACTTACATCTTACATCGTAAAATCAATCAACCAAAAACCGGACGTAGGTTATTACAAAATAGAAGGATAGAAGACATTATTGTTGATAATGAACGTCGAGCCAGTTTGGAAAGAAGATTGATTGCGGATAGAAGAAAATCGAAACATTAAAGTTATCGATTCTATTTGTCTATTGAGGCGGCAAAATAAGTTCAATGAATAAATCAACAAAGGCACTTTTGTTCTCTGCTTTGCTTTTTCCCGGCTGCGGTCATTATTACCTTAAAAAGCCAATTATAGGCGGTTTTTTAACGGTAATTTCAGTTGTGTGTCTGAGTGTTTTTACAATTTCTGTTTTTCGTCTTGCAGAAGCGATAAGCGATAAAATACTAAACGGCGAGATAGCACCAGACATTATTGAAATTACAGCAGCAATGACAAAAGGTCTGGCTGATACAGGGCTGCACCAACTTAATTTATTAACTATTACAATATTCGGTTGCTGGATAGTAGGTATGGTTGATTCATATCGGATAGGGCGTAAAGAAGATTTAAAACAACAATAAAAATTGTGCAGTGCAAAATAAAAAAGCCTCGTTTAACGAGGCTTTTTTATTAAGACAGTTGTTGTTTTACTTATTCTGTAGATACATTCGTAGCGCTTGGGCCTTTTGGACCTTGCTCTGTATCAAACGTTACACTTTGTCCTTCTGTAAGCGTTCTAAAACCGTCTGAATTAATCGCAGTGTGGTGTACGAATACATCAGCGCTGCCGTCAGATGGAGAAATAAACCCAAAACCTTTACTGTCGTTAAACCACTTTACTGTACCTGTAGCCATTTCTTGTATTGCTCCTATAAAATTAATAAACAATGTATTAGCTGCATAATGTTGACGCAGATTGACGGAAGACTGCTGTAATACACTGCAATTAACTACCGGTACCGCTACAAATAACTGCTAATGGGATAACCATATAACAATCTCTATTGAATTACCACGTTTATACTTTGTCTTGTTTAAATACGTAAAATAAAGCTCTTTTTGTAACAAAAATGTCAAATTTCTTATCAGTTTTCCCTGTTTTAAATTAAAGGTTTGGTCTATCGCAGTCGATGTAAATATATCTATTAATAATTTGTTAAGGTTCGTATCAAAATGACTGAATACGATGAAGCGGCATGGTCTGTAGATTATGTAATTGACCTTCCTGAAGTACCTATATGTATTGGTGTGGGTCAGGAACAACTAAAAGATGCCGAAGTTGAATTACATCACGTGGATGGTGATGTTATTACAGGAATGTTAGTCAAACTGGATGGGACTGAAAAGGTTATACATCTCATATCTTCTGCATCACAAAAAATCGAATATATTGATTTTGAGAAATGCCAATATATTCAATTTTTATCAGAACTTTTATACATAGGTGAAGGATCATCAAATGAATATTTTCCTCCATCAATTAAAACGTGCAGTCAAAAACAACCCTATAAAGTCAATTTCGAAAATGGAGAATGTATAACCGGAGATTCAGCATACACAAGTAATGATGATGTTGGAGTTCATATATTCAAAGTTGTGGAAAAACATTATGTTGTGAGGCTATTCATTCCGAATTTAGGGATTGATGATTATGATATCGGCCCACAAATCGGAACTATTCTAAAAGAGTCAGAAAACATTACAGAAAATGAACTTAAACTTGGCGTTGAAGAGCAGGAAAATATACGAAAGAAACCGCTGGGTGAATACCTAAAGGATAAAGGCATTGTTAATGAAGAAGACCTTGAACGAGTTTTGGAGAAACAAAAGGAAAATTTTGATTTTCCAAGTGTACGATTAGGCGAATTATTAATTTCAGAAGGTTTGATTACAGAAGAAGAATTAGATGAGGCATTAGACCTTCAAACAACGAATAGGAGTCGTCGCTTAGGCGATATCCTCATCGATATTGGTGCAACTTCACAAGAAGCTGTCCATTCTGCAATTGCTAATAAACTGGGGCTACCATTCGTAAAACTTAAAGAATTTGGTGTCAATGTTGAAGTTCTTCAATATCTACCTGTCGATGTAGCAAAAAAGAAAAAGCTATGCCCCTAACACTTTGTGGAAAAAGACTTGTCATAGCTATACCTGATCCAACAATGAATCATATTCACCAGTTACTAAGTTTCGTGACAAATCAAACAGTAGAGTTGGTTGTCTCTACTCCTCAAGATATAGAGTGGGCAATTGACCAATACTATGGTGATAATTTTGATCTCAACGTTCATCAGATTGAAGCTGAAAACTTTCCTGTTGAGGAAATAAGGGACTATGGCAGTGATCTAGAAAAAATAGCGAATGAAAAACCAATTGTTCGCCTGGTGCATAATTTATTAATTGAAAGTATTAAACGTGCTGCGTCAGATATTCATATCAGACCTGTATCTAATGGTGTCCAGATTCTTTTTAGAATACATGGCAAGCTTATTCTTATTAAGACATTTGGAAAAAGTCTCTTGCCTGCGATTGTCAGTCGTATAAAAGTCATTGCTCGAATGGATATTGCGCAACGTAGATTACCGCAGGATGGCAGAATTCAGATGTCTACGGATGATTTGAAAGTTGATATGCGTGTATCAAGTATGCCTACGGTTGAAGGTGAAAGTGTAGTGATAAGATTGCTAGCAAGTGCTGCCACTTTAAAACCTGTAGAAGAGTTAGGGTTTAATGAAAAAGATACTGCTGGGTTACTTGAATTATTGCATCGTGGTGCGGGAATGATACTTGTGACTGGACCAACTGGTTCAGGTAAATCAACTACATTGTACTCTGCATTAAATGTTTTAAAGAGTATGAATGTCAATATTATAACTGTTGAAGATCCAGTTGAAATTAGACTGGATGGTCTTGAACAAATTCAAGTACAACAGTCTATTGATTTAAATTTTGGACGGGCTCTAAGAAATATATTGAGGCATGATCCAGATGTCATCATGATTGGTGAAATACGAGATCAGGAAACTGCTGAGATTGCAATAAAAGCCGCTCAAACTGGACATATGGTATTAAGTACCTTACATACTAATAGTGCCGCTGATTCGATAGTAAGACTAAAAGAGATGAATGTAGAACCGTATATGATTGCATCTTCGTTAATTGGTGTTGTTGCGCAACGCCTAATCAGCAAAAATTGCGAATTTTGCAAAATTGAAGAAGAAGTTGCATCGACAACAAGACAGCTATTAGGTTTAGGCGTGGATGAAGTATTCTATACCAGCAAAGGTTGTGATGAGTGTGGTCAAACTGGTGTTGCAGGAAGATTATCTGCTTATGAATTTTTACAAGTCACAGATAGCATACAGCAAAATATCTTAGCCAAAGCATCGACCATGGAACTAAAACAAACTGCCACTTCATGGGGTATGCAAACAATTGTAGAGTGTGCAATCAAATACGCAAGACAGGGTGAAACATCAATAGCAGATGTGCATCGTATTTACGTTTCCTAGACAATGACAATATAATAGATATTAACCTTTCTTCTTTCAGATAATTGTAGTATCAAATATCTTGATTTCATAACCTAAAGTTTAGGGGTATATTTGTATGCTGAAAAGAACACTGATCATCATATTATTAATTCCATTTTCATCGTACACTTTTGCACAAGACATAGAGAAGATTAATATGACATGCCCGGAATCACCAAACTGTGTTTCGAGTATGGCAGATACAAACTCAAACCATTATATTAAACCTTATATTTTTAATGATTCGCCTGATAAGGCTATGGCAAGATTAAAAATAGCTTTGCTTCGGAATAAACGTGTCACGCTTGTAACAAATGAACCTGGGATTTTAAAGGCAGAGGTTAAGAGTCTCATTTTTCGTTTTATTGATGATGTTGAATTTACGTTAGTAGCCGAACAAGAAGTGATTCATGTCCGTTCTTCGTCGCGTACCGGCTATTATGATTTTGGGGTTAATCGGCGACGCATAGAAAAGATTCGAAAGTTATTTAACAAATAAATTAATTTATTAGACGTTATTTAATCAAATCTTAATAACAGTTTTGTAACACACATCAGGAGTAAAAATGCCTAAAGCAAGTGAATTGAAGCGAGGTGTTGTTGTGGAAATCAATGGTGTACCACATTCAGTTAAACAAATTGAAGCGAAAAGTCCCTCATCCCGTGGTGCATCGACCTTATATAAGGTTCGATTTAATAACCTACAGACAGGGCAAAAACTGGATGAATCGTATAAAAGTGATGATGTGTTAAAAGAAGCGGATTGTGTACGACAGTCAATTCAGTTTTCCTATAAGGATGGGGAAAACTATATTTTTATGAATAATGAAGATTTTTCCCAATATGAAGTAAAGGCTGATGATATTGAAGAACAGATGGAGTATATCACTGAAGGTATAGAAGGATTGTCAGCCTTGATTATGGATGATGTCTTATTGAGTATTGAATTGCCACAATCAGTTGATATGGAAATTATTGAAACAGTTCCTGGTTTAAAAGTCGCAACGGCAACAGGGCGAACCAAGCCTGCAACATTATGTACGGGGTTAGAAGTTCAGGTGCCGGAGTATATAGAAGTAGGTGAAGTCATTCGCATTAATACCGGCACAGGAAAATTCATGTCAAGAGTTTGAATAACTTTTCCAGACAAATCAGAGTGCGTAAAAAATCAGCTGTGATACCATCGAGTTATAACAATAAATAAAGTGGGGGCGAACGATGGAGCATCTCTTTAAACAGATATATGCAGATCCGGAGTTTCATACTGGAACAAAAACGCGGTCAGTTTAGCTGGTTGTTAACATGTACTGTTTTTCTCACTTATTTCAGTTTTATTCTTATCATTGCTTTTGCTCCCGAAATATTTGCTATTCCCATTTATGAAGATAGTGTTATTACGTGGGGAATTCCTATCGGTTTATTCGTTATTGTTCTTAGTTTTTTGCTAACAGGTGTTTATGTTTATAGAGCGAATGGTGAATTTGATCATTTAATAAAAGACATTGTAGAACATGCGAGGAAAAACTCAGATGCGTAATATCTTTTCTCATTTAATCATTTTATTTTTTATTTCTTTACCAACGGTGGCGTATGCCGCCGATGCAATACAAGGCGAAGTTGATAAACAATCGCTCAACCCGACAGCGATCACCTTATTTCTGGCTTTTGTAACAGCAACATTGGGTATTACCTACTGGGCTGCGAGGCGAACAAAAAGTACGAAAGATTTTTATGCCGCAGGTGGTTCGATAACCGGTTTTCAAAATGGTTTGGCAATCGCGGGTGATTATATGTCGGCAGCCTCATTTCTAGGTATTTCAGGTTTAGTTTTTGCGAGTGGTTTTGATGGTTTGATTTATTCAATCGGTTTTCTCGTTGGTTGGCCTCTTATCTTATTTTTACTTGCTGAACGTTTAAGAAACCTGGGTAAATATACTTTTGCTGATGCGGTAAGTTATCGTTTAAAGCCTGCGCCTATTCGAAGCTTGGCGGCGAGCGGTACTTTAACCGTTGTCTTACTCTATTTAATTGCACAACTGGTTGGTGCAGGGAAATTGATTCAGATCTTGTTTGGTCTTGAATATATTGTTGCCGTTGTCATTGTTGGCATTTTGATGATTTTGTATGTCACGTTCGGTGGTATGCTCGCTACCACCTGGGTTCAGATTATTAAAGCGATTTTATTATTACTCGGTGCCAGTTTTATGGCTATTGCTGTGATGTCGAAAATGGATTTTTCATTTGAGTTATTGTTCCGTACTGCTGTTGATGTGCATGATACAGGGATAAGTATTATGGCGCCGGGCGGACTGGTTTCCGACCCTGTCTCCGCTATTTCGTTAGGTCTGGCGTTAATTTTTGGTACTGCCGGATTACCTCATATTCTTATGCGTTTTTTTACCGTTCCTGATGCACGTGAAGCACGTAAATCTGTATTTTATGCAACTGGCTTCATTGGTTATTTTTATATACTGACATTTATTATAGGTTTCGGCGCTATTGTTCTGTTGACTAATAACCCTGAGTTTTTAGATTCCAAAACAGGTGGTATTTTAGGCGGCAATAATATGGCAGCGATTCATTTGTCTAAGGCTGTTGGTGGAGAAGTGTTTCTTGGCTTTATCTCAGCGGTTGCTTTTGCAACGATTCTTGCGGTTGTTTCCGGTTTAACCTTATCAGGTGCTTCGGCAATATCGCATGATCTTTATGCCAGTGTGATACGACATGGACAAGTATTGGAAGGAGAGGAGGTTCGTGTCTCAAGAATATCAACCATTGCGCTTGGTATTGTTGCGATTTTTCTTGGCATCATTTTTGAACAACAAAATGTGGCTTATATGGTTGGTTTGGCTTTTGCGATAGCTGCAAGCGTTAACTTCCCGATATTATTTTTATCAATGTACTGGCAAAAGCTTACAACTCGCGGCGCATTTGTCGGCGGTAGTATTGGTTTGATTACAGCGATACTGTGTATGATTTTTGGTCCTACCATTTGGGTTGATATTCTTGGTAATGAACAAGCTATCTTTCCCTATAAACATCCAGCTTTATTTTCCATGAGCGCAGCATTTATATTTATTTTTCTAGTTTCAAAACTTGATAATTCAGAATCAGCTAAAGCAGAAGCACTTGAATTTGAAAATCAATATGTGCGATCTCAAACAGGGTTAGGTGCAGAGGGTGCTGCTGAGCATTAAGAAGTCATATCTTGATTAATGAACTTAATTTAAGAGTTTTAAATACGATTATTAAGAGTAATTAACTAATATGTTTAAGTTTATCTGCGTGAAATATTGGAATACTGATAATACTGTTGAAAAAGTACTTACGTTTTCAAGGCAACGATATTTGATTTTTCTTGTTTATAAGTTTTTGTAATATCAAGTTCTTCTGCAGGAACGGGTCTTTGAAAAAAGTACCCCTGCGCATAGACGCAATCATGTTCGAGTAAATAATCAACGGCACTTTGATCTTCGACACCTTCAGCAACAATTTGAAGGTTAAAGTTTTTTGCCATATCAATAATCGACTTTGTCATGATTGCTTTTTTACTATGTTTTACATCCATAAAGCTCTTGTCTATTTTCAAAAAATCAAATGGCATCCCATGTAAACTACTTAATGAACTGTAGCCTGTACCAAAATCATCAAGTAGCAGTTTAAGTCCTGTTTCTGATAGTTTATTGAGGTTGTCAATTGCATTAGGATCATCCCCGTAAAATACGCTTTCGGTAATTTCAATATCAAGTGCATCAACAGGAAGTTCGTAATACGCCAGTTTTTCCTTTATAAACTCAACGAGTTTATTGTTTTTTAACTGACGTGCAGAAACATTAACAGCAACAAAAAAGTTCTCACCAGATAATTCACGCCATATTTTACATTGTTTACACGATTCATTGATGACCCATTCACCGATGGCATCAATCAGACCGATAGACTCGGCAATAGGAATAAATTCATCCGGCAAAATCATTCCTTTTTCTTTATGTTTCCAGCGTACTAAAGACTCTGCGCCAATAATTTTCATTGTTCTTAGGTTTACGACAGGTTGAAAGTATAGGGATAACTCTCTTTCTATACAGTTTCTGATATCTTTTTCCAATGTAAGACGATGTTCAATTTTATTGATAATTGTATTATCAAAAGCACGAAATTGATTTTTTCCATTTTGCTTTGCTTCATACATGGCAATATCAGCATGTTTAAGCAGGGTAGGTATGTCTTTACCATTTTCTGGAAAATAGGAAATGCCAACACTGGATGAAATATGCATTTCATTTTCGCCAAGCATGAAAGGCTGGGCTATTTGCTCAACAACCTTATCAGCAACAATCTTCGCATCTTGTTCCGAGTTAGGGCCAGAAATTAACATGACAAATTCATCACCACCAAAGCGAGAGACGGTATCACTGGTACGTGTACATTCCTTCAGACGTTTGCTAACCTGCACAATCAGTTCGTCTCCAGCATCATGTCCAAGGGTATCGTTGATCAGTTTGAAACGGTCAAGGTCGATATTTAATATAGCAAATGTATGGTTGTAGCGTTTTGCCTGATTGATTTCGTGTTCAAGAATTTTTGAAAACAAATGACGATTAGCAAGTTGGGTTAAAATATCATAATAAGCAAGCTTCTCTTTTTCTTTCTTGCTTTCTTCAAGCTTATCTATCGCATCATGTAAAAGAAATGTTTTTAATTTTATTTTTCGTAATACTAAAGAACTAGTAAAAATAATTAAAAATGTAAATGGTAAAAATAAACTTTTAATCATCATCTTGATCGAATCAGCAAACTCATTTACAGGTTCTTCAAAGTTGTCGCTATTAACCTTTAATTTTTTAGACGCGTGAGTTAAACGGTTAATGACTTCTGCGTCGCTCATTCTTTCATCTTCGTAATTAATCAGCTTGTTTATAATGGTATTAACAATTAACCGGTTTTCTTCACAGATGGATGTTATTCTTATCGTTTGGCCGAACTTGAAGATATAGCCATTAACTGTGTTAAATACGGTGAGGCATTCTTCTTGTGTTTGCTTTATTTTATTCAAATGTTCAATAGTTTGTTTGGCAACCAGCGGTTTTTCAGCATGTTTCTCTAGCATGTTTGATAACGATTCTATGTTCTGTGTGAACATAAAGTTTAAATGATGTAATTGCAGGGCTTTAGAAAGTTGTGCAATAGAGAACAATGAAAATAATGCGAACATTATTGTGAAAATTAACATTAAATGAAGGCGTTTGGTTGTCGTCATCCCTCTTCTGGATGTCGTCATTTCCAACCCCTTTTTTTTTTGCAGCACCTAGCATTGTAATTATTAATTTGATATGGGTTATGGAGCTTATATCGGCTAGAATCATGCAGTCTTTAATCTTTTTAAACAAACTGCTTTAATAAAAAAAACGATGGTTATTCGTAGCCACCTTTAAACTAACGAGTAAACAATGACTTACAATAATTCTCGCTGTGAATGGTGTAGCGGTGAAAAAATATATGAAAAATATCATGATAAAGAATGGGGCGTGCCGTTACACTCTGATCATAAATTATTTGAGTTCCTTATTCTTGAAGGTGCGCAGGCAGGCTTAAGCTGGATTACTGTTTTAAAAAAGAGGAAAAATTATCAAGAAGCATTTGATCAGTTTGATTTCAATAAAGTTGCTACCTATAAAGAAGCAAAGATTCAATCATTATTAAAAAACCCAGGAATAATCAGGAATAAGTTGAAAGTACATGCGGCAGTAAAAAATGCCAATGCATTTATTAAAGTTAGACAAGAATTTGGTACATTCAATAAATACATCTGGCAATTTACTGAAGGAAAAACAATCCAGAATAAATGGAAATCCTTAAAAGATATTCCCGCTGAAACAGACGTATCAAGAACGATGTCAAAAGATTTAAAAAAACGCGGTTTTAGCTTTGTCGGCCCGACAATTTGTTATGCTTTCATGCAGGCAACCGGCATGGTTAATGATCATGTTATTGACTGTTATCGTTATATAGAATTAAAGAATAATGATTAATATAGGATGCAGGGAAGAATAATGAATATATTATCCAGTTCGGTATTAGTCGCTACAATGTTGTTGGTTACATTGCCTGCGTTAGCGAATGGAAAGTTCAAGTTTGAACGTATAAATTCTGTAACAGAACGACAGGAATTAATCTCTTATGTAGAGAGAGAATCAAAAATAGTCATAGAACGAATGAATAATTATTTAATTGTGCCCGAAGATATAACATTTGTTTTTGGTGCCGATGATGGGCCATTATATGACCCTGAAACCCATAAAGTATTCATGCCAGATGAATTTACCTTAGAGGTGATGCAACGTTTTAAAGATGCACGGTATGTACAAACCATAGAAGAATTATTTGATGTAACAATGGACGTGATTGAACACACGCTTTATCACGAACTAGGACATGCTTTGGTTGAACTATTACAAATACCTATTACAGGCAAAGAGGAAGATGCTGTTGATAGCCTAGCAACCATGCTGGTTATTTTAACGAATAAAAACGGTGAAGAAGTTGCTTTAAGTGCGGCAGATTTGTTTGATCTTGAAGGCGAAGATATAGAAGAGTTAACAGATATAGATTTCTGGGATGAACATAGTCTCGATTTTCAACGTTTTTATAATACGATTTGTATGATCTATGGAAGCCAGCCTGACAGATATGAATTCCTTATTGAAGAACTAGACATTACCGAAGATCGGGCAGATTTATGTATTGATGATTACCAGCGGGAAAGCCGATCCTGGAGGAAGTTATTGAAGCCGCATTTGAAGGATAAAAAAATATTTGATTAAAAATATGCTTGTTCGACCTAAAGATTATATTGTTATTGATAATAAATATTATTTTGCAGTTGTCAGTGAATATCAGGAAGATGAACGAGCGTTAACATGGTTGCGCTATGTTAAAGATGACAATGTAATGCAGAAGCTTGAAACTGGCAAAGCTGGCGCAATAGTAAAAGAAATTTATCCGGATTTTGTTTTTCATAGTCAGTATGCCGATATTGAATTACATGGCATAGCTCTAAACCTTATAAAAAAAATATATTATCCTGAAGAGGCAATTGATAGGTTGTTGAACTGTTCTGCGCCAGACAGTATTCAGAAAGATGCGATTAATTTTATCGAATTATTAATAAATGCAGGCATTAATAAACAATGTCTGGGGATAACCGGTTCATTAATGTTAAATACGCATAATAGTGGTTCTGATATAGACATGGTGGTTTATGGCAGAGAAAACTTTTTTAAGGTTCGAGCAGTCATAAAAGATTTAATGAAATCTGATCAATTAAACTATCTGGATGAGGAATTTTGGCAAGATGCTTATCAACGTCGAGATTGCAGTATTAGTTTTGAAGAATATCAATGGCATGAATCAAGAAAGTTTAATAAATTTATTTCAGGAACTACGAAAGTTGATGTCAGTATGATTCCCGATAAAACCGAGCGAGTAAAAGAACGCGGGCCTTTTAATAAATTAGGGAAAAAAAGAATTGAGGCCGCTGTCATAGATGATACTTTTTCTTATGACTTTCCAGCACGTTATATAGTAGAACATGAAAGTATTAATGAAATTGTATCTTATACGGCAACGTTTACAGGGCAGGTAGAAAAAGAAGAAAGAATAGAAGCAGAAGGCTATGTTGAACAGGGTAGCGATGGTAAAAACCGTTTATTAGTAGGAAGTAGCCGAGAAGCAACAGGCGAGTATATTCGCGTAATAAATGAGAAAATAATTAATTGAGAATGTGACATGACAGATCGAAGCAAGGTAATTGATTTACTTAAATCAGAAAATGAACAGAGTTCAGTATTAATAAAAGGCTGGATTAGAACCTTAAGGGAAAGTAAGGCTTTTTCATTTATAGAATTAAATGATGGTTCATGCTTGTCGAATATTCAAATCATTGTTGATAACAATCTCGAAAATTATAAAGAAGTCGTTAAGTTGACAACAGGAGCCGCATTATCCGTCAGTGGTGAACTGGTAGCCTCAATGGGCAAAGGGCAAAAATGGGAAGTCCAAGCTAGGGCAATAGAAATTTTAGGCGGTGCACCTGATGATTTTCCTATACAGAAAAAACGACATACAGATGAATACTTAAGGACGATTGCACACTTAAGACCTCGTTCAAATAAATATAGCGCCATTTTTCGAATGCGTTCAAAACTATCCTTTGCGATTCATCAGTTTTTTAAAGAACGTGATTTTCAATGGATACATACGCCGATTATTACTGGCTCTGATTGTGAAGGTGCCGGTGAAATGTTCGGCGTGACAACACTCGATTTAAATAATATTCCAAAAAAAGAGAGTGTTGTTGATTTTGAGCAGGACTTTTTTGGGAAAGAAGCTAACCTGACAGTATCAGGGCAATTATCTGTAGAAACATTCTGTTTAAGTCTGGGGGATGTTTATACCTTTGGTCCAACTTTCCGCGCAGAAAACTCAAACACCAGTCGTCATGTATCTGAGTTTTGGATGATTGAGCCGGAGATGGCTTTCGCTGATTTACAAGATGATATGAAACTTGGGCAGGAATTTATACAGTATTTAGTTAAATACACTATGGAAGAATGCGCAGAAGATCTGGAGTTGTTTGCCAAATTTGTTGATAAGACTTTAATGTCAACGCTGGAAAATATTGTTAATAATGATTTTATTCGTCTTCCCTATACTGAAGCTATTGAGCTGTTACAAAAGAGCGGAGAAAAGTTTGAATTCCCTGTCCAGTGGGGTAGTGATTTGCAATCAGAGCATGAACGTTTTCTAACTGAGAAACATTTTAAACAGCCGGTCATCGTTTATGACTACCCAAAAGATATTAAAGCATTTTATATGCGACTTAATGACGACGAGAAAACCGTCGCGGCGATGGATATTCTCGTTCCGGCAATTGGTGAAATTATCGGTGGTTCACAACGTGAAGAACGTTACGATGTTTTAAAAAAGCGTATTAATGATATGGGCTTTGATGAAGCTGATTACTGGTGGTACTTGGATACAAGAAAATATGGAAGCGTACCGCATGCGGGGTTTGGCTTAGGTTTTGAACGTTTATTAATGTTGGTTTCCGGTATTTCGAATATACGCGATGTTATTCCTTTTCCGCGTACGCCAAAGAACTTAGAGTTCTAATACAACACTGTGTTTAATTTAATAAAGTTATCTTTTTTTGTTTCAACCAGCTTATTGAGTACCTGTAAGATAGATGGTTCGATTGATTATAGTGAAGGCTTATTTCAAAAGCCGTATCAAAGCTTGTCAAAGTAACGCTGCATTTCTACAAGTACTTTTTTAGATAGCAATAATGTTGCGATTAAAGTCGGGAAGATCATTAGAGCAAACATACTATCGATAATATTTATTATCGTTCCCTGCGTCCAGATAGCACTTAATGGAATAATGGCTAGATAAACATAAACAAAATGTTTGCCAATTTTATTTCCAAATAAATAACGCGCGCATTTCAGGCTGTAATAGGAATAGGTAATCATTGTTGAAACGGCAAATAATGTAAAAACAAAGTAAACAATCAGATTACCTATGCCTGGTAAAGATTGATTAAAAGATTCCGCAGTCATTAATACACCACTGTCCATTGGATTAACACCCGAACTTAATATGACAAGTGCCGTACAAGTGCAAACAATATGTGTATCGATAAACGGGCCAAGCATCGCCACCAGCCCTTCGCGCACAGGTTCTTTGGTTTTTGCTGCGCCATGCGCCATTACTTCAGTGCCAACGCCAGCTTCATTTGAAAAAATAGCACGCTTGATCCCGGTGACAAGTACTTCTTTAAAAATCAGGCCTGTCGCGCCGCCAACAACAGCCTCCTTACCAAATGCAGAATAAAAAATATCGGCAATAATGGAAGGGACGATTTCAACGTTGAGAAAAATAATAATTAAGCTGGATATGACATAAGCCAGAAACATAAAAGGTACGATACTTGCTGTTACAGTACCAATGCGTTTTACTCCGCCAATGATAATAATTCCAATAAAGATTAAAGCTCCCAAGCCCGTATAAATCGGTGAAATAGATAACTCACTATGGAGCAGTCCGGCTAGTTGATTAACCTGGAACATCGGAATACAGCCAATCAATCCTGCCATAGCAAAGAGAATGGCCAGGGGTTTAAATTTCTTTCCCAAACCACATTCAATAAAATACATAGGGCCACCTTGTTCAACGCCGTCCTCATCTTCTTTACGGTATAAGCAGGCAAGCGTACAGGTGAAAAACTTGATAATCATGCCGAATAAACCGGCAACCCACATCCAGAAAATCGCACCAGCTCCGCCCATGCTGATAGCAATAGCCACGCCGGCGATATTGCCCATGCCAATTGTGCCAGATAGCGCAACCGTTAATGCCTGGAAGTGGGAAATTTCTCCCGGCGCATCTTTTCGATCATATTTGCCAGAAAGAATGACAAAAGCATGGAAAAATCCTCGTAGAGGTAAAAGGCGGGAAATGCTGGAAAAATAGATGCCGGCGACAAGTATAAATACAACAAGCGGTAAGCCCCAAAGGAGATCAACAACGCCGGCCCAGAACTGTTCAAATTGATTCATAGATTAGATTCATCATTTTTTAAAAGCATTGAACATTAGCGGTGTTTACTAGTCAAATCGGCACTACACAATTACAGTGAAGATTATGATTAAAACGCTATCTCTATTTTTATTATTATTCTATTGCTCGCCAGTACAGGCAGAAAATACAAACACTAGTCCAAATACTCAGGTGAGTTTGCTTGAGCTTTATACATCCGAAGGCTGTAGTAGTTGTCCGCCAGCAGACAGGTATCTGAGTGAACTTAAAACACATTCAGGCTTATGGACTTCATTAATTCCTATTGCCTTTCATGTTGATTATTGGAATTACATCGGCTGGAAAGATCGGTTTTCTTCGCCAGAGTATTCAGCAAGGCAGCGGCGTTATGCTCGCTCAAAAAACCTGAAAACAGTGTATACGCCAGGTTTTTTATTAAACGGTGAAGAATGGCGTTCATTTTTCAGATTGAGAAAACTAAATGTCGATTCGGATAAAGAAGTAGGGCAATTAAAACTGAATATTAAAGATATGGAATTGATAGCAGGTTTTAAACCGGTAAAAAAGATGAAAAATAATAAGCTGATATTAAATATAGCGGTATTAGGTTTTGATATTAAAACCGATGTTAAGTCAGGTGAGAATCACGGCAAAAGATTAAAACATGACTTCACTGTTTTAGGATATAAAACAATACCACTCTATAAAAATAAAGCAGCTTATACAGTGATGACGGAATTACCAGATATCGTTGAGACCGCGCCAAAGATGGCGGTGTCAGCATGGATCAATAAAGAAAATGATATGACACCTATACAGGCAGCCGGCGGCTGGCTAGGAAAATAATTTTTTCTATTTCATGATAGCAAGCTCGTGTTCGCTAAATGATATGAATAAACTTTTATCCGTACTTGAATCTGGTTGTTTTATGGACCATATTTAAGTATTCCGATGAAAATAATTTTTACTATTTTACTGATTGTTTCTACAGCCTTGGTTGCGACTATTGCGCATGCCGATCAGAATGACCCGCGTCTTGAGGTTTTATTTGTTAAGTTGAAGAGTATTTCTAGCCTAAATCAGGCGCAGTTTTTATCTGCGGCTATTTGGGAGATTTGGGCCGTGCACGATAGCGATGAAATAAATGCGCTTTATATCAAAGGCAATATGGCCATGCGAAACCAGGATTCTCAATCTGCACTTGAATATTTTAATCAAGTGATCGAGCTCGCGCCTGATTTTGCAGAAGGCTGGAACAAACGGGCAACGGTTTATTATCTAATAGGCGACTATCATGCATCACTTGCTGATATTGCAGAAACAGTGAAACTGGAACCACGCCATTTCGGCGCACTATCCGGACGTGGTTTGTGTTATCTGGAATTACAAGAGTTCCATCTGGCACTTAATGCCTTTCAGAAGGCATTGAAAGTCAACCCATGGTTACCAGACGTGCAAAGAAATATAAAAGTATTAAAACGCATCATAATGCAGCATGTTACATGAGCGCTTCGAAATTATTCGTCAGTTACACAACCTTCTGATGCTGACTTCACATTCTTGATATATTTATAAAGGGTTCCTCGTACTGCTTTATAAGCGGGCATGGTCCATTCACTTTTACGCTTCGCCATTTCGTCATCAGTTATATCAACATCAATCGAGTTTTTAGTCGCATCAATAATAATAGTGTCACCATCTTTAACCAGTGCTATCGGGCCACCATCCTGTGCTTCTGGTGCAACATGACCAATGATAAAACCATGCGAGCCGCCAGAGAACCGACCGTCTGTGATCATGGCAACGTCTTTACCCAAACCAGCTCCCATTACTGCAGATGTGGGTTTTAACATTTCCGGCATTCCGGGGCCTCCTTTGGGTCCTTCGTAGCGAATGATAATGACACTGCCTTTTTCAATTTTATTTTCTTCCAATGCCTTAATCATGTCTTCTTCTGAATCAAACACGCTCGCAGGACCAGAGAAGGTTAAACCTTCTTTACCGGTTATCTTAGCAACGGAACCTTCCGGCGCGAAGTTGCCTTTTAGAATTCGAATATGACCTGAATCTTTAATCGGTTTATCCAGCGGCGTAATAATTTCCTGGCCTTCTTTCAAACCAGGAACATCAGCCAGGTTTTCTTTTATTGTTTTGCCAGTAACAGTCAAGCAGTCGCCATTGATTAAGCCTTGTTCTAATAAATATTTCATCACTGCCGGTACACCGCCAATGTTATGCAAATCTTCCATGACATACTGGCCACTGGGTTTTAAGTCGGCAATAAAAGGAATGCGGTCGCTAACAGCTTGAAAATCATCTATGCCCAGCTCAACATCAACGGCTCGAGCCATAGCGATTAAATGTAGTACGGCATTGGTCGAACCGCCAAGTGCAATAATAATGACCATGGCATTTTCAAATGCTTCACGTGTCATGATATCGCGTGGCTTAATATCTTTTTCAAGCAAGTTTTTAATTGCTTCACCTGCTCTTAAACATTCTTCTTCCTTACCGGGAGCAACTGCCGGAGTGCAGGAAGAATAAGGTAGTGACATACCTAATGCTTCGATTGCAGAGGCCATGGTATTAGCCGTATACATACCACCGCATGCGCCTGGGCCAGGACAAGATTTCTTCACAACTTCCATGCGCTCATCATCATCAATACTGCCCGCGATATATTCACCATAAGCCTGAAATGCAGAGATGATATCCAGCTTTTGTTCTTTGTGATGTCCTGGTTTGATAGTGCCACCGTAGATCATAATTGATGGTCTATTCAAACGTCCCATTGCCATGATACAACCGCGCATATTTTTATCGCAGCCGGGAATAGAGATATTGGCATCATACCATTGTGCTGACATAACAGTTTCTATCGAGTCTGCAATGATGTCGCGTGACTGTAATGAGTAACTCATGCCATCTGTGCCATTGGAAATACCATCACTGACACCGATGGTGTTAAAGCGCATGGCAACGAGCCCGGCCTTGCTGACGCCTTCCTTGACCTTGGCGGCCAGCTCATTCAAATGCATATTACAGGTATTACCTTCATACCAGACGCTGGAAATACCGATCTGGGCTTTATCCATATCGGCTTCTGTCATACCTGTACCATAAAGCATGGCTTGAGAAGCGCCTTGGGATTTTTGCTGGGTGATAATAGATGAGTATTTGTTCAGTTTATTAGCCATTTATAAATTACATTTCAGTCAGTTAGCAAAGGTGCGATAGAATACATGAGGCCAGTAGCCATATAAAGATAAATAAGATAATAAAATGAGAAAAATCCCTGAATTTGAAGACTGTTTTGCTGAATTGATTCGCCTGCCATCGGTCAGCAGTATCGACTCTGCACATGATATGAGTAACCGGAATGTCATTGATGTACTAGCGAATTGGTTCGATGCGCTCGGTTTTGATTGTGAAATTATGCCTGTCAGTAACAGTCCTGAAAAATGTAACCTCATTGCAAAACGAGGAGAAAATAAAAGCGGTGGTAATAGTGGTTTAGTCTTGTCTGGTCATACCGATACTGTACCTTATGATTTGAATGGTTGGGATACCGATCCATTTTCTTTAACAAAAAAAGAGGGTTGTTATTACGGTTTAGGTACGGCGGACATGAAAAGCTTTTTTCCAATCATATTGGAAACCTTGGAAAGGTTGGCTGATACAAAGTTTTCTGCGCCTATTACTGTTGTTGCAACAGCAGATGAAGAAAGCACGATGTTGGGTGCAAGACTGATACAACAAAATAATAAAGTTTCTGGGCGTTATTGCATTATTGGCGAGCCGACAGGCTTAAAGCCGATTCATTCACATAAAGGTATTATTATCGAAACGATTCAGATACACGGGCGTTCAGGTCATTCCAGTGATCCCACTTTCGGTAACAGTGCTCTTGAAGGTATGCATGATGTTATTTCTTCTTTACGAGAATGGCGTAATGAATTGCAGGCTGAATTTACGAACAAAGATTTCAAACTGCCTGTACCAACAATGAACTTTGGTCGAATACATGGCGGTGATAGCCCTAATCGTATTTGTGCTAACTGTGAATTGTCACTGGATTTGAGAATGCTACCGGGGATGAAGTTAGAAGAGTTGAGTGAACAATTAAGAAATAGAGTGAAACTAACGCTAGCTTCAAGTGGACTGAAGGTAGAGTTTAATAATTTATTTAATGGCATTCCTCCAATGCAGACAGCCAGAGACAGTGAGATAATTGCTTTAAGCGAAGAGCTGACACAACATCGTTCTGAGTGTGTTGCTTTCGGAACGGAAGGGCCTTTTTATAATGATATGGGCATAGAAACGGTTATTCTGGGTCCCGGTGATATTGACGTTGCACATCAACCAAATGAATTTTTACAAATAGACAGAATTGAACCGATGATTAATATTTTATCAAAAATGCTACTTCATTTTTGTGAGGAATAGGAGTTTGCTTGCAGCTTAAGTAAATACCAAAACAATGCTGATAGCAGAACGAGGAATAAGTCTTCAAATATTGTTTGGATCGTCATTGGCCTTGCTAAAAAGACGCCAAAACATCCGCAATTCTCAATGGGAATGCCACGAGCTAAAGTGATAATTGCAAGCGCCGTGTAACCGAGGTGCATAAACGTCAGTAAAAAGCCCGAAAGAACCGATTCGGGTTTACGAATTAAATGGACACCCAGTTGAAATTCAAACATAGCCAGAGAAAAGCCAATAGCAATGGCAAAATAACTTGAAAGGCCTATTTGATAGGCCTCAATAACTTTAGCAAATCCCGGAATATCGAGAAGCTTCCCGATACCTGTTGCAAGCATTAATATTATAAATAGAACCCTGAGAATCAGGGTGAGGTTATTTTTCCACTGACGCATTGCATTCTCTCGATTTTAATGATCAAATATTTACCATGTATAGAGCAATCATTTTAATTCTACTTTTAATTCCCAGTTTTTACACTTTTGCCAGTCCAAAGTTGGATTATCCGGCAGAAATTCAATTCGGTGAAACTATGCTTAAGAAAAAGGGAGAAGGGATAAGAAAAGCAGGTTGGTTCGGAATTAAAATTTACTCTGCTGCTTTATATTCAAATGAAGACAAGGTAGAGCTTAAAAATAATGGCGCTGTAATATTACTTGAGTATCTTTATAAAGAGATTGTTAAAAGTGATATGCAAAAGGGCTGGAAGAAATCTATCGATGATAATTGTAAAGAAAGTTGCACGGATATAGCGGAAGAAATAAATGATTTTTACGATAGCCAATCTACTATTAGGTCAGGAGATAAAATTAAATATGAATTCACGCCAAACTCCTGCAATATCCTAAAAAATAATAACTCGACTTTTAAATGTAAATCACAAAAGTTCAGCAAAGTTCTTCTATCCACATTTATTGGAGATCATCCGCCGACTAAAGAATTAAAGAAAAGTCTTTTAGGAAAGTAAATTACAAAAATTTTTCCAGACTAGTTCGGGGTTAAAGTCATTTATCATACGAATTGGTCGATGCCCATTATTAAATCGTAAATAACCTCTGTTATTTAAGCGCGCACTTGCCTCCTGAACTTTAAAATCAGCTGGGTTTATCGAATACATAGCTGCTACTAAATCCCAAATGGGAAACCAATTGCGTGCTTTGACAATTCTATTTCTTACTAACCAACGGTGACTATGAACGCCTAGAAATTTTCCTATTTCAGAGCTATTTATGTCGAATAGTTTTTTTGGAGTGAATCTTAATCTTTTTGCCTGATTTAAAGGAATAATTGTAATTACAACATCTGAATGAAATACTTGTCTCCAGGATTTTTTATCTTTGCATAAATTAAACTCCATGGGCCAGATGGGTTCGAGGAAACCTTTTGATGTACTGTTTCCCCCAACAATAATGAGTTCTGAAAATTGAGCACCACTTTGCAAGGCGCTTGCGATATTGGTCATAGGCCCTAACGCGACCATTTTAGCACCTGGGTGTTTACACATAAAACTTACTAAATCTTTACTGTCTCTCTCTCCACAAAAAAGCGGCCCTTTATAGGCTGTAATGTCAGTTAACAGTTTGTTGTTCTCATACGCAGAGAAAGCATCAGTATTTCCTGAGATACTGCTGATTCCTAAAACGGTAAGTTGCGAACATAACATTGCTGCGACTGCAAAACCGTCATCCACATCTCCTTTGGAAGAAGACATGGCATTGTCAGTATCAATGTAAACTTGATGATTAAGCATTAGTATAAAAGATATATTTATAATCCAATTGTAAGCAATATATTTAACTTCATAATTAATCAAGGCTTTTCAATTTTTTATTCTTTGCCACCATAATTTTTCTTGAGCTCAAGATGGACTAAAAGTGTTTCTAAAGCAATCAGGATATTTGGTCTATATGGTGCTGACAGGTTACAATTCTCCGTGTTTGTAGTATTGACGTAGCGCATTAACCGAACGGATATTTACAAATAGATAAAATTGAACCGATAATTAATTTTTTGTCAATAATGCTTAATGATTTTTGTGAGTTAAATAAATGGATGATAAAAACGCTTTTGTAAAGTGCTTTAGAGACGCTGCACCGTATATACATGCACACTCGCGCAAAACTTTTGTTTTGCAAATTGGTGGTGATGTTGTTGCGTCTGATAGTTTTACACATTTAATACATGATCTAGCATTGTTAAATAGTCTGGCAATTAAACTTGTCATAGTCTTTGGTGCCAGACCGCAGATAGATAGATTATTAAAAGAAAGAAATGTTACGCCAGAATATTGTGGTGTCTTACGTGTAACTGATGAGGCTTCTATTAGTAGTGTTAAACAGGCGGTAGGTGATATAAAAATTCAGATTGAAGCACTGTTATCAATGGGACTGCCTAAATCAACTATGGCGGAATCATCAGTAAAAGTTGCATCAGGCAATTATGTTACTGGTAGGCCTTATGGTGTCGTTAATGGTGTTGATCTGGATCTAACCGGAAAAGTAAGAAGCATAGAAAAAGAAACAATCAATACCCGACTTGATGCAGGGGAGATTGTACTTGTGTCTCCATTGGGCTATTCCGTTACAGGTGAAGTATTTAATTTGAGTTCAATAGAAGTCGCTGCACAACTTGCGATCGAACTGGATGCTGAAAAATTGATTATGTTGAATAACACATCCATCGTAAAAGATGAGAATGGAAAAATTGTAAGGCAAATAACCTGCGATGAGGCAAAAGAAAAATTAAATCCGGAAACAGCACATCAAATTGATGAAACACCATCTACAGCTTTAGCATTAGGCATAAAAGCTTGTGAAGCAGGCGTTAGACGAGTGCACTATATAGATCAGAATACTGATGGCAATCTTTTACAAGAACTGTTTACGCGTGATGGGATTGGTACCTTGTTAAGTCGTGCACCATTTGATTCAGTTAATCAGGCAACTGTGCATGATATTGCTGGAATACTTGACTTAATTGAACCTTTGGAAAAACAAGGTGTACTGGTTAAACGCTCAAGAGAAAAGATAGAAGCCGAGATTGATGACTATCTTGTTTTGCTGCGTGATGGCAGTGTTATTGCTTGTGCTGCATTACATCATTATGAACATGATAATGTGATGGAACTAGCGTGCATGGCTGTTCACCCTGAATATCAACATCAGGGAAAGGGAGAATTATTATTTAAATTTATTGAGTCTATTGCTGTAAAAAATAATACAAAAAAAATATTTGTATTAACAACCCAAACTGAGCATTGGTTTATTGAAAAAGGTTTTTCTGAAATAACGATTGAATCATTACCCGTAGAAAAACAAGATATTTATAATTTTCAACGAAATTCAAAAGCGCTAATTAAAAAAATAAGCTGAATTTAAAGTATTTGCTTTTAAATTACTTAAATCAGTGTCACAAATAAGAATTGATAATAACGTTCGTCATTCTCATTCGGAGCCATTCTTGAGATTGCAGTAGATTGCGTTGTTTTTTATCCATCATACCCGAGTAATTAGTGCTTTTAATCCGCAGGCGGGAAAATATTTAGTTACGTTGATAATTTAGTTTTTGGTCAGAAAATCAATTTTTTGATAACAGAGCCTTATTGCCGCATACGGATAATGAAAACGCGATAAAACTGGCTGAGAACTTTTTTGTTAACATCAGGCGATTGGCTATTCGACATGAAGCATCAAGCATCTTTAATATTCTGACCGTAAGCATTGGTGTTGCAACAATGCAAAAAGCTGAACAGGTAGAACCTAGGGCTTTAATTAATGCTGCTGATCTAGAGCTGTGGGGCGAAATAAAATCGCCCCTATATTACTTGATTAGTTAAACTGCGCCTTCCAGTTCTTCTTCCTGAATTTTGGGTTTAATTTCATTGTTTTCAAGCGTAACAATAACGTGACCGCCGTGTTCAAGTTTGCCAAACAATAATTCTTCAGCAAGAGGTCGTTTAACTTTGTCCTGAATTAAACGTGCCATTGGTCGTGCCCCCATGACTTTGTCATAACCATGAGTCGCTAACCATTCTCGCGCTTCTTCAGTCACTTCAATAGTGACCTTTTTCTCATCAAGTTGTGCTTCAAGTTCTATTAAGAACTTATCAACAACATTCGATATTGTTCTCATATCTAGTGCATTGAATTGAATAGTGGCATCCAGACGATTTCTAAATTCTGGACTAAACATGAGTTTAATACTTTCCATAGAATCACTAGCATGGTCTTGTTGTGTAAAACCAACCGAAGAACGACTCATACGGTCAGCGCCCGCATTCGTTGTCATGACAATAATGACATTTCGAAAATCCGTTTTGCGTCCATTAGAATCGGTTAATGTACCGTGATCAAATACTTGTAATAATAGATTGAAAACGTCTGGATGTGCTTTTTCAATTTCATCAAGTAACAATACGCAATGTGGTTGCTTATTGATGGCTTCTGTTAATAACCCGCCTTGATCGAATCCAACATAGCCTGGAGGAGCACCTATTAATCTTGAAACAGTATGCCGTTCCATATATTCGGACATATCAAAACGAACCAGTTCAACGCCCATTTGCATAGCCAGCTGTTTCGTTACTTCAGTTTTACCCACACCGGTCGGACCGGCGAATAAAAAGTTACCAATTGGCTTATGTGGATTACCTAACCCAGAGCGTGTCATCTTGATAGCGTTAGATAATGTATCAATCGCTTCATCCTGACCAAACACAACCATCTTTAAATTACGTTCAAGGTTTTTAATCACGTCTTTATCAGAAGTGCTGACATTCTTTGCCGGTATACGCGCAATTTTAGCAATGATGTTTTCAATATCATGTACACCTACAGTTTTCTTTCTTTTCGAACTAGGAAGTAACTGTTGTGCTGCACCCGCTTCATCGATAATGTCGATTGCTTTATCAGGCAAGTGACGATCATTAATATAACGTTCTGTTAATTCAGCCGCAGTACGTAATGCCTGATGTGTAAACCGAATATGATGGTGATCTTCGAAACGTGATTTTAATCCTTCCAGAATTTTTACTGTTTCATCAATAGAAGGTTCTTCTACATCGACTTTTTGAAAGCGTCTTGCTAGTGCGCGATCTTTTTCAAATATACCACGGTATTCCTGATAGGTTGTTGAACCGATACATTTTAATTCGCCGGAAGATAATACCGGTTTAATAATATTTGATGCATCCATAACGCCGCCGGATGTTGCGCCCGCACCGATGATGGTATGTATCTCATCAATAAATAAAACAGCCTTGGGTTCTTTCTTTAATACCGAAATAAGACTTTTTAGTCGTTTTTCAAAATCACCACGATATTTTGTACCGGCAAGTAAAGCACCCAGATCGAGTGAATAAATAACACTATCCATTAATACATCAGGTACTTTGCCATCGACAATCATTTTAGCAAGACCTTCAGCAATAGCTGTTTTACCTACGCCGGCTTCACCAACATAAAGTGGGTTATTTTTACGGCGACGACAAAGTATTTGAATAGTCCTTTGCACTTCTATTTGACGACCTATAAGTGGATCAATTTTACCTTGTTTTGCCAGTTCATTAAGATTATCGGTATAAGCTTCAAGTGGGTTCTTTGCCGCTTCTTCCGGACGACCTTCTTCTTCTTCTATTTCATTAAAATGTTCATCATTCTCTTCATCAATCTTGGCAATGCCATGAGATAAAAAGTTGACTGCATCCAAACGAGCAATATTTTGTTGGCTTAAAAAGTAAGCCGCGTGTGACTCACGTTCGCCAAAGATCGCGATCAAAACGTTTGCACCGTTAACTTCATTTTTCCCGGATGATTGGACATGAAAAACGGCACGTTGTAATACACGTTGGAAACCTAGTGTCGGTTGTGTTTCTCGATCATCGTTTTCATCAATGATAGGTGAGTTTTCCTGAATAAATCGAATCAGATCTTTGTGTAAACTATTCAAGTTTGCGCCACATGCATTGAGTACCTGTGATGCCGATGGATTATCAAGTAATGCGAGTAGAAGATGTTCTACAGTCATGAATTCATGTCGTAGTTCTCTTGCTTCTCTAAATGCATTGTTTAGTGTTAGTTCGAGTTCTTTATTTAACATATGAATTTCCTTTAGGCTTTTTCCAGAGTACAAAGAAGAGGGTGTTGATTTTCACGTGAACACTCATTTACTAATGATACTTTTGTCTCGGCAATTTCATGGGTAAAAATTCCGCAAACGCCTTTACCATGTCTATGTACATCTAACATGATGCGAGTTGCGTTTTCTCGGTCAATAGGGAAAAACGTCTCCAGTACATGTACAACAAAGTCCATTGGCGTGTAGTCATCATTTAATAAAATCACCTTATATAATGGTGGCTGTTTAAGTTGCGGCTTGGCTTCTTGTGTTGCCAAGTCATCGTCAAAATGATTGTCAGTTTTTTCTGACATAAATTCGGCTCTTTACTAAAGTTATCTGTTTTATAAAATATTCTATATAGTAATAATGATACTATGCACCCTATGTTATCAAGTGTTTTTTTTAAAATTGTATGGACGCATATTCTGTACCAGAATTAATCATTAAATACATATGGGAACTTAATTATAAATATCAATGCCTGAATTATTTATTTTTTCATTTTCGGCATTAAATTGTTCCACTGCTCCTTGATCAATACACTGAATAAATTCACGCGCAGCAGGAGTAAGAACTTTCCCTTTGCGCAGAAATAAGCCATAGGTTCTTTTAGGAAAGTATTTATTTAACGGCGTACGCCCGAGTTTTTCATTACCGGATAAACAAATGTCTGTGACAATTGAAATTCCGAGGCCGTTCTCGACGTATTTCTTTAACACCTCCCAACCTCCCGCTTCCAGATTAACTTTGTAATCAACGTTATTTTGTTTAAAAACCAGATCAACCATTTGCCAAGTCGACATATGCTGCGGCGATAAAATTAAACCATATTGACTAATGTCATGTATGTTCAGATTATTATTTTTCAATAGAGGGTGACCAATAGGCGTGATTAAAACAGGTTCAAACGTATATATGGGTATATAGAGCACATCGTCAGGTACATTTAGTGTCGAACTAATAGCAAAATCGACTTCGCCGTTGCGGACTTTTTCTACGCCGCTTGCGGCACTACCATTATTCAGTTTTATATGAATATCGGGAAAAGATTGGGTGTAACGTTTAATAATATCAGGCAAGGTATAGAGAATAATTGCTTCTACAGCGGCAATATTCAGGTTGCCAACGATCGAATGTTTACACTTTTCCTCAAAACTCTCAGGAAGCGTTTCTAGACCTTCAACCAGAGGCAAGGACATCTCGAATAATGTGCTACCTTCTGCTGTCAGTTCTATTCTAGGACCTTTACGAAGAAACAGTTTTTGGTCAAAGTCTTTTTCAAGTGATTGAATTAAAACGGAAATAGAAGGTTGACTGAGAAACATTTTTTCAGCTGCACGGGACATACTTTTAAATTGTGCGGCGTAGCAAAAGGCGCGTAATTGCTTCAAACGATTTTGTTTGTAATAAAAACGATCCATAAGTTTCTATTATAGTTTAATTATTAATATATTTAATACTAATTATTAACATAATTATCTTGCTAAATACTAGAGATCTCATTATTTTTGCTGTCCCTGAAATTTAGTGCCATGCTCAATGTATCAGAGCTATCCTAAAATGTTTTGCATTTCAGCAAAGTTGTTTTGGGTAAAACTGGCAAACAAACACAATGAGACATGAGTGCGCAGGCATGACTTGTCTTGATTTAGTAGGAGAAAGTACGTAATGAGTAGTAGAGAACAACAAATTAAAGATCTGAAAAAAGACTGGGCGGATAATCCACGCTGGGCAAGTGTTAAACGTGATTATTCAGCAGAAGACGTAGTCCGTCTTCGTGGTAGCGTTCAGCCTGAACACACCATTGCTAAAAATGGTGCTGAAAAACTTTGGGAAAAAGTAAACGGCACTGCAAACAAAGGTTATGTGAATGCATTTGGTGCAATCACTGCAGGTCAAGCGATGCAGCAAGCGAAAGCAGGTCTGGAAGCCGTCTACTTATCAGGCTGGCAGGTTGCCGCTGACGGTAACACTTCAGAAACCATGTATCCTGATCAGTCTCTATATGCTTATGATTCAGTGCCAACCATGGTTCGTCGTATCAACAACACGTTCAAACGTGCTGATGAAATTCAATGGAAAAACATTGCTGATGGCAAAATGGCTGAAGAAGATGCAATTGATTACTTCTTACCTATTGTTGCTGATGCAGAAGCAGGTTTTGGTGGTGTGCTGAATGCCTATGAACTAATGAAAAACATGATTCAAAATGGTGCTGCTGGCGCCCATTTTGAAGATCAACTCGCTGCTGTAAAAAAATGCGGACATATGGGCGGTAAAGTATTGGTTCCAACCCAAGAAGCAGTACAAAAATTAACCGCAGCACGTTTAGCGGCTGACGTTATGGGTGTTCCAACAATTGTATTAGCACGTACTGATGCTGAAGCAGCTAATCTGGTAACCAGTGACTTCGATGACAATGATAAACCTTTCTTAACAGGAGAACGTACTCAAGAAGGCTTCTACCGCGTGAAGAATGGTCTGGAACAGGCGATTAGCCGAGGCGTTGCTTATGCGCCTTATGCTGATTTGGTTTGGTGTGAAACGGGTACACCTGATATTGGTTTTGCTCGTGAATTTGCTCAAGCAGTACAAGCCGAATGTCCTGGACAATTATTGTCTTATAACTGTTCTCCTTCTTTTAATTGGAAGAAGAACCTTGATGACAAGCAAATTGCAAGCTTTCAAGAAGAACTGTCTGCATTAGGTTATAAATTCCAGTTTATTACTTTGGCAGGTATTCACTTGAACTGGTATCGTACTTTCGACTTCGCATATAACTATGCACGTGGCGAAGGTATGAAACACTACACCGAGATGGTTCAAGAGCCAGAATTTGAAGGTCGTGAACGCGGTTATACTTTTGTATCACACCAACAGGAAGTTGGCGCAGGTTACTTCGATGATGTCACAACCGTTATTCAAGGTGGTTCATCTTCTGTTACTGCACTAACCGGGTCTACCGAAGAAGCACAGTTTGACGAAAAATAATTTGTCGTAACTAAAGGAAGCAAATAAAAACCCCGCTGATGCGGGGTTTTTTTACGTATTATTAAAAAGTTGTGAACTTGCTAGTAGCGATATATGTAATTTATAGATACTCTTTGGGTTAACAATGAATAATAAAAACTAAAATATGAAACTATCAGTCATTATTCCCTGTTATAACGAAAAAGCGACAATTAAAGAGATTGTCGATGCTGTGCGTAACAGTAGTTGGTCTGATATCGAATTAATTGTTGTTGACGATTGTTCGAGTGACGGCACGCGCGACATTCTGGAAAACGAAATTAGGGACAAACTTGACGAATTGATTTTACATGAAGTTAATCAAGGCAAGGGCGCTGCAATCAGAACAGGTATTAAGCAAGCACAAGGTGATGTCATTCTTATTCAGGATGCCGATCTTGAATATGATCCAAATGAATATGAGTGGCTAATGACGCCAATTGTAGAAGGGCGTGCTGATGTGGTTTATGGTTCGCGTTTCACCTCAGGAAGTGCACACCGTGTTCTTTATTTCTGGCATCGACTGGGTAATGGCTTATTAACATTCATGTCGAATATGTTTACCAATTTAAATCTGACAGATATGGAAACTTGTTATAAAGCGTTTAAAGCAGATATTCTGAAACAAATAGAAATTGAAGAAAACGGATTTGGTATGGAGCCCGAATTAACAGCCAAGATTTCCAAAATGAAATGCCGGATTTATGAAGTCGGTATTTCTTACTATGGTAGAACCTATGCCGAAGGTAAAAAGATAAACTGGAAGGATGGCGTCCGTGCCATCTATTGCATTATCAAATATAACTTGTTCCGATAAATTGTCTTAATAGCTATTCTTCAAATTTATATATTGTCGCTATTATCATTCCTGCGATAGTGCATTCTATAATAACAGACAACATCCACATTAATGGAATAGTCAACGGAATGGGCATATAACAATAAGCACCAAGTTGAGGAGCGGCTAATAACAAGCCTGCAAAAAAACCAAATGCAATTCCACGCTTACAAGCTATATGTTTCCCAATTTTTGTATATATAAATGTAAGAACTGCAGCAAATAAAAATTGGGCAGCAAAAATGTATACCATTAAGCTAGGATCTTCAGGCCGCCATACTTCAATCGTTGCTTCATACATGCCTTTCATCAGCATGCCATGCCATAACCATTCAAATATGAATATAAAAATAAAAGAACTGATTAAAGCTAATACAAATTTCTTCACGTTCATATTATTTTTCCTCTCTTGTTAATGTTCCCGATGATTCGCAAATGCAATTTTGTCTAGAAATGCCATCATTAAGGCAGAAACAACAAATGTCATATGGATTATGACGTACCACATTAATTTATTATCGGGAATTGTTTGAGCTTCCATAAATTTCTGTAATAGGTGAATAGAAGATATAGCGACAATTGAAGCGGCAACTTTAAGTTTCAAGCTTCCTGAATCAAGCTTGCCAAGCCAATCGAGTTTTTCAGCACCTTCTTCCAGATCAATCTTAGAGACAAAATTTTCATAGCTACTAAACATGACCATGACAATTAAACTGCCAACCAGAGCCATGTCTATCATGGATAGTATGTGCAAAATCAACTCAGCTTCGCTTAATGATAATATCGTAGTAAGTGTATGATATAACTCTTCAAAGAACTTTATGATCAACGCAATTAACGTCACTGAAAGTCCTAAAAATATTGGAGCGAGTAACCATCGACTTGCGAATAAAGTTTTTTCTATTAGTTTTTCCATTTTTTTAGTCTATTAAAAGTTGTTCTAGGATAGTGGTATAAATTGTTGTCAACGTTTCCAGATCTTCGACAGAAACACATTCATTCACTTTATGAATCGTGTCATTACTGACACCAAGTTCAATGACTTCTGCACCAGTCGGAGCAATAAAGCGACCGTCTGATGTGCCTCCACCTGTTGAACAATCTGTTTCGATACCACACACTTCTTTTATGGATTGGCAAGTTGCATCAACAAGTTTGCCTGTCGCCGTTAGGAAGGGGTTACCTGATAATTTCCATTGCAGATCGTAATTAAGTTTATGTTTATCGAGTAAAACAGTGACTCTTGTTTTTAAAACATCTTCGGTGAGTTCTGTTGAAAAACGAAAATTAAATAATAATTCCAATGAACCCGGGATAACATTTTCTGCACCTGTTCCAGCATTGATATTCGATATCTGGAAAGAGGTCGCTGGAAATGAATCATTACCTTGATCCCATTCGACTGAAGATATTTCTGCAAGGAATTCGCTGGCTTTATGAATCGGGTTTTCTGCCAGCTCCGGAAAAGCAACGTGGCCTTGTAGACCATTAATCGTCAATATTCCATTTAAAGAACCACGACGACCAATACGAATAACATCGCCTAATTGTTTATTGCTGGAAGGTTCACCAACAACACACCAGTCTATTTTGATATTGTTGTCATTTAAATAGTCGATGACTTTACGTGTGCCGTTAATTGAAGGGCCTTCTTCATCGCTGGTAATAAGAAAAGCAATGATGCCACTATGTTCAGGGCATTGTTTAACAAAGTTTTCAGCGGCAACAACCATTGCTGCAATTCCGCCTTTCATGTCTGCCGCACCACGACCATAAAGCATGCCATCGATAATTTCCGCTTTAAAAGGATTGGTTTTCCAGTCTTTTAACGGACCTGTTGGTACAACGTCAGTATGCCCGGCAAAGGCAAATAAAGGCCCGGATGAGCCATGCGTAATCCAGAGGTTATCAACGTCTTCAAAGCGAAGATGCGTTGCTTTGAATCCTGATTTTTCAAGTCTTTCAGCAATGAGTTTTTGACAGCCGCCATCTTCA
Organism: Pseudomonadota bacterium; assembly: GCA_038142205.1. Taxonomy (GTDB): domain Bacteria; phylum Pseudomonadota; class Gammaproteobacteria; order Eutrophobiales; family Eutrophobiaceae; genus UBA7359. The sequence continues at coordinate 1,499,054 of JAYQJO010000001.1, read as the reverse complement.
GGAGTGACAGACTCTCTGTTAATTAATTCTTTAGTAAGTTTGAGTGTTTCAGACATAGATTAATGCTATTAAAATACAGCGAGTAATTCTTCGACTTTATTTCGTTTGTTTGTATTGCAACTAATAGTTCTTCTAACTAAAAATTTTTCTGTTTTTGCTCCGGCTTTTTTATAAAGAGCCTGAGTGTTGTCAGTGTTATGGTTGGAAATTATGACAGGAATCCCTTTTTTTGAAAGTTTGCTTGCCCATTCTGCTAATTGAATTTGTTGTTCCCAACCAAAGCCACCTGCAAAGTAATCAGTAAAGTAAGCTGTTTTTGATAGTGGTGCATAAGGTGGATCACAATAAACAACATCACCACGCTTAATCTTTTTCATCGTTTCAGCAAACTCTGCATGAATAAAAGTGGCTTTTTGTGATGCTTGATGAAAATTTTCTATTTCCACTTTCGGAAAATAAGGTTTCTTGTAACGACCAAATGGTGTGTTGAATTTGTGTTTTGAGTTATAGCGACATAATCCGTTGTAACAATGTCGATTAAGATATAAAAACAGTGCAGACTTTAATCTTGTATTCCTTGTTGAATTAAATTTAGTTCGAAACTGGTAATAGCGTTCTTCATTATTATTTTCTTCAGAAAAAAAAGATTGGCAATAATCAATAAAGTTTTTTTCGTTTTTTTGCACTTGTAAATAGAGATTGATTAAATCCGGGTTAGTGTCCGCCAATAAATACTCTTTATAGTTCGTATTTAAAAAAACTGCGCCGGAGCCAACAAATGGTTCGACAAAACGTTTTCCCGTATCAAGTTTATTCTGGATGCGTTCAACCAGTTTGAACTTGCCGCCGGGCCATTTTAAAAATGGTTTTGAGAAAGACACTATTTAGTCTCGTTTGTCGAAATGGCTTTAATACTTAACGCATGTATTTCTGTTTTCATCAAATCATCCACTGCTAAATAAACCAACCGATGTCTTTCTATCAAGCTTTTACCGTTGAATGTTTCTGCTGTAATCGTTACAGCAAAATGCCCTGCGCCACCGTGCCCACTGTGACCGGCATGCAGATGAGATTCATCAACGATATCAAGCTGCACTGGCTGCAGTTTAGTTGTAATGCGTTCTTTTATCGCTTCTATTCGATCCATTTAGAATACTTTTTTATAAGGTTTAATCGAGACTTTTTCATAAACACCGGCTGCGATATAAGGATCCGCATCTGCCCAAGCTTGTGCTGCTTCAAGCGATTCAAATTCTGCGACGATTAGACTGCCGGTAAAACCGTTCGACCCGGGGTCTTCGCTATCAATTTTAGGGTGAGGCCCGGCTGTCAATAAACGACCTTCATCTCTTAATGCTTCGAGCCGGGCAACATGATCAGGACGAACGCTCATTCTTTTTTCTAAGCTGTTTTCTACATCCTGACATATTATTGCGTAATACATTTTGAACACCTCTATTAATTATTATTCTCTTCCGGCGATTCGGGTTCTATATCTTTAAGGTACTTATATAGATATATGCCCATGCCAACCATAAATGACAGGTTAAGCAATGTCATACCCCAGGCTTTGAAGTTCACCCAAAATTCCGTGCTGTAATTAAACGCGACATAAAGATTAACAAAGCCCATGAAGATAAAAAATAAGGCCCAGCTTATATTCAGGTTGCGCCATACGTGTGTAGGTAGTTCCAGTTTGTTCTCTGCCATCGTTAACATACGTTCAATCAGTGTTTTTTCTCCAATAAAATGACTGCCGATAAAAGCAAGGGAGAAACACCAGTTAACAATAGTAGGTTTCCATTTAATGAAGTTTTCATCATTTAGATAAATAGTTAAACCACCGAAAACCAACACAACGGCAAACGTGATCAAGTGCATTTTTTCGAATTTTTTATAAAGCAACCAATACAGAATAATTTGAATAGTGGTTGCGATGATTATCGTATACGTCGCAATGTATATTCCCTGCTCTCTATCTTCAGGAATATAAAATGCGATAAAAAATGCAATAATTGGGAAAAAATCAAACAGAAATTTCATAAATTTAACTTTTTGGTTTAATAGTGCATGATAACAAAAAAACGTTCTAACAGAATAATATGAGTCAATATTTCAATATTCACCCGGAAACACCACAAAAACGATTAATTGATCAGGCCGCTGAGATTATCAGAAACGGTGGTTTGGCCGTTTATCCGACTGATTCCTGCTACGCATTGGGCTGCAAATTAGGAGAAAAAGAGGCTGTCGACCAAATTCGAAAAATCAGACAACTGGATAAAGAACACAACTTAACTCTGTTGTGTCGAGATCTATCCGAAATTGCGACTTATGCCAAAGTCAATAATCCGGCCTATCGGATGATTAAATCTTTAACGCCCGGGCCTTATACGTTTCTTTTACGTGCTACTAAAGATGTGCCGCGCCGTTTTCAACACCCAAAGCGAAAAACAATTGGTTTAAGAGTGCCGGAAAACAGAATTATTCTAGATTTGCTAGAAAGTCTTGGTGAACCTATGCTTAGTACCAGTTTAATACTATCTGATGATGGAATACCTATGTTTGAGCTGGATGAAATTAGTGATCGTTTGGGAAGTCAGGTCGATATCATCATCGATGGCGGTGCTTGTGGCATTGAGGAAACAACGGTGATCGATTTGCTGGATGACCATCCCGTACTTATTCGTCAGGGAAAAGGTGTTGTCCCTGAATAATAAAATTACTTGATCCCATCTCATTAGGGCAGGGTATAATCATCAATTAGAATTCCTCAGGAGAGTATTTTGTCCACAAGCGGTAAACAGCGGGTTTTGTCGGGAATGCGTCCGACCGGCCAGCTTCATCTAGGCCATTATCATGGCGTTCTTAAAAATTGGCTTGAATTACAACAAGAATACGAATGTTTTTTCTTCGTTGCGGATTGGCATGCACTAACGACGGAATATGAAGATCCATCGATTATAGAAAAAAGTGTTTGGGATATGGTGATAGACTGGCTTGCTGTCGGGGTTAATCCCGGTGCAGCAAAATTATTCATTCAATCCCGCGTCCCGGAGCATGCTGAATTACAATTGTTACTGGGGATGAGTACGCCGTTGAGTTGGCTCGAGCGTGTTCCCAGTTATAAGGATCAACAGGAAAAATTATCCAATAAAGATTTAACGACTTATGGCTTTTTAGGTTATCCCTTATTACAAACAGCAGATATTATTATTTATAAAGCGGGTCATGTGCCTGTCGGTGAAGATCAGGTGTCACATGTTGAGCTAGCGCGCGAGGTTGTGCGCCGTTTTAACCATCTCTATGGTCGTGAGCCTGACTTTGAAGAAAAAGTCGAAGCAGCTGTAAAAAAAATGGGTAAAAAGAATGCGCGTCTTTACCATAATTTGCGTAAAGATTATCAGGAGCAGGGCGATGCGCAGGCACTGGAAAAAGCTAGAGCATTACTCGAGTCACAACAGAATATTAGTATCGGTGATCGCGAACGTTTATCCGGTTTTCTAGATGGAAGCGGTAAGGCGATTTTTCCGGAACCACAAGCCTTATTAACACCAGCGTCAAAAATGATGGGACTTGATGGGCAGAAAATGTCGAAGTCTTATGGCAATACGATTTCCTTACGTGAAAACCCGAATGTTGTCGAAGATAAGATTAGAACGATGCCGACTGATCCAGCGCGTGTCAGGTTGGCTGATCCGGGTGAGCCGAGCAAATGCCCGGTCTGGAACCTACACGAAGTGTATTCTGATGATGATTTAAAAGACTGGGTGGTTGATGGTTGTACCAAGGCTAAAATTGGTTGTTTGGATTGTAAAAAACCACTGATTGAGTCTGTATTAAAGGAACAGGGGCCAATCCGGGAACGTGCGGAAGAATATATGAGTGATCCTGAGACAGTTCGCGGTATCATAGCAGATGGATGTGATGCGGCGCGAGACGTGGCCAGAGAAACGCTGGAAGAAGTGCGTGATGCGATGGGATTGATATACAGATAATTATTAATAATGAATGAAGAAATAAAAACATCTGAAGCACAACAGAACGAAATGCCTTTCGCTCTTGTTCAGGGCTCGCCGGTAACTGAATTACCGAAAGACTTATATATTCCTCCCGATGCTTTGGAAGTATTTATGGAAGCGTTTGAAGGGCCACTGGATTTATTGTTGTACCTTATTAAAAGGCAGAACCTCGATATTCTCGATATCCCGCTGACAAAAATTACAGAACAATACATGAGCTACATCGAAATGATGGATGTATTGCAATTGGAACTGGCTGGCGAATATTTATTAATGGCAGCAATGTTGGCAGAGATTAAATCTAGAATGTTGTTACCTCGTCAAACTGAAGATGAAGAAGAAGAAGATCCAAGAGCGGAACTCATCAGACGTTTACAGGAATACGAAAGATACAAACAAGCAGCAGAAAATTTAAATCAGTTGCCACGTGCTGAACGTGATACTTTTGCAACGGTAACGGAATTCCCTGGACGTAAGATCAATCAGAAACCTCCAGAAGTTTCGATGGAAGCGATTCTTAAAGTCTTTGCCGAGGTTGTTAAAAGGGCAGATATGTTTTCGCATCATATGATTAAAAGAGAAGCGCTTTCTGTACGTGAGCGTATGGCTATCGTTCTGGATAAAGTAGGGACTGAAAGCTTTACCGATTTTGAAGAACTGTTTACGGTTGAAGAGGGTCGAGGTGGCGTTATTGTTTCTTTATTAGCCATTCTTCAATTGGTAAAAGATTCACTTATACAACTCGTTCAAAATGAAACGAACGGGCCAATTTATGTTAAGGCAGCATCATGAGCCAGGAAAAAATAAAAAATATAATAGAAGCAGTGTTGATGGTCTCAATACAGCCAATAAGCGTTACCAAGTTGTTAAATGTTTTTGAAGCTGAACAATCATTGAATCCAGAGCGGAGCGAAATAAAGGAAGCATTGGAAGCGATAAAAAACGATTATCAAGAACGCGGAATAGAATTAGTAGAAGTAGCGAGTGGTTTTCGTTTTCAGGCCAGAGATGAATACGCTAATTGGGTTAATCATTTATTTGATGAACGCCCACCTCGTTATTCAAGAGCTTTACTTGAGACCTTAGCTATCATTGCATATCGACAGCCCATTACACGCGGCGAGATTGAAGAGATTCGTGGCGTCAGTGTCAGTAGTACCATTGTCAAAACCTTGCAGGAACGTGAATGGATCAAAGTAGTTGGGCATCGTGATGTGCCAGGTAAACCTGCTTTGTTTGCGACAACGAAAACTTTTCTCGATTACTTCAATCTGAAAAAACTATCTGAATTGCCTTCACTAGAAGACATTAAGGATTTCGATGCGATTAATCCAGATCTTTTTGAAGAACTGGAAGGCGAAGTTAAAGCGGATGAAGGAGGAAGCCTGGGAGAAACTAATGAAACTATTAGTGAGGAAACTGCCTCTGAAGATGCAGAGCAATCAGAATCAAATATTGTTGAAGAACTAAATAGTTCAGATGATTCTACTGATGATGAAACTCAAGAAGAAGTAGAAGAAGAATCAGAACAGCAGGGTGCAACCGTCGTTCCTTTCACTAATTAAGTTTTAGCCAGTAATAAAATTATGGCTGAACGTATTCAAAAAGTCCTTGCCAATGCCGGTCATGGATCAAGGCGCCAGATCGAAGCGTGGATTAAAGAAGGTAGAATTACCGTTAATGCTAAACCCGCTACGTTAGGTCAAACAATTGATCATACTGATCGTATTTCGATTGATTCCCGTCCCATTAGATTACATTTTCCACGCGGTGAAAAAAAGCAAAAGCCAAAAGTTATTGCTTATTATAAGCCTGTCGGTGAAGTCTGTACGCGTAAAGATGAAAAAGGACGTGAGACAGTTTTTAGTAAACTACCCAAAATCAGAAACAGTCGCTGGATTAATATTGGCCGGCTAGATATCAATACAACTGGGTTATTGTTATTTACGACCGATGGTGATTTAGCGAATAAATTGATGCACCCGTCAAGTCAGGTAGAACGTGAATACGCTGTTCGGGTTTTGGGTGAAGCAACGAAAGAACAATTACAGACACTGAAAGACGGTGTTGAACTGGAAGATGGCCTGGCCAGGTTTACCGATATTGTTGATTCCGGTGGGGAAGGTGTTAACCATTGGTATCACGTTGTAATCATGGAAGGGCGTAATAGGGAAGTGCGTCGTTTGTGGGAGTCACAGGGTTTGACCGTATCACGATTAATTCGTACTCGTTTTGGTCCTTATATATTGCCTCGCCGAAAACGGGTTGGGCAGAATTGGCGTTTGGAAGACAACGAAACTCAGGCATTAGTAGAAGCGGCAAATCCAGCGAAAAATTGATTGAAAATCACACTATTAAGCTTACTGTTATTGATTTAAATCCCCCTAATCTGTAAGCTTTGCGCCCTTTCAGCGGTATCAAAGCGTAAATGACTGAGCGACAAATACTTGTAGCAGCAAACTGGAAGATGAATGGCTCATTAGAGTCTATTCGTCCGTTATTAGCTGATGTAATTCAAGGGGTTAGCGGAACATCGAATGAAGTGGCTATTTGTCCTCCATTCATCTATATCCCGGAATTGGCAAAACAGCTAAATGGCGCTGAAATCAGGCTGGGTGCACAGAATGTATCTCAGCAAGAAAAAGGGGCGTATACCGGTGAAGTAGCAGTATCAATGCTAAAGGATTATGGATGCGACTATGTCATCGTTGGACATTCGGAACGCAGGACGCTTTATGCTGAAACCGATGAACTGGTTGCTGAAAAATTTTTAGCAGTTCAGTCTGGTGGACTGACACCTATATTATGTGTCGGTGAATTGCTGGAAGAACGCGAAGCGAATAATACGGAAGACGTGGTAGCACGTCAGCTGGATGCTGTGATTGAACATGCAGGTATAGAAGCATTTAACAATGCTGTGATTGCATACGAACCTGTTTGGGCAATAGGCACTGGTAAAACAGCAACACCGGAACAGGCTCAAGAAGTACATGAATTTATTAGACTGCGTTTAGCAAGGCACGATAACGATACTGCAAACAAGATTCGGATTTTATATGGTGGCAGTGTCAAAGCAGATAATGCAGAACAACTTTTTAAAATGGCAGATATTGACGGAGGTTTGATCGGCGGGGCATCGCTCGTTGCTGAAGACTTTCTGATAATTTGTAAGGCTTAGAGGTAGCAGAGAAAATGGAAACGATGGAAACAGTCAATACATTATTATTTGTGTTGCAGGTATTAGTTGCTGAGGCATTAATTGTAATCATTTTAGTACAGCATGGTAAAGGTGCTGATGCGGGTGCTGCATTTGGTAGCGGTTCTTCGTCAACCGTCTTTGGCAGTCAGGGTTCGGGTAACTTCATGACTAAAGTCACGACCATACTTGCTGTTATCTTTCTTTGTAATAGTTTGTTTCTTGCTTATCTTGCAACACAAAGTTTAGCTGAGGCACCAACGAGTTTATTTGACCAGGTCGAAACAGTTGCTGAAGAGGCGGTTGATCAAGATATGCCTGCCGTAATAGAACAATTACAAGATACAGGGCAGGACTCAGACCTACCTGGCTTGCCAACTGAATAACAAACTAGACTCATTCATTAAGCATTATTGCCGATATGGTGGAATTGGTAGACACGCAATCTTGAGGGGGTTGTGCCTTAGGGCGTCCCAGTTCGACTCTGGGTATCGGCACCAATTAATTCAATAACTTACCGGCTGTCACGTAAGTGTGAGATAAAGATGAGATAAAACTTTTTATCTCATTATCTCAGCTAAATCCTTCTCTCTCGCCCTGGATAAAGGCAGTCCTGCTTCAACTCGATGAAAGTTACTTGGCTTTAATTTTGTTGGATCGGTTAAGTATATTGCCGTTGTCTTTTTATCCCCATGACCCCAGTGCCCATTTCTTCTCTGGCATAACGTAAGGTGCGACACTCTAGTTCAAAGCACGCTTCGAATTCTTCTGATAAATAACGAGATGTACCACGATAACCTAGAAACTAAGCTATTGGGTCCATATGGAGCTGGTGAGGTACAAATTATCGACAGTTATTTGAAGAAAATTAGATCAGAAATTTACGGCGTTGAATTTGGCCCAGGTTTGTACCAATCAACTCTATATTGTCTACAACGTTTTTCTCTTGAAACTTATTCGCTATTTAATTATTTTTAGGTATATTGACGACAATCTAGTGGTTCGAATAATAAATTATTAAATACTTTCTAGAACCAATTGAATAGCTTTGTAGAAACAAATAGTAAAAAACTACATAAAAAACAAGCTGAAAGAGGAAGGTTGAAATATGCAAACGGTTATTTCTCCTGAAGAACTTCCCAAATGGGTACCCGGTGAAGTCCTGAACGCTAGTGACAACCTTGGATGGAATGATGTTTTCCAACGATCGTATCGCTATGCAGGACAAGATGTAGAAGTTCCTCCAATGGATCACTATATGTTAGTCAGATATTGCTACGGCCAAACGCCAATGCAACGCTGTTTTAATGGTAAATGGTCAAAAACAATCTGTAGTGAAGGAGACGTTTCTCTACTCACTTCAGCTCTAGGTTCTCACTGGTACTGGACAAAAGATGTTGATGTCTCGCATGTATATTTATCAGGAGACATGATGTCTCGTGTAGCATGCGACATACTGGAAAAATCAATTGAAGAAATTAATCTTCACGATGTATTAAAAACCACTGATCCTATTCTTGTTCGTTTAATTGATAACATTACACGTGAAGCTCAATCTCCCTGTATTGGAGGAACAATGTATGTAGAAGCATTGGGTTTACAATTGGCTATCCACTTACTAAGAAACTATGCCAATGTAACGGTTAGAAATGCAGACTTGTGTGATAGATTATCTAAAAGCCAACGATGTAAATTGATCGAATATATTGATACCAACATGCAAAATCCCATTAGGTTAAAAGATCTTGCTGGTGTAGTTGGGTTGGGAGTTTGGACCTTTTCAAGAAAATTTTCTAAATCGTTTGATTGTCCGCCTCATACTTTTGTAACTAATTGTCGGGTAAAAAAAGCGAAAGAATTATTGACTTTTAGTACTATGGCAATTAAAGAAATAGCTTTTCACTGCGGTTTTTCAGATCAAGCACACCTGACTCGTGTCATACGTTCCAAATTGGGGGTCACGCCCGGCAAGTTAAAAAATAACTAGAAATACTCACTTAACTCGCTGTTTTTATCAGGAAGCAAAATAATTTAGAAAGCTATCTTTATTACCATGAACGTTATTATGAATCACTGGTTCACATAATAAATACTTTTGAGTATTTATAGCATTAACAGGAGATCGTTTTGTACAAAATTTTCACATTTTTCTACAAGAAGTGAATTTGTGTACTAGTTAATATTACAGTATTGAAATAGAACGGAGATTCAAATGACTCAAGAGTTAAACTTAACAAATTCAATAAACGAGCAAGATGCAGTAACTAAATTGGATGCTTTGATCATTGGCGCTGGCATTACGGGTTTATATCAATTGCATCGAATGCGAGAGATGGGGTTGAAAGCCAGAGCATACGATGCCGCTTCGGGAGTAGGTGGAACCTGGTATTGGAACCGTTATCCAGGTGCTCGTTTAGACTCCCAGTCTGAAATTTACCAGTATTGGCTTTCAGAGGACCTGTACAAATCATGGCAACCTTCTGAACGTTTTACGGGCCAGCAGGAAAATGAGGCCTGGCTGAACCATGTTGCGGATTATCTTGATCTGAGAAAAGACATTCAGCTCAACACACGCATAGTTTCTGCAAATTACAACGAGGATACGGGTCGTTGGTTGGTAGTAACAGATTCTGGAGAACACATTGATACCCAGTTTTTTTTGGCTTGTTGTGGCATGCTCTCCGCACCTCTAAAAGATCGTTTTCCAGGACAGGCAAGTTTCCGTGGGGAAATTCATCATACTGGTCTTTGGCCTAAAGAGGACATAAGTTTCGAAGGGAAACGAGTAGCGGTTATTGGAACCGGAGCAACGGGTATACAGGTTATTCAAACTATCGCTTCCGAAGTTGCGTCATTAAAAGTATTTACTCGTACGCCGCAATACGTCATACCGATGAAAAATTTCAAATATAATTCAGAAGACTGGGAAAAATGGAGTAGTCGTTTCTATGAATTAAAGAAGCGCGTGAAAGAAACCTTTGCTGGCTTTGATTCTAGTTTTGAAAACCCGCCATGGGCTGACTTATCTGAAAAGGAAAGACAGGATATTCTTGAAAAGCATTGGGCAGATGGTTCTCTTTCAATGTGGCTCGCTACTTTTCCTGAAATGTTTTTTGACGAAGTGGTCAGTGAAAAGGTATCTGATTTTGTCCGAGACAAAATGAGAGCGCGTTTACAAAACGATCCGGAGTTATGTGAAAAGCTTATTCCGACTGATTATGGGTTTGGTACTCATCGTGTCCCACTTGAGAATAAATATCTGGAAGCTTACTTGCAAGACAATGTTGAAGCAGTGGATTGTCGAAAGTCGCCTATTGAATGTATCGTTCCCGAAGGGGTTAAAATGGCCGATGGGACAGTTTATGAAGTCGATATCATTGTTATGGCTGTTGGTTTTGATGCAGGTACTGGCGCATTAAGTCGGATCGACATACGCGGGCGTAATAAGAGATCTCTCAAAGAGCAATGGAGTGAGGAGATCCGAACAGCGATGGGTCTACAGGTGCACGGCTATCCGAATTTGTTTATGACCGCTGCCCCGCTTGCCCCATCTGCTGCACTATGTAATATGACGACTTGCTTGCAACAGCAGGTAGACTGGATTACGGAATGCATAAGATATACGCGTGAACATGATAAAAATGTTGTAGAAGTGAGTCAGGAATTTGAGGATGAATGGGTGAAACATCATGACGAACTCGTTTCGCAGACCTTACTTGCCAAAACAAACTCTTGGTATATGGGGTCAAATATTGAAGGTAAACCACGTCGCATGCTCTCATATGTTGGAGGGGCAAATATTTATCATGAAAAGTGTGATGAAATTGCTGCTAATGAATATCAAGAGTTCGTTATGTCATAATTACTTGAAAGTGGTAAAGACGACAGTATGAGCGGAGTAAAATGACAGCCTACTATTCATAAGAAGACATGGTGCTTTCAAGCTGTTTAATTTTGGTACGGCACAATTTGAAGAAGGTGGTTTGATAGAGAATTGTAAAAAGGATCTTTTAGCATAAATAGGTTTTTATAACTAGCGCAGTTTGAGATGATTGAGACGCTTTTCTAATAGGGATCATTGCGCTTTCATCTTAAAAACGGGTTTATTTATTAAGCTAGAAAATACCCTTAAATAAAGATTACTTTGCTGAATAATCTTGTGTCTTTATTAAGGAACAATCTTGAGAGGGGAAGAGGCCGCCCTAGCACAGCTCTAGGTATCGCTCCAACAAGCTCAGTGGCTTACATAATATTTTATTGATGAGGGCAAAGGGGAAGGACTTATCCCCATGCCTAGTTTTATTATTGGATAGTTCTTTCTCTATTTAACTTCAACACCGGCAACATACAACCAGGTATCAATCACGGTATCCGGGTTCAGAGAAATACTCTCAATGCCTTCATCAACTAACCACTTGGCTAGGTCAGGATGATCTGAAGGTCCCTGACCACAGATACCGATATACTTGCCTGCTTTCTTACAGGCTTGTATGGCGCGACTCAACATAAACTTGACCGCATCATTACGCTCGTCAAATAAATCTGAGACCAAACCTGAATCGCGATCCAATGCTAACGTTAACTGCGTCATATCGTTAGAGCCAATTGAGAATCCGTCAAAATATTCCAGGAATTGTTCAGCAAGAATGGCATTACTCGGTACTTCACACATCATGATTAACTTCAAACCATTCTCACCACGTTTTAATCCGTATTTGTTCAGTAGAGCAACCACTGCTTCTGCCTGACTAACAGTGCGAACAAACGGCACCATAACCCAAACATTATCAATGCCCATTTCTTCTCTGACATAGCGTAAGGCACGGCACTCCAGTTCAAAACAAGCTTCGAATTCTTCAGATAAATAACGAGATGTACCGCGATAACCTATCATCGGGTTTTCTTCATCCGGTTCATACCGTTCTCCACCAATCAGGTTGGCATATTCATTTGATTTAAAATCAGAAAGACGAACGATAACAGGGTTGGGGGCAAAGGCAGCGCCTAATGTAGCGACCCCTTCAATAATATTTTTCACATAAAAGTCGACTGGTTCGCCGTAAGGCTTAATACGTTTATCTATCTTTTCTTTTATGTCTTTTTCTTGAGCATCGTATTCCATTAAAGCTTTTGGGTGAATACCAATCTTGTTATTAATAATGAACTCAAGACGAGCAAGACCCACACCGGCGTTAGGAATAGTAGCAAAAGACATGGCTTTACCTGGATTACCAACATTCATCATGAGCTTTAAAGGTGCGGGAGGCATATTATCCAACTCGACACGATTCAGCTGGAAGTCCAGAATACCTTCATAAATATGACCTGTTTCTCCTTCGGAACAAGCCACTGTTACCGGTTCACCGTGTTTAATCTTACTGTTTGCATCACCACAGCCCACGACTGCCGGCACACCCAGTTCACGTGCAATGATGGCAGCATGGCAAGTACGCCCACCGCGATTAGTCACAATAGCAGAAGCTCGTTTCATCACTGGCTCCCAATCTGGATCGGTCATTTCAGTGACCAGAACATCGCCTTCTTTCAAGTCGTCCATATCTTCCAGTTTGTCAATGATCTTGGCTTTTCCTGCCCCAATCTTCTGGCCAATGGCAGCGCCTTGCGTCAATACCTTACTCTGTTCATTCAGTTGGTAACGCTCAATAACGTTGGCATTGTTACGACTTTGTACTGTTTCCGGCCGTGCTTGTACTATGTAAAGATTATTATCCTCACCATCCAGGGCCCACTCGATATCCATCGGACGACCATAATGTTTTTCAATAATGACAGCCTGACGCGCCAGTTCTTCGAGTTGCTCATCAGTTAAACAAAAGACTTAAGACTCATCTTCAGTGACATCGACTACTTTTACTAATTCGTCAGAATCCAACTCATTAGAATAAATCATCTTGATAGCCTTACTACCAACATTACGACTCAAAACTGCTGGCTTACCTAGTTCTAACGAATGTTTATTAACATAATATTCATCAGGGTTAACCGAACCCTGAACCACAGTCTCGCCCAGACCATAACTCGCCGTAATAAAAACAGCGCCATCAAAACCGGATTCAGTATCCAGAGTAAACATGACACCACTGGCGCCAATATCACTTCGAACCATACGTTGTAATCCTGCAGACAAGGCGACTTCTTCATGTGCGAAATTCTGATGAACACGATAAGCAATCGCACGATCATTATATAAAGAAGAAAACACCTCTTTTACTTTCAATAAAACATCGTCAATGCCACGTACGTTAAGAAAGGTTTCTTGTTGACCGGCAAATGAGGCATCTGGTAAGTCTTCAGCTGTTGCAGAAGAACGTACTGCTATTGATGCATTTTCATTATTATTAACAGACATAGATTCATAAGCATCAATAATGGATTGTTGAAGTTCATCCTGAAACGGCGCATCAATAATCCATTGACGAATCTCTTTACCGGCTTTGGTCAGTTGATTAACGTTATCAATATCAAGTCCTTCAAGTCTTGACTGAATACGTTCACGCAAATCATTATGATCCAGAAAGTCCCAGAATGCCTGCGCTGTTGTGGCGTAACCATCGGGGACACTGACACCAGCTCCAGCAAGGTTACTGATCATTTCACCCAATGAGGCATTTTTGCCACCAACTAAACCAACATCGTTCATTCCCAGCTCGCGTAAAGGTTTGATCGATTCATTTGATATGAACTGTTTCATCTAATTTATTCCTGGTTACCCATATTTATTAATATTAAAAAAACTAAGTTTTTCGCAACAAACGCTTTTCTTGCACAACGTTCACAGCAATTTCTTCAATCGACATTGCTGACGAATCTATTACGCAGAGTTCCGCATTCTCCATGATTTCTTCTGCTTGCTTAATTTCTTGCTGACATTTTTTAAGCGAAGCATATTCTGACTTTGGTCTGCGTTGTTGCCGTATTTTACTTAACTGATCTGCTCTAATAGTTAAACCGATAATTTTTTCTATATGCGGCATTAAAAAGTCGGGGAGTTCGTTCTTTCCGAGATCATCATCTGTTAAAGGATAATTTGCAGCCTTAAGAGAGAAGTTTAATGCCAGATATAAACAAGTCGGCGTCTTTGCTGTGCGAGAAACACCTAATAATATCACATCCGCTTTACCATACTGCGTTGTTGCGATGCCATCATCATTCTGCATCGTGAAATCAATAGCATCTATTCTCTTTTTATAATCCTTATCGCTGTATTCTTTGTGCGCCTTGCCCATGGTATGAGAAGATTCAACACCTAACGATACCTCCAGCGGCTCTATAAATGCATTAAATAAACTGATCACACATGCATTCGTCTGCCCAATAATAGCCCCTAGTTCAGAATTAACCAGAGTGCTGAAAACAAGAGGAGGCTTACCTGTTCGTTTTTCCTCATCTTGAATGCATTCTGCTGCCCATTTTGCTTTCTTTTCGTTAGTAATGAATGCAAATGTTTTATCGTTGAATTCAATACTATCAAATTGAGACAAGAGACTTTCGCCTATTGATTCAGCTGTTTTGCCTGTCCTGTCAGAAACATAAAATACTGACCTCTTATTTTTTTCCACACTCATATATCAATTTTTTAAAAGAAAACCATTAACTAAACGATAAAAACGTTCTATTTACACCTACATTCCCCAAATACATGTGATTGATAATTATTGATAAGTGAAAATTCTTTATAGTTATTCTCAATTTGGGGTGTTCAGATCTTCACGGGCGTGAATTATTAATGTTTTTTAATCAGTTTTACAAATATTATTTTTATCACTGATAATTACATCTAGGCTTTTTATATCTATTATCTCCATAATAACAATGACATGATTCGGTTATACATATCAGTTTTGTTTAATTGTCGACAATATCTCTTGATTATTTAACAAATATAGCGATAATAGTTACTTTATCCTATAAATTGTCAACAATTTTGAGAAAATAATGACGCAATCGGTAAATGAAACTGAAAATCTGACGGTATTCACTATTGCCGATCAAGTGTTTAAGAAATTACAAAAAGCCATTGTCGAGGGTGAGATACCTGCAGGTTCAAAGATAAGTGAACCGGTTTTGGCGAAACAGTTTGGTATTAGTCGTGGTCCTTTACGGGAAGCTCTGAGTCATCTTGAAGTTTGTAATTTAATTGAGCGAAAACTTAATATTGGTGCACGCGTCATCTCTCTATCCAGCCAGCATTTGATTGAAATCTATCAAATCCGTGAATCATTGGAAGGTCTAGCAGCGGGGCTTGCGGCAAAAAATATGACAGATGATGAGATCGATGAACTGGAAAAGTTATTGCAACAACATGAAAAACAAATTGATGAAGATCAAACCTATTTCCAAAAAGAAGGTGATATGGATTTTCATTTTCGAATTGTACAGGGCAGTAAAAACTTACATCTAATCGATATGTTCTGTAACGATCTTTATCACCTTATCAGACTTTATCGTTATCAATTTGGCATGGTCAGTAAACGTGTTTCTCGTGCTTATCTTGAACACGAACATATTGTTGATGCCTTACGCCAACGTGATGGAGAGTTGGCACAATTCTTAATGACAAAACATATCAGTCATTCCAGACAGAATGTTAAGCAGATGCTGGATGAAGATTTGACTATTATTAAATAGAGAGGACAAGAATGAGCCAAAAATTACAATCGCCCGGCGCACGCTTTCGTAAAGCCGTTGAAGAAGAAAAACCCTTGCAAGTGGTTGGTGCGATTAACGCCTACCATGCGCGTTTAGCAGAAGCATCCGGTTATCGTGCTTTATATATTTCAGGTGGAGGCGTTGCAGCCGGTTCCTGTGGTATTCCCGATCTTGGAATTACTTCTCTAGAGGATGTTTTGATCGATGTACGTCGTGTTACTGATGTTACTGACTTACCTGTATTGATCGATATCGATACCGGTTGGGGCGGTGCTTTCAATATTGCGCGCACTATTCGTTCCATGATCAAAGCAGGTGCTGCTGCAGTTCACATAGAAGATCAGGTGCAACAAAAACGTTGTGGTCATCGACCCAATAAAGCAATCGTCAGTAAAGAAGAAATGGTTGATCGCATCAAGGCCGCAGTGGATGCCAAAACAGATCCCGACTTTGTCATTATGGCTAGGACCGATGCACTTTCTGTTGAAGGTTTAGATGCTGCGATTGATCGTGCTTGTGCTTGTGTTGAAGCTGGCGCCGATATGATTTTTCGTGAAGCAATGACAGAGCTAGATATGTATCAACAGTTTGTTGATGCAGTTAAGGTACCTGTATTAGCAAATATTACCGAGTTTGGTTCAACCCCTCTTTTTACAACAGAAGAACTGGCTTCGGTTAATGTCAGTCTGGCCTTGTATCCTTTATCGGCTTTTCGCGCCATGAATGCTGCCGCGTTACAGTTTTATAAAAGTTTGCGCGAAAAGGGCACGCAACAAAATGTAGTCGACATTATGCAAAGCCGCGCTGAACTTTATGACTATCTCGGTTATCACGAATACGAACAAAAACTGGATGAATTATTTACTAACGAAAATAATTAAGAAACAAAATAGTAGGAATTGAATTATGACAAAGAAAACAATACAGAAACCTAAACCAAAAAAGTCTGTTGCATTGAGTGGTACCGCGGCAGGAAACACTGCACTTTGTACCGTTGGATTAAGTGGCAATGATTTACATTATCGTGGTTACGATATTCTTGATGTAGCTGAGACCTGTAAGTTTGAAGAAATTGCATACTTATTAGTGCATGGCAAATTACCAACAGTGCCTGAACTAAAGTCGTATCAGACAAAATTAAAATCAATGCGTGCTATTCCTGCTGCGGTGAAAGCGTCATTGGAACAACTACCTGCTTCGACTCATCCTATGGATGTATTACGTACAGGTTGTTCAGTATTAGGTGCAGTTATGCCTGAGAAAGAAGATCATAATGCTGCTGGTGCAAGAGATATTGCTGATCGCTTAATGGCAAGTTTCGGTTCTATGCTGTTGTACTGGTATCACTATGCGGTTAACGGTAAACGCATTAATGTTGAAACGGATGATGATTCAATTGGTGGGCATTTTTTACATTTACTCCATGGTGAAGAACCTTCAGAACTATGGGTGCGTGCTATGCATACATCACTGAATCTTTATGCTGAGCATGAATACAATGCTTCAACTTTTACAGGTCGTGTGATTGCAGGAACGGGCTCAGATATGTTTTCAAGTATTACTGGCGCTATTGGTGCGTTACGCGGCCCCAAGCATGGTGGTGCAAATGAGGTCGCTTTTGATATTCAATCACGTTATAGCAGTGCCGATGAAGCAGAAGCGGATATTCGTGAACGTATGGCTCGTAAAGAAATTATTATTGGTTTTGGGCATCCTGTTTATACAACGGGAGATCCTCGCAACGAGGTAATTAAAGCTGTTGCCAAACGGTTGGGAACAGATGTTAAAGATTTGAACATGTATAAGGTAGCTGAACGTATTGAAAAAGTTATGTGGAACGAGAAAAAAATGTTCCCTAATCTGGATTGGTTTTCTGCTGTATCTTATTCATTAATGAAAGTACCGACAGCGATGTTTACTCCTTTGTTTGTTATCTCAAGAACGTCAGGTTGGGCAGCACATGTTATTGAACAAAGAGAAGATGGAAAAATTATTCGACCCAGTGCAAATTATGTTGGGCCGGATAACTTAAAGTTTGTACCTATTTCAAAACGTAAGTAATGCTTAGGTGATTATGAATAATAAATATCGTAAGTCATTACAGAATACTGAACTGGACTATTTTGATACGCGCGAAGCGGTTGAAGAAATCCAGCCTGGTGCATATGGCAAGTTGCCATATACTTCTCGTGTATTGGCGGAACAACTTGTGCGTCGATGCGATCCAACGACGCTTACAGATTGTTTAAAGCAGATTATCGAACGTAAGCGCGATCTTGATTTTCCATGGTATCCAGCACGTGTGGTTTGTCATGACATTCTGGGTCAGACTGCTTTGGTTGACTTAGCTGGCTTACGCGATGCAATTGCAGATCAAGGTGGCGATCCAGCCAAGGTTAATCCTGTCGTTCCTACGCAGTTAATTGTTGATCATTCTTTGGCTGTTGAGCACGGTGGTTTTGAAACGGATGCATTTGATAAGAACCGAGCCATTGAAGATCGACGTAACGAAGATCGTTTTCATTTTATCGACTGGACCAAAACGGCATTTGAAAACGTCGATGTCATACCTGCGGGTAATGGCATTATGCATCAGATAAATCTGGAAAAAATGTCTCCAGTGATTCAATCACGTGACGGTGTGGCTTTTCCTGATACCTGTGTTGGTACAGATAGTCATACACCGCATGTTGATGCATTAGGTGTTATTGCTATTGGTGTGGGCGGCCTTGAAGCGGAAACAGTTATGTTAGGCCGTCCTTCTATGATGCGTTTGCCTGACATCGTCGGCGTAAAACTAACGGGTAAACGCCAGCCTGGTATTACTGCTACTGATATTGTTTTGGCAATAACTGAATTTTTGCGTAACGAGAAAGTTGTTTCGGCGTACCTTGAATTCTTTGGCGATGGTGTTGTAGGACTAACTATTGGTGATCGTGCCACGATTTCTAATATGACACCGGAATATGGTGCGTCTGCGGCTATGTTCTATATCGATCAGCAAACGATCGATTATTTGAAGCTAACGGGCCGTGAGCCAGAGCAAATAGCACTGGTAGAAAATTACGCTAAATTTACCGGTTTGTGGGCTGATGACCTTGAAGAAGCTGAATATGAGCGTGTACTGACGTTTGATTTATCAACGGTCGGCCGCAATATGGCTGGGCCATCAAACCCACATCGACGTTTACCAACATCAGACTTAGAGTCTCGTGGTATTGCTGTTGAATTGGAAAAGGCAAAAGCGGAAGAAGCAGAAGGCAAAATGCCTGATGGGGCCGTTATCATTGCAGCAATCACGTCTTGTACTAATACCAGTAATCCACGCAACATGGTTGCTGCCGGCTTGTTAGCACGTAAGGCAAATGAACTTGGTTTAGTACGCAAGCCTTGGGTCAAATCTTCTTTTGCACCGGGTTCCAAGGTAGTTAAGCTTTATTTGGAAGAGTCTGGTTTACTACCCGAGTTAGAGAAACTTGGTTTTGGTATCGTCGCTTATGCGTGTACTACTTGTAATGGTATGAGTGGTGCGTTAGATCCGCAAATTCAAAAAGAAGTTATTGATCGTGATCTCTATTCGACTGCTGTTTTATCCGGCAATCGAAACTTCGATGGTCGTATTCATCCTTATGCCAAGCAAGCCTTTCTTGCGTCGCCACCGTTGGTGATTGCCTATGCCATTGCAGGTACTATTCGTTTTGACATCGAGCAGGATATATTGGGTGCGGATAAGGACGGTAATCCGATAATGCTGAAAGATATTTGGCCTGATGATGAAGAGATCGACGCGATTGTTAATGAAAGTGTTAAACCTGAACAATTTAACCAGATCTATATTCCTATGTTTGACTTGGGTAAAGCAAAAGAAGCTGAAAGCCCATTATATGATTGGCGTTCCAAGAGTACTTATATCCGTCGTCCTCCATATTGGGAAGGTGCATTGGCGGCTGAACGTACTTTGAAAGGCATGCGTCCGTTAGCGGTGTTAGGTGATAACATTACAACGGATCATTTGTCTCCTTCCAATGCAATCATGTTGGACAGTGCTGCTGGAGCCTATTTGGAAAAGATGGGGCTACCAGAAGAAGATTTTAATTCCTATGCAACCCACCGTGGTGATCATCTAACCGCGCAGCGTGCAACATTTGCTAATCCGAAATTGCTGAATGAAATGTGCCGTGATGAAAATGGTGAGGTTAAGCAAGGCTAGCTAGCACGTATTGAACCAGAAGGTAAAGAGAGCCGAATGTGGGAGGCGATTGAAACCTATATGGAACGTAAGCAACCGTTGATTATTATCGCTGGTGCTGACTATGGTCAGGGTTCTTCTCGTGACTGGGCTGCCAAAGGTGTACGCTTAGCTGGTGTTGAAGCGATTGTTGCTGAAGGTTTTGAACGTATTCATCGTACAAACTTGGTGGGTATGGGTGTTTTGCCGCTTGAGTTTAAGGCTGGTGAAAACCGTAATACTCACGCTATTGATGGTACTGAGACTTACGACGTCACAGGTGAGATATCACCACGTGCGGAATTAACTGTTGTCATTCATCGTGCCAATAGTGAAAAAGTAGAAGTCCCTGTGATATGTCGTCTTGATACTGCTGAAGAAGTACATGTGTATGAAGCAGGTGGTGTTTTACAGCGCTTTGCTCAGGATTTCCTTGAGTCTAACGTGGCTTAATAGGAGATAAGAGATGAGTCACGTACCTCAGATTAGGATTCCCGCGACTTATATGCGTGGAGGCACCAGTAAAGGTGTATTTTTTAATCTTATAAATTTGCCTGAATCGGCACAGGTGCCTGGCGCTGAACGTGATGCGTTATTGTTACGTGTGATTGGCAGCCCTGATCCCTATGGCAAGCATACTGATGGTATGGGCGGCGCAACTTCAAGTACCAGCAAAACTGTTATCTTATCTAAAAGCAGTCAAGCTGATCATGACGTCGATTATCTATTTGGCCAGGTGTCCATTGATAAAGCCTTTGTTGATTGGAGCGGTAACTGTGGTAATTTGACTGCGGCGGTAGGTTCATTTGCAATTAGTAGTGGTTTGGTTGACACGGATTGCCTTCCAGAAAATGGTGTGGCTGTCGTACGTATCTGGCAGGCTAATATTAAAAAGACCATTATTGCCCATATTCCTATGACTAACGGTGAAGTTCAGGAAACGGGTGATTTCGAACTTGACGGCGTGACGTTTCCTGCGGCCGAGGTAAAGGTAGAATTCATAGAGCCTGCTGATGGGGATGGTGCAATTTTTCCTACCGGAAACCTGGTAGATGATTTAGAGATTCCAGGAGTCGGCACATTCTCGGCTACGATGATTAATGCGGGTATTCCAACTATTTTTCTCAATGCTGAAGACATTGGCTATACCGGTACTGAACTGCAGGATGCAATTAACAATGATGACAAGGCGCTTGCAATGTTTGAAACCATTCGAGCCTATGGCGCGGTGCGTATGGGACTAATTGAAAGTATCGAAGAAGCTACAGCTAGGCAGCACACTCCAAAAGTCGCGTTCGTCGCCAAGCCTGCTGACTATACTGCTTCTAGTGGCAAGCAAATTAGTGCTAAAGACATCGATCTTAATGTACGAGCGCTCTCCATGGGTAAGTTACATCATGCCATGATGGGGACTGCCGCAGTAGCTATTGGCACTGCCGCGGCTATTCCCGGCACTTTGGTGAATCTTGCCGCTGGAGGCGGTGAACAAGAGTCAGTTTGTTTTGGTCTTCCATCAGGTACTTTGAGAGTGGGCGCAGAAGCTGCCTTGGTAGAAGGAGATTGGAAAGCCAACAAGGTGGTTATGAGTCGCAGTGCACGAAAACTGATGGAGGGCTACGTGTACGTTCCTGGAGATGTTTTCTAAATTTCAACTTAAATAGGTAATTAACTATGTCTTCTTATCAAACAACTTATCAACGTTCTTTGGATGACCCTGAAAGTTTTTGGTCAGAAGCTGCAAAAGATATCGATTGGGATGTCCCTTTTTCAAAAGTACTCGATGATTCCAATAAGCCTTTTTATCATTGGTTTGCCAATGGCAAACTAAATACCTGCTTTAATGCATTGGATCGACACGTTGAAAATGGACGTGCCGATCAGGTCGCATTAATCTATGACAGTCCGGTCACAGACACCGTCAAACAATTTAGCTATCGTGAATTGCGCGATTTGACAGCTATCTTTGCTGGCGCATTAGTAAAGCAAGGCGTAGAGAAGGGGGACCGCGTCCTTATCTATATGCCCATGGTACCGGAAGCGGTGATTGCCATGTTGGCTTGTGCCCGTATCGGCGCTATTCATTCTGTCGTGTTTGGTGGCTTTGCTGCGAATGAACTAGCAACACGTATTGATGATGCCAAACCAAGGGTCATTGTCTCGGCTTCCTGCGGGATAGAAGTTAACAAGATAATTGAATACAAACCGTTATTAGATGCAGCGATCAATGCTGCAACTCATAAGCTTGATAGTTGTATAATTTTACAGCGTCAACAGTGTCAGGCCGAGTTAATTCCGGAACGTGATATTGATTGGCAAGAGGCTGTCAATCAAGCTGAACCAGTCGACTGTATTAGTGTATTGGCTACCGATCCTTTATATATATTATATACATCCGGTACCACAGGCATGCCTAAAGGTGTGGTACGTGATAACGGTGGTCATGCCGTTGCCTTAAAATGGTCGATGAAACATATTTATAACATCGATCCAGGAGAAGTCTTTTGGGCTGCGTCTGATGTCGGCTGGGTTGTCGGTCATTCTTATATTTGTTATGCGCCTTTATTACATGGTTGTACTTCTATTCTTTATGAAGGCAAGCCTATTGGTACGCCTGATGCAGGTGCATTTTGGCGTGTAATCGAACAACATAAAGTAAAGGCACTTTTTACTGCACCTACAGCGTTCCGTGCAATCAAACGCGATGACCCGGAAGGGAACTTGGTTAATGATTATGATCTGTCTTCACTACAGACTTTGTTTCTTGCTGGAGAACGTAGCGACCCGGATACATTGGAATGGGCTGAAGCCAAATTAAACGTTGCTGCAATTGATCATTGGTGGCAAACGGAAACCGGTTGGGCGATCACTGCGAATTGTATAGGGTTGGAGCAAGTACCCGTTAAATATGGCTCGACAGCCAGGCCGGTTCCCGGATTTAATCTTAAGGTGTTAAATGAAACGGGTGATGAATTGGCAAAAGGGGAGATGGGTAAATTGGCATTAAAATTACCTTTAGCACCCAGCTGCCTATTAACGTTATGGAATCAGGACGAACAGTTTATCGAATCTTATTTGAAGGAACATGATGGTTATTATATGACCTGGGATGCAGGCTATATAGATGAAGAAGGCGATGTTTGGGTCATGAGTCGCTTGGGTGATGTGATTAATGTAGCTGGTCATCGTTTATCAACAGGTGGTATGGAAGAGGTTTTATCTGCACATACTGATGTTGCTGAATGTGCCGTGATAGGTGTTGCCGATGAACTAAAAGGGCAGTTACCTTTGGGCTTAGTAGTCTTAAATAGTGGTGTGACACGTAATGATGAAAGTATTATCAAAGAGCTAATTGAAAAAGTACGTAATGAAATTGGTCCAGTTGCTGCATTTAAGTTGGTGATAATTGTGAAGCGTTTACCTAAGACTCGATCTGGCAAAATCCTGCGCGGCACGATGAAAAAGATTGCCGATGGTGACAGTTATAAAATGCCAGCAACAATTGATGATCCGCTTATTTTGAATGAGATTAGCGATGCTTTACTCGATTTGGGTTATCCAAATTAGCCCGAGCAAAAACTAACGTTAAAGTCTCTTAAAGTATTAGCTGGCTATCGGCTCTGTTTGATCATATTTAGCAGTTGGTGTAATCGGCATTTCAGTCCGATAAAGAACTTGTTTCAATGAAAAACTTGACTGGATGTTATCCACGCAAGGTATGGTGGTAATTTTATCGAGCAAAAACTGTTCGTAACTTTCCATGTCTGGCATGATGACACGCAGCAGATAGTCAGAATTACCCGTCATCAGGTAACACTCCATTACTTCTTCATAGTTTCTGATATGTGATTCAAATTCTTCAAGGGTATTACGGCCCTGATTGCGCAGGCTGACAGTGATAAACACACTGATTGGCAGTCCGACCAGAATGGGATCAATAATGCCAACATAGCGTTTGATTACACCATTTTTTTCCAGTGTCTTAACGCGGCGTAAGCACGGAGAAGGCGATAATCCGAGATGATCTGCAAGCTCTGTATTGGGTATTTTCGCGTTTGACTGGAGATAATGTAGGAGCCGACAGTCTGTTTTGTCTAGTTTAATTTTTAGCATAGTTAACTCCTTTTTTTATAAAAATATAGTAATTATGCTAAAAATTACCATAATAAAGCTATAAATAGCAATCATCGTTTTTCAGTTTTTACTACAATTACGCGTATCATTCGAACCAGATTCATTGACCGGAGGCATTATCGTGGCATCTGTATTAACTGAAGAAATTAGCGAAGATAAAAAAGAGTGGTTGGAATCCATTGACTACATCCGAGAGATTTACGGTGATGAAGGTGTCAGGGAGATATTGAGATCGCTACAGGATCATATTCTGGCTTTGAATGTGTCTCTTGATGAAGCAACGCTTAATACGCCCTATATCAATACCATTCCTGTCACTGAACAGCCAGCGTATCCCGGTGATATTGAATTAGAAAAGCGTATTGAGAATATCATTCGCTGGAACGCAATGGCGATGGTTCTGCAGGCGCAAGACGAAGGTACCGGTGTAGGCGGGCATATTGCTACTTATACATCAGCGGCAACTATGCTTGAAGTTGGTTTTAATCATTTCTTCAAAGCAAAAAGTGAGGATTACAGTGGTGATATCGTTATGCCGCAACCCCATGCTGCGCCGGGTATCTATGCGCGTGCTTTCCATGAAGGTCGTTTGAGTGAACAGCAACTGAAAAACTTTCGCCGTGAATTAGGAGACAAAGGTGGATTGTGCTCCTATCCACATCCGCGTTCCATGCCAGAATTTTGGCAAATGCCAAATGCCTCTATGGGACTGTCAACACCTGCGGCTATCTACCAAGCTCGCTTTGCGAAGTATTTGGAAAACCGTGGATTAAAACAGTCAAAGGACGGCAAGATATGGTGTTTTATTGGTGATGGTGAGTCTGATGAACCAGAGGTACTTGGCACCATTAACATCGCAGCACGAGAGAAGCTGGACAATATCGTTTTAGTTATCAATTGTAACTTGCAACGTCTTGATGGACCGGTACGAGGTAACGGCAAGATTATTCAAGAATTGGAACGGTCTTTCCGCGGCGCTGACTGGAATGTAATTAAAGTCGTTTGGGGTTCGGGTTGGGATAATTTACTTGCACAAGATCATCATGGCATATTACGTAAACGTATGGACGAATGTCTGGACGGAGATTATCAGCGATATTCAATTTCATCTGGAGACGTTCAACGAGAACATTGGGTTGAAGGTAATCCTGAGCTAGAAAAAATGATGAATACCCTCAGCGATGATGAACTAAAGACAATTAAGCGAGGCGGGCAGGATCAGAAAAAATCTACACGGCGTTTGAGCGTGCGCTTAATACTAAAAATAAACCTACAGTTATACTGGTTAAAAGTGTTAAGGGTGAAGGTATGGGGAAAGCGGCCCAGGGTTTGAATACTGCTCACCAGAAAAAAAATCTCAAGCCGGAAGAACGTATCCAGCTTGCCAAGGATTACGGTATCCCTATCAGTGATGAAGCTGCAGCCAAGGCTGAGTTTTATAAACCTTCTGACGATAGTAAAGAGATGCAGTATTTAATGTCTCATCGGGAGAATCTTGGTGGCTACCTACCGAAGCGAAAAGTTGAGTGTAAACCTATAGAGCCACCATCGCTGGATCTGTTTAAGGATGTATTGCAGGGAAGTCATGATCGAAAAGTATCAACGACTATGGTCATGGTTCGGATGTTAACCAAGTTAATCAAAGACAAAGCGCTAGGGCCTTACATCGTCCCAATTGTTCCGGACGAAGCTCGAACCTTCGGTATGGATGGATTGTTTAAAGCTGCAGGGATCTATTCATCTGAAGGACAGAAATATACGCCTGTAGACGCTGAAACTTTGCTGCCTTATCGTGAAGCAAAAGATGGGCAGATATTGCAGGAAGGTATTTGTGAAACAGGTGCATTGGCATCTTTTATGGCAGCGGGTAGCGCTTATGCTGTACATGGTTTGCCGATGATTCCTTTTTATATCTTTTACTCCATATTCGGTTTCCAACGGGTAGGCGACATGATCTGGGGTTGCGGCGACATGATGTGTCGCGGTTTCTTGATTGGTGGTACCGCCGGTAGGACGACATTGAATGGAGAAGGCTTACAACATCAGGATGGGCATTCGCATATTATGGCGAGCACGGTACCGAATATGGTCAGTTACGATCCGGCGTTTGGTTACGAGCTGGCTATTATCATTCGTGATGGTATACGTCGTATGTATACAGAGCAGGAAGATGTTTTTTATTATCTAACAGTTTATAACGAAAATTACGCTATGCCGGCTATGCCTGAAGGTGACGATGTCATTGAAGGCATTTTAAAAGGTGGATATTGCTATCGTCGTTCAGCCAAGAAAAAAGGTGAAATAATAAATCTACTATCAAGTGGCTCAATCATGCAGCAGGCACTTCAGTCTGCAGAGTCGCTAGAAGAGTCTGGTTACCGCGTTAATATTTGGAGTATTACCAGTTTTATCGAATTGGAGCGGGAAGCCCAGGCCTGCGAAAGGTGGAATCGCTTGCATCCTGATGAAGCTCCAAAAGAGTCTTATGTTAAAACACTGTTCAAGGATGAAGAAGGTGTGTTTGTCGCTGCTACCGATTATATGAAAAGCCTGCCAAACAGTATCGCTCGCTGGATGCCTGAATATTATGAGGTACTGGGAACAGATGGATACGGTCTAAGTGAGTCGCGAGAGAGTATTCGGGATTATTTCGAAATCAGTAATCGCTGTATTTCTCAGGCTGCCATTTCTCTTCTGTATCGTTCTGGTCGAATTGATAATAAACGCATGCGTAAACTTATAGCTGCGCTCGACCTTGAGATTGATGGTGCCGGTTCACGGTCTTCAGATTAGGGGATCACGATGATACGCGTTCTGGAAATACCCTCTTTGGGTGAAGGGGATGATAGTGAAGGTACTATTATTGCAATTCCATACGAAGTTGGCGATACGGTACTTGTCGGGGACACTTTACTCGAAGTAGAAACTGATAAGGTAACGTTTGAGATACAGGCAGAATATGAAGGTGTAATAGAGGCCCTCATGTTAAATGTCGGGGAACAGATTCGGCCTGGTCTCAAATTTGCCAAACTATTGGTAGCTGATGATGTACAGACTGAATCGAAAATCGATTCAGTCCAGTCCGACGGTGATCAGCAAAAGCCAAACGAATCGGTTGAGAATATTGAAAAAAAACAGGAAGTCGTCACAACCGAGAGTGTGCTATCGAATAAACCGGATACCTCAGAAAAAGAAATACAGGCACCGTCTATAAACAATGGTGGTCAGGAAAAGTCATTTGTACAAGCGAACCCGAGTGCGCGGCGCTTGGCAAGGCAAATTGGTGTAGACCTGTCCACAGTTAAAGGCTCAGGAAAGCAGGGTCGAATTACCAAGGATGATATTAAAAGGCATGCAAAACTGCAGAACCAATCGAACACAACTGTAAGTGAAGCGCCTAAAAATACAAGCCGTCCATTACCTGACCTTAGCGAGTTTGGCCCACTGCGTCGTGAACCTCTAAGTAAAATTACAATAGCAACCAGTAATAATATGGTACATGCGTGGTCACGTATTCCCCATGCCTGGCTACAACAAACTATAGACATTACTGAACTTGAGGAATGGCGTCAGGAAAAAAAGGGTGAAGTCAAAAGCAAGGGAGGATCGTTAACACTGACTATATTACTCGCCAAGGCCGTTGCCGTGGCATTGAAATCATTCCCAAAACTAAAAAGTAGTTACGACGATCAGAGTAATGAACTTGTTTATAAAGATTATACTGATATCGGTATAGCTGTTGATACAGAGCAGGGTCTGGTCGTACCAACATTACGTCAAGTAGATCAAAAAGGAATGGTAGCGTTATCAAAAGATTTGGCAGTGTTATCAGAAAAAGCCCGTGGCCGTAAGTTATCTTCGAAAGATATGATGGGCGCTGGTATAACAATTTCAAACCTGGGTGGTATTGGTCTTAATAGCATATTCCCCATTGTTAATTGGCCCCAAGTTGCCATCATCGGTGTTGCGGCAAGTGAGATTAAGCCCGTTTACATTGAGGACGAGTTCATTCCTCGTCGAATACTGACAGTAACGCTTGGGTTCGACCATCGTGTCATTAATGGTGCCGATGGAGCAAGGTTTTTGGTTCAGCTTAAGAACTTACTGGAAGATACTCGATTAATGTTATTGTGATTTAAGAAATAGAGCTTCTCGCTGGAATAAACTCAATTCTCATAATGTTGATGGCGCTGGGAACTAGTCAGAGGGGAGTTCTTAAAGATTAGTTTAAATAGGAATCTTAATATAAGTAAGGCCTATAATAAGTTGATATAAACGAATAATTAGTTAGTAAAGTTTGTTCAAAAAGCTATAAGAAGTTTACTTATCGCTACAGTTATATACTCTAGTGAATCGTGAGACTTGTATCCTAGATTATTTTGAAATCAGTAGCCGCTGTTTTTCCTAAGCTGCCATTTCGCTTTTGTGTCGTGCTGGCCTTCATCGTGAGCGTATGTATCAGTTTGTCGCTGAATTCGATACTTGAAATTGATGTTGTAGGTACTGAAAATTGATATTGGTCAGACTTATTAGTTGTTATATGTGAAGAAGCCGATTAGTTATTCACCAAGGTTTGAGTAAGTATTAAACAATCATCTTGCTACCCATATTGAGAAAATCCTTCTCATCCTGAAGGCGTTCGGACTTGACTGGTACAGTCATACCTCGAATTACTGCCTGTCGCTGAGCAATCTTATCTAACCAGGCTTGTAGTGCATCAAGGCCTTCTATGGAGGCTCCACTCCAGTCATATATACGCACCCAGGGCCAGGCTGCTATGTCTGCAATTGAATAGTCGCCTGCAAGGTATTCGCTTTCTTGTAATCGTTTGTCCAGTACCTCAAACAAACGTCTAACCTCAGTTTGATAACGGTTAATAGCATAATCAATCTTTTCTGGCGCATAGCGAAAAAAAACATTGGCCTGACCTTGCATGGGACCAATAGCACTCATTTGAAACATTAACCATTGCATGACTAGTGAACGACCTTTTTGATCCTTAGGTAAAAACAGGCCAGTCTTCTCAGCCAGATAAACCAGAATTGCACCGGATTCAAAGATGACGAAGTCGTCGTTATCTTTATCAACAATAGCTGGAATACGACCGTTGGGATTAAGTTTAAGATACCAATCCTGTTTTTGTTCGAGTTTATCCAGATGAATGTGATGGACGTTATAGTCCAGCTGCATCTCTTCTAAAGCTATGGACACTTTCTGCCCATTGGGCGTCTTTGCTGTATAGAGTTCAATCATTTGAAGAGGAGCGGCTGATTATTAAACTGTTCCATTACTGATTTAATATTGCAAAGAATAGTAAGTTTCGACTTTCTCAATCAGGCTTCTGCACTTGGGCGAGATGAGACTTCCTTATACCAGTTTAATGACCGGGTATTTTCTTCTGGAATCTTAATATCAACCCAACCTGCAAAATCAACCGTACAAACTGCCGTTATATCGACCACGGAAAATTGCTCACCAGCAAGATAGGGACCTTCTTCTAAATAAGTTTCAAGCCAATAAAAAAAACGGTCGAGTGATTGCTTGCCGCGTTCTATAAGCGCTGGAATGACTGGAATAATGTCTTTTCCTCCGCCGGGGATGCTGCGCTTTGTAAACTGTTCATGCTGGTTTCTAAAAATTTCAGAACAGCCAATCATGCCATCAAATTCCATTTTACGTTGACGGCATGTGATAATTGCTTTTTCTTTCGCATCACGACCCAGTAATGGCGGTTCCGGTTGTATTTCTTCGAAGTAATGACAGATAGCCATGGTTTCATCAATACGAGTGCCATCGTCAAGTTCTAGAACCGGTAATAAGCCACGGGGATTAATAGCTAAAAAATCATCCTCTAAATTTTCACCACCGAGGATATCTATTTCTACTTTTTCAATTTCAATATTTTTTTCTGCAATAAACATGCGAGCGCGTCGTGGATTTGGCGCGACATGACAATCATATAATTTCATAATTTAAAATTTCCTCAATAGTTTGGTGCTGATTAAATGACTATATATTTTATTAAGAAAAGGTTCCAATATTAAAATGTTGACTATTTAAGAAAAGGCCATAATCTTTTGTATTATTCGAATTGTGTTGAATGGTCATTAACTTGTTGGTGAGCGCAAGTGATTGTTTTCATTAAATAAGAAAAAAAAATCTCAGTTATTGTTAAAGAAATTCAACCTATTTTTTAATTTAAAGGGTAAAATAATCTGCAGCGGCTATTAATGGGGGAGTAGTTTTGTCTGGAAGTATTCTTGAACAGGGTTTAAATCTGATGGCTTTTGGTATGGGAACGGTATTTATTTTTCTTACCTTGTTAGTGATAGTTACCAGTATGATGTCTAGCTTTATTGGTAAGTTCTTTTCAGAAGCTGAACAAGAGTCAAAGCTTTCTGCTGGTTCTGCAAAGCAAAAAGACGAAAAACAGGTCGTTTCGGCTATTATGGCCGCCATCAAACTTTACCGAAGTAACAGTAATAAATAACATCTAAAAAATCGAGTTCTAGGAAGTATCATCATGAAAAATAATCAACCGCTTGGAATAACGGATGTCGTGTTACGCGACGCACATCAGTCACTGTTCGCTACTCGGCTGCGACTAGACGATATGCTACCCATTGCTGAGAAGCTGGATCAGGTTGGGTTTTGGTCATTGGAATCCTGGGGTGGGGCAACCTTTGATGCGTGCATCCGTTTTCTTGGTGAAGATCCTTGGGAACGTATCCGTGAATTGAAAGCTGTAATGCCGAATACGCCTCAGCAAATGCTTTTCCGAGGCCAGAATATTTTAGGATATCGGCATTATGCTGATGATGTCGTTGAAAAATTTGTCGAGCGGGCAGCAGTTAATGGTATTGATGTATTCCGCGTTTTTGATGCGATGAATGATGTTCGTAATCTGGAAACGGCGGTTAAGGCAGTGATTAAGCAGGGTAAACATGCTCAAGGCACATTATCCTATACAGTAAGCCCAGTACATACTTTGGAAGGCTGGATCGATATGGCGCGTCGACTGGAAGATATGGGAGCTCATTCTATTGCCATTAAAGATATGGCTGGACTACTTAAACCTTACGATGGTTTTGAACTGGTCACCGAGTTGAAGAAGGCGGTTGATTTACCTATTCAGTTGCATAGCCATGCCACTACCGGCCTTTCTGTTCCTACAATATTGAAGTGTGTCGAGGCAGGTATCGATAATGTTGATACATCAATCTCTTCCATGAGTATGACGTATGGGCACTCACCGACAGAAACCATTGTTGAAATATTCAAGGGTACAGATCATGATACTGGTCTTAATATCGACTTACTTGAAGAGATTGCTGCTTATTTCCGTGAAGTCCGGAAAAAATACGCTGCCTTTGAAGGTTCATTAAAAGGTGTTGATTCACGCATCCTGATTTCTCAAGTGCCAGGTGGGATGCTGACTAATATGGAAAACCAGCTGCGTGAACAAGGCGCAACCGATAAGCTGGATGAAGTGTTAGCGGAGATTCCGCAAGTAAGAGAAGACTTGGGCTATATCCCTCTGGTAACACCAACCTCTCAGATTGTAGGGACACAAGCAGTTCTCAATGTCTTGTCGGGCGAGCGTTATAAAAACATCTCTAAAGAAACGGCTGGTGTTTTGAAAGGTGAATATGGTGCTACGCTAGCACCTGTTAATAGCGAATTACAAGCTCAGGTATTGGAAGGGGCAGAGCCGATTACTTGTCGCCCGGCTGATCTATTAAAGCCGGAAGTTGATAAACTGACAGATGAGTTCAAAGGGTTAGTGAACGAACATTCGCTACGTGTAGCAGAGAATGAAATTGATGATGTACTGACTTACGCATTGTTTCCACAAGTTGGTTTAAAGTTTTTACAAAATAGAGGTAACCCGGCTGCGTTTGAACCGGTACCAACTGGAGAATCGGTAGCAGATAAACAAGCGACTAAAACAGCATCGGGTTCAGAGGTGTATACCGTCAATGTTAATGGTCAGCAGTATGTTGTTGAGGTGAACGAAGGCGGTGACCTGACACAAATCCAGCCGACCAATTCAGCTTCGCCTGCTGCAGTAGTCCCCGCTTCTTCAAGTAGAAACGTTGAACCGATTAAAGCACCACTCGCGGGTAATATTGTGCAGGTCAATGTTGCTCCGGGAGAACATGTTCAGCAAGGTGATTTGGTCGTTATTCTTGAAGCCATGAAAATGGAAACACAGGTTTTAGCTTCCCATGCCGGTGTGGTGGATAGTGTTTCGGTGAATTCGGGTGATACTGTTGCTGTTGGTGATACGTTGATTTTACTTAAATAAGGGCTAATCATGGAAGTACTTACTGGTTTATGGCTCGATTCAGGGCTAAGTCAAATTACATTTGGTCAAATCTTAATGATGGCGGTTGGTTTACTGTTGCTTTATCTGGCGATTAGTAAAAACTTTGAACCCTTGTTATTGGTTCCGATTGGTTTTGGCGCAATTTTAGTGAATATTCCAGGAGCCGATTTTGTCGCAGAGCCTGTTTATAATGCTTTGGGGCAACTTGAATCACCGGGTGGAGTACTTTACTACATCTATAAAGTCGGGATTGCTACAGGCATGTTTCCTTTACTCATTTTTATGGGTGTAGGTGCAATGACTGACTTTGGTCCATTACTGGCTAACCCTAAAACGTTATTTTTAGGTGCGGCTGCGCAATTTGGTATTTTTGCTACCGTACTGGGTGCTGTAGCTTTGTCTATGCTGGGGTGGTTGGATTTCTCTATCGCTGATGCAGCTGCTATCGGTATCATTGGTGGTGCTGATGGGCCAACGGCGATTTTTGTTGCCAGTAGATTAGCGCCGGATTTATTGGGGCCGATTGCTGTGGCGGCCTATTCGTATATGGCGTTAGTGCCTATTATTCAACCACCTATTATGAAATTGTTTACCACTGAGGAAGAGCGCAAGATTGAGATGCAGCAATTGCGCCCGGTATCGCGTAAGGAAAAGATTGTTTTTCCGCTAGTCGTGTTGCTATTGGTCGCGTTATTTATTCCAACGGCAGCACCTTTGTTAGGGATGTTTTGCCTGGGTAACTTAATGCGTGAGTGTGGTGTTGTAGATAGATTAAGTGATACGGCACAAAATTCATTGATTAATTCCGTAACTATTTTCTTAGGTTTGGCAGTAGGTTCGAAACTGAGTGCGGATCAATTTCTTGATACAAAAACTTTAGGCATTTTGTCATTGGGAATGATAGCTTTTGCTATTGGTACTGCAGCAGGTGTTCTTATGGCCAAGCTTATGAACAAACTATCGAAAACACCGATTAACCCACTGATTGGTGCAGCTGGCGTGTCAGCAGTACCTATGGCAGCGCGCGTTGCCAACAAAATGGGACTGATGGCAAACCCCAATAACTTTCTGTTGATGCATGCTATGGGACCCAATGTAGCGGGTGTCATTGGTTCGGCTGTTGCTGCAGGCGTTATGATCAGCTTGGTCAGTGGTTAAGAGCAAAAAAAATAATAACGTTTAATTCTATTTGTCGCCAAAACCTTTTGGACTCAAATACGCTTGAGTTAATAAACACAGCCGTTCATTTAGTTGGATAATCGATTGTTGAGTTGCAGTCTGTACGTCAACGTATCACGTACGGTTTGCTTTGTACTTCTTTCGTTTGACATCATTATTTTCTCTCGAGTTAACGATGAACGAAACGTGTCTTTTAGGCAATCAGGCTGTTCGGTCTACATACTCTGATGATGTATTTGAAGTATTTCCATCTCATATATTCTAACGTCTCCTAGTGATCCATTCGTGCGTTTAGCATTTAACTGAGTTATAAGGATGTAAGCGATATTTAGATTATCTGATAAGATTAAGCGTTTTAATTAATTCAACTTTGAAAAAACAAGATAAATATAATTACTACATAACATACAAAATGAAGCTAAATCCTGTCATCCTAGCTGGCGGTGGTGGAACCCGCCTCTGGCCTTTATCAAGAGAACACTATCCAAAACAGTTTCTAAACTTGTTTGGGAAAAAGACCTTATTGCAAAACACTCTATTAAGGCTGGATGGACTGAATTCGTCAATTAGCGTATCAGCCCCAACTATCATTTGTAATGAAACACATCGTTTTCTTGTCGCAGAACAAAGCGCGCAAATAGCAAAAAATCCCGGCAGTATTTTTCTTGAACCGAAAGGGCGTAATACTGCGCCTGCATTAACCATTGCAGCATTGAATCAGCAAGAGAGCATACTGTTAATGATGCCTGCCGATCACCTGATCAGTCAGCTTGATTTATTCCATGACGCAATTTATGCCGGTATTGAAATGGCACAGCAGAACAAGTTGGTGACGTTCGGTATTAAACCTCATGTACCGGAAACGGGATATGGCTATATTAATATAGGTTCGAAACTTCAGGTATTTAATAATCAATCTATTCACGCAATAAAGGGTTTTACAGAAAAACCGAAACTATCCGTTGCTGAAGCCTATCTGAATTCCGGTGAATATCTTTGGAACAGTGGAATATTTATGATGAAAGCCTCAGTTTGGCTGGACAAGATTAAACAGTTTCAAAGCCCCATTCATGATGCTTGCGCATTAGCCTATGAAAAAGGTAAGCAGGATGGTTTGTTTTATCGTTTGGATGAAACAGCGTTCATAAATTGTCCGGCTGACTCAATCGATTATGCTGTAATGGAAAAATTAGCAGAAACGGATAATGAGCAACTGGCCGTTATTCCCATTGATGTAGGTTGGTCCGATGTCGGTGCCTGGTCTTCGGTATGGGATACTCAGAATAAAGACAAGAATAATAATTACATTGAAGGTGATGTGATTGTTGAAGACACATCAAATTGTCTGATTCGAAGTGAACGAGGTTTGATAGTCACTATAGGTTGTGACGATATGGTTATTGTTGATACGGATGATGCTATTATGATCGCCAATAAAAACAAGACCCAAGATGTTAAAAAAATTGTCGAACAATTAAAAAATGAAAATAGAAGTGAATCTTTAACGCATCGAAAGGTCTATCGTCCATGGGGAAGTTATGACTCGATAGATATGGGCGAGAAATTTCAGGCGAAACGTTTAATAGTCAATCCTGATAAAAAATTATCGTTACAGTCTCATGCTAAACGAGCTGAGCATTGGGTTGTTGTTAAAGGTGAGGCGACAGTAACGAAAGGCGATGAAACCTTTGTGTTGCATGAAAACGAGTCAACTTATATTCCTCAAGGTACCCGGCATCGTCTTGAAAATATGACGGATAAACCTCTGGAAATTATAGAGGTGCAATCCGGATCTTATTTAGGTGAAGATGATATTGTTCGTTATGATGATGACTTTGGGCGTGATTAATATATAAAAGTACAGGTTGTTATACTTATGCATGAGACTTTGCCTCATTTGAATCAATTAGATTTCCCTTCAATATATAGAAGTACATTAGAAACATTACAAATCAATATTGGTTTAAAGTGCAATCAACAGTGTGTTCATTGCCATGTAAATTCAAGTCCAAAAAGAACAGAAATGATGTCCCCAGAAACATTAACGCTGGTAAAATCAATCCTGATACAAAATAAAATAAAAACGCTTGATATTACCGGTGGTGCACCTGAACTTCACCCTGAGTTTAAAGCTCTTGTTTCTTTTGCAAGGAAAAATAATATTCATGTTATAGATCGATGTAACTTGACGATTTTATTTGAACCCGGCATGGAAGAACTCGCTGACTTTCTAGCTGAAGAGAAAATAGAGGTTATTGCTTCTTTGCCTTGTTATCTGGAAGAAAATGTTGATGCGCAACGCGGTAAGGGTGTATTCGATAAAAGTATTGGCGGAATAAAAAAGCTTAATGAATTAGGTTATGGTAGGAACGATTCCGACTTGGTATTAAACCTTGTTTATAATCCACAAGGTCCTGCTTTGCCTCCTTCTCAAGAAGAGTTGGAAAGGGCCTATAAAAAAGAATTATTGGAACGTTTTGGTGTTGTGTTTAATCAGCTTTTTACCTTATGCAATATGCCGATTCAACGATTTGGCAGTACCTTGATATCGAAGAACAGCTTAAATGACTATATGACTCTACTAAAAGCATCGCACCGAAATGAAAATATTGAAAGTGTTATGTGTCGTCATTTAATCAGCGTTGATTGGCAGGGGTATGTTTATGACTGTGACTTTAATCAAATGTTAAATTTAAATATAAGTGACAAGAGCCAACGTGTTCATTTGTCTGAGTTGTTAAATAATGATATTAGAGATGAACCGATTGCCGTAAGGGATCACTGTTATGCCTGTACGGCAGGACAAGGCAGCAGTTGTGGCGGTGCATTGACTTGATAAAATGAAATTATCGATCATTATTCCTGTATTTAATGAATCAGTTCAAATAATACAATGTTTAACTGCATTGCAATCACTCAGAGAACAAGGTCATGAAATAATAGTTGTTGATGGCGGTAGTTATGATGATACTTTATCCCTTGCTTCTCCTTTATCTGATATTTTAATTAAATCGAAAAAGTCACGTGCAATTCAAATGAATGCTGGCGCGGCGAAAGCAACGGGAGAATGTTTCCTGTTTTTACATGTTGATACATTTTTGCCTGCTAATGTAGCTGAATTATTTTTCCAAATAGATAACTGTAAAAACTTATGGGGTCGTTTTGACATAAAGTTATCAGGGGATAATTTTCTTTTCCGTGTTATTGAAAAATGTATGAATGTCCGTTCAAGATTAACAGGAATAATGACAGGTGATCAGGTTCTGTTTATTAGCAGAGAATTATTTTCCGAAGCAGCCGGTTTTCCTGAAATAGCTTTAATGGAACATATTACAATTTCAAAAAGTTATTAGAACTAGCAAAGCCTGTTTGCTTTAGAGAAAAGGTTGTTAGTTCAAGTCGTCGTTGGGAGAAAAACGGTATTATTAAAACTATTTTTAAAATGTGGTTGTTACGCTTACTTTACTTTTTTGATTTTGATACAAATAAACTAGCAAGAATGTATTTATGAAATGAAAAATAAAGGCGCACTTCTTGTTTTTGCTAAAACACCTGAGGCAGGGAAAGTTAAAACGCGCCTGATTTCTGATATTGGTATCACTGCGGCAACCAGTTTATATAAAGAGTTATTAACAAGGACGCTGAATACTTCAGCTAACTCTATTTTTAGAAAAACAACTTTGGCTTAGTGGTAAAAAAGGCCATTCATTTTTTGATAATTTTAATAAAATAAATGTTTTTAAAGTCATGCAGCAAAGCGGCACAAACTTGGGTGAAAAAATGTTTAATGCGTTTGATTATGCATTGACAGAGTATACTTATGCGGTATTGATCGGTTGTGATTGTCCGGCGCTAACAATCTCAGATTTAAGAACTACAACAACGATGCTTGAAGCTGATAAAGATATTGTTTTAGGGCCAGCAAAAGATGGCGGTTATTATCTAATAGCGTTAAAAAAGAATTATATTGATTTGTTTTCTGATATTGAATGGGGAACTGATACTGTTTTCTCAAATACATTATCAAAGGCAAAGGAATTAAATTTAAATATCGGGCTCTTAACGAAACGCAATGATATCGATCGGGTTACAGATATACCGGTTTTCGAAGAAATAAAAAAACAGGAGTGTGCGCACTAAGATATTTTTTTATCAGTACGTTTTATTTTTTGTATGATGGTTCTTTCTAATGTTGCGATTAAATGTTCCAGTTCCCTTCTATCAATTTTACTCATATTGGCAAATTCGGCACCGATGCGTAATGAACCGGTTTCATTTACTTTTTCAACATGACATATATTTATTGAAGATAGTATCTTTTGACGGTTATTAACTTGAATTAAACAAGTAGGGATATAGCTCTCACTGACTAATGTGATATGTGGGAGGGCATTCACACGTAAACACAAACCA
Organism: Pseudomonadota bacterium; assembly: GCA_038142205.1. GTDB lineage: Bacteria > Pseudomonadota > Gammaproteobacteria > Eutrophobiales > Eutrophobiaceae > UBA7359. The sequence continues at coordinate 1,460,886 of JAYQJO010000001.1, read as the reverse complement.
CCATGGGATATATCTCTTAGCTCACCTTTAATCATAATATCATCTTCATCAACCAAGGTTACGGCTATAGGTTCACTGACGCTTGTTGCAATACGATAGGTGTTTCTACGTTGATTATACTCAATTTCCTTGGGCATACTTATTTTGTAATAAGCTGCTTTTTGGTTTTCGCCAATGGCTTCTATCGTTCCAGAAAAGTTCACAAAAGCGCCCTGGTATTGCGTATTAAAGGTTAAATGACTACCAATTTTAATTTTTTCATGGCCTTCTTTCGGATACAGTTCATCAATAACCAGGTAGTTTTCTTTATTGTTAATCTCGATAATGGTACTGCCATAAAAACTATCAAATGATTCGATTACTACTGAAAGCAGGGAATGTTTACTGTTTATTTTTTTTAACAGGTGACAAATATCATCACTGGAAGTGAGTTTTATTGATTCAAGATCTTTTTGATCGGATAAATATTTTTCTGAAATTAATTTGTCGTTAATAACAGCGTTCGTTGTCGTCATAGATACTAAACACGGCCAAGACTATGTTGTTTTTTATTCGTATTACTTTTTCCTGTGGAAGCATAAGTTGTTTCTTTGCTAGTGTTACCACAAATCACATCGAGCATTTTTTCATTGAATAACGTACTCACTTCAATAATCCCACCATTGATATTATTTTGTTTTTTGCATTTGTTCAGACATGTTTTTATTTCATTGCTTAATTGATTTATTTGATTATTGACATTGGAGCTTGATTTTTCTGCATGAGAAACACTTTGCAGATAAAGTTGTCTTTCTTTATCAAGCGTTTCGAGTTCGTTAAGCAGTATGTTCTTTTCTTCAGATAACTTACTGACAGACTCCGCATTACGTTCTTTCAGGGCGTGATGTTCTTTCAGCAAAGCAATATGAAGATTTTCCAACGCAGCTGATTCCTGTTGCAACAGTGATTCTAGCCTTGCCTGAGTATCGTCCATGATTATTCGTCTCCAGCTTTACTGTCTAACAGGTTTTCAAAATCAGCCATTTTTTCTGCTGTTCTTTTTGCGTCTACAGTATAAGTGCCATCAAGTACGGCGCTTCTAAGCGCTTCGACTCGTTTTGTATCAACAACAGGTTGATCTTTTACTTTTGCTTCCAGCGCTCTCAGTTTTTCAGACTGATCTGTAAGACTAACACTGTCTTCCGCCGTGCCTTGAGTCTTGCTCCCAGCTGCATTTGCATGCTCTTTAGCCTGCTCCAGCTTATGTTGATTAGCCAGACCGCTCAATGTAGAAAGGTTTGAGCCTTTTATTTCATCGATCATATATTTCACCGTTTATAATTGTGTTGCCTCTGTTATCGCCATATCAGCAGAAAACTTTAGAATTATTCACATAAAAAATGCCTATAAGTTCACACTTATCAAGTCTTTATTGATAATGGTACCCTCAATAATACGCTCGGAATTCGTATTTTTTACCTTAATTCTTTCGCCAATGGCACCTTTCGACATTGCCACGCCTTTCGTCCTTACTTCAATCACGGCGTTCTTGACAATCAATGTTACAGTCTGGCCTCGATTTACTGCTGTTGCCGCTTTTATATGATGTTTTGTTAATACAGCGCCACTGGATAAGTTTTGAGTAATTATCTTGCCAATCAATTGTTCTGTCGCGTCAAAATATCCCGATGTCAGTCGGTTAATGTTCCTTTTTTCTAAGACAATATCATCTTCACTGATAATGGTATTGCGTATAACAGCATGTTTTAAGATCGCCACCAGTTTAAGGTTTTTAACAGAAACAGGCACATATAAAGACCACGGTTTGCTGTCATTACATCGTACGCCAACAGTGCTTAATGTTCGTTTTGTTTCGTAATTTTGTTGAAATGCTTGAAGCCGAATAGAGCAGGGCTTTAAGCGTAGACGCGGGTCAAGCTGCCCGACAATAACCTGTATTTCTTCATTAGGACGCTTTAATTCATTTAAGACAAAGTCATGTGCTGTTTTTGCGATGTCATCAAGAGCATGTGACTCTTTACTTTGCACATTACTGGATAACGATGACATTGCCAGTACCAGAATTAATAAAGGTATTATTGACGCAAAATGTTTATATAAGCTATTTTTATTCATTAGGATCATTTAACCATTCAAATTGATCATAAGCCTCTGTGCCTCTTGTTGCATTTGCACAATTTTCCAGGTGCTCCAAGGAACAAATTTCTTCATTTCTGGAATTTTTAAAATCGTTAGCGGCTACTTTTTCTTCATATGTAACGGTGTGTTTTTTATCATGAGTCAAAATTTTGAATATACCGTGTTTTAGCATATTCAAATTTTCTGAATGCAGGCTTAGCCTGAAATCATTGACCTGAGCTATTTACGTTTGAAATCCCATCGGTTTTAACCACACGACTAAAAAACAAAACATTTTCTTCATGATAAATATGCAAAGGCTATGCCGATATCTCTTTTGTTTAAGTTTTCTAGATTCAGGACGATAAAGCATTGAGAAAGCAAATTCGGAGCAAAAATATGGCCAAAGTATTAGATAACGTTAACTCCAGAACACAACTGGTAGGAAGGAACAGACTCGAACTATTGCTATTTCGTTTAGGCCATCGGCAACGGTTTGGTATCAATGTTTTTAAAGTAAGAGAAGTCATAAAATGCCCGCCTTTGACCCGTGCACCTCAGGCTCATCCGGTTATTCGCGGGATTGCCAGTATGCGTGGCCAAACCATAACAATTATGGATCTTTCGCTGGCTGTCGGTAAGCCGGCAATTGAAGATATGGAAAACAGCTTTATTATCGTTGCCGAATACAACCGCCATGTGCAGGGCTTTCTTGTCGATGGTGTCGATAAAATCGTTAATATGAATTGGGAAGAAATTAAGCCTCCACCAAAAGGAATGGGGCATGTTTCGTTTCTAACTGCAGTAACAGAAGTTGATAATGAATTGGTTGAAATAATCGATGTTGAAAAAGTGATGGCCGATGTTTTAGGTTTTTCTGATCATATCGATGAAGCAGTAACGTCATCAACGGATAAAAAAGATGTACAAAACAAACATGTTCTCGTTATTGATGATTCCGGTATGGCTAGAAAACAAATAATTAAAGTACTGGAGCAAATGGATATTGCCTATACGCAAGCGACAAATGGAAAAGAAGGCTATGACATACTGCTTAAATGGGCAGAGTATACCGATACGCCTATCAGTGAAAAATGTTCATTAGTTCTGTCTGATGTTGAGATGCCCGTTATGGATGGTTATACCCTAACGAAAAATATTAAGGATCATCCGGTATTGAGTTCATTAAAGGTTATGTTGCACTCATCGTTAAGCGGGGCTTTTAATGAGAGTATGGTGAGAAAAGTAGGCGCAGATGATTTTATTGCAAAATATGATGCGACAGAACTGGCCAGCCGAGTATTGGGTCATTTGAGGATCAAAAATAATACTGAAACAGAAAAAGCAGCCTGAACACAATAGATTTGTATTAAAAATACTAAACTCAGGCTCAAGGAATATGCAGACTTGTCATATACTTTATTACAATCAAAACCAGTCATGATGACGAATTCAAAAGAAGATGATCCTCAGGATTATTTGCTGTTTTGTAATTACCTGAAAGAATCATCAGGTATCACCCTAGGCGAAAATAAGGCCTATCTGGTAAAAAATCGTTTGCGCCCTATTTTACAAGCACACAATGTTGAAACTCTTGGTGAAGCAACGAAAAAAATTATAAGTGGCGTTGATACTAAATTAAAACTTGAGATTATTGATGCGATGACGACGAATGAAACATCGTGGTTTAGAGATCAGTATCCGTTTGAATATTTGCATGATGAACTATTACCAAACCTGACAGGTAAGCGTATGTCGACACCGCGTATTTGGTCTGCAGCTTGTTCTTATGGTTATGAAGCGTATTCCATGAGTATGATTATTGATGAATACATGATGAAAAACCCGGGTTGTTTCCCGAGTGATATTCAAATAGTCGGCACCGATATTTCTACTCGAGTTGTTAAAGCTGCGACAGCTGCGGAATATGACAGGTTGTCTATGGCACGCGGTTTGACTGAAGATAGAAAGAAAAAGTGTTTTATAAAAACAGAAAATGAAACATACAAGTTAAATGAAAAAATAAAGCGTAGAGTTCGTTTCCAATATCTTAATTTACTTGAAAGTTTTGCAACAATCGGCAGGTTCGATATTATTTTTTGTCGTAATGTTCTGATTTATTTTTCCAAAGAAAACAAAGCGGAAATTCTGAATAAGTTTGCAAAATGCTTACACAAAGATGGTGTTCTAGTTTTAGGCGCATCTGAATCGCTTTCAAGTCATTGCACAGCTTTTAAAATGATTAAATGTCCGCGTGGCGTTGTCTATAAATTGGTATAATTTGCCTCTAGTATAAATTGCTCTTCATTCATTGCCATTGAGTGGCAAAGCCTTTCCGCTATTGCTGATATAGCATTTCCTTTTTTTATCCAAGTAATTGAAATCATGTGTGTTAATTAGTCTGGCACGGCTGATGCAACGGTCTAGAAAAAACTAATTACGACAGATGAAAATATGCATAATTTATTTGGAATTCACGCAACTGCATTAAAACTCAGAGCGAATAGGGCTGAGTTATTAGCCGCAAATATAGCCAATGCGGATACACCGAATTACAAGGCACGTGATATTGATTTTAAAAAGACACTGGCTATGGCAGCTTCAGCTAATGCTGATATGAAAGTAACCAATGCCAGACATATAGATAGCTCTGGCAATTCAAAAATGGGCGCAGAAATAAAGTACCGTATTCCTAGTCAACCTAGCTTGGATGGAAATACGGTTGATCTACAAACAGAACGTTCCGCGTTCCTGGAAAACTCAATGATGTACCAAGCCAGCTTACAATTTCTTAACGGAAGAATAGGTGGCTTAATGACCGCAATAAGAGGTGAATAATGTCTTTATTAAACGTATTTGAAATTGCAGGTTCAGCGATGAGTGCACAAACGGTCCGCATGAATGTGACTGCAAGTAATATGGCTAACCTTGATGCAGTTAGTAGCAGTGATGGCGAAACCTATCGCGCCAGACACCCTGTTTTTGAAACGATTTATTCTGATTCAATGAAAAACGGATTGAGCAGTGGTGTGCGAGTTACCGGGATCATCGAAAGCCAGACACCTTTACGCCAGGAATACCATCCGGAACATCCTAAAGCAGATGAAAACGGCTACATCTTTTTTCCTAATGTAAATTCAATTGAAGAAATGACCAATATGATGTCAGCAACACGAACATTTCAAAATAATGTTGAAATCATTAATGCATCAAAACAGATGTTATTACGCACCCTGAGCATGGGACAGTAAACAAGAGAATAGATTAGATAGAGGAAAACATCATGGTAGATTCAAATTCAATATTACCTGCCGAACTACAACACTTGGCAGTTAAGCAGCCAGAGAAAAAAGAAAATGATGGTCTAGGCCAGGATGCTTTTCTTGAATTGATGCTAACGCAAGTACAGCATCAGGATCCATTAAACCCAATGGAAAGCGGTGACTTTCTAAGTCAAATGGCACAGTTTGGTACTGTTAATGGGATTACCGAATTAAATAACTCATTTTCAACATTAGCCGGTTCCTTGCAATCAAGCCAGGCATTACAGGCTTCAACAATGGTTGGTAATACGGTGCTTGTTCCTGGTAATAGAGCAAGTTTAACAAGCGGGAATGAAATAAGCGGTGCGATTGAACTGGATAGTTCTACGTCAAATCTTGTTATCAATATTTCTGATGCGTCCGGTCAAACGATAAGACAGGTTGATTTTGGATCGCATGCATCGGGTTTAACAAAGTTTTCATGGGACGGGTTGGATAACTACGGTAATCAATTACCTTCAGGAAAATACACGATAGAAGCAGCCGCTATTGTTAATGGTGATGCTGTTGCTCAAACAGTTTTAGTTAATGCAAAAGTAGAAAGTGTCACTCTCAGTAAAACAGGTGGGGAACCATTATTAAATCTAAACGACATTGGTACGGTTGGTATTAATGAAGTACGAGAAATTATGTAAATGAACTATTTTAAAAGTTTCACTAAGGAGAAAGAAAATGGCATTTAGAGTAGCAATCAGTGGATTAAAAGCGGCATCAGGTGAGTTAGATGTGATTGGAAATAATATCGCCAACTCAAATACAACGGGTTTCAAAAAATCACGCGCTGAATTTGTAGATGTATTTGCGGTTTCGCGTGTTGGTGGTTCAAGTAATACACCAGGTAGTGGTGTTCGTCTTTCTGCAATTAAACAGCAGTTTGCTCAAGGTAATGTTTCATTTACGGATAACAATCTTGATATGGCCATTAATGGTAATGGTTTTTTTATTCTTGACGATAGCGGCTCACAAGTATACTCACGAAATGGTGCGTTTGGCGTAGACCGAAACGGTTTTCTGGCTAACGCAGAAGGGCAAAACCTGATTGCTTTTGGCGCAGATACGTCAGGAAATATAACCGGCGCTGCTGGTCCTATTCAAGTTAACTCTTCGAATATTCCGCCACAAGCCAGTACAGCTATGACCTTTGATTTAAATCTAGATGCAGCGCAAGGTGCACCTGCTGTTACAACCTTTAGTGAAAGTAACCCAAACTCATTTAACCATGCTACATCGACGACTATTTTTGATAGCCTTGGGAATTCTCATCTGGCTTCCATGTACTACGTTAAAACGGAAATTCCTGCTGTAGCAACCACCATTGCACCTGGCGCATATACTGCGGCTATTTCTGATGGTAGTGCCGCAGTTCAAAATGATTCTGCTTCTGGTGGTGCACATACGACATCTGTTTCAGGTGGAGCAGGTGAGACCTATTCAATGACAGTCGATGGTGTAACAGCATTTTCGTTCACATCAACAGGTGCAGCAGTAAATGTTACAGCAGCTAGCATAGACACCGGTATAGCAACAAATTTAGCTTCATTAAATGCAGTAGGTATCACGGTTAGTGGAACAGCCGCTTCTGGTAACCTGGTTTTTAGTCGAGTAGATGGTGCTTCATTTGATGTTGTTGTTGCTAATGGTATGACGGGAACAGCAGGTGGTTTTGCCGGTGCAGATCATTTAACCGGTACTAACACCATTAATAATGGTGCAACCGCAGTTGCTGTTACCGATACTGCTTTCACAATGAGTATAGATGGTACCCAGTTCTTTTCAGAAGCTGCTGCAGTAGGAGGCACTGTAACAGCCGCTGAACTTGATACATCACTAGCTTCATTTATCAGTGCCAGTGGTGGAGCATACACTTCGACAGGTTCTTTTGCTGCAGGTAATTTGGTGTTATCAAAAGCTGATGGTACTGATGCTTCTATAACGATTGATAGTAATTTTAGTGGTACATCAGGAGCGTTTGCAAATGCACTAACTTCAACTAATGGAACTACAGCCCAACCAACGAATACATGGAATGCATACACTTATGTTGATGGTACGCAAGTAGGCGGTCCTAATACATTATCATTTTCTACTACGGGTGCTTTATCAGTACCTGCAGGTGGTATTGTTAATATTTCCTCATTCACACCATCCGGTGGTGGTGCTGCAATGACATTGGCACAGGATTATTCAGCAACAACCCAGTTTGGTAGTGCATTTTCAGTTAATGCTTTATCACAAGACGGTTATACAACAGGACGTTTAAGTGGATTGGATATTGATGGTGAAGGGATTATCTTTGCACGATTTACCAATGGTCAGTCTAGTGTACAAGGTCAAATTGCTTTGGCCGACTTTCCTAATTCACAAGGCTTACAACCGGTTAGTGATACTTCCTGGGGGGAAACATTCTCTTCTGGTGCCGTGACAGTCAGCGCGCCAGGAACGGCTAGTTTAGGTTTAATTCAGGCCGGGGCGCTCGAACAATCAAATGTCGATTTATCAGAAGAATTGGTGAGCATGATCATTGCACAACGATCATTTCAGGCAAATGCGGAAGTGATTAGTACTTCAGACACGATTACGCAATCAATTATCAACCTAAGATAAAGGATAGTTTGAACAATGGATAAATCTCTTTACCTTTCTATGACAGCAGCAACGAATACGATGCTGAGCGAAGCGACGGTTACAAGTAATTTGGCCAATGCAAATATGCCGGGCTTTCGTGCCGACCTTGAACAATTCAGAAGCATGCCTGTTTTTGGTGATGGTCATCCTTCAAGAGTGTATGCCATGTCTGAAAGACCAGGCATCGATTATTCACCTGGCACGATTTATAACACTGGTAATGAGCTTGACTTCGCTATTAATGGTGACGGGTTTATTGCTGTACAGGCACCAGACGGTACCGAAGCTTATACACGTCGTGGTGATATGCGTTTAAACAATGCCGGCTTGTTAGAAAATGGTAATGGCATATTAATCTTAGGTAACGGTGGTCCGATTGCTTTACCGCCCGCAGAAGAAGTGGTTATTGGAACGGACGGTACGATCAGTATTCGTCCTGCAGGTCAGAATGAAAAAACATTAGCAACACTGGATAGAATTAAACTGGTTAACCCGCCTGTAGAAGATCTTTATAAAGCAGGTGATGGTTTGTTTCGATTAAAAAGTAAAGAACTTGCATCTGTGGATGCTAGTGTGCGAGTGGCTCCTGAATCATTGGAAACCAGTAACGTCAGTATGGTCGGCGCGATGGCTAGAATGATAGAGCATGCACGCATGTTTGAAATGAACATAAAAGCGATGACGGCAGCGAAAGAGAATGATGAAGTAGGTACGAGAATATTAGCATTAAATTAACAGAATGAACTATAGATAAAGTTTAAGCGAGTTGGAGAAATAAAATGACACAAGCATTATGGATAGCAAAGACAGGCCTAGATGCACAACAGACACGTATGTCAGTGATTTCTAATAATCTGGCAAACGTTAATACAACCGGCTACAAATATTCAAGACCTGTTTTCAATGACCTTTTATATCAAACAGTAAGACAACCGGGTGCACAGTCTTCACAGAACACCGAGATCCCCTCTGGTTTAATGGTAGGTACTGGCGTCAGAACCATGTCTACTCAAAAGTTCTACAGTCAGGGTAATATTATTCAAACAGAAAACCCTATGGATATTGCCGTATCTGGCAGAGGTTTTTTTGAAGTTTTATTACCTGATGGTGAAGCAGCTTTTACGCGTGATGGCACTTTTCAAATTGATTCACAAGGGCGAGTCGTCACCTCAAATGGTTATACCTTGCAGCCTGCGATTAATGTTCCGGCTAATACGCAAAGTGTAACAATCGGTGAAGATGGTGTTATTTCTGCTCTGGTTGCCGGTAGTTCCTCACCTACTCAAATAGGCGCAATTCAACTTGCTGATTTTATTAACCCGGCTGGTTTGCAACCCGTAGGTGATAACTTATTAAAAGAAACTGCTGCCAGCGGTACACCAATAACAGGTACGCCAGGGACAACAGGTTTAGGAAGAACCTTACAAGGCTCACTGGAGAGTTCAAACGTTAACGTTGTTGAAGAACTGGTCAATATGATTGAAACACAGCGTGCTTATGAAATGAATTCAAAAGCAATATCAACTTCGGATCAAATGTTGCAATACGCTAGTAACAATCTATAAAGAGTGAGCAAAATTATGAATAAATACTCGGCAAAGTTTAATTTATCTGTAGTTTTCATAGCGTTATGTTCAGCAATACTCATGTCTGGTTGCCAAACACAGGCAAAACGTGACCCTGCGTTTGCCGCAGTACGACCAAGCTTGCCGCCGATTGAACCCGAGTCGAATGGTTCTATTTATAAACCGGGTTTTGATATTCGGTTATTTGAAGATTTAAAAGCGCGACGTGTCGGCGATATTTTGACCGTGGTTTTAAATGAAGCCACAAATGCAACAAAAGCGGCCACTACAGATGTAGCGAAATCATCAACAAGCACGATAACAAACCCGACAATTCTGGGTGCATCGCCCGAATTTAGTTTGCCCAAATTTACACCTTTGACTGCAACACAGGATTTAAATTTAGATACCAGTTTAAGTTCTGACCATACTCTTGCCGGGGATGGATCAGCCGGGCAAAGCAATGCTTTAACCGGAAACATTACGGTGTCCGTTGTTGAAGTGTTACCAAATGGCAATTTGATAATACGTGGTGAAAAACGTGTAACAATAAATAACGGTGTTGAATACATTCAACTCTCCGGCATTGTTCGTCCTATTGATGTTCTTCCAAATAATTCTGTGCAGTCATCGCAGGTTGCAGATGCAACAATTAATTACACTGGTGAGGGTTCGATTGCAGACTCCAATAAAAATGGTTGGCTAGCACGATTCTTTAATAGTCCGTTTATGCCTTTTTAATAGAGATTCTAAAATGAAAATATTAAAAATAATTTTTATCTTTATATTGGTTTTTGGATCGTCTTTTGTTAATGCAGAACGCATTAAAGATGTTGCTAATATCGCAGGTGTTCGTGATAACCAGTTGATCGGTTATGGATTGGTCGTTGGTGTAGACGGCACTGGTGACCAAACGGCACAAGTACCTTTTACAGTGCAAAGTCTTGAAAGCATGATGCGACAGTTTGGTATTACATTACCAGCTGGTACAAACCCTCAATTATCTAATATTGCAGCTGTTATAATTCAAGCTACGTTGCCGCCTTTTTCAAAACCTGGACAACAAATTGACGTTACTGTTTCTTCTTTAGCAAATGCAAAAAGTATACGTGGTGGTAGTTTGTTAATGACGCCACTAAAAGGTATTGATGGAAATATTTATGCAATCGCACAAGGCAATGTTGTGGTTGGTGGCTTTGGTGTAGCGACTGATGATGGGTCAAGTGTTTCTGTAAATATACCAACAGCGGGTCGTATACCTAATGGCGCGATTGTTGAAAGAGCCGTGCCTTCTTCTTTCGGACAGGCAGGATCTATAGTACTTAACTTGCATAAACCAGACTTTACAACTGCAAACCGTATGGCCGAAGCAATTAATGAGTGGGTAGGATTGGGTACAGCGAAACCAATGGATGGAATATCCGTCAGTGTTACAGCGCCAAATGAATACGATCAACGTGTCGCATTTGCATCGCTTTTAGAAAATATAACCTTTGAACCAGGCGCTGCTCCCGCGCGTGTAATTGTTAACTCAAGAACAGGAACTGTTGTAATCAGTCAAAATGTTACTGTTGATGAAGCGGCTGTTTCACACGGTAGTTTAATTGTCACGATTACGGAAGAACCGATTATCAGTCAGCCGGGTGCTTTTTCTGACGGTACGACAACAGTCGTACCCTCATCGGACATTTCTATAGAGCAGGAAGATAACCGTATGTTTTTGTTTAATCCCGGTGTTTCTCTCGATGATTTGGTTCGTGCTGTAAATCAGGTTGGTGCGGCACCGGGTGATCTGGTCGCAATTCTGGAAGCTTTGAAAGAATCTGGCGCGCTTCGTGCAGAGTTAATTGTTATTTAAATAAAAACAGCAAAGATTATGGAAACTGATCTCTCCAGTACAAAAATTTATACCGAGTTTAGCGGTTTACAAAAGCTTAAATTAGCCGCAAAAAAATCATCGCCTGAAGCGCTTGAAGAAGTCGCTAATCAATTTGAAGCTTTTTTTATGAAGATGATGTTGAAACAAATGCGCGATGCAAACCTGGGTGATGGTATTTTTGATTCTGATCAGTCACGTTTATATCAGGACATGATGGATCAACAAATGGCTCTGAATCTTTCTGAAAAAAGAATTTTTGGTATAGCAGAAAATATCATAAGACAACTTGGTCATACTGTTGATAGCAAAGAAGGTTCAGGAAAAATGAATCCATTGCCTGAGCGTGTCAACTTCCGCAAAACAATGCTTAAACCTTTTGCAGATATAAATCAGAAAGATAAGGATTTTCAAACTCCAGATGAATTTATCAGGAAAATGCGACCCTATGCTGAAAAAGCAGCTGAAGAACTTGGCGTACCTACCAGTTTTATTCTAGCGCAATCGGCACTGGAAACAGGTTGGGGTAACAAAGTGATTCAACATGGTAAGGGCGAAAGCAGTCATAACTTGTTTGGTATTAAAGCGGATAAACGCTGGGATGGACCTTACGTTAATGTCAGTTCATTGGAATATGATGATGGTGAAGTCAAACGTGAATACTCAAACTTTAAAGTCTATGATTCTTACCAACAAAGCTTCGAAGATTATGTTGATTTTATTAAGAGCAATGATCGTTATCAAACAGCATTAAAAAACAGTGTTAATGGTGAGGCTTATATTAAAGCATTGCAGGATGCGGGCTATGCAACTGATCCTCAGTATGCAAACAAAGTTATAAGCATAGTGCAACGAGAAGCAATTTAGCTAAAGGATAATAGAGAATGTCTATATTAAACTCAGCTGTTAGTGGTTTACTTGCTGCGCAACGTAGCCTGTCAACAGTGAGTCATAATATTTCAAATGTTAATACAGAAGGCTATAGTCGCCAACGAGTTGATCAGGTTGCCCGACAACCTCAATTTAATGGTTTCGGCTATATCGGTTCGGGTGTTGAAGCTTCTTCTGTTCGCAGAATTACAGATCAGTTTTTAAATACACAATTGCGAACAAGTTCATCCAGTGTCAGTGAAAACAATGCGTTTTTAACCCTGGCAAGTCGCGTTGATAATATGCTGGCAAATGAAGAAACCGGATTAAGTAAAAGCGTACAGAATTTCTTTTCAGCAATGCAGGATGTCAATGATTTACCTTCATCAGTAGCTTCTCGACAAGTTTTAATAAGTGAAGCAGAATCATTGTCAGCGCGCTTTCAATTTCTGGATCTACGCTTATCCGAGTTAGCGGATGAAGTACAGATACAGCTTGCTGAAGATATTAAAGATATCAATACGATTGCTAATTCTATTGCTAATATAAATAAAAACATTCTTCAAGCAACCAGTGCAGCAAGTGGAGAATTACCTAATGATTTACTTGATCAACGGGAGAACTTAATTCTTGAATTGTCTGAACTCGTTTCAGTTAATACTGTTGAACAATCTGATGGTTCCGTCAATGTATTTATAGGTAAAGGACAACCTTTGGTTATTGGTCAGGCTAATAGTACTTTGGGTATTGTTGAAACCTATGATAGAAATTATGAAATCACTCTAACGGATAATTATAATTCCAGTATTGTTACCAGTAGTATTAGTGGCGGTTCTCTTGGTGGACAGTTAAATTTTCAATCACAAATGCTTGAGCCTACTATTAACTCATTAGGCCGTTTAGCTATTGGATTAGCAGAAACCTTTAACAACCAACATGCCTTGGGTATGAATCTGGATGGCGAAGTCAATAATGATTTCTTTACCGTAGGCACACCTACAGTTATTGCACTGGATTCTGCTCCGAATAATGTGGCATCAGCAATTACAGATGTCACCGCGCTGACAAACAGTGATTATCGTTTGACATACAATGGTGGAAATAGCTATAGCCTGGTACGGCTTAGTGATCAAAGAGTTACTGCAATTGACACAGGTGGTAGTTCTCCCTATACCACTTCAACTGTCGATGGATTTAATTTAACTATTACAGCCGGTGCAAGTGTCGGTGAAGAATACATTATCAGACCTGCTGATAAAGGTGCGAGTGATATTGCGGTGTTGATTTTCGATCCAGCTAAAGTTGCTGTTGCAGGCGCATTGCGAGGCAGCCATGCAACTGATGCAAATGGGGTTCCGACAAATACAGGTTCTGCAGTCATATCCGATGTTAGTAATACGTCAGTGACAGGTTTACCGTTGACAACGAATATCACCTTAACGTTTGATGCTACAAATAATCGGTTTAATGTTTCAGCTCCTATAAGTAGCACATTAGATTACAATCCGACAACTGAAAACTCAGGTAAACAATTTACTCTTACTGCAGTCGGTGGTACGACATTTACAATATCCGGTTTTCCACAAGACGGTGATTCGTTTGTTATTGAGAATAATACCGGCGCAGATGGTGATAACAGAAATGGTTTGTTATTAAGCAATTTACAATCGAATAAGACCTTATTAAATGGTTCAGCTTCATACCAGGATACTTATGGTCAAATGGTAGCTGATGTGGGTTCAACAACGCGTCAAATAGAAATAAGTGGTGAAGCTTTAACTGTTTTAAGAGATCAGACTATAGAAGCAAGAGAAAGTGTTTCGGGTGTTAATCTGGATGAAGAAGCAGCAGATATGCTTAAATTTCAACAAGCTTATTCGGCCTCTGCTCAAATGATTAATGTGGCTGATACGATATTTCAGACACTATTGAATACATTCAGGTAAGGATATAACTATGCGTGTTTCTACTGCTTATTATACTCAACGTGGCCTTACCAGTATGCTGGAGCAACAAAAACGCTTGTCTGATATTCAACAGCAGATAGCTTCCGGTAAACGATTATTAAGGCCTTCTGATGATCCGACCGGTGCAGCACAAATATTAAGACTGGAACAGGCTGTAGCAAGTACAAATCAATTTCAACGTAACGCTGATGCAGCTTTAAATAGATTAACTTTGGAAGAATCAGCGCTAAAAAATGTCGGAGACACTTTATTACGAGTTAGAGAATTAGCAGTTCAAGCAAATAACAGTACATTAAGTTCAACTGACCGTCAGGCTCTGGCACAGGAAGTGCGCGAACGTTTAAGTGAGTTAATCGGTTATGGTAACACTCGCGATGCTAATCAGGAGTTTCTATTCTCTGGTAACCGCGTATCAACAGAGCCTTTTGCACAAACTGCTAATGGTTCATTTGTATATAGTGGTGATCAGGGACAACGGAGCATACAAATTTCAAGCGGACGACAAATACCGGACAGTGATTCCGGTGATGAAGTGTTTATCAATATAAAAAATGGTAATGGTACATTTCAAATTAATGAGACCGCAGCTAATACAGTAGTTCCTGGTTTTTTTACAACAGCAGTGTCTAATGGTAACAATGCGACACCAACGGAAAATACCGTTACTGCTATAGCAGGTACAGATGGCGGTGTGGGTGGTGAACAGTTCATTTTGACTATAGATGGTGTCGGTGCGGTTGATGTTACTTTTGGTGCTGGCGAAACAATTGCCACGCCTGCAATTGCAACCGAGTTGGATTCTGATTTAGCCACATTTATTGCTGGTAGTGGGGGTGCTTATAGTATTACTTCCGGTTCTTTATCCAGTGGTGATCTTGTTTTATCGAAGGCAGATGGAACAGTAATTACCTTTGATACCAGCACCAGTACTTTGACGGGCGTCGCTGCCAGCGTGGCGGAATCGGAAACAACAGTAGGTGTGACTGCTAATGCACCAACAGATACGGCATTTACCATGAGCATTGATGGCGCACAGTTTTTTACTAAAGCTGCCGGTGTCGGTGTCACTGCCACAGCAACAGAACTGGATACAGCTTTAACAACATTTGTGGCTGGTAGTGGTGGTGCTTATACGATTGATAGTGGTTCTATTGCAACGGGCAATCTGGTTTTATCAAAGACAGATGGAACGGCGGTCTCTCTGACTGTTGATAGTAACTTTAGTAATACTGCGGGCGATTTTTCCGGGAATTTAGCCTCAGCAGATAACGCTGGCACAGGTATTTTCCAAATAGGTCAGGTTGTTGACCCTTCTTCATATGTTGCAGAGATTTATACTATTAGCATAGTAACAAATGGAAGTAATCAACTTGCCTATAATGTAGTAGGTAGCGTATCAGGACAGATATTACCTGCTTCACCGCTTGACCCTGTATTAAATGCACCGGATTATACTGATGGCAGTGAGATTCGGTTTAATGGTATTCAAACAAGTATAAGCGGCAACCCAGTTGCAGGTGATTCATTTACTGTCTCTCCCAGCACAACACAAGATATGTTTAGTACAGTTCAAAAGCTATTTAATGCTATGGAATCAGAAGTAGTCACGCCATCCGATCAATCTGATATTTTCAATGCAATAAACCAGTCCTTAAGTGAAATTGATATCGCATTTGATAACGTTATTCGTATACGTACGAATGTTGGTGCCAGACTCAAAACAATTGAAGATCAAACTCTTGTTAATGATTCTTTTCGAGTTGAGATGACAGCAACGTTGTCTGAAGTAAGAGATCTAGATATTGCAGAAGCGGCGGTTGAGTTACAATCTCGTTTGATCTCACTGGAAGCAGCACAAACAACATATACCAGAATTCAAAGCTTATCTCTTTTTAACTTTATTTCATAAGCTTATAAAATAGTTTTTTATATTTTTACTTTTTAAGTATGTCGATTAATGGCTGTAAGTCTTGTTCGTAGCGCTTCCATCGTTCAACAGAATTATTGTAAATGGGTTGTCGTACTTGTAAGTTACTTGCTGTTTTCACTTCACGATCATTGTTATGAAAATTAAGGCAGGCATCCTCCCATTCAAGATTGATATAGTCGATTAATTGACGACTGCTATTTTCCTGATCGGTAATTAAGTCTTCATATTTTACATCATAGATTTGCCCGGGAAATAATGTGTGCCAATGTAACATTAACCTTTCGTAATCAAGGTAATAGCGACCGATATCAATAAGATCGAAAGAATATTTATTGCCCTTGGTAAAATAAGTTAAATAGATCGAAGTACAAGTATCTAGTGTATTACGTTCACAATGAATAATTTTAGCATTTGGGAAAAGTAATTTAATTAAACCTATTCTGAGGAAATTGTCAGGCAATTTATCTGTTATCCGGCTTGCTTCAATTGAAAATGAGTTTAATAGGTCAAGATAGTCATGACTGATATTTTCTAATTCCTGTTTTTTAATTGAAGTTATACATTCAGGATAATCTAAATTGGAATCAATATTCTTCTTAAAAGACGTTTCTATCTGATGTAGTCTTGTTAACTCACCTGCACCGAAAGTTTCAGAGTGAGATGATAATATTTGCTCTATCAGAGTTGTCCCAGAACGAGGCATGCCGACTATAAAAACAGGGCGTTCAGATTCGGAACCGCAAATGGTGTTATGCTGAAAAAAATCTGTTGAATAAATTTTAATGAGTTTGTTGATATATTCTGAATGTTCATCAGCGCTGTAATCAAGCATTTTCCGTACGATTTGATTACCATTACCAAAGTGTTGAAAGGCACATGAATACGATTTTATGTGATTATAGATAGTACCTAGTGCAAAGTGATAATTCATACAATCGAAATCACTTAAGTTAGGTTTGTTTAGCTGTTTTTCTATTTTATCAATGTGTTTTTCATCCGGTTTTGCGATGGCAAGATGTTTATGAGCCTGAGATAAACCCGGTTTTAATTGCAGGGCCTTTTCATATTTCTCAATAGCTTCGTTAACACTGCCGTTTTCAAACAATACATTTCCCCAATTATTATATGCTTCTGCGTAGCTCGGGTTTATCGATAATGCGATTTTATATTCAGTAATAGCATCATCATTGTGATTATTATTATAATAAATATTACCCAGGTTATTGTGCGCATCGTAATGATCGGGCTTTAACTCAATAGTTTTCTTTAGGTAGATAATAGCGTCTTCTATTGCTCCAGTATCGCGTAAAGCACTGCTTAGTTTGTAATAAGATTCAACATCAGCTGGATTGATAGCTAAGGACTGTTTGTAATAGTCGATTGCATTTCCTAATTGCCCCAGCTCTTGATAAATATTCCCCAAGTTAGAAAAGGCAACGGCAAAGTCAGGTCTAAGTTTTATTGCCTTTTTATAATTATCGATAGCTTTTTCATTCCGGTTTAATACTTTAAGGCAATTACCAATATTATTATAAGCATCAGCAAAATCAGGTGCTAACTTCACGGCCTGTTCGAAATGCTCTAAAGCTTGTTTAGTTTTATTTAAACCGAGATAGGCTGTGCCTAAATTATTTAGAGCTTCTGCATAGACTGGATTTAGTGATATTGCTTTTTGATAGTTTTGTATCGCATCATTTATATTGTTTGTTGCCACATAAACATTTCCTAAACTGAAGTAGGCTGATGCCAACTCAGGGTTTTGTTTAATGATTGATTTAAATATAGCAATGGCGTTTTCATATTTTTCAGACTGAAAATAGATGTTTCCAAGATTATTTTTCGCATCTAAAAAATTGGGTTTTATTAAAAGCGTTTCTTCCAATAATATAATGGCATTTTTTCTATCACCAAGTTGAAATAAAATTATTCCTAATAAATGTTTTGCGTCTGCATAAGCTGGATATTTATTCAGAATAGTCTGGCAACTGTTTCCTGCCTCGAGCAGCAAACCTGATTTAAACTTTGTAATCGCATCTTGCAATAAGGTTTCCTGACGAGCAGCATGTTTTTTAGATAAAGGTTTACTTCTTCTGGCAGGTTTTGCGTTCATTGATCTGGAATTAATAGTTTTAAGTACAAAAATAAAGCAACAAACATACCTGAAATTCATACATTTTCTATTTCTAGTGAGTCCTGATCCTATCTAAGTCATTGAATTTAAAAACATGACTTAAATCACATTTAAAAGCCAAAATTAGTTAAAGTTTTTTTTAGATCTCCCGATAAGCTAATCGGAAGCGGTGAATATCGACAGTTTTTAGTCAATATATCTGCTAAAAATTAAGCTCAACTTTATTGATAACCAAGCGATTCAATAAAGTGATTAAAAGGAGTATAGAATTATGCCTCAAGTGATTGGTACTAACGTATTGTCTTTGAATGCGCAGAGGAACTTGAATAACACAGGTTCAACTTTAGCTACGTCTCTACAAAGGCTCTCATCAGGTCTGCGAATCAACAGCGCCAAAGACGACGCTGCTGGTCTCGCTATTTCTAATAGAATGACTGCGCAAATTCGTGGTCTTAATCAGGCTGCTCGAAACGCCAATGATGGTATTTCATTAGCTCAAACAGCGGAAGGAGATTTAGCTGCAGTGACAACTGGTCTGCAACGTATTCGTGAGTTAGCTGTTCAATCAGCTAACGCAACGAACAGCACTAGTGACCGTCAGGCTCTACAAGCTGAAGCATCACAGTTAATTGCAGAAATAGATCGTATTTCTGTTTCATCCAGTTTTAACGGTGTTAGTTTGTTAGATGGTTCATTTACGTCTCAACAATTTCAGGTTGGTGCGAACTCTGGACAAACAATTAACGTTGCTTCAATCGCAAGTTCAAGAACGGCTGACTTAGGTCAGGCTAATACAACTTCAGTTAGTGGAACAGCTGTTGCCGCTGCATTAAGCACTGGTGATTTAACTGTTAATGGTAATGCGGTTGCAGCTACTTCTCGTGATGCGGCAGCAATAGCAACAGCCATTAATAATGCTGCATCGGATGTGACTGCTACAGCAACCAATACATCAACAACAACGTTTAATACTGTTTCATCTGCTACTGTAGAAACAGCAACTACATTAGATACGAGTGCAAGTGTTTTTACGAGTGCTGTTTCTAATGCAGCGAATGCGGTAGCCGAAGTCCATACAGGCAGTGCTGCGCTAGCAACAGCATTGGCAGCAAGTTCTTCAACTCATACTGCAACAAATAACCTGGTTGCAACGGATTATTCAACTGATACGGTTACGTTTGATATTGCTGATGGTAATGGCGGTACTTCTACTGTTACTTTAAATACTAACTTAACTAACACAACTGGTGTCATTGCTGAAATTAATGCTGATATTGGTGCAGGTACTGCTGATGTAACCGCATCATTAGTTGGTGGTAAATTAACCCTTACCGCAGATACAGCAGGCTCTGCTCGTCAAGTAACCGTGAGCAACTATGACGGTGACCTTGATGGTAACACGACATCGGTTACTGACTTTACCGTAGGTACAGAGACTGTAGATGGTCGTTCACAATATGACTTCAGCGCACAACAGGTCTCTTTCAATGTAGCCGTTGATGGTGGTGCTGCTCAAACAGTTACACTGAATACCGATACGACTAATCAGACAGGGTTTCTAGCTTCTGTCAATGGTCAATTAGCCGGTGCGACTGCTACGGTAGTTGCTGACCGTCTTGTCATTACCAGTAATAATGCCGGTGGTACAAGTGATGTCGTAGTCAGTGCCTTTGATGGTGACGTTGATAGTGGTGCACAATCAATAGCGGATTTTGCTGCTGGTACAACGACGACAACCGGTGCTGCTGCTGTTGCTGATACGTTCACTGTTGAACTTGATGGGAACCAGATTATCAGTACTGCAGGTGTAGCTGGCGCATCAACGACTGTTAACGCTGCAGCGCTATCAACAGCTATTACAAACTTTATTGATAACGATACCAGTGGTAACTACAGTTATACAGGAACCACGTATGGTGCGGACCTTGTTATAACCCGTAACGATGGTGCTGATTCTTCTTTAAATATCACGAGTAACTTTGGTGGCACTGCCGGTCAACTTGATGGTGCTTCTATAGAAACATCTACAAATGGTACGACTGCTGCAGAAGCAACTGCGCCAACTTACTCATTCAGCATTGATGGAACGTCACTGGATTTTACGATAGATGGTGCCAATGGATCTATCACAGGCGCCGAACTGGCCGGATTGGTAGATGCACTAAGTGGCTATAGCTCAAGCTACAGTGGTACTACGCTCACTATTACTAAAGATGATGGTAGCAATATCTCAATTTCAGATAGTGGTTCGGATTCAGATGCTGGTGAAGGTTTAGCCGGTGGTGCAGCTGGTGGAGGTTCAAGTGAAACGCTTTACGGTACTGTATCTATAGCTACAGATAATGGTGTTAACCTAGAAATTGGCGGTGCTAATGCGGCTAATGCTGGTCTAACGGCTGGTACTACTAATGCTTCTCTATCAGGAACTACAATTGCTGATACTGATGTAAGTACTGTTTCAGGTGCTAACGCAGCGATAATTTCTGTTGATGCGGCATTGGATACGATTAACCGTAGCCGAGGTGATTTAGGTGCGATACAAAGTCGTTTCGAATCAGTTGTAAGCTCATTATCTACAACTGCTGAAAACCTCTCAGCTGCTCGTAGTCGAATTCAGGATGCTGATTTCGCTCAGGAAACAGCGGCTTTGACCAAAGCGCAAATCTTGCAACAAGCAGGCATCTCAATTTTGTCACAAGCTAACGCTCAACCTCAATTAGTATTGTCACTATTACAATAATAGTAATAGGTACATGAATAGAGTGAGTACAAGCAGTAAAAATGCAGTCGGGTTAATGACCCGGCTGCATTTTAATGGTTTTGTTTTTAGTTTAGGAGGTAATTAATTATGCCTACTGAAGTTACCACAGAAACGAGACGTGCAGTGTCTCATGTTACTGAAACAAGTATTGTTCAGAAACAAGGTGCGGTACTTGAGACAGACAGGAGTCAAGCACGGCAAAACTTGTCCATTAATGAACAAGCTCTGCCATCTGAAAAGGACTCTGCCAGTATCCCGAATGAGGAACTTATACTGGCCGCAGATAATATGAACAAGCATGTTCAGAGTTTGAAGCGTGACTTACATTTCAGTATAGATGAACAAACGGGTGAAACAGTTATTCAGGTTATTGATAGCGAGAGTAAGAAAACAATTCGAACTATTCCATCGGACGAATTTGTCAGTGTCGCACAACACTTAAATCAAACAGTGGGTATGTTACTCAATGCGGAAGTATAGTTGGTCTGTTTTCTGCATTAGCAACATAAAGTAATTATGTAATAGGAGTTGTTATGATTTCAGCCACCGGCATTGGATCGGGATTGGATGTTGATTCAATAGTAAGCAGCCTTGTTTCTGCTGAAGGTGATGCAAAAACACTCTTACTGACTAATAAACGGTCGGATACTCAATTTGAAGTATCTGCATTTGGTGCGTTAAAAAGTACCCTGTCTACGTTCGCATCGTCATTATCATTCTTGAAAACAACATCAAATTTCGAATCAAATACATTAACCTCATCAGACACCTCAATTTTTACTGCGACATCTTCCGGTTCAGTTGCACCGGGAACATTCAATATTGAAGTCAGAGCCTTGGCTGAGTCTCAAAAGTTATTAACCAGCGGTTTTACAGATCAAGATACAGAGGTTGGTACCGGAACACTCACGATTTCAGTGGGTAACGAAAGCTTTAATGTCGTCATTGATAGTGCTAATGACACACTGACTCAAATAAGTAGTGCTATAAATAATGCCACTGATAATAAGGGTGTATCTACAACGGTCGTTAATGTCGATGATGGTATGGGCGGAACCGAAGCAAAACTTATTTTAAGCTCGGATCAGTCAGGTACGGATAATCAGATAACGGTAACGATAGACGATGCCGATGCTAATGACACCGATGCGTCAGGGTTGTCTGCTTTTTATTACGATACTTCTGATGCGACAACACCTGAACGTTTAACTCAAATTAATGCGGCAGTTGATGCCGATATATATATAGATGGACAAAGAGTATTAAGTTCTTCAAATACTGTAACGGATGCTATTGAAGGCGTTACAATTACCGTTAATAAAGCGGACTCCGGTGTTAATTATAGTCTAACGGTAGATACGGATGTGCCGACTATTAAAACGAATATTGAAAACTTTGTATCGAATTACAATACATTAAGAACATTTATTAATGATGTGACTGAGTTTGATCCGGCTACTGGTGAAGCAGCAGTACTTTTGGGCGATTCAACAACCCGTAATTTAAGTAATCAAATCAGAAAACAACTTTCGGAATCTGTATCAGGTATCAATGGTGATTTTTCGACATTGGTTGATCTTGGTATTACTACTAGTAGTGACGGAACACTCTCAATAAATTCAACTAAACTTGATTCCGTTTTAACGAGTAATCTTGATGATGTTGCGCAATTATTTTCTTCAAGCGATGGTATTGCGACCAAGCTTGATAGTATTGTCAATGAGTATGTGAAAGTGAATGGTTTACTCGATACAAAAACAGCAGGTTTAAACGCGACAATTGAAGACATATATGAAGATATTGTCTCACTACAAGCAAGCCTTGAAAGTCTTGAAACAAGATTGTTGGCACAGTTTAATGCGATGGATGCCATTGTTGCGCAACTTAATACAACCAGTAGTTTTTTAACACAACAATTTGAAGCAATAAGTAATATCACCAGTCGTGAACGATAACACAATGTATAAATCAAAAATAAAACTTTATGAGGTGAATTCGAATGTATAACGCTAATCTTGGAAATATCAATGCATTGAAGGAGTATGCAAAGATTAATGTTCAATCTGGCATAGAGAGTGCGTCTCCTCATCGTTTGATACAAATGTTAATTGATGGCGCATTGACGAAACTTTCGCAAGCTAAAGGTCATTTAAAAAATAATGATATTGAAAAGAAAGGCA
Organism: Pseudomonadota bacterium; assembly: GCA_038142205.1. Taxonomy (GTDB): domain Bacteria; phylum Pseudomonadota; class Gammaproteobacteria; order Eutrophobiales; family Eutrophobiaceae; genus UBA7359. The sequence goes on along the minus strand of JAYQJO010000001.1, from coordinate 1,437,540 downwards.
ATGAATTGAGTATGGCTATTTCTATCATTGGAGGTTTACGCGATAGCCTGGATCATGAAAAGGGTGGCTCTATAGCGAATAACCTTGAAAGTTTGTATGAATACATGACTTACCGATTAATGGAAGCCAATTTGAAAAATGATATTCAGATTATTGATGAGGTACAAGGTTTGTTGATGGAAATTAAATCTGCATGGGACGGTCTTGCACAAACAGTCCAGACCCAAGAACACTCTAATATTGAACAACCTGCAGCATAATTTTTCTGTTTTAGGAGTGAGCTATGTCTCAAACATCATGTCAGGATAGTTTTACTGCGCTTGTTAATCTGGGTAACAGTTTGATTCATTCATCAAATGAGTTGGATAGAGATGAATTACAAAAAAAAGTGATCGAATATACCCGTAAAATGAAGAGTTATTTTCTTGCATTGAAATCCCGTAAAGCTGCAGAACAGAACATGGAAGAATTGGCCCAATTGATGTTGATCCATGAAAAAATAACGGCATTTTTTAACAAAGAGAAAGAAAAGCTTTCAAGAAAACTTAAAAACTTACATGTCGGGAAAGCGATGAAAAACACTTATCCAGAAGGCAGTAATATCAACAGATAAATTCCGCATTAAACAGTCATCGCTTTCAGAAAGACTTTTATTAAAGTCGTTTTAATTCATTTTCTTTCTCCATTCAGTTTTTAATTCATCTCAAAATAATGACAAAATTTTGACATTACAAACCACAGCTGCTTAACTATGTAGTAATTAGCCATATTTATTAAGATGTATTTTCAGGGGGGAAAGTACTTTTGGCGACAGAAAACGGTAAAGTCATTATTATTGATAATGATAATAAAAAAAGAAACCACATCGCTGGGATTATGGAATTCATGGGCTATGATGCGGTACAAGTATCAGAGCCTGAAAAGTGGCAAAAGCAGTTTGATAAAAGCGAAGGTATTATCATGGTGGCTCTGGGAGACTGTGGTTCCAGTAAAGAGTTGCTATCTGTTTTTAGAAGTATAAAGGCTACCGATGCCTACATGCCTATCGTATTAGTTAACAATCCGGAAATAAAAACACGATTTAATCAGGAAATGGATATTGGTTCGATAGCCTCTGTTGACCTACCTTTACGTTACCAACAATTAGAGTCGGTACTTCAACAAATTCTTATATATCGCCAAACAAGACATGAAGATGGTAGCCCGCGTTCAATGGAATTGTTTCGTAGCATGGGTGGAAAAAGCACCGCTGTTAAACGTGTACGCCGCATGGTTGAAAAAGTTGCTGATACTGCGGCTAATGTATTAATTATGGGAGAATCAGGCTCGGGTAAGGAAGTTGTTGCCCGTAAATATTCACTATCAATCTTCGAGAAGAAATAAACCTTTTGTCCCTATTAATTGTGGTGCGATACCGCCAGATTTGCTCGAAAGCGAATTATTTGGTCATGAAAAAGGTGCTTTTACCGGCGCAATAAGTACACGGCAAGGGCGTTTCGAGATGGCTGAAGGTGGTACGCTTTTTCTCGATGAAATTGGTGATATGAGTTTGCCGATGCAGGTGAAACTGCTTCGTGTTCTACAAGAACGTACCTTTGAACGGGTCGGCAGTAACAAAACAATGGCTGCTGATGTACGCATTATTGCTGCGACGCATGTAGATTTGGAGACAGCGATTGAAGCCGGGCGTTTTCGCGAAGACCTGTTTTATCGACTCAATGTTTTTCCAATTGATATGCCGGCATTAAAAGATCGCGTTGAAGATTTGCCCATGTTAATTTGCGATTTAACAGAAAGGCTAGAGCATGAAGGTGGCGTTGGTATTTCCTTAACACAGTCCGCAATAGATTCTCTGGCGCATTATACATGGCCGGGTAATATTCGTGAGCTTGCTAACTTGATTGAACGTCTTTCTATTCTTTACCCGAATGGTGTCATTGATGTACATGATATTCCGGAAAAATATCAGGCACAGGAAGTCCTGGATAATCCACCAGAAGCAGATGAAGTTGAATCAGACATACCATTACGTATGCCACGTTTACCTAAAAACGGTGTTGATTTAAAAGATCATATTAATTCAATCGAAGCGAGTTTAATTAAACAGGCATTAGATGAATCCAATGGAGTTGTAGCTCATGCAGCGAAGCGCTTGAATATGGGACGAACAACACTGGTAGAAAAAATGCGAAAATTAGGCATGCAGCGTACAGAAGCTGCGTCGTAATTTTGACGTATTTAATACTTCGCCTTACCTTACATTAACCGCAATTGCCTGTATTCATTAAGATAATTTCTATGGCATAGTCTTTGCTCTCACGTAAATTAACAAATATGTTTTTTTATGGTGAGAAATGGAACAACAACAATTAACTAGAAATTCTGAACCAGTGAAAACAGAAGCACTGGAACAGGCGTTTCAGCACTTCAATGAAATCTCTTCATCATTATCGAACTTTTATGAAGGTCTTGAAAAACAAGTCTCTCAACTAACAAAGGAACTTGCTGATACACGCACACAAAAAAATCGTGAGTATGAAGAACGTGAACGCGTTAGTAATCGTTTGGAAAATTTACTCCGTGCATTACCCGGTGGTGTTGTTGTTATAGATGGTGAAGGTATTGTTCAGGAAGCAAATCCAGCTGCGCTGGATTTACTCGGGATGCCATTGTTCGGTGAAAAATGGCGGGATGTTGTTGTAAGAGCATTTAAACCTCAATGGGACGATGGCCATGATGTCACCTTACATGATGGGCGCTATGTCAATATCTCTACTCAGGCATTTGATTCTGAGCCTGGTCAAATTTTATTAATCACGGATGTAACAGAAACGCGTCAGCTACAGGAACAAATTTCAGGTCTAAAACGCGCTTCTGCCATGGGTGAAATGGCAGCAGCCATGGCACATCAAATTCGTACACCGCTTTCATCTGCTTTGCTTTATATTTCTAATCTAGGCTTAAGCGGTCTTGATGAAGAACGTCGTAAACGCTTTATGAGAAAAACAATATCTTCATTACATCATCTTGAAACCCTTGTTGAAGAAATGTTGCTGTTTTCACGTGGCGGAAGATTAAATGCCAGCCCGAAAAATATATCTGAAGTACTTAATCAATTTATTGAGCAGCAGCAAGAAGAAGTTGATAACTGTCAATTGAATATTACTTTTCACAACAAGCTTTCTGATGAAGAGGTTAATTTAAGCACAGATGCATTTAAGAGTTCATTGCAAAACTTAATTAATAATGCCTGTCAGGCAGCAGAGGATGTTGTCAATATCGTCATCGATTTAGATAACAATCATGAAAATCAAATTAGCTTGAACATCACTGATGATGGTCCCGGTATTCCTGATTCAGTTAAAGCAAGAATATTTGAACCTTTTATTACCACACGCGTAGATGGAACCGGACTTGGTCTGGCAGTGATAGATGCAGTGGTGCGTGCTCATAAAGGCAGTATTTCTGTTAAAGATGCAGATGAAAAAGGAACGTGTTTTACGATTTCATTACCGAAAATAATTGATAACCATTAATAGAGGCTTATATGACTTATACAGTATTAATAGTTGAAGATGACTCAGACCTACGAGAAGCCTTGACGGAAACATTGTCAATGGCAGGTTATAAAACAGAAATTGCTATTAACGGGATTGATGCGCTTGATGCACTTAGCGAAAAAAATATTGATATGGTTATTAGCGATGTGCAAATGGCGAAAATGGATGGGGTTAAGTTATTAAATAAAATTAAAACATCCTATGCAGAGTTGCCGGTTATCCTGATGACAGCATTTGGTACGATTCAACAAGCCGTTGATGTCATGCAATCAGGCGCGGTTGATTATCTAGTCAAGCCATTCCAGTCTGAAGTCTTGATCAGTAAAGTCAGTCAATTTCTGCCAAAAATTTTATCTGAAACGGACACCGGCTTTGTTGCTTTTGATAATAAAACAAAAGAAGTCATGGAAATCGCAAAGCGCGTTGCGAACAGTGATGCAACATTATTAATTACCGGTGAAAGTGGTACAGGTAAAGAAGTGCTGGCGCAATATGTACATCAACAATCAAATCGTAGTAAAGAACCTTTTGTTGCAATTAACTGTGCTGCGATTCCTGAAAATATGCTTGAAGCAATTTTATTCGGCTATCAGAAGGGTGCTTATACCGGTGCTTATAAAGCTTGTCCGGGTAAATTCGAACAGGCGCAAAACGGCACATTGTTACTTGATGAAATTTCTGAAATGAGTTTGCCACTACAGGCAAAACTATTACGTGTACTTCAGGAAAAAGAAGTTGAGCGATTAGGCGATCAAAACTCAATAGAGTTAAATGTCAGAGTAATAGCGACTTCTAACAGAAACATGCGTAAAGAAGTTAAAGCAGGTCAATTTCGTGAAGACTTGTATTACCGTTTAAATGTATTCCCAATCAATATGCCAGCATTACGAGAGCGTAAAGGCGACATTGTTCCAATTGCCAAATTTTTATTAGCACGAGCAGCAAATGAAAATAATATTTCATGTCCTGAGTTATCCAAAGAAGTGCGTAAAACACTGGAAACCTATTCCTGGCCCGGCAATGTGCGTGAACTAGATAACGTCATGCAACGCGCTTTAATTCTCACGATGTCTGATGAAGTCACTGAAAATGAAATTCAATTTGAGCATCACGAGTTTCATGGGACTACAAATGTAGAAAATAACAGTGAACAAATCAGTGATGATGAAGTTGTAAATAAAGAAAGTACGCTAGGCGATGATCTAAAAGATCGTGAAACAAACATGATTATTGAAGTATTAAAAGAAACCATGGGCAGTCGTAAAACTGCAGCCGAAAAACTGGGTATCAGTCCACGCACCTTGCGATACAAACTGGCAAAAATGCGTGAACGTGGTGTCGCTATTCCTATTAATTAATCAGAACAAGGAAAACAGTAATGAACGAGATAAATATGGATCAATTATTAGTACAAATGCGTGTTATGCAGGAGAAGGCTAGCAGCATTAATCAAACTGCAGTTGAGAAAGGTAATGCTCCGGACTTTTCAAATATGTTTAAAAATGCAGTCGATCAGGTTAATGAATCACAGAAAATAGCAGGTGAATTAAAAACTCAGTTTGAATTGGGTAACCCTGAAGTTGATATCACAGATGTCATGGTTAAATCACAAGTTGCATCACTTTCTTTTCAGGCTATGACACAAGTACGTAATCGTCTTGTCAGTGCTTATCAGGAAGTAATGAATATGTCGGTATAAATGATTAAATAATATTGGACTAGAACTATGGCAGAAACAATAGCATTAGAATCAGACATGAGAAGGGCTATTTTTATACGTCAACTTATGTTCCTGTTTGCAGTTGCGGCAAGCGTTGCAGTAGGTGTTTACGTAGTACTTTGGTCGCAAAAACCAAACTATAGCTTGTTATATGGTAGCTTGTCCGACCAAGATGCGTCACAAGTTATTGAGTCATTACAAAAGGCCAATATTGATTATCATGTTGATCCCAATTCGGGTGCTGTTATGGTTGCTTCAGCAAAAGTGCATGAAGCAAGAATGAAACTGGCAACAGAAGGTTTGCCTAGAAGTGCGAACAGTGGTTTTTCAATACTGAATGAAGAACAAAAATTGGGCACGAGTCAGTTTATGGAAAAAGCACGTTATCAACATGCATTGGAAAGTGAACTGGCTATGTCGATCGCGAAGGTCAGTGCTGTTAGAGCCGCCAGAGTGCATCTGGCCATGCCCAAGGATAGTGTGTTCTTGCGGAACCGCAAATCAGCCAGCGCTTCTGTATTACTTGATCTATATCCCGGACATCGACTAGAACCAGGACAGGTCGCAGCAATAGCAAACCTGGTTGCTGCAAGCGTACCAAGCCTGGAGCTGTCTAATGTCAGTATTATTGATCAGTACGGTCATTTGATGAGTCAAAACCAGTCTTCTGCTGATTTAGCATTAACAGCATCGCAATTTCAATATGCAACTCAAGTCGAAAACTCCTATATAGAACGAATCGAAAATATTTTAACGCCATTACTAGGTCCGGATGGTGTAAAAGCACAGGTCACGGCAGAAATGGATTTCACGCGCACGGAGCGAACGCAAGAATCGTATAATCCTGATATGCCTGCATTACGTAGTGAACAAGTAGAAGAAGATCATAGTTCTTCTAATCATATAGCAGGAGGTGTACCAGGTGCATTATCGAACCAGCCTGCTATAGATGGCTCAGCCCCGGAAATAGCTGGAGAAGCGAATGTTAAAGATAAGTCAGGTTCAGGTAGTTCACAAAGCAGAGCGACTCGAAATTATGAACTAGATAAAACTATCAGTCATACGCGTCTGGCTATGGGTAGTCTGGTGCGATTATCTGTTGCAGTTGTAATTGATTATAAAAAAAACTTGAATGAAAAAGGTGAGATTGTTCGTGTTGAACATACACCGGAAGAATTATAGCAAATTACTAATCTGGTGAAAGAAGCAATAGGGTTTAATTTAATTCGTGGTGATAGGGTTAATGTGATGAATTCTCAGTTTAGTCTACCTGAAGCAGTAGAGCCTTTACCTGAAGCACCAATCTGGCAACAAGCGTGGGTTTGGGATATCGCAAAACAGGTATTAGGCGGTTTGTTTGTTTTATTCTTGGTTTTTGGTGTACTAAAGCCATCAATCAAAAACATGATGAATAAGGAAATTACTTTACATCAAACAGCGTTAGCTGCTCCAGTCGGCGCTTCCACAGCCCAATTAACGAATGGTAACCCTGAGGGAGTTGTAGAAGAAGTAAAAACAATAGAAGCAGCGCCGGGATTTGATAAGTCCATTAATAATGTTAAAGAGATGGTTCAAACTGATCCTAAACTTGCAGCACAAGTTGTTCGTAACTGGGTAGGTGAAGAATAATGGCTTCTGTTCCTGCGAAAAGTACCGGACTGGATCCTACACAGAAAGCAGCTGTTTTGCTTATGACTATCGGCGAAGATTCAGCTGCTGAAGTGTTAAAACATATGGGGCCGAAAGAAGTGCAACGCATTGGTATTGCCATGACCACGGTTAAAGATTTAACCAAGGACATGGTTAATAACGTCATTAGCGAATTTATGAACACCGTTAATAAACAGACTGCTTTAGGCGTTGGTGTTGATGAGTATGTCCGCAGTGTTTTACATAGTGCTTTAGGCGAAGATAAAGCTGCCAGTATTATCGATCGGATTTTACTTGGCGGGAACTCACAGGGGCTTGAAGCGTTAAAATGGATGGCGCCGAAGTCAATCGCTGAATTAATTCAAAATGAACACCCGCAAATTATTGCGATTATTTTATCGTATCTTGAAAGTGATATGTCCGCAGAAGTATTAACGGAGTTTCCTGAGAAAATACGTTCGGATTTATTATTACGCATTGCAACGCTTGAAAGCGTACAACCTGCAGCAATGAAAAAACTGAATGATACTTTGGAAGAACAACTAAAGGGCAGTAGTGGCGCACAATCATCATCAATAGGTGGTGTTAAAGCGGCAGCCGATATCCTGAACTTTATCGATTCTTCTTCTGAAGCAGCCATTATGGAAAAAGTAAAAGAGGTTGACGAAGACCTTGGTCAGGAAATACAAGATCTGATGTTTGTCTTTGAAAATCTGAACGGTGTTGATGATCGATCTATGCAAACCATACTCAGAGAAGTTTCTATAGATATTCTATTGCTTGCTATGAAAGCGGCTGATGATGAATTAAAAGAGAAAATTTATGCCAATATGTCTAAACGTGCAGCAGAAATGTTGCGTGATGATCTCGAAGCGAAGGGGCCGGTTAAATTGAGTGAGGTAGAAACAGCGCAAAAAGAAATCTTGTCCATAGCTAGACGTTTAGCTGATGAAGGTCAAATTTCTCTGGGCGGTGGATCTGACGAAGAATTAATCTAGCAATAGATAACATAATAAATTAATTATAAAAGCAAATTGCCAGTGACTAATTTAAAACAGCGTATAATTTCGGCGAATGAAGCAAATAGCTATGTAGAATGGCAAGAACCTCAGGTACAAGGAAAGATAGCCAGCGATAGCGATAAAGGAGTTCGACCTCCTACCGCGTATGAAATGCAAAACCTTCATAAAGATGCTTATGATGAAGGTTTTAATATGGGAAGAAAAGAAGGCAAGGCTCAGGGTTATAAAGAAGGGCATCAACAGGCAACAGCAGAATCAAGTGAACTGATTCAGAAATTAAAATCTATTCTTGGAACCTTGGCTGAGCCAGTTTCTCAATTGGATGATGAATTGGAAAACAGTATTGCCCAATTAACGCTTTCTATTGCCAGACAACTTGTACGTCGTGAAATAAAACTTGAGCCAGGTGAAATTGTTGCTGTCGTAAGAGAAGCGGTACGCGTATTACCTATTTCTGCAAGACACCCAACAATCTATTTACATCCTGAAGATATACAGCTTGTCCGAAATGCATTGTCATTAAGTGATGATGAAAAAACATATCGTATAGAGGAAGACTTGTTACTAACGCGTGGCGACTGTCGTGTCGAAACAGAGTCTTCTTATATAGATGCTAGTGTTGAAGCGCGATTATCAGCGATAGCAGCGACTATGTTAGGTGACGAACGAGAAGCTGATCAAAAATAGAATAATTAGAACAGGGATAGAACTACAAAATGGCAATATCAACAGACATCGATCGTAAACCCGCCTGGAAACAAAGAATCAATAACTTGATTGAAAAGAATCAGCAGCCTGTGCCTTTGGTTGTACAGGGTAGATTAATCAGAATGGTCGGCCTGACTCTTGAAGCAGCAGGTTGCCGTGCAGCAATAGGCGATTATTGTAGAATTAAAAGTGATGACAATACATCAATTGATTCTGAAGTTGTCGGTTTTTCAGGGGATAATCTTTTTCTCATGCCTACCGGTCAACCGCATGGCTTATCGCCCAATGCACGTGTTGTACCTTTAGGCAGGGCAGGTGATATTTCAGTTGGCTCGGAAATGCTGGGTCGTGTTATTAATGGCGCAGGCCAGCCTCTTGATAACGGTCCACCGATTAAATCAAAAGATAAAATTACATTAAACGGCAGTCCGATTAATCCATTAACGCGTGAAAATATAACTGTGCCTATGGATGTCGGTGTTAGAACGATTAATACGTTTTTCACAATCGGGCGTGGACAGCGTATTGGTTTATTCGCTAGTAGTGGTGTTGGTAAGAGTGTGTTGCTAGGCATGATGGCACGCTTTACTGAAGCAGATGTCATTGTTGTTGGGCTTATTGGTGAACGTGGTCGTGAAGTAAAAGAATTTATAGAAAACAGTTTGGGGCAATTAGGTTTATCCCGTTCAGTTGTTGTTGCTACCCCAGCAGATGATTCACCCTTGATGCGACTGCATGGTGCGTTATTAGCAACCAGTATTGCTGAGTACTTTCGTGATCAGGGGCAGCATGTTTTATTGTTAATGGATTCATTAACCCGTTTTGCGCAGGCGCAAAGAGAAATCGCATTAACTATTGGTGAACCTCCTGCGACACGCGGTTATCCTCCGTCAGTGTTTACGCGTTTACCTGAATTGGTTGAACGAGCGGGTAATGGCGGACAAGGGCAAGGCTCAATAACAGCAATCTATACAGTATTAACAGAAGTCGATGCTGATAATGATCCGATTGCTGATTCAGCCAGAGCCATACTTGACGGGCATATTGTTTTATCTAAAAAGATTGCCGAGTCTGGAATTTATCCTGCGATTGATCTAGAGCTTTCAATCAGTCGTGTCATGAATTCAATTACGGATATTGCTCATCAAAAAGAAACACTAGCACTACGACAACTCAATTCTATTTATCAACAAAATAAGGATTTAATCAGTGTCGGAGCTTATCAGCCTGGTGCTGATCTTCAGCTTGATCTGGCAATAAAATTGCAACCTGATTTCTTAAGATTTATTAGTCAGGAAATGAATGAAAAAGTAAACTACATGCAGGCAAAGCAACAGTTAAATGAATTAAGTAATAAATACAGCCAAGATAATATTAACCTCATGGTAGAACAGGAACAGTAAATGACACGTTCACAGCGCCTGAAAAAAATTGTTAATTTAACCGAGAATAAAGAACGCGCTGCAGCGCGACAGTTTGCGGCTGCTCAAAAAGTGTTAAGTGACTATAAGGATAAATTACAACAGTTAGAATCTTATAGACTAGAATATACCGCATTAATGAAACCTGGAGGTGTTACGCAGTCTGTTACTATGATACGTGAGCGTCAAGCATTCATCTTACAACTTGATGAAGGCATTCGACTGATTAAAAACCAGATCCAAATTCAGGAAACCATGAATAACTGTGAACGGGATAAATGGTTAAAAGAAAAACAACAACTGGATACAATGGAAAATATTTTTCAGCGTTGTTATAAAACGGAACAAACCCTTATGCTGTTAAGAGAGCAACATCAATTAGACGAACTTAGTCAAAGACCATCTTCAAAATACTAAATCCCCTCCAAGTTGGCATTGCCGTTGCAATACCTTTTACAAGATTAGATTAGTTTAAAGGATAAATAATTGAATCCAGTACTTACAGTAAGCGCACTAAATTCAGAAAAAAGAATGGAAAACAATGCGTTACCACCTTCTGATGAGTTGACAGGCGAACCTTATCAAGGTGAATTTTCTGAGTTATTAAGTGATTTAGTATCCGAAGACGGCAAACTTAAGCCGCTTGACCTTGCCGCTTTAAAAGAGCTAGGCATTCAGGGAGTCGCTGATTTGCAGGCTTTAGTTAAAACTGATTTAAACGGTGAAGCTCCGGAATTAAATCAATTATCTGTATTAAGCCTGTTAGCAAAAGCATCTGAAACACAGATAGAAAATGCACAATTGTTTGGCAACTCTGAAGTTAAAGCATTGCTGAATCCCAATCTATTTAATGATGAATTATCAGAAGAAGGACTTTTATTAACAAAAGGTTTTGATAAAACAGATCTATTAAAAACGAATACAATAGCTGTAAACGCACAACAACAAGCATTAGCAGTAAAAGATACTGATTTATCTCAGATATTAGATGATGTAAATTTATCTCAGGTTGCTAAAGACATAAGCAAGTCAGATATTGATTTTTTAAGTGAGTTGCTAACTCAAGCAGGGCGTCAGGCAGTGACGCAGGAAGGTAATACAACAAAATTGATTGATCAGTTAGCCAATATAGATAAGTCAATTAATCCGCTTAATCAGTTAAATACACAATCTTTAAAATCTTATTCAGGTATTGAGCAAACAGCAAAAGTCATGAGCCGTATTGACGTTCCTGTAAATCAATCCGGATGGGGTGAAGCAATGGGTAACCGTTTAATGATGATGGTAAACGGTAGAGTTCAATCTGCGAATATCCATCTTAACCCTGCAGAGCTAGGACCCATTGAAATCAAAGTAAGTGTTAATCAGGATCATGCGACTGTTCATTTCGTTTCCACAAATTCAACTGTACGCGATGCCATTGAAGATGCTTTCCCTCGTTTAAAAGAAATGTTTTCACAAAACGGTTTAAATCTAGCTGATGCAAATGTGTCACAACAGTCATCACAACAATCTTCACAGCAAACTAAACATCTTCATGATGAAGAAAATGATTCGTTGATGTTATCTGATGATGAGATGCAGGAACATTCAGAAACACTAAATACGAATGTAAACACAGTTGATATCAGTCTTATCAACCAATACGTATAAGAAGATTAGAGACTCATTCCTTATTAACAGTTAACAACTGTTTGTCTTTATTATTCCTGATAAAAAACTAACTCACTTCGTAACGTCAATTGCTTGACAATATATTTTTCTGACCCTATGTAACTCGTTGTATTTACTGTTATATATATGATGGCATAAGGTTTGCTAAATGATCCATAACATTAATCATATTATTAAATTATGGAGACCTTACATGGCGGAAGAGGATAAAGAAGAAGGTGCAGATGGGACCGAAAAAAGAAGTCGCCGTTAATGTTAATCATCATTATTGCTGCTGTTCTTTTAATTGGCGGCGGTGCTGGTGCTTTTTTATCATGGGTGATAAAGAAGAAGGTACAGCTGCTGCTGAAGAAAATGGAGCAGCGGAAAGCGAAACAGAGGAAGAAACTGTTAGCAAAAGTGCACATTACTTTTCTCTTGATCCTGCTTTCATTGTGAACTTCACCGGTAAAAGCCGGGCGCGCTTTTTACAAGTCAGTATTGAAGGTATGACTCGAGATGAAAAAGTGAAGGAAGAAATCACCAAACACTTTCCTCAAGTAAGAAACAATATTGTTTTGTTATTGAGTGGTAAAACATCTGAGCAACTAAGTACACCTGATGGCAAGGATAAATTGCGTAAAGAGGTATTAAAAGAGGTCCAGGACATTTTAGTTGCTGAAACAGGCAAGGAAGGTGTTGAGGATGTTTATTTTACAAGTTTTGTAATGCAATAGTTGGATAATAGGTTAAACAATGGCTGAAGATATTTTATCGCAGGACGAGATTGATGCTTTATTAACAGGTGTTGACGGTGGTGAAGTTGATACAGAAGATGAAAATGTTCTCGATGATGGTGAAATAAAATCTTATGACTTTAACAGTCAGGATCGCATTGTTCGCGGTCGTATGCCGACGCTGGAAATGATTAATGAACGTTTTGCTAGAAACTTTCGTTTAACGCTTTTCAACTTTCTTAGACGTTCACCCAGTATCACTGTCGAAGGGATACAAATGACAAAATTTGGAGAATACATCCATAGCTTGTTTATGCCTTCCAGTCTTAACCTTATAAAAGTAAAACCATTACGCGGCACAGCTTTATTTGTCTTAAACCCTAAACTGGTTTATTCGATTGTCGACTCTTTCTTTGGTGGTGATGGTCGTTTTCACACAAAGATTGAAGGACGTGACTTTACTAATACCGAAATGCAGGTGGTGACAAGTATTCTACATAAGATATTTGATGATCTTAAAGAAGCCTGGGCACCGGTTATGAATGTTGATTTTGAATATACCGGTTCGGAGGTTAACCCGCACTTTGCCAATATAGTAACGCCGACAGAAGTTGTCGTTGTTTCAACAATTCATGTTGAGCTGGACAATGGTGGTGGTGACATACATATCACCATGCCTTATTCCATGCTTGAACCTATACGCGAACAGCTTGATGCCGGCGTACAAAGTGATTCTTCAGATTTTGATCAGCGCTGGATTAATTCATTAAGAGAAGAAGTGAAAGCTGCGCCAGTTGAAATATCCAGTACTTTAACTGAAACAATAATTTCATTACGTGAACTGAATGATCTGAAAGTAGGCGATGTTATTCCTGTCGACTTACCTGATATTGTTACTGGAGAGATTGACGGCATTCCTGTTTTTCGGGGGCAATATGGTCTTTCGAGAGGTAGTCGTGCAATCAAGGTAACAGAAATGATTCGTCACGATAAAGAACCAAGCGCAATTAAATATTTACAGGAGCAATCAAATGACGGAAGAAACTAACGCAGTTGAAGATGATGCTGCAAGAGATGATTGGGGTGCTGCAATGACTGAACAGAGTCAAGCCGAAGCGGATTCTAATCCAAACAATGAATTACCCGAAGTTCCCCTGCAAAACTTTCAGGCAGAAGATGATGGTAATGGTGAAACAGCAAACCTTGAAGCAATACTGGATATTCCTGTTTCATTATCAGTAGAAATAGGCCAGACAAAAATCAGTATTAAAAACCTACTGCAATTAAACCAGGGCTCTGTTGTCGAACTTGAGCGTTTAGCTGGTGAGCCGCTTGATGTAAAGGTTAATAACACCTTGGTTGCACACGGAGAAGTCGTTGTCGTTAATGAAAAGTACGGTATACGACTTACTGATATTGTCAGTACACATGAACGAGTCAAAAAGCTGCAGTGATTTTCGTCAATGATTTTAAACTTATCCAGACATGTTCTACTGACCAGCTTTTTACTTTTAGTCTGTACTCATATTAATGCTGCTGAACATGTAACTCCTTCGGTATCGGCGATAAATATGGCCGATTACTTTAAGGTCTTACTCGGCCTTGTTTTTGTTATTGCATTATTTCTCGGCAGTACTTTTCTTTTTAAACGTTATGGCAATGGGTCGATGACAGGCTGTGGTCAGATACGTCTCGTTGATAGCTTACATCTTGGAAACAGGGAACGACTTGTGCTGGTCGAAGTAAACGATAAACAGATTTTGCTTTCTATTACACCGAGTCAGATAAGTAAGCTAGATACGATTGATAAACTTTTAATAGCTGAAAATACTAATGCATAAATTATTGTTATTGTTGCTGTTGTTTCCTGGTTTAAGTTATGCCCAGCCAGGTCTAGATGTTTTAACCGTTGTTGATAATGCATCAGGTGGTCAAACCTATAGTTTAAGTATCAAAATATTTTTCTTAATGACGGCGTTGACTTTGTTACCAGCAGCGTTGTTAATGATGACATCGTTTACAAGAATTATTATTGTGCTAGCAATATTGCGTCAGGCATTAGGAACAGCACAAACACCAAGCAGCCAGATATTAATCGGTCTTGCATTATTTTTAAGTTTCTTTGTTATGACTCCGGTGTTGGATCAGATTTATCAATCTTCCTTGCAACCGTATTTAAATGAAGAAGTATCAATGAATGAAGCATTGTCTCTTGCGAAAACGCCGATAAGAGAATTTATGCTGGCTCAAACCCGTGAAACGGATATTGAGTTGTTTGCTTCAATATCCGGTAATGACAATATAGCAACGGAAGATGATATTCCTTTTAGTCTTATTGTTCCGGCCTTTGTTACCAGCGAATTAAAAACAGCTTTTCAGATAGGCTTTGTTATTTTTATACCGTTTCTAATTATCGATCTGGTAGTCGCAAGTGTTTTGATGTCAATGGGTATGATGATGCTATCACCCTTGATTATTTCTTTTCCATTTAAGCTCATGCTGTTTGTACTTGTTGATGGCTGGGCCTTAATTATGGGAACGCTGGCTAATAGCTTCTATTTTGCATGACTCCCGAACTCATTGTACAAATTGGACAGCAAGCTTTATATCTCCTGACAATATTATTGTTAATTCTACTAGTGCCAGCTCTGATCGTTGGTGTATTAATCAGTATGTTTCAGGCTGCAACGCAGATTAATGAAATGACCTTGAGTTTTATTCCTAAATTATTAATCACGCTGTTAGTTCTGGTTATTGCAGGTCCCTTGATGTTAAGTATGGTCACTGAATATACCTTGAGACTGTTTGGTAGTATTCCTGGCTATATAGGTTGATATCATTATAAGAAAGTAACGTGTATACGATAACAACAGCAGAGATAGTTGAATTGGTACAAATGTGGTTGTGGCCTTTTTTTCGTGTTGCCGGTCTATTAATGACTGCGCCTGTTATTGGAACCCGAACGGTTCCTATTCGTGTTCGAATGGTAATGGCGGTGTTAATTACGATCGTTATTTTTCCGGTATTACCTGAAGTCCCGGCGATTAACCCTGCCTCAGCAGAAGGAATACTCATCACCATGCAACAAGTCATGATAGGTGTTTCCATGGGCTTATGTTTGCGAGTCATATTTGTTGCGCTTGAACTGGCCGGCCAGGCAATAGGACAACTAATGGGTTTAATGATGGCTTCTATGGTTGACCCGTCTAATGGTAATCAGGTTCCGATTATTGGTCAGTTCTATTTATTGTTGGCGACATTATTATTTCTTGCGATTGACGGTCACTTAATAATGATAGCGGTACTTGCCGAGAGCTTTACCAGCTTGCCCGTAAACGCTGGAGGGGTATCAAAAAGCATGGCATGGGAAGTCATTTTATGGACAGGCACAATAATTAAAACAGCCGTGATAATTGCTTTGCCTGCGATTGTTGCGTTACTAATTGTTAATCTGGCTTTTGGTGTGATGACGCGTTCTGCACCACAACTCAATATATTCGCTGTTGGTTTTCCCATTATGATAATCCTTGGCGTTTTGATTATATTTTTTAATCTAAGCAGTTTTGTACCGCAAATGACGCAATTATTTGATGGCGGTATTTTGATGATGCAGAAGATGGTGACAAAATAATGTCGTCTGAAGATACCAGCCAGGAAAAGACAGAGCAGGCGACACCGAAGCGTGAGGAGGAGGCGCGCGAGAAAGGTCAGATAAGCCGTTCAAAAGAATTAAATACCATGTGTATTCTTATGGCAAGTGCGCTTTTTTTTGTTTTACTTGGACAACAGTTATCAATGAGCTTGCGTACATTAATGCAAGATAATTTCATTATTGATAGAAAAAATATCTTTGATGATTCCTTTCTCTTTAACGCTGTTGTTGATTCTGGAAAAGATGTATTAATGGATTTTGCACCTCTCCTGGCCCTGCTGTTTCTTGTTGCTTTCTTTGCACCGATGATGATGGGTGGCTGGTTGTTTAGTCCACAAGCCATATCGATAAAGCTAGATAAACTGAATCCCATTTCCGGTATGAAGCGCTTGTTCAGCGTGAATAGTTTAATGGAATTAATGAAAGCACTGGCCAAGTTCGTTTTGATTGTTGGCGTTGCTATTTTTTTACTCTGGCACAATATTTATGACTTATTGAGCGTTGGACGCAATGGTCTTGAACGCGGATTAATTGATGCTAGTAATTTAATTCTTGGCTGTTTTTTTCTTGTTTGTTTTTCAACGATTTTAATTGCTACGGTAGATGTACCTTTTCAAATATGGAATCACGCCAAGCAGTTGAAGATGACCAAGCAACAAATCAAGGATGAAATGAAAGATACCGAAGGTAAACCGGAAGTAAAATCACAAATAAGAATGCTACAACAGGAATTAGCTAACCGAAGGATGATGGAAGCGGTTCCGGATGCCGATGTCATTATTACCAACCCGACACATTTTGCGGTTGCCCTGAGTTATAAGCCTGATGAAATGAGTACACCTAAACTCGTTGCAAAAGGTGCTGATCTAGTTGCAGAACGGATCAGAAATATCGCAACTGAAAATAAGGTCATGATTTTCCCAGCACCTATGCTGGCTCGAGCATTATATTTTAGTACAAAAGTGAATCAGGATATCCCATCTGGACTCTATCTTGCAGTAGCTCAAGTACTCGCTTACATCTTCCAGTTACGCGAAAGCGTCAATATTGCGAGAGGCGGTAAACCTAAACCGCCGACGGATTTACCAATACCGGAAGAATACCAATACGATTAAAGGAGAATTGAAGAAAAGTGGCTGCAACAGGAACAATGTCATTCAAATTATCAGAGTGGAACCAGATGAGTTTGGGTGCGCCATTATTGGTCATGGCTATTTTGGCAATGATGGTTATTCCACTGCCAGCATTCATACTTGATATCTTCTTTACTTTTAATATTGCCTTATCACTGATTGTCTTATTAGCGGTGGTATACAGTTTACGACCGCTGGAGTTTGCTGTTTTTCCAACAGTCATATTAATCGCAACCTTATTACGTTTAAGTTTAAACGTGGCTTCAACACGAGTTGTTTTATTAAATGGTCATGCCGGTCCTGATGCTGCCGGTAAAGTGATTCAATCATTCGGTGACTTTGTTGTTGGCGGTAATTATACAGTTGGCTTTGTTGTTTTCGCTATCCTCGTTGTTATTAACTTTGTTGTCGTGACCAAGGGTGCGGGAAGAATTTCAGAAGTCACAGCGCGTTTTACTCTTGATGCGATGCCCGGTAAACAAATGGCCATTGATGCGGATTTAAATGCCGGTTTAATTGAGCAGGAAGAAGCGAAAACAAGACGCGCTGAAGTAGCAGAAGAAGCTGATTTTTATGGTGCTATGGACGGTGCCAGTAAGTTTGTTCGTGGTGATGCGATTGCCGGTATTCTGATCCTGTTTATTAATATACTCGGTGGTTTGGCTATTGGTGTCGTTCAACATCAATTAGCCATGTCTGATGCGGCACGCATCTATATTTTATTAACTATTGGTGACGGTCTCGTTGCGCAAATACCTTCTTTATTTTTATCAACGGCAGCAGCGATTATTGTTACGCGAGTTTCTTCTGCATCAGACATGGGGCAACAGATTATTTTTCAATTGTTCCAAAGTCCAAAAACCTTATACATCACCGCATCAATATTAGGCTTAATCGGAATTATTCCCGGCATGCCAAATATTGCATTCCTGCTTTTCGCTGGTATTGCTGGAGGCTTGGGTTACTGGATGACAGTGAATAGAAAAAAAGAGGAAGAAGATAATCAGGAAGAAGTTGTTCAGGAAGCTGTAGCAATACCTTCTGAAGAAGAACGTGAACTCGGTTGGGACGATGTAGAAACCATTGATCAAATAGGATTGGAAGTCGGTTACCGTTTGATACCGCTGGTTGATCGAAAACAAGGCGGTCAATTGTTATCCAGGGTGAAAGGAGTTCGAAAAAAACTGACACAGGAATTAGGATTTCTATTACCCGCTGTTCATATCCGCGATAACCTCGATTTAGAGCCGAATAGCTATCGAATTGTAATCAAAGACACGACGATAGCCAAAGCGTCTGTGCAGGTTGATGCCGAGTTGGCAATTAACCCAGGTCAGGTTTTTGGTGAATTGCCAGGAAATACGGCAACCGATCCGGTGTTTGGTTTGGAGGCTGTATGGATAGACTCATCACAACGCGATCAGGCACAAACCTATGGCTATACTGTGGTTGACCCCAGTACTGTTGTCGCCACACACATGAGCCAAATTCTGCAAGAGCATGCGCACGAATTATTAGGCTATAAAGAAGTACAGTCTTTAATTGAGCGTTATAGTGAACATTCTCCAAAGGTCATCGATGACATTATTCCGAATATTGTTCCTATCAGTGTTGTATTAAAGGTCATGCAAAGCCTATTGCGAGAAAATATTCCCATTCGCGATATCCGAACCATTATTGAAACCATCATCGAGCATTCTCGAACCATTCAATCAACAGATGCGTTGACGGCTGTAGTTCGTGTTGCTTTAGGTCGCCTTATTATTGAGCGAATTGGTGGTAGTGATGATGAGTTACCGGTAATTACATTAGACATGGCACTGGAACAGTTATTGCAGCAATCACTACAGGCAATGGCAGAAGGTGCTGGTGCAGTGGAACCAGGATTATCACAAAGATTGATCATCTCATTACGAGAAGCCTGTGAAAAACAGGAAATGGCAGGACAGCCTTCTGTATTACTTGTTGCAGATAATTTACGCGAATTATTAGTACGTTTAGTGCGATTTAGTATTCCAAGACTGAATATATTGGCGTTTAGCGAAGTGCCTGAAACAAGAGAAATAAGAATTGTTAATTCGGTTGGAGCAGCTGATTAATTATAAAAATGCAAAATAGAAGGTAAGACAACGACGATGAAAATAAAAAAATACTTTGCTTCAGATATGCGACAAGCTTTGGAAATGGCGCGTGAAGAACATGGGTCAGATGTCGTTATTCTCTCTAATAGAAAGGTTCTCGGTGGAGTTGAGCTCATAGCCGCAGAGGATTATGACGAAAAAATCTATAACAAAAGTTCGGAAGCTAGACAGGCACTGGAAAATAAGCAAACACAGAAAAAGCCAGAGTTTGTCGAGACATTAAAATCAGTCGAATCGCCAAGGCCGGCGAAACAGGAATCTATGTCAGATATCTGGACGAATGACTCAACCATTGATCAAATGCGAGATGAATTAAAATCACTTCGATCAATGTTAGAGCAGCAAATGTCCGGTTTAGCTTGGGGGGCAATAGGCAGACAACATCCTTTATGGGCAAATTTAATCCGGCAATTAATTAACCTTGATTTAACGCCAAAACTGGCGCGTGAATTAGTTGAGGAAATTCCTGAAGAGTATGAATTCGAACAAGCATGGCGAACTTTATTAGCATTACTGACGTATAAGATTCCGCAGTTTAATGACAATATTCTGACAGCTGCTAATAAAGTCTTGTTCTTTGGCCCTTCCGGTTCCGGTAAGACAACGACGATTGCAAAAATGGCAACACGCTATGCACTTGAATACGGCACACAAAATATTATGTTGGCTACAACCGATATTTATCGGGTAGGTGCGAGAGAACAATTAAGAAGTTATGCAAGAATTCTCGGTGTGCCTATACGCACTATTAATAATAAAGAAGATTTTCTTGGTTTATTTGACGGGTCAGTTAGCGACAAGTTAATTCTGGTTGATACTGCCGGTTTAAGTTTTAAAGATGAAAAATATCAGGAACAACTTGAATTATTAAAAGCAACACAACATCAAACCATGAAAGGTTTGATCTTGCCTGCAACAGAACATTACAACGGTTTATCCAGACTTATTGATACCTATCAGGATTTCAATATTGATTTTTGTATTCCTACCAAACTGGATGAAGCTGCTTCTTTGGGAGGGTTTCTTTCTGTGTCGATAGAAAAGCAAGTGCCGATAGCAGGCTTGTGTGATGGGCAACGTGTGCCGGAAGATTTACACAAAATGAAACCTTATGAACTGGTTTCCAGAGTGGTGAGTCGCGCGAATCAAAACAAAATAAAGTTTGATGAAGAACATCTGGAGCAATCAATAGGGCATTATGAATTTGAAAATGGGCTTAAACATTAAGCAGGTAGACTATGTCTCTAAAAAATAATCATTCAACTCAGGTCATCGCTGTTACCAGTGGCAAAGGTGGTGTAGGCAAAACTAATATTTCCATTAATTTGGCGATGGCATTAGCTGAACGCGATAAGTCCGTGACACTGATGGATGCGGATCTTGGTTTGGCAAATATAGATGTACTATTAAATTTAAAGTCACTAAGAAACCTTTCTCATGTAATCGCAGGTGAGTGTGAATTAAAAGATATATTGATAGATGGACCTAATAATATAAGGATCATCCCTGCTT
The DNA here is from genome assembly GCA_038142205.1 of Pseudomonadota bacterium. Classification (GTDB taxonomy): domain Bacteria; phylum Pseudomonadota; class Gammaproteobacteria; order Eutrophobiales; family Eutrophobiaceae; genus UBA7359. The sequence goes on along the minus strand of JAYQJO010000001.1, from coordinate 1,416,631 downwards.
CATCCGGAGTTAAGATAATGCATCAACTTACGCCTGCACAAAATGCGGGTCTTGTTAATGCTTTTGATGAACTGGAAGAAAGTACCGATATTCTCATCGTCGATACGTCAGCAGGTTTAACTGACAGTGTCATTCGTTTTTGCAGCGCGTCACATGAAGTTTATGTCGTGGTTTGTAATGATCCAGCATCGATTGCCGACGCTTATGCGTTAATTAAGACATTAAATCGTGACCAAAAAATTCATCGTTTTCAAGTGATTGTTAACAAGGTTAAATCTGAAGCAGAAGGTCGTGATTTATTTGAAAGATTAAGAAAAGTTAGTGAACAGTTTATCGATGTTGTTTTGTATTTAAAGGCGATAATCCCTCAGGACGACAACATTTTAAAAGCCGTTCGTCAGCGACGCCCATTTTTTTCCTCTTATCCTAAATCAATCGCAATAAAATCATTCAAGAAATTAGCAACGGATGTCGATAACAAACTTAGGAGTGCTGATAGTAGCGGCCGTTTGATGTTTTTTGCACAAAAAATGGTTGGCGAGGACACGATGCCATCGAGGGCCATGCTATGAATCAGGGAGTTGCAGCCTATACGGATACAGCAGGTGTCAGTGCGAAAACTCAGGATGAACTGGTTGAGGTGCATGCATCGTTAGTAAAGCGTATTGCTTATCATTTGATTAGCAGACTACCTGCATGTGTACAGGTCGAGGATTTAATCCAGTCAGGCATGATTGGTTTATTGGAAGCGGCTAAAAACTATGATGCATCACAAGGAGCAAGCTTTGAAACTTATGCAGGAATACGCATTAGAGGCTCAATGCTAGATGAAATAAGAAAGGGTGACTGGACACCTCGTTCTTTACATCGAAAAGTCAGGGAAATCACCCAGGCAATGCGTGAGATAGAAGCGGAAATGGGTAGGGATGCGCGTGACAGTGAAGTTGCCGAGCGGCTAGATATGTCACTGGATGAATATCATATGGTTTTGCAGGATGCGAGCAGTCATCAAATTGTAAGTTTTGAAGATTTACCATCAAGAGATACAACTGTCGTTGATGGTTTTAGTGCGAAGATAATAGGGCCATTAGAAAGTTTGCAGGAAGAAAATATTAAAGAAGTACTGGGAAAAATGATTGCTTCATTACCGGAAAGGGAGAAACTGGTTATGTCACTTTACTACGATGAAGAATTAAATTTAAGAGAAACAGGAGAAGTACTGGGTGTTAGTGAGTCAAGAGTTTGCCAGATTCATTCGCAGGCATTGATTCGATTGAAATCAAAAATACAAAGACTATTTAGTGAAAATGATGATGAGTAATTTTGCAAATGAATACATAAGCTTCGGTATGGAGGTTTGTTGTGAATAAAGATATGAAAATATTGATTGTAGATGATTTCTCTACGATGCGACGTATCGTAAAAAATCTTTTACGTGATTTAGGGTTCACAAACACAAGTGAAGCCGATGACGGTTTGACAGCTCTCCCTATGTTGCAAAGTGGTAAATATGATTTTTTGGTTACCGACTGGAATATGCCAGGCATGCAAGGCATTGATTTACTAAAAGCAGTACGTGCTGATGCAAATCTTGCCTCGCTTCCGGTATTAATGGTGACGGCAGAATCCAAAAAAGATCAAATAGTAGAAGCTGCACAGGCAGGTGTGAATGGTTATGTTGTTAAACCTTTCACTGCTGCAACTCTGAAAGAAAAGATAGATAAAATATTTGAACGTATTGAAGCCGCTTAGTAGGGAAAAATATATGAGTACTGATACAGCAGTAGAAATGCAACAACCTGTTGATATGAGGCTTTCGCTGGCAAGAACATTAGTGACCAGTCTTGAACAAGGAAATGCAGAAGAAGTAGAGCATGTTATTAACAATCTTGCTAATCAGCAGGAGTCTATTTTGTTTCAGGAAGTCGGTAAACTAACAAGACAGCTACACGACTCTCTATCAATATTCGCACTTGATGAACGTTTTCCTGATTTGGCTGAAAACCGTATTCCTAATGCAAGAGAAAGACTAAATTTTGTAATTGAGAAGACAGAGGAATCAGCTCATCGTACTTTAAATGCCGTAGAAGAGGCATTGCCAATCGCAAAAGAACTGGAAGAAAGCGGTAAAGCGATGCGCAATGATTGGGCAAAATTTACTCGGCGTGAAATGAATGTTGAAGAATTCAGACAAATGAGTAAGCGTATTGCTAGTTTTTTAGAAATGGTCGAACAGGATGCAAAGGATTTAAATACAGGCCTTTCCGATGTGATGATGGCGCAGGACTTCCAGGATATTACCGGGCAAATTATCAGGCAAGTCATAGAGTTGGTGCAGGACATGGAAGAAAGTCTTGTTAGTGTTATTAGAAAAACAGGCTCAGTTACAAAAGCATCGGATGAAAAAAATACCTTAGCTGAAGGACCGCAGGTTAATCAGGAAGACAATCCAGATGTTATGTCAGGTCAGGATGAAGTCGATGACTTGTTATCGAGTTTAGGGTTTTAAATCACGTTCAGCTTATATTAAAAAGAGTTAGGTACTAGGAAAATGGCGATAGATTTAAACGATGAAATAATGCAGGACTTTCTACTGGAAGCTGGAGAACTTCTTGAATTATTAAACGAACAACTAGTAGAACTCGAATCAAGACCAGAAGACAATGATCTTTTAAATGCCGTATTCAGAAGTTTCCACACAATAAAAGGTGGCGCAGGTTTTCTTTCAATCGAACCATTGGTTGATGTTTGCCATGCTGCTGAAAACGTATTTGACCTGTTACGAACTGGACAGCGTTCGGTTAATGCAGAATTAATGGACGTCATGCTAGCAGTACTTGATGTCGTTAATACTATGTTTGAAGAAATTAATGATGCGAAAGATCCCACGCCGGCAGAAAATAATTTAATAGAACGCTTAAAATCATTTTCTGTTTCTGAGTCTCAACATGTTGCTTCTGAAACAGTAACAGAAGCTATTAACACTGTAACGGAAAGCGAAGCCATTTTTGAACCAGAACCTATTGCAAACGAAGAAGCTGTAGCAACAGCTAATACTAAAGAAGATACGGATAAACCAGGTTCAATTGAAGATATTACAGACGAAGAGTTTGAAGATTTACTGGATCAACTGCATGGTAAAGGAGTACATGGTGGTGTTCCGGAAGTGAAGACAGAAAATGTTGTGGAAAAAGCCGAAGTAAAAGCAGACTCAGAATCGGAAAGCATTACAGAAGATGAATTTGAAGCGTTACTTGATGACCTTCAGGCAAAAAAACAAGGTGCGTTTAAAGAAACAACGGATAAAGAAGCATTAGATAAAATTACTGAAAATAAAATAAAGCCTATTGCCGTGGAAGAAAAAATTGAAGTTGAGGCAAAAACAGAGCTTAAATCTGAACCAGAATCCAAATCTGTTTTAAAAGAAGTGAAAACAGAAAAACTTGCGGCTAAAGCTGCGCCAAAAGCGGAAACAACAGTACGCGTTGAAACAAGTACGCTTGATAAAATAATGAATATGGTCGGTGAGCTTGTTTTAGTTCGAAACAGACTGGTGACTCTTGAGTCAGAGATTGGTCATGATGATATGAGTAAAACGGTAAGTAATCTTGATGTGGTTACAGCCGATTTACAAACATCCGTAATGAAAACCCGAATGCAACCGATCAAAAAAGTATTTGGTCGGTTTCCAAGGGTTGTTCGGGATCTTGCTCGTAGTCTGGAGAAAGATGTCGTATTGGAAATGATGGGTGAAGATACTGATCTGGATAAAAATCTTGTCGAAGCATTAGCTGATCCATTAATACATCTTGTCCGTAATTCTGTCGATCACGGCATTGAAATGCCGGATGTACGTGAAGCGGCAGGCAAACCAAGACAAGGGACAGTCACACTTGCAGCGGAACAAGAAGGTGAACATATCTTGTTAACCATATCGGATGACGGTGCAGGTATTGATGCACAAGGCTTGGCAAGAAATGTTATTGAAAAAGGTTTAATGGATGAAGACTCTATTTCAAGATTGAATGATAAAGAAATTTATAACCTGATTTTTTTACCGGGCTTTTCCATCAAGAAAGAAATTTCGGATATTTCCGGTCGTGGTGTGGGTATGGATGTCGTAAAAACACGTATTACTCAATTGAACGGCATGATAGAAATTGATTCAGAGCGTGGTCAAGGCACAACCATGTTAATCAAAGTGCCGTTAACTCTAGCGATTATGCCAACCTTAATGGTGAAACTGGGTGAGAAAGAACAAACATTTGCATTACCACTAGTTAATGTTAACGAAATTCTTGAGCTAGACATGAATAGTGTTAACGAAGTGAGTGGTAATAAAGTGATTGTCGTAAGAGGAAAAACGGTTCCTCTAGTTTATTTAAGTAACTGCCTGACAAACAGTGTTAGCACATTTGATAATGTAACAGGGCATGTCGTGATTGTTACGATAGGAACAAACTATGTTGGTTTATTGGTTGATAAGTTAGTCGGGAGGGAAGAAGTCGTTATTAAACCGTTGGGCGCAATGCTACAGGGAACAATAGGTTTAGCAGGAGCAACGATTACTGGCAATGGCAAGATTGCTTTAATAGTTGATTTACCCGGCCTGCTACAATCTGGTGTGAGTGGTTTCTAATGATAGTTTAATAGTGGGAAGAATAGCTCAAGAGAGTTTTGAAAGGATGATGGTGAGTACCTATGGTTAAAGTACTGGTCGTTGATGATTCAAGTTTTTTTCGTCGACGAATTACTAATTTTTTAAATGCCGACCCAAATATAGATGTGATCGGTCAGGCTGTAGATGGATTTGATAGTGTCGAAAAAGTAAAACAGTTAAACCCTGATGTCATCACTATGGATATAGAAATGCCAAATATGGATGGTATCAGTGCTGTTAAGAAAATTCGCGAAATTAAATCTACACCGATTCTAATGTTTTCTACATTAACGCACGATGGTGCAAAAGCGACTTTTGATGCATTGGATGCAGGCGCCACTGATTTTTTACCAAAACGTTTTGAAGATATTGCTGCAGAAAAAGCCGATGCAATAAAAATTCTTTGTGAGCGTGTTGTTTCAATTTCTAAAAAAAGTGCAAATACAAAAGGAACAAAAATCAAAATACCGGAAGCGGTAAAAAATGTAAGTTCTGGAACCACATGTAAAGGTTTTCAGTTAGCGGCTATTGGTGCTTCAACGGGTGGTCCTGCAGCGGTAGAAAAAGTATTAAAAGGGTTACCTGGAAACTATCCCTTGCCGATATTATTAACCCAGCATATGCCTGCCAGTTTTACCGGCGCCTTTGCTGAACGCCTGGATAAAGTGAGTGCAATAAATGTTAAAGAAGCTGAAGACGGTGATCAATTACAAGCAGGACATGCATACATAGCACCGGGTGGAAAGCAAATGCACCTGGAAAAAGAAGGTCGCAAATATGTGATAAAAATTAGAGATGCGGCAGCTGATACGATTTATAAACCAAGTGTTGATATTACATTTAATTCCATCGCTGAAGCTTATCAGGGCAGAGTTCTGGCAATAGTGATGACTGGAATGGGAAATGATGGTTGTCGTGGAGCAAAGTTATTGCGTGAAAAAGGTGCAACAGTTTGGGCTCAGGATGAGGCTTCTTGCGTAGTATATGGTATGCCAATGGCTATTGTTAAAGATAAATTGGCGGACAAGGTCATGTCTGTTGACGAGATAGGAATGTCTCTTGCGCGCCATTAAGCAATTTCAGGATGACTGATGGATATCTTAAGTATTATCGGCATCATTGTTGGTGTTGGAGCAATACTTCTCGGTCACCATCTTGATGGTGGACATGTTGCCAGCCTGATTAACGGCCCAGCATTAATCATTGTCTTTGGCGGTTCATTAGGCGCCATCATGCTGCAATCACCCCTGTCTGTTTTCATGCATGCCATGAAATTATTTTTCTGGGTTTTCAAACCGCCCAAAATACTACTCGATGAATCTATACAGAAGATTGTTCACTGGAGCGATATCTCTCGCCGTAATGGTTTATTAGGACTGGAGAATGTTATTAGTGACGAAGACGACCCTTTTATTTGTAGAGGTATCCAAATGTTGGTTGACGGTCATGAGCCGGAATCCATCAGGTTAAACATGGAAATTGATCTAATCAGTAAAGAAAAGTTTGATATACAAGCCGCAAAAGTCTTTGATGGCATGGGTGCGTATGCACCAACGATAGGTATTATTGGTGCAGTATTGGGGTTAATACATGTTATGGGTAATTTGGCTGACCCTACCAAGTTGGGAAGTGGCATAGCAGTTGCATTTGTAGCTACTGTATATGGCGTTGCCATGGCAAATTTATTATTTATCCCAATAGGTAACAAGATTAAAAGTGTTATATATGAAGAAAGTCAGTTTAAAGAAATGCTTATCGAAGGCATTGTCAGTATTGCCGATGGTGAAAATCCTCGTCTTATTGAATCGCGCCTGTACGGTTTTATCAGGTAGAGGTTTATCCAATGCGTCGGTATTAAGTGCGTGGATGCACTTGCGCCGTGGAGACACAAGCACATGGATGTGTGTGGGTAGAACAACGCAGGAGCAGTTGTCGAGGAGTCGAGAACGGCGTGTTTATCATAGCACTTACTTAACATTTCAGGTCGTTTCATGATACGACGTAATCGCAACTACGATGAAGATGTTAACCATGATCGATGGTTAATTTCTTATGCTGAATTTATAACTTTATTGTTTGCCTTCTTTGTCGATATGTATGCCATCTCTTCTGTCAGCGAAGGCAAGTATCGAGTCATATCCGATTCCATATCAGAAATTTTTGATAATACCAAAGGTGTTGCAACAGTTATCCCTTCTCCCATCGAATTACCTATTGAACAACGATTGCCTTTTGATCAAGTAGAAGGAAAAAATCAAGGTGTACAGATTGAGGGCGTTAATGAAAAAGTTTTAAATGAAGTAAAAGAAGCGCCAGAAGAAATAGTAAACCCCTCTACCGGTGAAGGTATAGCAGAAGGTGATCGCATCAGGAAAAGTTTGGGTGAGATTGCTGACGATATTCGTTATGAACTGATTCCTTTTATTGATGATGATTTAGTTCTTGTTAATAACACCGAAAATAAAATTGAAATTGAAATAAAAAGCGAGATGTTATTTGCCAGCGGTGAAGCACGTTTAAAGTCAGATGTGATTCCGGTGCTTTCCAATATGGCAACGATTATGTCAACATTTAATAACCCCATTCAGGTTGAAGGCTTTACTGATAATCAATCTATTAAATCCCTAACGTTCCCTTCTAATTGGGAATTGTCTGCCGCTCGTGCAGCAAGTGTTGTCCATTTATTAATGCGTAAGGGTATTGATCCTGAGCGTATGTCTGCAACAGGATACGCTGAGTTTAAACCTGTAGCGGATAATTCAACTAAAGAAGGACGACAAAAAAACAGGCGAGTGATGATCATTATTCCAACAAGCTCAGATGAAAGACAAACTATTAATTAAATAGCAGCGGGAAACGATATGAAAGTCTGGACAATAGCAAATCAAAAAGGCGGTGTAGGTAAAACAACAACAACAGTAACATTGGCTGGATTACTTGCTCAGAAAAATAAAAAAGTGTTATTAATTGATATGGATCCGCACGGTTCTATGACCAGTTATTTTGGCTACAACCCGGATACTGTTGAAGAAAGCGTTTATTCTTTGTTTCAAAAAAAAATAACAGACAGAAGAACACCAATAGCATCCATATTATGCAAAACAGGTATAGAACAGATAGGTTTAATTCCTGCATCCGGCTCCTTAGTCTCGTTAGATCGTCAGGCAGGTATGACGAAAGGTATGGGGCTGATTATTAAAGATGCGATTGAACCTTATCAAAATCGTTATGATTACATTTTGATAGACTGTCCTCCGACACTGGGTATAGCCATGATTAATGCATTGGCCGCATGTGAAAAATTAATTATCCCAGTGCAAACAGAATTTTTGGCAATTAAAGGTCTTGAGCGTATTTTGAATACATTAAAGATGATTTCCATGTCGGGTGCCGGGCAAAGTCTTGAATATACTGTTGTACCAACTATGTTTGATCGCCGTACACGTGCTTCAATAGATAATCTGTCTAAATTACAAGAAGAATATAGCGATAATTTATGGGCCGACTATATTCCGATCGATACTAAATTTAGAGAAGCAAGCAGTTTAAAAAAACCGGTGTCGTATCTGTTTCCACATGCGCGTGGCGTTAAAGCTTATCGGGCATTACTGAATTATCTGATAGAGCCCGCTGCGGTTTTTGATCCAGTATTTGACAGTAACGAATTTCAACAAACTGCATAAAAGATTATGTTTCTAGATAAAGCAAAGTACCAAGCTAATCTTGATTTAAGTCTTTATATAGAAGGGATGCTCAATACCGAAGCAGTAGTAGTCGAACACAAAACAAAGGCAGAAGAAAAGATAGAAACAATGTTATTAAACGATCTGCTTGCGCCGGAAAAAGAAGAGCTACCAATAAAAACAGAAACCAAAACGGAAACCCAGGAGAAAATCCAGGCGAAAATAATTCATGTAGAACCTGCAAAAACCGTATCAAAAGAAAAGCTTGAAGAAAATATTTTTGACTCGACTATTCCTGCATGGGGACAACAAGCGCTTAAGTGTTTGCCTATTAAGTTAGGCGGTATGAATTTAATGATTCCGGCGATATCAGTTGCCTATATTGAGCGAGTTAATAAAAAAATGATTAGACCGCCTTTGGAAGCAGAAGCTTTTCGCGGCATCGTAACATTAAGAGAGCGTTCAGTTGCAATTATTGACTTACATAAATTAATTTCAAAAAATAGTATTCCCTATAATCAATCAGAAAAGAATGTAGAAGAATATTATGTTGAATATGTCATTGTTATGAAAGACAGAACTTATGCATTAGCCTGTGATGAAGTGGGAGAGATGATTGAGCTGTGTCCGGAAGATGTACGCTGGAACAAGGCCAGTTTCAATAATCCGCTGTTTGTTGGTATTGTGCCTGATGAACTTTGTGCGATAGTTAATATTGATAACGTTCAGCAACAGGTAGCAGCAATGCCGTTTGTTCAATCTTTAAATAGTAATGATTTAAAACAGTCAGAAAGTAGTTAACCTGATACAGAGAAATATAGTTTGATTATATTTCAAACCCGGATTAACAAATTTGACGCGGTATTATTATGCATTTTGTTTAATGAGTTCAAAAATAACATCTTCTTCATTAGACGATCTGTAATTGAGTGCCCGTTCTCTGCAACATGAAAAAACTTGATTTCAATTCCTGTTCATAATCATCCTATATTGGCATGGCTAATGCATTTACCTCTGTAGATGAAATTATTTGACGAAATTTTGACGAAATAAATGAAGCAGAGGGCAAAAATATGAGCGCGGCAATGAATAGTCAAACTGACAGTGTGACTGATGAAGTCATTCAATGGGTCACATTCAAATTAGGTGAAGAAGTTTATGGCATCAATGTTATGCAGGTACAGGAAGTTTTACGCTTGACTGAAATCGCCCCTGTCCCTGGAGCACCAAATTATGTGATGGGAATCATTAATTTACGAGGCAATGTTGTAACAGTAATTGATGCACGTATACGTTTCGGGTTATTTGAAAAAGAACCTGATGATGCTACGCGCATTATCATTACAGAAGTGGATAATCAGGTTATTGGTATGCTGGTTGATAGTGTTGCCGAAGTCGTGAATTTAACAGGTTCTGAAATAGAAAAAACGCCGAATCTTGGTGAAGATAATGAAAGCTCAAAATATATTCATGGCGTACACAGTCGAGATGAAGAAATATTGATATTGGTTGATGTCGATAAAATGCTTTCTGAAAGCGAACTCGAAGCGGTGGCTGGATTTTAATATCCGGTCGGAAAAATGTCTGAAGTAGGGAAATTAAAACCGATAATCCAAACTATTCCTATTCGCCCGATTAATAAAGATCCGACGAAGAAGGAACAGAGTAAAAAGGAAGAAGGGAAGGGGTTGCCGCAACAGGACAATGATAACTCGACTGATCAAATTGACGAGTTAATATGAATGACAGCTTGCTCAGGAAGAGTGGCTCAAGATAGACATCCACAAGGCCATATTATAGTTGTCATGAGGTATACCATTGAAGGTATACCCGATGTGAATAGAGAATGGGTAAACTTTAAAAACAATAAGGCAAAGATGATATGAATCTTATATTAATAGAAATCGCTTATAATTTAGTTCCGATTGTTTTATGTATTGTTGTCATACTATTGGTGATATCAATGCAGCGTTTGCGTCAGCAAACTCATAATCAACACCGAAAGATTAATCAATTAAATGAAGAGCTGAATGCTTTACTTTCTTGTAGTCGTGGTATCTCAGAACGTTTACATTCTCATCAAAGCCAGTTTCAAAATATAAACAAGCGCCAGGATAACCTGGAAGCAGTAGAACCCGGACATGCGGGTTATAAACAAGCTATTGCACTCTATAATCGCGGAGCCTCAGAAGATGAAATGCAATCCACCTGCGATTTAAGTCGTGGCGAGATTAATTTAATTACTCATTTGCAAAAAGCCAGGACAAGAAACCAATCGCAACAGCACTAATCTACCGTAATTCATTGCATCAATAGCGTTTATTCATTAACCTTCGCATCCGCCTGAAGAACAGGCACATGAAAATTACCTTTAAATTTATTTGAAAGTAAGTAATCAGGAGAGGTGGCCGAGTGGTTGAAGGCGCACGCCTGGAAAGTGTGTATACGGTAACCCGTATCCAGGGTTCGAATCCCTCTCTCTCCGCCAATCAATAAAAAAGCCCTTTTTTAGAGAGGGCTTTTTATTTATCAGGTCGTAGGCGTTTTGTTGAGAACCTTTGGCTTGGTAGCTTTGGTCTTCTGAAGAAAATAACCTCTCTTAATTATTTTCTTCGGTTACTACACGAACATTCATTTCTATACGTTGCAAAGGATTATCGTGAGCATCTCTTTTCTGAGAAACAATTTTATCGGCGACGTCCATACCAGTAACAACTTCACCAAAAACAGTATACTGTCTATCAAGAAACGGCGAATCTTTTACAACAATAAAAAATTGCGAACCGGCACTATCAGGATGTTGTGAGCGTGCCATGGAAAGAATCCCTCTTTTATGCGATTTTTTATTAAACTCTGCTTTAACATTATGATCCGGACCGCCTTGTCCGTACTTTGATTTATCGGTGCCTTTCGTATTCGGATCACCGCCTTGAATCATAAAGCCGGGTATAACGCGATGAAAAATGGTGCCGTCATAAAAACCTGCTTTAGCCAACGTTAAAAAATTTTCGACATGTTTTGGTGCTACATCAGGAAAAAAACGTAATTCAATATTACCGAGGCTAGTTTCAATAACTGCTTTCGGTGTTGATTCATCTGCAATAGCATTATTGCAAAGAGCAACAAAAGCTAAACCGAAGATGATTTTTTTAAGACTTTTGATAGACACAATAAAACTCCATTACGATAGTGATATTCTTTAAATTAATAGGTAAGAATATTATCTGAAATTACATGGCATGTCACAATATGTAATCCATAATTATCATTAGCCTCTATAATAACCCCGAACACTTAACTACAAATAGACAACGGTGTCATCTGCATACATACATGCTTTTATCATCCGTAGGTGCAACGTAAAAGTGAACGTTGCATCATTCCATGAAGAATTATGTGTTAGTTCACCATTATAATCTGTCTGATAAACTAGAAGAGTAGCCCCAACGAGAACTGATTAAGCAAAACACGTTAGTGATGATGAAATAAATGTATTACGATAGACAACAGCTAAATCAATTAAGTGACCAGATGAACGGGTGTATCTCTTAAACTAAGTGGCTAACTGACCAAAAAACTTTGATGACGTACAAATGGAGGCATATAAAAAATGTTAAAAAATAATTGCGATGCTGTACTACGGGGAGTTACAGATGGAGACCAGCGTGTTCCTGGTGTAGTTGCCATGGTGACAGACCGTCATGATGATATTTATAGTGGTGCGAGTGGCGAGGCTCGTATAAATGGTGATCCGGTTACAGAAGACACTATTTTTGCTCTTTTTTCTACAACGAAAGCTATAACGGGTACTACCGCTCTACAGTGTGTTGAAGAAGGGCTTTTAGATCTTGATGCTCCAGCTAAAGAATATGCCCCTGCTATAGGTAACCTTCAAGTGATCGAAGGCTTTGATAATGCAGGTCAGCCGAAACTACGTGCGCCTAAATCGGATGTGACTACTCGGCAATTGATGTTGCATACGGGCGGGTTTGGCTATGATTTCTTTTCTGAAACCTACAAGAAACTAGCCGAAGAACATGAACAGCCATCAATTATTGCATGTAGCCGTGCGTCGATTGAAACGCCATTACTGTTTGATCCTGGTGAGCGGTGGGAATACGGTAGCAATATTGACTGGGTAGGTCAGGTTGTTGAGGGTATTCGTGGTAAGCGTTTGGGTGCAGTAATGCAAGAACATGTCTTTGAACCCCTGAATATGCAGGATATAGCTTTCACGCGCAGTGATGCGATGAAAAAACGCACTGCTATTATCCACGCGCGTGAAGAAGATATGTCGCTTACGCCGATGGACGATTTTGCGCTGCCTGATGATCCTGAAGTGGACATGGGTGGTCATGGTCTCTATGGGCCAGTGTCTGAATACATGAAGTTTATCCGGATGTGGTTAAATGATGGTGCAGGCTCGAACGGTCGAGTACTGAAAAAAGAAACCGTCGATTGGGCTGTTCAAGGGGCTCTGGTGCCGCCACAAAAGGTTGCGATGTTGCCTGGCACGATACCGGCTATATCGAACGACGCTGAATTCTTCCCAGGGCTCGAGAAAGACTGGTCTTACACCTTCATGGTGAATTCTGAGGAAGCGCCGACAGGGCGTCCAGCAGGTTCGCTTGGATGGGCTGGGTTAGCTAACTGTTTTTACTGGATTGATCGGAAAAATGGGATCGGGGGATATTGGGCGACTCAGATATTGCCTTTTGGAGACCCAAAGTCTTTTCTAGGTTATCTGGATTTTGAATCTGTTGTTTATAAGTCATTGCCATGAATTTTGACTAGGCTGATAAAGAGTGTAAAGGCTCAAGCTTTTGCACTCTTTATTGCACTTCAATGTAAGCTTATAGTTGGATGGCGACGACGAAATGAACAAGCTAATAACTTAGCATGAATTACAAGGGCCTAGATATGATAGTACCAACTCTAAAACGAACTACCATGATAATAACATCTACTTCGTGAACTTTACCGTCTTCTATAACGATAGCATCGATTTTTCATTCCAGTTTTCTTCATTAACACGGCTACCCTATGTTGGTGTGGGTTTTGGTAGATAACACGCTGGTACACTATCTACTTTATGGCAAATATAATTCAGTGTTTTTTGAATCTAAGATTAAAGAGTGAACACAGCTTTCAGGTTCCGATATAGCGGAGTGTTCATCCAGAGTTGTTAACAGATAAAGTCAGTCTCAGCCAATGACATTGAGATCTGAAATAGAATGGCATGTCACAATATGCAATCCATATTATCATTAGGCACTATGAAAAAGCTCGAACACTTACTACAAATAGATAAGGATGCTATCTGGCATCCTTACACGGCCTTATCTTCGAATTTGCCCATTTATCATGTCGAATCTGCCGAAGGCGTGCGTTTGAAACTGTCCGATGGACGTGAGCTGATTGATGGTATGGCGTCATGGTGGAGTGTCATTCACGGTTATAACCAGCCTGAAATGAATGACGCTCTGGAAAAACAAATAAAAAATATGGCACATGTTATGTTTGGTGGTTTAACACACACACCAGCAATTGAACTAACGGAGCCGCTTCTTGCAATAACGCCTGAATCGTTGAATGCCGTGTTTTATTCTGATTCAGGTTCTGTTTCTGTTGATGTTGCGATGAAAATGGCAATTCAATATTGGAACGCGAAAGGTGAATCACAAAAACAGAAATTTATAAGCCTTAGACACGGTTATCATGGCGATACTTTTGGCGCGATGTCGGTTTGTGACCCGGAAACAGGTATGCACAGTTTGTTTAAAGATGCGATGCTGAAACAGGTGTTTGTTGAACAGCCGAAATGTCGTTTTGGCGAACCTTGTTTAGAAGAACATATTGCGCCATTGAAACAAGCATTAGATGAGCCGGGTAATAATATCGCCGCATTCATTATGGAGCCGATTGTTCAAGGTGCAGGTGGTATGTGGTTTTATTCTGCGGAGTATGTAAAACAGGCTCGTGAATTATGCGATCAATACAATGTATTATTAATCTTTGATGAAATCGCAACAGGTTTTGCTCGTACGGGAAAGTTGTTTGCCTGTGAACATGCTGATGTTACTCCAGATATTATGTGTGTCGGCAAAGCGCTGACGGGCGGTTATTTATCTTTAGCAGCGACATTAACAACAAGCGAGATACATAAAACAATTGATGCGGGTGAGCCGGGTGTGTTTATGCACGGACCGACTTTTATGGCAAACCCGTTAGCTTGCACGGCAGCAATAACCAGTATTCGTTTATTACTGGAATCAAACTGGCAAGAAAATATTAAACGTATTGAAGCAGGTTTAAAACAGGGTTTATCTGCATGTAGTGATTTAGCCTCTGTGAATAATGTGCGTGTTTTAGGCGCAATAGGCGTAGTCGAATTAAAAGAAGCGGTGGATATGAAAACAATCGTACCGCAATTTGTTGATGCCGGTGTCTGGGTCCGACCATTCGGAAAACTGGTTTATGTTATGCCGCCTTATATTATTAATGATGATGATTTGGCCTTTCTAACAAATGCCATGACTAATATCATTTCAAAGTTATGAATCTGGAGTGTTAAAACGCGCTGCATATTGATACCATCGCGTCCCTGACTTTGAGTCAGTCTTTATGGTGGCCCATGCCGGTCCCCTCGCAACACTAAATTGTGAACCCCGCCAGGTCCGGAAGGAAGCAACGGCAGCAGTGGATGTGTGTGCCGGGGTAGGGACGGTGTGGGTCGCCTCCATACATTATATATAGGTCTATTTTGAGACGTATATTGAGTACTTGCCGAGAAGCATTCCTCATGTATGATCAATGCCTTGGATTCAAAAATCACCTTTATATAAAAAAAAATAATACATGAGTTATCAAGTACTTGCACGTAAATGGCGGCCACGAACTTTTCAAGATATGGTCGGCCAGTCACATGTCTTAAAAGCTTTGGGAAATGCGTTGGATCAGGATCGTCTGCACCATGCTTACTTATTTACTGGGACAAGAGGCGTTGGCAAAACAACGCTAGCGAGAATATTGGCGAAATGCCTGAATTGTGAGAAAGGTGTAAGTTCCACTCCTTGTGGCGAATGCGATGCTTGTGTATCGATTGATGAAGGACGCTTTATTGATTTAATTGAAGTGGATGCCGCTTCGCGGGCGAAAGTTGATGAAACACGTGAGTTGATGGACAACGTCCAATACGCGCCAACGAATGGACGTTATAAAGTCTATCTCATCGATGAAATTCATATGTTCTCAAATCATAGTTTTAATGCTTTATTAAAAACGCTGGAAGAACCACCACCGCATGTAAAGTTTTTATTGGCGACAACAGAACCGAAAAAATTGCCGGTCACAATTTTGTCGCGCTGCTTGCAATTTAATTTAAGTCATTTAACCAATGACCAAATAGCTAAACAAATTGAAATGATTCTGTCGCAGGAATCAGTAAAGTTTGATCAAGCATCAGTTGAACTGGTCGCGCGTGGTGCTGATGGCAGTATGCGTGATGCGTTAAGTTTGCTCGATCAGGCGATTGCTTATGGAGGCGGCGAACTGGAAGAATCGCAAGTACGTTCTATGATGGGCACGATAGAAAGTGCTGATTTAAACGGTTTGATTCAAGCGTTAATTGATACTGATGCGGATGCATTATTAAATACGATAGAAACAATTGCCTTACAAAGTCCAGATTTTGATTCTTTATTATCTGAATTGTTAAGCCTGTTACAAAAAATAGCGATTATTCAAGTATTGCCGGAAAACTCGGGCAATGCTCTAAAAGCGAATGAAGTTTTATTGCAATTTGCTAATGCAATGAGCAAAGAAGATACACAGCTTTATTATCAAATCGGCATGATGGGGAGAAAGGACTTATATCTTGCGCCTGATGCGAAATCCGGTTTTGAAATGGTGATGATTCGTATGTTGGCATTCAGACCAATGACGGACGGTGAAGTCAGTACTAAAACACAGACATTAAAACCTTCAACAACGGTTGCAACACCACAAACTAATACGCAAGAGAAAGCAAAGCCTCAGGCAAGTTCAATAGAAGAACAGGTTGTACTCGAACCAACGGAACATAGTTCTGTGGATGAAACGATACCGGCAAAAAAACAAAGTGATAGTGACTGGTATGCGTTGATTGATGAAATAAGATTAAATGGTTTAACCAAAGAATTGGCAAATAATTGTGTCATTAAATCACATGAAGGAGATAAGTTTGTTCTGGCTTTATCACCGACGCTGGAACACTTACTTAATAAAAGTCAGCAGAATCGTATTGAGCTTGCGCTTAAATCAAAGTTTGGTGAAAGTTTAAGTTTAGAGATTGTTCTGGAAGATTCTGAAAACGAAACGCCTGCAGATGCAAATGCACGTATGCAACGCGAAAAACTCAAAGCTGCACAAAATTCAATTAATAATGATCCTGTTGTGCAATCGTTACTTGATACGTTTAATGGAACGATTGATCAGGATTCTATTCAACCGCAATAAACAACGAGGTAATAGTAATGAAAGGTGGTATGGGTAATATGATGAAACAGGCTCAGCAAATGCAGGCCAATATGGAAAAAGTGCAGAAAGAAATTGCTGAAGCTGAAGCTATAGGTGAATCAGGTGCGGGCTTAGTTAAAGTTACTATTAATGGTAAGCATGATGTTAAGCGTGTTGAGATTGATCCTGAATTAATGAAAGATGATAAAGAAATGTTGGAAGATTTAATTGCAGCAGCAGTGAATGATGCAAACCGTAGGATTGAAAAAATATCTCAGGAAAAAATGTCTAGTGTTACCGCTGGCATGCCGATTCCACCAGGATTGAAGGCGCTCTTCTAAATAAACTTTAAAGTTTATTTAAAACATGGTTGAACAAACGTTATTAGAAAAATTAGTTGAAGCCTTGCGCGTCATGCCGGGCATAGGTCGAAAATCTGCGCAGCGCATCGCGCATCAACTTTTACAACGTAACCGCGATGGTGCAAAACACCTTTCCGGAATTATGGCGGAAGCAATGGAACGAATTGGCCATTGCAAACGTTGTCGAACCTATACGGAAAATAAACTTTGTCACCTTTGTGAAAATACACGTCGTGATGACAGTATTATTTGTGTTGTCGAAAACCCTTCTGATGTTGACTCTATAGAAGAAACGAATTATCGCGGACGTTATTTTGTATTGCTTGGCCATCTTTCTCCTCTTGATGGTATCGGGCCGGATGATATAGGGCTATATGATTTAGAAAAATTGATCGAAGCTGAAGAAGTAAAAGAAGTCATACTCGCCACCAGCACAACTGTCGAAGGGGAGGCAACAGCACACTATATTAGTGAAATGGTTAAAGCCAGAGATAAGCAGGTTTCACGTATAGCGCATGGCATACCAATGGGCGGGGAGCTGGAGTATGTTAACAGTATGACCATTGCACACGCTCTAGATGGCAGGAAAGAGATTTAAATGAACATTTGGGTTGATGCCGATGCATGCCCTGTTGTTATTAAAGAAATTCTTTTTAAAGCAGCAAAACGTACACAAGTAGAAGTAACACTGATTGCAAACCAAACCATTGCTGTTCCTAATTCACCGTATATTCATTTTCTTCGTGTCGCACCAGGCTTTGATGTTGCCGATAATGAAATTGTAAAAAGATGTGAGGTAAGTGATCTGGTTATAACGGCTGATATTCCATTAGCAGCAGAAGTGATTGAAAAAGGCGGGCATGCATTAAACCCACGTGGACAGATGTATACAACGGATAATATTAAACAACGTTTAACAATGCGTGATTTTATGGATACCTTACGTTCAAGTGGAATACAGACAGGTGGTCCAGCTGCGTTAAATAAAAGTGACAGACAGGCTTTTGCAAATGAGTTAGATAAATTCCTGACGAAAAATATTTAAATTAACAAATAGCACTACTAAAAATCTGATTAAAGCGCTTAAGGCTGCGGGATGGGAGGAAAGCCGGGTAAAAGGTTTGCGTCATCAGTTCAAACATCTTGCTTGCAGTCATGTGTTACGGTTCCCCATCCGAAAAAGATCTGGGGACAGGTCTTGTTAAAGCGATTCGTAAGCAGGCGCATCTGGAGGAATGAAATGAAAATAGAATATCCCATTTTGGTAGAAAAAGGTGATGACAAGACGGCATTCGGGATAATCGTTCCTGATCTTCCGGGTTTTTCTCAGCCGCAGATAAGGAATCAGAGATACTGGATAATGCGCGTGAGGGGATTCTTTTACACCTTAAAGCACTAAACACGATACCTGTCCCCAGTAGTTTTAGCGCAATTAAAAAAAGAGGGTTCGTAACAGCCTTGGTCGATATCGATTTATCTTTAATCGCTGTTGACCAGGTAATTCAGGGCGCGTGCTGATGCGGGATGCCGAACACTCCACCAGCCTGCAGGCTTATTTTTTCCTTGTCGTAACCACTGCCTGCTGGGGCATGAACACGATATTCGGCAGATTGGCTGTCGATGCAGTTTCGCCGATGCAATTGACTATGCTGCGCTGGTTCGGCGTGGTCATCTTGTTATTGACCTTTTACCGTCACCAGATCGCAGCTGACTGGCAGATTTTACGCCAGCGCTTGGTCTATCTTGCCTTGATGGGTAGCTGCGGTTTCACGTTGTTCAATGCACTATTCTACCTGGCCGCCCACTCGACGACGGCAATCAACATCGGCATTTTGCAGGGTTCGATACCGATTTTTGTACTACTGGGCAGCCTGTTGTTTCTCGGCTACCGAATTCGCCTGATCCAGGCTATCGGGGCGGTTTTGACCATCGTCGGCGTGATCACCATTGCCACTGCGGGAAACTGGATGGCCATCGCCCAGCTAGACCTGAATCGCGGCAACCTGCTCATGTTGATCGCCTGTTTCAGCTACGCGGCCTATTCGATTGGTCTCAGCAAACGCCCACAGGTCAGCGCTATCAGTGTTTTCGCGGTAATGGCACTGGTGGCCTGGATCGCTTCGTTGCCATTGTTGGCGATTGAAATCGGCATCCAGGGGTTCAGTATGCCAACAGCACGGGGCTGGATCGTTGCTATCCTGGTGACATTGTTTCCTTCATTCCTGGCACAGGTATTTTTTATCAAGGGAGTAGGCCTGATTGGGCCAGGACGGGCCGGTGTGTTTATCAATCTGGTTCCGGTATTCGCGTCGTTCCTCGCCGTGATGATCCTGGGTGAGCAATTTCACGGTTACCACGCAATGGCCCTGTTACTGGTGCTCGGTGGTGTCGGCCTGTCCGAGCTCGGCAAACCGAAACCGGTTTAAACGAAATTTAGCGCCACATCACGCCAGCTGCGTTAAATAAAAGTGACAGACAGGCTTTTGCAAATGAGTTAGATAAATTCCTGACGAAAAATAGTTAAATTAATAAATAGCGCTACTTTTCCATATCAAAATGATAAAAAGCTTCATTTAAGTAGGCTGCAACATCATCAATCTCTTCATCAAACCACGTCATATCAGTCATTAGCTCACAATTTCTAATACGCTTATGTAATTCATCAAAGCTGTTTATAAGCCTGTTTTCACGTGTGTATTTTGTTTCATTGTGACAACGTAAACAGCCTTCATCATGTAATACTTTACCGTTTTCGATATCAATAGCTTGTGCCGAGAAAGAAAGCGAAAGCAATATAATCAAATTTATTAAGTCAGTTTTTTTCATAAGTCTTATACAGCTTGTGCGCTTTTTAAATGTGCGATTCGAATGGGTGCGGGTGGATGTGAATCATGAAATGCTGAGTACAGTGGATCAGGTGTAAGTGTATTTGCATTCTCTTTATACAAAGTCACGAGTGCTTGAATAAGATCTTTTGAGTCTGCTTGAGCGACAGCAAAGTCATCTGCTTCAAATTCATATTTTCGAGTCAACATTTTTATCAAAGGGGTTAGAAAAAAGGTAAATGTTGAGGCAACGAGAATAAACAATGTTAAAGCCATATAGTTCGATTGTTGTTCAACGCCTAAGCCATTAAAAAACCATAACTCATTTGATAACCAACCAAGAACGGCAAATGCAACAAAGTAAAGAAATGCCTGGAGTACGGTTAATTTTTTAACATGATTACATTTAAAATGGCCTAGCTCATGGGCTAATACGGCTTCGATTTCATCATGATTCAGGGTGTCAATTAATGTATCAAAAAAGACAATTCGTTTATTACTACCAAAGCCGGCAAAGTAAGCATTACCATGTGTTGAACGTAAAGAACCATCCATTACATAGACGCCCTGGCTTTTAAATCCATTTTTAGTTAACAAGTTTTCTATTTTTATTTTTAACTCTTCGTTATCCAAAGGCGTAAATTTATTAAACATCGGCGCAATGAATGCCGGGTATGCCCAGGTAAAAAATAAAACAAAGCTGATGACAGATATCCAGGCATACAACCACCAGTATTGTCCGGCATTACCCATAAACCAGAGAATAAGTAACAAGAGGGGCGTGCCGATTAATAAACCGAGGATTGTGCTTTTTATCGTATCCATGAAAAAAACGTTTAGCGTCATTTTATTGAAGCCAAAAGATTGTTCTAATTTAAACGTCCGATAAAGTGACATGGGCAAATCCAGTATCGACATGATGCCAAAGGCAGCAAGTATAAATAATGTGCCTGTGGCTAATTCGGGTAATTCAAATGAGCGTAAAAAATCATCGAGTAATTGCAGCCCGCCCGCTAATGTCCAGATTAATAAAAAGATAGAACCGATGATTAATTCCGTCATCCCGGTTTTTACTTTAGCGCGCGTGTAATCCGCCGCTTTTTGGTGTGCTTCCAGAGGAATTTTGTCACTAAACTCATCAGGCACTGTTTGACGGTTTGCCTGTATATGTTTTATATGTCGTTGTACAAGTATCCATTGCACAACAATGCTGGCACCTAAGCTACATAGAAATAATGTCGTAAAAAGATTCACGCGGTTTTTGCTCCTTAGCACTCAATATTCAAGATAATTGAAAATAAGTCGTTAATTATGTTCATATAATCTAAATAGTGGTTAAAATAAATTTTTCAATAAAATAAAAGTACTGGATGTAATATGTCTCAATCAGAAAACAATCTTATATGGGTCGATCTCGAAATGACCGGCCTTGATACCAATACCGATTATATTATCGAAATCGCTACGATTGTTACTGATGCGCAACTCAATATCCTTGCTGAAGGCCCAGTTGTCGCGATTCATCAGCCTGATCAAATCCTAGATCAAATGGATGAGTGGAATACAAAACAGCATAATCAATCCGGTTTGGTCGACAGAATAAAGAAAAGTCCATATAACGTAGCTGAAGCTGAAAATATGACACTGGAATTCCTTAAGAAGTTCGTTGCAAAAGGAAAATCGCCAATGTGCGGTAATAGTATATGTCAGGATCGACGTTTTATGCACCGTCTAATGCCGGATTTAGAAGAATATTTTCTATACCGAAACCTCGATGTCAGTACGATTAAAGAGCTGATGAAACGATGGGCGCCTGAGAAGGAAGGTTTTAATAAGCAGGGCAGCCATTTAGCGATGGATGACATTCGGGACTCTATCTCAGAATTAAAGTATTACCGCGAACACGTCTTCAATATTTAATATGCCAAATAAATATTTACGCTTGCCGGTTAATCTTTACTCAGCCGAGCAGGTTAGAGAGCTTGATCGTATTGCTATAGAAGGTTTCGATATTCTTGGTTATACGTTGATGCATCGCGCAGCATTATTCAGCTATCAAAAATTAAAAGAAAAATGGCCTGAAGCGCAATCAATTACTATTATTTGTGGTGGTGGTAATAATGCGGGTGATGGTTATGTGCTTGCCGGCATGGCAAAAGAGGACGGCAAAAAAGTGAGCGTTTTTCATCTTTCCGAACCTTCAACTTTAAAAGGTGATGCTGCGACCGCTTATAAATACTTGCAGGCAAGCGGTATTGAATCTATAAAATATGTTGGTCAGGACATATCCAATTCAGATGTTATTGTTGATGCGCTTTTTGGTACTGGACTGGATCGTGATGTAGAAGGTGAGTTTTATAATGTTATTGATTTAATAAATTCATTGTCAGTGTCTGTTATGGCGATTGATATTCCTTCTGGGCTGAATGCAGATAATGGCAATATCATGAATATTGCGATTCATGCGCAGCTTACTTCGACATTCATAGGCTTAAAGAAAGGTATGTTTACGAATTATGGCTTTCAATGCTCAGGTGAAATTAAATTCAATGATCTGGATGTGCCGGAAGAGGTCTATACAAAACTGAATATGGCTGATAAAACTATTCAAAGACTGGAACTGGACGATTTAAAGTCAGTTCTTAAGCCGCGACAAAAAAATGCACATAAAGGACAGTTTGGACATGTACTTGTTGTTGGTGGTGATGAAGGTTATCTCGGTGCAGTAAGAATGGCAGCCGAATCGGCAGCACGTGTAGGTGCGGGACTGGTGAGTATTGCAACACGAAAGTCACATGCCGGTTTACTCAGTGCAGTCAGGCCGGAGATTATGTCGCAAGCTGTTGAGACAGTAGAGGAATTACTTCCCCTAATTCAGAAGGCGACAGTCATTGTAATTGGCCCTGGTTTAGGTCAGTCGGAATGGGCAAAATCATTATTAGCACGTGTATTAGAATCCGATTTACCCTTGGTGATTGATGCGGATGCATTAAATTTATTATCAATTGAATTATCAAATCAATTTTCAGATCAGGATCAGGTTTTGCCAAACTGGGTTATAACGCCTCACCCGGGTGAAGCCGCGCGTTTATTAAATACTGATTCAAAAACGATACAAGCAGATAGATTCCAGGCAATAAATTCATTACACGAAAAATTTCCTGGACCAGTTGTCTTAAAAGGTTGTGGCAGTTTGATTGCTGATAACGAAGGTAATTTATTTATATGTGATAAAGGAAACACTGGGATGTCTTCCGGTGGTATGGGAGATGTGTTATCCGGTGTAATCGCAGGTTTAATCGCACAGGGTATTAATGTTAATTGCGCAACAAAATTAGGTGTCTGTATTCATGCAAAAGCGGGCGATTTGGCTGCCAAAGCCGGCGAAAGAGGCTTAATGGCCATGGATTTAATGCCGCATTTGAGAAATATCGTTAATTAATTCAAATGTTATTTCCTTTAAAAAATGAATCCGAAACAGTTAATTTCGGTGCAAAAATAGCTGCTGCTATAGAAGGCGGCGAGACCATCTTTTTAAAAGGTGATTTGGGAGCGGGCAAAACGACATTTGTTCGTGGTTTTCTTAATGCGTTGGGTCATTCTGGGAATGTAAAAAGCCCGACATATACGCTTATAGAACCTTATTCTATTAATGGAAGAAATATTTATCACTTTGATTTATATAGGATAAATGACCCGGAAGAGCTCGAGGCCATGGGTATACGGGATTATTGTGATGGAGAGTCAATATGCCTGTATGAATGGCCAGAACAGGGACAGGGCGTTCTGCCAGAAGCCGATATTATCTTATTGTTGAGCCATGCCGACTCGGGTAGAGAAGTGGAAATTGAGTCAAAGTCTGAAAAAGGCAGGCAGATACTCTCCCGAATCTAATCATGTTGACGTTGTTTTGGTAGTAATGGTTTGTAATAAAAAATAACTATTCTTTATAAAAAACATAGATATAGCTTGATTTCTTAATAAAATATTGAATAATTACATATAACTAATAAGAATTGGCCGTGCTTTGGCCAGGGTTATCTGTCAAAAAATGCGTTCAATATATTTTTATTGCTTATTCTTGTCGTCGACACTGGCCGTTGCCGAGCCTGTCAAAGTTGAGAATATCCGTGTCTGGGCTGCGCCTGACAGTACGCGTGTCGTATTTGATATTAGCGGCCCTGTCGAGCATGAGCTGTCCTTATTAAAAGCACCTTATCGAACTGTTATTGATTTAAAAAATTCTTCGATTAATAAAGAACCAACACAACCTGGTGATAAAGATAAGTTTGTTCAGGGTGTTCGTACCGCCCCGAGAAATACGAATGACTTACGCATTGTCCTCGATTTAAAGAAATTCGTTAACTACAAAAGTTTCCAGCTAAAACCAAACAAACATTATGGTCATCGATTGGTTGTTGATTTATATAGCAACGAACCAAAAGAAATCAAAAGAGTTAATGTCGAAGAAGAAATAACAAAAGCAAATATACCGCGCGATGTCGTTATCGCTATAGACGCAGGTCACGGCGGTGAAGATCCGGGCGCAAGAGGCCCAAGTGGAACTTACGAAAAGAATGTCGTTTTAAAGATTGCAAAAGATCTGGCGGCGGCCATTAATAAGGAACGAGGAATGAAAGCCGTGATGGTCCGTACAGGCGATTATTATATGGCGCTTCGTAAACGTATTAATAAAGCACGCGAACATAAAGCCGATTTATTTATGTCGATACATGCTGACGCCTTTCGCGATCCAAGAGTACATGGTTCATCGGTGTATGTCTTATCAAAGCGTGGCGCGAGTAGTGAAGCGGCAAAATGGTTGGCCGAAACAGAAAACGCATCTGACTTAATCGGTGGTGTCAGTCTTGAAGGAAAAGACGATGTACTTGCTTCAGTCTTACTCGACTTATCACAAACAGCAAGTCTGGAAGCCAGTATTGATATTGCTGATCGTGTCCTAAAAGGTTTGAAAGGCATTGGTAAAGTACATAAACGCACCGTGCAATCAGCCGGGTTCGCTGTTTTAAAGTCACCGGATATTCCATCCATTCTTATAGAAACTGCATTTATCTCTAATCCAAAAGAAGAGAAAAAATTATTAAGCGCATCGCATCGTAGAAATATGAGTAGTGCGATTGTGAAAGGGTTAAGAGGGTATTTCAGAGACTTCGCACCGGAAGGAACAGTCCTAGCCTCTCGTAAACACATAATTGCTCGAGGTGAAACGCTTTCTGCAATCGCGCAACAATATCGTGTTAGCACCAATGCCTTGCGTAAATACAATGGTTTAAAAGGTGATCTTGTACGGGTAGGGCAGACATTAAGTATTCCGTCAGCTAATGGTACTAGCGGTACCTGATTAACAGCCTCACCGAGCGCATTGCTTCTTTATTCATGCAAATGAATTCAAATTAACTCGATATCTTTTAATTTGATGGATGAAAAAAAACCAATAATATTTTTTTAAGCCTTTTACAATTTCAATCCTTTGATCACGTAAATCTTCTTCCTTTACATTTTTTAATCTAGTTTCAATCTCTTTATACGCTTCATCTTTTCTTTTCTCGCCATTCGAATAGTGTAAGTAATCATTGATAACAATAAAAAAACTTAATTTAAAAAATAAGGCCTTTATGGAGTTAGGAACTCGAAATATATAAAAAGAGATGTCAGTAAAATTCATATTATATCTAGTAACTTTGTACTAAATATCCAAAACTGAGTCTCAGTTTGAAAGAATCTTAATTTTGATAAGCTCCATATTTTTATATCTGTATTCACATCAAACCTCCTTATCTTCTTACATTGTGAAAATCGACTACCTAGATACTACATCCTACCGTATTATATCGTCATGGCAGATAGTTCTAATTTTCCACGTATTCACCAACTCCCAGAAGAAGTTGCGAATCAAATCGCAGCGGGTGAAGTGATTGAACGTCCCGCTTCTGTTGTTAAAGAACTAATTGAAAACAGTATTGATGCTGCTGCAGCAAATATTCATATTGATATTGAAGAAGCCGGGGTTAGTTTGATTCGTGTGCGGGATGATGGGCAGGGTATTTTTAAAGACGATTTAAAACTCGCATTACAACCGCATGCAACCAGTAAGTTATCTGAGTTTTCTGATTTATCACAAATTGCCAGTTTAGGTTTTCGTGGTGAGGCAATCCCGAGTATTGCTTCTGTTTCCCGTTTTAAAATGACCTCGTGTTTATCCGGTGAAGAACAAGCTTGGAGTATAGAAAATGGTTCTATTGATAATAAATTTAATATTAAGCCCGCTGCACATGAAGTAGGCACAACAGTTGAAGTTAATGATTTATTTTTTTCTACCCCCGGTCGGCGTAAGTTTTTAAAAGCAGAGAAGACTGAGTTTCTGCATATTCAGTCTTTAATACGCGCAATATCGTTAAGTCATTTTTCTACTGGTTTTTATTTAAAGCATAATGGTCAATCTTTGTATCGTTTGTCAGCATGTAATGATGATATTGAGCAACGAGTTAAAGCAATATGCGGTAAATCTTTCCTGAATAAAAGTATTCGTATTCATAACGAAAAAGACGGATTGCATTTATGGGGTTGGCTTGGATTAAATGATGTGGCACGTAGTCAATCGGATAGACAGTATTTTTATGTAAACGGTCGAATGGTGCGTGATAAACATGTTACTCATGCAATACGTTTGGCGTATGATGATCGTATTGCAACAGGCCGTTATCCGAGTTTTGTTTTACATTTGAATCTCGATCCTTCTTTACTGGATGTTAATGTGCATCCTGCTAAATCTGAAGTACGCTTTGCTGATACAAGAAATATTCATGATTTTATTTATGGCAGTTTGTTAGACAGTTTAAAACAGCCTGTCATGGTTGCTGTGAGTGAAAGTAATATCGATGTGGGTAATGTGCAATATGATATGCATGAATATCAGGCGAATAAACAACAATCAGTTAATGAAGGCATTGGCCGTTATCTAGATGAAGCAGATAAAACGATAGCGGATATAGAGCCTGCTTCATTTAAGCAATTCGATGCGCTTCAAAAGAAAAACCCACCATCAAAGTATGTATCCTTGTTTTCCGGGCAATTTGTTATTACTGATATTGATGAAGAGCAATATTTAATTGATATTGCTAAAAGCAGGGTTTTGATTACAACAAACTATCTATTAAATAATTTTAAAGCCAGCAAAATTATAAAACGTCCGATACTGGTGCCTGTTAGTTGTGAATTAGCAAAAGATAAACTTGAATTGCTTAATGATAATGTTTCATTAATTAATCAATGGGGATTTGAGCTGGAACAAATATCACCAACACAAATTCGAGTAAGTTCAATTCCTTCTCGTCTTGTTTATGCAGAAACCTTATCTTTAGTAAACGATTTATTAGAAGCACTTAAAATAAATAAACCTGAAAATGAAATTGCCATGATACTTGCTGATCATGTGAATGATTCGGGTACAGAACTTAATGAAGAGTCGACCTTGCAACTTATAAGCGAAATATCTGCTTCTAAATATAATAACAACGAAGTATTGCCCTGGCGCAAACTGGAAGCTTCTTTATTGCAATCCTCATTAGAAAAATAATGTCCTCAGCAAACTCTGATACACCGCATGTCATTTTTATTATGGGGCCAACGGCTTCCGGTAAAACCGATCTTGCTGTGCAGCTTTATGAGAAGATTGATTGTGAAATTATCAGTGTTGATTCGGCATTGGTTTATCGTGGCATGGATATTGGTACGGCAAAACCGAATAAACAGCTATTGGAAAAAGTAGCACACCGATTGATTGATATTTGCGATCCATCAGAAGCTTATTCAGCAGCCAGTTTTATGAAGGATGCGAATGAAGCGATTAAAGAAATACACGAAAAAGGTAAAACACCGTTATTGGTTGGTGGGACAGGACTTTATTTCCGAGCACTGGAGCAGGGCTTAGCTGAATTACCTGAAGCGAATTATCGAATACGGGCTCGCCTTGAAGCCGAAGGAGAATCTAGAGGTTGGCTAACGCTACACAAAAGATTAAGCCAGATTGATCCTAATGCCGCCGCTCGGATTAATGAGAATGATCCACAGCGTATTCAACGTGCTTTGGAAGTGTATGAAATAACGGGTGAAACTATGACGTCATTACTTTCTGAAGGAAGAAAACAGAAGTTGTTGTTTCCTATAAAGAAAATTGTTTTATCTCCAGAAGATCGTTCTTTGTTACATGAACGTATTAAACAACGGTTTATAACGATGTTGGCATCAGGTTTGATTGAAGAAGTCGAGGCTTTATATAACCGTGGGGATTTGTCATTAAGTTTGCCATCCATGCGGATGGTAGGTTACAGACAGGTTTGGCGCTATCTGGAAGGCGAAACCAGTTATGAAGAAATGCAGGAGCACGCTATTATTGCGACACGACAATTGGCAAAACGCCAGATAACATGGTGCAGAAGCGAAAATGATGCGAGATGGTATGATTCTGAAAAAACGGATATTTTGTCTAAAATTTTGCAAAATTTTGAGAAATAGCCGCAAACTCTTGCTTATTTGTAATATACTACTACGACAATAACTAGAAACATCTCATTCAATTTGTTGAGATATAAATAAGAATAAAATTATAAGAAGGAGGAATATCATGAGTAAGGGGCACTCGTTACAAGATCCTTTTTTGAATGCGCTTAGAAAAGAACGAATCCCGGTTTCTATTTTTCTCGTGAATGGTATAAAACTACAAGGACAAGTAGAATCTTTTGATCAATTCGTGATCTTATTAAAAAACTCGGTAAGCCAATTGGTGTACAAGCATGCTATTTCTACCATTGTTCCAGCAAGAAATGTCAAAATGCCCAGAGCCGATGACGATAGCGAAGAAAGCTGAAATTAATTAACTGGTAGTCATTTGGAATCAAAATCCGCTGATATTCAGCGCGCCTTAATTGTTCAGGTTGATTTTAATAAATCAACTCAGGACGAAGCATTTAATGAATTTGCTCAATTAGTCGAATCTTCGAGTCTTGAAATTGTTGATTCGGTCAGGGCACCACGTTCAAATCCTGATGCACAGCTCTTTGTTGGTAGTGGCAAAGCGCAAGAAATTGCTTTTGCAGCAAAACAGTCGGATGCAGATGTCATTATATTTAATCACTCGTTGACGCCTGCGCAGGAGCGTAACCTGGAAAAGCAGACGGAAGTTCGTGTTATTGACAGAATTGGTTTAATTCTTGATATTTTTGCACAGCGTGCACGTAGCTACGAAGGTAAATTGCAGGTTGAATTAGCGCAATTACAACATTTATCGACCCGTCTGATTCGGGGTTGGACCCACCTTGAGCGACAAAAAGGGGGGATTGGTTTACGTGGTCCGGGTGAAACCCAATTAGAAACAGACCGACGCTTAATCGGACAGCGTATTAAGATGATTAAAAGCCGTTTGTTAAAAGTGCGAAAGCAACGAGAACAAAGTCGGCAACAAAGAAAAAAGAATGATATTCCAGTCGTTTCGCTGGTCGGTTATACCAACGCAGGTAAATCTACTTTATTTAATTATTTAACCGGAGCTGAGGTTCACGCTGCAAACCAATTATTTGCGACGCTGGATCCGACATTAAGGCGCATAGAGACGACCAGCGGCAGAGATGTTATTTTGACTGATACTGTTGGGTTTATCCGTGATTTGCCACATGAATTGGTTGAATCTTTTCAGGCGACCTTGGATGAAGTACGTGAAGCGGATTTATTAATCCATGTGATTGATGTTGAGCATGATCAGCGCCAGCAACGTATTGATGATGTGAATGAAGTGATTAATTTAATTGGTGCGACGGACGTGCCTCAGTTAGAGGTTTATAACAAAATTGACAATCATCCAGAGTTAGCACCAAGAATAGAGCGGGGGCTAATGGCTTAAATACACGTATCTGGTTATCTTCACATACGGGAGAAGGCGTTGATTTTCTTAAAGAAGAAATTGCCTGCCAGATTAACCAGCATAGACAAGCGCATTTTATCGACATACCGGTTACAGCAGGTCAATTACGCGCAAAACTATTTGATTTAGGCGCTGTCAGACATGAAGATGTAAATGAAGGGGGCGGCTGGACGATGGAAGTAGAGCTGGAAGAGTTCAGGTTGCATAAATTATGTGAAGAAGCCAGACTCGACATTTCGTCTTTACGGTTGCAGTCGGGGGCGGGTCGCTATTAAGATTCACCTTCTGTAATTTATCTTGAAAAACTACACAAAATATATTTCCTTGGAGAGTATTAAATGGGTTGGAATGAGCCACCTAATGGCGATAAAGACAAAGATCCTTGGGGTAATCGTGGAAATAACGATAGCCCACCTGATTTGAGTGAAATCATCAATAAAATGCAAAAAGGCCTAGGAGGCGTATTTGGAAATGGTGGACGCCCCGGCCAGATGAATAATAGTAATTCCATGTTTCCGCTATTGCTAGGCGTAATACTCTTGCTGGCGTGGATTATCTATGACGTCACTTATTTTATTGATGAGCAAGAACGAGGCGTCGTTTTACGGTTTGGCGCGAATATCAGTACATTAGAGCCTGGAATTAATTTTAGGCTGCCTCGACCCATTGAAACTGTCATTGTCCGGAATGTAGGGCGGGTACAAAGATTGACTCACAGAGCGACTATGTTGACGCAAGACGAGAACATTGTTGATCTGGAAGTCGCGGTTAAATGGAAAATTAAACAAGACCCGACCGATTTTCTCTTTAATGTACATGAACCTGTTTTAACATTAAAACAAGTAACGGAAAGCGCTGTTCGTGAAGTGATCGGTAAGAGCAAGCTTGATTATGTTTTAACAGATGGGCGTGCAGAAATTGCGGAAAAACAACGTCAATTAATGACTCAGGTTCTGGATGAAGAATATAAAATCGGGATTTACATCGAAAGTGTTGAGATGTTATCGGTTAAACCTCCTGAACAGGTTAAGGCCGCATTCGATGACGCAATTAAAGCTCGAGAAGATGAACAACGTTATGTCAACGAAGCGAAAGCTTATCAAAATAAAATAATTCCAATAGCCCGAGGTAATGCAGCTCGAATAATCGAAGAAGCCACCGGTTATAAAGAACGCGTAATATCAAAGGCAGAAGGTGAAGCAAGCCGATTTGAACAACTGTTAACTGAATATAAACGCGCGCCAGAAGTAACACGTGAGCGTTTATATCTTGATGCGATTGAATCTGTGTTCAGTAACTCAAATAAAGTATTTATCGATAATGATAATGGAAATAGCTTGATGTATTTGCCAATAGATAAATTGATTGATCAAAGAAAGAATGAGAGCTCAACGATTCCAACACCTGATTTCAATCAACTTTCTTCAAATGCTTCATCTTCGTTTGAAGATGCCAGACAGAAATTTGATGGCCGCATTAGGGGGGTAAGATAATGAGTACATTTCATAGAATTTTTATTCCTTTAGTAGCGTTGATTGTTATTGGATCGTTTTTTATTTTTAAAGTGAATCAATGGGAACAAGCTGTCGTATTTGAGTTTAAGAAAATTAAATCATCTGATCATAAGCCGGGTTTACATATCATGATTCCGCTTATGAACACGGCAAAGAAATTTGAAAAACGTCTACTTAATCTTGACCAACCGTCTCGACGATTCTTAACCAGTGAAAAGAAAGACGTGATCGTGGATTACTATGCTAAATGGCGTATTTCTGATGTTGAGAAATTTTATATCGCTAGTAATGGTGGCAATATTGAATACGCGAAAACGGAATTGATTTCTCAAAGTTTGGACCAAGCTTTGCGTGATGAATTTGGTAAACGCACCGTACAAGAAGTGGTTGCCGGAGAGCGTAATGAAATTCTAAGAATTGTTAAGGAAACTTCTGAACAATTAACACAAAGCTATGGCATTGAGATTGTTGATGTTAGAACCAAGCGCATTGACTTACCGGAAGAAGTTAGCGATAACGTTTATAAACGTATGCGTTCTGAACGTGTTCGCGTTGCTGAAGAGTTACGTGCTCAAGGTAAAGAAGCTGCAGAAAGAATACAGGCTATTACGGATAAAGACCGGGAAGTTATTTTGGCTATAGCCTACCGTGATGCAGAAATAAAGCGTGGTGAAGGTGATGCGCAAGCAACCGAGGTTTATGCTGCGGCCTATACAAAAGATAAAGACTTTTATTCTTTTTATCGTAGCTTGAGTGCTTATCAGAATAGTTTTAGCAAAGGTAATGATGTCTTGTTGATTGAACCTGAGTCAGACTTTTTTAAGTACTTTAATAATCCAAAAGGTAGATAACGCTAATCGCGCGTCCTGGGATCATAAAATAATTGTTTGATATAAACTTTTCCGATTTGCTGGCAGCGTTGGCGCTAGTTTTTGTGCTCGAAGGTTTAGTGCCGTTTATTAATCCCGAAGGCATGCGAAAAGTGTATTTGCTTGCTGCGCAAATGGATAACCAAATAATTCGATTTTTAGGTGTTACCAGTATGCTAGTAGGCGTCGTGTTGCTTTATATAGTTAGATAACAGTTAAGTATTAATTTATGAGTATTACAAACCGTTGGTTATTGCCGGAAGGCGTTGAAGAAATATTGCCACCAAAGGCAATTCAACTTGAACAAATGCGTCGTTCCATTATCGATTTACTCTCCACCTGGGGTTACGAGTTCGTTATCCCGCCAATGATTGAATATCTTGAATCATTGCTTACTGGTACAGGTGAAGATCTTGATTTGAAGACATTTAAAATAACGGATCAACTAAGTGGTCGATTAATGGGGATTCGTGCTGATATGACACCACAGGTTGCACGTATTGATGCGCACCTGTTGAAGCGAGATACACCAACACGGCTTTGTTATTACGGTTCAGTTTTACATACTCGTCCAGGCAAATCAGGTGAAACACGCTCACCATTACAACTTGGTGCTGAATTATATGGTCACGCCGGCGTGGCTAGCGATATCGAAATTGTTAAATTAATATTAGCAACATTAAAGCATGTTGGTATTGCACAAACTTATATGGATATTGGGCACATTGGTGTTTTCAGAACACTAAGTGCTGAATCATCATTAAATGATGAACAACGTGCTGCTGTATATGAAGCTTTGCAGCGTAAAGCTAAAGATGAACTAAAGGCGTTTTATAAAGAATGGAATGTCACTGATAGTGCCAGTAATGCCTTACTTGATTTAGTTGAATTAAATGGCGATGTCAGTGTTCTAAATGAAGCAAAAAATCTACTCAAGAATGTTTCACCTGAAGTTATTAAATATATCGAAGAAGTGAAAACATTAGCTGGAGCAATAAAAGATCATACTGATGTAACGATAAATATTGATTTAGCAGAATTACGCGGTTATCACTATCACACGGGTATGGTCTATACCGCATTTGTGCCGGGACATGGTGAAGGTGTTGCATTTGGCGGTCGTTATGATGATATTGGTAAAGCGTTTGGTCGAGCTAGGCCGGCAACCGGTTTTAGTCTTGATGTTAAGTCATTATTAAAGTATCAAAACAGTGAGACGAATAATGCAAAGAAAATCTTTGCGCCTGCATCTGATGAATCATCCCTACAAGATAAAATTGATGAACTTCGTGCGTCAGGGAATATTGTTGTTCAGGAACTATCAGGGCAACAAGAAAATGCTGACGAGATGAATTGCCAGCAACAGCTCGTTTATGAAAATGGCAGCTGGAAAATAAAATAATTTAATTCAATAAACAGGGGAGAGTGCTTTAGGTACTCAAGAAAGAATGGGTAAAAATATAATTGTACTTGGCACTCAATGGGGAGATGAGGGCAAAGGAAAAATTGTCGATCTGTTGACGGAAGATGCATCAGCAGTTGTGCGTTTTCAGGGCGGTCATAATGCCGGTCATACCGTTATTATCGAAGGTAAGAAAACCATTCTTCACTTGATCCCTTCCGGTATTTTGCATGATGGCGTCGAATGTATTATTGGTAACGGTGTTGTTCTAAGTCCGCATGCTTTAATGGAAGAGATAAACATGCTGGAAGAGAATGGCGTTGCTGCACGTAAATATATAAAACTTTCTGAAGCATGTACGCTTATTTTGCCTTATCACAGCGCGCTGGAGCAGGCTCGGGAAAAAGCAAAAGGAAACGCTGCTATAGGTACAACAGGTAGAGGTATTGGTCCTGCTTATGAAGATAAAGTCGCGCGCCGTGCATTGCGTGCAGGTGATTTGAAAAACGATGCTTTGCTTGCTAGTAAACTGGAAGAATTACTTGAGTATCATAATTTCATGTTAACGAACTATTATAAGTGTGATGTGATTGATTATCAGGAATCACTTGATGATATAAGAAGTCTAGCTGAAACACTTGTTCCGATGATCGAAGATACTGGAAGCCGTTTGAACGAACTATATAGCGACGGTAAGAATATCATGTTCGAGGGTGCGCAAGGGACATGGCTGGATATTGATCACGGTACTTATCCTTTTGTAACGTCTTCTAATACAACAGCTGGCGGTGCGGCAACAGGTAGTGGTTTTGGTCCTTGTCATTTTGATTATGTATTAGGTATTACCAAAGCATATACAACGCGAGTTGGTTCGGGGCCTTTCCCAACAGAATTATTTTGTGAAACAGGTGAACACATTGCCAAAGCAGGTCATGAATTCGGTGCGACAACCGGTCGAGCTAGACGTTGTGGTTGGTATGATGCAGTAGCACTTCGTCGTTCAGCACAAATAAATAGCTTAACCGGTTTATGTATTACTAAACTGGATGTTCTAGATAAATTGGAAACGATTAATATATGTACAGGCTATGAAATTGATGGCAAAACAGTTGATGTGCCTCCTATTGGCGCTGAAGAATTTGCTAAATGTAAGCCTATTTATGAAGAGCATTCAGGATGGCTATCGAATACTGTTGGCACAACAAACTATGATGACTTACCTCCGAAAGCACGAGATTATTTGAATCGACTGGAAGAAGTGACGGGTGTTCCTATTGATATTATTTCTACTGGGCCAGATCGTGTTGAGACTATTATTTTAAATAACCCCTTCGCCTGATTTTTTACATTTAATTCATAAAGTTAATCTCGGTTATTATTTAGCGATACAAACGATCAATTGCCGGGCATGATGATGTTGTGTAGCATTGAAAGCCTGTTTTTATAAAGGAATAGTTTGCGTCTCCGATGACTTTATTAATTGCGTTCGCTTTTCTTGCTATTGGTATCTCTTTTCTTTGTTCCGTACTTGAAGCAGTGCTGTTGTCTATTACGCCGAGTTATATTGTTAGCCTGAAGGAAGCTCAGCCAAGCTTATACAAGCAGTTAAGTGCTCTAAAAGAACGTATTGATCAGCCATTAGCAGCGATACTTACCCTAAATACTGTCGCACATACTTTTGGCGCAGCGGGTGTCGGTGCGCAAGTTGGTATTGTTTTTGGTGATGGATACCTAGCCGCCTCATCTGCAATACTGACTTTTCTGGTATTGATACTTTCCGAAATCATTCCAAAGACACTCGGTGCAAAGTATTGGGATAAGTTAGCGCCTTTTCTACCTCCCGTCCTTAGCGGTATGATAATGATGCTAAAGCCTTTCATTATGCTTTCTGATGTTATTACACGTTCTTTAGGAAAAGAGACACCTAAGACTGATATTCGTTCACAAATCAAAGCGTTGACCAAGCTGGGTCGTGAACGCAAGATGTTGGATGATGATGAACAGCGAGTGATCGAGAATATACTCGATTTACATGAGATGCAGCTTCGTAATATCTTAACGCCACGTACCGTTTGCCAATATATCAAGCTTGAAAGTACGGCAGCTAATAACAGGGAGAAGTTACGTGAAACATCTTTTTCACGTTATCCGGTGCTAGATGAAAATGAACACCCGCAAGGCATTGTCTTTCGTAACGAATTGCTGGATGCAGAAGAGACAACAGCAATTAGTAAGTTAATGAGTCCTGTGCAGATTTTTAAAGAGACTGACTCGGCCGAATCCACTTTAACTTTATTGTTGAAAGAACATCAGCATATGGCACTGGTTTTTGACGAGTACGGTACATGGCTTGGTTTAATCACGATGGAAGATATTTTTGAAACAATACTCGGTCTGACCATTATGGATGAGACTGATGACATTCCCAATATGCGTCGCCATGCTCGTCGACGTTGGGAACATCGAATGAAACAAACACAAAACCAGCCTGATTAAGTAATAGTAACTAGATTGTAATCATGCATTCTGGTTTTAGTTTTAGGGTAAATAAATACCTTTTATAACTGTTTCTTCCTAAACTCTAAAATGAATAAAAATATAGCTATAGATATTAACTGTGATCTAGGTGAAGGAAACACGCGAGAAGATGCTGATGAAGATGCGCTGTTAATGCCGTATTTGTCGAGCTGTAATATTGCCTGTGGTGGACACGCCGGCAATGCCAAAACAATTGAATATGCAATTAATGATGCGTTAGAAAATGATTTAAAGATTGGTGCGCATCCCGGCTATCCTGATTCGGATAACTTTGGTCGAAAGACAATAGGGTACACAGAAAAAGAAGTACTTGGCTTCTTACAAAAACAAACTGAGGCATTTCTTGCTATCGCAGATAAGTATAACGTTAGACTTAATCACATTAAATTACATGGCGCGCTTTATAATGATGTTGAACACGATTTAGAGTTAGCCAATATTGTTGCAAATTATATTGCCGAGTCATTTTCTGATGTTGAAATTTATGGGCTGGCTCAAGGTGGTTTTCAGGAAGTATGTGAGGGAAAGCAATTAAACTTTATACCCGAGGGTTTCATTGATCGACGTTACACACCTGAAAATAAATTGGCACTAAGGTCAGAAGCAGGCGCGGTAATCAATAGAGTTGATTTATGTATTGAACAAGCGATTGCATTAGCCAAATATCAACCGATAAAATCAATTACAGGCGAATTGATATCGCCATTAGTTAAAACAATTTGTCTGCACGGCGATAATGAAAATGCATTAAACATTGCAAAAAAACTTAACAAGGCATTGTTTGAAAATAATATTTCTATTGCATGAATACACCAGTAAAAATTAAAACATCGTTTAAATGGAATGGTGATGCAGCAATTACGATTTTTTTTAACGAGCAAGCGGGTGAAGAATTAATAAGAACAATTCAGTTTCTGTCCGAAGTATTAAGAAACACTTTTTCTAATGAACTTATTGATGTTGTTCCTGCATATCAAAGCCTGACACTGTACCTTGATGTTTTAAACATAAATATAGAAGCTATCGAACTTTCTATTAAAGAAACGACTGAAAGATACTTAAAAGAACAAATTAAACCTCATAAACCTAATTTGATTAAGATACCGGTATGTTATAACGAGGAATATGGGACTGATTTGGCTGGCTTAGGTGAGCATTGCAATATGAGTGTCACTGAGGTAATTACATTACATACACAAGAAGACTATTTAGTGAATATGCTCGGGTTTCTTCCTGGGTTTTTATACCTGAGTGGTTTGAAGGAGCAATTGCATTGTCCACGTAAATCAACACCATTGTTAAAAGTACCTGCTGGTGCTGTTGCTATAGGAGGAGGGCAAACCGGGATCTATCCAGTAGAAAGTCCCGGAGGTTGGCATATTATAGGGCGGACACCGATCTCTATTTTTAATCCTAATACCGAAACGCCTTTTATTGCCAAGCCTTTGGACAAGGTTCGTTTTTTTTCTATTAGCAAAGAAGAATACATACAACTCAGGCAACTCAGGCAACTCAGTAAGGAAGTTCAGTGAGTCTTAAGTTTATCAAACCCGGTTTACAAACCAGTATTCAAGATGCAGGTCGAACAGGTTTGATGCATCAGGGGATTTCCAGAAGCGGTGCAATGGATAGTGTGTCTTTGCAGCTAGCAAACTGGTTGGTTTCTAATGACATTAATCAGGCTGCGATAGAAATAACACTTGTTGGTCCGACGATAGAATTTACTGATTCGTATTTAATTGCCATATGTGGTGCTGAGTTTGAACTAACTCTAAATGATACTGTAATTGTTAATAATAAAATTATTCATGTTAATAAAGGTGATGTTTTAGAGTTTAAACAGTTACGAAAAGGTGTAAGGGCTTATCTTGCGATTGCCGGTAAACTTAAAGTCGATAAAATATTTGCTAGCCAATCAACACATCTGACGGCTAATTTTGGCGGTTATAAAGGAAGACAGATTAAAGCGGGAGATATATTAGGAATTAAAGATAAATATAAACCGAATAAACGAGAATTGCCGAAAGAATACAGACCGAGGTACAGCAGTTCTTATTTATTAAGATGTACTGAGGGTCTGGAAGTCGACAGCTTTGATAAAGAAACTATTAATCGCTTTTATAATTCGACTTATAAAATATCAAACGATTCAAATCGCATGGGATTACGGTTAGATGGCGATGCCGTTGTATCCGGTAAATCAGTAGAGCTTATTTCAACGGGTCTGGTGCAAGGCAGTATACAGGTGCCGCCTTCCGGTTTACCCATTATTTCATCAGTAGACGGACAAACGATAGGTGGTTATCCACGCATTGCCAATGTCATTAGTTCTGACTTGAATATCTTAGGGCAATTAAAAGTCGGTGATAAAGTCAATTGTTTATTAATTTCACGCGAAAATGCGTTACAACAATTTAAATTAAAAAAAACGTTTTTGGATATACTCTTGTTAAATTAACTCACGCTATTTACGAATATGTTCAAACAATCCATATTCCCATTGGCGAATAGCCATAACCACAGTTGTGCCATGACGATCATCTATCGATAAACCGGCATCGCTGTCATTTAAATCATTAAACTCTTTAACCAGTTTTTCCATTTTCTTTTGAAAAACAGCATTTGAGTTTTCCGCCAGCATGCCGTTGATAACAAACAAACGTTCATTGGTTTTTTTAAAACGCGTATTGAAGAAATCTTTTTCTACTTTGGACTGGAAGAATTGTTGAATAGGGCCGTTTTCTATCCAGGCAAAGTTGGAAGCAACAAGTAATTTAATTTTGTTTTTTGGTAGTAGTTCAATAATTTTCAGACGATCCAGTTTTGCCAGGTATTGAATACCTTCTGTTTCGGAAATTTTGTAATGTGACATGATCTCGTTTAATGACCAACGATTTAAAACACAGACGGTCACTAATAATAAAGTCAGATCATTAATGATTTCTTTCTCCTGCGCTTCACTGAGTTGGCTAATATTTTGTTCGTCTTCTTTCATCAGGCTTAATAAATCAGATATTTCCAAATCCATACATTGGCATAACTCTTCTAGCCGCTTTAATGAAAAGTTCTTTTCTGAAAACATCCGTTTTATACTGGCTTCAGACATATTAATTTTCTTGGCGATATCCGCATAAGTGAGCCCATGCCCTTTGAGTGCTTTTTTCAGGGTATTAATAAGATGAAGTGATTGAGCCATAGCCGTCTTTCAAAGTAGTGAAAATCAATACAAATAGAACATAAAAATAAAACTAGTACAATATTGGTTGTTTAAATTAAGACCAGTTATTAGTTTACAAGGAACAATTAAAAGTACCGGGAGTTGTGCAAATGTCTAAGTTATTCAAATTCAGTGGTTTTATTCCCTATATCGCAATGATTTTTCTCAACGCCTTTGTTGATTTGGGACATAAGATCACGATTCAAAACACAATCTTCAAAGTGTATGACGGTCAGGAACAAATTATTCTAACAGCCATTGTTAATGCACTGATTCTTTTGCCTTTCATCTTGTTGCTTTCTCCCGCCGGTTTTTGTGCTGATAAATTCCCGAAGAATAGGGTCATGCGCATCAGTGCTTGGGTTGCGGTGGGTATTACACTTTGTATTACTCTGTTTTATTACTTGGGTTGGTTCTGGGCCGCGTTTGCCATGACATTTATGTTGGCATTACAAAGCGCATTTTATTCTCCAGCTAAGTACGGCTATATCAAGGAACTGGTTGGTAAAGATAATCTGGCTTCTGCAAATGGTGTTGTTCAGGCAGCAACAACGATAGCCATTCTTACTGGCATTTTTGCTTTTTCTATTTTATTTGAACATTTTCTTGATGGTGCTGTTTTTTCAGATACTTCTTTATTACTGGAGAACATTGCGCCAATTGGTTGGGCATTAGTGGTATTCAGTGTGATTGAATTAGGTGTTGCTTATGCCTTGCCACAGAAACAACCTGTTGATGAAGCAATGAGTTTCGACTGGAAGAACTACACCAAAGGTAAATACCTGAAAGAAAACGTAGGTGTAGTAAAAAATCGTGAAGTGATCTTTTTATCCGTCATTGGTTTGTCCGTTTTCTGGTCGCTTTCACAAGTGATGTTGGCAGCATTCCCTGCGCATGCAAAAGAAACGATGGAAATCATGAATACTGTTTTAATACAAGGTACATTAGCCTGTGCCGGAATTGGTATTATGATCGGTTCAATTATTGCTGGTCGGATCTCCAGAACGCATATTGAAACAGGCATCATTCCAATTGGTTCGGTAGGTATAGCGTTATGTTTAATTGCTTTACCAGCAGTCAATAATATCTACTTTCAAATGCTTAATTTTATGGCATGGGGCTTGTTTGGCGGATTGATGTTGATCCCGTTTAATGCTTTGATTCAATTTCATTCAGATGAAGATGAAGTAGGCCGCGTATTAGCTGGCAATAACTTTATTCAAAATATCTTCATGCTCAGCTTTCTTGGTTTAACAGTCCTGTTTGCTATGATTGGCATGAACAGCGTCGGCCTTTTTAATATTTTATTAATCGTCGCTATAGTCGGTACGGTTTATACGATATACAAACTACCGCAATCATTAGTCCGTTTTATTATTAGTTACATCATCGGGCATCGATATCGCCTTGAAGTATTGGGCTTGAAGAATATGCCTGAAAAAGGTGGTGTTTTGATGTT
This sequence comes from Pseudomonadota bacterium, assembly GCA_038142205.1. Taxonomy (GTDB): domain Bacteria; phylum Pseudomonadota; class Gammaproteobacteria; order Eutrophobiales; family Eutrophobiaceae; genus UBA7359. The sequence goes on along the minus strand of JAYQJO010000001.1, from coordinate 1,375,669 downwards.
AGGTAACCATATTAGCTGGATTGATTGGGGCATAATCCAAATGGCATCGCCACGTCCAATCCGTTTCGTCATGATCCGTAATATTTACGAACGATGGTACTTAAAATGGTTTCTGGATATTTTCAATGTCATTCCTGTTTCTGCTGGTGCAAGTAAAGGTGCATTAGAAGAGATTAATAAAAGTTTAAATAATGGCGATGTCGTTTGTTTGTTCCCGGAAGGAACCATTAGTCGAACCGGTCAATTAGCGGAATTTCAACGTGGTTATGAAAAAGCAGCAGAAGAAGCGAAGGCCGTGATCTTACCTTTCTATATTCGAGGCTTATGGGGAAGCTGGTTTTCGCGTTCTAGTGAAAAGCTTAAGAACTTACGTAGTACGGGTATTAAACACGACATTATTGTTTCTTTTGGTGAATTGTTATCTATCGAAACAACACCGGAAACATTAAAGAAACGAATCTTCGATTTATCAATTGATTCATGGGAACACTATACCCATAGTTTACCGACAATAGGTTCTGCTTTTATAGATACAGCCAAAAGTAATGGTGATGAATTGGCCGTTGCCGATTCTATTGCCGGTTCCTTAACAGGTAATAAGTTTTTAACAGCAGTCATTTGTTTTTCCCGGTTAATTAAAAAATATTCGCCAGAGCAAAACATAGGCTTGTTATTGCCAACCAGTAGCGCGGGCTGTATTGCCAATATGGCTTGTATTCTTTGCGGCAAGACCGTTGTGAATTTAAACTTCACTGCCAGTCGCGAAGCATTGCAAGGCGCAGTAAATAAAGCCGGTATTAAATCAATTTATACCTCACGTAAGTTTATTGAAAAACTGGTGAAGAAGGGCGTTGATTTAAATGATGCGTTTCCAGATAGTCAGTTTCTTTATATGGAAGATTTAAAGGAAGAGATTAGTAAAGCAACAAGCTTGCGAACATTGCTTACAGTTATCGCTTCGCCAGTATGTTTGCTGAAGTTATTTTATTGTAAGAAAATCGATATAAATTCAACAGCGGCAATATTGTTTTCTAGCGGTAGCGAAGGTACTCCAAAAGGTGTCATGTTAAGTCATCGCAATATCATGTCGAACCTGAAACAGATTTCAGACATGTTAAACACGCAAGATACCGATGTGATCATGGCAAGCTTACCGTTGTTCCATGCTTTTGGTTTAACAGTGACAACCTTCATGCCTTTAGTTGAAGGCATTCCAATGGTTTGTCACCCTGATCCTACAGATGCAGTTAACATAGCTAAAGCAGTTGCGAAATATCGAGCAACGATATTCTGTGGCACATCAACCTTCTTAAGACTTTACACAAAGAATCGAAGTATACACCGATTAATGTTTGAATCATTACGTATTGTTATTGCTGGGGCTGTAAAATTAAGTCCGGATGTGAGAGAAGCATTCAAACTTAAATTCAATAAAGATATTTATGAAGGTTATGGCGCAACAGAAACAACTCCTGTCGCCAGTGTTAATATTCCTGATGCTTTGGATGTTAATTACTGGCAAGTTCAAAAAGGAACTAAATTGGGTACGGTCGGTATGCCGTTACCGGGTTCTAGTTTCCGCATTGTTGATCCTGAATCATTAGAAGAACTACTGTCAGGTGAAGATGGCTTGATACTCATTGGTGGAACACAAGTGATGCTGGGTTATCTTGATGATGAAGAAAAAACCAATGAAGTGATTACCGAGATAGACGGTAAACGTTGGTATAAAACCGGTGATAAAGGACATCTTGATGAAGATGGTTTCTTAACGATTGTTGATCGTTATTCACGCTTTGCCAAACTTGGCGGTGAAATGGTCAGCTTAACAGCAGTAGAAGAAACTATTCGAGAAGCCCTAGATAAACCGGAGTTGGAATTAGTCGCAGTTAATCTATCGGATGAAAAGAAAGGTGAAAAAATCGTATTGCTTATTGCAGAAGCTATAGAACTTGAAGAAGTAAAGAAAGCCATGCTTGAAGCTAAAACGAATCCGCTAATGATTCCATCAGAAGTCAAAGCAGTTGAAGAAATACCGAAGTTAGGTAGTGGTAAGACGGATTTTAAGATGGCGAAAGCAATTTTAGTTGAATAGCTTGTTGAGTTAATTACACATGAATACTGAGAATAATAAGCATGAAGAAGCTAATAAATTTTGGCTTTATTCTCCTATCGTGGTTGTTGCTTTAGCTTTAATTATTATTGGGGTTACAAATGGGCCAGGTTTAGATGGAGCAGCACGATCAACTACTGTTGTTTTTTGGTTTTTACCTATGATTATATGGGCAGGTTATAAATCATTTGTACAAATTAACTTAATTAGTATTAAAGCGAGATATAAGTTTCTATTGATTTGTATATGGTTTATTCCGTCATTACCGATTGGATTGATGTCTTTGTTTGGAATATTGCTGATTTCGGAAACAGGATTTGGAATCTTGTTTTAAATAACAGAATTTAAATTAATAAGAGTAAATAGTTAATGGTGCCCAGGAGAGGACTTGAACCTCCACGGGATTACTCCCACTAGCACCTGAAGCTAGCGCGTCTACCAATTCCGCCACCTGGGCATATTTAAGAAAGGCACCAATACCTCTAAAGTTTCGTCATTATAGACTGTGCTATACTGAGAGACTTAAGATTCGCGGACTTTATCTAGGCACTTTATCAATGTCAATTAATCTGGGTACAAATGGGTAAAAAAAGAAAACCAGAGCCTTCCACAATGAAACAATTCGATTTGCCTGAGCGTGATGCCATTCTGGATTTTTTACGTGAAGCAGGTCGACCGTTAGCGCGTAAAGAATTAGCCGTAGCTTTTAAGATTAATGATCCTGAAGAACGGCGTGCATTAGGTCGTCGTTTAAAAGCGATGAAACGTGATGGACAGTTAATCCGTAATCGCCGTGGTAGTTATGGCTTAATCGAAAAAATGGATTTGATTAAAGGCCGTGTTATTGGTCATCCAGATGGTTATGGATTTGTCGTGCCCGATGAAGGCGGTAAGGACTTATTTTTATCAGCAAGACAAATGCGGACGGTGTTAAATGCTGATCGCGTTGTAGTTCGAGAAGTCAGTGTTGATAAACAAGGTAAACGTGAAGGTGTGCTTATTGAAGTTATAGAGCGAGCCAATCATCAGATCGTTGGTCGCTATTATGAAGAAAGTGGTATCGCTTATGTTGTACCTGATAATAAAAGGCTAAGTCAGGATATCCTTATCCTCCCTAAAGAAAAGAAAAACGCGAAACACGGACAGTTTGTCGTCATGGAAATTTTGCAACAACCGGAAAAACATCGTCAGGCCATTGGTAAAATATTAAACGTTATTGGTGATGGGCTTGAAGGTAGTATGGCGGTTGATATTGCGATACGCAGTTATGAATTACCGTTCGAATGGCCGGAAGCACTAGAAAAAGAAATTAAAGACTTAACCGATGAAGTCGTGCTTAATGATATTGATAACAGAATTGATATTCGTAACTTCCCTCTTGTCACCATCGATGGTGCTGATGCGCGTGATTTTGATGATGCAGTGTATTGTGAAAAAGAAGGTAATGGCTGGAAATTGCTAGTCGCTATTGCTGATGTTTCGCATTATGTGAAAAATAAAACAGCATTGGATAATGAAGCACGAACGCGAGGCACATCTGTTTATTTTCCTGATCGTGTTATTCCAATGTTACCAGAAGTATTATCGAATGGTTTATGTTCGCTAAAACCGGAAGTAGATCGATATAGTCTGGTTTGTGAAATGAATATTGATGCGAAAGGTAAAGTTAAACATAAGACCTTCTTTAAAGGCATTATCAAATCCGCTGCACGTTTAACTTATGATGAAATGCAATCGATAGTTGTTGATAAAGATGATGCTGCAAGAAATAAACGTAGCGAGATACTCGAATACCTGGATAACTTGTTCCAGCTTTATCAACTTTTACATGGACAACGGAAGAAAGCTGGCTTGATTGATTTCTCTTCTATGGAAGCACGATTTGAATTTAATGATGAAGGACATATAGAAGCAATATATCAGGTAGAACGAAACGAAGCGCATCGTTTAATCGAAGAAATGATGTTGGCAGCGAATGTTGCTGCGGGTGAGTTTTTGGAAGAACATGAAATACCGACTCTTTACCGTATCCATGAAACTCCAAAGCTAGAGAAGTTAGAAAATGCTCGTTCCTTATTATCACAAATTGGTTTGTCTTTAGGTGGTGGCGATGAACCGACAGCGAAAGATTATGCCAAGTTAATGAAGTTAATCCGGCAACGTGAAGATGCACCGATGCTGGAAACGATACTGTTACGCAGTATGCCTTTGGCGGCGTACAGCATGATTAATGAAGGACACTTTGGATTAGGCTTTCCAACGTATGCACACTTCACTTCACCAATTAGACGTTATCCAGATTTAATGGTGCATCGCGCGATTGAACATATAATAAAAGGTAATACAGCCGAAACCTTCGAGTTTTCTAAACAGGCAATGTTTGAATTATCTGAACATTGCTCTATGACAGAACGTCGTGCCGAAGAAGCATCACGCGATGCTGTACAACGACTTAAATGTGCTTACATGAAAGATAAAGTTGGCGAAACGTTTGAGGGTATCGTTAGCTCAGTTACCGCATTTGGCTTATTCGTTGTATTGGATGATATTTATATTGAAGGCTTGATTCATATTAGTAATTTACCGATTGATTATTATCATCATGATGCAATTACACATACTTTACGCGGTGAGCGTGGTGGCAAAGTATTTAAGTTAGGACAAAGACTGAAAGTACTTTTAAGCAGCGTTAATATGAATGAAAGAAAGATAGATTTTGAGTTAATAGAGAATGGCTAAAAGAACAGAACAAATATTCGGTATTCATGCGGTAAGTCAGGTGTTGGAATCATCTCCCGATAGAATTATTAATGTTTGGATACAGGAAGCGATTAACTCTGATTCAGTTCGTATGATACATGATGAAATGAATAAGTTGGGTTTTGCTGTACAAACAACACCAAGAGCGACAATGAGTCGCATGACGAAAAATCAAAATCATCAAGGCGTGATTATTGAAGTAAAACCAGCTAAGAAAAAAACAGATAATGACCTTGATAAAGTATTAGAGCAAAACAAGGACAATAATCCTTTATATTTAATTCTCGATTCAGTGCAGGATCCTCACAATCTTGGTGCATGCATTCGTACAGCGGAAGCGACAAAAGTGACGGCGATCATCATTCCAAAAGATAGAGCAGTTGGTATCACTGATACAGTACGAAAAGTCGCCAGTGGCGCGGTTGAAAATGTGAGTGTTATTACGGTAACGAATCTGGTTCGTGCGGTAAAAAAAATAAAAGAAGCCGGTGCTTGGGTAATTGGTGCAGATGGAGAAGCTGAAGAATCCATTTATGATATGAACCTGAAAGTCCCTACCGCTATTATTATGGGTGGCGAAGGCAAGGGGATGCGCGAGTCAATCATGAAAGAATGTGATTATATTGCTGCTTTACCAATATTAGGACAGATAGAAAGTCTGAATGTGTCGGTTGCAACAGGTGTTATTCTTTACGAAACCGTGCGCCAGAGAAGTAATAAGTAATTGATATTTAATTAAAATATAAAAAATATAAGTTTTTTATGTTTTTTTTTGATTTTTCGCGTTTATTCGTTGCGGTCAGCATGTCAATCCATTAGAATTCGCGCCACTTTTATCCTTGCCTCACCCTGAAATAAGAGGAGGCTATAATCCAAGAGGAATTGAAATGCGACACTACGAAATTGTGTTTCTGGTTCATCCTGACCAGAGCGAACAAGTACCTGCGATGATTGATCGCTACAAAGAGATGATTACTGGCAGCAACGGTCAAATCCATCGTCTTGAAGACTGGGGCCGCCGTCTATTGGCTTACCCAATCAATAAAATCCACAAAGCACATTATGTTCTGATGAACATCGAATGTAATGCTGATTCTTTAAAAGAATTAACCGAAGCATTCCGCTACAACGATGCGGTTATTCGTAATCTGGTTGTTAAGAAAGATGAAGCTGTAACAGGTGATTCTCCATTGATTAAAATCAAGGAAGAAGAAGCCGCCAAAACAGCATCAAAACCTGCGGAAAAAGCAGCTCCTGAAGCTGCAGCTGCTGACACTACCGAAGAAAAACCTGCTCAAGAAGCAGAACAGGAATCAGAAGAAAAACCTGAAGCTCCTGCAACTGAAGAATAAAGAGAGGATCATAAAATGGCTCGTTATTTCAAACGTAAAAGATTTTGCCGATTTACCGCAGATGGCGTGATTGAGATTGATTATAAAGATATCAATACATTAAAGAATTATGTCTCTGAATCAGGAAAAATTGTTCCTAGCCGTATTTCAGGAACCAACGCTCGTTACCAACGTCAGTTATCAACCGCAATCAAGCGTGCCCGCTACCTTGCTTTGATCCCATACTGTGACGCGCATTAATAGAATCTGTTATCATAAAATTGTTAAGAATTGAGGTTGTCTGATGGAAGTTATCTTGCTTGAAAAAGTGCATAAACTCGGGGCTTTGGGTGATCGAGTCAACGTTAAGCCTGGTTTTGGTAGAAACTACCTGATTCCCAGTGGTAAAGCCGTTTCTGCTACAGCAGATAACATTGCCAAATTTGATGCTCGTAGAGTAGAGCTGGAAAAACAGGAACAGGATGCTTTGAACGAAGCAAATGCTCGTGCTGAAAAGCTGAATGCGACTACTGTCTCTATCGCGCGTAAAGCGGGCGACGAAGGTAAGTTGTTTGGTTCAGTTGGTACAGCGGATATTGCTGAGGCTGTGACTGCGACGGGTGTTGAATTATCTAAACAAGAAATCAGACTTCCTGAAGGACCAATTCGCAGCACGGGTGAAATTGAACTTAATGTTCAACTTCATGCAGATGTAACTGCGACTATTAAGGTTAATGTTGTTGCTGAAGAAGGAAACGATTAATCCCTTTTTCTGAATACCTGCAACAATATTAAAGATGTCTTCTCGATTGCCTGTGTATACAGGCAATCAAAAAATGAGTTGTAAACAACTCTGGAGAACTTGATGCAGGAACCGGTACATACACCTTTTTCTAATGATGCTGAAACCTCAGCATTAAAAATTCCACCACATTCTATTGAAGCTGAACAGGCTGTTCTCGGCGGCGCTTTTCTCGACAAAGAAGCCTGGGATAAAGTCGTTGAACGTGTGCGCGAAGAAGACTTTTATCGCAAAGATCATCGAACTATTTTCCATGCCATTAATAAGCTCAGCGAAGAAGGTCAGCCTTACGATATAGTTACCGTAGCTGAATGGTTGGAAAACCATCAGTTACTGGACGAAGCCGGTGGTATGCGTAACCTTGCTGCTTTAGCTGAAAATACACCTAGCGCGAGTAATATTTCTGCTTATGCAGATATTGTTCGTAAACGTTCTATCTTAAGACAGTTAATCTCGGCAACTAGCGATATCAACGATACCGTTTTTAATCCACAGGGACGCTCGAGTGAACAAATTCTAGAATATGCAGAGCAAACGGTTTTCGAAATCGCTGAAAGAGAGAATCAAGGTAGAAAAAGTTACCACGGCATAAAAGATTATCTAAAAGATGCCCTGGAACGCATAGACGAACTATTTCATAAAGACAGTCCGATTACAGGTATTGGCACTGGCTATGATGACCTAGATATGAAAACAGCGGGTTTTCAACGTTCTGATTTAATTATTGTTGCCGGAAGACCATCAATGGGTAAAACCGCATTTTCAATAAATATTGGTGAACATGCCGCGATTAAAGGTAAAGCAAGCGTGGCAATTTTCAGTATGGAAATGCCGGGTGAACAATTAGCAATGAGGATGATGTCCTCATTGGGTCGAATTGATCAGCATAAAATACGTACCGGTAAACTAGATGATGAAGACTGGCCAAGACTTACGTCGGCGGTCAGTATTTTGCAGGAATCTCGAATGTTTATTGATGATACGCCAGCATTAACACCTTCAGAATTGAGGGCGCGTTGCCGTCGTATTTCACGCGAACATGGTCTCGATCTGGTTATTGTTGATTATCTACAGTTAATGCAAGTTGCAGGCACAAGTGAAAACCGCGCAACGGAAATTTCTGAGATTTCACGTTCATTAAAAGCAATGGCTAAAGAATTAAACGTACCCGTTATTGCTTTATCTCAGTTAAACCGTAGTCTCGAACAACGAACTGATAAACGTCCTGTAATGTCTGACTTACGTGAATCGGGCGCGATAGAACAGGATGCAGACGTTATTCTCTTTATCTATCGAGATGAAGTTTATGATTCTGAAAGTGTTGATAAAGGTATTGCAGAAGTGATCATAGGTAAACAGCGTAATGGACCGATTGGTAAAGTAAAACTTTCTTTCCTTGGCAAATATACGCGTTTCGAGAATTATGTCGAAGATTATGCCTTACCTCATTCTGGGCCTCCTTCCGGGTTTTCTGAATGACACGACCATCAAGGGTAGTCATTGATAAACAAGCCCTGATACATAATTTAAAACGCGTACGTGAACTCGCTCCCTCTTCAAAAGTAATGGTTGTGATCAAGGCAGATGCCTATGGTCATGGTATCGTCCGAACAGCGCAAACGTTGAAAGATGCTGATGCCTATGGTGTTGCATGTCTTGAAGAAGCAGAAGAACTAAGAGCGGCTGGTATCATAAACCCAATTGTCTTGCTTGAAGGCCCACATAAAGCGATTGATTTAAATCGTATCGTACAGTTGAAACTTGAAGTTGTAATTCATAATGAAATACAAGTTGAAGCTTTGGAGCATGCAAGCTTAGATGAACCACTACAAGTATGGTTAAAAATTGATACAGGCATGCATCGTCTTGGCGTATCTATAGATAAAGCAAAAGCTTTATTAGAACGTTTAAATAATTGTTCAAACGTAAACCCCTCTATACGATTGATGACGCATTTTGCGACGGCAAATCAAGTTGACCATCCATTAACGCAACAGCAGCTGAAATTATTTAAGCAATTTTGTAGTGAATTAAATTATGAAAAAACTCTGGCTAATTCTGCTGCGATAATAAATTTTTCTGAAACTCATGCTGATTGGGTTCGTCCGGGCTTGATGTTATATGGCGTATCACCGATGAAAGATAAGCTTGCAGATGATTATGGTTTAAAACCGGTTATGACATTAGAGTCTGAAATTATTTCAATTCAACACTTACGCAAAGGTGATTCAGTTGGTTATGGCGCAACGTGGCGGTGTCCCGAAGATATGCCTGTTGGCGTTGTTGCTGCCGGTTATGGTGACGGTTTTCCAAGACATGCTAGATCAGGCACCCCAATTATTGTAAACGGTGTGCGATGTTCATTAATAGGACGAGCTTCAATGGATATGTTAACTGTTGATTTACGCAATCAGCCCCAAGCAAAGATAGGTGACAGAATAGTACTATGGGGTGAATCATTACCTATCGAAGAAATAGCACAACATGCTGATACCATTCCTTATGAATTACTTTGCGGCGTGCATAAGAGATTAGAGTTTGTTGAGAATGGCTAAGGCAAAAGTTTTATATCAATGCAGTGATTGTGGTGCTGAAGCGCCAAAGTGGGTGGGACAGTGTCCAGACTGTATGGCGTGGAACACCTTGCAGGAAGCAGTTGTTGAGAAAAAAGTTACTTCTAACGTTAGTCGTTTTCGCGAACATCTAGCAGGACCATCTGAAGTTTGTTCGCTTGGAGAAATTGATGCGAGTGAAACGCCAAGACAACAAACGGGTCTGTCAGAACTGGATCGTGTTATGGGTGGTGGACTAGTAAACGGTTCGGTTACTCTAATTGGTGGCGATCCTGGTATTGGTAAATCAACCTTATTATTACAAACCTTATCAAGTCTTGATAAAGCAAGTATTTCCAGTCTTTATGTCACAGGAGAAGAATCAGCTCAGCAAGTCGGTTTGCGAGGCCAACGTCTCGGTTTGTCTTTGGATAATCTTCGTATATTGACTGAAAATCATTTAGAACGAATTTTAAATGTTGCTAATAAAGAACAGGCAAAAGTCATTGTCATAGATTCTATACAAACGGTATACAGTGATATGTTGCAATCAGCGCCCGGTGCAGTTGCACAAGTCAGGGAATGCGCAGCACAACTGGTACGTTTTGCAAAACAAACAAATACAGCTTTATTTTTGGTTGGACATGTAACTAAAGAAGGAGCTCTGGCTGGACCTAGGGTGCTTGAACATATGGTTGATACGGTCCTATATTTTGAAGGAGATAGTGGTAGTCGTTATCGTGTTGTCCGTACGGTTAAAAATCGTTATGGCGCAGTCAATGAGCTGGGTATTTTTGCCATGACTGATAAGGGCTTACGAGAAGTATCCAATCCTTCCGCTATCTTTTTATCTGGACATGATGAACATGTTCCAGGCAGTGCCATCATGGTCACACGCGAAGGCACGCGCCCCATGTTGGTCGAAGTACAGGCATTAGTCGATCAATCTCATTTAGGTAATCCAAGGCGGGTAGCATTAGGTTTGGAGCAAAATCGCTTAGCCATGTTATTAGCTGTATTGCATCGGCATGTCGGTATTTCAATGAGTGATCAAGATGTTTTTATCAATGTTGTGGGCGGTATGCGTATTACTGAAACAGCAACAGATTTACCTTTATTGCTCTCTATCGTTTCAAGCTTTAAAAATAAACCGTTACCAAATGATATGATTATGTATGGTGAAATAGGCTTGTCAGGTGAAATACGGCCAATACAAAATGGCATTGAGCGATTAAATGAAGCTCAAAAGCATGGTTTTAAACAAGCTTTGATTCCATTAGCAAATAACCCTAAGCAGTTTTCATCTGAAATGGATATTCTTACAGTCTCACATATCTCTCAAGTTCTAGAAAAAGTAGCGTTATAAATAAACCAAACCTACCTAAAAAAGTGTGAACTCAATCACACAAGTTATGCACCAAATTAGAGCATTAATTCATTAATGCATTATAATTTAATGCTTTAAATAATTATGAAGCTATCATGTCTAATTACGATAATCTTTTATTAAACAATCAGTTATGTTTTGCTTTGTATGCAGCCACAAATACGATTGTTCGTTCATACCGTACAAAACTTGATGAAGTCGGTATTACCTATCCACAGTATTTAGTTCTGATTTTGTTGTGGGAGTCCGACGGTTTAAGCATTGGTGCAATAGCTGAAAAACTAAAGCTCGATTCGGCCATGATTACACCGCTTGTCAAACGTCTAGAAAAGATCGGTATTGTCTCTAGAGTAAGAAAAAAAGAAGACGAGCGTATTGTCGAAGTCTTGTTAACTGATAAAGGTCGCGAACTTGAGCATGCAGTAGCAAAGATGCAAAGCAAGGTCGCATGTGAAACCGAATTATCTGATCCAGAATTCTATAAGTTGCGAGACACGCTTTATAAGCTCGAAGAAACAATGAGAAAAAATTTATTATTAGAAGAAGTTATATAACTCAGTTCTATTGTAAATTATTTAAAAAACGATGATTTAAGGTTAATTATAAATGAAAAGTATCAATATTTTATTAATCGAAGATAATCCTGATGATGCAGGATTGATTCAATTTGTTCTACAAAAAAAAATAAAAAATGAAGTTGTAATTACGCATATTGATTCTTTTATATTATTTAAAGAATTAATAAAAAAGCCTAATTTCGATCTTATATTAACCGATTATAACTGTGGTGAATTTAACGGTACTGATGTTATAACTGAATTAAATAATAGTAATCTGGATATTCCTATAATATTGATTACTGCTGAATCTGGAATGGATACCGCATTAACTGCAATTAACTTACATGTTGATGATTATATAGTTAAAGATTCTAAATATACTACTCGATTGCCTAATACGGTTACTCGAGTATTAAAGAATGCCGAGCTTGAATCCACGATAAGAAATGCTAATACCGATGCGAATGAGACCTTATATAACTATGTAAGTATGTTTGTGCAAACAGCCGATTTGATATTAAGTCTATGGGGAGATGGTAGTTTTATAACTGCTAATCAAGCATTGCTAGAGATACTTGGTTATCATGTTAATGAACTAAAAAAAATTAATATTAAAAATATAGTAGATAAAGATTGTTATATTGAATTAGACAGTATCATTTCTGACAAAAGTATGATGAATTCATGCCAAGATATTCAGATAGTACTTGTCAGTAAGTCAGGAAAAAAAATTAACGTTAAAGGAAAAATAAATAAAAGAATAGAAAATGGCAAAGTAATAGGAACACATTGGAATGTTCAATGTTTAACAGATTCAAAAAAACTTGACGAATTGCGATTGAAACAAAGTGAGCAATATAAAAGTGTATTTGAGCATGCGCCTTTTCCTATGGTAATGGGAGATGTCAGAGGAATCGTTTTACAAATTAACCAGGCAGCGTGTGATTTAGTTGGTTACAGTTATGAAGAGATGCTTGGAAGACATATTCGTAGCATTACTCACCCGTTAGATTTACTAAAAAGTTTGAGATATCACAAAAAACTAACTTCCGGTGAAATTGATGATTATGTTATTGAAAAGCGATACCGTCATAAGGACGGACATTATATAAAAGTAGAAGTAACTGCCGCACTTATACGGAATAAAAAAGGTAAACCAAGGTTTGCAATTGCAGAATTTAAAAGTTGTTCAAATAATTTAATGCAAGAAAAAGAAGATGAATTATCTTCAATATCAAGGTTTACAGCTTGATTATGTAGCAGTTCAGACTTTAAACTGACAGTTACCCGCTTTTAATCAGTGTCTGTCAGGTTAGATTTAGGCTGTGTGTTTTCAATGTAAATCAATTTACCATCAAGTAACTTTAAGTCGCAATCATATTCGAAACTTCTCTTTCAAGTACTTCTTCATTGGCCAGGTTTAATTCTACCAGTCGTCTTAAGTTTGTTACGCTCTTAAGATCTATTGTTTCACAATGGAAACCAAGGTGATCATTTTCAGCATGAACTAGTTTTACGTCCATATTAATTTCTAGATCGCTATTATCTAAATATATTGATACTTTGAAATTCTTACCACTATTGTCACTCCAGTCTTCAGGTTTGATTATAAGCACACCTTTTAAAGAGATATCAATTAATGAGGATTCCCATCGTTTATCATCTATCTCAAGAATGACAGAAGAATCGAATGCAAAACGACTAAACTGTCTTTTATCTGAGTGAGCTGCTTGTTGGCTCATAAGATGCTCCTTTAAAGTGATAACAACAATATATAAAGCTATTAATCAGTTATCGTCCATTTCGGAATTTTCTTGAAGCTTAGAAAGGCGAGCTATTTTTACCGAGTTTTCAGAAACTTGCGTTATCTCAATAAGATAATTTTCTATTTTTAATGTTGTGCTGGCTTCCGGAATATATTCTAGTCGTTCTAGTATCAGTCCGTTCAGCGTCTTTGGGCCTTCAGTTGGTAATTGCCAATGCAGTTGTCGATTTAATTCACGAATGTGAATAGAGCAGTCAACTAGGTAGCCTCCATCTTCCAGTCGTTGGATATCCAGGTTATAGGTTTGCATGTCTGTGGTAAATTCACCAACAATTTCTTCCAGGATATCTTCCAGCGTTACCAGTCCTTGAATAACACCATATTCATCAACAACAATACCGTAACGGTGTTTATTACGTTGAAAATTAAACATTTGTGTATGTAAAGGTGTGCCTTTAGGGACAAAGTAACTGTCTACAATAATTTCTTTAATGGTTTCTTTTGTAAGCTCATTTTTATCGCTCATGATCCGAATCATACGACGAAGGTGAACCACGCCAATAATATTATCGATGCTATCTTCATAAACGGGCAGGCGTGTGTGTTGCGCATTACTCACCTGTTCAACGATTTCGTTTATAGGATCATCTAAATTAATCGCAGCGATCTCATTGCGCGGTACCATAATGTCATCAACGGTGACGTTCTCCAGTTCAAGAATGTTGAGTAACATTCCCTGATGTCGTTTCGGAATCATTGTTCCTGCTTCTCCGACGATGGTCCTTAATTCATCACGGCTTAATGGCGTGTCATTTTTGTCGTTAATATCTAGACCAAATATCGACAATAAGCCATTTGAAACCCAGTTGATCAACCAGACAACAGGATAGGCGACTTTCATCATCGGCCATAATAAATAACTTGCCGGGAAAGCAATATTTTCCGGTTTCATTGCCGCAAATGTTTTGGGCATGACTTCAGCAAAGATTAAAAATACAGCGACCAAAACGAACGGTGCGATGGCAACGCCTAAATCGCCAAGTAAGCGTATGCCGATGACAGTCGCAATGGACGCAGCAAAAATATTGACCAGGTTATTTCCAAGCAAGATCAGTCCGAATAAACGATCAGGCCGTGCTAATAATCTTTCTGAAGTAATAGCGCTGCGTTTTCCTTCCTTGGCCAGATGGCGTAATCGATAACGATTGAGTGCAATCATGGCAGTTTCTGAGCTGGAGAAGAAAGCAGAAAAAATGATTAAAAAAAACAGGATTCCAAATAGAACCGATAACGGAATGTCGTCCAAAAAAATGAGACCTCAATAATGACCAGTAGCTATTCTGCTGGATTTAACCGCTCTTATTCAAGAGTTTTAAGTAAATTTTTCGGTTTAAACACGTTGTAAAACAACTTCGAAAACGAATTTTGAGCCAATATAAGCAAGCAATAGAATGGAAAATGCGACCAGTGCCCAGCGTATAATACGCTTTCCACGCCATCCGGCTGACCATCTTCCCCAGAGTAAGACAACGTAAACAAACCAGGCAATAATCGATAAAACAGTTTTATGAATAAGGTGTTGAGCAAAAATATCTTCAATAAACATCATGCCTGACGCTAGGCTTAAGCTCAGTGTGAAGAAGCCTATAACAATAATTTGCACTAGTAATTCTTCCATGACCTGTAGCGGTGGTAAGGCATGCATTATTTTCGCTGCATGCTTTTGCTTAATCATTCTTTCTTGAACAGCCAGCATGACGGCTTGAACGGCACTAATCATTAGTAAACTGTAAGCGCAAATAGATAACAGGATATGTATACGCAAACCAATTGATAGAGATTCACTAAGAATTCGTGTATCGGGAATAAGTAGCTCAATAATGATGACGCCTGCTGCGACCGGAAAAAGAAACAGCAATAAGTTTTCCAGAGGCCGAAACAGGGAGCTTAATAACACAATCAGCCCCACCAGCCAGCCAATCAGGGAAACGGCATTAAAAATCCCAAAATCAAGACCATTTGCCAGGATAATTGCTTGATAAAGCAGGTGTGCATGTAGGGCTATTGCAATAGTGGCAAAAATTAATACAAGCGGCCTTGTTTTGCCGAAAATATCAGAAACATTGTAGATTCTGGCTCCAATAAGAGCGGCAGATATTAAATAAAGAAAAATAGCAATAATTGGTTGGATACTCATATATTTATGATTTTAAAGGATAGTTCGATGACTGCATATACTATCTGGCTGTAGAAGTGCTGATTCTATATTTAGAAAAACCAATGCTTATTTTTTTAAGTTAGACGCTGAATAAGATAGAATACCGCTCTTTTTTGTCACTTTTAAACTAATTGAGATAAGTATGTTTGACGCACTTTCAGATAAATTAACCCGAGTTTTTAAAGATTTACGCGGCCAAGGTCGATTGACCGAAGAAAATATCAGTGACGGCTTGCGAGAAGTGCGAATGGCCTTACTGGAAGCGGATGTCGCTTTGCCAGTTGTACGTGATTTTATCAATCATGTTAAAGAACGTGCGTTAGATAAGGAAATTTTAACCAGTCTTACGCCAGGTCAGGCATTAATCAAAATTGTTAATGATGAGTTGATTGCGCTAATGGGCGATCAACATGAGCCATTAAAATTAAATACGCAACCGCCCGCCGTTATTTTACTTGCCGGTTTACAAGGTGCAGGTAAAACAACATCCGCAGCCAAATTGGGCCGATTAATCAAAGAAAAAGAAAAGAAGAAAGTGGCAGTGGTCAGTTGTGATATTTATCGTCCTGCGGCGATTAAACAGTTGCAGACATTGGCGGATGATAATGATTTAGTCTGGATAGAAAGTAACGAAAAACAGAAAGCGACAGATATTGCCAAAAATGCAATGGACTATGCCAGAAAACAATTAATTGATGTGCTGATTGTTGATAGTGCCGGACGTTTGCACATCGATGATGAAATGATGCAGGAAATTAAGTCTGTACATGAAGTACTCTCGCCAGCTGAAACAATATTCGTTATTGATAGTATGACAGGGCAGGATGCCGTTAATGCAGCAGCAGCATTTAATGATGCCTTACCATTAACCGGATCTATTCTAACCAAGACAGATGGTGATGCGCGTGGTGGTGCAGCATTAACTGTTAAACATATTACCGGTAAGCCGATTAAATTCATGGGTACGGGTGAAAAGACAGATGAATTGACTGCTTTCCATCCAGAACGTATTGCCTCCCGAATTTTGGGAATGGGTGATGTGCTGAGCTTGATCGAGGAAGTGCAGGAAAAGACCGATCAAAAAGAAGCAGCAAAACTCGCGAAGAAATTAAAAACAGGAAAAGGTTTCAACTTAGAAGATTTCCGTGAACAGCTTCATCAAATGAACAATATGGGTGGTATAGCAGGTTTAATGGATAAATTACCGGGTATGAATCAATTACCGCCGGGGGCAGCCGCACAGGTAAATGACAAAGAGTTTATTAAACTTGGCGCGATTATCGACTCAATGACGCGTAAGGAAAAAATCAGACCAGACATTATTAATGGTTCGCGTAAAAAACGCATTGCCAAAGGTTCGGGCACACAAATTCAGGACATTAATAAACTGCTAAAGCAATTTAAACAAATGCAAAAGATGATGAAAAAAATGTCGGGCAAAGGTGGTATGGCCAAGATGATGCGCGGAATGGGAGGCATGGGCGGAGGACAGTTCCCGCCTGGAATGCCGCCATTTAAATAATTGTCTCCAAATAACTTATTTGTTTTTTAGTTTAAAAGTAATAACAAGTGTTGAAATTAAGATTAAGCTAAAACAAATCAAACTCCATTCAGCGATGCTTAAAGTTAGAAAGGTCCAATGAACTTCAGCGCATTCACCTGAACCGCTAATAATCATTTTCATCGCTTCCATAAACGGAAACACCTCCATCATGTATTCCAGGCCAGGACCGCAAGCTGGAACCTGATCGGCGGGTAGATGTTGTAGCCAGACTTGTCGGCCAGCAATGCCTGCACCAATTAACGATGCGATTAGCGTCAGTGTGCTATAAATATAGCGTTGCCAGCATCCCGGGTTATGGATCATGGCAGCTAAAGCAATCATAGTTACGGCGATGTAACACATACGTTGAAACGCACACAGTGGGCAGGGCTCAATACCCTGAGCATGTTCAAGGTAAAGGCCAAAACCAAGTAAAGACAAGCAAACTACGAATATAGCGAGATAAAACGATCTTGTAATAGTCATGAGATAAGATACTTAGAGTTATGTTTATAATAATGCCATTATAATACTGTGTGGACAGAAAAAATAAAAATCAGTTCCGAAACCTTACTTTATGATTGCCGCTAGAATCTTTGAAATCACTTTTCCTATCTTTGCCATTGTCTTTGCAGGATTGCTTTACGCACGCAAATTTAAGCCAGATATGACATTGCCTAATAAATTGAATATGGATGTGTTTATTCCGTGTTTGTTATTCAGTGTTATTTATGAAAAAGCCGGTGTTTATGGTTTGTTTGGTAATCTGGCCTTAGCAATTGCACTTGTTATTTTGTTATCGGGTGTTGTGGCATTAATTTTCACAAAGCTTTTAAAAATAAAAGCAAAAACTTTATGTCCACCCATTATGTTTGCTAATGCGGGTAATATTGGTTTACCTCTTATTGTATTAAGTTTTGGTGATGTGGCGCTTCCAGCCGCGGTGATATGTTTTGTCGTTTGTAATTTTTTTCACATTACCATTCTCAGTTATTGGTTAAATAAACAAGCGAATCTATTTAAAGTATTTTTAACGCCATTAATCGTGGCCGTTTTATTTGCAGTGATACTAAATGTATTGAAAGTAAATATTCCGAATACTGTACTAGAACCTGTTCGCATGATAGGGAATATCTGCGTACCACTAATGTTATTTGCATTAGGAACACGATTAATCGATATGAAACTATCAGAATGGAAAATCGGCATGCTAGCCGCACTACTAGCACCAGTATGCGGTATCGCGATTGTGTTAACAATTTTACCGTTTATCGAACTTACAAGATTAGAGCAGGGAGCATTACTCCTATTCGGAGCATTACCGCCAGCAGTCATGAACTATATCTTTGCGGAACACTTTGGCCAAGAACCTTCAAAAGTCGCAGCGATGGTTTTATTCGGTAATGCATTTTGTATCATTTCAATACCAATAGCATTGGCGTATGCGTTACCGAGGTTTAGTTAAGAGTTTTTTAAATAAGTTTCATTTATAACGGAGAGATGCTTACTCTTTATGATTTTTTTAGAAAATCTATATATTCGGGATCTTTTATATACTCTTGAATGATTGCTTTAATATATTCAAAAAGAATATGTATGTTATTTTCTATATAAAACTCTTTTTCTTTATAAGTTTCTTTAAGTTCTCAAAGTCTCCGTGAGCTATGATAGATCGTAAGTTATATATATTTTTTAGATCCTCTTTTATTTTTAATAAGTTTCTTTTTTTATCGTTCTGATATATTAGAAGAGAAGCTTTTAATTGGAATTGTTTATTTATTGAGTCTTCTACATTAAACCTATTAAAGTCGGGGTTTCTAGTAAGCATAAACTCAATGATACTAGTTAAAAGCACTACATTTATCATTGGATCTGTAAATCTTTGCTGCGAAGTAATTCGCAATAAGTCTGATATATAACCGAGTGTTTTCTGGTTGTTTTTATTTAAAAAATTGTCAATATTATTGGAAGTTTTAATTAAGTCTTGCTTTACATATGGAAATATTTCCCAATCAGATCTTTCTTTTTTTGTCTTTTATTGGTGGCAAAAGATAAATATAAAAGTGATTTCATATACGAAATATTTTCGTCATATGAACTGTTTTTTGAGATGAAGCAGTTTCCACTGTATTCATCTTTTTCAGTGTTGATTAATAAACTTAATAAATGTGAATAATTTTTTAAGGCGGTAGAATTTTTAATAAGAGGGTCTTCGTCGTCTAATAAATGGATACTATATACGCCTCTTTCAATCATTTTTTTCTTTTCTTTTTCTAGAACTTCAAATTGGCCTTCGTCATTAAATCGTGCAATTACCCATATTCTTGCTATAAATTCATAAATTTTATCGTAAGATTTTGCGCTAAAATGATTGTTAAATATTTCACATAGGTATTTATCATCATTAAAACCTTTGCGAATTAACCTAAGAAGGCTAGTTATAGATACAGTTTGACTATCTGCTTTTAAAGGAAGTCTAAAGTGTGTAACGTGTAAATGATCATGCTTGATTTTATTTTTTAAAAATAATATTTCTTTTTCTGTTTTAGGGTTATCCAAGTAAAACTTATTCTTTTGGGATATACATATAGGATCTTTTATTGGATAAACATAATCTGTGATAAGAAAATTCATCTCATGAATAAGATATGTGTCTTGAGTAAATTGTGATTATTAACACTATCTAAACCTCCTTGGTATTAGTTTGAATACCAAATTGTATCATGTATTTTAGAAATAATTCCTATGGTGTTTTGCCAAATTATCTAATATTGATAGCGAAAACAGACAAGGAATCTGTTTTAGCGCATCCAGTTGGAGGTCTGAATGCGTAACGCGTGATCAATATGAAATAATGAGGGAAGCCGTAGACTAGAGCATCAGGGAAGGACTTTCTTGGTTATTTAAATTGATTATATAAAAAGTCAGCGAGTCTTTTTTCTACCCAATATTTTACATTGAATGGGGTGTCACCATATATAAACCCGACATGTCCTCCACGTTCAGTTAATTCCAATGTGATACTTGATGATAATTCTGTTTCTGAAGGAATAGCTTTTTCAGTCATAAAGGGATCATCTTTACTGTGAAGAATAAGTGTTGGCGTTTTAATGTTTTTTAGAAACTGTTTAGAGCTTGATTGATTGTAATAATCATCAGCGCTTTTAAAACCGTGAAGTACTGCTGTGACATTGTGATCAAATGAATAGAAATTTTTCCATTCTTTAAGTTTGTTTAAATTAATAGGTGATAACTTATTATTAAATTTATCCATCGTTTTTTTTCTTAAACGAGATATGAGGTGATATTGATAAATTTTTGAAAATCCTTTTTCTAAATGTTTTGCACTGTCTGCCAAATCGAACGGAACTGATATTGCTATCGCGGTTGTTAAAAGACTTTTTTCACCTTGTTCACCAAGATATTTGAGTAAAACATTTCCGCCAAGTGAAACGCCTATGGCAGCTATGCTTCGATCTGGGTGAAGTCTCTTTAGTGCTGTAATAAGTGTATGTAGGTCACCTGTATCACCAGAGTGATAACCGCGATTTAATCGATTGTGCCGTCCACTACACCCGCGAAAGTGCATGAGTACACCTTGCCAGTCGTTCTTCTGTATGGTTTCTAAAATGCCTTTTGCGTAAGGTGAATTAATTGAGCCTTCCAGACCATGTAGAAGAATAATGATTGGACTTGATTGTTTTTTTTCGGTCCAAACGAGGTCTAGAAAGTCACCATCAGGCAATTTAAATTCTTCATTGTGTAATATCAGGGACGTTTGTTTACGAAATAAGGTTGGATACAGAGTTTGCAAGTGTTTATTACGACACCACCATGCTGATTTGAATTTACTGCTGATGATATTACTGGTGTTGATTGATAAAGTCCCTTATGAGTTTATTTGCGATTTGATAGCATCGGGAAGATCAATTACCGTTATTGTATTATTGTTTATAGTAAGCTTGTCATTTAACTGGCTTAGATTAATCACGGCCAGAGCATAATATAAACCATCAGAATGGCTTGCAGAATTAATAATGCTACCTGCTTTACTATCAGGTTGTTCAGAAGTGATTTGTTCGCCAATCGTTAAAGGTTGTTCTGATTTAATCAAGCTAAGACGTTTTTTTACTTCACCACGATAATGTAAACGTGCGATGACTTCCTGACCAGGATAACAGCCTTTTTGATAGCTTAACCCTTTTAGTATATCAAGGTTTAGCATTTGCGGTAAAAACTGCTCTTGTGTTGCTTTTGTTATCCACGGTAAACCAGACAGAATATCTAATAGTTCCCATGTCGAATTATTGCTTAACTTTATATCTAGTTTAAGTAACTTGTTTATTAATGCTTCTGTGTTGCCTGTTATTAAATAGCGTCCTGAATTATCAGGGTGAGAAACAATAATGATTCCTTCTATGGCAATAATCTTTCCTGCATTTTTAGGAATGTTTTTTGTTAATACTGATAAATCATGAATATTGGCGATACCAACCAGAGGTGATGATTCTGAAATATCTTCAATCTTTACGTCTGAGCGCAAAACGAACATGGTTAATCGTTTCTGGACGTAGTCTTTTAATTCTTCTTTGAAGATTAATAAATAACTAATACCTGTATTAATAATGATAAAGTTAGTTATAACTTGGCCTTTAGGATTAGACCATGCGGAGAGTTGTGCCGATGGTGATTCAATCAGATTTAAATCATTCATGAATTGACTATGTAAGAAATTATGTCGGTCATCACCGCTTACAGTTAACATAGCGATGCCCAAAAGGGGAGAGATGACAGGTGAGTTTGTTACATCAATCCCACTATCAAGTGTATTGTCTTTAAGAAAGTCTTTCCATGCTTGTTGCATAATAACTAATTTAATTGTCGTGATTGACGGATTATAGAAATAATACTCTTTAACTCATCTGTGTCTGGAGTATCTTTTTCCATAATCCAGTTGAGAATATCAAGATCCGCTTCATCAAGTAATTTTGAAAAAGATTGTTTGTCGTCATCGCCTAAATCATCGTAATGTTGTTCGATGAATTCGCGAAATAATATATCCATTTCGCGAATACCTCGACGGCAATGCCATAATAGCCTGGATTTTTCGGTCACTATAAAGACGGTTTATAAACTTTAAACAGAACGCGATACGATTAGCTTTTTAATCTCTGCAATTGCCTTAGCCGGATTTAAACCCTTCGGACAAGTATTAGTACAGTTCATGATGGTATGGCAACGATAGAGACGGAATGGATCTTCCAGATCATCTAAACGTTCACCAGTATATTCATCACGGCTATCTGCTATCCAACGATAGGCTTGCAGTAAAATTGCAGGGCCAAGATAGCGATCGCTATTCCACCAGTAACTTGGGCAAGACGTTGAACAACAGGCACAAAGAATACATTCGTATAAACCATCTAATGCGGCACGTTCTTCTTTTGATTGTAGGCGTTCTGCATCAGGTGGAGGTGCAGACTGTGTTTGCATCCAAGGTTTAATCGATGCGTATTGTGCATAGAAATGTGTTAAATCGGGCACTAAATCTTTAACAACAGGCATGTGTGGTAAAGGATAGATGGCAATATCGCTTTTGAAGTCACCTATCGCTTTAGTACAGGCTAATGTATTGGTGCCGCCGATATTCATTGCACAGGAACCACATATACCTTCACGACAGGAACGACGAAAAGTTAAGGTCGAATCGATTTCATTTTTAATATAGATAATCGCATCAAGTACCATCGGGCCGCAGTTGTCTAAATTGATTTCGTAAGTATCCAGTCTAGGATTGTCACCTGAGTCAGGTTCCCAACGATAAATACGAAATATTTTTTTATTGGTTGCACCTTCTGCATTAGCAAAGGTTTTGCCTTTTTGTACTTTGGAATTTTTGGTAGTGTAAATTCAGCCATAGTTATACTCTTTATATTTTCCGATATTAATAGACGCGTTTCTTTGGTGGGAACACATCTACATCGTCTGATAATGTGTACATATGCACAGGACGGTATTCGAAGCTGACATTTCCTTTGGCATCAATCGACGCCAGGGTATGTTTCATCCAGTTCTCATCATCACGCTCTGAAAAGTCTTCACGAGCATGACCGCCACGGCTTTCTTCACGGTTATTTGCACCGTGAATACTGACTATTGCACATTGTAATAAGTTTTCCAGTTCCAACGTTTCGACCAGATCGGTATTCCAGACCATACCTTTGTCTTCTACTTTTACATCGGAGAATGATTCCCAGATTTTAGCCATTTCATCAATACCGTGTTGCATAGATTCACCAGTACGAAATACTGCGGCATCGTTTTGCATAGTACGTTGCATCTTGTCTCGTATTTCAGCCGTTGCAGTTGAACCTTTATTAGTGCGGAGTTTTTCTAAACGGTCCAGACTTTCCTGACCGGCATCCGGAATATCTTTATGAGGCATACCCGGTTTTATGTTTTCTGCGGCATAGTTTGCTGCTGCACGTCCAAATACAATTAAATCGAGTAATGAATTGGAACCTAAACGGTTTGCGCCATGAACTGATACACAAGCCGCTTCACCAATCGCCATCATACCTTCAACAATACTATCGGGATCACCATCTTTTAATGTGACAACCTGACCATGATAGTTAGTTGGAATACCGCCCATGTTGTAATGCACTGTCGGAATGACAGGAATAGGTTCTTTTGTTACATCAACACCGGCAAAAATTTCTGCTGATTCAGCAATACCGGGTAAACGTTCATTAATAACTTCAGGACCTAAATGTTCGAGGTGTAAATGAATATGGTCTTTATGTTCGCCTACACCACGGCCTTCACGAATTTCCATCGTCATAGAACGACTAACAACGTCACGTGATGCCAGATCTTTTGCCGAAGGGGCGTAGCGTTCCATAAAACGTTCGCCTTCAGAGTTGGTTAAGTATCCACCTTCACCACGTACACCTTCGGTAATTAAACAGCCGGAGCCGTAGATACCGGTAGGATGAAATTGAATAAATTACATATCTTGTAGCGGTAAACCGGCACGCAGTACCATTGCATTACCATCGCCAGTACAGGTGTGTGCAGATGTTGCAGAGAAATAAGAACGGCCATAACCGCCGGTTGCTAATACAACTTGATGTGCACGAAAACGATGTATTTTCCCGGTCGCCAGATCCCAAGCCATAACACCGCGACACACTCCTTCATCCATGATCAAATCAAAAGCAAAGTATTCAATATAGAACTCAGCTTCGTGTTTTAATGATTGTTGATAGAGTGTATGTAATATTGCATGACCGGTTCTATCAGCAGCAGCACAAGTACGTTGTGCGGTACCTTCACCGTAGTTTGTTGTCATACCGCCAAAGGGGCGTTGATATATTTTACCTTCTTCTGTTCGAGAGAAGGGCACACCTTGATGTTCAAGTTCGATGACCGCAGGTACAGCTTCACGACACATGTATTCAATCGCGTCCTGATCGCCTAACCAGTCTGAGCCTTTAACGGTATCATACATATGCCAACGCCAATCATCTTCACCCATATTACCGAGAGAGGCGCTCATTCCACCCTGCGCGGCAACTGTGTGACTTCGTGTTGGAAATACTTTTGTTATACAAGCTGTTTTCAGACCTTTTGCAGCCATACCAAAGGTCGCTCTTAAACCCGCACCACCAGCGCCGACAACGACGATGTCATATTTGTGTTCTATTATTTCGTATGAATTTGTCATTGTTGTTTACATTCCTAAATAAATCTTAAGTACTGAAAGAGCTGAACTCAAGCCAAGCAAACAAGCGAGAAACTTGACCAGAATCAGACAGGTAATTTTTTGCCATTCTGAATCGATATAATCTTCAATGACGACCTGTAGGCCTAGTGCAGCATGGTAATAAAGTGCAAACAGGAAAAGCAGCATTAATACTGCATTCATAGGTTGGCCTAACCACGCAATAACCGTCGCATAGTCAGCGCCAGTCGTGCAAACAAGCGAATAAATAAACCATAAGCTTAAAGGGATTAATGCAATTGCGGTTAAACGTTGTGCCCACCAGTGATGAAAGCCTTCTTTGGCTGAACCTAGGCCACGAACTTTTGCTATAGGCGTTTGCATACTCACAATACACCCCCGCAAATAACGGTAGTGACTGTCAGAATAATGCTTGCAGCAATAACGGCATAGCCTGATTTATAGGCGGTGCATATATCGAGACCTTTACCCATGTCCCAAAATAAGTGACTGATGCCGTTTGAAAGGTGATAAAAAAACGAAAAGATAAACGCAATTAGTATTATTTTTCCATACCAGGCGGTGTAGTGTTGTTGTAGATTGCTAAAAGCCTGTTCACTTGTCGCTAGTGAAACTAACCAACAGGTCAACAATAACGAACCCAGGCTTAAAAATACGCCTGTACCTCGGTGTGTAATTGACAGTATAGACGTCAATTGGGGTTTGTAGACTTGTAAATGGGGTGATAACGGTCGTTTCACCGATTCCATAGTAAATTCCCTCAAGTAGTGGTTAATTCTTAATCGTTATAAAGTAGCTATTTTCAGTATTGCTTTTAGTGTTTGGCTAAAAGTCTATACAGCGCCCTTTCTTTTCCCAGTCACCATAACGTGTTGGTTCGGGACCTTTAGGGCCGCCAATTTCTTTTACTGGTGAGTCAGTTTGTTGCTGCGTCGTTTCTTCTTTACGCGCCTTGTTATTAATTTTTTTACTTTCTTTCATTGTTAAATCGATAGTAAATGCTAATGTTGCGATGCAAAATTATACAATTATTTTAATTCAAATTCAGCTAATATCTCTTTTCTCAAAAACGGATTTTTTAATGCAGCTACTTTGTTATGGATAATACTTCTAACTCTTTCTTGCGCACACTCAGACTCTCTGTCAAACCATCGCCAATATTGCTCCGTTTCGTAATATTTACGCATATTTTGTGCCTGATTATGATCTGGCTAAATAGTCTTAGTTTGATGATAAAGATGGTGACAAGTTGTTTTATTGGAATCAGTTTTTGTATTTTTTTCTATAGAACGTGCCTGAATAAAACTACGACTGCTATAGATAGTTTGATTTTGGATTCTGAAGATAACTGGCAGGTAAAAATGCTAGATGGGACGGTGTATCCTGCTGAATTAAATGACAATCTTTTTGTGCATCCTTGTTTGACGATCATATGCTTACATTTTAATCATCGTCGACAATTTTTTATTTTTACTTCGGAAATACTTGATACGGGTACTTTTAGGCGTCTACGAGTTCGATTGCGGTTCAGGGTAGGGGAATAGGGTTTAGCGAAAAGTGCGAGTTAGCCATGCAGTCCAGAATTTCCGTATTGGTGTTAAACTAATGTTTCTATCCAGTAGTTGACAATCATCAGCCAGAATTTCATTGCAGGTTTTTATTGCAAGTTTAGACATAATTAAATCGTAAATAAGATCTTGTCGGTTTTCTTTTAATTCTTGTTGAATTTCTAGCAGTCTTGTTTTTAATTCTGAAATTAACGGTGAGAAAGTTTCTTTTTGGATTTGTTGTCGATTATCTGTGTTGATTAACAACTTTTGCAAATCGACATTTTCAATAATGTTTGTAGGAACAATACAACGGGTTTCATTAATATAGGTATGTGGTTGTTGTATACAATTTAGGTAGTGAATTAGTGCGCCTAATTCACATATAACGTCGAGTTTATTATTTCTACTGCTTAATTGTTGGTGACATTGAAGCCAGACTTCCCCTGAAGTTGGTTTGTATAAAGCCAGAATCGTATCCAGCGATTCTGTTTGTTCGATAAAAATATAATGATTAAAAAAATCGATAAGGTTATCAAATGTTAATTTCAGATTTTCATTAACATCGATACATTGTTGTAGTTGTTGTGTAACAGGATGACGAGCTTGATGATTAAACAGGCGTTCGATTTCTTCCTGCCACCATTTCAATTTAATCCGGGCAACACCCGGGTCTTTACATTCATAGATAACGTCATACAGTTCATTGAGAAAAGCATGGAAAGTGATTAAGGTGATTTTATTTTCAGGTGTTTCAAAAAGAGTGGCGTAATAAAAGTTTGAGCCATCAGGAACAGCCTTGTTAACGCAATATTCAAATGCGTTAGCATTGTTATCGGTATCGTTAAGAACGGAGTTCACTGATTTTATCGTGTATTTCATGGACACTATTAACCATAGTGTCAGCATTCCAGTCTTTTGGATTTTCGTTTTTCTCTATATAGCCATAAAGTGCGACCATTGTTTTCGTTCCAGCGCGCTTTCCTGCTTCTATATCACGAGACGCATCGCCAATGTAAATCGTAGAAGCAGGTTCAGCTTGAACCAATTCACAAGCATGTAATACTGGGGCCGGATGAGGTTTGCGTTGTTCCAATGTATCACCGCAGACAATACAAGCTGTACGTTTATCGAGTTCAAGTGCTTCCAATAATGGCGTTGTCAGCCATGTTGATTTATTGGTGACTATTCCCCAGGTTTTATTCTTGCTTTCCAGTAGAGCAAGTAACTCATGCATCCCATCATAAAGACGTGTTTCTTCTGCAATATGCTCGAGATAGTAATTCAAAAACTGCTCGCGTATTTCTTCAAAGCCGCTATTACCTTCTTCGAGATCAAACGCTAATTTGATCATGGCATTACCGCCAAGCGAGACAGTCGGGCTTATCGTTTCCAAAGGTAATGCAGGTAAGTCATGTTTTATACGGATTGCATTGAGTGCGCCAGCTAAATCAGGAGCGGTATCGGCAAGAGTGCCATCAAGGTCAAATAAAACAGTATCTATCATCAGGATTTAATCGTATCGATAAGGTAATTTACATCAGTATTTTTGGTCAATGTGCAATGATTTAATAAAGGGTTGTAATCCATGCCTGCCAGATCATTTAAGCGGAGTCCATGTGCATTACACCAGTTAACTAATTCAGAAGGACGTATGAATTTCTCATATTGATGAGTGCCTTTAGGTAAAAGCTGTAACAAATATTCTCCAGTTAACACGGCGAGCATATACGCTTTTATGTTTCTATTGATAGTGGAAAACATGACATGACCACCCGGCTTAATCATTTTTGAGCAAGCTTGAATAATAGAGTCTGGATCAGGCACATGTTCGAGTAATTCCATGCAGGTTATGAGATCAAACTTTACTTCGTTTTTTTCAGCAAAATCTTCAGTCAAGTTAACCTGATAGTCGATTTCCAGTTGATTATCCGCAGCATGTGTTGAGGCAATCGCTATATTTTCTTCACTGGCATCAATAGCGGTTACATTCGCACCTTGTTTTGCCATTGCTTCGGATAAAATGCCGCCGCCACAGCCGATGTCCAGAACTTCTTTGTTATTTAAAGATGTTTGTCGAACAATGAAGTCTAGACGAACAGGGTTAATTTGATGGAGTGTTTTAAATTCACCGTCAGTTTCCCACCATTGTTCAGCCTTAGAAGAGAATTTGATTAATTCTCTTAGATCGAGATTCTCTGTTTTTTCCACTTG
Source organism: Pseudomonadota bacterium (assembly GCA_038142205.1). Taxonomy (GTDB): domain Bacteria; phylum Pseudomonadota; class Gammaproteobacteria; order Eutrophobiales; family Eutrophobiaceae; genus UBA7359. Next base: position 1,347,130 of record JAYQJO010000001.1, on the reverse strand, counting down.
TATTTTAAAAGTTTTATAGTTACCAAGTTAGTTTAACTTTATACTTCAACACATTGAATAAAAAGTTTTATTTAAAATTTAATAAATAAATCACTGATAAGACGTTGTTTTCTAGGCTGTTTTTACAATAGATTTAAATAAAACTGTAGTGTAACCTCATTTCTGATTAGGGGTTAGTGCATAATATTTACAATATCAATATCACACGATTCAAGGAATAAAAATGAAAAATAAATTCGTGTCTACAATTAAAGTCTTAACAATGTTTTCTTGCATGCTGTTTTTGTCTGCTTGTGCAACAACGAGCGCACTGGATGAACGCGATCCATGGGAAGGTTTTAATAGAGGTGTTTTTGCTTTTAATGAGACTATGGATGGCTTTGTATTTGAACCTGTTGGAAAAGTATATGACTTCATAACTCCGGCTCCAATTGATGATGGTATTAGTAATTTCTTTAATAACATTGCTATGTTGCCTGTCATTGCTAATGACATTATGCAATTTAATTTTACGCAAATGGTGAATGATTTTATTCGGTTTTTTCTTAATTCAACCCTAGGGTTATTTGGCTTCTTCGATATTGCCGGTGATGCTAACTTGTACTCAAGCGGTGAAGATTTTGGTCAAACTTTGGCACATTGGGGTATGGGGCCGGGACCATATCTGGTTGTTCCTTTCTTCGGTCCCGCAACTGTTCGTGATGCGGCAGGCTTTGCTATTGATCGTGGTTTGATTAGTCCAATTACTCATATTGATGATGATCTAACACAAGCCGGTTTACTTACACTTAACTATATTGATTTTAAATCGGATATTCTTAGTACTACGAATTTAATTGGCGAGGCATCACTTGATAAATATGATTTTATCAAGAATGCTTATTTTGAAAAACGCGATAGCCAGATAAATGGTGGAGGATTTATCGAAGAGCTTCCGGCTGAGTAAAGAGGGCGCTGTCTCGAGTCTTAATTAATTTTCAATAAGCAATCGGGAGTCAACAATCCCGATTGCGTTAGCAAAGTCGAATAGTTTCTGTTGTTTTTCTATTGCTTTTTCAGCGTCAATACTTTCCAATGCTTTTCCTTTTAGAAATTGATCATAAATTGTCGCTTTTAAACGTTGCATACGGTTTGTATCAATGACTGCATTTTTGTCTTCTTGTGATAATGCAGTCCATGATTCAACAAATTTTTTAAGGTTTTTATCACTCCAGTCTTTCTCATTAAGAAACTTTCCGATTAAAACTTCTCCAACTGTACTGACGCGTGCTGTATCAGTTGCCGGATTTGCTGAGCTATTTGTTTCGGGTGGTTTAGGATAAAAAAGTACAACTGCAATTATTAAAGCTAAAACAAAAACAATGCTAATGATAATAAATACATGGTTTGATTTATTCTTGTTTGTAACTTTCTTGGCTTTAACTGGTGTTGACGGTGTCACTTCTGCTTTAGGTTTAGCTGAAACTTGATCTGGTGATGTTATCTGTGTGGTTTCCCCGTCTCTATTTCTACCTTCTGTTATATCGTCATCAGAGTTATCGGAAGGCCTAAGTGGTTGAATATAATTGATAGGTTTAACTTCAATTTTCCCTGCAGTAATACCCCGAATTAAATCAGTGCGTGATTTACGGTACTTATCTTTGTCTATGACGCCTTTGGCATAATCTTTTGCCAATCCACGTAAAGTTTGTCTGCTCATTTTTTACCTGTCTTAAAGAATATCTTCGCGTATGAGTCGAAAACCGGTGATATTATCAGCGTCTCCATTATGGTCACGCGCTATAGCAATTTCACATTTTGCATGAGGATCAGTATAAGCCCCTCCTCGAACAAGAGTTGAATTATCATCAGTCACCCATTCCTGAACATTGCCGACATAATTTTTTAAACCCCATCCATTAGATTTACCTGATTTGACACTGATAACACCTGTTCCTTTTATTAGTTTTTCCTGTACTTTTACCTGACAGTTATAGTCTTTCTTAGGTTGTTTACCTGCGGCATTTGCTGCGTATTCCCATTCCACATTTGTTGGTAAGCGGTATGTCTTGCCAGTTCGTTTGGATAGCCAGCTTGTGTATTCTTCAACTTGTTGTAATGAGATTTCAGTAATAGGATCATTTTTTACTGCTTTATCCTTTATCGGTTGGCATGTGCCACTGAGAATACAATATTTACTCCAGTCACTAACTGAAATTTCATACTTACTAATAGCAAAAGAGGTATCCATTCCTTCGCCATCAGGGATTACTACCATTAATGGACCGCGTGCTTTTGCATGTATCATGTCAAAGCAAACAGCTTTTGCTCTTTTTCCATAACTGGCTAATCTGCTAGTACACTCAGAGTCGCTTACTACAGGCTCCCAAGAAGTTTCTCTGACAGTACTTGCTTTATTTGTAGAAGTAGATGTAGCACCCGGTGTCGTATTTGTTGTTGATAATGCATCAAGAGATCCCGTTTCAGCAGTTAAAAATTTCTTCGTAGAGGGTTTATGCTTTGCAATAAGTTTGTTTAATGCTTTTTCTTCATCTTCATAATTAGGGTTGTCGAGCCACTTATTTTTTAAACGTTGAAATAATCGTTTTGAAACCCTAAGGTCATCATAGTTTTCACCGGCAGCTTCTTTATCTTCCACATAAGCGTTGTATTCAGCGTTCACTACTTCTATACGTTTGTCTAAAATTTCAACAAACTTAGTGTAATCAGGGTAGGTTGAATATTCTGATTGAGCTTCATCTTTTAGCTCAGCTGCCAAGGTTAGGTTTCCAGCTTTCAGTGCTTTTTGCGCTTCAGCAATGCCTGGCCAAGGTTGAAGCTGTAATTCTGAACGAAGGTTTGCCAATGTTGCATCGGCAGGAAATAAAATCGAGGCTGTTTGCGCTAATCCAGCCGCTGCATTTTCATTTGTTGATCTAAGGTCATTGATTCTATCAACTAAAATTTTCGCTGAAGCCTTACTAAACTCTGAATAACGAGCAGGGTTTGTTGTTTCAATTTGACTGATCTTTAGTCTGATGTCATTTGGAAATGAGGTGCCTGATTCGAATAATTCAGTCAATTCGATTATGTTAGCTTCTGCTTGATACTCTAACTTTAAATTATCCAATGTTGCGTTGGTTGGATCGAGTTCCAAACCTTTAGTAACAAAGCTATATGCCGTTTTAAAATCTTTTGTTTCAGCCGTCTTTTTAGCAATTCGACCATAACTATCAGCTAACATTTGCGGAGCCTGAAAAGATATAAAGTCGTCTATTTCGGAGAGATCTTGCTTTAATAAATCATACACTTTATAGGCATCATTAATATTGTCAGCGTCGGTATAGGTTATAAAGTCAGATTTATTCGCTTCAACTCGAGCTAAACGTTCTGATTCAGCTCGTGCACTAGAAATGACATTACGCATATCTGTTAATTCAGAAAATCCAGGAGCAAGTCGTTCACCAGCATTTACAAAGTCATCTGCAGCATCAAAACGGTCAGTCACTAAAGCTTCATTTGCTTTGGCAACGTATTCTTCAGCTATTTTGCTTCTGAATAAAATCAGGTTGCCTTCTTCTGCATAGTTATGATCATTAATTAACGTTTCAAGTTCCTGAAGGTTTTTCAATAAACTGGTTTCCCATTGCGCATCACCGACTTTTACATCAGATAAAGCTGCTTCTATATTTGTAACGTCAGCGGTGACTAATTCAGCAATAGCTTGATTACGCGCATTACCACTAAGATGTGCTAACTTAACTTCAGTTAATTGTTTGTTAAGTTGTAGTCCGTTCATTAAATCGCTGTATTCAGATGCAAACGTGATTGCCTCATCGCGTGTACCTGAACCCAAAATTGTTGACAGTTTTGAATCAACAAGTGGTTTGAATGCAGAGGAAAGTTTGGTAATTACTTGACTATCTGGCTTTAGCGTTGCCAATTCGACAATAGCAGTTTCCTGAGTTTTATAATCAGACAATGAAGCCAGTTGTCCTTCAATCGCTTGAATATCTGATTCCAGTTGAGCCACTTTTTGTGCATTTAATATTCGTTTTTCCAAGTCTTGTAATCGAGGACTATTATTAGATAAAGATAAACCAGAGCGTACTAGCTCTAATGCGCCGTCAAAATCACCTTCATTAAACTTATCTAATGCAAATATTCGATATGCATTACTTGGTCTGGCATCTTTAAGTAAAGCATGGTCCGGACCAATACTTTTTATTTTACCGAGGATGACACTGGTACTATCGACTAAACTAGGATCTTTCAGAGCAGCAAGAAACTCTTTATTTAAGCCGTTAATAATTTGTTTTTTACCAGCAGCAACCAAAGCTGTTTGTTCTTGTAAGAAAATAGAGTCAGGATAAAACTTGGCAATTTCATCAATAACACCGTCTGCCGCAGGGAAGTTATAAGATTGACCACTAATATCGATCAAGCCAGCAACTTTATCGCTAAAATAATTTTGAATAGATTCCTTGGCATTATCATCACCCGTTACAGTTGATTGATCTGCTGGTTCAAGTAATAAAATTTCATCCAGTTTGTTAGCAATATCCTGAGTGCTGATTTGTTCAACTGATAAGTCAGCAATCATTCCTTCAAGCTTTTGCTCATGTAGATAATCCATAGCAGGTGCAAATAGCATCAAGCTAATAATGATTAATACTGCTGCAGCAATAACAAACGGGTTTTTGTACCAGGTTGCTTTACCTTCAAACTCTTCCAGAAAATGGGCAACGTTAGGACTACGATCTTCACGATTAAACGCAATAGCACGGCGTAATGCCCGATTCTGTTTCTTATTTAATTTCTTTATATAAGGTGCTACAAGATTATTTTCTTTTGCTTTATTAGCTGGCAGCTTATTAAAAGGGTGTTTAGTTGTTAGCAGTTCGTATGCTGTGCAACCGAGTGCATAAGTATCGTCACGTGTATCAGGTTCTTCACCTTCAAGCATTTCCAAACTCGCGTATGCCGGTGTTAATGCGCCGAGTTTGCCTGGGTCGAATAATGTTTTTTCTGCTTCGCCGGTAACCGGATTTTTTACTGCGCGTGCGATACCAAAGTCGAGTGTTTTAACGGTGCCATCATCACACATGAATGCATTACCCGGTTTAAAATCAGAATGCACCAAATTACGTTCATGCGCATAAATTAAACCCAAGCCTAACTGCCTGATAATGTCATAAGCTTCATCAAAATCAAGACCACCTTTAGGGCGAACTTTTTTCTTGATGTAATCCTTTAACTCCATACCTTCCATCAATTCCATCGTGATGTAGACAGGTGTATTCGGTCCACCGACACGATCAAAATCGTAGATGGTGGCAATATTAGGGTGAGCTAGCTTTTGTTGACGACTAGATTCACGTTGTAGAGAGATGAATGCTTCAGGGTGATCCTTGAAGTCATCGTTCAAAAGCTTAATTGCAACGTGTGGCTTTTTATCTTTTGCTTCAGCTTTTAACAGGTCAAGTGCTTTGTACACTTTACCCATACCACCAATACCGAGCACTTTTTCAAGTTTAAATCTCTGTTTGATTATTGAACCTTCACCATAGCCGCCACTCAGATCGCCAGTTGGTACAGGTTCACCCCAATCAGTAGGTGCTGGTCCAGTAGCGCCAGTAATTGTAGGCGCGTTGGTACTTGAATCTGGCATACTAATATCAAAGAAATCAGAGCCATCAGCAGCAGCCGGTTTTTCCATAACAGCTGTTGCTTCATTGATAGCGGTGGAATCCTCGTCATCGCTGAGTACTTTTGTTTTTTCATTGATAGCGGTGGCATCTTCCGAATCGGCAGAAGGCGTATTTTGATTTATGGCTGTAGCGTCTTCATCATCGGATTCTGTAACAGACTCATTGATAGCGGTGGCATCTTCCGAATCGACAGAAGCCGTGTTTTGATTTATGGCTGTAGCGTCTTCATCATCAGGTTCTGTAACAGCTTCATTGATAGCGGTGGCATCTTCCGAATCGACGGAAGCTGTGCTTTGATTAATGGCCGTTGCATCTTCCGAATCGACAGAAGCTGTGTTTTGATTAATGGCCGTTGCGTCTTCATCATCATCCATTTCAACAATTGAGTCTTCTGAAAGTACTGTTGCATCAGAGTCAGCGGCTGAATCATCTTCGGTTTCTGATGCATGAGTACGTCTAAACTCATTGATTTGACGTTTTAGCTGCGCATATTGTTTATCATCAAGCTTCTTTTCTTCAAAAGACTCATCCAGCTGGGTAAGCATTTTAGTAGCAAACTTAGGATTTTTTGCAAGCAAACTATCAATTTGATTCGATAACGAATCCAATTGAATTTCATCTTTTGCTAACGCATCAAGAGCCGTTTTAAAGTCTGCCAATGTAAAACTCCTTAAAGCTATAACTTAATCTATATCAATAACAATTGCGGTGACATTATCACCAGCACCACGATCTAATGTTAAATCGATTAATTCTTTACAAATGTCTTCCGCGCTACCGTTACCGAGTCTTTCTTCGAACTCAAAATCAAGCGTATGCTTGGTTAAGCCGTCGCTACATAATAGATAGCGGTCGCCTTTTTGCATTTCCTGTATACCCATATCAAGAAAAAAGCTTTGAGAAGCGCCGACAGCGCGTGTAATCATATTACCGTGTGGATGAACAGCAGCTTCTTCTCTAGAAATCAGACCTTGCTCTACATACTGTTCAACTTGAGAATGGTCGGTTGTCATCTGACGCAATTCGTTATCACGTAAACGGTATAAGCGACTATCTCCGGCCCATAAGTAAACACAATAATTTTCATAAGCTAACATCATAACGACGGTACTGCCTATCGTTGTTCTTTTTGATCTTTCGCTTGCTATTTGAATGAGGTTTTTATTGACTTCTATTAAAGAGTCTTCAACATCGTCAATGTATCTTTCCAGAGATAGACCTTCATGTATCTTTCTTAATGTATTGACAATCATTTGGCTTGCTAGGTCACCACCATCATGGCCACCCATACCATCAGCCACAACCCACATGCCTGCTTCTGTGCGTTCAAGCATAGAGTCTTCATTATGCTTACGAACTTTGCCGACATCCGTAATGCCATAAGAATGCCATGACAATGAACCAGGTTTATTCGTCGAATTTACGCCACTCATTTGCTTATGATGACTTCAGTACAAACGTAACTATTTCAGTAGGGTCTTCTGCGAAAGACTTTCCCAAACTAATTTTCCCATTAGCTGTGACATGCATTTCTTCTCTTCTTAAAAATGCATCTTCTGAGTTTTCCATACTGATATGAGAACCGTTCGTGCTTTGATCTATGATAAAAAATTTATTACGGCGCAGTTCGATGCGAACATGTTGCCTTGATGCGAGTTTTTCGTTTATGGGTAGGTCACAGGCCTGACTTCTACCCATGACTAAACCGGATTTATCCTGATCTAGGACAACGGTTTTGCCGCCATACGATACTTCAAGTGAAACTTGCGGGATTTTAGGCATTTCTTCCATCATGCCTGTTGCCATACGTGTGACATCTTCTTCCTGCCAGATGATTTCGAAAATTTCGATATCTTCTTTCTTGCCTTTAATAGGGGCTCTGTCAACAAATCGTGTGCTGGCTCTCATAATAGGCGGAAGTAAATCGACCGTCGATTTTGTTGTAATAATCTGACCACCTTTCGCTTGTGCGGCCATTCTTGCGGCAACGTTTACAGCGTCACCAAAAACATCGCCGCCTTCTAATAATGCGGGGCCAAAATGCATGCCAACCCTGATTTTTATTTCTGGTGAACCCTCATCGCGCATTTCATTCGCATCTTCCAGTGTTTCCTGCATTTCTGTTGCTGCGTTAGCTGAATCATCTGCTGTCGGAAAGGTGCACATTACTTCATCGCCAATCGTTTTGATGACGGTGCCATTATGTAAGTGGATTACTTTTGTTAATAATTCCAGAGTATCTGATACCGTGACTCTGGCAGTTGCATCGCCGAGTACTTCAAATAAGCGAGTACTGCCGCTAATGTCAGCGAACATTGTGGCTAAGTTAGTCGTTTTTGGTGACATAATTATTGGTTCTGATTATTCTTTAAAAACATACACATAATAACATGAATATTAATGACGAATTGATATTCTGTTAAAATCAGTCCTTCTCAGGAATAGAATTTAATTTTCCATTTAACAGTTAGTCGTCATCTTACAACATAAAGTTAGCAGGTAAAATATAGTTATGAGCAAGTTTTTATAAATATTAGTAATTTATGATGATAAGATAATTAATAAACTCAACTTAAAAAATTAGATGTTCAAAGATGATTAAAAATTTTAAAGCTGTTTTAGTAGTATTAGTTATTGGTTTAGTTTTTGTTTTATCTCAAACTTCAATGGTCGCCGCGTTCTCAGTGAAACAGCTACTGGGTTTGGAGGAAGAGCAGCCAGAAATTGCTGAAAATGAGGAGCAGGGAGAAAAACAGAAAACTGCATCTAGAGATACTGAGAAAGATTGGGCTAAATCCTCGCAACCAAGAGAATCGATAACTCGACAAATTGATCTTGATTATGTTTCTTTACTCGTTGCCAATTTAAGCGAGCAGGAGCGTAATAAGATTTTGGCTGATCCTGCATTGTTTAAGCAAGCTATTGAAAATGAAGTAAGTAATGCCTCAGCTGTTGCAGCAGCAGTGACAAATAAGGTTGAGCAGGATCGCAACGTTGAGTTTTTAATGCGTCGAAGTGCCGAGAATATTTTACGAGAGGCTTATCTTAACCGATTAGTCGCGAGCAAATTGCCGAAAGATTTTCCCAATGATCAGCAAATAGCTGAATATTTTGAATCGAATAAAGAAAAGTTCGTTGTGCCTGAACGAGTTCATGTTTGGCAAATCTTTTTTAAAAAGTTTGAAAGTGAACAGGAAAATGCTCAATTAAAAGAGAAAGTAAGTAAAATAATTGCTGATATAAAAAAAGGAAAAAAAGATTTTTCAGCAACCGCTCTTACAGAATCAGAGCATGAGCAAAGTAAGCAATTGAGCGGTTATATGGGGTTATTGAAAACAGATGACTTACTACCAGAAATGAAAAAACCGTTATTGGCTTTAAAAGAGAGTGAGTTGAGCACGCTAGTTGAATCTGAAGCCGGATTACATATTCTTAAAAGAGGGGAAATTATTGATTCAGAACAATTGGAATTAACGCAGGTTGCCCCACAAATTCGTCAGTTATTAACGAATCAAGCTAATTTACAACTCAGACAAGCCATTTTTGCACAAGCCAGAAAGGAATACCCACAAAAAATATCGGATGAAAATATTGAAAAATGGCGCTTGACACTAAAAACAAAATCTGAATAAAACCAGCTGCACAATATTTAAAAGTGTTGCAGTAATACAACACTTTTCTCATCAATCATACTTTTCAAAAATTGCATGTATTCAATGAGTTAGGCAAAGTTATTATATTCAATTATTAGAATTTTTTTTTTGCTCAAACATTCGTCTGTGATATAGTTATTCGCTTATGAATCTATATATTGCCAAAATTATATGCGTGTTACAAAAATATAGATTCTGATAATGCGTAAGTCATTGAAAAATAAATATTATTTGTGCTAAACAAATCAAGAAAAATTAAATGGGGGGAAGTACGTAATCTAATTTACGTGCTTTCGATACTGATTCTCTCAAAATCGGCTATAGCAGGTCCATTAGGTTTACCTGACTCCGCTCGACCCGGAGCCGTCCGCCCACAAGCCGAAGCCGTACCCGAAGAAGTCGATGAAATTCAAGCAGAAGACATGGTTGATATTCCTGCCGTTATTGATCGTCCGTTTGATCTCGATGAAGGACCGTATGTAGCTGTAAAAGAATTTAGATTACTTGATGCGGAAGACTTGCCGAAATTCGATATCAAAGTCGAAGAAATCAAAACGTCAATCCTAGACAAATTTATAAATGAGCAAACAGAAGAGGGGTTTAGCATCGGTCAATTACAGGAAGTTGCCGATGAAGTGACGCGCTACTATCGAGCCAGAGGGCTCATATTGTCGACTGCCGTTGTCCCTGTGCAGACAGTAACAACAGGAGTTGTCGATATACAGATTTTTATTGGGCGTCTCGGTCGTGTCATTGCAGAAAGTAATGAAAAATACAGCGAGCAAGTGCTTAGGAAACCTTTTCTTGATTTGATAGGCGAACCTGTAACAAAAGAGAAGATTGAAGCGGCGTTATTGACACTGACTGATTTTCCAGGCCTGAGTGTATTCGGTGTATTTCAGCCAGGTCGAAAAGTGGGTGAAGCTGACATGATCCTAAAAGTACAGCAAGAGAAATGGTACGGCGTATCATATCGAGCTGATAATCATGGTATCCAGGAAACAGGGCGCAATAGATTTAGAACGACAATTGACTGGAATAACCCTCTTGGAAAAACCGCTCTTGGTAGTGCCGATAAGGTCACGGCAACATACCAGCAGACCTATAACCCCAAAAATTCTGATTTTTGGTCTTTAGAATATCAGCGCTATTTAGGCAGAGGGTATTCATTTGGAATAAGCTCCTACAAAAACCGTTTTGATGTTGGTGGTAATCTTGCTGCAAATGACGTTCAATCGGAGCAAACTCAACGTTCACTTTACGTAAATAAGTCATTCAAGCGCGGCAGAACATTAAACCTATTCAGCAAAATAGCAATGACTCAAAAAATTTCCAGAACAACAGTTCAAGCAGCGCAAACAAGTATTGATAGATTAGCCGTGTTAGATTTGGAATTAAACCTTGATTCAGTCGATACGTTTCATCCTTTACTACCTCTAGTCAGGCTTATTGATAAAAAACTCCCGGATAACTTTGGTGGCGGTATAAACTTTTTGACTATTGCACATAGCCGAGGCTTTAATGATATTTTAGGTGCAATGGGCTCGAGCGGAGATCAGCTTAATAGTCCTTTTTCCAGTCGTTCCAGTCGTTTTGGTAACCAGATTTTTGAACAGGCAGAAGGTCAATTCGATAAACTAACCGTTAATTTCCAACGTCTGCAAGTCATAACAGAAGATCAGTCGTTTTTGTTAAAGCTGGATTTTCAGTGGTCGAATGATATTTTACCTACGGTTGAACAATATGCTGTCGGTGGTCCTGAAAATGTTCGTGGTTTTCCTGATGGTGATGGTTTATTTGATCGTGCTTGGTTTTTTTCTCTCCAATATAATTTCAATGCGCCTTTCATAAAAGATGTACCTGCATTCTATAACCGTACCTGGGGTGAGTTGCTTCAATACTCGGTCTTTTATGATTTTGCCGTGGGTCAACAAAATGATGGTGTAAATTCATCAAGAGAAATCGCGACATCAGGTAAATGGGTAAACTATAAAAGTGTCGGTATGGGGCTACGCTTTCAATTGCCAGGCACGTTAGACAGTCGTCTTATGTGGGCAACAGAGTTGGGGCCACAAACACCGGATGACGGTAGGCATTCGCATATTTGGGGTGATATTACATACAGTTTTTAAATTAATTCGTCATAGACATGCGATATAATCAGAACGATTAAAAAAACTATTTTTAATAACAAAATAGTAGAAGTGAAATAAGAAGCAGGTCACAGTAAAACGGTTAAAATTTTGATAATAAAAGGGTTGGTTTTTAGCGGTAAAGCAAGTCGCACATAGCAACCGAATAGGAAATAAATGGTTCGTAAAAGAAAAACAGGAAAGAAGACTGTTCAGTCTGAAAATAGTCGCCAGCTTTGTGCTGCTCGGCTTAATCCTGTTACATCATTCATTCGTAAAACGCTGCCCGCTGGATTATTGTTTGGTTTGCATGCCGGGGCAGCGCTAGCTGCACCAGAAGGTGGTGTTGTCGTTGCAGGGAATGGTAATTTTGTTGTTGAAGGCAAAACATATAATATCAATCAGCTTAGCCCGAGTCTTATTGCTCACTTTAGTAAGTTCAATATTAAGTTTGACGAAACAGTCAATATCAATCAAAAAGCAAGCGATCAGTTTTTAGCGCGTATCTTCGATCAAAACCCCAGTCAAATATTTGGTCAATTAAATGCGGATGGTAAAGTTGTTTTACTTAATTCTAATGGTCTAATTTTTGGCCCAAATGCTTCAGTCAATGTGGGTAGCTTGATTGCATCTGGTCTTGATATTTCCGATGAAGATTTCATGAATGGCAAGCATGTTTTCTTTAACAAAGATGGCAGCGAAGGTGGGCAGGTTGTTAACCGAGGGTTAATACAAGCAGCAACAGGTGGCTCAGTAACACTTGTTGGTGGTGCGGTTAAAAACGAAGGCACCATTGTTGCAACAGCCGGCCAAGTGAATCTTGTTGCCGGTAAAAAAGTGACGATGGATTTTGATGGTGACGGCTTAATGCAATTCACTGTCGATGAAAAAATCCTGGAAAATGCACATGATCTTGAAGACGCCGTAAGTAATACAGGGAACCATTAGTGCGGACGGTGGAACAGTCCTGTTAAAAGGCAGTGCCGCGAAAGATGTCTTTACCAATGTTGTAAACAACAGCGGTGTTATCGGCGCCAGTAAAATAGAAAACAAAGGCGGCGTTATCAAACTAGTCGCTAGTGGTACAAGTAACTCTCTGATTAATACTGGAACACTTAACGTTTCATCATCGGATAGCGACGGCGGTACGATAGAAATCTACGCAACAGACAAAGCCATTATTTCAGAAGATGCCTTAATTACAGCCGCATCAAGTTCTGATAAAGGCGGTAAAATAACGATTACTGGTGACAAGGTTGGTTTATTTGATAGCACATCAATAGATGCATCCGGTAAAACTGATGGCGGTGAAATATTAATTGGTGGTGATTTGGGTGGGAACAACCCTGACATACAAAATGCTTCTCGTACCTATGTTGGTGATGCCGTAGTCATCGAGTCTGATGCAACTGACTCAGGAGATGGCGGAAAGGTCATAGTCTGGTCAGATGAAATTACTTCATTTAACGGAAGTATTTCTGCAACTGGCAGTGGAGTTTCAGGTAACGGTGGTTTTGTAGAAGTCTCTGGCAAACAATCTTTATACGTTGATGGTGTTATCGATGTCACAGCGGAAAGTGGAAATCATGGAACAGTATTATTTGATCCAACAAATATTGTTGTATCCATAGCTGGCGTTGATGCAGCAGGTGAGGATGGGGCAAGTGGAGGCGATGTACTATTTGGAGACGCAGAAGCAAATACTGTTTGGGATGTTACGCCTGCTCAATTAGACGGCATCGACGGGAATATTATTCTACAAGCAGAGAACGATATAACGATTACTGATGCCATAGATATATCAGATACAAATGGTGCGACGTTTGTCGCTCAGGCTGGAAACACTATAGATGTGAATGCTGATATCACAACAGATAATGCATTAATTCATCTTGAGGCAAACTCAACTCATGATACCTCTGGTGGTGGTCCAACAGGTACAGGTATTGTTGATATAGATGCGGGTGCTGCACTCAATTCAGGTGGTGGTAATGTCACGTTAATCGGTAACAGTTTTACTATTGCAGGCACAATTGATGCGGGTGGTGGTGATGTCGCGATTGCTCAATCGAATAATACAGGTGATTCTGGTGTTGCTTTATCAATCGGTGCAGGCGCATTAACAGATACTGAATTAGATCAAATTTCAAATGTTGGCACTCTAACAATTGGCACGGCTGGAACAGCAGGTGCTGCTGGTGACTTTGCAGGTAGTCAAACAGTTACTGCTGGAACCATTACTGTTGATACAGCTGCAGTGTCTCTTGCTGATAATATCAATCTTGCCTTAACCGCAACTAACGGTATTATCATTTCACAGAATATTGATGTCGGAGCGGGTGCAGGTACGCCATCAGGTACGGGCAGTCTAACGCTTACTTCAGGTGGTACTACTTCAAGTAGTGGTGATATAACGGTTGGTTCAGGTGGTATTGATATAAACGCAACATCAAATGTAACTGCGCTTTTTAGTACGACTGGTAATGTGATTACTTCAGGTGCGATAGCGATAGATGCTAACGCTGGTCTTAATGTTACCGGTGGCGCAATAGTCCGAACGACTAGTGCAGCAGCTGATAATGTGACATTAACGGCCGATGCTGACTCATCTGGAGCAGGTAACTTGGTCGTTGGTGGTGCAGCAGGTGCAGGTACAGTCGAGTCTAATAATGCCGGTTATACCGGGACAATTACCTTACAAGGTGAGAATGTTGCTTTGGGAGGTGCTTTTGCTGCAACGGTTCAATCAACCAATACTGGTGCAGTCACCATTAACGCTGATCGGAATAATGATGGTGCAACAGGTAGTATTACTGTTGATACGAATACCTCATTAACAACCGGTGGCGGATTATTAACATTAAACAACGCATTTACTGCAGATATTAATGTTGATGTGACTTCTGGTGGCGCGTTTACCATTTCCAATATTGACTCCGCAATTGATTTAGCACAAAACGTCGATTTAACTGCTACCACTGGTAATCTAGATTTAAACGATACTGTTGCAGCGATAGATCTTGATGGCGCTGCAGGCATAAACATACTAACTGCAACTGCAGGAGAAGTGCAGGCTGCCGCGATCAGTGATACGGGCACACCAACAGAACTTGAAATTAATTCAGGTACAAACATTACTCTCGAATCAATAGATATTAATGGTCTGCTTGATATCAATATGGGCGGCACGACAGGTACAGCGACTGGTGCCATTACTGCCGGGACGGTAGATATTGATGGCCCTGGTGCAGGTAGTACATTTATTTTTGGTGACGCAACGGGTACAGATACCGTTACATCAAATACTGCCGGAATTACGATAACAGATATTGATAATGTCACACTTGCTGATGGGTTAAGTGCACAAAATGGTATTTCTATATCAACTGTCGTTAATCTCAATTTAAGTACAGACGCTGATATTACGGCAACTACCGGTAATATCGATATGACTACATCCGGTCCAACATTAAATTTGGGCGGCGGTACACATCAAATAACAGCATCTGCAGGTACAGTCGATATCCTTAATGTAACTGATACTGCTGCTTTAACTGAATTTGAAGTCAATGGTGAAGGGATTTCTGTTAGTGCGATTACATTTGATAACGGTGGTGTCCCAACTTTAGATATTAATGTCGATAACAATAATAGCGGTTCAGAAAATGTTGATATTAATGGTGATATAAATATAGGCACCGGTGTTATCACTATCGATGGAATGGGCTCTGATGACGTTATACAGATTGGTAACAATGTTGATTTAACTGCAGCAGCCATTTCTGTTGGTAACGGAAACATCGATCTTGATGGTGGAGGGACTAATAGACTGACTGCCAGTGCGGGTAATATAGATATTCAAGGTAACATAACTGATTCGACGGCTATCACTGAACTGGAATTAAATGCTTCTAATGCGATTACATTGCAAGCTGTTACTTTAAATAACAATACAACGAATATTCTCGACATTAATGTTGATACTAATGGTGGCGGCAGTACCTTAACAGTCAACAATACATTAAATGCAGGCAACATCACGGTCGATGGTACTGGTACAGACGATACCATGACCTTTACCGGTGTTATCACATCGACAGCCACATCCGGAACCGGTCTATTTCTCCAAAATGCGCAAACAGTTAATTTTAATGGTGGTATCACGACAGCCAGAAATATCGATGTGGATAATGTTGGAACGGCTGTCAATTTAAATTCCGGTACAACTCTTACAGCTAATGGCGGAACAGGCATAGACTTAAGGGATTCGGTTGGCTCTGGTATTACAGCGGTTAATCTTACCGGTGGTGGTACCGTTAATATCGATTCAAATGGTACAACTGGTATTGTTCAACTCGCTGCAGTGACTGATGCGGGTAGTGAAAACTTAACAATTAATTCTGGTTCGAATACAACCATCATCTCTGTGAATATGGACGGTAATGGTACCTTAACCGTTGATGCAGGCACTGATCCAGCGGTTGGAGGTCAAGCTACTTTCCTTGGTGCAGTTACTGCTGGCGCAATCGATGTGAGTGGTTTTGGCGGCAATGACTCCGCAACTTTTTCTGGTACGGTTACAGCCAATACCGGTGCTATAGCGATAGATACATTTTCAACGGTCGATCTACAAAATGCCACAGCCCAAACGGATCTAACTGTATCCGCAAACAATATAGATTTAAATAATACGACTTATACAGCAACTACTGGCTTAGTAACATTTACTGGTGCAGTTGATCTTGAACTCGCAGGCGGAACAACAACGGTTACCAGTGGCGGTGGTGTCGGTGACGACATTACCTTTACTTCTACCATTGATGAGTTAGGTACAAAATCTAGTTTAACGCTGGATGCGGGAACAAATGGTGATGTGTCATTACAAGCTGTCGGCATTACCAATCAAATTGGTGCATTCACTATTACTGGTAATGATATATCGTTTAACGGCAATGTAGAGTCTGATGCGATTGATGTTACTGCTCAGGAAGGCGCAGATGCAGATAGCATCACAATTGGCGCAGTGACGTTAGATTCAAATGATAGCAACATGGTGTTCCGTTCGGATGACATTATTATTAATGCCGCAGCAAATTTAATCTCTACAGGCGCGACTACAACCACCAGTATTACCTTTACCGGTGAAACAGCAACGTCAACAATTGGTTTGGGTACGGGTGCTGCAGGTACATTAAATTTAAGTGAAGCGGAATTAAACCGAACAGATGCAACCATTGAAGAAATCATTGTTGGTATTGATACAACGCAATCCGGCACTATCAATGTTAATGATAGTGGTGTTTTATCGATTGCAGATAGTGGATTACGATTACGCGCTGAAGCTGGCGATATCGATATTGATAATGAGATTGCTCTAACAACTGCTGATAAAAATTTCACGATCGAAGGTCAAGGTAATACGACATTACTTAGTGGCGATATCACGACGACTGGTGGTGATATTGTCATCATGGATTCGGTATTGGTCGATGGTAATCGTACTATTGATTCAGGCAATGGCGGAACGGCTGCTACAGCTGGTTTAATTCAAATTACAGGTGCAATCGGATCGGTTGACACAACAGGCGATATTTTAACCATAACAGCAAATGGTACGGTTGATGGTGATGTTGATATCCAAAGTACCGTCGGTTCAGGTACCGTTAATGGTGCAGCTGCTAATGATCTAACAGGATTTACCATCAGTGCAGCGAATCAGGTGGATGTAAATAACATCGAAGTAACATCCGGCAATATTGCTATTACTGGTACTAATATAGATTTGAATGGCGCGACGTATCAGACAACGACATCAGGCGGCATTACTTTTGATGCTGGTGGCGGCACTATTGAATTAGATCAAGCTGGTGGAACAACAACTGTGCAAACAGCAGGCAATGCTGGCGATGACATTACCATCAGCTCATCCATTCGAGACGGTGATGCTACACAGTTAACTTTAAATGCCGGTGCAGATGGTGATGTTACAGCTACATCGATTGGCGCAGTAACCGCAATAGGAACGGTCGACATTGATGGTGATCAGATAGATCTAAACAGCATTAATGTTGATACCGGTGATATTTTGATTACCGGCAACAATATTACGTTGAATAGCGCTTTGACAAGCACGACCTCCGGTCTCATTACCGTGACGGGTCCAGTCATCCTAGGCACGACGCCTGCAGGTAGTGTGACGACAGCGGGCAATGCTGGCGATAATATTACTTTTACGAGCACGATTGATGATGATGCCGCCGGTGAAAACACAGTAGCTATCAATGCCGGAACCTCCGGTAATGTGACGATCGGTGGTGCCGTTGGTGGCGCGACACGCGTTGGCAATACCAGCATAAGTGGTGATACAGTTAGCGTGAACAGCGTTCGAGTCGATGGCACGGGAAGCAGTGCAAATATTTTTCTGGGTAATGTTGGTGGCACCAATATCAATCTAAATGGCTCGAACTATGATTCCATAAATTCACCGACTAGCGGCATTATTAGGTTTAGAAGTGATGTAACCTTGAATCAGACTGGTGGTACGACGACGGTGTCGAGTACCAGTGGTGCTGCGAGCGATATTACATTCCAAGGTACTGTTAATGATGATGCTGGTGGCGATACTGCATTGGTAGTTAATACAGGCACCGTCGGTGATATTACATTTCAGCAAGCAATTGGCGGTGTAATTGCAATTGAAAGTTTAACGATTACCAATGCCAATCAATTTGATGTAGTTAATGTGACAACTACGGGTGCGCAGTCTTATACCGCCACCAATATCGATCTCAATAGTACGACTTATCAAGTAACAACATCTGGTTCGGTCGGGTTCACCGGTGCGGTTGATTTAGATGCGGGTGCAGTGACAACAGTTGTGACCAGTGCAGGCGGTAATGACATCACATTTAGTTCAACCATCGATGATGCAATTACGAATGACACGACGCTGTCATTACAAGCGGGCGCAGGTAATGTTTCGGTGGGCGGTGCGATAGGTGATACGGCGGCGTTAGCGAGTTTAGATATTGATGGTAATGACATCTCGATAGCGAACATTGGTGGTGCGGGTGCCGGTGTAACAGGTTTAACGGACGTGGCGGCGGCGAATCAATTGACGTTCACGGGTACGACGTACAACGCGAATCAAGCGAACTATGCGGCGGCGGCCGGACAGAACATATTAGTGAATGGTGGTGCGGCGACAACGTTCACGAGTACAGACGATGCGATTGCGTTTAACACGGGGAACATTGTGTTAGCGGATGGCAGTGATTTAATTGTGACCAGTGGCGGCGGAGCGATTACGGCGTTAGCGATTGATGGTACATCGAGTGAAGACGTGACGTTAACGTCAACGGGTGGTACGGCGAACACAGTGAGTGTGGGCGCCATCGGCACGAACACGGCGGATGGCATTAACACGGTGGGGTTAACGGGTAGTACGTCGGTGACGTTGAACGGTGATATCACGACCTCGAATGCAGCAGGTAACACCGTGACGGTAACAGGTCCGGCGTTGTTGGGTGCGGGTGTGACGATTGATACAGACACAGCAGGCACCGATGGTGACATTAATTTCACGAGCACGATTGATAATGCCCAGGCATTGAGTCTGCAATCGGGTGGTGCGAACGTAACGGTGGGCGGTGCGATAGGTGATACGGCGGCGTTAGCGAGTTTAGATATTGATGGTAATGACATCTCGATAGCGAACATTGGTGGTGCGGGTGCCGGTGTAACAGGTTTAACGGACGTGGCGGCGGCGAATCAATTGACGTTCACGGGTACGACGTACAACGCGAATCAAGCGAACTATGCGGCGGCGGCCGGACAGAACATATTAGTGAATGGTGGTGCGGCGACAACGTTCACGAGTACAGACGATGCGATTGCGTTTAACACGGGGAACATTGTGTTAGCGGATGGCAGTGATTTAATTGTGACCAGTGGCGGCGGAGCGATTACGGCGTTAGCGATTGATGGTACATCGAGTGAAGACGTGACGTTAACGTCAACGGGTGGTACGGCGAACACAGTGAGTGTGGGCGCCATCGGCACGAACACGGCGGATGGCATTAACACGGTGGGGTTAACGGGTAGTACGTCGGTGACGTTGAACGGTGATATCACGACCTCGAATGCAGCAGGTAACACCGTGACGGTAACAGGTCCGGCGTTGTTGGGTGCGGGTGTGACGGTGACGACGAACACGGCAGGTACCGATGGTGACATTAATTTCACGAGCACGATTGATAATGCCCAGGCATTGAGTCTGCAATCGGGTGGTGCGAACGTAACGGTGGGCGGTGCGATAGGTGATACGGCGGCGTTAGCGAGTTTAGATGTAGACGGTAACGATATCAGTATTAATGACATTGGTGGTGCGGGTGCCGGTGTAACAGGTTTAACGGACGTGGCGGCGGCGAATCAATTGACGTTCACGGGTACGACGTACAACGCGAATCAAGCGAACTATGCGGCGGCGGCCGGACAGAACATATTAGTGAATGGTGGTGCGGCGACAACGTTCACGAGTACAGACGATGCGATTGCGTTTAACACGGGGAACATTGTGTTAGCGGATGGCAGTGATTTAATTGTGACCAGTGGCGGCGGAGCGATTACGGCGTTAGCGATTGATGGTACATCGAGTGAAGACGTGACGTTAACGTCAACGGGTGGTACGGCGAACACAGTGAGTGTGGGCGCCATCGGCACGAACACGGCGGATGGCATTAACACGGTGGGGTTAACGGGTAGTACGTCGGTGACGTTGAACGGTGATATCACGACCTCGAATGCAGCAGGTAACACCGTGACGGTAACAGGTCCGGCGTTGTTGGGTGCGGGTGTGACGATGACGACAGACACAGCAGGTACCGATGGTGACATTAATTTCACGAGCACGATTGATAATGCCCAGGCATTGAGTCTGCAATCGGGTGGTGCGAACGTAACGGTGGGCGGTGCGATAGGTGATACGGCGGCGTTAGCGAGTTTAGATATTGATGGTAACGATATCTCGATTAATGAACATTGGTGGTGCGGGTGCCGGTGTAACAGGTTTAACGGACGTGGCGGCGGCGAATCAATTGACGTTCACGGGTACGACGTACAACGCGAATCAAGCGAACTATGCGGCGGCGGCCGGACAGAACATATTAGTGAATGGTGGTGCGGCGACAACGTTCACGAGTACAGACGATGCGATTGCGTTTAACACGGGGAACATTGTGTTAGCGGATGGCAGTGATTTAATTGTGACCAGTGGCGGCGGAGCGATTACGGCGTTAGCGATTGATGGTACATCGAGTGAAGACGTGACGTTAACGTCAACGGGTGGTACGGCGAACACAGTGAGTGTGGGCGCCATCGGCACGAACACGGCGGATGGCATTAACACGGTGGGGTTAACGGGTAGTACGTCGGTGACGTTGAACGGTGATATCACGACCTCGAATGCAGCAGGTAACACCGTGACGGTAACAGGTCCGGCGTTGTTGGGTGCGGGTGTGACGATTGATACAGACACAGCAGGCACCGATGGTGACATTAATTTCACGAGCACGATTGATAATGCCCAGGCATTGAGTCTGCAATCGGGTGGTGCGAACGTAACGGTGGGCGGTGCGATAGGTGATACGGCGGCGTTAGCGAGTTTAGATATTGATGGTAATGACATCTCGATAGCGAACATTGGTGGTGCGGGTGCCGGTGTAACAGGTTTAACGGACGTGGCGGCGGCGAATCAATTGACGTTCACGGGTACGACGTACAACGCGAATCAAGCGAACTATGCGGCGGCGGCCGGACAGAACATATTAGTGAATGGTGGTGCGGCGACAACGTTCACGAGTACAGACGATGCGATTGCGTTTAACACGGGGAACATTGTGTTAGCGGATGGCAGTGATTTAATTGTGACCAGTGGCGGCGGGAGCGATTACGGCGTTAGCGATTGATGGTACATCGAGTGAAGACGTGACGTTAACGTCAACGGGTGGTACGGCGAACACAGTGAGTGTGGGAGCCATCGGCACGAACACGGCGGATGGCATTAACACGGTGGGGTTAACGGGTAGTACGTCGGTGACGTTGAACGGTGATATCACGACCTCGAATGCAGCAGGTAACACCGTGACGGTAACAGGTCCGGCGTTGTTGGGTGCGGGTGTGACGATTGATACAGACACAGCAGGCACCGATGGTGACATTAATTTCACGAGCACGATTGATAATGCCCAGGCATTGAGTCTGCAATCGGGTGGTGCGAACGTAACGGTGGGCGGTGCGATAGGTGATACGGCGGCGTTAGCGAGTTTAGATATTGATGGTAATGACATCTCGATAGCGAACATTGGTGGTGCGGGTGCCGGTGTAACAGGTTTAACGGACGTGGCGGCGGCGAATCAATTGACGTTCACGGGTACGACGTACAACGCGAATCAAGCGAACTATGCGGCGGCGGCCGGACAGAACATATTAGTGAATGGTGGTGCGGCGACAACGTTCACGAGTACAGACGATGCGATTGCGTTTAACACGGGGAACATTGTGTTAGCGGATGGCAGTGATTTAATTGTGACCAGTGGCGGCGGAGCGATTACGGCGTTAGCGATTGATGGTACATCGAGTGAAGACGTGACGTTAACGTCAACGGGTGGTACGGCGAACACAGTGAGTGTGGGCGCCATCGGCACGAACACGGCGGATGGCATTAACACGGTGGGGTTAACGGGTAGTACGTCGGTGACGTTGAACGGTGATATCACGACCTCGAACGCAGCAGGTAACACCGTGACGGTAACAGGTCCGGCGTTGTTGGGTGCGGGTGTGACGGTGACGACGAACACGGCAGGTACCGATGGTGACATTAATTTCACGAGCACGATTGATAATGCCCAGGCATTGAGTCTGCAATCGGGTGGTGCGAACGTAACGGTGGGCGGTGCGATAGGTGATACGGCGGCGTTAGCGAGTTTAGATGTAGACGGTAACGATATCAGTATTAATGACATTGGTGGTGCGGGTGCCGGTGTAACAGGTTTAACGGACGTGGCGGCGGCGAATCAATTGACGTTCACGGGTACGACGTACAACGCGAATCAAGCGAACTATGCGGCGGCGGCCGGACAGAACATATTAGTGAATGGTGGTGCGGCGACAACGTTCACGAGTACAGACGATGCGATTGCGTTTAACACGGGGAACATTGTGTTAGCGGATGGCAGTGATTTAATTGTGACCAGTGGCGGCGGAGCGATTACGGCGTTAGCGATTGATGGTACATCGAGTGAAGACGTGACGTTAACGTCAACGGGTGGTACGGCGAACACAGTGAGTGTGGGAGCCATCGGCACGAACACGGCGGATGGCATTAACACGGTGGGGTTAACGGGTAGTACGTCGGTGACGTTGAACGGTGATATCACGACCTCGAATGCAGCAGGTAACACCGTGACGGTAACAGGTCCGGCGTTGTTGGGTGCGGGTGTGACGATTGATACAGACACAGCAGGCACGGATGGTAACGTCCAATTCACAAATACAATAAATGCAGATGATTCAACAACTTTTGATCGTACCTTAACGATAACCGCAGGCACAGGTACTGCAACGTTAGGTGGTAGTGTAGGTGCCGGAGCAAACGGTAATTTAGCTGACTTAGATATAACTGCTGGAACAATCAATTTAGACGGCGCCACGATTCAGGTCGATGATCAAGGTGGTAACACATTAGATTTTAATGGTGCAGTCGTATTAGGTACGACTGTAACTATAGATGCTGATGGAGGCACTGATAATAATACAGCATTCAACGGCACAGTTGATGCGAGTACGGGTGGTGTAGAAGGTTTAACGGTACGTGGTGGCACGATTGATTTTAATGGTGTGGTCGGTACAACACGTTTAGGCGCGGTGGTATTGAGTGACAGTACGCAAGTCGATATTGATGCGGCATTCAATGCAGACAGCTTTACTGCAACCTCAAACATCACAACTTTTGACTCAAGTGGATTTACCATTGATGCAACAAATGCGAGTGCAATAACAACGCAAGGTGATCTAACTGTTGATGCATTAACGACCGGACTCTGGACCTTACTATGGGGTCAAGACAATACCGGTGCGACGTTTACTGTAGGCGGTGCCGTGAATGGTGGTGCGACAGGTGGGGCGGGTAATGATATTTATGCCTTGGATTTAACAGCGGGTGGCTCGGTTACAGGTACCGTTGATGGTGCAGGGCACACGACAGGGGACACTGTCAATATTACAAAAGCAACGGCTGTTGAGAACGGGGATGAAGGCACGGTCACTAATTTTGAAAACATTGGCATTGACCAATTTAATTGTACGACGGCGGGCGGAACTTGTACGGTGTCGAATACCGACAAAGGGCCTTACACCGGATTTACTGATTTAGTCGGTACTAGCGCAACGTATCAATTCATTGGATTAAACGGTGATGGCATAACTGATATTACGGATGCGGGTACCGGCCAAATTGATGGTCATGATGCAGCAGCTGCGACAGGTGCAGATATTATTAATGTTACCGGCAATCGTAGCGGTACGGTCAACAGCGTCAACTTCAGTGGTATCGGTACAATAGATGGACGTCAAGGTAATGATACGTTTACCTTGGGTTCGGGTGGTAATGATTTAGCAGGTCTTACAGGCACGATGACGTTAACCGGTGGTGCCGACACAGATACGTTAACGTTTAATGACCAAGGCGTTGCAACCGTCGTCGATTACAGCATTAGTGGTACGACGGTAACACGTAGTGCCGGCATGGGTGCGGTGACCTACGATGCAACCATGGAAGATTTAACCTTAAACATGACCTCGGGTGTTAACAATCTTACGATTACCGGCGGTCCTAATAGGGCACTAACTATCACTGATGCAGGTGGCGCGGACACGATAGATGTCACGAGTGCATTAAATGTAAGTGGTGCAGTTGATTTCTCTAATGTTGAGACGATTGATATCAATGCGGTACTAACAGCAGGCTCATTAAACGCAACGACGGGTATTACCTCGTTTGATTCAGCGGGTTTCTTAATCACAACAACAGGTGCGAATGACACAGCAGGCGGCGCGGTCTCGATTACTACAACCGGCTCAATCATAACCGGCGATATTAATGCCTTAGGTGGAACGGATACGGACGGCGCAACCTCGGGTGGTAATGCTGGTGGTGCTGTGACCTTAAATGCAGGTACTACGTTGAGTGTTGGTGCAATTGATACTAGCGGTAGTAATGCGGATGCGGGCAGTGGGGCCGATGGTGGTGCAGCCGGTGTTATTGATTTAGATGGTGCAACCTCGGTGACGTTAAATGATGATTTGACCTCCACTGGTGGTGACGGTGAAGGTGCAGGTAATGGCGGTAATGGTACAACAATAAGTTTTAATGATGCGGTAATTTTAGCGGGTAATTCTGTTATCGATACCACAGGTGGTACAGGAACAGCGGCAGGCACGGCTGGCGATATTAGTTTTGGTAGTACGCTGAATGGTACATTTAATTTAGGTTTGACTGCCGGTACCGGTGACATCACATTTACAGGTGCAGTCGGTGGTGGTACACCTTTATCTGCATCACTGTTAATTCAGCCAATGATGTGACGGTAACGACAACATTAGCCGCAGCGAGCCTGACACAAACAGCAGGCACGGGAACGACACAGTTTAATGGCCAGGTTGATAACACTGGTGCAGGTACGAACTTCAGTATTACAACCAATGCGATTGATATTAATGCCAACATCAACACGAATGGTGGTGATGTCGTATTAAACGGCGCTGCAAATACAGGGAATGCCGTTGATTTAGTCAATACAGCAGCGATAAACACACGTCTTACTGGCGGTGTCGGTGGTGCGGTCGATATTGATGCCTCCACTGCCGGTGGTAACATTAATTTAGCTGGCGGTATCAATACCTCGGGTGATGATAATGCCGGTGGTGCGGGCTTTGATGCGGGTAATGTTTCAGTAACTGCTGTGGATGGCACGATAGACGCGTTATCAATCACAGCAACGCGGCGGTGATCATACTGGTGTCGGCGGTAACGGTGGTGACGGTGGTGATGTCACATTGCAAGTAACTGATGTTGTAGGTACCGATAATGACATCACGGTGACCGGTACAATTAATACATCAGGCGGTGATGCAGCAGGTGGTGGGACTATAGGTGGTGCCGGTGGTGACGTTAATATTGAGGTTTTTGATGTTGGTAATGACGGTAGTGGTAATGTCACAGTCGCGACGATAACGACAGACGGCGGTGATGCAGTCGGAACTTAATGGTTTTGCAGGTAGTATCTTTTTAATTTCAGATGAAGCGACGCCAGAAATAGCCGGCCAAGGCGATTTAATCATTAACGGTACCTTGTCAGCACAAGCTGGCGGCGGTTTTGGTGCGGCAGGCGCAAATGGAGGTATTAGACTCGATTCCGGACAGGACATCGTCTTTGGCGCGAATAACATTACTGGTCTGGACATTGATATTGATGCGCTGGGTGATTTAACGGGTACCGGCACGATCACCAGCACACAGTTAGGTGCAACGGCGTTTAATATTAATGCACAAGAAATAGGTTCCGCGGTAGGTAGTCCTATCAATATAGTTGCAGCGGGTGAAGTGACCTTAACCACAACCGGTACAGCTGCGAATACCGGCGATATCTTTATTACCACTGACAGTAACAACCTTGAGTTGGGTGTAATTACAGTCGATACCACTAATGCTCAGACGGTGGATATCCGTACGACGACGACAGGTGATATTACCGTTACTGATGCCAGTAATTTAGGTAACAACGCGACATTAGTGCTCAATTCTGTTGATGCACTTACTTTAAATAATAATCTGACTGCCGGTACAGGCGGTATCGATATTGATGCGGGCGGTAATATTAGTGGTGCAGGAAATTTAACCACTAGTGCGGCAGTGGACAGCGGCGTTGCTTCGGGTGATGTGACTATAGACTCCGGTGCGGCTATTGCATTAACGGGCAGCATCACGACAACCGGTGCGAATAGAACAGCGAGTAGTGGCTCAGCGGCGAGTGATGGTGGTGCGGTAACAATTAACGCAGCAACGACCTTAGGCGTGGGCGCAATAACGACATCAGGTGGCGACCATGCCGGTGCTGGAAACAATGATGATGGCGGTAATGCCGGTGCGGGCTCATTGGATTCGATAGGTGCTAACACGATTACTCTAAACGGCAATATAGTCTCTGCAGGTGGTGACGGCGTGACTAACGGTGATGGCGGTGACGGTGCGGCCTTAACATTTGCTGACCCGGTGGTGTTAGGTGCGACAGTTGAACTTGATACACGGGGTGGTAGTGGTGCAGCAGCGGGTACTGCCGGTGGTACAACATTCAATGGCACGGTAGATGCGACAACGGGTGGTGTTGAAGGCTTAACGGTACGAGGCGGCACGATTGATTTTAACGGCGTAGTCGGAACTACACGTTTAGGCGCGGTGGTATTGAGTGACAGTACGCAAGTCGATATTGATGCGGCATTCAATGCAGACAGCTTTACTGCAACCTCAAACATCACAACTTTTGACTCAAGTGGTTTTATTGTTGATGCGACGAATGCGAGTGCGATAACAACGCAGGGTGATTTGACGGTCAGTGGATTAGTGACCGGTCCCTGGACACTGCAATGGGGTCAAGACAATACGGGTGCGACTTTAACGCTCAGTGGTGGAGTGACGGGTACAGCCACCGGTGGAGCCGGTGATGACATTTATACAATAAACGGTGGTTTTATATCTGGTTTAGTGGATGGTGGTGCTGAAACTACTGCAGACATTATAAATGGCACAGCCATTACTGAGAACGGCGATGAAGGTACCGTTACAGATTTTGAAAGCATCGGCATTAGTCAATTTAATTGTACGACGGCCGGCGGAACTTGTACGGTTTCCAATACAGATAAAGGACCTTATTTCGGTTTTACTGATTTAGTCGGTACGAATGCAACCTATCAATTCATTGGATTAAACGGTGATGGCATAACTGATATTACGGATGCGGGTACCGGTCAAATTGATGGTCACGATGATGGTGGTACAGGCTGCGGATGGCGCAGATATTATTGATGTTACGGGCAATCGCAGCGGTACGGTCAACAGTGTCGCGTTTAGTGGTATCGGTACAATAGATGGACGTCAGGGTAATGATATTTTTACTTTAGGGAATGGAAGTAATTCATTAGATCCTTTGGCAGGCACGATGACATTAACAGGTGGTGCTGATACAGACGTCTTTAACATCAACGATCAAGGTGATACTGATGCAAGTACTTATGGGTTAGATGCTAATGCTGGCACTTTTACTCGAACAGGCATGGCTACGATGACCTTTGGCGATCAGTTTGAAAACCTAACATTAAATGCTGGTACTGCTGCAGACACTATAAACATTACAAGTAGTTCATCGACTACCTTTACTCTCGAAGGTGGTGGTGGTGCCGATGTGGTTAGTATTGCAGGTACTATTTCTACTACCGGTGATACAACTTTAAATACAGCGGGCAGTGTGACACAAGTAGGCTCTATCACTGCGGCTACATTATTCCTGGAAGGTGGCACATTTGATTTGAATGATGCGAATAACGTTGTTGCAAATCTGGATGCAGACAACACAACGTTGACAGGTGATTTAACGTTTAGAAATGATGCTGCGTTTATCATTGATGGCATCGATGCGGGTGCGAACAATGTTGAATTAAGCAGTACAAATACCGTAACAGAAGGCGGCGTAATAACCGCAGCAGGCTTGTCGTTATTAGGTGTAGGTGGTGATTATGATTTAGATACAAGTAATCACGTGATAACAACGTTAGCGGGTAATACAGGCGGTGTCGATATTCAGGACAACATTCGGGCTTCACGATTGGTTCATTAACGATCGATGGCACAACAACAAATGGTTTAACAACGACGGGTAATACGACGTTAACGACAACAGGTAACGTAGATCAAACACAAGCAATTGCTGCGGCTACATTATTCCTGGAAAGTGGCACATTTGATTTAAATGATGCGAATAATGTTGTTGCAAATCTGGATGCAGACAACATAACGTTGACAGGTGATTTAACGTTTAGAAATGATGCTGCGTTTATTATTGATGGCATCGATGCAACCGCGAACAACGTTGAGTTAAGCAAGTGATGGCGCCGTAACAGAAGGCGGCGTAATAACCGCAGCAGGCTTGTCGTTATTAGGTGTAGGTGGTGATTATGATTTAGATACAAGTAATCACGTGATAACAACGTTAGCGGGTAAACAATATGTCGATATTCAGGACAAAGACTTCACGATTGGTTCATTAACGATCGATGGCACAACAACAAATGGTTTAACAACGACAACGTAATACAACGTTAACGACAACAGGTAACGGTAACATCAAAGCAAAGCAATTGCTGCAACTACATTATTCCTGGAAAGAACGGCACATTTGATTTAAATGATGCGAATAACGTTGTTGCAAATCTAGATGCTGACAACACGACATTGACAGGTGATTTAACGTTTAGAAATGACGCTGCGTTTATCATCGATGGTATCGATGCGGGTGCGAATGATGTTGAATTAACCAGTACAAATACCGTAACAGAAGGCGGCGTGATAACCGCAGGTGGCTTGTCGTTACTAGGTGTAGGTGGTGATTATGATTTAGATACAAGTAATCATGCGATTACAACGTTAGCAGGCAATACAGGCATCGTTGATATCCAAGACAATACAGGTTTTTCAATTGGTTCATTAACGATCGATGGTTCGACAACAAATGGTTTAACAACGACGGTTAATACGACGTTAACGACAACAGGTAGCGTAGATCAAACACAAGCAATTGCTGCGGCTACATTATTCCTGGAAGGTGGCACATTTGATTTGAATGATGCGAATAACGTTGTTGCAAATCTAGATGCTGACAACACGACATTGACAGGTGATTTAACGTTTAGAAATGACGCTGCGTTTATTATTGATGGCATCGATGCGGGTGCGAACAACGTTGAGTTAACCAGTACAAATACCGTAACAGAAGGCGGCGTAATAACCGCAGGTGGCTTGTCGTTATTAGGTGTAGGTGGTGACTATGATTTAAATACAAGTAATCACGTGATAACAACGTTAGCAGGTAATACAGGCAATCGTTGACTTTCAATGATAATTCAGGTTTTTCGATTGGTACGGTAACGGCGACAGGTGGTTCGACAACAAATGGTTTAACAACGACGGGTAATACGACGTTAACGACAACAGGTAGCGTAGATCAAACACAAGCAATTGCTGCGGCTACATTATTCCTGGAAGGTGGCACGTTTGATTTAAATGGTGCGAACAATGCGGTGACGACGTTGGATGCGGATAATACAACATTAGCTGGAGATCTAACGTTTCAAGATAACACCGGTTTTTCCGTTGATGGTATTGATGCCGGTGCGAACAACGTTGAGTTAAGCAGTACAGGTACTGTAACGACAGGTACAAACGGTATAACGGCGGCGGGCTTATCGTTATTGGGTGCTGGCGGCGACTTTACTTTAACGAATACGGCTAATGCGATAACCGATTTAGCAGCAAATACAGGAGACGTTAGTTTTCTTGATAATAATGGTTTTAATATTGATGCAGTAACAGTAACCGGTGGTGGAACAACGATAGGCTTAACAACAACAGGTAATGCGACGTTAAGTACAACAGCAACAGCAATAGATTTACACACAACGTCAGTGGGCGGTGATTTAGATGTTACTGCTTTAGGTATTACCGACAGCGGAACAGTGACCGTTTCGGGTACGACGACATTGGCAGCAGGTGCAGGTAATGACATTACGTTAGCTGATGCGGCGAGTGACTACAACACTGTTTTGATAACAAGTGGTAAGATAATGTAGCAATTACTGATGCGGATAATATTGATTTAGGTGCTTCAACGGTAAGTGGCACCTTAACAGTAACGACAGCAGCAGGGGATATCACGGATAGTGGTAATCTTACTGTTGCAAATGCAGTAACGTTTAATGCAAACGGTGCAGGTTCGAATATTATTCTCAATTCAACTGGCAACACATTTAATGGTACGGTTGATTTTAATAGTGTAGGTGGACTGAATAATATCACGATAGTTGATACGACGGCATTGGATTTACAAGCAACTACAGTAGGTGGCGCATTAAATGTTACAGCAGCAGGAATCACTGATAGTGGAACATTAACGGTTACCGGTACGTCGACATTGGCGGCGGGAGCTGGTAATAACATCACGTTGGATGAAGCAGCGAGTGATTTCAACACAGTCGCTATTACGAGCGGCAATAATGTTACTATTATTGATACGGATAATATTAATATAGGTGCATCAACAGTGAGCGGGACGTTAGGCGTTACAGCAAACGGGGCGATCACTGACAGTGGCACGATAACGGTAGCGGGTACAACGACATTGGCGGCGGGAGCCGTTGATTTTACATCACATTAGATCAGGCTGGGAGTAATTACAGTACAGTTTCAATTACGAGTGGTAACAACGTTGCGATAACAGATGTGAATGCGGGTGGACTTGGGTGCAACGACGGTAAGTGGTACGTTAACGGTGACGACTGCTGGGAGACATCACTGACAGCTAATGTGACAGTGACAAATGCTGCAACGTTTAATGCGAATGCAGTGAGAAATATCATATAGATTCAGCTGCTAATACATTTAACGGCGCAGTTAATTTCAATAGTACGGGCGGATTGAACAACCTACAATAGTAGATAATCAATGTTTTACAAACACTTACATTAACTGGAGCTTTCAAATCACAGCCGTAACATCTATAACTGCTACAGATGTTACCTTTGTGCAAACACTTTAATTTTGCAACCGCTGCAACACCTTTAACTTTAAGTGGTGATAATATATTTGTCACTAATTCGGGTGGTATAACCTTTCCAACAACTGTCAATATGACTGCTGCTGATTCATTAGCCATCACAGTTCCTGAAGGACAAAATTTAACAATTGGTGCCGGAGGGCACAATATTAATTCATTATTAGGCGTTTCAGCAGATGGACATTTAATCTTTGGTGGAACAATTGCTAATGGAACAGATCCTTTTTATAACGATGTTATTGATGTTGATACGGCGACATTGACGATTGGTAGTGATTTAATTAGAGCTGGAAATGGCTCGATGACATTTTTGGCTGGTGATGTCGTTTTAAATGGAAATATTATAGTTCCTAATGGCACGATTGGTATAGGTGCGAATGGTGAGCTTGGAGGGACAACCGGTACTATAACAACTGGTGGCGCAATTAGAACTCTCGACTCACAAGGAACTACAGCAGGCGCTGATGTCGCAAATATTGTATTAGTAGCTGATTCTGCAATAGATTCTTTAGATATAATTTTAACAACGGGTAATAATGAAGTTGATATAGCTGTTGGCCTAGGTGGTCGTATTGAGTTTAATGAAATTAGTAATAGTCAAGATGTCGATACTGATCCATTATTTGAAGATTCAATTAATGGTGGATTTTTAACAGCTGCTGGTTTTTCAGCGGGTGTCACATTTAGTTTCAGTCTTAATCCTGCATCAAACCTAGTTGGTTTGGAGACGTTAGCGTTCATTGATGTCGGTTTGTTTGAAGAAGAATTAACGCTGTTTGGTCAGATTGGTTCTGGTTTAGCCTTATCATTGTCACAGTGTGAGGAGTCTGATGGTTGTGCTCCAAGTATTTTAGAAGATGAAATCAATTATTTAATTCAATCTTTAGAAGCACGTTTACTTGAACTTGAAAGAAGGTTAGCTGAAGAGTCCAGTCCTGATATTCGCGCTGACCTTGAAGAATTGATAGGAGAATTTAATAAAGAGTTAAGTGAATTCAATAATTATCGTCAAGAATTAGAAAATTTCTTTGCAGAAGATGAGTATGAAGAAGATGAAGAAATTGATGAAGAGCTCGATGATGATAGTTTCTTTGATGAAAATGTTTCAACAGATGAAGTTGAACGTTTAGCAAAAGTTCTTGAGACAGTTAAAACAAGAATACAGTGGTTAACAAGTTTAAAAGCAAACCCTGAAGAACGTGCCCGTTTAGGAAAAGCTATCGGAATTGAGTTAACGCAAGAAGCGCTTGATAAGATTATTGACGCAGCGAAATCTGAAGCGGTATTTATTGAAAACCAGATTAAACTATTATTAGAGGGTACTGAAGCTAGGTTATACGAACATTCTGGATCACAGATGTTCACGGCAGAAGCGCGTGATTATAATTCCATGCAAACACTGCATTACGGTAGTCATTTATTGAGTCTAGATGACTCTAAAAATAATTTACTGGCAAATTATTATTAACATGAAAATATTCTTGTCTCTTTTTTTATTGATAGTCAGTATTAATTTGCCTGCGGCTATTCTTGATAATGAAGAAGCTGCCGATGCCGAAGTAAGTAAATTACAAGCGGAAGCTGCACTTTTTAAAACAATAGGTGCAGGCATTGCTTTATCTTTAGCACAATGTGAAGGTGACGACTTGTGTACCGTGAACGTTGAAGAAGTTGAGCTAAAAGAATTACTTAAAGTATTAAGTGAGAGAATTAATGTTTTAACCTTGAAGCAGGAGGAGGTTATAGATCCTGATGAGTTTCAGCAGGTGTTGACAGCTTATGTTAACGAGTATGATAACTACTCATCACACCTTCAAAAGTTAAATGCAATTAAGGGTGAGATATATGAGAGTGAAGACTCTGTTGCTGATGAGTTTCAGTTTGAAATTGAAGAAGCTGACTTTCCTGTAGAGTCTGCAAGGAATGAAGCATTACCAAGTTATCTTGATGAATTAGAAGCGTTTGAAGATGAGGAAATTTTAGACGATGAAGATTTAGGCGACCTACCTGATTTACCCGAACTTGAATAAATAAACTACATACTTAAATTAATTATGGCAAAAGAAAAAAACAACGATAGTGATACCGCCACCGGAATATATCCTTTATTTTATAAAAAAGTAGTTCCTCTAAATAAGGACATTCATGGTGAACTTTATTTAGAAGGAATTGAAGGTTATCAGCATACTAAAGAAACGAATAGTATTTATATTGCGGCAATAGAGTTTCTACAAATATCAAAGGAATACCCAATTGTTTTTGCCCAAGGTGCGGATGATAAGATTTTTCCTGTCGCTTTACTTGGTGTAAAGAAAAATGAAAATCTTTTTGTGGATGACAAAGGTAATTGGACAGCGAATTATATACCTGCATATGTTCGTCGGTATCCTTTCATATTAGCAACCCCAAATGATGCCGAACCGACATTTACTGTTTGTATTGATGAAAGTTTTGCTGGGTTCAATACTGCAAAAGAGGGGAGTCCTCTGTTTGATAAAAATGGAGAACAACTTGATTTGTTAAACCAAGCTGTTGACTTTCTAAAGGATTATCAATCACATGTGCATCTGACAACACTTTTTTGTGAAAACTTGTCTAAACTAGATATTTTAGAACCAGTGCAGGCGAATATGGAGTTTGCAAATGGAGAAAAAGGGGCTTTAGGTGGATTTATGGGGATCAATCGGGAAAAATTGAAAGCACTTAAACCTGCTCAGATAGCTGAATTGGTGAAGTCCGATCAAATGGAATTAATTTTTGCGCATTTGGGCTCACTGCAGAATCTGAATAGTTTAATGAAGCGCCTAAGTTAAATAATTTAAATTTATTTTGAATGCTATCAATACAATTCAACTGGATTTAAATACGGCAAGGTATCAATCTGCTGTTGCAAAAAAGAAAGTACTTCCTGTCGAAGTATTAAAAAGTTCGACAGGGAATGATAAGAAGAGGCAATTTAAATCTCAATTAATAAACGATTTTGATTTTCACAAGAACTCATCAGAGCAATCAAATTTAATTATTTCGAATACTAATAATAAATTTTATAAGGCTAACTTATTGAATGAGATCGTTAATAAAATGAGTGGGCTAGAAAATAACCCTAGCCCAGGTCAGTATGTTGAGTATTACGCTTAAACTAGGTTAAAAAACTATTTTCTTATTCGTTATCTATTTGAACCGGTTCATTCGGGTCAACGTCTTCTTTAGGACCATACTGTTTCGAATATTTTGCAATTAGCTTATCTGCCTCTTTCAGCTCTTCTTCTGATAGTTTCTCTTTTGCTTTGTTTATTGCGCTCATGGAAAGCTTGTGCTTATGAACAGCACCAACGCTAAACCAGACATAGGCAAACTCATAATCTTTGGGTACGCCCCTACCTTTATAATAGAGATCCCCTAATTTATATTGCGCTTGCGGGATGCTTTTTTCAGATGCCTTGCGAAACCACTGACTGGCTAATTTATAATCCTGTTCAACACCTTGACCTTTCATGTACATCATACCCATATAGTATTGAGCATAACCATGGTCAGATGTTTCAGCCAGCGATTGCATTGTCATGAATGCCTTGTCGTAATCGCCCATTAAATATGTGACGACACCATCATTAAAATCTGCTTGAACGGCTAGTGGAGAAAATTGAGAATAGTAAAACAAATAAAGCACTGATTTTTTTCATTATTTATAGCTCATAGGTTGGTATTGCTGTTCGAGTCTCGTAAAATGCCCAGCCTGACTCCGCCGAGCTAATTGTTAACTTAGTCTACAAAAGAGCCAAATTGTTTCATGCAGAGCGAAAATTGTAAATGTTTCGAGGATATAAATGACTGAATTTAAAGCCTTTAGGGTATATGAGGAAGATCAACAGGTAATAAGTCGCCTGGAGTCATTGACTTTGGATGATCTGAGTCAGGGTAATGTGCTAATAAAAACAGCGTATTCCTCAGTTAATTACAAAGATGCCTTAGCTGTAACGGGAAAAAGGAAATTTATTCGCCGTTTTCCCTGCATCGGCGGTATTGATGCGGCTGGGATAGTGGTTGAGTCCAATGATAAACGCTTCAAAGAAGGTGATAAGGTTCTTGTGACGGGGTACGAATTGGGTACCGGGCACGATGGTGGTTATTCGGAATATACGAGAGTGCCTGCTGAATGGGTGGTCCCTTTGCCTGAATCAATGACGCTTTTTGAAGCCATGGCGATTGGCACAGCAGGCTTTACTGCAGCATTATGTATTCAGCGGTTGGAAGAAAATAAGCAAAAGCCAGAATCAGGGCAGTTTATCGTGACGGGTGCGACAGGTGGAGTAGGGAATTTTGCGATTGATATGCTTTCTTCGCACGCTTATGAAATTGTTGCCGTTACTGGGAAAAATGATAAAAATGAATTGCTTACGGAGCTGGGCGCAGCTCATATTCTTGATCGCAATAATATAAAACTGGATGGTCCTGTCATGGAAAAAGGTCAATGGGCAGGCGCGATTGATAATGTCGGTGGCGATATTCTTGCCTGGTTGACCAGAACAACGAAGCCTTGGGGAAATATTGTTTCAGTTGGATTAGCGGGGGAAGTCAGTTGAATACAACTGTAATGCCATTTATATTACGCGGCGTCAGTATTTTAGGTATTACTTCTTCAGGATGTCCCACCGAATATCGCCAGCCATTGTGGGAACGATTAGCAACTGATTTGGCTCCAAAACATCTGGATAAAATAGTCACAAATGTCATTAGTCTGGAAGAGTTGCTTGAAACATGTAACAACATGCTGGCAGGACAAACATCAGGGCGGACTGTTGTTGCGATTAATCCTGATTAATGATGAATAAATATAATAAATGAGTATTAAATAATGGTAAAAACACTTTATGACAAACTTTGGGATGATCATGTGGTACATGATTACGGTGACGGGACGGCGTTGATCTATATCGATCGACAACTCTTGCATGAAGTGACGTCTCCACAAGCTTTTGAAGGACTTAAGCTGGCAGGTCGTAAACCATGGCGGTTGAATACAAATTTAGCTGTGCCAGATCATAATGTGCCTACGGTTAACCGTGAGGTGATAGAAGATCCGATTTCAAAATTGCAACTCGAAACACTCGATGCAAACTGTAAAGAAACAGGTATTACCAAGTTTGATATGTTTGATGAACGTCCAGGTATTGTGCATGTTATTGGTCCCGAGCAGGGTGCTTGCTTACCGGGTATGACGATTGTCTGTGGTGATTCGCATACGTCAACGAATGGTGCTTTAGGTGCGATGGCATTCGGGATTGGCACGTCTGAAGTTGAGCATGTTTTAGCAACGCAGTGTTTGGTGCAGAAGAAAGCGAAAAACATGTTGATTAAAGTGAATGGGCAAGTTGGTAAAGGCATTACGGCAAAAGATATTGTGCTTGCCATCATAGGCGAAATTGGAACCGCGGGTGGTACAGGTTATACGATTGAGTTTGCAGGTGATGCGATTCAGGCATTGTCTATGGAAGGGCGTATGACGGTTTGTAATATGGCGATTGAAGCGGGCGCACGTGTTGGTTTAGTTGCGGTTGATCAAACAACGATAGATTATGTTGAAGGTCGTCCTTATGCTCCAAAAGGTGAAGAATGGCAACGCGCAGCTGAAATTTGGCGTAATCTTAAAAGTGATGATGGTGCCCAGTTTGATAAGGTTATTGAACTTGATGCGACATTAATAGAGCCGCAAGTTACTTGGGGCACATCGCCAGAAATGGTGATCTCAGTAACGAATACTGTGCCTGATCCAAAACAGGAAAGCAGTGATGTTAAACGTGAAAGTATTGAGAACGCTTTGAAGTATATGGATCTTAAAGCGAATACGTCTATTACCGACATAAATATTGATAAGGTTTTTATCGGTTCTTGTACTAACTCTCGAATAGAGGATTTAAGAGAAGCAGCAGATGTTATTAAAGGTAAAAAAGTCTCTGGTGATGTGAAACTGGCCATGGTTGTTCCTGGTTCAGGACTGGTAAAACAACAAGCGGAAAAAGAAGGTCTTGATGAGATTTTTAAAGAATCAGGCTTTGAGTGGCGAGATCCTGGTTGTTCAATGTGTTTAGGTATGAACCCGGATCAATTGAAAACCGGTGAACGTTGTGCTTCGACGTCTAATCGAAATTTTGAAGGTCGACAAGGGCCTGGCGGGCGCACACATTTAGTCAGTCCGGGCATGGCTGCTGCTGCTGCTATTGCCGGTCATTTTGTTGATGTAAGAAAGTTTTAGGGTGTCGCTAATGAAAAAGTTTAAAACGTTTACTGGAATTGTTGCACCGTTAGACCGTTCTAATGTTGATACAGATGCAATTATTCCAAAGCAATTTTTAAAATCAATTAAACGCAGTGGTTTTGGGCCAAACTTGTTTGATGAATGGCGTTACTTAGATACGGCTAACCTTTTGGAAAATAATCAAGAAAGAAAGGTGAACCCTGATTTTGTTTTAAATCAAGCTCCTTATGATAAAGCAGAAATTTTATTAGCAAGAGAGAACTTTGGTTGTGGTTCGTCTAGAGAGCATGCTGTCTGGGCAATTACTGACTTTGGTTTGAAAGCAGTGTTAGCGCCGAGCTTTGGCGATATCTTTTACAGTAATTCATTTAAGAATGGTTTTTTACCTATTCGATTAAAAACAGAAGAAATAGATGCTTTGTTTAATGCTGCTCAGGATAATGATGGATTAAAAATAACAATTAGTCTTGAAGAGCAATTTGTCGAAACGGATGAAAAAGAAAAGTATTCATTTGATATTGATGCTGGTTTGAAAGAGCGCTTGTTAGAAGGCTTGGATGATATTGGTTTAACGTTAAATTATGCTGATGAGATCCGTGAATATGAAAAACAACGCTCGTCAATTACGCCGTGGCTGTTTCAAAGTATTTAATAGCCTTCGATATTAATTTTTAAATGCAATTATGCGTGCTTGGTATTTAATTTATACAAAACCTTCTCAAGAAGATGTTGCGCTTGATAATTTGGAGCGTCAGGGCTATGAAACATACTTACCTAAAATTTTGGGTTTAAGAAAAAAAGGAGGGCGTTCTGTGAAAGTTCCCTCTGCAATGTTCCCTCGTTATTTATTTATTAATTTGGATAACCAGCAAGATGATTGGGGGCCTATCCGTTCGACGATAGGTGTTCAAAAATTAGTGCGATTTGGTGTTGAAGCGGCGCGTGTTCCTAATACGTTAATTGAGCATATTCGTAAACGTGAAAATGAAGACGGTTTGGTTTGTCTACCCGATAAAGAGTACAAGCAAGGTGATAAGGTGCGTATCAATTCAGGTCCTTTTGAAGGATATGAAGCTGTTTTTTCTGAGAAACAATCTAGAGATAGGGTTATTGTTTTACTAGGTATTGCTGAAAAGCATGTTGCTATAAATCTTGATCAATTTGAAATAGAAACCGCGTAGTTAATTATTAAAAATTATTTTATGAGTGTAAAAACACGTTTTGCGCCTAGCCCTACCGGCTTATTACATATTGGTGGTATTCGTACTGCTCTTTTTTCCTGGTTATATGCAAAGCATCATCAAGGACAGTTTGTTTTACGTATTGAAGATACTGATCGTGAACGTTCTACAGATGAAGCCGTTCAAGTTATTCTGGATGGTATGAAATGGTTAGGTCTGGCGCATGACGAAGGGCCTTATTATCAAACACATCGGTTTGACCGCTATAAAGAAATCATTAATCAGTTATTAGATAAAGGGCATGCTTATCGTTGTACTTGTTCGAAAGAGCGCGTAGAGAAGCTTAGAGAAGAAGCTATGTCACTTGGTGAAAAGCCACGTTACGATGGGTATTGCCGTTCATCAAATGTAACAGATGCTAACGCTGTAATAAGGTTTAAGATCCCTACTGAAGGTCAGGTGATTGTTGATGATCATGTGCAAGGCAGCGTTGTGTTTGAGAATAGTGAGTTGGATGATTTAATTATTGCTCGTTCAGATGGAACGCCTACTTATAACTTAACGGTCGTTGTTGACGATATGGATATGGGAATTACGGATGTTATTCGTGGTGATGATCATTTAAACAATACGCCTAGACAAATTAATATACTGAAAGCATTGGATGCTGTAATTCCGAACTATGCGCATATCCCCATGATACTGGGCCCGAACGGTAAGAAGTTATCAAAACGAGACGGTGCTGCAAGTGTTTTGCAATATAAGGAAGAGGGCTATTTGCCAGAAGCGGTCTTGAATTACTTAGTACGCTTGGGTTGGTCTAAAGGCGATCAGGAAATATTTTCCATTGAAGAAATGATGGCTAGTTTTAATATCAAGGATGTGAATAAATCTGCTTCGAGTATTAATCCAGAAAAATTACTTTGGTTAAATCAGCATTATTTAAAAAATACGGACAATGCATTATTAAAAGAACCTCTTAGCCAGATATTTAAAGCGATGGGTATTAACATTGAAAACGGCCCTGATCTAGAAGATTTAATTGATATACAAAAGCAGCGTACAGAAACCCTAAAAGACTTAGCTGAACAAAGTTTGCTTTTTTATAAAGATTTTGATGAGTATGCTGAAAATGCTGCGAAAAAACATTTACGTCCGGTAGTTCTAGAACCTCTGAATGTTCTTTATGAATCATTAGAAGTGATTCAGCATTGGAATAATGAAAACATTAAGGCGGCCATTGAAGGTACGGCTGAAAAGTTCGAGATGAAAATGGGCAAAATAGGACAGCCACTTCGAGTTGCTGTTTCAGGTACAGGTATTTCTCCCAGCATTGATGATACCTTGCGTTTATTAGGACAGGAAAAGAGCTTGTCCCGATTGCGTAAAGGCATTGATTTCATTGAAAGTCGTAGTAAATCTTGACAGAATTCAAGCTCTCACGTAGAGTCGCCGCCTTGTTGAGTTAGCAGTTTTTTATGGGGCTATAGCTCAGCTGGGAGAGCGCTACACTGGCAGTGTAGAGGTCGGCGGTTCGATCCCGCCTAGCTCCACCAAATATATAGACAAGTCATATTGTCCCCATCGTCTAGAGGCCTAGGACACTGCCCTTTCACGGCGGCAACAGGGGTTCGAATCCCCTTGGGGACGCCACTATAAAAAGCGGCATTAAAACTGCTGCTTTAATAATGGTATTCCAGAATAAGAATTTTAGTTCAACAAATTTGTATGGAATGAATTTAAAAATCGAGAGAAGCGATGGTTGGTTCGTATAGGGAGTAGTAATCAGTTTCCTTGAGGAAGCCATCTTAATTTAAGTTCGTTAAATATATAGTTGACTTTAGAAAGTGATTTTTTTTCTGACTGAGTGAGCCAAAATTATGTTTAGGTTATCTTCCGGCGACAAATTTTTGTGGATAATTGTATTATTGGGATCGCTTGCAAGTATTCTGACTGTGATTCTTGCTTCACTACGTTCAAATACGATAGAGTTTTTGTATGTTGTATTATTTTCAGCTTTTATAACATTAATTCTTGTATCCGAATTTGAAAGATACCTAGTTTCTAAAAAAACTCATCTATCGATTATTATTTTTATAAATATTTATATAATTTTTATAATTTGGTTGGGTGCTGTTAAAATTATTCCTGAGTATAAGTCGATAATTGATTTTGAAGAAAAGAAATCATTGTTAACTCTAAATATAATGATAGCAGATGATAAGAAAAATGAATACTTTAAATTGAAGGCTGAATTAGAGCTGGCAAAACTATACTCGAATGCCCCAGACCCAATATTTCGACGCGATAAAAGTATAAGAAATAGTGGGATACTGATGTTAAGTAAAACATTGAAAAAAATGATTGAGGAAAACAAAAATTATATCAATGTAACTAATGAGAAAGATGGAAGGATTAATATCAGTGATGATATGTATATATTAGCAGAGGCCGCATTTATGCATAAAAGCAAGGCATTTGCGAAAGAATGGTATAAAAGAGCATACGATTTTGGTCGTGCTGATGCGTTACAAAGGTATAACCAACTTATGAAAACATGGTATTTAGGTGAAAAACTGGATGAAAGTATTTCTCCGTTTAAATATTAAATTAAAGTATGTCTCAGTAAATTTAATTAACAATATAGATTGAATTAAAATTATGAACGTTTTTTTAACAGGTGCTGCCGGGTTTATTGGATCTCATGTTGCAACACGATTGCTTGAACGAGGTGATCATGTTTATGGTGTTGATAACCTAAATGATTATTATGATGTGAATTTAAAATTAGCTCGACTAGAAAAAATTAGAGGGCGTGAAAAGTTTATTTTTCAAAAGCTTGATATAATTAATTATGAAGCAGTCAAATCAATTTTTGAGGAAAATAAAATTGATCGAGTAATTCATCTTGCGGCGCAGGCTGGTGTTAGATATTCACTTGAAAACCCGTTTGCTTATATTAATGCTAATATTCAGGGCTTTATCAATATTCTTGAAGTTTGTCGCCATAACAACGTTGAGCATTTGACTTATGCTTCTTCAAGTTCTGTATATGGGGCTAACACCAGCAAACCTTTTTCGGTTCACGATAACGTTGATCATCCGCTCTCGCTTTATGCAGCAACCAAGAAAAGTAATGAATTAATGGCACATACTTATAGTTATTTATATCAACTGCCAACAACTGGATTGCGTTTCTTTACAGTTTATGGGCCATGGGGTAGGCCCGATATGTCTTTGTTTTTGTTTACTAAGAACATCTTTGAGGGGAAACCTATTGATGTTTTTAATAACGGACATCATGCACGTGACTTTACCTATGTAGATGATATTGTTTCCGGTGTAGTAGGAGTATGTGACACGGTAGCTACTCCAAACGAAACGTGGGATGGTACAGTTCCTGATCCTGGAACCAGTATGGCACCTTATCGTTTGTATAACATAGGTAATAATCAGCCCGTTCAGTTGATGGATTATATTCATATCCTGGAAGACAAGATAGGTAAAAAGGCCGAGATTAATTTTTTACCCTTACAGCCCGGTGATGTACCAGAAACCTATGCTGATATTGATGATTTAGAAAAGGATATTAATTATAGACCCGATACTCCCATTGAGTTAGGTATAGAAAGGTTTGTGAATTGGTATAAAGAATATCACGGAGTTAAATAGTAATGTCACACGGTCGTAAGATTTCGGTTATAGGTTTGGGCTATGTTGGCTTGCCTGTAGCTGTAGCATTTGGTAAAGCAGGAAAGGTAATTGGCTTTGATGTAGATAATGCGCGGATTGCTGAACTGAAATCCGGGGTAGATAATACTTTGGAAGTCGAGTCAGGTGAATTAAGAGACTCAGATATTGTTTTCACCCCAAATGCAATCGACATTAAATCTGCAGATTTTCATATCATTGCAGTGCCTACTCCAATTAATGAGGCCAAGCATCCCGATTTAAGTCCGGTCTTAGCTGCATCAAGAACCGTTGGACAACAACTTAAAAAGGGGGATATCGTTGTATATGAATCTACAGTTTATCCTGGTGCGACGGAAGAGGATTGTGTGCCCGTACTCGAGACAGAATCTAATTTAGTCTGCGGTAAAGATTTTTTTGTAGGTTATTCTCCTGAGCGTATTAATCCAGGTGATAAAGAACATACATTTACATCTATTACTAAGGTCGTTTCTGGGCAAACCCCTGATGTGCTGGAGATTGTTGCCAAAGTTTATGAATCTGTCGTAACAGCAGGTGTTTATCGAGCAACTACAATTAAGGTTGCCGAGGCTGCCAAGGTAATTGAGAATACGCAACGTGATTTAAATATCTCCTTGATGAATGAGTTAAGTCTGATTTTTGAAAGAATGGATATAGATACTGTTGATGTATTGGAAGCAGCTGGAACAAAGTGGAACTTTCTTCCTTTTCGCCCAGGCCTAGTGGGGGGCATTGTATTGGCGTAGACCCTTATTATTTAACGCATAAAGCATCAATCATGGGATATATTCCACAAGTGATATTAGCAGGTCGTAGTATTAACGATGGCATGGGCAGCTTTGTTGCGAATCAAGTTGTAAAGGCTTTAATAAAAAATGATGTTAATGTGAAATCTTCCATAGTGACTATATTGGGTTTGACTTTCAAAGAAGATGTTCCTGATTTAAGAAACACAAGAGTTACAGATATTATTGATGAATTGAAAAGTTATGAACTTGAAGTGCAAATACATGATCCCATGGCCTCAACAGAAGAAGCGATGGAAGAGTATGGTTTGAACATAGTACCGCAAGTTGATTTAAAACTAGCGGATGCATTGATTCTAGCTGTACCACATAAACTCTTTTTAACAGGTTCTTGGCCGGAGTTAACAACCCTTCTTAAAGATGAAAAGGGGTGATATTTGATGTTAAATCAGTCTTGCCACGTGACTCAAAGCCAGAAGAAATAACCTTAATCAGGCTGTAATATAATTAAGGGGTATATTTTAGAGTGAAAGTATCGATAATAGGCTCAGGTTATGTCGGTCTGGTTTCTGGAACCTGCTTTGCTGAGTTTGGCGCAGAGGTCGTTTGTATTGATAAAGATAAAAATAAGATTCGTGCTTTGGAACAAGGAGTTATTCCTATTTATGAACCCGGTTTAAAAGAACTGGTAAGTAAAAATGTTAATGAAGGGCGATTACAATTCAGTCAGTCTTATAAAAATCATATCGCTGAGTCTGATCTGGTTTTCATTGCAGTAGGAACACCTACACGACGAGGGGATGGACACGCTGACCTTACTTATGTCTATGAAGCAGCAAAGGAGATTGCTGCTAGCCTTAGTGGTTATACTGTAATAGTGGATAAATCGACTGTTCCTGTTGGAACAGCAAGAAATGTAAAGCGCATTATAAAAGAAGTGAGTCCTGATGCTGAATTTGACGTTGCATCAAACCCTGAGTTTCTACGGGAAGGCGCTGCTATATCCGACTTTATGCGGCCGGATCGTGTTGTAATCGGAGTTGAGTCTGATAAAGCCAAAAGCTTGTTAACGGAACTATATAGACCACTGAATTTGATCGAAACACCTCTCCTATTTACTGATTTGGAAAGTGCTGAATTAATAAAGTATGCATCCAATGCTTTTCTTGCAACAAAAATTAGCTTTATCAATGAAATCTCAATGCTTTGTGAGGCTGTTGGTGCCGATGTTCATGCTGTCTCAAAAGGTATGGGATTGGATAGACGAATAGGCAGAAAATTTTTACACCCGGGACCAGGCTATGGAGGCTCATGTTTTCCAAAAGATACTCAGGCTCTGGTCAGAATAGCTCAGGAACACGGTATAACCAGCAGGATTGTTGAATCCGTAATCGAAGTTAATGCGGCTCAAAAAGCAAGGATGATTAAGAAGATAAGGGGCGCATTTGATGATGATGTATCTGGGAAACGTATTGCCATTCTAGGGTTAACATTCAAACCCGAAACGGACGACATGCGTGATTCTCCAGCAATATCGATATTACCTGTATTATTGGAAAAGGGGGCGCAAATCTACGCCTATGATCCTAAAGGTATGGACG
This sequence comes from Pseudomonadota bacterium, assembly GCA_038142205.1. GTDB lineage: Bacteria > Pseudomonadota > Gammaproteobacteria > Eutrophobiales > Eutrophobiaceae > UBA7359. The sequence goes on along the minus strand of JAYQJO010000001.1, from coordinate 1,302,223 downwards.
AGGCAAAAGAGTTATTACCAGAAGGTATAAATTACGTTGATGATCCCTATCAGGCCATTGAGAAAGCAGATGCAGTAGTGATCCTGACCGAATGGAATGTCTTTAGAGGGATGGATTTGTCCAGGATTAAGAGCAGCATGAAAGATAATAAGTTCATAGACTTACGGAATGTCTATGAGCCTGGTGATATGATAAAATTCGGATTTGAATATCATTGTATCGGGCGTAAAAATTGAACAGTAAAACTGAAAAACTGACCAATGAAAATACACGATGGCATGAACCAACTGTAAAGCGTCATCATCGTGAATGTTTAAATTTACATAAAGGTAAAATTTTATGGTTTACCGGCTTTTCCGGAGCAGGTAAATCCACGCTTGCACATGCTCTCGAGGAACAGTTGCACGATTATGAAGTCAGGACTTATGTGTTAGATGGTGACAATATTAGAAATGGCTTATGTAAAGATCTGGGGTTCTCTGAGGAAGATAGAATAGAAAACATACGTCGTATTGGTGAAGTGAGTAAGTTGATGATGGATGCTGGAATTATGGTTATGACGGCATTTATTTCTCCGTTTAAAAAGGATCGTCGTATTGTTAGAAAACTGGTAGAAAAGGGCGATTTTATCGAGATATTTTGTGACACACCTTTGAGTGTGTGTGAATCAAGAGATGTTAAAGGCTTATATAAGAAAGCCAGAGCAGGTGAGGTTCCCGATTTTACTGGTATTTCTTCACCGTATGAAACGCCCGAAAAACCTGAGCTTGTTATTGAGTCTGGGAACTTAACAGTCGAAGATAGTGTTCAGAAAATAATTAATTATCTAGTAAAAAATAATTATTTACCGGCTGTATCAACATAAATCCTGGAATCTTGTTTATTCGAAACTAAAGCTAGGAGAATTGGTAAGAAGGCATTTGAAAATACAGGAATATGCAACCCCCTTATATTTCTGAACTTTTAGTGTTCAGCATCCGCCTGGAAAAATTTCAGAGCTTTTATTGGTAAAGTAGTAAACAATCAAACCTATCCATTCTTTAAGTGCCAGAGCAAGACCAGACATATGACCTGCAAGACTAAATTCAATGCGATACAAGCTGTCCGTTATTGTCCAGTGATCAACAGGGTAAGGTATAACAGGCCAGTCAATTTTGCAGAAAATCCCAACAGAACGAGGCATGTGCCAACTTGTTGTAATTAATAGCCAGTTTTCATTTTTTTGGGGTTGAACAAGTAGTTTACTATTGGTTGCATTTTCCCAAGTATTACGAGATTGTCTTTCGAATAATATTCTGTCCGTATCAAAACCATGTTCAGTAAATAATCTCTTTGCCACATCTGCTGACTTGTAGGATTGGTCTAGTAAACTTGAACTCCCTCCAGTAAAAACCAATTTTGCCTCAGGATATTTTTTCGCTAATTTCATAAATTCTAGGTCACGTTCTGCAGAACCTCCTAATTCAACCTGATTCCAGAATGATGTTTTATGCGCTAACTCCGCACCACTTAAAACAATAATGCCATCAATATCCACTGGCAAAGTAGGGTTAGTAACAAATCTGGTTTCTAAAGGGGAGATGAGCCAACTACCAATAGGTATAAATGCAAGAATTGTCAGGAGGCTAGTTAATAAAATCATGGCTATACTGCTTAAACGGTAAAATTTGAACCAAAGGAGCGCTGTAATTAAAACAATCGATATAAATACAAGGTTCAGTGGGGCCAGTAGCATCCACATCAGCTTTGAACACCAGAAGAAAAATAAATCCATATTGATTAAGTAAGTTGTTTTTTTAAAAGGGTAAATTTATTGAAAAACTTGAGGTTTTACATAGAGCAGCCATCGTATAAGTCTTTTCATTAGCCGTATTTTACACATTTAATACTTGATATAAGTACTATTCGAATAAGTTCACAAAATGAACAAAAAGAGTATTATGTTCAAATAATGAACATAAAAGAAAAAGAAGACGCTCTGACTTTGGAATTACTCAATACGATTGAGAAAAAAGTGATGTCACACAGCGACACTTGGCCACTCAACTTGATGTTGCGTTAGGACTGGCGAATTCATATCTAAAGCGCTGTGTCAGAAAAGGTCTAATAAAAATTCAACAAGCTCCGGCAAATCGGTATTTATACTACCTCACACCAAAAGGTTTTATAGAAAAGAGCCGTCTTTCCGCTGCATATTTAACAACATCATTTGATTTTTATCGTCGAGCAAGCGTTTCGTGTGAGAACGTCTTTGAAGAGTGTGTTAATAATGATATGCATAAAGTGTTGTTATGTGGAATGTCAGAATTCGCAGAAATTGCAAGTCTTAGAGCAGGTGAAAAAGGTATCGATATCGTAGGTACATTAGATCGATATGCAAAAAACAAATTATTTCTAGGATTACCTTTGTGGAATTCATTTGATTTGTTATCAGATTTTGATGCCTGCATTATTACTGAAATTAAAGATTCTCGAAATTTAATCGAGTACGTGAGTACACAAGTTAGCCCTGAAATTATATTTATTCCTGACATATTAGGAATAAATATAGATTCGAAGGAACCACAATTAAATTCTGAATAATTAGAGCTTAGGCTTGATTATTTTATTGAATATACGGTGTCATATGTGACACTGTAGGGCGGTAGCGTGCCTAAAATACCTATAATTTAAAACATTTTATGAAGGTCTATTATGAATGATATTCAATCGATAAGTGATTTTTTAACTACAAATGCCAATGAGTTAGATTTAGTCGTCACATTGTTTAATTTTACTGTATGTGCCTTGATGTCTTTCGTGGTCCGCGCATTTTACATTCACCGTTCTTTTTCACTTACTGGCAAGATGCATATCGGCTCAATCATCCCCGTGCTTTCTGCGGTAACATTCACTGTTATTATAGTTGTGAAGTCTTCATTAGCATTGTCATTAGGTCTTGTAGGTGCCTTATCTATAGTTAGATTTCGAACACCAATTAAAGAACCTGAAGAGCTAGTATATCTATTTATGGCTATATCACTTGGTTTAGGATATGGCGCTGGCTATGTTGCAATAACTACATTATTAACAACAGGTACACTAATGATCATTTATTTTTGGCTTTCAAATTTGAAAGTACAAAAGAAAACTGAATATAACTTGGTTGTTAATTGGAATGAAAAAAGTTTAACACTAGATAAATTAATCAGTGAAATTGATGGGTTTGCAGAAAGTTTAAGTCTTGTTAGGCTGGAAAATAGTCAGTCAGCAAGCACGGCAGTATTACTTATTTCTCCAGTTGAAAACACAAGTTTGGATGGTTTGATAGAAAAAATATCTAACCTTGATCCAAATATGAATTTAACGTTCTTTGAAGCTAAAACGAATTGGTAATATTTAGTCAGGATTTAGTAATAATTGATTTTTAAATTACATAAAATGGGTTTGAAACCCATTCTAGTTTTGACAATAGTTTTAATACTGTCAATTCTCACGATCTTTAATGTCCATCCACGTTATCGATACTTTTCTTTTTTCGATAAAATCATGAGTTATGACTTAGGTTATTCTGCACCTTCAGACTTTAATGGGAAATCATATGAGCTTTTGTTAAAAATTTTAATAAATTCACCAAGTATACTTTTATCAAATATTAAAGGCTATCCAGATAGACCTGTTCTAGATCGAATAGATTTAGATTTAAAGTTTTTAGATTATCAAAAAATATTACAAGATAAGAAAGAAGCAATATCTCGAGAAATTCTTGTTTCACCATCAGATGTAAAAGGACGAATTCGATATAAAGGTAAGAATTACAAAGCAAATATAAGGTTAAAAGGTGACCTTGCACAGCATTGGCGCAGTAAATATAGAATGAGTTTGCGCATATCACTAAAAGGAAAGAATACATTACTAGGTTATAAAAAGTTTTCTGTACATAAGCCAAGTGCTAGACAACATCCATATGATCAAGTGTTTCAGTCTTTAATAAGGCGAGCAGGTAATCTGGCGCCTGATCATACCTATGCAAAAATATTTATGAATGGTGCAAGCTGGGGGATAATGAATATTGAAGAACATATGTCTAAAGAAATGCTTGAAAAACAAAAACGAAAGGAAGCTTTAATTTTAAGGTTTGGGAATGAAGAACGATGGGCATATAGAATGGGGTCAAACAATCCTTATGCTGATTATAGATTGTCAGATGTGGTTTTAAATCAAAATGTTTATGGTGGGAAAAAATATCTGCAACAAGAACTTTACAGAAAGTGGATGAGTTATATTGCTAAACAACGTTTACTTCAAGATGATTCTAGTTTGTATGATATAGATAGTTATAGTAGAGCGCTGTTTCTATCTATCATATGGAATAGTACGCATACTCTTGCTCCAGGTAACAGTAGACAGTATTTTAATCCTTATACCTTAAAACTTGAGCCGATAACTACTGACCAAGGCGCATTCAATGATCTGAGTGTAGAGAAAAGGTATAGTTTAACATCAGATATATATAAACAAATAGTAATAACTGAAAAATATAAAAATTATTTGTATAAAAATTTTAATGTTATAGCAGATGTTATTTCTCATATCGATGAAGATTTAAATTACTATCAAAGTTATTTCCCACTCGATAATGTAGTAGATTCATCAGTCGTAAAAGAAAACTTAAAATTAATTCGATCAAATCTAGACTTTTATCTCTTACCTCAAGAAGATGATAGTAATAAATCTTATGATAGTACTGTAATTGATATGTTGCCGGATGAAAGTCAAGCCGATGAATTCCCCGTACACATATATGCACGTCATTTTGATAATGGAGTAATTGATTTATATAATTTGTTGCCTGAAAAAGTAAAAGTTTCAAACCTTCTCCTAGATAATCAAGCAATAGATTTTAAACCAATAGAAATTTCTGGTTACGAACCTAATGCTTATACTCCGATATCTGTTGATACTGAATTTAAGGGTATATTTGATGGAAGGCTGAGCGTTGAAACTGAATATAAAGGAAATCTACGTGTTTACCATATTACTCCAACTCATCTAACAGAAGGTATATCAAACCCGATATTGAATGAGACCAGAACGTCATATCCTTTTTTAAAAAATGAAGGAAATAATAACTGGTTAATTAAAGAAGGAGAGTGGCACTTAGATGAACCTCTACTTATTGATGGTTCATTAACTATTGCTGCAGGCGCCCATATTTATTTTTCTGAAAACGCCTATATTATAATCAAAGGTGGATCTTTGCGTGCTATGGGTGAAGTGAATAATAAAATTAAATTTAAACCAAAAGAAAGGTCATGGAAAGGACTTTATGTTCTTGATTCAAGGAATCCATCAGTGTTAGAGCATGTTGTTATTAAAGGAGCATCAGAGACCGAGCATGATCTATTAAAGTTAACTAGCGGAGTGACATTTTATAAGTCTGATGTTGTTCTCAGTAATGTAGAGATATTAGGAAGTCAAGCAGAAGATGCTCTCAATATTGTCAGCTCTAAGTTTACAATAAAAAATACTACCATTAATGAATCAAAATCTGATGGTTTTGATAGTGATTTTTCATCAGGAGAAATCCTAAATTCTAATTTTTCAAATATTAAAGGAGATGCAGTAGATTTTTCTGGTAGTCAGGTTCAAATTAACAATGTGAAAATTGAAAATGTACATGATAAAGGAGTATCTGTTGGAGAATCTAGTGAAGTTTACGTTAGTAATAGCTTCATTAAGAATGTTGGTGTGGGCATTGCCTCTAAAGATGGTAGTCAAACTATGGCAACTAATGTCACTATAAATTCGTATCAATTGCATGCGGCAATGACCTACATAAAAAAGGATATTTTTGATTCGCCAATTCTAAAGTTAGTAAACTGTACAGTTGAAGGGAAAGCCAATGACTATATAAGTCAAAATGGTACATTTATGACTGTTGACAATAAAGAAATTGCATCTGAAAAAATAGATGTAAAGAGTTTGTATCAAAAGAGTGTGATGAAAAAATGACAAATTCTGGTAGATATGAACTTAAGTTTATTTTAAATGAGCGACAGTTAGCATCATCTCTTTCTTGGATGTGTAACACTACTACAAGAAATGCTTTCCCCTCTCGTTATGTTAATAGTTTGTATTTTGATGATGTGAGTTTTCAGTCAGTACGGGATAATCTGGCAGGAGTTTCTCAAAGACGTAAGATGCGCCTCAGGTGGTACGGTGTACAGGGAATAAATACTGATGGAATTCCGAATTTAGAATTAAAGTATCGTGATGGAAGGCTGGGAAATAAAAAGGTTTATTCAATACCATCTATAAAATATGATTTATTGAATATAAAAGTTAAAGATATCCTTCCTGAAATAAAAAATCACCTTGAAAAGAATGATATTTCGTCAACGATGTTATTTGACGACTATTATGTCCCTTCTTTATTTGTAAGCTACAAGCGTGAATATATGGAAGAATATAGTGGTTTACGGATTACTATTGATAAAGAAATAAAATTTTACCATCCTGGCTCATATTTGAAATTATCACAAACTAGTGCCTATGAGTATTCATCGTATGTAATGGAACTTAAGTTTCCAGTTGAGCTTAAAAATAAAGTTGCTAATCTAATAAGAACGTTGGATCTTACCCCCAAAAGGCATTCCAAATATTTAGTAGGGCTAAGTATGTTAGGGATCGCTCAGTATATTTAATTTGTTTTTAGTAAATTTCAAAATATTATCAATCGCTCAACTATGAGAATAAATTATGGTGAATAAAATTCTTAAAAAAATTACTAGTAGAAAAATAAAATTTGCTGTTATTGGCTGCGGCAGAATAGCAAGAAAACATTTTATGGCCATTGAAGAACATAAGAGGAATGCTGAGTTAGTTGCTGTATGTGATATTGACAGCCAAGTATTAAGTGAAGTTAAAAAAGAAATTAATGTTAAGGGCTATAGTAGCCTTGAAGAAACATTAAAAAACTCAAATGCAGATGTATTTGTATTATGTACTCCAAGTGGACTGCATCCTGAGCAAACTATTTTAATTGCAAAAAATGGGCGTCATGTTATTACAGAAAAGCCTATGGCGACGCGACTTAAAAATGGTAAGGAAATGGTTAGTGTTTGTGATCAAGAAGGTGTGCACCTTTTTGTTGTTAAACAGAATAGATTAAATCCAACATTGCAATTATTGAAAAAAGCTATTGTAGAAAAGCGTTTTGGCAGAATATATATGGTCAATGTAAATGTTTTTTGGACTAGGCCTCAGGAATATTATGATCAAGCCAGGTGGAGGGGAACATGGGAGTTTGACGGTGGTGCTTTCATGAATCAAGCCAGTCATTATGTCGATCTGTTGGACTGGTTAATTGGACCAATTGAAAGTGTTCATGCTTATACAGCGACTATGGAACGTAATATTGAAGTTGAGGATACAGGAGTTGCTAATATTAAATGGAGGTGTGGTGCTTTGGGGTCAGTAAATGTCACTATGCTTACATATCCAAAAAACCTGGAAGGCTCGATTACAATACTTGGGGAAAAAGGCACAGTGCAAGTAGGTGGCGTCGCTGTCAATGAAATTAAACATTGGGAATTTTCTGATGAAAAAGATGAAGATAAAAAGATTAGAGATGCAAATTATCAGGTTGATTCTGTTTATGGTGTTGGGCACCCGCTTTATTATGAAAATATAATTAACGTGATTAAGGGTGAAGATGCGCCAGAAATAAATGGTCGAGAAGGATTGCGTTCTTTAGAAACATTGATTGCTATATATACCTCTGCTCGAGACGGTCGCAGAATATCACTACCATTAGAACATTGAGATTTCTAGTTTGAATATGACTGTATTTATACACAAAACAGCTATTATAGATGAAGGTGCAAAAATAGGTGATGAAAGTAAAGTCTGGCATTGGGCTCATGTTAGTACGGGAGCAACGATAGGTAAAAGGTGTTCTTTAGGACAAAATGTGTATGTTGGTAATAGAGTAACGATTGGAAGTGATGTGAAAATTCAGAACAATGTTTCTGTATATGACAATGTTATACTTGAAGATGGAGTTTTTTGTGGCCCAAGTATGGTATTTACAAATGTATATAATCCAAGATCTTTGATTTCACGTAAAGACGAATATAAAGATACCTTAGTAAAGAAGGGAGCAACTTTAGGTGCAAATTGTACGATTGTTTGTGGCGTGACTATTGGTGAATATGCATTTATTGGTGCCGGTGCAGTGGTTACTGAAAACGTTCCTGATTTTGCATTGGTTGTTGGGGTGCCTGCTAAACATATTGGGTGGATGAGTCGGTATGGAGAGAAACTGGATTTAAACCCTGCTGGAGAAGGTGAAACAGTGTGTCCTCACACAGGGGAAATTTATTGTTTAAAAAATGGAGTTTGCTTTTTAGCTAAATAAAGATGCAGTTTATTGATTTAAAAACTCAATATAAAAATATTGAGGATAAAATTAAGAGCCGTATTGATGAGGTATTAAAGCATGGACAATACATCATGGGGCCGGAAGTTTTTGAACTTGAGAACAAATTATCCGAATTTACAGGTTCTAAGCATTGTATAGCTGTATCTAGTGGGACAGATGCATTATTAATAGCAATGATGGCTTTGGAAATAAAGCCTGGCGATGAAATAATAACTACTCCATTTACATTTATATCCACAGTAGAAACTATTTGCCTTCTTGGTGCGACGCCTGTTTTCGTCGATATTGAACCTGACACATATAATATATCTGTTGAAAGCATTAAGAATGTTATTACTTCAAAAACACGATTGATAATCGCTGTTAGTCTATATGGTCAGTGTGCTGATTTCGATGAAATAAATGAAATTGCTGCTCAGCATGAAATTCCAGTTATAGAAGATGCAGCACAAAGTTTAGGCGCTACATACAAGGGAAGAAAATCATGTTCATTGACAACTATAGGTTGCACAAGTTTTTTTCCATCAAAGCCACTAGGCTGCTATGGCGATGGAGGCGCATGTTTTACTGAAGATGAAAGTCTGGCAAAAAGCATGAGGGAAATTAGAGTACATGGACAAGAAAGCCGATACTATCATCCCAGAATAGGAATTAATGGTCGAATGGATACTATTCAAGCAGCTATTCTATTGAAAAAACTGGAAATATTTCCGGAAGAAATAAAAGCAAGAAATAAAGTTGCTAATAAATATTCTGAGTTTTTTCAAAAAAAAGATATAGGCAATTTAACACCTGTTATACGAAAATATAATACGAGTGTATATGCTCAATATACTATTGCGGTTGATGACAGAGATACCCTTAAAAATATTTGTCTAACAATAATATTCCTGTTGCTGTTCATTATCCAATGCCTTTGCATAAGCAGCCTGCATTTAAGTTGAATAATCATCACCAAGATCTTTTTTATTCAGAAAAAGTAGCATCAAGGGTTATTAGTTTACCTATGCATCCATATTTGCTGGAAAGAGAACAAGTTAAAATATGTAGTTATATAAAAAAAGCTATTTCAGAGTGAGTGATTAAATAAAATGGATATACGAAATAAAAAAATATTATTGATTGGAGGGGCCGGCCTTATAGGTTCTCATGTTGCTGATGAATTAATAAATGAAGATGTAAAAGAAATTATTATTTATGATAATTTTGTACGTGGTTCTGTAGAAAATATTGAAGATGCGCTTAAAGATCCCCGAGTAAAAGTATTCGATATTGGAGGAGATATTTGTCATTTAGATATACTTAATGCGGCCGTTAAGGAGTGCGATGCAGTTTTTCATTTTGCTGCTTTATGGTTATTACAATGCCATGAGTTTCCGCGTTCAGCATTTAAAGTAAATGTTGAAGGAATGTTTAATGTACTAGAAGCTTGTGTTAATAATAATATAGATCGCCTTGTCTGGTCATCATCAGCATCTGTTTATGGAGATGCTCTTGAAGAACCAATGACAGAAGAACATCAATTCAATAATAAAAATTTTTACGGCGCAACAAAAATTGCTGGTGAGGCAATGGCTACAGCTTTTACTCACCGTTATGGTCTTAACCAAGTAGGTTTACGATATATGAATGTTTATGGTCCTCGACAAGATTATCATGGCGCATACATAGCAGTGATTATGAAAATGCTTGATGCAATTGACCAAGGCGAAGGACCAACTGTTTTAGGTGATGGCTCAGAAGCTTTTGATTTCGTAGCAGTGAAAGACTGTGCCCGCGCAAATATTTGTGCAATGAAATCTGATTCAACAGCAAGTTACTATAATGTTGGAACAGGTAGACGTACCTCGTTAAAAGAGCTAGCTGAAATGTTAATTGAGTTGGTTGGCTGTAATAAAGCAATTCAGTATGCCCCTCGCAGTGAAGCAACTTTAGTCCGAAATCGTATTGGTTGTCCGAAAAAAGCAAAAAAAGAAATTAATTTTGTTTCAGAAGTAGAATTGGCTCAAGGTCTGCAAGAACTTATTGATTGGCGTAAATCACATATGTCTAAAGTTGATAAGAGCAGGAAAAACTCAAGAAATTAAATAAGTGTTTCATTCTCTATTATTATAATAAATAAATAAATATGTGTGGTATTTGCGGTATATTAAATTTTGACAGTAAGCCAGTGTCTGAAAAAGCACTGCAGCGTATGAACGACTTAATTGCGCATAGAGGGCCTGATGGAGAAGGGCTATATGTAAACGGAGATTTTGGCATGGGTCACAGGCGATTGGCTATTCTGGATTTGACAGCTGCAGCTCATCAACCAATGAAGTCATCAGGTAATCATCGTTATGTCATAAGTTATAATGGCGAAGTGTATAATTTTAGGGAACTTAGAGATGAACTTGAAAAAAAGGGCATGTCTTCACTTCATCATCAGATACTGAAGTTGTATTGAACTCATATATTGAATGGGGTGTTAAAGCTTTATCGAAATTCAATGGTATGTTTGCTTTTGCAATTTGGGACAATCAAAAAAAAGAATTAATTCTTGCTCGTGATCGATATGGAATAAAGCCACTATATTATTATAAGGGAAATAATACTTTTTTATTTGCGTCAGAGATTAAGTCCTTTTTAGGAAGTGGTGTTTATAAACCAAATATAAATAAAAAAGGATTGTTAGAATATTTTACTTTTCAAAACTTTTTCTCAAGTTCTACATTATTTGATAATGTCCAACTCATACCTGCAGGAAGCTTCATGATTCTTGGCGCCAGAGATAAGGAATTTAAATTACAACAATTTTGGGATTATAATTTTTCTGAGCCAAATAAATGTTTGAATCAAAATCAATATGAAGAAAAATTTCTTTATCTTTTTTAGCAAGCAGTAAAAAGACAGCTCGTTAGTGATGTTCCTGTGTCGAGTTATTTAAGTGGAGGCTTGGATTCGGGTTCAATAACGGCAATTGCATCAAAAAATATTAATAATTTACTGACATTTACTGTGGGTTTTGATTTAAGTTCCGCCTCAGGTCTTGAGTTAGCATATGATGAAAGAGAGTCGGCAGAAAGAATGTCCTATTTGTTTGGAACTGAACATTATGAGATGGTTCTTAAAGCTGGAGATCTTGAAAGATCTTTATCTGCTATGGTATGGCATTTAGAAGAACCTCGTGTAGGACAAAGTTATCCTAATTTTTATGCGTCTAAATTAGCATCAAAATTTGGTAAAGTTGTGCTTGCAGGCACAGCAGGAGATGAACTCTTTGGAGGGTACCCATGGAGATATTATCGAGCTCTAGATAATAATGATTTTGAGCACTACATAGATAATTATTATTTATATTGGCAACGATTAATTCCTAATAGAGATATTCGAAAAGTATTTGAGCCTGTATGGAGTGATGTAAAAGATGTGTGGACAAGAGATATTTTTCGAAATGTATTTCGTGAACATGCTGAACAATTGAAAAGACCTGAAGATTATATTAATCATTCTTTATACTTTGAAGCTAAGACCTTCTTACACAGTTTATTAATTGTAGAAGATAAATTGGGTATGTCTCATGGTCTTGAAACTAGATTCCCTTTTCTAGACAATGACTTGGTAGATTTTGCACAAACAGTTCCTGTACATCAAAAATTGAAAAGTATGACTGAAGTGATGCGTATAAATGAAAATGATCTAGGTCCTAAGCGCGAGAAATATTATGAAAAAACGAATGATGGAAAACTTTTATTGCGCAATGTGCTTAACCGTTATGTTCCAAAAGACATAACTGAGAGTAAGAAACAAGGGTTTTCCGCTCCAGATGCATCATGGTTCAGAGGAGAAAGCATAGAGTTTGTTAAAGACAGACTCTATTCAAATAATAGTATGATATACGATTATTTAGATAAAAAGTGTGTCCACTCACTAGTTAATGAACATCTATCGGGGAAAAAGAATCGTAGACTTCTTATATGGTCGCTAATATATTTTGACCAATGGTGTCAGACATTCTTTAATGCTGAAGGATTGCCAAGTTCAAAGTAATTGAATAGGAAATTAGATTTGAAAGTTGCTGTTATTGGTGCTGAAGGATTTATTGGTAAGCGATTATGTCATTTTCTGGAAAGAACTGAAGAAGTCAGTTCTGTTTTATCATTAGCCAAACATGATTTTGATCTAACAAAACCAGATACATGGAAAAGTCTGGATAATACTGTTGACTGTGTAGTACATGCGGCGGTTATGTCTGAAGGAGGCAAGTACGAAATATACAATGTAAATTGTCTAAATATTGGAAGCTTTTCAAAGTATTGCAATAGCTTAACAATAAAAAAAATTATTTATTTGTCAACAGGGAGCACTAATAATTTAGATGATCTACAGAATGATTATATATTATCTAAATATTTAGCTGAGATAAAAATAGCAAAAGAATATTCCAGCCATTTGAATATATTAAAGCTATATTATCCTTATGGTGAAGGTCAATCAGATAAACGTTTGATTCCTAAACTTATAAATAGAGTAAAAAATGATGAAACAGTAATATGTAATGCTGATGGTGGACCTAGATTGCCAATTGGGCATGTTGATGATTTGGCAAAAATTATCGTTGATTACTTTATCGCCCAAGATAATCCACAAAGAGTTACGAATATTGCTTCAGATCAAATTATGTCTGTAGCAGAAATAATTGAGACCATTTCCTCATTATTAGATAAAAAGGTAAAGCTTTCTTTAACTGGAAATCAACCAGAGCATAAGATTGAAAGTTATGTTCCTGGCCATTGGCGACCAATAGATTTGACAGGCATGCTTGCTGATACGTTGAATACTGAAAAATAAATTTAACTGGAAAGTAAAATGAAAAGCCATAAGGATTATATTGAAATTATCGGGTTAAATTGGACTACAGCTAAAGGTAGACATGATACTCAATGGAATAAATATTATTTTAAAACCAATTCAAAAGTTGTATCCAACATGTTGGAAAATGTTAATAAGGATATGATATTAGATGTAGGCACATCAAATGGCAGCTGGTATGAATTTTGGAGCAAAGAGCATTTTAATAAAATTTATGGTGTTGAATTATGCGAAGAAAGAACAAAGCTAGCAAGAAAGAAAAATTATACTGAAGTATTTAATTGTGATGCCACAGAAACGCCATTAGCTAATAATACTCTGGATGTTGCAGTATCAAATGGAGTGTTTGTACATATATTAAAAAAAGAAGATAAAATATTAGTTTTGAAAAAAATAGAATCATTGTTGAAGCCTGGTGGCTATTTTATTTTTAATCATACAACATCAGAAGCATTTGGATATGGAGATGCATTTACAGTAAAAGATTATTGCTCATTTATGTCTTTCGATGAATTAGTGAAAATGATTCATGAAAATACAAATTTTAATATTGTTGATGTCAAACCTACTTTTTACCTCTGGAGAAATCATGCAAAACCTATTTTTATTAAAGTCTTGCAGAGATTTATTAAGTTTCCCTTTGCTCCTGAACTATTACGATTTATCGATAAAATTTATACGAAAGATACATTGAGTATAAATCAGTCAGATGCGATTTATGTAAAGCTTCAAAAGTAATATATTATTTTATCTATATAATAATGACGCAATTTATTATTTCTCTAGATATTGATTGGGCTCCAGATTGGATGATTGACGAAGCTGCATCAATTCTTATTGAAAATAAGGTTAAAGCAACCTGGTTTGCAACACATCAAAGTCCTTCTATTGAAAATTTGATATCAGAAAAAGATCTTTTTGAAGTAGGTGTTCACCCAAATTTTTTTCATGGAAGTTCACAGGGTGGTGATCCTCGTGAAGTAATGACTACATTAAAGCAGTGGTTTCCTGATGCTCAAATTGTACGAGCACATTCCTTATACCAGTCCGAAAAACATCTTCAAATGATGTGTGAAGAATTTAATATTAAAATTGATTGTTCTATTTTTTTGAAAGATACAGATAATGTAACTCCTCATACAATTCGCTATAGTGAAAAAGGCGAGGCTTTAGTGCGTGTTCCTCATGTTTTTCAGGATAACATGCATATTTTAGATAATTTAGGTGTCAGTAAATTAAAGAAAAAATTTATGAAGCCAGGTTTAAAGGTATTGAATTTTCATCCTGTTCATTTAGTTTTAAACTCATCATCACTAAGAAATTACAATCTAATAAAAGAAAGTTATGTTATCAATAAACTTAAAAAAGAAAATATTCAGCAGTATATTGAAAAAAAAGATGGTGTTCTAAGTTTTTATAAAGAGATTATTAATGAACTGTATACATCTGGATCTAGTCGCATTAGTGATTACGTAGATGAATGGCTTAGAAGAAATTAATCATTATTGAAATGAACATCTTCTTTTCTTTGATAAAATAAAATGACAGATCTTAGTATAAAAGATAAAGAATTCATGAGCAGGGTGTTAGAAACACCAAGTGGAGTCTATGAAGAAAGGGTGTGGGCACTCGGTTTTCAATCAATGGAAAAAGTTTTTGATGCAGGCTGTGGTTTTGGGCAGTGGTCTTTAGCTCTTGCTAAACATAATTCTTATGTTGCTGCTGCTGATGTGAATACTAAGCGTATTGAAATAGCTCAATCCATTGCAGAGAAAAGAAGAATAAAAAATATTTCTTTTTTTCAGGAAGATATAGAAAGTTTGTCATTTAAAGACCGTGAGTTTAGTGGGATATTTTCATACAGCTCAGTGTATTATACGAATTACTATAAAACATTATTAGAATTCTCAAGAGTATTAAAAAAAAACGGACTGTTATATTTAAATACTAATGATATTGGATGGTATTTGCATTGTATTTTAAATGAGCCAAATAAAAGTGATGAATATGATCCTAGGCAAGAAGGTATTAATGCAATTACAAATTCAATAAATTTTTATGCAAATAATAGTCATGAATTAGGGGTAAATATAATTATGCCTAAACAACATGTTCTCTCATATTTAAAAAAGATTGGATTTGACATTCTTGCACATGGGTCGGATGGTTCATGCTCTATAAATAATCATAAACCTGTTTCATTTTATCCGGAATTACATTGTGGGCATACGGGAGTGTATGAAATTTTGTGTAAGAAAATATCATAAAATGTCAAAAGTGTTTTTTATTGTTAGTTGTCATCGTAGCGGTAGTACTGCATTAGCTAATATATTAAATACTGCAAGTAACGCAGAAGTATTTGTAGAAGCCTCTCCTAAATTACTCGTAGAGTCGAGAGAACTTATTCTAAATAGAGTTACAGAACCTGAGGCAATTTTACGCGATTCTAGACAGCATATTATTGAAGAAGTCTGTAATAGAGGTAACTTTTTTGGAGATAAAAGTCCTATTTATGCTTCATTTTTACCGTATCTTCTAAAGATTTGGGATGCAAAAATTATTTATCTTCATCGTGATGGACGAGATGTTGTGCGTTCTTTAATGGATTGGCATAAATTTCAAAAGCCAGTGATATATGCTAGAGAAGAAGATGGTTCTAATGGACCAGACTTGCCACCGGAAAAAGATCCATGGGGATATATGTTATTGCGACCTACTGAAAACGAACCGCTATTTAATGAATGGAAATCTATATCAAGATTTGAAAAATGCGCATGGTACTGGTCTAAATATAATCAAATATGTTTAGACAATATTGCTAGATTAGATTCAGGCAACTTTAAAGTTGTAAGTGCAACCTGTTTAGATACAAAAGGGGTTAAGGAGATATTTAATTTTCTAAAGCTTCAGGGCTTTGATAGTCAGCGAGTAAATAAAATGCTTTCAAAACGAATTAACTCTGTTCAGGATCGTTTTGGTCTACCTGATCATTTTCCTGATTGGAAAAAATGGACAAACGAACAAAACTCTCGGTTTAAATTAATCGCTAGTAATACGATGATGCGATTAGGTTATTTTTTTTGAAAAAAAATATTGCCAAAATAAAATATGACGTCATGGTTATTGGTAATTTGTGTGGCAATGATCTGATTATGGCTGAACATTTAGCAAGAAACGGATTGAACCCACTTGTCGTACGTCATTACGGTGACAGTAGTATGGGGGTGCCTGATAGTTATCTTGATTCTTTAAATAAAAAAAATATTGTTTATCTACGAAACTCTTTTGAATTTTTACGATATGCAAGACAATGTAGGTTAATTTTTAGTATAACTGGAGCACTAATATTTCATCTTGGGCATCTTTGGAATTTTAGGTTTTTATATAACTTGCCACCAATAATTAATTTGTCAACGGGCTCAGATATGACGGAGCGATTGGCAGAAAAATCAAGAGTAGGGATATATTATCGGCAATATGTTCGTTTTGTTGACTTGAATTGGTGTTTGCCTATGCCACATACATTAAAGCATATTGTGCAGTATCGAGTTCCAAATGTAATTTTCATGAATGGTTTTCCTTATTTAGTACCAAACTTATCTTATTCGTTAAGTGCAAAAGCCGATAAAAAGGAAAATAACTCGTTACGCTTATTTCACTGCTCCCACATTGATTGGAATTATTCTAATTTTGGGGTAAACAGAAATTCGACTAAAGGTAATGATAAATTTATTCGTGCATATATACGTGCTGTAAAAGCAGGTTATAACATTAAATTAACAATTCTGGAGCGCGGCCCCGATAAGTTGGTAGCAAAAGAGATGTGCGATAGAGCAGGTATTTCAGAATACATTACCTGGAAAAGTGATTTAAGTAGAGACGAATTGTATGAGGAAATTTTAAAATCTCATGTGGTTGTAAATATGTTTGCACATGGCGGTGCCGGAGGTATAAGTTATGAAGCTATGGCGCTGGGTCGACCCGTAATGCAATACGCTAATCCAGATTATTTTAAGTTAATGTATTCAGGAAATATTCCTCCCTTTATAAATTGTCGTACAGAGGATGAAATTTATGAAAAAATTATCTGGTGTTGCCAATCAGATCAACTAACAAGTATAGGTGTGGATTCCAGTAAATGGGTTACAAAGTATATCGATCCAGAAAATTCATTAACCGGATTTTTGTTTTACTACACATTACTTACAGGTGATAAAAAAAATGATTTTGGCCCACATATTGAAGATATGGAAAAGCATGTGAAAGAAGTGTCTTCTGGAAAATATGACCCATTCGAGAACCTGGTTTCTTGATGCTAAAAAGAAAACCTATTCAAACGTCACAGGCAACTTCTATACCTAAAGATTGGGATAAATGGGTTATTAAGAATGCTAATAGTGCCGGTTTTTGCCAGACTGAAGCAAGAGCGAAAATAGTTCAAATAAATAAAGGGGCGCCTTCATTTGTTTTAACATTAAGTGATAATGAAGAATATATATGTGGAGCTTTATTGAGTCACTTTAAACAAACTTCTTCATTATCAAAAAAAAGTATTTTATATAACTTGTTTTCTAATACAGAAGGAAATGGGACTCTTGAATGTTTTGAAGGGCCTGTTTTGAATGAGTCATGTGATTTAGACTCATTTAGCAAGTTTCTTGAGCTCATTGAAAGCTTTGCAAAAAAAATAAATGTTGAAACAGTTAGGTTTCAAAATCTTCCTGTTTTTGCTACTTGGAGACAAAATCAAGAGGTATATAAATTATTTGAGAGTAAAGGCTATAAGTTGAATAAATGGTTAACATCAATTGTTAATCTTGATAATGAAAAATTATTCAATAGTTTTAAACGCTCTGTTAGAAAAAATATAAGAAAGTGCATTAATATGGATCTGAGTGTTCATAGATGTAGAACATTTGATGAGTTTTATCAAGATTTTTATACAAACGTTTATGGAAATGAACGAGAATTAAATAATAAAAACCATGCGTATGAATGGTGGCATCATAATGGACAAGGAGATTATCATTTTTTTGTGATCAAAAATTTACAAAATGATGTGCTCGCTACATTAGGAACATATAGGTTTAATAATATTACTACAGAGATTGCGTCTAATAGACTCGGAGATGCATTAAAGAAAAATCTGCCCGTACAAGATTTATTACACTGGGAAATATTCAAATATCACAAAAGTATTGGTGATAAGTGGTTTAACCTGGCTGGTTATAGTCCTGAACCTGCAACACCAAAGGAAGAAGGTATTCGACGTTTTAAAGAAAAATGGGGGGGAGAGAAATAGCTATCCCTTCTTTTACTTTAGACTTGAGTCCTTTATCAATACGTATTGCAAGAAAAATCAAAAAAACGTTATTAAAAAAATGATGTACAAATCTTATATAAGAGGTTGGTCATTATTAGGCGTCTCTGGAATTTTTGTCAAAATGAAAGGGTTGATCATCATGCCACTTTTAACTCGTCATTTTGGAACATTAGACTATGGTGTGTGGTCACAGTTGCTAGCAATAGTATTGACCTTTTCACCATTAATAGCTTTAGGTACGGATCAGGCATTACAAAGAATATTTACAGGCAAAAGCCGTGAACAGCAGAACCGAGCTTTATCTGCGCTTCTTATTTTCCTTGGAATCTCATCCATCGTAGTAAGTTTTTTTGTTTTTGTTATGGAAGAAATTGTGGCTTCACTATTCTTTGGTGATCTTGGATTTAATTTTTTAGGAATATTTCCTTTTGCTATTTTATTTATGGTCATTGGAATCTTTGCTAATGTGATGACAGGATGGATGAGAATGCAAGGTGAAGTAGGTGCTTTTTCTATAACAACAGTTTTTCAAGCATTACTTGGTATATTGGCAGTCATTATTTTATTATTAATTGATGGCGATGTTTTGAAACTAATTACTTTCACAATTTTGGCAGAAGGAATTCTATTATTTGGGTTAATCGTTAGGCATACGGTTCGATATGGGTGGTCTACTCCTGAAATAGCAGTCATACCAAAGTTATTGCGTTACGGAATACCTTTACTGCCAGCTGCTTATGCTATGTGGGGAATAAATTGGGTAGATCGTCTTTTTTTAGTTGCTTATCGTGATTTAGAGGAAGTTGGCATCTACAGTTTAGTTTATGGTATAGGTCTGGTTTTTATTCCTTTGCTAGCGCGACCTTTTTGGGCAATGTTTCCTACTAAAGCGGCGGAATTGTTTAATAATGGTAAAAAGAAAGAATTACAAAATCTGTTTAATTTTTCTGCTGGGGGTATAATTGTATTACTTATTCCAACTATTGCAGGACTTTCTCTTGTAAACGAGAATTTAATTCTGACACTAGCAACACCAGACTTTTTGAAGGGAGCATCGATTGTTAGTGTAATAACAGCTGCATATGCAATAAATAGTATTTCAAGCTTTTATGAAGTTTCTTTAGGACTCGCGTATCGTCAAATCTGGTCATCCGTTTCAATTGTTTTAGCAATTATAACCAATATCATCCTGAATACACTTTGGGTTCCAGAGTATGGTATGTATGGTGCGGCATGGGCGACGTTAGTTGCATTTACTTTTAAATTATCTATTTCATTTAGTATATCTCTTAAAACAAAAGCATTTGAAACGAAATTAGGTTTCCTCTGGGAAATTGTTGGAGCTTCTTTGATTATGATAATAAGTGTATTAGCTTTTCAAAAATGGCTCGAACAAGTAAGTTTGTTTGAATGGCAAGAACTTATTTTATCTACATTAGTTGGAGTGGTTGTCTATTCTATAGCGATAATTACACTTTGTCATACTGCACGCGCAGAGCTTAAAAACTTAATACTTTTGAGATTAAGAACTTTCGTTAAATAATCTCAATACTTGTGAATTATAATTAGTGTCCAAACAGGTGAAACAAAATATACGTTTGCCAGATGTACTTTTTACTGGCGTCTATAAAGCAGGTACTACATTTTTACGAGGTTACTTTAGTCAACATTCAGAAGTATTTTGGACTAGAAAAGCAAGTTATTTTCAATCACCAGAGTATAAAAATTCTACCCATATATATACATCATGTGTTCCAGAAGAAGCAAAGTGTTATATAGATATGTTTGAAGCGTTGACTACAGGGCATATATTTAGTCATGGACATGAATGGTCTAATAAAAGTCTTGTGCCAGGCTACGTTTTTGATAAAAAATATGTTTGCTATGATCAGGATAAAATTGCTAAGAGGATCAAGCAAACTTTGCCGAATGTAAAAGTTATTATGGTGTTACGTAATCAAGAATCCTGGCTACGTTCTTCGTATTTGCATCATCTTGAAAAACTACCTCCTAAAAAAAATAGTTTTTCAAATTTTCTTGACACACCACTAGGTTCTATGGTGCTTAAGGCAGGATATTACGATCAGACTATCTCAGCGTATTATAAATATTTTAAAAGAGAAAATGTTCATGTCATGCTTCTTGAAGAATTAATAACAGAACAGACAAAGACACTTACTAATCTCTGTCACTTTTTAGGTGTTAAATATGAGCCTTATAACATGAATGATGATAATAGAAATGAGGGCAAAGGAAACATGTTTGGAATTATTATTCGAAATATGAATTCTTTGTTTGGAAAAAATTATATAGCTACCATGCCTAAATCGCTACGAGCATTTGGGAAAACAATATTGTCTTTTCTAGATGAGCGTGATGTATTGTCTTTCGAAGATATCGAAAATATACAAGCACGTTATGCTGAAAGTAATACGCATACTGCAGGAATAACAAGACTGAATTTAGCTCGATACAAATACTCAACAACTGGAACGAATTTATAATAATGGGCAAAGGCACACGTTATCCACATGTCGAAAATTTACTTGTACAGAATTATACCGGAGGTAATGTACTTGAATTAGGAGCCGGCGGAGCTGTCTATAAAAACTTATTCGAATATTATATTGGCACTGATTTGCCTACAACAACCTATCAAGAAATAGGTGATCTTTCTGTTTATTGTGACGCTAGAAACTTGCCTTTTGAATCGGAAAGTTTTGACTTTGTTTTTCAAGTAGCATCGTTATGTTTGATTCCAGAACCGAAAAAAAGTTTGCGATGAAGTTTTAAGACTGTTGCGTCCTGATGGTAAGTTTTTGATTTTTGATTATACTTTGAAAACAAAAAATCATCTGATGAAAATTCATAACAAGAATGGAGATAACGTTCATATGAATTTCTGGACTAGAAAAGAACTTGAGCAACTTATGCTGCAGTCAGGTTTTGTAAAACCTTTTTTTATGGAAACCAAGCCTTTTTGGAAATTTTTAAATTATTTTTTCCCTGTAATAACCAACTATCAGCGCCATTGGCTAATGATTGGCGGAATAAAGGAATAATTTAAATTAGATGAATGTGTGTTGTGTTATATAGAAGGGGAACTCAGTGAATACTATTAAAAGAATCCTGTCACTCTCTCCGCATCCAGATGATATTGAATTAGGTGCGGGGGGCTTATAGCAAAAAAAATAGGTAAAGGCATTGAAGTATACGTTGTTGTTTTTTCAAAATGCATTGAATCTTTGCCACCTGGTGCTGAAGAAAATATTCTTATTGAAGAGTTTAATAAATCAATGAGTAAATTAGGTGTTCTAAATGAAAATAGATTTGATTTTAATTTTCCTGTTAGACGTTTTTCTGAATATAGACAGGATATTCTAGAAGAACTAATTAAACTTCGTACTCTTCTTTCACCTGATTTAATACTTCTTCCAGCTTCAGCAGATCATCATCAAGATCATAAAGTAATTTATGAAGAAGGTGTTCGAGCATTTTTACGAAGCTCATCTATTTTGGGTTATGAATTGCCTTGGAATATAAGGTCGTTTGATGTTCAACATATCGTAGAATTGAGCGAGGAAAATTTTGAAAACAAAATAACCGCTATTCAAGAATATAAATCACAAGTTGAAATAGGTAGATCTTATTTTTCAAAAAATTTTATAAGAGGTCTTGCTGAAACCCGTGGTATTCAGGGTGGTTTTAAACTAGCAGAAGCATTTGAGGTAATCCGTATTTACGGATAGTGGAATAGACTTGTCTTTAAACAATAGAAAGATTGTTCTTGTAGCCGGCACGGGTCGTTGCGGTACTACGATAGTTAATAAAATTCTAGAGAAACACCCATTAACAGTTGTAAGTCCTCCATGGCGGTTTATGATTGATCCTGATGGCGTACTTGATTTTCTGTCATCTACTGAACATGAATGGTCCCCTTATTTCATAGATATTCGTTATAAACGCTTAAAGCAATTGTTTGAAGATGTAGAGAAGGCATCTTTACCTAAATTCTTTATAACAAAAATGTGGCCTAGAAAGTTAGCTAAAAAACTGAAAATTAATTTATTGCCAAGGTATGCTCATCTTGATGCTTCTGATTTTTGCCCAGACTTTAATATTCTAACGAAAGATTTCTTAAGTAATATTCTTGATTTTTCATATCAAGCAAATTGGGTTGGCTCTCGTTTTTTAGAAAGGAACTGGATGGCCTATATAGGTCCGAATAATGAAAGTAAATTACTTGAAGAATGTACGCGTTTTTATCACAGTATTATTGATAACTGTCTAAATTTTCATGATGGTGAAATTTTTGTAGATCGAAATACTTGGAACCATCTTAAGTTTGATAAGTTTTTGATGTTAGACAACGAAATTAAATTACTACATATCTGTCGCGACCCTCGAGACGTAGTGGCATCGTTTTCAAAACAAAATTGGATGCCTCAAGATGCAATTCATGCAGCTAAGGTTTACCGTGATTTAACAGAAGCTTGGGGAAGGATACGAGATAAAGTTCCAAGTGAAACATATATGGATATTCAGTTAGAAAATCTAGTGGAAAATCCAAAAGCAATTTTAACAGATGTTTGCTCTTATTTAGATATTGATTGGAATGATGCTTTACTTGATGTGCCACTCTTGAAGTCAAATACTGGTAGATGGAAAAATGATATACCCATAGAACAACAAGATGAGGTTGAGAAAATATTAAAGCCAGCTTTACAGTATTGGGGTTATCAATAAAAAATATATGAAGGATTGTTAGGTATAGCTTTCTAAATATGGGAACCCAATATAATTCTTTAATGGTGATAATCCCTCATGCGCTGACTGACTTAGTCAAGAAAGGTGAAGTTACAGACAGGTATTATAATCCTGGAGATCTTTTTAAAGAAGTCCATATTGTTTTAACTAATAATGATAAACCTGAACAAAAGTTTGTTCAAAGGATGGTTGGAAATGCAAAGCTAACTATACATAATGTAGCGCTAGGCAATAGATTTTTCCTTCGAACACTCTGTTGGAGGCCTTGGTTAATAAGTTTGTGGGCAAGAAGGGTAGTTAAGTTAGCAGATCAGATTAAACCTCAACTAGTTCGTTGTTATGGTGCTTATTTTAATGGTATTGCTGCACGCGATATTAAAAGAAAATATGATATTCCATATGTTGTTAGCTTACACACTAATCCGGATCAACATTTAGGAGTTAATTTACTCGATCGAATCCAATGGAAATTTATGGATAGTATGGCAAAGACTGTTTTAAGAGAAGCTGATGTTGTGTTACCAGTCTATCAAGGCATATTGCCATATTTGAGGAGATTGAATGTAAAGAATATTATCGTTGCTTATAATGTGATAAATCCAAGTGGAATAATTCGTAAGGAGAATTTTAAACTTGGAAAATCAGTTAAAGTAATTGCTGTTGGTCGTCATATAGAAGGTAAAAGCCCTGAGAATATTATACGTGCGGTGTCTCAAATGAAAAATATCCAACTTACTATAGTTGGTGATGGTGTTTTAAACAATCATTTGCACAGTGTTGCACATAAATGCGGCTTGACTGGGAATGTTGTTTTTAAAAAATCAATTGATAACGATACACTTTGCCGCGAGTTATTTGAGCATGACATATTTGCTATATGTAATATGAAATGGGGTATTTCAAAAACTGTATTAGAAGCTTTTTTAACAGGAATACCTGTATTAATAAACAAACAAAATAATGAGACTGTCCCGGAAATTACTTCTGAAATATCTTATCAGGTTGAAAATACACCGGAAGGTTTTTGTCAAGGATTAAAATTTTTAATTGAAAATGAAGCTAAGCGAAAAGAGCTTGGTTTGAAAGAAATTGAGCATGCATGGAAAACTTGGTCTCCAAAAAAGACGGAGTATAAGTATACAAATATATACAAAACAATTTTGAATGAAAAAAATACACTTTAAAAAAATATAACAAATGATGGGTTTATGCAGAAAAAAATAATTCACCTTATTGCTGCTGCCAGGCCTAATTTTATGAAAGTAGCACCAATTTATCATGCGTTAGCTAAAGAAGATTGGTGTCATCCTGTTTTAGTACATACGGGTCAGCACTATGACACAGAAATGTCGGATGCTTTTTTTGATGATTTGAGCCTTCCAAAACCAGAGTGCCACCTAGGTATTGGTAGTGGAACTCATGCTGAACAAACAGGAAAAGTAATGATTGCATACGAAAAGTTATGTATGAAATGTCAGCCTTTATGGGTTATCGTGGTAGGTGATGTTAACTCGACAATGGCTTGTGCCATTACAGCAAAGAAACTACAAATTCCAGTGGCTCACCTGGAGGCGGGTTTAAGAAGTTTTGATCAAACAATGCCTGAAGAAATTAATAGAAAAGTTACTGATGCAATAGCAGATCTATTATGGACGCCATCATGTGATGGAGATGAAAACCTTATTAAGGAAGGAGTGGATGAGAATAAAATAGAGCGGGTTGGAAATATTATGATTGACTCCTTTGAAATGTTGCGTTCGAGAATAGAGGAGGAAAAATCATTTCAAAAATTTAAACTCATACCTAGAGAATACAGTGTTGTAACATTTCATCGCCCATCAAATGTAGATGATAAAGAAAACTTAAATGATTTGGTAAACTCGTTAATAGATATTAGCTCAAAGTTACCACTAGTATTTCCTGTCCACCCACGTACTCGCAAAAGATTAGAAGAATTTGAACTGTTAGAAAAGCTTAATAAATCGGATAATATACATCTTACTCAACCACTGAGTTATATTCCATTTATGAGTCTGGTAATTGAATCACGCATAATTATTACAGACTCAGGTGGAGTTCAGGAGGAAACTAGTTATCTTGGTATTCCATGTTTAACTTTGAGGAATAATACGGAAAGGCCAGTAACTGTTATAGAAGGAACTAATAAATTAACAACTGCAGAAAAATTACTGCAAGATGTGGTATCTATGTTATCGATTACAGCGTCCAATAAACCTGAGATTGATTTATGGGATGGCAATACTGCTTTTCGAGTTGTTTTAAGCTTAAAACGTAACAGTGATTTTTTATGAAATTAAAGTGGTACTTTCAGGAATCTAATAATTATAGGTTATTAAAATCATGAGCGATTTAGATACGTTTCAATTTTGGGGGGAAAAATATAACGCTAAAGAATTTCGAAATAAGTTTTCAAGCATTCCTTTTTTTGAAAAAAATAGTGCCAAAAATAAATGCATTGATATGATAGAAGGCAACAAAGTGCTAGATATTGGTTGTGGGCTTGGCTACTTCGTTATGAGTGCTGGAGTTTGCTTTCCTGAAAAACAAATTGATGGATGTGACTATTTTTCAGACAATATTGAAGGAGCTAAATTTCTATTTCCTGAACATAAAAATCATTTTTTCGAAGCTAGTGTTTACCAGTTAGAGTTTGAAGCTGGGTATTATGATTGTATTACTTTTCAAGCTGTGATTGAACATTTGGAGCAGGCTGCGTTAGCTGTGAAGCAAATTAATCAATCACTAAAGATAAATGGATATCTAATTGTTACAACAGATAATCCATATGGGTTATGTTTTCTTTTTTCTTTTTTTTTAAAAACGAAATAATGAACATGATTCGACGAATATTGGGAAAAAAACCTGTCTTGTTTCCAGCTATCTTTAATCCAGATGTTGAGTACGCTAGACATGTTTATGCTTGGACGCCTTCAACTTTGTTAGCATTATTAACTGTAAATGGCTTTGAGTATAATGAACTCCGTTATGGTAATTATCCTAAAGGTTTGTTTGGAAGATTTTTGGCATATTTTTTTCCTTATTTAGGAACAGTGCAAATCATGAAAGTGAAAAAAATAAAAGAATCGTCAAAACATTTTGTATAACTATTTTTTTAATTAAAAACTTAAGCTAAAACTGTTTAATTATGTCTAGTCTAGCTAAAAAAATAAATACAGTTCTATCTCACCCTGTTAATTCTTTTTATCATTTTCTTGGAACCAATGCTCCAGATTTTTTATTTAATAGATATGCTTCATTATCAAGGAAATCAGGTATTGATAAGCTATATTTAATATTATCTTTTGATTGTGATACAGAAGAGGATATAAATGCTGCTTGGGACGTGCATAGGCGGTTACAAGGCATGGGGATATCTCCTGTATATGCTGTTCCTGGTGATTTATTACGTCGTGGTGAGAAAGTATATCGTCGAATTTATGAAAGTGGATCGCAGTTTATTAATCATGGTGATATCGAACATACCTTTTATGATATAAAAAATAAACGCTATGCCAGTTGCTTCTTTTATAATGAGCAATCATTTGACCGTATAAAAAAAGATATTTTTGATGGACATCGTACGCTAAAAGAAGTGTTGAATATCGAAGCTCGTGGTTTTCGTACACCACATTTTGGCACATTTCAAAGCACCAGGCAGTTAAAATTTCTTTATGGTGTTCTTAAAGAATTAGGTTATTTATTCTCTACATCGACCGCCCCAATTTATGGTTTGCGCGGTGGGGCAATGATAAATTCTAAAGGAATAATAGAGTTACCTGTTAGCGGTACGATTGCGCATCCATTACAAGTTCTTGACTCATGGGGTTACTTCAAAGCTCCAGCACGAAAGTTTACACCTGAAGATTATTTGAATGAAGCAAAAAAACTATCGAATAAACTTGCGGATAGTGGTGTGGGAATTATAAATATTTATGCTGATCCATCACATGTATATAAGCAAGAACTATTTTTTCAAGCAATTAACGAAATATCAAAAGTTGCAGTGCCAATTACTTATAATGAATTACCGGGATTAAAAGAATTAATATGAGCACTATAGTTATTTATTATGAGCCTTGGAACAGAGGGAACATAATACCAACTAATTTTTTTTCAAAAATTATTTGCCGTTATTTAAAAGCAATGCATTCCAAAGCAAATCCGCGGAATGAGTCTTATATGCGTGAATTAGCACTTGAGCATTATCATGATGCGATGTTTTTAAACTATTCTATAGAGAATAATTGTTCAAAATTAAAAAGTGCATCAAAAATAGTTTTACTATATCCAGATGCTACCGGAATTGGCTTTAACAAAATTGAAAAGGAGGTGTTTTCTATTGTTAATAATAGTTCTAAAGTTTGTGTTTTAAATGGAAGACGTCGTAAATTTAAGCTTGGAAAGAAAGAGCGTTATATGTTGCTTGTACGTAGAATATTAGAAAAAACTATGTTTTTTGAATTTGTATTTATTATTGTGTTCTTAATAGTTACACCCTTTTTCTTGATTTTTGATTGGATAAGGGGGCGATTTTGAATAATAAAATTAAAAATAAGAAAAATATCGAATCATGGTGGGCAGAAAACCCAATGACTTATGCTAATACCCATGGTGAAGTTAATTATTCAGACGGCGAAAAAGAATTTGGAAGCCGTGATTTTTTTGAACGTGTTGATCATGAATTTTATTCATGGAATAAACCATTGCATGATAAAAAACCTTTCGATTTATTATTTCCATATGAAGAATTTATAGGTAAAAAAGTACTTGAAATAGGTTGTGGCATGGGAACAATGTCGTCGAACTGGGCAAAGAACGATGCCGACATTACCGCTGTTGATTTAAATCCTGTTGCAATTGAACAAACAAAAAGAAGATTTAAGCTTTTTCAGTTAGATGGCACTATTAAGCAATGCGATGCAAATATTTTACCTTTTGATAATAATACATTTGATTATGCATACTCATGGGGAGTGTTACATCATTCGCCAGATATTGAATTGTCTATATCAGAGATGATGAGGGTAATAAAGCCAGGGGGAAGATTTGGTATCATGCTTTATAACCGGCATTCAGTTTTACATTGGTATATGACTGAATATATTGAAGGGTTTCTTCATATGGAGAATAAGTTTCTTAATTCACTAGAATTAGCTAGTCGATATGGTGATGGTGCGCGCGAAGAAGGTAACCCTCATACCTGGCCGGTTACGAAAAAAGAAATGAATAATTTGTTAGGCTCTTATTGCAAGGACCTTAATATACGTGTTTTAGGGACTGACCTTGATTTTGCATTTCGTCATTTATTACCTGGTCTCGGACTTATTTTGCCTGCATGGTTGAAAAAAACTTGGGCTCGTAGATATGGGTGGAGTTTGTGGATGGAAGGACATAAAAATTAAATAAATCTATGTGTGGAATTGTTGGTATTGCAGGTAGGTTTGATAGGGCTAATGGTTTAGATAAAGTTCGACAGATGAATGATTCCATCATTCATCGTGGTCCAGATGATGAAGGGGTTTATGCTTCAGATAATTTTGCTTTTGCGATGCGTAGGCTTAGTATCATTGACCTTTCCAGTGGACACCAGCCTATGTGGAGTGGAGAAAAAAATGGTGATGGCATTGGTATTGTGTTCAATGGTGAAATTTACAATTACAGAGAACTAGCCAATGATCTAAAAAAGCAAGGTTCGATTTTTCGAACGCGTTCTGATACAGAAGTTGTTTTGCGTCTATACGAAAAATATGGTTTAGATGGGTTGTTGCGTCTTAATGGTATGTTTGCTATTTGTATTTATGATAAGCCTCGTTCAAAAATACATCTGCTCCGAGATCGTATTGGTATTAAGCCGCTCTATTACGGTAATGAAGGCAAGAATTTTTATTTTGCCAGTGAGATAAAAGCGCTTTTAGCTGGTATGGAAACACGCCAAGCATTAGATCAACAATCTCTTCACCACTATTTGTCTCTTCGTTATGTGCCAGCCCCTAATACTATGTGGTCCGGAATTAAAAAATTGCCACCCGCTAATCGATTAACATTTGATTTGCGTAGTAATGAATATTCTATAGTTCCTTATTGGAGTGTTAATTTTCAGTCAAAGGAGATAGATAAAGATCGAGATTATGTTGGAGAATTTGAAACTCTTTTTCTTTCTGCAATAGAAAAACGCCTTGTTGCTTCTGATGTGCCAGTCGGTGTTATGCTAAGCGGCGGTCTTGATTCGAGCGCTTTAAGTGCAGCTGCAGTTGAGTTAGGACACAAAGCATTTAATACATTTTCTGTCGCTTTTGAGGATGGTGGTGATTTTTCTGAATTGAAATATGCTCGCCAAGTTTCAAAATCTATTGGGTCGGTTCACCACGAGGTTACGATCGGACAAAAAGAATTTATGGATACATTGCCTGAGGTTGTGCATTACATGGATGAGCCAATGGCAGATTTAGCGACAATACCTCTGTTCCATGTTTCTAAACTAGCACGTGAACACGTTAAAGTAGTTTTATCTGGGGAGGGAAGTGATGAAATACTTGCGGGTTATGATATGGAGCAAGTATACAAACGTCTACAAAAACTAAAAAGTATACCGAAAATATTCGCTAAATTATTACATCCATTAATTCCGGGTTCAAAAGGAAAATCGTTAAAGTATTTAGCTCAAGGTGGTTGGAATAATTATTTGAAGTATCGTGGTGCATACATTTCTAGTTTATGGGGTGAAGGAGAGAAAAACATACTATGGAATGAAGAAAAAAAATTTATATCAACTAGTAATTTGATCAAGGATTGGTATGAATTATCTTCTTCTCCTAATCCCTTAGATCAAATGCAACAAGCCTATTGTCATTCATGGTTAGTGGAAGATCTATTGATGAAGGCAGACAAGATGAGCATGGCTAATTCATTAGAGTTACGGGTACCATTTCTTGACCATCAATTGGTGGAATGGGCATCACAGTTACCCATGACATGGAAAGTTGGTGATGAAAATACTGGTTGGTCTTCTAAGCGTGTGTTACGTGAGTTCTCGCGTCGTAGATTACCGATCGAAATAATAAATCGACCAAAGCAAGGGTTTCCTGTTCCAGCATATGGATGGTTGACCGGATCGTTAGGTTCTTGGGCTGAAAGCCGTTTCTCAAGCACTAGTAAATTAAGTGATTATTTTGATATGTCTCCAGTACATATTATTTTAAAGTCAGCAAAGGCAGGAAACACTTTATCTCAACATAAGGTATGGTCGTTATTAGTTCTTGAACAGTGGCTAGAGCAGTGGCAGTGAATTTGATAATAGTTTGAATGCTATTTAATTCCTATATTTTTATTCTTGTTTTCCTACCATTAATTCATATGAGGTGGATATTCATTGAACGAATTCATGAGGAGGCGATGTTATTTCTGCACGTATGTTATTGTTGATAATAAATGATGATAGTTGGCTTGAGTTCTTTGTAAAAATTGAGGAGCTTAAAAAACGCATACTGAAATATAGCGGTGTTGCGATGATGTCAAGAGAGTATTCTCCGATAAATTTCAAAGAACCAGACTTTTTAAGGGTTGGCTGTAGTAAAATATGACTTATCTTTTTATCTCATGGGCATTCCCTCCAATGCAGTATCCGCGTGCCATTCAGGTTGAAAGACTAACTAATAAGATGAGAGTGCCGACAAAAGTATTCTGTTCTGGTAAAGGTGAAAATATAGTCGAATCTGATACGTTATCAATATTCAGGCTTAATCGCCCAACATGGAAGGAAGTTGTAAATAAAGTTTATTATAAACTAATCTCCAAAAAGCAGGACATACCCGATGAGCAAATTAGTTGGGCAAAAATGATTGCGGACTATATTTTAAAAAATCACGAGTTTAAGAAAAATGATGTGTTGGTGACTTTTGGTCAGCCTATGTCAGATCATATAGCAGGACTTTTCATTAAATCCAAGACTAGTGTTCCGTGGGTTGCGCATTTTAGTGATCCATGGGTTGATAATCCTTTTGTAACTCGTAATGATAAATCATTAGCTTTGAATAAAAAAATGCAACATGATGTTATTTATAATGCCGATGGCATTATATTCACTTCGAAAGAAACCCAAAAATTAGTAATGAGGAATTACCCAAAAACTTGGGTGAGTAAATGTTATGTATTACCACATGCTTTTGATTCATCACTTTATTATCATAATGATAACCATCAAAGTAATGATAAATATATAATTAGGTGTTTAGGTAATTTTTATGGAAAACGAACACCAGTTCCACTTATTAAAGCAATCCATACTATATGGAATCAAAACCCTGAAGTGCTAAATGGGATGAAATTTGAGATTTATGGGGTTATTGAAAAAAGTTTAATGAATAAACTGGATAATTTAATCTTGCCAGAAAACATGGTAAATTTTTTTTCACCTGTAGACTATCAAGAGTCACTAAAATTGATGGTAGAATCTGATCTTTTATTAGTTATAGATGCTCCTTTTGAATATAGTGTATTTCTTCCTAGTAAATTAATAGATTATATTGGCTCAAGAAAGCCCATATTCGGTATAACTCCACCTGGGGCATCAGCTACACTAATAACTGAATTAGGTGGTGCTGTTGCAGATCCAAATTTTGAAGATGAAGTAGTCAAGCAGCTTACCCATGTTTTAGAAAAGTTACGGTTAAACAAAACTTACGATACTTATATTTATGAAAAGATAAGAAGTATCTACGATATAAACCATGTTGCAAGTGAATTCAAACAAATAATAAAAGGTATACAATCACAAAGATGAGCGGATCAAATTTAAACCATACGCAAGAAATAAATTCTGGCATGCGCTTTGCCTTTGGTGACAATTGGTCTCATTTTTTAAGACATTTAGATGAAAGTCATATTAATAAAGCGGAAGAATCAATATCTAAAATGTTAGGTTCGACTACTTTAAAAGGTAAGTCATTTCTTGATATCGGATCTGGTAGTGGTCTATCTTCTTTAGTAGCTAGACGTATGGGCGCTAAAGTATATTCTTTTGATTATGACCCGCAATCAGTAGCTTGTACTAAAGAATTAAGACAGCGTTACTATCCTGATGATGAAGACTGGTTAGTTGAGGAAGGCTCTGTTCTTAATAAAGAATATATTAAATCTCTAGGACAATTTGATATTGTTTATTCTTGGGGCGTTTTACATCATTCAGGAAATATGTGGGATGCTTTGAATAACGTTATTCTACCTGTAAAGGCAGGTGGTCTACTATTTATATCAATATACAATGATCAAGGTCGAGCTAGTCGTTATTGGAAAATAATAAAAACATTTTACAATCGATTGCCTGAGAACCTTAGGTTTTTAATTTTATGGCCTGCTTTTATTCGATTGTGGGGACCAACTTTTGTCAGAGATATAATTAGGTTAAAGCCTTTCAAACATTGGCGTTCTTATAGTAGTGTTCGCGGTATGTCTCCTTGGTATGACGTTATTGATTGGGTTGGTGGTTTGCCTTTTGAAGTTGCAAAACCAGAAGAAATATTTAATTTTTATCACATGCAAAAGTTTCAATTATTAAAATTGATTACATGTGCAGGTGGAATTGGGTGTAATGAGTTCGTTTTTCAAAATATTAAGTAAAGATTTTTCTAGTAAATATAATTCCATCTTAGTTAATGTTTTTCCAATACCGTTTTTTCTTCATTCCTTACTTACTAATAGTATTTTAATTAACCCTTAATTATTGATTAGGTTCTAATTATGTGTGGTCTTACTGGAATACTTACTAATAATTCGATTGAATCATTGCAGTCGGATTGTTCTGCAATGACTGAGATCCTTAGAAAGAGGGGGCCTGATGATCAAGGTGTTTGGGTAGATAAGAATAAAGGGATTACTCTTGGACATACTCGGCTAGCTGTCATAGATCTTTCAAAGTCTGGACGGCAGCCAATGATGTCAAACAATGGCCGTTGGGTTTTGGTTTATAATGGTGAAATTTATAATCACATTGAGATCAGGAAGGAATTAATATCACTAGGTATTAATTTTCGAGGTGATTCCGATACAGAAACACTTCTTGAAGCTATCGCTACGTGGGGAGTTGAAAATACAGTATCTAAACTAATTGGAATGTTTGCTTTTGCTGTATGGGATAGTAAATTAAATTTACTATCATTAGTAAGAGATAGGATGGGAATAAAACCATTGTACTATGGGAATTTTAATGGTCTTTTCCTATTTGGTTCAGAACTAAAAGCATTAAGAGCACATAAAGGATGGAGTCCGTGTATAAACCGTGATGCTCTCGCCAGCTTTATGAGACATAATTATGTGCCAGCACCTATGTCTATTTATCAAAACGTATTTAAACTTGAAGCAGGTTGTATTCTTAAAGTCAGGTTAGGAGAAGAACCAAAAATAAATTCATACTGGTCGTTATCTAATATTGTTCAACGAGCTAGTTATAATAGAATTGATTTCAATGATTTTGAAGCTACAAATAAACTAAATGAATTATTGTTAGATGCTGTCGGACGAAGAATGATATCAGATGTTCCATTGGGTGCTTTTCTTTCTGGAGGCATTGATTCGTCATTAGTTGTCGCTCTTATGCAAGCACAATCATCAAGTCCAATAAACACATTCACCATAGGTTTTGAAGAGAGTAACTATAATGAGGCAGAACATGCAGCGATAATTGCAAAACATTTAAAAACAAATCATTCAGAATTATATGTATCGTCTGATGATGCGCTTAATGTTATTCCAAAATTACCGGATATTTACGATGAACCATTTTCTGATTCGTCACAGATCCCTACATTTTTAGTTTCTGAGTTAGCACGACAACATGTCACTGTTGCATTATCTGGAGACGGTGGTGATGAGTGTTTTGCTGGATATGATAGGTACTTTTTAGCTGAACGAATACAACGTAGTAGAAAAAGACTTCCTGATTCATTTTTAAACGGATTATCTTTAATGATTAATTCCATAAAATCTGGTCGTTTAAGAGCTTTTTCAAATGCCATGCCAACATGCTTAACTGATTCTAAATTCGGCGAAAAAATTAGAAAAATCCCTGACATACTCCTGCAGAATGATGATGAGCTTTATCGATACCTGTTAAGTCATTGGAAAAATCCTAATGAGTTGGTATTAAACAGTGAAGAAAAGAAAGGGGCTATTTGGGATGAGGCAATACAAGGTTTTCTTCCTGAATATATAGAAAGAATGGAGTATTTAGATTATCACACATATTTACCAGATGATATTCTTACTAAAATTGATAGAGCCAGTATGGCTAATTCTTTAGAAGCACGAGTACCATTAATTGACCATAGGGTAGTAGAGTTTTCGTGGCAATTACCATTGAAATTCAAGATTAGAAATGGAAAAAGTAAATGGTTGATGAGGCAAGTGTTGCAGAAGTACGTGCCCCAAGAATTATTTGAACGGCCAAAGATGGGTTTTGGAGTTCCTCTTGATAATTGGTTACGAGGTCCTTTAAGAGAGTGGGCAGATAGTCTGTTAAATGAAAATAGAATTCGACAAGAAGGATATTTAAATTCAAAATTGATAAGTAAAAAATGGCAAGAGCATTTATCTGGCAAAAAGAATTGGCAATATTATTTATGGGATATTCTCGTTTTTCAGGCATGGCATGAACGCTGGATGTAATTTAGAACTAGAGAAAGGTTTAGAGCTGAAAAATTTAGTATTTTTTATTGGCAGTATCGAGTATGCGGGTACTGAGCGACAACTAATAGAATTAGCTAATGGGTTAAGCAAGAAAGAATTTAAAGTAACCATCATTACTTTGTTGAAGAGCGATCCTTTGATTCTAAGTAAAGAAGTTAATAGTGAAATTGATGTTATACCTTTATTGAATAGATGTTCTTTAAAGTATCTAGATTTTTTATTTCCAGTTTTTTGGTTTTTTAAATTTAGAAAATTACTTAAAAAGAATGAATCAGTTATTCTTTATAGCATGCTAGAGTTAACAAATTTTATTGCATTATTAGTAAGCTTAAGTTTAAGTAACTGTAAGTTAGTATGGGGTGTGAGATCTACTGGGATTGGCGGCAGTTTAAAAGTAAAAATTCCATTTTTATTTTGTAAATATGTCTCTGGTATGATTGAAAATGTTATTGCTAATTCTAATAAAGTTATGCAGTTTCATATTGATAAAGGGTTCAAATGCAAAAACTGGACAGTTATTAATAATGGCGTAGACACAGACGAATATAAATATGAGCCAGAACAGGGCAAGTCTTGGCGCAAAAAAATAGGTGTTGCTGATGAAGTGATAATCATTGGCTTGGTTGCAAGAATTCACCCATTAAAGGCACATGACGTATTTTTAAAAGCAGCTTCAATTTATTGTCAGCATGATAATAATATTAAATTGATATGTGTTGGAGAAGGGGCGGATAAAGAACTTGAAAAATTACAAAGCTTATCAATGTCATTAGGATTAGAAAATAACGTGACTTGGTTAGGTAAACAAGAAAACATGGTTGAAATCTATAATGCGATCGATGTTCTTACTCTAACCTCAAAATCAGAAGGATTCCCAAATGTTATTATAGAAGGTATGTCTTGTGGGAACCCTTGCGTTTCGACAGATGTTAGTGATGTCAAAGAAATTATTTCTATATTTGGAAAGGTTGTGCCTATTGGTTCCCCAAGTGAGTTAGCCAGTGCATGGTCATCAGTTGTCTCTGATTATAAGTCCGGAAATTATGATTCATCAGAGATTAGAAATTATATTATAGGTAAGTATTCCAAAAGAAAAATGATTAATGCAACACAAATGACATTAAACAATATCTAATCATTTTTATTCATGAAAATAATTTCTAAAGGAGCAATCCCTGATCAGAGGATTTGGAGGTATGTTTTTCATGCTGATTTTGAATGTTTGAGAAAGTATCAATCAGGAGATTGGACTCCTGAGCTGACTAAAAAATTTAGTAAAATCTTAGACGACGTGCGAATTGAAAATACATGGAAAAGAACAAATTCAGGAAGATTAGTAGGAGTATCTAAACTTTTATTACGTAACTTAAAAAAACACAATTATGATTCTATAACTATATTGGATTTAGGCGCATCTGATGGAATAACAACGCTAGAGCTTCAGGAGTTCCTGCAAACAGAATTTATGGAAAAAAAAATAAGCGTAACAATCATGGATAAATTTCTAGAATTAAAGGTTTATAAAAAATATTTTCTTAAAGAATATCGCGCAACTACAGGGGGTCCTGTACTTTTAAGAGTTTGGCGCTTGGGATTAAGGCTGCCTGATTCAGAACACAAGTGGTGCATATTTTCTAATTTTTTTTCCAGTATTTATTTAAAATTAAGTAAATTCCGTAGTTCCTTCGTTGAGTCACATACAATATCTTTACTTAATCCACTGGTTTGTAACAACAAAAGTATTTCTTTAATAGAACAGGATTGTTTCAAATATAATGTAAAGCTACATCATAAATTTGATGTGATAAGAGTTAGTAACCTTCTAAATAAACAATATTTTTCAGATGATCAAATTAGATTAGGGATTGAAAATATAAGAATGTATTTAAAAGAAGGAGGAGTGGTCGCAATATCTCGAAATGTGCTATCAAAAGGAATCGAAGTTGAGCAAGGAAGTTTGTGGAAAAAAGAAAATGAAAAATTAATTTTGCAAGAAGAAATCGGCGAAGGTTCAGAAGTTAAGTATCTTGTATGATTTTAATGACATAAAATATGTTGATAGACTTATATAAAAACACAATAAAAATTATTTATAGATATTCATTAGAATATGACTAATAAATCATAACAATGATGATTGATTTTATTTTTGCTCTTGCTCTATTCTTATCTGCTGCAACTAATTTAAGATTTTTTGATCTTCCTGTCGGGCTTAGTGAAGTATTAATGATACTTTTAAGTTTCAGCATATTTTATCAAGTGCTGCAAAAAGCAGGCTATAAAGAATTGATGGTTAAAATAAAGCCGATTTTATACTTTTGGTCGGCATTATTAACATCAATATTGTTGGGCGTTTTTATGAGCCAGTATTTGAATTTACCTAAAGGCTCAATTGTCTTACACAGCACGATCGGTTATTGTTATGCAGCATTTGTAAGTTTATTAATTTATACGAGGATTTGTTTTTTTTCAGAAAGCGCGGAAAGAATAGTAAAATATCTAATATATATTTCTGTGTCATTACTATTAGTTGCGTATTCTATTGAGATATCAATAAAGCATTTTAGTTTGAGTACTGACTGGTACCAGAATTTGCGATTAACTTCTTATCATAATGCTACACGTTTCAGCGCTTGGTCGAAAAACCCAAATCAGTTAGCCCTTTTATTTTGTCTGTTGCCATTTTTAGCAATAAGGCAAATAACTAAGGAAAATAAAATCATATTCGCTATTTTTATAACCTTAATATTTTGGATGGGATGGCATATAAGATCGGATGCATTAAGTAGTGCTGTAGAAATAATAGCAGTATTTTATTTAATCATGTTTATTGCCTATCTATCATGTAGAAAAAAAACAAACTACTTTTGGCTTTACCCCTTGCTAGTTTTGATAACAGGCGTGATGTTTTATATGCTCGCTGATGATATTTTTAAGAGGCCAGGTAATAGCTCAATGTATATGTCTGGAATTTTGTATTCGAAAGTCGCATCAGGAATAATTAAAAAAATTGATGTTAAAAATGATGGAATTTATGCTGACGATAAGAATAAGAATAAGAATAAGAATAAGAATAAGAATAAGAATAAGAAGGATAGTATGACTAAGAAAGTCACTGGGGGTGAGGAAGGGAAGATAAATGCACGATTGTATTTATATGAAAATAGTATTGAAGCGTGGAAATACTCACCTGTATTCGGATTTGGCCCTGGTGCCTACTCAGGTATAGAAGCTCCATTTATGGGTATGGAATCTCATAACACATACTTGGACTTATTAACCAATGCTGGCATCGTTGGCGTATTAATATTTTTTCTGTTCGCTGGTAGGGTAGCTTATTTAACTTTGTTAAAAAAAGACTTTCACGGTCTTTTTGCTTTAACTGCTTTATTAATATTCTCTTCGGCACATCTAACCTTAAGGCATCCCTTATTTTGGTTTGTGATAATTCTACTATATGCAGCTTCAAGAATAAGTACTACATCATCTAAGTAATATAAATACTAGAAATTTATATTTTTCTACTGCTGAAAGTTATTTTTAAGAATCAATTCCTATGAAAAAAAAATTATCATGTGCGGTCTAACGGGCTTTTTAATCCACCCAAACTCAATGCCAGAACGGCCCGTCGACTCTATTGTTAGAGAATCAGCTAAATCTTTAACTCACCGTGGACCAGATGCAATAGGGATATGGTGCGGAGAAAATAATAGTATTGCAATGGGGCACAGAAGGCTTTCTATTATTGACCTTAGTGAAACTGGCGGACAACCAATTCACTCAACATGTGGTCGCTATGTAATGGTGTTTAACGGAGAAATCTATAACTTTTTAGAGCTGCGTAAGCAATTATCAGCAGAGGGTGTTGAATTTGATGGCCATTCAGATACCAAGGTATTGATTGAAAGTGTATCAAAATGGGGGATTGAAAAAACTATAAAAAAAACAATAGGAATGTTTGCGATAGCTGTATGGGATAAAAAAATAAAACGTTATATTTATGTAGGGATAGGCTTGGTGAGAAGCCATTGTACTATGGCTGGTATAAAGGTGTTTTTATGTTTGCATCTGAGCTCAAAGCTTTCAAAGCTTGGCCTGACTTCAAGCCAGAGTTAGACATTGAATCGCTATCAGGATTTTTTCAATATTCTTATGTCCCTTCTCCATTCTGTATTTTCAAAGGTTTCCGTAAATTAGAGTCTGGCTCATTTTGCAAGGTTAATTTAAATTCAGTAGGTAAGCTACCTGATGTTAAATCATATTGGTCCCTTAAAGATGTAGTTGAACATGGAGAACAAAATCCTATCACTGGCCTCAATGAAAATGAACTTGTTAATGAATTGGAAATACGGCTTAAAAGTGCAGTTAAATCATGTATGGTTTCTGATGTTCCGATAGGTGCATTTTTATCTGGAGGTATTGATTCATCGTTGGTTGTAGCTTTGATGCAAAAACAATCAGTAAACCCTATTAAAACATTTTCTATGGGTTTTTCTGAAGTTGGATATGATGAGTCGATACAAGCACGTGCTGTAGCTGAGCACCTAAAGACAGATCATACAGAAATGATAGTGTCATCTGCCGACGCAATGGCAACCATTCCTTTATTAGCCGATATATATGATGAACCTTTTGCAGATTCTTCGCAAATCCCTACTTATTTGGTTTCAAAATTAGCTAAAACAAAAGTTAAAGTAGCGTTATCTGGTGATGGGGCTGATGAATTATTTTGCGGCTACAACCGACATGTATATAGCTATAATATTAGTGAAAGAGCTAATAAACTACCTTCTAGCATACGTATGTTTCTTGGGAATATACTGTTAGGTGTTTCACCAGAAAAGTGGGATACAATTTATAAGACTTTATCAAAATATATTCCAGTAAATTATCAATTGCGATTAGCCGGCGAAAAAATTCATAAAATTGGTCGCGTACTAAATATGGAAAGTGATGATGAACTCTATAGATCGCTTACTTCAACGTGGTTTAATTCTAAAATTGTGATTAATCATAATACTGTTAATAACCGTGTAGAAGATGAAGTCATGAAGAATTTAACAGCAACCAAAAAAATGTTATATAACGATACTGTTAAATATTTATCCGATGACGTACTTGTTAAAGTAGACAGAGCTTCGATGGCTGTTAGTTTAGAAAGTAGGGTTCCCTATTTAAATCACAACTTGATTGATTTTGCTTGGCAGATTCCAATCAAATATAAAATACAAAATAATCAAGGCAAGTATTTATTGAGACAGGTATTGTATAAGCATGTCCCTGAAGAGTTGGTAAATCGACCCAAAATGGGCTTTGGTATTCCATTAGATAAATGGTTGAGAGGGCCTTTAAAAAAATGGGCAATGGATTTATTAGATTATGAAAAAATTAAAGAACAAGGAGTGTTAGACAGCAATGTAATAAAGAAAGCATGGGAAGATCATCAGTCTGGCGTAAGAAATTGTCATCATCAATTATGGAATGTTATTATGTTTCAATCTTGGTATGAAAAGTGGATAAGTTAAATATTTTTTCTATATGAAAATGCGGCATTAAAATATAGTTGTATTAATATTTATGTTAAGAAGTTTATTAAGTAATTCAATACTAAAAAATTCACTTTGGTATACAGCTGGTAATATTGGCTATGCGGCAAGTTCATGGTTAATAGTAATATTAATTACAAATGTATTAGGTTTAGATTCAGTAGGTATATACGCACTAGCTTTTGCTATTTCTGCCCCTGTATTTATGTTAACAAATATGCGTTTGAGGCTTGTGATAACATCTGATGCTAAAGCAGAGCATGCCAACACGGATTATTATAGTTTGCGATTTATCACTTCTTTGACAGCCCTGTTTATAATTATAAGTTATTCATTTGTTTTTATTGATAATGCTCATATGCGTTGGGTTTTGCTGATAATCGCGGGCGCAAAGTGTTTTGAATCATTAAGTGATATTATTTATGGTTTTTTTCAAAAGAACGATGATTTATTCAATGTTGGGTTATCGTTAATATTGAAATCAATTGTTTCAGTAATCATTTCAATTTTAATTATCTATAAAGGTGGGAATTTAATTCATATTGCGTTGGGGTTGATTGTTAGTCATGTGATTATATTATTATTATATGATTTGAATGCAGTATTATTAAAAACAGAGTTATCATCTCCTTCGGTACTGAATTTTTTTTTTCAAAGGTCGTCTTGAGAGTATAAAAGAAATTTTCTTTTTAGCATTACCCCTGTGTGGAGTTGCTTTCTTTTCTTCTTTATTACCAAATATTTCAAAATATTTTATAGCTTTTTATAATGGCACAAGTACATTGGGTATTTATGCTGCACTTGTATATTTTTCTGTAGCTTCTTCACTTATTGCAGCTTCATTTGGAACACCTTATTTATCTAAATTATCAAAGTGTTATCATGAAAAAAAACAGTAAAGAATTTATGGGGTTGTTATATAGGCTTGCAATAACAGGCATGGTAATTGGTACGCTAGGAATGTTTTTCATCTATTTTTTTGGCGATTTTATTATTTCAGTAATCTATGGAGACAAATTGTCAGGCCATTCAGACAAGCTTTTATTAATAATGTTTGCTGCTGCTGCAAATAATATGGTTTTATACATGGTATATGTGTTAACCGCGATTAGGCAATTTAAAGCACAATTGATTGTAAGTTTTTTTCTCTTTGCTGTTGCTTTCTATCGGCTGTTTTATGGTGGTTCCAGATAATGGAATTGTAGGTGCAGTAATTATTGAGTTGGTGGTTGCATTGATTCAGTCTGCATGTTTTTTCTTATTAATTAGAAAATGTCTATTGGAAAATAAAATGATGTATAGAGTATAAAATATGGAAGATAAGAATATATATTTAAATAAAAGTAAGAATGTATTTCTAAAAGATAATGAGGTTATAAAAAAATATGATGTTGACTCTGATAAGGAGTACATAAAATCGAGGCATATATTTGATTTGTCTAAAAAGCTCGCGTTTATATTTCCTGAGCCACTCGAAAAGAATGGAAATACCGTAAAGTTTGAGAATATAAAATCAGAAAAATCTATAAGAGAAGAATATATTGCTTTCATGAAAGATCTTATTAAAGAAAGAGATGCTGTTTCATTATTTGAGAGAGTAGGAGGCGTATTAGCAACATTGCACAATAGTATGATGCTTAATGAAAGAAATTACTGGTTCCCTTCTGAGCCGTTTATCAAAGCAATGAGGAAATGCGGGGTTAATGACATTGATAGTTATACAAGAAGATTGCCTATGACATACATGCATTGTGATTTTGGTTTTTCGAATATTAGTGTAAATAATATAAACGGAGAGAATAATATCGTAATATATGATGCCTCTCCTAATAACTTCACAACATTTAGGACAAGTAATTTAGGTCCAATATATATCGATATTGGAAATATGATTTCTTGTTTGAATGGGTTAGTACCAGTATGGAACTATTTTCATATGAAATGGAATAAGCTTCCTGCATTAAAAGAAGCATTTTTAAAAGGTTATAGAGATAAGTCAGAATGTGATGTGGACATGAGTTGGGCTGACAAGTTTTCATATGCGACTGCATATTGTTATTTTAATAAACAGTATGGTGAGAGCCTTAAACAAAAAGCAGCAATTAATATGTTATTCAATAAGTTTAAGCATAATACTGTTGATTAGTAGCAGAGAATAGATCAAATGCAAAAAATAAAAATATTATTCGTGATCAATCAACTGGGAATAGGTGGCACTGAAAATCATTTGATACATCTATCAAATATGCTTGATAAGTCAAAATATGATGTTTATCTGTATGTTATGAAAGGAAATGAGGTTCAGAAAAGTAAATATTTAACTGCTGATGTGACGATGTTAACTGGTACTATTAAAACCAATAAAGCTCTTAATTTACTTACAAACTTTTCAAAATTATTCTTTTATATTCATAAAATAAAACCGGATGTGACACATTATTTCTTGCCTGAAGCTTATTTAGTAGGGGGACTATGTTCTTTATTTTTCCCTGGTAGTAAACGAGTGATGAGCAGAAGATGTCTTAACAATTATCAAAGTAAATATAAATTGCTAAAAAAACTAGAATATTGGTTGCACAATAAAATTGATTTTATGTTAGGTAATTCAAATTGTGTGCTAGAACAATTAAAGAAAGAGAATGTTCCTGAGCATAAGTTAGGTCTTATATATAACGGTGTAACTCTGAGAGATAGAGTTACAAGTGAAGTTAAAATAAGGCAAAGAGATGAACTTAAAATCAGTCAAGATAGCTTGGTAATAGTAGTGGTAGCAAACTTAATGACATACAAAGGGCATATGGACTTGTTAAATGCGCTGGTCAAATTAAAGGGTAAAATTAAACAGAATTGGGAAGTATTATGTGTGGGAAGAGATGATGGCTATGGCTTGATGCTTAGAGAAAAAACAAGGGAACTTAATTTAATAAATAATGTTCGTTGGTTTGGTCCACAAAACAATGTGACTGAGTATTTAGAAGCAGCTGATATCGGGTTGTTATGTTCACATGAAGAAGGTTTTTCCAACAGTATTCTTGAAATGATGAGTAATTGCCTCCCAGTTATAGCAACTAAAGTAGGTGGTAATCCAGAAGCTGTTATTAATGACTTTAATGGGATTCTGGTGGACTCTAAAAACCCAGAACAAATATGTAATGCAATTGTTCGTTTGGGCAATGATAAGCAACTTAGGGAGAAGATGGCTAATAATAGTCGTATTAGAGTTGAAGAAAATTTTGGCTGGAGTAAATGTCTAGAATCATATGACCAAACATACAGAAGTTTGTTTTCTACTTAATAACTGAAGTCTATTTAAATTTTATCAGGTTAGTTATATGCAAGATTATCGAGAAAGCCACTCTAGTGATGGGTATGGAAAATTCTACTCAGAAACTTATAAGGTAGGATTTTATGGTTCACAGTGGTCTTTATTAGAAAAGCCTCTTTTAGAAAATATCTTTGAAAAAATTTCAAGCGAAAATAAAGTGAAATATTTAGATTTTGCTTGTGGTACTGGTCGAATTATAAAATTAGCTGAAAGTTATTTTGATGATACGTGTGGAGTTGATGTTTCTGATAGTATGCTTGAGATCTCGAAGGCTAACTGCGTCAATTCTAAGCTTCTAAAGCAAGACATTACTTCAAATAGTTTGAATGAAAAATTTGATGTAATAACTGCATTTCGTTTTTCTTAAATGCTCAAAAACAGTTAAGGCTCGATGTTTTGAATGAAATGTATAATATGA
The DNA here is from genome assembly GCA_038142205.1 of Pseudomonadota bacterium. Classification (GTDB taxonomy): domain Bacteria; phylum Pseudomonadota; class Gammaproteobacteria; order Eutrophobiales; family Eutrophobiaceae; genus UBA7359. Next base: position 1,257,868 of record JAYQJO010000001.1, on the reverse strand, counting down.
TCAACAAAAATGGGTATTTGGTGATTAATGTACATGTTAATTCTGATAGTCCGCTTGGCATGGTTTATAGAATTAGAAACAAAATAAAGAATAAAAATATAGCAAACACGATGAGTTTAAGCTGCATTGAAACTGAGTTGAAAGAATCTGGTTTTAAAATAGAAAAAGTAATGTTTTATAGTTTTTATCCTAGGACAGGTCCATGGCTAGGTTTATTAGCATCAAAGCTAATAATCCCCATTGAAAAAATATGCAGGTTTTTAAAAATACCAGAAAAATTTGCTCAGTCATTCATATTAGTATGCAGACCAACTTAATGTAATAAGTACAATTTTAGTAAACTATTCATTGTTTAAAAGCACATATTCAAGTGTTCTATTGAATATGAAAATTAAAATTAATTAACTGTGTCAAGAATATTAATTATTGGAAGTTGGCCTCGTTCACTCATCAATTTTAGAGGTAATCTGATAGATGAATTATTGAATCGAAAGCATGATGTGTTCGCATGCGCAGGTGGGAAAGATAGGCAGGTAAGTGAGTGGTTTAATAATAGGGGAAGTCATTACTACTCATTACCATTAGAGCGGACGGGGATTAATCCATTTAAGGATTTAGTCTTAATTATTTGGTTTATTAAATTAATTTTAAAAATTAAGCCAGATATTGTTGTCGGTTATACAATTAAACCAGTTGTATATGGATTGATTGCAGCAAAAATTTGTAGAGTGAAGCGTCAATATGCATTAATAACAGGCTTAGGTAGTACTTTTCTTAAAGCAAGAACATTTAGACAAAAAGTAGTAAAACTAATAGTGCCAAGAATGTATAAGCTGGCATTGAAAAATAATACGAATGTTTTTTTCAAAATAAAGATGATAGGGATGTTTTTATTAGTAATAAAATTATTAAGAAAGAGTCGAGCTACTCGATCACTAATGGCTCTGGTGTTGATACAGACTTTTTTCAGATTCAGCCATTACCACAACGAGATCTAGTGTTTTTGATGGTCGCCAGGCTATTAAAAGATAAGGGAATAATGGAGTATATAGAAGCAGCAAGAAGATTGAAAAAAAAAGTACCCTAAGATTGAGTTTAAGGTTCTAGGGCCTCTCGATGATAACCCGTCTGCAATATCTTTTGATGATTTGAAAAAATTAAAGGATAAAAATATGATTGATTATTTAGGAGAGACGGATGATGTAAGGCCCTATGTAAGAGATGCATCTGTAGTTGTATTGCCCTCTTATCGTGAAGGAATGCCAAGATCAGTTTTGGAAGCAATGTCAATGGGACGAGCTATTATTACAACAGATGTTCCGGGCTGCCGTGAAACAGTTATTGATAAAAAGAACGGGTTTTTGATAACAGTCAAAAATGTTGATGAGTTAGTTATTGCAATGGAAAACTTCATTTCATCAAATAATTTAGCTTCAACTATGGGTAAGGTTAGCCGTGAAATTGTAGAAAGTAAGTTTGATGTCAGACTGATTAATAATGAAATAATAAAAGTAATGAAGCTGTGAAAAGAATATTTGATCTGGTTTTATCTGTATCACTATTGATACTTCTCTTTCCTGTTTTGGTTGTTGCTGCTTTATTAATCTTAGTGTCTCTCGGCTCTCCAATCTTGTTTGTTCAAAAAGACCAGGGAAGCATGCAAAGCCTTTTAAATTATATAAGTTTAGAACTATGAAAGATCTCAGAGATGCCAATGGTGAGCTACTACCTGATATGGAAAGAATGACTCCACTAGGTCAATTTATACGTAAATTTAGTATTGATGAATTTCCTCAGCTCTATAATGTGATCAAAGGAGAAATGAGTATTGTAGGCCCGAGACCATTATTGATTGAGTATTTAGAGTTATATAATAAAGAACAAAGTCGTCGACATGATGTTAAGCCCGGGATAACGGGTTGGGCTCAGGTTAATGGAAGAAATGATACATCTTGGGGCGAACGATTAAGATTGGATGTGTATTATGTTAATAATCATAACCTTTTATTTGATGTTAAAATTTTAATATTGACTGTTTTAAATGTGGTAAAAGGAAGCGGTGTGAATAATTCAAGTGATAATACTATGCCAAAATTCAAAGGGAATGAGTCAGCAGATGAATAAGTTATCGATATTTATTTATGGGGCTGGTGGTCATGCAAAAATCGTTGCAGATTCTGTACGTAGTATTGACGAGTTTGAGTTAACATTTTTAATTGATGATAATGAAAACACAAGGAACACTAAGGTTCTCAACTATAAGTGTATTGGTGGGAGAGAAGAGTTGATTGCTCAGCGTAATAATGTGGATGCTGGTATTGTAGCAATAGGAAATAATCAAGTAAGGTTGAAAGTTGCAGAGTGGCTTGTTAAAAATGATTTTAAATTGACTACAGTTGTGCACCCAAGTGCATATGTTAGTAGTGATGTAGATATTGAATGTGGTTCAATGATAATGCCTTCAGCTGTAATTAATCCTGACGTTAAAATTAATAAAAACGTGATTATAAATTCTAATGCAGTAATCGAGCATGATTGTGAAATTCATAGTGGTGTACATGTCGCGCCAAGTTCTACACTGTGTGGCGGAGTTGTTGTAGAAAAAAACGTATTTATAGGTGCAGGCTCTGTTATTTTATCAGGGGTGAGAGTCGGAGAGGGTTCAGTAGTTGGCGCTAACTCTACCGTGATTAATGATGTTCCATCTGGTAAAATTGTTGTTGGTTCACCTGCTCGTGTAGTAAAAAATAATGAGTAATTTATTAGCAATTGATGGTGGTGAAAAAATAAGGGTCAATCAAAACCCACCTTGGCCTGTCTACGAAAAAGATGAAGTCGACGCTGCGATGAATGTATTACGCAGTGGAAAAGTTAATTATTGGACAGGTACAGAATGCAAAACATTTGAAAAAGAATATGCAAGTCATGTAGGCGTTGAATATGCTGTTGCCGTTGCAAATGGAACAGTAGCGCTTGAGTTAGCTCTTCGTTCATTAGGAATTGGAAAGGGTGATGAAGTTATTGTGCCAAGTCGAACATTTTTTGCATCTGCAAGTTCTGTAGTGGCATGCGGTGCTACACCTGTTTTTGCAGATATAGAACCTGTTTCACAAAATATTAGTGTTGAGACAATTAGTGAAGTATTAACTGAAAGAACAAAAGGAATAATCGTTGTACATCTTGGTGGGTGGCCTTGTGACATGACATCAATATCTGAATATGCCAAGCAGAAAAATTTATATATTGTTGAAGATTGTGCACAAGCTCATGGAGCGACCTATAAGAATAGAGTAGTAGGCTCATTTGGAGATGTAGCAGCATACTCTTTTTGCCAAGACAAGATTATGTCTACTGGCGGGGAAGGTGGAATGTTGCTAACCAACAATCAAGAAGTATTTGAACGGGCATGGTCATATAAAGATCATGGAAAAAACTATACTTTGTGCCATAGCCCAGCTGAAAAAATTGGGTTTAGATGGCTGCATGATTCTTTTGGTTCAAATTATAGAATGACAGAAATGCAGGCTGCTATAGGACGTATTCAACTAAAAAAATTACCACAATGGTTGGTGCAACGTAGACGTAATGCTGAGCTTTTAACTTCAGAACTGCAAAATATCCCCGCTCTAACTATACCTAATCCACCAGAAGATATTAAGCATAGCTATTACCGTTTATATGCTTTTATAGAGTCAAGTTATTTAAAATCGAATTGGGATCAATTAAAAATTCTAGGTGCAATATGCGCAGAAGGAGTTCCTTGCTTTATTGGTAGTTGTCCGGAAGTATATCGTGAAACGGCATTTGAAAATTTAAAACTAAAAGATTATTCATCTCTGCATAATGCTAACAAATTGGGTAGATCCAGCCTTGCTTTTTTAATACATCCTGGAAATACTGAAAACGACTTAATGGATGTGGCTAAAGCAGTGCATAAAGTATTTTTGCATGCATGTTCAAAATAGCCGTATGGTAAAGTTTGATATAGTTTTTTGATTAATTAATATATATATTTTAAATAAGTTATGCCCCGTATAAATAACCGTCACTTAGCAATTATTCACGATTTAATAATGATCGTGTTCGCATGGTTATTAGCCTGGATGGCAAGATTTAACTTTGATTATCAGTTAATCGATGTTTGGAGCCCAATGCTATGGACAATCCCGCTAATAATTCTTGTTCAGGGCGGTATTTCAAAATTATTTGGTTTTTATCGCGGGTTATGGCGTTTTGCGAGTTTGCCCGATCTATGGAATATATTTCGCGCTTCTTTCGTAGGGACAATAATAATAGCTATCTTTTTATTTTACATTAATCGATTGGATGGTGTTCCTAGATCTATACTAATTTTATATCCGGTATTTCTAATATTTTTACTTGGCGCTCCTAGATTAGGTTATCGCCTATGGAAAGATCGCAGATTATCTATGAATTCAATGATAGATAATAAACGTGTATTAATAATTGGTGCTGGGCGAGCTGCAGAATTACTAATTAGGGAAAGCTTAAGAGAAGGTAGTTATATGCCCATAGCTATATTAGATGATAATGTTTCACTAAAAGGTTCGCAAATTCATGGAATAAAAATTTATGGAGAGATTAAACATGTACAAGAATTTATACAGCAATTTGATATAAATCTAATAATAATAGCGATTCCATCTGCAACAAGTATTCAAATGCAGAAAATAGTGAATATATGTGAGGGAACGGGTCTGCCAATTCGAACACTACCAAGTATTCAAGATATGGTTGGAAGTCAAGAAGCTCTTTCTAAACTTCGTGAGGTATCTATTGAGGATTTATTGGGCAGAGAAAAGGTTGAATTAGATTGGCAGGAGATACAAACTAGTACTAGTAATAAAGTGATTTTAGTAACTGGAGGAGGGGGTCTATTGGTTCTGAGCTATGTAAACAAATTGCTTCATTAGAACCATCTTTATTAATAGTATTTGAAATAAATGAATTTAACTTGTATCGGACTGAACAGTCTTTGTCACAATTAAATGTAAAATGCGAATTTATACTGGGTGATTTGTGCGATAAAACTTTAGTCGATAAAACTATTAAACAGTATCAGCCAGATATTATTTTTCATGCGGCGGCATATAAGCATGTTCCGATTCTAGAAAGACAACCTCGTGAAGCTGTTAGAAATAATATATTAGGAACAAAGAATATAGCTATAGCGGCTCACGAAAACAGTTGTGAAAGTTTTGTTTTAATTTCTACTGATAAAGCAGTTAAACCAACTAATATTTTAGGAGCCACAAAGCGTATAGCTGAAATATATACGGAAATTATTAGTGAAAGCAGTAGTACGCATTTTATAACAGTACGTTTTGGTAATGTTTTAGACTCAGAAGGTAGTGTTGTACCATTGTTTAAAGAACAAATAAGAAAAGGTGGGCCTGTAACTGTTACTCATAAAGATATAACACGTTATTTCATGACTATACCTGAGGCATGCCAGTTAATATTGCAAGCAAATGCTATGGGGAGCGGTAGTGAAATTTATGTTTTAGATATGGGAATGCCGGTAAAAATTAATTATCTTGCTGAACAAATGATTAAACTTTCCGGCTTGCTTCCATATAGCGATATAAATATTGAATATTCCGGCTTGCGTCCAGGCGAGAAAATGTATGAAGAATTATTTTACGATGATGAGTGCCGAGAACAAACATCGCATAGTAAAATTTTACTCGCAAAACACCCTGTAATTAATTTGAAAGAAATAGAAGCTAAAGTTAAGAAATAATAGATTCTATTAATAAAGTTGACGATAACAAACTAAAAGAGTCTCTTTGTATTTTAATACCATCATTAAAAACAGATTGCGATAACGTGATTCATGTCAGTAAATGAAACGTATGAAAAAAATAACTAAAGCAGTTTTCCCTGTAGCAGGCATGGGTACCCGTTTTTTGCCCGCTACAAAAGCAAATCCAAAAGAAATGCTTCCTATAGTTGATAAACCCCTTATTCAGTATGCTGCTGAAGAAGCGATTGCTGCAGGAATGACAGAACTCATCTTTATCACAGGTAGAACAAAGCGCTCGATTACAGATCACTTTGATAAAGCTTATGAGCTTGAGACAGAGTTAGAGAAAAAAAGAAAAACAGAAAAACTTCAAATTGTTAGAGAGATAATTCCTGGTAATGTTACTTGTATATACATACGTCAAGCTGAACCATTAGGACTGGGTCATGCTGTTTTATGTGCAAAACCTGTTGTAGGTAATTCACCATTTGCTGTCATTTTACCTGATGATTTAATTGATGATGGTGGGCGGGGTGTTACCAAACAGATGGTTGAAAAATATCAACAACAAATAAAAAGTGTTATTGCTGTTGAAAATGTACCCAAAGAAGATACCTCTAAATACGGCATTGTTGAAACATCATCAACAGATGATGCGTCGTTATTTAACATAAATAGTATTGTTGAAAAGCCTGAGCCGAAAAAAGCACCCTCTACTTTAGGTGTCGTAGGAAGATATGTGTTGAGTCCCGAAATATTTTCTTGCTTAGAAGAAACACCAAAGGGTGCGGGTAATGAAATACAGCTTACCGATGCAATAAGTTTATTATTAAAAAAAGAATCTGTTTTTGCTTATGAATTTGAAGGAAAAAGATATGACTGTGGTTCGAAACTAGGTTATATGCAGGCTTCAGTTGAATATGCATTAAAAGATCCAGATATAAAAGAAGCGTTTAAAACTTATCTCGAAACAGTAAAGTAGATACAGTTAAACAAGATAAATAAAAAAGGGTTTCATTGTGAAACCCTTTTTTTGTTTATGAGAATGTCATGTATGTCGCCCGTACAGAGTACATGAGCGTTGTATATGCTTCCCCAGCACAGGTTCGAACTACAAACTAATGATTTGCTGGTATTTAATGCTTTTATAATCAGTAGTTTATAGTGTTTTTTGGGTATTTTTTCTGCTTTGAATAGCTAATATCAGCAGCTAACTTTATTTTATTCTGAAGCGTTTTTCATGAGTCATGACTATCAACCACTTGTTCGGTGTCAAGGTAAGCCTAGTCTTGTTTTAAGAAGCCAAATAAAAAATACGGATTACTATACGTTTCCCTGTAGTTGCTGGAATAGGATTTAGTAAGGGGATATAAAATGTAGAATTTTTTTTTATGTGTAGTGTAAACTCAACGCGTAAGCTTTCAATTAATGGAAAGGTAGCTATGTTAATGAACGTTTTAAATTATCTAAATAAATGTAAAGCAATTTACTCATAATTATTATGTCAACTGAAGAAGATCCGTATCTCTCGAAATCTAACCTGATTTCTGTATGGCAATGCCCAAAAATGCTCTATTTTGAAATTAACGAGCCCGAATTAGCCGATTATGATCCCCAAGTCGAATCTTTATTTGCGTCAGGGCGTGCGGTTGGTGATATTGCGAAAGAACTTTATAAAAGTGATATTAATATAGAAGTAGGATATGACAATGGATTAGAGGATGCTATAGAAGAGACAAAAGAAATTATAGAAGATAATAACGATGAAGTTATTTATGATGCAGCTTTTGAGTTCGAAGGCATACTAGTCCGCGCTGATATTTTGCAGCCATATAAAGAGGGTTATAAATTAATTGAAGTAAAAGCAACAACCAGTAAGGAATTTCATCATGAATTAGAATGTGCAATTCAATACTGGGTTATGTCTAGATGTGGCGTTGAATTAACTGGTGTTTTTTTAGCTCATATTAATAATCAGTTTGTATATGAAAAAGAAGGTTGCTATGAAGGCTTTTTGCAAGAGGTAGACTTAACGGAACGTGCCAAAGAATTACGACCCTCAGTCGGAAAAATGGTATTTGACTCAAAGTACTCAGCTGAGACAAAGTTAGATGTTAGTGTCGGTTCTCATTGTTCAAGTCCTTATGATTGCCGATTTACAAAACAATGTTGGCCGAGTGATACGAAATATCCATTAACAGGTTTAGGCGGCGATAAGAAAAAACTTGCCGAATGGGCCAATGCAGGCATCAAGGACATTCGTGATGTGGCGTCTGATGACATTACTAGTGAGACGCATCACCGCATTCATGCGACTACACTATTGGAAAAGCCAGAGGTTAATGCACAGGCTAAGAATGAATTGAATAGCCTGCCATACCCCAGATATTATTTAGATTTTGAATCTATCAACCCGGCTATACCAATTTGGCTTGGGTTTCGACCCTATCTAGCAGTGCCAATACAGTATTCATGTCATATTCAACATAACAGCGATTATGATTCGCTTGATCATGTTGAGTTTCTAGAATTAGAAGATATGCCTCCGTTAGAGAAACTGGCAGACCAATTAATATCAGACTTAGGTGATAAAGGTCCTGTGTTTATGTATTCGGACTATGAGAAAAAAATGATACAGGCGCTCATAGATATTTTTCCGGATAAGAAAGCTTCTTTGGACGCTATTATTGATAGATTGGTAGATTTATTACCAATAGTTAAGAACTCCTATTACCACCCTGATATGCTAGGTTCCTGGTCTATAAAAAAAGTCATGCCAACGATTAACACAGAGTTTGATTACGCAAAGTTAGACGGAATAAAAGAAGGTTCCGCAGCATCAGAAGGTTTTATTGAAGCAATTAAAAGTGAAACTGATTCTGATAGAAAAAAGAACTAGAAAGCCAATTAAAGCGGTATTGTAAATTTGATACTGAGGCAATGGTTGAGCTTGTTAAATTCTTTGAGAGTTATAAAACAGAATAATAAATTAAATTTCTATAGATAATTAGCTAAACTTTTTACTCGTTTTTCAAGACTAATATTTTGCTCTTGTTGTTGCATGGCTAAATGCTGTTTTTATATTTAACAGTTTCGAAATGGGTTTAGAAAAGAGTTTTAGAAAGATTATAGTAATACAGGTTATATAGGATTCAGAGAGATAACTAACTTAATAGTTATATATTTCTCAACGAAATAAAAAAGCCTTAAAGTTATTACTTTAAGGCTATTATATGGCTCCCCGGGACAGGCTCGAACTGCCGACCTAGTGATTAACAGTCACCCGCTCTACCGACTGAGCTACCGGGGAATATCTAAGGGTGTGTAGTCTACTGATGGTGATAAGTATGGTCAACCATCATTAAGCATTCAATGACTTCTTTATTCTTTCTATGCTCTTTTCAAGGTTTTCCATACTCGTTGCAAAAGAAATTCTCATGCAGCCTGGCGCGCCAAATGCGGACCCAGGAACCATCGCCACTTCTGCTTTTTCCAAAAAGAACTCTGCCAACTCAATATCGTTAGAAATACCATCGAGCCTTTCTATCAATCCATTCATATCAGGAAAGATATAGAACGTTCCTTCAGAAGGTATACAGTTAATGCCGTCAATTTGTTGCAGCGATGTTAAAACAAAATCATGCCTTTCCTTAAAAACACCTGTGCTTTCTTCAATATAGGTTTGGGGGCCATTTAAAGCGGCTATAGCTGCAGCCTGAGCCATGGAACTTGCATTTGATGTGCTTTGAGACTGAATTTTTTTCATGCCTTTAACGATTGATTCTGGGCCGCCAACATAACCAATACGCCAGCCTGTCATCGAATAGGCTTTAGAGACACCATTAACAACAATTGTTCGGTCATAAAGTTCAGGGCAGGCATTAACAATATTAATAAACTTATCTTGTCCCCATAGAATATGTTCGTAAATATCATCAGTGACAATAAGTACGTCAGGAAACTCAACCAATACCTTACCTAGTTCCACTAACTCTTCTTTATTGTAACTCACACCAGTGGGATTAGAAGGGCTGTTAAAAACAAGCAGTCTCGTTTTATCAGTAATTGCACCACGTAATTTGTTTGGTGTGATTTTAAAATGATCATCAATGTTGGTTTTGATGATAACCGGCTCTGCTCCAGCGAGCTTAGCCATATCAGGATAAGATACCCAATATGGTGCTGGAATAATAATTTCATCGCCAGGATTTAAAATTGCTTGAAACAAGTTATAAAGACTGTGTTTTGCGCCACATGAAACCAATACTTGGTTACTGTTATATTCAAGATTGTTTTCACGTTTGAATTTATCAATAATGGCATTTTTTAATTCAACGGTACCATCGACCGCAGTATATTTGGTCTGACCTTTATTTAGTGATTCGATTGCTGCTGCTTTTATATGTTCCGGCGTATCAAAATCTGGCTCTCCAGCACCAAGGCCAATGATATCTTTCCCTTCAGCACGTAATTCAGCGGCACGCGCGGTTACTGCTAATGTAGGGGAGGGTTTTATGCTTTGTGTTCGTTGTGATAATGATATGTCTGACATTGTCTTCGATTTAAAATAGCTTGTTATAAAAGCGATGTAATATACTCGAAAGACTCAATAGACTAAATAGAGAAATGAAAGAATTTGCACTAATTTCGAACTACGTTCCTGCAGGCGACCAGCCTGTCGCAATTAAAAGCCTCATTGAAGGTTTAGGTGATGGTCTGGCCTATCAAACGCTGCTGGGTGTGACGGGGTCGGGTAAGACATTTACCATGGCCAATGTCATTCAAGAGCAACAGCGCCCAACAATGATTTTGGCTCCAAATAAGACGCTAGCCGCCCAACTCTATGGTGAAATGCGTGAGTTTTTTCCAAATAATGCTGTTGAATACTTTGTCTCTTATTATGATTATTATCAGCCTGAAGCCTATGTCCCGAGTTCCGATACCTACATCGAAAAAGATGCGTCTGTAAATGAACATATTGAACAAATGCGTTTGTCTGCAACAAAGGCTATTTTAGAGCGTAGGGATACTATTATTGTTGCGACAGTTTCTGCTATTTATGGCTTAGGTGATCCGGATAGATATTTAAAAATGGTGCTACACCTAAGTCGTGGTGATTTAATTGACCAAAGAAAACTGTTGCGACGCTTAGCTGAAATTCAATATGCGCGCAATGATGTGGAACTGCACCGAGGTACATTTCGAGTTAGAGGCGAAGTGGTTGATATTTTTCCTGCTGAATCTGATCGAGAAGCCGTTCGTGTCGAACTATTTGATGATGAGATTGAATCGATAAGCCAGTTTGATCCTTTAACCGGTGAAGTTTTACGAAAACTTCCTCGAATCACAATACATCCGAAAACGCATTATGTAACAGAACGACAAATTCTGATTGATGCTGTGGAAAAGATTAAAGTTGAATTGAAAGAGAGGCTGGAACAACTGGAGTCTCTGAATAAATTAGTCGAAGCGCAACGACTGGAGCAACGAACGCGCTTTGATATCGAAATGATCAATGAGATAGGTTATTGCTCTGGCATCGAAAACTATTCTCGTTATCTATCCGGTCGCGAAGCCGGTGAACCACCACCGACATTGTTTGATTACCTGCCTGATGATGCCCTATTGGTTGTCGATGAAAGCCATGTGACTATTCCTCAGTTAGGCGCGATGTATCGAGGTGATCGCGCACGCAAAGAGAACCTAGTCGAATATGGTTTCAGATTACCTTCTGCACTGGATAATCGCCCTTTACGGTTTGAAGAGTTCGAAAAACTCGCGCCACAAATGATTTTCACTTCAGCAACACCGGGTAAATACGAAGGTGAACATGCTGATCAAGTAGTGGAGCAAGTAGTTCGCCCTACAGGTCTACTGGATCCTGAAATTGAAGTGCGCCCGGTAACAACACAAGTCGATGATGTTTTATCAGAGATTAATAAACGCGTGGCTATTGATGAAAGAGTTCTGATCACAACGCTAACAAAACGTATGTCAGAAGACTTAACTGAATACCTTTCTGAACATGGCGTGCGAATACGTTATTTACACTCAGATATTGACACAGTTGAACGTGTCGAAATCATTCGCGACCTTCGCAAAGGTGAGTTTGATGTACTGGTCGGTATTAACCTGCTTAGAGAAGGTCTGGATATGCCTGAGGTCTCTCTTGTCGCGATATTAGATGCAGATAAAGAAGGTTTCCTAAGATCGGGAACGACATTAATTCAAACCATAGGTCGTGGCGCAAGAAATCTAAATGGCAAAGCCATTTTATATGCTGACAAAATAACAGATTCAATGAAGTATGCGATTAATGAAACAGTACGGCGACGTGAGAAACAGATTAGCTTTAATAAGGAAAATGGTATCGTTCCAAAAGGTATAAAAAAAGCCATAACGGATATTATGGAAGGCGCATACACTGATAGGCAAACAATCAGTAATGCCTATAAAAAAGTAGCTGAAGATAGTGCCAAGTATGATGCAATGTCACCTGAAATGATGATGAAAAAAATCAAAAAACTGGAAGAACAAATGTATCAACACGCACGAGATCTGGATTTCGAAGCTGCCGCGAAGTTACGGGATGAAATAAAATTAATTCATAACCAACAGTTAGGAACTGGTGGTAACATTGCAGGTTAATAATTGTTAAGAATCAGTTGGTGATTGGATGATTTATGAATTAAAAAACAAGCGCGTATGGATTGCAGGTCATAATGGAATGGTGGGAAGTGCAATTATTAACAGATTAAATAGTGAAGATTGTGAAATTCTAACTGTAACTAAAGATAAACTGGATTTAAGAGATGGTCATTCTGTATCAAAATGGTTAAAGAAAAATAAACCAGATGTGGTAATTATCGCTGCTGCAAAGGTAGGCGGAATATATGCGAATAGTCATTATCCCGCTGAGTTTCTTTATGACAATTTGATGATCGAAACTAATCTTATACATAATGCATTATTAATGATGTAGAAAAGCTGTTGTTTTTAGGAGCTTCTTGTATCTATCCAAGAAATGCGACACAACCTGTCACGGAGGATGCATTACTAACAGGCGAACTTGAACCTACTAACGAATGGTATGCCATAGCCAAAATAGCAGGTATTAAGCTATGTCAATCATATAGACGGCAATATGGTGTCGATTTCATTTCCGCAATGCCGACAAACTTATTTGGGCCCGGTGATAATTTTCATCCTGAAAATTCGCATGTGCCAGCGGCATTATTATCACGATTTCATAATGCAAAAATTAATGATGAAAAAGAATGTATTGTGTGGGGTTCGGGGAAACCTAAACGTGAATTCCTATATGTGGATGATTTGGCGGATGCTTTAGTATTTTTAATGAAACATTATTCAGATGATTCTCATATAAATATTGGCACTGGGACGGATATTTCAATAAAAGATTTTGCTTACAGAGTAAAAGAATGTATTGGTTATCAAGGTGAATTAGTTTTTGATAACACTAAACCTGACGGTATGCCTAGAAAAGTACTAGATGTTAGCAAACTTACAAAGATTGGGTGGACAGCCAAATTTAAACTTCGCGAAGGATTGGAAAAATATTATGAATGGTTTACTAATAATAACGACATAGTAAGAATGTAAATTTTATGAGGAATGATTGTTTAATGAGTAAACGTGCATTGATTGCAGTAGTCGCCGAATAAGATGGTGTTTTATTAGCTGAGTTTCTAAATAGACGCGGCAAAAATTTACACGTACTGGATAACTGTAAGCTATCGTGAGCCATATGGAATATATCGCGCTTTAATAGAAATAGATTCTTGTTATTACCTTCCTACTGAGGTTGAAACGTTGCTAGGATAGCCATCTATAGCAAAAAAGAGCTTAGTTGGAAATATAAAAGCCTCTTTGTGAAGAATTGGTCAATGATATGGTTCAATCGGATTTAAAAAAGTAAGTTAGGATAAAATCAATAATTAAATATACGTTGTATTTTATCTGCAATTTTGTATTCTATGCCGCCTTTATTTAAGGACAATAATTAGATGTCCGAGATAATTATATAGGCGCGTAGCTCAGCTGGTTAAGTTAATAAATTATATTTGATCATAGTAAACACTATCGCACTCACATCAGCAGTTAAGGTAATAAAATAGGTGCGCCGATTTGGTTTCTATCTTGCAGGTATTGATGCGCTTCAGAGGCAGCTCTTAAAGGAAAGCGCTTACCAATTGTTATTTTAATGATGCCCTGCTCAAGCATATTAAAATAAGCTTTTGCTCCAGCGAGTAATTCTGATTGTTTTCTGGCGTATTCAAATAATGTTGGTCGTGTAACAAATAAAGAACCTCTTTTTGCCAGTTCCAGCACATCAATTGGCTCAGGTTTGCCGGAAGCATTGCCAAAACTTACCATCAATCCTCTTGGTCGCAAACAATCAAGAGAGTCCATGAACGTTTTTTTGCCAATGCCGTCATAAACAACATCGACCATTTTTTCTTTGGTAATTTCTTTAACCTCTTTAACAAAATCTACTTCGGTATAAATAATGGGAAAATCGCAGCCATGTTCAGCAGCAATTCTTGCCTTACTTTCAGTGCTAACAGTTCCAATGACCGTTGCACCCAAATGTTTGGCCCATTGACATAATATTAAACCCACTCCTCCTGCGGCTGCGTGTACAAGAATCGTGTCGCCCGATTTTATTTGATATAAGCGACGCACTAGATACTCTACAGTCATTCCACGTAATAAACTTGCCGCAACTATTTCATCTGTAATTGTTTCAGGTACTGGAACAATATGCTTGCTACTTATTACACGTGTCTCAGCGTAACCACCACCACTACAAGCAGGGTAGGCGACTCGGTCACCGATATTAAAGTCAGTAACGCCCTTACCAGTTTTTGTAATAATCCCGACACCCTCATCTCCCAAAATTGCCGGTAAGTCGATAGGGTATAATCCGGAGCGGTAATAGGTATCAAGATAATTTACACCTATTGCAGTATGACGGATGATCACTTCATCTTTGTTTGGAGAAGGAAGATTAACTTCATCAAACTTGAAAACTTCAGGGCCTCCAGTTTTGTGAATTACCGAGGCATTGGTTTTTTTCATTTTAAGGTTAGGTTATTAAACGTAACGTTATTGATAGTCGCGTAATTGATCAACATCAAATTGCTCTTCGGTTACTTCTTCTGCACGGCCTTCCCATACAGCCGTGGCATCGATGATATTGATTCGGTTATTCATTTCGTTGTGGATGGTAATATGTCGCCATTGGGAATCACCATCGGAAGGTCGCCAGGCGCGACTATCTTCCCAGGTTCGAAATACATTATCACGTTGATCTGTCGTCACATGGTACTGCATGTAATAAAATTCTTTATCAATGTAAGTTGTACGCTTTTTATATTGATAAGCACCGGTTTTATCAGTGATCTCCAATATCCAAACGGGACGCAGTTCCAGTTCCATCGATTCTATTTTGCATCCTGAATCGGTTAATTTTCTTGAATCATAAACATAACCGACCTCCGGGGATGCAAGAATGAGTGTTTCACCAAGTAGCTTGTACTCAAATTGATCTATATTCGTTTTCCCCCAATAGGCTCGCCAATCATCCCATGATATTTCAAGTCCAGCCCACATTGGATCTTGCGAATCTGTCCCGGTTAAAGTGCGAGTTCGATTTGTGGCGGGTAAATATATTTTAAAATCATCAGATTTTGTGCCATCACCATAGCGAAGCCTGACACCAGTAAAACCACGGACGTCATAAGGTGATTGCGCAAAGATTGATCCCCTTCAATAAATTCTTCCATGCCAAATACTTCTTTTTCATCTCCAATCTGTGATCTGCCGTGAAATTTCTGCCACCACATGACAGCAGTATATTCACGATCTATTTTTCCATTAGCATCACATGCGTTTGCTTGAATCGGATCAAAGTATAATGTTTCTGTGCCCACGCCATGCGCAACATAGGACCAGTTCAGTTCCAAACCATTTTTGGGATGCAGGTAAGGAATAGCGCTAGCGGTTTCATTATTTAGCAAGGTAACCGTGCCATCAGGGTTTAGCAACGTGCTGCTAGCGTCTGTCTTAGGGACAATGCCATTATCAAGCATAGTTTGTGTCGCACTTAATACGCCAGCATGCATGTAATAAGTATTTGTTGGAACTATCGTTATAGAGTTTATATACCCTTCTTTTGTAGATAACGCCCGATACATCTCATCTGCCATGTATTTTTTTAACCATGGAAAATTAGTGGCATCTGATTTTTTAATAGTTAAACCGGCTTTGAGATCTGCTGGTAGATCAACTTCAGCAATCAAGTCATGTGCATCATAACCTCGTAGCGTTTTCCAGCGTTTGGCTAGTTCAATTGCTTCTGGTTTAGAAATCTCTTCGACCCATTTAGCATGATTCGAATTTCCTGTTTTTTCTGAAAAAGTGCGCCATTCGTCCAGCGCTTTATTCGTGTCAGCAGTGACTGAAACTGACCAAATAAGCAAGATACAAAGAGATAATAAATATTGGTTCATCAAATCTGCAATCCATTAAATTAAAGGTAAATTGTAGAGTAACAGATTAAATTTGATAACCTAAGTATACCTAATCACATAATAGCAATTAGTGATCAAAAGTTGACGCTTGTTTAAGAAGGCAGTCTAATTAATGATATGATAAAATTATAATAAAAAATAATATAGAAATTTAAGTAATATATTGAAATTAATCATAAAAATAGAGTGGCATACAAAGTGCTAGAATTAAAAAAAATAATATCTTCGTATTTTTGCTTTAAGTTTGTGGAGCCATTTTGCAACATACATATTCAAATCAATCATACTTTATAATACGGTTTATTTGCCTGGTTCTGATATTTTTATCTCCAGTGGTTACCTTCTCTCAAAATGAGGCAGAACCAGGCAATTTCCATCGTTTTTGGCCAGATAATCTCTATGCCGTAGAGTTTGTAAATAATGATGTTGGTTTTATTGCAGGATATAGCGGCACTGTTTTACGCACGAAAGATGGCGGTAAAAACTGGGATGCATTTTATATAGGTCGAAATGAACTTATTCGTAGACTTTCATTTGTCAATGAGAATACGGGTTGGGCTGTAGGTCATCGTGGTTCAATTTTTCATACCTCAGATGCAGGACAAACCTGGGAAGTTCAAAAGGAAATCCCAGGCATCTATTTGAGAGACATTGATTTTGTGGATGAAAACAATGGTTGGATAGTTGGGCATAATACAGGTATCTGGCATACCAGTGACGGGGGTCACTCATGGCAACAACAAAATCTACTTGGCTTTATTGGACGTGATAAACCGAGATTACATGGTATCTACGCGAAAGATGCTAACAATGCCATTTTGGTGGGTGAGTTCGGCACCATTGCACATACCGAAAATGCTGGAGTTACCTGGTTAGTCTCCCCTAATGAATATAAAACCACCTGGTTAGCTATTTCTGGTGTAGGTGATAGAGCTTATGTTGTCGGGCTTGATGGCAATATCGCGCAGTTGAGTATTGCAACAGATGAACAACGTGAAGAGATTGCAGCAAAGCTCTTGAAAGATGCGGCAAAAAAAGAAAAGAAAGCTCGGGCAAAAGCGAAACGACTCAAAAAAGAATACATTCCCTCTATGGTTGAACAATTACCGACGAGTGAGATTGAGTATCATATAGAAAAAATTGAATCGAATACGAATGAACATCTTTTTGATATTGCCATGTCCGATAATGGTGAGGCGATTGTGGCAGGTAAATCAACGATGTTGAAAGTTAACGGCGCAATAGTGAGTGAGCTGAAAACGGAAGCTAGCTTTCCGCTTGCTTATATCTGGTTGGGTGGCGTCGCTATTACACCAAACGGAACGATATGGTCACCTGGAATACGCGGTCTTGTAGTATCTGGAAGTTTAAAAGAGATGACATATGTACCGGATTTTAATCTCGCGTCTTCAAAGAATGTGAAATTAGTGACAAACCGTTGGGGAGATGAAAAATGATACAACGATTTGCCGATTTTGTTTGCAAGCGAGCTTGGACCGTTCTTCTTATCCTCCTGACTCTCACTAGTGTCCCTGCTTATTATGCTTATCATGGGTTATCCCTTGATGTTGTATTAGAAGAAATGCTACCTGCAGGTGCAAAAAATGTTGATTTATTCTTAAGATTTGGTGCCCAATTTGGTGGTGCGAATACGACGCTAATCGAAATTAAAAATGAACAGGGTGACATCTATGACGTAGAGTTTCTTAATAAATATAAGAAAATTGCAGAAGATATTTACTACCATCCAGATACACACCGACATTTAAGCCAGTCTTTAGTTTTAAAGAAAACAAAGGCAATTACTGGGTCAGGTGGTACCGTTAATGTTACCGCTATCATGTGGCCAAATATTCCTCAGAATGAACAAGATATGCTTAAATTTCGCCAAGCTGTCAATGCTCAATACCGAGGTTTTCTAGTCTCTGACGATGAAAATTCTGCGATGGTGATTGCCGATTTTAAAGATGAGGCTGATTTTGAAGAAATATTAAAATTTTTCGATGATCTAAAAGCAGAGATGGAAGATGAGAGCCTGTCTATTAATGTAGTCGGCAGACCTATACTACTGGGTTATATTTACCAATCATTGGATGCCGTCTTTGGCATTATGCTCGTTTCTTTTTTAATTGTTGCTCTGGTTTTGTTTTTATATTTTAAAACATGGGTTGGGGTAATTGTACCTATGACAACCGCAACAGTGGCAACCATCTGGGGACTAGGGGCAATGGGATTTTTGCACTATAATCTAGATCCACTTTTGATCCTGTTACCGGCCTTTATCTTTGCTATCGTATTGTCACATGCTGTTCAATTAACAACTCGTATTCTTGATAATCTTAATGCTTGTAAAACTAGACAAAAAAATCTCCGGGAGTGCACACGGCAAGGACTAGGACGATTATTAGTACCCAGTACCGCTGCCATTATTACTGATGCAGCAGGTTTTCTGGTATTGGGACTAGTGGCGATTCCAAGTATTAAAGGTTTGGCATTGATCTGCGGTGTCTGGTTATTGTCTATCATTCCTGCCCTTATCTTTGGTTCATGCTTATTATGTGTAATTAAAATCCCTAAAACACATAAAACCGGTTCGGTTATTCTTAACTCAATCTGGTCAGCCGTGATCAATCTTGAACATCATAAATATATAATGATGGTTGCAACCTTAACCTTATTGGTCCTTGGTATGTCTTACTCGAGTAATTTGGCAGTTGGTGATACTAAGGGGAGTGCTATTCTTTGGCCTGATTCCAGATTTAATCTCGATTCAGAGTCTATTAATACCCGCTTTTCATTTTTAGGTTCAGATATGATGCAGGTTTATATCGAAGGTGATGAAAACACCATGCTAGATCCTAGTGTTTATCATCAGACTGAGGCAATGGATCGTTATATGTATGAACATATGTCTGAAGTGCGCCCTGCTCAAAGTCTGGTTCCCATCATCAAATTGGTAAACACGGTACTGTTTGAAGGTGACCCTTCTTATGAGTTGATACCTGATACCACAAAAGAGGTAGGTTTCGATATTTATATGTATCGCTCCCGTGGTGAGCCGGGTGACTTTGCAGCCTTTACTAACAAGGAATGGGAAATAGGTAATATTTCATTCTTTCTAGAAGATCATAGCGTAGAAACAATTGAAAAAATGACGAATACCCTCAAAGGATTTTTTGATAACAAGGCTGAACAGGTCAGTAAAGCTACTTTCCTATACTCAGGCGGGCAAGTGGGCATTGTTGAGGCATTGAATGCAGAAATCACCAGATCAAATCGGAATATCATGATAGCTATTGTGTTAGTAATCGGTGCCTGTATTGTGCTCTATTACCGCTCACTGGTCGTGGCATTAATTCTGTTATTGAGTTTAGCAACTGCTAATGCGCTGACTTATGCTTTTATGGCTTGGAAGGGTGTTGGTTTGAATGTGAGCACTTTACCATTGACCGCGCTAGGTGTCGGACTAGGTGTTGATTACGGTATATACATGGTAGACAGGATCAAAGAGGAATACGGCAAAAATATAGAGAGTATCTACGAGGCTGTTCAAAATGCATTTCGTACATCCGGTAACGCCATTTTTATTACGGCAATTACCATGATTGGTCCGTTGTTACCCTGGGCATTTATGTCGCCGTTACGCTTCCAATCAGAAATGGGCATGCTATTAGGCGTCGTCTTATTTATGAATATGCTGGGTTCCTTATTATTTATACCAGCAGCATTAACCATATTTAAACCACGCGCGATATTTAAAATAAACAAATAGAATGCGTATTTAAACTGAATTTGGAGAAACGAGACAAGAAAACAATAAATATAAATTATCATATAGATAATCAGAATTAATAATATGGCAAAATTTATAAAATAATATTTATTGTTTATATATTAAGTTATTGATAATAAAAGAAAAAATTATTTGGTGTATTTTTTGCTTAATAGTATTGTAATTTATTAATCAATCTTTTTTGTATCATCAAGAAACTGTTGTTATTTGGTGTTATTTTGGTGTTATTTGGTGTTATTTTTAAGTTTTTAAATGATAAACAAAATTTAACTGATTGAAATTGTTAAAAATAAATAATTTTTTTTATCATTCTTATTATTATTTGATTTGAGGGGAGTCAAAAAATGAAAAACAGTATAGGTTTTCTTATCACTCTGGTGTTAATCCTTACCAGTTTTCAGGCCACAGCTGCAGGTAAAAAATACACGCTTAATGGCCGTATTAAACAAGGGACATCGGCACTGTTTGATCTCGATAATCAGGGTGTCACCAATGGTCCGACCAATTATTTGGCTGAAGCCAAATGGTCATGGCGACCAAGTAGACAATGGACGTTTGTTGCAAATGCATGGCTACGAGGTGATTTTGCGCCTAAAAGCGGCGATTTTCTTAGGCAAAATAGTAGTATCAAAAATCCTTTTGATGTAACAAATCCTTCTGCTTTGTTTCGTCAAGGTTTGCCATATCATGTGAACAGGGGCAACTGTACAGGATCTTTGACAGATACCTTTTGTTCAAACTCACATGAACAAAGTCAGTTTAATGATTTAAATGAAGTTCTACGGGAATTGTCGGTCAAATATCGTGATAAGAAAAATCGCTTTACTATCAAAATTGGTAAACAACAGCGTGGTTGGGGTCAATCAGATGGGCTGCGATTAATGGATATACTGCATGCACAAGATCTGCGTGAAAGATTTGCATTTCGTGATTCAGATGAATTACGCGTGCAAGCTTTCATGATCTCTGCTGACTTTAACCTAAAAAAAATGGGCATTGGGAAGGCTTTCGAATCATTAGGAATGAAGCGCCCAGTCTTGAAGTTAATATAACACCAGAGGTTCATCATAGTCGTTTTAATATCAACAATCCTACTCCAAGTACTGCCGGTGGTCCTACCTCAGGTGGTGCCTTTGGTCTGCCTTATCCAGATGTTCGTGATAATGTTTCAGGGGCCGGTTTTGTTGGTTTTGGTTTTGATATCAGAGAAGAGACATCAAAACGTTGGAGTCTAGATGATGCGGAATATTCAGCTCGTTTGAAGTTTGACACCCTCGGTGGTCAAGCGACGATTAATGGTTTTTATGGTAGACAAGATCTACCAGTATTGACATTAGAAGGAGGAACGTTATTCCTTGGAGATGCCTTTAACAACTCAAGTGGTGCCGCTGGTGCAGTCCCTTTATCAGCAGCTGATGTAGCGACCGTCGTAAATGGGGCGGCTGGCTTTTTAGGTCCTGGTACAGGTGGGTATTTAGCGTTTCTCAGACAATTCCAATCAGGCGCTGCACCTACGATAGCTAGCCCATTATCAGTTTTGTCAGCAGCGGCAGGGGGTGTTCTAGGAACACCAACATGTATTGACCCAACAGGACTAATTGCTGGTACAGTACCTTGTTCCATCAATGGTATTGTTAATTTGGATTATACAGCTCGACAGAGAGTACTTGGTTTTACCTTTACTCGAGACATGGGTGATTTCAAAGCCCTCCGCTTTGGACCAAAAAACACCTCACCTTCACTTCGATTCGAGGCTTCTTATGAATTTGGTAAGAAATTCAACCGTTCAAGAGTTGCAAGTCCAACGACGGGTACAGTACCTTTAGCTGAAGCATTAGGGATTCTACCCCCAGGAACTGCATTGCCTCTTAATGGAGGTACAGTGGGAGGCAGTGGTGCATTAGCACAATTATCTGGTGATGCTATTACAGAAAGTGATGTTCTTTCTACCATGATTGGTTTTGATTATCCTTTATGGATACCGGGCTGGGATACTCAGGAAAAGTCTATCTTTACCAGTTTTCAGTTTTTCAATATCCATACTTTTGATGCTGATGAAGGATTATTGGTACAAGCACCCTATGCCTTTAGTGAAGTGGCTGAGGATCATCAATATGTGACTCTCCTATGGAGTGCGCCTTTGCATCAACAACGCTTGGTTTTCGAAGGTCTGTTCATCCGCGACTTTGATCAACAAGGCACGTTTTATCGACAGAGAATTGATTTTAACTACTTCGGTAAAAACTGGCGTCCAAGAATAGAAGCGATGTTTTTTGATGGTGGAGCAGAAACTGCCCCGATTGGAATATATGATGATAAGGATTTTGTTGAATTTTCTTTAACTTATCAATTCTAAGGTCAAGTAACAGTATTAAATTAAGCTATTTTTAAATGTAATTAATACCCAACAATAATGTTGAGGAGAAACAAAGATGAGGAAACTATTAGTAAAATCAACAGTGACAGCAATAGCTTTAGCATCATTGCTGCTGTCACCAATCGTCAGTGCAGACACCAATAAGGCATTAGAAGCCTGGAAAGCCTTTGCTGCAACTAGTGGCAATCCAAACCACCAAAAATGGGTCGATGAAATTTCAAAACCGGAAGCAATTGCGCTTGCTAAAGAATGGAAAGACGTGCGTGGGTATGACGCTTATGACCTTATGGAAAACGCAAATTTACCGGACGATTTAAAACCCGGTCTTAAAATTACCAAAGATAATATGGCGCAATTTCCCTGGTTAAAAGATTATTTGCCAGCTGAAATGTTAGACCATCTGACGTCTGACTGGAGCAACATCAAGGAAATTACGATTGTCCCTACCAATACTTATTACATGCATAAAGGTTACTTGGCGGGTACAAAAGAATTAAAAGAAAAGAATATCGAGCTTCAAGTGAATGAAAGAGGCGAGTTACTCTATCCTGATGGCAGTTATGCCTTGATGAGTGGTCCGGGTGCTACTTCTGTTCCATTTTTAAATCCTAAAAACGGTCTGGAATTGAACTGGTCTTATGTTGCTCACTCGGTCAATACGGACACGCTTGATTTTGAACCCATTCACATGCGTGCATGTACGGCAAACGGTAAACTTGATTCTGAATACAAGGCTGATTTGTGGTGGTGGCATTACCATAATCGACAGAATGTCGGTCCTGTTGGAGACGTTGAGGGTAAAGAAGATTTTATTGAGGGTGGTTCAATTTTCTTTCTTGAGCCAAATGATATACGTGGCCTAGCAGGTGTGAGACAACGTTATCCTGAAGCAGATAAGGATGATGACTTTAAAGTATTCATTCCGAGCCTACGTCGAACTCGTACGTTGACAGGCTCAGATGCACAAGATCCAATTGCATCCGGGCAGGAACTTACCTGGGACGACTGGCGTGCTTATTGGGGTAAAACGGATGTCACTAAATTTGATTATGAAATTGCCGGTGAAGGCTGGATATTGGCTTCGCCTGAAGTCGGTTATATCTATGATTCAGCTGTATTGACGGATGATCAATGTAACTACAAATCATTAGAGCTTGAACTTCGACCTGTCTGGATTCTTGATATTAAAGACAAGACTGGGAAGTATATGTATTCAAAACGACGTACCTGGGTCGATAAAGAATTTTACTACATGCAGTATCATGTAACTGAGGACCCACGCGGTAATAAATTTAGAAACTGGGAAGATAGTCGTGCTTGGAGACCAACCGAGGGTGATGCTCAGTGGCGCTATGTAATGGTGAACAATTACATCACCAAACGTATGTCATCTCTGTTCATGGATCCACAATGGGATGACAGAGAAGGTCGTATTTCTGAAGAAATGTTTGATGTGGATCAGTTACGCGACTATAAATAGCTATGTAACTGGATGACATAGTTTTTTAAATATAAAATTATGCCATTTAATAAATAAAGACAAATTGGGTAATAGTCTTAATAATTTAAGACTATTACCTTTTTTTTTTTTTAAAAGTAAGCTATTTCAATAATCTGTTTTAGTGAAAAAATTTAATATATCCATCAACGATAGTAATGAAATGTTTGAATGTTATGAGCAGGAACATTTGCTTAAAGGCATGCTCAGATTAGGGCGAAAGGGTATTCCGGTAGGTTGTCGTAATGGTGGTTGTGGCGTGTGTAAAATAAGGATTGTATCCGGGCAGTATCAAACTGGAATCATGAGTCGTAATCATGTTAGTGAAGAAGAACAAAATGAAGATATTGTACTAGCATGCAGGGTGTTTCCCAGATCGGATATCAAATTAAACGTATTAGGAAAGATGAAATCTGAGTTTAGTGAAACACATGTAAAATCATTAAACACAAACAAAAATAGTTAGTACACTTGATAATAAATTATGTTTAAAAGAGGTAAATAATAATGGCAATAACAGGCGTAATGAGACCAGGACATGTAATGATTAATGTGTTGGATTTAGATGAATCGGTAAAACATTATTCTGAGAATATGGGTTTAATTGAAACGGATAGAGACGATCAAGGGCGTGTTTATTTGAAATGCTGGGATGAACATGATTGGTTTTCGGTGGTATTACAAAAGAACGATAGCCCGGGCATGGATCACATGGCGTTCAAGGTAGACAACGAAGCATCGTTACTGCGACTTGAGGATAACATTAAGAAATTTGGTTGTAATGTTGAACGTATTGCTGCTGGTGAATTAAACCACTGTGGTGAACGTGTCCGATTTGATTCGCCAACGGGTCATACTTTTGAACTGTATGCAGAAAAAGAGGTGTATGGCAATGGATTACCAACAACAAATCCTGGACCCTGGCCAGAGGGTTTGCAAGGAATGCAAGCAGTGCGTTTTGACCATTGTTTACTCTATGGTGATGATATAGATGGTACCGTTAAACTTTTTACAGAAGCTCTGGAATTTGATGTGGCTGAACAGGTTGTCGATGGTGAATTACAGATTGCTGCATTTCTAAGTTGTTCACATAAGGCCCATGACGTTGCATTTATCCGTCATGAAGAAAAAATAAAATGCATCATGCTTCATTTATGTTGAACACATGGGAAAATGTATTACGTGCGGCAGACATCATTTCGATGAAAGATATCCCACTGGATATTGGACCAACACGACATGGCTTAACTCGGGGACAAACGATTTACTTCTTTGATCCTTCTGGTAATCGTAATGAAGTTTTCTGTGAAGACAGTTATCGATATCCAGATAGTCCCGTTTTAACATGGACTCCCGATCATCTTGGTCAGGCAATTTTTTATCATAGCAGAGAGCTTAATGATAGATTCCTACAGGTTGTAACGTAATCACTATTATCGGCATGATGTATACCATCATGCCGATGTTTTAATATGTATTCGAGTGAAGGTGTAAAAACCTTTTGATAACCTCACTTATATTGGTTGATATATTTAAATCATTTAATAACAACGTAATATTTTTTTTCTTTTAAATATCATATGAGCCGTTCATATAAGTTCAATGTTTTAGATCAAATACCCATTCATAACGATTTACCTTCTCATTTAGCGCCAGCCCAGACGATAGAATTAGCAAAACAATGTGATGCCCTGGGTTATTATCGGTACTGGATTGCAGAACACCACGATACTGAGGGCTACGCTTGTTCTTGTCCTGAGATTATGATTGCTGAAGTTGCTGGCGCTACAAAAAACCTACGTGTCGGTAGCGGTGGTGTTATGTTAACTCATTATAGTCCTTATAAAGTTGCTGAGACATTTCGTCTATTATCAAGCTTGCATCCAAATCGAATAGATATTGGTGTGGGCAGGGCTCCCGGTGGAAATTCAATTGCTGCATCAGCATTAGCCTATCCAAACTATCCAAATAGTGCTGA
Source organism: Pseudomonadota bacterium (assembly GCA_038142205.1). Lineage (GTDB taxonomy): Bacteria > Pseudomonadota > Gammaproteobacteria > Eutrophobiales > Eutrophobiaceae > UBA7359. The sequence continues at coordinate 1,231,899 of JAYQJO010000001.1, read as the reverse complement.
GTTGTATGTGCAACAAGTATCTGACTTGAGTGGTTTTTTACATGATAGTTTACCTACGGACCATCCTTATTATAATTTAAAAACAATCCCCGAAGCAGAAGTCGTTCCTGAATTATGGTTGCTGGGCTCTGGTGCAGGTAGCGCTGAATTTGCCGGACAAGTTGGTGCTGGTTTTGCGTTGGCTTTATTTATTGGCACACATGATAGACCAACAGGGATTATTGATGCTTATCGAAATGCATTTAAACCAATGACAGATCAACAGAAATCAAAAGTAATGCTAGCAGTTGCAGTGATATGTGCTGAGGATAGGGATGAGGCTATTCGTATTGCCAGCACTCACACATACTGGAAAGTACAGGCGTTTCGACATGGTGTACGTATTCCACTGTTGCCACCTGAAGATTGCTTAAATCTTAAACAAACATTATCGATTGAAGATCAGGCTTATTATGATGAAACGTTGAATTCAATGATCATTGGTACTGCGGAAGAATGTCGTAACAAAATGGATAAACTTGCTGAAGAATATGATGCAGATGAAATAACAGTGGTTAATGTCTGTTATGATTTTGAAGATCGAAAACGATCATACCAATTACTAGCTGAAGAATTCGAATTAAATAAGCATTTATCAAACAAAGATAAAACGGATATTAAAACCTGATTTTAATAAGTTATTATTATCTATCTCTTTCTAAAAGCTTTTAGCAATATTGCTAGCTTTAGTACAGTTTTCTTTAAGAATTGATTCAACTACTTCGGGTGGTGCAAGTGTTGGTTCAATTTCCTGAGCATTTATAGAAGTAAAACCAATGAATCCTAACCAGCCTAAAATAGAGGGCTTTTGGAAATCAAAAGCTTCTGTCGGTGTGCCGGGTGCATACTCACCCCCTCGGGAAAAAATAACAGTAGCAGGTTTATCATTAACCAGGCCAGAAAAACCTTCTTCGGGAGTGAAGCTGAAGGTCAGGCCGGGTTGGGTAATAACGTCTATATAATGTTTTAGTTTATAGGGGATGCCAAAGTTCCACATAGGAATACTTAATAGATATTTATCAGCAGATTTGAAATTTTCGGCATGAGTAACAATTGTTTTCCATGCATCAGCTTCTTCTTGAGTATGTGTTTCACCGTGTAGTACAGCGTACTTTGCATTGATCGTATTGTTATCAAAAGAGGGGAGATCAATTGACCACAAATCTAAAGTTTCTATTTCATCTTCTGGGTTTGCTGTTTTATAAGTATCAATGAATGCGTGAGCGACTTGTATAGAATGAGAACGCTCTTTACGTGGTGATGCTTCAATATAGAGTAATTTTGCCATTTTTATTCTCCCGGGATAAAATGGAATTTATTTAAAAATAAATTTTAAATAGATTCCCCTGCTAATGATAACCATGTTTCAATGACCGTGTCTGGATTAAGAGAAACACTTTCGATGCCTTGTTCCATTAACCATTGCGCCAGATCAGGATGATCCGATGGACCTTGACCACAAATGCCAATATATTTTTTAGCTTCCAAACAGGCTTTGATAGACATCTGTAGCATTGCTTTTACTGCTGGATTTCTTTCATCAAATTTATCTGCAACCAGACCTGAGTCTCGATCCAATCCCAATGTTAATTGTGTTAAATCATTGGAACCTATAGAGAACCCATCAAAATATTCAAGGAAATCTTTTGCTAATAATGCATTTGAAGGTAATTCACACATCATAATCACCTTAAGGCCATCTTTACCTCGTTCCAGACCATTATCTTTTAGCAGTTCGGTGACTTGTTTTGCTTCGTCTACCGTTCGTACAAATGGTACCATTAATTGAACATTGCTGAGTCCCATATCATTACGGACTTTCACAAACGCCTTACATTCCATTTCGAAACAGTCTCTGAATGATTCTGAAATATATCGAGACGCACCACGAAAGCCAAGCATCGGATTTTCTTCTTTTGGTTCAAACTGATCTCCGCCAATGAGATTGTAATATTCATTAGATTTAAAATCAGACATGCGAACAATGACAGGGTTAGGTGCAAAGGCAGCCCCTAATGTTGCAATACCTTCTGTTAATTTTTCGATAAAAAAATCAACGGGTGTACGATAACCTGAAATTCTTTTTTGAATAGTTGTCTTGATGTTGTTTGGCATAGTATCAATGTTGATCAAGGCTTTGGGATGTACGCCGATCATTCTGTTAATAATAAATTCGAGTCGTGCCAAACCGACGCCGTGGTTTGGATAAGAGGCAAAGTCAAAAGCGCGATCGGGATTACCCACATTCATCATCACCTTTAAATCAATTTCCGGCATAGAATCGAGTTGAATATTTTTTAATTCAAACGGCAATATGCCTTCATAGATAAAACCTGTATCGCCTTCAGAACATGAAACGGTAACTTCATCGATATCAGCAAGTTTTTCTGTTCCGTTGGACGTTCCAACTACAGCAGGGATACCGAGTTCTCTGGCAATAATTGCTGCATGACAGGTACGACCACCACGATTGGTGACAATTGCCGAAGCGCGTTTCATGATGGGTTCCCAATCAGGATCAGTCATATCCGTTACCAGCACATCTCCCTCTTTTACTTCATCCATATATTTTATATCTGAAATAATTTTTACAGGTCCGCTACCTATGCGTTGGCCAATACTTCTTCCTGTTACTAAAATATCAGAGCGTTCATTCATGATATAACGTTCTATGCTTTTGCCTGCTGTGCGGCTTTTGACGGTTTCAGGTCTGGCTTGCAAGATATAGAGTTTGCCATTTTCGCCATCTTTACCCCATTCGATATCCATCGGACGGCCGTAATGTTTTTCTATTGTTAAGGCATAGCGTGCCAACTCTTCTATGTCTTCATCATTGAGGGAGAAGTTTGTACGTTCAGACTCTGAAGTCTTGATAATTATCGTGGGGTTATCTCCTGACTCATCAAAGATCATTTTCTCTGCCTTACTACCCATATATATTTCTCAGTAATATAGATTGCTTACCTGCTACAAGTGCAGGTTTGTAGGCGTAGAATTCATCAGGATTAACTGAACCTTGAACAACGCACTCACCCAGACCAAATGATGAGGTAATAAAAACAACATCATCAAAACCTGATTCAGTATCCAAAGTAAACATGACACCACTTGAGCCCAAATCGCTGCGTACCATTTGTTGTATGCCTGCGGATAATGCAACCACTTCATGTTCGAAACCCTGATGAACGCGATAAGCGATAGCGCGATCATTATAAAGTGAGGCAAACACTTCTTTTACTCTAAACAAAATGTCATCAATGCCGCGAATATTGAGAAAGGTTTCCTGTTGACCGGCAAAAGAGGCATCAGGGAGATCTTCTGCTGTTGCTGAAGAGCGAACAGCAACAGATACATTTTTACCTGCTCTCTTTTCCAATTCTACATAACCTTCACTGATCTCTTTTTCAAGTTGTGGCGGAAATGGGGCATCTATGATCCATTGTCTGATTTGTTTACCGGCGGCGGTAAGGTGTTCAATATTGTCGACATCAAGATCAGAAAGGTTTTTATTAATACGATCTGAAAGTCCTTCGTGTTTAAGAAATTCACGATATGCATCAGCTGTTGTTGCATATCCTCCTGGTACCATGACACCAGAGTCGGCAAGATTAGAAATCATTTCACCTAAAGAGGCATTTTTACCACCAACGATTTCGACATCGTTCATTCCCAGTTTTTCAAACCAAATTACATAGTTATTCATGTATAATTCTCAACTTATTAATCATTTAATTACGATATCCATAATTTATGAAACGTAATGTTTTTTTTATTTCTGACGGTACTGCTATCACTGCTGAAACCATTGGTCGAACATTACTTAGCCAATTTGAAAGTGATGATTTCGAGCAAACGACAATACCTTTCGTACGTACCTTGGATAAACTTTCACCTGTCATTGAGCTTATAAACCGTGCAGCCGAAGAAGGAATACGTCCGCTTGTATTTTCAACTCTGACAGACCCTAATTTAAGTATTAAACTTAAAAAAAGTAATTCCTTAGTCCTTGATTTATTTAATGTTTTTATTAATCCGCTAGAAACTGAATTAGGCGCCCATTCTACCCATATTGCAGGCCGTACGCACGGTATAATTGACAAAAAAAATTATGATAAACGAATGGAAGCAATGAACTTCACGCTTACTCATGACGATGGTGCAAGTGTACAGCAACTTAAAAATGCGCAAATAATTTTGATAGGTGTTTCACGTTCTGGTAAGACCCCTGTTTGCGTTTTTCTTGCCATGCAATTCGGAATGCGTGCAGCAAATTATCCATTAACCGATGATGATATAGGCTCTGCAAGACTGCCAAAAATTTTACACGCACATCGCAAAAAACTTTATGGATTAATTATTGATCCTGACCGCTTACAACAGATTCGACAAAAACGTAAACCTGACAGTAATTATGCATCTATCAGGCAGTGTAGAAAGGAGATTCATGACATGGAAGAAATGTATCAGTTTGAACGAATCCCTTACCTTGATGTGACTCATTCCTCTGTCGAGGAAATTGCTTCGCAAATAATGCAAGATAAAGGTTTGAAACGTTAGGAAAAATATTATGCTAATTACTTTATATGGAATCAGTGGTAGCCCTTTTGTATGGCGTGTGATGCTTGCGCTTGAGCATAAATCCTTAAACTACGAGCTGACTAGTCTCGAAGTATCAAAGGGTGAAAATAAACTTGATTGGTATTTATCCATGAATCCACGAGGTAAGGTGCCGGTGCTCAAAGATGGAGAAACAATCGTCTACGAATCAATTGCGATACTGTCTTACCTTGATCGAAAGTATCCTGAATCTGAACTATTTGGTTCAACATCTGAACAGCATGCTTTGATCATGAGGTTACTGATGGAACAGTGTAGTTATATGGAACCAGATACCTTACAAATTGTTCGACCGATATTTTTTGGTGGTGTTGATGAGGCACATAATGACATCATTCAAGCAACAGACAGGATACAACAAGAGCTACTCAATCTTGATGCATTATTGGAGGAACAAAAATGGTTTACGGGAAACCAGGTGAGCGCAGCAGATATTGGACTTTACCCTTTACTTAAAATTCAAGAACGTGCTTTGGATAAACCAGAGGCGAAACCACTGAATCTTTCTTTTAGCCCCCTCAGAGAACAATACCCCAATATCCTCAGATGGTCTCAGCAGATTGAAGCGCTTCCCTATTATCAAAAAACTTATCCGTCGCATTGGAACTCTTAATAGGGATATAATCAAAAACTCTCAACATGCAGAAGGTTCATCTTAGATAATTACAATATTAAATAATAAGGTTTATTAATTATGGAAAACTTTACACCCTATTCAGCACTGATTGGTGGCATGTTAATCGGCATCAGCGCTTCATTATTATTATTATTTAATGGCAGGATCGCTGGAATCAGCGGAATTATTAGCGGGGTATTTACTACGACTGCAGGAGATAGAAGCTGGCGCTTATTATTTCTTTTGGGAATGATCGCTTCCGGCTTCGCCTACCAGATGTTATTACCGGGTTCGTTTCAAGATATTCCGGATTACCCGTTATTACTTTTGCTGACGGGTGGATTCATTGTCGGTTTTGGTACTCGCATGGGCGGTGGATGTACCAGTGGTCATGGTGTTTGTGGGATTGGGCGTTTATCTAAAAGGTCGATTATAGCGACTCTGGTTTTTATGGCCTCGGGTGTATTGACTGTTTATATCTTCCGTCATGTTTTGGGAGTAGTTTGATGAAACAGAATATTCTTGCATTACTTTCCGGAATTATTTTTGGCATTGGTCTTTGTATTTCTCGCATGGCTGATCCAAACAAAGTATTGAATTTTCTGGATGTCACCGGGAATTGGGATCCGAGTTTAATGTTGGTAATGGGTGGAGCATTAGCTGTGACTCTGATTACATTTCGATTTGTTTTAAAGCGAGAACATCCTGTATTTACCGAAAAATTTCAATTGCCTGCAAAAAAAGATCTGGATGCTAAATTAATTCTCGGAGCAACATTGTTCGGCATTGGTTGGGGGATGATTGGTTTTTGTCCGGGCCCTGCTATTACTGCAACGGGTTTCGGTTTAACCAACCCATACATCGTAGTAGTGATGATGTTCATAGGTTTCTTGACACATCAACTCCTTTTCGAGCAAAAATGATTTCCTGTTCTAATCAGCTGAAAATTTAATCAAAATTCTCACAATCTAGATAAAATTCCTGAAGAATCATCCGGAACTACCTAGAATCCAGCTCTATATTCGGTTTACTTTTAAATAATTCACCATATAATTAATTCATCATATCATAAAAAATTAAGAAAATTTCTCTATCAGAATAGTGATGACTAGCTTATATGAAAAAATTAAATCCAACTAAGTCTGAGTCTAAAGAAGTCTCCTCAATATTTACGCTGCCAGGAGGAGAAGGCGATATCACCCTCGGGAGTGAACGGATGATATTGCTGAATATTCAGGCAATGGCTTCTTTACGCAAAGAATTAATCGAAAATCTTGGATTAGATCGGACACGAGGATTAATCACACGGTTGGGTTATGCTGCCGGAGAAAAGGATGCCGTTCTAGCACATGAATTACGACCAGAAGCCTCTGATACTGATGCATTAAGATTGGCCCTCTACTTCATCAATTTGAAACCGGCGTTGAAGTCACTGAAATAAAATTAGAAATGAACGTGGCTAAGGGAGAATTTTATGCGGAGTATTTATGGAATAATTCTTTTGAAACCAAAATGTACTTCGACCTATTTGGTATTAGTCAGGATCCCGTTTGTTGGTTACAAATAGGTTATGCCAGTGGTTATGCAAGTGCATTCATGGACGATATGATCCTTTTAAGGAAATTGAATGTGCCGGGACGGGAGTTAAAACATGCCGGATCATTGGCAAGCCGATTGAAGATTGGGGTTCTGATATCGGACATATTCGATACTTCAAACCAGAACATTTTGCAGATCAAATGTTGCAACTACAAAATCAATTCGAAAAATTACGATTAAATGTAGAACAGGGATATGAAATCAGCAATATCATAGGTGATTCTAAAAAATTACAAGATGTTCATAAAATGTTGGATCACGTCGCAGAGAGTCAGGTCACCATACTACTTATAGGTGAAACCGGAGTGGGGAAAGATTTGTTTGCACGTAAAATTCATGACACAAGTGAGCGAAAAAAAGCGCCTTTTGTTGCGATAAATTGCGCTGCGATTCCAGAAGAATTAATAGAGTCTGAATTATTTGGTGTGGAGAAGGGGGCATTTACCGGCGCGCAAAAATCTCGGCCTGGTAAATTCGAACGTGCCCATGGGGGGACTTTGTTTCTTGATGAAATCGCAGAGCTTTCAGAAAGTGCACAAGCGAAACTATTAAGGGTTTTACAAAATCATGAAATAGAACGTGTGGGTGATACACGGTCAAGGCGTATTGATGTGCGCATCGTCGCCGCAACCAACAATGATCTGGAAACGGCTGTTAAAGAAGAACGCTTTAGGAAAGACCTTTTTTTTCGATTAAATGTTTATCCGGTCATCATTCCGCCATTACGAGACCATAAAGAAGATATTCCGATATTAATTGATCATTTCATTAATAAAATAGGAATTAAATACAATAAAGTAATTCCAGGTATTGAGGATGATGCGATAGAGGCACTGGCAGCCTATTCGTGGCCAGGTAATGTCAGAGAGTTTGAAAATGTTATTGAGCGAGGAATTATTCTGACTAAAAAAGGAACTAAAATTAAATTGTCGAACCTTATTTTTAGTACATTTGATGGAAGCATAGACAGACGTAAAATGGGAGAAATGAAAGGTTTGGTTGAAAATAATGCTAGCTCTATTGATTTACATGAATATGCAGAAACTATGCTACAGAATAATAATAATTTTCCTGGATTTGAAAAGCTTGAGACAGAAATTCTAAAAACAGCAATAAAAAATGCCAAAGGTAATTTAAGCGCAGCTGCGAGGACATTAAATATCACCCGACCGCAACTGGCCTATCGTTTAAAGAAACTGGATATTGAACAAGGTTGAAAAATTCAGATTCTATGCTCTTAGCATAACTTTTAAGACGTTATCTGATTTTTCATAAAAAGTTTTAAAAGCCTTATCAACATCATCCAGTTTATATTCATGAGTGAATAGAGAAGCGGGATTAATTACGCCACGTTCCATTAATCTTAAACTTTCCCACATATAAGGCTGCACATTAGCAAAACCATTCATATGCAGGCTGATGTCTCTTAGAAACACATCAGCAAGTACCAGATTAAATTCCTGACCACAGAACACACCGATTGCTGCTATGGTTCCACCGGGTCGAATTAGATCCAGTGCCATTTGCAGGGTCTCTGGATAACCAACAACTTCAATGACCTTATCGAAACCACGACCCTGACAATGTTGCATAGCCAATTCGTGCCAACCTTCCTCACTACTATTAATGACTTTAGCGCCTTTTTCTTCGGCGACTTTTAAACGATAGGCGAGTTTATCAATGGCGACTACATTACCTTCAGCTTTTTGTAATGCGATTTCCAGGCTCATTAAACCGGTTGGCCCACAACCAATCAATGCAACATTTTCGCCCGGTTGAATATCAGCCAGATTATTAGCAATGATAGCGGAGGGTAGATTACAAGACAGTGTTAAAGCAGCCTGATCAGGAATAGAATCAGGAACTTTTATGGCGTGTGCATCGGCATAAGGTAAGGTCAAAAATTCAGCATGTGTGCCATTCATATTTCCAAAGGGGACACCAAATCCATACACGGCTTTTTGAGTGGTTTCACAGTGTGCCGTTTGTCCTACCTCACACATATAACATTCACCACAGGAACAGGAATAAGCCATGGAAATTCTGTCGCCTGTTTTAAAATTACCAACGTTGTTTCCGGTTTCGACAACTTCACCAATCAACTCATGGCCGGTTTGTGATTGTCCTTTTTCCATTATGGGATCCATGGCTCCGCTATAGAGATGCAGGTCTGATCCACAAATAGAAGTGCCAATGACCTTGACCAGTACTTCATGTGCTTGACTAATTTTCGGACTATCGATATCGGTACAATGAATATCTTCAGGATTAAAATAAACTGCTGCTTTCATGGATTCTCCCCTTATTAAATCATTGTTTTATTGTTGTATAGGACAAGTGCAATTATTAATCGCAAACTTGATGCCAGATTAGATTTATTTATTCATACTGTAGTCATACCAAACTATTTTTTCTTTTGTAATCATATAAGTAGTTAGGTTTATTCCATGAAATTAAATTTTATTAATTTTAACAGGCAGAAATAATAAGGCATTGACGTTAAAATTTCCGATTAAATGTATTTATAAAATTTATCATATGATAAAAACTAGCACCAAAGTTTTAAATTAAATTTAAGTTATATTATTGATTTTAATATGTTAATTATAGTTGGTACAGTAACTGCTAATTAATAATAATTTTAAGGTAGGAAAGTACTTATTTAATGGTATATACAATAAATAAAAACATTGTGTCAACGAGAGATTCATTCGATAACCATAATCAACGCTACGTCAGAGTCACCGGTGTGCGGGATAAAAAATTTGTAGAATTTAATTTTTCTATCGGGGATCCGACGCTATTTGTTGAATTAATGATGCCGTTTGAACATTTCAGAAAATTTTGTAAGCGTAATGAAGCCAAAGAATTAACCACTAAACAATGTGCACAAGTCGATTATGACCAACTCAAATGGCGTAATGGTTTAACTGGGGACGATGAGTAATAGCAAGCTTTAATAACAGAATTAAAATACGGGAAATAGATATATGAGTCTGGAAATTTCAGCAAAAACAATAGAACCGATTCGAGAAACCTACGATCAAGTTGCACGACATATCGGCGAAGGCAAACCTGCTTCTCGATATCAGGAAGCCACTATTGGTATTCAACCGACAACTAATTTTCATTATCGTCCTCTCTGGGATCCCGAACATGAAGTTTATGATGAAAGTCGCACTGCAATCGTCATGAAGAACTGGTATGACTTTAAGGATCCACGTCAGTTTTATTATGGTGCTTACACGATTGCTCGCTCAAAACAACAGGAAGTAGCTGAAAGTAATTATAACTTCGTAGAAAAACGTGACACGATGGAATCAATATCTCACGAAGTCAAACAAAAAGTACGCGATTTTCTTGTTCCGCTACGTCATGTTGAATGGGGCGCGAATATGAATAATTGCGCGATCACCGATTTTGGTTATGGCACGGCTATTACTCAGGTGACAATGTTCAATGCAATTGATCGTTTGGGACTGGCGCAGTATATCAGTCGCATTGGCTTGATGGTTGATGGCAATGAAACCACTTCACTTGAATCGGCCAAAGAAGCCTGGTTGAACGAAGATATCTGGCAAGAATTACGACATGCTGTTGAGGACACGTTTGTTTTAGATGACTGGTTCGAAATTATGGTGGCGCAAAATGTTGTTATGGATGGACTGATCTATCCACTTATGTTCGAACGTTTTGTAGACGAATTAACTCGTGAAGGTGGTTCTACCTTCGCCATGCTCACTGAATTTATGTCGGACTGGTATGCAGAAACAGTACGTTGGACCAATGCCTTAATCAAAGTCACAGCAAACGAGTCACCAGAAAATGCTGCTTTACTTACACAATGGACAACTAAATGGGCTGACCGCCTGACGGAAGCTTTAATGCCGATAGGCCAGGCTGCTTTTGCAGGTGATGGCGATGTCGCTGTGAATGAAGTTAAACAACAATTGCTGGAGCGCCTGTCTAAACAGGGACTCAATATATAAAGGGGAATGGCATGACTGACAATGTTTTTCTAATTTTACAAGATAATGAAGATGCTCGACCAATTATTGAGGCGATTGAACAGGATAATCAAGATGCAACGATAGACTACCAACCGGGCATGGTGCGTATAGAATCTCCCGGGAGATTGGTGGTGAATCGCGACAGTGTGTCTGAATTTAAAGGGCAGGATTGGGATCCGATGGAATTACAACTTAATCTGGTTTCCTTGAGTGGCAATATCGATGAAGACGATGATTATTTTGCTTTAAGCTGGCTTAGCTGATCAGACAATATTGGAGAATTAATATGGCAGCAAAGAAAAAATTAAATATGCGTAAACGCTATGAAGTTCTCACCCGTGGTATGGGTTGGGACACGACTTATCAGCCGATGGATAAAGTTTTTCCTTACGATAAGTTTGAAGGCATAAAAATTAAAGACTGGTCTGGCTGGGAAGATCCATTTCGTTTAACAGTGGATGCATACTGGAAATATCAGGCAGAAAAAGAGAAAAAACTCTATGCCATTATCGATAGCTTTGCACAGAATAATGGTCATTTGAATGTTTCTGATGCCCGTTATGTCAATGCCCTGAAACTGTTTATCCAGGGTGTCACGCCTCTGGAATATGGTGCACATCGCCATTACGCACACCTGGGCCGACATTTCCGTGGTGAAGGCACTCGGGTTGCCTGCCAGATGCAGGCCATCGATGAACTACGTCATTGCCAGACACAACTACATACCTTAAGTCATTACAATAAACACTTTAATGGTATGCATGATGCGTTTCATCAGTTTGACCGTGTCTGGTATCTATCTGTACCCAAATCCTATTTTGAAGATGCAATGACAGCAGGACCGTTTGAGTTTATTACCTCGGTTTCATTTTCATTTGAATATGTATTGACCAATCTGTTGTTCGTGCCTTTTATGTCAGGTGCGGCTTATAACGGTGATATGGCAACGGTGACCTTTGGATTTTCAGCACAGTCTGACGAAGCCCGTCATATGACATTAGGTCTTGAGATTATAAAATTCATGGTTGAACAGCATGAAGACAATCTGCCCATCATCCAGGGTTACATTGATAAACATTTCTGGCGCGCCTATCGCTTACTGGCATTGATCTCTGCTATGCAGGATTACATGTTGCCCAACTCTCCTATGTCATGGGGCGAAGCCTGGCAAGTCTATTTTGTCGAAAACATGGGTGCTCTGTTTAATGACTTGTCTCGTTATGGTTTACGTATGCCTAAACATCATGAATTGGCTACGGCTGAGTCAGAACATTTAAGTCATCAGACCTGGAGTGATTTGTATAATTTCACTCATGCAGCTGCATTCCATACCTGGGTGCCAGATGATAAGAAAATGGATTGGCTATCAGAAAAATATCCAAATACCTTCGATCAGTATTATCGTCCACGTTTTGAACAATGGCGCGAGATGGAAAAAGCCGGCGAACGACACTATGTTAAGGGTCTTCCGCAGCTTTGCCAGACCTGTCAGATACCGATGTTCTTTACAGAAGTCATGTCTGACCCAATGAAGATCAGTCGTCGCGTTTCAATGTACAAGGGCGATCGATATCACACTTGTTCTGATGGCTGTAAAGATGTGTTTGAGAATGAACCAGAAAAATATACTCAATCATGGTTGCCAGTTCATCAGATATTCCAGGGTAATTGTGGCGGTGCTGAATTGTCAGATGTCCTGAATTATTACCATCTAAATGATGGTGAAGATAATCTGGAATATGTCGGTTCACCAGATCACAAACGCTGGCAGGAATGGAAGGGTGAAGATAAACAAGGCGACGTGGCTACAGGCTAGGAGAATAAAATAATGGCAATTAACCCCTTAGGCGATTACGTCGATATTAACAAAGATGCTGTAGAAAATTTTCATGGAAATCAGTTGGTCTATATCCATTGGGATAATCACAATCTATTTACTGCAGCATTAGCCTTTCCATTACCACCAGAGATGCCTTTTGGTGCTTTGCTGGAGGAAGTGATCCCGAGTATTTTTTCGGCTCATCCAGAATATGAAAAAGTAAAGTGGGATAACGTCAACTGGATTCTTGATGATGAAGATTTCACACCAGATACAAGCGCCAGTTTAAAAGACAACGGTTTTGGACATAAATCATTATTAAGATTTATTACACCTGATTTAAATGGTGTGAAAGGCTATGGAAATTAAATGTTGACTTATCAGGTTGAAATTGAACCTTTGGGCGAGATTATTGAGGTCGAAGAAGGTCAAACCATTCTTGATGCTTCATTAAGAGCTGGAATTTATCTACCGTATGCATGTGGCCATGGTTTATGTGCCACTTGTAAAGTCGATGTGCTTGAAGGTGATATTGAACATGGCGAGGCTTCGCCATTTGCCTTGATGGATATGGAAAAAGGTGAAGGTAAATGTTTGGCGTGCTGTGCCACACCAACGTCTGACTTGGTGATTGAAGCAGACGTCGAAGAAGACCCTGATGCGGAATCACATCAGGTAAGAGATTTTAAAGCGAAGGTGATTGAGATCACCGATTTAAATCAAGAATCAAAGGTATTTTTCTCGAGATAGAAAATGACTCCATTGAATTTCAAGCCGGTCATTATATTAATCTGGAAATTCCAGGAATTGCAGGACCAGCTCGTGCATTTTCTATTGCTAATTCTCCTTCTGAGAATTCAATTGTCGAACTGAATATTTCACTGGTACAGGGTGGTGCAGGTACAACGTATATCCATGAACAATTAAAAGTGGGTGATGAATTAAATTTTTCAGGACCTTATGGTCGTTTCTTTGTGCGTAACTCTGCACCTGAGCCGATGTTATTTTTGGCAGGAGGATCAGGTCTGTCCAGTCCAAAATCGATGATTCTGGATCAGTTTGAAAAAGGTGAGCAAAGAGAGATCACTTTGATTTATGGTGCAAGAAATCAACAGGAGTTGTATTACCGGGAAGTGTTCGAAGCATTAGCAGAAGAACATGAAAATTTCAGATATATACCCGCTTTATCAGAAGAACCGGAAGACAGTGACTGGCAAGGTGAACGAGGCATGGTGCATGAAGTTGCCAATTCTATTTATGATGGAAAGTTTGAAGGCAATAAAGCCTACATGTGTGGGCCACCCCCAATGATAGATGCTTGTATAACGACCTTGATGCAAGGACGTCTGTTTGAAAAGCATTTATTCATGGAGCATTTCTATACTAATGCCTCGAAAGATGAAAAACCGAAAAGCCCGTTATTTAAAAATATTTAATTAAATTATATATACGAGATTGAAAATATGCCCATAGCAAATATCACCATCATGGAAGGCAGAGACGATGAGAAAAAGCAAACTTAATTGCAAGCATCACTGATGCAATAGAGGAAAGTTTGGGCGCACCCAGGGAAAGTATTCGAGTCATTTTAAATGAAGTACCAAAATCGCATTTTGGTATCGCTGGAAAATCGGCCAAGGAACTTGGTAAGTAAATCGACAGTTAATGTCAAAATATTAATTACATAGTTAGAAAATTAAAAAAGGTAATGAGAGGATAACAACCATGGCCATGATCGAAAGAACAGAATGGTATGATTTATTAAGGGCAACCAACTGGACGCCGAAATATGTCACTGAGGATGAATTATTTCCTGAGGAAATGTCAGGTCATCGCGGAATTTCAATTGAGGATTGGGAAACCTATGATGAGCCTTACAAAGTGACTTATCCTGAATACGTTGAGACCCAACGTGAAAAAGATGCGGGTGCTTATTCAGTAAAAGCGGCATTAGCGCGTGATAAATTTCTTGATCGTGCTGATCCAGGCTGGATCAGTATTCTACAAGCACATTATGGTGCTTTAGCTTTGGCTGAATATGGCGCAATTGTTGGCGAAGGTAGAATGGCGCGTTTTCCAAGGCGCCGGGTAACCGTAACATGGCCACGTTTGGCATGATGGATGAAACTCGTCATGCTCAACTTCAATTGTTTTTTCCACATGCCAACTGCAATTTGGATAGAAAATGGGATTGGGCACAAAAAGCATTACATACTAATGAATGGGCAGCTTTGGCTGGCAGGCATTTTTTTGAAGATATCATTCATAGCCGCGATGCGATCAGTATGGGTATTATGCTGACGTTTGCTTTTGAAACAGGTTTTACCAATATGCAGTTTCTGGGCTTAGCCGCTGATGCTTCGGAGGCCGGTGACCATACATTTTCAAGTTTAATCTCAAGTATACAGACCGATGAATCACGTCACGCTCAGCAGGGTGGCCCAATGGTCAAGTTGTTGGTGGAAAAAGGTAAAAAAGCCGATGCCCAGAGATTGATAGATATTGCTTTTTGGCGTTCATGGAAATTGTTTTCTGTGTTGACGGGACCCATGATGGACTACTACACACCCCTTGAACATCGAAGCCAGTCTTTTAAAGAGTTTATGGAAGAATGGATAGTCGGGCAGTTTGAACGCAGTATTCTCGATCTTGGCCTGGATAAACCCTGGTATTGGGATCAGTTTTTACGAGATCTCGATGAAACTCACCATGGTATGCATATGGGTGTTTGGTATTGGCGCCCTACGGTTTGGTGGAATCCTCGTGCCGGTGTAAACCCGGATGAACGAGAATGGCTGGAAGAAAAATATCCTGGTTGGAACGATACATTTGGCAAGTGTTGGGATGTCATTATCGATAACTTGGTCAATGATAAAGTTGAGCTTACTTTGCCGGAAACTCTACCTGCAATATGCAATATGTCGAATATACCCATTGTGGGTTCACCAGGTAATGGCTGGAATGTCAAAGATTATCCTCTCAAGTATAAAGATCGTTTATATCATTTTGGTTCTGAACCGGATCGCTGGTGTTTTGAACAGGAACCAGAACGCTATGCGGATCATCTGAGTTTTATCGATCGCTTCCTGGCGGGGATGATGGAACCCATGGATCTCAGTGGAGCGCTGAAGTACATGAGTCTGGCGCCGGGTGAGATTGGTGATGATGCCTATGGTTTGGAATGGGCAAACATTTATAAAGAAATGGCGCATAAAAAAGCCGGTTAATTAAATACAGATATACAGGAGACACTGATGGCTGCATTTCCATTACTTTCAAATTTTGAACATGACTTTGTGATTCAACTTGTGCCAGTCGATACAGAAAACACCATGGATGAAGTTGCTGCAGCAGCAGCGCATTTCGATTGGTCGTAGAGTTGCACCACAACCTGACAAGATATTAAGAGTCAGGAAACAAGGTGCTGATGATTTCTTTCCGAGAGATATGAAGGTCGCTGATTCAGGGTTAGAGCCAACTGAAACAATCGACATTATTTTTGCTGATGAATGATAAGGAAAAGAGATAAAACATGGCATTTGAAAAAATATGTACCCTGGATGATGTTTGGGAAGGTGAAATGGAGGTCTTCGAAACAACAGACAATACTGAAGTATTGATCACTGTGATTGATGGCGGTGATGTTAAAGCGTATCAGGCTATGTGCCCACATCAGGATATTCCTTTAGTTGAAGGTGAGTTTGATGGTAAACAACTGACTTGCAGAGCACATTTATGGCAGTTTGATTGCTCGAATGGTAAGGGAATTAACCCGGTTGATTGCAAATTGTCTCAGTATCCAATCAAGGTTGAGGGTGATGATGTTTTGGTGGATATAGAAGGTGTGACACCTTACGTTGCACCAGCCTAATAACGATCAAACAACAAAAAAATGAGGATTAAATAAATGAGCCAAGATGCATCATTAAACAATATGGTCGGGCCTGTCGTCAGAGCCGGTGAAATAGCTGATGCTGTCGCAGAAGCGATGGAGATAGATAACCCGGGTAAGGAAGTTATCGTCGATGACAAAATGGCCTATCTACGTATCTCTGTTGAAGATGAATGTATCTTACGCAAAGAAACCATGGAAGAAATACTTGGGCACTCTTTTGAAATGCGTGAACTGGAAATCAATCTGAGTTCCTTTGCTGGCAAGATAGAAAATACCAAGGACTACGTCAGGTTCTATTTCGAGAAACATTTATAAAACTACCAATAGTAGTTAACTACATATTAAAAAATTAAAAGTTAAGAGGTTAGTATGAGTGATTCACCTGAAGTTTTAAAACCATTAAAAACCTGGTCACATCTGGCAAAGAATCGTCGCCGTCCCAGTGAATATGATATTACTTCTGTTCGCTTGCACACCAGTATGAACAACCCAGATAAACCCTGGGAAATGGATACTAATCTGCATATGAATCAGTGGTATTTAAATTATCGTAATAAGAGTCCTTTACAACATGAGGATTGGGATACATTCAGAGATCCTGATGCTATTGTTTATCGTACTTATAATATTATGCAGGATGGTCAAGAAACGTATGTCAAAAGTTTGCTGGATCAATTCAACGACAGAGAACACGACAAAGCGATTGATCGTGAATGGGTAGGAACCCTTGCGAAATTGTACACACCTGCACGTTATGTTTTTCATGCCTTACAGATGAGTTCGGCCTACATTGGACAAATGGCGCCTGCAAGTACCATCACGAATTGTTCAACATTTCAGGCAGCCGATTCGCATCGTTGGTTAACACACACGGCCTATCGTACATATGAACTGTCTTTAACGCATCCTGATGCAGGGTTTGGACAAGACGAAAGAAAGCATTGGGAAGATGACGAAGCCTGGCAAGGATTTCGTGAGTTAACAGAGAGAGCTATGACCGCCTGGGATTGGGGAGAATCTTTTTGTGCGATTAACCTGGTGCTTAAACCGGCCGTTGAAGCGGCAGTCTTACATCAATTGGGTGAGGCAGGTCGTCATAATTCAGATACTTTGTTGGGTATGTTATGTGATAGCCAATGCCGAGACAGTGAACGCCATATGCGCTGGTCTAAAGCATTAGTAGATTTGGCATTAGAAAATTCAGAAAATAAAGCAGTATTAACCTCCTGGTTGGATAAGTGGATGCCACTGGGTATCAATGCTGTTGAAAAATATTGCGCTGAATTACCCGACAGTGAAAATGCAATTAACAATGCTAAAGCTGCATTGGAAAAATCCAGAGAAAACCTGGGCGTTTAAAAAAAATATTAATCAGATGCACTCAATAACCATAAAGTTTACTCCAATACTTCCACAGTAGAAGAGTATGTTGACCCGCTAATCTCTCATTTAATACTTGGGCCCCCATTATTTAGATTAGCTGGGTCATTTTTTTGGTTATTAAATAATTTAAGGAGAATATAGAATGGTCTCACACAAAATTCTATTAGAAGGACAGGAATTTGAGTATCAGTGTGAAGACGGTGACACGCTACTTCGGTCTGCATTACGTGCAGGCATTGGTTTTCCCCTACGAATGTAATTCTGGTGGTTGTGGCAGTTGTAAATTCGAACTGATAGACGGAGAGATAGATAATCTTTGGGAAGATGCTCCGGGCCGTTCTGCAAGAGATATTCGTAAAGGTAAGATGTTGGGTTGCCAATGTGTTCCAAAAAAGGATTGCACAATTAAAGTAAGGCTTGATTCTCACTCAACTCCAGAACATAAACCAAACCGTCTTGAGGCTGAATTAGTACAGATTAATAAACTTACTGATGACATGCAGGAATTCTGTTTTCGTACAGAACATCCGGCTCATTTTTTACCAGGCCAATTTGCATTACTTGACTTTACTGGAATAACTGGCTCACGAGGTTATTCCATGTCTAACCTGCCTAATGATGATGGGCTATGGAATTTTATTATCAAAAAAATGCCAGGGGGAAAGGCCACAAATTATTTATTCGATGATTGTGTAATCGGTACAAAAATTCATCTAGACGGCCCTTATGGGCTTGCTTTTTTAAAACCCGAAATACCCCGCGATATCGTTCTTATAGGCGGTGGTTCAGGTTTATCTCCCATCATGTCAATTGCAAAGGCTGCTGCAAGTGATGCTAGATTAAACGATAGAAAAATATATCTATTTTATGGTGGTCGTGGACCTGATGATATTTGTACGCCTGAATTGGTTGCAAATGAAAAGATACTGAATACAAGACTAATTTGTTTTAACGCAATTTCTGATCCCGATTTGAATAAAGAAGGTATATGGGGTGGAGCATGTTGCTTTATCCATGAATTAGTCGCGAAACAATTAGGTGAATCATTGTCAGAACATGAGTTTTATTTCTGTGGCCCCCCGCCCATGACGGATGCTACGACAAGAATGTTGATGATGGATTATAAAGTGCCTTTTGAACAAATACATTATGACCGGTTTTATTAAAAATTATTTAAGGACATTTTATGAGTAACAACAATCCTGAAATCGCAAATTCAATCCAGACTGGCAGTTTTAAAACTAACTATCACGATGAAGGTGATGGCGATAATGTATTTTTAATCCATGGTTCGGGTCCCGGCGTGACAGCATGGGCAAACTGGCGGCTTTGTATTCCAGCATTTTCAGAATATTTTCGTGTTGTTGCGCCTGATATGTCCGGTTTTGGATTTACCGAACGTCCCGATGATGTCGAATACAATATGGATAATTGGGTCAAGCATGCAATCGATCTAATGGATGCGTTGAATATTGAACAAACCCATCTGGTAGGTAATTCTTTCGGTGGTGCTTTAGCACTTGCACTAACGATACGTCATCCGGAACGCGTTAAAAAACTGGTATTAATGGGTAGCGTTGGTGTTCATTTTGAACTAACGGAAGGTCTTGATGCGGTTTGGGGTTATCAACCTTCGAGCGAAAACATGCGTAAGATAATGGATTATTTCGCTCATGATCGAAACCTCGTGAGTGATGAACTGGCTGAGCTACGTTATAAGGCAAGTATTCAACCCGGTTTCCAAGAAGCGTTTAGCGCCATGTTCCCAGCACCTAGACAGCAGTGGATAGAAGGAATGCAAAGCCCTGAAGAAGATATACGTAAGGTGAAGCATGATACTTTGATTGTTCATGGTCGTGAAGACAGGGTCATTCCGGTTTCAACATCACAACGGCTTTTCGAATTAATCGAACGCTCACAATTACATTTATTTGGTCAATGTGGTCACTGGACACAGATTGAGCACAACAAACGTTTTAATGATCTTGTGATTAATTTCTTTTCTGAAGAATCATAATTGATATATAACAATGCGTATTGCCGTAATTGGAGCTGGGGGGATAGGGTGCTATTACGGAGCAAAGCTCGTCAATGCTAGACATGAGGTTACCTTTGTTGCCCGTGGCGAACATTTAACTGCAATGCAGGCAGATGGATTATCTGTCACCCATCCAGACTTTAGTTTTAAACAAAAAGTCTCAGCATGTTCTTTAGATGACCTTATTGTGAAACATAAGTCCTCGGACTTCGATCTTTTGTTGATATGTATTAAAACGACATCAACTTTTGAAATAGCTAATGTATTGAAAGAATGGATTAATACAAAATCCGGTTCACCGTATATTCTTTCATTACAAAATGGCATGGGTAATGAACAAGTTTTTAGTGACCATCTTAATGAATCAAAAATCATTGGGGGACTTGCCGTTCGTATTGGTGCTGATGTTATTAAACCGGCTAATGTAACTGCTGTCGGGATTGCACAGATCATCATGGGAGCATGGCCACATAATGTTGACGCAGATCCAGATCGTATAAAGTTTGTTTCTAAAACTGTTGAGATGTTTAATCAGGCAGGAATACCAACAAAAGAATCAGATGACATACGCAAAGAACTCTGGCGAAAACTGATGATCAATAACGGCACTAATCCATTGTCGGCTTTGATACAAAAAGATACGAAATATTTATCGCATCATGAAGAATATGCAATGTTAATGAAGCACATGATGAATGAAACAACCTTGGCGTCACAGATTGATGGTTCCGATCTAAAAGAGACGGATGCTCAAGAAATGTTTCAACTCATTTATGACTTTGATGCGATTAAACCGTCAATGCTCATCGATAGAGAAAAAGGCAGGACACTTGAATTAGATGCAATATGTGGCGTTGTTATTAATAATTGCGAAACCTTAGGTAAAGATGCTCCTTATACGCGCACTATATATACCTTATTAAAAAACCTGCAGTAATAATGTTTAATGAAAATAAAATTTTAACCAAAGTAGCAGGCGTGCTTTTTTCTTTCGCTTATTAGTTCTACAGCAAGGGAAATTATATCTTCATCACCTACATGGCTTAGCGGCGTCCTGGCTTGGTTAGGTTGTTTTTTATTAATCAGGCTTTTGTCAGTAATTCAGTTGATCCAAAGTATTGTGTTAGTTACTCTGGGAATCAGTTTTTTGGTCCACGTCTGGTTTGATACAGGAAGTTTTGAATCATCGCTAGCTCTGACTAGTAATCAAAATCTAATCGCACTGCTTATCAGTGTTAGTTTTTTAAGATTGGTCACGCAAACTAATACATTAGAAAATGAACAACTACCTTATGGCAATCGAGCTTTAAGAAGAACCTTGTTTGGTACGCATCTATTTAGTTCAGTTCTTAACTTATCTGCAATTATGATTGTTGCTGACAGACTGACACAAAAACACTCACTTGGAAAAACACAATTCATAGTATTATCTAGAGCCTTTTCAACAGCTGCATTTTGGTCACCATTTTTTGCTGCTATGGCAGCTGCATTGACTTATTCTCCAGGTGCAAGCATAGGTGTGCTTTTGATGGTCGGTTTACCAGTCGCCCTGATTGCACATTTGATTACTTTACAAGATATAAAATCCCATCAGGAAAAATTTGAAGGTTATCCAATTCATTTTGAATCTCTGTTAATACCTGTAATGCTTTTAATCCTGGTATTAATCTGCCGTGTATTATTTCCAGACATGGGTACTTTGATGTCAATAACGATTTTGGCACCAGTAGTAACTTTAATTATCCTGTTTATACGTAATGGCATGAAAAAGAACATCTGCTCTTTCGGGGGACATATTATTTATCGATTACCGGAAATGGTGGGAGAAATTAGTTTATTTCTAAGTGCTGGATTATTAGCGGTTGGTATTAGTGAATTTTTCAACCATTCAAATTTCGTCGTACCTTTTATGCAATTTCATGGAAATGAAGCTGCTTTATGCCTGTTGATAATGATTTTATTTGCAGTGATTGGTGTTCATCCGATCGTTTTTATCGGAATATTAGGATTCTGGTTGGAGCCGCTAAATCCATCGCCTGAATTACTTGCTATGGTCTTTTTATTCGCATGGGGAATTGGTTTGGGGGCGAGTCCGTTTTCTGGTATGCATTTAGCGATGCAGAGTCGTTATTTTGTTAAACCAATGGATATACTCCGTTGGAATTTTCCTTATGCTATGAAGATAATGGTTTTTGCAATGATAGCTTTACAGTTACTATCTATATCAATAAATTAATTAATAATATATTCAAATTTTAAAATTTTTTCTATTAAGCCCAAAAACATGAATACAATCTAACAGGAAATAAGGATGAGTGAATTAATTACCCTTTGCAAAACGGATGCCGTCGAGGAAGAAAAACCATTGGCGGTTAATATTGATGGTTTCCCACCATTGGCGGTGTATCTTCATGAAGGTGATTATTATGTCACTGATAATCTATGCACCCATGGCATGGCTTTACTCACTGATGGTTATCAGGAAGATGGTGAAATTGAATGTCCTTTTCATGGCGGTGCCTTTGATATAAAAACCGGAGAAGCAGTTTCATTCCCATGTCAAGTTCCAATCAAGACTTATCCTGTTACCGTAGATGAAGGTAATATTTGTATCCCCCTGGATTCAAAGGACTCTTGAGATATGGCAACTATAAAATTATCCGATATGACTCCGATGGAGTTGCAATTTCATGTTGAGCAATTACAACATAATTATGTTGAATGCATTGATGATGATCATCTTGAACAATGGCCGGAATTTTTTATTGAAGACTGTCTATACCAGATTATATCCAGGGAAAATCCAGACCGTGATTTACCCGTCTCAGCAATAGTATGTGATAGTAATGCAATGTTGGTAGATCGTATTGTTTCACTACGAAATGCTAATGTATACGCTGAACATTTTTATCGTCACATTATCAGCAACGTCAATATCAAGGGTGTAATAGATGAAGTGATATCGGTACAAACTAATTATCTGGTATTACAAACTCGACTAAACGGCGCAACAGAAATTTATAATTCAGGAAAGTACCTGGATGAAATCGTTGCAACAGAAGATGGCCTTAGATTTAAGCAAAAGAAAGCTGTTTTTGACACCTATCAGATTCAAAGTTTGATGGTTACCCCAATTTAAAGGAGGCAAATCAAATGAGCTCAGTATTGGAAAATAAATCTAGCGAAGTGAATTGGCCGGTAGATCGAGGTGTTTGTGAAGTGCCATACAAGGTGTTCACAAATGAACAGGTTTATGAAAGAGAACAGGAAAAAATATTCCGTGGAGACAATTGGTCTTTTGTTGCTATAGAAGCTGAGATTCCGAATTCCGGTGATTATAAAACCACATTCATTGGTGATACGCCTGTCATTGTCATGCGCGATGAGGAAGGACAGGTTAATGTTGTTGTCAATTCCTGCGCTCATAGGGGCGCCGCTGTGTGTCGTGAACTGCGAGGTAATAAACCTAACCTCGAATGCGTCTATCATCAATGGGCCTATAATCTTAAAGGTGATCTGATCGGTGTTCCTTTCCGACGAGGGATACAGGGTAATGGTGGTATGCCAAAAGGCTTTAAAATGCAGGAGCATTCGCTGAAAAAACTACGCGTTGATTCTGTTGCAGGTTTGGTGTTTGCTACATTCTCTGAGACAGTGGGATCACTGGAAGACTATCTTGGGCCTATGACGGTTACTGCAATTAAACGTATCTGTAATAAACCCATCAAAATATTAGGAGATCAACGTCAATATATTCGTGGTAACTGGAAACTGTATGCAGAGAATACGCGCGATCCTTACCACGCTAGTTTGTTACATTTATTCCATATGACTTTTGGTTTGTATCGCTCTTCACAAAAAGGTGTGAGTCACATGGATGACAGTAAACGACATTCCATGCTTACTGCGATTAAAGATTCAGATGATAGTACTGAAGATTTTAAGAATATGCGTAGTTTCAATACAGAATTTAAGCTTGAAGATCCATCTCTTCTCGCAGGTCGTAAAGAATTCGATGATGACGTGAGTCTGGTAATTCTCACTGTGTTTCCTAATCTTGTACTACAACAAATTGCCAATACTCTTGCGGTTAGACAAACATGCACAAAAGGCGTCGATGGATTTGAATTGGTCTGGACTCAGTTTGGTTTCGAAGATGATGATGAAGAGATGCAAGCTATCAGACTTAAACAAGGAAATTTAATTGGACCTGCTGGTTTAATCTCAATGGAAGATGGTGAGGCAGTAGAGATCGTTCATGATTCTGTGATTCGCGAGCAGGACAAGTCTTCCTACATTGCCATGGGTGGGGGTAAAGCCGAAAACGTTGACCATCTAGTATCCGAAGGAACAATAGTAGGTTTCTGGAAATATTATCGCGAAACCATGGGCTATTGAAATCCAGGAACATCTCAGTGATGAAGATTGATTTACCCGAAAGGCAAGGTTCTCGACCAGAAACGACAAACACTAACCCTCATGAGCAGTTGAGCCAAAATCCAGAAATGGAAATTCATCAACAATTTAAATCAAGAGTATTTAATTTCGAAGGCGTCACTAGACAGGCAAGTATTATTTCAGTGCCCGGAGCAGAGGCACTTTGGCTTGATGAAGAACAGACATGTAATTGCAAAAATGGATATATCATAGGCCGAGAATTTGCACATGTTCATCCAGCATATGATGTCAGTATGCATATGGCTTTGTCAGAAGTTGATTTTAATGAAGTCATAGAAAAGAAATGGGGTGAGAAACATCCGTTGGCGGGGTTAGGACCGATTCCTGAAACCATTGCCATGGTATATGCACCACGTGATGAAGATGAGATAAACATTGTTTTAAATATTGTTCAGGCATCTTGGAAAAATGCTAGGAATCAGTAATCCATTTACATCTATTAATTAGCAGAAAATATATACAAGTATTTGAGGAAAATAAGATGGTGACCAAAAGAGATAGATTAACAGTAGATGATGTCAATGGTGCCTGGGCAATTATTCCGACTCCTGCTATTGATTCTGCTTCGGATTGGCGTACCGAAGATTCGGTTGATTATGACGAAGTAGCCAAAGCTGTTGAGGGTTTAATCAGTGCCGGTGTTGATGCAATAATGTGCCAAGGGACTTTTGGCGAGGGAGCATCCATCACCTGGGAAGAAAAGAAAAAGATGATGGAAGTCATGGTCGAGACTGCTGCAGGGCGAGTGCCGATTTTTATCGGTGTGACGACATTAAATACAAGGGAAACCATTCGTCAACTAAAGCATGCCCGAGACATTGGTGCTGATGGCACAATGTTAGGTGTACCCATGTGGCAGGAGATTGATGTGCCGGGTGCTGTGCGTTTTTATAAGGATGTAGCAGAAGCAGTTCCAGAAATGGCAATCTGTATTTATGCTAATCCGGAGGCATTTAAATTTTCATTCCCGACCCCGTTCTGGGCACAAGTTGCGAATATCCCACAGGTGATCACCTGTAAGTATATAAATATCGCGCAACTTCATTTACATACGATGGTATCACGCAAACAGATACGATTTTTACCTTTGGAGTTTGACTATATTGATGCCGCAAAAATGGATCCCGAATTTCATACTGCATTTTGGTCACCTTGTGCGTGTACCGGACCGGAGTTAACTATTCATCTACGTGATAGTGTTAAAGAGGCATGTAAAACAGGGGACTGGAGTATTCCCGATGCATTGTATCCACAAATGATTGGCGTGTTAGCAAATCTTTTTCCTCCAGGTGGTTTCCCTGAATTTTCGAGGTATAACATTCAGTTAGAAAAAGAACGAATTAACGCGGCAGGCTGGATGAAAGCCGGACCATGCCGCCCGCCTTACATCACTGCACCTGAAGATTATCTCGAAGGTGCGAGAAAAGCAGGATCAGGTTGGGCTGAGTTAAACCAGAAACTTAAAGATGGCACATTATAAATAAATATTAATCATGAAAATAATTGGGGAGTTAAAAACTGATGATATTTAAAAATATTTTTTCGTTGTTTATTTTATTAATAATTATGACACCGGTTTTTGCGGCACCACCTTTTATGAATTTTGAAGGAGTAGGTGGTGGTGGAATTGTTCCAGGTGCTTATCGATTAAATGCCCCTGAGAAAGGAGCGGTTTTTGGAAAACCCGTCATCTCTAATTGGGATATTATTCGATTAAATGAAGAAGACAGTAATATCTATACTAATGGTATTAGTTTATCTTTTTTAGTTCGTTTTGAATTTGGTTATGTTCATGAAATTATGGACTTTAAAAGATTGCGAGCTAATCTAATTAATGCAGGTGGTTCTGGGTTTGACGTGGGTGAAGATAATATCTATTTACATAATTTTCATTTTAAAACACTCATTTCAAACGAAACTCAGTATTTGCCAGCATTTGCTGTTACTGCTGAATTTAAATATAACGAAGCCATTGATGATATGAATGAAAACATCGGTAAGGCATTGGATACGGTCGGTTATAAAGATGATTTTGGCATTGATCTTGATTTTTCCATATCTAAAACGAATACTGATTTATTAGGTTTCCCCGTAGTGTTTCATGGTAATGCACGTTTAACCAAAGGACATTATTTGGGTTTATTAGGATTCTCTGATGACTATACTCTCAATGGCGAAGCCTCCATTGCTTTTCTACCACTACCTTATTTTGGTTTCGGTGCTGAAGTCAGGCAACAAAACGATCAATTTGCTGCATTGCCTTTTAATGGGTTTAGCATGGACGAAGATGCGTTCTGGGATGTGTTTGTAACCTGGTTACCAAATAAAAATTTATCAATGGCAGCAGCATTTACTAGTTATGGCAACGTTGTTGATAAAGACATTAATTATTTTGTGTTCAATATTAAATATGATTTCTAATTCAGTTTTTAATATCCGCAATTTAATTTAAAAAATAATTTATATGAAAAAATCTTTTTATTTTATTTTGACATGATGAGTCCATACAGTTATCTCGCTCATGTGAAATTGCCAGCGTTAGCTGAAAAATATGGTTATGAATTAGATTATCGAGTAATGGATATTCCACGTGCAAAGAAAGCAGCCGGGAATTATGGACCTTCAAATCGTGATATTCCACCCAAGATTAAAGTACTGGTTGCAGATCTAAATCGTTGGGCTGACCGTTATCAAGTACCTATGAGTTTTCCCAAAAGTCTGGAAGTACAACCCTGGAACGTAGGGGTATTATTTGCCAAAGAAAAAGGACAGCTTAAGGACTATGTTGATGAGGGTTATCGTCGAATCTGGGGTGATGGGTGTGACCCGACTGAGCAATCAGAACTTGAAGGATTAGCAGAAACGCTCGGATGGAATACTGACGAGTTTTTACAATATATAAATTCACCTGACGCCATCGCTAAATTCGAGCAATTATGCACTGACGCAGAAAATAATGGCGTCTTCGGTGCACCCATTATGATGATCGATGATCAGATTTGGTGGGGTAATGATCGGTTGATGGTTATCGAAGAATACCTGCAACAAAAAACGACTTGAATAAAACTACTCCGTTGGCATACCCGGAAATGTTTTGACGCCTTCCGGCACAACATACCAGGGGCTCATTTGATCGGTATACAGTTCCATACCTGGTTTGACCCAACTGGGGTCGTCTAACGTTCCCGCCTGAATAATGATAATTCCGGGCATAACTGCAGCATCAGTATAGAGTCGCGAACCACAATTGGGACAGAAACTACGCGTAACATCTTCGCCACTATCGCCTTTGCACGTCCATTTTTTTGTTTCACCAGTGAGTACTTCAAACGAATCCGCTGCAACACCAACAACAACACACATCTCACTGCCACTTGCGTGTTTACAACTAGAACAATGACAATTCGCCATCAATGCAGGTTCACCAGTTACCTGATAACGAAAGGCACCACATGCACAACCGCCAGAAAATGATTCAGACATAATCTACACCCCTTAGATAAGTTTGATTACATTATATTAATTCCATGATAATTATTATACAAATGAAGTAAGGTATAAAATTAATATTATAATTTTATAAACGCTAAAGGTGCTTGTTTTTGGAAAGTGTTAGTTTTAAAAAATATAAGAATGGCATGTTAGCCTGAAGTAATAATAGAAATATGTAAAAGAAAGCATAAAAACATGCCAAAATTTACATTTAACAACCGGTTGGAGATGGAGCATGATTGAAAAAGATCTACAAGAGCCTGTCACAGTTGTTGTTTCTCGTCGCGTGAAAAAAGGGAAGGAAGCCGAATTCGAAACCATCAGTTCAAAGATGACAGAAGTTGCGAGTGGGTATGAAGGGCATCTTGGAGCAGTCATGTTTAAACCAGCCAATCCTGATGATCCAGAATATCGGGTGATTTTTAAATTCGATACTCCGGACAACTACCAGAATTGGGAAACATCAGAGCAACGTGCTCGATTTCTAGAAAGTATGGAACCATTGCTTGAAGAGCCACCTGCTACTGAAATCATGAGGCGGTGTTGTGACATGGTTTGTACTTCCAGGAAATAATCCGGTACAACCACCACCAAAGTATAAAATGGCAATTGTTAGCTGGTTAGCTGTTTTTCCAACCGTCACATTAATTTTTGTTTTATTGGGTGAGCAATTAGCACCACTTCCTCTGTTTCTGCGAGTCTTCATTGTAACGGTGCTGGTCATTTTTCTCATGACCTATGTTTTAATGCCAAATTTTACCAGCTGGTTTGCGTTTTGGTTATTTCCAAAAACAAACAAAAATATTCGTTAAAGGGTTTTGAACATGGCTCAGAAACACTGGGTGAAACAGCTTCAAGCAATCGTCGGTAAGAAAAATCTGTTGACCAATACAGCAACAATTTTCAGTTACTGTAAAGGAGCCCGTTTTGGTGGAGGGCACGCACAAGCAGTTATCATTCCTCAAACTCTCTTGCAGCTTTGGCAAATAGCCCAATGCTGTGTCGATAATGATGTCATCATGCTGCTGCAAGCCGCCAATACCGGTTTAACCGGTGGCTCAACACCTTATGGTGATTATGACCGTGATGTCATAATCATCAGCACTGTAAATCTTAGCGATATTCACCTGATTAATCAGGCTGAACAAGTTTTGGCTTTCCCTGGAAGCCGTTTGTACGAACTGGAAGCTGAACTGGACGCATACAACCGTGAACCTCATTCTGTGATTGGTTCTTCCTGCATTGGCGCATCAGTTGTTGGGGGAGTTTGTAACAACTCTGGTGGCGCATTGATACACCGTGGTCCTGCTTATACCGAAATGGCACTGTATGCAAAAATTGATGAAAATCAACAGCTCAAACTCATCAACCATCTGGGTATTGATTTAGGTGCAACCCCGGAAGAAATCCTGGAAAACCTGCAAGAACGACAATACCAAAAGTCTGATATTCATTTTCCAGATAGTCAGGCCTCTGATCGGGAATACCAGCACCGTGTACGTGAAATCGATACAGATACTCCTGCACGTTTTAATAATGATGTACGCAGGTTGTACGAAGCTTCAGGCTGTGCAGGGAAATTAATTGTATTTGCGTTGCGGTTAGATAGTTTTCCAAAAGCCCAACATAAACAAGTATATTATATTGGCACCAATGATCCCGCTGTATTAACACGATTGCGACGAAATATGTTGCAACATTTTACAACGTTACCTATTGCTGCTGAATATCTGCATCGAAGCTATTTTGATGCATGCGAACGTTATGGGAAAGATGTTTTCCTTACAATTCAACTGTTCGGCAGTCATATCATGCCGAAGTTATTTCAGTTAAAAAACAGTATTGACCGTCTATCTGCCAGATTGCCTGTTATGCCAGAACGCATGGCAGACAAATTACTGCAAGGAATCTCGACACTTTTCCCTAATCATTTACCCAATCGCATACGGGCATACCGGCAGGACTATGAACATCATTTATTATTGCAGATGACAGATGATGGTATTGAGGAAGCAAATCAGTATCTGCATGATTTTTTTAATACAAACTCTGGAGCCTACTTTGAATGTAGCGAGAAGGAAGGTAAACAGGCTTTTTTGCATCGTTTTGTTGCCGGAGGGGCGGTGGGACGTTATCAATTAATGCAGGCAAATCGTTTTGGTGAGCACATTTCGGTGGATATTGCTTTAAAACGTAACGAACAGAACTGGTTTGAGCAGCTTCCGTCAGAGCTTGATGAATTAATTGATGAAAAATTTTATTGCGGCCACTTTTTCTGTCATGTAATGCATCAGGATTATCTGCTAAAGAAAGACGTTGACGGTGAATTTTTTAAAGCGAGGTTGTTTCAGTTTTTTGATGAAAAAGGAGCAGAATATCCCGCAGAGCACAATGTCGGACATCTTTATGAAGCGAAAGATGCCTTGCATGCCTTTTATAAAACCAATGATCCGACAAACAGCCTGAATCCAGGTATTGGTAAAACTGCAAAATACAAATACTGGGTGAAGAATCCTGACCATTGAATAAAGACAATAACTTGAATTTGAAGACTAAAGTTGTTGCTACCTTTCAAGCATGGGCATTGACCTTGCTGCTTGCAATAGGAATAACAAACCAATATAGAAATCCTTTATTTGGGTCATTTTACGGGAATTTTCTATGTGGTGGTTGGACAGGTGACGATTAGAGGTTTAATTGATGATTTGATCAAATACTGTAGTAAATTTTTAATAGTAAACCAAGCATTTAGAAAAAATTATTCTTTATAATCAATTATATAAATGCATTTAGTAGATGGTATTATTTTT
Source organism: Pseudomonadota bacterium (assembly GCA_038142205.1). Classification (GTDB taxonomy): domain Bacteria; phylum Pseudomonadota; class Gammaproteobacteria; order Eutrophobiales; family Eutrophobiaceae; genus UBA7359. The sequence continues at coordinate 1,201,123 of JAYQJO010000001.1, read as the reverse complement.
GCTAAACTATATAATAATCGATACATATATATATATAAGTTAAAACTATGGATTATCTTAGATATTATCTAGCAAACATTATCGTTTTAGTTGGGATTATTGGTTTTTTATTAGGCGGCACCTGGGTATGGTTGGGTATTGCTACTTTTATCCCATTACTTATTTGTGATCTAATTGCTAAACCGGATTTAAAAGTCAGAGAGATATCCAACCCTAGCTTGGTTGAGATACCACTTTATCTTCATGTTGTTCTGATGATTTTATTATACGCTGCTTTTTTTAACTGGCTTACTATGTTAGAAAATGCAAATCCAGTTCCATTATATAATTTAATTGGTGCGGTTATTTCGTTAGGTTGGTTTGGAGCTGTACCGAATCTACCTGTTAACCACGAATTGATGCATCGTCGAAGTAAGATCGATCGCCTCTTAGCTGATTTTCTCGGAACCTTCTATGCCGACCCGAGTAGAGATGTGGCCCATCTTCATACTCATCATATTCATCTTGGTACTCGACAAGATTCTGATACGGCATATAGGGGTGAGAACATGTATGCTTTTGCAATAAGGGCAACGATTGGCAGTCTAAAAGATTTTCTTAAAATTGAGAAAGAGAGGTGTAATAAGAAAGGGCTAAGCTTACTTTCACCAAAAGGAAGAATTTTCAGGGCATCTGTTCAGTTACTTATTCTCTTTGGTCTAGCGGCGTGGTTTGGTGGGCTTTTAGGTGTCATCCTGACAATCGGAAGTGTACTTGTTTCCAAGACCTTTGTTGAAATGTTTAATTACTACCAACATTATGGTTTGATAAGAGTTGAAGGTGAGCAATATGAGTCAAAACATTTGTGGAATCACTTAACTCCTGTTACACGAGCAGTGTCATTTGAGATTACTAACCATAATGACCACCATATGGATTCTTATTTACCATTTTATAATCTTAAACCAAAAATCGATGGGCCACAGATGCCCAGTATCTTATTGTGTTATTTAGCTGGATTAATACCTCCAGTTTGGTTTAATTTTATTGCGAAACCAAAATTAAAAGAATGGGATATAAAGTTCGCAACAAAAGGCGAACAACAACTCGCTATAGAAGCGAATAAAAAGGCGGGTTGGCCAGACTGGTTGAGCGAAGCAGAAACTGCTTGAATTTTGCAATTCTTAATTAGTGTTTAAAAATATTATTCAAGGTTTTAAAGATCGAAATAAACCTCGTATGGCGACTCTACAACCATTGAATAAAACTATTGAAGTGCCGAGCGATCAAACTTTACTTCAAGCTGCATTAAATCAAGATATAACATTCCCGCATCACTGTACTGTCGGCACCTGTGGTAACTGTAAATGTAAACTTCTGAACGGTAATGTTCGAGCGGTGCTTGATTTCTCCTATACCCTATCTGAAGCAGAGATTAACGACGGTTTTATTCTTGCCTGTCAAAGCATGTTGAAAGATGATGTAGAAATTGAAATTGATGTCAGCGATGCAGTTCCCAATTTCCCAATCGAGACTTTTCATGGTGTTGTTAAAGAAACAAAAATGCTAACCCACGATATTATGGAGGTATCAGTTGAACTGGACAGACCTATTTCCTTTTCTGCCGGACAATTTGCTGATATCGGTCTCGAAGGTTTTGAGCGACATCGCAGTTATTCTTTTGCTTCAACCCCGGTTGCCGAAGGTACAACTGAATTAAAATTCCACGTTCGTCATGTTTCAGGTGGCAGTTATACCGATTGGCTTTTTTCTGAAGATAGAACCAATGAACGTTTTGAATTACATGGCCCCACAGGTAACTTCTGGTTACGTCCAGCCGATGCTCCCATATTATGTATTGCCGGTGGAAGTGGTATGGCGCCAATTAAATCAATACTCGAAGATGCATTAACAAAAGGAATAAATAGACCTGTTACCTATTTATTTGGTGCCAGAGAACAGCGAGATCTTTATTGTCTTGATGAAATGCAAGCACTAAAGGAACAATGGCTTAATCGCTTTAACTTTATTCCTGTTTTATCCGAAGAAGCTGAAGATTCATCATGGAAAGGGATGCGCGGGTTGGTTACAGATTTTATTAATGACGACGCGACAGGAATATCATTGGCCGAATGCCATGCTTATTTATGTGGTCCACCCGGCATGATTGACGCAGCATTAATAAAGCTGGAAAAAAATAACGTCAATATTGAGCAGATACATTACGATAAATTTCTGGATTCTCGACAATTGGAAAAAAATTAAAGTTAATCAGGGGAGCACTTATGGCTACACAAACAACGATAGACTTCAAAAAATTTATCGACGATAGACCGGAAGAAGGAATTTATCGAATCGATCGACGCGTTTTTACTGATCCAGAATTATTTGATCTGGAAATGAAGTATATATTTGAGAGTACCTGGTTATATCTTTGCCATGAGAGTCAAATAGAAAAACCCAATGACTACATTACGACTTATATGGGTAAACAACCGGTCATCATTAATCGTGATCGTGATGGCAATATCAATGGCTTTATTAATGCCTGTGCTCACCGTGGGGCGCAGATAGAGAATTGTTCACGTGGCAATAAAAAAATATTCATGTGTCCTTTTCATGGTTGGTGTTATAAAACCAATGGACAGTTGGCCCACCATGGCGAAAAGGACAGTGATGGATATTCAGAGGATTTTAACCCAACGGAATTGGGTCTGACTCACATTGCTAAAATTGAAAGTTATGGTGGTTTTATCTTTGGTAGTTTGAGCGATGATGTTCCTGATTTAAAAACACATCTTGGTGAAGCAACAAAATTGATCGATATGTTGGTTGATCAATCCGAAGAAGGAATTGAGGTAATACCCGGGGTACAAACCTATACCTTTGATGGTAACTGGAAACTACAAGCTGAGAATGGAGTCGATGGTTACCATGTTGAAACCATACATGCGAATTACGTACAAACCATACAAAACCGACAAAAAATCCTGCAAGGCGATGATCCGGTCAAGGCTGTTGCCGTTGGCGATCTCGGTAGTTTACCTGGCGGATTCTACGATTTGGATAATGGACATGTTTTGTTGTGGAATGAATTTCAAAATCCACAAATCAGGGCTCTTTATGAAAAGCATGAAGAGTTAGTAAAGAAGTATGGTGAATTACGGGCCAAATGGATGGATGGATATCTACGTAATTTATTACTCTATCCAAATGTATTTTTGATGGATCAAATGAGTACTCAAATTCGTGTTTTTCGTCCAATAACGGTAGACAAAACAGAAGTAACAACATTTTGTTTTGCACCAAAAGGTGAGTCAGCCAAAGCAAGGCGTTCACGTATTCGGCAATACGAAGATTTTTTTAATGCTAGTGGTATGGCAACACCCGATGATCTGGCAGCATTCAATCAATCCATGAAAGGTTTTTATGGAGAGAATGCCCAATGGAGTGATATGTCTAGGGGAGCTATGAATATCGTTAAAGGAGCAGAGAAATTTGCAACTGAATTGGGAATAAACCCTGTGGCTTCAGGTACACAACTTGAAGATGAAGGCATCATGGTAGCTCAACATCATCGCTGGTTAGAATTAATGGAAAAAGGAGCAAGTCAAGAAAACACTAAGGAGATATCAGATGTCGCCTGAAAATAAACAAGATGCGATAGATGTAATTGTTTCCGAAGGTATGCATCTTGATAATAAAGATTGGGATGCCTGGTTAGCATTATACACCGAAGACAGTGAATATTGGATGCCAGCATGGGACGATGAATTTACGTTGACGACAGATCCGGACACACAATTGTCACTTATCTATTATGGATCGAGGACGGGTCTTGAAGACCGTATCTACAGAATCCGGACAGAGTTATCTCTTGCTTCATCACCTTTACCCAGAACCTGTCATATGACATCTAACTTTCATATTAAAGAGAATGAGTCCAATGAAATTATTGTTCGATCTTCATGGACAACTCATTCCTACAGATTAAAAGTATCTCATAGCTTTTACGGTCATCAGACACATACTTTATGTAAGACAGATGAAGGTCTAAAAATTAGTAAGCGTCACATTGTGCTACAGAATGATTCGATTCCGAATGTATTGGATATCTACAGTGTGTAATTTAACAATATTAAAGAAATTAAAGGGTAAGTTAACAATTATCAATGCTGAAAAGATAAAGCGTTGTCAAAGCAACAAAAGAGGTACGGGAGAAAAATTATGACACTACAAAATATGCAGGGTCCGCGTCCTGATTATTCAAAATACATGGATCTTGAGGAAGGTTGGGTTGATAGACGTATATTTGCTGAACAAGCAATTTTTGATCAGGAGATGTATCAGATATTTGCACGTTGCTGGATTTTTTTGGCACATGAAACTCAAATCCCCAAACCCGGAGACTTCTTAACCACTTACATGGGTGAGGATAAAGTCATCGTTGCTCGTCAGAAAGACATGTCGATCAAAGCGTTTCTTAATTCATGTCCTCACAGGGGTAATCGAGTATGTTTTGCGGATCAGGGGAACACGCGACGATTTGTCTGCAACTATCATGGTTGGAGTTTTGACAACGGTGGAAATTTACAAGGAATGCATGAAGAGTATTGTTACGAAGAAGGTGATATTGATAAATCAAAATGGGGATTGAAACAAGTAGCTCAACTTGATAGCTATAAGGGTCTTGTATTCGCTACTTTTGATGAAACTGCACCATCATTGGAAACATACCTGGGAGATTTTCGTTGGTATCTGGATGCCTTATTGGATAATGAAGAGGGCGGCACCGAGTTTATTGGTGGTTGTATCAAATCGGTCATCGGTGCTAATTGGAAGTTCGGTGTAGAAAACTTTATAGGCGATGCCTACCATGCGGGTTGGACACATGATTCAGGTTGTCGAGCAATGAATGATGGCAATCCTTTCCCACCGGTTGATATGCAAAATTCATTTCATGCCAGTGTTAATGGTCATGGTTGGGAATTCGGCATGGAAGGTGTGGGCGATATATTTCTATTAGGTCGTCCCAAGGTGATGGAATACTACAATGATATCCGTCCAAAAATGGCCGAACGTCTTGGTGAAGCCCGTTCTAAAATATTTGGCTCGGTGGCCTCAGCTTCTATCTTTCCTAACGTATCATTTTTACCGGGAATTCATACCTTCAGAACATGGAATCCCAAAGGGCCATGGGAACTCGAACTGAAAACATGGGTGATTGTAAATAAAAAGATGCCGGATGAAATAAAAGATGAAATTACCAAAGGGGTCATGTGTACCTTTGGGCCCGGTGGTGCTTTTGAAATGGATGATGGTGAAAACTGGGAGAATTGTACCAAGGTAAATCGTGGCGTCGTCACCAGACATGAAAAGTTACATTACCGTTGCGGCATTAGTCGTCAAATCGATCATCCTGATTTTCCCGGCACAGTCTATCGGGGGCAATATAACGATTCAAATCAACGATTGTTTTATCAACGTTGGGCAGACTTAATGAATGCACCGAGTTGGGATGATGTGCCGACTCGATATGCGAGTAAATTAAATGGTCGTGCTACACGAGATATACCATCAATGAAAGTTGCATAAGGGATAAGAGAAATGTCACAAACAGCATATATTCTGGAAGAAGGTAACGGTATTCCTACTGTTGATGAAATTAAAGAAATTGAGCAACGAGTTTACCGAGAGGCTCGTCTATTGGATGATGAAAATTACAAAGCCTGGTTCGATATGATGACGGAGGATATTCATTATTTTATGCCGGGAATAGAAACACGTTATCGCAAAGACAAAACAGATCAACTGAACGATACAAGCAGAATGGCGTATTACAATGACAACAAGGAAGAAATCAAGAAGCGCCTTGCCAGACTTGAAACAGGTACTGCATGGTCAGAAGATCCCGCCACACGTTATTGCCATTTGATTACTAATGTTGAGGTTGAAACCACAGACAATCCAGATGAGTATCTGGTGTATTCAAATTTCCTTGTTTATCGCAATAGAGTTGAACGAGATGAAGATACACTTATTGGTAGTCGCAAAGATCTCTGGCGTAGAGAGGAAAATGTTTTAAAATTGGCTAAGCGTCGCATCGTTCTTAAGCAAAGTGTTCTAATAAGCAAGAATATGAATGTTTATTTCTAGATAAACATTCATATTAATTTCAGAATCCTCGTACATTATTTTGCCAAACAATACATTAAAGGCAGTATTACTATTGAATGCTGCGAGTATTCTATGGGCAGGCAATATGATCTTGGGGCGTTTTTTAAAAGACTTTATAGGACCCTGGTCGATCATGAGTTTTCGTTTGCTAATTGGCGGTATTATTTTAATCGTTATCTTAATGCTAAATGGTCAATTAAAAAACATTCGAAAAATTACAGATGGGCGATCGATTTTAGTGATGGTATTGACTGGAGTCATTGGTTATCAGGCACTATTGTATTATGGCTTACATTGGACAACTTCTATAAATACGAGTTTGATTAATGGTCTTATACCGTTAGTGACTGCATTCTTTGCAGCAATTTACCTTAAAGAAAAACTCGATTTTCATCATTGGATAGCTGCTTGTTTCTCCATGCTTGGTTTATTTATTATTCTAGGTCATGGTGATTTAATAAATTTATATAATATGAATTTTAATATTGGCGATCTTCTTATATTTATTTCCGTATCTTTTTGGGCAATCTACAGTGTCATCGGAAAAAGAATTATGAGCCGTATATCTCCACTTATCATAACGGCGATGGGTGTCATACTTGCTATGGCGATAGTGTTTCCGTTTGGCATTATTGAATTAAACTATATCCAAGAGGCTGTGTGGAATGAGAAAGTTGTTGCAAGTTTGATCTTTATAGGTGTTGGCCCAACGGTTTTATCGTTTTTATTCTGGAATAAAGGCGTTCAACTAATCGGTCCCTCTCGCGCTTCTTTATTTTTGAATACTGTTCCCGTTTACACCATTATTTTATCGGCCTTATTTCAAGAAGATAAATTACATCTATACCATTTAATCGGGCTTATTCTTATTGTTGGTGGAAGTATTTATACGAGTGTCAGGTATAAGCCGCAAATAAGTAAACTGTCAGAAGAGATAAATTGAATCCATGAGTATTGAGTCATTAATAAGTAACATTTAACGAGAATAAATTATGTCAATTGATAAACAAGAGAAGCAAATAAAAACGGTAAAAGGCTTTTGTTCAGCCTGGGATCGTATGGATCTGGATGCCATTATGGGATATATGAGTGAAGATGCTGTCTATGATAATTTACCGTTGGAAGCACTCAAGGGACAAGAAGCCATTGCTAATTTTATTGGTGGTTTTTTCAAAGTAGCAACATCAGCTAAATTTAATATTTTACAATTGGTGGCAGACGATGATCGGGTAGTCACCGAACGCGTTGATAGTTTCGGTTTTGCTGAAGGTGGAGTTGATGAATTACCTGTGCTTGGAATTTTTGAATTTAATGATGGGGGTAAAATTAGTGCCTGGCGTGAATATTGGGATATACAGATGTGGCTTGATAAAGGTGGGCCAGCTTTAAGCTAAATTTTTTAAGGAATATTTGTAAATGAATAATAATAGTAAACCCATTATCGCAACAATGATTGGAGACCCTTGTGGAATAGGCCCGGAAGTTATTGCTAAGGCATGGGCAACAGGTGAAGTGCATGACTATTCAAAACCAGTTCTCATAGGTTCTGCACAAGTCATGGAAAGAGCCGTTGGTTTTTCTGATCTAAAACTCCCTGTTCGTAAAATTAATAAGCTTGATGAAATCAGCGACTCGCCAGATGTTATCGACATTCTTGATTCTGGAAAATTTGATATTAATGATGTCACCTTGGGAGAAGATAATGCTGCTTGTGGAAAGATTTCAGCAGACTGGTTAGATGAGGCAGATAAATTAGCACTCTCAGGTGAGGTTGCAGGGACTATAATGGGCCCAATCAGTTCAGTAGCAATGAAAATGGCAGGTGTAGAGGGTAAGGTTTTTAATATCAAGCCTGGTCTAAGTTATTTATTTTTGATTAGTGGAACATTGCGCGTCATGCATTTAACTGATCACATTTCTTTGCGTGAAGTGTGTGAACTAGTCAGTAGTGACCTTGTTTTCTATGCATTGCAAACAATGGATTCGCTATTAATAGTATGGGGAATAAAGTCGCCACGTATTGGTGTTTCCGGTCTCAATCCTCACGCGTATGGTGAAGAAGAAGAAAATGAAATAATACCTGGAATTGCAAGCGCAAAAAAAATAGGAATTAATGTGGAAGGGCCTGTGGCACCGGATACTATTTTTCGACAATGTGTCGATGAAAAATATGACGCAGTGTTAGCAATGTTCCATGATCAAGGTCATATCGCAATCAAAACCTGGGGCTTTGTTGGTAATTGTGCATTGATGGTTGGACCTCCTTATCTCCATATGTCAGTCGCACATGGAACAGCATACGATATTGTAGGTAAGGGAATTGCAAACCATGAGATGATACTTACCGCAATGAAAATGACTGGAAACCTGGCTGCAGGAAATGGGTTTTTGTAGTGTTTATATTAAAAATTTAAATTTCTTTTTACTAATTATTTTTAAGAGAGTAATGCTGTGTTAGAAAAAACTAATAGTACTCTTTATCAGGAAGAATACGGTCATCTTATCAATGGTGCATGGGTTGCAGGAGACAGCGGTAAAACAATTGAATTATTAAATCCATTCAATGGAGAAAAACTTTCAAAGATAGCCGCAGGTAACTCAAAAGATGTTAATGCGGCAGTAGACGCTGCCTCTAATGCCTTTCCAGAATGGTCGCAATCTTCTCCTAATCAACGTCAGGAAATACTGTTTGAGATAGCACGTCGACTGAAAGCAAGGTTAAATGATTATGCTATGTTGGAAACACTGAATAATGGTAAACCTCTGCGTGAATCTTTGCATTTCGATATTCCACAGGCCATTAATCAATTTGAATTATTTGCCGGTGCTGCATTTCATTTACACGGTCAATCATTTGATTATCCAGATGCTGTTGGACTGGTACATAGAGAACCTATTGGTGTTTGTGCGCAGATCATTCCCTGGAATGTGCCGATGATCATGATGGCGTGCAAAATAGCACCGGCATTAGCTGCAGGTAATACCATCGTGATGAAACCGGCAGAGACAGTTTGTTTATCGGTGATGGAATTCTTCCGTGAGATGTCAGACATTATTCCGCCTGGTGTCGTTAATATCATTACTGGTTATGGTCCTGATGTTGGTGAAACATTAATTACGCATCCAGATGTTAGAAAGGTTGCCTTTACTGGGTCTATTCCAACGGCACAGAAAGTCATGCAACACGCATCGAAGAACATTATCCCGCAAACTTTGGAACTGGGTGGTAAATCCGCACAAATCGTTTGTGACGATGCTGATATTGATGCTGCTGTTGAAGGCGCAACCATGTCTACCGTGTTAAATAAAGGTGAAGTATGTTTAGCGGGTTCACGGTTGTTTTTACATGAAGCTATTCAAGAGGAGTTTCTTGAAAAATTTAAAACTGCGCTGGAAAATATTCGAATAGGTAACCCTGCGGACATTGCAACTCAAATGGGACCACAGGCTTCTGTGATGCAAAGAGATAAAGTGTGTACTTATCTTGAACTTGGAACAGAGGAAGGCGCAAGTATCTTGACAGGTGGTCAACGTGCATCAGGCGAGGGACTTGATGACGGGAATTTTATTCAACCTACTATCTTTACTAACGTCACCAATGATATGCGTATTGCGCAAGAAGAAATATTTGGCCCGGTAACCTGTGTCATACCCTGGAAAGAGGATAACGACGTTATGCGTCTTGCCAATGAAAGTAATTATGGATTGGCAGGCGGTGTCTGGACAACTAATCTGGCACGCGCGCATAAAATATCTCGATCGATGCAAACAGGAACGGTCTGGATAAATCGTTATTACAATCTTAAATCAGCAATGCCTTTGGGCGGTTATAAACAAAGTGGTTTTGGTCGAGAGTTTTGTTTTGATGTGCTTAACCATTATACGATTACTAAATCAGTAGTTATAAACCTGCAAGAAGGTGCAATGGGTATGTATGATCAATAGATATCAAATATCCTTGTAATTTTAAATATACATCTCCGTAATCAAGAGGAAATATTATGGCTGAACCTGTCTCATTTAACAGTTTATTAGAAACTGATGGCGTATTAGGTGCTGTTCGTTGGCGTGAATCTGTTCCGGGTAAAGGTGCCATTACGCCACCTTTAATGCTCGAATTTATTGGTAGTATTACAGAGGATAGAGCAAGTCGTTTAATGGCGCATGCTGAAGCTGCTGGACTAGGTATTTTTGGGATCAGCCAATTAAGTTATCATCGTGCACCTGAAGATAAATCAGTCGTCTATCCGCTGGATGCCTATTATGTACATAGTATGAGTTCTTCTGTTGTTGCGACAATTAATCGAGTAGCGGTTTTACTTGATAATAAAGTTAATGTTGATATTCAAAAACTCATTCATAAAATGATTATGGTTGATAATACATAATAATTATTTTTGTTAGTTGTTTTCAATTATGATTGATAGAATTATCTAGTAGCGTTCAAAGTATTCCTTGTGTTCCCAGTCTGTCACCGTTGATAAAAAACGATGAATTTCATGTCTTTTTAGTATCAAATAATAATCAATAAATGTTTTACCAATAGTTTTAATCATCATTTTTGATTCTGATAATGCAGTGATGGATTCCATTAAACTGCCTGGCATGGCCGGTTTGTCGATCTGTGTATAAGGGTCATCGAGTGGTTCACCTGGATCAAGTTTATTATTTATACCATCTAACCCCGCAGCCACTTGAGATGCAAAAAACAAATAAGGATTTGCTGCAGGCTCACCTGAACGATTTTCAATATGCACCATGGGATCACCAACGCATGTGAGCCTTAGGTAAGCCGCTTTGTTATCAATAGACCAAACAGCTCTGTTAGGTGCCAATGCATTTGCATTCAAACGTTTGTAGCCATTAATCGTTGGGTTTGAAAAAGCCGTGCATGCTGCTACATGTTTAATCAGACCGGCGACGTATTGACGGCCTACCTGAGACAGGACATCGTTTTTTTTATGACTGACAAAAGCATTTTTTCCGGATTTGGAATGCAGTAATGATTGATGTAAGTGCCATCCTGATGAATAAACATTGGGAAGAGCAGGTTTGCACATGAACGTGACTAAATATCCGTGTCGTCTGGCGATTTGTTTTAACGCTGAACGCATTAGCACCATTGCATCTGCCGCCTCCAATGCCGGCATCGGTTCCATAGTGATTTCACATTGCCCAGGCCCCCACTCATCTTCAATTGAGCGCATAGGTAACTTTAAAGCAGTTAGTTCTTCCAGGAATAATGCCATCACTGTGGCTAATTCATCCAATTGTTGTTCTGCTTGATATTGGTAACCATGAGCCAGGGTGAAACAGTTGGAGGGACGGGCGGTTGGGTAGCTGCTTCCATATTTAATTGAGGGTCTTCAATTTTAAATACATGAAACTCAACTTCCAGCCCAACCAGTAAATTGTATCCTTTGTTATATAAATGATTTAATTGATCGCATAGAATTTTTCTTGGTGAAAAAGGCATTGCTTTGCCTGATTTTAGATATAAATCTGATATCACCCAGCCCGTCTTTTCCAGCCAGGGTAGCATCCTGAATGTGGTTGGGTCAGGCACCGAAATCATATCACCAGCACCTCCCATTTCTTCGTTACCAAAGCCGCCATCGTTTGAAAACACAGGTAGAAAAATATTGTTTGCTGAATCCATTGCAAATAAAGCATGCACACAAGCAAGTCCATTTTCTAGTGTTAACAGAAACTGTTTAACGGGTAGCAATTTTCCGCGAGTCAGTCCGTGTTGGTCGCAATAAACAACACGAACATTCTCAATTTGTTCTTTTTTTAAACGTTGTTTTAATTCACGTGCGGCTTCTTGTTGTTTTTTATTCCAAAGATTATGTTGTTTAATAAATCCTTTTAAACCGAGTGATGAAGTATTGGTTTTTGTATTTTCCATAGAATCCTCTTTCAATATTTAAACATCGCCTTACAAAAAGAAGGTGTTGTTTTCCTGTAAACTATCTGCATCAATTAAATTTGTTTGTTTTACTTCTATCTTCCAGTTATTTTTTTCATTTAACAATGAATAACCACACCAGCCTGAAAGTATGCGATGTTTTCCATCGAAAAGAGCATCTAGTATAAAACTGGCTCTTGCCCTGATTTCTGATTTATCGCCTTGCCAGTATTCAATGTTTCCAAGCACATGTCTTGTTCTAATTACAGGCACCATAGAATAAGCCAGACCGGTTCGAATTCGCGCTACCCGATCTTCAAGACGTCGTCTGTCGTGTAATTCGAGTGTAATTTCTTCACGCGGATCTGATTTTGTATAACTGGATGGTATCCAGTAAATACATTCACGGCTGTAGCAATCTAACCATTGTTCCAATTTTAAATCATCTGCCAATCTTGCTTCTGCAAAAATTAATGCTTCGCAATTTTTAATATCTTCTTTATCGGGAATTGCATGATTCTTTACTGGGCCTTCTAATTGCCAATTACTTGCCAACATCATTAGTCGGTCGTACAACATATCGTTGACATAATAAGATGTTTTTGATGGGTCCTGGTTTTCGTTAGTAGTCATTTATCTCTCTTAAGGCAGTAACCATTCTGTTTTTGATTCCATCAAACGCTTCCATTCAGCGTAGTAACTACGCATATGAATATCAGAAGAGATTGGTGCAGTCATCAGCCCATTTTCATTCAGGAATTCAGCATCAGTGTTAAGATGACGACTCATATCAATCCAATCGATTTCCTGTTCTTGCATACCTTTAAAGCATGCCTCGAAATTTGCTGTATCATCAGGTTCACCAAAAATAGTGAAATCTTCTTGTGTTCGCATCCGTAATGTATTCACTACCGGAGGCACATTTTTAATTGTCGTGGCATACCAGGTCATGTCAGATAGATTGACTGATAAGGGCGTTATTACCTGTAATTGATTACCGATAAATAATAGGTTTGGAAAAATATTAAGATTCATTCCGGCGCCTGTAGACATTTCCATATATTCATGGGCCTTGTCTTCACCAACTTCGCGAATTAACTGTTTAATGATGACTTCTCTGCCAGGTTGTGGTCGTTGACGTTCAAATGCAGATCCTTCATACATACAGGGACGTTGATCCAGAAGTGTGTGTCCATTACCAAGATTTTGAGAGTACATCGATGTTGAATCGATGCCACCTGAAAAATAATCAATATCTCTGCCTTTTCCATATCTTTGCGTCGTCATGCGTAATAAAGACTGGTGAGAAAACTCAGGGTGGTATCCATCTCCTGCATTATCATAGAGGCATTTCCAGTTGGCATGAACCGTGTATTGTTGCGCACCGCTGATTCGAATAGCTTTATGGTCACCACCATTATGTTCAATCCATTCATCAATCCGTCCTGCAGCAGGGCCAAGATGATTTTCTATTGTGCTCTGACCTTTTTCAGGATTACAGGTAGCGAAAATAAAACCTCGGTATTCAGTTATGAAAGGAATTTTTTCAGATTGAATGATTGACGATCAAATTCCGTACCATAGGCTTCAGAATGTGGAATGGCAGCACATTCACCATCATTTCTAAATGTCCAGCCATGGTAAGGGCAGGTAAAAAAGGGTTTTTATTGCCTTTTTTCTCTCGACAAATGGTAGCGCCTCTATGTGTGCATCGGTTGATAAGGGCATGAATATTATTCTTTTTATCACGAGTAACAATTATGGTTCTAGCCCCCATCTTCCTGATGACAAAACTATTGGGTTCATCAATCTCGCTGGCATGTGCAAGATAAATCCATGTGCCAGAAAATATGCGTTGTTGTTCTAAGGCAAATATTTGAGTATCAGTATAGATGCTGCGATGAACGCGACCCGACTGAATTAAATCATCGAATTTTTGCACACAACGTCTCCCGAGAATGATGTTTTCAGTATAATGATGTTTTCAGTATAATGGAAGAATATTGAATTTACTCAATATTATATTCCAAGAGAGCTAGAATTATTAATGGCAAGAAAAATAAATATTTCCGTACTAATAAACATGCCTGTACCATTTGATAGTACATTAGATCGCCTATTACATGAAAAAAATCACAATATAAATTACATAAGATTATATCAAGGCGATGCCTTGCCGGCTACATCGGAGATTGACTGGTTGATCGTCATGGGTGGTGCGATGAGTGCAAATGATGAAGCCAAATACTCATGGCTCCGGCCTGAAAAGGAATTGATTAAAGAAGCCATTGATTCTGGAACTACAACACTGGGTATTTGTCTTGGCGCACAATTAATTACTCATGCTTTGGGCGGAAGTGTTTATGAGAATCCATTACCTGAATTAGGTTGGTATGAAATATCACCATCTAAAGATATTAAAAATACATTATTAGAAAATGTGTTTAATGAACCAATAAAGGTTTTTCATTCACATAGTGAAACTTTTGACTTGCCAATTGGTGCGGTGAAACTTGCTTCGAGTGAAGCATGTAAAAATCAAGGTTATGTCTATAATGATCATGTTGTAGCCATCCAGTTTCACCCTGAGATCACAGAGGGTATTGCAAACTTGTTTGTGGAACATTGTGCAGATGAATGGAAGGGTTCACCTTATGTTCAATCTGAATTGGATTTAATTAATAATGAATTATTATTTTCTAAATCAGAGGAATTGATGATTGCAATAATGGATGTTCTAGAACATAAAGTACAATCAAAGATTAATTTTAATTAAATACGTAAACATAATTTATTTAATGTTATTGTTTTTCAACGGTATCACTTTTAGAATGAACGTCGTTTCTAAATTCAATGGTTGAATTGGTTTTAGGGAAGTTGTCATATGGTATTGGACAGTTCAGGAAATTACATAAAGGCTCCCATCCTTCTTTGACATTGTAGACTAGGAGTCTATCAGCTGAGATCGTTTGTCTTACTTTCTCGTTATGTTGTTCATATATTTTCATCGCTTTATCTTTATTACCTAGATACCCATGAAACGTATTTTCAAGAATTAACTGCCTTGTCATCAGTCCCAATTCTCTTTTTATCGGGTTGTCCTTACTAACGGGTTGCGAGAGAACATAATAAATTGTGTTTTGTATACTTTCATACCATTCATCTGCATTTCTTATCGTCAAAATGATTTTAGCTTGAGGATAATATTCTGCCAGTTGTTGCCAGAATGATGAGGTTGGCCAATCGACAGCAGCCTGATATGAGTTGAATAAATTATTCCAATTTATTGTTTTATGATCTGTTACTGCTTGCCATAGTGCTATGTGCTCAGGATTTTTTGATACTTCATGCATATGATAGCAAGGTGCATATCCTAATTGTCCCAGTGCATGCTTTAATGAAAGTGTACCAGTACGACCAAAACCAGCACCTATTATTGATAATGACATAAACGGAAGTTTAACAACTGTAATTTAGTTATTACCCAGGGCGTTTACCAAAACCAATTCCTCCGTCACTATTAATTATGGTACCAGTAACATATCTTGAGTTCTCTTTTGATGCCAGTAATGTATAAAGTCCGGTATGGTCTTCAGGTACAGAAGCAAATCCCATAGGTGTCATTCCCTCTATGAGTTTATCAACATCGGGAATATCAGATAATTTTGAATCTCCTTGACCAGCCGAAGCACTACCACCAAGGTTTGTTATAGTGCCACCGGGTGCAACACCATTGACACGAACATCAGGTGCCATTTCGTACGCTAATTGTTTAATCATGCCTACCACCGCATGTTTTGATGCGACATAGATGGGGCCGCCTCCACCAGTGTAGAATCCAGAACTCGATACGGTAAAGATTAAACTGCCATTGGTTTTTTTAAGTTCATTCATGGCTGCACGCGCACCCAATAAATAACCTTTAACATTGATAGAGAATATTTCATCACAAATGGATTCAAGTTTGTCATGTTCATGATCCATTAATGGCACCATATAATCCCAGATGCCTGCATTCCCAATAAAGACATCAAGTTTTCCAAATGTATCTACTGTTTTCTTAACGGCATCTTCTGTCCTGTCCATGACGCCGACCTTTGCACCTTCAGATATAAAACGTTCAACGACGGCTAAACCTATTCCTGAAGCACCACCCGTGATTAAAACTACTTGATTATTTAACCAGCCCATTGATATCCCCTCTTTTTAAGTCATTGATATTTTTAATTAAAAATTTTAAATATTGTTTTATAATTCTAAAGTAATATAGAAAAATTAATAGTATAGAAAAATTAATAGAAAAAATAAGTTTCATTTAATAAATAATGTAAACTTATTCTCAATAATGTTGGCCAATTGAGTAACAGAATATTATCGAGGGTTAATAATGAAGGACAATCAAACTAATCTGAAGAATGAAACTGTTGATATCAAAAAAGGATATCAAAGCCATCTTATTCATAATGACAAGGAAATATTTGAGTCAGAAATGGATAGAATTTTTGGGCGTTGTTGGTTGTTTTTAACACATGAATGTGCAATTCCTGATTACGGCGATTACATTACAACCCGAATGGGTCTTGATGAAGTGATCGTCGTACGCCAGAAAGATAATTCAATCAAAGCATTTCTTAATGTTTGTCGACATCGTGGCGCACGCATCTGCGCAACAGAAGCAGGGAATACACGCGGCTTTGTCTGTAATTATCACGGCTGGAGTTATGGTGCGGACGGTTCTCTTCAAAGTGTACCGTTTGAAGAAGCTGTTTATAAAAATCGTTTGGATAAATGTGGTCATGGCCTATATGAAGTACCTTGCGTCGAGAGTTATCATGGTTTCGTTTATGGTTGTCTCGATTCCAATGCACCAGACTTTAAAGAGTATTTGGGTGATTTCGCCTGGTACCTGGATGTCTGGATGGAGGAAAGTGGCGGCATGGAATTAGTAGGACCTCCAGCTCGCTGCTTTATTCATGCAAACTGGAAAGTTCCTTCTGAGAATTTTGTTGGTGACGCCTACCATGTTGGTTGGACACATACTTCATCATTAAGATCAGGACAATCAGTCTTTGCACCCATGGCTGGTAATACTCAATTACCACCCGAAGGAGCCGGACTGCAGGTCACAACAAAACACGGACATGGACTTGGTGTTTTATTTGATGCTTATGCAGGAGTAAATGGTTCGGAACTCATTGAAGAAATGATGGGCTGGGGAATGACTAAACACGTTGAGATTGAGAAAAGGCTCGGAGAAAAACGAAGTCGTCTTTATAAATCCCATTTAAATGGAACGATATTTCCAAACAATAGTTTTCTCACAGGTTCCGGAGTATTTAAAGTTTGGCAACCTCATAGCCCAACAAAAACAGAAGTCTTTACCTGGGCGATGGTTGAAAAAGATATGCCTCTAGAATTGAAAGATAAAATATCAAAATCAGTCCAACGAACATTTGGCATAGCAGGCTACTGGGAATCAGAAGACAATGACAATATGGAATCGGAAACTCATATGGCATCAGGTTCAGTATCACGCAAACTTAAATTAAATTCACAAATGGGTCTCGGTGGCGATTTTCAGGACCCGGACTATCCGGGTGTGATCGGTGAATCTGCTATTGGTGAAACATCATACCGTGGTTATTATCGTTTCTATAATGATTTGATTAATTCCAATAATTGGCAGCAAGTAAATGAACGAAGCAAGGACTGGATTATTGATCTTACGGGTAATAAGTAAGGTGTTATTAAATCAACGTATTAAAATAAAGTCTAAAAGGAACAAAAAATAATGGGGAGTGAACAAGATAAAAAAAAATACGAAGCTTATGTGAGTGACGATATTCTCAAAGATGTTGAACGTTTCCTACTGCGTGAAGCCAGATTACTCGATACAGAAAATTTACGTGAGTGGTATGAAGATATGCTCTCCCAGATATTAGTTACGTCATTACGACAACTCAACTTCGAAGTAGGAAAGAACGAAGATATAAACATGAAGATAAGGTGTATTTGTATTGTGATGATTATCAACAGCTTGGTGTTCGGGTAAATCAGTTCTATGATCCACAACATTGGCGTGTAGATCCGCCTGAAAAATATTGTCGGATGGTTTCAAATATTGAAGCTTTTTATACCGAAGACGATAATAAAATTAATGTAAGGAGTAATTGTTTTGTCTCAAGAGCCCGGCGTGCTTACGAGGTCGATCATTTTTTTTACACACGAGAAGATGTCTTCCACAGAGATGCTTCTAATAAATTAAGCTTGTTAGAACGAAATATAGATTATCCAGAACGTTCTGTTCAGGGCCGCAATATGTTGGTATTACTATAACGTCAATATATAGAACCACATGTTATGAAATCAAGATTATGGTTCATTTTCATCCTTCCTCTATTAATGGGAGGAGGAAATTCTTATCCTGACACACCTGAACAAGTCGTTGCTCATTATCTCAGTGCAATAAAAAATTATAATTTTCCTGAAGCACATTTATATTTAACGGAAAATATGACGCGTGGGTATGACGCATTCAATTGGTCTGTAGAACAAAAACAAACATATAAATATGCTGAAGTTGAAATTAATGGATATAAAATCTATGAAGCAGTTATAGAAGGAGATAAGGCATCAGTGCCAAACATACTTAGTTCTCGTGATAAATTTATTAATAAATCGGGTGCTGATGAATATGAAATTTATGTTTTGAATAAAACGGGTGGTGATTGGTACATCGACAGACAAAAACTGGTGAATGAAAAAGACAAGGATAAGTGGTTTAATAATCTCGTTATATCTAGCGAGTAGCTAATAAAAGGTAATACTCAATGTTACTTAAAGGTTCTTGCCAATGTAAAACTATCCAATACGAATTGGAAACAGATTTATATTATCCTTATATGATTTGTTACTGCAGTATTTGTAGAAAAACCAATGGAGCACCTTTCGGAGTAAATATTAAGGGTGCTTTGGATGATCTAAAGATTATTAGCGGAAAGGATAATCTAAAAATATATAACGCAAAAGATTGTGATAGACATTTTTGTTCCAATTGTGGTTCACCACTTTATATAACCGATCATCGATGGCCTGATGATGTATGGCCAAACGCAGCAAGTATTGACACACCGTTACCAAGGCCGCCAGAATATCAGCAGATATTTCTTGATGATAAAGTAGGTTGGTTCAATCCAGAGATGTCAGGAGAACAATTTAAAGGTTACCCAGAATGGTCGATCGAAGAATTTCATCAACACTGGGAACTGCTCCCCAATAAATAAAAACGAGGAATAAAAATGAATATGTCTTCTATCCCCATGCCTGATGAGAATGGTTATTTTGGGGAATACGGTGGTCAAATTATCCCGCCTGAACTCGCATCCATTATGAATGAAATCAAGGATGCCTATCTTCAGATCAGTCAAACAGATGCCTTCAAGGATGAACTAAATGATTTGTATAAACATTACGTAGGTAGACCAAGCCCAATTTTCTTTGCAAAACGTTTAACCGCAAAGCAGGGTGGTGCAAAAATTTTCTTAAAAAGAGAAGATTTGAATCACACAGGCGCACATAAAATCAACCATTGCCTGGGGGAAGCTTTGTTGGCTAAACACATGGGTAAGACTAAAGTGTTAGCCGAAACTGGCGCAGGTCAGCACGGCGTTGCTTTGGCAACTGCTTGCGCTTTGGTAGATATTAAATGTGAAATACACATGGGTGAAATTGATATAGTAAAAGAACACCCGAATGTCACAAAAATGAAAATTCTTGGGTGCGATATTGTCCCGGTCACCAGAGGAACGAAAACACTTAAAGATGCCGTTGATAGTGCTTTTGAAGAATACGTTAAAGAACCGGTTAATTTTATTTATGCCATTGGTTCTGTTGTTGGTCCGCACCCATTCCCTATGATGGTGCGAGATTTTCAGAGTATCGTTGGAATAGAAGCGCGTCAGCAATTTCTGGATGAGCAAGATAAATTACCGGATGTTGTTACTGCCTGTGTGGGTGGTGGTTCTAACGCAATTGGTTTATTTACCGCATTTCTCGATGATGAATCAGTAAGAATTGTTGGTGTTGAACCTGCGGGTAAAGGTTTAGATACTGAGGAACATGCGGCTACAATGAGCAAAGGCAAGAAAGGCGGTTTACATGGTTTCAAGTGTTACAACCTTGAAGATGATGAAGGTAATCCTCTTCCCGTTCATTCCATCGCATCTGGTCTGGATTATCCTGGAGTAGGTCCGCAACATTGTTTATTAAAAGATTTGGGTAGAGTTGAATATACCTCTGTCGATGATGATGTTTGTGTGGATGCATTTATGACCCTGTCTAGAACTGAAGGAATTATTCCTGCATTGGAAAGTGCCCATGCCGTTGCCTATGCAATGCAAGAAGCTAAATCAATGTCACCGGATGAATCTATATTAGTAAACCTTTCCGGACGAGGTGATAAAGATGCAGATTTTATCGCTGATAAGCTTGAATTATAAAAAATAATTATTTAATCAATTTTAATTAAATTTTGTTCATTAATAGTCAGACGGTTGACTAGTAGGTGTCATCGTCTATAATTAATGTATGTTAATTAATTAGGTAAAACCTAACAAATGAATAAAGGTGAAGGTCAACGACAAGCTATCATCAATTCTGCTGATAAACTGTTTTATATCAAAGGTTTTGAAAGTACTTCTTATGCAGCAATTGCTAAAGATTGTAAAATTCCGAAAGGAAACTTCTATTATTATTTCAAAAGTAAAGATGAAATATTGCTGTCAGTAATTCAATCAAAAAAGAACAATTTAAATCACTTTTATCTGGATGGGATTCAACAAATATGAGCCCATACCAAAAACTTAACAAGTTTATTTCTATGGTTGAAGGAAATTCAAAATCAACTTGTGTATACGGATGTCCAATTGGAACCTTGAATTCTGAATTAGGGAAGGAATCGAGAGAATTACAAAAATACGCAAAAGAATTGTTTGAAATATTTATCATCTGGATTGCGCAACAATTTGAGACCTTCCTCGATAAAAAAACATCACGCAGTAAAGCAGAATATTTAATGGTTATGGCAGAAGGAGCAGCATTGATGGCACACGCTTATAAAAAACCATCAGTTCTTAAAAATTCAGCTAATGAAATTAGAAAATGGCTGGCTACTGAGTTTAATATTAAATAAAGGAAAAAACTTAAAGATGATTCATATCAGATCAATATCAATATTTATACCTTTGTTAGTAGTCAGCATGAATTGCATGGCGACGAATGGTTATTTTGCAATCGGTTATGGCCCCAAGTCTATAGCAATGGGTGGAGCATCGATTGCTTACCCTCACGATGGTTTGGCTGCTGCAAGTAATCCAGCAGGAATGGCTTTTGTCGAACCGGGTTGGGATGCAGGTATCCGATTTATTAATACACCGCGTGAAGCAGAAATAGACTGTCGAGGTGTTGGCACATGTACTCAGCTTGTCAGTGATAAAAGTAATCGTGATTTATTTTTAGTACCAAATTTTAGTTACAATAAATCTTTGAATGATCGTATGACATTTGGTGTGAGTGTGTATGGTAATGGCGGAATAAATACGAGTTATGGTAAAGCACTCTATATTGAATCAGTGTCTCGCATAAATGGTGCTGTACCTCCAGCAGGTGGAAAACTCGGAGTTGATTTTAGTCAGGTCATACTGGCTCCAAGTTTGACTTACAAAATTAACAAGCAACATACATTAGGAATAGCGCCATTAATTGCTGCACAGAAATTTAGTTCCCGAGGTTTAGAAGCATTTATCCCATTATCATCTGCATCAGGTAGTCTAACGAGCAGGGGTAGTGATTGGAGTTTTGGTTTAGGGTTTAGAGCAGGGTGGTTGTATCAATTACACCCCAGAGTGAGAGTCGGTGCAGCCTATGCCAGTAAAGTCTATATGACGAAATTCAAGAAATATGATGGCTTGTTTGCTAATGGTGGTGAGTTTGATATCCCTTCTAATTTTGGTTTCGGTATTGCCTTTAAACTAACCGATAAACTGGATTTGGCATTGGATGCCAGTCGGATTCAATATGGTGATATTGATGCGCTTTCAAACCCCATTGTTACTGCAGCGGAGTTAGGCGGCACTATTAGCACTAATAGACGTCTTGGCGGAAGTAATAGTATCGGTTTTGGTTGGCGTAGTGTCTGGGCTTTTAAGGCAGGATTAAAATATGAAGTTAATGACACATGGACATTTCGAACAGGTTATAACCATGGTGAAAAACAAATACCACGAGAATCAACATTAATGAATCTTATTACTCCTGCTGTTCCACAAGATCACATAACTTTCGGCGTGAGTTATCGTCCCAGTTCTAACACGGAAATATCTTTCGCTTATATGCATGCATTTGAAAATGAGTTAATGAATTCATCCACTCCACTAGGCAAGGCAAAAGCTGAAATATCACAAAATACAATTGATATTAATTTCTCGAAACGGTTTTAGTTAAAATGGTAAGTCCAACGCAGTGCATAAATAACTCATGAAGGGTGTTGTTTTGGAGTAAGTTTCGATTACGTTATCAGCAAAGTTATCTTTAAAAACATCATCTCTAGTAAGATCATGTCTCGCGATAAAGTCTTTACGTTTTAAATCTGTAATCAAGGGATGATCTTTGGCATAACCTCTTGGAGGTAGTTTTAATGAGTCACCGGTGAGATAAAAATATTTTTTAAAATCCTTGTTATTTAATGCTGCTCTCCATGCATTAGGATTGTCAGCAAGCATTTCACGCAGGATTCTTAAAACTTTATTATCAGGTCGCCACATTCCCGCAATCAAGAAAACAGATTCCGGATCAATATGTAAGTAAAAGCCCGGTGCATGAATATCTTTTCCAGCTTCGTGTCTGAATTGAATACCAATATTAGTTTTATACGGTGTTTTGTCTTTACTGAAACGCATATCACGATATATACGCATCAATGAACCACCTGATTTTTTAGAAATAGCTCGAAAATGTGGAGATACTGATCTCAGTACAGGCTGTATTTCATTGATAAATTCAAATGCCGGTGAACGGACGTCATTTTCATATCGTTGTTTGTTATCATTAAACCATTCCCGGTGATTATTTTTAGATAATTCGATGAGGAATTTAAATGTACGTTCAGTGAAAATCATTTTAGATATATAAAATTATCCTATTATTTTAATTAATCATTATTAAATATATGGGTATTCAAGTAGTATGAATTTTATATTGATGCAGGTTGTACATATATAATGCAATGTTCTTAGAGTTTATTTCAGTATTATGAAAAAATCTTATTCTATATTTATAATTTCATTTCTGCTGAGTATGCCAGTAGTGACTCAAGCTGATCAATATGATCGACGTTTGGATGATTTATTTTCTCGATTATTAAGTACAAAAAATGTAAAAATGGCACATTTAATATCTGAAGATATTTGGAATATCTGGTCCAGATATGACAATAAAGATGTCACAGATTTATTTATTAAGGGTGAAACTGCAATGAATCGTGGAGATTTTGAAACAGCTCTTAATAATTTTAATCATGTAATAGAGATTGCACCGGATTTCGCAGAAGCATGGAACAAACGCGCAACAGTTTATTATCAAATGGAAAATTATCAGGCATCACTTGCAGATATTGTAGAAACCTTAAAACTGGAACCAAGACATTTTGGTGCAATCACGGGAAGAGGTTTGTGTTATATGAAACTTGATAAATGGCAACTTGCGTTAAACTCATTTGAACAAGCCCTGGAAATTAATCCATGGTTACAAAGAGTGAGTGAAAATATAAAATACCTGAAGCGTATGCTTAGTCAATCAGTTTGATATTGGTGTGTTTAAATTGCTTCGAGTCCAAATGAATAACACTGCATTCCTAAAGTTCCATAGTTAATCTCATTGAATAATCGTTGTTTCGATCTAGCGAACCCTGCTCCAATTGCAAATAAGAATGGAAGATAGTGATCCGGCGTAGGTATTCCTAATTCTCCATGAGTTAAAGTTGAAGGATTGCATAAACTGTTAAAATCATCAGTCATTAATTTTTGATGAATATCTTCCAAAAACTCCTTAGTCCATGACTCAACAGCTTCAGGTTCATGCCAACGTAGTGAACGAATATTGTGAGAAATACCGCCAATACCAATTATAAGGATACCTTGTTTAGATAATTCTGAAAATCGTTTACCAAATTCAAGATGCCATTGATAACTTTTATTAGGACAGTTAGATAATTGTACAACAGGAATATCAGCATCAGGATACATACCACGCAAAGGGACCCATGTCCCATGATCAATGCCTCGCACTGGATCAATATCGATATTCATCTCGTTAGCTATTTTTTGTGCAAACTCTGTGGCGCCTGTTGCCGGGTAGTTAATGTTGTACATGCTTTCAGGAAATCCATAATAATCATGAATTGTATCGGGTTGTGGATTAGAGCTTACAGTAGGTTCTTTCGTTTCCCAGTGAGCTGTCATGATTAGTATTAATTCTGGTTTGTGAAAAGATTTCGCAATTTCCTGCCAACATTTGACCGCAGGGTTTTCAGTTTCAATGGCAATTGAGGGCGAGCCATGCGATAAAAATAATACGGGTAATTCCTGAGACATCTATTGAATAGTTTCTAAAAATCGTAAACACGAATTTTGTTCAATACTGGTTTAATGTAATCACGTAAATAATTCTGGTGGACTGGATGTTTAAGGTAAGTATTCATGCTGATAACAGAATCAAAAGTCATATGAATTCCAATATGATAACTATCATCAACAATGTCTCTTTCACTGCTTATTACTGTGCCCACATTTAAATCAATAATTCCCGGGATTGTTTTTAGTTTATTTGTTTCATAAATAATATTTTCAATGGTTTCACTATTATCATTTTTCAGCCATAAAAAAACTTGATGATGAATAATGGTGTTTGATGCAGGAAATGCTGCTATCGGAATTAATGCAAAGAAAAGAGTTAGAAAAATATAGAGTTTTGATGTGTTCATATTATGTTATCGAGGCACTGGCATAAAAAATTAACTTCTTCATTAGTGTTGTAATGTGCAAAACTAATACGTGCTACCCCCGTATATGGATTAAACCCAAGCGCAGTAAGACAACGCCAGGCATAAAAACTTCCTGATTGAGCGGCAATCTTCTTTTTAGCGAGTTCTTCAATTAAAGTTTTACTGGTTAAACCATTTCCCAATGAAAAAGAAAACGTAGGAGAACGAACTGAAGTATCACATTCATATTTACCTATTAAACGTATGGATTTATTTTGTTTAATAAAATCGAGAAAAATCTTTGATAAATTTGATTCATGCTGTTTGATTAGACCAAAGACATCTTCAATCATGGCAAAGCCGGATTTTATTACCGTTGGAAAATGATGTTCATAGATTAATCGATAATAATCTGTCAGTCCTGATAAACAAGCTGCTTCTTCATGATTAACGCCTCCCGGATTTACAGCAATACGTAAATAGTTTGGTGATCCGGGCGTAGTTATTTTTTCATATTGTTTTGGCATGAATTCAAGAGATAAGTTTGATAACTTATTATGGTGTTTTTGATCTACGTACATCAAGCCAAGATGTGGGCCAAAGGTTTTGTAAAGACTCAAAACATAAAAGTCCACATTGAGTTCTTTTACATTTATGCTGTGATGTGGAGCATATGAAACCCCATCGACGAGTAATAGAGCTCCGACGTCATGAACCATCCCTGCAATTTTTTTAATATCATTGACCGAAGCAACGATATTAGAACTATGATTTATACAAACTAATTTTGTTTTTTTACTAAGTAGTGGTTTAAGCGTTTCAATCTCAAGTTCTGCAGTGTCCGGATTAATTTGCCATTCAATAATTTTCTGACCTGAGTCAGTTAATCTACGCCATGGACTGATATTAGATTCATGGTCCTGATTTGTAACGATGATTTCATCGCCTGACGTAAACCATGATTTGAGCGCAAGAGAAAGCATGACCAGATTCATAGTTGTACAGTGACCGATGACAACTTCACTATAATCGGCATTGATCATTTCGGCCATTTGACAGGTGCTATTTTCTATAGCTTGAGTAGCGTCAATTGATGTTTGATATAACCCATAAGGTTGAACTTTGGAGTGAGTCATAAAATTAGTGAGTTTATTGATGACTAATTGAGGGACGTAACTGCCTCCTGCATTTTCCATAAAAATCCACGATGCGGTTTCACCTTCGTTGAAGGCGGGAAATTGTTTTCTGACATATTCGAGATCGAGTAACATCACGCCATTCTAAATGAAGTTGCTTTCATTTCATTTATATAAATAATTGAGAGCCGAAATTTTATAAGAACGCGCGATTCCAACTTTATCATATGATCAATTTAAGCTAATATTATTTAAAACAAATAATAATAAATATAATAAAAACAATAAGATATAGGTTAGGCATGAATCATGCAGATTCATAACTTTGCCAGACATTTTAGTCATTAAATTCATCACTTTAAATTAAGGTAGAGTAAATGGAAATAACTGTTTCACAGAAAAATATTCACTGGCAAGCGGCGAATGATGTCGTGGTCGCTGCGGTTAAACATGCAGAATCAATTGGCGTTAAAGTTAATGTTGCCGTCGTCGATCAAGGTGGACACCTCGCAGCGTTTTTGAGGGTACCTGGAGCACCGTTTCATTCTATAAATATTGCGAAAGATAAAGCTTATACTGCCGCCAGTTTTGGTTTTTCAACGGCCGATTGGTCTACAGTGCTGGAATCATTTTCGCAGGCCGTTAAAGATGGCTTACTTACTGTCGATCGTATGATCATGTTTGGGGGTGGTCTTCCTATCATCGTTGATGATGTGCTCATCGGCGCAATCGGAGTATCTGGTGCATCCGAAGAACAAGATGCGGAATGCGCAGCAGCAGGCTTGGCTGCTATTGGACTGTAAAATTAAAAACCAGTTTTAAAATAATAATCACAATTAAATTATGTTATGAAAGAAATAAAACATTTTATCAATGGTGAGTTTATTGGATCTTCAAACGGCAAAACATTTGAAAATATCAATCCCATCAATGGCAAACAGATCGCAACGGTACATGAAGGCGGTATGGATGAAGTCAATCAGGCCGTAACTTCTGCTCGTGCCGCGTTACAGGGTGAATGGGGGAGTATGGATGTTAATGAGCGGGTAAACTTACTGTATAAAGTTGCCGATGGTATCAACGCACGTTTTGAGGAATTTCTTGAAGCCGAATGTGCTGACACGGGAAAACCCTATTCATTAGCACGCCATATTGATATCCCTCGTGGCGCTGCAAACTTTAAAGTGTTCGCCGATACCATCAAAAATGAAGGAACAGAATTATTCACCATGGCCACACCTGATGGCACTGGCGCGATTAACTATGCATTACGTGCCCCAAAAGGCGTGATTGCGGTCATCAGTCCATGGAATTTACCTTTGTTATTAATGACCTGGAAAGCGGGGCCTGCTTTGGCCTGCGGAAATACCGTGATTGTTAAACCTTCTGAAGAAACACCTACCACAACAGCATTATTGGGTGAGGTTATGAACGATGCCGGTATACCTAAAGGCGTGTTCAATGTTGTGCATGGTTTTGGTCCTGATTCAGCCGGTGCTTATTTAACACAACATCCTGATGTGGATGCGATTACCTTCACCGGTGAAACACTCACGGGTACTGCCATCATGCAAGCAGCCGCTGTTGGTGTACGTGATATTTCGCTTGAACTGGGTGGCAAGAATCCAGCTGTGGTTTTTGCCGATTGCGATATGGATAAAGCCATTGAAGGAACGACACGATCTGCATTTGCCAATTGCGGTCAAGTTTGTCTTGGTACCGAGCGTGTATTTGTCGAACGATCAATCTTTGATGAATTTGTAGAACGCCTGAAACAGTCTGCAGAGAATCTTAAGATAGGGATCCCGCAAGATAAAGACAGCAACATGGGACCGTTGGTGAGTAAAACACATCAGGAAAAAGTTTTATCTTATTACAAGAAAGCTGCAGAAGAAGGCGCAACAGTGATCACTGGCGGTGGTGTTCCTGATATGCCAGAAGATTTAAAAGGCGGTGCCTGGGTTGAGCCAACAATTTGGACTGGCCTTGCTGATGATGCAACTGTGATACGAGAAGAAATATTCGGGCCTTGTTGTCATATTCGTCCCTTTGATACAGAAGAAGAAGCTATTCAATTGGCGAATGATACGGAATATGGTTTGGCTTCATCTGTCTGGACAGAAAACAACTCGCGTGCACATCGAGTAGCAGCTCAAATAGACAGTGGTATCGTATGGGTTAATAGTTGGTTTCTACGCGATTTACGTACACCTTTCGGGGGCATGAAAGGTTCCGGTATTGGCCGAGAAGGCGGTGTACACTCACTGGAGTTTTATACCGAAATGAAGAATGTGTGTATCAAGTTATAAATTAATAACACTAATAAAAATATCAGGGTAAATTTTTAAAAAATGATGGATAAAGCAAAAATTAAAACGCTAGGTGATGAACTCTATGATGCCTTGCGTAATCGCACGATGGTAGAGCCGCTCACGGATAGAGAACCAGATATTACTATAGAGGATGCCTACCATATTTCATTACACCTGGTTGATCGAAGACAAGCCGATGGTGAAACAATCATTGGTAAAAAAATAGGTGTAACCAGTGCAGCTGTGCAAAATATGTTAAACGTGCATCAACCTGATTTCGGTTATCTGACCGATCGAATGATTTGTGCGAATGGTGAAGACATGCCTATCAGTAGTGAATTAATTCAACCCAAAGCAGAAGGGGAAATTGCCTTTATCTTAAAGAAGGATTTAATTGGTCCAGGTGTAACAAATGCGGATGTATTAAGAGCTACGGATTTCGTGATGCCTTGTTATG
This sequence comes from Pseudomonadota bacterium, assembly GCA_038142205.1. Lineage (GTDB taxonomy): Bacteria > Pseudomonadota > Gammaproteobacteria > Eutrophobiales > Eutrophobiaceae > UBA7359. Next base: position 1,172,118 of record JAYQJO010000001.1, on the reverse strand, counting down.
AGATCGTAGATTCAAGAGTAAAGGATTGGAAAATCAAGATAGAGGACACCATTGCTGATAATGCTTCCTGTGGTTTATTCGTGCTTGGTGATCAGGCAGTGGACCCACGTAAAGTTGATCTAACAACGTGCGGCATGGTGCTGGAAAAGAACGGTGAGGTCGTATCAACTGGTGCCGGAGCAGCAGCGCTGGGTTCGCCGATTAATTGTGTTACCTGGTTGGCAAATACTCTGGGAGAGTTTGGAATCCCTTTGAAAGCAGGTGAAGTTATTTTATCTGGCTCGCTGGTACCTTTGGAACCAATAAAGCCGGGCGATAATATGAGTTTAATTATTGGTGGAATAGGAACAGCCGCAGTGCGGTTCGTTTAATTCGGAGAAAGAAAATGAAAGTAAATGCAGCATTAATTGGATCAGGAAACATTGGCACAGACTTAATGGCCAAGGCACTACGTAGTGAATTTATTAATCCGGTGTGGATGGTTGGAATTGATCCAGATTCAGATGGCTTGGCTAAAGCTAAAGCGGCAGGGCTAAAGATCACTCATGAAGGCGTTGATGGTCTCGTTCCTCATATGCAGGAAGACAATATACAAATTTGTTTTGATGCTACTTCAGCTTATGTTCATGATGAAAATAATCGCAAGGTTCAAGAACAAGGTGCCATGATGATTGACCTGACTCCAGCTGCAATTGGTCCTTACTGTGTCCCGCCTGTGAATATGCAGGAACATGTTGGTAAAAAAGAAATGAATGTGAATATGGTGACGTGTGGTGGTCAGGCAACGATTCCTATGGTTGCAGCAGTCAGTCGTGTTCAGGAAGTGGAATACGGTGAGATTGTTGCCACGGTATCTTCTCGTTCAGCAGGTCCGGGAACACGCAAAAATATCGATGAATTTACCCGTACGACTTCCGGTGCTGTAGAGAAAGTCGGTGGCGCCAAAAAAGGTAAGGCAATTATTATTCTTAACCCTGCAGAACCACCTCTAATCATGCGCGACACAGTACATTGCTTGACCAAAGATACGCCTGATGAAGAAGCGATCACAAAGTCTGTACACGAAATGCTGGCAGAAGTGCAAAAGTATGTTCCGGGTTATCGTTTGAAAAATGGCCCAGTGTTTGATGGCAATCGAGTGTCTGTTTTTATGGAGGTTGAAGGTCTGGGAGACTATTTACCTAAATATGCGGGTAACCTGGATATCATGACGGCTGCGGGTCTGAGAACCGCTGAAATGTTTGCCGAAGAGATACTCAATGGGACACTGGTGCTTGAAAAAGTACAAGCAGCGTAATCGATAAATAATTCACAAAAAGATAAAAGTTATTCCAGGAGAACAATGATGGATTTAGCAGGTAAAGAAATAAAAGTTCATGATATGTGTTTGCGTGATGGTATGCATGCGAAACGTCATCAGATTTCGATTGATCAGATGATTGAAGTAGCCACTGCCCTGGATGAAGCTGGAGTACCGTTAATAGAAATAACCCATGGTGATGGTCTGGGTGGTTCCTCTGTTAATTATGGATTCCCTGCTCATACTGATGAAGAATACCTTTCAGCGGTAATTCCCAAATTAAAAAACACCAAAGTCTCTGCTTTATTGATTCCCGGTATTGCCACTGTTGACCATTTAAGGATGGTGCATGATTTGGGTGTGACAACAATTCGTGTTGCCTCACATTGCACTGAAGCAGATGTGACAGAGCAACATATTGGCTTGGCGAGAGAACTGGGTATGGATACGGTTGGATTCTTGATGATGGCACACATGGCCGATCCTGAAAAACTGGTTGAACAAGCCCTACTGATGGAAGGTTATGGGGCAAACTGTATCTACTGTACCGATTCTGCGGGTTATATGCTGCCTGATGATGTGACTAAGAGTGTTTCAGCGATACGCGCAGCAATTAAACCGGAAACCGAATTAGGTTTTCATGGACATCATAATATGGCAATGGGTGTAGCTAATTCTCTGGCAGCAATAGATGCAGGTGCTAACCGTATCGATGGATCTGTGGCAGGTCTTGGCGCGGGAGCAGGGAATACACCATTGGAAGTATTCCTTGCTGTTCTGGATCGAATGGGCGTTAAAACAGGTGTAGATGTTTTTAAAATGATGGATATTGCTGAAGATATTGTCACTCCAATGATGGATCAGCCTATACGCGTTGATCGGGATTCGTTGGTTCTCGGTTATGCTGGTGTTTATTCATCGTTTCTATTACATGCCAAACGCGCAGGGGATAAATATGGTGTGCGTTCCAGTGATATCCTATTGGAAATGGGTAAACGTAAAACGGTTGGTGGTCAGGAAGATATGATTGAAGATGTCGCATTAAATATGTCACGTGAAGCAGCAGGAGCATCTGCATGACACTTAACGAAAGCATAATAAATAAATTGGCCGAGTATTTAGAGAATGCTGAGCTTGAATGCAATCCTGTTGTCAAGATTACCGATGAATATCCTGATATGGATTGGGATGATGCTTATGCTATACAAAAGACCATTCGCGAGAGAAAACTAAATCGTGGCAATAAAGTGGCGGGCCTGAAAATGGGATTGACCTCGTTCGCTAAGATGAAACAAATGGGTGTCGAAACTCCCATTAGTGGTTTTATCACCGATTATGGTAGTTATCCTGATGGTGCAGAAATAGATTTTTCAAAATTCATTCATCCCAAGGTTGAAGCAGAAATTGCAGTTGTTACCAAAACACGTTTAAAAGGTCCCGGATGCCATATCGGTTCTGTAATGGCAGCGATTGATTTTGTTTTACCTGCAGTTGAAATTATTGACTCTCGTTATGAGAATTTTCGCTTTGATCTGAAAAGTGTAATTGCTGATAACACCTCCTCAGCGGGTTATGTCACTGGTGGAAAAATATGCTCCCCTGATGATATTAATATGCGTTCTACAGGTGTTGTCATGGAGAAAAATGGACAAGTCGTAGAAGTCGGTGCCGGTGCAGCCGTCATCGGACACCCGGCATCGAGCGTAGCTATGTTGGCAAATATGCTAGCAGAACGTGGTGAGGATATCCCTGCAGGGACATTCATTATGACGGGTGGCATCACCGCCGCAGTAACAGTCGAAGCTGGTGATAATATTATGGTTCGATATCAGGATTTAGGTTCTGTCTCGATGCGTTTTGTTTAATTTATTTTTGATAATGAAAAAGATCATTTATAGGTAAATTAATCATTGTCATCTTGGACTTTTTTAAATTAAAGATAAAATGGTGAACGGTTAATCTAATTCCTCAACTCCAGCATTTACAAAATACAAAGCTTTTTTTAATTTATTCCGCGTTTCACGTGAATAATCACTTAACACATACGCTTCTTGATAAGCTCTTGCGGCCGCTTCATATTTTTTTAAATGCATATTAGCATCACCAACAAGAACCCAACCTTCAACTTTGGGTTCGCTTTTAAGTTTTTCTTCAATTCTTTTTATCTGCTTTTTTATTTCCTCTTTTTCAGCAGAACTGATTATCTGTTGATTTTCTTCAACATAATTAGAATTAGGGTTTATTTTTTTATCACCACCGAAAGCAAATGCAGGGATTGAAATTATTAAAATATATACTAGAGTTTTTACAAAATAATTCATTTATGTTTTCCTTTAGTTAATACAAAGTGTACATGAGTCAGAACATCTTTATAAGATGTGATGGTACTGACAAGTTAACTGACATCAAGTCATAATGATAAGATAAAACAATATTAAATCGACATTAATTTCATCGTCTATCATTGTTATCTAATCCTGATATTAATGAATTATTGAGCAAATATTTATTTTTTAGTTCAATAAAAGGACAAATTGCTAAGTAGAAACCAATGTCGAATAAGTTTAAATATTGATTGTCATTAGATCTGATACTTTTTCTTTTTCTCCATAAAGTCGTTCTGCTTATACCGAGTAAATTTGCTGTTAAGTCAAGGTTACCATCACACTCTTGTAGAACTTGTTTTATCTTTTTTCTTTCGGTGTCCGATTTAAAATCGAGTCTTGTATTATTTTTAATATTCCCTTGTTCTAAAAATTCAGGTGGCAAATCGTTAACTTTGAGTATTTTTTCTCGACTCACTGCGTTCGCGTATTCTATGACATTCTTTAATTCTCTGACGTTGCCGGGCCATTCATAATTTAACAACAATCGCATTGCATCAGGATGTACATCTTTTATTTGTCGTGTACTTGTTTTGCCAAATTCATTAATAAAATGTTCCAGTAATAATTTAATATCGCTTTTTCGTTCCCTAAGTGGAGGGATAAACAACGGCACGACGCGTAAACGGTACATTAAGTCTTCGCGAAACCTGCCCTCATGCACCAGGTTTCTTAATGATTGATGTGTTGCTGCTAGCAGCCGTATATCTGCCCTTATGATTTTCTCACTGCCCAGTGGCGTGAAGACACGTTCTTGTAACACTCTCAATAGTTTTGCTTGTAACGGCATCGATAGTTCTGCAACTTCATCCAGAAACAACGTGCCTCCCTCTGCTTGTTGAATGATGCCGGTGTGATCTCGAATTGCATCTGTAAAAGCGCCTTTAACATGACCAAACAGTTCGCTTTCTAGTAAGTTTGAACTGAGTGATGCGCAGTTAATGGCAATAAACGGTTTTGTACTTCTTGGACTTTCATTATGAATCGCTCTGGCGATCAATTCTTTGCCACTACCTGACTCACCACGGACTAAAACATTAACATCGGTTTCGGCAACATTTTTTACTATTTTAAATATATCTAACATCGCAGGATCTGAACTGATGATATTATGGAATGCGTATTCTTTATTTTGATGAATTCCAGCGTGTTGTGAATGTATCGATTGTTCCGGAATTAAAATTTCTATGCCACCATTAAAATTATTATTTTCATCCAGATAAGCATGTGCGTATTTCTTAAAGTTGATCAGATGCCCGTCTTTATGATGTAGCGCAATCGGAAAACCTTCGATTAAAATATTTTCACTCATGCCGCAACCAGCCATACATTGATTACATCGATTACCTGTTAAACAATTTTCTCCTAATAGATCATTTGTAGAGAAACCTAATATCTTTTCAGCACTTTCACTCCAGTAAGTAATTCGGCGTTCTCTATCGACCGTAAATATTACGGCAGAGGGAAGAATAGAATTAATCAGTTCCAGCGATTCCTCGTCTGCATGGGTGATATGTTTAATAATGTTTTCCATGTTTCATATTTAAAAATAGTTTGAAATATATTGTAACAAAAATGAAACAAATATTGAAACATAGTTTAAAATGATCTCACTATATTAATATAAATAATTGATATTATTAGTAATAAAATTTTGAAATAAATTGGCACATGAAATGCAATAAATAATCTAAACGTATAGAATTGTTATGCCCTCATATTTTGAAGGGGAAATTAAAAGGAACATGAAATGATTTTTAGACAGCTATTTGATACTGCTTCGAGTACTTATACCTATATATTGGCATCAAACGTAAGTCAGGAAGCCTTAATTATTGATCCGGTAAAACCACATGCTTATGTCTATCTCGATATATTGAAAGGGTTAGGGCTAAACCTTGTTTATGCTATTGATACACATACGCATGCCGATCATGTCACAGCGCTTGGCGAACTTCGAACATCAACCGGATGTAAAACCATTATGGGTGAACACAGTCAGGCTGGATGTGTCTCGCAATATGTTAAGGATAACGAACTAATTAAAGTGGGTGATATTGAACTACTCAGTCTATATACACCGGGTCATACCAATGAATCATTTAGCTTCTTTTTACAAAAGGGCGGTCCTGGCATGGTGTTTACCGGTGATACCTTATTGATTAACGGTTCCGGGCGTACCGATTTTCAAAATGGTGATGCTGCTGATTCATATAATTCAATAGTGAACAAATTATTCATGCTGGATGAGAGTACATTGGTGTATCCAGGACATGATTACAATGGTCATACGATTTCATCAATTGGCGATGAAAAAATAGGTAACCCTCGTTTAGCAGGTAAGTCGCTTGATGAGTATGTTGAGATCATGAATAACTTGAACTTGCCTAGTCCGGAAATGATGGATGCAGCAATACCTGCCAATCTAGCCTGCGGCAACCTTTAATTTTTGAGAGTAAAAACGAATGAGTATAAAAAAAATTGTTTCCAATTATTTTGTCAGTGAACAAATCCTGCCTGCTGATATAGATGCCATTAAAGCAAATGGTATTCGTTCAATTATTTGTAACCGTCCGGATGGTGAGGGTGCTGACCAACCGAGTCATATTGAAATAAAAGCGATAGCTGATGATTTGAGTATTGATTTTCGTTATATCCCTATCGAAAAAGGGATAGTGCAAGATGAGGATGTTAGTAACTTCAAACAAGCCTTCGATGAATTACCAAAACCAATATTAGCATACTGTAGAACCGGTAATCGTTCGACAACGGCATGGTCACTTTCAAAAACAAAAGAGATGAGCATCAACGAAATATTACAAAAAACGGCTGGTGCTGGTTTTGATATGTCGCCTTTATCAAAGCGGATTTTGAATGACGGCAAAGTTCCATTAGATACTCCTTCCTTAATGCATGACATTGTTATTGTCGGTGCTGGTGCAGCAGGAATAGCTGCATGTTCCAGTCTTTTAAAGCGCCGTCCAAATTTAGACATTGCGATTATTGATCCGTCGGAAGTTCATTATTATCAACCTGGTTGGACCATGGTTGGTGGTGGTATATTTGAAGCGGATGACACGGTAAAAACAATGTCATCAGTCATACCAAAAAAAGCAAAATGGATTAAGGCTGCAGTTGCTGCATTCGAACCCGAGAAAAATAGTATTATTCTTGAAGGTTGTCGTGTCATTCAATATAAGAATCTGATCGTCTGTCCTGGTTTAAAATTAAATTGGGCTAGTATTGAAGGACTTGAAGAAACTCTCGGTCAAAATGGTGTAACGTCTAATTACCGTTTTGACTTGGCACCTTATACCTGGCAGCTTGTAAAAGGTCTGAAACAAGGCAAAGCTATCTTTACGCAACCACCTATGCCAATTAAATGCGCTGGTGCTCCACAAAAGGCGATGTATCTATCAGCTGATTACTGGTTTAGAAACCGTTTATTAAAGAATATCAATATTAACTTTATGAATGCCGGACCAGTCTTGTTTGGAGTACAAACTTATATACCTGCTTTAATGGAGTATATTAAAAAATATCAGGTGTCTTTAAATTTCAAACACAATTTAGTCAAAATTGACGGGCCTAATAAAAAAGCCTGGTTTGAAAAGAGTAATGATGAAGGTGAAAAAGAAATCATCGAAGAGTCATTTGATATGTTGCATGTTTGTCCTCCTCAACAAGCCCCTGATTTTGTCAAAGTTAGTTCATTGGTTGATGATGCCGGTTGGGTTGATGTTGATCAGCAAACACTTCGTCATAAACGTTATGACAATATTTATAGCTTAGGTGATGTTACCAATGCACCCAACGCCAAGACAGCCGCTGCAGCAAGAAAACAAGCTCCTATCGTGGCACATAATTTATTAACTTACCTCGATGCGAAAGATAAACCAGCACATTATGATGGTTATGGTTCATGTCCTTTAACGGTTGAGAGAGGCAAAATCGTGTTAGCGGAATTTGGTTTTGGTGGGAAATTATTACCTTCGTTACCAAAGTGGTTATTAAACGGTGAACAACCAACACGTATGGCCTGGTTTTTAAAAGAACGTTTATTACCGCCTATCTATTGGAAAGGAATGTTGAAAGGACATGAGTGGTTAGTCACACCGAAAGCAGCAAAGCAAAAAGAGAACGAAGAAACAGTGTTGTCATAGACGGAATATTACGATGCGATCCTATTTCCCATTAGTAAAAACGATTTCCAGTTACAACTCAAATCTTGCTTATTCAGATTTTCTTGCAGCCATAATCGTCACATTAATGTTAGTGCCGCAATCGTTAGCCTATGCCTTACTGGCTGGCTTACCACCAGAGGTCGGTCTATATTCCAGTATTTTACCTTTATTATTTTATGCACTGTTTGCAACCAGTTCGACTCTCGCAGTAGGTCCGGTTGCCGTAATCTCTTTGATGACAGGCGCGGCTATTTTTTCTCTATCATCTAGTACGAGTTATTCACCAGTAGAAATTGCTATTTATTTATCTTTTTTATCTGGCGTGATACTCATTACAATGGGTGTATTAAAGATGGGGTTTATTGCTAACTTCTTAAGTCGTTCGGTTATTGATGGCTTTATTATGGCGTCAGCCATTCTTATTGCGACCAGTCAGTTAAAACATATTCTTGCAGTTGATGTAAAAGGACATACGCTTATTGAAATTAGTAACTCACTCTATACGAATATCCAGAATTATCATTTACCTACTTTATTATTAGGTATAGCTATTATCGTTAGTCTATTTTTTGCCAAGACCGGATTACTCATGATCCTTAAACATTTAAAAATTGGTAAAAGCGAATCATTTTTTATTGCAAAGGTTTTTCCTGCAATGATTATTATTATTACGATTATTTTGATGGAAAAAACAACGTTGGGGCAAATGAATATCAGTACGGTTGGCTTTATTCCAAATGGGTTGCCCGAACTAGGTTTGATTAGTCTTGATATGAACTTATTATCATTATTACTACTACCCGCGTTACTGATATCTATTGTTGGTTATGTTGAATCAATCTCTGTTGCGAGTACCTTCGCCGAAAAAACGAAAGACACTATCGAACCCAATAAAGAATTATTAGGATTGGGTACAGCTAATATAGGTAGTAGTTTTTCTGGTGGTATGCCTGTCACGGGTGGCTTTTCACGTTCTGTTGTTAATTACGATGCTGGAGCACAAACAAACTTATCCGGTGTTATGGCCGCGCTCTTTATTGCAATACTGACTACGGGTTTAATGTCATTTTTAGAAAAACTACCGAAAGCAACATTGGCTGCTGCAATTATAGTTGCTGTTTTAGGTCTGATTGACTTTAAAAAATTGAAGGCCACTTGGTTTTTTTCAAAGTACGACTTTACTCTAACTATGATTACTATCATTACAACATTATTACTCGGTGTTGAATTGGGTATCAGTATTGGAATTATTTTATCAATTGGTTTACATTTGTATCATACTAGTAAACCTCATATGGCAGTGATTGGTTTAGTGCCTGGCACAGAACACTTCAGAAACGTCTTGCGGCATCAGGTAGAAACTGTACCTGAGATCATTGGTATAAGAATCGATGAACGACTTTACTTTGCAAATGTATCATTCCTTGAAAAAGAAATTATAAAGTTAGTCAAACAGTCTCCAAAGATTAAACATTGCATACTACAGTTTTCTAGTGTGAATGATGTTGATGTTAGTGCATTGGAGACACTGGGGTCCATAAATACGACACTTAAACACATGGGTGTCGACTTACATTTCTCAGAAGTAAAAGGTCCTGTTATGGATAAATTAATTAAGACTAATTTAATTAAAGAACTCTCGGGTAATGTTCATCTGTCACATTATCAAGCAGTCACTGTGTTAACGCAGAACTTACTTAGCAACAGTGAGTTAGATTCTAGTAATCAGATCCATTCAAAAGTGTTATCAAGCTAACTTCTACTTATAACATGCGTTGATTTGAAATCGATATTTTGATGTTAGATCATCTTAAGTTCAAATTATATAAATTTATATTAAACTTATTTATATCATAGCCATACCGTTATTCATTCAAACAATTTTCGTTTTTGTTATTACTTATGGTCTTGTACGCCTTATAAATTTTTTATTATGAAAATGCTGTATCTACAGTAATAATTGGGGCATCAAATCATTTTGAAGTTGCTATTGCGAGCAATTATGCTGTTTGGATTATCTACAGGCGCAGCGCTTGCCACAGTGGTTGGTGGTTTGATCGAAGTGCCATTAATGCTTTGATTGGTTTTTTTTGTAAAAAAACCAAAGGATGATTTCAGGTATCCGAATAAGATCAAAGAAAATGCCAACTTTTAGTCGCGACTTTCAATTAGTCGGCACAACATTTATCTCCTTCTTGAATAGGTGGACACTTAATATCTCCGAAAGAACAGAACACACAACAATCACCGTGTTTCGGCTTAAGTAAAGTTTTACAACTTTTGCATTCATAGAAAAATTGGCACGCATCCGTTGGCATTGTTTCTTTTTCCTGGTGATCGCACTCAGGGCAAGTAATAGTAGAGTCTAAAATAATTTTATCAGTCATAAATAGTACTCAATTTGATTCTCTTGTTTCAGGTAATACACAAGTTTTATTAGGTGGTGAAACAATGTCCCAAACTGAGACGGCTATCATTAATACAATCCCTAAATAAAACATGTAAGTACTCCAGTTATCAGTCCAGAATAAGTACAACGTAGCTAACACCATTAACGGTCCCAATATTCCAAACATCATTCTTACAAAATTACGATATGATACCCAAGTAATGACATTACTCAGCAACACAATTATTGCAAACAAGGGCAATAGTTTATTTATAAACACACCTTCATAAACTGAAAGAAAGCCAAGACCAATAGAGGCGCCAAGTGAAGCCAGAGCAGGAAAACAGGCGGCACAGCCTATAGCTGCAACTAGTGCGCCTACTGAGCCGACTTTTTCGACGAGCCTTGAGTAAATTTGCATAGTCATTTATTCCTGTCTTTTTCGTACAAGATTCATATGATATAACCTGTAGTAACTACAAGTTCAAGGGTTAAAATCATGGGCACTAAAAAACGGGGCTTATCACGCGGAATACTTGCACAACAAAGTGGTGTTAAAAGTGAAACAATTCGTTATTACGAAAAGATAGGGTTAATGCCGGAGCCTGTTCGTAGTAGTGGTGGACATCGTATTTATAATAGAACGCGACGTCACAGTCATTTAAATGGCATGAGTTCTGAAGCATTTGAAAGGACTTCAGTTCATGCTTTGTAAGTATCTACAATTCTATGGAAAGTCCAATCTGTGCTAAATCTTTTGACGACGTACAAATACTCTTTTTAAGAAAATGACTCCGTTATAGAAGTGAGCTTAGTGATTAGTCATTAAGATATCTATGAGAGCTAAATGTAATTCATTTTCTAATTCATTCGCTATTTCTAATGCTGATTTTTCTTCGAAGTAACCGATACAATTGGATACCCAATTTTGTATAGCATGAAAATTAGTTTTTTCTGAACCATCACCAATAAGCCCAACAAGATTATTGCCTTCATAGATACCCAGTCTATTGATTAATATCTGGGTGACTTGTGCTATCAGCGCTTCCCAACACTTTCGGTGGTAAAGAATATTATATGCAGGTATATCAGTAGGTACTTTCATAAATGATCTCCATCTATTGAACTTGAATTAGGTTGCCCATCATGTTTTCAAATGCCGATCCATCTTTGCGAGTAAGGTTAGGAACGTAACGTGAGTAAATGGTGAAAAGCATTTTTGTATTGGCGTGTCCCATCTGCTTTGCAATCCATTCCGGGTTTTCTCCAGATGCAAGCCATAATGTCGCTGCGGTATGTCGCGTTTGATAAGGTCGGCGTCGCTTTAGACCACACTTCTTTAAAGTGGGATACCATGTTCGATTATTTAAGTTGTTATAACGAACCAATTCACCTTGCGGACTTGTAAAAACATAGGCTTGTTCATCATCGGTCGTATTTCTATGAGAGAGTAGTGCGTTATACACAAGATTAGACATCTGTATCACGCGTTGTGATTCGATTGTTTTGGGTGTAGTGACTTCGCCATAAACAAGCGCTTCGTGAACAATAATTTCACGACGATCAAAATCAACATATTCCCATTTCAATCCATCTATTTCAGAAGTACGCATACCAGTAAAAAACCTAACTAGAAAATAATTCTTCCAAAAAGGGTCAACATTACTTAAAAATGCATTTACTTCTTCTATTGAAAAAGGCTCGATTTTATTACGTGGAATTTTTAATGGTTTAATTCCTTGATATGGCGTTATAAAACTGTAACGCTCAGCGGCTTCATCTATGATTTGTTTCATCAAAATCATAATTTGATTTATTCTTGATGCGGATAAACCATCGTTATTTTTCTTTTTATGATTTGAAAGTTTGACTCTAAAATCAAGAAGATCTGTTTTCTGTATTTGATGTATCGGTTTGGTGCCAAATACAGGGAGCAAATGATAATGCAAAATATTATCTAATTTCTCACGGTAAGAATTTTTCCATAAGACTTCTTGCTCTTTAAACCATTGCAAACTAAATGTTTTAAAATCTGGCAAGCTTTCTTTTATTTGTGAATTATAAGGAGAGGTTGTTATATTCTTTTCTTTAAATTGTTGAAGGCGTTTACTGTTTGGAAAGGTAGCCTCATAAGAAAATACACCTAACGTGATTTCAGCTTCGATTTTTTCTAAAGCAGTTTGCATGATCTTTCTATTCTTGGAATTATCAACAAGTCGTGTGTATTCGCGGCAACGAATTCCTTGATAATTGAAGTCAAAGAATAATTTACCATCTACATGTTTTCTTATATTAGACATTACATGTACCCCCAGATGACATAGGGATTACGAGAGAAGATGTATTGTTTTCAATAAGACCTTTTAGTAACTCTTCTTCAACGCGATCCCACAATAGGAGGATCTTTCTTCCATTGAATGCGTATATATAATGTATTCCTTCTTTTAGTTGTTTTTTGATAATGACATTACGAAAGTAGCGAGTAGAAAAATTAAGTCGCTTTGCAGCTTATTCAGGACTAATATAGTTACTTTCAGACATTAAATGTGTCTCCATAAAGGTAAACGTTAATAATAGTTAACGTATATTAATAACAATAAATGTTCTTTTCAAGAACAAATGTAAGTAAATATTAACAATATGATGCGTTTTAGATTAAAAGAGTTGATGGCAGATAAATCGTTTAGAGAGTCTAGGCGAATTACTTATGATGAGGTTGCTAAAGAAACAGGAGTGAATCGTACGACATTATCAAAAATCGCAAATCAGAAAAATTACAATACAACCACAGGAAATTTAGATGCGTTATGCACTTATTTTGCTTGTTCACTATCAGAATTGGCAGAACATATACCACCAGAATAGGGTAATGGATGTCCAATGTAAGTAGCTATTTTTGAGGTTGTAATCAGACAGGGTTGTACTCAAAAATGACGAATCTTTTCAAACTCAAAAAATTTTAGCCAAAATTATTGGCTAAAATATGGCTATATTTTGGCTAAAACAAGAAAATAGTTTTTTTGAAGGCCTTAATAGTGTTCAAAAAAGTATCAATAAACGGATAAATTTACTTGTTTATTTGAGCGTTAAAGTAATGATCTAAAAAGAAATTTGACGAATGAAACACGCCTCGTATAATGCCTCGCTTGCAGTATATAGGCGCGTAGCTCAGCTGGTTAGAGCGCTACCTTGACATGGTAGAGGTCGGCGATTCGAGTTCGCCCGTGCCTACCAATTTTTAACTATCCTTTACACGTGACCTTTTGTGGGGGTCACCACTGATAAAATAAGGAGTAATGATGCCCACGATTACATTACCTGATAATAGTCAGCGCGAATTTGAAAACGCAGTGACGGTCATGCAAGTTTCAGAGTCTATTGGTCCCGGTTTAGCTAAAGCGACACTTGGCGGGATGGTTGATGAGGTTCTTGTTGATGCATCCTATCTCATTGAAACTGATAGTAATTTAAAGATTATTACAGAACGGGATCCGGAAGGCCTGGAAATTATTCGTCATTCCTGCGCACACTTGATGGCGCAAGCTGTCAAAGAGCTTTATCCGGAAGCACAAGTCACTATCGGTCCCGTTATCGAAGATGGATTTTATTATGACTATGCCTACGAGCCGGGTTTTACACCTGATGATTTGGTCAAAATCGAAAAGAAAATGACTGAGTTGGTTAAAGCCGACTATGAAGTATCGCGCTCGGTCAAAACGAGAGACGAAGCAACGAGGTTTTTTCGTGATTTAGGCGAAGAATATAAAGCTCAGATTATTGAGTCGATTCCAGCGAATGAAGAACTGTCCATTTACTCACAGGGTGAATTTACCGATTTATGCCGGGGGCCTCATGTGCCGAGTACTGGAAAAATCAAAGCGTTTAAATTGATGAAGCTAGCGGGCGCTTATTGGCGTGGTGACTCCAATAACGAAATGCTACAACGTATTTACGGTACTGCATGGGAAAACAAAAAAGCATTAAAAACCTATTTGCACCGTCTGGAAGAAGCTGAAAAGCGTGATCATCGTAAATTAGCGAAGAAACAAGATCTCTTTCATTTCCAGGAAGAAGCACCGGGCATGGTGTTTTGGCATCCAAAAGGTTGGGCAATTTATAAAGTTGTTGAGCAATATATCAGTTCGAAAATGAGGCAGAACGGCTATCAGGAAATCAATACACCACAGGTGGTCGATAAAAGCCTGTGGGAACGCTCTGGGCATTGGGACAAGTTTAGAGAAGATATGTTTACTACCGGCTCCGAAAACCGTGAATACGCGATTAAACCGATGAACTGTCCCTGCCATATACAGGTATTTAATCAGGGATTGAAAAGTTATAGAGACTTACCATTGAGACTGGCTGAGTTTGGTTCTTGTCATCGAAATGAGGCATCAGGTACCTTACACGGTTTGATGCGTGCCCGTAATTTTACCCAGGATGATGCACATATTTTCTGTACCGAAGATCAAGTTCAGGATGAAGTATCAAAGTTTATCGATTTGTTATTTGAGGTATATCGCGACTTTGGCTTTGAAGATGTCATTATCAAACTTTCTACTCGTCCTGAAAAAAGAGTCGGTAGCGACGAAATCTGGGATAAAGCCGAAAAAGCACTTGAATTAGCGTTAGATAATAAAAGCATGGAATGGGAGCTGCAACCTGGTGAAGGCGCGTTTTATGGACCAAAAATTGAGTTTTCATTGAAAGATTGTATTGGTCGAGTTTGGCAATGTGGCACGATCCAGGTCGACTTTTCGATGCCTGATCGTCTAGATGCAAGCTATGTCAGTGAAGATAGCTCCAAACAAGTTCCTGTCATGCTTCATCGTGCAATTGTCGGCTCAATGGAGAGGTTTATTGGTATTTTAATTGAGAATTATGCCGGTGCTTTTCCGGTTTGGCTGGCGCCAGTTCAGGCTGTTGTTATCTCAATTACGGAAAAACAAAGTGAGTATGCGAAAAAAATTACAGAAAACTTAAAAAATCAGGGATTTAGGGTTGAAGTTGACTTGAGAAATGAAACGGTTGGGCTTAAAATCCGCGACCACGCCATGCAGCGCGTCCCTTATCAGATTATTTTAGGGGAACGCGAGCAAAGCGAAAATAAAGTGGCCGTACGTACACGAGATGGTGAAGACTTGGGAGCAATGTCTCTGGAAAGTCTGACAGCACGCCTTAATGAAGATATTGCGTGTCTCGGCCGTAAAACTAATTTGGAGGATTAATTTTATCAGCGCAGATAAGCAGACTCGCCTTAATGAAGCCATAACTTCACCTGAGGTGAGGTTAATAAATGCAGAAGGTGAACAGGTTGGGGTTGTAACAAATAGTGAAGCTCAACAACTCGCTGACGATTCTGAATTAGATTTGGTCGAAATTGTTCCCAATTCGGAACCACCGGTTTGTCGTATCATGGATTACGGTAAATTTGTTTTCGATCAAAACAAGAAAAAGCATGCTGCTAAAAAGAAGCAAAAGCTGATTCATGTAAAAGAAATTAAGTTCAGACCGGGTACAGAAGACGGTGACTATCAGGTCAAGTTAAAGAACCTGATAAAGTTTTTAACAAACGGTGATAAGGTGAAAATTACACTTCGTTTCCGCGGACGTGAAATGGCGCATCAGGAGCTTGGTGCCAAAATGCTCAAGCGTATAGAAGCGGATTTGGAAGAATATGGTGTGGTCGAACAGTTTCCTAAAATGGAAGGTCGACAAATGGTGATGGTGTTAGCGTCTAAAAAATAGACCTGATGATCAAAATACTGCCTAGTGCTGCTTCTGCATTAACAGTATTCCCGCTACTTAAAGCGGTTAATTTTAAAGAAGCTATAAAGTTGGAGTTAAGGTAATGCCTAAGATGAAGTCAAACAGTGGTGCAGCAAAACGTTTTGCACGTACTGGATCAGGAAAATTTAAACGTGGTCAGTCACACCGCAGTCATATTTTGACTAAAAAAAGTACCAAGCGTAAACGCCAGTTACGCTCAATTTTGGCCGTCCACGACAGTGACCAGAAGGCAGTTGCCAGAATGGTTCCATATCTATAAAGAGGAATTGAACAATGCCAAGAGTAAAACGTGGTGTAACTGCACATGCCAAACACAAAAAAATTATTGATCAAGCTAAAGGCTATAGTGGTCGTCGCAAGAATGTCTTTCGTGTAGCCAAGCAAGCTGTTACTAAAGCAGGCCAATATGCTTATCGAGATCGTCGTCAACGTAAAAGACAATTTCGCTCCTTATGGATTACGCGAATTAATGCTGAAGCACGTAACAATGGTCTTTCTTATAGCCGTTTTATTGATGGTCTAAATAAAGCTGCTGTTGAAATCGATCGTAAAGTATTAGCGGAGTTAGCAGTATTTGATAAGGTTGCCTTTGGAGCACTAGCTGAACAGGCCAAAGCCAGCCTCGCTAATTAATCTTTAGTTAATGATTAAAAAATGGGGAAAGGCTAAAACCTTTCCCCTTTTTTATTTACATGGCTTTAATGTATGCGCAAGAGGACACAGTTAAAGGATGTAATGGGTAGAGTTCGTCTCTGGAACAAAGACTGAGGAGTCCGAGGTGATGATGGCATGGATTGTCGCTAGTAGAAAAAAACGGCAGGTGTCAGAGTTTTTGTTCCAGAGACGAACTCTAAGCGTTTACATCCCTGTAAGCGATGCCGTAAGAGCAAATAATTAGATAGTAGAACGTAGTGTAATAGAGACTTATAGTAAGAACAGTCGTATAGTTTATTGCTTACTTAACATAATAATAAAATTATGAACGATACTGAGAAACTACAAACTCAAGCCATTACTGAAGTTAACTCAGCGACTGATTTAAATGAACTGGATCAGATTAGAGTTGATTACCTTGGTAAAAAAGGTTTGCTTACCCAGCAATTAAAACAATTAGGAAAATTACCTGCAGAAGAACGTCCGAAAGCAGGGCAGGTTATTAATCAGGCTAAAGTCGCTGTTCAGGAAGCAATAGAGTCTCGTAAAACTTCGCTCGAAGATGAAAAATTAAATGAACAAATAAATCAGGGAAAACTGGATATAAGCTTACCAGGTAGAGGTGGTAAGCGGGCTGGTCTACATCCAATTACTCAAACAGTACAACGTATTGAGTCTCTCTTTCAACAAATAGGCTTTGAGGTTGTTGAAGGGCCCGAAGTTGAAGACGATTATCATAATTTTGAAGCGTTAAATATTCCAGCGCATCATCCAGCACGTGCGATGCATGATACGTTTTACTTCCCTGATGGACGTTTATTAAGAACGCATACATCTTCCGTTCAAATTAGAATAATGCAAAATGATAAGCCTCCATTTCGCTTTATAGCGCCGGGTCGTGTTTATCGCTGTGATTCAGATATGACACACACACCCATGTTTCATCAGGTCGAAGGGCTTATTGTTGATGAATCTGTAACATTCGCTGAATTGAAAGGCTTGTTGATTGATTTTCTTGAAATCTTTTTTGAAAAAGAATTGCAAGTTCGTTTTCGTCCTTCTTATTTTCCTTTTACAGAGCCTTCCGCCGAAGTTGATATCATGGGTGAACGTGGTTGGTTGGAAGTTTTGGGGTGTGGCATGGTGCATCCTAATGTGCTTAAAAATGTTGGTATCGATCCAGAAAAATATACCGGGCTTGCATTTGGTATGGGCGTTGAACGATTGGCGATGCTTTATTATGGCGTTGATGACTTGCGTTCATTTTTCGATAATGATCTACGTTTTTTACAACAATTTCACTGAGCGAGGATACATAAATGAAATTCAGTGAAAATTGGTTAAGAGAATTTGTTAATCCTGATATTGATTCAGAAACGCTAATGCATCAATTAACAATGGCAGGTCTTGAAGTTGATGGTAATGAACCTGCTTGCTCTTCATTTGATAAACTGGTTGTCGCAGAAGTAAAGTCCGTTTCTAAACATCCTGATGCCGATAAACTTCATATTTGTGAAGTCGATTGTGGAGAAAAGGAATTATTAACGATTGTCTGTGGTGCACCTAATGTAAGGGAAGGCCTAAGGACTGTTTTAGCGAAAGTAGGCGCGGTATTAGCTGATAAACCTAAGCTAAAAGCAGTTGTTCTTAAAGGAGTGACATCATACGGAATGTTATGTTCTGCCTCAGAAATAGGTATAGGCGAGGGCAATGATGGCATTATTGAATTATCTCGCTCAGAAGAGGTTGGTAAGTCTTTAACAGACATTATTGATATAAATGACAATATTATTGATGTTTCATTAACGCCGAATAGAGGTGATTGCTTTAGTCTTAAGGGGCTCGCACGCGAAGTTGCGGTTTTCAATAATGTTAATTTAGCTGATTTGGAAATTGAGACAGTAAAAGTTACATCTAAAGCCAATCGTAATATTAGATTATCAGCAAAAGCAGATTGTCCTCATTATCTAGGGAGAATCATTGAGAATGTTGATGCGAGTGTGAAGACACCGCTTTGGATGTCTGAAAAATTACGTTGCTCAGGTGTGCGAACTATTAATGTTATTGTCGATATCACCAATTACGTCATGCTTGAGTTAGGGCAACCTATGCATGCATTTGATGATGATTTATTAAAAGGTGATATCAATGTCCGTTATCCTAATGGAAGTGAAAAAGTAAAATTGCTCGATGAGTCAGAACATGAACTTAAATCCGATACACTTTTAATTTCAGATGACTCAGGGCCGCTTGCCATGGCGGGGATTATGGGAGGATTTGATAGTGCTGTGACGACAGAGTCCCAAAATATCTTCTTGGAAAGTGCCTTTTTCCTTCCTGAATCAATCATAGGTAAATCCCGTCAATACGGCCTACATACGGAGTCTTCTCATCGGTTTGAGCGAGGCGTTGATCCTCAATTACAGAAAAAGGCGATAGAAAGAGCGAGTCAACTCATCTTGCAGTTATGCGGTGGTGAAGCGGCTCCCGTAAATGAAGTTCTCAGTGAAGAAGATATGCCGAAAAATGATCGGGTCATTTTAAGAAAACCACAGATTAAAAGAGTACTAGGCATAGATTTAGACGATCAATTTGTGACTGATACTTTTTCTAAATTAGAAATGAATGTTAATTTTAATGAAAATCAATGGTTTATAACTCCTCCTTCACATCGTTTCGATATAAAACTAGAAGTGGATTTGATTGAAGAATTAGCTCGAATCTATAGTTATGATGCGATTAATGTGGCCACACCATCAAATCATCTTGCTATGCGTAAGCCAGATTTGTTTCATGCCTCGGTAAAACAGCTTCGTGAAATATTGATGAATAATGATTATCAAGAGGTGATCACTTATAGTTTTATTGATCCAAATGTCGATAAGACGTTGAATAAAAATGAAAAAAGTCTTGTTTTAGCAAACCCTATCGCACCAGAATTATCACAAATGCGTAGCAGCCTTATTACGGGTTTACTTAATACACTAAAATATAATATCAAACGTCAGCAGGAAAGAGTTAGGCTATTTGAAACGGGGTTGATTTTTGAAGGCTGTGAAGAACTTAAACAAAATTATCATATAGCAGGCTTGTGTTATGGTAATACATATGAAAAACAATGGGATATAGGTAACAGTTCAATTGATTTCTACGATTTAAAAAATGATGTGTTAACAATTTTAGCTGCCACTGTTGAAATGGAGAGAGTGGAGCTTGAGCAAAGTGAATCCGAAACTCTACACCCTGGTCAGGCTGTTGATGTTTTAATAGATAATGTCAAAGCAGGTTATTTCGGACAACTGCATCCTAAGATAGCCGCAAAACTGGATTTGAAAGAAAACGTTTACCTATTTGATTTTGAAGTAAATTATCTTAATAAAAAGAACGTTGTTAAATTTCAGCCTATTTCAAAGTTTCCGTCTGTAAAACGTGACATTTCTATTATAATTGATGAGGAAATACCTTTATCTGAAGTCACTACTTTTATTAAAAGTAATGCTACACAAGCGTTATCTAACCTAGAGTTATTTGACGTATATCAGGGGGAAGGTATTGAAAAAAAAAAAAAGTCTAGCTTTAGGCTTGACCTTTCAAGTAACTTCTAGCACTCTTAGAGATGAAGAGGTTGAATCCATCATAGGAAATTTGTTAGATGGTCTATTTAATAAATTCGGTGCAAAACTGAGATAACAATTATGGCGGCACTGACAAAAGCGGAAATGGCAGAAAAGTTATACGAAGAACTTGGCTTAAATAAACGTGAAGCCAAGGAAATCGTAGAGATGTTTTTCGAAGAAATTCGTTCTGCACTGGAATCAGGGAATCAGGTCAAACTTTCTGGTTTTGGAAATTTTGACTTGCGAGATAAAAATCAACGACCAGGACGAAACCCCAAAACGGGTGAGGAAATTCCTATTAGCGCACGTCGCGTAGTGACATTCCGACCAGGTCAAAAATTAAAGGCACGGGTAGAGGCATATGCTGGAAGCGTCGAACAATAGTGAATTACCGGCTATACCGGGAAAAAGATATTTTACAATAGGTGAGGTCAGCGATCTTTGTGCTGTAAAACCGCACGTATTGCGTTACTGGGAGCAAGAGTTTCCGCAATTAAAGCCACTAAAGCGTCGTGGTAATCGACGGTATTATCAACGCCATGATGTAATCCTTATCAGACAGATCAGAAGTTTGCTCTATGAACAGGGTTTTACCATTGGTGGCGCTCGATTAAGACTTTCCGGGGATGAAGCAAAAGAAGATTCTAATCAGAGTCAACAAATCATAAAACAATTAAGAAACGAGCTTGAAAAGTTCTGGATCTTTTAAGACGATAATTTTCAAAAAGAGACATTAACAGTTTGTATTTGTTATAGCTGAAAAATGTCTGTCCATAAGTTATATTTTCAAACAAAACGGGGCGTAGCGCAGCCTGGTAGCGCACCACAATGGGGTTGTGGGGGTCGGAGGTTCAAATCCTCTCGCCCCGACCAATGACTAATCAGTTGTTATGGTATAGTTAGAAAAATTATAACTATTGTTCAATTCGAAAAAAATATTTTAATGCTTAAAACGTCTTTCTTTTCCCTTCTTATTTTATTTATCTTCACAGTTTCGGCCTGTTCAAAAGAAACTGATCCGCAAAAGATGTTCGATAAAGGTAATTATGAAGCAGCGTTTAATCTATGGTTGCCCCTTGCTGAAAGCGGTGATACCAATGCGCAAAATTATCTTGGAATAATTTATTCATTAGGCTTAGGCAAGGAAAAAGATTATAAAAAGTCACTTGTATGGTATGAACGTGCGGCTAAAGGCGGGCATGCAGATGCGCAAAGAAATTACGGTGATATGATTAATTTTGGGCGTGGTACGAAAAAAGATAATTATCAAGCTTATAAATGGTATTTCGCAGCATCACAGCAAGGAAATAAAAAAGCAGAAACTCAAATTGCTGTTATCGCAGCATCAGGTAATTTATCACCTAATCAACAGATGCATGCAAAAATTGAAGCGAATGAGTATATTATGGATGAATCAAAACGCTTCATGAGTCACGATACTTACATTGATAAAAAATAGTAGTTAATTTATGTGTGGAATAGTTGGAGCTGTTGCTCAGAGAGATGTCTCTCCTATTTTATTGGAAGGACTTAAACGCCTTGAATATCGTGGCTATGATTCTGCAGGTGTGGCAGTAATCAATAATGATAAAAAACTACAACGACTTCGTGTATTAGGCAAAGTTAATCAACTTAAACAAGAACACGAAAGTTCACCATTGATTGGTGGAACAGGTATAGCGCATACGCGTTGGGCAACTCATGGTAAACCTAGTCTTGAAAATGCACACCCTCATATTTGTCGTGATAATGTTGCTTTGGTTCATAATGGTATTATTGAAAATCATGAACAACTTCGCACGAAACAAATCAAGTCAGGCTATCACTTTAGTTCGGAAACAGATACAGAAGTTGTTGTTAATGCTGTTCATGAAACCTTGCAGTCATCAGAAGACATATTACAGGCAGTATTTAAGACAATTAAACAATTAGAAGGCGCTTATGCTTTAGGTGTTATAAGTAATGATGAACCTGAAAGATTAATTGCAGCCAGAGAAGGCAGTCCTCTGGTTATTGGGGTAGGTATTGGTGAGTATTTTATTGCATCAGATGTTTTTGCTTTATTACCTGTGACACAAAAATTTATTTTTCTTGAAGAAGGTGATGTTGCTGATATAAGGCGTGGAGAGCTAACTATATATGATGCGAATCAAAATATAGTAGAAAGGACTGTTAATGTTTCAGAATTAAGTTCGGATATTGCGGATAAAGCGGGTTATAGGCATTACATGTTGAAAGAAATTTTCTCTCAACCAAATGCTATCGCAGAATCGCTTGAAAACCGTATCAAAGAGAATCAAGTTGTTGCCAATGAGTTTGGGCAAAATGCAGACTCAATATTTAAAAAAGTAAAAGCGGTTAAGATAGCAGCGTGCGGAACCAGTTTTCATGCAGGTCTTATCGCCGCTTCATGGTTAGAAGAAATTGCCGGGTTACCATGTCAGGTAGAAATAGCCAGTGAGTATCGTTATAGAAAGTCTGTTGTTCTTGATGACTGTTTATTTGTTTCCATCTCTCAATCAGGCGAAACAGCTGATACATTAGCCGCTTTACAACTTGCCAAGAAGTCGGAGTTCTTAAGTACACTAGCCATTTGTAATGTTGCTGAAAGTTCTTTGACACGAGAAGCTGAACTCGTTTTTCTGACACATGCTGGTCCAGAAATAGGTGTTGCATCAACAAAGGCATTTACAACGCAATTAGTAGGCTTGTTTTTGCTTGTTATTGCTATAGCGAAACATAATGGGATTTCTCAGGAAGACGAAGCAGGATTAATTAAACAAGTTGAAAGCTTACCTGGCCGAGTTAATCAACTTCTTCAGTATCAAGCTGATATCGAAAATATGGCAAAGGACTTTGCTGATAAGCACCATGCTTTGTTTCTAGGTCGCGGAAGTTTTTTGCCCATCGCGATGGAAGGTGCATTGAAATTGAAGGAAATATCTTACATTCATGCTGAGGCCTATGCTGCAGGAGAATTAAAACATGGCCCGCTTGCGCTGGTTGATGATGATATGCCGGTAGTTGCGGTCGCGCCGAATAATAATTTGTTAGAAAAATTAAAATCCAATTTACAGGAAGTTCAAGCGAGAGGGGGTAAGCTCTATATTTTCGCTGATAAAACCAGTGAGGTTGAATCAGGTGAAGGTGTTTATGTATTGAAAATCAATGCTTTATATGACTATATGGCCCCTGTTTTATATACCGTACCTTTACAATTACTAGCATACTATGTCGCAGTGATTAAAGGAGCAGATATTGATCAGCCACGTAATCTTGCTAAATCTGTCACAGTTGAGTGACAAGATACTATAAACTGCTTATATTTATTCTAATATTGTCACAAATAGACACTTGAAATATAACGGAAAATTTATGCCTACCGAAAAACAAGATGCTAAAGTTAAAGTTTTAATCGTTGATGATGAAAGGGATGTTCTAAATTTACTTGAAAACTGGCTAATTAAAGAAAATTATGATGTAAAAAAAGCGGAGTCTGGCAGAGAAGCATTAAGTTTAATTGGTATTTATTCCCCTGATGTTGTCGTTACCGATTTATACATGGATGAAATGGACGGTATGACCCTATTAAATGAACTCCATGATGAAGATCCTTTACTGCCTGTCATTATGTTAAGTGGTCGAGCGCAGATTCCTGATGCGATAAAAGCAATGCATTTAGGTACTTCAGCGTTTTTAACCAAGCCAATTGAGCAAAAAGAGTTTTTAGATACAGTTAAGAAAGTTAGTCCTATTATAAATAAATCATGTTTAGATGAAGTTTCAAAAAATGTTATTTATAAAAGTAAGGCTATGTCTGACATTATTGAAATGGCCAGTCTGGTTGCAGACAATGATGTATCAGTATTCATTACTGGTTCTACCGGTACCGGTAAAGAAGTTATAGCTAAATCAATTCATCAAGCCAGTTCACGTAGAGATAAACGGTTTATAGCGATTAATTGCGGGGCAATTCCAGAACATTTGCTTGAGTCTGAATTATTCGGACACGAGAAGGGAGCATTTACTGGTGCTAACTTGAAACATGAAGGCTTATTTCAGGCTGCAAATGGTGGGACAATTTTTCTTGATGAAGTAGGCGACATGCCACTTGCCTTGCAAGTAAAGTTATTGCGCGTTTTACAGGACTTTGAAGTAAGACCAGTGGGTTCGACCAAAACTTACCCTGTTGATGTCAGATTGATTTCTGCAACACATAAAAACCTTGAAGAAGCGGTGAAGAAAGGTGAGTTTAGAGAAGATTTATATTATCGACTGAAAGTCGTTCCATTGGAGATTCCTAATTTGGTTGATAGGCAAGATGATATTCCTGTATTGACAGATTATTTTCTTAATGAGTTTTCTAAAAACAATCATCAGGCTAAAAAGAAGTTTTCACCGGATGCGATGAACTATCTGGCTTCCATGCCATGGCCAGGGAACGTTAGACAATTAATTAACGTAGTTGATTTGTGTGCGACTATATCAAAAACGAAGAACATACCTTTAAGATTGGTAAAGAAAGCGGTTCATGATGATCCTGTTCATATGCAAACACTTAAAGAAGCAAAACAGGCATTTGAGAAAGGTTATTTATTAAGTGTGTTACGTATTACTCACGGTCATGTCGCAAATGCGGCAAAAATAGCAGGTCGTAATAGAACAGAGTTTTATAAATTACTGAATCAATATGATATTGAACCGGCAAAGTTTCGTGATAAGAATATTGCCGATAAGATTAAAAATTAGAGAATAACAAGGTATGTCTAGCGAAAAAATTATTGTTCAAGTTGATGAAGACCTTGAAGGCTTAATTCCAGGCTTTCTGAAAAACCGAGGTCAGGATGTCGAAAAACTCCGTGCCGAACTAGAACAAAGTAACTTTGTTAATGTGAGCTCTATTGGTCATAGTATCAAAGGTGTAGGAGGCGGCTACGGTTTTGATTTAATGTCTGAACTCGGAGCAAAAATAGAAATAGCAGGCAAGGAAAGTAATGTTGAAGTTATACGTGAGAATATTGAAAAATTAGATAATTATCTTAAGCGTATCGAAATTGAATATGTCTGATTAAAGGAAATATTTTGGAAAAGGATGATAATCGGGGGATATCAACCCAGTCAACATATCTTATAACGTTCATGTTAGGCTTCGCTTTTAGTATTACGCTAATGCAAAGCACATGGAAGACATCGATAGAACGGAAACAAAAAGACTTTCATTTCGAAATACTTTCTATACAACAAGCTGTTAGTAATAATGTTTTATCCGGTA
The DNA here is from genome assembly GCA_038142205.1 of Pseudomonadota bacterium. Taxonomy (GTDB): domain Bacteria; phylum Pseudomonadota; class Gammaproteobacteria; order Eutrophobiales; family Eutrophobiaceae; genus UBA7359. Next base: position 1,146,528 of record JAYQJO010000001.1, on the reverse strand, counting down.
ATAATGTAACAAATAATGTAGCATCTTTTATCTCATCTAACGATAATATAGCTGAAAGCCAATTTATCGCTTTCTCAGAAGATATTCTTGAGCGAAACAATCATATCGAAGCTGTTAATTATTATTCTTTTACTGGTGATGATTGGGTTAACGAGTTTCGTTTAACTTACGAGAAAGCACGTGAAGAAAGCAGAGTAAAAATCAATGAAGATATTTATTCTAATCCAAAATATGTCGATGCAATAGATACTGCTATTGCAACGCGTTCAGTTGTTCCTTCCCCTCCCGACCTTGAAAGTGATCCTGATAGAAAGTACTGGTTATATAAAGCAATTTATAAACAAGATAACTCTGAATTAATAAAGAAAAAGAAATATTCGGAATCGATTGAAGGCGTTGTTTCTGTTTTAGTCTCGCCGACAAAGTTACTTGGAGATAAAGCATTAAACAGTACTTTATCGATTACCATGTTCAGTGATACGTCAAACCTATATGGACGACAATTACTGTATTTTAATGAAGCTAGTGAGCCAGATTCGAGAGATGGCTGGAAGGTAGAAGTGCTGACAGAAGAAAAAAGGATTGAGCTGCCTCCCTACTCGATAAGAATCATTATAGAAAAAGATTTGTATTTTGAAGACTTAGAACATCACTTGCTCTTGGTCGCTTTGTTAATCAGCGTCGGTATTTTGATGATGCTATATGGTTTAGTACGAGCCAAGGCGCAACAAGAAGAAGAACTTAGGCAAAGAAATGCTGTTATTGAGAAAAAGTAGAGGAACAGACAAAAGAACTGGCTATAGCAAGAGATGAAGCTGTTGAAGCTGTTCGAATGAAGTCTGAATTTCTTGCAAGTATGAGTCATGAAATTAGAACACCACTGAATGCCATTATTGGTATGAGTGATTTGATGTATGAAACCAAACTTACGCCTGAACAAGGTCAATATGTTAGTGTATTTAGAAAAGCAGGTAATGCATTGCTAAGTTTGGTTAATGATATTTTAGACCTTTCAAAAATAGAAGCGGATCAGCTGGTTCTCGAAGAGATCCCGTTTAATGTTATAGAGCTAATAGAAGAAGTTGCTGAGATTTATGCGTTAAAAGCATCAGATAAAAATATCGATATTGTTACGCATGTCGACGCGAACATAAACTTATCCCGCTTAGGTGACCCAGGCAGACTAAAGCAAATTATTCTAAACCTGATTAGTAATGCACTTAAATTTACCGAAGACGGTGAAATCGTTATTTCGTTGAACAAAGTCGTTAGTAGTGAAGAGACAGTATTGATCAGTGTCAGAGATACAGGGATTGGTATTCCAAAAGATAAATTAGAAGCAATCTTCGCCAGTTTCACTCAAGCCGACACATCAACGACAAGAAAGTATGGTGGAACAGGATTAGGATTAACTATTTCCAAGCGTCTTGTTGAGATGATGCACGGGAAAATTTGGGTTGAAAGTGAAGAAAATAAAGGAAGCTGTTTTTGGGTAGAAGTAAAGTTGTCTGCCCAATCACAAGAATGTCAGGAGATACCGGATTTATCTGATGAAGATATTTTTATTTTCGACTCCCGTGAAAGTAATTGTCTTAGTATTGAAGAACAATTAACTGTCGCTGGAGCAAATTGCTTAAGTGCTTATTCTATAGATAAGGCGCACTCACTTTTAAAGTCCAATCCGAATGCTAGTGTTGTATTTATTGAAAGTACGATGATGTTTACAGACGAAAAGCTTAATGATGAATTAAATGTAATTAGCGATTTAAAGAAGGTTGTACTATTGGTCAATCCGAAAGAAATGGGGAAATGCACAAAACTGGCTAAAACAGTAGGGATAGAAAGCTTATTGCTTAAGCCTATTAAGCGTAAGGATTTGTTTGGGATTGTTAACAAAATACTTAATAGAAAAGAACAAACTAGTGCAGACACAGTAGCTCCAAACATTGAAAAAGTGCAAAGCAGTAATGCCAGACATATTTTGTTAGTAGAAGATAATCCGGATAACCGGATGTTGATTAAGGCGTATCTGAAGAAAACAGAGCATAGTCTGGATGAAGCAGAAAATGGTGAAATTGCTGTAGAAATGTATCAAAAGAATAAATACGATCTGGTTTTTATGGATGTACAAATGCCAGTTATGGATGGGCATCAGGCAACCCGATTGATACGCAAATGGGAAGAAGAGAATAATAAACCAAGAACGAAAATTATTTCTCTAACAGCGCACGCTATTAAAGAAGAGGTTGATAAATGTCTCGAAGCAGGGTGTGACTCACATTTGAGTAAACCAATTAAAAAAGATACATTGTTGCAAACTATTGATGAATTAAGTTAGTTTATATTTCTGATTTTTCTACTATATTTTTAGAATTTTTCATGTTTCTAAAAATAAGCGGTTTCTCTTCAACTTTATGAGCTAATTCTTGCTCGCCTAATTTACCAATCCTTTCTACATCATCCAGTAATTCTTGATGATGAGGTGATTTATCACAAACAGGATCAGTATTGTTTGGGTCGCCTGTCATCATAAATGCCTGACAACGACAACCACCAAAATCCTTTTCTTTTTCATCGCATGAACGACAAGGTTCTTTCATCCATTCAAAACCACGAAAATGATTAAAACCAGGTGACGTGTTCCATATATCGGATACGCTATATTCCTTAACATTAGGAAATTCTATTGGTAATTGTCCTGCTTCATGACAGGGGAGTGCAGTACCATCCGGTGCAATGGTTAAAAATATTGCTCCCCAGCCATTCATACATGGTTTAGGACGGTTTTCAAAGTAATCAGGAATTACGTAAATGATTTTTGACTTACCTTTCATTTTTTCCTGATATTCTTTTGCTACTTTTTCTGCATTTGCTAACTGCGTACGTGTAGGTAACAACTGATCAACATTAATTCGGGACCAGCCATAATACTGAGTACTGGCAAGTTCGACATAATCAGCATTTAATTCAACAGTCATGTCTAGAATGTCACGAATTGAGTCAATGTTTTTACGATGAATCACAATGTTTAATACCATTGGATATTCGTATTCTTTAACAATACGGGCCATTTCTTTTTTATGCGCAAAACTTTTTGTTCCACCCAAAAAGTTATTTAACTCCTCATCACTGGCCTGAAAACTTATTTGAATATGATCGAGTCCTGCGTCTTTAAATCTTTTAACTCGTTTTTCATCCATGCCAACACCAGAAGTAATCAGATTTGTGTAATAACCTAAATGACGTGCTTCTTGAATGAGTTCTTCTAAATCCTGACGCACTAAAGGTTCACCACCAGAAAAACCAAGTTGTGTTGCCCCCATTTTTCGAGCTTGCTGCATAACTCGAACCCAATCTTCCGTAGAGAGTTCATCTTGATATTTTGATATCTCTAACGGGTTAGAACAATAAGGACATTGCAATGGGCAGCGATACGTTAATTCCGCCAACAACCATAGAGGAGGAGTAATCTCAGTTTTTGTTTCTGATCCAGCCTGTGTCATAAGCTACCTCCAGGAATTTTAAAACATCGTTTTCAAGGTTAGATTCTGAAAAAGTTTTTTCCAGATCTTTAATAATAGATGCTATTGATAATTGACCATCTATGCGCTTCATAATCTCTCCAGCACTCTGGCTGAGTTTAACCATACCTTCAGGATAGAGTACAACATAACAATCTTGTACTTCCTCCCATTGCACGCGGAAAGTAGGAGCGACTTCAATAATATTTTCTTTATCTATATCCATTGTTATTTACAGTTATAAAATGGTGGTTTCTTTTCGATATATGCCATCCACATGCAATCAAGCATGGTCCAAAGGATATCGAGTTTGAATTGTAATATTTCAAGTGCGCGTTCCTGCTCAGCACGTGTTTTGTAATAATCCAAAGTAATGTCTAAGCCATGTTGAACATCACGACGCGCTTCTGATAAACGTTTACGAAAATAACGATAACCTTTTCCATCTATCCATGGATAAATTTCTGGCCAATTATCCAAACGTTTTTGATGAATCTTTGGCGCGAATAATTCTGTTAATGATGAGCTTGCTGCTTCTTCCCATGTCGCACGACGCGCAAAATTTAAATATGCGTCAATAGCGAACCTGACACCAGGTAATACATGCTCATAGGATAACGTTTCTTCTCGTGTTAAACCGACAGACTCTGCAAGTTGTAACCAGGCTTCAATACCACCTTCTTCACCTTCAACGCCATCATGATCAATAATGCGCTGAACCCATTTGCGCCGGTCATCACGGTTAGGACAGTTAGCCATGATAGCGGCATCCTTAATTGGAATCGTTGTTTGATAATAAAAACGATTTGCAACCCAACCTTGAACGGCTTTTTTATCCAAGCCACCTTCATTCATTAATAAATGAAAGTCATGGTTGATATGATAATACTTTTCCTTCGCGCGTAATTTTGCTTCAAACTCTTCGCGTGACCAGGGTGTTCTTTCTTCTATCATTATTTTACCTTGAATTTTAAATTTCGATGTCCATTCCATCGAACGACACTTCAATTCCTGCGTCATTTAATTCTTGTCTTTCAGGAGAATCTTCGTCAAGTATTGGATTAGTGTTATTGATATGGATCAAAATTTTGCGAGGTTTATCAAGACTACTTAACGTATCTTTAATTCCACCTTTACTGGATTGATCCAAGTGGCCCATTTCGCTTGCTAGTTTGTCACTGATGCCATGCCGTGACATTTCATCGTTCGTCCAAACTGTACCATCGACCAGGACGACATCAGCATCGCGCATATAGTCGAGGACATGGTTTTCTATAATGCCAAGTCCCGGCGCATAAAATAAATTTTTACCTGTTGAAGTATCTTCAATTTTATAGCCAACATTATCACCAGGCACTGTATTATGACGATGAGGTGAGTAAGGCGGTGCTTCACTTTTTAGTGGTACTGCTGTGAAAATTAAATTATCAGCCTTAGGAATGGTAAATGGCTTTTGATCAGTCTCAACCTCATGCCAGTTAACACCACGGAAATGACCAAGAATATTAAAAATAGGGTAGCCCGTGGTCATGTCTTCATGCACGGCTGCGGTACAATACACATCCCATGGTTTATCATGTTCACGCATGATTATAAGACCGGTTGTGTGATAAATTTGACCATCACAGAGAATAATTGAGCAGATCCCTGTATCACGAATTTTCCTTGCTGGTTGGAGTGGCGGGAAACTTTCAATTTGTGCGCGAATATCAGGTGAAGCATTGAACAAGACCCAGTCTTCGCCATTGCTACTGACAGTAATTGAGGATTGAGTTCTAGCTGAACTTTTGATTTCGCCTGAACGCAGGCGCTTACAGTTATCGCAATTGCAGTTCCACTGGGGAAAGCCGCCACCTGCACCTGTGCCTAAAAGATGAATATGCATAGTTATTTCTATTGTTATTATTAAAGTTAAAAAAGGAATAATAAGCGAGTTCGCTATATAGAGCGAACTTTCTGCTTAATCATCCGCTTTTAAATTTGAGTAAAAATGATTACTCTATAATGATTAATTTTAAGTATTTTCTATGCTTATTTATTGTTGATATACATCGTGACTTCAAAGCCAAAACGAATATCGGAGTACTCTGGTGTAGACCATTTCATATTATCTCTCCTCTGTTAATCTGATATTAAAACTGTCTGAGCGATAATCATGCCAGTAGAATAACAATATAATTTAAATATAGATAAAATTATTAAAAACAAATAGTTAAGTTTATTTATAAAGTAAATTATAGATTTTGATTAATCTTGTTTTAAACATTAGTGGGTGAAATAACGCGAATAAATTGGTTTATATGAACCAGTTATTGAAGAAAAATAATCCTCTTAAATACTTTGACTCGTGCTTATAATGCGCGGCAATGCAAGATAAAGAACAATTCAATACAACTGGACAAGAACACCTGCTTTTCCTAACCGGAAAACTTGCGCAGAAACGGTTGCATTCGATTCTCGAAGAAATGGCTCCAACTGAATTTAGCTATGAAATTCGTAATATTGGAGTCAGTGTTGCGGCGTTAATGACGGCACAAATGATCTCAAGGCGATTAAAAGGGATAAAAGGTTTTGACCGAATTATTGTTCCGGGACTATGTCGGGGTGATTTAACACTGGCTTCAGAAATACTCGGTATTGAGTGTGTCAGAGGAACGATTGATCTAAAAGACTTACCTGCTTTTTTTGGCAGAGACTGTAAGCCTGTTGATTTAAGCCAACAAAACGTCGAAATTTTTGCAGAAATTGTCGATGCACCGATGGTAAGTATTGAAAATATCTTACAACGAGCTGAAAAATACCGTCGTGATGGTGCCGATGTGATTGATATTGGCTGTTTGCCAGATACACCCTTTCCCCATTTAGAAGAAACAATTCAAGCTTTGCATGAAGCGGATTTTAAAGTCAGTGTTGATTCTCTTGAAGAGGAAGATTTGCTCCGTGGAGGCAAAGCTGGAGCGGATTATTTGCTCAGTTTAAAAGAAAGTACCTTATGGATAGCGGAAGAAGTGGACTCTGTACCAATATTAATACCGGAAACGCACGGTGACATGGAGTCGCTTTATCGAACCATAGAGAAGTTTGCAGAAAAAGACCGACCGTTCTATGCAGATGCGATTCTCGACCCCGTCCATTTTGGTTTTACCGAGTCAGTGATTCGCTATCACGAATTACGACAGAATTGTCCGGATATTAAAATAATGATGGGTGTCGGCAACCTTACTGAATTAACAGAAGCGGATACGACAGGTATTAACGCCATGTTGTTTGGTATGATTTCAGAAATGGATTTAAATGCAGTATTAGCAACAGAAGTCAGTCCGCATTGTCGAACGGCTGTGAAAGAAGCAGATATGGCGCGCAGAATAATGTTTGCTGCGAAGAAAGACAGTAGTTTGCCGAAAGGGTTAGATAGTGCATTGCTGGGGATGCATGCAAGAAAACCATTTCCTTATAATAGCGAAGAGATACATGAGTTTTATCAGGATGTGAAAGACCCAAGTTATCGAGTGCAAGTTAGTGAAGAAGGGATTCACGTCTATAACCGTGACGGTATTGAATCAAGCGCCAACCCGTTTGAATTGTTTCCAAAACTTGATTTATTACAGGACGATGCGCCACATGCTTTTTATATGGGGGTCGAATTAGGACGGGCACAAATTGCCTGGCAATTAGGTAAATCCTATATGCAGGATGAAGAACTGGATTGGGGCGTGTGCGTAAATAAGAAAACAGAAGATGAAAAAGAACAAGATTCGCGTGCGGTACATGCAATGAAAGAATTAAGAAAAGGAACAGAAGAAAATAAGACAGAATATAAGTCAGAAGGTAGTACACTTAAGGCAAGTAGAAAACGAAAAAAGAAATGATTCAGGAAATTATAGTCACAACACAAAATGAAGATGGCACGACACATATCGCGCCTATGGGTATTCGTGAAGAAAATGGTTTAGTACAGATTGCGCCATTTAAACCCTCGGCGACTCTGGAAAATATACAAAGAAATAAGTCTGCTGTTGTGAATCGTATAGATGATGTGCGTATTTTTGCAGGCTGTTTAACCGGACGAAAAGACTGGCCTTTAGTGCCAACTGAAAAAGTAAATGACCAACGTTTGGAAGCAGCGTTAAGTCACTTAGAGCTGGAACTTGAGTCTTTTGAAGATGATGAATTACGTCCACGTTTTTATTTAAAACCTGTTCTGGAAAAAACACATTCAGCTTTTAAAGGTTTTAACCGTGCTCAATCAGCTGTATTAGAAGCGGCTATTCTTGTTAGTCGTCTAGATATGCTGTCGGAAGAAAAAATTAATCAAGAATTAAAATATTTAACTATAGCGATCGACAAGACTGCGGGACTCAATGAAAACCTGGCATGGAAGTGGTTAATGGAAAAAATAGAAGCTTTCCGACAAGAAAAGAAAGAGAGCGAAACAGCATGACCGGCATGTTAGCCAGCATTACTTGCGTTACCGAAGCTAAAATAGTATTGAATGCTGGTGTTGATATTATTGATATTAAAAATCCGAATGAAGGCGCGTTAGGTGCACAAGAGATAAATGTTGTTAAGGATATTGTTGGATTTGTAAACGGAGAAGTACTTACCAGTGCTACGGTAGGCGATATTGATTCAAATGATCCTGAGCTTATAAATGCCATTCTTAATATGGCTGAAACTGGTGTCGATTATGTGAAAGTAGGGCTGTTTTCTGAAAAAGTATCTGACGGTTTTATAAATACGATTAATGAAGCAGCAAATAAAGGTGTTAAATTAGTTATAGTGTTTTTTGCTGAAGATTATAACAACATAGAGTCTGTTTCATTACTTATGCAAACACGTATAAGTGGTATCATGCTGGATACAAAAGAGAAGCAAAGTAAAAATTTGTGCTCGCTTTTAAATAAAAATGAATTACATGAGTTTATTAATCTGGCTAAAACTAATGGTTTGATTACAGGGCTCGCTGGTTCTTTAACGCATGAGGATATTTTAGAACTTCTTGAGTTGAACTCTGATTACCTTGGTTTTCGTGGAGCATTATGCTTGCAAAGTAATCGAGTCAATGAAGTAAATGAAAAACAGGTAAATAAGATTAGAAGAGCAATTCCTTATGCGCTTAATAATGTGTTTGAAGGAAAACAATATAAAGAAGCAATCATTTAGGAGATTTGTATGGCTCAATGGCGAAAAGAAGGCAAAGACGAGGTTTATACAACTGAGGAGATTGATGCGCGTCTAAAAGATGAATTGCCTAACTGGACATATGAAAAGGGCTGGATACGTCGCAAATACAAAACTAGTGGCTGGAAAGCAACACTAATGCTGGTCAATACAGTGGGCCATCTTGCTGAAGCAGCATGGCATCATCCAGACATGACGGTTTCCTATGCATTTGTCACTGTTAAACTGGTCAACCACGCCGCGAAAGGTGTGACAGATAAAGACTTTGAATTAGCAAAAAAAATAGAAGAAGTCATTCAATGGCAACCTGGTACAGAAGAAGGCAGTGCCTTGGAAGGCACGCCAGACGATCCTCGTTTTAAATATATGAAATATGATTAAACCAATTGTAAATGGTGACGAGTGTGACTTGTTTTAGTGTCTGATGTCTTAGGAAAAAATAACGAGGAGAACCTTTTTAGTAAAAATGCTATTGAATTTTATAATCCTGAAAGTAATTAATTTCTACTTCAAGCTGAAGCGGGTATTAGTGTAGTTTCATTCTTGGTTTTGTTTTCTGCGTTAATATATTCGCAATAGTTGTTAAGCCAACACGGATGAAACCTTGTATCGCAACTTGATGCATTTTATATAAAGACATATAGACAAAGCGGGCGATAATGCCTTCTATTAAAAGGCTACCTGCTTTTTTGCCCAGCAGATTCCCCATCATATTGCCAACAGTCGTATAACGGCTTAAATTAATTAACGAACCGTAGTCAACATAGGTGTATTCAGGTATTGGTTTATCATTCAATCTGTTATTAACTGTTTTCACCAGCATGTCTGCCTGCTGATGAGCAGCTTGCGCACGTGGCGGTACTGTATTATCGGTGCCTTCCATAGGACATGCCGCACAATCACCAAGTGCAAAAATATTTTCATCGCGCGTTGTTTGTAATGTGATGTTAACAACGAGTTGGTTAATTCTATTTGTTTCAAGTCCGGCAATATCTTTAAGAAAGTCTGGCGCCTTAATACCTGCCGCCCAGACTTTTATTTCAGATGGTATCAGACCACCTTTATCAGTAATAAACCCTTCCTTAGTTGTTTCTAAAATACGATGTTCGGTCAGTAATTCAACATTGATTTTTTTCAAAGCTTTAACTGTTTTGTCAGATAAGTCTTTTGGTAATGCAGGTAGTATTTTCTCTGCAGCTTCAATGATTGATATTTTAACTTCATCAACATTTAATCCATCAAGACCAAATTCAAATAATTGATTAACGGCTTCATGTAACTCTGCCGAAAGTTCAACACCGGTTGCTCCGGCTCCCGCTATAGCAATTTTTAACTGCCCCTCACGTAGTGGTGTTGTTTGAGTATGAGCAGTATAGGCATTTCTGAAGAAATATTGATGAAAGGTATCGGCTTGGATGCGATCATCCAGGAACATGCAATGTTCTTTAACACCTTTTATACCAAAGTCATTTGTTTGGCTGCCAACGGCAAAAATCAGAGTATCATATTGAAAGGTTCGTCTTGGAATATATTCATTACCTTCATGATCAAGCGTGGGTTCAGTACTAATTTCCTGTTTTTCACGATTTAGCGTATCGACTCGACCAAGTCGAAAAGTAAAATGGTTTTTATGAGCGAGGGCTAGATAACTTAATTCGTCTTCATAGGAATTCAGTGTTCCTGCTGCAACTTCATGTAATAGGGGTTTCCATAAATGGGTCAGGGCACAATCGACTAGCATAATTTGCGCTTTCTTCTTTTTGCCCAGTTTGTTGCCTAATTTTGCTGCTAATTCCAGTCCTCCAGCGCCACCGCCAACAATGATAACTTTATGTAAATTTTCTTTAACAGACATATTATTCAGTATGCTTTTTTATTATTTATATTAAGTTTACCTTAAGTATTAAGTTCTGACTTGAGTAATTTACTTAATAATGAGAATGATTATACTTATTAAACTATTGAACTTAACGGTTACAGGATTATGGATACAAAAACAGACCTTGAAGCAGCCGCATTTCGTCGCTTAGTGCAGCACTTGCGTGAAAATACAGATGTACAGAATATCGACCTAATGAATCTGGCCGGTTTTTGCCGTAACTGCCTATCTAAATGGTATTTAGCTGCGGCAGAAGAAAAAGGCGAAGAATTGGATTATGAAGGTGCCAGAGAACTTATTTATGGTATGCCATATTCTGACTGGAAGGAGAAGCACCAGAAAGAGGCAAAGGCTGATCAAAAAGACAAGTTTAAAGAAGTGACAGGTGAACAGGCTTGATTATAAGCGTTAATATATCTGAGTAATTTTATAGAATTTTTACTCAACTGATTTAACAAACCTTTTTCATCTGCCAGATGTGATGCGCCGACAGCTACGAATACATTGCCGTTAGCAAACGCTTTTTCGATACGCTCCAGCATCGTGATATTGCGTTTGTATAATATGTTTTCCATAAAGCGTTCAAATACGGCTTCATCGTAATGTGGCTGTTTATTAAAGTCGACGATACCTTGCAGATCGCGTGCGACATATAAGTCGATCAGTTTTTTTGTGTCGCGAATAATTTTATCGTGATTACAAATTGTATCTTTTAAAATGATAAGCTGGTCTTCCATTGAAAGTTCATCAAGGGCTGATAAGATTTCGTCCATTGTTTCTAATGACTTGATTTCCAACTGAAACTGCTGTGCAGTTTTCATAATGTTGTATTCAAGCGTTGGTGCACGTACTGGTCTGGGCCTGCCAATTAAACTAAATGCGGCCCAGGGTTTTAAATTTGATACTTGTTCCTGTTCAACGCCATAACCATTAATACGAATCATTAATTCTTCATAAAAGGGGGGGGGGCAAGTATTTCATTTAGTTTCTCGCCATTTTTGAAATACATATTGTTAATGAAAGACTGATTTGCTCTTTCATCAGGAACGGTTTCCATTAATAAAACTTTACTTCTAACCAATGCGAGCCTGACCTGAGGCGGGTATTTTGATACGGCATAATCTTGAGAATGGACTGTGCCGAATAAATAGTTCGTTTTCCTCCCGGGTGTTTCAATTCTCCATAATACACCTTTTTTAAACTCTATATTTGAGGATGCTATTGAGCTCGTGTTCTTTTCGTCATAGTTAATAAAAGGTTCACATGCGGTTTGTATATTTTCTATTTCAGTTGCAAAAGCAAAATGAGATACGAAAAAAAATGTAATAAATAGATACTTCATAAATATGTTTTTATAATGATAAAAGGAATTATTCCTAATCATAGCGTACAGGATTTATCTTAAAATTCTAATTATTTATTAAATATGACTAGGACAACATGATTAAATTTTTAAAACTCGTATCGCTTGCTTTTATCTTTTTTTCTCAAATTATTCATGCTGATGATAAGTATGCATATGGAGGTCACGTCTATAATAAGTGTTCAAAAGTTGTCGAAGAAATGAAACCGGGCGATCTAATTAAAGTAGAAATGAAATTAGAAAAAGGTAAGTATGTTTATGAATTTGATATTAGGGACGAAGAAAATATTGATTGGGATGTCGAATGTGCAGCTGACACAGCAAAAGTGATCGAGATAGAACAAGAATCGTTTGGTATAAACGATCAAAAAATTTTTAACACGTATGGTTATTGACCTAAAACAAGCAAAGTCTGTAGCTCTTACAAAATATCCTGGTGAAATAATAGAAATTGAATATGAAATTGAAGAAAATGGTCAAGCTGTCTATGAATTAGTTATCAAGACTAATAATGGTAAGGAAATGAAAGTCGAGATTGATGCAACAACTGGAGCTATTCATGAAGAAACAGAGGAAATATGGCAATTTGGCTATGAATAACAACAGTTTGCGTTTAATATTTGTGAAAAAACCCCAAATAATCAAGCGCTGTGTTTTACTTAATCTATAAAAAAAATAATGCTACTACAGCTCTCTTTAAAATTTGCCTTATCTTATCTACGGCATTAGTTATATCTGGCTGTATTAAGCATGCTTATGTCAGCGAACCGGTTGATACTCAACAAAACTATACGGATATTCTTTTAAAGCAACACGATAGTCAGGAATTCAAGCAGTTCCTCGAACAACATCAATATACTATTAAAAATTGGCCAATAACACTTTGGGATCTAAAAGCACTAACTCTTGCTGCTGTTTACTTTAATCCAGAAATTAATGTTGTACTAGCTGAGGTGGAAGTAGGAAAAGCAATGGAGGTTATTGCCGGTCAACGCACGAATCCATCTGTCAATCTTCCATTAGAAAACTATTCGCCTTCAGGTGATTCTCCCTGGTTTACTGGTTTGGTTTTTGATTTTCTATTTGAACGAAAAGAAAAACGTATGGCGATGGTTGAGCAGGCGAAGGCCAAAAGGAATGCTGTTGAAATTAAATTGCAAAATAAAATATGGTCGATATATAGCAATTTACATTCAAATTTAATTGAATATTTTTTTGCTATAAAACAAAAAGAAATGTTGTTAAGCCAAAGCGCATTACTCAAAGAAAACCTTGGTTTATTAAACAGGCGTAAAGAATTAGGGCAGGTTAGTCAATTTGAGCTAAGTCGAGTGCGACTTGAGCTTCAACAGTTACGATTACAACTCGCTAGTCAAAATTATTTAATTAATGATGCTTTTCATAATTTAATTGCTATCACTGGATTACTGGCCGATAAATTTAATCAAACCAGTATTCAATTTGATTCGGTTCAAGAAAGCTTGACAGCACAATTGCCTGATGAGATGCAATTACGAAAAGAGTTATTAAATAATCGTTTTGATATCAAACTTAAACTTAAAGAGTATGAGGCGCTTGAGGCAAATTTAAAACTGAACATCGCAAAACAATATCCTGATCTTAATTTATCCCCGGGTTTTATTTTTGATCAAGGTCAAAATGTCTGGTCAATCACAGCATCATGGGTGCTACCTATTTTTCATAATCATGAAGGTGAGATAGAACAGGCCTTAGCAAAAAGAAAACAGATGCAGGCAGAGTTTATTGCAATGCAAACAAACTTAATAAACGATTTAAGCAGAAAACATCAAAATTATACTGATAAAATAGCGTCGTTTGAAAGTAGTATGGCGTTACTGGGAGAACTTGAAGATAGAAGCATTCAAATTAAGAAGCAATTTGACTTAGGGTATACTGATCAGTTGTCATTAATACAAGTAAAACTCGAACTCGAAAAAGCGAAGCAAGCAGTTTTAGCAATCAAAGTAGGAGTATTAAGAGCTGTCGAAGAACTGGAACGTATTACGCAGGTTCCAATTCACGATGGCGGAATTGTTAAACAGGTTATACAAAAACTATGAAACAACTTATTTCAATTATTATTGTTATTCTTTTGGCTATCGTCGGTTTTAGTCTTTTTTCTAAGTCATCTGAAGATTCAATACTATTTGAATTTAAAGAAAATTTTTTTGATAACAAAGAAGAAGAACATGATGATAATGATGATCAACAACAACTCGTTGATGGCAGTCTTATTGTTAAAATCTCAAAAGAAACACAACAGTTTGCAGGAATAAAGACAGCGCTGACAGAAAATATTAGTGTGCAGTCCGAAGATAATGCTTTTTCAAGTGTTATCGATATAAAAGACTTGCTCGTTATGCGAGCTAACTATCGAAATACTCAAGCGAAACGTAAAGTTATCAATACTTCATTTAATAATGCGTCTAAACAATTAGAGCAATTGAAGATTTTACATAAAGAAGCGGGGAATATTTCTGCAAGAGAATTACAACTTGCCAAATCCAAATCGGATGAAGATAAGGCTAGAATTGAGGCAATAGATGTTGAGTTACAGCACATAAAAGACAATATGATACAGAAATGGAATACTGAAATTAGTGAATTGGCATTGAAAGATAATTCTGCAATATTTGAACGTCTCATCAAGCGAGAAGAATATATTATTTTAGTTTCATTAAAAGCAGAACAGCAGCTCAATCCAGATACTGCATTCGTCTTTATTAATCGGGTAGATGATCGTCGAAACGCGAGAAAAGCATATTTTATATCTGACGCTCCTTTTTCAGATAACACGTTGCAAGGTGAAACATATTTCTTTCGAACTCATGGTGATAAATTAAGAATTGGTATGCGCTTGTATGTTTGGTTGCCCAATACCGGTTATACAGGGGAGGGCGTAAATATACCGGCTGAGGCAATCGTCTGGTATGCCGGTAAACCTTGGGCGTATATACAGGTCGAGGAAGAACATTTTAGCCGAAGAAGTTTATTAAACCCTATTCAGGCACCAGATAGCTGGTTAGTAACAGAAAACTTTAAAGTTGGTGATAAAATCGTCGTCAGCGGTGCGCAAACTCTTCTCTCTGAAGAGTTTAAATATGCTATTCCTGACGAGGATGATGATTAGTAAATAATTTATGCTAGCTGCTCTTGTAAGATTTGCGATCAATTTTCGTGGTGTAGTGATTGCCATTGCGACACTGTTAATGATTTATAGTGTTTATCGTTTATCGCGTGCGGGCTTGGATATTTTTCCAGAATTTTCTCCTAATTTAATTGTTGTGCAAACAGAAGCGCCTGGGTATTCAACCGAGCAGGTTGAAATACTAGTGACCAGACCAATTGAATCAGCGCTTTCAGGCTTAATTGGTATTGATCATGTTCGCTCTGAATCAATTCAAGGTTTATCAATCGTTAACATCTACTTTGATGAAGACACCGATATCTATCGTAATCGTCAACTTGTTTCAGAAAGGCTTGCAGGTCTAACTAATTTATTACCTGATGGCGTTGGGCCGGCAGTGCCAGTGCCAATGGCCTCTTCATCAGCCACGATATTAACTATGGGGGTGACTTCAGAAACAAAGAACTTGATGGATTTACGTAGTATTGTTGATTGGAATCTTGTGCCCACAATTTTAAGTGTTCCCGGTGTTGCTGACGTCAATGTTTTTGGCGGGGAAGTTAAACAATTACAGATACAGATTGATGCTAATAAATTAAATAAATTTAGTCTCGGTGTTAATGATGTTGTTGAAGCGGCTAAGCAAGCAACTGGCATTTTTGGCGCAGGTTTTATTGAAAATACGAACCAAAGATTAACATTGAGTATTACTGGTTTACCGCAGGATAAACTGGATATTTCAGAAGTTGTGGTAAAACATGTTAATGGTGCCAATATTACATTAGGTGATGTTGCTAATATTGAGCATGGTGCTGAACCTGCATTTGGCAAAGGCGCTATCATGGGTAAAGAAGGTGTTGTATTGATGGTGATTGGTCAATACGGCGCTAATACCCTGAATGTGTCTAATGATGTTGAAGCTGCAATTGATGGGCTTGATAAAATATTTTCTGAAAATGATATTGAGTTTCATCCAACTCTATTTCGCCCTGCTAATTATATTGAACGTTCAGTTAAAAGTATTACCGGGCATTTGTTTGTAGGCGGTCTTTTTGTTGTTGCCGTATTAGCCGTGTTCTTATTTAATTTTAGAACGGCATTTATTTCAGTAATGGCTATCCCTCTATCTCTATTGACCGCTATCTTGGTTTTATTGGAAATGGGCGTTAATTTAAATGTAATGGTGATCGGTGGTTTAGCTATCGCATTAGGAGAAGTGGTTGATGACGCGATTATTGATACTGAAAACATATTCAGACGACTCCGACAGAATAAGTTGTTAGAAACCCCCTTGCCAATGAAAGACGTTGTTTATAACGCATCTATGGAAGTGCGTGGCTCTGTTGTTTATGCCAGTTTTATTGTTGCACTTGTATTTGTTCCATTATTACACCTAAGTGGCATTACCGGTCGCTTATTCGAGCCATTAGGTATGGCTTATATATTATCGATCATGATGTCCTTATTAGTTGCATTAACAGTAACGCCTGCACTTTGTTATATCTTGTTAGCAAAAGATAAATTAAGAAATATTGAGCCGCCTATTATTAAATTAATACAGCCTCTGTATGCTAAATCTTTAACACTAATTTCTCGTGCGCCTTATCTGGTGATTACCATTGCTATCCTTTTTTGCCTGATTGGTATTTCAGTCTTACCGAACGTCGGAGGGCAATTTATTCCTAACCTTAGAGAAGGGCATTATATTGTTCATACGTCGAGTATTTCAGGTACTTCTTTAAAAGAGTCAATTCGTATTGGTAATCAATTAACAAAACGGTTTCTGGATGTGCCAGGGATTATTTCTGTTTCACAATGGGCGGGAAGGGCAGAACGAGGTGCAGACACCTTTGGAAGTCATTATAGCGAATTTGAAGTAGATCTCGCACATGATTTAAATGGAACGGAACAACAACGCGTTCTTGACGAAATTCGTAGGATACTAGATGAGTTTCCCGGGTTACGACATGAAGCACATAATTTTTTATCTGAAAGAATACACGAGACGATTTCAGGCTATACAACACCGGTTGTCGTAAATATTTATGGTAATGATCTTGATGCTTTGGATAGAAAAGCAAGGGAAGTTGCTGAAGTAATGAAAACAGTTAAAGGCGCGAGTAGTGTTCAACTTCAATCTTCCACTCAAACCCCGCTATTACAAATCGAATTAAAGCTGGATAAGCTAAAAGCACATGGATTAACGCCAGTAGAAGAAACCAATATCATTAAAACAGCTTTTGAAGGCTTGGCTGTTGCAAAATACCAGGAAGATAATCGAATTTTTGATGTAGTTGTCAGTTTGCCCAAAGATAAACGTCAAATCATCCGATGTAAGCCAACTTCCCATAAAAACAGCTAATGGTGCGATTCTTCCTTTAGAAACGTTTGCAGATATTCATCACGAAACAGGTCGTTATAATATTCTTCATCAAAATGGACAACGGCTGCAAAGTATAATAAGTCATGTGACTGGACGAGATATTGTCAGTTTTATGGATGAACTGGAGCAAACCGTTCTGGATAAAGTAAAGTTTAATGCAGAGCTTTATCCTGAATTTACAGGCGCTGCAATAGAACAAGCTAAAGCTAAAGAAGAATTAATTATTCTGTCTTTATTAGTGATGGCTGTTGTCATGATGCTTGTTTACATAGCAATAGGAAGTTTCCGTAATGTTATTTTAATGCTAATTAACCTACCGTTCGCATTAGTCGGTGGTGTGATTGCAGTATTAATAACAGGTGGTGGATTATCGGTAGGATCTTTAGTCGGCTTTGTTACACTTTTTGGTATTACAATTCGTAACTCAATCATGTTGGCATCACATTATCAATTTCTGGTGCAAAAAGAGGGGTTACCCTGGAACCTGGATGTCGCGATACAAGGTGCTCAAGAAAGATTGCCTTCAATATTGATGACTGCTTTGGTGACGGCTTTAGCGATGTTGCCTATAGCAATTGGAAGTGATAACCCCGGTCGAGAAATAATGGGACCGATGGCAGCGATAATCATTGGTGGATTAGCTTCATCGACTATACTTAATTTACTAATTATGCCAACGGTGATGCTTAAATTTGGGAAGTTTAACCGCGGTTAATTACAGCAAACAGATTAACTACCTATAAGTAACATTATTATTACCTTATAATTCATTGATTTATCAGTATTTATTTATTAAACTTCAAAAAACAATGAAACATGCTCAATCAAGTATTCAATGAAAATTTTAATAATCGACGATTCCAGTGATTTCAGGGCTCTTTTAAGGCTATATCTGAATAAAGAACTGAAAGATGTCGAAATTATCGACTACGATTTTGATAATCTGGGAAAACCCGCCGATAATTTTGACTGGTCGGTATATGATATTTTATTTCTTGATTACAAACTGGGTCCCGTTGAAGATGGTCTGCTATGGCTGAAAGAATTTAAAAATAAACCTGGTTTCCCTCCTACTATTGTTCTCACTGCTGAAGGCGATGAATATATTGCTGTCAAATCAATAAAACTTGGCGCAGCGGACTATATTAATAAAGTTGATATTAAACCGAAGCGTGTTGCTGAAATGGTTGCTGAAGCGACAGAATTTTCTAAACGTTCTGAGATATCACTAAATGAAGAAATAGATGATGCTACTCGAATAATTAAAAACGTGGTGAAACAAAAAGATGCTGTTCCAGATACGAGTCTGGATATAGGTTATAAGTTTGTTCGTATGATTGGTGAAGGTGCCATGTCAAAGGTTTATCTGGCAGAACGCGTTGAAGATAAACAGACTGTTGTTCTTAAAGTTCTAGATTTAACACGAGTGCATGAAGTAAAACTTGTCCAGCGTTTTATTCAGGAAGCTAACCTTATTTCAGGATTAAATACACCATTTGTTGTGAAAATATATGAGCATGGGCTAAGGGATGACTATGGCTATATTGCGATGGAATTCTTCTCGCGTGGTGATTTGAAGCAGCGTGCTGAAATGGGTTTGCACCCTGAAATATCGGTTATCTATGCAACGCATATTGCTTATGGCTTGGAACAAATTCATGCGATTAATGTTGTTCACCGAGATCTGAAACCGGCTAACTTAATGTTTAGGGGTGATGATAGCCTGGCATTGGCTGATTTTGGTATCTCTAAAAAAATTGATGAGGTGAATGATATAACAACAATGGGGCAAATATTAGGTACACCACATTATATGAGTCCTGAGCAGGAGAAGGAGGCGATGTTGATGCACGTACTGATCTATATGCACTGGGAGTTCTGTTTTACGAGTTATTGACAGGGGATAAACCTTATTCTGCTGTGACTCCGGCATCGTTGATTTATCAGCATATTCACGCACCAATTCCACGGCTACCTCGGAAGCTGAGTCAGTATCAGGATATTGTTGAACAGTTGTTGGCAAAGAGACCCGAAGACAGGTTCCAAAGTGCCAGAGATGTGATAAACGAACTGGAAAAGCTTCAGTAAAAGAGATACTAGCTTTCTCTTTTTTTGTGGGCTCCAGTCCTTTTTAGATAATCCAGCCACCATTTTGCCTGATCTTCTGTTTCAGCATCAGATAGAGAATTAGTAAAGGCGCGTGTTGCACCGTTAAAATCGTCTGAATAGTATTGAGCTATTCCTAATAATAAATTGATTTTGGAAATCAATTTTTTATCTTCTGTTTGTAATTTTACATCAAGTATTTTTAATGCTTCACTCCATTCTTCACCATCAATGTAAATCTGACCTAATCGCAATCTTGCTCTATCATCATCAAACCGTGTAATGATTTCCAGAAATACAGATTTTGCTTTATTTGTTTCTTCTGCTAAAACCCAGCTGTCGACTAATAAGCTGAGCGTTTCCTTGTCTGCCTTTAAATCGCCAATAGCCATTTCTTTTTCTATCAATGTAGCCGCTTTGAAAGGCATGTCCATGTAACGATAACTTTTTATTAACTGAATTTTTTCACCTTTATTTAATATGCCTTTTGCATAAGCAAGTTCATAAAGCGCGAGTGCCTTTTCTTCTTGTTCTATTTGTTGGTATATTCCTGCTAACTGTAACCAATAATATGATTTTTCCGGGTATTTTATGATGATGTTTTCAAGCACGCTTGTTGCGCCCTTATAATCTTTTAATTCATAGTAACCGGCTAATAGTAATTCATACCAATTGACTGGTGGCTTTTTAATAAGTGCTAAAGCTTTCTCCGCATGAACAATTAACTGTTTATAATTTTCAGTATAATAATACGCTGTAGCGGCTAAAATATATGCATCAGCTTTTGGGTTAGCTTCATTAGCTAACCATTTTGATAAATAAGTCAGTCCTTCTTTGGGTTTATCTATATGAATCAGCAACTGGGCTGTTGAATATTGTAGTTCATGTGTTACTTTTTGGGGTAAAGCATTATAGGATAAGGCTTTGATAAAATATTTTGTGGCATTCTCTAAACGGTTCAAGGAATTTTCAACAAAGGCCATTGTTTGATATACAACAGCAGAGTCATGATCTTTAATTCCTTCTGTAGAGGCCAGTTTTTTTAATTTTATTAAGGCGTCTTCATTCTTTCCGGCATCCATATCACTATGGACTTCTGTCAACGCTTCATGTGTTTTTTTATCCAGTAAAAACTCTTGTTTGGCATTTAACGAAGGGTGAAAAATAAATAAGCCCATCGTAATTAATACGGCAGCTATATCGAGTTTTTTATTTAAAAAAGTCATCATCGTTGTAATTTAAACTTTACGTCTTGTCTGGCTCGTTTTTCAACTGGTTTCCCGTTCACCATGTCCGGGTTGAACTTCCATCGTGTAATGGCTTTTAAAACAGCCTTGCAAATATTTTAGGCGGATTTGCTTTAACAATTTTAGGATCTTTTACCGAACCGTCTACTCCAATAGTAAATTCAACAGTAACCACGCCTTGAATACCGCTACGTAACGCTCGAGAAGGATAGACGGGCGGAATTCTTAATGTAGGTACGACATTCGTATCAATTTTAGGCCTGCCAGGGCGACCAATACCGCCTTTTTTTGTGCTTTTTGCAAAATCACCAAGATAGGGCGTGCCTGATAAAGAGAGGGGAATATCTATATTAGGAACAGATAAATCCATTTCCATCACCTGTGATTGCTGTATTTGTGGTTGCGGAATTTCCGGAGGAGGAGGTGGCTCCTCTTCTTCTGGTGGTGGTTCCTCTATATCTTCTATTTCTTCTTCCGGTGTAGGTGGTTCGAGCTCTTGCTTAAAGCGAATAAACTCAACAACGTTAACATCAGATAATAAAATATTAAGACCATGTTCCTTGTTAACGAGCTTTTGTATAAGGATAAATATCGCAATATTAAATAGCAGCGCAACTAAAATAAAAGAAGGTGCTTTTAATAGTTCTATATTTTTAAGTTTTGATAATTGCACAGTTAAGTAATGCAGTTAATTACAGGGATTACTCTTCTGAAGCGGCTATTGAAACATTCGTTACGCCTGCCAATCGCACTTGATCGAGTACTTCGACAGTAAGCCCTGTTCTTGAGTTTTCATCAGCTAAAATAATGACAGTTCCTTCCGGGTTTTGAGCATGATTATGTTCGACGAGTGCTCGAACTGAGCGTAGCTCAATTTGCTGGTTTTCCATCCATATTTCACCATTTTTATTTATTCCAATAATTATACTGCCTTGCTCTTCTCTAACGGCTGTTTGTGCTGTAGGACGATCTACATCAATACCAGACTCTTTTGTAAATGATGCTGTTACAAGAAAGAATATCAACAGGATAAATACCATGTCGATTAGCGGTGTCATATTAATACTGCCTGCCGCTGATTCCTGATTAGAATGTGAATGTGTATTTCTCATAATTAGTATCAGTTGTGTGTTAATGAATCCTTAGCATGTAATTCATTTTTTTTGACGCGTTTATCCAGATCTGCACTAAAGTAAATACCTATAATTGAAGTAACCAGACCTGCTGTTGTTGGTAGTAAGGCTTTTGAAATACCATCTGCCATACCACGTGTATTGCCATTACCAAATACATTTAGCACTTCAAAAATTGCAATCATTCCAGTAACCGTACCTAATAAACCTAAAAGAGGTAAAACCGCTGTTAATGTATGAATCGTTATCATGTTATGTTTTAAGGCAATGGATAAATCACTTAAAAACCATCACGAATCTTTAATGCATACCACGATGAATGCTCACGTCGCCGTTCCCATTGGTACATAATAAGATCAAGTCGCTTTGGAAAAATCTTATAAATGTAGTAATACCTTTCAAGGATTAAAATCCATAAAAAAATTGATAAAGCAAAAACCCCTATTAAGACAGGGCCGCCTTTGTCAAAAAATTCTCTTAATATATCAAGTTGATCAAACACTGTTTCTTATACGGTTGATTTCAGCTAATAGTGCAATAAAGGCCGCACTTTTTTCATCTAAAATATGAATCAGAGTGTTGCTCTTGTTAGACAGAAAACTATGGAATAAGAGTAACGGTATAGCAACTAACAGCCCCATAACTGTTGTGACCAATGCCTGAGAAATTCCACCAGACATAACTCGTGGATCGCCTGTGCCATGTAAGGTGATTGACTGAAATGTTTCGATAATACCAGTTACCGTACCGAGTAAACCAAGTAGCGGTGCTATCGCAGCTAAAAGTGCCAGGGCACTTAGACCACGTTGTATTTTGGGCATCTCTTTCAGGATGGCTTCGTCTAGTTTCAATTCTAATGTTTCTGTGCCGACATCAGGGTTGTCTTCATAGACTTTCATAATACGCCCCAGAGGGTTATCGGCTGGGCGTTTGCTCTTTAATTGTTTTTGTACTTTACGATAAGTTATAACCAATACAATTAAACGTTCTATTGAAATTAATATACCAATCAATCCAATAAACAAGATCACATAACCAACAAAACCACCTTGAAGGATTCGTTCTTTTAACGTTGGTTCTTGAACTAATAATGCCAGCATCGCACCACTGGTCGGGTCTATTGGAAATGGATGAATGCCTGCACCATTTGTTTCAAGTTCATTAGCCATGTTTTGATAGCGTTGACTGGGTTGTCTGCCGGGCTCTATCAGTTTTCCGGTTTCAGGCAGGTTTCTTAAAAAATGTCCTTTGGAAACAGCATTGAAGACGCCAACACGCGTAACGTCCTGCTCAATTTCATTTCCTGCAGCGGTAACGATTTTTCCCTTGAATTTAACGACTTTGCCAGACTCCACCATCTCATCCATGGCAAGAAGCCAGAGTTCTTCAAGTTCTTCAATTGATGGTAATTCTTTTCGATCGGCAAAAACATCAAGTATTTCATTTCTACCTGGTTTTTGTGCTGAAACTAATGATAAATCGATAACGCTATTAAGATCCCCAGCAATTTGTCTAACAACACCATCAAGCTCACCTAACGTTCCCATTTTATCTTTTAGCACTTTGTTTTGTGCCGAAATACGTTTTTCATAAGCCGCATAATTACTTTTTAATGTTTCGCTGGTGCTTTCATCTTTTTGTAATTTTTTTAACGCAGCTTCGAGTAGTTGCTTTTGCTTGCTTAGTGCATTTTTAAATTTGATTTCCCGTTTCGCAAGCTCCTTGTTTTCCTGAACACGATCCTGTTTTACTTGCTCTAATAGCTCTTGAAGACTTGTTGGTTCTGCCGAATATACAGGCGAAATGAATAAAAACAGGCTAGCTAGGATAATTTTTTCATATTTATTCCCCCGCCATACTAATTGGTAGTTTAATTAGCTCAGGCGGTGCCTGTTTTTTTGCTATTTGTAGTCCCTTGCTGATTGAGCGATCGAATTCTGACGATAGCTTTTGCCAGGATTTACTTTCTTTATTCCATGAACCACTTAGCTTTCCATCCAGTGTTTGAAATGCCAGTAATAGTCTGCCAATACGCAATACATCGACGGTATATTCCTGTCCTTCAATTGTGATTGTGTCCGTATAAGTTTCAATGGTACGTCCATATTCAATTTCAATTTGATGGGCTTCCATAATCCTGCGATATTTATCTGGAAGGTTGACATCAGGTCTATCTATTATTTCCTTCAGGAAGGCAACACGGTTTTGGCGTTCGTTTAAAAGGAAGGGTAAATCAAGCTCTATAAACTGCCCCAATGTATCAACCATTTTTAACATAAGCGGTACCATACTTCTTTGTGTTTCATCAACGTTGTCTAGCTGACGCTGAATAGTAGTAAGCTCATTTTTTTGTTGCCGGATCAATTTAGCGAGCTGCTTATTATAAGTATTGATGCTGTCAGATTTTCTGATAGTGTCACGATATTGCCTGACCATATCTTTCGTTTTAATGGCAATTGTTTCTACTTTTTTTTCTGATGTGACAATCTCTTTTTGAGCTTCAACTCTTGTTTCGACCGCTGACTTTAATGTATCTGTTTCTTCGGCATAGGTGTTAAGTGAAAAAAAACTTAGAAACAGTACTGCAATGTAGGATTTTTTGTACATATCCATGAGGAATTTTTCTCAATTTATTATATAGTTACTGAAAGAAAATTTTCGATATTGTAGATTAATACATCCTATTAATACACTAAATTAGTAATATTATTACTATTTTTTTAAAAATTTGTTTCCAAGACAAGATAAAATTCTTTGGAGCAAATCCAAACCTTGAGTGAATGATCTAAATGAGTCTCAGAGTCAGGTTAAATTTATTGATTACCTTACTATTCATTTGGTTATTCATTTTCAGTAGTTTTTACATCATTTCAAATGCACGAAAGACAGTACAACACGAAGTGGAGACTACTGCAGACCTAGCTTTGAAGTTAATTCATATTGCTATTTCATCTAGCAGATTAGAGCAAAATAAGGATGAACATCTAGCACTATTAAATAATTTATCAAAATTGGATCAAACGCGCCATTTATATATTGATATTCAAAGCGCGGATGGTCTGTTAACACCGAACAAGGAGTTTGATGTGTTGGATAATACAGACGCGCCAAACTGGTTTGTTAAATTAGTACAACCGCCACCGACTGAAATCAGACAGTGGTTTTATAATCCGGTAGTTAATCCGACGGGTGTTATTATTCGCGCTGATCCTTCGGATGAAATTGATGAAACTTGGAATGAAGTTGCTAGCATGCTTATTTTCTTATTTTTATTTATTATTCTTGCAAATATATTGCTATATATTGCTATCGGTAAATATTTATCACCTATCGATAGGATCCTTGAAGGATTATCAGGAATTGAAAAAGGAGACTACGAATTAAAACTTCCTCATTTTCGTTTGCCGGAACTTGATCGCATTTCGCAACAGTTTAATCATATGGCGGAAGTATTGCTGGATAGTAAGGAAAAGAATAAATCATTAACACAAAAATCTCTTCAAATTCAGGAAGAAGAGCGGCGTCACCTCGCTCAGGAATTACATGATGAACTAGGTCAAACAATAGCGGCAATAAAAGCCGTCGCTGTTGCTATAACAAATAATAAGCAACCGGATAAAGAGCAGGTTGATGACAGTGTAAAAACTATTATTGATTATTCTGACCATATTTATAAAGTAGCAAAAAATATGATGCAGCGTTTGCGACCGTCAGTTTTGGACGAGTTAGGTTTAATTAAAGCACTGCAGAATATGATTGATGGTTGGAATGAAAGGCAGGATGATATTTTTTGTCACTTCACTTTTTCTGATATTCCTTCAGATTTATCAGAGTCTTTGAAAATAAATTTATTTAGAATTATTAAGGAAAGTCTGACAAATGTGTTGAAGCACTCATCAGCGAGTGCAGTTTCGATCTCAATGAAAAAGAAAACACACTAGATGTATGTAATATAAATCTGATAATTGAAGATGACGGAATAGGGTTAGACCCTGATAAAACAATGACGGGACTGGGTTTGCCAGGCATGAAAGAAAGAGTTGAAATGAACCAGGGATCAATTGAAATCAAAAATAAACAAGATGGTGGGCTAAGAATAGAAGTGATTGTCCCAGTTGAAATAGAGAATAAATAATGAGTGCTGTTATAAAAGTAATGTTAGTAGATGACCATGCTGTAGTTCGTGCGGGATATCAAATGTTGTTGAAAAACTCGCCAGATTTGGAAGTAATTGCAGAAGCGGATAGCGGTGAAGAGGCTTACCGTTTACATAGTACTCATCAACCTGATGTAATTGTCATGGATTTATCATTACCAGGAATCAGCGGGCTAGAGACGATTAAGCGAATTAACTCACGTGATAGTAAAACGAAAATACTAGTATTTAGCATGCACGAAGAAACTATTTTTGTAGAGCAATCTTTGCAAGCTGGTGCAAGTGGTTATATTACTAAAAGTTCAGACCCTCAATTACTGGTTGAAGCAATCAAAAAGCTTTCTAATGGTGAAAAATATATTGATCCGGAATTGGCTCAGCAACTAGCAATTGCAAAGTCGCGAGGACAAGATTCACCATTATCTGATTTCTCTGCGCGCGAGTTTGAAATCTTTTGTATGTTGGCAGAAGGTCTAAATACCAGTGAGGTCGCGAAGAAGCTTTCTCTAAGTTATAAAACAGTGGCTAATTACAGTACGCAAATTAAAACAAAGCTTGATGTGGCGACAGTTGCTGATATAGCCAGAATAGCGATCAGGTATAATATTATTCAGGCGTAGTTTAAAGATTAAGGTACTGCGTTAAACAGTACCTTAAATACATGGTTAAACAATTAATCGTTTATCGCAACGCCCCATGGGAACTTGCCCACATCAGTTGTGTTTATCACTTCATTTTTATCTGTATCAATTACAGAAACTGTGCCACTGACACCATCAGTACTGAATACACGTTTGCCATCTTTTGTAATGGCTAATCCCCAAACACGTTTTCCAACGGGGATTCCCTTAATTATTTCCAATGTATCTGCATCCATTACCAACACTTTATTAGCGCGCCCACCCGCAACATAAACCACTTTTTCATCTTTGCTTAATAAGACATCTTTTGGTTTTGATTTAGCATCACCTGTAGAACCTGTTTTTATTACTTTAGCTGTTGCCATGTCGACTTTGACAACTTCACCGCTAATTTCAGCGGTCGCATAAGCAATATTACCGGCTTTATTGAATGTTGCTGCACGTGGCCTGGAACCGACCAGGATGTTACTTTCTATTATATTTTCCGGTGCTTTAATAACATGAAGCATATTAGTAGATTCACTTGTGATAATCACATATTTACCATCTGGAGATATAGCAACACCTTCAGGTTCTAGCCCTACCTTAATTTCGGCGAGTAACTCTCCTGTTTCAGGATCAATAGCAGAAGCTAAAGCTTCATCTTCATTAGAAATATAAATATTACCATTGGGATGAACTGCAAATGTTTCGGGATCTGAGCCGGCATCAAATTCTCGGATGACTTTCAATGTTTCAGGGTTGATAACTTTAATTTTATTTTCTTCACTGACAGCGACATAAACTTCACTGCCATCAGGTGATATGCCTACGCCTCTCGGGCGTTCACCAATCTCAATGGTGGCTTCAACTTCTAAGGTCGAGCCATTAATTACGGAAACAGTGTCACCTTTTTCGTTGGTAATAAAAACTCTTCCTGTTGGTGCAGCAGTGACGGTCATTGTGATAAAAGTCATTAAGAAAACTAATGCTGTTTTAAGAAAACTCATTTTTTGCTCCTGATATTTTGTTAACTCTGTTATTTAATTTAGCCGCAATTTAATGTACCCAGACTATCTAATGTTGGTGGTTTTGCAACGCCTCTAACAGGTGCTTCAGTTGCAATTTTATTATCTTCAACGATTAACAATAACTGACGTAATTGTCCGGTCTCTCTAAAAGTCATGTTACTACCTTTCTGACCATCAAAACTAAGTTCGGTTTTAAGATAATGTAACATTTTGTCAGGTTCGTTAATCTGTGTTCTGGCAACAGCGTCTGAAGTCATCTTAATAGCAGCCCAACCGGCCCAAGAGTAATCGTTCATAACTGTATCGAATTTTTTCTTGAATCGCTTATTTAAGTCACGTGCTGCAAATTTAACAAAATCGTGATGCCATGCTTGAGCTCCTGCTCGTGACTCAGGCTTTTTTTGGTGCCACTGTGCCAGCGCATCTTTAGCCATGCGATTGCTTGGAATAGTATGTAAAGCGTTTTCAATACAAGCCGTTCTTAATTCATCTGCGCGATTGATTAGGTTGAATACCGGAATGCTTGTATGAGTTGATGCTAACTTTTTAAATGACTCAATATTAGTTGCTGCCATGACAGCAATGTAATTTGAAAAGTCTTGCTTGGAAATATCTGCAACGGAAAGAATATCCAGATTATATTCCTGATTCAAAAACTGTCCCTGAAGGTTTGCTTCTTCAAGGCCTTGTTTGACGCCTAGCAAGGCCGGGTGATTAACATCTCCTACATAGGCAAAATTGACTTTCATTACTTCAGAGGAATCAGCCGACTGAAATAGTGAAAAACTGATTAATAATGAATAAAGGAAAGTATGAGTGGATATTTTGAACATAAGTTTTAAGCCATTGATAATTTTGGAGTTAATTTATTTTAATAAAAACAATGAATTGCAGATTGTCTATTAGCTATGAGATTGCTCGCTGAAGTATTTGTTATGACAAACGAATATAGAATAAATTCAATTAAAACGGGATAGGAAAAATACCCGTTTTTGTATAAATAAAAGGTAACAATTATTACTGCCAGTTTTTACGGCGACGGTATATTGTTGTACGGTTTATATTAAGCATTTTAGCGGCTTTGCTGATGTTTCCACCTGTTTGTAATAAAGCTTTTCTTATTAACTCATCTTCATTTGATTGAAGGCTTGAAGAGGGTTGACTACTGTGTTTTTTATCAATAAACATAACAAAGCAGCCTATTATTCCTTTATCTTTTTGCACGGGTTCAATCTGAACACGAGTTTGTTCAGATAAAACCTGCGGCATTTCATATTCGCATTGCTTTTCACTACCGCTTTCCAGACACTCGTATACAGACTTAGAAATTTCAGGAAAAAAGGTATGTATAGGGTGGTTGATAATTCGCTCAGGCTTATCTATTAAATTATACACGTGTGAATTAGTGTCTATGATGAATCCAAATTCATCAATAGCGAATGATGGGGTGCTTGGCCATGTTACTTGAAAGTCTCGATAAGCCAGCCTTAATTTTTCGCGACTTTTTAGTTGTGAGACAGATAAATCTGATTCAATCGAATGTGTAATTGATATTGCTAATGCCATCGCTTCCACACAAACTTTGTCTGCTGGGCCGGTAATATCAATGCAGCCAATGACTGAACGCGTGCTTGGATTATGAATAGGGGCGCCATAACAGACCCATGGCTGCCATCCCTGACAGAAGTGTTCTGAGCCCAATATCAGTTCAGGACGTTTGAGTGCTAATGCCGTGCCTACACCGTTTGGTCCTACAGTTTTTTCATCCCATTCGCTACCGGGTTTGAAGTTGATTCTTTCTAGATGGTCTTGAATTTCTTCGTGGCCTACTGAATATAAAATCCGACCAAATTTATCAGCTAAAACAATAACATGACCTGTATTTTTAACAGTACTTGTCATTCTATCTAGAACATTTTTACCAGAAATACCCAGATTTTCTGAGTGTAATTTTTCTTCGAGTTGCTCTTTTGATATTACAGATTGTGCTCGCTGATTATGAGGGTTAATGCCTAATTCACGGCTACGTAACCAGCTGTTAGCTATAACAGGGCGTAGTTTCTTGTCATCGAGTTGTCCAGTATCAATAAACTTCTCCCAAATGTCAGCGTAAGTATTCATTACCGCATTTGGGTTTTCAGGAATGGATGACTTTGTTACTTCCAACATCGACATTAAAATAGCCTCAATTTTTATATATTTTTAATTCTTAGCGAATATAGTCGTCTTCGTGTTCTTTTTATAGGCTTTTATTTGGTTATATATCTCATTTGAGTTACAAGCGTTGCATTTTGCAGCATATTAATTTTAAAGGGAAAAATTATCATAAAATGGATTACATATATAGGTAAGTTCGTATTATACTAATTCCCGTTTAAAATAGTGTCGTAAAATGTAAGGCAATTATAAATAGTTTGATATTGGATCGTATAGAATCCAGGTCAAAAATAACCACAGAGAGGAGTCTATTTATGCTTAGGTCTTTACAGATTGAACCAGAAAAATGCACTGGTTGTCTGCAATGCGAAATGGCGTGTTCGTATCAAGCTGAAGGCGTTTTCAATCCTTCCAAATCACGAATCAAGATTTTTACTTTTCATGAAGAAGGGCGTTTTGTGCCTTACACCTGTACACAATGCTCTGAAGCATGGTGTATGCATGCTTGTCCCGTGGAAGCAATCGTCATAAATGAAAAGACGGGTGCAAAAGAAGTTATTGATGATGTTTGCGTCGGTTGTAAAGTTTGTACGGTTGCCTGTCCATTCGGTACGGTAAATTACAATCAGCAAGCCGGGACGGTTTATAAATGCGATTTATGTGGTGGCGATCCTGAATGCGCGAAAGCTTGCCCTACACAGGCAATCACCTATGTCGATTCCGATCACGGCGGTTTGGAAAGAATGCGTGCTCATGCCGCACAAAACCTTCCAAAAGATAACGCAGAAGCCTAGGAGAGAGAAATGTCTTGGACTAGAAAAGTATTACGTGTGAATTTAACCGAAGGTTCAATCAAGCATGAGCCTTTGAATATGCAATGGGCCAATGAGTATCTGGGGCAACGTGGCCTAGCGACAAAATATCTTGCCGAAGAAATTGATCCTAAATGCGACGCATTGAGCCCTGATAATAAGATGATCATGACGACTGGCCCGCTTACCGGCACCATGGCATCAACAGGGGGACGATATTCTGTTGTTACCAAGAGTCCGCTGACCGGAACGATTGCCTGTTCAAATTCGGGCGGTTTTATCGGTAATGAAATGAAAAATGCGGGTTGGGACATGGTTATTTTTGAAGGTAAGTCAGAAACCCCCGTTTATTTGTATATTGAAAATGAAAAGGCCGAATTAATTTCTGCAGAAGATTTATGGGGCAAATCTGTCTGGGAAGTTGATGAACTGCTCCATAACAAACACCAAGATCCTCTCGTGAGAATCGCTGCCGTGGGTCGTGCTGCCGAAAAAGGCTGTCTTTACTCTGCTATTGTTAATGACTTACATCGTGCTGCTGGTCGTTCCGGTGTGGGTACGGTTATGGCATCTAAGAATCTGAAGGCTGTTGTTGTACGCGGCACACTGGGTGTGAGTGGTATTGAGGATTCTGATAAATTCTTTAAGGCAACTCAAGATGGGAAACAGGTATTGGCTGAAAATGCGGTGACTGGTGAAGGCCTTCCGGCATTGGGTACTCAGGTCTTGATGAAAGTCATTAATGAAGTAGGCGCTATGCCCACTCGCAATATGCGTGAAGTACAGTTTGAAGGGGCAAGTTAGATTTCCGGCGAAGCCATGCAGGAAGTTCGCGAAGGAGACGGCAGACCAAACCTGACAACAAATGCAGCTTGCTTTGGTTGCACTATTGCTTGTCAGCGCGTTTCCACTGTCGATAAAACTCACTTTTCAGTCAAAGACAAGCCGCAGTATTGGGGTAATTCAGGTGGCTTGGAGTATGAAAATGCCTGGTCATTAGGGTCTGACTGCGGGGTCGATGATCTTGATGCGATTACCTATTGCAATTTTATCTGTAATGAAGATGCAGTCGATCCGATTACGCTTGGTGCAACTATCGCTGCTGCGATGGAATTATTTGAGGAAGGTGCCATTACAGTTGAAGACACGGGTGGTATGGAATTGAAGTTCGGATCTGCAGAAGCACTGGTTTGGGCAACAGAAATGACTGCAAAAGGTGAAGGTTTTGGTAAGGATCTGGGACTGGGTTCAAAACGGTTAACTGAAAAATACGGCCGTCCTGAATTATCCATGACAGTTAAAGGTCTGGAATTTCCTGCCTATGATCCACGTGGAATACAAGGTATGGGCTTGGCTTATGCCACTTCGAATCGCGGCGCTTGCCATTTAAGAGGCTATACGGTTGCATCTGAAATTCTTGGTATTCCGGAAAAAACAGATCCTCTTGAGACGGAAGGTAAAGCTGGGTTAGTTAAGGCCTTTCAAGATGCAACTGCTGTAGTTGATTCAGCAGGGCTCTGTGTTTTTACTACTTTTGCCTGGTCGTTGGAAGATATTGCGCCACAGATTGATGCAGCATGCGAAGGTGATTGGAGTGTTGAGCGATGCTTGGAAGTCGGGGAACGTATCTGGAATATGGAACGTGAATTTAATCTGGCGGCCGGTCTCACGGGTAAGGATGATACCTTACCAAAACGTTTACTAAAGGATGTAGCAAAAACAGGACCAGCAAAAGGTAAGGCCAACGACTTGCATTTGATGTTGCCTGAATACTATGAAGTGCGTGGTTGGACTCCTGATGGTGTGCCAACAGATGAAACACGTTCACGTTTAGGTCTATAAATAACAGGGGACTAATATGAAGCATGTCATAGTCGGTGCAGGTCCATCTGGAGTTATAGCTGCTGAAACGTTAAGAAAAGTAGATCCTACGTCATCAATAGTTATGATAGGGGATGAACCCGAACCACCTTACTCAAGGATGGCTCTGCCATATTATCTTATTGAAAATATAGATGAGGCAGGAACCTATTTGCGTAAGGATTCAGCTCATTTCAACAATAAAAATATCGATGTTATCAGGGACAGGGTTAGCAATATTGACTCCAAAACAAAGTCTTTGAAGCTTGATAATAATGATGCGATTGAATACGACAAGTTATTAATTGCCACGGGTTCTCATCCGATTACCCCTCCGATTGAAGGCATGGGTTTAGCCGGGATTCATTCGTGTTGGACGCTAGAGGACGGTAGAAATATCGTTTCCAGAGCCAAACCAGGTTCGAATGTTGTTTTAATGGGCGCGGGTTTTATTGGCTGTATTATTTTAGAAGCACTTGCTTTGCGTAAGGTTAACCTTACCGTTATTGAGATGGGTGACAGGATGGTTCCACGTATGATGGATCAAACTGCAGGGAACATGATCAAAAAATGGTGTCAGGATAAAGGTGTTAATGTACATACATCAACCAAAGTTGAAGCAATTGAGAAAGGTAATGGTGAATCTCTCAAGGTAAAGCTTGATAATGGTGACATGCTTGATGCTGATTTGGTTATTTCTGCAACGGGTGTTGCAGCAAATATTCAGTTTTTAGAAGGCAGTGGTTTGAAAACAGACATGGGCATATTGGTTAATGACCGTTTACAGTCGAATGTTTCCGATATATATGCTGCGGGAGATGTCTGTCAGGGTAAGGACTTTTCTACTGGTGAATACAGTGTCCAGGCGATTCAACCGACCGCCGCCGACCACGGACGTATTGCTGCGATGAATATGGCTGGGAAAGATACTGTTCATCAAGGTTGTGTAAACATGAATGTGCTGGATACGATGGGTTTAATCTCCAGTTCTTATGGTTTATGGATGGGGATTGATGGCGGTGAATCTACAAAGCTATGTGACAATGATCGTTATCGTTATTTGAGCCTTTCATTTGAAGATGATGTTCTGGTCGGAGCACAATCGCTTGGTTTGACACAACATGTTGGCGTTTTAAGGGGCTTAATTCAAACAAAATTAAAACTGGGCAAATGGAAAGACCATTTATTAAAAGATCCGACACGCATTATGGAAGCTTATTTAGCGAATACGCAGGCTATAGGGCATAACTCTAGCGTGATGTAGAGAATTAATGAAGATTACTTTAAAGCTTTATGCCGGACTAAGACAGTATTTGCCGGAGAATGCTAAAGAGCATTCCACCAATCTTGATATTTCGTCCACAGAAACCGCTTTTTCAATTTTGGATAAATACAATGTACCAAAAGAATCTGCACACCTAGTGTTATTAAATGGCGTTTATCTTGATACAGATGAAAGGGGTACAACAAATTTTAGTGATGGCGATACACTCGCTGTATGGCCGCCCGTGGCTGGTGGTTGATACGTTCAAAGTTAATTTCTAATGGATGAGCAACATAAAAAGGGAGATGACTATCTCCCTTAAAGAGTTTTATCGTTTATTACCCTTTGCTTTGAAAGATGTCGATTTCAATATTTCTAACAATGAAATCACGATGTCTTATCGTGATGGAAATATTCTAATCAAGCCGGGAGTTGAGCACGAGCGAAAAATAGCGTCTTTAGTATTACCCGTTTTATATGTCGATTTTTTCTTCTCTAATATCTCAAGTGGAGAGCTTAAACAGTTCTATGAAGCTTTTGACCGTGCCTATCAACGTGGCGGTGGTTAATTTAAATAACACTCTATCTTATTGAAAAGTAAAGCATTAAGTCGATAGTTGTAAAAAAGAGACACCGAGGTTTCTGATCTAACTATTTAATTATTAGAAACATTTTAATAATTCTATCTCATATGTTGATTTTATTAGTTTTTTTATTATTTGTTGTATGAAAACAACGCGTTTTCACAGGCTAATGATTTGTTGTTAAAAAAGCAAAAAATAATTGCAACACACCGATATCTGTAGTATTTTCACGTCTGTCTTTGTAAATAGCTTTTGAGCTGTAAAAAGGCTGAGCTTCAAAAGGCTTGTTGAAACCAAAGTATACTTAAAGTGACAACGAGGCTGGGGAGGTCAAATTTTTATTTCTAGAGATGTAAATTATAAAACTAATTGTATTTTCTTAAGGAGGAATACAACGTGAATAAAACAATTAAAGGGGCTTGCCTGGTTGCTGCAACTGCAATGCTTCCATTATCTCAAGCAGCAACAGCTGGGGAAGTAAATATCTCGGGTTGGGTTAACGAAGGTATGCTCTATTATGATGACGGTCAAAGCAGTGATATTGCTGCTGTTCAAGATAATGGTACCACATTGGCTACTCGTTTGACATTCACTGGTACGCAAGAACTACCAAACAGTGGCTTGACTGCGGGTTTTGAGATTAGCGTGGAGCCTTCTAATACGCTTGATGCTACTAATGGGGCAACACCTCTATTAAGTAACCAAGCAGCTATCGAAAATGCTAACGCTTTTGGTTCTGATATTGGTTTGCTTGCCAGTAACCTATTTATAAGCGGTTCATTTGGTAAAATTACCTTAGGAACCCAATCAATGCCGACTGATAATATTGGCGTACTTTCTGATCCATCATTAACCTTATGGTCAGGCATAAGCCCAGTGTTCCGTGGTGCAGGCTTTGGTATTCAAGGTTTGGGCGCAACTGCTACGAAAACTGCATGGGGTAGTTTCTTAGCATGTAACTTTTCTGGCTTAGGTATTGGCTTTGACTGTAACGGTGTTTACCGTACTGGTATTCGTTATGACTTACCTGCTTTTGGTGGTGTTAAGGTTGCTGTTGGTTATGCTAACGATGATATCTATGATATCTCTGTGAATTACTCAGGTTCAGTAGCTGGTTTGAATGCCGTTCTTGGCATGGGCTATGCGATAAACCAGGGCGGTGGTAATGCTCATATATCAGAAGCTGAAGTCTTTCAGGTTCAAGGTGGTTTGATGGATCCAAATACAGGTATCTTTGGTTCTGTTGCTTATATGAATGACCAAGGTGATCTTAACCCTGCTAACGTAGGTACTGCTGCTTCTGATGAAGTTGATTCATACTTTATTAAAGTTGGTATCAAGCGTGCTTTTAATAGCTTGGGCGATACAGCGTTTGCCTTCAAATATGGTAGCTACAACGATGCGTTTGGTGCTGTTGACACAGGTGTGACCGGTTCTGAAGTAGAACGTATCGGTTTTGAAGTTGTTCAATATTTTGGTGCTGGCTTCCAAATCTATGGTACATGGGAACAACTCGATCTTGAAGTTGACTGTAGTGGTGCTGGAGCAGCAACTTGTGTCACTAACTACGGTGGTGCTGAAGAGTTAGACATGTTCGCTCTAGGCGCAACCTACTTCTTCTAAGGTTTATTTTATTTAGAAGAAAAGTAGTTTAGTGTAATAAAAAAGGCCTCCTCGGAGGCCTTTTTTATTTACAGGACGTAATATATGTCATTTGAATAATGATGCTCAGTATACCTGCGTATAAGAAAACGCAGTCTTTCCGTAAAACTGTTAAAATTTATTCTCGCGTTGTTTGTTAACGGCATCTGGAAAATTAAGCGTTTAATAAATATTAATCTTTTTTAATAGCTGATTATTTGTTGTAAACTCCCTACCAATTTTTAACTCTAATCTTTTAACACTTAATCTTTAAATTATTATAATGAAACTTATTAAAAATCAATTAGTTGCCTCTCTTTTGTTTTTATCGACAACGCTTTTCTATTCCCCGATTGTCGTTGGTTTTTTTGGCGATGATGATGATGATGTCATTTGGCAAGTCGCCCCTAATAATTATTTAAAATACAGTGAACAGGATGTGTCTAGTTTTGGTGGAAATGAACACCCGGTTGAGTTAGATGAAAAAGAAATTTCCGATGCCCTAAAGTCACTGACATATCAAGATAAAAGTTTCATACAGGGTGAAGTATTAACCCAAGTTTTTTCTATATCGCAAATAAAAATCCTTAGTAAGGAAGTGTTAAAAGGCTTAAAAAATGCAAAACCTGAACAGGATATTATTTTTGTACTTCCCGGCTCGAGTAAAAAACTGCTTGTCTTGTCGAGGAAGACTTTTATTGCGGGTCGCGTATTTTATAAAGAAGGAAAGCTGAATATTATTTTAGGTGAATATAACTTGGAAAGAAATGAAGCATTTGAAAGAGTACTTGATCCTGGAGACACTGAAGTAATAGCTTATAATTTTAACTTTGGTAATCG
This sequence comes from Pseudomonadota bacterium, assembly GCA_038142205.1. Taxonomy (GTDB): domain Bacteria; phylum Pseudomonadota; class Gammaproteobacteria; order Eutrophobiales; family Eutrophobiaceae; genus UBA7359. Next base: position 1,109,602 of record JAYQJO010000001.1, on the reverse strand, counting down.
AGCTAGAAGCTCTAATCGATTTAAAGCTAATATTATTGGTGTTACTGGTGTAGAGCAGAAAAACGTAAAGGGAAGTCTTCGTAAAGACTGGTTTGTGATTGATGTTAAATTAGCAGCTGACTCTTATTTAGCAGACAAAAATAAAAAAGAAACACCAATAACCAATGCAGAAAAAGAGTTACAACGCCAGTCTGCACAAATTGCCAAGCAAAGACGTGAAATGCGTGTTGAAATGGCACGTATGCGCAAGCAAATGGAACAAAAAAGTAGTTCTTCGGGCGGTGCTTCTGCAAAATCGATTGAGGAGCGCATTACAACACTAGACCAATTATTGAAAAAAGAGTTAATCACTCAGGAAGAGTACAACAGTAAACGTAAAGAGATCTTGGGTGATATTTAATTTAACTATTTAGTTTCTATAGCTAAATTACTTTCTTAAAAACTTTCAACTAAAAATAACCAGTAAGTTGCGCGACCTTTATCCGGAAATTGAGCCGTTTAACCAAGGGAATCTAAAACAAAGCCCTCACTTTGTCTATTTTGAGCAAGTAGGAAATCCTGCTGGCATTCCTGTAATCTTTTTACACGGTGGTCCCGGCTCCGGCTGCAACGAAAACCACCGTCGTTATTTTAATCCAGATAAATACCGAGTAATTCTATTTGATCAACGTGGATGTAATCGATCTATTCCCAATGGCTGTGTAGAAGAAAATACGACACAGGAACTTTTAAACGATATTGAGTCTATTCGTCGACAACTTGATATTGATAAATGGGTGTTATTTGGAGGTTCCTGGGGTGCGACGTTAGCATTACTCTATGCCGAACAATATCCGGAAAATATTTCAGGGATTATTCTAAGAGGTACCTTTTTAGCCAGACAGTGCGATTTTGATTGGTTTGCAAAGTCAGGTGTTAATAAAATTTTTCCAGATTATTGGCAGGAGTTTACTTCCAATTTTAATAAAACAGAAAAAGGTCACTTTATTAAAACGCTTTATGAAAAAGTGACTACTGACGATAAAAGTATACAGCTTCAAGCAGCCAAAACCTGGTCACTATGGGCGGGGAGGGTTGTTACACAAAGTATAACTCATGACTATCAGCTGGAAGTAGAAAGTGAGGAAAAACTAATAAATGAAGTGAAAGTTGAAATGCATTATGCAATTAATCATTACTTTATAGAAGAAAACCAAATACTCAATAATATTTCAAATGTACCAGATGTACCGGTTAAAATAATACACGGTCGTAAAGATTTAACCTGTTTACCTGAATCATCATGGACTGTTCATCAAGCCCTAAATAATATAAACAAAGCTGAATCGAAGTTAGTCATTGTCCCTGAAGCGGGACATTTAGCGAGTGAAGCTTCAATGATTGATGCGCTGATATCTTCAACTGACGAAATCGCAGAATTACTATCATGAGTATTTTGGAAAAAAAATCGCCTTTGATAATGGGAATATTAAATGTTACACCGGATAGTTTTTCTGATGGTGGCAGATATACGGGTATAGATGCTGCTATAAATCAAGGAAAGAAAATGATTGATGAAGGTGCAGACATTATCGATATAGGCGGTGAATCAACAAGACCGGGATCAGAACGTGTGAGCGTTGAAGAGCAGATTGAACGAGTTGTTCATATTATTAAAGCTATCAGTGAAACTATACCAGAGCATGTAAAAATCAGCATTGATACAACACGATCTAAAGTTGCAGAAGCGGCATTAGCTGCAGGTGCACATGCCGTTAATGATGTGTCCGGTGGTAATGATGATCCTGAAATAATAAATTTATGTGCTGATAAAGTCTGTCCTTATATCATTATGCATATGCAAGGTTCACCTGAAACCATGCAAAATAACCCAAGCTATGATGATGTTGTTGTTGATATAAAAACTTTTTTAGAAAGTAGAGTTAATGATTGTATCAATGCGGGTATGGCACACAATAATATTGTTATTGATCCAGGTATTGGCTTTGGTAAAACACGTGAACATAATCTTATGTTGCTTAACAACTTGAAGGTGTTTGTTGATACAGGTTTTTCTGTTTTGTTGGGAACCAGTCGTAAACGCTTCATGGGTAGTATTTGTACTGTTAATGAACCATCTGAATTGATAGGTGCTACTGCCGCAACAACGGCATTAGGTGTTCAAGCTGGTGTTAAGATATTTCGTGTTCATGATGTAAAACCAAATAGACAGGCGGCTGATGTCGCGTGGGCGATATTGAATGCTTAATTAATGTGTTCGAAAGCGTCGTTCCAATACGACGTAAATTACACTTATAAAACTTGGTTTAAAACTTTAATTAAACTAGCAGCCTAAATTTTATATTAAAAATTAATCATAAGTATATGATTAAAAATAATAAAAAATATTCACTTAAAGTAATGCTTGAAGATTAATCTAAGTCTCATCAAGTGGCATATCGATTGCGATGTCTCTTTTGAAATTCAAAAAAAGAGATATCCGATGGTAAAAATATTTGGCTTTAGAATGACGCCTTTTTTTCTGCTTATCCTGGGGTTGCAAAGTCTGGCATTATTGTTTTCATTATATGTTGGTATCTTGCTTTATCAGGATACAGTTTTAATTAATGCATCAACAGAAATTGTTGAACGTTCTGTTTATTCAAGCTTATTTTTATTTGTGTTGCTTTCTATTCTTACGCCAGTTTTTTTTTACCAAACTAAAGTAATCACTTATGTAAAAAAAACAATTCACGACAAAACTTCAAGCTTCGCAACTGCCGTAATAATGATGCTATTAATTTTGTTCGTTAATGGTTCAAACCTGGATGCCAGAATGTTTTTTGTTGCGGCACTAATGAGTGGCTGTATTGGAATGCTAGTCGGGCAGTTTGGTTTGCTTGGTAAGTATTGGCGCTGTCTTATTCGTTCAGGAATGAATTAAAGATAAAATGCGAGTTGCGTTTAAATAATTAATCTGGGTGGCGCTCTGAAGCCTGAATGTACAGCATCTGCTAACCATTCACATGACATAATTACATTAACCAGGAATTAATCAATTCAAGATCTTCAGAGGATAATGTTCCTGCTGCCTGCTTAAGTCGAAGAGTGTCCAATATATAATCATATTTAGCCTGACTGTAATTGCGGCGTGCTTCTGATGTTGTGCGCTGAGAAGCAACAACATCAACCGCAGTACGTGTGCCCACTTCAAAACCAGCTTCGGTGGCTTCCAATGCTGTTTCACTTGAAACAACAGCTTGTTTTAATGCACTAACCTGACTGATTCCGGTTATCACACCCAAATAAGCTTGGCGCGTTAGCCTTTGAGCTGAACGTCGTGCTTGTTCAAGCGCATGCATTGCCGCATTATAATTTTCATGTGCTTCGCGTGTCTGCGAGCTAATAAGTCCACCTGAAAATATAGGAATATTTAATTCCAGTCCGATAGAGGAGGTATGCGTTTTTGTAGCGCCAAAACGTCCGCCTGAAGAGTCATAACCATGTGAGCCAACTAAATCCAATGTCGGGTAATGACCTGCTGACTGGCGTTTGATTTCTGCTCTTGCTGCTTCTGCTGCTTCTCTAGCTGCGACCATACCTAAATTTTGTTCTAAAGAAATTTCTGTCCAGCTTTCAATCGCGGCTGGATTAGGCTTTACTAGTGCCATTGCATTGCCTAGTGTTCCAAAATTGCTTACATAATCACCAGTGAGTTCTCGCATTGCTTCCTGAGCATTATCAATCGTATTTTGCGCAAGAATTTCCTGCGCAATAGCGAGGTCATAACCTGCTTTTGCTTCCTGAACATCAGTGATTGCACTTAAGCCGACTTCAAAACGTTGGTTGGCCTGTTCTAATTGTCTGCTAAGTGATTTTACTTCTGCTTGTGCAAACTCGAGGTTATCTTTTGCAGAAAGAATATCAAAATAACGTTCTGCTATACGTACAATTAAGTCTTGTTGTGCGCTGGCTAGTTCTGCTTCTGCTTGTTTTATTTCGCTGTCCGCCTGTTCAAGAGCGATAAATCGGTCTCGACGAAAAATAGGTTGAGTGATATTTAATGAATAGCCCCGCCTATTAAAATCTATTTCTCCACCAGAGCCAAAGGCATTACCAACAGAGATGTCTTGATCAAGCCGTGTTGTATTCGCACTTAAACTCACATTTGGCAATAATTGAGATTGGGCCTGTGGCCGTGCTTCAAGCGTTGCATTGTAAGAAGCGACTTCTTGCAGATAGGTTGGGTCATTTTTCTCAGCAAGTTTATAGACGCTTAATAAATCTTCAGCAAAACAATTAATCGAGAATAATAAGAGACTGATTAATACAAACGAATTTATACTTTTTATATCCATAAAATATTACATTAATACTAATTATTATTAGGTCTATTAATTAGGTTGATGCAGCTACATGTCTTAATACTGAGGCATATTTTGATCGACCGACCTTGCCCAAGCATCTACGCCACCTTCAAGATTAATCATATTAACATAACCATTACCTTCCAGATAATTGGCGACCTGAAAACTACGCATGCCATGGTGACAAATAACAACCGTTTCTTCGTCAGTTTTAAGTTCATCAAGCATTTTTTGAACATTAGACATGCTTATATTAATGGAACCATCAATATGGCAGGTTTCAAATTCCCATGCCTCACGCACATCTAATAAAACAGGTTTTTCTCCTGCATCCAGCTTGGTTTTCAGTTCTTCAGCAGATATTGTTTTCATTTGTTCTTAGAATTCAAATGTTTCTTTTTGGGGTGAACCAATTAATGCAGGTAAATCGGTTTCGAAGATGCTTTCCTGCTTAGAGTAAGAATCACCTTGCTTCGTTAATATACATGCTTCCATTGCAGGAGACTCTCCAACAATAGCGAACATTCTTCCACTTTCATTTAATAAACTCATAAATCGTTCATCTATTGCCGGTAAAGATGCTGTTAATACGACAACATCATACTTATCTGACTTATCTAATAAGTCATACACATTTGCGTTATCAAGCTCAAAATTCGTCAAGCCTGTCTTTGCTAACTTTTCAGCGGCTGTCGTAAAAAAGTCAGGGTATATATCAATACTTTTTACATGCTTTGCTGTTTTTGCCAATAAAGCTGTTAAATAGCCGCAACCGGTACCTACTTCCTGCACTGACTGCTCTGACGTTATTTTAAGCGACTGTAAAAGTCGCGCTTCTACTTTAGGCATCATTGTGGTTTGTTCATGACCTATCGGGATACGCATATCTGTAAAAGCGAGTTCTCGATAATCATCTGAAATAAAGTCTTCACGGTGAAGTTCATCTAAAAGACCCAAAATATTTGTATCAAGCACATCCCAAGTGCGAATTTGTTGTTCAATCATGTTTGAGCGGGCTAATTCTATATCCATACCTATATTTTCTCTGAAAGTCGTTGTAGTTAGTTATCGTATTATATAGCATGTCATCAAGCTAGGGGCGCCTTTGTAGGCTGAGATTGACCCTTGAACCTGATCTGGTTAATGCCAGCGTAGGGAAGCAAGCATCTTACCGTTACTATAAGCATTGGCGCCCGTAATACTATCCTTTTATTTATAAAGAGGTCGACTATGAGTGCACAACCTGATTCTATATTAAGCCATACTGCAACCGTTGATAAAAAAGCGGTTGAAGCCATCCCAAACTCTAAAAAAATCTATGTTACTGGCTCACGCGCTGATATCCGTGTACCAATGCGTGAAATATCATGTTCACCGACACGAACACAAACAGGTCTCGAAGAGAATACATCAATTACAGTCTATGACACTTCAGGTCCCTATACCGATCCTCAAGCAATCATTGATATTAGAAAGGGTTTACAGCCGCTAAGAGCAAACTGGATCGCTGAACGCGATGATACTGTTGAATTAGAAGGCCCGAGTTCAGAATATGGTGTTGAACGTTTAAATGATCCTGAATTACAGAAATTACGTTACTTACAACCGCCTAAACCACGAGTTGCTAAAGCAGGTGCCAATGTCACGCAAATGCATTATGCAAAAAAAGGCATTATTACCCCGGAAATGGAATTCATTGCGATACGTGAGAATCAGCGTATTGATGAATATACTGATGAACTATTACTAAAAAGACATCCGGGCACTCCTTGGCATAGTAACTTGCCAGATTTAGTTACCCCGGAATTTGTGCGTGACGAAGTCGCTGCAGGTCGCGCCATCATTCCAAATAATATTAACCACCCGGAATCTGAACCAATGATTATTGGCAAGAATTTTTTGGTGAAGATTAATGCCAATATTGGTAATTCTGCACTAGGCTCAACAATTGAAGAAGAAGTTGAAAAAATGACATGGTCAATCCGTCATGGTGGCGATACGGTCATGGATCTCTCAACTGGAAAGAATATTCATGAAACGCGTGAATGGATCGTTCGAAACTCACCAGTACCAATCGGCACTGTTCCAATTTATCAGGCTTTGGAAAAAGTAAATGGCAAAGCGGAAGATTTAACTTGGGAAATCTATAGAGATACGTTAATCGAACAAGCAGAACAGGGCGTCGATTACTTTACTATTCATGCAGGCGTGCGTTTGCCATACATCCCATTAACGGCTAAACGTGTCACCGGCATTGTTTCTCGCGGGGGATCGATTCTGGCCAAATGGTGTTTGGCACATCATAAAGAAAACTTTCTTTACACGCATTTCGAAGAAATTTGTGAATTGATGAAACAATATGACGTGGCTTTTTCTTTAGGTGATGGCTTGCGCCCGGGTTCATTAGCTGATGCCAATGATGAAGCACAGTTTGCTGAATTAAAAACATTGGGTGAGCTCACTAAAATTGCCTGGAAACATGATGTGCAAGTGATGATCGAAGGTCCAGGTCATGTGCCGATGCATATGATTAAGGAAAATGTCGACAAAGAAATGGAAGAGTGTCACGAAGCGCCTTTCTATACTTTAGGACCACTAACGACAGATATTGCTCCTGGTTATGATCATATTACTTCTGCTATTGGTGCGGCTCAGATTGGTTGGTATGGCACGGCAATGTTGTGTTACGTCACGCCAAAAGAACATCTCGGCTTACCCAATAAAGATGATGTCAAAGAAGGCATTATTACTTACAAGATTGCTGCGCATGCAGCCGACTTGGCCAAAGGTCATCCGACAGCACAACTCAGAGACAATGCCTTATCGAAAGCGCGTTTTGAATTCCGTTGGGAAGACCAATTTAACCTTGGACTAGACCCGGATCGCGCTAAAGACTTCCATGATGAAACATTACCGAAGGAAGGCCATAAAACTGCACACTTCTGTTCAATGTGTGGGCCTAACTTCTGTTCAATGAAGATATCGCAAGATGTACGTGATTATGCTGATGAACAAGGTCTTGATAATGTTGAGCAGGCTCTGGAAAAAGGAATGGAGGACATGTCGAAAGAATTTAAAGAAAAGGGCAGTCAAATATATAACAAGCTCTAATGAACTTTTCCTAAAGTAAAGTCTTAGCTCTATTATGTGTCGAGTTCTAAATAGAGCGCACTAAGATAAGGCAGATGAGTACAAGCAATTTAAAGTTGTTTATTAAGTTAGCATTAGTTTTTGTGACGTAGTCGACAAAATCGCTACTTATCAGTTTATTTTAATAAGCACTTACTAGAATTGTAATAATTGGTTTTTAAATTGCTTTTAGATTCTGTGAACAATGGCGTTCATTTTCACCATTGAACCAAGTGGGAATGTGATGCCGTTTTTTTAGTAAAATATTTAGGATTAAATATGCCCAGTAACCAAACATGGAAAAGTGAAGTAGAACAAACTGGAGAAATTCTTTCGGAAAGGTTTCAAAAATTCTGGCAACACATGTCGCCAAATGAAATTAGTAAAAAAAATTACTGGAATATCTTTACTGACCAGTTGCAACTTGAAAACAGAAAGCCCAGTTTAAATTATTATGACTATATTTTAAAAAGTGGTTTTCAGCCGATTTATAGCATAACGCATAGACGTCCTGTCGGTTATGAAGCTTTAATCAGACCTTTTAAAAATACACAATCCGCAACACCGAGAGAGGTGTTCTCTAATGCAGTGCATGCAGGTGTGTCAGGCGATCTTGATATCATTTGCCACACACTGCATGCATTTAACTTTAAGGAAGTAACCGAAAACAACAATAATGACTGGTTGTATTTAAATATCATGCCTTCATCAATCCTGTATTACAGTGTTGGTGTGATGAACTTTGAAGAAATCTTGAAACGCACAGGTATTCAGCCTCATCAAATTGTTATCGAAATTCTAGAAAATGATATAACGAATGATCCAAGAATTGATGAATCAATAAATTATTTCAAACAAATTGGCTGCAAAATTGCTATCGATGATTTTGGTGCCGGTCATTCGAACTTTGAACGTATATGGCGACTTGAGCCGGATATGGTTAAGCTCGATCGTTCGATAATTACCCGATCTACTTATGGTAAAAAGTTAAATTTTAGTTTATCCAAGCTTGTTGCCTTGCTGCACGAGACTGGCTCCTTGGTTGTGGCAGAAGGTGTTGAAACAGAAGAAGAAGCATTGCTTGTTTTAGACTCTAATGTTGATTTGGTTCAGGGTTATTATTTTGCCAAACCGTTTTTAGCTGATGAAGAATCAAATCTCAAAGATAATATATGTGAACATCTTCACAATGTGTTTAGGAAAAAAACGTCAGAAGAAGCTGATAAATCAAACCGCATTTTGATGCCCTATGTTCGTTATACTGATTCTTTGATTTCTACGTTAAAAGAAAATTCAAAAATAGATAAAGCATTTGATTCAAATAATTACATTTTAGTCAGTCAGGGTTTAAATGATTTACGGCGAGTTTATATGATTGATGAAAACGGTTATCAACTTGGCTCTAATATTAATATTTTAACTTCTATAAATGGGGATTATAAAAAACTTTCTCCATTGGCAAATACATCGAATTCAAACTGGTATTACCGCCTTTATTTCCAAAGTGCAATAAACTCACCAAATGCTATCCACTGTACTGGGCCTTATTTGTCGGTAACAGATTCTACTATGTGCCTGACTTTATCTGTGGCCATAATGATTGATGAAAGGATGACCGTTGTTTGTTGTGATATTGATTGGAATAAAATGGAAAACACAAACTCTAATATAAACTTTATACCTCAAGCGTTGGTGACTTAACGGAACAGGGGTTTACGCTTTATTTTTAACAGACCTTACTGATTCGTTTGCGAGCATAGCCGTTGTTGCCAACACAAAGCCCGGAACCAGTTCATACAGTTGGAGTATTTGGAAATCCAGGTTTATATTTTTCCATAAGACGACAGTTAAACCACCCGTGATCATTCCTAATAAAGCGGAATTACGCGTCAGGTCTTTTTTGAAGAGAGATAAGATGATAACCGGGCCGAACGTGGCTCCAAACCCGGCCCAGGCATAAGCGACTAAATCAAGTATATTACTGTCGGGTTGTAATGCGAGTATTGCTGCAAAAAAAGTTAATAAAGCAACGCTGATTCTGGCGAGTAATAATAATTGTTTGTCTGTTGCTTTAGCATTAATAATTTTATAGATGTCTTCTGTTATTGCAGATGACGCAACCAGTAATTGAGAATCGACTGTACTCATAATTGCAGCAAGGATAGCAGCGAGACATATTCCTGCAGGCACCGGGTGTAATAATAATTGCAGTAATTCAATAAACACTTTTTCGCTATCGCTAGCGTGTAATTGATTGCCTAATAAAGCGATCCCGGAAAAACCAATTAATAAGGCACTGAGTAATCCAATTGCAGTCCAGTAAATGGCTATGGTACGTGCTTGTGGAATCAGCTTTTCTGATTTTATTGCCATAAAGCGAACGAGTATGTGTGGTTGTCCAAAATAACCCAGTCCCCAGGCTAATAAGGAAACTATACCCATTAAACCTAACGCTCCTTCGGTAACATTGACATAAGGGTTAACAAGATCTGTATTAACAATAGTCATCCAGTTAAATAAAGTTTCAAAACCCCCGACTTTATACAGCGCAATAAGAGCAACATAGCTTAAAGCGAAAGCCATTAACAAACCTTGAATCAAATCGGTCCAAGACACAGCCAGGAAACCGCCCAAACACGTGTAAACAAGAATAGTTAATGCGCTGACAATGACAGCAGTTTGATAGGAGATACCAAAAACCGATTCGAATAACTTTCCTCCAGCAACAAACCCTGAACTGGTATAAAACAAATAAAATAAAAGAATGAAAATGGCAGAAATTATGCGCAATAAATGTGAGTTATCTTTAAAACGATATTCAAAATATTCAGGAATGGTAAGCGCGTTATTGAGTGACTGCGTTTGAGTACGTAAGCGAGGTGCAACACAATACCAGTTAACACAGGTGCCAATATATAAACCCATTGCAATCCACATTACTTCCAGGCCAGCAAGATAAGCATAGCCGGGCAAGCCTAATAAAAGCCAGCCACTCATGTCTGATGCGCCAGCGCTGATAGCCGTTGTCCATTTGCCAAGCTTTCTGCCACCTAGAATATAATCTGATTGATTATGTGTGCGACGTAATGCAAGCCAGCCAATGATAAACATCATTAAAATATACGCACTGAAAGTGATGTAGATGATGGTTTGATCAGTCATAAGGAGTTCAATCAAAATGATTCATGACAAGGGAAGAACTTTTCAGCAGGGATATGTTGAGTAATGATATCTTTACAAAAAGTTAACATATTGTTGCGTATTTCTTCCGGGTAACCAATAGTATTCGCTTCTTCTGCGAGTGGAGAAGAAAACAGTTTGTCATCCGGATAAAGTTTTTCAAGTTTACGAAAATATTCTTTCGGTAATCGAAAACCACCTAAACTAACTGAATGTATTAAATCAGGATTAACCCTGGAAAAGATGTTGTCAAATAATTCAGTGTATTGGCTCTCGTAATCTTTAGTATAAATTATGGGGTCAAAACGCAAGCCAATCTGCCAGCCAGCCTTTTGTAAATCAATGATTGCCTGCAATCGCTTGTTTACGTCGGGTGCTTTATGTTCAAGTGCTCCGGCTATTTTCTTCGGTGTAAAACTAAACGCCACGACACAGTTTGTTATTGGCTTGCGTTTGAGTAAGGTTCTGATTTGTGTGCTTTTTGTTCTTAGTTCAAGTAAGGCCTGACCATTGTCTTTAAAAAATGGCATAAACTCAGCTGTAAAATCAGTAATCGGTTCAAGTGCAAGGCTGTCACAATCATAGCCTGAGAAAAAGTGTACAGGTTTGTCACCGTGTTTTTCTAAAGTTGAAACCATTTCTTCAAGAAAGTCTTCATAATTAACAAACAAAACATAATGCGCGGATTGGAACATGCCTTGCAAAAAACAATAACGGCAATCATATAAGCAGTTCAACATATGCGAAAAATAATAATTATGCTGTGCGCCAATGTTATATTCTATTGGTGACGGCAATATCAGTCCTTTATGTTTTCTTGCCAGAATCAGGGCAGGTTGTTTTTTTTGTAGTCTGAAATTCTGCGCTTTACGGTTAAAAACTTCACCGTATCGTGTGCATGGGATTCTTGTTGCGTCTGGAAAGCGTTTAAGGATTGCTTGAGTGCGTGGGTGCTCAGCAGCATCTTCTTCAATGTATATCGTATTAATCATGAATCATAAATTCCATGTTCTTTATTTTTTCAGTTAAACTGATTAATACTTGTTTTCCACTTTTATTACCTATAACTGCTTGCATGGGATCTTTGTTGGGAAAACGAACAGCCCATTGACGTAATAAACGCAATAATTGAATCTTTTCAGATTGTGTGAAATGCCACTTGTTTATAAAACATTGAGAGTGTTCAGGTTCAGCAATAATCTCGCTGATTTCATTTGATAAAGGTGTTAGACGTTCAATGATGCTTTCAATAATGTTTATTTGAGCAGTTATGATTTTTTTTACTTTGTCAGTATTAACTTTTTCTGCGGGTTGCTCTGTATTGTCCGAAACAACTTTTAAACAATGAATTAACTCAGCAGTGCCAAGGCGAATGGCCATTTGATAAAAAGCCGATGCTTCCATATCAAATAAACTGTCTTGATAATCTGTTGATGCTTTATCCAGCGTAATCAAATTTGTACTTTCACAGGGTGGTGTGAAAACAATTTGTGGATACCAATGGGTTTCATCATGTTCATCAGTAATTTTATTTACTATCAGGATGTCTCCAACACTTAGGTCTTTATGACCTGCAACACCGATGTTCAACCAAATATCACTCACAGACGTATTAAAACAGGCATGATGGTAACTCACCGCAGAGGCCGTATTTAGCTTGCCAACACCTGTTATAGTTAAACTAATCTCCTTGCCCTCTGATTGATAAATGCGAAATAAATCAAATTGCTTTAATTTAGTTAATTTGAAGTGTTGGATAAGAGGTTGCGCTTCGCAACTTAAGGCGCAGAAAATATGGATCATAATGGTTTTAGTTTAATTATATTGTTCCAATAATGACTGGAAATGTTCGCAGTATTCATTTCTACCGTGTTTTTCTGCACCTTTTAAAAAGATTGTTATCTTAATCAATAAGATGTTGATTGCTGCCTGACGATCTTGTTCGTTTAAATGATTAGATTTAAGTACTTTCTCTAAAGCAATAATACGAAAACGATCCATGCCCCAATGTTGTCTTGATAACTGATCATCATGCCCGCCAAACTTATTCGTTAACGCTTCATTAATAAATAACACAGGATAACGGCAACAAATTCGCAGCCACATATCGTAATCTTCGCATGCAGGCAGGTCTTCATCAAATAAACCGATTTCATCGAATAATTGTTTATTAATTATGACGGATGAAGGCGATATAGCGCACAATGGTAAACAGTGTTGAAAAATATGGCCGCCACGTTTTTCATGTTTTTTGCCTTGATTTAAAATCTTTCCGTTTCGATACCAGATTTCATTGGTATGGCAAACTAAATAATCTGGGTTCTCTGTAATAGCTTGAACTTGTTTTTCAAGTTTATTAGCTTGCCAGCTGTCGTCTGAATCAAGTAAACAGATCCATTCATTTTTCGATTTTTTTATGCCTGCGTTGCGTGCTGCACTCACGCCTTTATTCTGTTGTGAAATAAAATCTACTTGCGGGTATTCATTTTTAATCAGATCTTGTGTCTTGTCAGTAGAACCATCATCAATAACTATAATCTGATCGGCTTTATAAGTTTGTTTAATAACAGTGTTCAGTGCGCGCGGCAAAACTGATGCGCGGTTATACGTTGGAATAATGACAGTGACTTTAATCATGTTTAAATTTTGTGTTTACTATGAACAGGCTTAGAATAAGGCGTTCACGATAAACGACTCAATAAATAACTCAATAAAAAATGAAACGACTGAAAGATAAAATTGCAGTGATTACCGGTGCGAGCAGCGGTATTGGCAGAGGTATAGCTAAAGCTTTTGCAAAAGAAGGCGCCGATGTTGTTGTTAATTATCGAAAGTCAAAAGAAAAAGCAGAATTATTAGTCGAAGAAATAAAGAAAAAGATTGTCGGGCTATTGCCGTGCAGGCGGACATGGCCGCTGAAGATGATATTGAGCGTTTGATTGCATCAACAATCGAAGAATTCGGTCGTATTGATGTCTGGGTTAATAATGCCGGCGCGGATATTCTTACCGGCACAGGTGCGGCGGCAGAAATTGACGAAAAGCTAGAGCATCTGATTGAAGTTGATCTTAAAGGGACGATTAAGGCTTGCTGGTCGATTATGCCAATAATGCAAGAGCAGGGTCATGGTGTCATTATTAATACGAGCTGGGACTTATCAACGCATGGTTTTCAAGGTACTAATCCACAAATATTTGCTGCAACAAAAGCAGGGGTACTCGGTTTTACCCGTTCCTTTGCAAAAACAGTCGGCCCGGAAATCCGTGTGAATATGATGTCTCCAGGCTGGATAAGTACGTCTTTTGCCGAAGAACATATGGAAGAAGATTATTATCAGGCACGCATCAGTGAAATTCCATTAGGGCGTTTTGGCAGACCGGAGGATGTTGCCGCAGCAGCGGTATTCCTAGCTTCAGACGACTCGTCTTATCTTACAGGTGAAGCGATTAATGTTAATGGTGGTTTGATTTAATTATCATGTCAGAAGAATCAAAAAAGAAAGGATTGGAAGTTCGCACAACAATTATGGGCGAAAAATTTGTTCAGCGAGCCAAAGATAATACGACTGAATTAACTGAACTATTGAATTAAAAGGTCATGCACGTGGTACGCTGAATAACGGTTGTACCGTTGAAGAAACACAAGAAGTGTTTATTACATGCGATTGTTTATTTTGGCGTGTCAGCGGCACAGGAAGTGATTGATGAGTGAGAATCAAAGCTTTGATATGAGCTATGACATACCTACCTACTTATTAATTATTTATTGAGGTATTTTCATTAATTTAATAAGCATTGCTAAGCCAGCAATCATGATTATTGCGGACGCAATTAGTACTATAGAGTAATTGCCCGATACTTCTGCAACTGATCCTCCAATCGCAGGCGCAATAATCTGTGCCAGAGCATAATACAACGAAACTTTTCCCATTAATTTAGCGGGCTTGGTTGGATAGAGCTTACCTGCCATCGTTAACATCATACTCACGATTCCAAATACGGTTACACCATAGACACCGGCACATAGAAATAGCATTAAGACAGAAACGTCAAATGCCAATAATAGTATGGAAAAAATTTGTAACGCATATGCCAATATAAATGAATTGAATTCCCCCAGTTTTCTGGTTACGCGATCCCAAAAAATACAGGAGGGTGCACCGACAAGGCCAATGACTAGCCATGCCCAATTTCCATAGCCATTCAACTCAGGCTGGCTATCAATAATGACAACGATAAAGGTTGCATTAATAACATAACCAACACCTGCACAAAAATAACTGGCTGAGAGTAAGCGCATCCAGTTTCTAGAGGGTGGTTTATCAATGAGTGACTCACCTTGTTTGGTTGTATCAGAACCATCAGGACGAGGTAGCCAAAACCAGGCTGGAAAAATAAAAAGCAGCCCGATTAATGCAAATACTAGCCATTGTTCAGCCCAATTAAATTTTAATAACATCAATTCAACAGCAATTGCAGTTAACGCGATTCCAAGACCTAAACCAGCAAAATGAATACCGAGTTCCATCTTATATCCGTGCCGTATTAGCCAGTTAAGGATCAAACCTGAACCAAGTAATAGACCTGCGGCGCTACTCAAGCCAGCTAAATACCTCAATACTGCCCATATCATCCAGTTTTCAGTCCAGGCCATGCCGATAGTCGTAATCACTGCCATGATTAAGCCATAGCGATATAACGTATCTTTTAATTTCAGGTTATTAATTGATGCCGCAATGATTGCTCCTGAGAGATAACCAGTATAATTAAATGCAGCCAACCACCCACCAATGGCATCATTGAGTGACGTTTGTTCCTGCATGATGTGTAGTAGAGGAGTATAGGAAAAACGAGCAATGCCCAAAGTCAAAATAAGACTACTGATACCCGCCAACATAACTTTCATATGTTCAGACATTAAGGCCTATCCATAGTAAATATGATTTGAGTGTTTATATAGAATAAATTATGTGGCTAATAATGAATTAGTGAATGCACTTGGTATTTAGATAATTTATCTCTGCCATTCAAGAAATCCAGTTCTACAACAAACGCGCAAGCGACGACTTCAGCTCCTAACTTTTCAACAAGTTCACAGCTGGCTGCAGCTGTTCCGCCTGTAGCTAATAAATCATCAACAAGTAAAACCTTATCGCCTTTTTCTAAAGCATCAATATGGACTTCTAATGACGCTGAGCCGTATTCGAGATCATAAGATATGGATTCTGCGTCATAAGGCAGCTTGCCGGGTTTGCGCAAGGGAACGAAACCTACACCCATTTCCCATGCAGCGAGTGAACCAAAGATAAAGCCGCGTGCTTCCATTCCTGCAATCGCCGTGATTTCTTGCCCTAAAAACGGATGAATCAATTGATGTACTGCCAGTTTTAACATTGCCGGATCTTTAACCAGTGGTGTAATGTCTTTAAATTGAATGCCGGGCTCAGGAAAGTCAGGGATATTGCGAATGTAAGCTTCTAGACGTTGCATAAGTATCTCCGTAAAATTTCACTCTATAATACCGAACTTGTTAATTAATAAGAAATATTGTTTATATGAAGTCTTTTGAAATCATCTATGAAAAGGCCATCCAACGTTGTGATGGTGAAGAAGCTGTTGAAGAATATTTACCTAAGCCTCGTTCAGAAAAGCAATTAAAGAAACTGACAGACGCCGATTGTTTATCGAATATGTCGCATCGTATTTTTCAGGCAGGATTAAGTCGTAAAGTAATTGATAATAAATGGCCGAATTTTCTCGAAATATTTCATGACTTTGATATTCAGTTCAATCGTATGATGAGTGATGAGGCATTAGCCGCGTTAATGGATGAAAAACGTATTGTTCGACATTGGCGCAAGATTCAGAGCGTCCGGCATAATGCAGAAATGATTCATGAATTTAATGAAGAGCGTGGCGGTTTTGTGAAGGTGCTGACTGAATGGCCTTGCGATAATATTGTTGAGTTCTGGCATCTTTTAAAAAAGGAATTTAAACAACTTGGCGGAATTTCCGGCCCGTATTTTCTGCGCCGTGTTAAAAAAGATACATTCTTGTTAACAGGCGATGTCATAAGAGCTTTACATTACTGGGGTGCAGTAGATGAGATGCCTAAAAGTAGGAAGCAATTAAATCACGTACAAAATTGTATGAATCAATGGCAGGAAGAGACTGACCGACCTTATTGTCAGCTTAGTATGATTCTGGGCTTGTCAGTAGATTGAGCGACTAGAGGAAAGACTAATTATGGGACGTTGGCGACCACCTGCACCAAAATCTGCTCCGTATATCACACCGGAAGGTTATTTAAAATTAGAAAAAGAAACAGCAGAACTCTGGAAAAAACGAAATGAAGTAGCGAAAGCGGTGACTGCTGCAGCAGCAGAAGGTGATCGCTCCGAAAATGCTGAATATATTTATCGCAAGAAACAGTTACGGGAAATAGATTCTCGACTTGGTTTTCTACAACGACGTATGCCGAAACTAACAGTCGTCAGAGAGGTTCAGGATAAGTCTCGTATTTTCTTTGGCGCATGGGTCGATATTGAAGATGAAGAAGGGAAAGAGTCGCGCTATCGTATTGTTGGCGCTGATGAATTTGATGAACATGAGCATTACATAACGGTTGACTCACCTTTGGCGAAGTTATTATTAGGAAAAACCGTTGATGATGAAGTGATAATGCAAATAGAAGGGAAAGAAAAAGCGTTCTATGTCATTAATATAGATTACGAAGATTAATGCTTTTCAGCGTCGTCTAAATTAACCAGTTTACTGAGTTTGTCCATCCAACTTGTATTTTCTTCTTTGCTTTCATCCAAACTTGACTCAACCAGTTTAGCTAAACTGATATAGTCTGTTTTGCCTGAGCCTAATACAGGTATTTTGTCGACGGCAATAACCTGTCTGGGAATGGATAGTTCGTTAAAATGATGTTCTTTTGCCGTTTCTTGTAAAGGCTTGCGCTTCGCTTCTTTAAGTTCGGTAACCAGTATGATTTTTTCTCCTTTGCGCTCATCGGCAATGGCGACAGCAGCGTGCGCTTTTTCTGGCCATGTTAATGATGCCAATTCTTCTACGGTGGAAAGCGAAACCATCTCGCCGGCAACTTTAGCAAAACGCTTCACGCGGCCTTTAATTGTGATATAGCCTTCAGCATCAATTTCTGCAATATCACCCGTGTTATACCAACCCGCACCACGATCAGTCGATGGAGGATGAACTTTGCCGGGTTTATCGTGAAATAAATAGCCTTGCATTACATTCGGCCCTTTAACAATCAGGGTGCCGCCGTTTTCTATGCCTTCCACCGGTTCCAAATAATATTCCATGTCAGGTATAAGCCGCCCAACTGTTCCAGCCTTATTACACATCAAGTTATTGACAGAAATAACAGGACTGGTTTCTGTTACGCCATAACCTTGCATAATACGCATGCCATATTTATTTGCCCAAAGTGCCATTGTGTCTTCGTGTAATTTTTCAGCGCCTGCAACAACAAACTTTAATGAATTAAAATCAAATGGATGAGCAAAGCGCGCATAGTTTTTAAGAAATGTATTTGTTCCAAAAAATATAGTCGCGCCAAGTTGATAAATTAACTCAGGTATTATTCTATAATGTAAAGGTGTCGGGTATAAAAAAATTCTTGCGCCACCAAGTATAGGCATTAAAAAACCGGCATTAATGCCGAAAGAATGGAACAGCGGTAAGCAGGTGAAAACAAGCTCTGAAGGGTTAAAATAAATATGAGATTTTACTTGCGCGTAGTTAGATAAAAGATTCCTATGTGTAAGCACAACACCTTTTGGATGACCTTCAGAGCCGGATGTAAATAAAATGACAGCAGCGGCATCGGGGTTATGGTTAGTATTTTGTTTTTTATAATGCCTTATCGGATTGCGGCTCATGTAAAGGCTTTTTAGTTTTAATGCTAAACCAATGCTTTCTCGAAAGTCTTCCAGAAAAATAATTGTATGATCTTTTTTTAGTTCATCGACCATGCTTTCTAGTTTCGCATTTTCAATAAACGCTTTTGAGGTATAGATGGTTTTTAACTGCGCTGTTTCGCAAGCACGTTTGACAGCAAGTGCTCCGGCAGAAAAGTTCAACATAGCAGGTATACGGCCAATAAACTGTAATGCAAAAAATAAAACAGGTAAGGCATTAACGTTAGGTAACATTACACCTATATGCTCGCCAGCGATGGTTTGTTTTTTTATCAGTTGGCTTAATAAAATACTGCGTAAGACCAGATCTTTGTAAGTTAATTTGTCCCGCTTAAAATCTTCAATAACGGCATGCTTCTTACCAAAACAATTAATGGTTTCTGTTAATGCAGAATAAAGAGTTGTGTCTTGATTAACGCTTGTATAAGCAAGTTTAGACATTAAGTCCTGCATCTGCATAGCAGCATGCTTCCTGCGGGCATGCCCTGTAATATTTTCAGGAACTGAAGTTTTTTCAGGTGCTAGTACAGTAATCTTTATTTTGGGGAACCAACGAACAAAACCGCGCTTTTTCATATAAGAAAAAGTCGAAAACTGAGCGCCGTCTATAGCGACAGGAAGAATCGTCGCATCGCTTTTATCTGCGATTAACCCCGGTCCTTCGTAGACCTTCATTTGTGTGCCGGTAACGGTAATACGACCTTCCGGGAAAATAACGACTTTATGATTTTCTTTTATAAATTTAATGACAGACTTGATTGAAATAGGGTTTACGGCATCCATTTCAAACAAACTTACAAAAGCTAAAAAAGGTTTAAATACTTTTTTAGCGGCAATGTCGGTGTTGATGGCAAAAAAGGGTGTTTCTGGTAACCAGGCATAGAGCAAGATACCATCCAGTAGAGAAGTATGGTTTGCAATAATTAAAACGCGTTCGCCGGATTTTTCATAGTTTTCCATACCGGAAACATCTACTCGATAGAGCAGGCGCATTAAAAGGCGAATGAATAGTTTAAATAAGCGAATCATGAGCACTATTGTATTTTAAAAACAAAGAATAAGAAAACATCGTTAATGTTAACTCTGTTTCTTAATATTTGAGAAAGGGAGTACTTAAGCGCCAGAGACAGTTTGTTGGACGATTAAGCTTTGTCCTGGTTGTAAATGTTTTCCTTTTTTTAGATTATTCCATTTAAGTAAGTCTTTTACGTGAATATCAAACTTACGCGCAATCAACCAAAGCGAATCACCTTGTTTCACAATATAGGAATTGCCATCTAATTTTGGCTTTTGCAAAGCCGTTTTTACAATGGCTGATTTTTTTGCGCTGTAGTTTTCATTTTTAACCCAGACAGTGAGTTTTTGCCCTGGCCTTAATATACTTTTCTTTGAAATGCCGTTCCAACGCGTTAATTGAGAGACGCTAATGCCATAATGACGACCTATATCCCATAAATTATCGCCACGTTTAACCGAATAAATATAACGTTTACCGTCGCCTGTCGTTTTAAGGCCTTTAAACTTTCTTGAATCCGCACTTAATGAGTAATATTTTGTTGATTCTTTAGCAGTAGGGATAAGCAAAGAGTGTCCTGCACGGATACGGCTGCTTTTTAAACGGTTAATTTCTTTTAGTGCTGAAACACTGGTGAGATAACGGTTCGCTATAACACCTAATGATTCACCTTCTCTAATCTTATGTTTTTTCCATTTAATACGTTGTGACTTAGGTAAAGCAGCAAGTTTTTGTTTAAAGCTATTGGCTTTATCAACTGGAACTAAAATACGATGTGGCCCTTTAGGATCCGTTGCCCAACGATTGAACCCGGGGTTTAAGGTATAAACTTCGTCAATGCTTAAACCTGATAACTGGGACACGGTTGCTAAATCAATCTGGCTGCCAATATCAATTTTTTCAAAATAAGGTTTATTCGCAATTGATTTAAATTTTACTTTGTATTTGTCGCTGTGCTTTAAAACTTGTGAAATCGCTAATAAGTTAGGTACGTAATTACGTGTTTCACGCGGTAGTTTTAATGACCAGAAATCAGTTGGCTTACCTGCCTTTTTGTTTCTTCTAATAGCACGTTCAACATTACCTTCACCGGAGTTATAGGCAGCGAGCGCATGGAACCAGTTGCCATTAAATCGCTTATGCAGGTTCTCAAGATAATCCAATGCAGCATCCGTAGCAGCAACAATGTCACGGCGTCCGTCATACCACCAGTTTTGTTTTAAGCCAAAACGTTTGCCAGTACTTGAAATAAATTGCCAGATACCGGAAGCGTGTGCGTGTGAATAAGCGAACGGTTGATAAGCACTTTCTACAATAGGCAGTAATGCTATATCAAGCGGCATATTACGTTCTTCTAGCTTTTGAATAATGTGATACAAATAAGGTTCAGCACGGTCGGCTACGCGATCGAGATATTTCTGATTACGTGCAAACCAGGCAATCTTTTGTTCGACGCTTCTTTTATTAATGTGAGGTTCAAGCTCGAGTCTATCTTGTATCAATACCCATAAGTCATCGTAATGCTGTGAACGAGCAACTTGTTTATCAAGTTTATCCTCGACATTTATAGCCTGTTTTTTTGTATTGACCGCTATGCTCGGGACAGAACCTAAGTGTTGTTGTGCGGTCGATGAAGTGCTAACGGAGTCAGTTTTTGTAGGGGCGAAGTTACAGCCACTTAAAGTAAGTAGCGACAAGCAAATGATTGCTTTATCGAGTTTTTGCATGGCCAGAATCGTAGGGATTACTTTAAGTGACGTCAAGTAATTTTAAACGTAATTTATAATAGTCTTTACCGCTATTAATATGCCGTTCCTGAATAATATTTACGATAAGCAGTGTCAGTTTGGCAATTGTTCCTGACATGACTCTTGGTCTCTGTTCCAGATTCGACTCCACAATTCTATCCATGGAATCGTACCTCCTACATTCGTCTAGTCGTCTATGCTGCTTACGGTCGGTGCAGAAGCAAAAAACTGCACTCATGTCATCAAAAGTCGTCTTTCCACTTCCGCACCGCAGCAAAAACGTCTTGAGGTTTGTTTAGGCTTTTCCTGGAATGTTGTTTAGCGGCATCAATGACACTGTCAACTTCACAACGAAGAAAAGGGTTGGTTTGTTTTTCTATAGCCAATGTTGAAGGAACTGTTGGTTGTCCTTTTTCACGAAGTTTTTGCGCTTCCGATAGTCTTTCCTGTATTGCCTGATTTTCAGGTTCGACTGTTGCTGCAAATTGCAGGTTTGCAAGAGTGTATTCATGGCCACAATAGATCAAAGTGTCATCAGCCAGAGTTTTAAACTTCGATAGGGAGGTATGCATTTGCGGTGGCGTACCTTCAAATAAGCGGCCACAACCGGCTGCAAAAAGCGTATCGCCGCTAAATACCATGTTGCCAGAGTAATAAGCGACTGCGCCAGAAGTATGACCCGGCACATCCAGAATATTGAATGTTAAGTCCAGCTCATCCAGAACAATCGTATCGCCTTCGCCGACAGCATGTGTGCCGCCTGAAACGGATTCTGTTTTAGGTGTGTAAACAGGGATATCGTATTTCGCAGTGATGTCTGCAATACCATTTACATGATCCCAATGATGGTGAGTGATTAAGATTGCTATCGGAGTAAGACCTTCTGCCTTAATCTTTTTCAACAGTGGGCCAGCTTCGCCCGGATCAACAATAGCAATATGATTGCTTGCCTTATTTTTTAGCAACCATATATAGTTATTCTGATCACCTAAAGCGGGTAAGGGTATAATCTCTAACATAATGCTATGCTCGCAGCAGAGTTATTCGGTGTCAATCTGGAAACAATATGAATTCGGCAAAAAATAAAACAGCAACGCTAAGAGAAAAGCTTTCTAACTGGTTTGCCAGCCCGTTAGGAAAACGCGTGTTTGCCGCGGAAGAAGAAATGTTGGAGGACATTCTGCCGAATATGTTTGGTTATCATATTTTACAATACGGATATTCAGCGGAATCAAACTATCT
The DNA here is from genome assembly GCA_038142205.1 of Pseudomonadota bacterium. GTDB lineage: Bacteria > Pseudomonadota > Gammaproteobacteria > Eutrophobiales > Eutrophobiaceae > UBA7359. The sequence goes on along the minus strand of JAYQJO010000001.1, from coordinate 1,086,994 downwards.
TGAGTCCTCACGTATTGCCGACAAAACCATTCTTTTTCTTGATGAATCTGAAATAAATAAAGGGCTAAAAGCCGTTCATACCAAAGCAGAAGAATTACCTGTCGCAGCTGACAGTATTGATGTCATTGTTTTGCCGCATATTCTTGAATACTCAAAAGACGCACATAAACTATTGCGTGAAATGGATCGTGTACTCATAGGTGATGGACAAGTTGTTATTCTTGGTATCAATCCCTTCAGTATTTGGGGGCTTTGGCATTTGTTTTTGTGTTGGTGGGGTCAGATGCCCTGGAGTGGGCGACTTGTGCCTATGCATAAATTAAAAGATTGGCTATCGTTATTGGATTATGAAGTAAAAAAAGCGAAATCATTTTATTTTCTACCGCCTATCAGTAATGAAAAGCTTCTTAATAAGCTTGTTCCGCTGGAAAAGCTCGGGCCTTATTGTTGGCCTTTCATGGGTGGTTTGTATGTTGTTGTTGCACAAAAACGAACCGTGCCTTTAAATCCAATCAAGATGCAATGGAAAACAAAACGTAAAATGCTAACACCGGGAGCGATAGAACCGACAACGCGAAACCCACTTAAAGTGAATGTTATAAAAAAATAAATGCCAAAAAAGTAAATGACTGAAAAAATACATATCTATTCCGATGGCGCTTGTCGTGGTAACCCTGGTCCCGGTGGCTGGGGGACATTGTTGAAATACAACGGCACAGAAAAAGAGCTTTATGGTGCCGAAGAAGAGACGACAAATAACCGCATGGAACTCATGGGTGCAATAAAGGGACTGGAAGCATTAACCAAAGAAGCATGTCATATTGTTTTAACAACTGATTCGCAATACGTGATGAAAGGCATTACCGAATGGATGGACGGTTGGAAAAAACGCAACTGGAAAACCGCAGCAAAGAAAGCAGTAAAGAATCAAGACTTATGGCAACGGCTAGATGAAGCCTGCCAAAAACATCAAATAGAATGGCAATGGGTAAAAGGGCATAGCGGACATACGGAAAATGAGATAGTTGATGCACTTGCTAACAAAGCCATTGATGAAATGTTAACAGCAGGGAATTCAAAGTGAGACAAATCGTACTCGATACAGAAACAACCGGACTCGAACCAAAGCAAGGTCATCGTATTATCGAAATTGGTTGCGTTGAAATCATCAACCGCCGGAAAACAAACAAACATTATCACCAATACATAAACCCTGATCGTGAAATAGACGAAGGCGCCTACAATGTCCACGGTATTAGTAATGAATTCCTTGCTGATAAGCCACGTTTTAAAGATATTGCACAGGAGTTTGTCAACTTCATTCGTGATAGCGAGCTGATTATTCATAACGCACCGTTTGATGTGGGCTTTATTGATCATGAATTAAGAAAGCTGGGTATAAAATGGGGCAAGATAGAACACTTCTGTACTGTTACCGATACGTTAACGATGGCGCGCGAAAAACATCCGGGACAAAAAAATAATCTCGATGCTTTGTGTAAACGTTATGAGATAGATAATTCGAAACGCGATCTGCATGGCGCCTTACTTGATGCGCAAATTTTGTTAGACGTCTATCTTGCCATGACAGGTGGGCAAGAAGCGCTTGCTTTGGGTTCTATGGAAGAGGAAGAAGCAGCCGAACAGAATGCTATAAGATTAAATGATGAAAATCGAAAACCATTACCGTTAGTCAAGCCAACCAAAGAAGAACTCGCCGCACATGAAAAGTATCTTGAATTTTTAAGAGACCAAAGTGGAGGGAAGTGTATGTGGATTGATGGTGGGCATGAGTAATTAATTCTTTTATACAGCTGTTTCGCCTATAAGGATAAGTTCGCTGCTTTTTCGCACATGCGATAGAGCAACAAAGGCGCTATGAAGCTAGAAAAATTAAAAGAAAGGAAGGTTTGAGAGCAGCTCTCACTGCTCTCATGATAAGGTTATTTTTATTTTGCCGCTTCTTGCGTCATTGTTTGTAATTCGCCTTTTTCATACAAGTCCATGACGATATCGCAACCACCGACGAGGTCGCCATTGATGAATACTTGTGGAAAGGTCGGCCAGTTTGAATATTCTGGCAGTTTGGCGCGCATTTCAGGTTCAGCTAATACGTCAACATGTGTAAATTCCACATTGCAAGATTTTAGGGCTTCTGATGTGCGCATTGAGAAACCGCACTGTGGGAAGTCCGGTGAGCCTTTCATAAAAAGCACGATTGGGTTTGTTTCGACGATATTTTTGATTTCTTCTTGTATTTCCATAGGGTTGTACCTCGGTGTGTCAGTCTGGGATATATTTTATTGCCGTGGATTATACCGAAAAGGTGTATTTGATCACCATTTAGCAGTAAGCCATTGATTATATTTACCCAACAGAACCTATTTCGGTGGAATATCTGCCATTTAGGGCTGTTAGTCTGAATTCAGAACAGTATAATCCCATTCCAAGTTTGAGTTTATTAATAAGATGTTATTTTATCATTTTTTGGGGGAATACTATGAATCCACTTAAGTCTGTGCACGGTACGCTAGTATTAGGTTTTGTCACTGCAATTATCATCATGCTCGTAGTTGGCGGTGTTGGTGATTTCAGTGCTTGGTCTTTTGTTGTTTGGTTACATGTTTTTGCTGGCGTTATCTGGATAGGTTTGCTTTATTATTTTAATTTCGTGCAAGTTCCTGCAGTCGGTGCAGCGTTGGCGGACGAAGGTGGCCCTGGACCTGCGGCAATTAATAAATACGTCGCGCCTCGTGCACTGTGGTGGTTCCGTTGGGGTGCATTAGCAACCTGGCTAACTGGTGCGGCAGCGTTGGAAATTATGCCGGGTGTAAGTCTTGTTAATGCTTTTACATTGCAAGAAGGCAATGCAATTATTGGTATTGGCGCATGGTTAGGTACGATTATGTTGTTCAATGTTTGGGTTTTAATTTGGCCAAACCAGAAGAAAATCTTAGGTATTGTTGAAGCAACTGCTGATGAAATTGCAAAATCAAAAGGCATTGCATTAATGGCATCCAGAACAAATACTTTTCTTTCCATACCCATGTTGATGTGTATGGTGGGTCAGGGGCATGGCTTGCCTTTATAAGAAATAATTTTTTAAGTGTTTCTATGTAGCCCGGCTTATGGCCGGGTTTACTATTTATAGGGATATAATGTACGTCGTACGCGCAAGGACGATATGCAAGGATGCGTGAGAGGACAGGAGTCCGAAGTAACTACACACGAGCGGCGATTTTCAAAGTCAGATAAATTTATTAAATGAGCAATTCACTAATGACAAATTATGCACCGTTACCGGTCAGTTTCGTTTCAGGCGAAGGTGTCTGGCTAACGGATATGGACGGTCAACGCTATCTTGATGCGTTGAGTGGTATTGCTGTATGTGGTTTAGGGCATGCTCATCCTGTTGTGCAATCAGCAATCGCTGATCAGGCAGCGAATTTAATCCATACATCAAATCTCTATCAGATTCCCTTACAGGAAAAACTGGCTGATAAGTTGGTCGAACACTCAGGCATGGAAAAAGTGTTTTTTGGTAATTCCGGTGCCGAAGCGAATGAGGCAGCAATTAAACTCGCACGTCTCTATGGTAACAACAAGGGAATAACCGCACCGATCATTATTACCATGGAAGGCAGTTTCCATGGACGTACGATGGCAACTTTAACGGCGACAGGGAACAATAAAGTTAAAAAAGGTTTCACGCCTTTAGTAGAAGGTTTTAAGCATATTCCCTATAACAATATCGATGCTTTAAACGAAATTGCCGAAACAACACCCGATATTGTTGCTGTAATGGTAGAACCGATACTAGGTGAGGGCGGTGTTGTCATTCCTGATGAAGGTTATTTAAAAGCAGTCCGATCATTTTGTGATGAAAATGATTGTTTGATGATATTGGATGAAATACAAACCGGTATGGGGCGTACAGGTGAATGGTTTGCCTTTCAACATGAAGCAATTAAACCGGACGTCATGACGTTGGCAAAAGCTTTAGGTAATGGTGTACCAATTGGAGCTTGTTTGGCAAGTGGTGCAGCCGCAGCGTTATTTCAACCGGGTAGCCATGGTTCTACTTTCGGTGGTAACCCTCTCGCTGCAAGAGCAGCATTATCTGTTATAGAAGTTTTAGAAAGCGATAACTTAGCAGCGCGAGCAAAAGAGCTCGGAAATCGACTTTTAGACGGTTTTAAGCAAGGTTTAAGTAATATAAACGGGATAAGAGAGATTCGTGGCAAAGGTTTAATGATCGGTATTGAACTTGAAAACGATTGTGCTGAGTTAGCTGGTCTAGCATTAGAAGAAAAGTTACTTATCAATGTTACAACAGGCAATATTATTCGATTATTACCGCCGTTAGTGATGAGTAATGAAGAAGCAGATGAAATTGTTTCAATTTTAAGCAATGTCATCAAAAAATATCTAGCTTAAAGGTTGAGTTATGGAAACAAGACATTTTTTAACACTGAATAGTTTAAGCCGTGATGAATTAGTCTCAATTATTAATCGCGCAGAGCAACTAAAAAAACAATTTATCAAAAAGAACTATGAAGCGAGTTTAAACGGGCGTGTGTTGGGAATGATTTTTGAAAAATCGTCGACACGCACACGTGTTTCGTTTGAAGCAGGCATGGCGCAGTTAGGTGGGCATGCTATTTATCTAGCACCAAACGGTACACAAATAGGCCGCGGTGAACCGATTGAAGATACAGCGCGAGTGCTATCGAAAATGGTCGATTGCATTATGTTGCGTACGTATGAGCATGAAAAAATCGAACGATTTGCCGAATATTCGGACGTGCCTGTCATTAATGCATTAACAGACAGCTATCACCCCTGTCAGTTATTAGCTGATTTATTAACTTATCACGAAACACGCGGCTCGATTGAAGGTAAAAAGGTTGTCTGGTTTGGTGATGGTAACAATATGTGCCATTCCTATATGAATGCAGCAAAGATTTTTAACTTTCATTTAACCGTTGCTTGCCCTGAAGGTTTTGATCCTGATGATGAAATACTTGCCTCAACAAAAAATAATGTTGTGATAGAACGAAACCCGGATGAAGCGGCAAAAAATGCGGATTTAATCGTAACAGATGTCTGGGCAAGCATGGGGCAGGAAGAAGAACAAAAAAAACGCATGCAAAAGTTTGCGAAATACCAGGTAAATTCTGACATTATGGAAGTGGCAAATGTTGATGCATTGTTTATGCATTGTTTACCCGCGCATCGTGGTGAAGAAGTATCTGAAAATGTATTGGAAGGGCCGCAAAGTGTTGTTTGGGAGGAAGCAGGTAATCGATTGCATTCACAGAAGGCCTTATTGGAATTTTTAATCTCTTAAGTGAGGCTAAACCATTATTTTTAACTTGCGCCAAAATTATAATTAAAAGAAAACTTGTTAAATGCATTTTTTATTAAGTAACGATGACGGTTATCAAGCGCCGGGTTTAGCAGCATTAGCTGATGCGTTAAAAGATTTGGGGCAAATTACTGTTGTTGCGCCTGATCGTGACCGTAGCGGTGCAAGTAACTCATTAACACTAGATGCGCCTTTACGTGTAAAGCAGGATAATCGTGGTTTTTATTATGTAAACGGTACACCAACTGATTGTGTTCATCTTGCGATTACCGGTTTATTGGAACATGAACCAGATATGGTCATTAGTGGTATTAATTCAGGTGCAAACTTGGGTGATGATGTGCTGTACTCGGGTACTGTCGCAGCAGCAATGGAAGGGCGCTACTTAGGTTGTCCGGCAATTGCGCTTTCTTATGCAGCTGAGAGTCCTGCTGATTATTCAACTTCTGTTTTAGTGGCAAAAAAATTGTTCAATCAATGATAGAAAAACCGTTGGATGACGTACTGTTAAATATAAATATCCCTGATGTTGAATACAGCAAAATAAAAGCTTTGAGGTCACCCGTTTGGGTAATCGACATAAATCAGAGCCCGCACAGGAGGCATTAGATCCGAAAGGTCGTAAAGTTTACTGGGTAGGTCCGGTTGGACCAGAGCAAGATGCTGGCAAAGGTACCGATTTTCATGCAATCCGAACAAACCATGTTTCTATTACACCAATGCACGTTGATCTACCCCGACATGATTTTTTGACATCATTAACTAACTGGTTTGGAGATTTGAATTAATGTCTGTCGATTATCATGGCATTGGAATGACTTCACAGCGCACGCGTGATCGCTTGGCAAATACATTGGTCGAGATGGGAATTAAATCCAATGCTGTGCTTGATGTGATTCGTAAAACACCGCGGCACTTATTTGTTGATGAAGCGTTAGCCAGCCGCGCTTATGAAAATACAGCACTACCAATCGGTTTTAGTCAGACGATTTCACAACCCTATATCGTTGCAAAAATGACAGAAGCACTAATTAAAGACCGCAAATTGGAAAATGTCCTGGAAGTAGGTACAGGCTGTGGTTATCAAACAGTGGTTATGGCACAGTTTGCTAAACGTGTTTATACCGTGGAAAGAATTAATGGTTTGTTAATACGTGCGCGTGAACGGTTTCAGAAACTTAGTTATACCAATATCAGAACGAAACACGCAGACGGTAATATTGGTTGGTCTGTACATGCTCCTTTTGATGGTATTATTGTTGCTGCTGCACCAATCGGTGTCCCCGATGCATTGCGTGAGCAATTAGCGATTAACGGTCGTTTAATCATTCCTGTTGGAGATGCGGGTGGTCAAAAGCTATTATTGATTACGCGCAGAGAAGAAGGGTATGAAGAGCAAGTTATCGACTCAGTTAGTTTTGTTCCTATGCTGGGTGGACTTGATTCAACTTAAATACTTTAGAACTTAATAGTGAAAGGATGAATTGCCAATTTAAAATTATTCTTTGTTTATTGAGTATATTTTTACTTCAAGCTTGTGCCGGAACAGGTGTTGCGCCCGTGACAAATAGAAGTGAAGTTAAAGAGCCAACAGCAACAACGTCACAAAATAGCAGCAAGTATAAAAATAACGTAAAAAAGAAAACTGTTGTTCAAAATAAGTCGGGCTATCACATTGTCAGTGAAGGTGACACACTTTATTCCATTGCCTGGCGTTATAACTTTGATTATAAACAAGTCGCTAATTGGAACGAAATTAAAGCTCCTTATACGATTTATCCTGGCCAGGTTATCCGTTTAAAATCCATTCTTAAGAAAAAAGGGACAAATCTTAAAAACTCAGCAGAAAGCGCAGCTGAAAAAACAGTAAAACAGCCTTTGCCAAAAAAAGAAGCGAAGCCTGTTACTAAAAAAGCAACGCAGATAGCAAAAAAGTCACCACCGAAGTCTTTACCGAAGGGGCCAGTGAAGTGGAACTGGCCGACAACTGGAAAAATTTCCAAAACAAATTCACCGACTGCAAAAAAAGGACTTAATATTCTTGGGCGAGCTGGGCAGCGTGTAAAAGCAGCAGCTACTGGTGAAGTAGTTTATAGTGGCGGTGGACTTGTGGGCTATGGAAAGCTTATTATCATAAAACATAATGATACATATCTCAGTGCTTATGCATATAACAGTAAACTTTTGGTCAAGGAAGGCGATATAGTGAAAGCAGGTCAGGCCATTTCTGAAATGGGACAGGATCACACGGGGAGTACTTTATTGCATTTTGAAATACGAAAAAATGGCAAGCCAGTTAATCCCACTCAATTTTTACCGAAAAAGCGTACATGAGATCTCGGCTAAAAGCTTATGAAAGACGAAGATAATAAATCTGAACCTGAAGCTGAAGAGAATGAAGTTGAGGATATTCAATTAACAGATGACGAGATCGTTAGTGAAGCTAACGATGATGTAACAACGTCTAGAACAAATGAAAAAAAAGCTGAACCTGAAAATATATCGCTGTCAGCGGGTGACTTAGATGCAACGCGTATGTATCTAAACGAAATAGGTTTTTCTCCTTTATTAACAGCAGAAGAAGAAGTTTATTTTTCGCGTAAATTATTACAAGGCGATGAAAGCGCGAAAAAACGCATGATTGAAAGTAATTTGCGGTTAGTTGTGAAAATTGCACGCCGTTATATGAATCGCGGCTTGGCATTACTCGATTTAATCGAAGAAGGTAATCTGGGTTTGATTCGAGCAGTTGAAAAATTTGACCCAGAAAGAGGCTTTCGTTTTTCAACCTATGCAACATGGTGGATTAGACAAACAATAGAGCGCGGATTGATGAACCAAACACGAACGGTTCGTCTACCTATTCATGTTGTAAAAGAAATTAATATTTATTTACGTGCCGCACGCAAACTGTCTCAAACACTGGATCGTGAACCAACGCCACAAGATGTAGCTGATATGCTCGATCAACCTATCGATGATGTAAAACGTATGCTCGGTTTGTATGAACGGGAAACCTCGGTTGATTCTCCTAGTCCTTATGACCCTGATAAATCCTTGTTAGACACTTTGCCTGATGAACACAACATTGATCCTTCCTTATTACTGCAAAATGATGTTGTAAAAGAACATATTGATACCTGGTTAAACCAGTTAACAGAAAAGCAGTGTGCAGTTGTTGAGCATCGTTTCGGCTTACATGGTCGAGAGGTAGCGACTTTAGAAGAAATTGGTAATGAATTGGGCGTGACTCGTGAGCGCGTCAGGCAAATTCAGATAGAAGCGATAAAACGCCTTCGACAAATATTGATTAGAGAAGGTTTTTCGCTTGATAGTTTGAATATAGAAGATTAAACAACGTTTAAAAACAGACAGGCGACGACATTTCTGCCTTCATCTATTAATAAATTATAACTTCGGCACGCAGCACCTGTATTCATGATTTCAAGGCCGATGTTTTGTGCAGCGAGGTAAGAAAGTAGTTCATAATTTTGAAAACCAGACTCTTTGCCAGTGCCAAGTAAGATAATTTCAGGTTGCCACTCAATGATTGAGTCCATGTGTTGCAATGCAAGAACTTTATAAGAAGCAATAGGCCAGTTTTCAATTAAACGATCATTAGAAACTACGATATTTGATTTTATAACTTTATCTTTCAAAGTAAATGAATCGTCAGAATAGGAAATAATTTTATTTGATACGGGGTTTTCGCTATCAAGTTCAATTTTCATTTGTTTATTTCCTGTTTTTAAAAAATAATGATTATATTAAGTAAAAGTAATAGGAGCTAAGTATAAATGAAAATAATATTGTTAGGACCACCAGGCGCAGGTAAAGGCACTCAAGCAAATTTAATAAAAGAAAAATTTAACATCCCTCAAATATCAACGGGTGATATGTTACGTGCTGCAGTAAGTGCTGGAACAGAATTAGGTAAGGAAGCTAAACAGGTAATGGATGCAGGTGGTCTTGTTTCTGATGATCTGATTATTAATCTGGTTAAAGAACGTATTAGTGAAGATGACTGTACAAATGGTTATTTATTTGACGGTTTTCCTCGCACTATAGTACAGGCAGAAGCAATGATTTCAGCCAACATAGATGTAGGCTATGTTATTGAAATTAAAGCAGAAGACGAGGTTATTATTAAACGCATGAGTGGTAGAAGAGCGCACCTGGCATCAGGTCGTACTTACCATGTGGAGTTTAATCCACCGAAGGTAGAAGGTAAGGATGATGTAACGAATGAAGAACTTGTTCAACGTGATGATGATAAAGAAGAGACGGTTAGAAATCGCTTAGATGTTTATCATGAACAAACATCACCTTTAATAAAATTTTATACAGAAGAAGCAAATAAGGGTGATGCAAAAATAAAATATATAAGTGTAGATGGTATGCAAGAAGTCAATGCAGTGACCAAAGATATACTTAAACAGCTAACCTAGTTTTTATTTATTAATGTTATTTCAAACTATGAACTATGAATTAAGAGTACTTTTGTTGCATAAATAACATTTAAAAAAGCTTTTTTTATATCGATTAAGGTTTTTTTTTAAAAAATAATAGTAAAAATAAAAAACATGACTATAATTGCGGTGTGTTTGTTTAATGTTATGTATACATTTTGTTAAATTAAATTAGTTTTAGGGGAGTCTCCAACTATGGCGAAGAAGAAAGCAAAGAAGAAGACTGCAAAGAAAAAAGTTGCAAAGAAGAAAGTAGCAAAGAAAAAGGCAAAGAAAAAAGTAGCCAAAAAGAAAGCCAAGAAAAAAGCTGCAAAGAAAAAGGCTAAGAAAAAAGTAGCCAAGAAAAAGGCTAAGAAAAAAGCTACAAAGAAAAAGGCTAAGAAAAAAGTAGCCAAGAAAAAAGCTAAGAAAAAAGTAGCCAAAAAGAAAGCCAAGAAAAAAGCTGCAAAGAAAAAGGCTAAGAAAAAAGCCAAAAAAAAATCAGGAAGAAGATAAGCGGAAAATGACCTCAGGTCAGCGTGATAAAGAACGCAAACAACAGGCCAGAGCAGTCATTGAAGCAAGAAAAAAACGCCGTAAGGCGCTAGTCGAAAGCTTACTTAAGTAAGCTTCCGCTAAATTCAAAAGCCCCGTTTCTAGGGGGCTTTTTTTATGCCTACAGGAATTTAGGCGATGGAAAATGCACGGAACACATTTTCGAATTAACTTTAAATTAATTTAGATTTTAAAAAAATGGATAAGTCCGGAGCGACGACGCATCAATAACTAAGTGCTAGAGACCAACAGTAGGCACTTTGGCAATGTCGAGAAGTGTATGAGCATCGACGTGATTATAATTTTAGGGATAATGTTCTATTCTTTACGAAATCTGTTTTTGTTCCTGCAAAACAGAGATACCTACCTCTCTTTAGGTAAAACTCTTGAATGAAGTAGTAATTTTCGACATAGTTACTGCGTTATTCTTCCTAAAAATACAACTTCATGGCTAAAAAACGTAAAACCACGCGTAAGAAGAAAACTCAAAATAGAAAAAAGAAAAAGTCTCTACTTAAACTTTGGTTTATCCAGTTAATAGTCATTATGGCTTGTGTTTGCTTGTCATATTGTGTTTGGCTGGATTTTCAAATAAGAAAAGAGTTTGAAGGTAAGCGTTGGTCTGTTCCTGCAAGAGTGTATGCGCAACCGGTAGAACTTTATGTTGGAAAGAAAATTAGCCAAAAACAATTAATTAACAAACTTAGTGAAGCAAACTATGAGCCTGTAAAAACGTTAGGTAAACAAGGTCAATTTAATAGCTATGCTTCACTCATCAGTATATATACAAGGCAGTTTCATTACTGGGACAGTTATGAAAAAGCACGAAAGATACAAATTCAGATTAATAACGGTGTGATATCTCAAATAAAATTATTAGATAAGGGTGGAAATATTCAGATAGTGAGATTAAGTCCTGAGTTAATTGGAAAAATCTTTCCTTTACATGATGAAGACAGGGTGTTAATTAAATATGAGTCGATTCCGCAGTCATTAATTAAGGCATTAATAGCCGTTGAAGATAGAAACTTTTATGAACATTACGGCATCGATCCAATTGGTATTATCCGTTCAGTTATTACTAATTTATTAGCTGGAAAAATTAAGCAGGGTGGAAGTACCCTGACTCAACAGTTAATCAAAAACATGTTTTTAACTCGTGAAAGAACCTATTCACGTAAAATTAATGAAATGATAATGGCTTTAATGCTGGAATATCATTATAGCAAGGAAAGTATTCTCGCTGCTTATGTTAATGAGGTTTATTTGGGGCAAAATGGTGCACGCAGTATTCATGGTTTTGGCACTGCAGCAGAGTTTTATTTTTCCAAACCTTTAAAAGAGTTAAATATTGCCGAAGTTTCGTTGTTAGTCGGTCTTGTTAAAGGTGCATCTTATTATAACCCGCGTAAACATCCAGAGAGAGCTTTAAAACGTCGTAATCTTGTGTTGAATTTATTAAATGAACAAGAGTTTATTACATCTGTAGAAATGCAGCGTGCTTCAGCTATACCATAGGCGTTACTAAGAAACCTGACTGGAGTAGTGCAAAATATCCTGCTTATATTGATTTAGTCAGACGCCATCTAAAACGAGATTATCAGATTGATGATCTCAGGAATGAAGGTTTGCAAATACATACAACATTGGATGTTGATAAACAGGAAATTGCCCAAAACAGTTTGGCAAAAAGATTATTAAAACTTGATAAGGAAAAACGTTTCAAATCAGGTACATTACAGTCTGCATTAGTCATGGTTGATCCGCATGCTTCAGAAGTATTAGCGCTGATAGGCGATAGAAATAAAAATCAAAATGCGTTTAACCGAGCATTGGATGCAAAACGACAAATTGGTTCGCTGGTAAAGCCCGCTGTTTATATGACGGCGTTAAATTTGCCAAAAAAGTACAATGTTTTGTCTGCTTTGGATGACTCAAAGTTGACGCTACAACAAAAAAACGGGAAAGTTTGGCAACCACAAAATTATGATAAGCAATATCATGGTAAAGTGCCGTTAGTCAGATCGTTTGCCAAATCTTATAATATTTCTACTGTTCGCTTAGGAATGGATTTAGGTTTAGAAAACGTCATTGAAACATTAAAAAACCTCGGTGTCAGATCAACCATTCCAAACTTACCTTCAATCTTACTCGGTTCGATAAACCTGTCACCTTATGAAGTGACACAAATGTACCAGACTATTGCCAGCTGGGGCCTGCAAATTCCATTCAGAACAATTCGAGCTGTACTCAATAAGGAAGGCAAACCATTACGCCGGTATGACTTGGATGTGCGCGAATATATCGCGCCGGAAACTGCATTTTTAACACAATACTTACTTGCTGAAGTTGTTAAAAACGGTACAGCAAGGCGCTTAACGCGTGAATTGCCTTCTTTAATGCCATTAGCAGGAAAAACAGGAACAACGAATGGCTTGAGAGACAGTTGGTTTACCGGTTTTGGTGATCGATTACTTGCGACTGTCTGGCTTGGTCGCGATGATAACAAAACAACTAAATTAACAGGTTCAACCGGTGCGATGCAGGTATGGTTAGATATGATGAAAAAAATTAAACCGGAACCGTTAACATTAATCGAGCCGGAAGAAATAAGCTGGTATGAGTTCCCTGATATGAGTAATTCTGTTTCCAGTTGTTCGCAAACCCGAGCTTATCCTTTTGTTAATCAATACCCGCCTGATTATGTTAATTGTTTCTGATTAACAAGCTAAAATAAATCATGACTTCTTTAAAAAGACTTATATTGACTACATTACTATTGAATTTGTTTGCGTGTGCAGAACAGCCGACAAAATCAGTCGTGCTTGTGCCGATAGAAGAGCGGAATGCACCAATAGTAAGCAAGAAGGCTAAAGGTAAAGCAATAGATAGCCAGAAAGAAACGGTGATTGCTTCATTAATAAATGACGCCGAACAATATTCAAGTCAGGGGAAAACCGAGCAGGCTGTTGCAACAATAGAGCGGGCATTACGCATTGAACCTAAAAATGCATTACTGTGGCATCAACTTGCCGCTGCTCGTATGCAGCAACAACAATGGCAACAAGCGATCGCTATGGCAAGAAAGTCCAATGCATTAGCGGGCGCAAATAGACGGTTAAGGTCGGACAACTGGGCCTTGATTGCTGCTGCGTATGATAGTTTGGGAGATAAGAAAAAAGCCAAGGAAGCTAGAAATAAACAATCAGGGCAAAGCTAAACGATTAAACCTGGTCAGGTACTTTACCTTTTAACATATAAGCAAAGGCGATGACTTCGGCGACGGCGACATACAGTTCTCTGGGGATTTCCTGATTTAATTTCAGTTCAGATAATAGTTCCGTTAACTCCGGTTCTTCTCTTATCGGGATATTATGTTCCTTTGCTATAGCAAGAATTTCTTCTGCGATTTCACCGATACCTTTAGCCGATAATACTGGTGCAGAGAGACCGTCATATGTCAGCGCGACAACCTTTTCTGGTGTTTTCCCTGGTACTTTTTCTGGCTCATTCATATTGTGATACTAATTAAATTATTATTTGTATGTGACTCATCCTGTTCAGCAGGTGCTTCTTTTAAACAAGTGATTTTTCCTGTTGTTAAACCATGAAGTTCGATTTTTTTATTTAGTGCAGCTAAATTATCCTCTATCAGGCTGTTTAGAATTTCATTGTCCGACCAAAGTATCGCATTCACTTCTTTATCGATAATAGAGAGTTTTGCAGAAAGCGACCCTATGTTCTCAAAGGTGATTTTTAAATTGGTCGTCCATTGTTGATTTTTTTTATCGTTGTTGTTTGGATCTTTATCTTCATGAATATTCAGTTTTAATAAATCAATGTCTTTTTCATCCTTTACTGGCATTTCAATCGACCAGAGTGGTGATTGATTGTCGTAGCTAACGACAGCCTTTGATTGATTCACTTCTATGCGTGCGAGAGAAGATTCTATTTGTTTGTTTAGTGTTTCTGTTTCTGCTTTTAATGCCAGTTCAGCAGCTTTTATTGTGGTTTCTTTAGTGCTTGTTGCATTTTTATTAGCAATTTCAATTGATGATGCTTGAAATGATGTATGGGGTGGTTTAATTAAAATAACATCACTGTTCGTCTTGCCGAGCGGGCTGCTTGCTTTATGTTTATTAATGGCCGCAGAGAGTTGTAACAAGTTGGCTTTTAAATCTCTTGCTAAGTCTAATTTCTGTGGTTGTAGTAAAGCCTGGTTTAAGGCCGGTTTTAATAACTGTGAAGATTCTTTTTGCGAAGCTTGATGAGTTGTTTTAAAAGCGGCGTTTAATTTGTTGCCGTCCTTGTTGAATGCTTCAGTTAATAATTTCGCTTCGAGAAAAACACCCGAGTTTTTAATTACCGTTTTTAAACCAGATTCATTTTTTAAATTATTCTGCTCCGGTAATTGGTCAATTAATTTTTTAATTTGCTGTTTAACAGATGCAGGTATTTGAATAGACGCGTTAATATTCTTAGAAACCTGACTTAATAGTGTTGTTAGTTTTTCCAACCCAGCCTGTTTTGGAATCGCTTCTCTAAGTAATTGTTGTTGTAATTGTTGCTTCGCTTCCTGTGAGTTTATTTTGGAATCATGTTGTACTACACGTAAAGTAGTAGGGTTGTCTTGTTTCTCTACAACAAGTTTTAATTGTTCGCCAACATTTAATGTTTTGTTTTGTGTTGCTCTGGCTTCGAGTAGTTGGTTACCTACTTTCAGGATAAGGGTGTTTGACGATTTTTTTTCAACAACAGATGCATTAAGAATCTGCCCGATGAGTAAACGGGATAAGTTAAGTTGTGCGGATTTGACTGCCAGTTGATTTGACTTCGCCGGAATTATTGATTGCATATCCATAGTAAATTATCGGCTAATTGGCACGAAACTTGACCTGTTTTTAATGGGTTTTATAGATGTGGAGCAGTATTTTGGCAGAGCGTAGGTTATGGTTTGTACGGAGAGAAGGGCAGGTAAAAGGCCCATTTTTAACTGCACAAATTTCAAGAAATATTTTGTTGGGTCGACTTAACTATGATGATGAAGTGAGTGTCGACGAAATAAATTGGCAGAAAGTTATCAAACAGCCTGAGCTTATTCCTGAAGTTATGCTGCAAGAACCAGTTGATCAAGAAAAACTGGAACTTGCGAAAATTCGGGTTGATGAACGTGTTTCAGAAAAAAGGCACCAGCAACAAAATTCACATAAGGAAATGGCCGAAGAAAGACGTAGAACCCGAGAGCGTCGGGATACTGAGTCTAAAGAAATGTTACGCCATCGAAAAAATATAAACACGTTAAATGAAGCGTATAAAAAGAAGTTGAAACGACCAAAATTGCCGATGTTTTCTATTGTTTTATTAGTATTTTTTTTAGTTGTTTTTGGGTTTGTTTTAACGTCAAACCAAAATAAAGAATTAGTGGATTGTTCAGTACCAGCCAGTAAAGGTGTAAATTGGCAAAACTGTCTTTTTGTTAATTTAGAGGTAGAAAACCAGAGTCTTGAACAATCGGTTTTAACGGATGCAAAATTAAATAACGCTAAATTACTCGGTGTAAATTTTACCGGATCGGATATGGCTTATGCTGAAGTTATAGCAAGTGATTTAAGTTATGCAGATTTAGAAGGGGTAAGATTAGTAGGAGCAAATTTGTCTAAAACAGATTTGCGTTATGCAAATTTAAAAAATGCTGATCTATCTTATGCTGATTTAACAGGTGCATTATTAGCCGGAGCGAATTTAAATAACGTGCAATTAAGTAATACTATTTGGGTAGATGGACAGGTATGTGAAAAAGGGTCAGTTGGTTCCTGCCAATAGCTTAAATTAGTACTAACTATAATATTCAGCAGTGTAACGCCAGGCTTCTTCGACTGATTCAGATGCAGGTATGCCTGCCTTTCTTTTTAATTCGCTGAAGAATTGTTCAGGTTTAGATAATGATTCCCAAACTACAGGTAAAAATGTTGCGCGTTTATTATTTTTGGCAATGATTAAACCATCTGTGTTTGGACGAAGTTTGTTTAATAAATCCTGTTCATCTTTGAAAGGAAAGGGTTCAGCAGGTGTTAAGACCGATAAGCTTATTTCAACTTGTTTATATTCTTCTTCAGTTAATGGTTTAAAGCGCGGATCAGAAAATGCAGCGGCATGTGCATATTTTGCTACAGCCTCAATTAGAGGCATGTGTGCTTCATTTGTACCTATGCAGCCACGTAGTTGACCATTTAGTTTTAATGTTACAAATACAGCATAGTTTGTTTTTAATGTTTCAGCTAAGTCGTTTAAATCAATGTTAAACGCTTGTTCAATGTTCAAGCCCTGTTTGATGCTGTTGTGCATAACATCAAAAACAATAACCTTATCGTTATCATTTAAAATTTTATCATTGCTTTCAAATAGCGCATAAGCGCCGTAACCAACAACACGATCTTTCGTGCCTGCTGTGTCGCCGGAATTGCGTAAATCAATTGTTTGTATTGTCATATTTTTTTCTTGTGCTAGTTTTAATAAACCGCGCATCGGCATACAACCGCAAGCTTGTTGAGAACCAATGTGTTCATAATCAAATTTTTCTATTAATTTTGTTGTGTTGCGATCAGTTTTACTTGCTGTTTCATAATTTAAATAATGACTTAAGTCGGAACTAATTACGATCAAGGTTTCATCATTGCCCCAAAGCTCCTTAAGAATAGTAGCAACTTGTTCGGGAGTGGCATTACCAACAAGAATAGGTAAAAGCAAAAAGTTGTTTATGACTTTTTGTAAAAAAGGAATGTGCACTTCAAGACTGTGTTCCTGCACATGTGCTTCATCAATGTAATCAACAAAGGAATGTGAGCTGATTTTTTCAGACTTTGCGTATCAATTGAAACATTACCTAATGGCGAGGCGAAATGCGTATTGCTGGGTAAAGCAATACCTTTTACATAAACACGATGTGTTGGACCCAGTAACACAACGCGCCTAATCTTGTCCTTTACCTGTTCGATATTGGAATAAACACTGGCGGCAGTTTGGCCTGAATAAATATAGCCAGCATGTGGTGCAATGATAGCTTTAGGTGTTGCAACCTTGACCGAATCCAGAGAAAGAAGCTTTTTCAGCATGTTATTCAATTCGCTAGCGTGCTTTGGATAAAAGCTGCCTGCAACGGCGGTTGGTCGGATTGAAAGGGGGTGATTCATTGAAGTCGAGCTCATATATATTAATTAACTACTTTCAAATTATAGGACTAATATTAACGTATAGTCATTTGTTATTAGAAAATGAAAACGAATACAGTTAAAACGAAATACTGGCATAAACTCGATGATGGGCGGGTTCAGTGCGATCTTTGTCCGAGAGAATGCAAGCTAAAAAATGGTCAATCGGGGCTTTGTTTCGTCCGCGTCTGTATGGACGATGAGATTGTACTAACAACTTATGGGCGCTCTAGTGGTTTTTGCATCGATCCGATTGAGAAAAAACCGCTTAATCATTTCTATCCTGGAACCCCCGTGTTTTCATTTGGTACAGCAGGTTGTAATTTGGCCTGTAAATTTTGCCAAAATTGGGACATCAGCAAATCACGAGAAATGGACACGCTGGCTGATGTCGCGAGCCCGGAAACATTAGCATTGGCAGCAAAGAAAACAGGCTGCAAAAGTATTGCTTTTACTTATAACGATCCCGTTATTTTTCATGAATATGCCATTGATGTTGCGCAAGCCTGCCATGAGCACGATATAAAGACAGTTGCTGTGTCAGCCGGTTATGTCATGCCTGAACCGAGAAAGGAGTTCTATCAACATATCGATGCCGTCAATATTGATTTAAAGGCTTTTACGGAAGATTTTTATTATAAGATAACCGGCAGTCATTTAGCGCCAGTTTTAGAGACACTAAAATATCTAAAACAGGAAACCAGTGTTTGGATAGAAATAACAACATTGATTATTCCGGGAGAAAACGACTCGGAAAAAGAAATGAATCAGATGACGGAATGGATTTATAGTGAATTAGGGCCTGATGTGCCGTTACATTTTTCTGCATTTCATCCTGACTGGAAAATGAGAGACAAACCAAGGACAACACTAGAAAGTTTAAAAAAACTGAGAAGTATTGCTATTTTGAATGGCTTGAATTACGTCTATACAGGTAATGTCCATGATAAGGAAGGCGATACGACTTTTTGTACAAAATGTGGTGAAGAGTTAATCGTTCGTGACTGGTATGAACTTAAAAAATGGAATTTAAGTGAAAAAGGAGCGTGCCAGAGCTGCGGTTCGCTTTGTGCAGGTTTATTTGAAGCTGAGCCTGGAAACTGGGGTTCAAAAAGGCAAGCTGTTAAGTTACATGGATTTTTGCCTAACTCTAATTAAATCAATTGCATAAAGTGTCTTGAAAATGATCATGCGGCACTGTAGTATTCGCGTCCTCTGATGCAGGACTAGAGCAGCTTGTTGTACGAGCTTTCGGTATTGGTGATTTTATTTAGCTCTTAATAGTTGCGGGGTGGAGCAGTCTGGCAGCTCGTCGGGCTCATAACCCGAAGGTCGTAGGTTCAAATCCTACCCCCGCTACCAATTTTAATTATGAGATTGGTTAAATTGGCAGCACCTAGAATGGCCCCTTTTTTGGGGTTTTTTTATATCTACGGATAGATGGTATGTCGCGAGAAAACAGAATTTCTGGCGCGACGCTATATGGGTAATTGGCATATATTTTAAAGGGTCGTATGTAGCATGACTTATTTAATGTGACTATAATTATCTGTTGAATTTTTGTTTTAAAGAGGGCCTTGAGCCCTTTTTTGTTTTAGGCGTGTATGTATAGACAGAATCAGCTTTTACTCGATATGTTTGAGAACGAAGTAACCGCACTAGGTTACGAGTTACTTGGTATTGAACTCAATCAGGGTGCGCGCGGTTCGACCTTACGTGTTTATATAGATAAGGAAGGCGGTATTGTTGTTGAGGATTGTGTCGCTGTAAGTCGCCAGCTATCAGCAGTACTGGATGTTGAAGATCCGATTAAAGGTCATTATGACCTGGAAGTCTCTTCTCCTGGTCTGGATAGACCTTTGTTTACGCCCGAACAGTTTAATAAAGTGCTTGGAGAAGCAATCAAACTGAAGTTATATGAAAAGTATGACAACAGAAAACGTTTTTCAGGCATTTTAAAAGCAGTTGATGACGAAGAAGTTGTTATTAGTTGTGATAATGAGGAATACAAGGTGCCGTTTCGTTTGATTGAACGAGCGCGATTGGTTCCACAGTTTTAATTCATCGTTAATGAGTAGAGTAAATGAATAAAGAAATATTAATGGTTGTTGATGTTGTTTCTAATGAAAAAGGTGTGGCTAAAGACATTATCTTTGAAGCCATAGAAGCGGCATTGGCAAGTGCAACGAAGAAGAGAAACCGAGAAGACATTGAAGCACGAGTTGAAATTGATCGAGAAACTGGTGATTACGACACTTTTCGTTGTTGGGAAGTCATTGATGAGGACTTTGCAATAATTGAAGCACCAACAAGACAAGTTTCTTTGTCTGATGCACAAGAAAAACAACCTGATATAGAAGTAGGACAGTTTATCGAAGAACCAATGGATTCTGTTGAGTTTGGACGTATTGCTGCGCAGGCAGCAAAACAGGTTATTGTTCAAAAAGTACGTGAAGCAGAACGTGCGCAGGTATTAGGTGCTTATCAGGACAAAGTCGGTGAAATGGTCAGTGGTGTTGTTAAACGCTCTGAACGCAACGGTGTCATTATCGACTTGGGCAGTAATGCAGAAGCGTTTATCCCAAGAGAAGAATTAATTCCTCGTGAAGCAATTCGCCCAGGCGATCGTATTCGCGCTTTTCTAAAAGAAATTAAACCTGAGGTGACACGTGGCCCTCAATTATATTTAAGCCGTACTGCACCTGAATTACTTATTCACTTATTCAAAATAGAAGTGCCGGAAATTAATGAAGGCATGATTGATATTATCAACGGTGCACGCGATCCGGGTGCACGTGCAAAAATTGCTGTAAATGCTAACGATCCTCGTATTGATCCTATAGGTGCTTGTGTCGGTATGCGTGGTTCTCGTGTTCAGGCTGTTTCGAATGAACTAGGTGGTGAACGCGTTGATATCATTCTCTGGGATGACAACCCGGCACAATTTGTTATTAATGCAATGGCACCAGCTGAAGTCGCATCAATAATGGTCGACGAAGACGAACATACGATGGACGTTGCTGTCGCTGAAGAAAACCTATCACAGGCAATAGGTCGAGGTGGTCAGAATGTAAAACTGGCGAGTGAATTAACTGGCTGGGAATTAAACGTGATGTCAGTTGAACAAGCGGAAGAAAAGAACGAAGCAGAAGCTGAGACATTGCAAAATATGTTTATGGAACAGCTTGATGTTGATGAAGAAATGGCGCTCATTCTTGTGCAGGAAGGCTTTTCCAGTGTAGAAGAAGTCGCTTACGTGCCAGAAAAAGAAATGTTGGCAATTGAAGAGTTCGACGCAGATTTAGTCAATGAATTACGCGGTCGTGCGAACGATGTTATTTTAACCAAAGCGATTGCTAAAGAAGAAAAGCTGGGTGATGCAAAACCGGCTGATGATTTATTAAATATGGAAGGCATGAATGAAGCGCTTGCTTATGTGCTTGCGAGTCATGATGTAATCACTATGGATGATTTGGCAGAACAGTCAGTTGATGAATTGATGGATATTTCTGAGCTCGATAAAGACGCAGCCGGAAAACTTATTATGACTGCACGTATCCCATGGTTTGAATCAGATGATGAGGAAAATGATTAATGGCTGAAGTTACTGTCAGTGAATTTGCGACCGATGTTGGCGTACCAGTTGATCGCATACTGGATCAATTAGTCGAAGCTGGACTTTCTAAAAAGAAAGCCGATGACGTTATTTCGGATTCAGAAAAATCAGAGTTATTGGCGTTTTTGAGAAAAAAGCACGGTAAAGGTGACAGTTCAGATGCGAAGAAAATAACACTTCGCCGTAAAACAGTAAGTGAGTTAAAAGTAAATGTCGCAGGTCAAGGTCGTTCAAAACCTACCTCTAAAACAGTTAATGTTGAATTTCGTAAAAAGCGCACTTACGCAAAACGTAGTGATTTAGCTGAAGAAGCAAAACAGGAAGAAGAAGCAAAAGCAGCGAAATTAGCCGAAGAAAAAGCTGCGATTGAAGCAGAAGAGGCTAAAAAGCGTGCAGAAGAGGAAGCAGAAAGACTCGCTGAAGAAAAAGCAGCGGCTGAAGCGAAAGCACTCGAAGAAGCACAAAAAGAAGCAGCACAAAAAGCGGCTGAAGAAAAGCAAGCTGTTGAAACACCAACGGAACCTGCCGTAAAAGTTCCTGCAGAACCTGTTAAGGCAGCGCCAGCTGAACCTAAAAAATCTCCTGCGAAAGAGAAAAAAAGAACGTACACGACATGGTCGCGAAGAATTACATGTTGCCTCCAAAGGATCTGGTAGAAGACGCAATAAGAAACCGAAAAGACAGGCTGTTGTGGCACAAACAGGTAGTCAACAACACGGTTTCGAAAAACCAACTGCACCGGTCGTAAAAGACATTGATGTGCCTGAAAGTATTTCTGTTGCTGATTTAGCACAGCGGATGTCTGTTAAAAGTTCTGAAGTAATTAAAGTCATGATGGGTCTAGGCACCATGGCAACGATCAATCAGATTATTGATCAGGACACAGCCGCAATTGTTGTTGAAGAGATGGGGCACAACCCGAAACTGAAAAAAGAAAATGCGCTTGAAGAAGAGATGATTCAAGCTACACAACAAGATGGTGAGCAAATTACTCGAGCGCCTGTTGTGACTATTATGGGTCACGTTGATCACGGTAAGACCTCATTACTTGATTATATTCGTCGTAGTAAAGTCGCTGCAGGCGAAGCTGGTGGTATTACGCAACACATTGGCGCTTACCGCGTTGAGACTGATAATGGTGAAATCGCATTTTTAGATACACCGGGACATGAAGCGTTTACTGCTATGCGTGCTCGTGGAGCAAAAGTAACTGATATTGTTATTATTGTTGTTGCTGCAGACGACGGTGTCATGCCTCAAACAGAAGAAGCTGTTAAACATGCTAAAGCTTCTGAAGTGCCAATTATTATTGCAGTAAATAAAATCGATAAAGAAAATGCCGACCCGGATCGTGTTAAGCAAGAGCTTTCTAAATTTGAAGTTATTCCTGAAGATTGGGGTGGTGATACACAATTTATTAATGTTTCTGCGCTTACTGGTGAAGGTGTCGATACTTTGTTAGAAAGTATTTTATTACAAGCAGAAATACTCGAGTTAAAAGCCGTCGCGACAGGTGCTGCTTCTGGTGCAGTTATTGAAGCGCGACTGGATAAAGGCCGTGGTCCAGTTGCGAGTATTCTGGTTCAAGGTGGGACTTTGAATAAAGGTGATGTTGTTTTAAGTGGACATGAGTTTGGTCGAGTCAGAGCCATGATTGATGATACCGGTTCTGAAGTTACATCAGCTGGACCATCAACTCCTGTCGAAATTCTGGGTTTGTCAGGCACACCGAATGCAGGCGATGAAATGATAGTTGTTCCAGATGAAAAGAAAGCGCGTGAAATTGCGTTGTTTAGGCAAGGTAAATACCGTGAAACGAAGATGGCACAACAACAAGCTTCGAAACTTGAAAATGTTATGAACCAAATGAAGGAAGGCGAAATTTCCGCTTTGAATATCTTGGTTAAAACAGATGTTCATGGTTCTTCAGAAGCGTTAGTTGATGCATTAACCAGTTTAAGTACAGATGAAGTTAAAGTAAGTATTGTCAGTAGTGGCGTTGGTGGTATTACCGAGTCTGATATTAATCTAGCGATGGCTTCTAAAGCAGTTGTTATTGGCTTTAATGTTCGTGCTGATGCCAGTGCACGTAAATTAATTGATTCTGAAGGTATAGATTTACGTTATTACAGTATTATCTATGAAGTAATTGATGATGTGAAAGCTGCCTTAAGCGGTATGCTTTCTCCAGATGTTCGCGAACAAATTACAGGTGTTGCTGAAGTACGTGAAGTCTTCCGTTCACCTAAATTCGGAGATATTGCTGGCTGTATGGTAACGTCAGGACGCGTTAATAGAAATAATCCTATACGCGTATTGCGCGATAACGTTGTTGTATATGAAGGTGAGCTTGAGTCATTAAGGCGTTTATAAAGATGACGTTAATGAAGTTAAATCAGGCACGGACTGTGGTATTGGTGTTAAAAACTATACTGATGTACAACCTGGTGATCAGATTGAAGTGTTCGAACGCGTAAATGTCGAGCGAACAATTTAATAAAGTACTTCCTAAAGTTTAAAATTTCTGGGTAAGCCATGCCAAAAGAATTCGGCCGTAATCAGCGCGTTGCTCAATTTATAAAAGAAGAGCTTTCTATTCTTGTACAGCGCGAATTCCCTTTAAGTCAATTTGGTATGATTACCTTAACTAATGTTGATGTTAGCCCGGACCTTGGTAATGCGAATATTTTTATTACTGTCCTCGGCAATAACATGCTTGATTCCGATGACGAAACTGCAATAGAAAAAGCCAAAGCTGAGCTTGTATCTGAATTGAATGAAAAGAAAGGACGCTTTCGACAGGAATTGTCGAGCATGCTTACTTCAAGAGGCGTGCCGCATATTGAGTTTCATTACGACGAGTCGATAGAAAGAGCTCAGCGTCTTACTGATATTATTAACTCAGTGAGTCATAGCGACGACGAAACACCCAGTTAGTCTTCAGTTTTCTACAGTGTCACGACAAAGAAAAAAACGCGGTAGAAATATCAGCGGTATTCTCGTTTTAGATAAACCGGCAGGTCTAAGCTCTAACGGTGTATTACAACATGTAAAGCGTTTGTTTAATGCGAATAAGGCAGGGCATACCGGGAATCTTGATGTGCCTGCGACAGGTTTATTGCCTATCTGTTTGGGTGAGGCAACCAAAGTTTCTGCTTATCTATTAGACTCGGATAAAACGTATCGAGCGCGTTGTAAATTAGGTGTGACTACAACGACAGCAGATGCTGCAGGTGAAGTTCTTTCAACAAGCGAAGTGCCTGAATTTTCAGAGTCAGATTTAGAAAAAGCGTTTGAAAAATATACTGGAGATATAGAACAAGTTCCTCCCATGTACTCTGCTTTAAAGCAAGATGGTAAACGCCTTTATGAATTAGCTTATAAAGGGATCAAAGTTGAACGAAAGGCGCGAAATATAACGGTTTACAGTATTAAGCTTATTGAGCTAAGTCAGGATGAATTTGAGATGGAAGTCGCTTGTTCGAAAGGAACCTATATAAGAACATTAGCGGAAGATGTTGGAAAGGAACTCGGCTGTGGCGCACATATATTAACCCTGCGTCGACTTGAAGCGGGGCCTTTTAAAGAGTCACAAATGGTTACGCCAGAGAAACTACACGAAGTTGCCGAAGCAGGTCTTGAGCAGCTTGATAAATTATTGTTACCAATGGATAGTGCGCTAAATCATTTTTCAGCTGTTCGTCTTGCAGAAAACGTGAGTTACTATTTGTGCCAAGGGCAGGCTGTTACCGTCTTTGGGCTGCCTAAATCGGGGCGTTTGAGAATATATGATGAAACAGGCGACTTTATTGGTATTGGTGAAGTAAACGATGACGGTCAGCTTTCTCCTAAGAGGCTGATAAATAAGGATTAAATAAGATTTTTTGAGCAAGCAGAAAAAAATGATGTTTCGCTTGTTACCGTGGATATGCGCGGGTACAATACGCGCAAATTTTTATAGCACTTATGAGTTGCAGGAGTATTTGAAGATGGCATTAAGTTGTGAACAGAAGGCGGGGATAGTTAAAGATTATCAACGTGGCGCAAATGACACGGGTTCGCCCGAAGTACAGGTCGCTTTGTTGACGTCTCGCATTACTGATTTATCAGGTCATTTCAAAGATCACGCCAAAGATCATCATTCAAGACAAGGGCTATTACGTATGGTTAATCAACGACGTAAATTGCTTGATTACCTGAAAGGTAAAGATCTTAATCGCTATCGCGATTTAATTGGCCGTCTCGGTTTACGTAAATAATATAATCTGGCATTCATGCCAATTAAGAAACAAAAACTTAAACCCGCTACTGCGGGTTTAAGTGCTTTATAAAATCAATATTTTTCAATTAATACAATATATCTTGTTAGGGAATATCCATGAGCGTGGTCACAAAAGAGTTTCAATTCGGTAATCATAAAGTCACTTTAGAAACAGGTAGAATAGCTAGGCAGGCATCCGGTGCTGTTATGGTCAGTATGGGAGACACAGTTGTGCTTGTAACTTGTGTTGCTAAGAAAGAAGCAGTTGAAGGACAAGGTTTTTTTCCTTTAACCGTTGATTATCAGGAAAAGACTTACGCAGCAGGTAAAATTCCAGGTGGTTTTTTCAAGAGAGAAGGGCGTCCATCAGAAAAAGAAACTTTAACCTGTCGTTTAATTGACCGGCCTATTCGTCCTTTATTTCCAAAAGGTTTTACTAATGAAATTCAGGTTATTGCAACAGTCATGTCTCTTGATCCTGAAGTTGATCCAGATATTCCTTCAATCATAGGTGCTTCTGCAGCAATCAGTCTTTCAGGCGCACCGTTTAGTGGTCCTGTTGGTGCAGCACGCATTGGCTATATTGATGGTCAATATGTATTAAATCCTTCTTTTTCTGACTTGGAAAAATCTGATTTAGATTTGATTGTCGCCGGTACCGATACCTCAGTATTAATGGTTGAATCTGAAGCGAAGCAGTTATCTGAAGATGTAATGTTAGGCGCTGTGATGTATGGCCATGAGAAATTTCAAATTGTTATTGAAAATATTAGAGCATTAGCTGAAGAAGCAAATACTCAAGCTTGGAATTGGGTTGCTAAAGAAAAAGATAATGCACTTGAAAATGAAATACAGTCTCGTGCAGGTGATTTGGTTCGTGAAGCATACAGTATTCAGGACAAACTAGAGCGCAAAGAACGCTTAAGCGAAATTAAGAAAGAAGTTGTTGAAGGTTTGATTGAAGCTGATGAACCACAATGGTCTGCCGATGAAATTACCAGTGTAATCGAATCATTAGAAAGTCATATTGTTCGTAGTAGTGTATTAGCCGGTGAAAATCGTATTGATGGCCGTGATTCAAAAACGATTCGTCCTATTACTGTTGAAACAGGTGTGCTTCCTCGTACACATGGTTCTGCATTATTCACTCGTGGCGAAACGCAGGCGTTGGTTGTAGTTACTTTAGGTACGCAGCGTGATGCACAAATTATTGATGCTATCGAAGGTTCGAAGAAAGATCCTTTTATGTTTCATTACAACTTTCCTCCATTCTGTGTCAATGAAACTGGTCGCGTTGGTTCACCAAAGCGCCGTGAAATTGGTCATGGTCGTTTAGCAAAACGAGGTGTTTTAGGTGTTATGCCTGATATGGAAGAGTTCCCTTACTCAATCCGTGTTGTTTCAGAAATCACTGAATCAAATGGCTCAAGTTCAGGCTTCTGTTTGTGGTAGCAGCCTGGCATTAATGGATGCCGGCGTGGAAGTGGATGCACCTGTAGCTGGTATTGCAATGGGCTTAATTAAAGAAGCAGATAAGTTTGTTGTTCTTTCAGACATTATGGGTGATGAAGATCATCTTGGTGATATGGACTTTAAAGTTGCCGGTTCTGAGAAAGGAATTACTGCTTTACAAATGGATATCAAAATTGACGGTATTACCAAGGAAATTATGGAAGTCGCGTTGAATCAGGCACATGAAGGCCGATTACATATTCTTGGTAAGATGAATGCGGTTATTTCTAACCACAATGAAGAAATGTCTGAATACGCGCCACGCATTACCACGATTAAAATTCATCCTGATAAAATTCGTGATGTTATTGGTAAAGGTGGTGCAACCATTCGTGCTATTTGTGAAGAAACCGGTGCAACGGTTGATATTGATGATGATGGCACAGTTAAGATTGCGGCAACTGATAAAGCCGCGGGTGATGAAGCGCTAAAACGCGTGGAACAAATTACCGCTGATATTGAAGTCGGTAAAATTTACGAAGGTAAAGTCGCTAAACTGATGGACTTTGGTGCTTTCGTTAATATTCTTCCGGGTAAGGATGGTCTGGTTCACATTTCTCAAATATCTGAAGAACGCGTTGAGAATGTTAGTGATAAACTAAGCGAAGGTGATATCGTAAAAGTCAAAGTGCTTGAAGTTGATAAGCAAGGTCGTGTACGACTGAGTATGAAAGCAGTAACTGCTGAAGCTTAAAAAAGTTTTTTTCAAAATAAAAGGGGCTTTATGCCCCTTTTATTATATTTGGATGAGTAAATTTATAAGAAAATTTACTTATCTGAAAGTTGTTTGTTTATTTTGTGATATTCGCTCCAGTCTATGGCATCCCATTCACCTTTATCTGCTTTATTCGCAGCATCAAGTTTTATTTCTGAAAGACGTTTGTATAGCGCTGCTACTCTATGGTTTTCTTTAGCTGCGTACTTGTTTGCTTTTTCCTGATATTCAATTGCAGTTTTTCTAAAATCATCTCCACCGCTTGATTTACCTTCAGCCATAACAGTTGAACTAAAAGATAAAAAAAGCACTAAACTTAATAGTAATTTCATTTTTTTGTACCTTGATTAATTTTTGATGTGGCTAGTATAGGAAATGAAAATAAGTTTATTGAAGTTATAAAAGAGCAAAGTGTGATGTATTTGTTTTTTATTTTAGTTCTTTCAAATCCTAGGCTTCACTATATGCAAACCCATTGATGTAGGTAAAAAGAGCCATGCAGGGAACATGGCTCATAATGCTTAATAATTCAATGAAGGGAGGTCTGTTAATCTATCAGCCTTAAGCAGCTTTCTGTTTTTTTTCTCTTAAATAGGCTTCCAGTTGATCGGCTGTACCGATCAATTTGCCACCTATGAAGACTTGCGGTGTAGTTGTCGCTCCAGATATTGCTCTTAATGAACGACTAGTTACACCTTCACCCAGTTCGATTTCCTCGTAAGGCATATCGTTGGCTTGTAGTGCTTTTCTTGCTCTTTCACAGTGAATACAACCTTTGCGTGAAATGATAGATACAAACTCCGGTTTAACTGCATTAGCATTGATATAGCTTAACATGGTATCCGCATCTGATACTTCAAACGGGTCGCCTTCAATTTCTGGTTCGATAAACATCTTTTCTATTTTTTTATCTTTGACTAGCATTGAATAACGCCAGGAACGATTACCAAAGCCTAGGTCTTTTTTACCGACTAACATTCCCATACCTTCCGTAAACTCACCATTGCCATCAGGCACTACGGTTACATTGTTTGATTCTTGGTTTTCTTTCCAGGCGTTCATGACAAAGGTATCGTTTACGGAAATACATACGATTTCATCTACACCGTTTTGTTTAAATACGGGCGCTAACTCATTAAAGCGTGGTAAATGAGTACTTGAACATGTTGGCGTAAATGCACCAGGCAAAGAAAAACAATAACTGTTTTTCCAGAGAATAGATTATTCGTAGAGATATTTTTCCAGTTACCATCCTCTATGATACGAAAAGTCACATCAGGTATATTTTTTCCTTCCTTATTTTCTAACATTGGTTTTCTCCAAAAGTGTTAATGGTTAATTTTTAGAGGATTCTAGGAAAGACTAAGGTTTTAGTAAAATTAATTATTTTTATTTAATTAATAGAAAATACCTATCAAAATTAATGGTTAATGGATTTGTTTGTTTGGTGTGTCTTCAGATAGTTTGCCTATGTTCCATTCGGCACGAGCAACACTCTGTGTAAGCAGTGAATAAAACATATAAATTAGTGTGTCGTTCAGGTTATAGGTAATACCTTGGCCTGATTCTGACTGGATAATTAATACCAAGTTTCCATTGTCATCTTTTCCCGTCTTTATGCCGAAGGCAAGTGCACCGTCTTTTCCTAAAGGGTGTTTTTTCGGTATTTCTTCTACATAAGGTTGGTCAAATGCACCTTCATTTAATAAGTTGGTTGTTTCTTTTTTTGCGCCTATTGTTGTTGTGCCCCCTCGACTTTCGATTTCTTTATCAAAAATATCGGGCAAAAGTTTAGTAAACCGACGAGTTAACCAAAATAGATATTCATCATTACTTTCAGTTAATGTTCGCAATAATATGCGATCTTCCTTATTGGAGTACTGCATATTGATTTGATGTAGTTTATTTGTGTCCGCCATATTTTCAGAAAGCTTTTTGTTGGTGTCAGCTTTTATTTGTTAAAGTGTAACCGAGAAAACATTTTTATTAAATCAAGGAGTTATTTTTGGAAAAAAGCAGCGTGCTTCTTTTACCTATTGGAGCAGTATTAATTTCATGCTTGGCGATATATCAGCCAGAACTCCTATTGGGCTATGGTGTAGCTATAGTACCGTTGTTAGGTCTTATCATGTTTTCAATGGGGATGACATTAACTCCTGATGATTTTAAGCGACTCTTTAAACAACCCGGGTTAATTTTATTAGGTGTGTCCCTGCAATATATACTTATGCCTTTTATAGCATGGGGTTTGGCAAAAATATTAAACTTGCCTGTTGCGATAGCAGCGGGGCTGATTCTATTAGGTGCTTGTCCTGGTGGGACAGCCTCAAATGTAATTTGTTACCTTGCCAGAGCAAATGTTGCTTTATCTATTTCATTAACAGCTGTATCAACATTATTGGCTATTATATTGACACCATTAATTACATTGTTATATGTCGATCAAAGTGTTGTTGTTCAAGTAGGTAATATGATGAAAAGTCTATTATTTATCGTTATTCTTCCTGTATTGTCAGGTGTTGTGATTAATACTTACTTCAATAAACGAGTTGAAAAAATCAAACCGTTTTTACCCGCGTTTTCTGTATTGTTTATTATATTCATCATTGGTGTCATCGTTGCTAAGAATAATAGTAAGTTACCGGAACTTGGCCTGCTATTGTTTTGTGCAGTTGTATTGCATAACTTTTTAGGCTTAATGGCTGGTTATGTTATTCCAAGGCTTATGGGTTATGACAAAATGATATGTAAAACATTAGCTATTGAAGTAGGTATGCAAAACTCAGGTTTGGCTGTCGTGTTGGCAAATCAATATTTTTCAGCCGTTACTGCATTGCCAGGTGCTTTATTTAGTGTCTGGCATAATGTCACGGGTGCAATATTGGCTTCGATTTGGGTTAAACAAGATGACCAAGCCTAAAGCCAGTTACCTAATAAGTTTTATTTTGATATGGCTTTGTACTTCTTGTGCTGATAATAGCGACTCTTATTTTCCTCTGACTAAAGGCTTAAAGTGGCAATACGATGTTACATTAATAACTCGCGATGGTTTGTCTAATCAAAAATATATGTTTAATAACCTTGGTGAAGGTGAATTGAAAGGTGAGCCGGCTTATTTAAGAGAATCAATAGACGGTACTGTCTCATATTATTCGCTAAGTGAAGAGGGAACTCATTACCTTGGTAATCTGGATACAAATAGTTATCCGCCTGTTAAAAATGAGTATAAAAAAATTATTTTGCCAAAAGATATTATAATAGGTACAACGTGGCAAGATAATACAATAACAAAACTGTTACAGAAAACCGGGCCGCCTCAAAAAACGCTATTTAAAATTATTGCTAATGTACCTCTGGATGTAAAAATTGAATCGTTAGATGATTCTGTAACAGTCCCAGCCGGCAAATTTGAAAACTGCTTGAAAGTTTCGATGTCCGGATCTATTTATAAAGATGCTGGTAATTATGTTGGCTTAACTGTCGTTAGCGTTAAACAATCTAACTGGTATGCGCCTGGAATTGGGCTCGTAAAAATGGAACGTATAGAGACTACGGAACGTCAAGCATTGGATAAGGGAACCTTATTAGTCGAGTTAACGCATTTTAAACCTGGCTAAAGATTGCTTAAGGTTTTCTTAGATCTATAATTCTTTTCTCTGTGACCAATATATCCAGCGGCAAGTCTGTTTCTTCTAGTGGCAGTTCATCGACAATTTGTACTTCAAAAGCGAGTCCTATTTTTGTTTTAACGGTATTTTTGGAAAACCATCTGTCGTAATAACCGCGTCCGTAGCCCAGTCGCTCTCCTTTTTCGGTAAAAGCGAGGCCGGGTGTTATAGCAACATCAAAGGACTTCGTTGCTGCCTGATTGGATGTAGGTGTCAAAATTCCGAGTCTATCAGGCTCTAGCTCTGAAAAGTCGGACAACGGAATAGCCAACATTTCTGTATTATTCATGATTTTTGGTACGGCTAGGTCTCGATTTTGTTGCAAAAACGCGGTTATTAATGAGTGTGTTTCGACCTCATCCAGATAGGAAATATAGCAAAACACACGTTTTGCCTGATTAAATTCAACTATTTCTAATAAAAACCTTGCGATTTGTTGACTCATATTTTGACGATCTGAGTCTGAAAGCATGCTGCGAAGCTGTTTTATTTCATTCCGCAGTTGTTTTTTTTGTTCATGTAGATTCATAAGTAATATTGAAAAATCAAATTAAATCAATGAGATAAATTGTTTATTTAGGTTCTATTTTAACTGTTGTTTTGCAGTGATTTTAGAGGTTTTCTGCAATAATTGGGTTAGCGATTTTACATCGCGTAAAATCACCGTCTTTACTTTCTTTTTCAACGTTTTTACGTACAATAGCGCCTTTTTTCAGGCGGGTACTTAATATCCGTTAGTTATTTCAGAATTTTATAGAGGTCATCAGACTGATGGTAACAATTAGATTGTCACGTAAAGGTGCTAAAAAAAATCCATATTATCACATTGTGGTAATTGATAGTCGTAAGGCAGATAGTGGTCGTCCACTGGAGCGCGTTGGTTTTTTCAATCCTTTAGCAACAGGTCAGGAAGTTCAATTTAAGATCGAGCAGGAACGTGTTGATTACTGGGTTTCTCAAGGAGCTCAAATATCCGAACGCGTTGCAAAGTTGATTAAAGAAAACGCAGTAGCGGCAACTGCAGCATAAGTAAAATACTACGTGCTTAAGTTATATTAATTTAAGTAGAAATCGGCATTAAAACATTTAATGCAAGAAGAAAATAAGCCCCGGATTGTCATTGGTCGTATAGGTGGGGCACACGGTGTAAAGGGATGGATGAAAATAATGTCCTTTACACGACCAAAAGAGAATATTTTTAAATATTCTCCCTGGTTGATACAAATTGATGAATCATGGCAGCCTATTGAAGTTGAAGATTCTCAACTTCGTGGCGAGAGATTACTAATTAAGCTTGCTGATATAGAAAGTCCAGAGCAGGCTCGTCTCTACATGAATTGTGATATTGCAATTCAACGAGAGCAACTTCCTGATTTAGAAGAAGGCGAATATTACTGGCATGACCTGATTGGGCTTGAAGTAATAAATCAGGAACAGGTCAGCTTGGGTGAGGTGAGTGAGATTGCCGAGACAGGTGCAAATGATGTGCTTGTACTATATAGCGGTAAGAAAGACAAAAAGAACATATTGATTCCGCTTGTTATGGATGTATATGTGATGCAAGTTGATTTAACAGCCAGACAAATACGAGTCGACTGGCAGATTGAAGATTAAATGTATCAACTTGATGTAATTACACTGTTTCCGGAGATGTTTACAGCGATTACAGAACATGGCGTCATTAGCCGTGCTGTAAATGATGATCTGATTGGATTTAGAAGCTGGAACCCGCGTGATTATACACAAGATAGACATAAGACAGTTGATGGCCGTTCTTATGGTGGTGGCCCAGGTATGGTGATGATGTATGAGCCTATTTGTAGTGCCATAGCGAAAGCGAAACAGGCGCAGCCTGATGGCAAAGTGATTTATTTATCACCACAAGGTAGACGTTTAGATCAAGCTGGTGTTAAGGACTTATCTGAACGAAGCGGCATGATATTAGTATCGGGTCGCTATGAAGGAATAGACCAGCGAATAATTGATGCTGAAGTCGATGAGGAATGGTCAATTGGAGACTATGTTCTCAGCGGTGGTGAACTAGCGGCAATGGTAATGATAGACAGTGTTTGTCGAACTTTACCGGGTGTTTTGGGACACGAGGACTCAGCAAGTGAAGACTCTTTTGTTGACGGTTTACTGGACTATCCTCATTATACGAGGCCAGAAAATTTAGACGGACACACAGTGCCAGAAGTATTACTGAGTGGAAATCACGAAAGTATACGACAATGGCGACTGAAACAGGCTTTAGGTAAAACATGGCAATGTCGACCTGATTTAATCAAGTCGGTTGAGCTTAACGATGAACAAAGAAGATTGTTGCAGGAGTTCATAACTGAGCAGGAACAATCTTGATTAAGAATTAACTTAGATAGGTGATTGGAGTATTAAAATGTCGAACATAATTGAACAACTCGATGCCGAACAAATGACACGAGAAATTCCTGAATTTGGTCCAGGTGATACCGTAGTCGTTCAGGTAAAAGTGAAAGAAGGTGATCGCGAACGTCTACAGGCTTTTGAAGGTGTTGTCATTGCGAAAAAGAATCGTGGTATAAACTCTTCATTTACCGTTCGCAAAATTTCATCAGGCGAAGGTGTTGAGCGTGTGTTTCAAACCTACAGCCCATTAGTTGCTGAAATCGATGTCAAACGTCGTGGTGATGTGCGTCGTGCAAAACTGTATTATATGCGTGACCTACGTGGTAAAGCGGCACGTATTAAAGAAAAAATTAAAAGTAAATAAGTTTTAAAGTTTACATATCATTTACCGGGCTCTAATTAAGCCCGGTATCTTTCAAATAGGGTTCATTCAAGTTAATCTGGCTTGTATATGAATCTAACTTCAAGCAGTTTATCTGATCTACCCGAGCAACCTAAACAGGTAATCGATGCTTTCCTTGATACTTTATGGATGGAAAGAGGGTTGAGTGATAATACTTTAAGCGCTTATCGCAGCGACCTATACAATTTTGCTTTATGGTTACATTCTCACGATAAAGTCAGTGTTTCAAATGTAGCTGCGAATGACGTTCTCGCTTATCTCGCTTCAGTAGAAAATGCTTCAACAAGAACCGTTGCCAGACGTTTATCAAGTTTGCGTCGTTTATACGAATATTTGCTTAGGGAAAATCTAATTAAACAAAACCCGGTAAGCAATATTGAAGCACCAAGGTTAGGTCGATCATTGCCGAAAAGCTTGACTGAAGATGAAGTCGAAGCATTATTAAATGCGCCGAATGTTGAAGATGTTTTAGGAATACGTGATAAATGTATGTTGGAAGTGTTGTATGCAACCGGCTTGCGTGTTTCTGAATTAGTTGGTCTAACAGTACAACAGGTTAACCTAAGGCAAGGTGTTATTCGCGTTACTGGGAAAGGAAATAAAGAACGGCTGGTGCCATTAGGTGAAGAAGCAACACAATGGCTAGAACAATATATCTCATCATCTAGAAATGAAATATTAAACAACACAATGTCTGATGCTTTGTTTCCTAGTAAGCGCGCTAAAGCGATGACTCGCCAAACATTTTGGTACATGATTAAACGTTATGCGGTTATTGCAGGGATAAATAAAGGTTTATCGCCACATGTACTACGCCATGCTTTTGCGACGCATTTAATTAACCATGGTGCTGACTTGCGAGTAGTACAAATGTTATTAGGGCATAGTGATATATCAACAACACAAATCTATACGCACGTTGCCAGAGAACGGCTGAAAGACTTGCATAGTGAACATCATCCGCGCGGTTGATTAAAGCCACTTCTGAAAATTTTTTCACTATTAACATGCCGTTCCATATGAATTATTCTTGGTAAGCGCGTTAGCATCGTGCCTCGCTCTCGCTCTCGCTCTCGCTCTCGATCTCTGTCCAGATTCGACTCTATCGATTCCATCGATGCAGCTGTCTATGCGCAATTACCTTGCTTTAAAAAAATATTTTCAGAAATACTTTTGGTTTTTATTTAGTTCTGATTCTGTGGTAAAACAGAATAAACTTCCTCTAAAGTTGTAACGCCTTCCGCGACTTTTTGAGCACCACTGATTTTTAGGGGGCGCATGCCCGATTTAATAGCGGCTTCTCGTAGACTATCGATGTCAGTCTGCGCTGTAATATTTTCTCTTAATGTATCGTTCATGGTTAATATTTCATAAATTCCTGTACGGCCTATATATCCAGTGTGGCGACATTCATCACAACCAACTGGATTACAAATTTTCACAGGCATTATTAATTTATGTGGATTGGCAAATTCTTTCCAACTTTTTTATCTGTTTCAACTTGCTCTTTACAGTGAACGCATAAAGTTCTTAATAATCGCTGTGCAACAATGCCTTGAATTGTTGCGTTTAACAGAAA
Organism: Pseudomonadota bacterium; assembly: GCA_038142205.1. Lineage (GTDB taxonomy): Bacteria > Pseudomonadota > Gammaproteobacteria > Eutrophobiales > Eutrophobiaceae > UBA7359. The sequence continues at coordinate 1,051,276 of JAYQJO010000001.1, read as the reverse complement.
CGGTTGCATACCAATATCGATTAGCCGTGTAATGGCAGAAGGCGCATCATTGGTATGTAAACTGGATAATACTAGGTGACCAGTTAATGCGGCCTGTATAGCTACATCGGCTGTTTCTTGATCGCGAATCTCGCCAATCATAATAATGTCCGGATCTTGCCTTAGTAAGGTCCGTACTCCTGTTGCAAAATCAACATCGATCGCTTTTTGAACCTGCATTTGATTAAACTGCGGGTCGACCATTTCAATTGGATCTTCAATTGTGCAAATATTAATTTCAGGCCTGGCTATCTGATTCAATGCAGAATATAAGGTTGTTGTCTTACCTGAACCTGTTGGCCCGGTAATAAGAACGATACCATGTGGATTATCCAGCATGCTATCTAGCAGTTTTTGATCATGTTGGCTAAAGCCTAATTCTTTATAACTTTTTACCAGCATTTCAGGATCAAAAATTCGCATGACCAGCTTTTCACCAAATGTGGTCGGCATCGTTGATAAACGCATTTCAACTTCTTTACCTGATGGAGCAATTGTTTTCACGCGCCCATCTTGTGGTCGACGACGATCAGTTACATCCATACGACCTAATGATTTTAATCGGCTTGTAATGGCTCCCATAAGAGAGATAGGAAGTTCATGTACGACATGCAAAACACTATCAATTCTGAAACGAATCCGGCCTTTTTCTCTTCTTGGTTCAAGATGAATATCGCTGGCACGCTGTTCAAATGCAAATTGTAATAACCAATCAACAATACTGACGATATGTTGATCATTGGCATCGGGTTCTCCTGATTTTCCCATTTGAACAAGTTGTTCAAAATTTTGAATTAGGGCTATGGGCTCGTCCTTTTTCTCAGACGTTGCGCCAATAATGGACTTGCTAATGCCATAAAACTCGACCAGATAACGTTCAAGATCTCTGGGGTTGATAATGACACGTTTGATCTTTCTTTTTGCTATGCGCTCAAGTTCATTCTCCCAGTTTGAGATAAACGGTTCACAGGTTGCAATAGTGACTTCTGTTTCATTGACTTCTACGGGCAGGATTTTTAATTTCGATGCATAAGCTTGTGAAACAACAGAAGTTGTTTTTTGAACATCAATTTTTAAAGGATCAATACGTAAATAAGTCTGGTTTACTTTATCTGCAAGCCATTTGGTCAATGTTTCCAGACTGAGGGTGTAACTGGGTTTTGTTGTCGCTTGCCAACCTTGTTCCGCTACAGAAATGAGCGGATGAATCTGAATTTTTGTCTGATCGACGCCTAAACTGGCTAATTGCAAACGTTGTTGTGCTTTGATAAGACCATCTTTTTCAAGTAGATCGAGTATGTAATCAAGGCTTAGCTTTGTTTCTGAAATCTGTTTTTTTGGAGTGTTATTCATCTCTAATCCGTTTACCTGGATTGATTACAATATTAACAGACTCTATCATTGAAAATTGTTTTGTTAAATGGGAACGGACTCACTGTATAATAGTCATAACAACCTGTAACTCAATAATTCATTTAGGGTTTTACTTAATTCAATAATTTTGGAGTCATTATGAAGTTTAATGTATTAGCACTTTCTGCTTTATTATTTTCTAACTCGTTATGGGCAGTTGATGCTACAAAGGAAGAACTTGCTGCCGCTATTTCAAATTTTTTGCCTGATGTAGAAGTCGATAATATTCAGCCCTCACCAATAGAGGGGTTGTATCAGGTTATTATTGGTGCGGAAGTTGTCTATATAACGCAGGACGGATCATACGTCATAAAAGGCGAAATACTTGATATTAACAAGAGAAGAAACTTAACCGAAGATCTACGCTCGGACTCTCGTGTGAAATTACTGAGCGACCTGAAAAAGACGAATATATTGAGTTTTCTGGAAAGAATGCGCGAGACACTATTTATGTTTTTACCGATGTTGATTGTGGTTATTGCAGAAAACTCCATCAGGATGTGCCGGAATTAAACTCCAGAGGTATCAATGTCCGTTATCTGGCTTATCCACGTGCTGGAGTTAATTCTGCAACGGGAAAAGAAATGAGTCAGGTCTGGTGTGCTGATGATCGTCAAACCGCGCTAACGGCCTCGAAAAACAGAGAGTCATTTCAAGGTAAGACGTGTGATGATCCGGTTGCTGAGCAATATGTTTTAGGTCAAAAACTGGGGGTACGCGGAACACCTTCTATTTATCTGGAGAATGGTAGGAATTTACCGGGATATTTACCACCCGATGAAATTCAAAAACAACTAAAAATGAGATAACTAATTTTTAAAAGTAAAATCACCTAATCCTTTTATGGATTTAATGATTGCTGTTGAAAGCCGCTCGTCTTTTTCTGTGCTAGTGACTTTAATAGGTAGAAAATTTAAGTCATAAGCACACCATAAAAAATTTTCTTGTTTTTTGTTTTTTTTGTGTAGAGCGAGTTTTATGGTTTTAAACTCTCCAAGCGGTGTATTTAATGTTTCATCTGCAATGTGTTCAAATGAGTATTGCTTTATTTTTCCACCGTCAGCGATAGGGTAATTATCCGGAATATCACCTGACATAAGAACAGACATAACTGTTAATTGATAAAGCAACTTATCTTGCATACCTTTCTGCGTTTGCATATGCCATGTTGAATCGTTGACTTGACTGGTGACTTTTTGTGTATCCCAATTAAAGTTAATTTTTGCATCTCTTTGCTTTTTTCCTTTTGTACGATGGTAGCGGTAATTCAGTGGTGTTAGATCTGAGCCGATTAAATCCCAGATACTTTCTTCTAGGATATGAACTTTTTTCAACAGGGCGATGAATCCCGTTGTCCGACTTTCTGAACGAAAAACATACTTTCCATCATCTTGCTGAAAAAAACGCCGTTCCATTAAGCCGACTTTAGTATCATTGCTGTAGAGAGTGTAATTTGCTTCAAAAAACGCCGGAATGTCGCTATTTGCAAAACAAATAGAACTGCTAATTAGCAAGTAAAGTAAAAATAGGTGCGTTTTAACCAACATATTGAATACTATGACAATTATCGTGTGTTAAAATTCCTCGGATTGACCTAATTCAAAAATATTCAATAGCAATGCAAGAAATCGTTTTTCAACCAAAAAATACGGCAAGAGTTTTAGTTGTCGGCGACATTATACTTGATCAATATATTTATGGTGAAACCAACCGGATTTCTCCAGAAGCGCCTGTTCCTGTTTTACGAGTAGAGAGTACAGAAGAGCGTGCTGGTGGTGCAGCCAATGTCGCTATCAATATCTCATCGTTAGATGTCAGTGTTAAATTATTAGGCATTACAGGAAAAGATGATTCTTCTAACCGATTAGAGAAAATACTCAATGATAAAGGTGTGGAATGCCATTTCATCAAGTGCGATAACTTTTCAACAATTACCAAACAACGTGTTTTAAGTCGACATCAGCAATTAATTCGACTTGATTATGAAAAAGAAAAAGGTTCTTTTGATACTAATGAACTTATTGAACAATACTCAGAGTTAATTGAATCTGTCGACGTTGTTGTCTTATCTGATTATGCAAAAGGCAGTCTGGAAAGAGTCCAAACACTGATTAAATATGCTAATGAAAAAAATGTAAAAGTGTTGGTCGATCCAAAATCAAACGATTTCAGTACCTATAAATCAGCAGATATTATTACGCCAAATTTAAAAGAATTTGAAGCGATTGTCGATGAATGTAAGTCAGACGATGATTTAATCGAAAAAGCGAGCGAGCTACGTAAAGAATTGGAGTTGAATGCTTTGCTCGTTACTCGTGGCGAGAAAGGCATGACCTTAATCAGAGGTGATCATGAACCAGTGCATCTAAAAGCAGAAACACATGAAGTTTATGACGTGACTGGCGCGGGTGATACTGTTATTGCTGTTTTAGCTTCTGCGTTAGCCTGCGAATACGAGTTAGAACAAGCAACTACACTGGCAAATACAGCAGCAGGTTTGGTTGTCGAAAAACTGGGAGCCGCAACAGTTACCGTTGATGAACTAAATAGCGCTAGTTCTAATAAGTATCAACTTTATATTCCTATGGAGCGTCAGGCGGCATTGGAAGTGATTAATCAAGCCAGAAGCAATGGCGAGAAAATTGTTATGACAAACGGTTGTTTTGATATTTTGCATATGGGGCACATTAATTATCTAACAAAGGCAAGATCATTAGGTGATCGTTTAATCGTTGCGGTTAATGATGATGACTCTGTAAAACGACTAAAAGGCGACACGAGGCCTATAAACCCGTTAAACAATAGAATGACTGTTCTGGCTGCTTTAGCTTGCGTTGATTGGGTTGTGCCATTTCATGAAGATACACCTGAACAACTTATATCAATGTTTAAGCCTGATGTGCTAGTAAAAGGTGGAGACTATACGGAAGACCAAATTGTAGGGGCTGAATTTGTACGGCAAACAGGTGGAGAGGTTGTTGTGTTAGCTTTTGAAGAGGGGTGTTCTACAACATCAGTTCTGGAAAAAATGAAAGATTAAGGTATAAGAGAGTATATATGATAGTAGTTACGGGTGGAGCAGGGTTTATTGGTAGTCAGCTTGTTAGCGGGCTTAATAAAGCAGGTTATACCGATATTCTTGTTGTTGATGATTTAAAAAACGGCAAGAAGTTTGAAAACATGGTAGTTAATGATATTGCTGATTATATGGATAAGTCGGACTTTCGTCGGGCTATCGCTAATGAAGGTAAAGTGTGCGATAACATTGACTTTGTTTTTCATCAAGGTGCATGCTCAACAACAACGGAATGGGATGGGCAGTATATGATGGATAATAATTACACTTACTCAAAGGAGCTACTCCATTTTTGTCTGGAACGATCTATTCCTTTTGTTTATGCATCGAGTGCGGCTGTTTATGGAGTCAACACGAACTTCTCTGAAGAAATCGAAAATGAACAGCCTATCAATGTATATGGTTATTCAAAATTGCTGTTTGATAATTATGTCCGTAAATTAAAACCGAAAATAAAATCACAAACTGTCGGTTTACGTTATTTTAATGTGTTTGGTTCACGTGAAGCACATAAAAAAGGCATGGCAAGTGTTGTTTATCATTTCAACAATCAGCTAAAAGACTCAAATGAATTAAAATTGTTTGAAGGCAGTCATGGTTATGCCGATGGTGAACAGTTGCGTGATTTTATCTTTGTTGATGATGTTGTAAATATTAATTTATGGATGAAGGAGCATTCAGGTGTGTCAGGTATATTTAATGTTGGTACTGGCAAGGCAAATAGTTTTAATGATGTTGCCAAGCTTGTTATTAAAAAGCATGGCAAGGGAAAGCTGACATACATTCCTTTCCCTGAAAATTTAAAAGATAGTTATCAAAGTTATACTGAAGCGAATCTGCAACAATTGCGTGCTACAGGTTGTGATTATGAATTTACTTCATTAGATGAAGGCGTTAATGCTTATCTTGATGAACTTAATTCTGATTCTTTTGTTAAGTAAACAGTAAGCCATTGCGTTCATTATATACCTTAATTATTTACTTGTTTGTTCCTTTTGTCCTTGCCCGACTTTATTTCTTAGGCTTCAAGAATACGGCTTATAGATTGCGTTGGCAGGAAAGGTTCGGTTTCTTTAAATGGGAAATACAAAATAAACCTGTTTTATGGATACATGCCGTTTCAGTTGGAGAAGTGAATGCAGCAAAACCGATTATTTCTAAATTACTTGAACAGTATTCAAACTATCGAGTACTTGTTACAACGGTTACACCGACAGGCGCTTATACAATTAATCAGCATTTTGGTGAAGATATAACGCACCTTTATTTGCCTTATGATTTACCTTTTTCTGTAAATCGTTTTATTAATTTGGTTAAGCCATCAGTGCTCATTACTATGGAAACAGAAATTTGGCCAAATCTATATCAGTCATGTTATGTAACTAATATACCGATATTAATAGTTAATGCACGTTTAAGTGAAAAATCATCAAAAGGCTATCAATTAGTTTCAGGCCTGATGAAACAGACCTTAAGTAAGGTGAGTGTCATTGCCGCTCAGACGAAAAATGATGCAGAAAGGTTTATTTCTTTTGGAGCTAATAAGGAAAATATTGTTGTTGCTGGTAATTTAAAATTTGATATTACTATCCCCCACAGCATTACAGAACAAGCAGAATCATTGAAACGATATTTTTCTGTTAACAGACCTATTTGGATTGCTGCTAGTACACAGGACGGTGAAGAGGAGATTGTATTAAAAGCACATCAAGAAGTTTTAAAAAAATATCCTAACACAATCCTGATTTTAGCTCCTCGTCATCCAGATAGAGTAAGCAAGGTAACTTCTTTGTGTGATGCAGCAAAGTTGAAATATCTTAAACGAACTGAAGACAAAAGCTTTTCCGATGAATACAGTCTTTATATTCTGGATACTTTAGGAGAGCTGCAATTACACTATGCTGCTTCACAAATTGCATTTGTTGGAGGTAGTTTAGTGAATACGGGAGGACAAAATATGATGGAACCAGCAAGCTTAGGGCTTCCTGTAATATCTGGTCAGTATACTTATAACTTTGCAGAAGTAACGCAGTTACTTACTGAAAATAATGCGCTAATTGTCGTTTCCAATGCTGAAGAGTTAGCAATGGAAGTTAGTGTAATGTTGAGTGATGCAAACCATAGGCATAATATGGGAGAAAAAGGCCGCAAAGTGATAGAAGATAATAAAGGTAATTTAAGAAGGTTAATGGAAATAATCGAACCATATTTGTCGAGAAGTGAAACTAATTAAAAAGTCATTATCTAAATAGTAGTTTCAGAACGATAAAACATTATTTAGACGTAATAGATAGAAGCCTAGGAGATAGAAAAATGAGAGAGTTACTAGCAGGTACGATACTATTTTTAGTAGGAACATTTTCAGTTTTTGCTAATGAATATCCAACTTATGAAACAGTTCACTATGTATTAGATTGTATGGATAAATTAGGAGGGCAAACGGAAGAAAACTCTTATACTTGTTCATGTAGGTACGATGCAATCAGAGCTACTATGACGTTTAGTAATTATGAAGAAGGTCGTACTTTTGAACGAAATAAAAAGATGCCTGGCGAGAAAGGCGCGGCTTTTAGGGATAATCAAAGAGGGGAAAAATTCTATAAAGAACTAATTGAAGCAAGAAAAGTAGCGGAAGCCAGCTGTATAACTGTTAAACAAGTGAAAATGGTTAAACCGACAGCTAAAAGCAAATAGAATCGATGTTTTTCATGGTAAAACGATTTAATTATGTGAAATTAACATAAATAATTGCTTTCATAGCTTGATTACTTAAAATAAAAAAACTACATTAGGATAGAAATTAGTAATTAATTTTATTGTGCGCTGCACCATAAAATATGTTTAATATAATAACCTAGACAGATTTATTAAGGTTAAAAATTAGGTTGCGCTGTAGGGGAAAATTTCCCAAAATCAGCTCACTACAGAACAGTATTATTTAGTTAAAGAAGCTAATATTTAAGACAATCTAATTGTCAGCAGCTTTAAATAAAAAATTTCGCTTTTATATTTAAGCGTATTTAGTTTGGCTAAATAATAATAATAAAAAACAATAAATAGTTCAGTAAATAACTGAATAAGGAATTAGCATAAAAAAGTATGCATTTTTCTGTATTACTAATGTTCTACCTATTTAAGGCTACTAGAATCCCAGTGGCTAATTCCTACGTTCTTTTCATTTTTTTTAGAAATTCAATTAACAGTTTTAAAACTCTATAGCACTTTATGATCTCGAGGTGCTATATAGTTATTTTGTGTTACGAGATCAAAACATGATCAACTAAATAGAGGAGGAGGTCATGACAAAATTATCAATTAAGAAGTGCCTTATTGCCTTATTGGCATTAGGACTGTCGACTTCAGTCCTTGCGAATGATGAAGTTCGCAAGCTGAACGCCAATCCTAATTACTGGGCTTTCCCTGGGGGTGACTATAATAACTGGCGGTATACGGAGTTGAATCAAATCAACAACAAAAACGCTAGTAAAATTGTTACTGCCTGGACTTTTTCAACTGGCCGTCTGCAAGGTCATGAAGGTGGACCTTTGGTACTACCAGCAAGCGCAACTGGCTTGAGCGGTGATACCTTATACATCCATTCTTCATTCCCGAATGACGTTTTTGCAATTAGTTTGGATACCCTTGAAATCGTTTGGTATTACGAACCACAACAAGACGAAGCAGAAACTGTTCCTGTCATGTGTTGTGATATCGTTAACCGTGGTTTAGGTTATTCAATGGGCCAAATCTACTTACAACAAGCAGATAGCACATTAGTTGCATTAAATGCTAAAACTGGTGAAGTTAAATGGAGTGTTAAAAACGGTAGTGAAATTACTAGCGATCTTAACTCTAAACCAGGTGTTGGCGTAGGTCCTGCTAGTGGTATGACCAATACCAATGCACCACACCCAATGAAAGACAAAGTCATCACCGGTTGTTCGGGTGCTGAGTTTGGTGTTCGTTGTTGGTTAGCTGCTTACAATGCGAAAGACGGCTCACTGGCATGGCGTGCATTCTCAATGGGTCCTGATGAAGATATTCTTTTCGACGCGAATACGACCTCTTTAGGTAAGAAAGTAGGTAAAGATTCTTCATTGAAAACCTGGTGTTCTAACGCTGACTGGAAAGCGCCTGCAACTGGACCTAATAAATGTAAAGGTCTGAGTGATGCGTGGAAGTCTGGTGGTGGTTCTACTTGGGGTTGGTGGCCAGCGGATTTTGATGAAAATCTGTTGTACTACGGTTCTGGTAACCCATCTACTTGGAACCCAGTTGTACGTCCGGGCGACAATAAATGGTCTATGACTATTTTTGCTCGTGACATCGACACTGGTGTTGCACGTTGGGCTTATCAAATGACCCCGCATGATGAATGGGACTATGATGGCATTAACGAAATGATCCTTGCTGATATGAAAGTTAAGGGCAAAATGACCCCAGCTTTAGTTCACTTCGATCGTAACGGTTTTGGCTATACCATGAATCGTAAAACTGGTGAATTACTTGTTGCTGAAAAGTATGACCCTGCTGTTAACTGGGCTAGCCACGTTGACATGAAAACGGGTTACCCTCAAACGCTCGACCAGTATTCTACCCACAAAAATGGTGAAGACACGGTGTCTAAGGACGTTTGTCCTGCAGCACTAGGTACAAAAGATCAGCAGCCTGCTGCTTATTCTCCACGTACCGGTTTGTTCTATGTCCCAACCAATCACGTATGTATGACTTACGAGCCAGTTAGTTATGCTGCTGGTGGTAACCAATACACTGCAGGTCAAGCTTATGTTAACGCTAACTTGACTATGTATCCTGCTGGCGCTGTATGTCCAGATTGTCCTAACAATAACGCTGCTAAGGACAACATGGGTAACTTCATTGCTTGGGATGCAGACAAAGGTAAGATCGTATGGAACATTGTTGAACAATGGTCTGTTTGGTCTGGTGCACTTGCAACAGCTGGCGACGTAGTGTTCTACGGAACGCTTGATGCTTATGCTAAAGCAATTGACGCGAAGTCTGGTAAGCTACTTTGGAAGTTCAAAACTCCTTCTGGCATTATCGGCAACTTCAACTCTTGGGCGCATAAAGGTAAACAGTACGTTGGTATCCTTTCAGGTATCGGCGGTTGGGCTGGCGCAGTTGTCGCTATCCCAGGCCTAGCTGCTGCTCCAGGTGAAGCTGCATTAGGTGCTGTAGGTGGTTATCGTAAACTGTTGAATTCATCACGTAACAGTGGTGTGTTAATGGTATTTAGCCTGCCTTAAGCGTTAAACAAACGTAACTAAGTTTGTTATGATGGATCCCCGACATCATTGGTGTCGGGGATTTTTTTATTATCCTTGATTTAAAAATACTAAAGTTCCGTGATTTTTAAAATAAATAAGAGAACTAGTTTAAAGTTAAGAAGTCAGAAGTCTTAGTTGAAAAAAAAACTCAACTTTTAAAATTAATAAATTTATTTATCTAAAATAAATAATCATAAATATTCTATATAACTGTTGTTTGGAGATGATAAGTATGAGTATAAGAAATGTTCTAGCTGTAGTTTTAGCAGTATCGGTATATATGTTACCTACTATTGTCAGTGCAGCTGATCACGTTATTAAAGCTGGGCCACGCGCATTTGAAAACGCTATTTTGTATGTCGCTGAAGGTGATAAAGTAGCATTCTCAAATATGAATTCTCATAATTCACAATCAGTGGAAGGTTTGATTCCTGAAGGCGCTACACCATGGGCAGGTGCTATGGGTGATAATATTTCACTGACTATGGAAAAATCAGGAATATACTCATATGTTTGTTTACCTCACATTGGTTTTGGCATGGTTGGTGTTATTGTTGTGGGTGATGTCTCTGCTGATGATATTGCTGCCTACAAACAAACAGCTATGGATACATTGGAAGGCCCGTTCCGTCGCTTACTTGGTAAAATAAATAAGGTTAAACCTACCATATAATTGGAAAATTAATTGCTAAATTCAACAATGGATAGCCTGTTTGTATGTATAGAGCAGGCTTATTTAAAAATATGAAAATTATTAACTCTATTTTATTGCTATTATTTATATTGCTACAGCAGGCTTTTGCTGATGATACAGGACTGCCTGATGCAGAATATTTAAAAGTCTGTGCCGATCCGTATATGTTGCCAATGTCTAACCATAAAGAAGAAGGTTATGAAAACAAGATTGCTGAACTTCTGGCAAAAAAACTAGGTTTAAAACTCAAGTATGAGTTTTTCCCACAACGTATGGGATTTATCAGAAATACATTAAGAGCAGAGTCAGAGGATAGCCCAGGCTATAAGTGTGATTTAGTAATAAACGTGCCATCTAGTTTTGAATTAGCGGCAACAACGGATCCATATTACACAACAACATACGTCCTGGTATATGCAAAAGGTAGAAAGCTTGATGCTGTGACAGAAGCTAAAATGCTTACAAAGGTTGTAGAAGAAAATAATATAAAAGTGAAAATTGGTGTAACCGATCGTGGCCCAGGTCAATTATGGGTGTTCTATCATAATTTGATGGGGTATATAAGACCGTATCAAGGACATCCAGGTAATGTAAAAAATGACCCAGGTCATACCTTGGTTAAAGATATTGTCGCTGGAGAAATTGATGCTGCAGTTGTATGGGGACCAACAGCTGGTTATTATGCTAAAAAATATAAGGACAAAGCAGAATTAGTCCTATTGCCTGTTAAAGATGATGTTAAAAAGAATCGTGAAATGAGATTTGCATTTAGTAACTCTATGGCGGTGAGATACGGTGAGAAAGCATGGAAAGAAAAAATTAACAAAGTTATTAAAGAGAATAAGGCAGAAATAGAGAAAATTCTAATGGATTATGGTGTACCTTTAGTTAAAAAATAAGAGTGAGAACTATGAAAGTTGTAGTAAAAATTGTTGTTTTATTAAGCTTTTTTTTCAATATAAATGTTTTTGCAGAAGAAAATATAAAACAAAAAGCGCCTATGACAGCTGGAGAAGGTACTCCTCTTGCTGAAGATGAAGTAAAAGTAGGTCGCTATGGTGAAGATGATGAAATTCCTGAAGACTTCAAGTTTAATGAAGCGGAAGTTAGGCTGTGGTTATCGGATCATTTAGAAAATATTAAAAAGCCACAAAGCTTATATTACGAGTTTGTGAAGTCGGGTAGTCTTGAAGAAGGCTTTAGTGATTCGGTTTATTTGAAAATATTAGAACTGAATGAAGATGGAACCAAAAATACTGCACTTGATTTTTTCACGGCAGATCGAAAACAACCTGTTAATGCTGACAATGTCACTAATATTATAGGTAATCCTGTATTGGGTGTCTTTATGCATGGCGATACGTCTGATATGGCCAGGTTAACAGGTGGAAAGAAAAGTCGTAGTAGATATTTTATTAAAGCTATTAAAGTTGCTTTAAGAGAGATTGCTGTCGTTGAGCCGATTACTTTTAGTTTTAATGATAAAGAATATAAGGGTGAAAAAATTTACTTTGCTCCTTATCTAAATGATCCTCATAGACGTGATTTTGAAAGATATGCTGAAAAGTATTATGAATTTATTTTTTCAGATAATATCCCTGGTAGTTTATATCAAATAAAAACAGTTATACCTGATATGGCTGGAGAAAATAAAGAGCCTTTAATTCAGGAAACTCTAACATTTATGGATATGAAATAAGAGAAAACGTAAAAGTTCTTAATTTAAAATAAAAACTTTTATAATCTAATCAGATTCTGTTATCTTTTTTCGGCTTATCTGATCATTTGCACGGCTACCTTTTCTTAATTTAACTGCACAATATTTAAACTCAGGAATTTTGCCAAAAGGATCCAGTGCTTCATTAGTAATTAAATTAGCTGCAGCTTCACTGAAGGCAAACGGCATTAATACAACGCCTCTTTGCATGCCTTCATCAGCTCGGGCAGTTGCTGAAACTATTCCTCTTCGGGATTCTACAACCAATATATCCCCTGATTTTAAACCATAAGATGCAAGATCTTCAGGGTTAATGATAATGCAGGGTCCTGGTTCAATCGCGTCGAGTACACGCGAATGACGCGTCATAGTTCCAGTATGCCAATGTTCGAGTTGTCTGCCCGTAATGAATACAACCGGATATTCATCATTAGGCAGTTCGGCCGGTTCGATGTACTCAGCCGGTACAAACCGTCCCCGACCATCTTCTGTTGGAAAAACACCTTCTTTGAATATGACTGGTTCGCCAGGATCGCCAACATTTGTAAGCGGGTAGGTTAGAGAGTCTTCCTGTTCTAAACGTTCCCAAGTAATTCCTGCCATGCTAGGAGTAGCTAAACGAATTTCCTGGAATACATCTTTCGCGTGTTCGTAATCCCAGTTTAATCCCATCCGATTTGCTATTTCCTGAATAATCCATAAGTCTTGTTTTGCATCACCTGGAGGTGTGATAGCTTGTCTGCCTAGTTGAACCCTTCGGTCTGTATTGGTAAATGTGCCGTCTTTTTCAGGAAACGCAGATGCAGGTAATATTACGTCTGCAAACCCAGCAGTTTCTGTGAAAAATATATCTTGCACAATTAAATGGTCAAGTCTGGAAAGAGATTCTCTGGCATGATTAAGGTTTGGATCAGACATAGCTGGATTCTCCCCATGATATAGAGACCATTAATATCTTTATCATGCATTGCATGTACCATTTCCACGACCGTTTTGCCAACGTTAGGATCGAGTGATGTGCCCCACAAAGTTTCAAATTTCTTTCTGACAGCATCGTCAGTAACAGGTTGATAGTCAGGATAAACCATAGGGATTAAGCCTACATCAGATGTACCTTGGACATTATTCTGCCCTCGTAACGGGTGAAGGCCGGTACTAATTCTACCAATTTGACCTGTCATTAATGCAAGAGAAATTAAACAACGTGCGTTATCAGTGCCATGTATATGTTGAGAAATACCCATCCCCCAGAAAATGATAGCTGATTCAGCTGTGGCATAGAGTCTTGCAACTTCTTTAATTGTTTCCGGTGGGATGCAACATATAGGTGCTACTTTTTCAGGTGAATAATCTTTTACATTATCAATAATCCCATCAAAACCATCAGTATGTTCAGCAATAAATGCATCGTTTTGCAGGTTTTCTTCGATAATGACATGCATCATGGCATTTAATAACAAAACATCCGTGCCAGGACGTAACTGCATGAAATGAGAGGCATGTAAAGACATATCAGAGCCATAGGGTTCTATTACGATTAATTTACTGCCGCGTTCAGCTGCATTCTTGATGAAGGTAGCTGCTACAGGATGGTTATCATTAGGTCGGGCGCCAATAACAATTATTACTTCGGCGAATGAACCATCAGAGACTTGATTTGAAACAGCCCCAGATCCAATTGTTTCCAATAAGGCCGCTACTGAAGATGCATGACAAAGCCGGGTGCAATGATCAATGTTATTTGTGCCAAAACCGGTTCGTACTAATTTTTGTACTAAATAAGCTTCTTCGTTACTGCCTTTTGCACAACCAAGTCCAGCAAGCGCCTGTGAACCTTTTTCATTTTTAATCTTATTCAAGCCTTCGGCGGCAAACTCTAAAGCTTCTTCCCAGGTTGTTTCACGAAAATATTTGTGCATTTCCAGTGGATCAATTAAAGCGGCTGTCTTCTCTACACCTTCTCGACGAATTAATGGTTTAGTTAATCGATCTGGATGATGGATGTAATCAAAACCATATCGACCCTTAACACACAATCGGCCTTTATTTGATGGGCCATCACGACCTTCTACATATTGAATATGATTGTTCTTAACATTGAAGCTTAGTAGACAACCAACACCGCAGTATGGACAAACTGAGTCAACGACTTTATCTGGCTCAATAAGCCCAACATTTTTAGCGGGCATCAATGCGCCAGTAGGGCAGGCTTGCACACATTCGCCGCAAGCGACACAGGTGCTTTCACCCATAGGTTCCGCCATATCAAAAACAATTTCTGAATGTTTTCCTCGAAAAGCGTAACCAATAACATCGTTAACCTGTTCTTCACGGCAGGCTCTGACACATCGCGTACATTGAATACACGCATCTAAATTAACAGCTATTGCAGGGTGAGATAGATCTGGGCTTGGTTGATCTTTATTTGCTTCAAAACGTGGATTATAAATACCCATTTTATCAACCCAGTAATCCAGCTCAGAATCTAATTTATACGGAGACTTCCCTTGTTGAGGCATATCTGCGAGTAGTAATTCTAAAATCATTTTTTGAGAATTTTGTGCTCTCTCACTATCACTTTTAACTTCCATGCCTTCTGTTGGTTGACGACAACAGGAGGGTGCTAAAACACGTTCATCATTAATTTCAACCATACATGCTCGACAGTTCCCATCCGGTCGATATCCTTCTTTAAAACAAAGGTGAGGAATTTCTACATCATTACGTTTTGCTGCTTGGAGAATAGTTTCGTCGCCGTATGCTTCAACTTCTTCACCATTAAGTTTGAAACTGATTGATTTTTCATTCATGAGCTTAGGATTCGCAGCCATTATTCAAATTCCTCTGGAAAATATTTCATTGCGCAACGTAATGGATTCGGGGCAGCTTGACCAAGGCCACAAATAGAAGCATCGATCATGGCAGAAGATAATTCTTCTAATAGAGGTTGATCCCATTCATCTTTTTCCATGAGCTTTACGGCCTTTTCTGTACCAACACGACATGGTGTACATTGACCACAAGATTCATCTTCAAAGAAACGCATTGAATTTAATGCCATTTCTTTAGCACTATCTTTGTTAGATAACACGACGATTGCGGCAGAACCAATAAAACAACCGTGTTTTTGTAATGTATCGAAATCTAATGGTTCATCTCCAAGAGAAGCCGGTAATATTCCACCAGAAGCGCCCCCAGGAAAATAACCGTAGAATTCGTGCCCATTTATCATGCCATCGCAATACTCATCAATTAATTCACGCATGCTAATACCTGCAGGTGCTAGATGAACGCCTGGTTTATTTACACGGCCGCTAACAGAGAATGAACGGAGGCCTTTTCTATCGCGTCGACCGTTAGATGAAAACCAATCAGCACCTTTTTCTATGATGTCTCTTATCCAGTGCATACTCTCCATGTTTTGCTCAAGTGTAGGATGACCAAATAATCCTACTTCTGCTAGATAAGGTGGCCGCAGGCGTGGCATGCCGCGTTTACCTTCAATTGATTCAATCATGGCCGACTCTTCACCACAGATATAAGCGCCTGCACCACGACGCAGATGTATCTCCGGTAATTCACAAGGCGGATTACTCTTAAGTGCTTTTAGTTCTTTTTCTAACATCATTCGACAACCGGCATATTCATCGCGTAGATAGATATAAACATCTTTGGCTTTTATTGCCCAATGTGCAATTAAAGTCCCTTCAATAAAACGATGAGGATCGGTTTCCAGATAATATCGATCTTTAAATGTGCCGGGTTCTCCTTCATCAATATTTATTGCAATCATCTTAGGTTCTTTTTGCTTACTTAATATTTGCCATTTACGACCAATAGGAAAGCCTGCTCCACCTAAACCACGTATGTTTGAGTCTTCCAAAGTAGCGATTATGTCTTCTGGCTGATATTTGCCATTGATGCAATCAACAAGTGTTTTATATCCGCTTTGTTCTTTATAGGTGTTGTAATCAATATAGTTTTCAGGGAGTGAATCAGTTAATTTTTTATTTTCTATAGCCGCTATAACCGATTCTTTATTTGCTTTTTCGATAGGGTTAGTGCCCAACACAGCAACAGGCGCTGCTGCACAACGACCTACACAAGGAACAGGCTGGATTCGAACTTTTTTCTTGTCTATTTCTGGTCCCAACTCTTCAATGAGTTTTTTCGCACCAAACATTTCACAACTTACTGACTCACAAACGCGCAATGTTATAGATGGTGGTGGAATTTCACCTTCTTTCGTAACATCAAAGTGATGATAAAACGTGGCTGTCTCATAAACTTCTGCCATTGGTAAGTTCATTTCCTTAGCCAGTGCAAGAATATGTCTGTTGGAAATATGATGATACTTATCCTGTATCTTATGCAGGTGCTCTATCAACATATCACGAGTTTTTGCTTCGTCACCTATCAGTTCCTGCACTTGTAATAGTGCATGTTGATCCATGACCCTGCCAAGTATTCGGCCTTTCTTACCACGAGTACGTTTCATTGCTTATCTTTTATTCATAGTTTGTAAAATTAATATTTCACCTTTGCCATTTCTTGCTATATCGCCTGCAAAGCGATGGGCTTCAGGTCCGTACTTACTAAAAAACTGAAAACAATCATCTATTTTTGACAATTGTGTAAAAAGTAAGCGTAAAAACTGCATTTTAAGATTACCACAACTTTTAAATGTAGAAGAGATATGCGCGGGTTTTTTAGCGAGTATGACTGTTCCTCGTCGCATACCTTCACCGGGGTTTTTTCCTACTTTACCCAAAGCGATAATGGTTCCGGCATGGATTCGACTTCCACAAAAGTCCCCTGATTTCCCTTGAATAACAATAATGCCACGTCGCATACGATCGCCAACTCGATCACCAGCATTACCGGTAATATTAATTAAGCCATTAGTCATACCGAATGCGTTGCCGGGTAAACCTCCACCTGCATAATCGAGCACATTACCAATTACGTTAATGCGGCCACCGGACATTCCATTTCCAGCCCATGAGCCAGCATTGCCGTGCACTGTGATTTCACCATTTTTTTTCATCAACTGTCCCAGAAAGTCACCAACATCACCCTTCACTGTAATTTTTCCCATGCTCATTTCTTTGCCAATACATATAAGCTGGCTATGACTTTTATTAATGACAATATTATTTTTATCACGACCTTTTACAGCAAACAATGCTTCTACTTTTACTGTTTTCTTGCCATAGCCCAATTTTAATTTTTTAATTTTTTCGAGTGATAAATCCTGCAACTTGTCTGGCGTAATAGGAGACATGTCTAGCGTGAATTTAGGGTGAGACTTTAATGTCAGTGTCAATGCGCTCATTTCAATAGCTTCCTTAAATGAAATAAATGAGGCCCCAGATTACCACCGTAGTTGCCGGCACTGATGCTACAGATACCTTTCACTGCACCGAATGAGCACGCTGCTTTAATACCGATGCGCATTGCTTCATTAATTGATTCTTCAGATAAACCATCAATAACAATTTCCAGGACAGAGCCAACATCATCACTTAATGCCGAATTAACTTGGCCTTTTAAAGTAGGGCAGTATGCTTCATTTGTTGACGCTGTTAGATAGCTATATTTCGAACCCACTTTTGAGCCGGAACCTACGACACCACCAGGAAAAGCGGTGATGACACCCGGGAGCTTTTGAATTTCATCGACTGCTTTTTCGCATGCGGCCAGCCCCTGACGTGCTGTTTTCGCAAAAACAAGAAAATTACCACTACCAATAGCTTTAGTTACGCCTGATGTTTCTTCACAGATAAATTCGCCATGCATTACAGGAATTCTCCAAAAACGTTTATTACCTATTGTCTTTGAAATCTGATAACCATCTCCAAAAAAACGTAAACTTTTTCCCATTGATACTTTTTGAGTAGCATCGTCTATCCCAGAAAAACAAGCTGTTGTTGCTGTAGTCATAACGGATTGTCCCACGCGTGTCGGGACATGTTTTTCCAGTTCTTTAAGCGACATGGCGAATATCATGACCGAAATACCTGGGCGCCCATCAGGAGTTTCTGATGGAGTCAGTTCCCGTTCTATATCTGCCTCAATACCACAAGCAATAACAGAAGAGGCAAAGCCGCGAATTGCGTTCGCTGCTTGGTAGGCCCACTTTAATGTCATAGCCGTTATGATTATGCGAGTTGCTTTCATAGGGAAAGCTTCCGCAAACGTATCTACAATTTCTACACCGTTAATTTTCATGACTTTATTTTACATGCAAGGTTGAACAATAATTTTACTATTGCCATGTTCAACAATTTCATCATCATCTATTTTAAAATTTCCAAGGCTCATTGTTTGATATTGATCGAAATAACGTTTTAGTGATTTTTCAATTCCCATATCAAATTCAGGCCTTAAAGTATGTGTTCCACCATGAACAACTTTGCTAATTTTCCCTTTTTTCACAATGACTTCACCATCTTTGAAAACATAGTCAGGCGTACTGAACATTTTTTCTTTATTTTTTTGTTCAGTGTAAACCGTGATATCAGCTATCGCGCCAGAACCTAAATGACCGCGATTTTTTAAACCCAGGCTTCTTGCTGGTGCAGCTCGAGTCATGATAGCAATTTCATACAGGGAATATTCTCTATCTATACTTGCAAGTGTACTGCTCGCAGCTGAATCTTTGTTAATTGTAGAAAGCATATCGTTTCTAAAGCTTTTATCCATCAGCAAGCGAATTAAGTGTGGATAGCTGGTAAAAGGGGCGCCATTAGGATGATCGGTCGTCAGGAAAACTCGCCATGGATCATCAATAAGTAAAAATAACTCAAGGCCAATAGCCCACTGCAATGCATTAACAAAGTTTTTGTCGCGATATTTAAATGGAACAACACCACAACCCGCATCACATTCAATATCCATCACCACCCATTTTTTGGATGAGCATGCCAATGACTTTCATATTGGTGCATAGCATCACCAGAAGCAGTAACAGTCTGCCCAAATAGAATTTGGCCAACATCGACAGAAATATTCGGGTTTTTATTAATTGCCTCTGCAATTTCAGCTGCGCCAGATGAAAACTTTCTGTCCCCTTCAATTCCGTAACTGTGGAACTGAATATGTGTTATATGCATGCGCATGCCTTCTGCCGCCCGAATAGTTTCTAGTGTAGTTTCTACATTGCCGGGCACACCTAGGTTACAGCCATGTACATGTAATGGATGGGGAATACCTAATTCTGTTACAGCTCTAGCTAATGCGATTAAAATTTGTCGAGGTGATACGCCGTAATGCGAGTTTTGTTCATCCAAATCAAGTTTACGTTGATTAAATTTGAATGCATTGATTCCACCAGGGTTAACAACCTTTATACCTAATGCTTGTGTTGCGTTAATTATCCAACCAACATAGTCGCTGATTGCGGCTTGCTCTTTTTTTGAAGCCATCATGCGTAAGAAAAAATCATCGCTACCAATCAAGGCATAGGCGCCTTTATCAACCATTGGGGTATCTGCCATTTCCATATGTGTTTGACGTGCATTTGTTGGTAACATCGCCGGTTCAAAACAAGCAGTGTATCCCATCTCGGCATAGCGATAGCCAGCGGTCAAGGTAGAAGGTGCAGCATTGCCACAGCCAGAACGCGTTATGTTTGTTTTGCTTACCAAGTCAGCTTCGTGATCTTCAGGTAACATCATTCGGGCGATATTAACTTTGCCGCCACCAATATGAGTGTGTATATCGATAGCTCCAGCCATAATAATCTTACCTTTCATGTCAAAGGTTTGATCTATTTTTACATTAGCAGAAGGTTTTCGTGTGATGTAACCATCACGAATATAAATATCCCGGTGTTCTCCGTTTATCCCGTGAACAGGATCGTAGATTTTTCCGTTTGTTAATTTTGTATACATTAATTCAACCTAGAGCCTGACTATAATTTGTTTGAGTATTGAATGAACACTTTCATAAGGGGAGTGTCTTAGTTGTTTTAATGGAAGTGATACAACACTGTCTGTACGGATTATTTGTCCAGTATGATCAACGCCTGGGGTCGCAACAGGAATAAAAACATCTGGTTTAAAACCTAATTTGTATCCAGGGTTGCCTAGCACAATTGTTGGTATAGAGGCTTTAGGAGGTGTTTTTTCTGATTCAAAACTGGATACCCAGAGCAGGGCGTCAACTTCTTTATTCCTTAATACATTTTTTGTTGAATATCGATGCGCATCATAGTCTGGGTAACCTTTATTAAAATTAACACGTAAAGGGTAGCCGCTTTGCCATGCACTAACACCAATAGCACTCATGCCGCCATCATTGCCACCTAAGGAAAAACCGGCAAAGCGAGTAAAACGAGTTAGATACTTAACCGTTTCACAGAAGTTTTGAATGGTAAGCTCTGCATGAGGAATATCGAGTTCGCTTGGTGCCCAGACTATAACGCCGTACTTAGTAGTTTTCATCTTTTCTGCTAATGCTTTCAGTGTGCTTATTTTAATTCCGGCAACTTCTTTAACATCCAATGTCGCTTCGGAAGCAAGTGCGTGTAAGCTTGAAATAATTTCACCAATTTCTTCTGTTTTGCATTTTAAATGTATCGGGCGTTTTCCATTTGGACTGATGCCTGGTTTGCTATCCAGATTGTCTCCTATATAAACGATATCTTTTTCTTCACTATTTTTTATGAACATTGAATTTTTATTCCAAATAACGCGTTCATAGAACCTTGGGAAGTTTGTTGCATCGGTGCCCGCAAAAATAACTAGATCAGCCCGGTTTTTGATTTCGGCCATAGTTGTAGTTAACCAGCCAAGATCTTGTAGTACTAGTATGTTACGAATTAAACCATCACCGTGCATATGATCAAGAATCGCCCCTGTTTTATCTGCTAATTCCATGACTTTACGCATACCTGAAACTTCAGTACCTAAACCTGCAAAAAGAGGCGCATGTGATTTTTTCAAAATATTAGAAGCATGATCAATTGCCTCATCAAGAGAAACATTTTTACCTTTAAGCTGAGCAGAAGCTTTTGCTATATCTTTTTGAATAATCGCTTTTGACTTTAGGCAACCATTTTTTAAAACTTTTAAATGGTTTTCTTCATTTTGAATGACAAGATCATCGCACAGTATCCCGCAAAATGGACAAGAAACATTTTTCGTGACAGTGCCGTTATAGTTTGTATTTTCTTCCAACGATAAATCCTAGGTTTTTAATTTTTTATAATTAAAGTGTTGCAAAACGCGTTACAACAAAAATTAGTTTGCGCCAATTATTATTAGCCGCTTCACTGTTCTTATTATTATTTTAGTCTAAAAAAGAGAATGATTTAGATTAAATCACTTTACTTGATAATTGATAACATCTCATTAATATATGTGAATTTTTCGCGAGGTTTATCTTTAGACTCTCCAGCTTCAATTTCTTTTCTATCTATTTTTTCCCAATCATTAAAACTAACATGTTGTATCTGTTTGTCATCTAGTATTGAATAAATTTTTGCCGCACCAGCTTTACTTGTGCCATCATCTAATTTATTTAAATCTTCCAGTAAGCTTTCTACTGTTTCAACACTGCACGCACGATTAGTACCAATAATTCCACTTGGTCCGCGTTTTATCCAGCCTGCGGTATAAAGTTTTGGTACTAGGTTACCATCGTTATCGGTAATTCTTCCTTTTTCATTAGGAATAGTTCCCCAGCTATCATGAAATGGAACACCACTTATAGGAACGCCACGATAACCGATACTTCGAAATAGTATTCCAGTTTCAAGTTCTACCGTTTCTCCTGTTCCTCGTGCCGATTGTTTAAATGCATTACCTGATAATTGATTTTTTTCCAGGATTACTTTTTCCAGTTTTGATTCACCTACCAATTCTTTTGGCCCCATAAGAAAACTAAAATGACAATTTCTTGATTTTGAGGTGTCAATTTCACGTTTAGAAAAATCGCAAAATTGATCATAGATTTTTTTACTTGCAATGTTACTTTTTTCCAGCAACTCTGTTTCGCTTTCGGGATTAAGAGGCATATCTTCTTCTCGAACAATAGAATTACAGTCGGAGAGTTCACCAAATTCACGTAATTCTTTTGGTGTAAATTTGGCTTGTGCTGGACCACGCCGCCCAATGACATGAATTTCCTTTATTTTACTTTCTGCCAGAGCATCAAGTGCATGTTGTGCTATGTCTGTATGTTTTAATTCATCAACTGTTTTTGCCAATATACGACTTACGTCTGCTGCAACATTACCTTGGCCAATAATTACAGCAACGTCATGAGAGAGATCAAATTGACGATCTCTATAATCTGGGTGACCGTTATACCAACCGACAAATTCCGTTGCGGTATAACTTCCAGATAAATCTTCTCCACGCACACCTAATTTTCTATCTGTCTCTGCACCTGAAGTCATAATCACAGCATGATGTGATTGGCAAAGTTCTTCGACTGAAATATCTTCGCCAACATTAACGTTAGCAATTAAATTAAAATCCGGTGAACTAGATGTCTTTTGATAAAGCGCTATCACTTGTTTTAACTTTTGATGGTCAGGTGCGACTCCACTTCTGACAAGCCCATAAGGAGAGGGAAGACGCTCTAACATGTCTACTTTTGTTTTAATGTCTGATTTTATGAGCGCTTCTGCTGCATAGAAACCGCTTGGGCCACTACCTACTATTGCAATTAATAAAGGGTTCTCATTTGTTCCTAAAGTTGACATATTATTTTAATTTTATTGTTAAGTTAAAAACCTAATTCAGCTTTACGTTCTTCGGCTCCAGCTAAGGGTTCCATTTGCTCTTCACAAACCGGCAGTGAAGCTGCTTTCTCAGCATTAATTTCAATCCAATGTTCTTGATCTTCTGGAATATCATCACCCTCAAAAATTGCCTGAACAGGGCATTCCGGAATACAAGCGCTGCAATCGATACATGTATCTGGATCGATATATAACATTTCATCGTCATAATGGAAGCAAGCGACCGGGCATACGGTTACACAGTCAGTAAAACGGCAGTTTTTACAGTTTTCAGTTACGATTGTAGTCATCGTTTTGTCTCCTCATTGCCTTTAAAGGCATTCTCTGGTGATGATGTTTATTTTCCTGCGTATAAAAGAATTTCTCCTCGATTTAATTCAATTGAATCTCCACACCAACGCTCAAACATTCCATTCAGAAATGTTTCATCGATATTGAGTCCCAACGTTTTTAAGTATCTATAATAATAACGAATAAAAGAGGGGTGATATTGGCAGCTATGACTAAAGGTCGGGATCATTTCCGCTTTTTGAAGACTAATAACAGTGCCTCGTTTCATTCCAGCGCCTGTTCTAATGCCCATTTGCCCCAGGACAATAATAGTACCTGCAAGCATGTTAACGCCGGTAAAATCACCTGAGTCACCACCAACGACAATCAAACCGCGTCGCATGACATGGCCGGTTTCATTTTTTACATTGCCGTGAACAATAATTTCACCGCCTTGCATACCCACTGTGCTACCTCGGTAACCGCTGCCTATCATGTGCCCGGCATTACCTTTGACAGTTATTCTTCCTCCCAGCATTTCAGGCCCAACCCAATCACTGGCATCACCATTAATAAGAATCTCTCCGCCACGCATCACTGCGCCAGTATGCACGCCGACATTACCTTCAACCGTTATTTTGCCAAATGACATAACAGAACCGATGTGTTTTATCTTGTTACAGTCACCATCAATAACAATTTCACCATCAAACTTACCTGAGCAATCAAAGAATTCACCCAGTGGCACCTGACGATTACCATGGAATACGGTTTGAGAAGCAACTTCTGAATGACTTAAAGATTGAAGTCGATCAGGGCTAATGCAGTCTGCTTCTAGCGGCACATCCGGTTGCGTGTGTAACTTGAGTGTTAGAGCCATTATGCAGCTCCTAATATTTGATGTAATTTCAAATGGTATTGACCAAGATCGCCACCATAATTACCTGCAGATATCTGTTTGATACCCGGTTTTGAAGCTGCATTCATACCGACACGCATGGCTTCTTCAACGGCTTCAGGACTTAAACCATCAATAACGATTTCAAGGACGCTATTAATGTCACCGCCTAACTCTGATTTTTTAACAACGCCACGCAGAGTTGGACAATATGCATGGTTGGTCGAAGCGATTAATGATTTATATCTTGAACCGACTTTACTACCGATTCGAACAACGCCATTCGGAAAGGGTAGGATAATATCAGGTAAAGTACGCATGGCTTTGGTTGCCGCACTGGCAGCCTTGAGTGTGGCCTTTTGGTTTTTACCGAGAATTAAAATATTTCCGCCACCGACAGATTCCTGAACCTTAAAAGAATCCTCAATAAGGAATTCGCCATCCATAACGGGTATACGCCAAAATTTATTGTCTCCCATGACTTTACTGCTTTGATTACCGTCGCCAAAGTAGCGTAATTGTCCACCAACAGTGACAGGCATCCCTTCATTTAATCCGTTATAACAGGCCGTACTAGGGCAGGTCATGACACATTGGCCTATGCGTTCCATTAAACGTTTGCCTAAGCTTTCTGCATCCATGGCAAACATTAAAACGCTAACACCGGGTCTTAAGTCAGGTGAGTCATCAGCAGAAATCTCTGTTTCTATGCCTGCTTCACATTTACAACCAATAACTGAAGTCGCAAACCCGGTTATTGATTGAGCGGCAGCCATTGCCCATTCTTTCGTTTCCGCCGTGATAATAATTCGGCTGCCATACATTTTGAATGCTTCGGCAAATGTATCGACTATTTCGGTTGATTTAATTTTCATGCTTATACTTTCTTACACGGAATAATTTCATGATCATGCAAGTAACTATCGTTAACAGCATAATTGGAAAATTCAATGGAATAGTAACTTTCGAAGAAAGGTTTCAACACTTCTTCGATTTTATTGTCATACTCAGGTTCTATATGTAGTTGTTTGCCGATAAAGTCAGTTACGAATTCATGGTTTGCAATAATAGTATGACCAGATTTAATGACATAGCGCGGCGCATTAAACATCATTTCCTTATCTTCCATTTCATCATAAATGGTAATGTCTGCATCCGCTCCTGCACCTAAATGACCTTTGTTTTTCAAGCCCAGTACTTTAGCTGGTCCAGCACGGGTAATAATCGCGATTTCATTCAATGTATATTCACGTTCCAAATCTCGTAGCGAACAGTGGTCTAGTGCGCTTTGATTAACGCGTTTCATTTCTTCGCGTCTGAATGACTTATCCATTAACAATTTAATCAATTTTGGATAACTCATAAACGAACCGCCATTAGGATGATCGGTTGATAAAAGTACGCGCCAGGGATCTTTTGACATCAGGAATAATTCCAAGCCAATTGCCCATTGGAGTGTATGTATGAAAATGTGCTCTTGATAATTGAAAGGTACGATGCCGCAACCACTTTCACACTCTGTATCTGCATTTATCCATTTACCTTTGGTATGACCTTTCAATACATAAGCTAATGGTGCATCCGCCGTCATGATGGTTGCTTTACCAAACATAACTTGGCCTACATCGCAGGTGATATTGGGATGTTCATTTATATATTCAATGATTTCTTTTGCTTTTGAATTTGGATTCTTACCTAATTCGCCGCCGTAACTGTGGAACTGAATATGTGCAAGATGAACACGTTGGTCCCCCGCAGTTTTCATTGTTTCTAGTGTTGTAATGTAATTGCCACTGTGTCCCAAGTTATTACAGTGAATATGAGGTGGCTTTGGGAAACCTTGTTTGTTAGCTGAAGTGATAAAGGCTTCGATAATTTGACGAGGCGATAGATCTTCATCGTTTTTTTCATCGATATCAGCGACGTTGGAATTCTTTTTACCTTTCCATGGTTCATCGCCACCTGGGTTAACCAATTTTACCGTGTAGGCCTTTGTCGCATTAATCCACCAGGCAAGTGCTTGATCAAATTCTTCAGTTCGCTTATCACGGAGTAGCTGCTGCAAGAAAATATTGTTAGCAAGTAAAACATAAAAGCCTTTATCTATGACAGGTGTGTCATGAAATTCTTCTAAGGTATGACGTGCGCCGATAGGCGTAGCAGCAGCTTCCATTGCGGTTGTATAACCTAAAGTAGCGTAACGATAACCAGTAGCAAATGTTGACGGAACAGTGCCGCCCGTACCTGAACGTGTAAATGGTGTTCCAGGATGAACATCATGCCGATGATCCTCGGGTTGCAGTTTTCTTGAAGCGTTTACTTTGGTGCCGGCAATGTGGCAATGAATGTCTACTGCACCAGGCATAATGACCATACCTTGTGCATCAATGACTGTTGCATCATCTGCAGCTGACTCGACGATCTTACCGTCTTTAATGCAAATTTCTTTTATCTTGCCATCGATACCATTAGCAGGGTCATAAACCTTGCCATTGATGATGCGCATTGAAGCTGCCATCAAATACCCCTAAATATTCTAGTTATATTTTGAGTAATTTTACGATGACTGTTTATTGAAGTTCTCTAACCAAAATAGTATTAAATAATAACTATTAAGTTTAGTTTGTAATTCTCGTAAATGGTCTCAGTAATTCAAAAAAATTATTCTATAAATCTATCACGATTATGTCGTAATTAAAATTAAAGTAGCGTCAAATTAAAGTACTTTTGCAGCGACTTTTGCTTCGCCGCTTGCTCCACTTGCCTGATGCTTAGCCAGCATTAGTTCTTGCACGCGTTTTTTAATACCTATCAAAATGGATTCATCATCTGGAAAAGGTGATTCAAATGCCGGTCTCAGTGTTATAGGAACATCATCCATACGGTATGCGGTACCAGCAGTATTAATACCATAAGTTGATGTTTTGAATGCAACGTGCGCGTCTTTCGTTGTTTCGGTACGTTTGGTATCTAGCGCTACCACAGGAATACTCTTCAGATGGTCAATCGCTTTTTTCGGGAAATTAGAACCAGGGTCGGACGCAATAATTAATGCGGCATCAGCATGACCGTTAGATAAGGTGTCTACAGTGGTAAATTCGCCTGGATTAAAACGAGGGTAACCACGGCTAAAATTAACGCCAAATGGATAGCCTGTTTGCCATGAAACAACGTTATCTGCTCCGGTTACATTTCCATGACCACGAACAGGTTTAGCAACAAAATGTGTAAATTCATTTAAATCAGTCGCTAATGCGAGAAGGGCGCCTGAATTGAAGTGACGGCCTCGGGTCATAGTAAGGCCCATACCAAAGAATAAAACACCAAACTTACAGTTTTTCATACGATCAGCGAGATCTTCTAATGTTTCAAGAGGAACGCCTGTCACTTCTTCAATATTATCTGCTAATTTTTTACCTTTTACTAATGCTCGAAGTGCCCACAACACTTCAAAATCTTTACCTAATTTTGGTGTTATTAATATCAGCAACCGGAGAACTTTTCGTTTTGCGTACATCCACCATTACAATCGTTCTGTCTTTCTTACCGCCAGGAGTAAACATACCTTTGGCTGTAACGGCATAGCGTCCAAAGTGGCGAGGATGAGATTCTGCAGGATTCCCCCCCCAATAGATGACCAAATCCGCTCTATTTTTGACCTCTCCAAGGGTACTGGTACTTTCACCAATTCCCTGGAATGCCAGACCAGATGGACCATGGCAGACGGATGTAGTGGTATCAATACTTCCATGAATGTAGTCGGTAATTGCTACTGCTTGTCGCTGAGCTTCACTTGTTGTGTCACTAAGTCCATAGGTAATAGGAAACTTTGCATTTACCAGAGTTTGAGCGGCTTCTTCAATGGCTTCTTCAACAGAGACTTCTTTTCCGTCAATCATTGCTGCTGGAGCGTCTTCGATTGTGTGTTCTAAAAACCAAGCCTTTCCGAGAATACAGGCCTTTTTAGCTTTAACGATACGTTTTTCTTCAACATCGACATGAAGCTCCATATCGTCACAAACACAGCCACAAAAGGTACATGTGGCATCTTTAACAATCTTGATATTTTCACTCATTCGAACTCACCTCAGTGTAATCCAGGCCCATAGTATGCGTTTAACTGACTATTTTCTCAATTTCTACTTCCATATGCTTGGATAGGGGCATGCCGCTACCAGCAGTATCACTATCCATTAGTTGACTAGATGGTGGGCCATAGGGGAGAAAGAGTGTCCCAGCTGGTAATTCTTCTGGTTTCTTTGCAATGCAGCGAACAATTGTTTCTCCAATTTCGTTTTTTAAACGAACTTCATCGCCATCAACTAATTTAAGTTTTGACATGTCATCAGGGTTCATCTCAAGAGTAGAAGTTACTTTGATATATTCTTCTTTGAGTTTACCCTCATTTAAAGAAGTGCCTTGCTTACTTGAGCGAACAGGAACAAGAATCATTTTTACCGCCACAGATTTCCCCAAATTCTAAATTGTCGTTGATTATAGTCTGGTCTATTGATTAAGGACAAATTCTATTTAAGAAAGAATAAAAGATAGTCAAAATACTATCTCAAATTAATAGCTTACAGTATAATGTTCTGCTTTTCGTTAATCCAAGTCAGATTAAATCTTCAAAGGTCAAATGAAGGATATTAAATCAAATGCAAATTTAAGATGTATCAGTGTCGATGCGCCCGCGCGCCTGCATCTGGGATTTCTTGATATGCATGGTGGATTAGGTAGAAAATTTGGAAGCTTAGGTCTATCTATTTCTGAAGTAAAAGTATCTCTATGTGCTGAATATGCTGATGATATAAATATCACTGGGCCTTCGTCTAAAAGAGCTGAAAATTATGCTGAGCAAGTTTTATCTCATTTCGGTATTGATGGTGGTGTGAAAATCACAATAAATTCCGCCATTCCTGAGCATGCTGGCCTGGGGTCAGGCACACAATTATCGCTTGCTGTTGCTTCTGCTATTGTAAACTTGTATGACTTACCAGAACAAAAAACAGCACATCTAGCAGCAATATTACATCGTGGTGCCCGCTCAGGAATAGGTATTGGTACATTTATGCACGGTGGTTTTATCGTTGACGGTGGTAGAGGTGAGAATACGGAAGTGCCTCCTGTAATCAGTCATCTAACATTTCCAGAACATTGGCGTATTGTATTGATATTTGATGATGAAGCTGAAGGAATTAACGGAGGACCTGAGCGACGTGCATTTAATACTTTGCCGCCTATGCCGAAAGATGTGGCTGGTTTTTTGAGTCGCCTAACATTGATGCAAGCTTTACCCGCTATTACAGAAAATGATTGTGTCAGATTCGGGCAGGCGATCACTCAAATACAGAATATTATTGGTGATTATTTTGCCGAAGCGCAGGGGGGGCGTTACACTTCGCCTTTACTTAAGCCCATATTGGACGCTATGGTTGAGGATGGTGCGACAGGCATTGGCCAAAGCTCATGGGGACCAACTGGCTTTGCTATATTCCCCGATGAAACGCTGGCATTCCAGTCTATGAAGAAACATCGCGAAGAATGGCAAACTGAATCAAGACTAAGGTTTGTTATGAGTAAAGCTTGTAACAACAGCGCAACTATTTCTGTTAATAATACTAAACCGGACAAACATAACGAAAGTTTAATAGCAAACAATCAATAAAAATAGAATCCGGATCAATTTTAAAAAAAGTTTGTAATAAAACAAACTATAAAAATTAAAATGAGGAAGAAAGAAGAATGAAAGACCCCTATTTATTACACATGTTCAATCCTACTAAAAACGTGAGTCCTTTTGATGTGAATATGGCATATGAAGCTGAGTTTGATGGCGTTATCCCATATTCAGAAGTTGCTTTAGATGATATTCACGCATTAACTCAGGACACGATTTTTTCTCGTGGTAAAAAAGGCGTTAAACGTACGGGTATATTCATCGGTGGCAGGGAATTTGGTTTAGCAATCGATATGCTTAATCGTGCCAAAATAGCAATGGTTCCACCATTCGAAGTTTCAGTTTTTGCTGATCCTAGTGGTGCGATTACCACTGCAGCAGCATTAATGGCATGCATTGAAGAGCAGTTAAAAAGAAAATCAGGTGAGTCACTGGAAGGAAAGCGTATCGATATTATTGGCGGTACAGGTCCTGTCGGTGTCTGTGCAGGTATTTTGGCTGCGAACTGTGGCGCAAAAGTATATTTGACTAGCCGTCGAGGCACGAAGGTCGCAACTGAATACGCTAACGAGTACAACGCCCGTTTTGGTGTTGAAATGTATGGAGCTGACAGTAGTACCGAGGAAAAAGTAATGGAATATCTACCTGAAACTCATATTGTCATTGGTGCGGCAAAAGCGGGTATTCAGGTGCTTTCCAAAAAACAATTGAAACAAGCATCAAACTTACATATTGCAGCGGATGTAAATGCTGTACCTCCATTAGGGATTGAAGGAGTTGATGTTTTTGATATGGGAAAAGAGTTATCTGATACACCCCAAAATACCTGGGGACTTGGGGCGTTAGCAATTGGTGATGTTAAATATAAAGTTCACTTTACCATGTTTGAAATGATGAAGAAGACAGATGAGCCACTTTATCTTGACCATGAAAAAGCATTTGAAGTTGCCAGAGAGTTTGCTACTAAAATTTGATTTTTTCTTTAATTAAGTCAAAGTATTATAAGTTGTTATAATACTTTAAGATTTTATGTTAAGTGATTGAAATTATAATAATTTCAACCTCTGCTAGAGCTTTGGCTGAATCAGCTAGTCGCGCAGGCTATAAGGTTAACGTTATAGATTGTTTTGCTGATAGTGATACAAAGTCTGTTTGCAATATTGTTCATCAAGTTGCATACAGAGAAGACGGGTTTATTGAAAGTGAGTTAATTTCCAGAACGCAAGAAACTCTAGCAATCTTATCCAGTGCCAGAATTATTTTGGGCACAGGTTTTGAATCAGCCCCAGAATTAATCGATAAACTAAACCTGCTGGCCCCGACTTTCAGTAATACGAAAGAAACTGTATCTGGTATAAAAGATCCTTTCGTTTTATCCAAACTATTAGAGAAGCATAAAATAGCGCACCCCGTTACTCAATTTCATAAACCGAATACGTCGAAAGGCTTCCTAATTAAAAAAACTGCGAGTCAGGGAGGTACGCACATAAATTACCTAAAAAATTCAAATTCAAATATTACTGATGCTCACTATTATCAAGAGTTTGTCGCTGGTGATGTATTAAGTGCCTTGTTTCTAGCAAATGGAAAAGAAGCGAAAGTACTTGGTTTCAATCAACAATTAAAATCAGGTGATTTTGAAGAGCTACCTTTTCTATATAAAGGTGCAATTAAATTAAATAAAAAAAATATAAATAATAAGGAAATTATTGAAAATATAATAAATATCATAACAAAAGAAAGCGGTTTAAAAGGTCTTTGCGGGCTTGATTATATTGTGAAAGAAAATGGAGAGGTTGTTGTACTGGAAGTTAACCCGAGGCCTCCAGCAACATTTGAATTACATGAAACACAGCAATCATTGTTTGATCTCCACTTAGCGGCTTTTGACGGGAGATTACCGTGTGTTGGAGCACAGGATGCGAAAAACATACAATATGATGGTTATGCAATTTTATATGCGAAAGAAAACCTGATTATCAACGATAGGTTTGAGTGGCCGGAATGGAGCAAAGACAGACTGCAAGCTGGAAGCAAAATTCAAATAAAATCTCCTGTTTGTACTGTTCATGCCAGTGAAAATTCAATAGACAAAACCAAAGCCTTGCTATTTAATTACTTATCACAAATAGAAACTATGCTAAAAACAGATAGTTAAAGTGATGTAGTAAACTATAAAAACAAAAATAAAAATTATAATAAATACAGTTATTTAACGAATCCTATTTGAGGAAAGTCTAGCGTGAATCAAGAATTATCTTTGCCCAGTATTAACCAATTAACACGGCCTTTAGTTGAGCATTTAGTATCAAATGCTGATGCATTAAGAGTAGGTGTTTCCAAGCTTGAAATGGTTGTCGCATTATTGATGCGGGGATCAATTTCTCCGGAGGATTAGAAGCAGGACGTATTGTTGCCGAGATATGCATGGGTGGCTTAGGGACTGTGAAGCTAAGAGCATCGACAAATTTTGAAAACTGGTCATGGCATCTCGATGTGCACAGTTCAAATCCTGTTTTATCCTGTTTGGGTAGTCAGTATGCGGGGTGGAGCTTGAATCATGGCGAAGGAAAAGCTGCGTTTAATGCGCTAGGTTCCGGGCCAGCACGCGCAATGGGCAGTAGTGAAGAGCTTTATGATGAACTAGCTTATCGCGACTCTGCTGATGAAGCCTATATTGTTATCGAAGCGGATAAAGTTCCGCCTGTTGAAATTTCAGAAAAAATTGCTGAAAAATGCGGTATTAAACCATCCGCATTAACTATTATTCTAACGCCTACCTCAAGTTTGGCTGGCTCCATACAGGTTGTAGGTCGTGTATTGGAAACAGCGTTACATAAAGCACATGCATTACATTTTCCATTAGACAAAATTATAGATGGCGCGGGTAGTGCACCTGTATGTCCACCATCGAAAGACTTTTTGATTGCTATGAGCCGTACTAATGACTCCATATTGTTCGCGGGTCAAATCCACTTGTTTGTAGAAGCCAGTGATGATGATGCTAAAGAATTGGCAAATAAGTTGCCAAGTAGTGCATCAAATGATTATGGCCAACCCTTTGGTGAAATATTCAAAGCGGTAAATTACGATTTTTACCAGATTGATGCCATGTTATTCAGTCCAGCCCGCGTTGCTGTGAGTTCATTGACAACGGGTAATACTTTTCATGCTGGAAAAATTGACTTGGCGTTGTTAAACAAGTCTTTCAATATGTAAAACACTTACTTGATGAAAGATGGAAAAAGAAAAGTAGCTATTATCACTGATGATCCGGGCTGGCATGGAAGACAGTTAACCTCGGCATTAAAAGAGCACGGTCTGAAGAGTCAATATCTTTCTTTATCAGATTGTGCAGTTGAAATTGGCGGGCAAGGAAAAGAACTTTCATTTCCTGGCTTCGAACAAATGCCGCTTGGTTTTTTTATAAGAGGAGTCCCCGGAGGTACGCTAGAGCAGGTAATCTTTCGGCTCGATATTTTACACGCTCTAAAAGACTCCGGTATTACCGTTTATAACTCGCCACGATCAATAGAACGTACCGTCGATAAACCGCTAACGAGTTTGTTACTCAGTCGCGCGGGTTTGCCTACTCCAACCACATGGATTTGTGAATCTATAGAACAGGCTAATTCTATTTTGAATAGAGAAACGAAAAACGACAGCAAACTCGTATTGAAACCGTTGTTTGGTTCGCAGGGGATAGGCGTTCATCTGGTTGATAAAGAAACAGGACTGATACACGATGAAAAATTCGCCGGAATTTATTATTTGCAGCGTTTTATTGAGCGGAAAAATAATGAATTTACTGACATTAGGGTGTTAGTGATAGATGGTGTTGCAACTGCAGCAGCAATGTTGCGCCGAGGTACAGACTGGTTAACAAATCGTGCGCAGGGGGCAACTTGTGAAGTCATTAAAATGGATAAACAGATTGCGAGCCTTGCAGTATCCGCCTGTAAAGTGCTTGATATAGATTATGCTGGCGTTGATCTTATGCAAGATAAACACGGTAACTTTTATATTATTGAAGTGAACAGTATTCCTGCCTGGTATGGCTTACAAAAAGTGGTCGACTTTAATATTGCATCATGTTTGATTGATTCATTTGTTAAGCATGTTAGTAATAGCATTGATATTAATAATAAACCGCTAAAAGTTATCTCTAATTAGTTTTATGGATAAAGAATCATTAGAAGCCGCTGTAATAGCTAGTTTCGTTGGCGAGATTGAAGCATTCAAGCCCGGTAATGTCAGTGTTTATGCCGAAGGGCATGATATGACGGTTAAAGATTTTTTACGCAGCGCAGAAGTATCTACGCCTTTATTGTGTAACACCGAAGCAAGTTTGGGGCAACGCGTTTTAGAAAGTGTGCAGGCGACACAAAAAGCTGTTGGCTGTAATACGAACCTCGGCATGTTATTGCTGTTTGCGCCGGTTATTATGGCAGCAGAATCAAGTTTTAAAAATGAAAATGAGCTACGCCGCAATATAAAAAAGATACTCAATAGACAAACAGATGAAGATGCAGCGCAAGTCTATGATGCAATTCGTATTGCTAACCCTGGGGGACTCGGCAAAGTGGAATCTGAAGATGTAAACGATTCGCCACAATGCAGCTTGATTGATGCTATGCAATTAGCCAGCCACCGGGATTATATTGCATTGCAATATACAAATAATTTTAAAGATGTATTTGAGACTGGTTTTTCCGCAATCAAAAGTTTTGAGAAACTGTGGAATAGTGTAAAATGGTCGACCGTTTCCTGCTATTTGATGTTTATGTCATCAATTTTGGACTCACATATTCAGAGAAAATACGGGGTGAAGGCTGCTAAAAAAATAAAAATAAAAAGCGGGGTGGTTGCTGAAAGTTTTTTCAGTGCTTCAAATCCGGAAACGCAATTAAATTTGATACAAAGGTTTGACGAAGAATTAAAAGCAAAAAATTATAACCCAGGAACATGTGCTGATTTAACGGCAGCAAGCCTCCTGGTTCATAATTTAGTAAAATAATATTTTAAGAAGAATGCGGACAGAGAGGCTTAATCTTTCTGTAAGTAAAACAAAATGGGGATTTTTCCCTTTAATTTAACTATATACACAATAGGAAGGCGGCGATGTCTATATTAAAAAAACTCTTAGGCTTTCTAGGTGGAGGAGACAGTAAAATGGCAGTCATTGATAGAACTTTAATTGGTGAAGCATTAGTAGGTGACGGTAACGAAGTCGCTCATATCGATTTAATGATGGGACCACGAGGTAGTGCGGCTGAAACAGCTTTCGCTAACGCATTATGTAACAACAAAGATGGTTTCAGTACTTTATTAGCTGTTGTTGCTCCTAACTTGGTTTGTAAGCCTGCAACTATTCTTTTCAACAAAGTAACCATTAAAGGAGCAAAACAAGCTGTACAAATGTTTGGTCCTGCACAGCGTGGTGTTGCTATGGCTGTTATGGATTGCGTTGAAGATGGCACTATCCCAGCTGATGAAGCAGATGATGTATTCATCTCTGTAGGTGTATTCATTCACTGGTTAGCAGATGACGATGCTAAAATTCAGGAATACAACTATGAAGCAACCAAGCTTTCAATCAAACGTGCAGTTGCTCGTGAACCAAAAGCTGCTGAAGTTGTAAGCAAAAAAGGTTCAGCTGAACATCCATTCGCAGCAAACTAATTATTTCTTTATCGAACTAAGTAAGTTTGTTACTGAATTAGATTTCAGCAAAGTATTAGAAGCCCCGATTTATCGGGGCTTTTTTATTGCCTACACGGAAGTAGGCGATAGACAGCGTCAGGAAGTGCGTAGCCTACTCTTGAGTGCAAGCTGTTGAAGATATTAAGCTATAAAGATGTATCTAATATCAATGAAGTCAGAAGCGATGATTGAATAAACTCAGTTGTTTGAAATTTTTTGCCTCGATAACCTTCGCTCTAAGAGCTTAAATTTCATTAATAACTTTCAGATCTTCTTTTGTAATTGCGCCGTTATGTAGCGCTGTTGCTAACAATACCCCTTTTATACCGATTGATTTAAGTTGTATCAAATCTTGTTTGTTTCTTACACCACCTGCAGCATAAACACTTTTATCTTTTGCTAGTTTTATCACTGTATTAAGACAGCCTATATCGATTCCTTTGTCTGAACCGACTCTTGATAGCATCATTGTAATAATCTGATTAGGCCATAAGACTGAGTCTTCTAGTAAATAGTGATTTTCTTTTAATTTACTTTCAACGAAATCAAGGGATAGTATGAGTTCAGGTTTATCAGTTAATAACTGATAAAATTCATTTTCAGGAAGTTTGTTTTCTGAACCCAGCACAAGCTTAATATTATCGGGTTTGTTATCAGGTTCTTTTCCTATTATTGAATCAAGACCTGCGTCTATCCAGAAGTCACATTGTTGATTTTGAAGTGCCAATTCTAAAATAACTTGCTGGTTTGTTCCTTTTTTTTGAATAGCATCAAGATCGGCAATATAAATGATCTTGAAAGGGTATAATTCCAGAAAACCAGAAAGGACAGCTTTAGGAACTGTACTGCTTGATATCATTGAATGTATTGGTTGGTATTGATTCCGCAAACCTTGTTTTGCATGAACAACCTGACCGTGCATTAAATCAATTACAGGAATAATTAACATACTTTAATTTATGCGTCATTTTATATTTGAGTTTATCACAGGAGGAGGCCTTACCGGACAGGACTTGCCAGAAAGCTTACTTATTGAAGCCGAGCTTATGTTGCAATCTTTGATAAGTGAGTTGAGAGAGTTAAACATTGAGTTGTTTGTGAGTAGAGACAGTCGTCTTGAAAAATTGGATGACAATATTAAGCAATACACTGTCGTTAAGAATATAGATAAGGAATTACGCGGGCATATTAAAAATATGGATGTTTGTTGGTTAATTGCACCTGAAACTGAACAGTGTCTGGAGCGTTATGCACAAATATTCTCTGACAGTAAGTCAGTTTTTATTGGATCAAGAGTTGAAGCGATTAGACTAAGCAGCAGCAAGTATTTAACGAATAAAATATTGCTTGAAAATACTATAAATGTAGTAGAAACGAAAAAAATAGATCAAATAATTCCTGAAAGTAATACCGGTTGGATTGTTAAGCCTGATGATGGAGCAGGGGCGGAAGGTGCGCAGTTAATGCCGAATAAAGAAAAACTGGATTCATTCATCATTAGTCAATGTAACAATAACTTTATCACTCAACCTTATATAAAAGGTAATCATATGAGCATGTCTTTGCTTGTTTACAATGGCGATGTTTGTTTATTAGGATGTAATAAACAGTATGTCGATATTAATGAAGAGGGTGTTAAATTAGAAAGAATAGGTGTTAATGAATGCCTGTCTTATAAAGATGAAATGCTAAGCCTGGCTAAAGAAATAGTTTTAACTGTATCAGGTCTCGCCGGTTATATTGGTGTAGATTTGATAGAAGAGGATGGTAAGTTATTTGTTCTTGAAATTAATCCTCGTTTGACTACAGCTTATGCTGGACTTTCAGAGTCTCTCGGTTGTAATGTTGCAGCTAAAATACTGGATACTTTTGTTTTCAAAAAACTTCCTGATATTAACCTAGATTCGGCAAAATCAGTTGTCGTAAATGTATAATACTGTTTATGAGTCATAAGAATTTTATAGGCTGGGATATAGGTGGCGCACACCTCAAGATCGCCAGTGTCGATAATTCAGGTAATATTAATTTTGTTAATCAATATGCCTCTCCTTTATGGCAGGGAGTTGATTGTCTTGAAGCGCTGTTTCCGAAAGCAATAAAAGAATTACCAAAGTCGAAACATGTTCATGCCTTAACTATTACAGCGGAGCTTGCTGATGTTTTTGAGAATAGAGAGCAGGGTGTGGCGTCATTAATTAATGTCTTTGAAAAAAGCTTAGGCAAGGATATTAGTTTATACGCTTTAGATAATGGCTTATTAAATTTGGAATCGGTTAGGAGTAAACCAATGCAAATAGCTTCAGCAAACTGGCATGCCAGTTCCAGTTATGCTGCTTCTATAATCGAATCAGGTGTTTTTATTGATATAGGCAGTACAACAACAGACATTATTCCATTTTATAAAAACAAATTAATCAATAAAGGATATAACGATCAAACAAGATTACGTTTTGATGAGCTTGTTTATACTGGTGTGATAAGAACGTCATTAATGGCCTTAGCGAATAAAGCTCCTTTTAAAGGGGAGTGGCAAAATATAGCTGCTGAAAACTTTGCGACAACAGCAGATGTTTACCGGGTTCTATCCTGTATACAGGAAGAAGATGACTTAATGGATGCGGCAGATGGGGAAAGCAAGGATATACAAGGTAGTGTGCAACGTCTGGCAAGAATGATAGGTGCTGACAATAATGGTGCCGTTGATATTGAGTGCTGGCATAAACTTGCTGAATATTTTAGAGAAAGACAATTGCAGTTAATTAGCAATGCCTTATTAAGAGTTTTATCAAATATGCCAACTAACGATATAAAAATAATCTCGGCTGGAACAGGCCAATTCTTGATCAAGGAAATTGCACGCAGAGCAAATATTCCATATATCAAGTTTAGTA
The DNA here is from genome assembly GCA_038142205.1 of Pseudomonadota bacterium. Taxonomy (GTDB): domain Bacteria; phylum Pseudomonadota; class Gammaproteobacteria; order Eutrophobiales; family Eutrophobiaceae; genus UBA7359. Next base: position 1,012,857 of record JAYQJO010000001.1, on the reverse strand, counting down.
GTTTATGTAGTAGCGATGCAAAATATTTAGATAAATGTAACGTTTGTGCACCTGCTGTTGCTGTAGCGCAATTAAATAGACAGTTATCATTAGCTGATGAAAGTTTCTGAATTACCTTATTATCGTGATTCTGCTGCATTATTTGCAAAAATTGCAGATGAGCCTTGGAGTATGTTTCTTGATAGTGCTTACCCGGAAATAGATTTGGGGCGTTACGATATTATTGTTGGTCGTCCGATGGTTACTTTTGAAACAAACGGTGATACTACTCATATTACTGAGTTATTTAATAGCAAGGAAACCAGTTCTAACGAAGATCCTTTTTACTGATTAAAAGATACTTAGGTAAAAAGGAGCAAAACCTGAGCAGCTTGCCTTTTTGTGGTGGTGCCGTCGGTTATTTTTCTTATGACCTGGGAAGAAAAATAGAGATATTACCTGAAGTTGCAAAACAGGATGTACATATGCCAGATATGGCAATAGGTATTTATGATTGGGCTGTTATTGTTGACCATCATCAAAGACGTAGTTGGCTTGCAAGTCATTGCCGGTTTGAACGGACGCAGGAAAAATGGGGTGAATTACAGACATTATTTTCTTCAATATCCAAAGACATTGAAAAAGAATTCAAGATTAAAACAGATGTTCTATCAAATATGTCTAAAGAAGACTATGCAAAAGCATTTGATCGAATAAAAAAATATATTCTTGAAGGGGATTGTTATCAAGTTAACTTAGCACAACGTTTTTCAGCTGATTTTGATGGCAATAGTTGGAGTGCATATTTGAAATTGAGACAATTAAATCCCGCACCGTATGCAGCCTATATTCATATTCCAATGGGTTGTGTTTTAAGCTCTTCACCGGAACGCTTCTTACTTGTTACAGGCGATCAGGTTGAAACAAAACCGATTAAAGGAACTCGGCCACGTTCGAACTTTGCTTATGAGGATAAAGCGCTGGCAGGTTCCTTACTAGAAAGCGAAAAAGATCGTGCTGAAAACTTAATGATTGTTGATTTGTTAAGAAATGATATCAGTAAATCCTGTGAAACAGGTTCAGTATCAGTTCCAAAATTATTTGCTTTGGAAACATATGCCTCAGTACATCATCTTGTAAGTACAGTTTCAGGTCGTTTAACCAAAGAAAAACATGCTATAGATTTATTACGCAATTGCTTTCCAGGTGGATCGATTACAGGCGCGCCTAAATACCGATCAATGGAAATTATCGAAGAACTTGAGCCGCATCGGCGTTCTGTTTATTGCGGTTCAATTGCTTATATTGGTTTTGATGGCAATATGGACAGTAATATTTCTATCAGGACATTGGTGAAATATGAAAATAAACTTTATTTTCATGCCGGTGGTGGAATAGTCTGGGATTCAGAAGTCGATTCAGAATATAAGGAATGTTTTCATAAGGCGGCAGCCATGATGAAATTGTTTGAACATGAGGGAACTCTTTGAACCTAACCATAGTGAAGCTCGGTGGAAGTTTAATAGGGACTTCTGAATTACCTCTCTGCCTAGATAAAATTGAATCAGCATCGAAAGAGACTAATTATCTCATCGTTCCTGGAGGTGGAAAGTTTGCTGATTCAATTCGTCAATTGCAAAAGCAATATCTGTTTGATGATATCGCTGCACATCAGATGGCCTTGTTGGCAATGTGTCAGTATGGCTATTACCTTAAACAGATTAAACCAGAACTGATAGTCATTAGAAATAATGAAGAAATCAAAGTTAATTTAGACAAAAAATACCCTTTGCTGTGGATGCCTTATTGTTTAATTGGAAATGACTCGGATCTAGAATCAAGTTGGGATGTGACTTCTGATAGTATTTCTTTATGGTTAGCAACGAAATTAGATGCTAAAAAATTGGTTTTGATCAAATCGAAAGAATTGAGTAATGATAGAGAACACATTATAAATCATGTTGAAAACGATAATTTAGACAAAGCCTTTCTGAAATATGCTGCACGTTTTTCAGGAGAGCTTCTATTTTATAGTAAGCAACAATATTCTCAGTTGTAACAGCAAAACCTTATTGCTGTCCGCAATCTTTTCTAATCAATATTTTATGGTACTTCAGACCTGATTCGTTCTGTTTACTCTCCTTTTTTTATACTACGAGCCTAAAATTCAGTGGAAGTATTAAAAAAATGTAAAGAAAAAGTAAATTCAGCCGAAATAATCAGGCAAGACAGTTAACTATTGACCTAAAGCGCATAAGGTCAAATTTTAATAAATAGCTGGAGTACTGAAGATGGAAAAGTTAATTACGGCACTAAGTATACGTAAACAGTTTTACTTGTTTACTGCATATGTTTGCGCTTGGTTAATTATTTACGAGTGTGTGCATTATTTTGGTAGCTTGGGCTTGACTGGAAGTCTCGTCATGTTGTTGATAGCCGCGCTAGCGACATTTTGTTTTGGGCATTATGTAGGCAAAATAAATGCTAAACGGGCAGAAATGATGGTGAACGCCATGCATGCCATGTCTCAAGGCGATCTAACATATAAAATTAATATCCCGGGGAAGGATGAATTTGCCTGGATGTGCTGGGAATACTCTCAAGGCCGAAAAGGTTTCTCAAGTCTTGTAAAAGAAATCTTAGGTAGTGCAGGGCAACTAGCCGCTGCAGCTGAAGAGCTTTCAGCAATTACGGAACAGAGTAATAGCGGTGTTCTACGTCAGCAAGGTGAAATAGATCAGGTTGCAACAGCAATGAACGAAATGTCTGCGACGGTTTCAGAAGTATCAAATAATGCAGCCAACGCGGCTAATGAAGCGCAGGAAGCGGACGACAGTGCAAAAGATGGCTGGCAAGTGGTAAATACAACTATTGAGACGATTAATAATCTCGCTTCTGAAGTTGAGCGTACCTCTGAAGTCATTGAGAACCTGAAAGGAGACAGTATCAGTATTGGAACGGTGCTTGATGTTATTCGAGATATCGCAGAACAAACAAATTTATTGGCATTAAACGCAGCAATTGAAGCAGCTCGAGCAGGTGAGCAGGGACGAGGTTTTGCTGTTGTTGCCGATGAAGTCAGAACATTAGCAAGCCGTACACAGCAATCGACATGTGAAATTAATAACATGATTGAGCGTTTACAAAATGGCGCCAATCAGGCTGTCAGCGTCATGGAAATGGGACGCTCAAAAGCTGAAGAAAGTGTTGAGCAAGCAGCAAAAGCAGGTAAAGCATTACAGTCTATCACCAGTGTTGTTGATAATATTAAGAGCATGAATATGCAAATAGCAAGCGCGGCAGAAGAGCAAAGTTCAACTGCTGAAGAGATTAATCGCAATATCGTAAATATTAGTGAAGTGGCACAGGATACTGCTGATGGCTCACAACAAACAGCAAGCGCAAGTGATCAACTAGCTAAATTAGCATCAAGCCTGCAAACCCAAGTTGGTAAATTTAAAGTCGCTTAATAGTGCTAAATAGAATTAGTGTTATTTTCGTGATCGAGTTTTTCAGGTGTGTCCGTTGCTAGTTTTTCATAAGCTTTGAGAGCCGCTGACATGCCGAAATCAACAGCGATACGGTAACAGTCCAGCAAATTTGAATCCTCCGTTTCTTCAACGGCAACATTTTTATCATGCTGTTGCACTTTTTAGCTCCTTTTTTAGCTATAATTACTAATGAAACAAACCTAATAAGGTTTGTTCGTAGAATAAGAAGGCCTGGTATCCGGAAGAGGCTGGAGATACCAGGCAATAACCGAGCATCCCTCTCGGTTCCCGCTGAGGCGGTCACGGTAAAACAGTAATTTATTTTCTAAAGCTTTCTGATAAAAGCTCTCAATTAATCCCATGTTAATGCACCACCGGTTTGGTATTCCGTCACCCGTGTTTCAAAAAAGTTTTTCTCTTTTCTCAAGTTTGCCTGCTCGTCTAACCAAGGTAACGCTGATTCAGCACCAGGGAAAGGATCACTAAGTCCTAACTGATTAGCACGCCTGTTAGCAATATATTTAAACTGTGCAAGGTGAGTTTCCGCAGAATAGCCAAGAATAGGATCTCTTAAAATGTAGCTCGTATAAGCTTTTTCAGCTTCATAGGCTTCATCCCACATATCACGAACTTCTTTAGGATCGAGCGTTACTTTTTCTTCTTGCATGATCTGTTTGACAACACGAATACCAAAAGCAGCGTGCATGACTTCATCACGCATGATGTATTGGAGTTGTTCTGCTGTGCCTTTCATTAATCCGCGACGTTGTAAGGCAAAAATAGGGCTAAAGCCATTGTAAAACCAGCAGCCTTCAAAGATGCCGGCGAAAAACATATAAGAGATCACAAAATTATTTAGTTCATCACGATCAGTTAAGTCTATATCTGAACGCAATACAGAGTTTAAGCGACGGTTTGCGACAGAAATTTTTTGATGTATTTCTGGTACAACACGATAGCGGTTATAAATTTCACTCTGATCCAAACCAATGCTTTCAATACAGTGTTGATAAGTCCATGTATGTAATGACTCTTCATAAACCTGTCTTGCCTGATAAATCTGTAATTCAGGCGCAGACATTTTTTCCATTACAGCTAGGCCGATATTACGCATGGCTAAAATATCGGATGTTGTTAAGTATGAAAGCACATTTTCATAAACGTGTTTTTCTTCATCGGTCAATTTATTTCTATAGTCAGCAACATCCTGAGCCATATTAATATCTAATGGCGTCCAATGGTTTTTGTTGGCGTTAAGGAAAAAATTCCATGCCCAGGGATACTTAAAGGGGGCTAATTGATTAATATCGGTTTGACCATTAATAACACGTTTGTCATCAGCATTAACTGGATCCAGTTTACTGGTAAACGTGGCTGTTTCAGGTGTAGAGGTTATTTCAACTGCCGGTTTATTTAATGCGCTTTCAACAACAGCAGGCTCAACCTCCTCAATTAGGGTCGGTTTTGATAAAGGGTCATTCCAATCTAACATTCTTTTTCCTCGTGTTATTATTTACTGACATGCTTCACAGTCAGGGTCTAGTATTGAACAAACCTTGGGTTCTTCAGCGACTTCATTCTGGTTGTCGTTTGCTGTGCTTTTTTCCATATGTGTTGCACCAAGAGAGCGTAAGTAATAAGTGGTTTTTAAACCTCTTACCCATGCAAGCTTGTACAAGTTATCGAGTTTGGTGCCACTGGGCTCAGCCATATAAAGGTTTAAGGATTGCCCTTGGTCAATCCATTTTTGTCTGCGGGACGCTGCTTCAACAAGCCAACGTGGATCCATTTCAAAAGCCGTGGCATAAATTTGTTTTATTTCATCTGGCACGCGATCAATTTTTTGTACGCTGCCATCAAAGTATTTCAGGTCGTTCACCATGACATCATCCCAAATACCAAGCTCTTTCATATCCTTTGCGAGATAGGGATTAACAACAGTAAATTCACCTGATAAGTTCGATTTAACGAATAGGTTTTGATAAGTCGGTTCGATTGACTGACTGACACCACATATATTTGATATCGTTGCAGTAGGGGCAATTGCCATACAGTTTGAGTTACGCATACCGACATTCATAACGCGTTTACGTAAATCATCCCAATTTAAAGTTTGTGAATAATCAGCCTGTAGATAATCGCCACGTTCATCAGCTAAACGTTGCATTGAATCAATCGGCAAGATGCCTTTACTCCATAAGGAACCGCTATAAGTAGAGTAAGAACCTCGTTCTTCTGCCAGATCGGTTGATGCTTTAATCGCATAGTAGCTAATGGCTTCCATACTTGTGTCAGCAAACTCAACAGCAGGCTCGGAGCCGTAAGCCAGGCGCTTTTTATACAACGCATCCTGAAAGCCCATAACACCCAAGCCAATAGGACGGTGACGTAGGTTAGAGCGTCTTGCTTTGGGTACGCTGTAATAGTTGTAATCAATCACGTTATCCAGCATGCGGATAGCAGTATTAACTGTTTTTTCAAGTTTCTCTGTGTTTAAAGTGCCATCATCATCAATATGTTGGGGTAAGTTCACTGAGCCTAAATTACATACTGCAATTTCATCTTCGTTTGTGTTCAGCGTGATCTCGGTACAAAGGTTTGATGAGTGTACGACACCGGAATGTGATTGTGGTGAACGAATGTTGCAAGGATCTTTAAATGTAATCCAGGGGTGACCTGTTTCAAATAGCATAGATAACATTCTGCGCCACAGATCATTAGCAGGAATGACTTTGAAGTTATTAATTTTACCTTCGACTGCTTTTTGCTCGTATTCAACATAACGGTTTTCAAAATCAATGCCATAAAGATCATGCAAGTCAGGCGCGTCATGTGGTGAAAATAAAGTCCAGCTACCTTCTTCTGCAACACGTTTCATGAAAAGATCAGGAATCCAGTTCGCAGTATTCATGTCATGTGTTCGGCGACGGTCATCACCTGTGTTCTTACGTAAATCAAGAAACTCTTCAATATCTAAATGCCATGTTTCAAGATACGCACACATTGCGCCTTTACGCTTACCACCCTGATTTACCGCAACAGCAGTGTCATTGGCTACCTTAAGAAAAGGTACAACGCCTTGTGATTTACCATTAGTGCCTTTGATATGCGCGCCTAAAGCCCGTACAGGCGTCCAGTCATTACCCAAACCACCAGCGTATTTGGACAGCATCGCATCGTCTTTAATAGCGCAGAAAATACCATCAAGATCGTCCGGTACAGTCGTTAAATAACAGCTTGAAAGTTGAGGTCGGCGTGTGCCTGAGTTAAATAGTGTAGGGGTCGAGCTCATAAAATCAAATGAGGATAAAAGCTCATAAAATTCAATAGCGCGCGCTTCACGATCCAGTTCGTTAATCGCTAAGCCCATAGCGACGCGCATAAAAAACGCTTGCGGTAATTCAAAACGAATATCATCTTCGGAATGAATAAAGTAACGGTCATAAAGTGTTTGTAAACTCAGATAAGTAAACTGATGGTCACGTTCAATTTTTAATGCATTACCTAACTTTTCCAGATCGTATTTCACCAGTTCCTGATCAAGCAGCTCTAAATCAGCACCACGTTGTATGAAAGACTTAAAGTAATCAGGATAAAACTTTTTCATTTCCTGATGTGTTGCCTGAGTCAGATTGCCGTTAATAAATGTCAACGCTTCCTGACGTAATTTATCCAGTAATAAGCCGGCTGCAGCATAACTGTAATCTGGATCTTTTTCGATCAAGGTACGGGCACTCATTACCAGGGCATTATTGACATCTTCTTCATCAATACCATCGAATAAGTTATTCATGGTTTCTTTTGTAATTAACGAAGCATCAACTTCGGATAGGCTTTCGCAAGATTCATCGATGATTGATTGCAAACGAACCATATCCAACGGTGCTTTACTGCCATCGGTTCGTTTAACGTTAATTTGTGCTACAGGTGCTTCTTCGGTTTTTTCAGAAGTTGTTGATGCTTCTTCAGCGGCAAGTCGTTCACGGCTACGTTCTTCACGATAGATAACATAAGCACGGGCAACTTTTTGTGCGCCTGTACGCATTAAAGATAACTCAACCTGATCCTGAATATCTTCAATATGTAATGTGCCACCATCTGGCATACGGCGGGTCAGAGCACTAACAACTTGTGCTGTCAGGGCTTCTACTGTTTGATGTATGCGGGTAGATGCCGCAGCTGTACCACCTTCAACGTTAATAAAGGCTTTAGTCATTGCAACCGAGATCTTGGATAGATCAAAAGTAGTGACCTTACCGTTACGACGAATAACACGATAATGACTAAGCTGATTGTTTAAATGATCGGTCTTATAAAGTTCTGAATTTGTGTCATTAACGTTGGTATTTAAGTTATTGTCGACACTCGCCGATATTGTGTTTGCAGAACCTTCCGCCTCCATTTACACCCCTCCAGTTATATTTTTGTTACAAGATTTAAGAAAAACAGCTCGAAACTTGTTTATGTTTATTTTGTAAAAGAATGTATATCACCACAATAACATGTGGTCAAGTGCTCACTCAACCACAAGATAATGTGTATTTCCCTGTGCCTTAGCTTAGTATTAGCTGTGGATAACTTGGGTAAAAAAATTAAAAATTGAGGTAAGAAATTAAAAAAGCGAAATAATTCAGGATCTTAACTAAGCAACAAAATTAAAATGAGTTCGCTGTGAAAAAGTGGATGAAATAAGATGAAAATTAGCCGGAATAGGCGTTTCTTTAATTAGAACAGTTAGATAGCCGGGTTTTGCCTTTTTGCTTTTTTTGTGGGTATTTTTTCGGATTTGTTATTAAAATTTCGGGATTATTTTTATAAAGTTTTGCGTCAAGCGGGTGCCAGAATTGAATTTCCTGTTCTTTTACAATTGGGATAGGCTGCAAGATATAATCATCACGTTTTGCATTATGAGCACACATGCTTACGGGTCCATCTTTGGTCATTGTTTTAAATACACACGCATCAATTCTTTCTTCATCAAGTTCACATGCATCCATAAAGTTATGAGTAAAGAACGAGAGCGTATGTACTTTACCTTTAGCAAGTATAAAATCTTTTTTGATTTTGTTTAATAAACCTGACAAGTAAGCAGCAATAGTAAAAAAATATTTGGGGTGAGTCATATACCAACGAATAAGTTTAGCGGCCGTTTTCAGTTTGTACTTTCTATCAAGTGTAATATGCGCAGTACTTTCTTGTAATTCACCGATTAGGTTCGAATCTGCTAGTAGGTCGTAGGCTTTATTATTTGTAATAACACTCATGCCATAACGATTACAGTGCTTATGTCCTGTTCTTATTGCTTCGTGATTAAGCGTCGTACCAAGGCCTTCTTCAATTTTATTCCAGACTGTTTCCTGATTGATTACTGCATCACGCTTGCCGGCTACGCCGCGTCCTGTGTCTGCTTGTGACTGAAATGATACTGTTCTGATAGAGCCTGCATGTTTAATAAAGAAGTTTATTAAATCAGGTATTTCATGAAAATTATCTTTATGGATAGTGGTATTAAACATTACAGAAAGGCCCAAGCCTTTTGTATTATTAATATACTTTTCACGTTTTTCATTTAAGGATTTTTCATCAGTCGCGTTTTTAATATTTTGTGTTGTATCAACATGGAAGGCGACATCATTTAACCCTGCTTGAGCCAGATCAGTTAATAAGGAGCGGCTTGCGCGTATACCATTTGTCATCATGGTCGAACGCATATTCTTTTGTTTGATATAGCGAATGATGTCAATTAACTCATCACGCTTTCTTAGTGTTGGATCGCCTCCTGTCACCTGAATATCTGTTTTGGGGCCGTATAAAGTATAGATTTCATCAATACGTCGATATATCTCTTCAATAGGAATATCAGCAACAGCTTCAGAATGTTCTGATAGATAACATAGCGTGCAATCAAGATTACAACGTTGTGTTATTTCAAGCGCGACACAACCAATTGCCCAGCGACGTCCCATTTGTTGTTGTTTCGACCAACAATCTGCATTTATCATGGCATTTTTGGCTTTTTCTTTCGATTCAAGCCATTGTTTCTCAAGAAGGGCTGTCATTTTTTATTTAACTCCCAATCGTAATTAAGGTATTTGATGTTGACCGAACTTCTATTTAGCACACTGCCTATACCTTTGTTACTACTTTTATCTTTTAATAATGCGAGAACTTCAGGATCGTCACTAATATAGGGTGCAATAAAATTTTGTAGAGAACCATTTTTGATGAAGTCAGCTTCAAACCATTTAAAGATGGATGAAATTTCGAGCTGTTTTTTCTTTATTGAAGCGGTTACGCTCCGGGTCACGTAAAAATTGTATAGAGGCATTTTCAAGCTGCGCATCAAGCTTTTCACCAACATAAGCCTTTTTCTGTAATGCTGGGCAGCCTTTAGATGCGCAGTTTACTGCGAAATGAATACGTGGATCATTGTATTTCTTACGCAATATCTTGTGTTCGATATATCCCAGGTTTGCATCTTTACCAAACAGTTTAAAAAACTCAATATCCCAAGGGCTATTGAAGAAAAAACCGCCCAGTTCACGTATAGATTCGATGCCAGGATAATTATTGAGAATCAATTTTATTGTAAAAGCGTTATACGCATTGATCAGAAAAGCCATTTGATTATTTTTACTCCAGTTATCAAATTGCTTTTTGGAAACAGCTTCAAGGCTTGCAAGGTATTTGTTTAGCGGGTCCGGATTATTATACAGATAATCATAATCGACTGCTGTTTGCGGACCTTTTTCTATAACAGATTTATCTAATATTACATCAAAAGCACTGTGTGAAAGATCAAAAGAAAAAGTAGGTAGGGAAATACAGAGTAATAGTAAAGTAAGTAATTGGCGCATTTTTATCGGAAATAGATATTATTTACGCTTATTGACCTCTTGTTTTAAAAAAGTTTCAATTTTTTTTACGGTAAGTAAATAGAAAAACAGCTGCCACCGTTAACGCCTTCATTTGTTGTTGTGATATAACCATGTCTGCCTTTGTTTTTATGAATCTCGGCGGCCAGTTTGGAAAAGTATAAGCCTAAGCCTGTATTTGCATTTTCAAAACTGATGTTATTTTCATTAGTAATCTCCTTATTTGAAATAATCATGTGCTCAGGATATCCGGGGCCGTTGTCTTTTATTTTAATTACGAGAAACTCGTCTTCTTCAAAAGCAGAAATGAATAATTGATCCTTGGTGTATTTATAAAGGTTATTAATCACATTGCTGAGAATCCCGGTGATTAAATCACGATCAAAAAAACCATATAAGCTTTCATCGCATTCGAGTCTCTTTTTTATACCTCTGTGTCTCAGCATAACTTCATGCTGTGCAATATTTTCCTGAAGGAAGTCATATACATTATGCTCATCAATATTAGCGTTATATTGCTTGTTATTAATTCGATAAATAGCCAACAAGCCAACAAGATCATCATTAACACGTTTGCCTTCATATTGTATTTTCGACAGTATTTTATTTGCGTCAGCATCGTAATGTTCAGAAGTAGATAACACATGATCGACGGAATTTAATAACATGTTAAGTGAGTTCTTCACTTCATGAATAGAATGAGCAAGAAGGGTGGAGTAATCGAATTTTGGCACGGCACTCATAATATTTCCCTTATGTCTTGTTTCTGTTTTATGCTGCTTGTGAGTCCAGATTAATGTGATGTAGCATCCCCATCAGTTCATGATACTTCTTGTTTGATGGGTCGAGTTTGTGTACTCGTTCCAGGTAATTCTCAACGCGAGGAGAATATTTTTTAATTTGACCTGTTTTTTGCATCTGTTGCATTATTGAGAAAGCGGCATTCAGGTTGACAATTATATTGTCCGGCATACCACGTGCAGCGCGCATAAATAACTCTATAGACTCTTCCAGCTTTCCTTCTCTGAGTAAAAGCGCTCCTTTATTATTAATATCAACAATTTCAGAAGTAGTTTGCTTGATTAATTCTTCGCCAATATTTTTCTTGCCCGCATCGCTGTAAACTTTCTTTGTTTTTTCTAAAAGCATTTCATTATCGTGATTGTTTGCGATCAGGTTTTTACAGATTTCATTCGCTTCGTCATCTTTGCCAGATGTCAGGCATAAATCGGTAAGTTCAAGTGCGATGTCATTTGATAGTCCTTGCGGATCTTGTTTAAACAGCCCCATAGCCATTTCCAAGTTTTCTTCTGCAGCTGCTTTATCTCCCGTAGATGTGTTTATAATGCCTTTGGTTACTGAGGCTACCATTTCAGCATTTGAGTCATTACGGAAATCTTCTGATATTTTATTAGCGATATTTAATGCCGCATCCGTTTTACCGGAATCGACTAATGTTTTTGCCAGACCATTATAAATATCCGCTTGCTTGTGACACGAATGTTGACCAACTTGAATAGCATTTTCATAAGCCGACTCCGATGTCTCAAGATCATTGTTTTCATAAGCGACTTCTGCTAATTTTTTTGTCTGACTAATGACTTTGGTGATTTTAACGCACCTATCTTTAGCATTTCCTGGGCTTTTTCAGTTCACCTGTTTCCTCGTAACATTTAGCCAACCAATCATAAGCAGCAACATTGGATGCATTTTCTTTTATTAAACCTTCAAATACTTCGATTGCTTCCTCATATTTCTTCTGAAAACAGCGAACTTTACCTAATGCCAGATAGGCCCAAGGTATATCCGTTTCTTCGATGATGCTTTCATATAAGCCTGCGGCTTTATCGTATTCACCGGTTTTACTGAGTTGTTCGCCTTTCACTTTTTAAATATCCAGACGATTGGACGGTTTATTTATCAGTAATGCATCACAAAGTTGAATCGCTTTGTTGTAATTATTATTTGATAAGGCGGCGGATACTTTACCCAGATTGTCTTTTTTATCTAATTGCTTCTTTAAACGAGAGTGGATAAGCGAACGATTAAATGGTTTGGAAATATAATCATCTGGGGTGTAATCGATCGCACCCATGACCATGTCTGATGAGTTTTCTGCCGTCGTCATAATATAAATAGCAGAATAGGGCAGCAGTTTTCTGTGCTTTGCCTCTTCTAAAACTTGTTGTCCGTCTTTACCTTTGCCCAGGTTGTAATCACAAAAGACGATATCGAAAGCGTTATTTTCCATAAACTCAATCGCTTCTTCGCCATTTTGTGCTAACTCGATTAAGTCTGGCATAAGTGATACAACCATTGACTTAAGCAAGGCACGCATTTCCTGAAAATCATCAATAATCAGAACTTTTTTACCTTTCAAACTCCAGAGAGCCATAATATTTCCTTACATTAATATTTAGAATATGTGTATACATGCTTTTTATCGACGCTTTTCACTATATTCTTTAGGAAAAGTTGTGATTTATTACGAGTTAAATTAAGAAATAACAGACGTTTAGGAGAGCGAGGTATGGTTTTTAGTAATTATTTCAGTCTTATTTTGTAAATGACATGACGTAAGGCATCGACACTATGTGCCGCTGCAAATTGATCAACAAAAGGTTTCGCCGCCAACATAGTTTCATCATCGTCGATAGTAATACCTTCTCGACCTAGCATTGGGTTTAGCCAAAGGATTTGTTTGCAGTTGCTTTTGATCTTTTTTAACTGCTCAACTAGAAAGTCCGGCGCGTCCGTATCAAAACCATCACTGATTATGATAACTATACTGTCTTTGCGTAGTGTTGCTTGTGAATGTTGTTTGTTAAAAAACTCTAGTGATTCAGCGATGCAAGTGCCGCCCAACCAGAGGTGATTATTTGACTCCAGTTTTTCCCGCATCTGTGTAATCGACTTTTCACGATAAATATCGGTGACACAAAACAAGTGCGTGTGAAAGACAAAGGCCTCACTATCAGGACAAGCTCGAATCAAACCACGGGCAAATCGAAACAGCAATGGATTGTTCCAGTTCATGGAATGAGAAACATCATGCAGTAAAACCAGATGTGGCGGCTTTTTATATTTAACGCTGAACATTGGTTTAAGCGGTACGCCACCACTGGACATGCTACGTCTAAGAGTATGACGCATATCCATCCTATTCCCCGTGGACTGGATTTTTCGATGCATACGCGTGCGAGCCTTGAGTTGTATTGCCAGTTTTTCTGCAAGTGCTTCGGCTTCGCGCATGGCATGATGGTTATTCAGAAAACGAAAATCAGCTTTTGCAATTGTTTTTTGTTTTCCGCCGCCTTTTGCTGCTGAGTTGGATAAGGTTTCAAAATACGATGTTGTGCCAGCCATGCCACTGACCAGTCCGCCACTTTTATTTATAACGGGTGTATTTATTTTCTTAGTATTAGTTTTCTCTTCGAGCGTTTCCTGATACCAATATATGTTGAATAAATGCTCGAATTGTTGCCATTCTTCCTTACTGCGACAACATAAAGAACGTAAACAATGCTTGGTTAATTCTTTATCAGGGTGATTGGGCTCGCTAATGATTTGCATGCTATCAGCGAGTTCTTTGATGCCAATGGTGTGTCCATTATCACGCAGATGATGAACAAAGTTGGTAATGCGCTTACTGAATTGAGCATTGTTCATGCTGTCGACGTTAGTAACGTATCCAGTATCTCTGCATCAATTAATTCAATATCTTCCTGTGTTTTTAATAAACAACTGAATGTTTTTGTAATCAACTCCTTAGATTCATACAAATCTTTAACTCCCATGCCGATTAATGCGGCTGCCCAATCCAGTGTTTCAGCGACGCCTGGACATTTCTGCAAGTCTTGTTGACGTAAGGTCTGAATAAAATTAACAATCTGATGATTCAATTTTTCATTTAATTGTGGAATAGATTGTTCAAGAATTAAATATTCACGCTGACTATCCGGGTAATCAAGGTAATGATATAAACAGCGACGGCGAAGCGCATCGCTTAATTCACGCGTACCGTTAGAGGTTAATATTACGCGCGGTATGGTTTGAGCTTTAACTGTCCCTAGTTCCGGGATACTAATCTGATATTCCGATAGTAATTCCAATAAGTAGGCCTCAAAAGCCTCATCGGCCCGATCAATCTCGTCGATTAATAAAATTACAGGTTTTTGTTGATTGATTGCTTTTAACAGGGGGCGTTCGAGTAAAAAGTCCCGGGTAAAGATATGCTCTATATCCAGCTCGGCATTCTGATTTTTCTGCAAATTTATCCACAATAATTGTTTTGAGTAATTCCATTCATAAACAGAAGACTGCACATCGAGACCTTCATAGCATTGCAAACGAATCAGCTCGCATTGATAAATTTTAGTCAGTGTATTAGCAATCGTTGTTTTGCCGACACCGGCTTCGCCTTCTAATAGGAGAGGGCGTTGCAGTTTTTCCATTAGCTCAAGCGTTGTGGTTAGCGGTGCATCTGCTACATAACCATTTGCCTGTAATTTTGAAGTTGGATCAGTCATTCATTTAATTAAACATTTATATCGATATGTAGATTACATCGCATTCATTAACAAATTCAAAGTTTGTTGACATAAATATTTAATTAAATGATAATCGTTATCATTCGTATTTATAAAGAAATAAGATTAACTAATATATTCAATTAGATAAAAAATAATGCTAAGAAAAATTATAGCTTTGAATAAAACTTATTATGTAAATTGGACATCAGCTGATGTCTGTAAATTATTTGAATCAAAGGCAATAAAGCCAGACGTGCTTATACAGGCAAATAAAATAACTACGAATAAATTGATTAAAGAACTCTTTTTATTGGCATGTGCGGCTTCTTTAATTTCTATGGAAAAAGATAATAAAGAGTCTGTTTTATTACGTTCATATGCCAAATCATTAAGACAAATTAGTAAAGATTATGAATATTTATTCAGGAGAAATAGCGTGAATGAAAAAGAAGAGCAAGCTATCCGCGAAGAAGTGACCATACTTAAAGAAAAAGAGCCGACATCACTTGATCGTTTACAGGCAAGGATATTTTATTTAATAACGCAATATAGCCAGCGGCCCTGTGCACATTTGGCCGCTAATATTGTTAAAGAATTAAATAATGTCTGCCATCACCCGCACATCGAGTTATTGCCCGCACAACAATATATTTACAGCCAATCAATAAATTACTGGCGTTCAAGGTTAGTACATTGCTCAGAACCAACGAACAAAGTGAAATTACATTAAATTTGCTAAAAGTAGCAGTATAAAAGCACTTCTTGAATTAACCTTGTTATAAACATGGTTATTATTTTGTATTTTTAGGCGTATCATCGACATACTTAAAGAATACAATTATAAAACCTAAAGAGGTGTGTCATATGGCTGCGAACCCAAAAGTGGAGACCGCATTTGGTGGTTGTCCTCATGATTGTCCGGATACCTGCGCGATGGTATTCGATATTGAAGACGGTAAAGTCATCGGTGTAAGAGGAAACAAAGAACATCCTATGACCAGAGGCGGACTCTGCGTTAAACTCAAAGACTACGAAAAACGGCATTATCATCCAGATCGTTTACTCCACCCAATGAAGCGTGTTGGCCCTAAAGGCAGCAAGCAATTTGAACAAATTACCTGGGACGAAGCCTTCGATACCATTGCCGATAAATGGAAAGCTCTAATTGAAGAATACGGTCCGCAATCTATTCTTCCCGTAAGTTATTTAGGCCATCAAGGTTTAGTCCACGGTTTAAATGGCGGCGATGCCTTCTTTAATCGAATGGGCGCGACAGTATGCGAACGTACTTATTGTGGAGAAGGTTCTTGTACCGCGTGGTTATTAACTGTTGGCCCAACAGCTGGTGTCGATGTCGAGAGTTATATTCATTCGAAATATATCGTTATCTGGGCTTGTAACAGCGTTAGCACTAATCTACATCACTGGGCGATAGTTAAAGAGGCACAACAAAAAGGTGCGAAAGTCGTTGTTATTGATGCGTATAAATCAAAAACAGCTAAACAGGCCGATTGGCATATTGCACCGAAACCCGCTACTGATGGCGCATTAGCTATGGCAGTCATCCACAGTATTATCGAGCAAGGTTTGGTTGATCAAGATTACGTTGATAACTATACCGAAGGTTATGAGGATCTGAAGGAACATTCCAAGATACATACACCGGAATGGGCAGAAAAAATCACGGGTGTGCCAGCAGATGATATTCGCAAACTGGCAAAAGAACTGGCAACCGAACAACCTGCTGCAATTCGTATGGGCGTGGGCTTAGAACGTCATTATGGTGGCGGCCAAACTATTCGTGCAGTATCCAGCATTCCAGCATTAACCGGTGCCTGGCGTCATGTTGGCGGTGGTGTGACGCAATTTCCTGTTTGGGAACATCCTTACAAGTTTGATGTTATCTGCGCACCTGAATTAATTCCTGAAGGCACGCAAGTGGTCAGTATTCTGCAATTGGGTCGTGCATTGACGGGCGAACAAAATCTGAAAACACCGATTAAGTCGGTCATGACATGGAATACCAATCCAGTTACACAATCACCGGAAGCAGATAAAGTTGTTGCAGGACTTGAACAAGAAGATCTCTTCCATGTTGCCGCAGAGCACTTTATAACTGATACCGCATCCTATGCAGATATTCTTCTGCCTGCATCAATGGGTGCAGAGATGGAAGACATCATCCTTTCATGGGGACATCTATATTTAACGTATAACGCTAAGAGCGTTGAGTCTCCGGGAGAAGCAATTCCGAATAATGAAATCTTCCGCCGTCTCGCTGAAAAAATGGGTTATGAGGATGAGCGTTTACATTGGTCTGATTCAGAATGCCTGGAAAATTTTGTCGATTGGGATTCGCCAGCGTGTGATGGCATCGATTTGGAATACCTGCGCAAAAATGGTTTTGCCCGTTTGAACGTCGGTACTAAAGATGATCGTTGTCCACATAAAGAAGGTAACTTCCCAACACCGAATGGCAAATGTAACTTCAAAATCGAAGGTGCAAAGAACTTTGTCGCTGCACCGTTCAGACAAATGTACGAAGGTTTCCAGCCAGGCGAAGATCTCCCAGAACTACCGGATTATATGGGAGCAAATGAACGCCCCGAAACGAACCCGGAAATGGCAAAGAAATATCCACTAAACATTGTTACACCAAAGAGTCATGCATTTCTGAACTCTTGTTATGAAAACATGAAACAAAAAGACCAGGGTGAACAGTTCGTTATTATTAATCCGGCTGATGCACAGTCACGTAGTATTAATGATGGCGATTCAGTAAAAGTGTTTAACGATCGCGGTGCGTTCGATGGTGTTGCGCAAGTCTCTGATGATGTAAACGCAGGTGTGTGTGTAGCAACGCTGGGCTACTGGCGACAACTCAACAATGGCACAGTGAATATGACTAGCTCTGCTGAGTTTGGCGAAATGGGACATTGTCCGACGTTCTTCGATAACTTAGTGCAGGTAGAAGCTGCTAGTTAGTTAAATTAAGGACGACAAAATAAAAGCCGCAGTGGTTATGAATCACTGCGGCTTTTTTATGGGTTTAAAATAGATGTTTTGCTATGAGAACCAAATTGGTGTTTGCTATGTTGAATCCTGAAAGTAATCGACCGTAGGTTGTCTTTATGTTGCAAAGGTAAAAATAGCTGGTTCTAAAGCACTCTATTAAATTAATGTAAAAATACTATTTTTAATATTAGAAATAGTATCTAATATATTGTTATTTAACAAAATAGTCATGTATGTTAATCTGGTTTCTCTTATTTATTTTTTTGTCAACCTTGACCTTATCTCCAATTGATTAATAATCTTCTTTATAGATTCATCAATCCAAAGATATAAATACTTTCTCATTATGACTTATTGTGTTGCTACAGCATTAAAAGACGGAATTGTGTTTGTTTCTGATTCACGTACCAATGCGGGTGTCAATAACGTCAGCACCTATAGCAAAATGTATAATCTTGGCATTCCTGGTGAACGTCAGTTTGTTGTGATGAGCTCGGGTAATCTGGCCACATCACAAGCAGTTATTGCTCAAATTAAACGCGATATAAAACATGGTGCAGCAGAGAATTTATTAAACACCGAAAATGTCATTGACGCTGCTGAGTATGTTGGCAATGTTAGCCGTGCGCAGCAGGAAAAAAACAGTGACGTTGGAGGTACAACCAGCTTTGAATCAAGTTTTATTATTGGCGGTCAGGTTAGAGGCCATCAACCAGCATGTTATATGGTTTATCCACAAGGAAATTACATTACGACTTCAAACGACACGCCGTATTTGCAAATCGGTGAGAGTAGTTACGGTAAGCCGATTCTTGATCGCATCATCTCGCGTGACTCCAGTATTGAAACAGCTGCGATGTGTTCATTAGTTTCTATGGATTCCACCATGCGTAGTAACTTAACGGTAGGGCCACCGATTGAATTACGAATTTATGATAATGATAGCTTCCAACCGGGACGTTATTATCGTTTTGATGAAGACAGTGAGTATCTAAGAGGTTTAACGAAAGCCTGGGATAAATCACTTAAAGAAGCATTTAAAAACTTACCACCTGTTGCCTGGAGCAGTAATTGGGATAAACCTGATGATGAAGACTCAAACGAATCGTCAGAGCAACAACAACAATATCAGCCACAGAATCCACAGCATCAATAATCGAAATATTATTTTTTAAATATAAAAGTAATATTTGTTTCCTGTCTAATATTTGCCGTACGTTATCAAAACGTGTAGCTTAATCCTTATTTATTAGAGAGTTTTTCATGGCAATCCGAGTTGCACTAAAACATAACACTGAATATCACTTCGATAAGTTAATATCACTTGCGCCGCACGTAATTAGGTTACGCCCTGCACCACATTCGCGCACTCCAATACATTCTTATTCCTTAAATATTGAGCCAAAAAAGCATTTTATTAACTGGCAACAGGATCCTTATGGTAATTATTTAGCCCGTTTGGTTTTTCCAGAGAAAACAAGAACGCTAAAAGTTCATGTCGAAGTAGTTGCAGAAATGACAGTCATTAATCCGTTTGATTTTTTTCTGGAAGAAGAAGGTGAAGAGTTTCCATTTAAATATAATGACCAACTTGCAGAAGATTTGATTCCTTATCTTGAGTTGAATGAGCACGGTCTAAAATTAAAAAAATGGCTCAGTGAAGTTGATCTTAAAAAAGAAGAACGATTGACTTTCTTGTTGATATAAACACGCGCTTACAAAAGGACATTGGTTATAACATCCGAATGGAACCGGGTGTGCAAACATGTGAAGAAACATTGACGATACAAAAAGGTTCTTGTCGCGATACTGCCTGGTTATTAGTGCAAATACTTCGACACTTAGGATTGGCATCGCGTTTTGTTTCCGGTTATCTGGTGCAATTAACCGCTGACATGAAACCACTTGATGGACCATCAGGGCCTGAAAAGGATTTTACTGATTTGCATGCCTGGGCAGAAGTGTATTTGCCAGGAGCAGGTTGGGTTGGTCTTGATCCAACTTCGGGTATGTTTGTCAGTGAAGGGCATATTCCTTTAGCGTGCACACCTGATCCTGTTAGTGCTGCGCCTATCACCGGCGCGATGGATCCATGTGAAGTTGAATTTACCCATTCGAACCAGGTATTTCGTATTCATGAAGATCCGCGTGTTACAAAACCTTATACCGATGCGCAATGGAAAAGTATTTTAGCGTTAGGTGAAAAAACAGATTTAGATCTTGAGAAAAGTGATGTGCGTTTAACGGTTGGTGGTGAACCGACATTTGTTTCTATTGATGATATGGAAGGGGCAGAATGGAATGATGCGGCATTGGGCGATAAGAAACGTGAATTGGCAGGCAAGTTATTTTTAAAACTTAAAGAAAAATTTGCACCAGGTGCAATGCTGCATTACGGACAAGGAAAATGGTATCCGGGTGAGCCTTTACCCCGTTGGGCGTTGTCTATGTTCTGGCGTAAAGACGGCAAAGCTATCTGGCATGATTATCAGTGGTTAGCCGATGAAAACAAGAACTATAAGTTTGGTGATAAAGAAGCGTCCAGTTTTATAAAAACTTTAGCAAACAAACTTAAGCTCAGACCGGACTATATAATTCCGGCTTATGAAGATACAGGTTATTACTTATGGAAAGAAGGAAAGCTGCCTAAAGGTGTGCAACCTGAAAACAATAAGTTAAAAGATCCTTTAGAACGCGCGCGGTTACAAAAGAAATTTAAAATTGGCTTAAATAATGTGACCGGATACATTTTGCCTTTAAAACATAAAGAAGAGAGTGATAAAAGATTTTGGAAAAGTAGCGTTTGGCCTATACGTGGTGATCATATGCTATTAACACCGGGTGATTCGTCTATGGGTTATCGTTTGCCTCTGGAATCATTGCCGTGGACGTTGCCTGAAGATGTTGAGGTCACACCTGAGCGTGATCCATTTGAAGAAGAGAGTTCATTGCCTGAATTAGCCAAAACACTTAAAAAGAAAGTTGATGGGAAGAATTCAGATAAGGTTGTTCGTCTACATCCTGATGCTGTCGCTAAAAACCTGGCTGAAGAGGCGGAAGAAGACAAAAAGATATCCGTTAATGATCCTATATCTGGCGTTAAAGTTTCTGAAAACAAAACGAATGATGTTGATGAGCCTGATCGCGAAGTTGTTCACACCGCTTTATGTGTTGAAGTACGGGAAGGCTGTCTTTATATCTTTATGCCACCTATATCTCTCATTGAGGATTATCTTGAGTTAATTCATTACATAGAAGAAACAGCCAGTGCATTAAAATTACCAGTTGTTCTCGAAGGCTATACACCGCCATGGGATCCACGTATACAGATGTTACAAGTCACGCCTGATCCGGGTGTGATTGAAGTTAATATTCATCCTGCAAGTAATTGGAAAGAATTAGTTAAAAATACCGAAACGATTTATGACCAAGCACGGCAGACACGATTAGGTACTGAAAAGTTTATGCTCGATGGAAAGCATACAGGTACATGCGGTGGTAATCACATAACGCTCGGTGGGGTAACGCCAGCAGACAGTCCATTTTTAAGACGCCCCGATCTGTTGCGCAGCTTAATTACCTATTGGCAACATCATCCATCGCTATCTTATTTATTTTCAGGCATGTTCATTGGTCCGACCAGTCAAGCGCCGAGAATAGATGAAGCGCGTGATGATAATTTATACGAACTAGAAATTGCCATGAGTGAATTGCCGGATGGTGATTGGCATCAACCGTGGTTAGTTGATCGTGTATTGAGAAACTTTCTGACTGATTTAACTGGTAATACACATCGTGCAGAATTTTGCATTGATAAACTTTATTCGCCCGACAGTGCGAGTGGTCGTAAAGGTATTGTTGAATTTCGTGGTTTCGAAATGCCACCACATGAGCGTATGAGCTTATTGCAGGTTTTGTTAATTCGAAGTCTGGTTGCGCGCTTCTGGCGTGAGCCTTATAAGAAACCACTAGTACGTTGGGGTACTGAATTACATGATCGCTTCATGTTGTCGCATTACATCTGGGAAGACTTTAAACAGGTGATTGATGATCAACGTGAAGCCGGTTACAACTTTGAAATAGAATGGTTTGCACCGTTTAAAGAATTTCGTTTTCCACATATTGGTACGTTATTTACCAATAGCATGCAACTGGATTTACATTCCGCTCTTGAACCGTGGCATGTATTAGGAGAAGAGAGTTCAGGGCAGGGTACGTCTCGTTATGTCGATTCTTCTGTAGAGCGATTACAAGTGAGTATTAATGGTATGGCAGGCGATCGCTATATCGTCACTTGTAATGGCCGTAAAGTGCCATTAAGACCGACAGGTATTCGAGGCAGTTATGTTGCCGGCGGTCGCTATAAAGCATGGGACCCTTATTCGGCATTACATCCTACGATACATATTCAGACGCCATTGGTGTTTGATATTGTTGATACGGCTAATCAACGTTCAATAGCCGGTTGTACTTATCATGTATCGCACCCGGGCGGGCTTAGCTACGAATCTTTTCCCATTAATGCCAGCGAAGCTGAATCTAGAAGAAATAATCGCTTCTTACCAATGGGGCATACTCAAGGAATTTTGCAGGTTTCTCAGGAATCGCCGCCTGCTGAACAGCCTTACAGTCTGGATCTGAGAAGACCGTCTTATATTTAACGATAAGGCTTATTGTTCCTGCTCTGATACGAGATCGGAATAATCAAACCAGGTATTACTTACTTGCCTGTGGATTTCTGCCAGATCAATTTGCAGTTCATCGATGAACTCATGTAATTGTGATTCGATTAACTTTGAAGAGTCCATTTCATTGATCAATCTTTGTACGCGAGAAATAATTCGCAAAGCATGATCGTTGTGAGGTAGTTTTTGTATGCAGAAACTTAAACCTTCAAGACAATGTGCAATTGCACGTGGGAATTCTATGTCACGCATTAAAAAGTCGACAACGTCTTCGCCATTAACTCGATCATGTACGTGTTGGCGATACATTTGATAAGCATTAAGTGAGCGTAACACATGCATCCACAAGATATTGTCATACGCTTCCGGAATATCATCGTGACCGCTAAGTAAAGCCATACAACCTATATCGGTAATACGCGTTGTCATATCAGCACGTTCGACATTACGACCTATACGTATAAAGTTATATGCTGTGCCATGGCTCATATTACTCAATAGTAATCCAGTTGTTTGATGGCAGTAATGCACAACATCATCAAGAAACTCATGACGATTATCGCGTTTTAACGCGTTATCTACATTTTGTTTGACGTATATATTAAATTCATTAATTTGTTCCCATGCTTCGCTTGGCATAATCTCGCGTGTGATTCGAGCGTTTTCCTTGACCATTCTGGTGGCAGAAAGAATAGAACTTGGGTTTTTCTCATTCGCTAGCATGAAACGTATGACATTACGTTCATCTGCATTAGTGTGCTTTTCATAAAAGGATTCATTTGTTCCTGTTATATCGATTAAGCCACTCCAGATGACTTTGTTCACTTTTGGTAGATCGAGTAATAACTCAGAATTGATATTGATTAAATGCGCCGTGTTTTCGATACGTTCCATATAGCGCCCAAACCAGTACATTCTTTCAGCTACGCGAGATAACATATCTAATCCTTATCCGGAGAAATAACCCAGGTGTCTTTACTGCCACCGCCCTGAGAAGAGTTTACAATCAGGGAGCCTCTTTCCATTGCAACACGTGTTAAACCACCTGCTGTGACGAGAGTACGATCGCTTTGCAAGGTAAAAGGTCGTAAGTCAACATGCCTTGGTTCTATCGTGTTATCACAAATAGTCGGCACCGTTGAAAGCGTAATAACTGGTTGCGCAATATAGTTTCGTGGGTTGGCTTTAACCAGTTTTGCCATTTCTTGTTGTTCTTTTTTTGTAGAATGTGGCCCAACTAACATGCCATAGCCACCAGATTCATTTGCCTGTTTGACGACCAGATCAGCAATATTCGCTAATACGTGTTTCAGTTCTTTTTCTTTATCAGAAGAGTAACTGGGTACGTTAGGAATAATCGGGTCTTGATCAAGATAATATTTAATCATATCCGGGACGTAGGTATAAACAACTTTATCATCTGCAACACCTGCGCCAGGTGCATTCGCTAATGCAACATTGCCTTTTTTCCATGCGCGCATTAAACCGGGTACACCAAGCGCAGAATTTTTATTGAAGACTTCTGGATCGAGAAATAGATCGTCTATACGACGATAAATAACATCGACACGCGATAAGCCATTTGTAGTTTTCATGTAAACACAATCATCATCGGCAACAACTAAATCAGAACCTTCTACCAGCTCTGCACCCATTTGTTGTGCCAGAAATGCATGTTCAAAATAAGCCGAGTTATAAATACCTGGTGTTAAAACAACGACCTCCGGGTAATCCATAGGGCGAGGCGATATCGAACTTAGTGTATCGAACAGGTTAGTCGGGTATTCGCCTAATGGCACGATGTTGTAGTCTTCGAATAATTCAGGAAAAACACGTTTGGTTACTTTTCGGTTTTCCAGCATATAGGAAACACCGGAAGGGACGCGTAAGTTATCTTCTAGAACATAGATTGTGCCATCGTTGTCGCGAATTAAATCACTGCCGCAAATATGTGCCCATGCGCCGAATACCGGTTTCATGCCAACGCATTCCTTACGAAAGTTTTTTGAACCTTTTAATACTTCTTTCGGAATGATCTTATCTTTAATAATGTTTTGATTGTTGTAGATATCATCAATGAATTGATTGATAGCGATCATACGCTGTTGCAAACCTTGTTCTATTCGTATCCATTCGCGTGAAGGAATAATGCGTGGAATGATATCGTAAGGCCATTCGCGATCAATGTTTTCGCCTTCACTATAAATAGTGAAAGTGATCCCCATTGTTTTGATAGCAAGTTCAGCTGCGTGCTTACGCTTTTTTATTTCATCTTTACTGAGGCTTTTCAGGTGTTTTAACAAGCGACCTGTACTGGAGCGTGCTTGAAGACGGGATGTAAGTAATTCATCGTATAAGCCGTCTACCTTGTAATTCTTAAAGTTCATCGACAATATCTAATAATAATTTATAGTATTCAAACATAAATTACAGGATTAGTCTTTAAATTAAGATGCGATCTAATAAGAAAACTTATTTACTTTAAATGATTAGTACTATTATTATTTTAATAGCACAACGTGATCAGTAGAATGCACTATATTAGTTCAAAAAAAAGCAAAGATTATGCAGAGCCTGAAAAAAACTGGCCTTTACTCTTGTTGAAGTTAACCGTTAGAAATTGAATGCCGCTTGTGTAGAAGTGGATTTCCTGAGTTTCTTTATCTTCATTCTTATTTTGATAACAAACAACGCCTACTGCTTTAAAGTTCTTGCCATCAAGTTTAATAATTTGATCCTTGCTTAAAGAAATAAAAGTATTTAGTTGTATGCCTGTTGGCGAAATATCCGAGATTAAGCCTGATTGTTTTTCTTGCGGCCAGTGTGTGTAATAATTAATCACACTGTTTTGGTTTAAGCGAACGATGTCGCGCCTGTTTTGTTCAAGTAATTCAATTGGCGGTGGAAACAAAGGGCTACTGCAATCATTACACAAAGGCGCGGTATCTCTACACGGGCTTTGGTTATGTGGTGTTTTACAAAATGTACAATACTGCGTAATGACCGGGTTGTAGTAATTGTTTTTCTGAATGCCATAAGCAGTGTTTAACGCCACTTTATTTAGATTGCTTGATTGCTCTGTTTTAACGGTGACGGTTTTACTTTTAACGCGATGTGATTCGTTAGATTGTTTGTTCGTTAATTTGTTTACAGCATAAGTATGACTGCGTTGTGACAATAGCTTGTCATAGATAGCTCGCTTTTCCGGGTTGCTTAGTATGGTATAGGCTTCGTTTAACAATTCTTTCGGCGTATCAGGATCTTTCGATAAGGTTAAGTAACTCGTCTTTATAATATGTTGCGGCGAATCTGGTTGTATATGAAACATACGGTAGAAGTTTCGTTGGTTACCATGCTTGTCTTTGCCGTCGAATGAATTCGTTTGTTGAGTATTGGTATTGTTATCAAGATTGCCACGCGCCAGCGACTTTAAGTTATAACTTTCTAATAATTTTTTATCATAAGCAGCCCGTTTTAGCGGATCGCGCAAGGTGTTATAAGCTTCATTAATAACTGTCGCATTCCAGTTTTCCCCGCCCAAATCTGGATGCATTTTTAATTTTTGCAACAGTGTCCGATAATTATTTTTAATAATTTCTAAAGAAGCATCAGGCTGAACATTAAGCGTTCGATAATAATTCCGTCTTTCTGTATTTTTAGGACTGTTGTTTTTAAGCATTGGAAACTATTAGTTAAAACATTGATTTATATGATAAATTAATTACCGTTATTTAACGATTAACCTATAATGATAAAGCTAATTGATCTAATTTATTAGATTAGTGTTATAGCTAATCACAAACAAGTATTTTATTAAGCCATTGAATAATAAAGAAATTAATATAAAGAAAAATAAAGCTTTTACTACTATTGAAATTGCTGTTGTAGTAATAATAGTCAGTTTATTTTTTATGACGTTTTCACCTGCAGCATTAAAAATGGTTGAATCAGCAAAAATCACAACTGCCACACAGGCTATGAAAGAAATACAAGCTGATATTGACAATTTTTATAAAGAAAATGGTCGTTACCCCGATTCACTTGAGGAAGTATTTGGTGAGGCGCCACTGGATGAATGGGGGAACCCTTATCAATATTTGAATATGGACAAAGCTAAAGGTAATGGAAAAAAACGAAAAGATAAAAACTTGGTCCCCATTAATTCTGATTATGATTTGTATAGTATGGGGCCTGACGGTAAGTCTGCTAGTCCATTAACTGCGTCAACAAGTCAAGACGATATAGTTCGCGGCCGAAACGGAAGTTTTGTCGGACTGGCAACGGAATATTAGTTTTGTCTCTTTTTAAAAGATCAAAAGTCACTTTTTCTCGAGAGATTTTTCTTCAGTATTTTATTTCTGCTGTTGTACCTGTCATCGTTTTAAGTTATTTCGCTTACACGTCTGTTTCTGATTTGTTAAACAAAAATGCTAATCGGCAAATCTATTCTGAAAGCCGTGCAGTTGGGCTGACATTGTTTGATCGGTTGTTAAATATTGAAAGCAATTTATTTTTTACAAGCCAGCACATAATGAATAAAGCCGATTTAGATAAATATTACTGGCTGACAAAAATGTTTGACAGCATTTATATTCTCGAAAAAGGAAAGCCTGGTAAAATTATTCTAGGTCAAGATACCTTTGAAATTGATTTAACAGAAAAACAAAAAAAACATCTAAAAGGTAAAGGTTTATTAACAATTGTTAATAAAGACAAAGGGTTTTATCCATTGGTTTTAGTGTCTATTAATGCTGAAGAAGATAAGTATATTGTCGGGAATGTAAATCTTTCGTATTTTTGGTCTATTTACGTAAATGGCAATGATGTCTTTTGTGTGGTTATTGATAAAACAAAATTGGTGTTTTGTTCTGATGGTAAAAATGACATAAATAAAAATGCTTTTGATGAAGCAGGAAAACTTATAGATTTTAAAAACAACGCAAAAGACGAACCGTATTCTATTTCAATTAACCAAAAAGAATACGCTGGTAATATCTGGGATTTGTTTTTAGAGCCGCAATATGGTGTAGAAAGCTTTTCGATTCTCTATTTTATAGGAAAAAACGAAGCTTTTTTTAGTTATGACTTTTATAAAAATGTTTTTCCTAAATCATTATTGATTACATTATTAATAGTGTATTTGTTAAGTAGTGTTCAAATGCGACGATCATTAGTTCCATTACAAAAGCTGACTAAAGGCGTAAAGAGTCTTATGGCCGGCAACTATGGCGTCAAAATAGAAATTGAAAGCAATAATGAGTTTCAAACACTGGCTAAAACGTTTAACAAAATGTCTAGTCAGATTGAAGTCCAGTTTTTAAAAATCAATACATTATCAAAGATTGATAGATTAATTCTCTCTGCGTCTGACGTTGAATATATTTCAGAAGTACTGCTTGAATATATGCCAAATATTCTACCTGGCAACAGTTTCGCACTATTGATCTTCAATAATGACTTAAGTCGTATAGGACTAATGTACTATTTCGAAGATGCTCAGCACAAAAAAATGAATAAAACGAATCTGGTTGTTGAAGAAAAAGACTATATGGAGCTTGGGCAAGTTGTTGATATTATAAAAAGTGACGCTGGCGATAAAGCATATTTTAGCCTGGCAAAAAGTAAGGGGTGCACTTCATTCTTAGCGTATCCGATACATGACAAAGAAAGAATGTTAGGCGTTATTCTTATAGGGGCAAAAAGCGAGTTTGAAGAAAAGCATGGCTTCTTTGAAGATTTGAAAGAAGTGTCAGATCGTGCTGCCGTTGCTATTTCAAATGCGCAATGGGAAAAGAAATTACGTTATCAAGCTCATTTCGAAGCATTAACTAATCTGCCCAATAGGTATTTATTTAAAGATAGACTAGAGCAGTCAATAGTACGTGCTAAACGCAATGATTTAAGTGTTGCAGTTTTATTTCTTGATTTAGATAGGTTTAAAAGTATTAACGATTCATTAGGGCACGCAGTTGGTGATGAATTGTTAGTAAAAGTATCTGAAGTGTTGTTAACGTGTGTTCGAGCCTATGACTCGGTTTCTCGTTTTGGTGGAGATGAATATACTATTGTATTATCTGACATCCCTAAAAATGAAGCGGAAGAGAAGGCGGAGCAATTAGCAGATCGCATTCTTTCAAAGATGTCTGAGCCTTTCATAATCGATGATCGTGAGTTTTTTATTTCACCTAGCATAGGGATATCTGTTTTTCCTAAAGATGCCAATAATTTTAATGATCTTCTTAAAAATTCTGACTCAGCAATGTATAAAGCAAAAACAATACCTTCTGGTGCTTATGAGTTTTATCAGCCTATTCAAAACAGTGAAGTTTTGAAAAGAATGGAAATGGAAGTTGAATTGAGACATGCATTAAAAGAAAATCAATTCGAACTGGTTTTTCAACCTAAAATAAATTTGGTGCAAAATAAAATTATTGGTGTTGAAGCTCTTGCCAGGTGGAATCATCCTTCAAAGGGGGTTATTACGCCGGGCATCTTTATCCCAGTCGCTGAAGAGAGCGGACTAATAAAAAGCATTGGTTATTGGGTTTTAAAAGAAGCTTGTGCGCTAAATAAAGCATGGCAAGATAATGGTGTTTTTCTAACGACCGCAATCAATGTTTCTGCTGAGCAATTTAAACATACTGATTTTCTTAAAAAATTAAATGAAATTCTGGATGAAACAAAAGTAACTGTACAAAATATTGAACTAGAGGTTACAGAGTCCGTAACAATCGATGACTTTGTGAAAGTGGAAGAGTTATTTGCTGAATTAAAAAAGCTGGGTTTTAAAATATGTATTGATGATTTTGGCACAGGTTATTCTTCAATGACCTATTTACAAAGCATTCCTGCCGATAATTTAAAAATTGATAAGTGTTTTATTGATGAAATTCCGCATGATAACAATGCTGCTTCCATAGTTGGCGCTATAATAGCGTTAGCTCATAGTATGAATATGGGGGTTGTAGCAGAAGGCGTTGAAAAAAATCACAATTTCAATACCTTAAGAATACTGACTGTGATGAAGTGCAGGGGTATTTTTTAAGCAAACCTCTTTCGCAAGAAGAAGTTATACAATTTATAGAGTCGTATAAGTCAGTCTAAATAATTATCTTTTTAATAGTTAAGAATATATAGAGTAATAAATATGAATTATGTTATCGCGGCAATGTATAAATTTGTTCGCCTCCCTGACTTTGAATCAATCCAACCAGATTAGCTGGCTTACTGTCGCGAGCAGAATATCAAAGGTACATTATTACTGGCAGAAGAAGGTATTAACGGCACGATTGCCGGTTCGCGAGAAGGTATTGATGCGGTTATTCGCTATTTGAAAAATGATGAACGACTCAGCGATTTTGAATACAAGGAATCTATTTCCGATGAGCTACCGTTTCATCGTATGAAAGTGAAATTGAAAAAAGAAATAGTGACGATGGGGCAACCGAACATTAAACCGATTGAGTCACAGGAAGTCCGAGTTGAGCCGAAAGACTGGAATGCGCTTATTGGTGATCCTGATGTATTGGTCATCGATACTCGTAACGAATACGAATATCAAATCGGTTCATTCAAAAATGCTGTGTCTCCAGAGACAACTAACTTTCGTGAATTTCCGGATTACGTTAAACAAGAATTAGATCCTGACAAGAATAAAAAAGTCGCGATGTTTTGCACCGGTGGTATCCGTTGTGAAAAAGCTTGCGCGTATATGATTGAACAGGGCTTTGATGAAGTGTATCAACTTAATGGCGGTATTCTTAAGTATCTAGAAGAAGTCGACGAGGATGAAAGCCTCTGGGAAGGCGAGTGTTTTGTTTTTGATTCACGCGTGTCAGTCGATCATCAATTAGCCGAAGGCAGCTACGATCAATGCTTTGCCTGTAGGCGGCCTATTTCAAAAGAGGAAAAAGCATTAGAAAGTTATGTGAAAGGTGTTTCCTGTTTGCGCTGTATTGATGACACAACAGAACAACAACGATCTAATTTTCAGGAGCGCCAAAAACAGGTTGAGTTAGCAGAATTACGCAACGAAAAACATATTGGTGAAAAAGTTCAGGCAAACAATTAATTAAAATGGAAGGCTATCCCGTCTTATACTCTTTTCGTCGTTGTCCATATGCCATGCGTGCGCGTATGGCGCTTTATAAAGCGAATATTAAATGTGAACTTCGTGAAGTTGTTTTAAAAGACAAACCTGAGTCCATGTTACAGTTATCGGAAAAAGGAACGGTGCCAGTTTTATTAACACCGGATAAAAAGGTGATTGAACAAAGTAACGACGTTATGCATTGGGCATTGAATCAGCATGATCCTGATAATTGGTTGCATGAAGATGCATCAAAAAGCCAGTATCTAATCGATTATAACGATAATGAATTTAAACACTTTCTTGACCGTTATAAATACTATGTTGGCTATCCCGAATACTCGCAGGAGTACTACCGAAAAAATGCAGAAAGCTTTATTAAAGTGCTTGAAAATAATCTGTTTAAGAATAACAGCGTCGCATTACTCAGTGATCGAATAAGTCTCGTTGATATTGCTATATTCCCCTTTGTTCGTCAGTTTGCCAGAGTTGACCTCGACTGGTTTCAGGCCAGTCCTTATAAATCTATTATTCAATGGTTAAACAAATTTGAAGAGTCTGATTTATTTAAAGACTGCATGAAGAAGTATGCGCAATGGTTACCTGGACACGAACCTGTTTATTTCCCTGTTTGAATGAAAGATACTTTATATAAATCAACAACAGAGCGAGTTAAACCTTTTGAGTTTAACAAACGTGTTGTTGAAGTCTTCCCTGATATGATAGAACGATCTGTGCCAGGTTATCCCTTAACCGTTTCCATGATTAGCGTCATGGCGGACGATTATGTGCAAGAAGGAACAAATGTTTATGATTTAGGGTGTTCCTTAGGTGCAGTAAGCCTTGCCATACAGCAAGGGGTAAAGAATAAGTCCTGTAGCATTATTGCTGTCGACAATTCTCAGGCGATGATCGATGCATGTCTTGAGAAAATCCCTGATGAAAATATTGAATTTGTATTAGATGATGTTTTAAATACAGAGATTAATAATGCGTCTCTGACTGTTATGAATTTTACCTTGCAGTTTATCCCTTTAGAACAACGCAGTGCATTAATCAAAAAAATATATCAGGGTTTGTTGCCGGGTGGCGTGTTAATTCTTTCTGAAAAAATCATATTTGATGATGAAAAAGAAAACGAAGCAATGAATCAGTTGCATCATCATATGAAGGAATTAAATGGCTATGATCAAATGGAAATTGCCAGCAAGCGTAATGCATTGGAAAATGTGTTAATTCCTGAATCTATTGAAGCGCATAAAAATCGTTTAAATAACAGCGGCTTTAAAAATGTATTTATGTGGCTGAAGTGTTTTAACTTTGTTTCTTTTGTCGCGATTAAATAATTGTATTTTTGATGGATTACAAAAAGTTACTTAATACGCTTAAAGAAAATGGTATGGAAGAGTGGTCGAGCTTGCTTGGCGCACAATTGTTTGAATACTTTTCTAACTTAAATCATGGCGATTATCCGAGATGGAAGTTCGCGCTTGATGTTTTGCCTGATATTGATGACGTTTCTTTTGATCTAGATGCAGATAGTGTCACTATTGGGAGTGCTTCAGAATGTTCTACTGAGCAGCAAACCTTTATACGAAAACAACTGGAACAATTCATCCCCTGGCGGAAAGGGCCGTTTAAGTTGTTTGATATCGATATTGATACAGAATGGCGTTCCAATTGGAAATGGGATCGTTTAAAAGACAAAATCAAACCATTAGAAGGCAAAATGGTACTGGATATAGGCTGCGGCAATGGTTATTACGGTTGGCGCATGTTAGGGGAGAAAGCAAAGCATGTTGTCGGCATGGATCCCACTTTATTATTTTTGATGCAATTTCTGGCGGTTAAAAAATACATGCCGGATGCCAATATTAATATCGTGCCTTTAGGTATTCAGTCTTTGCAAAATACACCTTTAAATTTCGATACTGTATTTTCCATGGGTGTTATTTATCACCGTCGTGATCCTGTTGAGCATATGCATCAATTAATGGCTTGTTTAAAACCAGGTGGTGAGTTTGTATTGGAGACATTAATTGTAGAAGCAGATAAGGCAATAGCACTCAAGCCTGAAGATCGTTATGCAAAGATGAAGAATGTCTGGGCGATACCAAGCCAAAAGTTACTTGTTGAATGGGCGGAACAGGCAGGTTTTGTTAATGCGCGAATCATTGATGTGACAACGACGACAACGGAAGAACAAAGAAAAACAGATTGGATGCGCTTTGAATCCTTAAGTGACTTCCTGGATAAAGAAGACAGTAGCAGAACAACAGAAGGTTACCCGGCACCAATACGTGCTATTCTTTTGGCAGATAAACCCTAACAGTAAATCATCAGGATTTTTTTATGAAATACAAAGCTCTCATTCTAATTTCTTTATTATCCATCAGTATTTCCAGCTTTGCGGAAACTTTTCAATCAGAAAAGCATAACTTCAAAATAGAAACTGTTGCTGAAGATTTGGTCTATCCTTGGTCTATTGAGTTTTTACCAGATGGAAGAATATTAGTAACAGAAAAGCCTGGGCGCTTACGTATTGTTGAAAATGGAAAGTTATCAGAGCCGATTAAAGGTGTTCCTGAAGTAAAACATAGAGATCAAAGTGGTTTACTCGATATTGCACTTGACCCTGATTATGTAAAAAACAATATTATTTACTTATCCTATTCGGCAAAAGGCAAAGGGGGTATAGGCACAGAAGTTATTAAAGCAAAGCTTGTAGGAAATGAATTAAAAGAATCGAAAGTTATTTTTAAACTACACCCTAAAACTAAACCCGCTTATCACCTTGGCGCGCGAATGTTGTTTGCGAAAGATGGAACCTTGTTTATCACTTTGGGTGATCGTGGTGATGATGATCGCGCTCAGGATTTAAGAGATCACATGGGAACACTAGTCAGAATTAATAAAGATGGATCTGTGCCTGAAGATAATCCGTTTGTTAATAATCCAAGTGCTAAACCGGAAATTTATACTTACGGTAGTCGTAGCATGCAAGGTATTGCGATGCACCCGGATACAGATGAAATCTGGACTGTTGAACATGGGCCACAAGGTGGCGATGAACTGAACTTAATGAAACCCGGCGTGAATTATGGCTGGCCTGTGATTACCTATGGTGTGAGTTATGGTCTTGGCTTTAAAATAGGCGAAGGCACTGAAAAAGAAGGAATGGAACAACCTGTTCATTATTGGAGTCCTTCAATCGCAACCTCAAGTTTATTGTTTTATACGGGCGATAAATTTCCAAACTGGAAAGGTAATGCTTTTGTTAGCTCGCTTAGGTTTGGTCAATTAGCGCGTCTGAGAATGAAAGACAATAAAGTCATTAAAGAAGAACGACTGATTAACGGCAAAGTAGGCCGTATAAGAGATGTGCAACAAGGCTTGGATGGCTATCTTTATATCATCACAGACGAAACGAATGGAAAGCTGTTGCGACTGAAGCCTCTAGAGTAAACGCTTTAATAAAGAGCAAAGTCATGAAGCATAATAAAGAGTCTTTGAGCGAATCTAAACCGCTTCAAGTTTTATTAGACACACTGCCACAGGTCGGACGTGTAGAGTGGATTGGATTAAGACCCTCGAAAGATGAGTCAATGCTTGCTGTTGATCAGGTTCAAGTCGTCATGAACAAAGGGCTTGAAGGCGATCGTTTTAAAGGCAGGCCAGGAAGTCGAAGACAAGTGACGCTTATTCAACAAGAGCATTTAAAAGTTATTGCTTCCTGTTTAAATATGGAATCAATCTCACCTGAATTATTGCGGCGAAACATCGTTGTTTCAGGTGTCAACTTGTTAGCGCTGAAAAATAAAGTGTTTCGTATTGGTGATGCAATACTTGAGTTTACGGGGCTATGTCACCCTTGTAGCAAAATGGAACGCCAATTAGGCGCAGGAGGCTATAATGCGATGCGTGGCCATGGCGGTATTACTGCAAGGGTATGCGAAGCAGGCCTGGTTCGCCTTAATGATAAGGTTGCTTTTTTAAGTAATGCCCTTGAATTCAAGCCTGAAGAAAGAAAGTAAGAAATAAATGTCACGGGTAAAAAATATTAAAGATGATTATGGCTTCTTTGGTATTGGTATTTTAAATACTACAGATGAAATTAACATTGGCACGCTTTGGCGATCTGCTTATATATTAGGTGCGAGCTTTATCTTTACTGTCGGCAAGAAATATCAGTTAGAAGGCAGCGATGTCACTAAAGCATGGACAAAAATCCCATTATATCATTATCAAACCTTTGAAGAACTAAAAGAAAACCTGCCTTTTTCAACGCAACTTATTGCAGTTGAGATGGGTGAAGAAGCGAAATCGATAAACGAGTTTGAACACCCTGATAGAGCAGTTTATTTATTAGGTAATGAAATTAGTGGTTTGCCACAACAAACTATTAAAGAGTGTCAGTCCGTCATTAAACTTCCCGGCGAACATTCTTTGAATGTGGCAGTAAGTGGCAGTATTGTCATGTACGATAGAATGAATAAAAATTAAGAATAAGGTTTAGGGTTTTATGCAACTGCTCGGTGGTATAAGTCGCAAAGTTTTTTTAAAACAGTACTGGCAAAAAAAACCTTTATTGATACGTCAAGCTATGCCTGATTATAAAAGTCCAATCTCCGTTGAAGAATTTGGCGGTTTGGCTTGTGAAGATGATATTGAATCACGCTTAATTCAGGAGCAGGGCGGTGAAAAACCATGGCAAGTTCGACATGGTCCTTTTGTTGAAAGTGATTTTACTTCATTGCCAGACTCACACTGGACATTACTAGTTCAGTCAGTTGATCACCATATTCCGAAATTAGCCGTCTTGCTTGATAAATTTGATTTTATTCCCACCTGGAGAGTTGATGACTTGATGGTCAGTTTTGCGCAAGCTTATGGCAGTGTTGGGCCGCATCTGGATAATTACGATGTATTTTTGTTGCAAGTTCAGGGTAAACGCCATTGGCATATTAGTGAGAGCGATTATTCTGATAATGACTTAATGCCAAATACTGATTTAAAGATACTCAATAATTTTGAATCAACACAGGACTGGATATTAGAGCCGGGCGACATGCTTTATTTGCCACCGGCTGTTGCTCATCATGGCATTGCACTGGATGATTGTTTAACGTTTTCGATTGGTTTTCGTGCGCCAACGCGCATAGAGTTATTGGCTGCCTATACGGATGATGATAATGAAGGCGTTACAGATGCTTTTTATACTGATCCTAGTTTGGCTTTACAGGAATTTCCTGGTGAAATTAAGAAAGAACATATTAATGCTATTCAAAATTTAATGCGCTTATCTAATGTTAAGGAAGATGAGTTCAACAGTTGGTTCGGCTGTTTTATAACTGAAAAAAAGAATGAGCTGGAATATGATAATGAAGTGCTGGATGAGTCGGAATTTCAAGTTCGATTTAAAGAAACTGAAAGACTAACACGCAATGGCAATATTCGTTTGTCCTATATAAGGAATAATGAGTCACTCAGTTTATATATTGCGGGCGAAGAATTTGTTTTGTCTACTAGTTATTTGAATTTATTACAATATATCACAACAAATCATATTGTTGATTTTGATAAAGCCATTCAATGTTGCGATGAAACAGCGGCAGTGGAATTGTTATATAAGTTATATGACAGCAATTACTTATACTTTGATGAATAACGAAGCACTTAAAATAGAACAGGTTAGGTGGCGAGATAAAGAAAGTCATTTGCGTCATATTCGAACGCTGGTGTTTGTCGAAGAACAACACGTCCCTATAGAATTGGAATGGGATGAATATGATGATAAGTGCATCCATGTATTAGCAATGCATAATAATGTAGCGTTAGCAACAGGGCGTCTATTAGAAACAGGTCGGATAGGTCGTATGGCGGTGCTGAAGCCTTATAGAAAACAAGGTGTCGGAAGCAAAGTGCTTGAACAGCTACTTTCTATAGCGGAATCTAAAAACATGAATTATGTATTTCTCTACTCACAAATTGATGCGATAGGATTTTATAGGCAATTTGGTTTTGAAGAAGAGGGTGACATCTTTGATGATGCAGGTATTCCTCATAAAAAAATGGTGAAGCTATTTTGATTTTTCTTAACGTAGTCCGCTCGATTTCAATAAAAATTTTTCTAGTCCCTAATCCAGTTTCTTTGGGGTACTAAAAATAATCCCTTCAAGGATATCGGCGCTTGTTGTACGTTTCTG
Source organism: Pseudomonadota bacterium (assembly GCA_038142205.1). Taxonomy (GTDB): domain Bacteria; phylum Pseudomonadota; class Gammaproteobacteria; order Eutrophobiales; family Eutrophobiaceae; genus UBA7359. Next base: position 975,985 of record JAYQJO010000001.1, on the reverse strand, counting down.
TTAGTTCTTCTCGTATTCTTTTCTTTTTCGGTAAAGACAGGTTAACCAAATTGTCGGGAGTTCTTTGCCACCACCAATGTACCTTAGGAACTTACGCCTATGTTGAAAGCGGCCTTCGTCACCGACGTCAAGGCCGCATTTAGAAAACGTTTATTTTAACAAATCGTAGGAATCAATTAATAAACCATCAAAATCGAGGACAACGAGCGTTTCTTTTAATGGCATAGCTTAATCATTTCTTTAGATTAATCTTCTCTACTGGTGATTTCCAGTAAGTGATAACCGAATTGTGTTTTAACAGGGCCGTGAACGGTGTTTAGTTCTCCGCTGAATACAACCTCATCAAATTCTTTGACCATTTGCCCAGGACCGAACTCGCCTAGGTCACCGCCATTTCGTCCTGAAGGACAGCTTGAATGCTCTTTTGCTACTTCAGCAAAGTCAGTTCCGTTTTCAATTTTTTCTTTTAATGATTCACACTCTTCTTCTGTGTTAACTAAAATATGACGTGCAGTTGCTGTACTCATTATTGTGCTCCTAATAGTTTGTAATAATAATGTAATTAATGTTAGGGATTTATTATAAGTCGATGAAAACAAATTGGGGAAAGAAAAAGAAGTTCAGTACCGATATTTATCGATACTGAACTAAGAATAAGTCCAGTTCAAGTTCTTGATGAACTATTACTGAACAAAAGGGGTTATTTAATCCGGTACAATCCTGTGTTTTACGTAGCTACCGGGTGCATCTTCAAGAGGTTTTAAATTCTGCCCAGGCTCACGAGCAGTTATTTTCTTGCCCGCTTTGGTTTCGACCCAACTTTGCCAATTTGGCCACCATGAACCTTCCGTATAATTTGCATCATCAAGCCATTTTTCCGCCTGATCCTCAATTTTATCGTTAGACCAATAACCGTATTTGTTTTTCAATGGCGGGTTAATGATTCCAGCTATATGGCCAGAGCCACCCAAGACAAATTTAACGGGACCAGACATTAGTTTTGCGCCTTCATAAGTCGACATCCAGGGCGTGATGTGATCTTCTCTGGTGGAAATAAAATAGGTCGGAACTTTAATCTTACTCAAATCGATAGGCGTTCCATCAAGTTCAATGCCACCTGGCTCACACAATTTATTATTTAAATAACATTCGCGTAAGTAAAAGCTATGTGTTTTTTCTGGTAGACGCGTTGAATCAGAATTCCAATAGAGCAAATCAAATGCAGTTGGTTCTTTACCCATCAAATAGTTGTTAATAAAAAAAGGCCAAATTAAATCATTCGAGCGTAACATATTAAAAACCGTTGCCATTGATGTGCCATCAAGGTAACCGTCTTTTTCCATAGTAATATCTAATGCATCAAGTTGCTCTTTATCAATAAAAACACCAAGGTCACCCGGTTCGGTAAAATCAACCATCGTTGTGAAATAGGTCGTAGACTTAATTGGTTTTTTACGTTTTGCAGCAAGATAACCGTTAGTTGCTGCAAGCAAAGTTCCGCCAATACAGTAACCAATGGTGTTTATTTGGTCTTCACCGGTTTCTTCCGTTATCTTAACCAACGCGGTGATAACACCTTCGAACATATAATCCTCGAATCGTGTGTCCGCATAAGATCCATCTGGATTCTTCCATGAAATAACAAACACTGTATGACCCTGAGCAACGGCCCAATGGATAAAGCTGTTTTCCTTTCTTAAATCAAGAATGTAATACTTATTAATCCAGGGCGGTACGATTAGTAATGGTGTTTCAAAGACTGTTTTTGTCGTTGGGGTATATTGAATAAGTTGCATCAGATCATTTTGATAAATGACCTTACCAGGTGTCGAAGCGACATCTTTACCAACTTCAAAAGCAGCGTAATCGGTCATGCGCGGCGTTAGTAACTTACCTTCGCCACGGACAATATCATCAATTAATGCTTTTGTGCCCTGGATAAGGTTTTCACCCTTACTATCAAATATTTCTTTAATAACTGTTGGGTTTGTTGTTGCAAAATTAGTTGGTGACATCGCATCCAACCATTGCTTTGTATAAAAATTGATTTTGCGATTAGTTTGCTCGCCCAAACTTTTATTTGGTTCTGCTGATTTCATAATTGCATCAGAAAGAATCAAATAGAGTTGTTTAAGATAATCAAAAACAGCATTGTCGTTCCAGTTTTCATCTTTGAATCGACGGTCACCACCATCTGGCGTGACAATGGGATCAGTTTCCAAGCCTATACTTTTCGTAACGGCGTAATTACACAACTGAAGTAAATTACTAAATAATTCAATATTATTATTAATATACGAAGTATTTTGTTTAAGCAGGCTTTTCCAGGATTCGACGAACTCAGCATGAAATAGAAACGGATTAATTTGGTTCAGGGTATCCAAATTCGAATTAATTAAACCCGTGGCCATGGAAAAATTCGATTCTGTCATTTCTTCCAGCTTTTTATTAAAGCAATTTGCGTGCATCATTAATCCTGTATCTAACTAAATGTATAAATTAGCGACATTGTATACAATATTGTGCAGTGCAACAAGAAGTGATTTGGCGGCTATTAATATACGTTCAAAATGTAATAGCTAGCACCAAGAAGCGCTATATTTTCATTAATATTCAATTAGATAGAGATTTTTTTTGATTAATATTTAATCAAGAGGTTGATTTTCGTTTTATTAAGCGATCTTCAGGATTAAAAAAATACCTGGAATAAATACGAATAACAAAGAGATCGATATCGGTATGGTTAGCATAGCCCGGGGCAATTAAGGTGATCTTATGCCCAAGTTCAGTCAGTTCTTCACGAAACGTCTTAAATTGACGTCGAAACACCCTTTATTTTTGGAAAATAAACATCCGAGATCATCAAGATACGCATATATTTATTAATTACTCTGTTTTATGAAAAGAGCATGTTGTTTTGTGACTTAAACCCGTATTACTTCTTTAGTATATAGAACTTTTATAATGCCGAAATGTCGTATGCTGAAATGTAATAAATTGAATCTATTAGAATATTCATTCTATAAAAATCAGGCAAATATTATGAAACGCAAAGCACTCTCGGCTTTCACTTTAGGACTTATTTTTTCAAACGCATCAATGGCAATAAATTTAGGTGATATTGAAGTATCTTCCAATTTTAGAGAGCCATTTAATGCTGTTATTCCAGTTTTAAATGAAACTTCAAGTAAAAATATAGAAGTCATGATGGCTGAAAAATATGCATTTCTAAATTCACGTATAAATAGACAAGCTGCGCTTGACTTAATTAATGTAAGTATAGTTCAGGACGAAGCAGGGCAGTACTATGTTTCGTTAAACAGTAATGAGCCAGTGAATGAGTTATTTCTTGAATTAATTGTTGATATAACTGCCGATAAAGAAAAGCTCTCCAAAGGATATACTGTACTTTTAGATCCTGTAAATCACCAAATTAAACTTAGGCCTGTTGCTCGTAAATTAACGAAAGTAGAAAAGCCAAAGCCTAAAGTGAAAGAATCGCATTCTATGGAGTCTTCAACCGGTGAAGATTCTCACGACATGAAGGGTTCGTTTGAAGAATCACACAGCATGGAGTCATCTATTGGTGAAGATACTCACGACATGAAGGGTTGATTTGAAGAATCACACAGCATGGAATCCTCTATTGGCGAAGATTCTCACGACATGAAGGGTTCATTTGAAGAATCACACAGCATGGAATCATCTATTGGCGAAGATTCTCACGACATGAAGGGTTCGTTTGAAGAATCACACAGCATGGAGTCCTCGGTTGGTAATGTTTCTCAAGGCATGTAACACGCTATCAATTCTAAGTGAGTTAATAGAAATTAACCTTTAATAATCCTGCTTATTCTAAATCCAAGATTGTAATAACGATAATGGCTAGGATCTGTTAGGCGTTTCGCAGCACGAACCAGTGTTGGTAAATTTCCCCATGCCCCACCGCGATATACTCGATTATTACAATTGCCATCTAATCTTGGGCCGCCGTTGCTATCTACATTGGTGTAGCTACTATTCCAACAATCATATGTCCATTCCCAAACATTTCCGATTGTGTCATAAAGTCCATATTGATTAGGTTCATAAGTAGCTACTTGTGAGCTGTAAGTATAACCATCTTCACAAGGGAATATATTTTTTGAAGATATTTCTAAACCATGCATGCTCGCTCTAGAAAAGTCTGAAACATTTGAATAATTACATGCTTTATCATCGTCACTCCAGAAGCGTGGAGTTATTGTTCCTGCACGGCTCGCATATTCCCATATTGCTTCAGAAGGAAGTTGGTAATTTTCCCCCGTTTCTTTTGATAGCCATTTAACATAAGCCATTGCATCAGACCAGCTTACACAAACGACGGGATGATTATCTTCTTGTTCATACCCAGGGTTTTTCCAAGATGTACCCGGTGTCCAATCCCAGCCGCTTGGTTGATAAGTGCGACAGCCTCTATTAGGTTCTTTTTCTGCTTGTGTTTGATATTGGCTGGCATCTACAAATTTTCTAAAGTCTGCAACTGTTATTTCAGTAATACCGATAGCAATATCTTCTTTTATAGTGACTAGAGTTTGTGGGCCTTCATCATTTTTCCTGCCGAATTCTTTTTCATCGCTTCCAATAAAATTACTCCCTTGAGGAAGTACAACCAGAGATGGACCTTCTGAACCATCACTTAGTTTGTCTGTGATCAGGTTTCCTAGTTTGGGCGGTTTAACTTCTTCTTTAATGACTTTTTCAATAGCAATTTCATCGAATCCACTACTTTCTTTTTCATTCTTTGCGGTACTTGTGCCTTCTTGATTGAAGGCTACTTGTTTTTCTTGTGTTTTTTCTGTTTTACTAAATAAGGTAATGCCTATTAAGAAAACTAATATTCCAATGCTTATTAATGCAACGGGAGGTGTATTTTTTTTCTGTATAGGCTTTGATGTTTTAGTTAAATCGAGTGTTTTATCCGGCTTTGGATCATAGTGATGGCTTGTAGTTGTGCGAATATAATTTCCTTCGTTCAAAGTATCGCCTTTTTCTATTAATATGTTTCCTACTAATTCCTCGTGCCAGTCTCTAATGTTTTGCGGACGATTTTTCTCATCAAAGGCTAACGCATGATCGATCGCTTTTAATAGGTGTTCACTGTATCTATCTTTACCCACTTCTGATGCGGTAACCAAAGGATCGTCATATTGTTTGATTAGAGCGCTGCCTCTCGTAATAGCATCAACAGGATTAACCCCAGCTATACATCGATACAATGTAGCGCCTAAACTATAGATATCTGACCAGGGGCCTTGTGACTCTGGATTGCCTACATATTGTTCGTGCGGCGTAAAGCCGGGAGAGACTAGCGTTGTAACCGATTCTTTAGATTTTTTCGTATCATGAACTGAACCAAAATCAATTAGCACAGGACTTCCGTCCTGTCTGATCATTATATTAGCGGGTTTTATATCTCTATGGATAAATCCTGTCTCATGAACATAATCTAACCCTTCGAGGACCGGTATGATAATCGAAAGAATATGATCTTCAGTAATTGTCTTTTTCGGTTTAAGAAGATCTTTTAAGTCTTTACCTTTCTCATAGGCCATTGCCATATAAGCCGTATTGTTTTCTTCAAAGACATTCGACACTTTAACGACATTTGGGTGTTCGAATTTAGCTAATGTTCTGGCTTCACGAATAAAGCGGTTTAGTCCCGTTTCAAAATCATCTAGCGTATTGGTATTAGGTTCAATTGTATTACTATCATTACGACGACAAAGTTCATTTGGCAAATACTCCTTTATCGCGACTAATTTATCCAAATTCACGTCGTGAGCAAGGTAGGTGATTCCAAAACCGCCTTCACCTAGTACGCGCTCAATTTTGTACCAAAGTAGTAAGTGACCTGGTTTTAACGCATCACGCGGATAATTATTATCCATAGACCGACAATACCTAAATTAATTGTTTGAAAAACCCGAAAGGTGAGATTTCAGTGTCTAGAAAGTTCCCCACAAAATCTCCACATATCCTAGACATGAATTTAGAGAGAGAGTTCATATTGTAGAAATAATTTGTGCAGATTTTGCTATCTAATTTTTATAAGGAGTGAAAGATATTGATGTCAGTCTACAGACAGGTGAACCCAAGAGTTCACCTGCCCAGATTAAAAAAATGCAGAAAGCTTAGAAAGCGTATTGCCAACCACCTGTAATAACCAAATCGGTTTCCATTTGTGGGCCATTTAAGTCCTGATGAATTGGTAAGCCAGCTTCAAATGCTAAGCGATGACCACGTAAACCACCAGTTTGACCAGCAATGTTAACGCCGAAGTTAAGCATGACAGTATCGCCACCATAGTTATTAGGATCAGCGGTTTGAACAGGTAATGCTATACGACTATCTATACCGTCTATTTGGTCTTCATGTGTATAAGCAACTCTTACTGATGTGCTTAGCCAATGTTGCCATTGATAACTTAGCCATGAAGTGACTTCATGTTTGTCACCCCAACTATAACCGTCGTTGTCGCTAATTCTTACAGTACCCATATATTGTGCGCCCCAGTTAAACTTGTCTTGTGTTGCGCTATAAGTAATACCAGGTAAAAAATCATAAGTGCCAGAACCTAATTGCATAGCATAAGGTAATGTAACAGTAGGAGTACCTCCCATTGGCGTTAATATGTCATCCGTTTCATCTGTGTCACCAGTAGGCAAGCTAATACCTGCATTTAAATGTACTTTATGAATGCCTTCATCCATTAATTTGAACATACCTGAAACTTTGGTGTCACCTATGCCACTTGATTTAGTGTTAAACGTCCCACGTACGGTAGTGCCGGCCATGCCCATATAAGTAACATGATCCATAGACTTGTCCATATACATTCCCATGACCATTAGAGTTAACCAGTCGGTCGGTGCGTACATGGCACCAAACATATGCATCTCCATGGTCATTTTAGTTGGAACAACACGTAAGGTTGCAGGCATACCAAATCGATTGGCGATATTTGTGACAATAAAGTCAGGTGAAACATCGGTATCGCTAATTTTATTGCCTTCCATATCCATATATTTATATCGATAAGACAGCATCCATTCACCTTTCTTATGTATATGGTCGCCCATAACGCCAATAGGCGCATGACCATCAGCATGTACAGGTTTTAAACCATCTGTATTTAATTCCAGGCCTGCATCATGATGTCCTGTGTCTGCTAAAACATTGGCGCAAAATAACAGGCTTCCTAAAACGATAAACGCTTCCTTATTAAATAAAAAACTCATTAGGATTAATCTCCAGTTAATACAAAACAAAGCTCGCTGCTTTAAAAAAAACAGAAAGCACAAACTAAAAGTATTTTGAATTAAGCTGAAGTAGGGGGTGCGCGGGCGAACCGTGCATTATTTGATAAACGACGTTTTAAATTACTTTCATAAATAACTATTTCATCAGATAGAAAATAGTCTGCTGTATTTACAAAAGAAGTCTCAGTTAATAATGAAAGACTGCTTGCTGACCAGAAGCTACAGCTCGAAGCGGGATGATCTTGTGATGCGGCATGCTTATGTTCACCGTTAATAGTGTCATTATTAGAATGATGGTCATGGGAATGAAGCGCATGATCGTGTGCATGGGAATCTGTATTATCCGTTATCCCGGCAATAGCATTAATGCCAGCAGGGCCATCACAAAGCATGATTGAAAATAAATCACCGTTTTCCGGATTAGTATCCAGCATATAGCCGACAGCAATTACCGAGCGTAACAACATACCTAATGCAATAAAGGCTGTCAGCTCTCTGCTAGTGATTAGTTTTCTAAAAAAATTCATGGCTGCGAAGTATAAAGAAAAGTCTATTATTCAACAAATTTAGTTAATTGATAGAGTAATTAATATTATTGAAATATTTTTTATTCAATAAAAAACATGCCAAGAATAGAAACAGTATATTTTTAAGATACTTACTATTACTTTCAATAAATTAATTGAAGCCGGCAGGGTTTATCAATTAAAAATAAACCTGAAGATTGAGAATCATCTTCTATACTTACAGTTAAGAGACATTATGTTCTCCTCTCATGTTGTTATCAGCAACACCGGCCCCCGCGTGAACCAGTCACGGGGGCTTCTTAATGCCTGTTTTTTAATTTTTATTTCAGTCTATTAAGTTATTAATGTGCAATCGTCAGGATGACAGAGCCTAACAAATACAAGTGGAAATATTTTCTGGCCATACCGTTATGTTTACGTAAATGCCGATTCGTTAGTTTTTAAGGTTCTCAATACTATTGAAATGATTTCTCTTATTCGAGTATTCAACGCTATGATGATTCGATAATGCTTAAATCCTGAGGCATATAACTCAACTAACTTTTGTTCTTTCTCATCTTATTATCCCATGTAACTTCCGTTATCTAGGACAACTTCTGAAACTAATATGAAACTTTAAAACCATTTTTTATACTAATGAGTTAAGAGTCTTTAGTACTCTTATAATGTTGTCATCAGCAACAGCCCCCGCGTGAATTTGTCGCGCGGGGGCATTTTTAATTCCATTTTTTTAATTTTTATTTCAGTCTATAAGTAATTAACGTGAGGTCGTCAGGATGGCAGACCCTATCAGGAGAAGGTTCTTTCATGTTTTTATTACAATCTTTAATTAATTTGTTTGTGCCTTCCAATAAAGAATCATTCGAAATGAGGCTACAAATTTCATTGTCATAAAGATTATCAGAAACAGCATCACTGGAAAGGATTAACGTATCAATTTTAGAAAGTTCAAGCTTCGGTCCAATATTGATATGCATATCAGCACTACCAACATAATTAGAAATTAGATTTCTTTCGGGGTGACACATGGCTTTTTCTGCATCAATCGCTCCACAAGCGACAGCATAAGATATAGGAGAATGTGACATAGCCAGATATTTAGGCTTGCCATGCCCTGCAGAAAGAAGAATTAGGGAATCACCAACATGGTAAGTTCGGAGTATATTGCCTTTAATTTCAGCAACCGAGACGGTTGTTCCTGTGTCATGCTTTTTTTCTACTAATTGTTTGTTTGCGTAATCGATCCCACTAAGAATGCTATCCCGTACAGAAATAACATTGGTACTCAATGTATCGACTAAACAGTTTATTACCAATTCCGATGCTTTTTCACCTGCGGCCATGCCACCAAGACCATCTGCAACAACTAATACAGTTGTTTCTTCGTTAACAGGGATGATTGCCAAAGAATCTTCATTTGGTGTCATTTTGCTAGGTGAACGCGTAGAAAAGCAAACAGCCTCGGCATTATTTAATTCCATAGCTTCTGCTGCTTCGTCCGTCGCATTAAAACGCGTGATTATATTCATGTCATAAAACTCAGGTTTTTATGCGCTTATACTTCATACGTTTTGGTTGTGCGTCAGTTCCTTTACGTTTAGTAAAGTCTTCATGGTATTCCTGAAAATCACCTTCCATGAAAATAATTTCTCCATCATCTTCAAACGCATGAATATGAGAGGCGATACGATCAAGAAACCAGCGATCGTGTGAGATAACCATGACGCAGCCAGGGAAGGCGAGTATCGCTTCTTCCAGCGCACGCAATGTTTCAATATCAAGATCATTAGAAGGTTCGTCAAGCAGTAAAACATTCGCACCTTGTTTTAAAGTATGCGCTAAATGTAACCGACCACGTTCGCCGCCGGAAAGATCAGCAACATTTTTTTGTTGATCGGTGCCTTTAAAATTAAAACGCCCGACATAAGCACGAGAGTTAATTTCATAATTACCAATAGTGATATTATCGAGACCATCTGAAATCGCTTCCCAGACAGTTTTACTGTCATCTAGGCTTTCACGACTTTGTTCAACAAAAGCAACTTCGACTGTTTCACCAATCTTAACTTCGCCACTGTCCGGTTTTTCTGTGCCGGCAATCATGCGAAACAGGGTTGATTTACCGGCACCATTGCCACCAATAATGCCGACAACTGCACCTATCGGCACAATAAAGTTTAAGTCTTCGTATAAAACATGGTCGCTAAAAGCCTTACTGACGTTATTTAATTCTATAACAGCGTCACCCAAGCGAGGGCCGGGGGGAATATAAATTTCATTCGTTTCACTGCGTTTTTGAAAGTCCTGTGAACTCATTTCTTCAAAACGTGCTAAACGCGCTTTGTTTTTCGCATGACGGCCTTTCGGTGCAGTGCGTACCCATTCGAGTTCTTGTTTTATCGCTTTTTGTCGTGCAGATTCGGCCTTTTCCTCAGACTCCAGTCGTGCTTCTTTGTTTTCCAGCCATTGTGAATAATTGCCTTCAAATGGGATACCTTCACCACGATCCAGTTCCAGAATCCAACCTGCAACATTATCAAGAAAGTAGCGATCATGCGTTACAGCCACAACAGTACCGTTAAAGTCAGCCAAAAATCGTTCCAGCCAAAAGACGGATTCCGCATCGAGGTGATTGGTTGGCTCGTCCAGCAACAACATGTCTGGACGCGATAATAACAAACGACAAAGCGCGACACGGCGTTTTTCACCACCGGAAAGATTATCTATTTCCGCATCCCAAGGCGGCAACCTCAATGCATCAGCGGCAATTTCCAGTTTGTTTTCCAGGTTTTCCGCATCCCAAGCAGCAACAACGCTTTCATATTGCTCCTGTTTCTTCGCCAGAGCATCAAAATCAGCATCTTCTTCAGCATAAGCGGCATAAACCTCGTTCAAACCTGCTAAAGCATCTAAGGGCTCACGCAAACCGTCTTCGACATTACCACGCACGTCTTTTGCTGAATCAAGCTGTGGTTCTTGTGGTAGATAACCCACTTTAATATCCGGCATCGGATAGGCTTCACCAATAATATCTTTATCAAGGCCGGCCATAATTTTCAGTAGCGTGGATTTACCCGCGCCGTTTAAACCTAGAACACCAATTTTTGCGCCAGGGAAAAAAGAAAGATAAATGTCTTTTAAAATTTGGCGTTTGGGAGGAACAATTTTCCCAACACCGTTCATTGTGTATACGTATTGAGCCATAGAAATAAAGTGATAGTTAGGATTATATTTATAGTTGAGAAGATTATATCAGTATTCAGGATGAATATGAGTTTTCCTTCAATATGTCTTTAGTACAGAGCTTTGGGGTAGCGGTAGTAGCTATATGTTTTGGTTTCGTTATTAATATTTAACGAAGTATGAACATCAAACTTCTCCAGTTTTTGTATTATTTATTCTCGAGTGCTTTAGATAGACTGTTGATGCCATCATTTATTTTTTTCAGAAGCAGAGGAATATCTAAACAAAACTGTATGCTTATAGCTCTTTTTTTCAAAAGCCATATGCGCTGCCGTAGGCAATGAATTAAACCAATATCGGAATCCTCTGCTGTTTGTTACTTCTTTAGTTTCAGGTAATGTTACATAGTGTTTTTGTTGTTTTAGCAGGCTCAGCAATTTATTTGGCAAGAACGATATAGCCGAAAATATGTTTCATATATATTTGAATTGCAAAACAGAAGTTATAAGGAAAATCTGCAGTGATTATATTAATTTTTCTATTAGAAAGCTTTTTTATAAAAAAAGGAGCTCATAATAATTATAAGCTCTCTATTTATCCTCTTCATAATCTCAGTACCGCTTATTTAATTATCAAAAGGCTTTGGTGTTTAGGTTTAGGGTTTTACCGAATTAATCAGGACATCAACCATAGGAGTTGTTGAAACCTCAATTTCCTCTGAATAGCCCTCAAAATCGCCAGGTTGCCCCTGCGGTTCTCCATTGCTGGAAAGTCGTGCAGCAACGATGACTTTTGGGAAACTGGAAAGTGACATTTGCGGCATCATCGCCATGCTGTCATCCAGTGTAATGGTAATTGGCAGATCTTTTGCTAAACCTCGGTGCACAGCCAGTGGCATAGATGGGCCTTCAGAGGCTTTGGCAAAAATAAACATCGTCGTGTTTGGGTCGATTCTGGACTCTAATTCTTTCGATAGTGAAACTTTAACCTGTATCGATTGATTTGAATTAGCATTTTGCTTGGTAACAACAGTTTCTGGCTTAGCTTCATTATTTTCTGTTTCAGCAATGATCTTTTCAAGCTGTTGACGCGCTTCAGAGCCTTCTTCCATCATGGCAAGCAAGTGACGCCAATGTATTAAAGCACCTTCTTTATTACTAATTTGTTGTTCAGCAAAACCGGCTAACCAAAGTGCACGAGCATGTTCTGGTTCAATCTTTAAAGCTTTATTGAGTAATTCAGTAGGCTTGCCTATTAAACGATTGTTATGAGAACGCGCTAACAATTCTGCAAAGTTAACCATAATATCTGGATCATCAGGACGTAACTGATTGAGTTCACTATAAATCGTTGTCGCATCATTGTAGCGCTCGAGTTCAAAATAAATTTGGCTCAAGGCAATCCTTCCATCTACATCATCCGGGTTATTTTTGACTTGTTTTTCCAGGACAGAAAGCATTTTGTTTATTTCTTCCGTCGTAATAGCCGTTTTGTCTGTTTGAAGTGCAACATCAAAGGCTGCTTCACTGCCAAGCTGTTGATATACAGCAATAGAAAACAGCGGTATTGCCAGTGCAACTACAATAGCCATCGCCTTGTTACCGCTACGTTTTTGCACGTCGACAGATGCGCTGTCACGTAGATCCTCAAGTGTTGAGGTTTCTACTTCAAGCTGATATTGCTGAAATTGTTCTTCACTTATGAGGTCGTTTTCCAATTCCTGTTTTAATTCAGTCAGTCTAGTTGCAGCCGATTCGACATTAACGACATCACGTTCAACAAGCAGCTGTTGTTTTTTTTTGGAGAATAAAGGTAATAACAAAAATATAACTGTGACTAATGCTAAAGCCAGCGTGAGTAAGATAAACATTATTTTTTTTGTTCCGGTTCCTGTGCTTGTAGCAATCCACGAATTTTAAGTAGTTCTTCTTCTGTTGCCTGGTTTTGTTGTCCTTGATTCTTAAATCGGCTAAATCTAAATAAGCAAAATATACCTACTATGAATAACAAAAAAGGGCCTAACCACAATAATAGGTTTTTTGCTGCAAACCGAGGTTTGTACAAAATAAAATCACCATAACGTTCTGTCATAAAGTTAATGATTTGATTTTCTGAATTGCCGGTTAATACTTGTTGGTACAGTTCTGTGCGGAGGTCTTGTGCTAAACCAGCATTAGAATCAGCTAATGATTGGTTCTGACAGACCAGGCAACGTAGTTCAGCGGAAAGGTCACGAAAACGTTGTTCTTCTTCTTCGGTTTCGAACGGGAAGCCAGCAATTTCAGCACAGATTGAAGTGCTAAAAAATAATAATAGAAATAAAAAAGAGTTTTTAGGCATCATTTTTATTTCGTAAAGCGTTAATTAGCGGCAATAGTTCAGTTTCCCATTCGTGCCAACTAATTGGTCCAACGTGCTTATGACGAATAATACCTTGCTGATCGATAACAAACGTTTCAGGCGTGCCGTAAGCGCCCCATTCAATTCCCACTTTGCCGTCTTCATCTACAGCATTTTCACGGTAAGGATTACCGTACTTCTTTAACCAATTTACGCCAAGTTCAGGCACGTCTTTATAATATAAACCATAGATTGGTACTTCGTTGCTTTTCGCTATTTTCATTAAAACAGGATGTTCTTGACGACAAGAGGTACACCATGTCGCCCATATATTTAATAAACTCACTTCTCCTTTCAGATTAGTTTGTTTGAATAACTCATCAGGGTTGCTTAGTTTAGGTAAAGCAAACTCTGGGGTTGGTTGACCAATCAGCGGCGATGGAATTAAACGGGGATTGAGTCCTAGGCCATAAAAGAAAAAGACCATAAGCACGACAAATAAGCCTAAAGGTAAAAGGTAAACCCAACGTTTGGGTTTTTGTTGCTGTGCTGGCAATGCTTCTTGATTGTCAGTTTGCTGTGACATAATTTTTATTTAGTTTCATTTTTTCTTGCGTAACTTCGATACGATAACGTCTATCGGTCACAGCAATTAATCCACCCAATACCATGGTAAATCCACCTAACCAAATCCATAAGATAAACGGTTTGTAATAGAGTCGGACTGACCATGCACCTGTATGGCTATTTCTTTGCTCGCCTAATGAGACGTAAAGATCACGGAGTAAGTTCGAATTAATAGCCGCCTCGGTCATCACATTCTTGCGAACATTGTAGATCCGTTTTTCAGGATGCAACGTCATTAATTCCTTTTGATTTTTATAAATGCGGATGATCCCGACATCGGCCATGTAATTTGGACCTTTTTTACGTTCAACGCCGGCAAACTCAAAACGGTATTCCCCCAATGTTCTATCATCACCCGCTACCATATGAACATCCTGCTCCTGACTGTATACACTGGATAAGGCAATACCGATCACGGTAAAGGCAACGCCAATATGGGCGATAATCATTCCGTACCAGCCTCTGGGGATCCTTCTTAGGCCTTGTATTAGGTTTGTCGTATTGCGTAAACGTTGTTTTAGTTGTGCATAACAACTGTTGATGACCCAGAAGGCAAGTATTAATGCAAACCAGGCGGTAAAGCTGAGCTGACCCGGAATGAGGAGCAATACGATCGTTGCGAATACAACAGAAAGTATAGCGGGCATGCGTAAGTATTTTATTATTGTAGAGAGTTTATCTTCTCTCCAACGTATAAACGAACCAATCCCAATCAAGATCACAACCGGAATTATTAATGGAATAAAGACGCGGCTAAAGTAGGGTGGGCCAACTGAAATTTTTTCGCCGTTTATCGCTTCCAGGATTAAGGGGTAAAGCGTACCTAGCAATACGGTTAACATTATAATTAATAAGAACACACTATTGGTCAGTAAGGCCATATCGCGTGAGATCAGGCTAAATGGTGTGGTTGTACGCATTTGCCACGCACGAAGTGCAAACAAACCAAATGAGATGCCAACAACAAGACCAAGAAAGATTAGGATAAAAACACCGCGTGTTGGATCTGAGGCAAAGGCATGAACAGACGTTATAACGCCGGAGCGCACCAGAAATGTACCTAGTAGGCTTAATGAAAAGCTAATGATTGCCAGTAGCACTGTCCAGTTACGTAAGGCATGGCGTTTTTCAGTAACGGCTAAGGAATGAATTAAGGCCGTGCCGCATAACCAGGGCATGAATGATGCATTTTCAACTGGATCCCAGAACCACCAGCCACCCCAACCGAGTTCATAATAGGCCCACCAGCTACCGAGGGTAATCCCTGCTGTTAAACAAACCCAGGCGGTTATTGCCCAAGGCCGTACCCAACGCGCCCAAGCCGTATCGAGTCTACCCTGTATTAATGCCGTTATAGCAAAGGCAAACGGGATAGCGAAGCCGACATACCCCATATAAAGCATGGGTGGGTGTATGGCCATCACTGGATCTTGTAATAAAGGATTTAAGTCAGCGCCATCAATCGGCACAGGGAAGAGACGAATAAACGGGTTTGATGTAAATAAAGTAAATGATAAAAAACCGATGCTGATAAACCCTAGAACTGAAATAACGCCGGCTCCCATATCGACAGTGTAACGTTTGCTATAGATTGCTAGAGTTGCTGTCCAAGCACTTAGTATCAATACCCAAAGTAACAAAGAGCCTTCATGTGCGCCCCAAACGCCCGATATTCTATAAATCAAAGGCAATTCAGAATTAGATGTATTCGCCGCGTATAAAACAGAAAAGTCATGAACGATAAACGTATAAGTTAGAATGGAGTAGGACAGTAAAACCAAAGCAAATTGTAATAGTGCTGCTGGTTTTGCTACAGCCATCCAGTCTGCGCGTCGACATAGGAGACCTATTCCCGGGATAATAGCTTGTATCAATGCAACAGCGAGCGCGAGGATTAATGCAAAGTGTCCAAGTTCAGGGATCATTCTGTTGCCTCATAATCATTATAATTGTCGCTGCCACTCATCTTTAATGCGTGCTCAACTTCCGGCGGCATGTAATTCTCGTCATGTTTTGCTAATACCTGATCCGCAATAAAGACACCGTCATTATTTAATTTGCCTTCGGCGACGATGCCTTGGCCTTCACGAAACAGATCTGGCAAGATTCCAGCGTATTCGAGCTGCACTTCTTTGGCAGAGTCATTGAGTTTGAAGCGAACGGTGAGTTCGCCGTCAGTTTTTTCTAGGCTATTCAACGTCACCATACCACCGATACGAAACCGTTGATCGGCAGGAACTTCACCGTTGGCCACTTGTGAAGGTGTGAAAAATAAATTGATGTTTTCATTCAACGCTAAAAGTATCAAACCGATACCTGTACCAATACCAATGACCAGCATGCTAACCAGAATAAAGCGTTGTTTTTGTTTAGGTGTCATTGTTATTGTCTTCAGTGTGTAATTGTTTAAGACGCTTCTTTGTTGCTTGATAACGTTGCCAAGATGAATAGGCATTCATAAACATGACGATGCTAACAATGGCGTAAGAGGACCAAACGTATTCTGCATAGCCACCCATTTTTAAAAATTCAATCATGACGTTGTTACCATTTCTTTAACCCATTGACTGCGCTTTTCCTGTTCCAAAAGTTCAGTGCGTGAATTGATTAAAAGTACACAGACATAAAACAACTTAAATGCTACAGCCATACATAATAAAGGTAACAGCATACTCATTTCTATTGACGGGTTATCAAACTTTGAGACGCTGGGTGCCTGATGCAAGGTATTCCACCATATAACAGAATAATGAATGATGGGAATATTGATTGCGCCGACCAGAGCAAGAATAGAAGCTGTCTTTCCGGCAACACGTCTGTCATCAATCGCTGAGCGCAGGCCGATGTAACCTAGATATAAAAATAATAAAATTAACTCAGAAGTTAAACGCGCATCCCATACCCACCAGGTACCCCACATCGGTTTTCCCCAGATCGAGCCTGTGATCAGTGCTAAAAAGGTAAATGACGCCCCAATGACTGCACTAGAACGAGCAACAATGTCAGAAAGTTTTATATGCCAAATAAGAAAAATGGCGCTATTTACGGCCATAACCATATAGATAAACATCGACATCCAGGCCGAAGGAACATGTACATAAATAATTCTAAAACCGTCGCCTTGTTGATAATCAGCTGACGCATAAACCAAACCACCAACTAAACCAATCAGCATTAATATTGTCGTTGCAATAATGCACCAGGGTAAAAGTTGTCCGGCCAATTTATAAAAATAGGCGGGTGATGCCATACGATGGAACCATAACCCTATTTTATCTTTGACTGACATGCGTTAATTGTTCTCCAAGTTTTAAAGTTGTATTTAAAATTTATCGATAACTGCAAGACACCCGAAGGGCGTAACTAATAATAAATGGACTCAGCGTGGTTGCCATTACCAATAATGCAGCCAACCATAATAATTGACCATTATAGGGCAAATCGTTCGCTGCTGAGATAACGGCATTGCTGCCAAAGATCAATACCGGGACATACAAAGGTAAAACCAATAATGATAATAAGGCGCCGGCTTGTCTCAAGCCAATAGTTAATGAAACACCAATGGCACCCACCATATTCAAATAGGGGACGCCCAATAGTAATGAAATAAATAAAACCCAAATTACTTCTGCATGGAGGTGTAACAGCAGTCCTAGCAAAGGTGAAATAATAATCAGGGGTAAACCGGTTACACACCATTGTGCAATAATTCGTGCCAACATCAATAATGAACCCGGGTATGGACTCAATAAAATTTGCTCCATAGACCCATCGTTATAGTCAGAACGAAATAGGCTTTGCAGTGATAATAGAACCGATAACAGAGCCGCTACCCAGATCACGCCGGGCCCAATGCTGGTCAATACTTCCGGATCACCGCTCATCGCCAGCGGGAATAAACTGACGACGACGACAAAAAAATCACAGGTAGCATAATTTCGGCACGATGCCGAAAAGCGATTCGCAAATCACGAACCAACATAGCTAGAAAAAGTTTACGGTAACTCATTAGCTATTTACCCAAGTGAATACATTTTGTATCCACTTGTTCAAACTCTATGTGTTGATGGCTTGTCAGTATCAATAAACCGCCATTATTAGCATGTTCAATAAAGCGCATGCGTAGATCAGTGATCATTTTTTTGTCGAGCCCGGCAAAAGGTTCGTCTAATATCCATAATTGTGATGGTTCCATCAGTAATCGTGTTAAAGCGATACGCCGCTGTTGTCCATAGGATAAATGACGTCCAGGCGTATCTTGATGCGCTTTTAGTCCGGCCCATTTCATTGCGGTCACAGGATCACTGTTTCTGCTCAAACCTGACAAAGCAGAAAAGAAGTTAATGTTTTCAAGTGTGCTTAACTCAGATTTAACCCCGGTGTTATGACCGAGATAGCTCATATGCAAGTTATATTCAATGCGCTCTTCTTCTATATCATTGCCGTTCCAGCTAACGCTTCCTTCGTCAGCCTGCATTAATCCAGAAAGAACTCGTAGCAATGTGGTCTTACCACTACCATTACTACCTTCAATGAACAGGATTTGTCCCGAATTGACAGAAAAACTAATACTATTCAGTATTAATTTGTCATTAATTTCATAACTCAGGTTGTCAGCACGTAATTCAGAAGCAGTACTGGAGAAATTGGCCATAATAAGTTTATCAATAATATAGAGAGCTAAGACTGGCTAGAATACAGTGCAGATAAGCAAGACCAACACTGAGACCGACTAATTATAATGTGTTAAATGTATAATGTTTAGTGTAAAACTTTATAATTTGTAAATTTGAAACAGCTCTATTGAGCCACAATAACAAAATCCTCTTGTTGAGCATACGGTTTTGCCAGAATACTCTAATTTAGATAGCACGAGTTATATGAGGAGGCCCGTGCATGGGCTAATGTAATGGAGCTTGACCTTTTGACATTTAGGACTAATGCATAAAAAGGTTATAAATTTGAAGTTTTGGGCAGTCGATAATTAAAAGGGCTGATCGTTAATCAGCCCTTTTATGAAGTAAAGTGGCACCGAATAAATGGCAAATCTAAAGTGGAGGGAAAGATATACACGCACTTTCCGGCGCCATGTCGAAGGCGGCAACACCTTTTAACAATCACTCAGCATCTAGTATAAAAAATAATTCCATATAATCTTTGACGTAGATCAAATTAAGTCATGAAACGCTGAAAATATATTCTTGCCCTTAGGTCGTCAGATATCAGAATGGATGTTTTTTCACGAAATAATACTTTAGTTTTGAAATATGGAAACCCTTTATAAACAATCATCAGTAATCCGTTGCATTTATTGCTGCGAGCTATATAAATTACTTGAGAAGAAAGCTTTAATCTCGAACAAAATTATAAAAATAGACTGCCTATTGTTCAGTCAATCCAAAAAATAAAGTTTCGATAAACTCGATATCAAAGTTACTTGAATAAATAAAACGAAAGCCTGAGTTGAAAAACGCGGTATTTAAATGTCGTTCTGACCATCTGCATTGCGCGGTTAAAAAAGTTTTGATTTTTTTGTTTTTTCCGTCAGGTATATCAATGCTGATACGTGTTTCTTCTCCAGTTTTGAACTGATCAGTACTAACCAACATCATGCCATAAGGATTAAGATCAGCTGTGTAACCAAGACTCTTGAATGTTTTTGTATCATAAACTTCTTCGTTTATGGGAAATCGTGTAATTTTTCGACGTTCAGCTTGTTTTTCTGTCTGCTGTGCCATTTAACCATCCATATTTTTAGGTATTAGTTTTGTATCGGCAGCAAGCTCAACTAATTTAAGGCGTTTAAGTCATTGAATTATAGGTCAATTATTTTCAAGGGCTTGTTCTTGTTGGCTAAATTGTTCATTCATAAGGTTTTGAACGTTTTTAGCCTGATCAAATAATTGTTTTACACCTTCAGGCGAATAAAGATTATTGGGCATCGTGGTTGAAGAATTCGCGCTTTTTTCTTGTATCGGATCAACGTTTGATGAATTTTCTGATACAGCAGGTACAACATTCGTTTGATTATCAATCTTAATAGATTCTAGGTTATTAATTTCATCGGATGGCTTTTCGCTCGTATAATGGATAACGCCTTTTTTATCACGCCATTTATAAAGATATGTTTCTGTTTTTTTCGTGTCCGGAGTAACTTTATTTTTAACAACGTTAACCTTATCGGACAGTGAGTCAGTTAATTTAGAAATACTTATGTTTTGTAATTCAGGTTTACTAATACTCAGTGTCGGTGTTTGCCCGGTCATCATGTAATTAGTATAAATTCTAATACCAAAAAGCAGAATTAAGATAAAAATAATTTTATAAAGAAATTTCAGCATGAGGTTGTTTGATAGTTTCGGGTAAATTATGTGCGCAATGTTTTCTCAATTTCAATACCTTGCTCAAGATAACTTAACGCGATCATTTCAATCGTTTCGCTTTCATCTGTTTTTGATCTTAAAAACTCATAAATTTCATCGTTTACATCCAAAGTAATCTGATTGCTCATTTTAAATCCTCATATTCTGTGTGCGAATTAACGCGAATGGATGCTTAATTTTATAATAAATAGCCCTATAATAAAGCATGAATTATATGAAACATTTAGGATTACTGTATTGTTGTCTTGTATTTGCTGGTTGCGGCTCTTTGGCAGCTGTTAGTGCAATTGGCACAACGATTAATAATGCTGCATATAATAAAGCAGAAAGAGATTTAAATAACTCTACTTCCAGTTATGAAAAACAAGCTATAGAGGTTGCAATAGCAAACATGAATCTTGGTATAGAGTATATGCGGCAAGGAGCTTATGAAGATGCATTAGATAAACTTAATCGTTCTCTTCTCGCAAAACCAGACTTTGCACCTTCCTATAGTGTTCTAGGATTATTATATCAACGATTAGGCGATAAAGAGCAGGCTGAAGCAAATTTTAAAAAATCGTTAAAACTCGATCCAACTGACTCAAGCACATATAATAATTATGGTTTATTTCTTTGTAATAACGCGCGGACTGATGAGGCTGAAACTTTATTCTTAAATGCAGCCAACAACCCTTTTTATGATTCCCCTGAACTTGCTTTAACAAATGCAGGAATTTGTGTTTATAAAGACAAGCCAAAAATAGGAGAAGCCTATTTTAAAGAAGCATTATCAAAAAATTCTCAATTTAGTCATGCATTATTACAAATGGCAGACATCACTTATAATCGGAACGAGCATTTGCTTTCCAGTCAATATTTTGAACGGTACAAAAAAAACGCACAACATACATCTAAAAGCCTCTGGTTAGGGGTGCGGCTTTATCATGAATTAGAACGAAAAGACGAAGTTTCTAGTTATGTTTTGCTATTGAAAAATAAATTTCCTGATTCTGATGAAACAAAAGAAATGCTGCAATGGGATTTCTAGTGTTTTTAAAACATCAATTTATAAAGTGCACTATTGTCTTTATGCGTATTTCAATACTTTTTATTTTATTTTTTTTCCTATCAGCATGCGGCAAATCAGAATATGAGTTAGCACATGATGCTTATAAAAAGCAGGATTATGAAACTGCGTATAAACAAATGTCTCCTCTTGCTGAAGCAGGTGATGTCCGAGCACAAAATATTCTCGGTTTAATGCATGAACGAGCACAAGGCGTTGAACAAAATTATGAAGAGGCAGTGAAGTGGTATCGAAAAGCAGCGTCTAAGAGCTGGGCGGAATCACAAATAAGACTAGCTCAGCTTTATATAGAGGGGCTTGGCGTTAAGCGTGACTATTGGGAAGGAATGAAATGGGCAAGAAAAGCCGCTGTACAAGGAAACTCTGAAGCAGAAGCAAATATTGGCTATATGTATTTTGATGGAATAGGAGTTAAGCAAGATTACAAGGAAGCATTGAAATGGTATCGAAAAGCATCAGACAAAGGTTATTCTGCTTCACAGAAAAACCTGATAAATTTATATAAAAATAACCTGGGCACACCTGAAAATAATACCGAAGCTTTTGAATGGTTCCTTAAGTCGGCTATGAATCAAGATATTATGGCTCAATATAATCTTGGCTTGATGTACTTTTCGGGTGTAAAAATTGAGCAAGACTATATTCAGGCTTATGCTTGGATTGGTATTGTTGCAGCATCTGGCTATAAACCTGCAGAAAAAATTCGAGATGATGTGCGAAATTCCTTAAAACAGGAAGAATTAGAACAAGCCAAAATATTAGCAAAAAACTTATGGAAGAAATACGGGAGAAAAATAAACAAGAAAAGTATTTGATGAAACCTGTGCAAAGAGAAAGCCTTTAAGATGGTGATTAATACTAAAACGCCAACACTTATGGCAGTAGTGTTATGTTATCGACAACGTGAAACATTGTGTATTTCAAAAGTAGCTAAGAAATATTTTTAGACCATGAGCAATGACCACCGGAATAATACTATCCCGGTGATTTTCTATTTTAGAACAAGTCTTCAATCGACAGATAACGTTCGCCAGAGTCGTAGCTAAAAATTAATACTTTGCTTCCAGTTGGGATGTCACTTTCTTTATGATTTAGCGCCGCTAATGTTGCACCAGAAGAAATACCAACAAAGATGCCTTCTTGTTTTGCACATTGTCTTGCCATATTAAAAGCTGCTTCTTCAGATACCAGAATAGTGCCGTCCAATATGTCAGTATTAAGCACATCAGGAACAAAACCTGCGCCGATGCCTTGTAGTCGATGCAAACCTTTTTCTCCTCCACTGATGACGGGAGATTTTTCCGGTTCTACAGCAAGAACTTTTAGTTGTGGAAATTTTTCTTTTAACACCTCAGCGCATCCGGTGATATGACCACCTGTGCCAACACCAGTAATCAGATAATCAATGCCGTCAGGAAAGTCAGCGATAATTTCCTGTGCGGTAGTATCTCTGTGTATTTGAACATTAGCAGGGTTTTGAAACTGTTGTGGCATCCAAGCATTTTCAGTTTCTTCCAATAACTCCTTAGCCTTTGCTATTGTTCCTCCCATACCTAGTTCTTTAGGTGTTAGAACCAATTCAGCACCTAAAGCTTTCATTAATTTACGACGTTCGATCGACATTGACTCTGGCATTGTTAAAATTAATTTATATCCTTTTACTGCAGCAACCAATGCCAGGCCAATGCCAGTGTTGCCTGAGGTCGGTTCAATAATAGTCGTATCTTTATTAAGCAATCCTTTTGCTTCAGCATCTTCTATCATTGCTTTGGCAATTCGATCTTTAATGCTACTACAGGGATTAAAGCTTTCGTTTTTCATCCAGACTTCTATGTCATCGCGAAATAGGTTGTTAATTCGAACATGGGGAGTATTACCTATTGTTTGTAGTATGTTGTCGTATTTCATAAAGATGTCCTCAGAAAAACCTAAATATTATTGCTTAGTTTAATTTAATATTTATTCTCTCAGTTTATCTGTTGGTTTGCTATATTCTATAGATAGGAAATATTGATTTTTTCGCAAAATAATAATTAATATAAAAAATACCAAGATGTTCAGTAAACACCTGATGTTTTTATTTTCATTCTCTGTGTTGTGTTTTCCTGTTTCTGCGTTTTCTGAAGTTAAAAATAAGCAGCTTTGTTTTAACTCTTACATTATTACAAAAAGTACGGGCAAGCACTCAGAGCAAGAAGTTTATGAAAAACAGAAAAAAATACTATTTAATCAATTTGCTCGAACGCAATTAGCTTTTGAAAAGAATAAAGAACAAAACTGCCCAACATTAGAAGTTAAAGAAGGAATAATAAAAAGAGTTAATTGGCAGAATGCGCTTTTGTTAAGTCAGCCACTGGACTTTGGTGAAGCAAATAATCTGGAGAATTATTATCTGATTAAAACCCAGGAAAGTTTGAAGTCGTTGCAAGAAATTACAGAGATAATAGAAAAACAGAAAAACTTAAAATATTATTCATTTCTTGAATATCAACCGATAAGGAAAGTAGTTTACGCTGAGTTAGCTCTGGATAAGCTAAAGCTTTTTGAAAGCTATACTGGAAATAAAAACCTGGAAAAAATGATACAAAACGAAACTCATCTCATTATGCAAAAAATGGAAGAGTTTGAGGCTGATAGTAAGAAATTGTTAATGAAAGATAGAGAAAGAATTAAGCAATACGATGCCATTGATAAAGCGAGCGCAGCTAGTTGGGAAAGAGGGGAAATGGTTCTTTGGAATGATCTTGAAGCACAAAACACATCAATAGAGATGAAAAACTTACTAAACCGGTATCGTACGCCTGAGAATCAATGTCTTGATGCCTATGTTATTCCTGCGGCAAAAACACCATCTAGGAGCGTAAAAGAGGCTGAGGGGAATGGACGTTTAACTGACCGCGGTGGGGCGGCACTGTCATCTACATTATTTCCCAGAACAACAGCAAATAAAGGTCATGCAATTATACTAACTTATAACGCCAATCCTTTTGAATACAGATTGGCGCATGAATTAGGACATTTATTAATACACAAAAACAATGCGCATAAAGGTAAAGTAGAAAAAGATCTTATGCATGAAAATAGTCGTGGCGGTTATTATCTCAGTGAAGTTGAATGCCATGAAATAAGTATTAATCTAAAAAACTTCCATGGCGGCACAGCTAAAACCGATTAACTCTATTTCAAAACCTGCCGCTCTTCTGTATCCATGCAGTCGTATCCTTCTAGGACACATACGCATTTAAGTGTCGTAACCTAAGTTAGGCGCAAGCCAACGCTCCATTTCTTGTAATGAAAGTCCTTTTCGTTTCGCATAATCCTCAACCTGATCCCTGTTAATATTTCCCAAACCAAAATAACGTGATTCCAAGTGCGAAAAATACCAACCGGAAACAGCGGCTGTTGGATACATAGCATACGAGTCTGTTAATGTAATGCCTGCCTTGTTTTCTACATCAAGTAATTTCCATAACTTGGCTTTTTCAGTGTGATCCGGGCAAGCAGGGTAACCCGGAGCAGGGCGTATACCCTGGTATTTTTCTGCTATAAGTGCGTCATTATCCAAGCCATCATCATTATTGTATCCCCAGAACTCAGTTCTTACCCGTTGATGTAATCGTTCTGCAAAGGCTTCAGCAAAACGATCAGCTAATGCTTTTAACATGATAGAACTGTAATCATCGTGATCATCTTCAAAGGCTTTAATTCTGTCTTCCATGCCAAAGCCTGTCGCACAAGCAAAAGCACCAATATAATCTTTAACGTGCGTTTCTTCAGGAGCAACAAAATCTGCCAAAGCATGATTTGGCTGACCTGGCGGGCGCTGTGTTTGTTGTCTTAATGAATGTAGTGTTTCCAATAAACCGTCACGATTTTCATTGGTATAAACTTCAATATCATCATGACCAATTGAATTGGCAGGGAAGAGGCCAATTATACCTCTAGCGCTGAACCATTTTTCAGCAACGATTTTATCGAGCATGATTTGCGCATCATTGAAAAGTTTTGTTGCTTCTTCTCCAAGAATTTTTTCATTTAATATGCGTGGATATTTGCCGGCTAGTTCCCATGCGATAAAAAACGGCGTCCAATCTATATAATCTTTTAGTTCTTCTAAAGGGTAATCTTCAAAAACAGTAATACCCATTTTGTTTGGAGTAGAAGGCGCATAGTTCTCCCAATCTGTTTTAAGTCGATTTTCTCTGGCTTTTTCAATGCTTAACCATTTTGTTTTTGACTGCTTGCCTTTATGACGTTCTCGCAATGTTTCATATTCAGTTTTAATTTCATTGCTGAATTCTTCTTTCATATCAACGCTGAGTAATTTTGTTGATACACCTACGGCACGCGAAGCATCTTTAACATGAACAACAGGATGTAAGTAACTTTGATCTATTTTGACGGCCGTATGCGCACGTGATGTTGTTGCGCCGCCAATCATTAAAGGAAGATTAAAGTCTTGACGTTGCATTTCTTTGGCAACATGTACCATTTCATCCAGTGAAGGGGTAATTAAACCGCTTAAACCAATAATGTCAGCATCATATTCTTTCGCTGCATCGAGTATTTTTTGAGCAGGCACCATGACACCAAGATCGATTACTTCAAAGTTATTACATTGCAAGACAACGCCAACTATATTTTTACCGATATCATGCACGTCACCTTTAACCGTTGCCATAATAATTTTGCCGTTACCTTTAACTACTTCATCTTTCTCTTCTTCAATAAAAGGTAATAGATAAGCTACAGCTTTTTTCATGACGCGCGCGCTTTTAACAACTTGAGGCAAAAACATTTTACCTGCGCCAAATAAGTCGCCTACAACATTCATGCCGTCCATTAATGGGCCTTCAATAACATGCAATGGTTTGTCTGCCTGCAGTCGCGCTTCTTCAGTGTCTTCTTCAATATATTCTGAGATACCTTTAACCAAAGCATGTGTTAAACGATCACCTATGGAACCTCTACGCCATTCCAGATCATTTTTCTTTTCTTTTGTTGCGCCAGACTTAACTGTTTCTGCAAACTCAACCATTCTGTCTGTTGCATCATCACGTCTATTTAATAAAACATCTTCAATGTATTCGAGTAAGTCTTTAGGAATTTCATCGTAAATACCTAATTGACCGGCATTAACAATACCCATATCAAGGCCGGCCTGAATGCCATGATAAAGAAATGCAGAATGCATGGCTTCGCGCACAGGGTTGTTTCCACGAAATGAAAACGAGACATTACTCAAACCACCACTGACTAATGCATGAGGTAAGTGTTCTTTAATAAGTCGCGTACCTTCAAAGAAGGACACAGCATAGTTGTTATGTTCCTCCATGCCCGTAGCAACAGTTAAGACATTCGGATCAAAAATTATATCTTCCGGTGGGAAACCAACTTCATCCACTAAAATATCATAAGAACGTTTACAAACTTCAAAACGGCGATCAGTAGTATCTGCTTGCCCCTGTTCATCGAATGCCATGACAACAACAGCCGCACCGTAGCGTCTCACTAGTTTTGCATTTTCAATGAATTTTTCCTCGCCTTCTTTAAGGCTAATTGAATTAACAATGCCTTTACCTTGAACACAACGAAGCCCAGACTCAATTACGCTCCATTTTGATGAATCAATCATGACTGGAACACGACAAATATCAGGCTCGGAAGCAATTAGTTTTAAGAAATCCTCCATAATCTGCTCTGAATCAAGCATGCCTTCATCCATACAGACATCAATAACCTGTGCACCATTTTCAACTTGTTGGCGTGCCACCTCCAACGCTGCATCCAAATTCTGTTCTTCTTTGATTAATCGCAAAAACTTTGGTGAACCAGCAACATTCGTTCTTTCGCCAACATTCACAAAATTGACTTCAGGTGTAATATTGAAAGGTTCAAGACCGCTCAGGCGTTGCACTAAAGGTGTGTCCGGTATTTGTCTCGGTTTAACACCTTCGACGACTTTTGCCATTTCATGAATATGATCCGGGGTCGTACCACAACATCCACCGACAATATTTAATAACCCGGATTCAGCCCATTCCTTGATATGCTCAGCCATAGGTTCCGGCTCAAGATCATATTCACCGAACTCATTAGGCAGGCCTGCGTTAGGATGAGCCGAGATGTAACTTTGTGAAAAGCTAGAAAGTTCTTCAACATATTGACGTAAGTCACTAGGGCCTAAGGCGCAATTTAATCCAACAGTAAGTGGACTAGCATGCCTAACCGAATTCCAGAATGCTTCTGTCGTCTGCCCGGTTAATGTACGCCCGGAAGCATCTGTAATCGTTCCGGAAATCATAATTGGCAGACGAATATCGTGTTCTTCAAAATATTGATCAATGGCAAATAGGGCCGCTTTTGCATTTAGCGTATCAAATATGGTTTCAACCAATAAGAAGTCAGAGCCACCGTCAACCAGACCACTAATTGCCTCGGTATAGGACTCGACCAATTCCATATAGGTAATATTTCGGTAACCGGGGTTATTCACATCCGGAGAAATAGAACAGGTTCGGTTTGTCGGGCCGAGAACACCGGCAACAAAACGCGGTTTAGCTGGGTTTTGTTCAGTGAGTTCGTCAGCCACTTCTCGTGCAATCAACGAACCTTGTTTATTTAGCTCATATACCAAATCTTCCATCTCATAATCGGCCATTGCGATAGAAGTGCCATTGAAAGTATTGGTCTCGACAATGTCGGCACCGGCTTCAAAATAAGCTTTGTGAATTGCTTTAATAATGTCTGGGCGCGTTAATGTCAGCAGATCATTATTGCCTTTAACATCACAGGGGTGATTGGCAAATCGTTTGCCACGATAATCTTCTTCCTCCAGTTTATAAGACTGGATCATCGTACCCATGCCGCCATCGAGCACGAGAATACGTTCTTTAATTAAGGATGTTATTTGTTCTGTTCTATCCGTCATTTCGCTTAGTTTCTATCTTTAAGCGAGCGCGGTTATTGATGAAGACTCTGAGCCTGGCAACAATATTGTTGTCGCAGCGCCCCTCAGAGCATATTTGAAAGTCGCGTAGTATAGATGATGAATAGAGCTATTCCAAGCAATTGCCTGAAAGTTGAATTAATTCATTCTGTAATAACGTGGGATTTAGCAGGGCGCAGGAAAAACCAGAGGGCATAACCGATAGGCCATACAATCAATGTCCAACTCATGTTCTGTGTCAGGGTCAGCGCAGCGGCTATAACAAAAATAAGCGGCAAGATAGCGCCTTTAATACCCATGTCACGCGTCGCTGAATCGCCATAAATCCAGAGTATGCTACAAACATAAATCGAACATAAAATAATAAAGATAAAAACTTCAGTCGCGTTATTAAAAGATAGGGACATAGTAAATCTCCGTTATTCTTTCATGTGATGTTTAGGGTTAACAGGCCGCATTAATGCATTCGATATAAGTGCTACAAATAACAATACCGCCATCAAATACATGGTCGTATTGTATAAACTGGATGTCGGATCAACCGTGCCTGCTGGTGCAATTTCCATTAGTTTACTGATGGTGACTGTTTTGGCGGCAACGAGCTGCTCCAATTGTTCTATTCCAGCGCCAAATTTTGTCTGGAAGACAGCGGGATCAATTTTTTCTACTAAATCATTGATCGCATTTTTTACAGAGATTTCTCTTAAAGATGTGATTGCTAAAGGGCCAAACACGCCGGCACTGGCCCAAGCGGTCAATAAACGCCCATGAATACCGCCTACATACTTAGTACCAAATATATCGGCTAGATAGGCGGGGATCGTTGCGAAACCACCACCATACATTGTAAAAATAATCATTGTTGCAGCATAGAAATAAACTAACCAAACTACCGAAGGATTAATGCTGGCTTGTTGTGCTGTATAAGGAATGGAGCAATACAAAATAATGCCCAGTGTAAAAAAGATCCAATAGGTATTGCGACGGCCTAAATAATCAGATGCGCTGGCCCAGACAATTCGACCACACATATTAAAGACACTGATCATAAGAACGTAGGTTGAGGCAAAGCCAAAGTCAACAATATCCGGCAGACTACTTCCAAAGATTTCATTAATCATCGTCTTAGCAACAGCTAATACACCAATCCCTGCTGTTACGTTAAAACAGAGAACGACCCAAAGCTGATAAAACTGTGGCGTTTTTAGTGCTTCATCAATATGAACGCTATGTTGCGAGACCATAGCGTGTTGTTTATCTTTTGATGGTTGCTCCCAACCTTGCGGTTTCCAGCCTTCGCGAGGAACACTATAACCAAAAGCGGAACATAACATAATGACAAAGTAAATTGCACCTAATGTGAAGAACGCTTGAGCAACACCAACTGTACCCGTACCAACAACGTAAACGCCTTCAGGCCCGGGAACGAGCATATTGGCTACATCGTTAGCGCCGACAATAACCACTTCCTGTAAATTACCGGCAATTTCTGCGAGTCGCCTTCCTGTTTCATCTGTTGTTAACGAAACGCTATCAATCGTACCCAGATAATCAGGTGCTTTATAAAATAATTTGATAAAAGGTTCGATCATGAATTTTGCAATCATGGCGCCGCCGCCAAAACCCATTATAGCGATACCTGTTGCCATGCCACGTCGATCCGGGAACCAGCGTATTAATGTGCTAACAGGGGAAACATAACCGAGACCGAGACCGCAACCACCAATGACACCATAACCAAGATACAGTAGCCATAATTGGCCTGTAAGAATACCAAAGCCACCAACTATAAAGCCGCCTCCCCAACAACAGGCAGCCACTGTGCCTACCATTCGTGGCCCAACTTTTTCCAACCATTTCCCGGCTACAGCGGCAGACAAACCAAGAAAGACAATTGCAACAGTAAAAATCCAGACAACGCTTTTTAAAGACCAGTCATCTGCGGCGCTTGTTACTACTCCAAGGCGTTTGATTAAGGAAGGGTTGAAAAGACTCCAGGCATAAACAGAACCTATGCATAAGTGAATACCTAATGCTGCGGGAGCGATAAGCCAACGATTAAAACCTTCTTTCGCAACAATATGTTTCTTAGACAGTAATTCAATCATTTTCAGGGGTTCCCTTAGACGAGTTTTATTGAACAGTTATTCTTATTATTCTGGTTTTATCTTAATTAACTATTTTGGATGCGTTATATTTTTTTATTTAATTTGCAGTTATGTCAATTTTTAGTTTGACATGTATAGGATAGACAGTATTCTCCGCGATTGAAAGTATTAGGTGCTAACTGCTTTGCAGTTATGTTAAACGGGAAGTCGGTGCGTTAAATTTTAATTTTTAGCAAAGCCGACGCTGCCCCCGCAACGGTAAATGAGTTTGTGTTTATTCATCCGCCACTGTGTTGAATTTCAAAACATGGGAAGGCGAATAAACCGATATTTTTATCCCTCATAAGCCCGGAGACCGGCCTGATATTTATTAAACCACGCTGCGGGAGGCTGTGAAGGTATTTTATACAGATGCAAAACTCTTTTGCTTCTGTTCTGATGCCATCCTGTTTCCCCAGTTTTATATCATATATTCGGTGCGGCGGGCACCTTGGGAGAAATATTTTAATGTCTATTCGTTTACAGACACTCGTTGTTTTAATTGGCTTATCAACATCAAATTTTTCACTTGCAGATACAATAGAAGAAAATGGCGAGTATGTTGTTACTGCATCATTATCACCTATTTCCAAAACAGCAATTGGTTCAGCTGTAACAGTAATTACCTCTGAAGAAATTAAAAAGAGGGGTGTTACGTTTTTACCTGATATTTTAAGAGAAGTACCCGGTCTAGCAGTAAATCGTAGTGGCACTTTCGGAGCACAAACAGATATTAGGGCTCGTGGAGCGGAAGCAAATCACACGCTCGTTTTAATTGATGGTATTGAAGCTAATGATCCTTCTTTTGGTTCATCGTTTCAGTTTGCATTTTTAACAGCAGACAATATTGAACGAATAGAAATATTACGCGGTGCACAAAGCGCATTATGGGGTAGTGATGCCATCGGCGCTGTTATCAATATCATTACTAAAGAAGGTAAAGGCCCGCTTGAATTGAAAGCTGGCTTTCAGGGAGGCTCATTTGATACACAAAGAACTTCTCTTGGCGGTTCCTATGGCAACGCTTTATTTAATATCAATCTTAATGCCGATATCTTGCGCACGGATGGGATCAATATTGCACGCGATGGCAATGAAGATGACGGGCATCATAATCGAACTTATGATTTAAAATTAGGTATCACACCTCATAAGTTGTTTGAACTTAGCTATATACGACGAGTGGTCAAGTCTGAAACACAAACAGATCCGCAACCTTTTACTTCTGAAATTATTGTCGATGCTGAAAACAATCAAACTGATATAGATCAGGTTTACCAAAAGGGTAAAGCGAGTATTTCATTATTTGAAAACCGTTGGACTAATCATTTTTCTTTTGAAGACACGAAGAATAGGACTAACTTTTCCTCCACTGTATTTGGTGCATCGTTTTTAAATGGAGACAAGCAAAAGTATGCCTTTCAAAGTGATTTAAGTCTTGATACGTATTCAAATCTAAAGATAAAGCATGATATGTCGTTTTTGTATGAATACGAGGATGATAGCGCAACGGGGTCATTTATTGGTGCGTCAAACAAGGTAGGTTTCTTAAGTAAAAGCTATGTTGGTGAATATCGACTTGGTTTGTTAGATCGGGTGTTTGTGTCCACCGGTATTCGTCATGACGATAATGATTTTTTTGATAATGCGACGACTTATCGTGTAACAGGTGCATTCAAGCTTCCTGAAACAGGTTCGAGATTGCATATCTCTTATGGCACCGGAGTAAAGAATCCGACTATTTCTGAATTATTTGGTAACTTTCCAACATTTACAGGTAATCCTGATTTAACACCTGAAAGCTCTAGAGGCTGGGACGCTGGGATTGAACAGAATTTATTTAATGATAATCTTAATGTGGATATCACTTATTTTAGAAACCTGATTACGAATCAAATCACAGGCTCTAACCAGACTGTATCAAATAGCAATGGAACGAATAAAATTCATGGTCTGGAAACGGCTTTATCGTTATCGCCCGTTCAAAATTTAGATATTATCGGTTCATATACCTATACTCGTGCGATTGATGTTAATAGGCTAGAACTTGTCAGGCGTGCACGACATATTGGGAGTGTAAATATCAATTATGCTTTTCTGCAAGATAAGGCGAATTTTAACCTGGGGATGAATTATAATGGTGAGCAGCAAGATAATGTTTTCCCTCCTTTTCCAACGCCTTCATTCAGAGCGGACTTAGATTCCTATACGCTAGTTAATTTTTCAGGTAGCTATAAGGTTAATCAGTATGTTTCTCTTACAGGAAGAATAGAGAACTTGTTAGATGAGTCTTACGAAGAAGTCTTTGGCTTTACATCTCCTGGCATTGCTGGTTATGCCGGTATCAATTTAACGCTAAATCCGTAATAATTAATATATACAGACATAAGGTTGCTGGAGAATACTAATGAATAAGTTTTTGACAGAAAAGCATGGCTTGTTTTATTTATTGATAATCCTGGTTGTTGCATCTCGACTCGTGCCACATCCTATGGGGTTTACGCCTGTTGGTGCTTTAGGGCTTTTTGCAGGCGCATATGTTATGAATCAACGTGCATGGTTGATTCCTGTTGCTGTGTTATTCATTAGTGATGCCTTTATTGGTTTTTACAATCCCATCATTATGCTGTCTGTCTATGTAAGCTTTGCTTTAAGCGCAGTATTAGGTCGCTATATCTTATTCAAAAAACGAAGTGTCCTCAGAGTTGTCGGCTCCGCAGTAGGTTCAGCAACCATTTTGTTTGTATTATCCAACTTCACCTTATGGGCTACAGGTTTATATTACCCATTAACATTAGATGGCTTAGCATTGTGTTTCGTTAGAGCTATTCCATTTTACGGCAACTCTCTTATGGGTGATCTGCTTTATTCTGCTGTTTTATTTGGCTCGTATGAAGGGATGAAATATTGGTTTAGTAAACAAGGTAATCCCACTATCGCATGAAGCGTGTTGTGCTTTCCTGGAGTTCAGGTAAAGACTCTGCCTGGACTCTTTTTCTATTGCAGCAATCAAAAGACGTTGAAATTATTGGTTTACTGACAGCAGTCAATTCTGAGTTTAACCGTGTCGCCATGCATGCTGTTCGAGAAGAACTGTTAGATGCGCAAGCTAAAGCAGCGGGGTTACCCTTGTTTAAAGTGCCATTGCCGTGGCCATGTTCAAATATAGATTATGAACGTGAAATAAAAACGGCATTTGACAAACTAAGACTCGAACACAACGTGACACATATCGCCTATGGCGATTTGTTTCTTGAAGACATCAGGCAATATCGAATTAATTTAATGAAAGATTCAAAGCTAAGTCCGATATTTCCAATATGGGGAATAGCAACTTCTACCCTTGCAGATGAGATGATCTCAAGTGGGTTATCTGCTTATTTGACCTGTGTCGATCCGAAACAGCTTTCAGAAAAGTTTGCAGGACAGAAATTCGATAATAATTTTTTATCTCTATTAGATGATGATATCGATCCTTGCGGAGAAAATGGTGAGTTTCATACTTTTGTTTATTCTGGGCCGATGTTTAACTCGGATATCTCTGTGTCGATTAGAGAGACGGTTAATAGAGACGGATTTTTCTTCACAGATTTAGCATTAGCCAATTAAAAAACATGAGAATTGTTTCCTTATTACCAAGTGCAACTGAAATTATTTGCCAGGTTGGCTTGGCAAAGTATCTTGTTGGTGTGAGTCATGAATGTGACTACCCATCATTTGTAAAAGAATTGCCCAGTGTTACCGAAAGCCTGATACCTAAAGATGCGACAAGTTTTGAAATTGATGTTGCTGTTCGTAAGCAATTAAGCACTGAAAAAGCCATTTATCATCTTGATATGGCGGTTTTAAAAGAATTAAAACCTGATTTCATCATTACCCAGTCACTTTGCGAGGTGTGTGCAGTAGCAGAAGATGAAGTGTTGGATGCTGTTTGTGAACTTCCCGGTAATGCGCAAATCATTAATCTTGAGCCGATGACTCTGGAAGATGTGTTTGATACCATGCTGTTAGTCGGTGAAGAAACAAATTTTAAGACTCAAGCAATCAATGCTGTAACACAATTGAAAGATCGCGTTAGTAAAGTAATCGAACTTACAGAAAAAAATATTCCGATTAATTCAAGGCTCAATACGGTGTTTCTGGAGTGGATTGATCCAATATTTAATGCCGGACACTGGACGCCTGAATTAATAGAATATGCTGGCGCTGAAAGTTTATTGAGTAATAAACATAGACCTTCAACAACAATAAGCTGGCAAAATATTGTTAATGTTGACCCTGATGTCGTATTTATTGCGTGTTGTGGGTACGATTTGGAAAGAACACTTAAAGATATTCCTGTGCTTGTTAAAAAGGATGAATGGTCAAGATTAAAAGCGGTTAAGCAGGGCAAAGTCTATGTTACTGATGGTAATGCCTATTTTAGTCGACCTGGGCCACGACTAGTCGATGGCCTGGAAATTATGGCGCATGCACTGCATCCTGACATTCATAAATTACCGCAAGGACTAATAGCAGCGACAAACTATAAGGTTAATTAAATGGGTAACAGACTAAGTTCTATTTATACAAAAACTGGCGATGATGGCACAACCGGGCTAGGCAATGGAGAACGTGTCGATAAATCCAGTATTCGAGTTGAAGCGATGGGCAGTGTCGATGAATTGAATAGCTTATTGGGCCTACTTATAGCCAGTGGCTTACCTGATGATATTTCTGGTTACTTGCTTAATATCCAGCATAGGTT
Source organism: Pseudomonadota bacterium (assembly GCA_038142205.1). Classification (GTDB taxonomy): domain Bacteria; phylum Pseudomonadota; class Gammaproteobacteria; order Eutrophobiales; family Eutrophobiaceae; genus UBA7359. Next base: position 940,712 of record JAYQJO010000001.1, on the reverse strand, counting down.
ATTTGATATAGGAGGAGAATTAGCTATTCCGGGTAATGCTGTTATCGATCCTGCTTATATAGAAAGATTAGAAGAACTTATTGATGCGTACAATGAAGACTTACCTGCATTGAAAGAATTTATTTTACCGGGTGGCTCCATGGCAGCATCAATTTGTCATTTAGCCAGAAGTGTTTGCCGACGAGTAGAACGACATTTAGTTGCTATGAGTAGAACAGTATATGTTAACCCGGAATCATTGCGCTATATAAACCGGTTGTCTGACTTATTATTTGTATTGGCTCGAACTTTAAACCAAGGCAAGGAGGGCAAAGAGGTGTTTTGGGACAGTGAACGTTTAAAACGTTCTGTATAGCTAATACTTTTTTTGCAGCTCCATAACACGACCTTCGCGTTTCATATCAAGCTCCCCAAGAAAGGACATGCCCAGTAAAGTGATTACAGGAAAATCGCCTTCATGAACGGCTCCTTCAACGTTATGAAGCTCGATATCTCCGATTTTTACTTTTTTTAAATTAACAATATATATCTTAGATTTGCCTGAGGCGGTATAGGACAGTCCTTGTTTGCCAGTAAGCTTGTAATCTATACCCAGTTTTTTTGCGATATTACTGTTCATGGAAACCAGTGTTGCACCAGTATCAACAACAAAGCTGACATGGGAGCCGTTTATGCTGCCACTAACGTTATACATACCTGCAGAGTCAGGCGCGAGAATCAGTTTTTTACCTTCTGTTGGAGGTTTAAAATTACCGCCAATATGCGAACCTAATGTATAAGTTTTCTGTTGACCATTAACTTCAATAATGGCTTGTTTACTGTCTGACTCATTGAGCAGAGCACCTTCAGGACTTTTTTTGCCTTTCTTTAATATGCGCTGCTTACCATCTATTGTAACGATGGCTTTATTCTTAAATAAACCGTTGATAATTATTTTGTCGATTGCAAAAGTTAATTGCACGTTAAGCAAAAGAGAAAAAGCTGTAATAAATAGAATAAAAAATTTCATCTTATCGGTATATAAATTTGCACTATTGAGTATAGGTAAATATTAGCTATAAGTAGCGATAATTTCTTTTTTTTCAGGTAGCTTAGTAATATCCCAGTTTGTTACTCCCCAGTTTAATACTGATTCGACATCTGTTTGAAATAATTGTTCAGGAGGATTGAGCCCTAAAAAAGTTAATGCGTTAAATAAAATATTAATATTGTTGTTTGCTGTTATAGCTTGAGCATTGCCAGACTTGCTGATTTTTTTACCTGACGTATCGATAGCAACAGGCAAGTGCAGATAGCGAGGGGTAGGTAGGCCGAGTTGTTTTTGCAAGTAAACTTGCCTCGGTGTTGACTCAAGCAAATCTAGTCCCCTAACAACCTCCGTGATATTTTGACTGGCATCATCAATGACTGTTGCTAAATGGTAGGCGAAATAACCATCCGCGCGTTTAATAATAAAGTCGCCTGTTTCTAATTGCAGTTTTTGCGAGTATTCCCCTTGCAACAGATCTGTTATTCCTACAGGGCTGTTATCAGTTTTGATTCTAGTTGAATGGGCAGTGTTGTCTGACTTAAACTCTTTGCGACATGTGCCGGGATATACCCTGTCAGCAATTTCTTTTCGAGTACAGTAACAAGAAAACGTGCTATTTATTGATTCAAGTTTCTCAAGCGCAGCTTGATAATAATCCAGTCGGTTGCTTTGGTAGACAACTTCCTCATCCCAATATAAACCTAACTGTTCCAATTGCTGTAATATGATTTTGTCAGCACCTGAGACTGAACGACCTATATCAACATCATCAATACGTATCAGCCACTTTCCTTGCTTGCTTTTTGCTTGAAGATAACTACCAAGAGCAGCAATGATGGAACCGAAGTGAAGAGGGCCGCTTGGCGTTGGAGCAAAGCGGCCACGATAAATTAAATTATTATTAGAGTTATTAATTTATATAATTTAACCAAGTTGACGTTCTTTTATTTCGTCCAGGGTTTTACAGTCTATGCATAACGTTGCTGTTGGTCTGGCTTCCAGGCGTCTGACGCCAATTTCTATTCCGCAAACATTACAATATCCATAGTCACCGCTATCCAAAGCAGCTAATGCCTCGTCGATTTTTCTGATAAGTTTTCTTTCTCTGTCGCGAGTACGTAGTTCAAGCGAAAACTCTTCTTCTTGAGTTGCTCTGTCATTAGGATCAGGAAAATTAGATGCTTCATCTTGCATATGATGAACAGTACGGCCAACTTCAGCTATCAAATCATCTTTCCATGAATTTAAAAGTTCGCGAAAATGAACTGATTGTTCTTCGCCCATATAATCTTCGCCTATCTTTTCCTGATACGGAGCGATCTTTTCTTTTTTAGATGTTTTTTTGGTTTTTAATTCTGTTACTTTCGTCATCTTGCCTTTATTTTTCTTTGCAGTTGTACTTTTAGCTGAAGCCTTTTTAGCAGGCTTTGCTTTTGTTTTGCTGGCAGCTTTCTTTTTAGCTGTTGTTTTTTTCTTTATGGCGCTCTTCTTTTTAGTCGCCGTTTTTTTGGCTACTTTAGATACTTTTTTCTTGCTGACTTTCTTTTTAGTCGTTGCTTTTTTTGAGCTCTTTTTTTTGGGCGAAACCTTTTTCTTCGCAACTTTTTTCTTGGTTGTTGCTTTCTTAGCTACCTTCTTTTTGCCTTTTTTTTAGCTGTTTTTTTCTTGGCCGCCATTACTATTCTCCGCCTTGTAAATTTCAGCGTGCATCTATACCAGAAAGACTTAAGCGAAGCAATTCTGAATTAATTATTAATGCCGTCATTTTTGTTCCAACCCTTGTTCTAATTTTAGGTCTGCGTGTTCGATATACATTTTTGTCGCACCCGCAACAGCTACAGGCATTGCTAGAAAGTTAACGATAGGTATCATTGTTAACAGCATCACCCCTGAGCCAAAACCAAAAGCAAGCGGACGATTTACAGCGAATTTTTTACGCTGTTGTTTAAAAAGAATATCATGATTTCCCATTGGGTAATCGCCGTACTCAAGTGCTAACATCCATGCAGTAAATAAGAACCAAATTACTGGTGCGGCTATATTTACTATTGGAATCATAAATAACAGTAACAACGGCAAAGCTCGAATAACAAAATACAGTAGTTTTTGAATTTCATTTTTTATTGAAACAAAGATTATCTGCATTAAAGGCTGCTTGCTGTTTGATTCGTTTTTTTGGCCTGTTAATGTTCTTTCAACAGCTTCTGCCAGAAAGCTATTAAACGGTGCACCAATCAAGTTCGCGACGATTGAAAAGCCAAAAAAAACAATCGCAAGTGCGATAATGACAAAGACTGGCCAAAGTAACCACTCAATCCATTCAATCCACGACCACTTAGTAATCAACCAGTCAATTAATTCACTGAGTGAACTAGCGCCATAAATAATAGCACTGGCAAATAATAATGAATTAATTAACAAAGGGATTAGAACGTAAAAACGTACACCGGGTTTCAAAATTAATTTGAACCCTGAAAGTAAAAATTGAAATCCTTGGGTAAATTGATTCATTGGATGCTTATTTGGGCCAATCCTTTAGGGCAAAGCAACAAGTGGGGCTGGTTCCCAGTCTTCTTTTTTATGTTCGGCGATAACTGTCGTATAGACCCCCCCCCGAACGTTAAAGTTTGCAGTTAAACGCATAAATCGAGGTGAGCTAGCCACGACCAGATCATTCAAAATTTTATTGGTAACGGCCTCATGGAATGCACCCTGGTCACGATAAGAGCAAACGTATAATTTTAATGCTTTTAATTCGACGCAAAGTTGGTCAGGCACATATTCAAGTTCGAGTACAGCAAAGTCTGGTTGGCCCGTTTTCGGACATAAACAGGTAAATTCCGGCACATCAATTTTAATAGTGTAATCACGTTCCGGACTAGGGTTTTCGAATGTTTCAAGTGACTCTATAGCTTCGCTAGACATCTGTTTTCTCACTAAATTATCGGCATAAAAAGGCGTTAAGATAGAACATTGACTATGTTCAGGCAAGAACTATCATGATTTTTTTTATAAGTTAAAATAATTAATAAAAACAAATATATAAATGTTATTTTTAATGTTAAATATAGATTTAATTTACGTTTGGACAGAGAACGAAATCTCTAGTATTGTTACGCCCCATGCGTTTAAGCAATATAAAACTTTCTGGCTTTAAATCTTTCGTAGATCCAACAAACCTTATCATACCTGGCAGCCTTGTTGGCGTTGTTGGGCCAAATGGCTGTGGTAAATCTAACATCATTGATGCAGTTACCTGGGTTATGGGCGAAAGCTCCGCTAAACATCTGCGTGGCGAGTCTATGACAGATGTTATTTTCAGTGGCTCCAGTGCTCGCCAACCGGTAGGGCAAGCATCTGTTGAACTGGTTTTTGATAACACGGAAAAAAAACTGGGCGGCCAATACGCCAGTTATGATGAGATTTCTGTAAAACGTCAAGTAAATCGTGATGCAGTCTCAACTTACTTTCTGAATGGCACAAGGTGTCGTCGCCGAGACATTACTGCTATTTTTCTAGGGACAGGACTTGGTCCTCGCAGTTATGCCATCATTGAGCAAGGCACGATTTCTAGATTAATTGACGCAAAACCAGAAGAATTAAGAATTTATATTGAAGAAGCAGCGGGTATTTCGAAATATCGTGAACGGCGACGTGAAACAGAAAACAGGATTAAACATACTAAAGAAAATATCGAACGCCTGACCGATATACGCGAAGAGCTTGAAAAGCAGTTAAATCATTTACAGCGTCAGGCCAAAGCAGCAGAACGATATAAGTTATTAAAAGAAGAACAGCGAAAACTCAATTCTGAACTACTTGCAATAAACTGGCGCGACCTGAATATGGAAATGAGCGGACTGAAAGAGGGCGCGGGTAATCATGAAAATGCTGTTGAAAAAGCTATCGCTAAAGTGCGTGAAACTGAAGCAGAAATCGAGAAACAACGAGAAAGCTTGAGTGACGCTAATCAGCATTTCAATAATATGCAGTCCGAGTTTTATAAAGTGGGTAGTGATATATCCAGTTATGAGCAGAAACTGCAACACACACGTGAAAAAATTGCGGCGATTGAAACTGAGTTGGAAAAAGTTAAGCAAACACATGCTAATACGATCAAACAACATGAGCAGGATAAAGAAGAATATGGAAAACTTTTAAACGATCTTGCAACTCTGGAACCCAAACTCAGTGGTTCTCGTGACGAAAGTAATAAAGCCTATGAAATTCTTAATCAGGCTGAAGAAGCCATGCAAAGTTGGCAATCAGAATGGGACAAGTTTAACGAATCTTACTCAGAATTTAGTCGCCAGGGGCAAGTTGATAAAACAAGGTTAGAACATCTTGAATTTGGTTTGGAAGAACTGGCTGATCGTCGCATTCATCTTGAACAAGAAATTACTAAATTCGAACAATCTGAAATGAATAATACGATTGAGAAATTAACTCAATCGTTAGCCAATGAAGAAGAAAAGCAACGCGATCTGGAAAAAGACTTTACCAACAAGCAAAACGTTGTTAAAGATTATCGTGAAAAAGTTAGGGCATTATCAACTCAGCTACATTCTGCAAGACAGCAATACCAAAGCTTAAAAGGGCGACTGTCTTCTCTGGAAACCCTGCAGCAATCTTTATTAGAAAATAATCATGAACTAACAGACTGGCTTAAAGAAAATAATCTTGATCAAAAACAACGCCTATCCCAATCTATTAAGGTTAATCCTAAATGGACACATGCTTTGGAAACAGTTCTTGATTCGCATTTACATGATATTTGTATTGAAGAACCAGGCGATTATCTAAATAAATTGGAAAATGCGCCCGGAAAATTTGGTTTAATGAAATCCAACAGCGGAAACTCTTCTACAGAAGCAAAAGCTTATCCTCGGTTAATTGAGCAGATTACCACTGAATTAAGTGTCCCCTCATTAATAGAAAATATTTATTTAGCTGATTCAATTGAAGAAGCAATGTCTATTTTAAGAAACCTGAACGTAGGACAAAGTGTTGTAACGGAAAAAGGTGTTTGGTTAAGTCATGATTGGATTATTGTTAATCATGTTAATGATAATGCTAATAGCGTTTTAAGCCGTGAAGAAGAGATCAGCGCAATAAAATCAGAGGTAGATAAAAAAGAATCTGAGATTAAGTCAATTGAAACAGAGTTAATATCTACCGAAGACAACCTCGAACAAGTAGAAGTAACTTTAAATGAACAACAGGCCTTATCTAAGCAACAACAACACGGCATATCAGACATTCGCACAAAACTGGCTTCACTCAAAACAGAATCAGAACAATTAACCATTCGTCACCAGGAATATCAGGAAGAGTTATCTGAAAACCTTGAGCAGATGGAAAATGATAAATCAGAAATTAATTCAATAAGGCAGCGCATGCAATCTGTTGAAGAAGACGACAAACAGTTTCTACAACAGCGAGAAGAGTTATCCAGTAATAGAGAAAAACATCGCGAATCATTAAATACGGCAAGAAACACATGGCAGGAAACACATAATGAAAGCCATGGTATCGCATTGCAACTCGAATCTTATAGTTCACGTCGCGCTTCTTATGAACAGGCAATTAAACGAAACGATATTCAAGTGAGTTATCTTGTCAGCAGGCTTTCCGAACTTGAAAAAAGTTTGAATGAAAATCGGGCGCCTGTTAAAGAAATTCAGGAAAAAATAGAAGCTTATCTTAAAGATAAAGTCTCGGCGGAAAAGAATCTTGCTGATGCGCGTAGTAATGTTCAATCGATTGAAGCAAGCATGAGAGAGCTTGAGCAACAAAGACATAAGTTTGAACAAGACCTTGAAGGTTTAAGGGCTACTCTGGAAAAAGCACGTTTAGCCGTTAATAGCTGCCAGGTTCGTCTCGAAACAGTTGAAGAACAACTCGCTGCTGAAGAGCATAACGCAAAAGAGATACTGGAGACACTTGAAGAAAGTGCTAATCAGCAAGAATGGACAGAACAATTGGAGTCATTAGATAGAAAAATTACTCGTCTGGGACCAATTAACCTTGCTGCGATCGATGAGTTTACACAGAATTCAGAACGTAAAAGCTACCTCGATAGTCAACATAATGATTTGATTAATGCACTTACAACGCTTGAAAATGCGATCAGTAAAATTGATAAAGAAACCAGAACACGGTTCAAAGAAACTTTTGATGAGTTAAACAAACACATCAAAGAAATGTTCCCAATTTTATTTGGTGGCGGTCATGCTTATCTGGAATTAACAGGCGATGACTTATTGCAGACGGGGGTCGCTATTATGGCGCGTCCTCCAGGCAAGAAGAATAGTAGCATTCATTTATTATCGGGTGGAGAAAAAGCCTTAACTGCTGTAGCACTTGTATTCTCAATATTTAAATTAAACCCAGCACCTTTTTGTATTCTTGATGAGGTTGACGCACCATTAGATGACACAAACGTTGGACGTTTTAGTCAATTAGTTAAATCGATGTCTAATGAAGTGCAATTTATCTTTATCACGCATAACAAAATAACGATGGAAATTGCAAATCAGTTATTAGGTGTCACAATGCATGAACCAGGTGTGTCACGTCTTGTTTCAGTTGATATGGATGAAGCTGTTGAAATGGCAGCGACAGCCTAAAGTAACTAATGTATTTGTCAGGCTTGCTTAGTCTGTATAATGCTGTTTTGTATTCTAATGTAATTACCACGAGATATTTGCGCCATGGATAACTTGCGCTTTGTTTTATTAGTCATAGGGTGCCTGTCTGTGTTAGGCATTTATTTGTGGGAAATACTTAGAGATAAGGAACCTAAAAAAAGGGCAGACATCCTCAATGCCGTTGATGAAACGCCTGATACTCCCATTTCATCAATTAGTACAACCGATATTACTAACGACAACTTTTCTCACGATGTATTAGCTAATTTAGGCAGTTTGCTAACACAGTCAAGAAACGAGAGTGTTGATGTTACTGCTTCTCCTGAAGCATTTCATTTTCCAACATCAGAAGAAGCATTTAATGATGATGAAGGTGAAGAACCTTTGCCGCTTGAAATGAGCGTTAATGATTATGAAAAAAGTTTAAATGATGAAAATGAACCTGAAGTTTTTGCAGCTATTGAAGAACGACAAGAATATCAGGCTATAGAATCCTCTTTCTCTCAAGAGCCTGAAATTAATCAACAGGAAAACATTGTTAAAGAAGATAATCATGAGCTAGAACTGGAACCCAATGAAACAGATGTCCCGGAAAGCAATAAATCTACAGGTGACTTATTGGTTTTATATATTACATCACCATCGCATATTTCGTTTAATGGTTTATCGATCAGCAAGGCAGCAGATGAAGTGGGCATGATATACGGCCATATGAATATTTTTCATCATTTTGGCCCCGGGAAGTTACACTCAGGACAACCCTTATTTAGTTTAGCTAACATGCACGAACCTGGTTCTTTTGATCTTGGCCGCATGTCAGACTTAAAAACAAAAGGCCTTGCCATTTTTATGTATTCACCTGCTTCAATAGATGCCAGTGTCGTTTTTGAATTGTATTTAAATACAACACAAAGACTAGCTGAGCTATTAGGCGGAACGGTCAGAACTGTCGATAACAGCATTCTAAATAATGCTTCAATAAAAACACTTAGAGAAAAAGCAGAAGCCTTACAATAAATTAATTAAAGTGTTACAAATGTCATTGCAACAAGCCGAAAAAAAGCGGAAAAACTTCGCCAGATAATTAATCAACATAACTATCACTATTATGTACTCGACGATCCTTCTATTCCTGACTCTGAGTACGACAGATTATTACGTGAACTAATAAACCTAGAAACGGAATACCCAGAACTTGTTGTTGCAGACTCACCAACGCAACGTGTCGGCGCTACACCTTTATCAGAATTTGAACAGGTTACACATACTGTACCTATGTTGTCATTGGGCAATGCTTTTAATGAAGAAGAAATGCAAGCCTTTAATAAAAGGGTTGTAGAACGTTTGCAAGTGACTAGTGTTGGGTTTTCAGCTGAGACAAAGCTAGATGGGCTTGCAGTCAGTATCCGATATAAAAATGCCATTTTAACAATCGCAGCAACACGCGGAGACGGTAGTATGGGGGAAAATGTCACACATAATATAAAAACTATTTCATCTATTCCGCTGAGATTAATCGGCAATGATATTCCTGAATTAGTAGAAATTAGAGGCGAAGTTTTTATGACTCATAAAAGCTTTGAAGAATTGAATAATAGACAAAGAGAAAAAGGCGAAAAGTTATTTGCTAACCCTAGAAACGCGGCAGCAGGCTCATTAAGGCAACTTGATGCAAAAATAACTTCTCAACGAACATTGTCTTTCTTTGCTTATGGAATTGGTGAATATAACGGTAATATTGAGTTTGAAACTCATACAGAAGTATTAAATCAACTTAAATTATGGGGTGTGCCTGTTTCTCCTGAGACAAAAGAGGTGAAAGATATAAGCGCGTGTTTGAATTATTATAAAGACATTGCTAATCGGCGTAATGATTTAGCGTATGAAATAGACGGAGTTGTTTTTAAAGTAAACAACCTTTTGCAGCAACAAGCACTAGGCTTTGTTTCCCGTTCACCACGCTGGGCTATTGCTTATAAATTCCCACCAATAGAAGAAATTACAAAAGTACTGGGTATTGAAGTACAAGTTGGTCGAACAGGTGCTATTACACCGGTCGCAAGACTCGAACCTGTCTTTGTAGGTGGTGTGACTGTTACAAATGCAACATTACATAACCTTGATGAAATAAAGCGAAAGGACGTCAGGGTAGGGGATTGGGTTTATATAAGACGAGCAGGCGATGTTATTCCTGAAGTTGTACGTGTTATTAAAGAAAAACGAGAAAACTCTACAGAGTTCGTGATGCCTGCATCTTGTCCAGTTTGTGGTTCTGCTGTTGAACGGCAGGAAGGCGAAGCCGTGTTTCGTTGCATGGGCGGTATTTCATGTTCTGCGCAAAATATACAAGCCATTATTCACTTTGTCTCTCGTAAAGCAATGAATATTGATGGGCTTGGTGAAAAAGTGATCATTCAACTTGCTGAAGAAAAATTAATCAAGACTGTTGATGGATTATACAGCTTAACGCATGAACAACTTTCTGGTTTGGAAAGAATGGGAGATAAGTCTGCCAGTAATTTAATTGAAGCGTTGGAAAAGAGTAAGAAGACGACATTGGAGCGATTCATTTATGCGTTAGGTATACGTGAAGTAGGTGAAGCAACGGCACGTTCATTAGCACAGTATTTTAAAGAATTTGAAAAAATAGAAACGGTGACTACAGAAGAGCTGGAAAAAATTTCCGATATTGGTCCTGTCGTTGCCCATAATATTCATTCCTTTTTTCAACAACAACATAACCAGGAGGTTATAAAAAAACTAAAGCAGCATGTGCATTGGGATAAAGTTGATAATAATAATATTGAAACTTTAAAAGGACAGACGTTTGTTATTACTGGAACACTATCAAGCATGGGCCGCGACGAAGCAAAACAAAAGTTAATGTCATTAGGTGCGAAAGTAAGCGGTAGCGTTTCTAAAAAAACGGACTACGTTGTTTATGGAGAATCAGCAGGAAGTAAATATGAAAAAGCAATGCAGCTTGGTGTGGAAACATTAAATGAGCAGCAGTTTTTAGAATTGATTAAATAAAAAACTATTTATCAAGATCAGTGACAACCTGGTTGCGACCGTTTCCCTTGGCTTTATAAAGTAATTCATCCGTTCTTTCTATTAATTTTAATTTGGTGTCATCTTCTTTTAATTCTGATACCCCTATTGAAACAGAAACATTGAGACTAATGTTGTCATACTCGAACCTCATGTCTTCAATGCTTTTTCTCATGCGTTCTGCAAGTAATTTCGCACCAGAAATTTGAGTGTTTCTTAATAAAATAACAAATTCTTCCCCACCATAACGAAAGATAATGTCACTGCTACGCATACAGTTCATGATGCAATCAGAAAAACTTTTTAACACAGCATCACCAACAAGATGACCATAGTTATCATTGATCTGTTTAAATTTATCAATATCGAGCATCATTAAAGAAATGATATGAGTATGTCGTTTAGCCAGATCAACTTCTTGCTCTATTGATTTATCAAATGCAGCACGGTTATTTAATCCTGTTAATGGATCGATATAAGCTTTTTCTACTGCCTGTTTATATAACAGTGCATTTCTTAAAGGGTAAATTAATGCTGAAATCAGGTTTTCTATTTTGTGTATTTCAACTTCTACGAATTTATTGTTTCGAGATATCGTTAGCTCGCCTATTTTTTTCCCAAATAAAACCAGTCCATAAGTCGAGAGATGCCGACCCGTTTTACCGATATCAAGCTTGATACCTTCTTCTTGATTTTCATAACTCAGGTGTTCATGAGGAATAACAGCTGATAATTCATCATCAAAGAGCTCTATTAGTTTTTCCAGTTCCAGAGTACTCTGTAATACCCCCATGACATGGATAGACATATTAGTTACATCTGTCATGTTTTCGGGATAGGAAACCATCAAGCGGGAACTTTGTACGCCCGGTGAATCGCTGATGTCGGTAATATCTGCCATAGGTTCTGTTAAATTCGTCATGTCTATTAATATAGTAGTTAAACTAATTGCATAAAATGCAAATAGGATGCCATTCAGACACTATAATAATATTTATATAATTCAAGTATATAAATAGAACTATTTTTCTTAAATATCAAGAGCGTTGATTAACTCATTGTTATTTTATGCTGCTTCATCGCCATTTTTTGAGTCAGTGAACTCAATAATTGTGTTTTTTCCGTTATCCGAAGTATCTGCTACAGGATAGTCAACCGTATAATGTAGACCGCGACTTTCTTTTCTTTTTAAAGCTGATTTAACAATCAGTTCGGCAACAAGCAATAGATTTCTAAGCTCCAGTAAATCCTTACTGATCCTAAAATTTCCATAATAATCAGTCACTTCCTCTTTAAGCAGTTTAATCCTGCGTTGTGCGCGCTGTAGTCGTTTAGTCGTTCTAACAATGCCGACGTAATCCCACATAAAACGTCTGATTTCATCCCAGTTATGGCTCACAACAACTTCTTCATCGGAGTCAGTCACCCGACTTTCATCCCATTCCGGCAATTTAGCTGGCATCTTAGTCGCGGCTAAAGATTGCCGTATATCCTCGTAAGCGGCATGAGCATAGACAATACACTCTAATAATGAATTACTTGCCATCCTGTTAGCACCATGTAAACCGGAACAACTCACTTCACCTATGGCATACAGGCCAGGGATATCAGTCTGGCCTTTTTGGTCAATCATTACGCCGCCACAGGTATAATGTGCGGCTGGAACAACGGGGATAGGCTCTAATGCCATATCAATACCTAATTTCAGACAGCGTTTATTAATAGTAGGGAAGTGTTGTTCAATAAATTCTTTGGTTTTATGTGTGAAATCCAAGTAAACACAATCATCTCCCAGACGTTTCATTTCATAATCAATAGCACGGGCAACCACATCTCTTGGTGCTAATTCGCCTCGTTTATCATAACGGTGCATAAAACGCTCACCATTAGCCAGTATTAGTTTTGCGCCTTCTCCACGTAACGCTTCAGATATCAAAAACGACTTTGCCATCGGGTGATACAAACAGGTTGGATGAAACTGGATGAATTCCATATTCGCTACCCGACAACCTGCTCGCGCTGCCATAGCAATACCATCGCCCGTGCAGGCATCAGGGTTGCTGGTATATAAATATGCTTTACCAGCGCCGCCAGTAGCCAAAATAACGTTTCTGGCTCTAAATACCTCAACTTTATTATTAATCAAATCAAGAACGTAAGAACCCAAGCAACGATTTGTTGGTTTTTTTAACTTTTTAGCTGTTATTAAATCGACAGCAATATGATGCTCAAACAAATCGATGTTTGGATGCGCCCTGACTTTGCTTTCCAGGGTCGTTTCAATTTCTTTTCCAGTTGCATCAGCAGCATGAATAATACGTCGATGACTATGTCCTCCTTCTTTATGTAAATGAAAAGAAGAACTTTTGCCTTTTTCATTGTCTGTACGTGTAAAGTCGACACCTTGTTCAACTAACCAGTCAATACTTTTATGTGCTCGTTCGACAACAAAGCGAACGACTTCCTGATTACAAAGCCCACCACCTGCTAACAAAGTATCTTCTACGTGAGATTCAATTGAATCGTGTTCGTCTAATACTGCTGACATGCCCCCTTGAGCGTAGTAAGTTGCACCTTCCGTCAACGCAGTTTTTGATAAAACAGCGACTTTAGCGTAGTTCGCTAATTTTAAGGCGAGACTCAGCCCGGCAGCACCACTACCGATAATTAATACATCATGTTGTTGTTGGTCATGCATCAAGCTTCAGGTAATATAGCGTTTTTTTATCTAAGTCTTTGATTGTAGAGATAGTAACTAGTTTATAACTATTCTGCATGCAAATCTTAAAATGAGTTTAACCACTAAATGATAGCAATAATAGCACAAGGGGAAGGGCCAAATGGCCGAAAAAGTAACAGATAAAGAACTGATAGACCGCGTCAAGAATGGTGACAAGGCGTCATATGATCTGCTTGTGCTTAAGTATCAGCAAAGAATTGTTAATCTGGTTTCTCGCTTTGTCAGGAACCAAAGTGATGCTTTGGATGTCACACAAGAAGCGTTTATTAAAGCATACAGAGCGCTACCAAACTTTCGTGGTGAAAGTGCATTTTATACGTGGTTGTACCGAATTGCTGTCAACACGGCAAAGAATTACTTAGCAGTGCAATCACGCAGACCATCAGGTAGCGGTCATGATGTGTCAGAAATTGAACAAATTGAAGGTGCAGATGCTCTAAAAGAACAGGCGACACCGGAAAATTTAGTATTGAAAGATGAGTTACAAGCGACAGTATTAAAGGCGATTGAAGATTTACCGGAAGACTTGAAAACAGCAATCATGCTTCGGGAAATTGAAGGGCTGAGCTATGAAGAAATTGCTGGTGTGATGGAATGTCCTATTGGAACGGTTCGTTCCAGAATATTTCGTGCACGTGAAGCAATAGAAAATGAAATGAAACCATTGTTGGAAAATTAGAAAATAGGCTAAACATTATGAACGAATCAAATAAAGAACAGCTTTCTGCATTTATTGATGGAGAACATAAAACTGATCATGTGCTGGACAAGCTTATTCATGATGAAGAAATGAAGCAAACCTGGTCGCGCTATCATTTAATCGGTGATTGTCTACGCGACAACATGCCGGAACAAATATCCAATCGAGTTTCACAAAGTGTTAGCCAGGCACTCCAAAACGAACCAACCGTTCTTGCACCAACAAAGAAACAATTTAATTTTAAACCGCTTGCAGGTTTTGCCATTGCAGCCTCAGTCGCCATGGTTGCGGTATTTACTATTCAAACGGATAACGATGTTATTTCTCCATCAACTAATACCCCAACTATAGCCACTATTACGCCTGCACAAACAGAAACATTTAATTTTTCACAACCTCAAGCTTTACCTGCCGCTGTCACCCATTCAGATACACCAGAGTCTATTGCAAATGAGCGGCTAAATAATTACTTATTAAATCACAATGAATATCGTAGTAATGCGGGAATGAACGGTATAATGCCTTATGTCAGAATGGTAACGATAGAAACTCAGGAATAATAATAAAAATTAGGAATAAACTTAACATTGAAACCTTTCTTTCTCCTAAATGCTTTTCTTTTTGGCTGCCTTAGCTTTGCTCAGGCAGAAACTAACAGGCCAGAACCGCAGATATTACTTGACGAAATGTCCAGAGCCAGCCGGCATTTGAATTACGATGGTGTTTTTATTTACAGTCGCAACTCAAAAATGGAAACAATGAGAATTATTCATAAGGCCGGTGAAGATGGTTCCTACGAAAAGTTAATGTCGTTAACGGGTAGTGCAAGAGAAGTAATTCGAGATAAAGAGCAGGTTAAGTGCTTTTTTCCTGATGACAAAAAAGTCGTTGTTGATAAAAGTCGCATGGGCAAGTTGGTTTCAAGTTATTTGCCAACTCCGGTCAAAACGATTTCTGATTATTACCATTTTGAATTAATTGGAGAAGATCGTGTCGCCGGAATGGATGCATGGGTAGTTAATATTAGACCTAATGATAAATTTCGTTATGGCTATCAATTATGGATAGAAAAACAATCGCGTTTATTACTGAAGTCAAATTTAAAAAATCAACTGGGCATGACGCTCGAGCAAATTATGTTTACGCAATTGCAGATCGGCAATGAAATTGATGATGCTTTACTGGAGCCATCGGTTTCTGGAGAAGGTTTCGCCTGGGTAAACAATTCCAAGAAAGAAAAGCTTGCACAAGACAATGAAAATAAATGGAAAGTTACTTCGATGCCGGATGGCTTTACTATGAGTGACCAAGAAAAAGAAATAATGATAATGAGTCAAATGCCTATAGATCATTTTGTTTATTCAGATGGCTTAGCCATGGTATCAGTTTACATCGAAAAGCTTAAACAACAGGATAATTTAAAAGCAGGGCTATCAAGTTTCGGTGGCGTTAACACTTATTCAACACAGGTAAATGGCTATCAAATAACAGCTGTAGGGGAAGTGCCTAAAGCAACTGTTCAGTTAATGGCTAATTCAGTAAAATCATTTCATTAAATCATCATCCTACTGTCTTGTAAAAGCAGTAATGAGTAACGGAACGAATCAAAATGCACCAAAAAATAATTAAAGCGATCATTATATTAATCACATTATTTATCCACATAAATATTGTTCAGGCACGTAATTTACCGGACTTTACCGGCTTGGTAGATAAAAATGCTGCTGCTGTTGTTAATATCAGTACAACTTTGAAAAAATCTGAAATAGGGGGCATGCCTCCGAACTTCAATATTCCTGAAAACAGTCCGTTTCACGATTTTTTCAGAAAATATTTTGATGAAATGCCCAAAGATTTTAATGGGGCTCCTTCGCAAGAAAATTCATCTCTGGGTTCTGGCTTCATTATTTCAAAAGATGGTTACGTTATTACTAACAATCATGTTGTTAGCGAGGCAGATGAAATAGTAGTTAGGCTTAATGATAGACGTGAATTTGTTGCTGAATTAGTCGGCACGGATAAAAGTAGTGATATCGCTGTTTTAAAAATTGATGCGACAGATTTGCCCGTACTAAAACTCGGCGATTCTTCAAAAGTAACGGTAGGCGAATGGGTATTAGCAATCGGTTCGCCATTTGGCTTTGATTATTCAGTAACTGCCGGCATTATCAGTGCGATAGGACGAAGCTTACCAAATGAAAATTATGTGCCGTTTATTCAAACTGATGTCGCTATAAATCCAGGTAACTCAGGCGGTCCGCTGTTTAATCTTGATGGTGAAGTTATTGGTGTTAATTCACAAATATACAGCAGAACAGGCGGATTTATGGGCTTATCTTTTGCTGTACCTGTTAATGTTGTTGAAAATGTCTATACGCAATTAAAAGAAAACGGTCGCGTTGCAAGAGGTTGGTTAGGTGTATTAATTCAAGATGTCACTCGCGAATTAGCCGAATCTTTTGGCATGGAGCACCCACATGGGGCGTTAATTGCAAAAGTTTTATCGGATGGTCCTGCTGAAAAAGCAGGCTTGGAAATAGGCGATATTGTTGTTAAGTTTAATGGTGAAAAAGTCAGCTTTTCTTCTGATTTACCGCCTTTAGTAGGCAGCACACCAGTAAACAAAACTATCCCTGTTGAAATAATTCGTCGTTCCAAACATAAAACGATACAGGTTAAAATCTCCGAATTACCTACAAATGATGAGGTTGTTGCAAATAATAATAAACCGTCGGAAAAAGATCTTAATTTACTAAATATCGTTACCAAAGATCTTACTAAAGATGAAAAAGAAACCTTAGAACTAAAAGATCACGGTGTTCTGGTAGAACAAATTAATCAGGGACCTGCACAAAAAGCAGGTATTCGTCAGGGCGATGTTCTTTTATTAATCAATAATACGAAAATTGAAGACACAACTCACTTTAATAAATTGGTAAAATCTTTGCCTAAAGGCCGCTCAATTCCCGTGCTAGTACAACGACAGGGCAGCCCTATATTTCTGGCACTCAAAATTGATGAGTGACATTGATGCGGAATTGATATTTTCACTCTATTCCAGACCAGAATGTCACTTATGCGATGAGATGCTCAATGCCTTGAAAAAATGGCAAAAGCAATTCAAGTTCGAGATTAAGATTTTCAATATCGACGATAATCAAGAATTGACTGCTCGCTATGCTGCGAGAATACCTTTATTAGCTATTAATGACACAGAGATATGCGAATATCATTTTGATGAGAAATCATTTTTACAATTTCTAAGAATTAATAATTAATCCTGAATAGCTATTAAATCATCCTGTTTTCACTATTTCGTTTATAGCCAGAGAAAGATGGGATAGAATCGCGCCTTTTTGTAATTAACGTAAATTAAACTCCAATATGGAACATATCCGTAATTTCTCAATTATTGCCCACATCGATCATGGTAAATCGACATTGGCAGACCGATTTATCCAAATGTGTGGTGCATTAACGGATAGGGAAATGGAAAATCAAGTTCTCGACTCGATGGATATTGAACGAGAACGAGGAATCACCATCAAGGCACAAAGTGTCACCCTTTATTACGATGCCGATGATGGCGAACGTTATCAGTTGAATATTATTGATACTCCAGGGCATGTTGACTTCAGTTACGAAGTCTCACGTTCATTATCAGCCTGCGAGGGTGCTTTATTGGTCGTTGATGCAGCCCAGGGTGTTGAAGCACAAAGTGTCGCAAATTGTTTAACTGCCATCAATTATGATCTCGAAGTATTACCTGTCTTGAATAAAATTGACTTGCTTTCTGCGGAACCTGAAAGAGTCGTTCATGAAATAGAAGATATTATCGGTATTGCAGCAGAAGAAGCACTAAGAGTCAGCGCCAAAACAGGTGTTGGTGTTAAAGAATTATTAGAAGAAATTGTAAACATCATTCCGGCACCAAAAGGAAAGGCAAATGCGCCTTTAAAAGCATTAATCATAGACTCATGGTTTGATAATTATCTTGGCGTCGTGTCTCTGGTAAGAATTGTCGACGGAGAACTTAATGTCGGTAAAAAAATAAAAATCATGTCAACTGGAAGAGATTTTCTTGTTGATCAGGTTGGAACCTTTACACCTAAACGAAATCCTTTAGAAAAAATAGTCACCGGTGAAGTTGGCTATGTTGTTGCCGGTATAAAAGAAATTGATGGCGCGCCTGTCGGCGATACGATTACATTGACAGAAGACGCGGCTACTGAACCTTTACCTGGGTTTAAAACAGTTCAACCACGCGTCTTTTCAGGCCTATTCCCAGTTGATTCATCTGATTATGAGTCATTTAGAGAAGCGTTAGGTAAGTTACGTTTAAATGATGCTGCGCTGCATTATGAGCCGGAAACTTCACAGGCATTAGGCTTTGGTTTTCGGTGTGGTTTTTTAGGCATGTTACATATGGAAATCATCCAGGAGCGACTAGAACGTGAATATAATCTCGGACTGATAACAACGGCGCCCACCGTTATTTATGAAGTCTTAACGACAAGTGATGAACTGATTAAAATTGATAATCCTTCTAAACTTCCCGCCCTTAATAAAGTCGCTGAAATTAGAGAACCGATAATCACGGCAGACATACTCGTGCCTCAGGAATATCTGGGTAATGTTATCGGTTTATGTATTGAAAAAAGAGGAGTACAGAAAAAACTACATTACTCAGGCAACCAAATTTCACTAACATTTGAAATGCCTATGAGCGAAGTCGTGTTAGATTTTTTTGACCGGCTTAAGTCAGTTAGCCGTGGCTTTGCTTCATTTGATTATAGTTTTAGCCGGTATGAAGCAGCTAAGCTTGTAAAACTCGATATTCTTATTAATAACGAAAAAGTAGATGCTTTATCCTGTATTGTGCATCAAGATATGTCCCAATCAAGAGGACGAGAATTAACGGAAAAAATGAAAGAGTTTATTCCGCGCCAGATGTATGAGGTTGCCATTCAGGCGGCAATTGGTTCAAAAATTCTAGCAAGACAAACAGTCAAAGCAATGAGAAAAAATGTTACTGCAAAATGTTATGGCGGCGATATTTCCCGTAAACGAAAATTACTGGAAAAACAAAAAGCAGGTAAGAAAAGAATGAAACAATTTGGTTCTGTTGAAATACCTCAAGCTGCTTTTATGGCGATTCTTCATGTAGGGAAAGATAAATAAATGAGTTTTGATTTTTCAGCGTTATTAGTGTTTTTAACATTCACCAGTGGCTTAATCTGGTTAATTGACTGTCTTTTTTTTTTGCAAAAAAAAGAAATGATCAACATGCTTCAAATGAAAATGAAGAAGAATTAAAACTGCCATTAATCGTTGATTATGCCAAATCTTTCTTTCCTGTCTTTTTCATAGTATTAGTACTTCGTTCATTTATTTTCGAACCTTTTAAAATTCCTTCTGGTTCGATGATGCCGACGTTGCTTATTGGTGATTTTATTCTCGTGAATAAATACGATTATGGTATTCGCTTACCTGTAATAAATACTAAGATTATTGAAAATAAAACGCCTGAAAGAGGGGATATTGCTGTATTTCGTTATCCAGTCGATCCGAAAATTCCTTTTATAAAACGCATTATTGGATTACCCGGCGACAAGCTCAGATACCAAAATAAAATAATATATATCAATGATATACCGATAAATCAGGAGCTAAATGGTCGTTATATTGCTTATGGTTCCGGCATGATGATGGATGGCGCATCTTTAAGAAAAGAAGATTTATTAGGCCAACAGCATAATATATTAATTTCACCTAATCGTGGCTCAAAGGAACTTGAAACCGTCGTCCCAGAAGGGCATTATTTTGTTTTAGGTGATAATCGAGATAATAGTAAGGACAGCCGCTATTGGGGTTTTGTCCCTGATGAAAACCTTGTTGGCCGTGCATTTATGATCTGGATGAACTGTGATGGCAAGAATGGTGGGATAGAATTTGATAGAATTGGTACAATGATCAAATAAGAAATTAAAAGAGGACGCAACATGAAACACATATCGCAACGCCAGAAAGGCATGACTGCAATTGGTATTTTTTTAATATTAGCAATGCTTGCTTGTTTTTTTCTTTTGGGTTGGCCTTGTTCCCTCTCTATAACGAATATGTGTCTGTTAAAAGTGGCATGCAGTCTGTTTTAAATCAACCGCCCGCAAAAAGAAAATCTATCAAGGATATGAGAAAAACCTTTTTAAGAAACGTTGAGTTAAACAATGTAGAACGTTTCACTGATAAAACTGTAAAAGAGTTAGTAACGTTGAAAAAATCTAAAGACGGTAAAAAGAAATACTTAAATGTGAAATATCAGGCGACAAACAAACTATTTAAAAATATCCATGTCATGATGGATGTTGATGAGACGCTAGAATTAACTGGGAGTGTGCCGCAATAAGTAACATCATTAACTATAGCTTTAATAATAATAATTTATTAACTCAGGCTTTAACTCACCGAAGTCTGGGCAACAATAACAATGAAAGGCTTGAGTATTTGGGAGACTCAATTTTAGGTTTTGTCATCACCGAGTATATTTATCACAAGTTTCCCGATACCAATGAAGGAGATCTAACGAGGCTCAGAGCATCTTTAGTTAAAGGTGAGAAGCTTGCTGAAATTGCCAAAGAAATTAGTTTGCAAGCTAAAATCAAACTTGGCACAGGTGAATTAAAAAGCGGGGGTTGGCGTCGAGACTCAATCTTGGCGAATACAGTTGAAGCAATCATTGGAGCTGTTTATCTTGATTCCAATTTTGAAACCTGTCGTGAATTTATAATCAATTTATATAAACCTCATTTGGAAAATATTAGCCCCGCTGATATTAAAAAAGATGCTAAAACACTATTGCAAGAGTATTTGCAATCAATCAAACAGAACGTACCTGAATATAAAACTATCTATGAAACTGGCTCATCTCATCAACCTGAATTTACTGTTTCATGCAAGCTTGATTTAATTGATGAGCCCGTACTTGCTACAGGCTCAAGTAAACGCAAAGCAGAACAAGCTGCGGCACGGCAAGCTATGAAACAATTAAAAAAATAAAATGAATGATTTTCATACAGGCTATGTCAGCATTATTGGTCGCCCTAATGTTGGCAAGTCAACATTACTAAACTGTCTGATAGAACAAAAACTGAGTATTGTTTCTAGAAAACCACAAACAACACGCTGGAATTTACTTGGTATAAAAACAACTGAAAGCAGCCAGATAATATTTATTGATACACCCGGTTTACAAAAAGAACCTAAGCTCGCATTAAATCAGCATATGAACAGGGAGGTTACAAACACCCTGGGGCATATTGATCTTATTTTATTTGTCGTTGAAGCATTAAAGTGGAACGAGTTGGATGAAAATGTAGCAAATCTTTTAAAACGCTCACCTGACACGCAAATTATCCTTGTTTTAAATAAGGTAGACAAAGTTGCTAATAAAAATGATTTGCTGGCTTTTATAGACACTGTCTCTAAACATATTGAGTGTAAAGAAGTTATCCCTGTTTCGGCTAGTAAAAAAGAAGGGTTAGGAGCGTTAGAGTCATCAATAATAAAGTCTTTGCCGGTTTTACCTGCGTTATTTCCAGAAGATCAAATTACCGATCGCAGTGAACGCTTTTTTGCTGCCGAATTTATAAGAGAAAAACTAATGACTCGTCTTAGCGATGAGTTACCTTATCATCTATCGATCACAATTGACGAATTCAAAGAAGAAAATAATGTCTTACATATTTATGCAAGTATTTGGGTCGAACGAAAAGGACAAAAATCAATTGTTATAGGAAAAGAAGGCAGTGTACTTAAATTTGTTGGCAAAGAAGCCAGGCGAGACATGGAGGAAATGTTTGATAAAAAAGTGAACTTAAAAACATGGGTTAAAGTTAAAAAGAAATGGACTGATTCAGAGCAGGCATTAAAACAATTTGGTTATTACGAATAAACTAAATGAAGGTTGAATTAACGCCTTGTTATATTCTGCACAGCAGAGATTATAGTGAAACCAGCTTAATTCTAGATGTTTTTTCTAGAGAACATGGAAGACTTAATTTAATCGCAAAAGGAGCAAAGCGAAATAAAAAGCAGCAGATTGGCAATTTTAATCTCTATCAACAATACAATATTTCCTGGGTAGCAAAATCAGAACTTGGAACTTTAACTGATATTGAGCTTATTGCATCAAACCGTTTATTAAAACCGGAGAAAATGATGACCGGTTTTTATATGAATGAAATAATGCTAAGACTTTTGCATAAACATGAGCCCCACCCAGAGTTATTTGATTCATACGATATTTCTATTAATGAATTAATAAGTGGCGCATCAGAGCAGATTATATTGCGCTATTATGAGAAAACATTACTCCAATCCCTAGGTTATGGTGTTATTCTTGATCACGAAGTAGAAACAGGTGAAAGCTTAAATAAAAATAAGGATTATTTTTATAAATTTGATTATGGCCCTGTCTCAAAAAACGAACACAAGGATTCAGGCATTGTCATCTCAGGCAAAACCTTATTAGAACTGGATAATGAAATACTGTCCGCGCAAAAAAATATAAACGAAGCAAAAGCCCTATTAAGAACAATACTCGACCAACACTTGGGAAATAAGCCTCTGGCGAGTAAATCTTTATATCAGGCGTATATAAAGCATAAAAAGAAAGATATTTAAAAAAATAGCGTTACAATAGTCGCAAATTTAATTCATAAAGAATAATAATGTTATTAGGTGTAAATATCGATCATGTTGCGACCCTTAGACAGGCTCGAGGGACACGCTACCCCGATCCAATCAGTGCAGCGCAAATTGCTGAACAGGCAGGTGCAGATTCTATTACAATTCATTTGCGTGAAGATCGAAGACATATTCAGGAACGTGATGTAAGAGTATTAAAAGAAACATTATTAACACCGATGAATCTGGAAATGGCTGTCACAGATGAAATGCTATCCTTTGCTGAAACAATCAAACCGGAATTTTGTTGTTTGGTACCAGAGAAACGCGAAGAATTAACCACTGAAGGCGGACTGGATGTAAAAGGGCAAATCGAACGTATTAAGGAAAGCTGTCAACGGCTCTCTGAAGCAGGTATTCGTGTTTCTTTATTTATTGATGCAGATGAAGATCAGATACAAGCTGCTGCTGATGCAGCCTCTCCTTATATCGAAATACACACAGGGCATTACGCAGATGCAGTCGATGAAAAAAGTGCTATAGCTGAATTAAAAAAAATAATAAACTCTGTGGAGTTTGCCCACAATATTGGTTTAAAAGTAAATGCAGGTCATGGCTTAAGTTATAATAATGTAAGTCAGATAGCTGCGATTCCTCAAATATTGGAGTTAAATATTGGTCACAGCATTATTTCTCGCGCAGTATTAAGCGGGCTAAACGAAGCCGTCAGGGAAATGAAAAGATTAATAAAAGAATCTGTTTCATAAGCTTTATCAACTTCAAGTTTTATCATTATGTCTGAACAACAAAGTCAAACAGAAAAGCGTCGTACTTTCGCCATTATTTCTCATCCAGATGCGGGTAAAACAACAGTTACCGAACAACTGCTGTTATACGGAGGGGTTATTCAAACAGCAGGTACCGTTAAGTCCAGAAAATCCGATCGACATGCGACATCTGACTGGATGCAAATGGAAAAAGACAGGGGTATTTCTGTTACCAGTTCCGTTATGCAATTTGAGTATGGAGAAAGCGTTGTTAATTTATTAGATACTCCCGGACATGCTGATTTTTCTGAGGACACCTATCGTACACTAACAGCTGTTGATTCAGCCTTAATGGTGATTGACGTTGCTAAAGGTGTTGAACAGCGAACGATTAAATTAATGGAGGTTTGTCGTTTACGTGACACTCCTATTATTACATTTATCAACAAACTGGATCGCGAAGGCAAAGATCCGATTGAGCTATTAGATGAAATTGAAACAGAGCTCGGCATAAAGTGTGTGCCTTTTACCTGGCCAATTGGAATGGGTTCCAGGTTAGTAGGTATCTACAACTTGATTGACGATACGATTCGTTTATATAACAAAACAGATAAAACAATCCATGGAAAAATAATAAAAGACTTAGATAGCGATGAAGCAAAAAAAGCTATGGGGGATTATCTTGAAAATATAAACGAAGAAATTGAATTAATACAAGGTGTCTATGAAGAGTTTCATAAAGAAGAATTCCTTGCTGGCAAGATAACGCCTGTATTCTTCGGTACAGCACTCAATAATTTTGGCATTGGTGAATTCATGGACTGTATGGTTGAACATGCGCCTGCTCCATTGACTAGAGAAACTGAAGAACGAGCTGTTGAAGCAACAGAAAAAAATTAACCGGTTTCGTTTTTAAAATACAAGCTAATATGGATCCAGCGCATAGGGACAGAATCGCATTCTTAAGAATATGTTCAGGAAAATATGAAAAAGGAATGAAAATGCGTCATGTCAGATTAGGGCGTGACGTGCAAATTTCTAATGCTGTAACATTCATGGCTGGGAACCGCGAACAAGCGGAAGAAGCCTGGTCAGGCGATGTTATAGGCTTACATAATCACGGCACTATACAAGTTGGCGATACATTTACACAGGGTGAAAAATTAAACTTCACTGGTATTCCCCATTTCGCACCGGAATTATTCAAACGAGTTCAGCTACGTGATCCGCTTAAATTAAAAGCGCTACAAAAAGGATTAATACAACTTGGCGAAGAGGGTGCGACTCAAGTCTTTAGACCAATAAATAGTAATGATTGGATACTCGGTGCTGTTGGTGTGTTGCAATTTGATGTTGTTGCCTGGCGCTTAAAAGAAGAATATAACGTTGAATGCTCTTATGATGCTATCTCGGTTGCTATGGCACGTTGGATAGAATGCAGTGATGAAAAGATGCTAAATGAGTTTAAAAAGAAAGCCAGTGATAATCTCGCAGTGGATGGAGGAGAGCACTTAACCTATTTAGCACCATCCATGGTTAATTTAAATTTAACCATGGAACGTTGGCCTGACATAACCTTCCATGCAACGAGAGAACATTAGTTAGTCTTTATTTTCTGTTAATTGAGCTACAGCAGTTTGTTTATTTTCAGTGTTACTCGAAGTCTCTGAGACAGACGGCTTTGTGTTTAACACTTCTTTCGGGATATTGTAATTAACATCCGTTTTATCATTATCATCATTGCTGTTTTGAGTTGGTCTCACTGAAGCTACATTTGGATTAATCTGTGTAGTCTCGGTATCTTTTTTCGGTTTTGCTTCATTCGTCGTTGCCGCCGCCGTATTTTCCTGGGGCAATTCAGTCTTCTTTACTTCAGGAACATTTGTATTAATACCAGCACTGGTATCAGTATTACTGTTTAACTGTTCTATCTTATTAGAATTAGCTTCATCATTACGAGTTTCGTTAATATTATCAGTTTGCTGATTGTTACTCTCTTGCCTGCGTCTACGTCCACCACGTCTACCACGACGTGAGTTACTATTTCTATTAGACGCATTTCTATTATTTTCATCAGAGTTTTCAGACCGTTCTTTATCCTGATCAATATCTTGATTATTGTTGCGCCGTTGATGATTATTTGGGTTATTTTTATTACGCCTTTGCTGGTTACGTCCCTGACCTTGTCTTTGGCCTTGTTCCCGATTCTGACCTCGTCCTTTATTTTGTCTATCGCGATTAGCGTTATTATCACGGTTATTATTTCTGGAACGGTTATTCGAGCGTTTGTTATTTCGCCTATTTTTAGATGAGTTCTTATCAGATGACTTTTCTTTTTCAGAACCACCAAATAGGTTTGCTAAAGTTTGCAACAATTTTGTAAACAACCCTGGTTTACTTTGTTTCTTTTCAGTGTTCGACGTGTCAGGTGAAAACTGTTTAACAGCAGGTCGTTCAACAGGCGGTTTTTTATGTGAATTGATTAAATCGTTATTTAAACTGTCATCTTCATCTACTTTTAATAAGTAACTTGCCTGTTGATGCTCACTTTGTTTAGCTTCGTTTAAACGTACACGTTGAACTGTATATTGTGGCGTCACCATTGATGCATCGGGCAGTACTAATATTTCAACATCAAGACGATGTTGAATTTCACTAATGGCCTGTCTTTTTTCATTAAGCAAAAATGTTGCGGCATCAACTGGAACACGGGCAACAACCTTCCCTGTCATATCTTTCATAGCTTCTTCTTCAAGAATACGTAAAACGGAAAGTGCCATTGATTCAACATCACGGATTGTGCCTTGACCATCACATCGAGGGCAGGGAATATGGGTAGATTCACCTAAAGAGGGCGCAAGCGCTGACGTGACATTTCCAGAAGACCAAAACGTGAAATTCGACCAACCTGAACACGCGCTCTATCCATTCGCAAGCTTTCTCTCATGGTATTTTCGACTTCACGTTGATTACGGTTATTCAACATATCAATGAAATCGATAACAATAAGTCCGCCTATGTCACGTAAACGAAGTTGTCTAGCAATCTCTTCAGCCGCTTCAACATTCGTATTTAACGCTGTTTCTTCAATATCGCTGCCTTTTGTTGCACGTGCGGAGTTAATATCAATAGATATCAAAGCTTCTGTGTGATCAATAATGAGAGCACCACCAGATGGCAAGCGTACTTCTCGAGAAAAAGCCGACTCGATCTGGTATTCAATCTGATAACGGGTAAAAAGTGGGTCGTTATCTTTATAAAGTTTTAACTTTTCCAGATTATGCGGCATAACTTTAGACATAAAGTCATGACAGCGTTTATGAACTTCTGCATCATCTATCCAGATTTCATTAATGTCTTTGCGCAAATAATCAGGAATAGCACGAATAACGACATCACTTTCCTGATAAATTAGGAAAGGAGCAGGGCGTTCATCTGCAGCAGTACTAATTGCACCCCATAATTGAGACAGATAATCCAGATCCATTTGCAAATCTTCAGAAGACTTACCAATTCCAGCAGTTCGTAAAATTAACCCCATGCTTTCCGGAATCTCCAGCCCGTTCATCGCATCTTTTGCTTCTGAGCGATCGCTGCCCTCAATTTGCCGTGAAACACCACCTGCACGAGGGTTATTTGGCATAAGTACGAGATAACGTCCAGCGAGACTAATAAAGGTACTCAAGGCAGCACCTTTGTTTCCACGTTCTTCTTTTTCGATCTGGACGATGAATTCCTGACCTTCGCTAATAGCGTCAGTAATACTCATGCGACCGCTTTTGGGATTATCAGATGGATCAGATTTAAATAAAGAACGAGCTATTTCTTTAAAGGGTAAAAAGCCATGACGCTCTGCACCATAATCTACGAATGCCGCTTCCAAACTGGGTTCGATTCGTACAACGCGGGCTTTGTAAATATTAGATTTTTTTGTTCTCTTGCTGTTGATTCAATATCAAGATCATAAAGACGTTGTCCGTCAACAAGCGCGACACGCACCTCTTCTGGTTGAGTTGCGTTAATCAGCATACGTTTCATTTTGTAATATTCCTTAGAGTTTCGCTCTACCTTTGTCGCCAAACGGTATTATTATTTACCGCGCAATCGGGAGCGCAACTATTTATTTTTTTTGCTCATTAGATTTGGGTTGAGCAATATTTCAACCCTGTGTTCGTGTTAATTAATTCTATTTTCGTCTTTGCGAAAACGACATTGTAATTTCACGAAACCACTCCCCAGTGTCACTTAGTGCTCAGAATATACTGATATTTCATTTCATCAGGACTGCAAGTGCGTCTTAAAATATTCTCTTCTTGAATGATAGTATTCGATTTATCATTCGAGCCGGTATGTGACCAAACCTTTTAAAGTAATCGCGTCTCACTATTTGTGGACTTTATATTTTTAATTATAAAAACAGACTTTAGCCTGTATGTATGGTTTGTGACAGCTAATATAACAATCTTGCGCGCATGCAGCAATAAAATGAGAGAAAAATGAAGCAAAATCTTCCAAAAAAAACCAATTCAAAACAAATAGTTATAGCAAGTGATAACGAAGGACAGCGAATTGATAATTTTCTCTTTCGATATTTTGGGAAAATACCGAAATCACGTGTCTATCAAATGCTCAGGAAAGGCGAAGTCAGAGTCAATAAAGGCCGCATAAAACAAACATATAAATTAAAAACAGGTGATATTTTACGACTTCCCCCAGTTTATTTGGACGAAGAAAAAAGTAATGAAGCACCGCGTTATTTACAAGAAAAAATAATTAAATCAATCATCTATGAAGACGAAGGTATTATCGTCATCAATAAACCGGCAGGTGTCACCGTGCATAGCGGTAGTGGCCAAAATCATGGGGTAATCGAGGCATTTCGTGCCACAGGTAATGAATATGAAAAAATTGAACTGGTACACAGGCTTGATAAAGACACATCCGGTTGTTTAATTCTGGCCAAAAACATACCTGTGTTACGTGAACTACATAAAATTATCAATAACGGAGAGATTTCAAAAATATATACCGCTTTATTAGCAGGGCAAATTAAAAAAGAGAAAATAACCGTTAATAAAGCATTAAGTAAAAACCCTGAAAATGAGCGTATTGTTACTGTAGATCAAGGAGGAAAAGAGGCTGTATCAATTTTCCACCATGAAAAATCATATGGAGAAACGTCTTTAGTAAATGTCGATTTAATTACTGGTCGCACTCATCAAATTCGTGTGCACAGCGCATCAATAGGCCACCCGATTTTGGGAGATGCAAAATACGGAGATAGGAAACTTAATCGAGAATATAGAAAAAAAGGTCTAAAACGTATGTTCTTACACGCCAGAAGCATTAGTTTTGTATCGCCTGTTATCGGTAAAAAAATCCCGATTGAAGCTCCATTAGAAGAAAAATTGACAAACTTCGTTGATAAATTAGATGTCTAACCCAATTAATAAAATAAGGAAAAGCGAAAAAAATGCCTCTAATAACATGCAGTTTGCTACACTATTTTTTACAAACTTTTGAGTAAATGAAACAAAATGACTGATCCAAAAAAAGAAACAAATTCTAAAGATTTTGAACAATCTTTGGTCAATGAACTGGCTAGAGAAGTATTGAATGAGCAACGTAGAAACAGGCGTTGGGGTATATTTTTTAAGGCCTTGTTTGCTCTCTATATATTGTCATTTTTTCTTATATACCTGTCAAAACACTCGGAAATAGGCAATTTTAGCGTCGATAAACATACTGCATTAATTGAAATTAATGGTGTTATCGCAGCGAATACTGAAGCAAGAGCTGATTATGTCGTTGGAGGACTAAGACGGGCTTTTGAAGATGAGAATACCGAAGGCATCATTTTGCGCATCAATAGCCCAGGAGGTAGCCCGGTACAAGCAGGCTACATCAATGATGAAATTAAACGCCTTAAAGAGAAATATCCCAATATTCCTGTTTATGCTGTTATTTCTGATATCTGTGCCTCAGGTGGATATTACATAGCCGCAGCGGCAGATAAAATCTATGCAAATAAGGCCAGCATTGTCGGTTCTATAGGTGTCATAATGGCAGGCTTTGGTTTTGTCGATGCCATTGAAAAGCTTGGTGTTGAACGTAGGATGTTACATGCGGGTGAAAGCAAAGGCTTTATGGATCCTTTCCAACCGTTAAAACAGAATGAAGCCGAACACGTTCAAGGCTTACTTACGGAAGTACATCAACAATTTATCGATGTTGTTAAAGACGGACGTGGTGAAAAGCTGGTTGATGATGAAAAACTCTTCTCTGGCCTCATCTGGTCAGGAGAAGAGGGCGTAAAATTAGGCCTAGTAGATGAATTAGCAAGCGCGAGCAAAGTAGCACGCGATGTGATTGGTGCTGAGGATATTATCGACTATACAAGAAGAGACAACTATCTTGATCAATTTGCTAAACAAATGGGTGCTTCCTTTACGCAAGCAATTAGTCGCCCATTTTCATTACAATAAAAACTTATGAATCAGGGGATACTGATTCCCTGATTCCTTAACATGTCACATAGTCGTATTAATGGCAGACCAATTAATGCCGTAGGATCATCGCCTTCCATACTTGAAAGCAGACTCACTCCCATTTTTTCCGACATAAAACTGCCAGCACATTGGTATGGTTGCTCCTTTTGTAGGTAATTTTCAATTTCTTGTTCAGATAGCTTCCTAAAATTAACACGAAACGGAACGACATCTTTTTCTAGCACTTGAGTTGCTGTGTTTAAAACGCATAGCCCGGTATAAAAGATCAGTGACTTACCACTCATTCTCGTTAATTGTTTGACCGCATTTTCATGGTTTCCCGGTTTTCCTAGAATATTTCCATCACACTCTAATGATTGGTCAGAGCCAATAACGATAGTGTTTTTGTGTTTCGAGGCAATATGCGAAGCTTTTTCTTCAGCTAAACGTTCAACATAATGTTCTATAGCCTCATTTTCTTTTTGTTTTTCGTCAATATCAGGCGATTCACAGGAAAACGCTAAATTGAGTCTTTCCAGTAGTGTTTTTCGAAAAGGTGACGATGAGGCTAATATGATTTTTGGCTTAATTTTACTACTCCAATCAAAATTTTGGGCTTTATTGTCGCTAAATCTGAATAAAATTCAAATAACTCATATATTTAAGGATATTTTACCGATATTATTTTGACAGCTCAGGGGACTGCCGATAAAATTCGCCGCCTGATGTCATCTGACCCGTCGCAATCCATAAATCCATTGCGACTAGCTAAATCCCGAGAACGGATTGAAGGTAGTCTGCAACTTGATTCTTTCGAACGCCTGAAAGGTGATTTATTGGAAAATACGGGTGAGCTAAAATTCAGCTTATCATTCGATTTTGATGAATCTGGAGTTTGCTCTATTGAGTCTAACATTGACACTCAGATAACACTTGAGTGTCAACGCTGCTTTAAGCCTGTATTGATTAATATTAATAAAAAATCATTACTCGGTGTGGTTGACAGCAAAGACGAAATAGACAATTTGGCTAAAGAATATGAGCCTTTGCAAATGAACGAAGAAACTGTTTCTTTAAAGCAATTGATAGAGGATGAATTATTATTATCCATTCCTTTGTCAGCTTTACATGCAGAGAATGAATGTGCAGGTAAAACTGTATTAGACAAGATTAACGAAGCTGCAAAGCCAAAACCTTTTGCAGCTTTAGCTGCTTTAAAAAAGAAATGAAATTTTTAATAGTATTAATTAAGTAATAGATATTTATTTAGGAGACAAGCTTCATGGCTGTTCAAAAAACTAAAAAATCACGTTCAAGACGAGATATGCGTCGTTCACATGATGCTTTGACTTCATCCGCTTTATCCATTGAGCCTGCATCAGGTGAAGTACACCTTCGCCATAACGTCAGTGCTGATGGTTATTATCGCGGTAAAAAAGTAATCGCGACAAAACAAGATCAAGAATAATCTAGCAAATTATTTATCGAGAACAGAAATTTCTGTTCTCGATAAACACTATCCTTGAATTCAATAATTGCACTTGATGCCATGGGCGGGGATTATGGGCCGTCTGAAATAGTACCCGCTGCGCTTTCTATTCTTAATAAGCATAAGGAGTTAAGGCTCCTGCTTGTTGGTAAAGAAGAAGTTATTAGTCAAGAATTACAAAAGAATAATGGCCCATCCCATGAACGTATCAAGATCGTTCATGCACCTGAAGTCGTCGAAATGCATGAAGCACCTTCACATGCCTTAAGAAATAAAAAAGAATCCTCCATGCGACGAGCTATAGAACAGGTTCGTGATGGGTATGCAGCTGCTTGTGTTAGTGCTGGCAATACTGGCGCATTAATGGCTACATCACGTTTTGTATTAAAAATGTTGCCTGGAATGGACCGCCCTGCAATCTGTACTATTCTTCCTGGTGTCGATGGTCGACATTCACATGTGCTGGATTTAGGTGCTAATGTTGACTCAAGTTCTGAACAATTATTACAGTTTGCTGTTATGGGTGCGCAACTGACCAGCGCTGTGGAAAACAAAGACAATCCAACAGTAGCATTATTAAATGTTGGAGAGGAAGACATCAAAGGGAATGATAGGGTAAAACAAGCGGCCACTTTATTAGAAGAGAGTCACTTGAATTATGTTGGTTATGTTGAAGGGACTGATCTTTACACAGGTAAAGTTGATGTCATTGTTTGTGATGGTTTTGTTGGTAATATTGCATTAAAAGCAAGTGAAGGTTTAGCCGACTTTTTAAAACATCATGCAACAGTACAATTTAAAAGCACACTTTACTCAAAATTCGCAGCGGTAATAGCATTGCCAGTATTAAAATCCTTAAAGAAAAAATTGATCCCAAAAATTATAATGGTGCTTCCTTACTTGGTCTTCGCGGTATTGTCATCAAAAGTCATGGTAGCGCTGATAGAGTTTCATTTGCCACAGCAATTGAAGAGGCCATCATTGAAGTTGAAAAAAATGTTCCTGAAAGAATTCATGAAAAACTGGAACAACTGTTAATAGACAGGCAGAGTATTTAATGTATTCGAAAATTACCGGAACAGGTTCATACCTACCTGAACGTGAATTGAGTAATTCTGATCTCGAGTCTATGGTCGAAACATCAGATGAATGGATACGCACAAGAACAGGAATAGAAAAAAGGCATATTGCTGCAGAAAATCAAACGACTTGCGATCTGGCAGAAAAAGCGGCGCTGGCAGCAATAAAATCTTCTGGAAAATCTGTTTCTGATATTGATTTAATCATTATTGCTAGCTGTACACCTGACAAAGTATTCCCTAGCACCGCTTGCTTATTACAAGAACGTCTTAAGATTCATGGCTGCCCAGCATTTGATGTTAATGCTGCATGTACTGGTTTTATTTATGCCTTTAGTATTGCAGATAGCTTTATTAAAAATGGTAGTAGCAAATGTGCACTGGTTATTGGTGCAGAAACCATGTCTCGAATTATTAACTGGGAAGACAGAAATACATGTGTTCTTTTTGGTGATGGTGCAGGCGCCGTTATTCTTGAAGCGAGTGAAACGCAAGGAACACTCTCAACTCATATCCATGCAGATGGTGAATATCAAAACTTATTAAATGTACCTGCTGGCATTTCATCTAATCAAGAACAATTAAAATCAGGCGAAGCATTTTTAGAAATGCAAGGCAACGAAGTTTTTAAAGTTGCTGTAAAGACGTTAGGTCGCATTGTCGATGAAACACTTGCTGCAAATTCAATGCATAAAGAAGATATTGACTGGCTAGTTCCACATCAAGCTAATACTCGAATTATCTCTGCGACGGCAAAAAAGCTGGATATGTCGATGGATAGAGTCGTCGTCACCGTTGATCAACATGGTAATACTTCTGCCGCATCGGTTCCTCTTGCTTTAGATGTGGCAGTTAGAGATGGAAGAATAAAAGAAAACGACACACTGTTATTAGAAGCCTTTGGTGGTGGTTTTACCTGGGGCTCGGTGTTATTAAGATATTAATTAAACCCTGATTTTAGAATGAGTACTAATCCCAATTTAGCTTTCGTATTTCCCGGGCAAGGTTCACAGTCTATTGGCATGATGAACGGCTTGCTTGAGTTAAACCCTGATATAAAAGAATTGTTTAATGCTGCTTCAGACGTTTTATCTTATGACTTATTAGAGATTATTACTTCTGGGCCTGAAGAAAAATTAAACCAGACTGAAATAACACAGCCTGCACTATTAGCTACAGCCTACGCAACATGGTTAACCCTAAAAAAACATTCTGATGTGAAACCTGTGATTTTAGCGGGCCATAGTTTAGGGGAGTATGTTGCGCTGTTATGTGCGGGTGTTTTTTCGTTTGAAAATGCTATAGCTCTTGTTGCTGAAAGAGGTCGTTGCATGCAAAAAGCAGTGCCAGCAGGTGTTGGTGCAATGGCTGCTATTTTAGGCTTGGATGATAACGATGTTATTCAAATATGTTCAGAAGTAGCGAAAGATGAAATTGTTTCAGCGGCAAATTTTAATTCGCCAGGTCAAATTGTTATTGCGGGTAATAAAGCAGCCGTTGAAAGAGCAATAGAAGCAATGAAAGAATCAGGGGCTAAACGAGCTCTATTATTACCTGTCAGCGTTCCGTCACATTGCATGTTAATGAAACAAGCAGCGGAAGAATTTGAAAGTTCGTTAAATAACATTGCGTTTAACAATGCAGAAATTCCAGTGTTGCAAAATGTAGATGCAAAATCAAAGCAATCATCGAGCGATATTAAAGCTGCACTATTACAACAGCTCTATATGCCTGTTCGCTGGGTCGAAAGCGTTAACACTATGAAAGAATCTGGAGTCACAAAAATAATTGAATGTGGCCCAGGCAAGGTTCTTTCCGGCTTAATTAAACGTATTGACAGATCGTTTGATATTTTTGCTGTTCAGGATAAAGCGACTTTAGAGAAATCTTTAGCAGATTAACAAAATAAATATTCAGAGTATTAAATA
The DNA here is from genome assembly GCA_038142205.1 of Pseudomonadota bacterium. GTDB lineage: Bacteria > Pseudomonadota > Gammaproteobacteria > Eutrophobiales > Eutrophobiaceae > UBA7359. The sequence continues at coordinate 906,105 of JAYQJO010000001.1, read as the reverse complement.
CCATGACAGATGAGTATAAAGATAAAGTTGTATTAGTAACGGGCGCGAGTCGCGGCATTGGCAAAGCTATTGCAAACCGGTTTGCCAACAAAGGCGCTTTTGTAATAGGGACAGCGACATCAGAAGGTTCTGCGACTAAAATTTCAGAATATCTTGCTGCAGAAGGCTTTTCTGGAAAAGGCCTGGTTTTGAATATTGCTGATAAAACCTCAGTAGATGAATTTGAAAACAGCCTTAGAGAATTCGATGCGCCCAATATTCTGGTTAATAATGCGGGCATCACCCGAGATAATCTTTTCATGCGAATGAAGGATAATGAATGGGAAGATGTAATGAATACTAATTTAACGGGTATGTATCGTGTTACAAAATTATGTATCCGGGCAATGATGAAAGCGCGCTATGGAAGAATTATCAATATCACTTCTGTAGTTGCCTTATCAGGTAACCCAGGGCAAACAAATTATTCTGCAACAAAAGCAGGAATGATTGGCTTTACAAAGTCTTTGGCGCAAGAAGTAGGTTCCAGAGGTATTACAGTAAACGCTGTTGCACCGGGTTTTATCGAAACAGACATGACTAATGAATTAAGTGATGAAATTCGTGATTCCATATTAAAGCAAATTACTTTAGGTCGTCTGGGTCAAGCAGATGAAGTTGCAGCGGTTACCGAGTTTTTAGCTTCAGACAATTCTGCATATATAACAGGCCAAACACTCAGTGTAAATGGCGGGATGTATATGACATAGATCTATAATTAACCTTAGTTAATTAAGTTAATCTCTTGATTAATAAGTAAATTAAAATCGGAATGTAATCTGACTTGCAAGAAGATTTCATTTCACTAAACTTAGCACACGCAAATCGGCCGACAAGGTCACAAGGGAGGAAAAATCCATCATGAGTAGTGTTGAAGAACGCGTAAAAAAAATAGTTATAGAACAGCTGGGCGTTAAGGAAGAAGAAGTCACAAACGAAGCATCTTTCGTTGATGATTTAGGGGCAGACTCTCTGGACACAGTAGAGTTAGTTATGGCTTTAGAAGAAGAATTTAAAACTGAAATTCCGGATGAAGAAGCGGAAAATATTACTACAGTTAATCAAGCTGTTAGTTACATCAACGCAAATCTTGAATAAGTTGTAAATTTAAAGACACTAAAGGCCGCGTCATGATAGGAATCTGACGCGGCCTTTTTGGGTCATGAATTCACTTCTTAGCTATTTTGTATAGTAAAAATCAATCAGTTTAAATAAAAAGGTTAAAGATAATCGTGAGCAAACGGCGAGTAGTAGTCACTGGTTTAGGAATGGTGACACCTTTAGGAAATAATGTTGCCGAAACATGGAAAAATATACTCGCCGGAAAAAGCGGTATTGCGCCAATAGAACACTTTGACACCAGCGAATTCAGTACCCGTATTGGTGGTTCAATCCGGAATCTGGAACTGGATGACTATATCCCGCGAAAAGAACAAAAGAAAATGGATCCGTTTATCCATTATGGTCTTACGGCTGGGATTCAGGCGATAGAGGATTCAGGACTGGAAATTACTGAAGAAAATGCAGCTCACATAGGTGTGGCTATAGGTTCAGGCATTGGTGGCTTGCCTGGCATAGAAAAAGGCACAAAACTTTTTGCTAAAGGCGGCCCGAGAAAAATCTCACCTTTCTTCGTTCCCAGTAATATAATTAATATGATTTCCGGCCATTTATCCATCATGTATGGTTTAAGAGGTCCTAATTTCGCTATTGTGACAGCTTGTACTACAGGCACGCATAATATTGGTGATGCTGCTCGTTTAATCGAATACGGTGATGCAGATGTCATGATTGCTGGTGGTGCTGAAATGGCAACATCAGAAACCGGCCTGGCCGGATTTGCATCAGCTAAAGCATTATCAAGTAGAAATGATGAACCTGAACGCGCCAGTCGTCCCTGGGATAAAGGACGTGACGGTTTTGTATTAAGTGATGGAGCCGGTGTTATGGTTCTGGAAGAATACGAACACGCAAAAAATCGTGGTGCAAACATTATCGCTGAATTAGCTGGCTATGGAATGAGTGGCGATGCTTTTCATATGACAGCACCATCAGAAAATGGGGAAGGCGCGGCTGCCTGTATGAGAAATGCCCTAAGAAACGGCGGCATGAATATTGATGAAATCGATTATATTAATGCGCACGGCACATCCACTCCTGCAGGCGATATTGCAGAAACAGTTGCGGTTAAACGAATATTTAAAGAACATGCTAATTCGCTTGCAGTTAGTTCAACCAAATCAATGATTGGGCATTTATTAGGTGCTGCTGGCGGTGTTGAGGCTATCTTCACTGTCCTGGCAATTCGCGAGAAGGTCGCACCACCAACCATTAATATGGATGAACCTGACCCGGAATGTGATTTGGATTATGTTCCACATTCGGCTCGAGAAATGAAAATAGATATCGCACTTTCAAATTCTTTTGGTTTTGGCGGAACAAACGGCTCTCTTATCTTTAAGAAAGCTTTGTAATAAGCTAGCGCCATTACATCACTATGGCAGACAACACATTAATCAACGGTAAAGCAACAACAGAAATCACCTGTCTGGATCGTGGCTTACAATACGGTGACGGTGTTTTTGAAACAGTCGCTTTAGATAATGGCAAATTGCTTTGTTGGGATGAGCATATCGAGCGTCTCAACTTAGGATGCAAACGCCTTAATATTCCAGTTGAAAACAGTAAAACGTTAAAGAACGAAGCACTTTCTTTAATTCGTTCTGATAAAAAAGGCGTAATCAAAATTATGATTACACGCGGGCAGGGTGGACGTGGCTACGCAATACCAGATCAAGTAGAAACAGGAAGAATCATTTCGCTTTATCCCTTTCCTAGACACCCTGAAAATAATGCTAACGGCATATCGGTTCGCATTTGTGAATATAAATATGCTCATAATGAAATGCTTGCCGGCATAAAGCACATGAATCGTCTGGAGCAAGTGATTGCACGTTCTGAATGGTCCAATACTGACATTGCAGAAGGTGTCGTTCTGGATAAGGGAAACAATGTTATTGAAGGCACAATGAGTAATATATTTTGTGTGAATAACCGCGTTTTATTAACCCCAGAATTAAATCTCTGTGGTGTAGAAGGCATCATACGTAACAAAATTCTTGAGCTGGCTCCCTCATTAGGCATAAACACCGAAGTTAAAACAATTTCTTTAGATGAACTAAAGGATGCTGATGAGATATTTGTCTGCAATAGTGTGATCGGACTATGGCCGGTTATCAAACTAGAAGAACAGGCATTTTCTGTTGGTAATATAACTAAGCAAATCAGGCAGGCACTAAGAGAGACGAATAGTATTCCATTATGAAGTTAACGCCTTTATCAAAGCGCTTTATAGGCTTATCTGGCCTGATAGTTTTATTCTCATCAATGACACTGGTTTTAGTTTATCTTGACTATAAAGCGTTTTTAGAAACCCCGGTTAACATCAACAAAGAAGTGATATTCACCGTTAAATCAGGAATGAGTTTTTCTGCATTAAACAAAAAACTTGTTTCAGAAAACATAATAAATGAAAGCTGTTATTTAGAATTATTAGCGCGCCATTCTAAACGTGCAAATAAAATAAAATCGGGCGAATACAACGTAATACCCGGTATTTTGCCTGACGAGTTATTGAATACTTTCGTTTCCGGCAAAGTGGTTCAGTACTCAATGACATTGGTCGAAGGCTGGCAAGTTTACGAAATGTTAGAGTCTATAAAACTGAATAATGTCTTGGAAAAAAAACTCATAACGCATGATCCGGATAAATTATTAAGTGCATTAGGCTATCCGGAATCGACTGCTGAGGGCTTGTTTTTTCCTGATACTTACCATTTCCCCCGAGGCACTAGCGATGTTGATTTTTTAAAGCGTTCTTATGAACGACTTCAACAAGTTCTCGATCAAGAGTGGCAAAACCGTGAAGAAAATTTACCGTACAAAACACCTTATGAAGCATTAATAATGGCTTCAATTGTTGAAAAAGAAACCGGCCTCGCCAGTGAACGAGCGAGAATTGCGGGTGTATTTGTCCGCCGATTAAATAAAAATATGAGATTGCAGACTGATCCAACGGTGATTTATGCCATGGGCAGACAGTTTGATGGAAACATTAGAAAGAAAGATCTAAAAATTGACTCTCCTTATAATACTTATCGCTATAAAGGTTTGCCGCCCAGTCCGATTTCACTCGTCGGTCGCGAAGCAATACACGCGGCACTACATCCGGAAGATGGTAAAGAATTGTATTTTGTTGCTAAAGGCGATGGTTCTCATTATTTTTCTGAAACCTTGGCCGAACACAACCGTGCCGTTGTAAAATATCAACTAAAAAAAGGTAAGTAATATGCAGCAAGATGTATTTATTACATTAGAAGGTGTTGAAGGAGCGGGGAAAAGTACGCTGATGGCGTATGCTGCGGAGTATTTTTCCGAAAAAGGTAAAGAAGTGATTCAAACCCGTGAGCCTGGTGGCACAAAAACCGGCGAACAAATTCGAGCAATTCTTTTAGACAGCGATAACGAAACACTAACCGATAATACTGAATTATTACTGATGTTTGCTGCAAGAATGCAACATATCGACGAAGTGATTAAACCCGCATTATCATCAGGAAAAATTGTTATTTGCGACCGGTTTACTGATGCGACTTATGCTTATCAAGGAGCGGGTAGAGGTTTAGACACGACACGTATTGAAGCGTTAGAAAAGTGGGTACAACAAGGTCTAAAACCGGATATAACCCTTTTATTTGACTTGGATATTGAAACTGGCCTCAGACGTGCGAATCAACGTAGTGACGCTGATCGATTTGAACAGGAAGAAATTAGCTTTTTTGAACGTATCCGCAGCTGTTATCTCAAAAGAGCGAAAGAGGAACCTAAACGCTTTCGTATTATTGATGCATCGCAATCATTTGAAAATGTGAAACTGCAAATTCAAACTATTTTGGAAGAATATTCGTGTTAGAAGTTTATCCCTGGCAGGAAAAACAAAAACAGCGTTTACTGGAAATGCAAAAGCAACAACGTTTCCCCCACGCTTTATTGCTAACCGGGCCGGAAGGAATAGGGCTGACGCAATTTTCATTGACATTTGCCATGCAAATACTGTGTTTAAACAAAGACCAGAAACATGCTAACAACAATCCCGATAATGCTTGTGGTAATTGCCAAAGTTGCCAATTATTTATTGCTGGTTCTCATCCTGACTTGCTCATTATCGAACCGGAAGAAGAGGGTAAACAAGTAAAAATTGATCAGATAAGAGAACTTATAGAGTACGTTGCGCTAAAAAGCTTTTCTGGTAATCATAAGATCGCGATTATTAAAGCAGCTGATGCCATGAATCGTGCGACGGCAAATGCATTATTGAAAACACTGGAAGAACCACCTTCGCAGTCAATGTTATTTCTTTTGAGTCACAGACCTTCTAATCTGCCCATTACGATAAGAAGTCGCTGTCAAAAAGTGGGTTTTCAGGCCGCTTGCGATGACAGAGCAGTTAACTGGCTTAAACAACAACCTATTGAAAGCAATCTTTCTGCCGAATTATTACTACGTTTGGCTTCTGGCGGGCCGTTAAAAGCGGTGAAGATGGTTGAAGAAGAGCAAATACAGCATCGTCATACTCTGCTGAACGACTTGAAATCCTTATCTACAAGTAACTCTGATCCCGTACAAATTGCATCAAATTGGCAAGCACTCGGGACAGAAAATGTTTTTATCAGTTTATTGAAGTTAATTCAGGATCTCATTCGTTTGAAATTACAGAAAGACGCTTCGCATCTTGTTAACTTTGACTTGAAAGAAGACTTGCAAGACCTTGTAAATTCATTAGACTTGGTTGCGTTAGTCAGGAACTATGATTTTATATTGTTTAAGTATCACCAGGCGACAGGCGTAATGAACTACAATGTTTTAAGCTTGTTTGAAGAAATTGTACTAAATTGGAATACACCCAAAGCAGCAACGGATTAGTCCAAAACGAGTTCAGGGGAGTGAGTTAAATGGCAGCTGGCCGCGACGCAAGACAAGGTATTTTATCTCTAACAATTCGAGATAAAAGTGCGCTATACGCTTCTTATATGCCATTTGTTAAATATGGCGGGCTTTTTATCCCAACAGCAAAAGATTACAGCCTAGGTGATGAGGTTTTTATGCTGTTAACCCTGACAGACAGTAAAGATAAGCTACCTGTCGCCGGTAAAGTAGTCTGGATTACTCCTAAAGGCGCACAAGGCAACAAAACAGCCGGAATAGGCGTACAATTTAGCGAATTGGATAAAGGAGCAACTAAAAGCAAGATCGAGAAATCGCTTGCTGGCGCATTAAAGTCTGATCGTCCTACACACACGATGTAATCAGTAGTTTAAACTACTGACATTAACTAGCTTAATCTTATTCTATGACCAGTCTAATAGATTCTCATTGCCATATCCCTTTACTTAGTGAAGACATGGCGGTTGATGAAATCTTAAATAACGCAAAAGAGAATGATGTCTCTCATATGCTATGCGTTGCAATTGATCTAGAAGATTCACCAAAAATCATTGATTTGGCACGAAAACATGAAAACGTGTCGGCATCTGTTGGCATTCACCCGAATACTGAACTAAAGCAGAAAGCGACTATTGAAGATATTATTTCTCTGGCATCAAATGATGAAGTCGTCGCTATTGGTGAAACAGGACTCGATTATTTTCGTAGTGAAGGTGACTTGGAATGGCAGCGTGATCGTTTTCGCACACACATTAGTGCAGCAAAAGAACTGGATAAACCCCTTATTATTCATACGCGCGAAGCCAAGGATGATGTTATTCGCATATTAAAAGAAGAGGGGGCCGACGAGGTAGGTGGCGTCATGCATTGCTTTGTTGAAGATTGGGAGACAGCTCAAGCTGCGATGGATCTGAATTTTCTAATTTCCTTCTCAGGTATTGTCACCTTTAAAAATGCCAAAGAATTACAGCAAGTAGCCAAACAAACGCCTCTGGACAAAATGCTAGTCGAAACAGACTCGCCTTATCTGGCTCCAGTACCATTTCGCGGTAAGACGAATCAGCCTGCGTATGTAAAACATGTTGCGGAATTTATTGCAGAATTAAAAGACATTGAGTTTGAAGAGGTCGCTGAGAAAACAAGCAATAACTACTATAAATTATTTAATTAAATCAAATAATTGAGAGAAATACTTCAAGTCCTTTGTCTATTTTTTCTCTACTAGTATAGAAGTGTGGAGAGAAACGAATGCCTCCAGCTCGATTTGCACAAATTACTTTGTTTTTCATCAATTTAGTATAGATATCAGTCATATTTTTACCTTTAATATCAAAGGTCACGATACCTGCATATTGCGGCTTTTCCATCGGTGAGATAAAACTTAAACCACCTATATTTTTAATATTATCAATAATATAAGAGACATTATTAATAATATTATTTGATATCACATCAATGCCAACTTCTTCGATTAGCGATAAACTGGCCGATAAAGCATGAATACCTAGCATATTCGGGCTGCCGCATTCAAAGCGTTGAGCACTGTCCGCTATCTGCCAGTCTTTTTCTGCATAATTACCAACATTTTTTACCATATGCCAGCCAAACTGGTGTAGTTCCAATAAATCCCTAACTTCCCGCTTACAATAAAACAACGCGATACCTTCTGGACCTAAAAGCCACTTATGCGCATCAGCCATAACAAAATCAGCATTTATTTTTTGCACATCAAAAGGCAGGGCGCCCAGACTTTGAATCGCATCGACACAAAATAATATATTGTTTTCGCTGCAAAACTGACCTAATTTCTCTAGATCAATGCGCTTACCTGTTCCATATTCAACAGAACTAATTGTTAATAAACGGGTTTTTTCATCACAAGCTTGAATTAAGGAAGCTTCGGGTGTTTCAGCTTCGTGTAAATCAATTTCTTTAAACTCAACGCCATGCTTCGCCTGAGCTAACCAGGGCAAACGATTAGAAGGGAATTCCTCATTACTACTGACGATATTGTCGCCTTTAGCCCAATTTAAGCCTGAAGCGACGACAGAAAGCGCTTCAGAAGTGTTTTTCAATAGAGCGATATCATCAGTAGACGGGGCATTCACCAGCGTTTTGAGCTGCCTTCTTAGCTTTTTTTCAACACCAAGCCATTTAGGGTAATTCTGAGCGCCATAATACGTATTTTCTTCAGCAAAAGCTTTAACGGCATCAGATGTCCGTTTTGGCCAAGGTGAAACAGCCGCATGATTGAGATAAATTAAATCTTCTTGCAGAGGAAATTCTTTTTTTAATAAAATTTTTATCGACATAGTATTAATGCAATGCCTGTTCTATAGTGTAATAATTGACTTATTAAAGAATATAAAAATAATAACTAAACATATGAAAATATTATCTTTTATTGTTTTAAGTTACGTCTCTTTTTCAACATTTGCTATTGAATTATATAGCTGTACGGACGAAACGGGTAAAACCCACTATACAAACTTGCCTAAAAATAGTCTTGATTCTAACTGTAAAGCCAAGGATCAGTATGCAGTGATGCTACAACAAGATTATGACAACTTAAGCCATATCTATTCCAAATATGAATCAGAAGCTGAACAAGACGATTTTTATGAAAATACATCGACAGAGCCTTTTCAATTTAGCGAAACTGATTTTTCTTCTGATTCAATCAAAAACAAAGTAACCGATATATTTGATGCTGACAAAGCATTAGAAGAGCTTATGGAAGCGACTGAAGATCGAGACGATGTTTTTACTCGTGCAATACGTGGACGCACAAAAGGCGTTAAAGACATAATAGAACAAGGCAATACGAACTAACCCAGCCTATAGCACTTTAATATTTATATGCGCATAATGTATATTATGTTAAATTGGAATATAGTATTATTAAATATGAGTCTCAATAACATAACCTGTTGCAATATCACAAGTGCTGAAAATAACGGGATTACCCATTTTCCTGAGCCCTCTTTTAAAATGATTATTTTGGTGTAGTCCGTTACGACACCAGCCATTAATAAAGGTAAAACCCTTATCTGGTGCACTCACTCTGGTTAATAAAGAAGCGGCAAAAGGCGCCTTACCTTCAGAACGAACTTCAAATACCATCGACGGCTAATATTAAAGCTAGGCCAAAATACTTTTGACACAGTACGTGAGAGCGAATGTTCTTTTAAACAGATAAGAAATTCATGACCAACAGCGATGTAATATTGAGTAAAAAGTACTTTTCCTAAGCCGCTCTATCACAACAAGCCCTCTCTTCTTTATTATGGAAAAAGTCATTCATAGTTTTTGCGTCATGAATTATGTATATTGCTTTAATAAGACTTAAACATAATTATAAATTATAGCCGTCTAAATATATGTAAATTGAATCATTTACTACTGTATTAAGTTAAAAGCTCGATTCTATCTAAAACTGGTATTTTATTAAGGACTTTATCATGGGAAAACTGATCAAAATTTTACTCGTTCTTGTTGTCGTTGTTGTTGTTGCAGTTATCGGATTAATTATGACAACAGATATAAATCAATACAAAGATCAAATAGTTAAAGTCGTTAAAGATAATACTGGCCGAGACTTTGAAATAGCTGGCGATTTAAAGTTAGCCCCTTCCCTCATCCCGACTGTTGCCATCGAAGGTGTAACGCTGGGCAATGCAGACTGGTCAAAAGAAAAAAATATGTTAAGCGTCAGCAAGTTTGAAGCGCAAATCGCCTTAATACCATTACTGAAGAAAAATATTCAGGTAGTACGTTTGATCCTGATAGAACCGAATATCTATCTGGAAACCAATGAACAAGGCCAGGGAAACTGGGTGTTTTCAACTAATAAGGAAACTAAAAAAGAAGCAACTGAACAACAAGCTGGTGATAGTGGCGAATTACCTGGCTTGGCAGTAAACGAAGTCAAAATTGAGAAAGCAAACATCATCTATCTTGATGGCAAAGCAGGAAAGAAAACAGAACTCAACATTGATGAAATCACAGTTAATTCTTCCAGTTTTTCAGATCCTATGGAACTGCTTGTAAAAGCCAGTTTCAATAAAACGCCATTACAGTTAAATGGTTCTTTAGGATCGATTAATAATTTATTAGACAACAAAAATTACCCTGTAAAACTGGGCATCGAAGTTGCTGATGCAAAAATTTCTATAGATGGCTCTATTGCGCAACCCATGAGTGCCAAAGGAATTGATTTATTAACCTCTTTTGAAGTTAGCAAATTAAGTAATTTAAATAATATTGCCGGGCAAGAGTTACCTGATGCTGGCCCTATTTCATTTAATGGCAAACTATCTGACACAAAATCGGGCTATGCCGTAAAAGCCATGACTGCGCAATTAATGGAGTATAAAGTCAGCGGAGATATCGATGTCAGTATATCTGGCGAAAGACCAATACTTAATGCAAACCTGAGTTCCGACACTCTTGACATCAGTCCCTTTCAGGGCGAGGCAAAAGAAGAAAAAGTTAAAAAAGAAAAAGTATTTCCTTCTGACCCATTGCCACTTGAGGGGCTTAAAGCAGCCGATGTTAATTTAACTTTTAAAACCAAGAAGTTAATTACAAAAGATCTGACCATTAATGATGCGGCAATTTCTCTAAATTTAAATAACGGTAAATTAAAGCTATCGAAATCCGGTAAAGCTGCGGGTGGTTCATTATCAATCAAAGTAGATCTTGATGGTAGCAATGGAAAAACAGCGGTACTTAGTAATAATGTCGATATAAAACAGTTCGATATCAGTCAGGTTCCCGCTATTCAAGAGAAAAAGCTAATCACTGGCGGTAAAACGGATATCACCATTGACCTGAAAGGCTCTGGCAACAGTGTCAGTCAAATCATGGCTGGCTTGAACGGCAAGATATTAATTCAAACCGGTAAAGGGGAAATTTCCAGCTCTGCGTTAAAACTGGCCAGCGCAGATGCTTTAATGAGTACACTTTCGATGTTAACTCCTGGGTCTGACAGTGCGAATAATAGCCAGTTAGAGTGTGCTGTTGTTAATTTTAAGATCAAGGACGGCCTCGCTTCCGCAGAAAATGGTATTGCCATGTCAACAAGCTTAATGAATGTTATTGGTGCAGGAACAATAGATTTAAAGACAGAAGCTTTAGATATCGGTATTACTCCAAAAGCAAAACAAGGTGTTGGTTTAAACCTGGGGCAAGTTGCCAGTTTAGTTAGATTAGGCGGCACATTAGCAAACCCAAGCCCGAAAGCAGATGCTGAAGCAGCATTGAAAAAAGGTTTATCCGTAGGAACAGCTGTCGCAACAGGCGGATTATCTCTGTTAGCGGAAGGCTTATTAAGTGATGGTGTTGCGGATGATCAGAATCCTTGCGATATAGCTTTAGGAAAAGCACCTGTAAAACAAGCAGCTAAAGAGAAACCCGTTGAAGGAAAAACTACAGTAGAAAAAACAACTGACACTGTTAAAGACGCGGCAGGTGCTATCGGCGATAAATTAAAAAGTTTATTTTAAGGTGCGACCGTTACATCAATAGATAAAGCTTGTATCTGTGACGCAAAATCTTGCAACCAAGACTCAGGAAGTTTTTTAATAAACTTTGCTTCTGGTTGCAATGAGTCCCTTTCAACGCCATAAAGTAAAACACCTTTAATCGGGATATTACGACTTATTGTTGCCTTCAGTAATTGTAGATAGGCGTTCGTTTCAATTTCATCTGGAGCTTTATTCTTATAAGAAAACACACAGGTTTGGATCAGTGTTGGGCAAAGTTCTGCTGCAACTTTTAAACGTTTTAGTGCGGTAATATTCGAGCCTTTAACCTGATTGATTGTAGCAATCCCGGCTGGAGTCGCACTATCAATTTTGAACCATATTTCTCCGTTGATTTTAGACAGTTTCTCTAATCCTTTTTTAACGTGGTTGCGCCCAACCATACTGCCGTTTGTAATCAATACACACTTTACTTTACCAAATAAGCCATATTCTTTTAAAACGAGCTCTATCAAATTAACAACCTGATCAAACTCATTTGCAGTTGTTGGCTCTCCGTTACCAGAAATCGCGATATCTTTTATTACACGATGTTCAACGGGTATTTCCTCTTTATCATAAAAATTTCCATGAATAACATCCGCTAAGAAACTTCTTAATTCGCTTGCCAGTTTTTCAATATTTACCGATGGTGCGCTGCCGCGAATAAGATCCGGTACCTGGCAATAGATACAACGCCAATTACAGGCATTATTTATATTAAGATTTATTCCAATTGAAAGCCCACCAGAGCGACGGGATAGAACGGGATAGATGTAGGTTAGACCAGCCTTGTCGCGGCTATGATCCTTTGTAGACAACATATTTAAAATAGCCTGTACTTAAGGTACAGGCTATTTAAATCAGGCAAACTAGCCTGCCATTTCTTTACAGCCTTTTAATGCTACTGCTCTAACAGTTTTAGAAGCAGGTTTTGCTTTGAACATCATCTCTTCACCAGTAAATGGGTTAATACCTTTACGTGCTTTAGTAGCAGGTTTTTTAACGCGCTTTAATTTAAGGCCCAGATCAGGCACCATAAATTCACCACATGAGTTTGCTTTCAAATGACGTTGTGCTTGTTCAGCTAAAGATACTAAAACAGCTTTTACATCAGCTTTTGATAATTCAGTTGCTTCAGAAATTTCAGCGATTATTTGCGCTTTGGTCATACGGTCTTTAACAGCAGTTAATTTTTTCTTGGCCATGTTTTTTCCTTAAATTTAAAAATCAAATTGAAGTTATTTTATAAAAGCAAAACATATTGATTCAGTCTATTGCTTCTATTTATTTATTTACAAATTCTCATTACAGACTGTTTTAAACCTGTAATATGACAAAAATTCGGATGGCATCTTATCACTAATATAAACAGGTTTCACTAAAAGCATGCTGCAGATATCACAACTTTTAAAAAGAATTAAAAATAAAATCAGTATTAGTTAAAGAATGGTGCCCGGGGCCGGAATCGAACCGGCACGCCTGTTAAGGCGAGGGATTTTAAGTCCCTTGCGTCTACCAATTCCGCCACCCGGGCAAACGCATACGTTGAGTTTGATATGGAGGCTGAGCCCGGAATCGAACCGAGGTCCACGGTTTTGCAAACCGCTGCATAACCACTCTGCCACCCAGCCATTTATCAAACTTACTATATCCAAAATATAAAACCCCGGTTTATCCGGGGTTTCCAAATTCTGGAGCGGGAAACCGGGTTCGAACCGGCGACCTATACCTTGGCAAGGTATCGCTCTACCAACTGAGCTATTCCCGCGAAAAAGAGCGCATATTGTAGTCGTAGCGATTTATGTGTCAATCAAATTAAGAAATTATTCTTTCAACTTTGGCCAAGCGGCTAAAAGATATTGAAACATAGAGATAATCGTCAAAAATGAAGCGATATAAAGTAGAACTAGGCCTATTTGATAAACAGGCAGGCCAAAAACTGAGTTTTTGAAGATTAAAAAACCAATAGCGAGCAATTGAGTGATTGTTTTTATTTTACCTAAGACCGATACCGCTACTTTGCTTCTTGCACCAATTTCAGCCATCCATTCACGTAATGCCGAAACTGTAATTTCACGTCCAATAATAATTGCCGCGGCTAACGCTAATAAGAGATTAGGATCTTGTTGCACAAGCAATACTAATGCGACTGCGACCATTAATTTGTCTGCCACAGGATCAAGAAATGCACCTAACGATGAGGTTTGATTCAGTTTTCTTGCTAAATAGCCGTCAAGCGCATCGGTAATACCAGCTAATGAAAAAATAATACATGCCATCAGATTATTCCATTCATACGGCAAATAGAAAATCAGGACAAAAACAGGAATGAGCAAAATTCTTAATAGTGTTAATTGGTTGGGTATATTCATTGTTATCAATTATGAAATGTATCGTATATTTTTCTGGCTAGACTTTTACTAATGCCTGAAACCATGGCTATATCGTCTACACCTGCTTTAGCAACACCTTGTATCCCGCCAAAATGTTTTATTAAACTTTGTCTTCTTTTGCTTCCAATACCTTCAATTTCTTCCAGTTTTGAACGTCCACGATTCTTTTTTCTTCTTTGTCGATGGGCTGTTATTGCAAATCGATGCGCTTCATCGCGTATATGTTGAATCAAATGTAACGCGGGAGACGAACTATCACAGTGTATGGTTCTATTTTCAAGTGCCAAAATTAAATTCTCAAGACCCGGTTTTCTCGACGGGCCTTTGGCGACGCCTAATATAGGAATATGCGTGAGTTGTAATTCATACAGTTCTTTTTTAGCAACGCCTATTTGGCCTTTACCGCCATCAATTAATATCAAGTCCGGCAAGCCCGCATTTTCTTTAACGAGGCGCGTATAACGACGCCGGATAACCTGACTCATAGCGGCATAATCATCACCTTTCGTAATATTTTCGATATTAAATTGCCGGTATTTGGAGTTTAATGGCCCATCTGGTCCAAATACAACGCAAGAACCAACGGTTGCTTCGCCTTGAGTATGGCTAATGTCAAAGCACTCCATGTGCTCTATCGGGTCTTTAAATTCGAGTAACTTTTGTAATGAATCAAACCGTTTATGCTGGCTCTTATTACTCGCTATTTTTTGATTAATTGTTAATTCAACATTTTCCTTTGCCATGTTTAGCCACTTTAAACGCTCCCCTCTTACATTCGCTTTTAACTTTATTTTTTTGCCTGCTTTATCACTAATAACGTTTTCGAGTAATTCAATATCACCTATGTGGTGACTCAAAATTATTTCCTCAGGAATCTTTTGCTGAGAATGTTCGTTTAAATAAAACTGGCTAATGAAAGCCTTAACTAAATCTGCCTCTGTTTGCTCATCAATATGCTGAGGATAAAAATTGCGATTACCAAGGTTATGTCCAGCGCGAATAAAAACTAGTTGTATGCAGGCCTGATTAGCACTGATAACACAACTTATAATATCAATATCGCCACTATCCGAGCTGATATGCTGCTTTTCCTGTACATCGCGTATAGAACGAATCTGATCTCTGAGTCTTGCAGCAAGCTCAAATTCAAGCGCATCAGACGCCTTTTGCATGGGGTCAGTTAACGCTTCGATGACCACTTCATTCTTTCCTTCCAAAAATAAAGCGGCATTATCAATATCGCGTTTATAGTCTTCCTCTGAGATATACTCGACACACGGTGCGGTACAGCGCTTTATCTGAAATTGCAGGCAAGGACGCGAGCGATTAGCAAACACGCTGTCTTCACAGGAGCGAATTAAAAACAGCTTTTGTAACAAGTTTAATGTACTTCTAACCGAGCCAGCGCTCGGATAAGGACCAAAATACTTACCCTTTCCTTTTAATGCGCCACGATGATAGCGAAAATGAGGGTATTTATGATTAGTCGACAAATAAAGATAAGGGTAACTTTTATCATCCCTGTATAGAATATTGTAACGAGGCTTGTAGCTTTTTATTAAGTTGTTTTCGAGTATGAGCGCTTCATTTTCTGTATGCGTTACAGTGATCTCGATATTTTCAATTTGTTTCACCATTGCCTGTGTTTTCGGCGAGTCGGCTTGTGACCTATTAAAGTAACTCGAAACACGTTTTTTCAGGTTTTTTGCTTTGCCTACATAGATGACCTTGCTTTCTTCATCTTGCATACAATAAACACCAGGGCGACCGGTCAGTGTTTTTAGGAAAGATTGAGAATCAAAAGCCATTTACAAACCTAATTCAATTTGAGCCTGTTTAAATATATCGTCAAACATCTTTTCTGTAAGACGACCAGTGTTAGTGTTGTAACGGCTACAATGATAGGAATCAAGAATTTGCCGTCCATCTTCGAGTTTGTGTAAATTTCCATGCCCAAAAGAAAAGTCTTTTTGTTTTAAAGCCAAAGCCTTTATCACTGCTTTATGGGAGATTAACCCGAGACATAAAATTATCGCCTTTTTATCAATGACTTTAACTCTTCAACTAAATACTGATTACATGTATTTACCTCGTCGCCGACAGGCTTATTTTCTGGAGGCAAACATTTTACTGCATTCGTGATTCGTGCCTGTTTCAACTTCAACCCGTCTTTTACATGAATTGAATCAGCTTTATTACTGAAACCATGCTTATACAACATTTCATATAATAATATACCAGCATGATCGCCAGTGAATGGTCTGCCCGTCGCATTCGCACCATGCATACCAGGAGCTAACCCAACAATAAGTAACTTAGGTTTTTTTACACCAAATGCAGGTACCGGTTTGCAATAGTATTTAGGGTGATTCTTCTTAACCTCACCAAGAAACTGACTCAACCTGCTACATGACTGACATTCGATATTAAAAAACGCATCTTTTTCCAAAAAATTTTTCCTTTAAATAACTTTATATATTAAATATAACTATTTGTTTTTATTATACTATTACATACATTTAAGATCTATTTATAATTCCAAAAGCTTAGCAGCACAAATTAGCTTTAAAGCATTATTTTTAATTATAAAACAGCAACTTACAAACAAAATATTTATACCTTATCCATTAAGCAATAAAAATAGACTGCATAATTAAACTGTATAATTATTAAATAATAATCATAATTTACAATATTTATTAATAACTTACAGTATTTAACTATAATTTTACATTATATTATTGACAGTTGCTTTTATAAAGAATACTATTCTGTCTAATTATACTGTCTAAATTTGAATATGCTAACAAGCAAACAAATAATTGAACTAACAGGAATATCGCGAGCAACATTAAACAATTACATAGCTCTTGGCATTCTACAAAAACCGTTAGTACAACGCACAAAAGATGACGATGGACGTGCGCCAAGAATTGGCTATTTCCCGGATGCCGCTCTTGAACAAATAAAACTGGTGCAACAATTAAAAAAGAAGGTATGTCCATCTCAGCAATTACAAAGCAGCTTAGTATAAGCAAGCCCGATGCCGCCTCCCCTATTATTGATGAACTAATTGGTCAGCCGCACGAAAGAGAGAGCTCCACAAAATTATTAACCGTTGAATTAGGGATTGAAGATATAACCGGCCCTGCATATATGGTGAATAATAATTTTGAAGTAATGTGGTGGAATGATGCAGCTCTGACAAATATTTTTGGTCAAGACCACCCAATGCAAGGAGATGTTGAAGAACGTAATATTTTCCGTTTGCTACTAGAATCAAACGTGTCACGAAACATGCTGGAATGGAAAACAATTCTTTCTAACCATCTGGAAACTGCCAAAAAAAGATTAACCCGAAAAAATATTGCTTCCATTTACGCTTCACTCAATGCTGAAGATGGCAGGGTACTCGATGAATTATATGAGTCAGTTGAAGCGATTGAAGAAGCTCCTGTTATCCATTTTCCTGTTAATTTAAATAGTGCCTCTGATGAGGCTCAACCTTATAACTTGTATGCCTGCTTTTTCCGCGAAGGTATTCTATTTGCGTATGCAAAAGCAGATATGGATTGCTCACCCCTGATTGAATTATTATCAAGAAGGGACCATGTTATAAGAAACTTACTCAAGAAACGAAAACCTTTTCTAACTCCATTAGCAGTTATGGTAGCGGATTTACAAAACTCCGTGCAGATATGTGCTGAATTGCCGCCTGATGAATATTTTGAGCTGATAAATCATATCTGGCAGGCTGCTGAACCGATATTCAGAAAATACTACGGGACACATGGTAAACATGTCGGCGATGGCATGGTTTGTTATTTTTTCCCGCAACCAGACAGCAGTTATATTTTGAATTCGATCCGTTGCGCACATGAGCTAAAAAACATGATGCATGATTTAAGTCGCGACTGGCAGGCTCGGAAAAACTGGTTGCATTCCCTCTTCCTGAATATTGGTTTACATGAAGGGCAAGAATGGTTCGGAACATATCACAGTGGAACTAATCTCGAATTTACCGTTCTGGGAGACACAATCAATCATGCTGCCAGAATCAGTGATTTAGCACGTCAAGGCTCAATATGGTCTACAAAAAATATGCTAGGGAACTTAAATACACTAGAGCGTAAGAAACTAAGGTTTGGAATCAGGCGTACAACGGATAACGGTGAAGAAATTCTTGTAAAAGATACGTATTCTCGAATTTCAAGTCTTCTTGATCTATCAGAAGGGAAAAACTTTAAATTTAATGATATAGCAATACTCCCGGTTACAGAGATTGTTGACATAGAACAATAAACCTACATAAAAATAATAAACAAAAGGTTCAATATGAATTATATCGGTCGTTATAAACTTGAAAGTAAATTAGGTGAAGGTACATCTGGAATTGTCTATCGTGCTTATGACCCTTTAATGGATCGAACTGTGGCCATTAAGTCTATAAAAGCTGGAATTATGACAGCGAATGAGATTAAACAATCTATTAGCGAATTTCATCATGAAGCAAAAATAGCAGGTAAATATAACCATGAAAATATTGTCGCTATATATGATGTGATAAAAGAAAATAACCTGGATTATATTGTAATGGAATACGTTCCCGGCTGTTCAATAATGGATTATATGATTAGTATTGGACCGATGGATGTTGAAGAAACCCTTTCCGTTATTTATAAATGTTGTATGGGGCTAGCTTATATTCATTATCATGGCGTTATTCATCGAGATATTAAACCGGGTAATATTATTTACCATCCAGCTAACGGCATTTCTAAAATAACTGATTTTAGTATTTCTCAGAAAATTGAAGAAATCCCCAAAAAAAATGTTGGCACTATTGCCTACATGGCACCGGAACATTTTGATGGAAGTAGAAAAATAACAGCGCTTACAGATATTTTTGCTTTAGGTTCTACAATGTACAGAATGCTGACCAAAAGATACCCGTTTAGTAAAGAAAATACTGCGTCTCAAATCTTGAATAAGACTCCTGTTTCAGTATCAGAATTACAACCTGATGTTCCTGATGAAGTGTCAGCAATCATTAAAAAAGCAATGGCGAAAGAAGATAAAGAGCGATTTCAATCAGCTGCAGAATTTGCAAATGAGATAAAGAATACAATGGAACGACTATTCCCCTATTCGCCTTTAATAAGCGCGTCTAAGGAATACATGCTCACATGAAGAAGCAAATGCGCAGAGGCTTTAGGTTGAAAAATCTACTTTATTAAAGTGTGGATTATCAAAGCATGACTGCATCTGTCTTATTCTGCTTAATGGTATTTCCATTTCTTTTTTTAAGTCATTATCCACGAAGATTAAATATTCTGTCTTGTCAGGCTTTGTTAAAGTATCAATAGCAACTCCTTCAAGTTCCTCATCAGTATCCAGCAGCAAGGCTACCTGATAGCGAAAAAGACAGGCAATCTCAATATAATCGTGGAGTTCACATAACATAAGAATTGTTAGTATTTATAGTCTAATGTTATAAAGTCTTTATCAAATTAAAGTTCATTCATAAATTTAAAAGTCATTTTTTCTAAATATAAAGAATTTTTATTATGAGACATATTTTAATTAATGCGCTATTAACATTCGGCATATTATCTGGCCTGACTGCTTGCAAAACGAATTATATTCATCCTATACGTGTGCTCAAAGATCCAAATCACACTGAAATAGCATCAATCAGAACGCATTTTCATGAATCCTATGTTGTTATCTATAATCCCGATACATGCAAGCAAATTGGCGATGCTTGCAGCTTTTTCATATCCCATGCTTATGCACATCATCGGCTTGATCATAGTTTATTAAGACCCAAATACTATCCTACATTATCTGAGAATCAGGCCGATTGTTATGTCGCAAAATATGCTGATCTAGAAGTGCTTCAGGCTGTCATTGAACTTTTAGAAGATGAAAACAGAAGCCCAAATTTAAAAATTCACGGGAATGCTCTAAAAAGAGCGGAGAATATTCGTAATTGCGCTATTAATGCAGGAAACTGGACTAAATCATGATAGCTATCAGTAGCTTATAACTGCCTTGGTGATTTCTAAAAAGCGAATGCTTCCATTCCAGAACGAACTCTTAAAAATAAAAAAAGCCCTGAAAAGGGCTATTTTTATTTGGCGGAGAGACAGGGATTTGAACCCTGGAAGCCCGCGAAGGCTTGCTGGTTTTCAAGACCAGTGCATTCAACCACTCTGCCACCTCTCCAATTTGAAGAGCGAGAGGATACATGATCATTTGAGCATGTAAAAGGACTAAGCTGGTTGAATTTAAAGAAAATTTAATGAAACAAAACTTGTAATTTTACTGTCAAAGCATTACATATAGATTATCAATTACATGAAAGGTGATATTTAATGAACGAAACTCCTACTGTCGTTACTCGTAGATCAGAAGAATCAATACTTGTTACTAATAATGTATTGAAAAACACGTACTTACTGTTGTCTATGACATTAATATTCAGTGCTGTCATGGCGGCAGTCTCTATACAGCTTAATTTTCCTCCAATTCACTGGATCATTCAGTTGGGCGGCATGATTGGCTTGTTAATGCTAACAAATGTCTTCAAAAACAGTGCTATGGGGTTATTGTGTGTTTTTGCATTTACCGGTTTTATGGGACTGACAGCAGGCCCCACTATTAATGCTTACCTCACTTTCTTTAGTAACGGTGCAGAATTAGTCATGACTGCAGCGGGTGGTACCGGTGTTATCTTCCTTGGTTTATCAGGTTATGTACTGACGACACGTAAAGATTTCAGCTTTATGGGTGGTTTTCTCGCAATTGGGCTGATTGTTTTAATTGTTGCTTCACTTGCTAATATTTTCTTCCAAGTTCCTGCTATGCAATTAGGCTTATCTGCTATGTCTATTTTATTGTTCTCTGGATATATTCTTTATGACACAAGCAAAATAATCCATGGGGGAGAAACAAACTACATAATGGCAACCATCAGCCTATTCCTTGATATATACATTATGTTCATGAACCTTTTACACCTTTTAGGTGCGCTTTCTGGCGACGATTAAGACTCATTCGATATAATTGTTTTGAAAAACCGGCTTTATGCCGGTTTTTTTTTACGCTTCGCCGATGTAATCGAAAGACAGCGACGAAACAATTTGTCAAAGTTATGCAATTTTATGAGTGTTTCTTCGGGAAATACGTGCCTTCAACAACTTCTCCAGCTATCACTTAGATTGAAAATCGTGCTAGCATCACGCTCGGTCATATAAAAAATAATTATTTCTAAATAATAAACAATTCAATTAACAAGGGGAGGGGTTACTCCATGAAAATCGGCGTGCCTAAGGAGACTTATGATGGTGAAAAACGTGTAGCAACAACACCTGAAGTCATAAAATGGTTGGATAAGTTAGGATATAGCGTCTCAGTTGAATCTGGCGCAGGTTCGAAAGCCAATTTTTCAGACGAAGCTTATACAGAAGCAGGTGCTGAGGTTATTAGTGATACAAAAGCACTATGGGACTCAACTGACATTATCTTTAAAGTCCGTGCTCCGGATGACAATGAAGTTGAATTATTACACGATGGTCAAACCTTAATCAGCTTCATCTGGCCTGCCCAAAATGAAGAATTAATGAACAAACTTTCAGCCAAGAATGTGAATATTCTGGCAATGGACAGTGTTCCTCGTATTTCTCGCGCTCAAAAAATGGACGCTTTAAGTTCCATGGCAAATATCGCCGGTTATCGAGCCATCGTCGAAGCTTCGCATCAATTCGGCCGATTCTTTACCGGGCAAATCACTGCAGCAGGTAAAGTACCACCAGCAAAAGTACTGGTTATTGGCGCAGGTGTTGCCGGTTTGGCTGCAATCGGCGCCGCAAACAGTCTTGGCGCAATAGTCCGTTCATTTGATACCCGCCCTGAAGTAAAAGAACAAGTAGAAAGTATGGGTGCTGAATTTCTTCTCCTTGAATTTGAAGAAGACGGAAGCGGCGAAGGCGGTTATGCAAAAACGATGAGTGATGAATTCATCGCTGCCGAAATGGCATTGTTTGCTGAACAAGCAAAAGAAGTCGATATTATTGTCACAACCGCATTGATTCCTGGACGCCCTGCTCCTAAATTAATTACCGAGGAAATGGTTAAGTCCATGAAAAACGGTAGTGTTATTGTTGATTTGGCAGCGGAACAAGGCGGTAACTGTGAATTAACTGTGCCACATGAATTATCAGTTACCGATAATGGAGTTACGGTAATAGGTTACAGTGATCTTCCAAGCCGTTTACCTACGCAAGCAAGTCAATTATACGCAACAAACCTACGTCATCTATTAACTGACATGACACCTGAAAAAGATGGTGAAATGATTATTGATATGGAAGACGAAGCAGTACGTGGTGCAACGGTTATTAATGCCGGTGAAATTACCTGGCCACCACCTGCACCAAAACTATCAGCGGCTCCAGCAGCGAAAAAAGAAGAAGTATCAGCTGTCGTTGAAAAAGTAGAACCGAAACCGCCAAGTTTAGTAAAACAAATGATGCCAATGCTTATTGGTGCGCTTGTGTTATTTGGGCTAGGTTCGGTTGCACCACCTTCTTTCATGGCGCACTTAACTGTATTTGTCTTGGCCTGTTTTGTTGGTTACATGGTTGTCTGGAATGTAACGGCATCATTGCATACGCCATTGATGAGTGTGACCAATGCGGTAAGTAGTATTATTATCATTGGTGCTCTGATACAGATATCGTCTGACAACACATTGCTGATGGGCATAGCTGCCTTCTGCGTCCTTATAACCAGTATCAACATCGCGGGCGGCTTTGCCGTAACCCGTCGTATGTTGGAAATGTTCAGGAAATAAGGAGAAGAATCATGTCAGCAGGATTAGTTACAGTATCTTATATCGGGGCAACCATTCTTTTCATTCTGACTCTCGGTGGTTTAAGCCATCAGGAGTCATCTCGTAAAGGCAATCTTTATGGAATGATAGGAATGACGCTAGCCATTATAGCAACAGTATTTGGCCCGGCGGTTACCTCAAATTACCATATTATTATCATTTCTATGTTGGTCGGCGGTTCAATAGGTATCCTTCTAGCCAAAAAAGTTGAGATGACACAAATGCCGGAACTGGTAGCAATACTTCACAGTTTGGTTGGTCTTGCCGCTGTGCTTGTCGGCTATGTCAATTTCATGGGCGAAAATAGTCTCATCGGGGTCGAAAAAGTGATCCATGAAGTTGAAATCTATATCGGGATTTTGATCGGCGCTGTGACCTTCTCAGGTTCAATTATTGCCTTTGGTAAATTGAGTGGGAAGATAGGTGGTTCACCAATGTTATTACCAGCACGTCATTGGTTAAATCTGGGATTACTAATTGCCAGCATTTATTTTTGTTATGACTTTGTACATCAAGCCCATATTGATGGTGGCAATGCAATGATTCCTCTCATAATCATGACAGTCATTGCACTACTGTTTGGTATTCATATGGTTATGGCAATCGGTGGAGCAGATATGCCAGTGGTTGTTTCTATGTTGAACAGTTATTCCGGTTGGGCCGCATCTGCTACAGGCTTTATGCTAGGAAACGATCTATTAATTGTTGTCGGTGCATTAGTTGGTAGTAGTGGTGCTATTTTAAGCTACATCATGTGCCGTGCGATGAACAGAAACTTTATTTCTGTTATAGCCGGGGGTTTTGGTACTGACACAAGCAGCGGTAGTTCTGACGCAGCAGCAGAGGATCAAGGCGAAGTTATCTCTGTCGAAACAGATGAAGTCGCTGAATTGTTAACCGGCGCTAAGGAAGTAATGATTATTCCTGGCTATGGCATGGCAGTCGCACAAGCACAACATACCGTCAACGAAATAACTCAAGTACTTCGTAAGAAAGGCGTCAATGTACGTTTTGGTATTCACCCTGTTGCAGGACGTATGCCCGGACATATGAACGTATTGCTTGCTGAAGCAAAAGTCCCTTACGACATAGTGTTTGAAATGGATGAAATTAACGATGACTTCCCCGACATTGATGTTTCTATCATTATCGGTGCAAATGATATTGTTAACCCATCTGCTCTAGATGATCCAAACAGCCCTATAGCGGGTATGCCAGTATTGGAATGTTGGAAAGGCAATACCACTATCGTGATGAAACGTGGCATGGCAACCGGTTATGCCGGTGTTCAAAACCCACTTTTCTTCAAAGAGAACACGCGCATGTTCTTTGGTGATGCTAAAGCACGTTTGGATGAAGTCTTAAAAGCACTGTCTGAATAATGATACTCAGCTAGTAAAAAACTAAAAAGCGTCCGTAAGGACGCTTTTTTAATTATCTGGCGGAGGAAATTATAGTCTGACTATTCATATACGGACGCAATACTTCTGGAATAATAATATTGCCATCTTTATCTTGATAATTTTCCATTACAGCAATTAAAGTACGTCCCACAGCTAAACCTGAACCATTAAGGGTATGCAGTAATTCCGGTTTATTCGTTTCTGGATTACGCCAGCGTGCTTTCATACGGCGCGCTTGAAAATCTTCAAAGTTACTGCAAGAAGAAATCTCTCTGTATTTATTCTGTCCTGGCAACCAGACTTCTATGTCATAAGTTTTTGCTGCAGAAAAACCTAAATCACCACCGCATAAAGCAACAACTCTATAAGGCAACTCTAGTTTTTGTAATATTTTTTCTGCGTGCCCTGTCAGTTCCTCCAATACCTCATACGAAGTTTCGGGTTTAACCAATTGCACCATCTCTACTTTTTCAAATTGATGTTGGCGAATCATACCGCGCGTATCTTTACCATAAGAACCTGCTTCACTTCTAAAACAAGGTGAATGACAAGCAAACTTCTTTGGCAATTCTTTACTGTCTAATATTTCATCACGCGCAATATTAGTTACTGGTACTTCAGCAGTGGGAATTAAATAAAGATAACTTTCAGACTTAATGTCAACAATGGTATTTGATAACACTTCTGACTCAACACTACGAGGAATTCTAAACAAATCTTCTTCAAACTTAGGTAGCTGTCCTGTACCAAAACAACTATCTTCATTAACAAGATACGGCACATTAATTTCCTGATAGCCGTGCTCTTCACAATGCGTGTCTAGCATAAGCTGAATCAAGGCACGATGTAATTTTGCTATATTGGCATGCATTACAACAAAACGAGAACTGGCAATTTTCGCTCCTGCTTCAAAGTCTATCATCCCTGATGCTTCACCTAGATCGACATGATCTTTTGCTTCAAAATCAAATTGTTTTGGTTCGCCCCATTTTCTAACTTCAACATTATCGTCTTCTGAACTCCCAGCAGGTACAGACGCATGAGGTTTATTAGGGATGGCAGCAATAATTTTATTTAAGTTGGATTGAATGTTGACTAATTCGATACTGCTTTCATCAAGTTGATTTTTTATAGTAGCAACTTCATCTATGGTAGCTTGTGCATCTTCTCCTTTTGACTTTAATACTCCTATTTCTTTTGATTTAGAATTACGTAAAGACTGAAGCTCTTCTGTCTTCATTTGTATAGACTTTCGCTTTTCTTCAAGCGCTTGAATAGAACTTGTATCCAGGTCCATGTTTCTTTTCTTTAACGCTTTAGCAACAGACTCTAAATCATTGCGTAATAAATGTGGATCTAACATTTCTGACTTTATTCCTGAGTATTAATAAATATAACGAGTTATAAGTTTGCTTGTCGTACTAATAATATCGCTGACCAACAAGCAACAAGACACAAGCTAACAGATAGCAAAACATTCAACCCTGCTTTTAACATTTCCCCTGTTTCAATTAGATTAATTGTCTCAAATGAAAATGTCGAAAAAGTTGTAAACGCCCCTAATAAACCAATGATTAAAAAAGCACGCCAATCTTCAGATAACTCCCCTCTTTCAATCATATAAACATAAATCGCACCAATGATAAAAGAGCCAAGCACATTAACAAGCAGTGTGCCGTATGGAAAACCCTTGCCAAGCAAAAAATGCGCACCGCTAGAAAACCAGAAGCGCAATAATGCGCCGACTGCGCCACCTGCTGCAATTGAAAGAAGTTGTATCATGATTATAGTTTATCTGAAACAGGGCTATTTACGATTTTTTTGCTGCTTCATCTAGCGAGCGTAAATAGGCTAGTTTCTCTGCAATTTTTATTTCCAAGCCGCGTTCGACAGGCTGATAATATTCTATCGGTTCCATTTCATCCGGGAAATAATTTTCTCCTGCTGCATACGCGTTTTCTTCATCATGCGCATAACGATAGTTTTTTTTATATCCTAATGACTTCATCAACTTTGTTGGCGCATTACGTAAATGCAACGGTACTTCTAAAGAACCGGATTCTTTAGCATCACGCATAGCCGTATTAAATGCGGTATAAACGGCGTTACTTTTAGCAGCACAAGCTAAATAGACAATTGCCTGAGCAATAGCTAATTCACCTTCCGGCGAGCCTAGCCTCTCCTGTGTTTCCCAAGCATCAAGCGCCAGCCTTAACCCTCTTGGATCAGCATTACCAACTTCTTCAGAAGCCATGCGTACAACTCGGCGAGCAACATAAAAAGGATCAACGCCGCCATCAATCATCCTGACAAACCAATACAATGCAGCATCGGGGCTCGAACCTCTTACCGATTTATGCAATGCTGAAATTTGATCATAGAATGCTTCACCACCTTTATCAAAACGTCTTAATGAGCCATCAACCAATACTTCATTTAACAGGCTCTTTGTAATATTTCCATCTTCAGCTAAATCAGAAGCAATTTCTAGTAAGTTTAATGATCTTCGCGCATCACCATCAGCAACTTCGGCTATTTTCTTTATAGCATCATCATCAATTTTTAATTTTTGCTTTGCTAAACCATTAACATCATCATTTAAAGCTTGTCGAAGAATATTACTTATATCCTCAGCTTTTAATGACTTTAAAACATAAACTCTTACTCTGGATAACAATGCATTATTTAATTCAAATGAAGGGTTTTCGGTTGTCGCTCCAATAAATGTTACTGTGCCATCTTCAACATAAGGTAAAAACGCATCTTGTTGTGATTTATTAAAACGGTGCACTTCATCAACAAATAAAACGGTATCCTTGTTATAAGCAGAACGATACTGCTTAGCTTGTTCAATTGCGGCACGTATATCCTTAACACCACTTAGAACTGCAGAGACGGATAAAAACTGCGCATCACAAGACTTTGTAATGAGCCGAGCTAATGTTGTTTTGCCTGTACCCGGTGGTCCCCAGAACACCATTGAGTGCAAACGGCCTTGTTCTATTGCTTGCCTTAATGGCTTTTCATTTCCAAGTATATGTTCCTGCCCAATATAAGCGCCAATTGTTAGCGGGCGTATACGATCAGCTAAGGGACGGAATTCTTCAGACTCAGACATCGATAGTTATGTGTAATTATTAAGTATTAAGAATTCATTTCAGATGTTTCGGTGACTTCCCTTTCATCAATAACATCAACACCAGCTGGAGTTTCAAGTTCAAAACTTGAGGGTTGCAATTCAGCATTCTTTTTAACATTGATAAAGTCAATGCGCGTTGTTTGCCCAAGATTATCAACAATAATCATCATACCTAGTTGCGTATCATTAAAACCAATCCGTATATTCTTATATTGTGTTTCAGTTTTTTTTGGTGTTAATTCAATCCAGTCATAGCCATCAATTAAACCTATTCCTACCTGAACAAAATGTTCATTAATATCATTGTTGCCTAAAATAATTCCTGCAGGTGTTTCATCAAGCGCATTACCTATATTTCTAATAGTAAGCTGCTCTAGATCTTCATCAAAAATCCATAACACGTCACCATTAGAAATAATCTTTTGTGCGTAAGGCGTTTTATAAGTCCAGTTAAACTTTCCCGGTTGCTGTAGCAGTAAAATACCTTCTGATTTTTCCAGAACTTCGCCATTTTCATTAATCAATTGTTGAATAAAGTTTGATTCAAGCGAATTAAAATTTTCTAAAAATGTTTGTAACGGATCGTTGTGATCATCAGCCAACGCATTATTGCTACAAATAAAAAGAAGTAAAAGTATGTTATATATTTTTTTTATCATCATTAATCTACCTGTGGTGGTGGGCCTGCCAGGACTTCCCTGCTTCCGTTAGACTCTAACGGTCCTACTAGTCCACTGCTCTCCATTTCTTCGACTATTCTTGCAGCGCGGTTATAACCAATCCGCAATCTTCTTTGGATATAGGAAATAGAGGCTTTACGTGTTTCTGTAACAATTTGAACGGCTTCATCATAAAGCGGATCCATATCATCTTTCGGAGCATCTATGCCCGGTATGGCTTCTGCCCCACCCTCTGATGGCCCACTTAATATTTCATCCAGATATTCCGGTTCACCACGTGATTTTAAATCAGCAACCACTTTATGAACTTCATTATCTGAGACAAACGCACCATGAACTCGTTCAGGAATACTTGTACCACCGGGAAGATACAGCATATCGCCATGTCCTAATAACTGTTCCGCGCCCATTTGGTCGAGAATAGTCCGTGAATCAATTTTTGATGAGACCTGAAAAGCAATTCGACTCGGCACATTGGCTTTAATCAAACCGGTAATGACATCGACTGAAGGTCGTTGTGTTGCCAAGACAAGGTGCACACCGGCAGCCCTGGCTTTTTGTGCTAAACGCGCAATTAATTCTTCAACCTTTTTACCTACTGTCATCATCATGTCAGCAAGTTCATCAATGATGACAATAATAAAAGGTAATTTTTCTAAATAACGCGGCTCATCATCTTCACCAAAAGGCACATAAAACGGATCAACAATCGGATTGCCTTTCGACTTAGCCTCCATGACTTTCTTGTTATAGCCGGCAATATTTCTAACACCCAAAGCAGACATTAATTTATAACGCTTTTCCATTTCAGCAACACACCAACGCAAGGCATTGGCTGCTTCTTTCATGTCTGTCACAACCGGCGCAAGTAAGTTTGGTATCCCTTCATAAACAGACAATTCAAGCATTTTTGGATCGATCATGATCATACGTACATCAGATGCTGTCGCTTTATAAAGCAAACTTAAAATCATGGCATTCAACGCAACAGACTTACCTGAACCTGTGGTACCTGCAACAAGTAAGTGCGGCATTTTGCCTAAATCAGTAACAATAGGGCTGCCGCTAATATCTTTACCCAAAGCAATCGCCATTGGTGATTTAATTGCATCATATTCTGCTGTATTAATAATCTCGATTAAACTCACCAGTTCACGATTTTCATTCGGAATTTCCAAACCGATATAGGGCTTACCGGGAATAACATCAACCACACGTACGCTAATGACTGACAATGACCGCGCCAAATCTTTAGAAAGGTTGGTAATACGGCTGCCTTTCACACCCGGAGCAGGGTCAAGTTCAAATCGAGTTACAACAGGTCCCGGATGAACAGCAACAACTTCAACAGTGACACCAAAATCTTTTAATTTAAGTTCAACCTGACGCGATATCGCTTCTAATGCTTCTTTCGAATATTGACTTTTCGCAGGCATCGGATCATCTAACAAACTTAATGCAGGCAGTGTCGTTTCTAAATCCGGTTCAAATAAACTTTCTTGTTTTTCTTTAATTGCACGTACGCTCGGCTTAACTTCTGGTACGGCTTCCTGAATTTTTGGCGGAATACGTTGTTCGACTATTTCCTGTTCCTGTTTTAATAAATGTTCCCTGTCTTTTCTGGCGCGTCGCCCTTCTGCTTCATCTTTTATTGAAGACGCTTTATTTCTAAGTTTTGTGATCGTGTTTAAGGTAAATTGGCCGGTCTTATCCATCACTAACAGCCAAGATAAACCGGTATACAAGGTCATACCGATTAGAAACATCGCCAGCATAATTAAGGTACTGCCCATATCACCGGTCGCCACTTGTAATAATGACCCAACGGCATCACCCAGAATACCACCAGCACCTTGGTCTTTAAGAGGGAGCGCACTTCCCGAATAAAAATGCATCCAAGCAAGGCCACAGCCCCCAATAAACACAAGAAAAATAGCAACTCCACGTACAGAGAACAGAACCTGATTAAACGGTTCTTTTTTACGCCTTAATTGAAACCAACGCCAACCACTAACTAAAAATAAAAGTGGAATGACATAACCAAAATAACCGAAAACATAGAGTAAAATATTAGCCACCATAGCTCCAATCGTCCCAGCACTATTATGGATTTCGGTTACCGTGTCAGATCTTGACCAGCCCGGATCGTCAGGATGATAAGTAACAAGCGCAATAAATAGATATACGGCAACAACAAAAGATGCGAATACCAATACTTCTCTAAGATTAGTAATCACCTGTCCTGCAATCGGCTTGCTCGTTTTTTGTTTTCTGGAAGCTTGACTCACATTAATTTATTTTATTATAAATAATCTCTAATTATATGTTTTTAAAAGGAGTATTTAAACTAATTATTTGGAATATTTTTGCTTTTATGGAACTCAACAGGTTTTTGCTGATCATACTGGTTTCACGTACCATAGCCCAATTTTTACAAACTAATAAATTCAATTCGAGGTAAATATTCATGGCCGAAACGCGTCATTCAAAACTGCTCATTCTTGGCTCCGGCCCTGCCGGATACACCGCTGCATTATACGCGGCACGCGCTAACCTTTCTCCAGTTTTAATCACAGGTATCGAACAAGGTGGCCAATTAACGACAACAACAGATGTAGATAACTGGCCTGGTGATGTCGAAGGCTTGCAAGGCCCAGACTTAATGAACCGTATGCTACAACATGTTGAGCGTTTTGATACTGAAATAGTATTCGATCATATTCATACCGCTGAATTATCAGAAAAACCGTATAAATTAATTGGTGATGCCGGCGAATATACCTGTGATGCACTTATTATTGCGACTGGTGCTTCAGCGCAATATCTAGGCCTGCCCTCAGAAGAAGCATTTCAGGGCAAAGGCGTTTCTGCTTGCGCAACTTGCGATGGTTTTTTCTACCGTGGTGCCGATGTCGCTGTTATTGGTGGCGGTAATACCGCTGTTGAAGAAGCCTTATATTTATCAAACATTGCTAACAGCGTGACGCTTGTACATCGTAGAGACAAACTCCGTTCAGAAAAAATACTAGCTGATCGTCTTTTTGAAAAAGAAAAGAACGGTAATGTGAACATTGAATGGAACCATACCTTAGATGAAGTTCTCGGCGATGACAATGGCGTGACCGGTATGCGTATTAAGAGCACTGAAAACGGAGAAACCAAAGATATAGAGCTAAAAGGCGTCTTTATTGCTATTGGACATAAACCTAATACTGATATTTTTGATGGTCAGTTAGATATGAATAACGGTTACATTAAAATCAAAAGCGGGATTGAAGGCGGAGCAACAACAACCAGTGTTCCCGGTATTTTTGCTGCCGGCGATGTTGCTGATCATGTGTACCGACAAGCCATCACCTCTGCCGGCAGTGGTTGTATGGCTGCACTCGACGCAGAAGCTTATCTCGATGCATCAGAATAACTAATGAAAGCAATTCAAATATCAGAACACGGAAGTACTGATGTGCTGAAACAAGTTTAAATAGACTAACCTGAAATAACATACCCCACAGAAGTTAAAGTTAAGTTAAAAGCTGCAGGCGTTAACCCTATAGATAGCAAACTGCGCTCAGGTTTCTATCCAGAAACAATTGCACCTGTGCCTGCTATTTTAGGTTGTGATGGCGCCGGAATTGTTGAGTCTTGCGGAGCAGAGGTGTCGCGTTTCAAAGAAGGCGACGAAGTTTATTTCTTTCATGGTGGCATTAAGGGCATACAGGGAAACTATGCTGAATACATTGTATTAGATCAACGTTTGGTTTCAAAAAAAGCAACTTCTCAAAACTTCAACGAAGCAGCCACGTCACCCATAGTCTTATTAACAGCATGGGAAGCATTATTTGAACGTGCAAACTTACAAGCAGGTCAAACTGTTTTTATCAATGCCGGCGCTGGCGGCGTAGGTCATGCCGCAATTCAACTGGCAAAATACAAAGGCGCAAAAGTTTGTACAACGATAAGCAATGAAGAAAAAGCAAACTTTGTAAAGTCACTCGGTGCTGACCTTATTCTTAATTACAAAAAAGATAATATTGAACAAGCTGTATTAGACTGGACAGATAACAAAGGCGTTGATATTGCGTTAGATAATATTGGCGGCACAGAAATGCAAAAACTTTTTCCTATAATTAAACATTATGGCGATCTCGTGACACTATTAATTGCAGATAAAGAAATCGATTGGTCACTAGCACGACTAAAAAACATCCGTTTTAGTTTCGAAGTCATGTTATCCCCTCTTCTATTTGATTTAGAAGAAACACAAATACAGCAAACTAAAATATTAGAAAAATGTGCCAAAGTAATAGATGAAGGAAAATTAAAAACTCACGTCAGTGAAACTTTCGCATTAGAACAAGCAGCAAAAGCACATCAATTCATTGAAGATGGGCATACAACAGGAAAAATTGTATTAGAAATATAGTTTTTTCTGTACATATTTAAATAAAACTAATGAACGCCCCAATGAATGAGTTTAAATTTAGCGAAGTTAGAATTGGACTTGAAGCGCAGCTTTAAACACGCCCACATCATCACCTACAGCAGTTGGCGCATAGTTCAAACCTTTCGTTTCAATATCACCAGTTTGATAAAACGCAGCAATACGAGCGTTATGCCCCTTGATGATATAATTTAAACCTACCTCAAATTCATCTCGATCAGCACTCGCATCCGGTTTGTTTTCTGTATAACGAACATAAGGCTGGAATTGTCCCCAAATGATCTTCTGCGGGAAGAGATAAAGTGCTGTCGCTGTCCAAGCATCGCCGTCAAACATACAGAAACAACTTCCACCATCGGTATAGGCCGCTGTGCTAAAGTCAGAATCAAAGTTCTTATATTCTCCTTCAACGGTAAAGACACCGTTATTGCTCAGTACTTTTTCGAACAACATATCGACACTCATGCCTAAGAAGTCACCTGGGTTCGTGATGGTGCCAACTCCGTCATCGTGATGCTGTGCTGCAAGACCAATGGTAAAGATATCACCCGCACTACCAAAGTAAGTGTTACTGCCGTAATAGCCAGGATTCTTTTCAACATTCAGGAAGTTATAGGCAATACGGGTCGCAAATAGCAGGTTGTCATCTTGATTAGGGCCTGAAGTAGAATTCGATTCCAGACCATTAAAGACGCCAAAAGCATATTGAAGTCTGCCTTCGTTAACCGAACCCCATAACGTCGCACCATGATCTCGGTTATAAATTCCCGCACCACCTGTACCATGACTGATACTAAAGTCCGCTGGATAAAACGGTGTCTTATTAAACTCGTATGTATTGGCGAAAAAAGGACCGGCCATCTCTGCGCGATCAGCAGGGACCAGCAAGCGCCCGGCCCAAATATTAAACATTGGATTGAATTCAAACTTGGCAACCGCATCCAAAATCTCAAAGTCGCGTAATGCAGTATTACTACAAAAACCACATTCGGTATTTACTTCAAACTTTATATTTTTATGTATCTGACAATTTAAATAGATACGCGCACCATCCAAGTTAAGATCTTCTGAACGACCAGCATTTTCTTTATTAGAAAAACTGGCTCGCGCACCAATGCCAATGCTAATCCACTTGGTCTCATCGATTTCCAGTTTTGCCCCAGCCACTGCCTGGCTCGAACAGAGTATTGCAGCCGCAACAAAACCAACAGTCATTAACATTGTTTTAGGTTTAAACATATCTTCCTCTTATGGTGAGAGTGAACTAAAAAAATATTGTACAGTAAATCCAATTTGTTGCGGTACATTTTGAGGATACATAGTTAACTTTCTTACCGTACTGTGATGTAGCTTAAAATAATCCGCTATCTCTTTCTGTTAACACAGACTCTCTATATAAGCTTTATAAATTGCAACGTTACGATGTTCATATTTCTTTGTATAGCAATCAATGAGTTTACTTATGCGTCGTCATTACTCTTTCGTGATTTATGACAGATTTTCTCTTGAACTTGTTAAGTTAATTCAAGATTCGAGATCTGACCCCGTTTGTGCGTTTGCTACAAGCAACCGTGGGTATTGCTATAATTATTGCCGGTGGCTTATTGATTCATGAAGCGAAGTTAATACATCTTCTATAATCTCTTGATAAAAATATGTGACATTTAAGTACAGATAAATTAACTTCTTTAATTAAATAAATTCTTTATAATTTTTATCAAAATTTTCAAACCGTTAAGTTTGGATCGAGAACAATATCTGAGTAATCATTAAAATAAATCTGAATAGCAGATGAGTGACATTATTGAAATCAACGACTGTTTATAGTTCGTCAATAAAAAGTCCCTCATAATCCTCCAATGTCAATCACGGTACTTTTTCTAATCAGCTTTGTTGCCTGTTTATTGGTAACTCTATCAGGCGTCATCTAGTCGAAGGTATTTTCAAAAAGAATCTCATCCAATGGCAATTGACCTGGTTTCGGCCAGGGTTCTTGTGTGCCTTTACCAATTGCCACCATTGGTCCCATAACATGATCATCTGGTAAGCTGATTAACTCAGCAACTTTTTCAATATCAAAACCGATCATAGGGCAAGAGTCATAGCCCAGCTCCTGTGCTGCCAGCATCATGGTTTGCATCGCCATCCCGATTGAGCGCTGGGCTTCATCCCGTTGCAGCCAATCACGACCTTCATGAAATGGCCCCATCCATCCAACCAGAAGATCGGCTACTTCCTTAGGTGCATTGACCCAATATCTTTCCGGATCTTTTTGCCATGCTTTTACATCAGCCGTGAACAACACTAATAATGAAGCATCGGTAATTTGATCCTGATCATTGCCAAACTCTGTTCGTATCTGTTCGCGCAACTCAGGGTCACGCAAGATAATAAAGCGCCAATGCTGGATATTAAAACTGGTTGGCGCCTGAATAACGGCCTCAAATAATCTTTTTTCCTCGTAGAAAGTAATGAAATGATCGGGATCAAAATGTTTTACCGCACGTCGTTTATAGATTGCGTCTATTATATTTATGTCTATTTTTTCCATGTTTTTACTCTTTAATGTAAAGTGATTTTTTCTACATCGGCCTCATTACAGGTACCAAAATAGCTGCGTACTATTTGTTTAGAGATATATAGTCCCACGCATTTTCAAAAAAAGCGACATCCTTGTGTTTTTCCTTCGTGCTTTGTTAGTTCCGGGGTCAGGTCTTCGGCAACTGCTCCCGGCGTTACTCTCGGCCTATGTTCCAGACTCGACTCTACCGATTCCTTCTGTGGAATCGTAGCTCCTGCAGCCATGCAGCCATGATTTTTGAATTCGCTCATTAGCTTTCTCCTACACTCAATAAATGTTGTATCTCATCTGTCTTAAACCCTAATGCCATGGATTCTTGTAATATTTGGTAGCATAACCACATTATATAGCTCTGTGACTATTTCTTATAGCCGGAATATCCCGTGCCTAAATTAAGCAGGCCACATTGAATTATTTTTTATATGTACAATTTAGAATACGTTATTATTACAGCATTTATCTAGAAACAAACTATAAATGAAACTATTAAGCATTATAGAAAAAACAGGTAACAAGCTACCCGATCCGGCAAGTCTCTTTGTCATTGGCACTATTGTTGTTTTTATTTTATCAGCATTAATTTCTTTTCTAGACTTGTCCGTTATTGATCCAAAAGGCCAAACTATTAGTGCTTTTAATTTAATTTCTTCTGATGGTGCCTGGTGGTTTTTATCTACCATGGTGAAAAACTTTATTCAGTTTCCGCCTTTAGGCATTGTGCTTGTCGGCATGCTAGGTATTGGCCTTGCTGAAAGAACGGGCTTTCTTCCTGCGCTATTACAGTTTTGTATTATGCATGTGAATCAACGTTTATTAACACCGGCAACATTGTTATTAGGCATTCTTTCTTCTATTGCTTTAGATGCGGGTTATGTTGTTTTAATTCCTGTAGCTGCTGCACTTTATATTGCTGCTGGACGTTCTCCTTTAACAGGTATTTCTGTTTCTTTTGCCGGTGTTTCTGCCGGCTTTAGTGCCAATTTTTTTATTACCGCGCTCGATCCTTTGTTAGCTGGTTTTTCTCAAGCAGGCGCACAGATTATTGATCCCGAATATCAGGTTGCTGTTACGGGCAATTGGTATTTTATGATTGCATCAACCATTGTTTTAACATTAGTTGGTTGGTTTGTTAGCGAACGTTTTGTTGAGCCTTCTATTGAAGGCGTTGCGGATCAAAACCTTGAGAATGATATTACTGATTTAGGTCACTCTGAAAAACACGCCTTATTGTATTCGGGTTTATCTGTAGCTGTTTTACTTATTATTTTTTATTTTGCGATTACATTAACAAGCGGCCCTTTACATGGCACAGGCAAACGTTTTGATCGTTGGATAGAAGTGACTGTTCCTCTACTCTTTATTCTCTTCTTTGTGCCTGGTTTACTTTATGGTGTATTGGTTAAGAAAATAAAAAATGATCGAGACGTTGCAGAGATACTCGGCAAGGTCATGAGTCAGCTAGGCCCTTATATAGTGATGGCTTTTTTTGCCGCTCAATTTATCGCTGCGTTTAATCAATCCGGTCTAGGGCAAATGTTAGCGATTTCCGGTGGACAATTTCTAAGCAGTCTGAATATTCATGATGCTTTTTTGTTAAGTTGCTTTGTGTTAATGGCCGTTACTATTAATCTGGTTATTGGATCTTCTTCTGCTAAATACGCTTTTTTTGCACCTGTCTTTGTTCCAATGTTAATGCAAGTGGGTATTAGTCCTGAACTTACCCAGGCAGCCTATCGCGTTGGTGATTCAGTCAGTAATGTTATTACGCCGATGAATCCTTATATGATTATTATCATTATGGAAGTGAAGAAATATGTGCGCGGCTCCGGACTCGGTACGGTTGTTGCGATGATGCTACCGTATACAATCGCCTTTTTACTAGTTTGGTTAATTCTGCTTGTATTCTGGATCTGGATAGGCTTACCACTCGGGCCAGGTGGAAATTTAAATTATTCGCCCTAGCAAAGTATAGCGAGAGTCGATTTCTATGCTATGATTCGCGCCTTTTGCACGAATGTATCAAACAAAATCAATAGTTGGGTAAAAAATGTCAGAAAATCAAATATTTAAAGTTATCTTCAATAATCAAGGCAAAATCTACGAGATTTACGCGAGAAACGTCGATCATGGCATTATGTTTGGATTTATTGAGGTTGAAGAATTAATCTTTGGCGAAAAAACCTCAGTTGTTGTCGATCCAACCGAAGAAAACCTTAAAACCGAATTTGAAGGTGTAAAGCGTACTTACATCCCGATGCATTCCATTATTCGTATTGATGAAGTAGAAAAAGAAGGCTCAGCTAAAATCAGCGAAGGTTCTGAAAACGGCAGCAACGTCATGCCATTTCCGATTTATACCAAATCGGGAGATTCTGAGTAATTTAGCTTTTGTAATGTAACAGCGCCTTTGTGTGTGCTGTGACAGCTTTCGCGTTGCCCGGCAGGAAATAACCGCCTTCGAGCAAAGATACAATACGGCCATCGCAATATTTATTTGCAAGCTGCATCAGCATTTCTGTTAGTTCAACATAAGCGGCATCCGTTACGTTATAACATCCTAACAAATCATTTTCCCGGCTATCAAAACCTGCTGAAATAAAAATCATATCAGGCTTAAACGCTTGTGCCGCAGGTAATAATACATTTTTATAAGGTTCGATAAATTTATCGTCTTCTGTACCGCAAGGTAGGTGCACGTTGATATTAAAACCCTCACCTTCGCCATAGCCTTTTTTGCCGGATCGCCTGTACCGGGGTATGCGTAGAAATCATGTGTTGAGAAAAATAGCACACTCGGATCATCGTAGAACATGGCTTCGGTTGAGTTTCCATGATGGTAATCCCAATCAACAATTAATATTTTCTTAAAACCGTATTGTTGTTGCGCATAACGTGCTGCAATCGCAATAGTACTGTAATAGCAAAAGCCCTCTTCCCGACCTGTATTTAATGCATGGTGTCCAGGTGGACGCGTTAAACAAAATGCGTTATTCAGTTTTTTTGTTGCAACCTGATCGACAGCACCCAAGCAGCCACGAATACAGGCTTCAGCAGCTTCATGTGCAACGGGTAAACCTTTCTTGATAGAAGCAATGTGTGCTTCGCTGTGTAACACCTTTATCCACTGTTCAACATCGTCTTCTTTAAAATCAACTTTTGATAAATATTCAAAAAAACCGGATTCCTTTAAATCATTCAAGGCGAACTTTATTCTATCTGGTGTTTCCGGATGCCCCGGCGCGATATGATGTTTTAAGAATATCGGGTCGTAGACAATTCCTGTCTTATTCATATCTGGATTCATTTTAATCACCTCAAGCGCTTTAGCGCGTGACTGAATTAACAATAGTAATGTTACAAAACTCCTGAAATAAAGACTCTTCTCTTCATTTTTACTATAAATATTGGTAATTTGGCTAATATATTGTATATACTACTTTAAACTTAATAATTACTTAGCAAGAAATATTTTTAATTCTATAAAGAAACGGGCTTTCATTCAGTGAAAAAAATAGTTCAAAAAATAACCTTTATTCTACTATTTTATCCTGCCTTTGTACTTGCAGAATGGAGCGTTATCACGCATACCAACACGAATGACAATACTGAGACGCAAGTTGCGCGCATTAAGAATGAAGAAGGTTATACCTTGGAAATTTATAAAGATAATATTGGCGCTATTCGTTCGCGATTCAGTTTAAACAAAGCGCTAGATAAATTTGCTAAACGCTCTTGCCCTACTTATCAAATAGGAAGATATACACTCGACAACACTTCCATTAATGATGCACCTTGCCTAACTGAGCTTTCCTGGACTGAGTTTATTCTAGGCTATGAAGAAAACAGTGTTGTTTCTTCAAAAAAATTAAATGCCTTTTTAAACGGTAATAATGTTATTTTTCGATTCATGCTGGATAACGGTAGTTATCAGGAAACTCAATTTTCTTTAACTGGTTCTAAAAGAGCTGTTATCACATCATTTGGTTCCGGCATTACAATTAAATCAAATTAAAATGTCGCAATGGCGGGTTGTCGATAGCCTGGATAAAATCCTTGAACATCAGTGGGAATCTCTGGATTATAAAAATAACCCCTTTCTTTCTTATTCTTTCCTCTCCTCTTTAGAAAGATTTGATTGTTTAAAAGAACAAAACTGGCAACCCTCTTATATTGTTGTTGAAAACAAGGGTGAACTACTCGGCGCAATACCCCTTTATGTAAAGACAGATTCCTATGGAGAATTTGTTTTTGACTGGGCGTGGGCTGATGCTTATCAACAAGCTGGAAGAAATTATTACCCTAAACTTGTATCAGCCATTCCTTTTACGCCTGTTTCCGGCTTACGTTTATTAGTTAATAAAAAATGTAACACTCAAGATGTTAAAAGTTTATTAATTAAAGCGGCAATTTCACTACTTGAAGAAAGGCAATATTCATCATTACACTTCCTGTTTCCTGACAACGAAGATAATGAAGTATTAGTACAGAATAATGGCCTGACTCGTCTGACAATACAATATCACTGGCAGAATAAAAACTATCGAGACTTTCAGGACTTCACTGATTCACTTACATCAAAGAAAAGAAAAAAAATTTTAAAAGAGCGCCGCAATGTAAAAGAGGCCGGCATCGAAATTCAACGCTTATCCGGCAACGAAATTACCGAAACACAATGGCAAACTTTTTATAATTTTTATGCATCAACGTTTTATAAAAAATGGGGCGAGCCACGTTTGACTTTAGATTTTTTTATAAGCACTGCAAAAGAACTCGCTGATCAAACGCTATTAATATTAGCATCACTCAATAATGAAACGGTTGCAGGTGCATTCGCAATGCAAGATGGAAAAACACTATATGGTCGACATTGGGGTTGCAGTCGGCAAATCCCCTTCCTACACTTTGAATTATGTTATTACCAAACAATTGAACACACAATTGAGAATAAATTACAAAAGCTGGATGCCGGCGTTCAGGGCGAACATAAACTGGCAAGAGGTTTTGAACCTGTTGCCATGCCTTCTGCCCACTGGATTCGAGAACAGGATTTTAGAGATGCGATTTCTAACTATCTGGACAGAGAGACGAGTTTAATGCAAGAACACATCGAATCACTAAGTACGCACCTGCCTTACAAGTCAGAAAAATAATGCAAAGCGATAATCAACAATCATCTAATCAAATATATTGGGTTCAGGACAATATGCTTGCAACTTCGTTCCCTCCACTAGAAAAAGCGTTGCGTGATCCAGATGGTTTACTTGCTATAGGTGGCACATTATCAAAAAACAGGTTACTTGATGCCTACTCAAAAGGTATATTCCCCTGGTTTAATCATGGGCAACCCGTTATGTGGTGGTCACCTGATCCACGTTGCGTCTTATTTCCAAAAGAGATCAAAATTTCCAAAAGTCTTGCCAAACGAATTAAACAAGGTTGTTTTAAAATTACTTACAACACTGCTTTCTGGGACGTTATTAATGAATGTGCAGCAGCGAGAAAGGGTATTCACGACACATGGATAACAGATGAAATTAAAGAAGCTTATTTTAATTTATATAAAATGGGTTACGCGCATTCTGTTGAATGCTGGCAAGAAAACAAACTTGTTGGTGGTTTGTATGGTATCGCTATGGGGAAAATATTTTTTGGCGAATCCATGTTTAGCAGCCGCTCCGATGCATCTAAAGTCGCTTTAGTTAGTTTAAGCGAACAACTTATTGAAAAAGATTTTAAGCTAATAGACTGCCAGGTTCATTCCAAACATTTACAATCACTTGGCGCCAAACCAATTCAGCGTGAGTTTTTTATTCAATTTTTAAATAATTACTGTAACAATGAAAAGACAAACTTTAGTTTGGATAGAAATTAAATGGATAATCAAACTAATAAACTGAAGTTCTTTATCTCAACTTCTCACGCCTGTAATTATATTGATAATCGCGAAGCGACCAGTTTATTTGCTGATCCGGTTTTTCCCAAAAAAAAATCTTTATACACAGCTTTAGTAACAAATGGATTCAGACGTAGTGGCGAACATTTGTATCAACCTTATTGTCTTAATTGCTCTGAGTGCGTTCCGATCAGGGTTCCTGTAAATGAATTTACGTTCAATCGTAACCAAAAAAGAACCTGGAATAAAAATCAGGATATTACAATCAATATTGTTGCCGCTGAGTATTACCAAGAACACTTCGAGTTATATAAGAAATATCTCAACATGCGCCATCCTGGTGGAGGCATGGACAACCCATCTAAAGACGATTACACCAACTTTCTCTGGTCACCCTGGTCCGAAACACAGTTATTTGA
The DNA here is from genome assembly GCA_038142205.1 of Pseudomonadota bacterium. GTDB lineage: Bacteria > Pseudomonadota > Gammaproteobacteria > Eutrophobiales > Eutrophobiaceae > UBA7359. The sequence continues at coordinate 864,690 of JAYQJO010000001.1, read as the reverse complement.
ATTCAGACTGGATAATAAATTGATCGCTGTTGCCGTCGTAGATGAATTGGAAGGCGCATTTTCTGCTGTTTATACTTTTTTTGATCCGGACATGCCGAAAAGAAGCCTGGGCAAATACGCAATTTTATGTCTAATCAAGCATACCATTAAGCTAAATTACTCATGGCTATATCTCGGCTACTGGATAGCTGCCTGCGATAAAATGAATTACAAAATCGAATATCAGCCTGTCGAATGCTTTATTAATGAAAAATGGAAGAAATTCAGCACATTAAACGTTGCAGGCACGCAAAATTAGTGCAAAATTCCGCCTTTTTAATTATTGAGGCTCAGATGGCAAAAGAAGACCAAATCGAAATGGACGGAACGGTTGTTGAAACCCTACCTAACACCATGTTCCGAGTTGAACTTGAAAATGGGCATGTCGTCACCGCTCATATTTCAGGCAAAATGCGTAAACACTATATTCGTATTCTTACTGGCGATACTGTTACCGTTGAAATGACCCCTTATGATTTAACTAAAGGTCGCATCACCTACAGAGCAAGGTAATATTTATCCCTCTGCTCTGGCTAAAGCCAAATCATCCACTGTATCAATACCGATACCCGCTTTATCAACTGCAACTTCAACATGAATTTTTCCGCCGTCGTGTAACACGCGAAGCTGCTCCAGCGCTTCCGTTTTTTCTAATTGACAAGCGGCTAACGCTGAAAACGTTTGTAAATATCCCGCTCTATAAGCATATAAGCCTATGTGTCGATAGGCTTCTTCAGGCAGAGCACCTTCCCTGTCTGATGGGATTGGTGAGCGACTAAAATAAAGTGCCGTATTATTTTTATCAAACACCACTTTTACAATATTAGGGTTTGTATATTCTTCCATTCTTGTGATCGGCTCGCATAAGGTCGCCATTTGGTGGTGCGGATTGTTGTATAGATTTGTTGCTAGCTGTTCAATTAAAGAAACAGGTAAGCCGTATTCATCGCCTTGCAGGTTTACTATGATTTCATCGCCAGCAAGTTTTAAATGACCGGCAACCTCAGCAATCCTGTCTGTGCCTGATTCATGTTTCTCAGATGTCATAACGACATTAGCGCCAAATGTCTCCGCTGTCCTTTTTATCTCATCATTATCTGTTGCGATAACGATATTTTTTGCCTGTGTATTTGATGCCGTTTCAAATACGTGCTGAATTAATGGTTTCCCTTTTATTTCCAATAACGATTTTCCCGGTAATCGCGTCGAAGCATATCGCGCAGGGATGATGATATGGTATGGCACCGGTTTCGAAGCTGTCACTATCTTAATTGTTCCACTTCTTCTTCAGAGACGGTTCTCGCTTCATCTTCAAGCATAACAGGAATATCATCGCGAATTGGATAAGCCAGCCTAGCAGATAGCGAGACTAACTCTTGTTTTTCTTTATCATAAAGTAATGGCCCCTTTGTTACGGGGCAAACCAGAATCTCAAGCAGTTTTTTGTCCATCGAGTAAATCCTTCATTAATACATCAAGTCGGTATGCGAATGCGTCGGGCAAAGTCGCAGTTATGGGCAAAGACCAGTAATTGTTTTTTGCGAATGCAGCACATTTTACCGCATCTTTCTCTGTCATCACTACTGGTAAGTCATCGTTAAATTGCAAATCTTGTTCGATAAAAACATGATGATCAGGAAATTCATGTATTACTATATTTAGTTTCTGATTACGTAAATAGGAAAAGTATCTGTCTGGGTTACCAATACCGGCTATTGCATGCACAGCTTGGCCTGCAAGACTGGAGACAGGAATCGTTTTTTTTGATTCTGTTAACGAAAGCAAATCACCGTAGCTGTATTCCATTTTAAACTCATGCCTTTTCGCTACATGTTTACTAACAACCATGTCGACCGATGCTAATCGGCTTAATGGCTCTCTTAAAGGACCCGCTGGCAAGCAGTATTCATTTCCAAATCGACGTTGACCGTCTACTACTGCAATTTCAATATCACGCGCCAATGAATAATGCTGTAAGCCATCATCACATAAAATCAGATCACAATCATAATGTTCAATTAATTGTTCTGCCGCTTTTCTACGTTTAACGGCAACCGCAACCGGGCAGTTTGTTTTTCCTGCTATTAATACCGGTTCATCGCCTACTGAACGAGGATCACTGTCTGGCCTTACTTGTAAGGTTTTACCAGTCAAATTTGCACCATAACCACGGCTGACAATACCCGGCTTAAAGCCTTTATTCTTAAAATAATCTGCCAACCAGACTACTAGTGGTGTTTTACCTGTGCCACCAACCGAGATATTGCCAACAATAATAACCGGCACATCAATTTCATTTACGGCAATGAGTCCTGATTGATAAGCAAGCCGTCGTAATAAAATAATGAGTGTATAAAGCCAACTTAATGGCAACAGAAGATAGCCAATAGGGTGTTTGCTCTGCCAGATATTTTCAATAAATTCTTTCGACAAATGTGTAATCGCCGTTTAGTGTTTATTACTTGTCTTTAGTTTCCTGGGTGGCAAAAGTAATCCTGACCAGATCCAGTTGTCTCGCCGCATCCATTACTCTGACAACAGATTGATGCGTCGCATCTTCATCTGCACTGATAATAACAGGCGGCTCATCCAAACCAACTAATGCTTCAGATAATGCCGCTTTAATGGTTTCTATCTGTGCGTTTGCCAGTGCTTTATCGTTAATATAGACCACACCTTGGGCATCCAGACCAATATTGACCGCATCCGGTTTGGCTTCCGTCATCTCTTTCGAAGAACTGGGCAAGGTAATATTAATTTCTGAATTATGATCAAACGTCGTAGAGACCATAAAAAAGATCAATAACAGGAACACCACATCAATTAATGGCGTGATATCCAGATTAACTTCGTCTCGTTTGCCCGTTTGGAAGTTCATATTATCCGTCTGTTGGTTCGTCAGACTCACGTTCACCGTGCATGACTTCAACCATTTTCAAGGCTTCCTGTTCCATCGTCACAATTAAACCGTCTATCCTTCCGCGAAAATAACGATGAAACATCAAGCTAGGAATCGCGACAGACAACCCTGCTGCTGTGGTAATTAACGCTTCTGAAATACCTTCAGAGAGAATGCTCGGGTCACCTACGCCCATACTTGTTATCACGGTAAAAACTTTAATCATACCGATGACTGTTCCCAATAGACCAAGTAGTGGCGAGATTGAGGCTATGGTACCCAACGTATTAAGAAACCGTTCCAGTTCATGTGCAACATGACGCCCGACTTCTTCAATGCTTTCTTTCATGATTTCACGCGAATGATTGCGATTAATCAAACCCGCCGCCAGAATCATTCCTAACGCTGAGCTGGAACGCAAATCCTTAATTCGCTGTTTGTCCAGGTGTCCTACTTTTTGCCATTGCCATACTTTGGCAGCCAGGTTTTTTGGAGCTACTTTGCTTTCTCTTAATGACCAAAATCGTTCTGCAATAATAGCCATTGTTACAATGGAACATAAAATAATCGGCCACATGAGTAGCCCGCCGGCCTTGATTAATTCAAGCACAAAATCTCACCCTAAAAGTTATTATTAAATATGAAACCTCTAAACTACTCCTTCTTGGATTTGCTAGCGGCCGTAAACGGAAAATATGATTTTCCGTTTATTTACATTATCAATGACATTAATTCAATGATAATGGCGACACATCCCTTTATCGCTTGAAACACTGTCATAATCAGCGTTTCTATTAATTATTAACTGTATTAAAACAGCTTGTTAACTAACTATCAATGATGCCAGAAACGCCTGTTTTTTGTGCGAAATTCATTGATTTGCATACCTGTTTTAAAAAACTTTGCAGACAGTTCGCCCGTTTCATGACTGATATACGTTTTTACACTGAACGTATCGTATCGTGCCATTATATCCTGTTTCGGGAAACCAAACCGATTCTTGTATCCTGCCGGAATAAAAGCATATTCAGGTGAAACAGCTGAAATAAATGCGTTAGTTGATGATGTTTTACTGCCATGATGCGGCACTAGTAAAATATCTGATATTAATTTTTTTCGATATTTATTTACCAAGACTGCTTCAGCTTCTTTTTCAATATCACCAGTTAATAAGACTGAACCGTATTTCGATGATACTTTCAGAACACAAGATGCATTATTACCACTTAAACCAGTCGCCGAGGCAAGACTTAACATTTCGAAATCAACATCGTCCCATTGCCAAAGCTGCCCTTCACCGCAATGTTCTGCTTTTTCTCCTGCCAGTTTCTCAGGAACACTACTGATTATTTGATTTATCCTAAAATTATTAATAACTGCATTAGCGCCACCGATATGATCATTATCACCGTGACTGACAATAAACATTGATAAATCTCTAACCCCTTTCTGTCTTAAATACGGCTTAACAACGGCATCACCTGTATTAAACCTTTCCGAAAACCGTGCCCCGGCATCATAGAGTAGTGTGTGGTTTTGCGTTTGGACAACCGCTGATAACCCCTGGCCAACATCAAGTAATACAAATTCAAACTCACCGTCTTTAAATAGATCTTTCATTGGAAACAATAAGGGCAGAAAAAAGAAAATACCAAGATACCTAGCAGGCAATCCTCTTGGCATTGTTAAAATAAGGACGCCGACTAGTGCTAGAAATAATGAAATTAAATTTGGCGAGGCAATTGCAATAACTGAATGATTTAGTTCAGACAAAAATGCTAGCCAGCTCCAGAGCCAGACATAAATAGTCTCAATCAAAGCATATAAAGTTACTGCTAAAGCAGGAGAAATAAATAAAAATATTAATGCAATTAATGATAATGGGACTATCAGAAAACCTATAATCGGTATTGCAACAAAGTTTGCAATGACACTGTATAAAGGGATTTGTTTAAACCATAAAATAAGTATGGGCACCAAACACAAACCTAGTAAACACTGCAACACAATCCATTTTGTTAATTTATACTGTTTATTAACCCGAAAACGCGTCAAATATAAGATGAACATAACCGCCATAAATGACAGGTAAAAATCAACTGCAATAACAGCAAACGGATCGAGTATTAATATCAAGATTGCAGCAATAGAAATTACATTGCTAATTAACATTCGTTTTGGTTGGAATATAGAAAAAGAAATACACCCAACATAATTATTGCGCGTTGTGCGGGTAAGGCAAAGCCTGATAACAAGGCATAAATTATTGCACCAACAAATGCCGCCAACGAAGCAAAGTATGGCGCAGGTAAACGTTGTGTTAAAAAATAAAACTGCCGCCAGATAAAATATGCAATGAAATAAATAAAACCAGCGATTAAACCAAGGTGCAAGCCCGAAATAGCAATCAAATGGTTTGTGCCTGTTTGCGTTAGCACTTGCCATTGTCCTGCATTAAGCTGGCTTCGTTCGCCTAGACTCAGGGCAAGCACTAAACCTAATATAGGATTATCAAGTTGTTGCTTTAGTTGGCTTACAATTTTGTAACGTTGTTTTTCGATAAAAAATTGATTTGTATTTTTTATTTTTTTATTCAGCGCTGATTTCTTTACATAGCCTGTTGCTTTTATACCTTGCCTAAACATCCATGCTTCATAATCAAAACCGCCGGAATTCATAAAACTATAAGGCCGTTTCAGTCTCACTTTGAATTGCCATCTTTCTCCTGGCTTGGGAACAGTGTTACTTTTATACCAGCTCAGGCGTGCCAGTTTAGGAGGTTTAACGTTATTTCCAGCTTTATCGCTTAGTGTCTCTAGCTCAATTAAAAAACGGCTATGGTCTTTGCGTACCTCAGCCACTGATGCGATGACACCTGTTATAATGACACTTTTATTTTCAAGCTTCGGATCGAGACTATGATCGGTTGTTAATTGAGCAGCAAAAAGCGCCCAACAAAAACCAAAATAAAAATAAAAGACATAGCGAAAAACTGCATGAATCCGATATGAAATAAGTACTATGGGAAGTAACAATAGCCAAAACAAGGATGGCAAACTAGAAAGCTGCATCAATGAATAAATGCCTGCGATAAATGCCAGCGTTCCTGCGAGCATAAAACAAATTCACTCCCTGTAATTGTATTGGTATATAATATCGCGTTTTTTTTAAAATAATATCAGATTTTTCAGAAACTTAATGAGTTTAAGCAGCTTTATAAAACGCCACTTACCGCACCGAGATCATTTTCACAAACAAGGTGGGATGCATCTTTTATCAGATTTTCTACATGATCCGAATATCTGGCATGTGCATAAGCGTTCTTCTGCGGGTGGGGCTGCAATCGGAGTTTTCTGTGCCTTTATCCCTTTCCCAGTACAAATGTTAAGTTCTGCAGTATTGGCAATATTATTTCGTATGAATTTACCGATTGCCGTATTAACTTCTTTTATTAGTAATCCTTTTACCATTCCGCCTATTTTTTATTTTAGCTATGTTATGGGAGTCAAGATATTAGGAATCGAAGAACAAAACGTTGATTTTTCTTTATCGATAGAGGGGTTCGGTAACACACTAATGCATGCCTGGGAACCATTGCTACTCGGCTGCTTTATAATGGGTACAATCTGCTCAACGTTTGCTTATATATTAGTTCGCTTAATCTGGCGTGTAACAGCTATCGCTAAATGGGAAAATCGAAGAAATAGAAAATAACTATAGAAACGCTTAGTTCTGATCTGTTCTCTTCAGAAATGGCTATTCGACTTGATGTTTGTTTCATGAAAGTAGAGATAACGTTTAGTTAACCGGCGCTTTACTAGGTGACCGATTCTGCGCGAAGGCAAGTTCAGACGGCTTATAAAACGTCCGTGTTCAACGTAAGGTTGCACATCATACTTCATTACTGACCTGCTCGTGAAATGACTGCCCCAGACCAACGCCTCGGAGAACTAAGTCATTATCGAGGATCTAACTTAACGCCCGCCAAGGTCATCTCAACAATCCGGCGCGGTGCATTGTTGAACAAGTAGAACAACGCGTATCTGTGCGGAAGGCGAACGAATCGCTTGTTCGCTCGAACGGCAGTAAAAGTCGTATCGGCCAGTTTCTGAGGGCTCAGTGTCGGCAAAAAGTGTGTTTGTCGAAAACGCTTGAGTGCTGGGGCCATAAACGCGTTTTCATCTGAATCAACCCGCGACCACATCTCTGTGCTTATTGGACCCGGTGATACAACCGTAAATCCGATTGGTGTATCTGCTAACTCCAGCCTTATGGTCTCAGTCAGATTGGTTATAGCTGCTTTTGAACCTGAGTAAGCCGCTTGTCCAACAAATGGAATAGCACCGGCTACAGAGCTGATTTGAACAATATGACCCATGTTACGCTCGAGCATATGCCCAACAAAATCGCGCGTCAAAATCAATGGTGCTTCGAAATTCAAGCGGGCAACACGACGGAGCTCATCATGACTAGTCTTCTTAAAAGGTCCGGATGTTTCAACAGCAGCGTTATTAATAAGCACATCGACATGCCCCAGTTTATCGATCGATGCGTTTAGCAATCCATCAACTTGATTCGGAACCGTGAGGTCAGCCACCAAATATTCCGCGCCAATCTTCTTCGACAGGGCCTCCAATTTTGATTCCGATCGAGCAACCAACAGAACCTTCGCGCCGCCGCTGGCAAAGCGTTCGGCTAATGCCTGGCCGATTCCTTGCGATCCGCCAGTGATAACAACATTCTTACCCGATAACTCCATAGTTCTCCTCCAGTTAAGATTCGTAAAACTTTAGTTGGCACAAAATACGAGCGGTTGAATCGAATTTTTACAATAGCTCAAGAACTACGCCAACTAAAGCTGCTCGTGGTTGGGAGACTTCGAAGACCTGATTTTGAAGAACCTGAGTTTTACTTTTACACCCTTTATTGTTGAAGTTAATCAAATATGTGGTACTTGCGAAGAAAGCACCGAATTCAAGTAAGTGATCCGAACCTCCTGAGCTCTATTAAAAACAGGCATAGCGTACTCTCTTTGTAATCGATATATATTGAATTGCGCTTATGCTCGTATAACTACATTTTTATAGTCATTTAAATTTTCATTTTTAAGATCTTTAGTAATCTTATTCTACTAACACCCCTTCTTTTAACTCAACAACTCGATCAACACGTTTCGATAACTCCAGGTTATGTGTCACCATAATCAAACTGGTGCCCAAGTTTTGATTTAGTTCAAGAATCAATTCGAAAACTTGATCGGCTGTTTTTTCATCTAAATTACCTGTTGGTTCATCGGCTAAAATACAGGCAGGTTCTGTTACCAATGCTCTTGCTATCGCAGCGCGTTGTCGTTCACCGCCAGATAATTCTCCGGGACGATGCTGTACGCGTTTTGCCAGCCCCACTTTTTCTAATAAATCATTCGCTTTATCGAATGCTTCTTTTTTATTACTTCGTCTGATTAGTAAAGGCATAGCAACATTCTCTAATGCAGAGAATTCAGGTAATAAATGATGAAACTGATAAATAAACCCTAAATGTTTATTACGCATTTCACCACGCTGTTCATCATTCAATTTACTAATGTCTTCGCCATTAATAACAATCTCACCTGTGTCAGCTACATCAAGTCCACCAAGCAAATGTAATAAAGTACTTTTGCCTGAACCGGATGCACCGATGATGGCAACGCTTTCATTTTTATTAATACTGAAATCAATTCCTTTTAGGACATCAACACGTAGTTCACCTTCGCTAAAGTGTTTACTTAAGTTTTTTGTTTCAAGCAGTAGATCACTCATAACGTAATGCCTCTGCTGGTTGTGTCTTTGCTGCTCTTAATGCCGGATAAATTGTCGCTAATAAACATAAGATAAAGGAAACAATGCTAATCGTAATCACATCATCCCAATGCATATCTGAAGGTAGTTCGCTAATGTAATACACATCAGCAGACAAAAACTTTTGTCCAATCATGGATTCAATAGCAGGCACAATGGTTTCAACATTCGTTGCCAACAAAATACCGCCAATAACACCAAAAACAATTCCGACCAGCCCTATTACCATGCCTTGAACCATAAATATTTTCAGGATACTGCTCGGACTAGCACCCAGCGTTCTCAGTACAGCAATGTCAGCCTGTTTGTCCGATACCATCATGACCAGCGTTGAAATAATATTAAACGCCGCAACAGCAACAATAAGCGTAAGAATAACAAACATTACTGTTTTTTCTGTTTTTAAAGCACGAAAAAAATTGGCATGACGCTGTGTCCAGTCAACCACCCAGTAAAGCCCCGGTAACTGGCTCGCTACTTCACGGCTAATTTTTGGTGCTTTTAAAATATCATTGGTTTTTAAACGCAACCCTGTTGGTGCTGTTTTACGGAATAACTTCATTGCATCGTTCATGTGAATGAGTGCCAAGCCACTATCGAACTCATGCATACCGACTTCAAAAATACCGGCAACAGTAAAACGTTTTAGTCGAGGCAATATTCCCGCAGGTGTAACATTGGCCTGCGGCGCGACTAACGTGACTTTATCTCCAATAGTAACAGCCAGTTTTCGGGCTAACTCTTTACCCAAAACAACATTAAAGCTGCCTTGTTTCAAGTCGTTTAAATTACCGTGCGTCACTTTTTCGGTTACGATAGCTACTTTCGGTTCTTCGTCAGGCAAAATGCCTCTAATAATCGCGCCATTGACACTTTTATCTTTTACGAGCATACCTTCAGCATGAATATACGGTGCAACGCCAACAATTTCGGGATGATGCATAACTTCTTCTGCAATTGGTTTCCAATTATTTAAGGAATTACCGTCTCCGATAACCGTTGCATGCGATGCCATACCCAGGATTCGTTCTTTTAATTCTTTTTCAAAACCGTTCATGACAGACAATACCGTGATCAATGCCATAACGCCCAAAGCCAATCCCATCATCGATGTCATGGAAATAAAGGAAATGAAATGATTTCGGCGTCGCGCTCTAACATAACGCAAGCCGATTGTGGATTCGAATGAATTAAACATAGGCGAGCATTATAGGGAGGTTATGATTAGCATGAAACTAATTTAGTAAAAACAACTGTTTAAGCTTTAGATTGTTGATTTTTATTTGCCTGAACTTGACCGAACCTGTATTTTCCACATCAACTACTAACTCCATAAATTTTTAAAGCATTAATGAAAATACTGGCTATTGAAACAGCAACAGAAGCTTGTTCAGCGGCATTGTCTATAGGCGATGAGCAAATTGCACGTTATAAAGTTGCACCGAGAAAGCATACACAACTAATACTGCCCATGGTCGAAACATTAATGAATGAAGCAGATATCAAGGTTTCTAATTTAGATGCGATTGCTTTCGGACAAGGCCCGGGAGCGTTTACGGGCGTACGCATCGCTATGGGCGTTATTCAGGGTTTGGCCTTTGCACACGATACGCCGGTCATCCCCATTTCGACTTTGGCGGCTTTAGCACAGCATGTTGCCAATGAACATGAGTGGGTTGCATCAGCAATTGATGCGCGGATGCAGGAGATTTATTGGGGACTATTTAAGAAGAATGACTCCGGTGTCATGGAAGCGACATCCGAGGAAGTCGTTTGTGCCGCTACAGATGTAGATATTTTTTCAGATGAAATCTGGTTTGGGGCTGGTTCTGGTTGGGATACCTATTCGGATGTACTCAGCTCAAAATTCGATAACAACTTAAATGGCTTTGACGGCAAGCTTTTCCCTTCTGCTGTTGATGTTTTAGCTTTGGCTAAACCTGCTTATTTGGAAAATAAGATGATTTCCGTAGAGCAAGCATCTCCTGTTTACCTAAGAAACAAAGTTACACATAATTAACATTATTAATCAAGTACTTATATTAATTATTTAAAGTAGATAATAGATTTTATTCGAGTTTATTTATCGATATAAACGACCTTGGTTTTAATTTCCCCACTATCAAATAACTCAATTTTTCTATAAGCGGGTGGTTTCTTATCGACTGAATAGGCTTCGGCGTTGGGCTTAAATTGTTTGCATGTCGAAGGCGTTCCTATTAGCAGAACATCATTTCTTTTCGACTCAAATTCCTGGTGGATATGCCCCCAGATGATGCCGCGTACATTATTAAAGTCATCAATAATACTCAGGAAATCATTTGCATTATTAAGAATCATCGTATCCATCCAGGGACTACTGATAGTCACCGGGTGGTGATGCAATGCAATTAAACAGTGTTTGTCGGAATTCGATTCTAAAGTCGTTTTCAAAAATGCTAGCTCAGCATCAGTAAGTTCACCGCTATGCTCATCTTCCAAACGTGAATTCAATAAAATAACCAACCACGATCTAATATTCAGTAACCTACCTGTATCGAAGCCATTTTCACCCATGATATCTTGCATCATCTGCGGGTCATCATGATTGCCGGGTAAACTCATTATAGGAATAGCGAGTGGTGATAGATGATCTGCGACTTTTTGATAAGCGTTTTTAGTAGGTTCGTGAACGAGATCGCCCGTTAAAATAATACAGTCTGCGTTATTTTCATCAGTCCTGATTTTAGCTAGGACCTTTTTTAAACTGGCTGACGTATCAAAATCATTAAACGACATGGGCTTTTGATCATTATCTAGAATATGTGTATCTGTAATTTGAATTAAGCGGATTGGAGCCATTACTTGATTTTTTGCAGAAGCCATAACAGAACTGATTATGACTGAAAGTGGTAGCTGTTTTAAAGTGATTAGTTAAAGAACGCTTCTATATCTTCAATATCATGTGTGATGGGCATAGGCGGTAAGGAATTGATCAATCGTTTACCATAAGCTTTGCTGATAAGTCGCTTATCACAAATAGTGCAAATACCTCTATCAGTGACATCGCGAATCAAACGCCCGACGCCTTGTTTTAATGCGATGGCGGCTTGTGGCACTTGATATTCCATGAACGCATTGCCACCTTGCTTACTAAAATGATTTAGTCGAGCTTGTAGGACAGGATCATCAGGGCTGGCAAAGGGCAATTTATCAATAATGACTGAAGAGAGTGCCTCTCCTTTAACATCAACTCCTTCCCAGAAACTGCTCGTCCCTAACAGGACGGCATGTTTTGTTTCCCGGAATTGATTTAATAGTTCCGAACGCGGCCCTTTACCTTGAATAAAGATGGGGTAATCAATTCTTTCTGAAATAATACTAGCGGCCCTATTCAAAGCACTGTGACTGGTAAAAAGCACGAAAGCGTGACCATCACTAAAGCAAAGCAGTTTTATTGTTTTTTCAATAAAGGCATCAAAGAAATCAGGATGATTCGGTTCAGGTATATCAAGCGGCAGATATAAACGTGTCTGTTTCTGATAGTCAAACGGACTATTCCAGACTTCAGCGAGGCACTCTTCAAGTCCCAGTTGCCGATTAAAATGATCGAAACTATTATTAACAGCAAGACTGGCTGAAGTAAAAATACTAGTTGCATCATAATCCTTTAGTCTCTGCTGAAAAGTTTCGGCTATATTAACGGGGGTTTGATTAAAATAAAGATGGTGCCCTCTTATTTCCAGCCAACGAATGGAATCTTCTTTGTTTGATTCCATATAGTTATCAATATAATTGTAATGCGCTTTAGCACGTTGCCAACAATTATCCAGAAGTTTGCCTCGTTCATTAGCCGCATCAAGAATATCAATAACAAGCTGATACGCTTCTATTAATTTAGGTAACTCAACGGATAAATCGGTTTTCTCCCAGGTTTCCTGCCAGCTCTTACGTTGATCCTTACGTCCGAATAACAAACGGCAATCACGAATAGATTTTTCAAACCTACTTAGCGCTTCAGCTATATCTTGAATATCTTTTGCTTCTTCATGAACAGCGGCTCTGGTATCGGTAATAAGCTCAAGTAACTGACGTGTTCCCAGTGTTTTACTAAAATAGCTTGAAGCTAATTCCGGTAATTGATGCGCTTCATCAAAAATAATCAAATCCGCTAAAGGTAAGACTTCACCAAAACCACTCTCACGTAAGCCCATATCAGCTAATAACAAATGATGATTTGTAATCACCAAGTCCGCCTCAAGTGCTTTTTTTCTATTCTTAAAAACAAAACAGGACTCATACTCAGGACAGCTTTGGCCCAGACAATTTTCAGTCGTTGAAGTAATAGCCGGACGAATAAACGAATTCTCTTCGATCATACCGAGTTCATTAATATCCCCGGTTTTTGTTGAAGAAGACCATTCAGATGCTTGCTGTAAGTCATTTATATTTTTATAGCTTAAGCCTTTTGTATCATTAATAGCTGTATGCAAGCGTTGTAAACAGAGATAATTAGAGCGCCCTTTCAACACCATGGTTGTTGCTGGTGACTCAAGCGCTTTTAATACGATAGGTAAATCCTTTTCGTTGAGTTGATCCTGTAAATGCCGCGTACCCGTTGAAATAATTACTTTTTGTCGAGATAACAACGCTGGCACTAAATAGGCCATTGTTTTACCCGTACCTGTGCCTGCTTCACAGACTAAACTTTGATCTTCTTTAATAGCTGATAATATTTTTTGCGCCATCTGTTCCTGCTCAGGACGATGACGATAATCGTTGATAAATTCAGCCAACAGGCCTTCTTCAGAAAAAACTTCTGCAACTGTTTTCATGAATGTTTTAAATCAGAAATGCAGCTTTATCGTGTATAAAATTAGATTGGAATAATGACTAAATGTTGTCTTTTTCAAAACCAAACTGTTCAGTCCATAATAACTCAGAAATCAATTTAAATTTTGCCAAAGTCATTGCACCTTTTTTATTATTTTTCTTTTTCTCTTCCAGTTCATCGAGAATAATGTCTCTTCCTGCCATATAAATTTCTTCGGGCATAAAATCCGCGTTCATAACAATCAGAATTATCGCGTCCCACTCCTGCTCTACCTTAACCTGCCCTATTCTATAGCCGCCTTTTTTATCATTAAAAATAGCACGACCCTTTATCTGAACTCTTAACTGTTAACCATTACGATCATAAATTGCATCATACCCCGCATTTTTAGATTCATTAGCCTGCATTTCCAGGATAGAAATAGCATCATTAATCGCTATCTCAGGCGTAACAGCTAATGTCTTGCCGGTAGCAAGACGGTATTCCTTTGCTATTCGACGGGTCTCAGTAATGAGCTTATCAACGGAATAAACACCCACGGTATATATCCTTGACTAGTTATTATTTAAGTTAAACGTCATAACATCTTTTATATCATCTTTTCCACATAATGCCATTAATAAACGGTCTATTCCTAAAGCAACACCCGCAGATTTCGGTAACCCTGCTTTTAATGCTGATATAAAATTCTGATCGATAGGAGCAGCACTCAGCCCTTTTCGTTTTCTATCATTTAACTCTTTTTCAAAACGTTGTTTCTGCTCATTCGCATCACACAGTTCATTAAAACCGTTGGCAATCTCCATCCCATTTATAAATAACTCAAAGCGTTCTGCAACCCGAGGCCGGGAACCTTTAATCGTGGCTAATGCTGCCATACATTCCGGGTAATCATAAATAAATAAAGCTTTTTCATTATTTAAATCTTTCATGACAACTTCTGAAAAAATATAATCCAGTAAGGCATGCCTGTCTTCGGAATCATCCCCCCAGCCATGCTGCCCGCTTATTTCCTGTAAAAGACTCAGTTCACATGTATGTGGATTAATATTAACGATTTCCAAAAACGCATCGGCATAAGTCATCTTAGCGGGTTTGCTCAAGCCTACTTCAGTTAATAACTCAGCAACATCATCCATTAATTCCTTGTAATCAAAACCCACGCGATACCATTCAAGCATACTGAATTCCGTCTGGTGTCGTTTACCTGTTTCTTCATCACGAAAAACATGTGCTATTTGATAAATTGATCCGGATTCAGCAGCAAGTAAGCGTTTCATACAATATTCCGGTGAGGTATGCATATAAAGCAGTGTTTCCTTCTCGAAAACATGTTTAGTTTGCAAACTTTGAATATAAGGATCGGTAACAGCCGAATGGCTGAGGATCGGCGTATCAACTTCAAGAATATCGTGGCGGTCCATAAAATCACGGATCTGCCACAATAAAGCCGCACGTTTTTTTATAATGTCCAGGTCCGCTATGGGTCCCCATGTTTTATCATATGTCATGGCAAGCGATAGATAATAAGGACTGTCTTTATATACGACCAGTCCAGCTATTTAAGTTAAATCCTTTTAAATTTATTTGAAGCCTTCAAACGAGTTTGGAATTCCTATATCACTAAAGAATTACTTTAATCTTTTGCGCGAGCGACATACTCTCCGGTACGCGTATCGATCTTTATCATTTCTTCATTATCAACAAACAATGGCACATTTAAGGTCGCGCCTGTTTCCAACGTTGCCGGTTTAGTCCCGCCTTGCGCCGTATTACCCCGTACCCCAGGATCGGTATCTGTAATCTGTAAAATGACAAAATTAGGCGCAGCAACAGTTAACGGTACATTATTCCAAAGCGTCACCAGGCACATTTCCTCGCCTTTTAACCATTGTTTCGCATCGGTAACAGCGCTTTCATTTGCTTCATACTGTTCATAGGTATTCTGATCCATGAAATACCACATATCACCGTCGGAATAGAGATATTGCATTTCCAAATCCATGACATCAGCACCTTCAACCGACTCACCAGACTTGTATGTTTTTTCGAGAGTTCGCCCAGTTTTCAAATTACGGAGTTTTACTCGATTAAATGCCTGTCCTTTTCCCGGTTTGACAATGTCGTTTTCGGTGATTGAACAAGGGTCGCCATCAATCATTAATTTTAAACCTTGTTTAAATTCATTAGTGCTGTAAGTCGCCATTTTTGCCTCTTTACAATATAGTCTCGGTAAAAGCTCAATATAATACAGAAAATAAGGTCAATAATGCAGTCTTTATCCTGGCAGGAACAATTAGCACAAGCCATTCGACGCCCTGACGAACTACTTGAATTAGTAGGTCTTGATGCTGGAAGTCTAGGCTACAGTGAAAAGGCAATACAACAATTCCCGCTGCGTGTGCCACGTGTTTTTGCGAACCGTATAAAAAAAAATGATTTGCATGATCCTATTCTGCGTCAAATATTTCCTTATCTAGAAGAAGAAAATGATTGCGAGGGTTTTATTAACGACCCTCTGGCCGAAGCAAATGTACAACCGGTAAAGGGATTACTGCATAAATATAATAGTCGGGTTTTATCAATTACAACGGGGGCATGTGCGATCCATTGTCGTTACTGCTTCCGTAGACATTTCCCCTATCAGGAATCCTCTGCGAATGGAGAGCATTTGCAGCAAAGCCTCCGATATATAGAAAAAGATGAAAGTATAAAAGAAGTCATTCTCAGCGGTGGCGACCCACTCACGTTATCTGATCGACGGCTTATTGAGCTTTGCCAAAGTTTATCAAAAATTGATCATATAAAACGGATACGCTTTCATACACGTATTCCTGTCGTACTTCCTGATCGTTTAACCATTGAATTAATTGAAAAGCTGGTTCTGACTAGCAAAACCATTATCTTCGTATTACATATAAATCATGCTAATGAAATCGATAATGCTGTAATTAATAGCATCCGTCTATTACAGAAACACAATATTATGGTTCTAAACCAGTCTGTATTATTAAAAGGTGTTAACGATAATGTTCAGAGTTTGATCAAGCTTTCCGAATGTTTGGTTAAAAACCAGGTTATTCCATACTACTTACATCTACTCGACTCGGTTGCAGGTGCGGCTCATTATAATGTTGATGAGCAACAAGCAAAAAAACTAATCGACACAATGCATGCTTCTGTTTCCGGCTACTTAGTTCCCAAATTAGTCAAAGAAGAAGTTGAAAAACCAGGAAAAAGTTTGCTTTAAAAAAAGCAAAAGTTTTTTTCAATGGCGCCGATAAAAAATTAAGAGCGGGTTTCCTTCCTCCCCCTCTCCATAGTAACCCGTTCATTATAGCAAGCCGGACTAAACCCCGGCTTTTTTATGTACAGTATGTACTGTCAAACTTAACGTCCCTAACAAATCATAAGTACCTGCATCCGTATAGGCAGTGTCGACCGAGAACACGATTACAGAATGTAACCACTAGAGTAGAGTTTGGAACAGAGACCAAGGAATCTAAGCGACTTATATAAAGATGCACTATCAGGTTTATTTAACCTAACGAAATCTATTGAAAATGCGACTATAACAATGTTTCTATATAATCTTGGTATCTAATACTTATAGAGGTCGGCAATATGCAAGACAAGGTTAAAATGCTGTTAATTCTTGCCCTCGTATTTTCGATCTGGGGTAGCTACAAAATTGGCAAAGCAGCGTATATTGCAATAGCATGGGAAAAAACAGAGGGAACTGTTGTCGACATACCTCGTCACGTATGGCGTTGTGGCAAAAATCAGTCCAAATGCTATACCATCAACGTTGGTTATTACGCTAATAAAGAATTTCTTACTGTTGATAGTGACAAAATCTATCAAGAACCGCCAAATCATTTATTAGATAAGAAAGTTACAGTTTATTATTCATCAGCTAAGCCCTGGAAAGCCGCATTAGGTGGTTCTTATGGTTCTTTGGATCAAGGCATCATTATGTTTTTGGTTAGTGGCGTCATGTTTATTATCTGGATATTTGCAAAACCCAAAAAATAATTTTAAAGCTGTCATTGATGGCAAAGTTATTTCCGCTTCGGTCACAGGCATTTGTAAACAAGGTAACTATACCTCGACACAACAAAACAATTGCTTCCATATCGGTTCTATAGCCAAACATCTTTCTGCCACGGTGCTTGTCGTTTTGCTGAACACGGAAAAGTGCTTTATCATTTTGGCAGCGTATTAATGATACCTGACGCTTTGTCGTATCGTTCCGGAAGGAAATTTACAATATATCTGGGCAGCAATATTTAGTATAACGGGCTATATCAAAACTTTGATAAACTTAATATTGAAATAGCGAAGCTAATTCAGGAAGGACGTTTTATAAAAAAATCACGTAATCTACAAAATTAAACGATCACTTTTTAAAGGTTCTGGATTTCTTTAAAGCGGGATTATCTCGATCCAATTCAGTCTGCACTTCTTCAACACTCTTATGATAAATCATTTCTCTACCCATGACGCTACCAGCATAAGAGTTTTTATATTTAGTTGGAGTCAAGTCACATTGAACACTATGCACCCCTTCTCCTATAACAATGGTAATTTGACTCACACTTTTGGAAAAGACAACAACATCCATTTCCTTCCCACTATCAGTATTCGTTACTTTAATTGTTTCGTTTTGCATGATGCATTCCTTTTTAATTTATATAAAAAATCTTTAGCTATTTTAAATAATCGATTTTGGCAGCACTATTCAAACCCATCTATTAGTTATTGCCCTTACTAATGTCTATTAGTAGGAATAGCTACTTATTAATCAAGCTTATTACTCAACCAAACAGATTGATAAGGTTTTAAAACCAATTCTTTTTGATCTTCATTGATTTCATTATTACTCAATAAATCAATCCATTTATCAGTAACGATTAAATTGATATCCGAAAGAATTATTTGCTGTTCCTGATCAGTTACATTACTAATAGCGAAAACACTTTGGTCACGACTAATGTTTTGCCGCCAAATTCCACAAATTTCATCACCCAATTGCAAGGTAAACTGGGTTGCATTAGGATGAAATGCAGACTGAAGTTTACGAACAGCGATAATGCGTTTCAGTTCATTAAATATTGTTGCGTGATGCGTATCGCTTTCAAGCAATTTCTCAAGAGAATCTATCTGCCAGTTATGGCGATTAATAGCGCGATTATTATTTGTGTTTTTAAGTTTATCATAATCGTTTTCAGTTGCGATCAAACTATGAATATAAAACGCAGGGACACCTTCCAATGCAAGCATAATAGTATGCGCACAAATAAAGCGCTGTTGTTGCCACTGGTCTGGGCCGTTTTTTTCAGTGCCCTTTAATGCATCGTATAAAGTAATATTAATTTCATATGGTTTATTTTCATCGTTTAATGCCCGCCAGGAAATGTTAGCACCAAAAGATTCAGCGGTTGAAACCAGCTTTTTAATTTCACCTTCAGTCAACAACCCCTCTACCGGTCGCAAACCAATTCCATCATGTGAAGCGATAAAATTAAAATAAGTAGTTCCCATCATTGCTGGAGGCATACTCATTAACCATGTTTTTAAATGCTTGCTACTGCCTGTAAGTAAGGTATGTAATAATAACGGTGGTAATGGAAAGTTATAAACCATATGCGCTTCATTGGCATTACCAAAGTAAGATAAATTTTCTCGATTAGGAATATTCGTTTCAGTAATAATCATTGCATCATTAGTATGATGTTCAATTAAAGTTCGAAGTAAACGAACAATTTCATGTGTCTGCGGCAAGTTTATGCAATTTGTTCCTATTTCCTTCCATAAAAACGCAATCGCATCCAGACGAAATATTTTAATCCCTCGTTCTAAATAGAAACGTATTATATTTATGAACTCAAGCAATACATCAGGATTGCTAAAATCCAAGTCAATCTGGTCATGACTAAATGTACACCAAACATAAACTTTCCCATCGGGTGTAGTAACTTCTTTTAACAGAGTATTCGTGCGAGGTCGAACTACTGAGGAAAGCTCGTCATCTTTGTTGGCTTTAAAAAAGTAATTTTTTCCAGGCTTTTTACCAGACTTTAATTGCTCAAACCAGCGGCTACGACTCGAGCAATGATTAATAACCAAATCCGACATCAGTTTATAATCAGCTGCAATGCTTTCTACATCTCCCCATTCACCGTGTGCATCATTAACCGAGGTGTAATCAATAACTGAAAAACCATCATCAGAACTAAAAGGAAAAAAAGGTAATATGTGAACAATACTGATTGAATCTTTAAGCTCATCAGCTAAAAAATTTTTTAAGGTATATAAAGGTTTTTCGTTATTACGTAAAAAAGTATCGGCATAAGTGATAACAGCGATATCTTTTTCGTTCCAGTGATTTTTATGTCTTTCAGGTTCACCGTAACCCTCATCCAACCCCATTTTTTGAATAAGCCTTAAAGCCAGTTCTTCGGTTTTTATTTCAGGGTATATTTGATTAAGGTGTTCTGTTACTCGACTATGCAATTCATTGACTTGTTTGCTGTTCATACTCGTTCTATTTTACTTATATTGCTGCAAATCTTCGTTTACAGCAGAAACAAACTCCGTTGCTAATAAGGGTAGTGCACTATTCACACGCGTCCAACTAGGTATAAAAGGTGTTTCCATCGGGTTATCAAGAAAATGTAAACCTGCCTTCATTATATTTTCTGCAAACAATTCAACTGCCTGTTCTTCGGCATGAATATCCAGCGTTAATCCATTCATTACCGCATCGTTGTGATATGTTTCGATGAAATCCAGCGCAATACGATAATAAGTCGCTTTAATTGAACGAAATGTTTCGCCGGTAAAAACAAGCCCAGTTGTTGCTAACTTTCTAAATATCGCTTTACTGATGTCTATCGACATTTTAGATAAGCCGCTATCGTCGTTATCTAACGATAAATCTTGGTGCTTGTGATCATACTGATCTGCAATATCAACCTGACACAAACGGTTGGTCGAATAATTTCGATTCATTTCAGCCAACACACCAATTTCCAAACCCCAATCACTGGGAATACGGATATCATTAATGACATCAGTTCTGAGAGAAAACTCTCCTGCTAATGCATAACGATAACTATCAAGGTATTCAACAAACGTTTCTTCTGGATACATTTTTTTAAGCGCTCTTAATAATGGCGTGACCAACAAGCGACATACGCGGCCATTTATTGAACCATTTGCAACGCGTGAATAATAACCTTTACAAAACTGATAATTAAAGTTTGGATTAGCAACAGGATAAATTAGTCGAGCAAGCAAATCGCGTTTATACGTTGTGATATCACAGTCATGCAGTGCGACTGACTTTGCTTTACCTGAGGCCATAACATAACCAAGACAAAACCAGACGTTTCTACCTTTGCCTAATTGCTTTGGCTCAAGGGCTTGATTTTTTAATTTTGTATCGAGTTTTTTTAATCTTTCACCATCGTTCCACAAAACAACATGGTTTTGTGGTAAACGAGAAAAAAACTCTAATGCGTTTTTATATTCATCCTTAGTGGCTCTGTCCAAGCCAATAACGATTTCGGACAAATAAGGTACCTTGCACAATTCATCGACTATGTTATTTAATGCGGGGCCCTTAAGTTCTGAATATAGACACGGTAATACCAGCGCCAAAGGACGTGTTTTTGCAAATTCAACTAACTCTGCTTCCAACTCATCAACGGAACGATCAGATAAATTATGTAGTGTTGTTATAATGCCATTCTGGTAAAAATCAGCCATTTTTATTTCTCATAGTAGTGAGTTTAAAAGTTTAGTTATACCTTCGTTCCATCCAGCCGGACCATATTCAGTTGTATAAAGTATATTATCTGCATCGATATCAGGAAAATCATGTGCCGGCGATTTAATTAAAACAGGATAGTCTGAATTTTCTAGCATCTCTTTATCATTCTCACTATCACCCAATGCAATAATTATAGGGTTTAAATTCAATTCTTTCTTATAATAATTTTTTAACCAATTTACAGACTGTCCTTTATTAATACTGGCAGATACAGAAATAAAACGTCCAGCTTTAGCGAAACACAACCCTGCTTTATCAAGTTCCTGACAAAACAATAGCCACTTTCTATTATCGTCCTGCCATAATAGTGGTTCAGTAAAGCCACGTTGTTTTGCTAACTGCGCTTGCTCTTGGTTTAAGCCAGTATACGATATGAGTTCTGTAACATTCATATCATTAAAACCAATATAAGACAGCTCCAGTTTTTCTTTTATTTTTTTTAATTCTGAGAGTATTTCTTTTCTGTCTATGCCAAATTTAATTATTTCATACCTTTGTGTATTCGTCGGAAAATAAATGCTTGCACCATTTTCTACCACGAAAGGATAGTGGTTTTTTAAAGACGTACGTATGGGGTTTATTTCTGCTGCAGTTTTACTGCTATTTAATATTAAAGGGATCTTATTATCTTCTATGTATTTTAATGCAGGTAATGCTGCATCGAATTGGTAATTATTATGATTAAGCAAGCTACCATCAAGATCACTAATTATTACAATTGCTTTATTGTCTGTCATTTAGAAGTTTAACGTGTGCAGATATGTTGCTACATATCAGCTTATTAATATTTAATATCTACTTCTAATTATTTGCTTTATCTCTAACATCACTATCTCCACCGGTAATTAATTCTTCCCAATATTTGACCCGAGCCAATGTTGTTTGGATAAAGGGGCTACGTCGTATCAACCACATAAAACCATCCGCTATTGCTTTACCTGGCTGACGTAATGGACGCTCAAATTGAATAAGCAATATCACGCGATCTTCATCTGTATCATTCCAAACTTCGTGATAATAAGTATCATCAAAGACAAAGCAGTCACCTTCATGCCATTCGTACTCTTTATCATCTACCGAGATGCGACAACCTTTCTGCTCAGGGACTTTGAGCCCCAAATGACAAGTAATCGTACCCTTGGTTGGACCATAATGTCGTGGTAAATGTGTACCCGGTGCATGCACAGAATAAAAAGCAGAGATTAGACCGGGCACTTTTTCGGCTTCGCGTGTAGTCACTGGGCAAAGACTTGCATTGCGCTCAAATTTATAACTGTAACCCCAGATAAATAATGACTGCCATTTGTCATCAACAGCAATGCGATCATGATCCGGAGAGACATCCCTTAACGGAGGGATCTTGTCACGTTCTTTAAGCATGTTCATTGCTTCTGCACGAATCGCTTCATAATTCATTTCCAAAGATTTAGTCCAGGGAAAAACTTCATTGTTAAAGACAGGTGGGTTACCCACTTTCGAAAATAAACCGATAAACCAATGAATGGGAGGGCGAATGTAAAAACCGAACCAAAATACAGCTCGTCTGAAAAGGAATGCAATAAAGTCTCGGCATTTTTTAAAAAAAGTCATCTTATGTGAACCAAATAAATCGTTATTGTTTTATAGTAATTATTAATAGCGTAAATAAATTAAGTGATATAACCGTATCTAGCGTTATCACGCATTTCGGCGATATCTGAATACTTTTGTTTTAACTGCGCCAAGCCATCATTTTTAACAGCTTGCAGCGCCGTTTCCGGTTCGAGATTATAGAGTTTTGCTGAATTCAAACCAAAAATTTTATTTTTAACTTCTCCATCTGCCGGACCTAATGGCGCAAAGCCATGCTTCTTTTGCATGTCTTCAGGAATTTCCAGGCGGCGTAATGCTTCAATCTGCCACTGTGGTGAACCATACCAGACTGAATCCGTTCCCCAAACTACATGATCAACACCTAAACCTTTTATCAATGTGCCTAATAAAGCTGCTGCAAAACGCGGATTGGCTGTCGCTGAATTAGCAAAACAGGTACCCAGATCAGCATAAACATTATTAACACCGTATTCTTCAGGGATGCGAGCCAAATCACTGGCCCATTTAATTTCGCCTGTGGCTTCAAACTCTGCTAATGCCTCATCCGGTAATTCAAATGCCGGCCGCAGGCAGGCATGGTAGATAATAAAGTTCATATCGGGCCAATCTTTAGCGGCCTTACCAATATCCCAGGCCGTTGCATACTGCCAAACATTCGACCAACTTTGTTCATAATCCGAAGGCATTAATCCTTTGTGAATTGCCATATTAACAACCCCTGCTTTAACTGCTCTTTCATAAAAGGGGTACATCAGTTCTTCATCATCCAGTCGCCAGGGGTACTTTGTTGACGCTGTTAATGGATCGCCAATCGTGTAAGCCTTCCACGAATCAGTATGTCCGTTATCTAAAACTTCAATTACTTTCTCCATCCAGCCATCTTGTGTCGGGGTGATAACAAAATGACCGTACATTCGCCGGGTACCGGCCAGTTTATTGACGGCAACAACCGCATCCCGAATCTGATCATTTGGCAACAACCACCAGCTGGGATCATCAAAAGGCGCGCCACTCAATAACGCGATTTTAGTATCACTGTTTAAAAAGATTTGCCGGATAAAATTTTGAAACTTTAAATCACTCAAACTTAATTGCTCTTTTGACAAACCCGCTTGCCAATTATCAGCCGCGAAGCGAGGCAAATTTAATATTCCATCATGTTTAAAATCATCATGTACAAAGTGAGTCTGATCATCGAAAATAAATTGATTATGTAAAGAGTTAACACGTTCTATTGCACGTTCCGGTTCAGCAGCTTCCGCTTTATTGACCATAAATAGCGGTCCAAAAACATCATTCATAGCTAAAAAAGCAGCCGCCATACCCGATGCACTGGTCAAAAATTGCCGACGATTAAGGCCTTGCTTCTTCCCAAACTCATCAGCCAGTTGTTTTATTCGGCTTTCAACCTCGATTTGTTGTTTTGACTGAGGAGAAGGATTGAATTCACCATTAGAAATAATTTGTGTCGGTATCGGAGAGCGGAATGCATCGCTTTGAGCGGATTTAAACTTTTTTAACTCTTCATCACTGAACATTTGTGTCATGCTTCACTCCTGTAATAAATCATTATTTTGGTTATTATATTCACTTTAAACACTATTTTCGCTGTCAATTTTTCAGGAATAATATAAATGAGCGCCTTGTTACACGGTAAATTCTTTATAGCTTTGATACTTATGTTCTTAGGCCTTTCTGCCCATGCAGAAATGAATAATGAAATAAAACAGCTGCAACTGGAGTGGGCAAAAATAAAATACACGCTAGACAAAAAGAAACATGAACCAGCTCTGGAGAAATTAGCAGAACAAGCTACTCGTTTACGCGAAAATCAACCAGATAATGCAGATGCGTATCTTTGGGAAGGTATTATTTATTCAACTTACGCAGGCGCAATTGGCACACTAAGAGCTTTAGAGGCCGTTACCCACTCCCGTGACGCACTGGAACAATCTATTGCTATTGATTCGACAGCATCTAATAGTGCCGCTTATACCTTTCTTGGAGCATTGTATTTTCTAGTGCCGGAATGGCCTATTGCTTTTGGTGATCTTGATTTAGCAAAAGAGAACCTGGATAAGGCAATTGAAATGACCCCGGATGATATAGATGTTAATTTTTTCTACGGCGACTTCCTGAAGAAGCTCAGGAAGTTCAAACAAGCAGAATCAATGTATTTAAAAGCCCTTGATGCCCCGGCACGCCCAGGAAGAGCTGTTGCTGACGAAGGTCGTCGTAAAGAAACTAAAGAACGGCTTAAAAAAGTTAGGTACTAAATTTCAAGATCATCATAACCAAAAGTTTAATAGCTCGAACAATAGTTTATTGTTTGAGTTTAAACACTAAAACTTCATCACCCATTGGATATTTAAAAAGTCCACTGCCTCCTGAAGCAACGGCAATATATTGTATGCCGTTCAGTTTGTAAGTAATGGGAGGTGCATTTACACCGTATTTACTTTTATATTGCCATAGTTGCTTACCTGTTTTAGCTTCATAGGCATTAAAATTACCATTCCCTTCACCAGCGAAAAGAAGTCCGCCAGCCGTAGCCAATACACCGCCCACCATTGGTTGTTCTGTTTTAACTTCCCACTTTATTTTCCCCGTTTTCAGATCAACAGAAGTAATATTGCCCCAGGTCGGGTCAGTTGTTGGTTTAAAAAAGGTAAAACTCTCCCAGGGTTTCCCAGGTTCCGGGGTTAATTTTTTCGAATAAAATTTAGCCGCCGTGTAAATACCGGCAATAAACATAGAGTTTAATTCCGGGTAATATGCCGCTGATGACCATGTTGTTGCACCAAACGTGCTAGGTGCAATACGAACTCCCTCTTCTGTTGGTTGAGCAAACAAATTTTCTTGAGGAACAAATGCGTCTGAACGTAAAAGTAATTCGCCCGTAGCTCTATCATGTACATACAACCAGCCCATTTTACTTGCTTGAGAAACTGCCTTAATAATTTTGCCATCTTTTTTAAAATCAATTAACACAGGTGGGCTGGCAACATCGTAACCCCAACGGTCATGAGGTACTTGCTGATAGGCCCATCTAAGTTTGCCTGTATCCACGTCTACTGCGACCAGACTAACCGTGTTTCGACTATCGCCAGGTCGAGTCGAATCTTCCATTTGTGGTGATGGGTTACCGGTACCAAAATAAAGTAAGCCGAGTTCCGTATCTAGTGCAGGTGTCGTCCATATCGAACCACCACCTTGTTTCCAGGCATCTTTAAATTTTTCATAATTTGCTTTTTCTTTTTCTATATCGCGATTAAAACTTTCTCCACCCGAAGCTGTTTCAACCCAATCGCCTACCCAATCTTCTTCTGATGAACTATACCAACGCCAAATAACTTCACCCGTATTAACATCATAAGCCACCATAAACCCACGTAGTCCATGACCACCACCGGCTAAACCACCCACAGCTAAAGTAGGTTTACCATCTTGTTCAACCTCCATATGCAGACCATAACCAGCACCGGTGATACCGACAAATACCTTCCCGTCAAAAACTTGTGGTGCAAGGCTGGCACTATGACCTGAAGCCCCTGTTTTAACAGCGCCACTTAATTCTTTCATATCAAGTACCGCTTCTAACTTTTCATCTACACCTGAATTAGGATCGGAGATAGGTACATCCCACAGTTTCTCACCGGTCTTTTGATCCAAAGCGATCAAACGAGCATCTATTGTCACCGTAAAAACTTTTCCATCTGAAACTGCAGGCCCACGGTTTGAAGGCCCACAACAAAATTTATCTCCTTTTAGATCATGCTTATATCGCCAAATCTCCTGGCCCGTTTCTGCATCCATGGAAACAACATCGTTCAAAGGCGTGGTAATGAACATAACGCCATCAATTACGAAAGGACACGTTTGAAAGGTTTTCTTGAATCCTGTTATATACGACCAGGCAAGAACCAACTGCCCTACATAATCTGTCGTTATCTGTTTTAACTGACTGAATCGGTGATTTTCATAATTATTACCGAATTTTGCCCAGTCAACCGAACCATTATCAGCTTGCTTACTAATCTTGGCTTCGTTAGTGCTGGAAGACTGGGGGTCCTCTTTATCTGAACAGGCTGAAAACGTAAAGATTAATAATGAACAAACTACTAGCTTTAAAGACTGACTCGTATATAAATTTTTCATGGCAGGTTTATAACTCAGGCTAATGTTGTCTGCACACTAGCAATTATTCAATTTCTATTCAATAAACTGCTTAAAATAACATTTTATTCTGTCCGTTCTGCCTTGATATGGCTCACATTTCTATAGCCCTGCGTTAACATATTCCCTCTTCGACCGCGTTCACCGATATAATATTCCTGTTCATCAGACTTCATCGTTTTATGCTTTTTACCTGCATAAATCGTTAACTTGTCTGTTTCTCCCATTGTTGTCATGGCAACAACATATTCTTCACGCGTTTTAAATTTTGCCGGTGGTATTTGAATAATCTTTAAACCTTTACCTTTTGGTAACAAAGTTAACTCACTTATTGGAAACGTTAGCATTCGACCAATTGACGTCACAGCAACGACCCAATCGTTTTCAAGATCACTGACTTTAGTTGGCGCCAATGCCTTACCGCCTTTTGGTACCGATATAATCGATTTACCATTGCGGTTCTTGGTGTAAACATCTTCGAGTTTAACCATGAAACCATAACCGGCATCAGAGCCCACTAAGTAAATTGATTCTGGATCACCCGCCATAACACCTTCAAAAGTCACACCATCTGGCGGTGTTAAACGTGCCGAAACAGGTTCACCTAAACTTCTAGCAGAAGGTAATGAATGTGCAGGCAAGGAATAACAACGCCCACCTGAGTCAACAAATACGGCTAGTTGATTACTCCGGCCAAGACTAGACTGCTTAAACGCATCTCCGCTTTTATAATTTAAAGACTCTGGATCAACTTCATGACCTTTTGCAGCTCTGACCCAACCTTTTTCTGAAAGTACAATTGTAACGGGTTCTGTTGGTATCAAACTGGTTTCGTCTATGGCTTTTGCTTCAACGCCTTCTTTAAGTGGAGATTTTCGATCATCACCAAAGTCTTTTGCATCAGCCTGAATTTCTTTTTTAACCAGTGTTTTTAAACGTTGCGATGAACCTAATGTTTTTTCCAACTCTTTGCGTTCTGCGCTTAGCTCATCAAGTTCGCCTTTGATTTTTATTTCTTCAAGTTTGGCTAACTTACGTAATTTTAAATCGAGCACAGCATCAGCCTGAATCTCGCTCAACTTAAAGCGCTTCATTAATTCCGCTTTAGGATTATCTTCTTCTCTAATAATTTGAATTACTTCATCAATATTCAAATAGGCAATCATCAAGCCTACGAGAATATGAATTTGCGCGAGAACCTTATCGAGGCGGAACTGTAATCTTCGACGCACAGTTTCCGTTCTGTATTCCAACCACTCTTTTAGTATGCCTCTAAGATCCTTCACCTGAGGCCGACCATTCAAACCAATGATATTCATGTTCACACGATAATTGCGTTCAAGATCGGTCGTGGCATAGAGGTGCAACATTAACTCTTCCAGATTAACGCGATTAGAACGGGGAATTAGAATTAACCTAATCGGGCTTTCATGATCAGACTCATCACGCAAATCTTCCAGCATTGGAAGCTTTTTAGCCTGCATTTGCGCAGCAATCTGTTCAAGAATTTTACTACCCGAGCTTTGATGAGGAAGTGCGGTTATAACAATATTGCCGTCTTCCTTTTCCCAAATCGCACGCATTTTAATCGTGCCATTACCTGTCTCATACATTTGTTCAATATCAGATTGGGGCGTGATAATTTCTGCTTTCGTTGGGTAGTCAGGTCCCTTGATGTGTTCACATAATTCTTTAACGCTGCTTTTTGGCTGTTCTAATAAACGAATGCAGGCGCTTGCGACTTCTTTCAAATTATGCGGCGGAATATCCGTCGCCATACCAACAGCAATACCTGTTGTACCGTTTAATAAGATGTTAGGTAATCGTGCAGGCAAAACTTTCGGTTCTTCCAAGGTGCCATCAAAATTGGGAGCCCAATCAACAGTGCCCTGCCCGACTTCTGATAACAAAACATCCGCATATTTCGTTAACTTAGATTCCGTATAGCGCATTGCCGCAAAAGACTTGGGATCATCAAGAGAGCCCCAGTTACCCTGTCCATCGATTAACGGATAACGATAGGAAAAATCCTGCGCCATTAATACCATGGCTTCGTAACAAGCTGAATCACCATGCGGATGAAACTTACCTAATACATCACCAATTGTGCGTGCTGATTTTTTATATTTGGCTGTCGCTTTAAGTCCTAATTCAGACATTGCGTAGACAATGCGGCGTTGAACCGGCTTAAGCCCATCACCAATATGCGGCAGTGCACGATCAAGAATGACGTACATGGAATAATCCAGATACGCCTTTTCCGTAAACTCTTGTAATGGCTGTTGTTCGTTTTGTTCGAAATCAAAACTCAGTGTGTCAGACATTAATTTTTCCTCTAAATAAACATTGGGAATATTTTTAGTTTAAGCAGGAATTAATCCCCGCTTGTTTACATAATAAATTTATTTCACAACTACAAAGTGACATTAAAACATCATTGATTTGTCATTTAGCTTTAATACTTAACTTTTACCCTTTCACTCACGTTTATAACTGCGGCTATGTAATCATGAATATTTATATTAAAAATAAATTTTTAAACACATCAGAGCGCTATTTAAAAATAACCGAACGCGATACTAATACTTCAAATAATCAAAATGCTGCTGACCTGTCACTTCTGGAAAAAAAAAATGTTGAATCGTTTTTTTCATAATTCAAAAAGCGTCTTACTTGATAAGATTGGCTAGAGATATCGTTATGCAAGCGCAGCTTTATCGCCGTTCGTTTCCAACCATTTCTTTCTGTCGGCCGCGCGTTTTTTCGCTAACAACATATCCATCACTTTTTCAGCCTGTTTTTCATTCGGCAATGTCAATTGCACTAAACGGCGTGTTGCCGCCGCCATTGTTGTTTCACGTAATTGAATCGGGTTCATTTCACCCAGTCCTTTAAAGCGTTGGACAGCAACGTTACCGCGTTTCTTTTCAGCAGCTATTTTATCAAGCACACCCTGCTTTTCTGAATCATCCAATGCATAGTAAACATCTTTAGCGACATCGATTCGATAAAGCGGTGGCATGGCTACATAAACATGTCCATTTTCAACCAGCGTTTTAAAGTGTTTTAAAAATAAAGCGCATATCAGTGTGGCGATATGTAAACCATCAGAATCTGCATCAGCAAGAATACAAATTTTTCCATAACGTAATCCTGATAAATCATTCGAACCCGGATCAACGCCAATAGCGACAGCAATATCATGCACTTCCTTTGATGATAGTACTTCCGCTGAATCGACTTCCCAGGTATTTAATATTTTCCCGCGCAAAGGCATCACGGCCTGAAACTCACGATCTCGTGCTTGTTTCGCTGAGCCACCAGCAGAATCACCTTCCACTAAAAATAATTCAGAAACACTGATATCCTGCATAGAACAGTCAGCCAACTTCCCTGGTAACGCTGGGCCACCACTGACTCTCTTTCGCACAATTTTCTTATTTGATTTCAGTCTTTTTTGCGCAGATTCAATCACTAATTCAGCAATACGTTCGCCCATTTCTACATGTTGGTGTAACCATTGACTTAAAGAATCTTTAACAACGCCAGAAACAAAAGTGGCACACTCGCGTGAAGAAAGTCGTTCTTTAGTTTGTCCAGCAAATTGCGGATCATCCATTTTCACAGACAAGATATAACAACAGCTATCCCAAACATCATCAGCCGCAAGCTTTACACCTCGTGGTAATAAGTTTCTTGATTCACAAAAATCACGTATGGCATCCAGCAAGCCCTGTCGCATCCCATTAATATGTGTACCTCCTTGTGTTGTAGGCACTAAATTAACATAGCTTTCTGTCACCATTTCTGATGGTTCAGGAAGCCAATGTACTGCCCAGTCTACGCCTTCATGCTCACCTTGCATGGATCCTAAAAATGGCTCTGGCGGTAATAACTCAAGACCAGACAACTCTTCTGCGAGATAGGTTTTGATACCATCTTCATAACACCATTCCGCTTTATCTTTTTTCGCTTCATCATGGAAGGTGATTTTTAAGCTTGGGCAAAGCACGGCTTTCGCCCGCATTAAATGCTTTAATTTAGCAACAGCAAAGTTAATTGAATCAAAATACTTAGCATCCGGCCAAAACTGAATTGTTGTGCCAGTATTCCGTTGTCCAACAGTACCTGTTTGCTTTAAAGCGGTGCTTTTGTCACCGTTTTTGAACGAAATGTTATATTCCTTACCATCACGTTTTACCAACACGTCCAGTTTTTTCGATAAGGCATTAACAACAGAGACTCCCACACCATGTAACCCGCCAGAAAACTTGTAGTTTTTATTAGAAAATTTACCGCCAGCATGTAATCGGGTCAGAATGACTTCAACACCGGAAATTTTTTCTCCAGGGTGTTTGTCAACGGGCATCCCACGCCCATCATCGCTAACAGAAACAGAGCCATCTTTATGTAGTGTTACTTCTATCTTTGTTGCATGACCAGAAATAGCTTCATCGACACTATTATCTAAGACTTCCTGAACTAGGTGATTAGGGCGCGTTGTATCGGTATACATGCCTGGCCGTTTACGAACCGGATCCAGACCTGTTAATACTTCAATATCGGAGGCATCGTATTTTGAGGACAACGATTTAATCTCTCTACTAATTAATTTAGTGCGATAGGATACCGCATGTAAATCACACAATGTAGTATTGATTTACCTTAAAACATCTATATATAGGGAATTTAGTCATTCGCCAGTATTTTAAAGTGACGATGACTGGTAATGATACAAAGTGATGCTAATATAGCGCCCTTTTTTATCTCAGCGTTCCATAAACAAAGAAACAGAGGCTTTTTGTGCCAAAGAAATCAAACTCAATAAACTTTGAAAAAACATTGGCTGAACTTGAACAGTTAGTCGAAAAAATGGAAAAAGGCGATTTATCCTTAGAAGAGTCTTTGGAATATTTTGAGCGTGGCATCAAATTAACAAAAGCCTGCCAGCAAGCCTTGAGTGAAGCCGAACAAAAAGTCAGTATATTATTGAAAAAAACGACAAAGCTGATCTCGAACCTTTTAACCCAGAAGAATAATTAATAATAATTCAGAATAAACATGTCAGAATTTCAGGAAAGATTACAGGTTTATCAAAAATCTGTAGATACAGCACTTGAAAATTGGTTACCCGAAACCTCTATTCAACCGGAAACATTACATGATGCAATGCGATACTCCGTTTTAAGTGATGGTAAACGCATCCGTCCGGTACTGGTCTATGCTACAGGCGAGGCTTTTGGCGTTAATTTAACTGAACTGGACGGCCCTGCTTGTGCAGTAGAAATCATTCATGCTTATTCGTTAATTCATGATGATTTGCCTTCCATGGATGACGACGATCTTCGTCGTGGCAGACCAACTTGTCATAAGAAGTACGATGAAGCGACGGCTATATTGGCGGGTGATGCGTTGCAAGCTTTATCATTTCATATTCTGGCGCAAGATGAAAAAATAAAGGTCAACAACGAACAGCGCCTAACTATGATAAATACACTTGCGATTGCCAGTGGTTCGCGCGGTATGGCCGGTGGTCAAGCGATTGATTTAGCAGCCGTCGGCAAATCGCTAAATATAACTGAACTTGAAAATATGCATATTCACAAAACAGGCGCTTTGATCAGAGCCAGTGCAGAATTAGGTGCATTATCTGCCGAAAATGTCGACAGCGACCTGTTCTCACGTATCTCGCAATATGCAAAATGTATTGGCTTGGCCTTTCAAATAAAAGATGACATTCTCGATATCGAAAGCGACACAGAAACACTAGGCAAACCGCAAGGCTCTGATATGGAACAAAATAAACCGACCTACCCTGAACTATTAGGGCTTGAAGGAGCCAAACAAGCTGCGGATGATCTATACAAAAAAGCTATTAATTGTCTTGATGTTTTTGATGAAAGAGCAGATACGTTACGATCAGTCGCAGATTATATTATTAACAGGAACAAATAGGCCTTAATTCAGAGAAACGATGTATATAAGACTTATTTAGCGTAGAATCAGCAAATACCGTTTCATTTATTTTTACTACAATTATAGAAAATATCTATAAAAATCAGTTTATTGGAATATATTTATGAGCCAAACAGCATCGGCAACATCAGAAATACCCGACACACAAAATACATTAGATACCCGACACATCGCGATTGATAAAGTTGGTATCAAAAATATTAAACATCCTGTCGTTGTCAGCGACCGTTCTGGCCGTGAGCAGCACACTGTTGCCAATTTTAATATGTATGTGAACTTGCCGGAAGAATACAAAGGCACGCATATGTCGCGTTTTGTTGAAATTTTAAACGATCATGAATACGAAATAACGGTTCAATCTTTCAAACGCATGATTGAAGAAATGACGGAACGTCTTAACGCTGAGTCAGGCGACATTGAGATGACTTTCCCCTATTTTGTGAATAAGGAAGCGCCCATTTCCGGTGTAAAAAGCTTAATGGATTATGAAGTTTCATTTATTGGGAAAATCATCGATAGCAAACCACACGTACTAGTTAAAGTATTAGTGCCAGTTACGTCATTATGTCCCTGCTCAAAAAATATTTCTGATTACGGTGCGCATAATCAACGCTCGCATATTACTGCTTGCGTAAGAATGGCTGATTTTATGTGGATAGAAGAACTCATCGATGTTATTGAAGGTGTTGCCTCTTGTGAGCTTTACGGCTTATTGAAACGTCCTGATGAAAAATATGTGACAGAACGTGCTTATGACAATCCTAAATTTGTCGAAGATATCGTTCGTGATGTTGCCGTTAAATTCAATGAAGAAGATCGTATTCTTGGCTATGTTGTCGAATCAGAAAACTTTGAGTCTATACTTAATCACTCCGCTTATGCTCTGTTAGAACACGATAAAGACGCGAGTTAAAGCTCTCAAACGACAGGCCTTATTCTCATATAAATCGTCAAATATTTGCCGCTTATTAGCGGCAAACGAGTCATCGTTAGCAACAGCTACTTATAAGTTATTGTTTTAAATAAATATCTTATCTGGCACAGCATATGCTTTATCACATACTGTATATCTCCTCCCCTTTCATATATTGGATGCAAAAAATTTGCATCCTTTTTTTTTGCTTTTTTTGTCTATAGAAATGAACTAACTAATCTAGACAAACTCAATAGAGTATAAATAAACACAAAATAAAACATGAAGAAAAGCATCCTCCTCTTTGTTCTACTTTATGCTAATCAAGCCTCTGCTGATGCAATCGATATGAAAGATTATTTTATTCTTAAAAATCATGTTTCTGAAGCAGAGGTACTTTACAAATTAGGGCCACCTGATCATGAAACGATCAATGACGATTGTTACAACCATGTATTAAATAAAACCTGGTTTTACATTCCTAAAACAAAAGGCTCTAACAAATGGATTAGTGAGTTCAGGTTTAACGGTAACGGCAGATTGATTTCAAAAGACAGATATAGAGCCCGATAAAATAGAATTAAACAGATTTTGTTTTAGCCTCGTTCCAAAGTGCATCCATCTCTTCTAAGCTCGATTCTTCTAGCGTCTTATTATTCTTACGCAATGCTTGTTCAATATAATTAAAACGTTTAATAAATTTTTCATTTGTAGCACGTAGTGCAAGCTCTGAATCGATACGGCAGTATCGCGCCACATTAACGCAACAAAACATTAAATCACCAAGTTCTTCAACAATATGCTCAATGTTATCACCCGTTTTAATCGCTTCACGCAGTTCTGTTAATTCTTCATCCAGTTTATCGAGAATATCCTCACTGTTGTCCCAATCAAAGCCAACACTGGCTGCTCTTTTTTGTAATCTCGCTGCGGTTTGAAGTGCTGGCATATGTTTTCCAACATCATCCAGTAACTTTTTTTCTGCTTGTGTAGTTGAATTATGGCGTTCTTCTTTTTTTATATTTTTCCCATAAGACTTTAACTTGCTCACGATTCTCTGCCTTTGCATCCGAAAACACATGAGGGTGACGGCGTTCAAGTTTGTTATTAACCTGCGCGACTACTGATTTAAAATCAAAATATCCATTTTCACTAGCCATTTCAGAATAAAAAATGATATGGAACAACAAATCACCGAGTTCATCTTTGATATCATTCATATCATCTCTGTCTATGGCATCGATAAGTTCGTATGTTTCTTCAATGGTATAACCTTTAATTGAATCGATAGTTTGCTCTCTATCCCATGGACAACCGCTTTTCGGATCACGTAATAACTTCATTATATGAAGTAACCTTTCCAATTCTTTCATTAGTATTTATCTCAAACTTGACCTATTGAACCTTTCGAATAAGAATGACACTTACATTCTATATAAAGGGTGTTATGGTGACTTTACAAAACTCTGAGCAAGAACAATAGTGAAATGACGCCATTAATTTTAAGACTTGATGTTGCTGGTGCACCTGTCAGGTGGCTACCATGGCAGGATGCGGTCAATCTTTATGCGCGTGAAATGATTGCCTGGACAGCGGGAGAAAGCCTTTTTACTTTTAAAGGTGGTATCAACCGCACGACAGGACAACGCTCTATTGTAAAAATTAACTCCATTATTGCAGTAAAACGCTCAAATCAACTCAAACAGGCAAAACGAACTATTCCGCCATTAACAAATCGTGAGTTATTTCTCCGCGATGCCCACTTATGCATGTATTGTGGTCATAAATACAGAGAAGCATCACTTACCCGCGATCATATTATCCCCATCTCGAAAGGTGGCAAAGATCGTTGGTCCAATGTAGTCACTGCTTGCAGACATTGTAATACCCACAAAGCAAACCGTACTCCTGAAAAAGCAAATATGCCATTACTCGCTATCCCATTCATTCCAAACTGGGCTGAATATCTGGCATTATCAAATAGGAGAATTTTAATTGATCAAATGGACTTTCTGAAAACCCAGTTCACTGGGCGCAGTATGTCCTTAAAGAAAAACTAATTAATAATAAATCAACTTTATAAATGAGGAAGGAAAATGAAGTCTTTAATTATCGCATTAAGCTTTTTAATGCTGGCACCAACAACAGTAATGGCCGTTGATACGGATGGCAATTATGCAGTTTGGGGTATTGGAAAAAAATCCTGTTTCGGATTTAATAAAGAAATGAGCGGAGAAGATAACGCAAAATATAAACATTATATAAAAGGCTTTCTGACTGCTTATAATATCTTTACAGAAAAAACGTTCAATATCACTGGCTCAATGAATGAAACAGCAGTACTCGAATGGTTGAATGAATATTGTACCGATAACCCAATGTCAGGACTTGAAACGGCGTTAACGAGCTTTACTTTTGATCACTATGATAAGCGTAGAAAGTCTGCGCATGGTTCAGGAGGCTGGTAGAAATATTAATTAAGTATTATTAATAAGTTAGAATGCCTAATTAGTTTTAATTTTTCGTATAAAGAATTGATTAACAAAATAAAATAGGTCATTATTCGGATACCATAACTGGGCAAATCCTGAGTAAAAAAGTGTATTTAGTTTAACTGGAGATCAAATCTATGTCTAAAATAATCAAAGTTACCGCTGTTGCATTATCGCTTGCAATGTTAAGTGGTTGTACGGGCGGCATGAAGCAGCAAGTTGAAGCAGCTCAAGCAGCTGCAGCTGAAGCAATGGCTAAAGCTAACGCTGCACACAGTCTTGCAACAAAAGCTAATACTGCTGCTTCTGAAGCGGCTAAATCTGCAAGTGAGGCACAAAAGACTGCAGATGCTGCTTTAGAATGCTGTAATGCAAATTCTCAAAAGCTTGATCGTATGTTCGAAAAAGCGATGATGAAATAACAGTAATTTTAAAATATCTGACTTCATCAAAAGCCCTGTTAATCAGGGCTTTTTGCATACAGGAAGTGTGATTGTATAAGTTCAGAAGTTAAAACGGTTAATTGCTCTCAAGCTCAGAATCAAGTCGTAATTCTAGGTTGAACTTCTCTGCCTGGCTTAAATCAGCATTTAGTTTTTTCGTCACCTTATTTTCAAGTGTTACAACTTCATTTTCTGTCAATTTCAATGTTTCTGAATCTTGTTTATTAGTCTCCACCTGAATAGGTGTTTCTTTAGGTAATAACATTCCAATTGCTATAGGTAAGCCAGTAGGATTATTAATTGCATTATACGCCGTCTCCCAGTCAAGCTCGTAGTTTCTGTCTTTAGATATTTCAACAATCACAGCAACAACACTGGTTAAATTGTTTTCAAATTTTTCAATATCTTCGGCAAGAAAAGGATGAGCCTCCAGGTAAATGACATTATCTTTAACACCAATCTTATAAGGCTGATTGATAATATTAACTGGGGTTTTTAATGAGACTTTTGAAAACAACGATTCAATATCTTCTGGATACAATCGGATACAACCGTGACTGACTCGCATACCTAATCCATAAGGTTTATTAGTACCATGTATTAAGTAATCAGGTCTACCTAGACGCATGGCAAAGTAACCCAATGGATTATCAGGCCCAGACTTTACCATTTTCGGTAAAGGATCGCCGGCTTCTTCGTGCTCTTTTCTAATAGACTCAGGAGGATACCAGTTAGGGTTTTTCTTTTTTCGGAAATATAGGTTTTCATATAAGGCGTATTCCAACCTTCACGTCCTACGCCTAAAGGATGCGTAATCACTTCCTGAGGCTTACCCTTTTGCTTTGGCAAATAATAGTACAACCTCATTTCCGGCACATTTAAAACAATGCCTTCTTTTGGAGCAACAGGTAAGATAAATTTTGCCGGCAAGATTATTTCTTTTCCATCTCCTGGCAGCCAGGTATCAACACCGGAATTTACTAACTTCATATCCTGATATCCAAAGCCATGTCGACGACCAATATCAAGCAACGTGTCGCGTTCTTCTGCAAATACTGTTTTTATCTCACCAAGAACAGTATCGCCTGTGCTACTCAGTTCATAACGATTGGCGTGTGCATTAGAAATGCTCGCGAGGATCAATACTGTAGCTAAACTTAGTTTAGAACTTATCTTCATGCTTTATATAGTAGCAGGTCTTTTGCCTTCGCCAATACGTAATAGGCTAGGTAATAATATTAAAGTAAAAAATGTGCTGACCATCATACCGCCAACAATCACGCCGGCAAGCCCTCTATACAACTCTGTACCGGCACCCGGCACCAATAGTAGCGGCAACATACCAAATATACTTGTCATCGTACTCATCATAATAGGTCGTAACCTCAATGAAACAGCTTGTTCCACTGCCTCTTTTCTTGAATACCCTTCTCTTTCTGCAGCACGTGCCTGATGCACCAATAAAATAGCATTATTCACCACTAACCCGAGTAAGATAATAAAACCAATCATGGTTAATAAATCCATAGACTGAAAACTCACAAGATTAATTAAATACAAGGCTAAAACACCGCCAAAAGTTGCCAGAGGTATTGATAACATAACTAATAAACTATCTCGAAAAGATCGGAACAAGGCGCTCATTAATAAATACAGAATCGTAATTGCTAATAAAAAGCTACCAAACAGGTTATTTAAAGCTGTCGTTAATTTATCTGCCGTACCACCATATTGAATATCACCGTCTTCCGGTAATTGTTCTAGTATTTGCGGTTCTATATCCGTCTTAATAATATTTAACGCTTCTTCCAGCGTCACATTAGGTGGAGGGGAAACCTCAAGCGTCACTGTTCTTCTTCTGTTAATTCGTCTGATCTGCTCTGGTCCTGCCGTGCGCACGACATCAACCAGTTCACTTAAAGGCAAAATGCCGGCTTCAGATGTCATAACGGGAATAGCCGCTAATTCTTCCGGTGTATCCCAATGTTTTGCTCTGAGAATAATATCAAGCGTTTCTTCACCATTAAAATAATCACCAATAAACCGGCCATCTCCTAATGTCTGAGAAAAAGCAGCAACAATAGAACGATCCCAACCGGCTTCTGATATACGTCGCTCATTAGGGATTAATCTTAATTCAGGTTGCGCTAGTTGCAGCCCTGGACGTGGACGAGTCTTTGGATAAATGCTCGATATAGAAACAAACGCACTTAAGGCACTATTCATTAATGCAGGTAAATCTTTTGATTGAATATTAATATCGATTGTTCGACCAGATCCAAACCCACGAAATAATGATGATTGCTTCGCAAACGCAATTGAATCAGGAAAGCCCTGAACAACAGAATTAACTAAAGGAACAAGTTTAGCCACCTCTTCATCATACTTTGCCCTAGCGCCCATAAAAACGCCGCGAGAAAATGCAACAAAGAAGTAATGTTTAACATATGGCTCTTTCTTCTCTTCAACATGTGGTTGCATACGGCTCGCAACAATCTGTCCCATTTCTTATTCAATCGTATGAATATTGGCACCGGGAGGCGGCAAAATAAAAGCAAACGCAAGGTTTTGATTTCCATCAGGAAGATAATCCGCTTTTGGCTTTAGAAGATACATCACCGCTATAGGGATTGAGATCAAAATAACAATCCATATTGTCCGGCGGAGCCAGGTATCCGTTAATGTCATTATAAGTTTTGATAATGTTTCCCAAAGTTTGCTATAGGGATCGATAAAACTTTTCCTGGCAAAAAAAGTTTAGCTGCCGTTGGCACAACGGTAATAGCAGTAATTAATGAAATGGCTATTGCAGCAGTGATAGTAATAGCCAAGTCAGAAAATAATTGCCCTACTTCATCTTTTAAAAATACAATTGGTAAAAAAATGGCAATCGTCGTGACTGTTGATGCGATTAATGCTCCCCAAACCTGTGATGTGCCTTGTATCGAAGCATCATCTGCAGACAAACCTTTTTCCCTTAAGCGCACGATGTTTTCCAACACAACAATAGAAGCATCGAGCACCATACCAACTGCAAAAGCCAGACCTGCCAATGAAATAATATTAACTGTGCGCGCTGTTAAATCCATGACACTAAAACTGGCTATTAAACAAATGGGTATAGATGCCGCGACAATAAGTGTTGCCGGAAACTTCAATAAGAATAGAAATAAAACAACAATAGCCAAGGTAATACCCAAGCCCAGATTATTGCGCAACATTTCAATAGAACGATGAATATACAACGTTTCATCGTAGACCTGCTCCATTGATAAGCCCGCTCTTTTTAACGGCCCTTCATTAAGTTCACCCACTGCCTGATGCAGTCCATCCATGACGCGTAGTACATTAACACCTGTTTCACGTTGCGCATTAACAGCTATTGATGTTGAGCCTTTTGTTAAAACAAAACTATTTTTATCCGATAAACGTTCTTCTATAGTTGCGACATCGCGAAGATATATCGGAAACCCATCACGCCACTCCAGAATCATTTCACCTAAATCAGTTGCAGCGTATTTCCCAGCAAAACGAATACTATATTCACGTTTACCCACATCCGCCAAGCCAGCCGAAATATCTTTACTGGTTCCTGCCAGTCTCATTATATTACTCAGCTCTATGCCTAAATTAGCAACTTTATAAGGATCAAATGTAATTCTTAATTCCTTATCACTACCACCGTATATTTCAGAACGAGCGACACCGGGAACACGCTCAAAACGAGATTGAACAACTTCTTCTATGTAATCCTTATAAGACTCTATCGGGCGTTCATTTCCTTCCGTTGTTTTAATAATAAACCAACCGATCGCACGCGCATCCTGCCCGACAGAACTGAT
This sequence comes from Pseudomonadota bacterium, assembly GCA_038142205.1. Taxonomy (GTDB): domain Bacteria; phylum Pseudomonadota; class Gammaproteobacteria; order Eutrophobiales; family Eutrophobiaceae; genus UBA7359. The sequence goes on along the minus strand of JAYQJO010000001.1, from coordinate 823,827 downwards.
TGAAGGTTCGTCAGCATCATCAGGATAATCTGTCACCTGATTCAAACGATTCATCACTTCAACCAAAGCACGACGCATGTCGGTTTCAACAGCAAAGGTTAAGTTAATTTCACTACGGCCTTCGTGTGCAGTCGCACGTATTTCCGTTAAACCAGGTAAACCTCTCAACACGTCTTCCTGCGGCTCAACAATTTCAGCTTCGACTTCATTAGGCGCCGCTGCGCGCCAGCTTGTTGTAACGGTTATTTCAGGCTCTTCAAGCTCGGGAGTAAGTTGGATAGGTAATCGGGAAAGGCTGATAGAACCAAATATAAGAACGAGAATAATCGCAACAAGTAACGCTACCGGATTATCCAGACAAGAACGCGTAATATTCACACTAGTTCGAACCACCCATGACTTTAACTTTCTGCCCGGGACGCAAGCGTTCATTACCACGTATTACGATTTTATCGTTTTCGTTTACATTACCCATGACTTGTATATGCGTTGTATTCGCTATGCCAGTTTTTACAGGTATAACTTCAGANATGTTTTCATCATTGATTCGATAGATAACAACGCCGGATTGCCTTATCACCAGTGCATCACGTGGTACAGCAAGCACGTTTTGCTGATTGTTAACCGGACTGGCAAGTTGCACGGCTGTTCCTGCTGACCATTCCTGTTTATCAAACTCAATACGAATTTCGAATAAGCGAGAAACATCATCCCCAACAGGAATGACTGCCCGAACAACACCTTTAATATCAGCAGAAGGGCCTTTAACTGATAATGTATCGCCCACTTTAATAAATTGAATTGACTTTTGTGGTACGCGTGCCTGGATTTCCAATTTCTCTGTATTAATCAAACGAACAATTTGCGAGCCTGAGTCAACACGCTCTCCTGTCATTTTGTAGCGCTCTGTAATCACACCTGAAAAAGGAGCGCGAACCGTTGTTTTCTTTAATTCATCCCGGGCAACTGCAAGTTTGGCACGCACGACTTTAATTTTTGCCAGGGCTTCATCACGATTTGCCTGCGTTTCATCTAATTGATTTTTTGCTGCATTATTTTGTTTTGCCAGTTTGCTTAATCTTTCGGCTTCTTTTGTATGAAACGCCACCATTGTTTCTATCGGCTTAATTTCAGCATTAATTTCATTCAGGGCAAGTTGATATTTCAAATCGTCAATTTTCGCGATGACGTCATTTTCCTCAACTCGGTCGCCAACATCGAGTACACTTTTTAAAAGACCATCAACTTCAGCGGCTACTTTAGAATCAAAACGTCCGATTACTGTACCCGGGACCCAGATAAACGGTGCTATTTCAATATTGACCGCATCTTTGACTTGAACCACAGCAGGTGGCATGCCGCCTGCAAAAAGTGACTGGGAAAAACCAAATAATAAGAGTAGAAAGAACTTATTAAACTTATGTTGCATATAATCCCTATTTTCAGACAGCTTTTATTATAATATTTTGATTTTGACTATAAATTTCTAAAAAATTCACGGCATTATATGATTTTATTCAAGTATTTGCGCATAAAAACCATATTTTTTATATGCTTATTCTATTCCGGCTATACAACAGCGGGGCAATCTATTGCTCACCCGTTTCACATCACGCCGTTCCAAATAGAAAATCTACAGAAAAAAAGCTTTAATTTACTCGGTGCTTTGCAATTAAAGTCAGCCGTATCACCCGATCAGCGCTTGATGGAGTTTTCAGGAATCGCCTGGGACAATGATGAACAGTCTTTGATATTGCTTTCAGACAGAGGTTTTATCGTTCATGCCAAACCTGTATTTGTTGAAAACAAATTAACAGACTTATCGTTTATCTCATACCACCGTCTTTTAGATAAAAAAGGAAAAGCATTAAGGTATAAACCCAGCGATAGTGAGGGCCTGGCTTTAATCAATTCAAACAATAATCGTTATAACGACACAGAGTTATTAATTAGTTTTGAACGCATACCGCGCATCTTACGTTATACAACGAGCGGGAAGTTCTTATCCCAAGAAAAAATTAATAATGAGTTAAATGATATAAAAAACTATGAAAGTGAAAATAAAAGCATGGAAGCCATTACACTTCATAAAAAATTTAAAATTATCACCGGCCCTGAACGGGCGCTAGACAAGAACGATTCCTTATCTTTGCATAATTTGAATGACAAAGAGTGGTTATTTAGCAGTGAAAGTAAAAAATACAGCTCATTAGTAGGACTAACCACACTGCCTAATAATCAGCTGTTGCGCTTGAAAGAATCTTTCCTGGAGTATTTGCAGGCGTTACCAACATTATTCATTTAATAACACTAAATAACGACTCACTTGAGCAACAACGTTTAGTTAAGCTGAATCCGCAGGATGGATTCAATGAAAACTTTGAAGGTATTTCATGGCACAAAGATAATCGTTTCTTTATGATCAGTGACGATAATGAAAATATTTTTCAAAGATCATTGTTAATTTACTTTGAAATTCCCAGTTTAAATATTAATTAATGCTAAATATCATTTCACGAGCAGGGCTTTTATTCACTGACTAGGCACTTTAGGCGGTGACGTCAGAGGATAAAAGAACAATTGTGTAATGATATTTATTTTTCTCTTAGACGAGGCATCAACTCAACCAAATTACAGGGCCTTGTTCTGTAATCCAGTTGCAGTCGGATTAATTCATCCCAAGCAGTAACACATGCCCCCATAGAGCCAGGCATACAAAATATATAAGTCCCATTTGCGACACCGGCAATAGCACGCGACTGCATAGTCGATGTTTTTATTTGTTCATAAGATATCGCACGAAAGGTTTCGCCAAAGCCATCTATCGTTTTATCGAACAACACGCTCACTGCTTCTGGCGTTCCATCTCTCCCTGTTACACCCGTTCCACCTGTTGTTAAGACAACCTGCACTTCTTCATTGGCAATCCACTGTGAAATTTGTGAACGAATTTGGTAAATATCATCAGGCACAATTACTTTCTCGAATAATTCGTGACCTTGTAACTCCAGTAAATCGATAAGACGTGCGCCTGATTTATCTGTCTCTTCTGTTCTGGAATCAGAAACTGTCAAAACACAGATGTTTAATGGAATAAATTCTCTTTCAGTTTTATTTTCGGTCATAATGTTTGTACTCTTAAGTTATATGTAATGATAAATCAGGAAACTTCTGTTGGCTAGAAATGAACCTTTAGATACAGTCCGTTTAGACAAATGGCTCTGGTGCGTGCGTTTTTATAAAACACGGGCTTTGGCTGCTGCAGCAATTAAAGGAAATAAAATCAGAGTAAACGATCAACCGGTTAAAGCAGCAAAAAGTATTCGTGTCGGCGATAACGTCCAGATAAAAAAAACGCCTTTTCAATATTCAATAAGGATTTTAAAGCTGACAAACAATCGTCTTTCCGCCACATTAGCTGCCGAGCTTTATCTAGAAGACGCAGAAAGTATCCAGGCGAGAGAGTTATTATCGCAACAGATTAAAGCTGAAAATGCGTCTTATCCCAAAACAATTGGCAGACCGACTAAACGCGACAGAAGAAAAATCATTAGCTTTACTCGTAATACACAAAAAAACGAAGATCATTAATACTAAAGTTAAAGCAGACTAATATCATCCACCAAGATAACTTCACAAGCACCGCCACCAGTATCACTACGCGTTGTTGAACTCGTCCAGCGCCAGCCATCAGTTGCTTCTATTCTAACCAGATAACCTTTAAATTTTATTTTGTCGTCTTTATCAACCTGCTTCAACTTATCACCTACAGCCTTAGTTGAAGGAATAAAGTGCATATTGGCACTGTTTGTTTCTATTTCTTTTCTTGGAATAGGAAAACTTTCTGTCCGCCAGAAATAAAATCGATTGCGCTGTTTAATATCCAAGGCATTTAAAACAGAATCTTTCGCCATTGGCCCCCAGCCTAATGCCAGATCAACCGGAGATAAATCTGCTTCACGATCAATACTGTAATGTTTTGCGGCCAATACTCTGGCTGCAACCTGAAACTCAGCGATTGGGGTTACATAATAATCACCCATCTTTACTGGCGTTAACTCTTTTTTAAAATCTTTTTGAATGGGTTCTTTATTTATAGACAAGCTGCTTTTATAAGGAAAGCTATAACCGGATTTATCGAGATTAACATCCGCGTATTCTTTAGGTTTTTGTATAAAATAACCCGCGACACAGATAACAGTAAGAATAAATATATTTTTCATAATTAACTTACTTTTGGAACACCAACAAAACCCTCATCTTTTTCTATTAGATAATAGTACATTCCCAGACTAACGCCGCGTACGGCAATAAATAAAGTAAACGCCAGCCACAAACCATGATTGCCCATAAATTGAAATAAATACCATGCGGGTAAAAAGAAAACGAAAGTGCAAACCAGCATAGAGTTTCGCATTTCCTTGCCACGTGTTGCGCCAATAAAAACACCATCTAACAAAAAACACCAGACTGAAATTAACGGCAAGGCAATCATCCATGGTAAATAAATTAAAGATGATTCACGAACATTGGCAAGATCAGTTAATAAGTTAATCATACCCTCTCCTGTTAACCAATAGAGCAAAGTAAAAAACAAGCCAAATACAAATGACCACTTTAATGTTAACGACACAGAATAATTAAATAATTTTCTGTCTTCTTGTCCGACAGCTTTTCCGACTAATGCTTCTGCTGCGTGATTAAAGCCGTCTAATGCTAAAGCCATTAATAAATAAAACTTTAATAAGATTGAATTTGCGGCTAGAACATTATCACCATACGTAGCACTTTCACGCGTAAAAAAAGCAAAGACAAAGATCAAACATATTGTTCGTATGAATATATCGTGATTCAAACTGAGAAAGCGTTTTATCTTTTCTATATTAAGTATTTTATTAACTACCCACTCGCCGCCTTGTTTTAATAATTGTTTCCTGACTATAAAAAAAGAAATGACTACGCCACAGTATTGAGAGATAACTGTTGCTAATGCGACGCCGCGGACATCCATATCCATGTAAAGAAAAAACACAATATCAAGAACGATATTAATGATATTTACAAAAACACCGACTTTTAAAACAGCCATAGCGTTCTGTGTTCCTAGCAACCAGCCATAGACTGAGAACAAGACCATTAATGCTGGCATACCCCAGATCATCCATTGACAGTAGACCATGGCGTAATGTTTTACTTCAGGACTACCTTCAAGAAATGAAAGACCAATAGAAAAGATGGGCTGTTGAAATAGCAATATGATTAACGCAATACTGACGCCGACCAATACTGATTGCATTAAAACAGTACGAACTTCAGTCGCATCTTCTTTACCCAATGCTTGGGCAACAATACCGGTCGTGCCCATGCGTAAAAAACCCATGCCCCAGTAAAGAAAATCAAAAATGACAGTGCCGACAGCAACGCCACCAAGATAAACTGCTGTATCTAAATGACCAACAACAGCAGTATCAACCAAACCTAATAAGGCAAGGCTAATATTGCCTACAATCATCGGGCCGGCAAGCAGCCAGAACGCTTTATGCTGGTTTTTTATATCAGTCATGAATTTATAAAAATCTAAAAGAGTCTTTAAACGATTGGTTTTTGCCAGCTACCGTCAAAGAAGTTATCGCCCAATGGGTTTCTGGCACGTTCTCCATATTCTCTTCCTTTCATGTCTTCTGGGATCTTATCTTCAGCTAATTGAAAACCAACCGCCATCATCGCCATAGGAGTAAATTGTTCAGGAATAGAAAAAACATCTCTGGCTTTATTATCATCAAAGCCACCCATTTGATGCACCATTAAACCCAAAGCTGCTGCTTGTAAACATAAGTTTTCTGTTGCCATGCCCGTATCATATTGTCCAAAACGGTTTGGTTTGCCATTTTTAGATAAGACAGAATCAGCAACAGACAAGAATAATAATGGTGCGCGTTCAGCCCAGACTCGGTTTCCTTCAACAAGGCAGTCAACGGCTTGTTGCCATGCTGCGTCGTTAGTTGCTTTATCAAACACTATAAATCGCCATGGTTGGTCGCCATAACAAGAAGGCGCCCAACGCGCAGCCTCAATTAAAGAAATAATATCTTCCTGAGAAACAAATTTATCTGGATCATAAGCACAACCACTCCAACGCGAAGCAATCAAATCATGTATTGTCGCTTTGGTCTCAATTTTTTTACTAAACATGTGTGTTAACACTCCCGTTTTGTTAATCTTATTCACTAATTAAACTGTTATTTCATATATACCATGCCAGACGCCGAAATATATCAAAAACTCTCTGCCAATATTGAAAAAGTCATACAGGGGCAGTCGGATGCAATACGTAAGCTACTCGCCGCATTTTTCAGTAATGGACATATCTTACTTGAAGATGTACCTGGCACAGGTAAAACGACATTAGCAAAAGCTTTGGCCAAGTCTATAAATGTAGAATTCCAGCGTATACAGTTTACACCAGACTTGTTACCCACTGATATTCTTGGTGTGTCGATATTTAACCAACGTGATCAAGAGTTTGAATTTCACCAAGGCCCGATATTCAGCAATATATTACTTGCCGATGAAATCAATCGTGCTTCGCCGCGAACACAATCAGCACTGCTCGAAGCGATGGGCGAACGTCAGGTCAGTATTGAACGTAATCAATACCAACTTGATGAATTATTTTTTGTTATCGCGACACAAAACCCGGTTGAATATCACGGTACTTACCCACTACCGGAAGCGCAAATGGATCGTTTTGCCATGCGTTTTGGTTTGGGTTATGTTGATGAAAAAGAAGAAATTGCCATTTTAGATAATCAGAACGAACAACATCCTATCGAAACACTAGAAGCTTGTATTAACAAAGCTGATGTTATCCAGTTTAAGCAACAAGTCAGTAAAGTAAACATCAGTGATGAAGTAAAACATTACATGGTCAGTATTGTACGAGCAACGCGAAAAGCAGAAGGCATTATCAATGGCGCGAGTCCAAGAGCATCCATCTCATTAATGAAGACGGCACAGGCTTTAGCATTATTTGATGGGCTCGACTATGTTACGCCTGATCATATTCAGGAAATTGCCGTGCCGGTTATTTCACATCGCATTATGATGAATTCACAAAGTCGCTTTTCCGGCAATAGTAACGAACAAATCATAGAAAACATTTTGTCCGACATTCCCGTACCTGTATAGAAAAACATTATGTTACGTCGTTTATTGTTTGCAAACTTCAGACTAGTTTACAAACTAAGCCAATGGACGCGACATCGTTTTACACCAGCAGGCACAATGATATTATTAACCATGCCCGTCGCGGGTGTATTTGGTCTTGATACGCGTTCAACACTGTCATTCCAGATATTCTCAATCACGCTTTGTTTACTCATCATTGCCATCGTTAGCTCATTATTTTTTCGTGGTAAATTTAAAATAGAAAGGACATTGCCTGAATACGGTACCGTCGGCATGCCGCTGAATTATTCCTGCACCATTAAAAATAAAAACAACAAAGCAAAGAAAGGTATGCTCTTAATCGAAAATTTAGAAGCGACCTTCCCTAGTATTGATGAGTTTAACAAAGCAATAGATCCGCTCGATAAAAAGCGAAACCGTGTTGATCGCTTTATTGGATATCCGAAACTGGTAAACATCATACAAAAACGCCGAGGCGGCTTTATTGAGCCTATTGCAATCGATTTTATTGCAGAAAACAGTAACGCTGAAGAAAAAATAGAACTTGTTCCGAATCGCAGAGGCTATCTCTATTTTAAAAAAACAAGATTGGCAAAAATCGACCCCTTGGGTTTATTTCGATCACAGAAAAAATATGTAAATAAAGATAAATTATTAATTCTGCCGAAATTATACGAAACACCACGTTTAAACATGCAAGGAAAACGTACCTACCAACAAGGCGGCATAAATAACGCGGCATCAACAGGCGACTCGCAGGAATTTATTTCCTTACGCGATTACCGTCCCGGCGATCCAATTAAATCAATTCACTGGAAAAGTTTTGCCAAAACAAACCACCCTGTTGTAAAAGAATATAATGATGAATTCTTTATTCGTTATGGCTTAATTCTGGATACCTACCTTGATAATAAATCAGACGACATTTTTGAAGATGCCGTTTCTATTGCTGCTTCATTCATGACTGCGCAAAAAGAACAGGATGCCCTGCTCGATTTAATGTTTATTGGTAATAACACCTATCGTTTTACATCAGGGCGTGGACTCGGCGGCACAGAAAACATTCTTGAAGTACTTGCCTGCATAGAGCCGGTTTATCAGTCTAATATTAAAGAAATGGAAGTCATGGTGGAGGAATACAGTCATGAATGCAGTGGTTTGATTTGTATTTTCCTCAACATGAATGAAGAGCGTAAAAATTTTATCGAGACATTGTCTTATTTCGATATCCCTGTGAAAGTCTTAATCGTAACAGATGCAGATGATATTAATGCTTATGAAGAATCTCCCACTGTAGAATTAAATATTATTCATCACGAAACACTGCAAGAAGACTTGAACGCGATTAAATAATGACCATAAACCATGACTAAGGCATACATCAATCCCGTCAAGAACAAATTAAAACCAGCACCATTGGGTTTAACTTTAGCCAGCTTATTAGTTTGGGGGTGGCAAACTGAATTATTGCTTTATGCCATCGTCATGGGTGTATTACTGGAACTACCTTTTTTCATCAAATGGCGTATTGATTTTAGCGACAAAGATATAAACCAACTTGCTGACCTTAGCGGCATCATCTTTTTTCTAGCCACTGTTTACATTTTTATCAATTACGAGTTTCAGGGAATTTACAAAGTACTGGAACTACTGCCGTTTGCATTAGTAATTATTATGCTTGCGCAAAATTACGGCGTACAAAACGGCATTAAAACATCAGCCTTATTCATCAGTGTACGTCGTCTTGGTGATAAAGCAGGCTCTAATATCCTCTATCACGTTAATATTAGTTTGCCTTATGTTCTACTCTGTCTTATCTCAGCGAGCTCAGGTTATAAATACAGTGATGCCTTTTTCTTTGCTTGTAGTTTAATTATTCTTTGGACACTATGGGGTTTAAGAGCAAAGCATTATTCATTCATACGCTGGATTACACCGGTTGTGGCTGTTTTTGCCCTTTCCTTTCTAATGCAGCAAGGCTTACAGGATTTACAAAACAAAACAGAATCGTTCTTCCTCGATTTATTTGAACAATATGGGTTTAAAAGCACTGACCCAGATAAGACCAGTACTGCAATTGGTTCATTAGGACGGCTAAAATTATCCGACCGCATTGTTTTCAGAATAAAAACAGATAAGCAATTTTCTGAAACCGTTAATTTTCGTGAAACAACCTATAGTCGTTATGCATACGGCTCATGGAAAAACCCGAAAGTTGAATTCGATGTCATACCTAAAACACCGAATAAAAAAGAATGGCGATTAAATAATCAACTACAGGACAAGGAAACGTTAGATGTTGCTATCTACTTACAAGATCAAGCATCCATTATCCCAGTGCCGGACAATATTAATAGTTTAGCCGGAAAAGATTTGATTCAGGTTGAAACCAATATTCATGCTTCAACACGTATCGAAGCACGTAAAGGCTGGATTAGTTATCGCATTGGCACATCAAACAAAGCGTTTATCGAAAACAAACCCGTTGCCGATGATTTAGAAATACCGCTTAACTACGCTGATGACTTCAAACAAGTCGCAAAACAATTGGATCTTCATTCAAAAACGCCGAACGAAATTATTACAACCATAAAAAAATATTTTCGAGATGATTTTTATTATTCAATCACACAAAATCAACGCTATACCAAAGGCAAATACCTGAGCAAATTTTTATTCAAAGACAAAAAAGGCCATTGCTAATACTTTGCTACTGCAACAGCCTTATTATTACGTGAAGCAGGCATACCCGCGCGTTATGCGATTGGTTATTCCGTCATGGAATACAGTCCATGGCAAAAAATGTATCTGGTACGCTCACGACATGCCCATGCATGGACAAAATATTATCTAAACGGCAAATGGCACAATATAGATACCACGCCTTCAACCTGGGCGCCAATGGAAGCGGCAGATAAAACTTTTCTTGAACCGTTCATCGATTTCTTTTCATGGGCACGCTACAAATTAACCGGAAGTGATATTGATGATGACAAAGAAACAACATCAACAAACTGGATGCTTTGGTTATTACTACCATTAATGGCCTACTTAGGTTGGCGTTTTTATAACAAACAACGTGTTGATAAAAACAAGATTGATAAAGCAACAAGTAACTTTGAATACGTCCAACACGGTCTCGACTCTCCTATTTATGAACTGGTCGCACAACTGGAACAACAAGCCGACAAACGCTTACCCGGAGAAACTTTAAGCAAGTGGATAACACGAATATTGCCAAAAGAAAAAAGTGAGAAATATCAGAAATTAATAAAACAACATAATCAGTATAGATTTAGTCCTGACAGTAATAAGAAAAATGATAAAAAAAACATCTTATATGTATTAAATACTCTCTCATGATGCCATACCTAATTAAATGTCATCTAAGATAATTTTCAGCACTTTTATTAAACTAATAATTACACATTTGTTGGCATTATATAGAGCAACATACCTTACTTGGATATAAAAAAAGCCGCCACTCTCAGGCATCCATGCAATCGTGGCATTTATAAATCTTATACTTCAAGTGGACACCGTGGATATATCGTCAGTATAATAAATTCATAACATGTATTATTGATACAAGGAGCGTTTTCATGAAGTCCACTATTAAAATCTATAAAAGCATATCGGACAAAGCGTCCATTAAAGTATAGTTAGAAAGATAATGAGACGTATAGGATGCTTTCTCTCATCAATACTTATAACCTTGTTATTGATTACAGGCTGTTTTGTTGAGCCGTCGGCTGGCTTTAATGATAGTCGTAGTGACGTAATGAATGAAATCAAAATAGCTCTAGATGTAGCAGGTATTCCTTATACTGCTGCTAATGATGGTACGATTTTTTATCACTCTAAATATAAGGAAGAAATTGAATTAATCCGAGATAAAGTAGAGGAAGAACTTAGTGGTGGGGTATTACAAAAAATTAGTGGCGATATCTCTAGTTCTATTTTAGTGGATGAATTAACTTCAAGAAATATAAAGTTTCATGTAGAGGATCACGATAGCGAGCAATGGGTGAGGTGGCATCCTCAAAACGAAGAGCAAAAAGAAGAAATACACTTAGCTGTAGTAGAGCGAACTTTTAAAATTAAAAGAAATGAATATTAAATCGCCATCTAATAAACATATCAAGCGCGCGCGTCTTAGATGAGACGTTATGAATTTAAATAAAGGATTTTATCTTCAATTTTGTTTTCAACCTTATTTAGCGGCTGATAATTCCCCTCTTGCAAACACTCGCCGTTTTCTAAATTGAATTTCCAATGATGCATAGGACATGTGACTGTTGTTCCTTCAATTGCATCACAGGGGATTTTTGTTTCTCTATGCGGACACATGCTGTCGAAGACTTGGATATCTTCACCGTTTTTATTAATAAAACAGCTTCTATCTTCAAACTCATGATAAGAAACACCTTCTTCTATCTCATCAACCGACTTCAATTTAATCCATTGTTTTTTTTTAGATTCTTGCGCCGGAGATTTAGCTTGAATTAACAAGTCCGAATCGAACTCTGGCAAGTCCATTTTGATAATAATATCTATCGCCCAGATAATTTTACTCAAACCTAATGTTGGCATACAGGTTAGCATCGCATCGAGTATTTCATCAGCACTGTTGCCCTGCTTTAAGGCGCGTTTTAGATATTGCTTTAAACCGGCTTCTGTTTTCGCATCAACTTTTGTAATAACGGATAATAACGAACGTGTTTTATCATCCAAATGCTTTCCACCTTCTTTTAGAAACTGAAAGTACGGTTCGATGGCATCTTTTCTAACTTTGATTAAATAATCGAGTGCGTCACTCATTTTATTTACTGTTCCTATTATTCCTGTTCTAGTTCTGACTCGTCTGATTCTACTGCTGACAATTCTAATGTTTTTTCTATCAAACTATTTTCGTAGAGTTCTTCCATCGCCATTTTCACTGTTTGTTTATAATAATTATTGTGAATTATCATAATATTAATATTCGGATCGATTGATTTATAAATTTCTTCTTCTTTTTTTAAACAATAATGTTTTTTTAACTGCTTTTTGTATTGGCACATTAACCGATATAACACCAACCTGATGACTGTCTCTCAATGTACAGGAGTTATTACTGGTTCTTTGAAAGCAACGCACACCTACATCCATAATGACGCCGCCAGTTTCTTTATCTAATGTGCGAATACGTATTTCTGCGAAGCTTAAACGTTTTTCAACGTTAAAACCGAATGCTTCATGGTAATCGGCTGCGACAAAGCTGGCTGACAAAATAAGAATAAAAGTAATAATTAAAATGGCAATTTTTGCTTTTTTATTCATAGCGATTAATTACGACGCAATCGATCTCTTGCTGATATCGGCGTTGGGTATCGCATAACAATAATGTATGACGAAACAATATAGGTGATTAATGTCGCCAATTGAATTAAGTTTGATGTCCTGTCATCAATAAAGCCGGATTGTACAGCGAGTACTGCGATTAATAAGGAGAACTCGCTGATCTGCCCTAGCCTGAAACCTGTTTCAAATGACACGTATTTTTTCTCACCCTGATTCATCAGCAACCAGCCAAAAACCAATGGTTTAAACACAAGCACCATTGCAGCAAGTAGTGTTGCCGGAATAATAATGTCATTAACAACAGATAAATTAAAACCTGCACCTAATGAAAAGAAAAAGATGATTAAAAAGAAATCCCTTAACGGCTTTAAGCTTTCTGTTATAAATAAAGCAATCGGACTGGATGCTAACGTTACACCCGCAATAAAAGCGCCGATTTCATGAGACAAGCCGACATAATGTGCCAGTTCTGCAACACCAAGACACCAGCCAATCGCTAATAAAAAGATATATTCATGAATCGTGTCGAAGCGTGCAATTAGCTTCATGATGACATAGCGCTCTATAACGTAAGCAAAAGCAATCAACAGCGGCAAGTAAATTAGTTGCATTGCGATATCTGCGACTAGGTTTCCACCTTTGCCATAACCTTGTAGTAACAACAGAATAATAATTGCGATTAAATCCTGTATTAACAACACACTGATAATGATTTGTCCGGTGTGCCTATGATGTAGTGTTGTCGTAGGTAATAATTTTAATCCGATAATGGTACTGGAAAACATCATCACTGCACCAATTAACATGGCTTGTAAGGTTTCATAACCAAATACAAAACCTATGGTAAAACCAAACAAGGCAAAGATTGCGGAACTGCTTAAGGTAACGACAACGGCTTCTCTTAACATTTGCCATAATTGTTGCGGCAACAGATCCAGACCAAGTAAAAACAGTAAAAAGATAATCCCTATTTTAGAAATCCCTTCAATTAATTCATGATCGGTAACGAATTCCAAACCATAAGGGCCAAGCAATAACCCTAACGCAATATACGCAACAATCATTGCTTGTCGCGCATATAAAGCCAGCGTCGCAAATACAGCAGCGCCGGTAAAAATTAAAAAGATTGAAAACTCTATTGACTGTTCAGCCATTATTTATTGTTTCCTATATTTTCCATTTTATGATTTGTTCCTAAACTGTTTCTTTATACTTATCCCAGATTTTATCCATCCGCTTTACCGAGATAGGTATTTTTGTTTTTAACTCTTGTGTAAACAAGGATATGCGCAGCTCTTCTATCGTCCATCGGTATTCATACAACGATGTCGTAAAACTATCTGTTTCATAAGCATTATCTACTAATTTCTTGATTCTACGCCAGTGTTCTTGAATAAGCTGGGTATTTTGTTTGTCTTTATGCTCTCCACCGTCCAGTTTTTCAATGCGTTTTAATATTGATCCGAGATAACGTGGGTATTGTTGCAGATACTTATACGGCACATCGTTAATAAACCCACCAAAAATTAAATATTCCATTTGCTCTTCTATGTCGCGGCACGCACCAATATGTTTCATAACACCCGCATCTGACAACCTGGAATACACCTTTATCTGCTTATCCAGTATTGTCTCTAGCAAGATACAAACCTTTTCTGCATTCATTAACAGATTTTGTTTGTTTTCTGATAACGTGGCGAAAAAATGATCCTGCTTGCGTATCGGTTCATCTTCATAAAGAAAAGTTTCATCAATGGAAAGATTAACGATTTCATTAATCAATTCTTCTTTTGAACCAATATTGCTATACATTAATGCCAACTTTTCTATACCGCGAAGATTTTTTCGTATGTATTTAATGTCTTTTGTTAATTCATGTTTGAATAATTCTCGCAAACCATAACGTAAATAATAGTCCGCACTTTCTCTAGTTTCGAAAGCATGTCTATAAACCTTGCCCTCTTCTTCAATTAAAGATGGATAAACGACTATCACATCATTATTAATATTCATTTCCTGTATAATCGGTAACTCTCCAAAGTCCCATTTTGCAACTTCTTTTGTACCTAACTCCTTGTCATAAAGTTCAGTAAAAGCATCATCCGCTTCATTGGCAAATTCTTCTTTTAGTAAAGTGATATCTTTACCTGTACCGAGTAATTCATTATCAGCGTCGATAATTCTAAAATTTACCTTTAAGTGCTCAGGCAAAACCGTTTCCGGCCAATCACTCTCTTTAATATCAACATAACGGGTTTTATATAAATACGCAGATAAGTTTTGCTTTAACGAAACTGATCGGTTCGTAATATTTCGCGCACATTCTGCTGCTGTTTGCGGGATAGGTACTATCTTGGTTCTTATTTGCTTTGGTAACGAGCGCAATAAAACAACAATTTTTTCTTCAATCAAGCCTGGAACAAGATAATCCATTTGTTGTTCATCAAATTGTTTTAATACCGCGACAGGCACATCCATATTTAACCCGTCATCTTCTTTGCCGGGTTCGAATTTATATTCAACAGGAATACTAATGCCTTTTGATTGAATCGTATCAGGGAACAAGTTTTCAGTGACATGTTCCGCTTCGTGACTCATGATGCTTTCTTTATCAAGAAACAAGTTTTGCTTCTGATCTTTATCAAGCTTCTTAACCCATGCCGCGAAAGATTGCCCATCATAAACATCAACAGGCAAGGCTTTATCGTAAAACGAATAAATCACTTCTTCGTCAACAATATCAGGCCTTCTGGATTTCTTTTCTAACTCTCTAACTTCACTAATAACGTTATTATTGTGTTTATAGAAGTTTACAGATGATTCCAAATCGCCATCCACTAAGGCATTACGAATAAACAAAGCTTTTGACTCGGCTGGATTAACACGACCATAGTTCACGCGTTTCCCTGCCACTAATGTCATGCCATATAAACTGATTTTTTCCAACGCAACGACGCGTGCGCTTTTGCTTTCCCAATGAGCATCAGAATAATTGTATTTTAATAAGTGCGCTGCAGTGCTAATGAGCCACTGTGACTCGATACGTCCAACACAGCGTGCATACAAGCGCGTTGTTTCAACCAGTTCTGCGGCTACCAGCCATTTTGGTTTTTTATCAAACTGTGCTGAACCGGGAAATATGTTCAGTTTTACATCTCTTGCACCTGTGTACTCATGCTTATCGGATAAAAATGCAACATGACTTGGCATGCCGGTTAATATGGCGCAATGAATATTTTGATAACTTGCTGACTGGCTGTTAATAACGAATTTCAATTCTGTACAGACATGACGTAGTTGCCGATGTATATCTATCCACTCGCGTATACGCGTATAAGACAGAAAATTTGTCTGGCATAACTTCCTTAGCTTATTCTGCGATAGTTTTTTTGCCTGCTTTTGATAAAAATGCCATAAGTTTACAAACGATAAAAAGTCCGAATTTTCATCATCATACTGCTCATGTGCTTTATCGGCTTTTTCCTGTTTATCAAGAGGACGTTCTTTTGGAGTTTGTATACTGAATGCACCAACAATAATTAACATTTCATTAAGACAGTTAAACTCATTCGCGGCTAATAATAATCTTGCATGTCGTGGATCAACTGGAAACCTTGCTAGCTTACGCCCTATAGGCGTCAATTTGTTTTTTTTATCCAGTGCATTTATTTCCTGTAAGATACGCATGCCATCATTGATTAACTTTCTTTCCGGCGGATTAATAAAGGGATAACTTTCTATATCACCAATATTCAAGGTTTTCATTTGCAGGATAACGGAAGCCAGATTGGTTCTTAATATTTCCGGTTGTGTAAATTCTGTACGAGATAAAAAATCTTTTTCGCTATACAAACGGATACAAATACCGTCGCTGGTACGACCACAACGCCCTTTCCGTTGATTTGCTGCCGCTTGTGATATTTTTTCTATCGGTAATCGTTGTACTTTGCTTTTATAGCTGTAGCGACTGATACGCACCATGCCGCTATCAATGACGTAACGAATGCCGGGAATGGTCAACGATGTTTCAGCAACATTCGTAGCTAAAACAATATGGCGGCGGTTATGCGGCGCAAAAATTTTATTTTGCCGTGATGAACTTAGTCGTGCATAAAGCGGCAGTACATCTGTATCACGTAAGTTTTGTTTTCTTAAAAACTTATCGACCTCATGTATTTCACCTTCACCTTCGAGGAAAATAAGAATATCGCCCATATCAAATGAAGCCAGTTCGTGTATTGCATCGAGTATTGCTTGTTCACGCCCTCTTTCCTCACCTTCATCCTCATCCTCATCATCTTCAATAGGCCGATACAGCACATCCACTGGATAGGTTCGGCCAGATACTTCTATCACTGGCGCGTTATTAAAATGTTGTGAAAAACGCTCAACATCAATGGTTGCCGAAGTGATAATAATTTTTAGATCAGGCCGTTTCGGTAATAGTTGTTTTAAATAGCCTAAGATGAAATCAATATTCAAACTGCGTTCATGCGCTTCATCAATAATGAGTGTATCGTATTGATTTAAATAGCGATCTTGCTGTAATTCGGCAAGCAAGATACCTTCGGTCATGAGCTTGATATAGGAATCTTTTTTGCTGATATCCTGATGGCGAATTTTATAACCGACATGCATGCCTAAGTCGGAATTCAACTCATCTGCTATGCGTTTCGCGACTGTTTTTGCTGCAATCCTTCTCGGTTGCGTGTCCTATGTAACCATCAACACCACGACCTAATTCCAGACAAAGTTTGGGAAGTTGAGTTGTTTTACCCGAACCCGTCTCACCACAAATAATAACAACCTGGCTATTTTGTAATGCTTCAGTAATATTTTCACGATGCTGATTGATCGGTAATTCATCATCAAAATGGCAGTCAGGACGATTATCCAGGCGTTTTTGTCTAATCTGGATAGAGTTTTCTATCTTCTTTCGTAAGTTTTCCCAATCCGAAGCCTTGTTTTCGTTTTTTTTCCTTAAATTATTAAACTGTCTGACAAGCTTAAAACGTTCCGTTGAACGCACTTTTTCAAGCACTGCTTTAATTTCACTAATTTTATCAGCTGATATATTCATTATGTCGCTAAATAAGGGGCATATGGGTAATCTAATTTATTGATTTTAATAATGTATTTCTTTGTAAATTAATGATGGACTGGTAAGATTATGAAACATAATATATTACTATTATGAATACAGTATTTTCTACGTTAAGTACTAAGTTAATAATAAATATATCAATACTTTAAATAACGTTAATCGAACATACAGATGGGGATATCTTAACGTATGGCACTTGAATTTGAATTAGCTGGTTCACAAATCGATGGCGCAAGAGATTATCAAGAAGACGCGTTTTTAATTACTCATCTTACTGATGCAAATGGGAAACCCAGTGCATTAGTCGTTATTGCTGACGGCATGGGCGGCCATGCAGCCGGTAACGTTGCCAGTAATATGGCCGTTCAGGCATTTAATAAACATGTCTCTGCCAATTACCCCACAGACAATATTGCTGAAGTTCTTGAACAAGCTGTTGTTAAAGCAAACAGTTCTATTAAAGAAACCGTCGCAGAAACCCCTGCTCTCGCCGGTATGGGCTGCACCATGGTCGCGGCTATCCTTGAAGAAGGCAAAATGTGGTGGGCCAGTGTTGGCGACAGCCATTGTTATCTCGTTCGTGAAAGAGAATTAACCAAGAAGAATGCTGACCATAGTTATGGCGGTTTTCTTGACCGAATGGAAGCAGACGGCACACCAGTTGAGCCCGAACCCGGTTTATCGCGCAATATGTTAATGAGCGCCATTACCGGTGAAGATATTAATGAAATCGATGTATCTAGCGACCCGCTCGAATTATCGACTGGCGACAGAATTGTTTTATGTAGCGACGGTCTCGATACTTTAAGCTCAGGTAAAATCATTCAATACGCAGATTGGTCTGAATCACCAAAAGAATGTGCTGATGCACTGATGGAAGCGGTTGAAGAAGCCAATATGCCGCGTCAGGATAATACGACTGCGGTTGTCGTACAGGTTCGAGACACGGCTGTTGCAGAAGCGGCAAGCCAAGAACCTGCGGCTGAAGATCCTCTTGATTCAACTGCTGAAATTGCTATTGGTGATATTACAGATGAAAACGAAGTTTCCACTGTTGAAGAACCTATTGCTCCTGCAGCAGCCCCTGTTCAGGAACCAGAGACCTTTGATAAACCTAAAAGTAAAACAGGTTTAATCATGGGTATCGCTGCAGCCGTTGTTATCATAATTGGCGCAGGCGCTTTCTTTGCCATGAGTGGTGGGGAAAAATCGGCACCTGAAACTGAACTGGTCGCTGAAGAGACAGAAGCTGTTATTGAAGAGGCAGAAACAACGGAAGCGACTGAGGAAGTTGCAACAGTAGTGGAAGAAACAACGGAAAAGGTTGAAGAAGTTGCTGCAGAGCCGGCAAAAGCAGAAACAAAAGCAAGCTCTGATGAAAAGACATTTCAGGATAGCTTGAAATCAGGTGGTGAAGGCCCCGTTATGGTCTGGATACCTGCTGGTGAATTTACCATGGGCAGTAACAAGAAAGCAGAAGAAAGGCCCAAGCATACTGTTTCAATTGAAAAATTTGCCGTTAGTGAAAAAGAAATTACGATTGCTGAATACGCAGCGTATGCAAAAGTGTCAGGCGCAAAAGTTCCTAGGACTAAAGGCATGGGTGATAACTTCCCTGTCTTTAACATTTCCTGGGATGATGCCTATAACTACGTAAAATGGCTTTCCAAAGAAACAGGTGAAAAATACCGTTTATTAAGTGAAAGTGAATGGGAATATGCTGCATCAGGAGGCAAGAAGTCTTCATTCTGGTGGGGCTATGATATGGAGCCTAACAAAGCGCATTGTTTCCTTGGCTGTAATCAGGAATTGAACACAAGTATTCCGATGAAAGTCGGTAGTTTCGGAGCAAATCAGTTTGGTTTATATGATACTGCCGGCAATATCGCGGAATGGATTCACGATTGTTGGCACCCTAGTTACAAATCAGCGCCTGCTGATGAAAGTGTTTGGGAAGGTGGAGATTGTACGCAACGCGTTGTACGTGGTGGCGCTTTCATCAGTCCTGAACAATCTTTAAGAACAGCAGCGCGTGATAAATTTAAATCAAATTCCAGCTACGAACATATAGGCATCCGTGTCGCAAGAGAAGATTAAGTAAAAGTACTTAATCTTCTTTTTGATTGTGTTCGTTATCACTATGACCTAGATCCATTTTTGGATCTATTCTATCGCGGATTAATTGCTTCAGTTCCTTTGATTCCGGAAACCTCCCCTTCTCTTTTCGTGAAAAAACTTCTTCGCCGTCTAATACCACAGTAAACACACCGTCTGTTGCCGGGACTAAGGCAAGTTCGCCGAGCCTACCTGCAAAGGTCATTAGTAATTCCTGAGCTATCCAGTTCGCCCTTAAAATGAACCGGCATTGTGTGCAGTAATGAATTTCAACTCTCGGTGAATTAATTTTTGCAACCATTTCTATTTTCGCACCTCTAAATAGCAAATCTCATCAATTGGAGGCGGGGTATGTCATCAATTATCAAAAGCTCAGTTCTTACTGTAGCGCTGTTATTACTTTATCCAGCAACTGCCTCGGCTGATGTTAAGATCATTGTGAACCCGCCTGCCTATAAGTATAACTCTTACGGTTATAAGCACTACCATCCAGACAATCACACTAATAAATATAATAAGCACAGGCACGATAAGTTCAGACATAATAATCAGCGCTATAAAACGAAAAAACTCAATAAATACGACTTCGCTCCTTATTCATACAGAAGCAAGCAACATGATTATTCATATGGTAGGAAGAAAAATTATTACTCGAGAGATATATTACGCCCAAGTTACAGCCGGATTCATAACTACAATCCTTATGCACACAATTACAACAAGTATCAACATCAAAAAGAAAAAGCGTATTGGCAAGGCTATAAAGATGGATACAATCAGCATAGAAAAAGTAATAGGCTAAGAAAATAAGCTTCTACCTTCGTGTTTTTTATAATCTTTACTAATTTAGAGTAAACTAGAGGCACTTTAATTAAAAAAAAATAATAACGAATGAAAAGCTGGCAGGATAGTTTTAAAGCATTCCTACACCCCCGTGTTATTACCATGCTGTTTTTTGGTTTGTCAGCTGGCATACCTCTTTTACTCATATTTTCTTCCTTAGGCCTTTGGTTGCGTGAAGCAGGTATTGAACGCGCAACAGTCACATTCTTTAGTTGGGCCGCATTAGGTTATTCATTCAAGTTTGTCTGGGCGCCATTAGTCGACTGCCTACCCCTTCCCTTTTTAACACGTAAGCTAGGCAGACGAAGAGCATGGATACTTGTTTCGCAACTTGCCATTATGACCTCGATATTACTTATGGCTTTCACTGATCCTGCTTCTGGATTAAGCCAATTAAAACTAATGGCGCTTGCAGCAGTCATGTTAGGTTTTTCTTCAGCGACACAAGATATCGTCATTGATGCATATCGTATTGAATCAGCAGACTCAGACTTACAGGCTTTAATGTCATCAACTTATATTGCTGGTTATCGAATAGGCATGTTGGTTTCAGGCGCAGGAAGTTTGTTTATAGCCGGGTATCTTGGCTCAGAAATAGAAGCGTATAAATACAGTGCATGGCAAATAACGTATGCTTGTATGGCTTTAGTTATGCTTATTGGTGTTATAACAACGCTTATTATTAACGAGCCAGAACGCAACCGAAATACTGAAATAAAACATCCTACAAGTACTTACATTAAATTCTTCGCTATATTTGCACTCGCTGTAACCGGCTTTGTGATTTCTTTTGCTTTGACTTCTGAACTCGCTTCGACATGGAAAGAAGCTTTAAATAGTGTTTTTAACAATCATGCTATCTCAAACTTTTGCATTGAATTATTGAGGTTAGTAACAGGAGTGACCGTTGCTTTCTTATTAACTGCATTATTGATAAAAGTTAAGTTTGTAGAACAACAAGTCATTCAGGAAAGTTATGTTGCACCTGTGTTTGATTTTTTCAACGCTATGGCCTCAAGCTGGCAATATTACTATTGGCCTTGATTTGTTTATACCGTATCTCTGATATTGTGCTCGGCGTAATCGCCAATATATTTTTTCAAGAACTCGGCTACAGCAAAATAGAAATTGCATCCGTTGTTAAAACATTTGGTTTATTTATGACCATACTGGGTGGGTTTCTTGGCGGCATATTATCTGTAAGATTCGGTGTCATAAAAATACTGTTTGTTGGCGCCTTACTAACAGTCTTAACAAATTTATTATTCATGCTATTGGCAATAAGAGGTTACGATATCAGCCTGCTCTATTTAGTTATTTCTGCTGATAATTTATCAGCTGGTTTAGCTAGCGCCGCATTTGTTGCTTTTCTTTCGCGTTTAACAAATATTCCTTTCACCGCAATGCAGTACGCTATATTTAGTTCATTAATGACGCTATTACCTAAGCTAATTGGTGGCTACTCCGGTTCTATTGTTGAAAACATCGGTTATACCCAATTCTTTTTAGTCGCTTCATTAATGGGGCTGCCAGTATTGTGGATTATTTATTTAGCAAACAAGCATTTAAAATTTGAATAATTATTATGGGAATAGAAATAGAAAGAAAATACTTAACTGTTAATGATGATTGGCGTAAAAATGCCGGCGAAGGTATTTATATGGTTCAGGGTTATATGGGCAGTAATGAAAAAAGCTCTGTCCGTATCAGAATTAATGGCGATACAGCAAATCTAAATATAAAAAGCAAAACTATAGGCATACAACGCAGTGAATATGATTATTCTATTCCTGCTGATGAAGCGAAAGAAATATTAAAAACATTATGCGATAGACCCTTTATTGAAAAAACGCGCTTCCATGTCATGCACAAAGGCCATGAATGGGAAATAGATGTGTTTGCTGGCGATAATGAAGGGCTTATTGTTGCGGAGGTAGAGCTCGACTCAGTCGATGAGAAATATGCACTACCCGGCTGGGTTGGTGACGATGTTTCAAATGATCCGCGTTATTACAATGTTTGTCTGGTAACACACCCTTTTAAAGACTGGTAATAAATGCGTTGCATATTGCCTCAAATGCCCGTAAACCACGGTTATTTATTGCAGTTCAGTGTGATATTCAGTGCATTTTGTTAGAATCCATTTTTAGCTAGGTGCAATATAATAATTAAACAACACCAACTTATTTCGTTATTCTTAATACATGAGTGAATCCATTCACAATTCAGAAAATGTCCTTATCGACCGATTTAATCGCGTTGTCGATTACGTGCGTATTTCTGTTACGGATCGTTGCGATTTTCGATGTGTTTATTGTATGGATGATGAAATGCAATTCGTACCACGTGCGCAATTACTAACGCTAGAAGAAATATCGAAAATTGCCCGGGCTTTTACTGAACTTGGCGTTAAAAAAATTCGCATTACAGGTGGCGAGCCGCTTGTTCGCCGCAATGTGACCAAACTATTCCAGGACATTGGTCAATTACCTAATCTGCAGGAATTAGTTTTAACAACAAACGGTTCCCAACTGACAAAAATGTCTCAGGACTTAAAAGATGCAGGTGTAAAGCGAATCAACATCAGCCTTGATTCTCTCGATGCTGATAAATTTAAACGCATCACTCGCGTTGGTGAACTTGATAATGTGCTTGCAGGCATTGATTCAGCTCTCGCAACCGGCTTCGAAAAAATTAAAATCAATGCAGTCATTTTGAAAAACCGTAATGATGACGAGGTTATTGACCTTGTTCGTTATGCCAGTGAACGTGGCATGGATATAAGCTTTATCGAGGAGATGCCTTTGGGTGTTATCGGTGATCATGATCGTGCTGAAGCATATTATTCCAGTGATCAAATTAAGAGTGACCTCGAAGAAGTCTTTGAACTTGTTCCTACAACAGAAACAACCAATGGCCCTTCCAAATATTATAAGGTTACTGAGACAGGAACACGCGTCGGCTTTATTTCTCCACACAGTCATAACTTTTGTGATGACTGTAATCGTGTGCGCCTCACTTGCGAAGGCCGTTTGTTACTATGTCTTGGGCAAGAACACTCGGTTGACCTACGTAAAACGCTTCGCGCTTACCCTGAAGACACTGAAAAATTAAAACAAGCGATTCGTGACTCCATGTTAATCAAGCCAAAAGGTCATGAATTCGATTTAACGGAAAAACCAATTATATTCCGACATATGAACGTTACTGGAGGTTAGCCATGTCCAGTAATTATCGTCCGGAAATGACTAACGCCGGACTACCAGCAACCTCCTCTGTTATAGCAACAGATCAATATCAAAACACTCGCGAACTGCATATTGCTGAAGAACGCCCTTTAACGATTTACATTGATAGTTACGTGATTGTCACTTTAATGACTTTGGGCACACAACCGGAGTTATTAGCACTCGGTTATATAAAGAATCAAGGACTTGTTAGTGACATAAAAGAAATAAAATCTGTTCAAGTTGATTGGGATGTTAATGCTGTTGCAGTGACGACTTTCAGTGAACGTGACGACTGGTCTGAAAAACTAGGTCCTCGTATTGTCACAACAGGTTGTGGTCAAGGAACGGTTTTCGGGGATATTATGCAAAACCTTGATGAACTGGATATTCAAGCTTATGAGTTAAAACAGTCCAGCCTTTATGATTTATTAAAAAGCCTTAGTGCGCATAATGATGTTTATAAAAATGCAGGCGCTGTGCATGGCTGCTCTTTATGCCAAAATACCGCGTCTATTATTTTTATAGAAGATGTAGGTCGACATAATGCTGTTGATGCTATAGCAGGGAAAATGTGGTTAGAAAACATTTCAGGCCACGATAAACTATTTTATACAACAGGTCGTCTTACTTCCGAGATGGTTATTAAAGTCGCGCAGATGAATATCCCTGTATTATTGTCTCGCTCCGGTATAACTCAAATGGGACTCAATCTCGCGCGTGATTTAAACATCACTTTGTTATCTCGTGCTAAAAACAAACACTTTCTCGTTTATAACGGCAAAGAAAACATTACGTTCGATGTTGAATTACCTGCTAAAGCGGAAGTCGCTAATGTCAAAAAAGATTAATAAAACTGATGTTACAGGTGTTATTCTCGCAGGCGGCCAGGCTCGTCGCATGCAAGGTAAAGATAAGGGTTTGGTTTTATTAAATAACAAACCCATGGTCGAATACGTTATTGAAAGTTTAAAACCACAAGTTGGTAAATTACTAATTAACGCCAACCGCAATCTGGAAAAATATTCAGCACATGGATTTGATATTGTTTCAGACGAACTCAGTGGTTATCACGGCCCACTAGCAGGCATGGCCAGCGCGTTAAATACAGTAACAACACCTTATATGCTAACAGCACCTTGTGACTCTCCTTTTATTGCGAATGATTTAGTTAAAAGA
Source organism: Pseudomonadota bacterium (assembly GCA_038142205.1). GTDB lineage: Bacteria > Pseudomonadota > Gammaproteobacteria > Eutrophobiales > Eutrophobiaceae > UBA7359. The sequence goes on along the minus strand of JAYQJO010000001.1, from coordinate 798,828 downwards.
CTTATTAACGCACTGGAAACTAACGACGCAGACATTAGCGTTGCGCATAATGGTGAACGCATACAGCCGGTCTTTTGTTTAATGAAAAAGGAATTACTGCCTTCAATCAATAATTTTTTAAACAACGGTGAAAGAAAAATAGACAAATGGTTTAATCAACATAAACTTGCTATTGCTGACTTTTCAGACAATCCAAAAACGTTTGATAATCTTAATACCATTGAAGACATTCAGTCGATTGAAACGCAACCATGAGTTTTATTGAAATAAAAATACCTATTCTAGGCATTGCTGCCTACAGTGGCACAGGTAAAACAACACTGTTAGTCAATATTATTCCACTATTAAAAGAACGGGGCTTTGAAGTTGGCGTTATTAAACATGCACATCATACTTTTGAAATAGATACACCCGGCAAAGACAGTTACGAAATAAGAAAAGCCGGTGCCAATCAAATGTTGATAGGTTCTAAGCAACGCTGGGCATTAATGGTTGAACAAGATGAAGAAGATGCGAAAACGAGATTAGAAGAATACATCGCTCAACTTGACCAAGATAAACTGGATTTAATACTGGTTGAAGGTTTTAAACCTGAGGCTATTCCTAAAATCGAACTGCACCGCCCGAGCTTATCTCATCCACTTATCTCATCGACTGATGATAGTGTCATAGCAATAGCAACGGATGTAATTTTAGAAGAAAAGACAAGCCTCCCTACTCTTGATTTAAATAATCATAAGGCTATTGTTGACTATATAATTGATAACATCTGCAAAAATAAGTAACAGGAACAAATATGGCCGATACCAATAACAATAATAAAATCAAAACTGATCCAAGCTGCATGGATGATTTTGATCCAAATTCAATTACACCTGATGTTGCACTTGAAAATATTTTCAATTCAATAAAATCAATCAGCAATACAGAAACTGTTCCTGTTAGAGATGCGCTGGGGCGCGTATTAGCAAACGATATTAAATCTGAAATCAATGTTCCTTCCGGTAGAAACTCAGCAATGGATGGTTATGCTGTCAAAGGTTCAGATCTACCTGAATATGATATTAAAAAGCTAAGTTTGATCGGTATCTGTTTAGCAGGAAAACCGTTTAAAGATAATGTTAATACCGGCGAATGCGTTCGTATTATGACTGGCGCTATCATGCCTGAAGGCACCGATACCGTTGTCATTCAGGAACGTGCTATTGCTGATGGTGATTGTATTAGTGTCGGTAACGATACAAAGTCAGGTGATAATGTCAGAGAGGCTGGCGAAGACTTGGCTATTGGCGATCTGGTTCTGGAAAAAGGTATGCGACTTAGCCCTGCTGATATTGGCTTATTAGCTTCTTTGGGTTTTGCCGATGTTGCTGTATTTAAAAATATCAAAGTTGCTTTTTTTTCAACGGGTGATGAACTTCGTTCTGTAGGAGAAGAACTGGAAGATGGCGCAATTTATGACAGTAATCGCTATACCCTATACGGCATGTTGGCTCGTTTAGGTGTGGAAATTATTGATATGGGTGTCGTAAAAGATGATAAAGAGCTGCTTGAACGCGCCTTTACTGAAGCGGCTGAAAAGGCAGACGTTTTAATTACTCCAGGTGGCGTTTCTGTTGGTGATGCGGATTACATTAAAGGTGTTCTGGAGAAAAAAGGAAAAGTACAATTCTGGAAAGTCGCCATGAAACCAGGACGCCCTCTTACCTTTGGCAATGTAGACTCAGCTTATTTCTTTGGCTTACCCGGTAACCCGGTCTCGGTGATGGTTACCTTCTATCAGTTCGTACAACCCGCATTAAAAAAACTACTTGGGGAAAAAGTCTGTTCTCCAATTATGATGAAAGTCCCTTGTGTTTCTAAGTTAAAAAAACGCCCCGGACGAGTTGAGTATCAACGCGGCGTACTTGAACAAGACAAATCAGGAAGAATGGTTGTGCGAAAAACCGGTATGCAAGGCTCCGGAATATTACGATCCATGGCTGATGCGAACTGTTTTATTGTTTTACCACTGGAAAGTGAAGGCGTTAATCCTGATGAAATGGTTGATGTGCAATTGTTTCACGGCATCGTCTAACTCACTGATATTTAAAACAAACTATTCACTCAAGACTTCTTTTTAAGCTTTCTCTTCATTATTAGTTAAAGCATTACTCTAATTTAATTTTTAATTTTATTGAAAAATAAGAGCTTTTAGCTAACAATTAAAGTATTACTTTAAGTTGTAGGCTTTTAAGATGATGCATCCCGTTACAGACAGTGGTTACAAGATTAAACGAATAACCGTGCTTAATTCCAAAGGCGGTTGCGGGAAATCTTTATTGTCTACCAATATCGCCAGTATTTATGCTGCGAATAATTTGCGCACGACACTTATAGACTATGACCCGCAAGGCACAGCGATTCGCTGGTTGAAACGACGCCCTGACAACTTCCCTTCTATTCACGGTATTAACGCAACTCAAAGAGAACAAGGTGTGACGCTTAGTTGGCAAATGCGCGTTCCGGTTGGAACAGATCGAATGGTTATAGACACACCTGCCGGTGTTCGAGGAATGGAATTAAATGACTTTGTCATGAACAGCGATTATATTCTGATTCCTGTCACGCCATCTGACGCTGATATTCATGCGACGACACAATTGATTGCAGACTTGTTATTGAATGTAAAAATAAGAGCATTCGATATAAAAGTAGGTGTTATTGCAAACCGTGTTAAAAAGAATACGAAAATTTTAAAAAAACTGGACAGTTTTTTAGAGCACGTTAAATTCCCGTTTATATCCAAGCTTAGAGATACACAAAACTATGTGAATGCGTCAGAACAAGGCATCGGCATTCATGAAATATATCCGCCTTCGCTAGTAAAAAAAGACGTCGCCGACTGGGATTCAATCACAGGTTTTCTTGAAGATAACCAAACATTACACGATCACAAAGAACTGCCTCAGCCTTTAATTGAAGATCAAAATCAGGCAAACATTTAAATTTTCTTTTTAATTTCTTCGACCAAAAGCTTGCTAAACGGAATCGCGCAAGTAAATGCCGGAGATACCGCATTTAAAACATGAAACGATTTATCATCACCTTCAAATTTAAAATCCATTTCAAGTTCTTTTGTTTTTTTATTAATTAATTGCGCGCGAATACCCGGCGTACCCCATTGTTGAAAATCCCTGTAATTGATATCTCTGAGTAAGCTGCCGGCTAACCTGACGAGTTTTCTTTTTGAATATTTCTGTAATTCTGAAAAAGCCAGTTTTCTAAACCCAAGTTTATTCGTTAAAAATAAGTACGCATCAATAGCAAGAATATCCAACATTTCTAAAGGTTTGAATTGTTCCAGACCATGATAATTTTCGCGCCAGAATGCAGGTATTGCAGTAGGGCCAATTTTAGTTTTGTTTTCTGCAGTAACAGTAAAATGCACACCAAGAAAAGGATTATTCAGGTCAGGCACAGGATAGACATTTGTTTTTAGCTTTAAGCCGCTGTCTCTTGCATATAAATATAAGCCTTTGAAAGGCAGTATTTTATAGTCTTTTGAAAAACCATAGTCCTTAGCAATCTTGTCAGCATATAAGCCGGCTGTATTAATCACATAACCCGGTTCAAATTTACCTTTAGTCGTCTTAATAATATTCTTTTTTCTATTTAGATAAGCCGTATCATTCAAAATAGTAACGCCGGCTTCTAATAGTTTGTTTTGGACAGAATTAACGACTTCCTTGGGATTAACCGTAGCTGTTGTCGGTGACCATAATGCACGGTCGAATGTATACACATTCGGTTCTATTTCTAACGCGCGATCTGCTGAAATCATTTCCAGCTCAACGCCATTCACTTGTCCTCGCTTATACAACTCATCAAGCCCAAGTAATTCTTCTTCGTTACGCGCAATGACTAATTTACCGCAGTGATTTAACGTTAGATTATTCTCCTGACAATATTCTCGCCAAGCTAAATTTCCATCACGACATAGTTTTGCTTTCAGGGAGTCGGCCGTGTAATAAAATCCGGCATGCAGCACACCGCTATTTCGACCACTAGCATGAAGCCCCGGATGTTCTTCTTTTTCAATAATCGTGACGCTTGCATCAGAAAATTGTTTTTTTAACTCAAGCGCAATCGTTAGGCCGACAATTCCTGCACCGATAATTAAAAAATCGGGTGGTGTATTTTTAGACATGATGAATTAGTAACCGGGAGTATTCTTCTCAACCCACTGCGAACCGGAGCTTGTTTCCTCTTTTTTCCAGAATGGCGCCCCAGATTTAAGTTGTTCCATGATCGAACGGCAACTTTCAAATGCATCTTTGCGATGCGCAGACCATGTTGCTACTAAAACAATATCCTCACTGATCTTAACTTGACCTATTCGATGCAGTATCAATATATCTAACAACTTCCATTTTTCCATTGCACCTTTTGCAATCGCATCCAGATGTTTTTCTGTCATACCGGGATAGTGTTCAAGAGTCATATAAGTTACTTTTTTATCTTCATTGAAATCACGCATCGAACCAACAAAGCTTGCTGTTGCGCCATATTGACCATCCATATCCAACTTATCCAGATAGCTTTGGATTTCAGCATAAGCGTTAAAGGGTTCTTTTCTGATTTCAATCAACATAGTTAACCTAACCTCCAGTAACTGGTGGGAAAAAAGCCACTTCGTCATCGGCTTTAAGCAATTGTTCCGGCTTAACGTACTCCATATTCACTGCCATCATGACATTATCGAACTCAACATTTTTATCTTTAAGAATCGACTGCCATAAGTCATTAACTGAGGTACTTTCTTCTACGTCTATAACACTACTGGCTTCACCTATTAATTCACGTAAACTGGCAAAATATTTAATGGATACTTGCATCTATTTCACTAAAACCTGTATTTGAGTAATATTAAGAATTATATCAAAGAGAATAGTTTCATATGTCTAAATTAACGCATTTTAATGAAAAAGGTGCCGTCCATATGGTCGATGTCGGTGATAAAGATATCACACACCGTATCGCTGTCGCAGGCGGCTCAATCAGTATGGAGTCAGAAACACTAGCGTTAATTAAAGAAGGCGGCCATAAAAAAGGCGATGTACTAGGAATTGCTCGCACTGCCGGAATTATGGGTGCGAAGAAAACATCCGAACTCGTTCCGCTTTGTCACCCTTTATCTCTTACTCATGTGAATATTGAACTCACAATTGATGAAGATAAAAAGTCCGTTCGCTGTGAATGCCGTGCAGAAACAGATGGAAAAACGGGTGTCGAAATGGAAGCACTCACCGCCGTACAAGTCACACTCTTAACCATTTACGATATGTGCAAAGCCATTGATCGCGGCATGATTATTTCTGATATTAAATTATTAGAAAAATCTGGAGGAAAGTCTGGAGAGTGGAAAAGAAATTAATTAATGTCATATTTCGGTCAAAAACAAACATTCGGAATGTAACCTAAATTTTACCTGCCCCATTTATTTAATGTCCGTTTTAGTAGTTAGCTATGATAATACAAAACTTATTATAGATCGTACTTTTTGATTCGATAACGTAATGCCATCCTCGTTATTCCTAATTCTCTCGCCGCTTTTGATACATTACGATTGGTTCTTTCAAGTGCTTGTTTTATTAATTGTAACTCTGCTTCACCTAAAGTCAGATCTTCATTAAGATCATTCTCTTCTGATTGAGATGTGTTTTTTTTATCAATACTTAAGAGCTCTTCTTCAAGCACGCCTCCACCACTAAGCAAAACTGCACGCTCCAGTATATGCTTCATCTCGCGCACATTACCCGGCCAGCTATATTCAATTAATGCATGTTCTGCATCTTCTGAAAAACCATCAAATTGTATTCCATACCGTCTTGCTGTTTGTGCAGCGAAATGGTTCGCTAATAATAAAATATCATTACCGCGTTCACGCAATGATGGCATAGCTAATGACATAACGTTTAATCGATAGTACAAATCTGATCTGAACTCACCTTTCTCTGATAAAGACTCTATGTCTCTATTTGTAGCGGCAATAATCCACGCAGCTACGGGTCGTTCTTGTGTTGTACCTACCCTTCTTAATGTTCTTCTTTCCAGCACAGCTAGTAATTTTGATTGCAAGTCTAATGGCAATTCCCCTATTTCATCGAGAAACAAAACGCCGTCTTCTGCTGCTTCAATTAAACCTGTACGTGCGACATGCGCATTGGTAAACGCTCCTTTTTCATGCCCGAAAAGTTCTGACTCAATTAAGTCTTTTGGTAATGAAGCACAATCAACGTGAACGAATGGTTTACTGTTACGGCTACTTTTTTCATGCAGTAATCGGGCAACAACATCCTTACCTGTGCCCGTTTCACCTAACACTAATACGGTTGGCGGGATTACATCTTCAGCTTGTGATAAGCGTGATATACGTTCGACTTGATCACGAACAGATTTTATTTGTTTACACTTACCTAGAAATTCCACAGTTTCTGCTGCATGTTGCTCACGTTTTGTAGAATTCGTTAGTTTTTGTGCCAGTTCACTTTTATCAAATACTTTCTCGACATTAATAATGAGTTCTTCAAGGTCGATTGGCTTTTTTAAATAATCCGATGCACCTAACTTCATCGCTGAAACAGCATCTTCCAGTTGTCCATAAGCCGACATAACAAGTACAGATGTGTTATTAACGGATGCTTTTATTTCTGAAAGAAAATCAAGCCCTGAACCATCAGGCAAGCGCATATCAAGTAAAACTAAATCAGGCGGGTTATTTTTATAATACTTCCTTGCTTCAGCCAGATCGCCAGCAAGATCAACTATATATTTGGCACGCTCAAGATGTTTCTTTACTGCTTTAGCAAAAATAGTCTCATCTTCAACTAAAAGAATATGCTTTTCTAATATAGGTACTTCTGCTGATGTAACTAAATCATGCATTTGACATCACCTTTATTTTTATTCAACTTTACTTTCGATAAACGCAGTCACAATAACTTCCGTTCCGCTGCCATCATGTACTTTAAAATTTAAATCCCACCCATGCTTCTGACAAATTTTAAAAGCAATGGGGATGCCCAGACCTGTTCCAAGTTTCTTTGTTGACGGTCCCGGTTCCAGGTTTCCCGGCTTTGGTTCAAAAGGTAATCCCGGGCCACTATCATGAATTCGATACTCAATACTCTTGTTTGTCTTAATTAAACTTATTTTTATACTGCTGTGTTTTGGAGAAGCGTCAATAGCATTTGCTAATAAACAATAAAACGCCTGCTCTATAAGATCTGGATCAACGCTTAACGATTCAGAGGTATCCCAACCTTCTTTAATAATTTCAATTTGTTTTTCATCAATTTTATTATTTAATAACTTTAGTGCTGAATCGATCAGATCTGTTGCATTTTCATAAACAAGGACGGGCTTCAAAGGATGCAAATAGGATACAAGTGAACTAACCCAGCGCTCAAGACGGTCCGTTGTTTCCATAATCGTATGACTTGATTCATCTATCTCTTCCTGACTTTCAGCATGCTTTAACAATTGTGCTGTTGCACGAATACTCGCCAATGGGTTGCGAATATTATGCGCAACAACCGGAACCAACGATCCCAGTGCTGCTTGCCTTTCATTTTCCACTAAAGCATCTCTATTTTCAGCCAACTCTTTAGCCATTGAGTTAATGCCATTAGCTAGCTCAGATACTTCTTCGACGCCGTCTTCCTCAATATGATGGTCCAGTTTGCCTTGACTGATTTCCCCGGCCCCTTTAATTATATTAGCTAAAGGTTTAATGAAATCAGCTCGCATCACATAGCGCGTATAAAACACAATAATAAATGCAAAGATTAATGGAATGGGAATCACAATCGGAGCAAACTTTGTCCATGTTGTTAAAGTTTCATCCAGCTTTGTATGTTGATCGGCCAAAATTTTCTTAAAAGCACTATGTTGATCTTCAAATTCCCCAACCATTTCCTGAGCAAAAGTTGGATTGAGGATCTGAATTCGAACAAGTTGATTTGCAGAATAAGGATCTTCAAATATTTTGTTCATATCGCCTTGAATTTTCCTATAAGCAAGATTTAACTCCTGTATCGACATATCTTCTTTCCGAGAACTGGAGCGTTGTCTTAATTCATTGAATCTCTCAGAAATAGTACGGGAATATTCTGAATAAGCTTTTAACGCCCTCTCGTCTTCAAAGATTCGTGCTCGAAACATTTCCTGAATTTGGGCATACAATTCACCTCTGATTTGCTCTGTTGAATAAAACATGGAATTGATTCGAACAGATTCTGCAGAACTGTGTTGCCAAAAATAAGCAGAAAGTCCGCCGATTAAGCCTGTCACAGCAACCAGAAATAAAATCGCTAGTTCATGGCGAAATATAAGGTTTTTTAGCGACTTTGATTGTCTTATAGACATCTTGGCAGTATACATCATATTGGTTCTTATGAACCATCATTAATGGATGTTATAAACCGAAATTAAAGCGTATTCATCGCAAACCATGCTTGAATGCAGCTCCTATCTATTTGTTTTTAATAACTTTATTGAAATAATTAAAACTTGGCATGATAGCTGATATATAAATTATGCACATTTTGTGTCCCGATAACTTTCGGGTATCTTTTAACAACACTTATGAGGAGAGTTAACATGAAATGGGAAACTCCAGAATACAGTGACATTCGTTTTGGCTTCGAAGTCACCATGTACATTAACAACAAGTAATTGTTGATATAGCTGAAGTAAAAAGGGAGCTTATGCTCCCTTTTTTTATCTCCTACCCAAACCACATCCTTTTCAATATATGTGTTTCCTTTTTTAATAAATGATGCACAACACCCGCAATATGCAAAACGAGTACTGCGATCAAGATAAGAGCACAGATATCATGAATTTCAGTAAAGAAGTTATTCAATTCTTTATTTTTCCAGCCCCAATGTGGAAGCGGCATACCCCAAAACTTTGTTTTGTATCCACTAAATGATGAAGATATATACCCCGTCAGTGGTTGAAGAAATAAAAGTAAATAGAGAGAGTGGTGGACGATTGCGGATAATTTCTTTTCATAGGGCTTAGCTACATCCGGTAATGCTGGCACGCCCGAACGAATTCGCCAAAATAAACGAAAAATGACCAATAATGCCAAAGTTAAACCGATAGATTTGTGCAGCGCAAAAAAGTAGCTTCTCTCAGCACTTCCTTTCTCTAGCCCGACCATATAAAAGCCCAGTCCAATCATACCGAGAATCATTATGGCCATAAGCCAATGAACAATAATTAACGTTGTATTATATCGCTGTATTTGTATCGTCTCAGACATTGAACTCGACTCCTCTCTAAATAGTCTCGTTGGTCGACAAAACTTGTTGTTTACGGAATCATTATAAAATAATCCGCTACTCTGGCTTTAAAACACTTTTCTTAGGATAATACTACCTTATGATGATATTTGGCACTAACTTGCCTGTTTACGTATTATGAGTAAAACAAAAAAACAAAAATATAATGTATAAATTACTTACTCAAACGCTCCTTTTTTTCACTTTTCTATTTTCAGTTTCTCTACCTCAAGCAAGCGAATACCAGCTTCTTATCTCAAAAAAAGACAACGAACTTATCGTCGAAAAAGCAGGTGAAATAGTAAAAAAATATCACATTGCTACAGGAAAAGGCGGTAAAGGCACAAAACGTCAACAAGGCGATAGCAAAACACCACAAGGTGTTTATCGCATATCAAAATTCAAAGAAAGTAATCGTTTTCATTATTTTATCCAGCTAGATTACCCTAATCTTGTTGATGCCTGGTATGGCTATAAAAATAAAGTGATTGATTCAAGGGAATTTAAACGCATTGCCTCTGCGTATAAAAATAGGGAAATACCTCCACAAGATACAAAGCTAGGCGGGTTTATAGGGATTCATGGGTTAGGAGAAGAAACTGAAAAGAAACTGGCAATCCACGAGGGTATTAACTGGACTGAAGGCTGCATTGCATTAACAAATGCAGAAATAAATGATTTGAGAAGGTTTATCGATGTAGGTACAGCCGTCATAATCAAAGAATGAAATTACTATCACATTTCAGCTTCTTTGTTTTTCTCATTTCCCTGATTGCATGCTCTAATGAAACGAGTCAAATATACGAGATAAAAACAAATAAAACTTTTCTTGATGTTATTCAGGATAGTGAATTTGCTATCACTGAAAATAATTTCCGCATTACTAACCGTTTACATATCGGGAGCGCTATCAAAGAACGAGGCAGTAAAAATTTCCCACAAAATGAAGTTATCTTATTTTGTAACCTGACGTTAGCAGAAGAAATGTTACGAATCGATCCGCGTTATATTAATTACTGTCCATACAAAATAACCGTATCGGAGTATATGGGAGATATTCTGATTGGGACGCGTTTGTTACCGGTCAACACGAGTAATAAAGAAATGGATAAAATTGCCAGAAATATCAATCAAACCCTACGTTTGATGGTAGAATATGCCGCATCTGAAAATCCGTTTATTCTAGAACGAGATTAATTACAGCAATTAATTTAACTGTAAGGTACGCTCAAAACATGAAGGAACAACCAGAACACAGTTTATTACTTAAGTGGTTAATATTAACTGGCCTCATTATATTTTTAGTCTTCATTGCATGGGATGAAGGCGTCTTTACCCTGCTCTTTGCTATAGATAAAAGCCGAATCTCATTGGTTATCGTTTTGGTTTATTTTCTCATTACCCTGCATTGCGCCAAACTGACTTTTAGAATTTCATCGCAAGCAAACCTCTCAAAACAAATTGATAGTTTGATCAAAAGTAAAGATAAACTGGACATAAAAGTTGATGATGATGACGCTATCTATATTAATTCGACAGAAAAACTACCTGATTGTTTTATGACCGATTATATCGGTGACGTATATTTAACGAATAAATCATCATCAAACTCAGAAGAATCAAGCTCTACGTCCGACTTGATTGATGTATATGAATCACGTTTAAAAGGCCCTCAGGAAATAGGTTGGTTTGTTTCTGACATGATGTTAAAACTGGGGCTGCTTGGCACGATTATCGGCTTTATTTTCATGTTGGGTTCTGTAGCGAATATTGCTGACTTTGATGTCAGTAATATGCAAAAAATTCTTCAACACATGAGTAATGGTATGGGTACTGCGCTTTATACTACGCTGGCGGGCCTTGTTTGCAGCATCCTTTCTGCCATGCAATATCACATGATAGACAGACATGTTGATGAATTAATTGAATTAACCCGGCACTTGACACAAGTGCATGTTATTCCAAAACTTAACGGTGCATAAATAGTGCGTGTTAAAGAGCGACTCCGTTCAGATCCTTTTACTGACTTACTTTTTAATGCCCTATTAGGTTTTACCTTTTTGTTTCTGGTTGCCATTATGTTTATGAATCCGGAAGCCAAAACAGGTATTATTGATCCCAAAGCAGAATATATATTAACCATAACCTGGGAAGATAATAGTCCGGATGATGTCGATGTTTGGGTTGAAGATCCGGAAGGACAGGTTGTCTGGTTTAGAACACCAGAGGCAGGCTTATTGCATTTAGATCGTGATGATCGTGGTCTGGTTAATGATACGATTACAATTAATGGCGAAGAAGTTCAAAACCCGCTAAATCAAGAAGTTGTAACATTAAGAGGCGTTGTTCAAGGTGAGTATATTGTCAATCTTCACTATTACGCCTCAGAAACAGGCCGACCTGTCGACGTTAATGTTAGATTAGCAAAGGTAAATCCTAAATTGAAAATTGTTTATTACGGTACCGTTAATATGGAAAAAAGGGGCGAAGAAAAAACAGCTGTTCGTTTTACAGTTGGTCGCGACGGTAACATTTATGGCATTAACTTTTTACCAAAATCTCTTGTAGATGTAGGTTAGTAAAATATTAAATTAAAATATTGAGGAAACTATTGTGACATTAGGTATAACCGGACTTATTTCAGCTTATATCCTGCTTGCTCTATTATTATTGAGTATTAACCTTTACTCAAAATGGTCCTGGCTTGTTAAAGCTATAACAATTGTAATCACTTCTGCATTTTATCTGATTAGTTATTATTCATTCCCTCCTCTGCTTGGTTGGCCAACATCAGACTATCCGCCAGAACAATTTCGTCTCATTGCCGCACATGTCGCTCAGCCTAATAAAGAACTGGGTAAAGAGGGTTCGATCTACCTTTGGCTTACTGAAATAGAAAACATGACAGACACACCGGAACCACGTGCTTACGAATTTGAATACTCAAGCGAGTTACATGAAAAAGTTATCAGTGTGAAAGCAAAATTGGACAAAGACATTGAACAAATGGGTGAGTTTAAAAAGCCAGACGATATGGTAACTAAAGTAGAGGAACAAAGACGCGGAGTAAAGTCAGTTAAAATAGAGTTCTATGATTTACCCGATCCATTATTTCCAGACAAAGGCTAGGCAAGTTTTTTTTGAAAAAAACATTACTTCCATCTTTCTTACTTTTATTGGCTTATAGTATTCCATCATTATCATGGAATACCTTAACCCATAATTTTGATATCAAATGCGAACAATTCGAAAACCTGCTTAACTGTGATTATCGAACACTAAAAAATATCAGCATTTCTTCAATTAGTGCTAGCTCAAATAATATTGAGCTCACTATAGAAAATACACAAAACTTTTTAGACTCTGGCGAACAAACTGCAATTTTATTTTTAATAGATACAAGTGATCCTGGCAGAAAAAATGTTGTTGAAAAAAACAAAAATCAACTTAAAGAGTTTTTTTCGAACTTAAAATCGAATGAAAAAGCAGGTCTAGCATCTTTTGATAAATCGCTAAATATTCTTTCACCGATAGGGTCACCAATTTCGTCACTGAATGAATCTCTTAATAAACTGAAAGCGGCAGGACAAACGACTGAGTTATACAGAAATTTATTACAAGCTATCAAACACTTGGACACAGCTTTAGCTAAAAGAAAACTTCTTGTTTTATTATCAGACGGACAGGCAGAAGATAAGGCCTACTTTCATTCTGATGTAATAAAAATGGCACGGAACTCCGGTATTGTAATTAACTCTATTGGGTTCCCTCGTTCAGTAGCCTTATCTGTGTCATTACAAGTAATAAGAAGGTTAAGCGAAGAAACCGGTGGTTCTTATATTGAATCTGACATGTCATATGATTTGCCTGTGAATGAAACCAAGCTTTTCTTTAACAGCATAGATACTGGCGGTCATTTCTCTGTGTCATTAGATGCTTTATCCCAGTCGGCAGAAACAATAAATACCATAACAGTCTCATTCAATACTGAAAAAGGTAATAAGCTGGTTCGAATTCCTGTAACAATAAATAAACAGGAAAAAATAACTGAAACATCTGTTCAAACAACGCCTGAAGTAATACAACAAAAAACTGAAGCTATTTCAGAAATCAAAGAAATAAGTAATGTGCCAATACAAATCATTACCAAGCAGGCTCCACAGCAACCGGTTAATTTATGGCTTTGGTATGGTCTGCCTGCCGGCTTTATTATCATAATAATTTTTATGTTAATAATACTGTTTCTTTTATGGAGAAAACCGATACAACAAAGCAGTAGCCCCAAAACAGAATATCGGCCTTATGCTTATTTAATTTCTAACGATGAAAATAAAACGCGTTACCCACTAACAAGAACGATCTGTCGGATTGGACGCAGTAAAGATAATGAAGTCTGCTTAGATGACACGTCTGTTTCAAGACGTCATGCAGAGATACATCGAACCAGTGAAGGCAAATTTGAAATAATCGATACAAACTCTACAAATGGAGTTTATATCAATAATGAAAAAATCGGAAAAGCAGAACTTAATGAAGATGATCTATTAGAAATAGGCGATTTCTTTATGAACTTTACCTTACATGCTGCCGATTATGACATTGAAGATCAAACCGAAATGCAAAATACCAGGATGCCCAGTATAAGTTAACTAACAACAATAAACTAACTAATGACTGGTCTGGTTAGCTTCAAGTATTCTTCAATTAAATCTGTCATTGCTGTTTCAGCTAACATAGGTCTGTCATCAGCAAACCATTGTTTTTCGTTTTCTAAAATATTTTTAGCAATTAAATTACTGACTACTTTCCCTTTTTTATTTTTACATAACTCTGGCGCATTAACTAATAAAGATGTTGCTGCGCCAAGTACAATTTCCCTATGTTTTTGATATAAAATATCCTGATTATTCTCGCTTAAAGCATGTTCGGGCTGAACATGGACAGGTTTTACAGTTTGCGCGACAAAAGACATGAGCAAACTAAATTCTTCCGGCATAGATATTCTGCTCACTGTTCCCCATGAGTAAAGATCTAATGGTCTAACCAGCCATTCAACAACGGGCTTTTCTTTATTAATAACAGTCAATAAATTTTTATTTACGCAATCCTGAGCATGTTTCCATAAACTTTCTATTTTATCTGAAAGATCTTCATCACTATTTTTACTCCCTGGTTCTACACCAAAGAGTAAAGGAATACCTTCGTTATATAACAACCACTCTTCCTTGCATGACCATTGTTCATAAAGTTTCTGTAAATTTAATGTTTCTTTTTCAAAAACTTTCTCTTCTCTTTCATCCATTGATAATTCAACAGACTGAACATTAAACTGAGTATTTGAAACTTTTTTATTATTCGTTTTTTTTGAAAAGCAGGATTTGATTTTATCAAAGATACTCATACTATTAATTTACGTTATGCCTCTATTAAGTAATCAATTTCGGCTTGACTAAAACCGGCCTTCAATCGCGCGTTTTTATTTATTTTCTTAGTTTTGGAAGAAGGGAGGTAGTCGTTCATTATCTCTCTGAACTTTTCTTCCGGATCTTTTTCCATACGCTGACAGATAAACCGGTACCATTTTGTTCCGAACATAACATGACCAATTTCTTCCTCAAGGATTAACTCAAGTATTGTTACCATGTCATCATCTTTTGCTTGTCTGAAACGTTCAATCAAATCAGGTGTTACATCCAATCCTCTAGCTTCCATAATTCTGGGAACGACAGCAAGACGAAGTAATATATCATGTTTGGTCTGTTCTGCTATCATCCATAGACCATCATGCGCAGGAAAACTACCATAGTCATAGCTTTTTCTATTCAGGTAATCTCGTAATAATTTGAAATGCTTTGTTTCTTCTTCTGCTACCTGCGCCCAATCCAGATAAAATTCTTTCGGCATATCCTGAAAGCGCCAAATCAAGTCCCATGCAAGATTAATTGCATTGAATTCTATATGGGCAAAGGAATGAACCATTGCCGCTCTGCCCTCTTCTGTATGTGTATTTCTCCGGACAACATCCTTAGGTTTGATTAGCTCCGGTTTATCAGGCCTGCCTGGCATTACATTTTCAAATTCCAGGTTGCTGGTTGTATATTCAATTGAACCTGATTTTATTTTTTTAACCGCATCGATAGACATTGATAATTTCTTATCAATATCAGATTCAATTAAGCATTGAAGTGCGAGATGAAATATATTTCCCATCACAGCTGAATAGCCTTATCAAAGCCTGACCAATGAATATCCCACGCCGCTTCATCTTTTTCCGCTATATACTTTTTGTCCACACAAAAACCAGGAATCGCGACTAGTTCGTTATTTACATAAACAAGCGGAATTTTATTTCTATACCAGGGTAAAACGGAATGCTCCTGAAATAATTGTTTAACCGTTTTACTATGAGAAGAATGGCCTGGCTTGATTTTTTCACCGCCTTTTCTAAAACGAACAATAAAATCATGCCCATTAACTTTATTTTGCGAGATACCTATTCCTTTAGCTCGTTTAGCTATTAATGTTTCTTCAAAAATATTTAAAATACTTTCAGGCTGCCATTTAAATTCGGTATCAGCATCATAATTCTGCATAGCCTTTAAAGCATAAAGTGTATTTTTATAACGTCTTATTTCAACATCAGGCCAGTTTACACAAGGTGATTTATCCAAGTCTGAATTAATAATATCTGAAATAATTTTTTCAATATGCCTGGAACCCGGTGTTTGTAAACCAAGCTGTTCTAGCCAAACAAAGATCAAGTTTTTCTGTCTGGCTTTACTCAGCGTTTTAATAGTATTTATATCAAGGCTGATTTCATTATCGTTCTTTGCATTGTTAATATCTTCTATTGCAAGTTCATCTAGTATTAGCCTGGTTTCTTTCTGATTCTCAATAAGTCGATTTATGGTATCCCGGTAAGCTGGCCATTTTTCTTCAATAACAGCTGCCAGATTATGCCTGAAATAATTTCTATCATAACGACTATCAGAATTACTTTTATCCTCTTGCCAGTTTAAATCATGCTCATTGGCATAATGCTTTATTTCTTCACGCGAATAAACCAATAGTGGTCTTACATAGAATGTGTTTTTCTTTTTTTTGATTAGCGGCATCGCTGACAAGCCGCGAACCCCTGCTCCTCTTAAAGCCTGTAGAAAAAAAGTTTCGACTTGATCGTCTTTATGATGCCCGCTAAAAAGCACGTCATTCGGCTCCATAATATCGTCAATAAGCTGATAGCGTTTTTCTCTGGCCCAGGCTTCAACACTTTCACCTTTCGGGCAAGACTCAGAAACCTTTAATTCAGTAAAAGGAAAGTCGTACTCTTCGCATTGTTTCTGACAAAATACTGACCAGTCATCCGCTTCTTGCTGCAAACCATGATTGACATAGAGGACTTCAATCTTATGCCTGATTTTTTCTTTATTTGAATAAAAGAGATGTAGAAGGACACTGGAGTCCATCCCGCCGCTGTACGCAAGCCAAAGTTTGTTTACGTTGCCGAGCTCTTGCAGAACAGACAGAAAACTATCGCTACATAGAGTTGATACTGTTTTTCCCATATGTTTAACAGACTTCTCTAAAATAATTTAGAAACGTCTTAACATTCTAGCAATTAATTCTGTTTAAACTCACCAATATTTCTTAGTTTCTCTTGTCTTTGCGAAACAATATCAGCTTTTGAAAGTTGATTTAATTGAGTTACTTCTTCAATTAGAACCTGCTTAATCTGGTTGGCTATTTCATCAAAATTTCGATGCGCTCCACCTAAAGGTTCGTCGACAATACGATCAATCAGGCCTAACTCTTTTAATCTCGGTGCTGTAATACCCATAATCTCAGCCGCTTCTTGCGCTTTGTCTGCACTCTTCCATAAGATTGATGCGCAACCTTCTGGTGATATTACGGAAAAAGTACTGTATTGAAGCATTAATAAACGATCAGCGACACTAATCGCCAATGCTCCACCCGAGCCGCCTTCGCCAATTACTGTCGCAACAACCGGTGTTTTCAACTCAGACATTTCCATTAGGTTTCTGGCAATCGCTTCACTTTGACCACGTTCTTCAGCATCAATTCCCGGATAAGCACCAGGTGTATCAATAAACGTTAATACTGGTATTTCAAACCGCTCGGCTAATTTCATAACCCGTAATGCTTTACGATAACCTTCAGGTTTCGGCATTCCGTAGTTACGTCTAATTCTATCTTTGGTATCCCTGCCTTTCTGATGACCGATAATCGCAACAGGCTGATTATCTAATCGAGCTAATCCAGTAATAATCGCGGCATCATCTGCAAAACTACGCTCGCCATGCAATTCTTCAAAGTCAGTAAAAATACGTTCAATATAATCCTGTGTATAAGGTCTTTGCGGATGCCGGGAAAGTTGCGAGACCTGCCAGGAACTTAAAGAAGAAAAAATTGATTCTGTCAGTTCAGAACTACGCTTTTTTAAGCGAGAGATTTCTTCATTAATATTTAATTCTTTATCATTGCCGACGTGGCGAAGCTCTTCGATTTTAGCTTCTAACTCAGCAATAGGCTGTTCAAAATCTAGAAAATTCATTTTAATTCAATACGTTATCAGTTTTAGCTTTTGGATTATACTCGATTTCTACCTGTTTTAGATCAAGTATATTCATTAATTCATCAATCAAATCATCGCTGATTCTGACATTCCATTGATTACCAAACGGGATTAAGCCTGCTGCGTCACCCTTAACATAATTTACGACAACATTTGAAACATCATGGTGATACTTTTGCAGAATATTTTTTATTTTATTTAAAACCCCGTTACTCATCTGTGATTCATACAGGGTTAATTTTAAAGAACTGCTAACATTAAATGGGTTATCCGATTTACGAACATCATCAATGGTAAAAATAGAATTAGCTAGAATTTTAATACCACCTTCATAATAGTCATCAGTTTTCGCACGACCCCGAACAATAATAAGGTGATCTTTGATTAAATTATTCCGATATTTTTCATAGTCTTCCGTTTTAACAACAACGACTTTTCGCGAAGTATTATCATCAATCTTGACGTCATATTCTTCTCGCATGCCTGACTTGCGTATACTCATAATGTATCCGGCAACACTGACTTCGCCTGTTTTTATACCGAAAAGCTTTCTCGTAATTTTTGATAATTCTTGTTGATAACGTGTAATAGGATGACCAGACAAATAAAAGCCCAGGGTTTCTTTTTCGAACATAACACGTTGCTTATCATCCCAATCCTTAACGACATCGTAAACAGATGCCCCATCATCTTCGCTATCTGATTTAACTGTCGTATCAAGGCCAAACATATCATTCTGGCCACTATCTAGATTTTTATTATGTTGTTCTGCTAATGAAGTCGCTTTATCCAGATTTTCAACTAAGGTATTTCTACCTGCACCTAATGAGTCCATTGCACCTGATTTAATTAATGCATCAAGCACCCTCTTGTTCGCCTTCCTTAAGTCAATGCGTTTACAAAGATCAAACAAGTTTCCATAAGAACCTTTTTCTTCTCTTTCCTGAATAATATTATCAATCGCTGCTGCACCAACACCTTTAATCGCACCTAAACCATATTGAATCGTCTTTTCATCTTTAACTGTAAAACTGTAAAAACTGGCATTAACTGAAGGCGGCACGATTTCGATATTCATTCTGCGTGTTTCTTCTATCAACATCACAACTTTATCTGTGTTATCCATATCTGAAGATAATACTGCGGCCATAAATGCGGCTGGGTAATGTGCTTTTAGCCAGGCTGTTTGATAAGCAACAAGCGCATAAGCAGCAGAGTGAGACTTATTAAAACCATAACCGGCAAACTTTTCCATTAAATCAAAAATATAAGTCGCTAGCTGTTCATCAACACCTCTATTTATAGCACCTTCGGTAAAGATTTTTCTTTGCTTCGCCATTTCTTCCGGTTTTTTCTTGCCCATCGCACGACGTAATAAATCAGCACCTCCAAGTGTATAACCTGCTAAGACCTGCGCAATCTGCATAACCTGTTCCTGATAAAGGATTACGCCGTATGTCGGTTTCAATGCAAATTCAAGATCATCATGCATGTATTGCACTCGCTGACGGCCGTGCTTCCTATCAACAAAGTCATCAACCATGCCCGATTGCAATGGTCCTGGTCTAAATAAAGCAACCAAGGCTATTAGGTCATCAAAAACATCAGGCTTTAAACGACTAACCAGTTTTTTCATACCATCTGATTCGAGTTGGAATACGGCTGTAGTATCCATACGTTGAATCAATGCATAGGTTGCTGGATCATCTAAGGGTATTTTCCTTATATTAACTTCGGCTTCGTTATTCTGTCTTTTTAGTCGATTAACATCACGCAAGGCCCAGTCAATGATTGTTAAAGTTCTTAAACCAAGAAAATCAAATTTAACTAAACCGATAGACTCAACATCACTCATATCGAATTGCGATACCGTAGATTGAGAACCTTCTTCACAATACAGAGGCATATAATCCGTTAATGGTTTAGGCGCAATAATAAGGCCACCTGCATGCCTACCAGCGTTGCGTGACAAACCTTCAAGTTTTTTTGCCAAATCCATTAAAGTCTTAACATCATCTTCCGAGTTGTAACGCTGCCTAAGTTCCTTCTCTTCTTCCATAGCTCTATTCAGAGTCATGCCAATTTCAAAAGGGATAAGCTTGGCTATTTGATCAACAAACCCATAAGGGAAACCCAGTACACGGCCCACATCTCTAACAACCGCTTTCGCTGCCATGGTGCCGTAAGTGATAATTTGCGAAACATGATCACTCCCGTATTTTTTCGCAACATACTCAATTACTTCATCACGCCTATCCATACAGAAATCAATATCGAAATCAGGTAAGGAGACACGGTCTGGATTCAAAAAACGTTCAAACAGCAAATCATATTCAAGCGGATCGAGTTCAGTAATATCTAATGCATAAGCAACGAGCGAACCTGCTCCTGAACCACGACCCGGACCAACAGGAATTCCATTCTCTTTCGCCCAACGTATGAAATCAGCGACGATAAGAAAATAGCCGGAGAAACCCATTTTTGTGACAACATCAATTTCGATATCCAGTCTTTTGTAATAGTCGACGCTTTTTTCTTCTGTTATTTTATCGTCATCATCAATGATTTTTTGCAAGCCTGTTTTTGCATCACTAATCAAACGCTGATCTTGCGTTTCATTTTCATTCACAACAAAGTTAGGCAAAAAGTTTTCACCCAAGCAAAATTCGATATTGCATCGTTGTGCAATTTTCACTGTGTTTTCTATTGCTTCGGGAATATCAGAAAACAACTCTTGCATATCTTCTGATGAACGAATGTATTGTTGCTCTGTATATTGTTTCGGGCGTCTTGTATCATTTAAAGTATAGCCCTGATAAATACAGACACGGGCCTCATGTGCTTCAAAATCATCATCGTTAAGAAAGCGTGCATTATTAGTCGCAACAACAGGGATATTGAGTTTCCCCGAATACTCTATTGCTTTGCTAATATGATTATTTTGTCCTTTCAATCCTATACGTTGTAATTCTAAATAATATCTATCAGGAAAAAGCGATGTCCATTTTTCGCAAGTTTTCTCAATGAACGATTCATCAGAATGTAATAAAGAGTTAGCAAAACTACCATTTTCGGCATTATCAATTGCAAGTAAACCTTCATTATTTTCCTTTATCCATTCAAAGTTAACATAAGGAATACCGCGCTTTTGACCTTCCATGTAACTTTTAGAAATTATTTTGGAAAGGTTTTGATACCCTTCAAAATGCTGACAGAGTAATACAACATTAAATTCTTCTTTTGATTCTGCATCGATAACCCTTAAGTCAGAGCCAATAATCGGTTTAATTCCCTGAGCAATCATCGCACGGTAGAACTTTACTGCAGAAAAGGTATTGCTCTGCTCTGTTGCTGCGATCGCAGGCATCCCTAACTTTGCTGCTTTGTCAGCGAGCAAATTTACTTTAATCATTCCGTCTATCAGGGAATATTCGGTGTGAAGATGTAAGTGAACAAAACTCATAACAGATTAACCAGAAATAAGTCTAGCAACGGGGGCAAAACTTCGTCGATGTATTTCAGTTACGCCTAATTTTTTCAACGACTCCATATGCTGCTTTGTGGGATAGCCCTTATGTGAAGAAAAACCATAACCGGGATAGGTTTCTTCAAAACTAATCATCTCATTATCTCTAGCAACTTTTGCTAAAATTGAAGCAGCACTTATAGCAGGAACCAGATTATCGCCTTTTGTAATAGCAATCCTTACATAAACAACATCGGCTGAATATTGCCCATCTGCCGCAACAAGTTTTGGTTCTATAGACAACGACTCAACTGCACGTTTCATTGCAAGCAAACTTGCTTTAAGAATATTTATCTCATCAATTTCTTCAACTTCAGCACGCCCTAAAGACCAGGAAAGTGCCTTTTCCTTTATCTCATCAGACAAACGTTCTCTTTTTTTTGGGGTTATTTTTTTTGAATCCTTAAGTCCTTTTACAGGTTTTTCCGGATCAAGAATAACAGCTGCTGCAACAACGGGCCCGGCTAACGGCCCCCTACCAACTTCATCGACACCCGCTAATAGTTCTACATTATTTAAAAAAGAAAGATCAAGCATTTGCTTTCCCTTGAATCAATTCGAGCACAGCTTTTGCAGCTTGTTTATCCGCGTTCTTCCTAAGCTGTCCTGACAAATCTGAAAATTCTTTTTTCATATTTTCTTTTTTTCTTCAGAACTTAATAAACTGTTTAATTCATTAGAAATATTTTCTGCTGTACATTGATACTGTAAATATTCAGGCACAATTTTTTTCCCTGCTAAAATATTTGGTAAAGAGGCATAGGGTATTTTTGCCAGACATTTAACGATGCGATATGTTAACCAGGAAAGTCGATAAACGACTATCATTGGTTTATTAAGTAACATGGCTTCCAGTGTCGCTGTACCCGAAGCCAGAATAATAATATCTGATGCAGCCATAACATCATGTGTTTTATCAACAAACAGCTCTATTTTTAAATCTGCAGCGACCTCACCTTTGATATCTTTAAACATTTGTAATGTTTTTTCATTAACAAAACTGCTTATAAAATGAAGGTTATCATATTCTTTGTTGCTCAAAACTGCCGTCTTTAATAACGGTTCTGCAATCTTCTTTACTTCAGACAAACGACTGCCTGCTAATAATGCAACTACAGTTTTATCGTCTGGCAAATTCAGTTCTTTTCTTTTCCCACTGATGTTTATGTCCTGACGAATGATATCTGCCAAAGGATGACCAACATACTTATTTACAACGTCATGTTTTTTATATATTGCAGATTCAAATGGGAAAAGGTTTAGTATTAAGTCGGCTGACTTTTTTATATTTTTTACACGATATTCACGCCAAGCATAAACGGAAGGACTAACATAATGCACTGTTTTAATACCTGCTTCTTTCAGGGCTTGCTCTAGACCTAAATTAAAATCAGGTGCATCAACACCAATAAAAACATCAGGTGGGTTTTCAAGAAAATACTCGATTAGATCATTACGTATTTTTTTTAACTCTCTATAGCGACCAAATACTTCAGTAAAGCCCATAACAGAAAGGCGTTCCATAGGATATAAGACATTCATACCCGTTTTAGATAACTTCTCTCCCCCTATACCTTCTACAGTAACATTATCACTATTATTTTTTATTTCATGAATTAGCCCTGCTCCCAGGTTATCGCCTGATGCTTCACCTGCGACAAGACCTATTCGTATCATGAGAGTTGCTTCTGAATACTGATGCTATCGAACAATACCGCGCTCTGATGCGGCAATAAATGAACGCATTAATTCAACTTTTTCTGATTCTTTGGATAATTCAGCTAATACATCAAGCGCATCTTTAAGTATCAGGCCTTCGCGATAAATTGCCTTATACGCTTTGCGTAGAATATTAATTGTTTCATTATCAAAACCATGTCGTTTTAAGCCTTCACGATTTAAACCGGATGGTTTTGCCGTATTACCGGAAACTAATACATAAGGCGGGACATCTTTCACTATAACGGAAGATATTGCAGAGAAACTATAACTACCAATTCGACAAAACTGATGAACACCGCTAAAACCTCCTAAAATAGCATAATCATCGATAGTAACATGCCCTGCAAGCGTGGCATTGTTAGCGAAAATAGTATTGCAGCCTACAATGCAATCGTGGGCGATATGTACATAAGCCATAATCCAATTATCATCGCCAATAATAGTCTTGCCACCACCATCTCCCGTGCCTCTGTTTATAGAAACATATTCACGAATTGTATTGTTATCACCTATTTCCAGGGTCGAGTCTGCTTCACCTTGATATTTTTTATCTTGCGGGTCGGAACCTAAAGAACAGAAGCTTGCTATTTTATTATTCTTTCCAATGGTTGTAGGACCATTTATAACAACGTGAGAATCTATTTTTGTACCTGATGCAATAAAAACATCTTTTCCAATTATTGAATAAGCACCAATTTCTACATCGGCATCTATTTTTGCCTCAGGGTGAACAATCGCTGTTGGGTTTATCATGGATTTACTCCATGAGAGTTGTTAATAACTCAGCAGAAGCAACCATTTTTGAATCAACATAAGCTGATGCTTCAAACTTCCAGATCTTCCTTCTAACTGTTAAAAACTTAACATCAAGCACGAGTATATCGCCAGGAACAACTGGCTTTCTAAAACGAGATTTATCTACACCAACAAGGTAATACAAATCATCTTCTGTCACTCGGTTTTCATCAAAACCCAAAGCGCCTAACAAAGCTGCAGACTGAGCAAGCGCTTCAATTATTAATACCCCTGGCATTACTGATTTATTTGGAAAGTGTCCCTGAAAAAAGGGTTCATTCACTGAGACGTTTTTTACAGTTTTAATATGACTTCCTTTTTCTACTTCTAATACACGATCAACAAGTAAAAAAGGATAACGATGAGGCAAAATTGTTTTAATTTTTTCAACATCAACAGCTGATGAAGTATCTTGCATATGATTACCTATATAATTTTAACCTGTTAATTTTTTTAATATCTCGTCCAGTTTTTTAAAACGCACTATATTTCTACGCCACGTTTTGTTGTCTGTCACAGGTAGGCCAGAAGAATAAACACCGGCAGCTTTAATAGAATTAGCCACGCCGGACATTCCAGTAACAATAACATCATCAGCAATTTCTATATGTCCACTAATGCACGTAGCGCCACCTATCATACATCGCTTACCTATAACTGCGCTTCCAGCAATAGCCGCACAGCCAGCTATAGCTGTATCTTCTCCTATAAAAACGTTATGACCAATTTGCACCTGATTATCAATTTTTACACCATTAGAAATAACAGTATCTTCTATTGCGCCCCTATCAATCGTTGAATTTGCTCCTACATCAACATTATTCCCAATTCTAACCGTGCCTATTTGTGGAATATTCAACCACTTCCCATTTTCCTGTGCCATTCCAAATCCATCTGCACCGATGACGACACCAGGGTGAAGCGTTACATTTTCTCCTAATACAACTCCCTTTCTAATCGTTATATTTGCTAATAATGAAGAGTTCTTTCCTATTTCCACGTTCTCTTCAATTACGCATCCTGGTCCAATATAAACTCCGGCAGCTACCTTAACATTATCACCAATAACTACATTTGCCGAAATACTAGATGAATTATCAATAATGCAACTTTCTGCAATAATCGCATTACTATCGATATTCCCGTCATGCACATCATGTGGATGAAGGTAATTAGCAACTTTAGCATAAGCTAAATAGGGGTTTGAACTAACCAGAGAATTAGTTGGACAACTATTAAAGTCTTCTTCCGCTAATATAACAGCGGAAGCATTTGTTTCTGCTAACTGATGTGCATAATGACTATTGGACAAAAAAGTAAGCTCACCCTTTATAGCCTTACTTAATGTATTAACGGCTACAATTTCACAATCAGCATCACCTTCCAATCTTGCCCCACAAATTTCAGACAATTCTGCAAGCGTGGCTACCATCAGATTATTAGACCATTACTAAATTGGCGAATTAAAATAATAACTACTTTTTATTTAAGACATCTATAACTAATTGTGTCATGTCTGCTTTCGCACTAGCAAAAACAACACCTTCGCTTAAAACAATATCATAACCATTGTCTTTAGAAACCTTTTGCACTGCTTCAAAAACTATTTTTTGAATTTTCGCTAACTCTTCGTTACGACGAAAGTTTATGTCTTCACGAAATTCATCTTGATCGCGTTTTAAATCTCGTTTTTTATTTAGAACATCTCTTTCTAACTTGCCAACTTCAGCTTCTGACATAATCGCTCTATCTTTTGAGAGTTTATCTTCAAGGCCTTTAATTTTCTTTTGTTCTGCGATAAGCGTTTTACTTCTTGCTTCAAACTCTTTATCAAGCGCTTTACCTGCTGCTTGATATTGAGGAGATTGCTCAAGAACTTTTAACACTTGAACAGCTCCTATTTTTAAAGCCTCTTCAGCCAAGACTTGAGAAGAAAACACCATAAACAGCGCTATGGACGTAGAAAGTTTAAACAAAGTTTTCATTAATAAATTACTCCAAAAATAACTAAAATGAGGTTCCAAAGGTAAACTGGAAGTTTTGCACTTGGTCAGTTGATTGTTCGTTAATAGGCTGAGCGATACTTGCACTGACTGCACCAAATGGGGAAATCCAGATAGCACTCATCCCTGTTGAGTATCTTAAATCACCTAGCTCCAAAGACTCACTAGGTCCATAAACATTACCTGCATCGATGAACCCCGTAATTCGAATAGATTTTTTAAAATCACTTAAAAAGGGTACGGGAAGTATTATTTCAGCATTACCTACAATCTTGGTATCACCGCCCAGCGCCCTGTTAGAACTATCGCGGGGCCCTAATGTATTTTCTCGATAGCCACGCACCGTCCTTGGACCACCTGCATAGAAGTTTTCAAAAAAGGGTAATTCTGTTGTGTCTCCGTAACTATCGCCATAGCCGATATCAGCACCCAATGTTAAAACAAAATCTTTGTAAATATCTTTAAACCATTGTGTTCGTAAGTCTATTTTATAAAACTCAAGGGAGTTCCCAAAGCTTGGTACTGATACTCGAGTTCTTATACTTGCTAAAGCACCTTTGTCAGGAAGTATGGTTTTATTTCTCGAGTCATAAGCAAAACTAAGCGATACCTTTAATAGATCATATGAATCACCATTTTGAACAATAAAGTCGTTAAGTTGTACGGAGGTGCTACTTTGAAGGTCAAGTTGAGTATTGGTATATGAAATATCAGCACCTATCGTGTTATTTTCACTAATGGGTATTCCGAAACTCATTGAACCACCATACTCCTTGGTTTCAAAAAGCGCTAAGTTAGCGTCTTGTGCATCAGTGGAACGGTAAAACACACTAAACCCCCTACTAATCCCATCGTCAGTAAAATAAGGGTTTAAATAGCCAAGTTGATAACGAGTGTTCACATCACTGTTATTAAATGCAAAATCAACTGTCTTACCAGAACCCAAAAAATTAGTCTGACGAATACTTGCATTTAGAATTAAACCTTGGGCTTGAGAAAACCCGAGTCCTAAACCAATTTGTCCTCCTGGTTGTTCTTCAACCGTGTAATTCACATCAACCTGATCAGTCGTTCCCGGCACAGCAGGCGTATCAACACCGACATCTTTAAAATAACCCGTTCTTTGTAAACGTTGCTTGCCCCTATCAACTTGTGTTGTCGAAATCCAGGCGCCTTCCTGCTGCCTCATTTCCTGTCGCAAAACTTCATCTTTTGTTTTTGAGTTTCCAGTGAAATTAATACGTCGAACATAAACACGTTTACTCGGATCAACAAAAAAAGTTAACGAAACTGTTTTATCTTCTTTATTAATATCCGGAATAGAGTTTACATTTGCAAAAGAATAACCTTCTTCACCCAGGCGCTCTGTCAATTGCTTACTACTATCTGTCACTTTTTTCCTTGAAAAAAGCTCTCCTTTTCCTATAGAAATTAATTCAAACAAATCTTCTTTTGGTAATATTAAATCACCCGCTAATTTCACTTCCGTTACAGTGTATTGCTCACCTTCACTGACATTAATTGTAATATAAATATCTTTTTTATCCGGTGTAATCGAAACCTGCGTTGAATCAATGTTAAAATTCAAATAACCCTTATCTAAATAATGTGATCGTAACGCTTCCAAATCACCGGAAAGCTTTTGTTTGGAATATTGATCATTTTTGGTATAGAAAGAGAGAAATGTTGGTGTACTCAAGCTAAATTTTTTGAGTAAATCTTTTTCTTCAAATATAGTATTCCCGACAATATTAATTTTTTTAATTTTAGCCGCTAAACCTTCAGAAACATCAATAACAATTGAAACACGGTTATTGTCAAGTTCAGTTACAGTAGAATTAATTTTGACGGCATACTTCCCAAATGAATAATACTGCCTTTGCAATTCCTGCTCTGTTTGTTCAAGTTGCGCCTGAACAAAGACCCGACCTTCGGCAAAGCCAAATTGCTTCAAATTTTCCAGTAACTCATCTGTTTGAATATCCTCATTACCCGTCATGGTAATAGAGCCGATAGCGGGGCGCTCCTTTATAATAAAAACAAGAATACTGCCATCTCTTTCAAGTCTGACATCATGAAATAACCCCGTTTTAAATAATGCCTTGACCGCCTCTGAGGAACGGGAGTCATCAAAAGTATCACCCACTCTCATTGGCAAATAATTAAAAACTGTCCCAGGTGTTACGCGCTCTAAACCTTCAACACGGATATCTTCAATAACAAACTCTTGTGCAGCTTGTGATGGGGAGATAATAGCCAGAGCCAACAAAACATAAAGTAATTTATTAAATATTAATCGCATGTGTATATTATTTCTTATTTTTATGAAAACTAGCCTAATAAACGGCTAATATCGTTAAACAGTGCAATACTCATCAGACCTAATAATAAAACTAATCCTATTTGTTGCCCAATTATTTGTATTCCTTCAGAAACCGGTTTACCAATAACCATCTCAGCAACGTAATACATTAAATGTCCACCATCCAGTAATGGTACCGGCAGTAGATTAAGAACACCAAGGCTTACGCTAACAATCGCCATGAAGCTAAAAAAAGCAACAAGGCCTATTCCAGCAGACTGGCCTGCATATTGAGCGATACTAATCGGACCGCTCAAATTTTTTACTGATGCCTCTCCGACCAGCATCTTACCAAGTACTTGTAAAGTTAGCACTGACATTTCCCATGTTTTTTTCACTGCTTTAAGCAAGGCATTCGGCAAACTATAACTCTCAAGCGTAAAGTAAGAATCAAACAAATTCTCTGGTTTGAAAGCTGCTGCGCCAATACGACCTATCTGCTCACCTTCAGAAACGATACGCTCAGGAATGACTTCAATATAAACCGTATTGTTACCTCGTAATATCTCAAGATTCAGACTTTTGTCAGGACTACCCCTTATTATTTCAACCCATTCTCCCCAAGAGTCTATCGCTTTATTATTAACACTTATGATTTCATCATGTTGAAATAATCCACTCTTAGCAGCAGCTCCATCGGCTAATACTTCACCAATAATTGCTGGGAGTTTTAATTCAATCACACTTAAACCCAATGCTTCGAGCAATTTCCCTTCAGCCATGTCGTCAATTGATATTTTAGAAAGATCCAGGTCTATATATTGTTCCAAACCATCAGTATCAATAACGAGTAAACTTATAACCTCGCCGTTAACGGTATGATTAACTAGATGATCAATGACTGCAGACCATGTCGGTGTTTGTATACCATTTATACTCGTTATCTCTTGCCCCCTCTTAAGACCTGCGGCTGAACTTATAGAAGCAGGCTCAACTTCACCAACAAAAGGTTTCAAACCATTTACACCAACCACAAAGATTACCCAATAAGCAAACACGGCAAAAATAAAATTAAATATTGGGCCCGCCGAAACAATTGCAAAACGTTGCCAAAGCGGTTTGTAATTAAAAGAACGAGGCAATTCTTCTTCTTTAACATCCCCTTCACGCTCATCCAGCATTTTGACGTAACCACCTAAAGGTAAAGCAGCAATAACAAACTCCGTATTGTCTTTACCAATTTGCTTTTTATAAATGGCTCGTCCAAAACCAACTGAAAAACGCAGAATTTTTACATCACAACGGCGTGCTACCCAATAATGACCAAACTCATGAAATGTAATGAGCACACCGAGCGCAACGATAAATGCAACAACATTTTGTAACAGCTCTATCATGCAGCTATATCCTTAATAACTCGCAACCCATACTCTCTTGCTAATCTGTCATCTTCAAGAATAACCTCAAGCGTTGATGCTTCATGTTGCGTCACATTTTCCAATACTGTTTCAATCACGCGACTAATATCCGTAAACTGAATTCGTTTATTCAAAAATTCGCTTACCGCAACTTCATTTGCCGCATTTAAAATGGCACTGCTTGTTCCTCCCTGTTGCATTACTTCTCGTGCTAATCGTAAACAGGGAAAACGCTTTTCATCAGGCTCAGTAAAATCAAGCCGCGCTATATCAAACAAGTCAAGTTGCCCTACACCAGAATCAATTCTTTCCGGCCAGGCCAGACCATAAGCAATTGGTGTGCGCATATCTGGATTACCTAGCTGCGCTAATACAGAACCGTCATTGTATTGAACCATAGAATGAATAACGCTTTGCGGGTGTATAACAACCTGAATAAAACTAGTATCGACATGAAATAACCAACATGCTTCGATAACTTCTAGCCCTTTATTCATCATTGTTGCTGAATCAACCGAAATCTTTCTACCCATCTCCCAGTTCGGATGAGCGCAAGCTTGCTCCGGTGTCATGTCAGAAAGCTGCTCTATTGGTGTTGTTCTAAAAGGACCGCCTGACGCGGTTAATAATATTTTTTCAACGCCGGCGTTTTTATGATCTTTACCAAAGCCTGGCGGCATACACTGAAATATGGCGTTATGTTCACTATCGATGGGGAGTAATTCAGCATTATTTTGCTCTACCGTATCCATAAACAGCTTACCAGACATGACTAATGCCTCTTTATTTGCAAGTAATACGCGTTTACCTGCTCTTGCTGCTGCTAACGTGGGCAAAAGTCCTGCTGCTCCAACAATAGCCGCCATAACGTAATCAATATCATTTAGCTCAGCAACGTAAACTAAACCATCAACACCAGATAAAACTTTTATTTCAGGTGCCTGTTTTTTTAGTGCTTGTTCTAGTTTTGTTGCAGCGTCATCATTAACCATGACAGCATATTTAGGCTTATGTTTAATACACTGTTCTAATAAGACATCGACATTCGTGTTTGCCGTTAATGCTTTTACCTGATATTTATCAGGATGACGCAAAACGACATCGAGTGTGTTAACACCAATACTGCCTGTTGAACCAAGCACGGTGAGTTGTTTCATCAAACCTGCCCTGCCAAAACAAGACCAAAGACAAAAATCGGACTCGCGGCAGTCAAACTGTCTATTCTATCCATAACACCACCATGTCCAGGTAAAATATGACCGCTGTCTTTTTGCCCTGCTTCACGTTTCACAATACTTTCCATCAAATCACCAAATACAGACCCAATCACAGTTAACAGTGATAAAGCAATAAAAATCAAACCATCACATAAATTTTTATTTGAAACAATAACATAAGCAATTGCAATAACAATACTCACAACAAGTCCCGCTATCGTTCCCTCCCAGGTTTTTCCAGGGCTGACATGGTTTGCCAGTTTTCTTTTTCCCCATTTTTTACCTGCAAAATACGCTGCTGTATCAGCCCCCAAATAAGCAACATAAGTAACATGATTAGAACCGAGCCTGTTTCGATATTTGACTTTAAAATAACCAAACCTGACCACATTGGCACTAATAGTAAGAGGCCGACTAACATCAATATGGATGAACTTCGTGGCAACAAATTCCGTTGTTTCTGGTAAAAAATAACTAAACCAACAGCTATTAGCCAATATAGAGCACCAATTAAAACAGCGCTTTTATAGATTAAGTCGTCATTAAACCAATAAATCAAAAAGAGTATAGATAAAGAAAAAATTACGTATAAATATTTCACTTTATCGTTCAATTTACTTAGTCCGGCCCATTCCCAGGCACCAATGACAACAATCAGAGCAAAAAAAGCTGAAAACAAAGTCACATCTGCAAAAAAAATGAGAGCAATAACAATAGGAATTAAAACGGCAGCAGTAGCGATTCTGGCTTTTAACATGAGAAGTATTTAACTATTCTGTTTTTCAATTTGTTCAGACGTTTTGCCAAAGCGTCTTTGTCGATTATTAAACCAATCTATGGCTTTATCCAGTTCACTCGGGGAAAAATCAGGCCATAAGGCATTAGTAAAATACAGTTCTGTGTAAGCCAGTTGCCATAGAAAATAATTGCTGATCCTTTGTTCCCCGCCTGTACGAATAAATAAATCCGGTTCTTCAATATTAGCCAAACAAAGTTTTTCGCTTATTAATGATTCGTTAAGCTGATCATTATTCAATTTTCCAGCAACTATATCGCTACTAATAGATTGTACTGCTTGAGTAATATCCCAGCGGCCGCTGTAATTTGCTGCAACATTTAAACGTAAACCTGAGTTATCACGAGTCAAATCTTCTGACTGTTTAATGGTTTTCTGTAATTTCTCACTAAAGTCTGCTTTGTCACCTATAAACGTCAAACAAACATTGTTTTCATGCAGATCTTTAACCTCCGAGTTCAGCGCTGTCATGAACAAGTCCATTAACAAGGTCACTTCTTTTTCCGGACGTCGCCAATTTTCGCGACTGAACGCATAAACCGTCATTGCATCCAATTGAATACGAACAGCATACTCAATTAACTTTCTTAATGTTTTAACGCCGGCACGATGTCCAGCAACACGGGGTTGGTTTTTATTTTTTGCCCAACGACCATTACCATCCATGATAATAGCGATATGTTTTGGCTTTGAATCTTTAGAATCAGTATCCATTAAATGTGATTAACCAGTAAATGGTTAAAAAAATATTAACTGACGTTATATTTCGAGCATCTCTGCTTCTTTCTGTTCAAGATTTTTATCTATGGTAGCGATATTTTCATCCGTTAAAGCTTGAATACGCCCTTCTGCTTTACGTTCATCATCTTCTGAAATCATTTTTTCCTTAACCAGCTCCTTGCAAGATGAGTTGGCATCACGACGAATGTTACGAACAGCAACGCGTGCTTTTTCCGCTTCAGCACGAACAACTTTAATTAAGTCTTTACGCCGTTCTTCTGTTAAAGGCGGCAAAGGAACTCGAATCAAGTCACCTGTGGTAACCGGGTTTAACCCAAGGTTCGCGTTCATAATGGCTTTTTCAATATCAGGGACAGCACTTTTATCAAAGGGACTAACACCTAACATTCTTGCATCGACAACATTAATACTGGCAACCTGATTAAGCGGTGTTTCCGAACCATAATAACTGACCTTACCCTGTTCTAATAAACTGGGGTGGGCACGACCTGTTCTAATTTTCGACATTTCACCCTTTAAAGATTCAATACTTTTTAGCATTCTGCTTTTTGCATCACTAATAATATCTTCAATCATATTTTTCTCCTGCAAGCCATGTTTACTTAGGCATTGCTAACTAGAGTTCCTTCATTTTCACCTTGAGCTGCTTTTAGTAGGGATCCTGACTTTGTCATATCCAATACTCTTAAAGGCATATTATTATCTCGACAAAGTACTACGGCTGTTGTGTCCATAACACCCAGCTTTTGTTCAATCACTTCGTCATAATTCAGTGCATCATAACGAACTGCATCAGTATTTTTAACCGGATCGGATGAATAAACACCATCAACTTTAGTCGCTTTTATTAATAATTCTGCACCAATTTCAATTGCGCGAAGGCTGGCTGCTGAATCAGTTGTAAAGAAAGGGTTACCTGTGCCTGCTGCAAAAATAACGACGCGACCTTTTTCAAGGTGTCGAACTGCACGGCGTCGAATATAATCTTCGCAAACCTGATTAATTTTTAGAGCAGACATAACTCGGGCATGTAAGTTGACTCGTTCAAGCGCATCTTGCATAGCCAACGAATTCATAATAGTTGCCAGCATTCCCATATGGTCTGCTGTAACGCGCTCTATACCAGAGGCAGCTAAACCGGTTCCACGAAAGATATTACCACCGCCAATGACGATGGCAATTTCGACACCTTGTTTACAAAGCTCAGCAACTTCATTGGCAAGTCGGTCAATGACCTTTGGATCAATACCATAAGGTTCATCACCCATTAAAGCCTCACCACTGAGCTTTAGTAAAACCCGTCGATACTTTAATGAATTGGACGGGTTGGACATCATTCAGTCCCCTTTAGCCTGAGACATGACCTCTTCAGCGAAGTTATCGATTTTCTTTTCAATACCTTCACCGACTTCATATCTTACGAAAGAAGTGACTGACGCATTTGCCGCTTTTAACAATTTTCCTACAGTCTGGTCAGGATCTTTGACAAAAGGTTGTCCGAGCAAAGTAATCTCTTTCAAATATTTTTGTATACGACCCGTCACCATTTTTTCGATGATTTCAGGTGGCTTACCGCTTTCAGCAGCTTGAGCAGAAAAAATTTCTTTTTCTTTATCGAGCACATTTTGTGGAACTTGATCTTCGCTAACGCAGACCGGTTTGCTTGCAGCAATATGCATGGCGAGATCTTTAGCAAGAGCTTCATCACCGCCTTCCAGTTCGACAACAACACCAATACGATCACCGTGTGAGTAGCTGCCAAGTTGACCTGAAGCAGTCATTTTTTCAAAGCGACGAACCGTGATCTTCTCACCAATTTTTGCAACTAATTGCTGATTGGCTGCTTCAACAGTTTGATCACCGAGACTGATTTGCATTAATGCATCAACATCCGCTGGGTTATTAGCAATAATGGCTTCAATAACATTATTGGTAAACGTGACAAAGTTTTCATCCTTGGCAACGAAATCAGTTTCACAGTTCGTTTCTAGAATTGTAATATCCTGACCGTCTTGCTTAATAGTAATAACACCTTCAGCAGCAATACGCCCGGCTTTTTTTGCTGCCTTCGCAGCACCGGATTTACGCATTTCTTCAATAGCAACTTCAATATCACCATTCGCTTCCTGTAACGCTTTTTTACAATCCATCATGCCTGCGCCAGTTCGTTCGCGCAGTTCTTTTACTAATGAAGCAGTAATTTGCATTTAAATATTCCTCTAAAACTATTATCTAAATTTCAGTAACGACATTTAATTATTCGTCGTCAGCTTCAGCAGCTGATTTTTTGCTTACTTTTTTAGCTTTCTTAGCGACTTTCTTTTTAGCTTTTTTCTTAGCTACTTTCTTTTCTGGTGCGGCATCTGCTTCTTCAACTGGTGCTGCAGCTTCTTCTTCAACTGGTGCTACATCCGCTGACTCCGCTTTTTTAGCTACTTTTTTCTTAGCTGTTTTCTTTGTGACTTTAGGTGCCGCAGCTGCTTCTTCAACTGGAGCGCCTGATTCATCAATTTCTACTAAATCGTCACTGTCTTCTGACCCACCTAGATGAGCAACAGATTGTTTACTATCTAATACAGCGTCAGCAACACCTTTAGCATAAAGTGAAATTGAACGAATCGCATCGTCGTTACCTGGAATAACGTAATCAACTCCTTTAGGACTGTTATTACTATCAACAACGCCTATAACTGGGATACCCAATTTCACTGCTTCATTTACAGCAATATTTTCGTAACCGACATCGATAATGAAAATCGCGTCAGGAATGCCTTTCATATCTTTAATGCCGGATAAATTAGCTTTTAATTTATCCAGTTCGCGAACCAACATCAGTTGTTCTTTCTTATTGATACGCTCGAAACTACCATCAGTTTGCATGGTTTCGATTTCTTTCAAGCGGTTGATAGAACCTTTAACTGTTTTGAAGTTGGTTAATAGCCCACCTAACCAACGGCGATTAATATAAGGCATACCGCATCGCGTTGCTTCAGCTTCTATAATAGACTGAGCTGCTCGCTTGGAGCCGACGAATAAGATCTTGCCTCTTCTGGCAGCCATCTTACCGACAAAATTCATCGCATCTTCATATAAAGGAAGTGACTTTTCTAAATTAATAATATGGATTTTATTACGCTGACCAAATAAGAATGGCGCCATACTGGGGTTCCAGTATCGAGTTTGATGACCAAAATGGACACCAGCCTCCAGCATTTCACGCATGGTGACGTTAGACATGTTATATTCTCCTAAGTTTAGGGTTAAGCCTCCGCACTCCCCATATAACAACCTGAATTCTTTAAGAAATCAGGCACCCCATATATAGTTGTAGCGTGCGTGTGACAGTTAAAATTTAAGTATTTGCGAAAATCGCGAGCGCTTTATACCATATACCCGTGATACATGGAAATGCATATTTACAGCACACCTCTTTTTACCCTTGTCTGCGTCGCTTAAAGCGCCTACAGTTGGCGTTACTCTTTGTAGGAAGTAGCCCTGCGCATCGTCGTGCCATGCATGAATAAAAATAGAAGCACTCTAAAATCATCCATTTCCATGTATCACAGGTATCGAACAACTAACTATCTGCTCTCTTAAACAAACAATAACTATGTCTATATCTATTAAAACAGCTGACGAAATCGAAAAAATGCGTGTTGCCGGTCGCCTAGCAGCAAACGTACTGGAAATGATCGGGCCCAAAGTAATCAATGGCGTCACGACAGATGAGTTAGATAAAATATGCCACGATTTCATCGTCAATGAGCAAAAAGCTATCCCTGCTCCACTAAATTATAAAGGCTTTCCAAAATCGATTTGCACTTCGATCAATCATGTTGTTTGTCATGGTATCCCGGGGAGAAAAAGCTTAAAAACGGCGACATTATTAATATTGATATCACTGTTATCAAAGATGGTTATCATGGTGATAGTAGTAAAATGTTTTTTGTCGGCGAACCTTCTATCCGTGCAAAAAGACTAGTCGATCTAACTTATGATTGCTTGAAAAAAGGTATCGAAACGATTAGGCCAGGAGTTAGCCTCGGTGATATCGGCTATAACATACAAAGTCTCGCTGAAAAGAATAACTGTTCAGTTGTTCGTGAGTATTGTGGTCATGGTATTGGGAAGAATTTCCATGAAGATCCGCAAATACTGCATTACGGCAGACCCAATACGGGAGTGAAACTGGAACAGGGCATGACCTTTACTATTGAACCAATGATTAATCTGGGGAAACGCCAAGTTAAGTTACTTCCTGATGAATGGACTGTCGTTACTCGCGATCGTAGTTTGTCAGCACAATGGGAACATACCGTTCTGGTTACTAAAAGCGGTTATGAGGTATTAACGAAACGCTCTGATGAGGATTTTTAACATACCATGGCAAACATAATCACTAATAAGTTTTTATTTGATAAAAATCGTTTTAGTAAAAGTCTCAAACAACAAATACCGCTCATCTTATTTAAAAAAGCGCTTAAACATGGCTTTAGTTATCTGCAGGATAATTTCAAGTCGGGCGAAGACATTGATATTGTCGTCAAACAACAAGGTTGGCTTATCGACCAGTTGTTAACGTTTGCTTGGCAACAACATATTAGTTCAGAAGATCTTTGTCTTGTTGCTGTAGGTGGTTATGGACGAAATGAACTCTTACTCTCATCCGATATTGATTTGATGATCCTGCAAAAACCACGCTTAAAAAAAGACATTGAACAACAGTTACAAACTTTCCTTACCTTTCTGTGGGATTTTGGCCTGGAAGTTGGCCATAGTGTCAGAACAGTTAAAGAATGCAAAGCAGAAGCAAAAAAAGATATTACTGTTATTACCAATATCATGGAATCGCGCTTCATCTGTGGTAACGAGAAACTACATGATGATATGCGTAAAGTTACTGCAGCAAGCAAAATCTGGCCTGTTAAAAAATTCTTTGAAGCAAAATTGGAAGAACAAAAACATCGCCATGAAAAATACAGCGATACAACAAACAAGCTTGAACCCAATATTAAAGAATCACCTGGTGGATTGCGTGATATTCAAATGATCAGTTGGGTTGCTGAAAGGCAATTCGGTGACCTTAATATCAAAACCCTGATCAAACAGAAATTTCTTACTCGTGATGAATATGAAGTTTTAAGTAATGGACAGAACTTTTTATGGCGAATACGTTTTGCCTTGCATATGGTGACAAATCGTCGCGAAGATAGACTTTTATTTGAAAACCAGAGGAAAGTTTCAGAACTACTTGGTTTTAAAGGAGAGAAAAATAAAGGCATCGAAGCTTTTATGAAAATGTACTTCAAAACAACTCGCGAAATAAACCGTTTAAATGAAATCCTATTACAACATTTTGCGGAAGAAATAATTTATAAAAAACGAAGAGAAAAAGTTGTTGCGATAAATTCACGTTTCCAAAAAAGAAATGACTTTATAGAGGTTGTTAATAAAAATATTTTTAAAAGATATCCGTTTGCCTTACTCGAAATTTTTCTATTAATGCAACAAGACCCAAAAATAAAAGGAGTCAGAGCAAGCACTACTCGGCTCATTAGAAAGCATTTGTATTTAATAGACAGCAGCTTCAGAAAAGACATAAGAAACCGAAGTTTATTCCTGGAAATAATTCGGCAACCCAATCTGGTTGGTCATGAGCTCAGATTGATGCATCGTTATGGTATTTTATCTGCTTACTTACCGGCTTTTGCCAAAATTGAAGGTCTCATGCAATTTGACCTTTTTCATATTTATACGGTTGATGAGCATATATTAAGTGTTATTCAACATTTGCGTTTATTTGGCACAGCTGAACACAAAGAAAAGTTTCCAATCTGTAATGGAATTACAAAAACCATACCTAAGCTTGAGTTACTTTATCTGGCAGGATTATTTCATGACATAGCTAAAGGTCGTGGCGGTGATCATTCAGTACTAGGAACGAAAGACGCAAAAAGCTTTTGTAAATTACATGGCTTAAGTGATTACGATACAGAACTTGTTTCCTGGTTAGTTGAAAATCATTTGGTTATGAGCAAAATAGCACAACGTGAAGATCTTGATGATCCCGATGTCATTATGAATTTTGCAAACCTTGTTCAAAACCCTATTAGACTGAACTATTTGCATATTCTCACTGTTGCTGACATTTGCGGCACTAACCCGGAACTCTGGAATAATTGGCGCGGCATGCTTCTAACCAGCTTGTATCAACGTACATTACATCTATTAAGACGTGATAAAAACGACCCGATGCTTAAAAAAGACTGGATAGCGAGTATAAAAAAGAAGCACTCAGTTTAATAGATTTTAATACATGTCCCAAAAAAGACGTGCTTAATCTTTGGCAAGAAATCGAAGATGAATACTTCCTCAGACACACTTCGGATGAAATTGCTTGGCAAACACAAGGAATGATAAGACATAAAGACAAGGATACCCCGCTTGTTTTAGTAAACAAGAAAACAAGTCGCGGTAACAGTCTTGTATTTGTCCATATGCCAAACAGTAAAAACATTTTTTCTACAGCGACCAGAGTTATAGAAAAACTCGGTTTAAATATTGTTGATGCAAGAATTATTACAAATGAAAATGGTTACACACTTGATACTTTCGCTGTACTTGAAAGCGATAATAAACGTATTAAAAATGAGGAACGCTGTAACGAAGTAAAAGCCAGAGTCAAGAAAGCTTTAACATCAACTGAAGAAAAGTCAGAACCTACTAGTTGGATCGAAAATAGACAAATCAAAAATTTTAACTTACCTAATCTTGTAAAGTTTGATACCGATAAAAAAAACAACAGAACTATTATGGAAGTAAACACGATCGATCGTCCCGGTGTTTTATCCAGAATCAGTACAGCCATGGCTCTATGTGGAATAAACCTGCAAGGTGCAAAAATTGCAACTTATGGTGAACGTGTCGAAGATATATTTTATCTGGTTGATGATGAAAACAATGCTATTGACGATCCCCTTAAATTTGAATGTTTAGAAAACTCAGTATTAGAAGCACTTTCCTGATTTAGTATTGACTGTATGAAAACGTCAGCACCTGTTGATAAAATTGAATTAATGCAACGGGCAAATAGTCTTGCTGGAATAACGATTCAACAACTTGCTAACAAACTTCAGCGCGATATTCCCAGCTCGTTAGTTCATGCAAAAGGTTGGTTTGGAACCTTATTAGAAGATTATTTAGGCGCGGAAGCAGCAAGTGCCGCTAAGCCCGATTTTATAGACTTAGATATAGAACTGAAAACTTTGCCTATTGATAACAACGGTAAGCCGAAAGAATCTACCTATATATGCGTTGTTCAACTTGATCCAAGTTCACTTTCTTCATGGGAAAAGTCATTGGTAAAACATAAGTTGAATGAAGTCTTATGGGTTCCATTTGAGGCAAATAAAAATACTCCTATTGCACTACGACGTATAGGCACGCCTTTTCTCTGGAAACCCGATGTAGAACAGGAAAAACAATTAAAACAAGATTGGCAAGAATTAAGCGACATGATCGTCATGGGAGAAATTGATAAAATCAGTTCTTCAATAGGACATGTTTTACAAATTAGACCCAAAGCCGCAAACGCAAAGAGTTTAACCACTGATAAAAACCAATCTTCAGGCACACTTACATTGCCTCGTGGTTTTTATTTGCGACCGTCCTTCACTCAAACTCTTATTCGATCATAAATCAAATGACACATCAAAATTTTGATCGACGTCTCTCCATTGCTCCCATGATGGATCATACAGACAAGCACTTCAGGTTCTTTATGCGTTTATTGTCGAAACATGCCGTGCTCTATACCGAGATGATTACAACTGGCGCGTTGATTCACGGTGATCGACAACGCTTTCTGAAATTTAATGATGTAGAACATCCTCTTGCTATACAACTTGGCGGTAGTAATCCTGAGGATTTAGCGCAATGCGCAAAAATGGCTGAAGACGAAGGCTATGATGAAGTTAATCTTAACATTGGTTGCCCCAGCGATAGAGTACAAAACGGTCAATTCGGCGCATGTTTAATGTCGAATAAAAACCTGGTCGCTGAATGTGTTAATAAAATTAAATCAACAACTGCTCTTCCTGTCACGATAAAAACCCGCATTGGCATTGATGATTTGGACTCATATGAATTCTTATATGACTTTATTGATACAACACACAAGAGTGGTTGTGATACTTATATTATCCATGCAAGAAAAGCGATCCTGAGTGGTTTAAGCCCAAAAGAAAACAGGGAAATCCCACCGTTAAATTATCCGCGTGTCTATCAAATTAAGCAGGACTTCTCGAATTTAAGTATCACGATAAATGGCGGATTCACAGAAGCTGATCAAATTAAGTCTCAATTAAATCATGTCGATGGCGTTATGGTAGGTAGAGCTGCTTATCAAAATCCCTACATGTTGATGCAAGCGGATAAAGAAATATTTGGCAATGCAGAAGAGGTACAAACGCGTTTTGATATATTAAATCATTACAGAGATTATGTTGCCGACCAGCTAGACAAAGGCGAACGAATAAAAAATATGACACGGCACATTATTGGTTTATATCAGGGACAGCCCGGAGCACGAAGATATCGACAACTACTCTCACAAGCTATTCCAAAAGATAAAAAAGGAATTCAATTTCTTGATGAAGCAATTCAAACAATAGCTTAGCGCCGGTAAAGTTTACAAAATTGAGAACCGTACAAGCTAATAAAACTAATAGCCACTTGGCGAATTAACTCTTTTATGGGAACATAAATCAATTCCTTCCCACTAATAACCATAGTTCAATATCTATTAATCAAAAATAATTAGAGGCTTTTATGAAAATTTTAAAATCTGCGCTTGTACTAACGTTAAGTTTCACATTTATTCATGCGCATGCAGCGAAAGTTGAATCCGATAAGGAAAAACTGAGCTATTCTATGGGAATTTTCTTTGGTCAAAGTGTTTCTCGTCAAGGTATCGATCTCGATAATGCTGCTTTCCTTCAGGCTGTCGGAGATGTTTTAAACAATAATGAGTTGAAATTAAGCAAAGATGAAATGGAACAGGTTCTGACTGCCTATCAATTAAAAGAGCAGAAAGAAATCGCTGCAACAGCTTCAAAAAATAAAGAAATAGGCGAAAAATTCCTTAACGAAAATAAAAATAAAGACGGTGTTAAAACATTAGATACTGGACTTCAATATAAAGTCATCACTGCGGGAGAAGGTGAAATACCGACAGGAAGCAGCAATGTCGTAGTAAATTATCGTGGCACGCTCATTGATGGCACAGAATTCGATAGTTCTTATGCACGAGGAGAGCCTGCTACTCTAGGCATCGGTAAGGTTATTAAAGGCTGGCAGGAAGCGTTAATGATGATGCCAGTTGGTTCAAAATGGCAAATCTATGTTCCGCCTCACCTGGCCTATGGCGAGCGAGGCGCAGGTAAAGTAATTACACCAAACTCGACTTTAATTTTCGATATCGAACTACTGGAAATTAAATAACAATGTATTAATCATGGCAGCCTTCTTAAATTTTTAAGAAGGCTGTTACTCGTATTAGAATATCTTTTCTTGATTAATATTTAATAAAAAACTATTAAACGAACAATATTATTTATGTTGCTCTATTAGGAATGTTCAGTAAAAAAAAGTTAATTAATCGCTTTGTTTTCATTTACCTACTCCAGATAAATGGACTCGCTATCGCAAATAATACGAACGAAATTGACACAGAAGCTTTATATTTCTCTGCTCTATCACATTATGAAAAGAAACATTACGAAGAAGCGATTACAGATCTTAAAGTAGCTGTGGAGAAAGAGCCTGAAATGGCTAAGTATCACCATATCCTAGCCGTTAGCTATGGTCGCGAAGCAGAACAGGCAAACTGGTTTAAGGCTATGGGTTACGCTAAAAAGACACTTCTTCATCTTGAAAAAGCAAATGAACTAGACCCACATAACCTTGAAATCCTAGATGATCTGATGGATTACTACCATGAAGCACCCAGTTTCCTCGGCGGAGACACGAAAAAAGGTGATGAAATTCAGGTTTTAATAGAAAAATTAACGCTTGAAAATGAAAGAAAGACTGAAAAATGAATGTTTTTTGCTTATTTATTAAACTGAATGATGGTCAATGAGTCTTCATTCATACTAATATAAGAACTGTATTTAAAGAAAACACGGTAAAATGCCTAAAAATCAATCAATTGAGTAAAATTTATCTTGCTAAATAAAAAACTAACTTCCTTTTTTACGACAGCGTTACTTGTCATTAGTACTGGCGT
Source organism: Pseudomonadota bacterium (assembly GCA_038142205.1). Classification (GTDB taxonomy): domain Bacteria; phylum Pseudomonadota; class Gammaproteobacteria; order Eutrophobiales; family Eutrophobiaceae; genus UBA7359. Next base: position 756,095 of record JAYQJO010000001.1, on the reverse strand, counting down.
CACCGCTGAAGTTCGTACTGTTTCGATTTCAGAACTAGAACCTGAAAATAAGCACATTAGAGCAAGCGAATTAATCACCCACATCCTGACGACGTATCATTACAAAAAAACAGAACTGGACGACCAACTTTCTAGTTCAATCTATAAACATTACCTAGAAAACCTGGATCAAAATAAAGCCTATTTTCTTAAATCTGACATTTTGGAGTTCGAGCCCTATCGATTCAAAATTGACGATGCAATCATGAAGTCAGATTTAAGTCCGGCATACAATATATTCAAACGCTATAGGCAACGTGTTGATGAACGCATTGATTTTGCACTTAAAACATTAGAGCAAAAATTTGATTTCACTATTGATGAATCTTACCGTTTTGACCGACGTGATGATGATTGGTCGAATACTCGCACGGAACAGGATGAGTTGTGGCGCAAACGCGTTAAAAATGATGTTTTGAATCTACAGCTCACAAAGAAAGATGATGATGAGATAAAGAAAACATTATCTTCGCGATATGAAAGGATTCGTAACAGTACTTTCCAGCTTAATTCAAACGATGTTTTCCAATCTTTTATCAACGCTTATACAACGTCAATAGAACCGCATACGGCTTACTTCTCACCACGCACTTCCGAAAACTTTGATATCAGTATGCGCCTGTCACTAGAAGGTATTGGCGCAGTATTACGTGCTGAAAATGATTACACACAAGTAGTCAAAGTTATTACCGGTGGCCCCGCTGAATTAAGCGGACAAATTGGTGCCGATGATCGTATCATTGGTGTAGGTCAGGATAAAGACGGTAAAATTATCGATGTTATTGGCTGGCGACTAGATGATGTTGTTGATCAAATACGCGGACCAAAAGGCACGGTTATCAAACTGGAAGTTTTACCAAAAGGAACAGGCCCGGAAGGCCCTTCTAAAACCATCATGTTGACGCGGGAAAAAATTAAACTAGAAGAACAAGATGCAAGTTCAAGCATTATAGAAATACCGGAAAGCAATACTAAAATCGGCGTTATTGATTTACCCACTTTCTATATCGATTTTGCCGCTCAAGCAGAAGGTAGAAAAGATTATAAAAGCACCTCAAGAGATGTACGTAAATTAATCAAGGAAATGCTAAAAGAGGATATCGATGGGCTGATTGTCGATTTACGTAATAATGGCGGCGGTTCTTTATCAGAAGCATTGGAATTAACGGGATTGTTTATTGATCAAGGCCCGGTTGTACAAACTAAAGATGCATCTGGCAGGGTTGATGTTAATTATGACCCGGAGCCGGGAATTAGCTACCCAGGACCATTGGCTGTGTTAGTTGACCGCTACAGTGCATCTGCCTCAGAAATTTTTGCCGGAGCTATTCAGGATTATCGTAGAGGTATTATTGTTGGCGAACCTACTTTTGGAAAAGGCACAGTACAAAACGTTATTGATCTCAATCGCTTTATAAAAGAAAGCGGTGAAGACCATGGGCGATTAAAAACAACAATAGCGCAATTCTTTCGTGTCAGTGGTGGTAGCAATCAATATAAAGGCGTTATCCCCGATATTATTTTCCCCACAGCGGAAGATTCATCGGATCAAGGCGAAAGAGCATACGAAAACGCCCTACCCTGGGATCAAGTTAAAGCAGCGCGCTATTATCCAGCAAGCGCGCCTATTGATAGTTTCATTATCGCCAAAGAAGAACATGAAAAACGCATCAAGCAAAATAAATTATTTCAATTATTAATGGATGATGTTTATTTGCAACGTGAAGCCAGTGAACGAAAAGAAATTCCATTATTACAAAGCAAGCGTAAAGCAGAGCGCGAAAAAATACTGGCTGCAAAAAAAGGCATTGAAAATGCAATGCGCGCAGAAAAGGGGCTACCGCCATTAAAAGACGACGAAGAATTCGATCCAAGTCAAATCACGGAAAACGATGAAGAAAATGAACCCATTGATGTATTATTGAATGAAACAGCAGAAATATTAAACGATTTAATCAAACCCCCAGGGAATAACAAATAGATACAAGAACGGTAAAGTCAGAAAAACCGTTAATGCCTAATAGTAATCTGTAACAATAATTAAATAACAACTATGAATAATTCTGATTCGAAAGCGTTTCAGAATATAAAGATATATGGGAGAACCACTATTAAAACAACACCAGCAACATTAATTGAAGGCGATGGTATCGGTCCGGAAATACTCGACGCAACAGTAGAGATCCTTGAAGCACTCGGTGCAAACTTTGAATGGCACCGTTATAAAGCAGGCTTACAAGCTTTTGAAGAATCAGGGGACCCGCTTCCTCAAGACATGCTGGATAATATCCATAAAACCAGGCTTGCTTTAAAAGCACCATTGGGCACGCCTATTGGTGACGGTTTTCGTTCTGCAAACGTACGCCTGAGAGAAGAATTTAAACTGTACGCGAATGTCAGACCGGCTGTTTCCTATCTGCATGACCGCCGTCGATACGACAACATCGATATCGTTTTAATTCGAGAAAACACACAAGGCTTTTATGTCGGTGTTGAACACTACATCCCTATTGATGATGATCCAAAAGCGGTAGCGGAAGCATCTGGTATTATTACGCGCTCAGGTTGTCGAAATATCGCCAAATTCACTTGCGACTACGCCATAAAGAATAATCGTAAAAAAATCACTATTGTTCATAAAGCTAATATATTAAAGAAACTAACGGGTTTGTTTCTCGAAACAGCAAGAGAAGTCAGTAAAGAATACGAAGGCCAATTAGAAATTGAAGATCGTATTGTCGATAATACTGCTATGCAATTAGTAACGAACCCAGGACAGTTCGACATGATCCTGACGACTAACATGTTTGGCGATATCTTGTCTGATGAAATTGCTGGATTGGTCGGCGGTTTAGGTCTCGCACCGGGCGGCAACATTGGTAAAGATGCCGCTATCTTTGAAGCAGTGCATGGTACAGCACCGGATATCGCAGGTCAGGGTATTGCAAACCCAACTGCCCTGCTCCTTGCTGCAGCAATGATGCTCGATCATATAGACGAAAAACAGTTAGGTGATAAATTACGTAACGCGATTAAAGAAACCTTAAGTAAACCTGAAACCCGTACAGGCGATCTACAGGGAACGGCGAATACAAAAGAATATACAAAGGCGCTTATTAGTAATTTAGGATAAATATTTTTCTGGAATATAGCTCGCTTTAATTTCTTATATATGAATTATAGGAGCTACATGCGCGCGAAGCATATAAGAAACACACGAGGCCTTTAAAGGAGGCTCCATAACAACAAATTATGTGTTCGCGCGCTACAAAAACCTGACCGGCTCTATCTTTTCAAAACATTCAAAATTGAAGATTGTTGAATAAAAATAGAGTTCTGCTTCCAATGTTCGTTTAATATTTTTCGCTTGCCTGAAACCGTGCTGCTCACCGTCGTAAGCAATATAAGCAACAGGTATCCCCTTTTCTTTTAGTGCATTAACCATCATCTCTGCTTGATTTGGCAATACAATCTTATCTTCCAGTCCTTGAAAGAAAATAACGGGACAGGATAGTTTATCAATTGAGTATATCGGCGAACGTTGTTTATATAATTCCTGTTCTTCAGGGTAAGCACCGATTAATGAATCAAGATAACGCGATTCAAACTTGTGTGTTTCTTTTGCTAACGCTTCCAAATCACTGACACCGTAATGACTGGCACCGGCTTTAAAGACATCTGTAAACGCTAGTGATGCTAATGTCGTAAAACCACCTGCACTACCTCCGCGTATGGCTAAACGCTCTTTATCAGCCCAACCTTGTTCAGCTACGTATAACGCCGCTTTACTGCAATCATTAACATCAACAACGCCCCATTCCCGATTTAATGGTTGCCGAAAGGCACGCCCATAACCGCTGCTGCCACCATAATTAACATCGAGCACGGCAAAACCGCGACTACTAAAAAATTGAGCCACCATTTTTATACCATTATGCGACTCACCCGTAGGCCCACCATGACTCATAACAACCAACGGTGGCTTTTCTCCTTTTAATCCAGCAAACATTTTATTCCTCGGACGATAGAAAAAAGCATGCGCATTATTTTTTTCATCGACTGGGAAACTTAAAGGCTCGCCGATAGAAATATTTTCTTCATCTAACTCCAAGTTATTGGCTTTTCGTATTACCTTTGTTTTATTCGTTTCTAAGTCATATTCAATAATTGCAGGAAACTCTGTTGGTGACGCGGCGAGAAAACAGGCTGTCTTGTCATTACAAGATACTGATTCAAGATCAGTGTACGGCAGTGTTAATGTTTCAATTGTTTTTTCACTAACATTAATCTTAGACAGGTATGTCAGGCCATTCTGGCGATATATAGCTAAAATATTATTTTCATCTACAAAGTCATAATTAGCTTCACGAAATGACCATTGTGGTACTGCAAACTCCGCATCCATCTCAAGTAAACATTCGACTTTATTATTACTAGCTCTATAGAGATTCCACCAGTTATTCTTGTCCGTTACAAAATATAAAATATTTTCCGGCGACCACATGGGCTGACATAATGATTCGTTTTTATCGTCCCCACCCGCAACATGAAAAAATTCGCCTAATCCTCCATCTTTTTTTATTTCCGTTACACTCAAGCAAGTATTATCCCAAGGCATATTGGGATGGTTCCAACTTATCCAGCAAAGAGACTTACCATCATGACTTAAACGTGGATTCGAATAAAAGTCCGCACCTTCTACTAATACTCGTTCTTTATCTGTATCAAACAAACTCTCATCTAAGGAGACAGCGACAATCGTATTTTTTACTTCTGTTTCCTTAAGAGAATGATCCTCGCGCACACAAATCAAACGATTGTTAAATTTGTCATAAATCATATCAGCATAACGACATGATTCTTCGCCAGTCAATCGGATACAGTTATTATTCTCATCTATTAGATACAATGCTTGATCATTGAAGTTAGTAAAAACAACGCCTTTCTCTGTAATTAAATATGAACCACCGCCGTATTCATGTATACGTGTTCGTGCATTATATTCAGGGGGAATAACATCGATGTGTTCTCCGTCTACAGTTTGCTTCACAATAACGTAGCGCCCTTTTTCCTGTGGACGCATTTCTATCCAGTAAATTTCATTTTCAAAGACAGTGATTTCACCAAGACCAACACTGTCTTGCAGCATTAAATCCGTTGTTACTGGTGATTCCCATGAACCAAAGGCTGCTTTTTGTTTCTGAGTCATAATGATAATTTATTATTATGTTATTAACGTATAATATTGAAATGAATTACAAGCAGCATTATAACCTTGCTATAACTCAAAATAATCATTAATTTTAAAAGACTTATGAAAAGCAGACTCTTAGCAACATATTTATTGTTCAATTTTGTTTTTTTCTTTTCTCAACAACTTCTCTCTGAAGTGGTATATGAACAACAGCCAATGTATGGAAAACAAAACGATAGTAACGCAAACCTGTTTATTGATGAAAACCAAGGTCTGTTATCTAATGCAGTAGCAACTTTCGGCACGCGCGACCACGCCTCTGAAGGATATACAGAAAAAGGTTTTGGGCATTATTCAAATAAGGAATTTAATAAGTCTATGAAACGTTTTAACCAAGCATGGTTATTAAATCCAGAAAACCCTTATCCGTATTTAGGCTTTGCATTATTAATGAATATAAATAATCAATCTTGTGAAGCCTATAAGATGTTTAAAACTGCTAACGAAAAAGGCATAAATGAAAATGGTTTTCTAGCGGATTATGCTTATACAACTAGTCAATGTGCAGTTACTAAAGATAACAGTGAAAAGGAAAATTTGTTTAAACACGCTAATGATTTGCATGAAAAGGCAGTACAAACACCTAACGAGCGACTATTAGCTTATATCTATCACTCATGGGCAAAATCTTATTTTTTACAGAAAAACATGAACAAGACACAAGAAATGATTGAAGCATCTAAAAGCCTTGGTGGTAAAATCGATGCTTCATTACTTGATGAAGCAAAGAAACATAGCAACCGAATAAAAAATTAAATATTTATGAATACACTTATTATACTCGCACATGGTAGTCGTCGAGCAGAGTCCAATCAGGAAATCAAGGAGCTGGCAATAAAAGTAAAAGCGCTGGCGGATTCAAATTATGATCTGATTGAATACGCTTATCTGGAAGTCGTCCCTCCTTCTTTGCCTGAAGCTATTGGAAACTGTATTAATAAAGGCGCTTCAAATATTACGGTCTTCCCCTACTTTTTAAACTCAGGCAATCATGTCAAACGGGATATCCCGCAAATGGTAGAAACAGCAAAAGAAAAACATCCGGACTGTTCATTCAAAATTTCAAGCTGCATCGGCATGATTGATGACATGCCAAATTTAATTTTACAACAAGCACTTAATAGCTAATATTCAAGGCTTAAAAGATAATCTCTATCTTTAACAGACCTATTTGATATAGTACGCGCCATCATGCAAATCCACTTGAAAACATTAGGTTGCCGATTAAACGAAGCAGAGCTTGAGTCCTGGGCTGAAGGCTTTGAATCAAAAGGTCATCGCATAACAGATGAACTTGAACAGGCCGATCTACTTGTCGTCAATACCTGTGCTGTGACACAGGAAGCAGTAAAAAAATCACGCCAAATCATCAGACGAACCCAACGAAATAACCCTAAAGCCAAACTGGTTGTCAGTGGTTGTTATGCCAGTCTCGATAAAAATGCACAACAGGATATCCCAGGAATTGATCTGGTCATTAATAATCAGAAAAAAGATCAGTTGGTTGATATTACCTTGAAGGAACTGGATTTCGATTCCATGCCTTCCATTTCTACTGAACCGGGTGAAGCCAGTATTTTTAAGCGTGGTAGAAATCGCGCCTTTATAAAAGTCCAAGATGGCTGTCGCTATCGCTGTACCTTTTGCATCGTCACGGTAGCGCGAGGTGAAGAACGCAGTAAAACAGAAACTGAAATTATTAATGAAATAAATCAATTTTATCAGCAAGGTGTACAGGAAATTGTATTAACCGGTGTTCACGTTGGTGGTTATGGTAGCGATATAGACTCCAGTCTATACGAACTTATTAAAACAATACTGGCTAATACTGACATTCCAAGAATTCGACTTGCCTCAGTAGAACCATGGGACTTACCGGATAACTTTTTTTCCCTATTTTCAAACAAACGTTTAATGCCACATATGCATCTTCCCTTACAAAGCGGCAGTGATAGCGTATTAAAAAGAATGGCACGACGTTGTAAAACAAATGATTTTAAAACACTAGTAAAACAAGCTCGAAATGAAATTCCGAATTTTAATCTAACGACAGATATTATCGTTGGCTTTCCCGGTGAGACAGAAGAAGAATGGCAAGAGTCTGTTAGCTTTATTGAAGAGACACAATTTTCGCATATACATATTTTTACTTACTCAAAACGTGAAGGAACAAAAGCAGCGTCATTAATAAATCAGGTTGAAACTGCTGTTAAAAAAGAACGCAGTAAACAATTGCATGTGCTTGCTAAATCTATGAGACAAAAACTACTTACAGAACAGATTGGAAATAATCACACTGTGCTTTGGGAAACAAAAAATGAAAATGGAAACTGGTTTGGTTATACCGAAAACTTTATCCGCGTTATATTGAAAAACAGTACACAGGAACTTGAAAATAAAATAACGAAAATAAAAATTGTCAGTGTCGACAACGATGCAAACTATTGCATCGCAGAGTCATTTTAATCAACGCTATTTGCGTTCTCTTTTATTTTTTCTTTTACAATTTCATCTATATTAATTAAAGATTTTTCGGCAAAGTCTACTTTCGCAATCTCATCTTTAATCTCCTCAACGCTGGAAAATGCGCCAAGCATATGAGGGTTTTTTAATAGTTTATTTGCTCCCATTACCGTTGTACTGATATTTTTCGACGTCGCAGCTGGAAATTTAAGTCCCCACATTTGATGCTTCAACAAGCCAATATGACTTTTTAGTTTTTCCTTGCTTGATCCAAAACCTCGTATTCAGCTTCCATCAATTTTCTTTTTTCTGAATCGCTTTCTGGATTTAGTTGTTGTGCTGCTGATGAGGCAACTTGACCCGTAGTATCTGTTTCAGTGATCGTTCTTGTTTCAGTTTTAGTTTCCTTTACTACTTCCTCTTGAGTTGAATTAATTGATTCAGGTTCGGATGATGACCAGAAAAGTCGATAACCAAAAATGATTAGTATGGCTAAAACCAAACCGACCACTGCTTTCATTGAGTATTCTCCAGAGTAAATTAATACTAAAATTTTTGAAAAAAACAAAATTTAACGTTTTTTGATGCTTCATTATACATAAATTCTATATTCATTTTAAAAATTAAAAACTAAAACAAAACATCACTTTTATCTTTATTATCAATGATTTATGTTATTTTTAAAATACTTTTTTTTAATGTCATTACTAGATAATTTACATAAACATCTGATATTTATATATTTTTACTTGATTTTATAAAATATTAACTTACAATTTGATTTTATAAGTATTTGATTAATTGGGAGATCGTTATGTTAGCCAATGCAAATCTAAATCATGCTCCGAATCACTCACATGTCGGTGCCGTTACGCGACCTAAATTGAGCGATCAGCCTGATGCTTTTCAAAGCGAATTTCTGCAAGGTTTCATAAAGCACCCAAAACGATTTCCACTACAATTTAGACGCTTAAAATTCTGGCAAAGTACAAAAATAGAAATTGACCCTGAGTCAAATATCGGTCTGACTTTCTCCTCTAAAGAATATCAAAAGCCAGGGTCTATCATTGAAGTGACGATTCCGACCCGAAAAGAAATTCATCATTTCATGGGTAAAGTCGTTATGGTTAAAGAGTTCGATGACTATTATGAAATAGGTATGTGGCTTGTTGATGTTGAAGACGCACCTAAACTAAGAATAGTTGAACAAATATGTCATATTGAACTTTATCTAAATGATAAACGTTATAAAGAAGGGCCTTTTTTAAGCCAGGAAAAACTTACAGAAGAATGGATTAGTCGTTTTGCCAGTGGTTTCCCAGTAAATTAATTTAATCCGGAGAGAAAAAATATGTATTACGTAAGAACATCTGGAGGTGGCATGATGCCAGTGAATTTCAAGACTGAAATACTAGCTTCTGATAAAAAAAAGAGAACAAACGTAAAGGTTAAAACGCCTAAAAAGCAAAAGAAACATGCATAATTAAAATAACAACGTAATAAACATTATTTACCTGAACAGCTCACCCCCGTGCCTGCTAAACCACAGTAACCTGTAGGATTCTTCGCAAGATATTGCTGATGATACTGCTCTGCATAATAAAACTCTGGCGCCACTAACACTTCTGTTGTAATTGCCGGATAACCAGCCTCATTCAATTTATTTTGATAATCGCTTTTTGAAGCTTCAACTAAACTTTTACACTCATCATTAAACACATAAATTCCTGAACGGTATTGTGTGCCGTTATCATTGCCTTGCCGCATTCCCTGTGTTGGATCATGTGACTCCCAAAAAGTCGTTAATAATTCTTCAAGACTCACTTTGTCAGACTCATAAACAACCAAAACAGCTTCTGTATGTCCTGTCATGCCGGTACAAACTTCCTCATAAGACGGATTCAAGGTAATACCATTGATATAGCCAACAGCGGTTGTATAAACGCCGGGTAATTGCCAAAACAATTTTTCTGCCCCCCAAAAACAACCCAGAGCGAAAATAACCTGCTCCATACCCTCCGGAAATGGCGCTTTGATCGGATGCCCATTAACAAAATGTTTATTTTCAACAGGCATTACCGTTTCACGGCCAGGTAATGCGTCTTCAGCCTGTGGAAGTTGTCTTTTTTTATCTAATCCGAAAAACATGATTTTTATGATTATTGTTAATAGCCAAGGTTCAAATTTACTGTTTAATATAGCACCTCTATTTACAACATAGTTAAATTATGATCTTAGCGTTGTTATTTATATTAGGTACCTTAGCCTGGTTTCTCAGTACTATTGCTGCTGGCGGCGCCGCAACCCTGTTAATTCCTATTATTACTTTTCTGTTAGGCGCACAAATGGACGCTCCCGTTATTTCCGTTGCGGCATTAGTTGCTAACCCTTCGCGTGCATTTCTGTTTCGTCATCATGTCGATTGGCAAGTTATACCCTATTTGCTTAGCGGTAGTGTTATCGGTGCAATTATCGGCGCATGGTTATTAACACGCATGGATATTAAGATCATACAAATCGTATTAGGCCTGTTTCTAATCAGCTATGTACTGCAAGATAAACTGAGTAAGACAAAACTGGCTTTGAAAATGAAACTACGCTGGTTCTTCCCTCTCGGCTTCAGTGTTTCGTTTCTATCCGGGCTGATTGGTGCAACCGGCCCGGTACATAACCCTTTCATGCTGAGTTATGGATTGGAAAAAGAAAAACTTGTTGCAACGAAAGCAATTAACTCATTTGTGATGCAACTGACCAAACTCATAAGCTATGGAGCTTTTGGCGCACTCAGTATTCAGATTGCCGGATATGGATTGGTACTGGGCGCTGGTGCTGTTCTAGGCGTATTTATGGCGAGGAAACACCTCGAAAATATTAATGCCGCACAATTCCGACAATATACGCTTTTTCTGATGTTTTTCTGTGGTGTTGCCATGTTATTTAAATCTATTTAAGGAGAAAAAATTACGCTTATGCTTATATTATAAGTTATTGTTTTTATATGGTCTTATTGTTTCTAATACAAATAACTTGGAATATCCTTCAAATAAAATATTGCAGCGCACAATTTTTGCTTTACAATCTCCATTAATATCCTTTTCCTTTACAATTTAAGAGGTTCAATCATGGAAATCAAAGACAGAGTCGCATTAATCACGGGCGGCGCAAGTGGTATTGGTCGTGCCGTATCATTTGAGCTTGCAGCCAAAGGTGCCAAAAAAATTGCAATGGTCGATATGACAGATGCTGTGAAAGAAGCAGCAGAAGAAGTAAACAAAGAGGCTGGCGCAGAAATCGCTATTCCTTTTCAAGGCAATGTTACTGATGAAGCATTTCGTCAAGAAGTCTTCTCTACCATGGAAAAAGATCATGGCATGATCAGTATTTGTGTTCCTGCTGCAGGCATTACTCGTGATTCATTAGCCATCAAAATCGATAAAGAGTCCAAAAAAGCAAACATCTACCCTATTGAAAACTTCAAACTGGTCGTTGATGTTAATCTTATCGCACCAATTTACTGGGCGATGCAGATGATTGCGAATATTGCTGAAGATAGAGCGGAACAAGGTTTAAAGAAATGGCATCCGAATGAAGGTGTTCGCGGAACGGTTGTGTTTATTGGTTCTATTTCATCTCAAGGTAATAAAGGCCAGGTGTCTTATGCTTCAACTAAAGCAGGCCTTGAAGGCGCAGCCGCTACTTTAACAAAGGAAGCAATTTTCCACGGCGTTCGTTGTGGCGTTATTCATCCTGGATTTACCGATACACCAATGGTTAGAGCGATGGGTGAAGAATATATCGAAAAATATGTATTACCCGATACACAATTAGGCCGTTTGATTCGCCCACAGGAAATCGCTGATGCTATATGCTTTATGATTTCTAACTCAGCAGTGAGCGGCGAATTATGGGCTGATGCTGGCTGGCATCCTTCCCCTGCATAAAAAGCTGACTTAACGTCACTACGGACTTCATCGGTCTCTGTTCCAGACTCGAACGTCCTGTAATCGTGTCCTCACGCGACATCGCTTACATGGATGTAAGCGCTTAGAATTCGCTTAAAGCGCCTACTGTTGGCGTCAGGAACAAGAATTCTGACACTCCATCCATGGAGATAAAGGCCCTGCTTAGTCTGGGCTTTTTTATTCGTGGCGTTCAGCGCAGTGAATACATAATGTCACAGATGGATTGTTTTCTAGACGGGCAAGAGAAACTGGGGCAGAGCATTCCAGGCATTTGCCATACGTTTCCTGCTCAATCCTTTGTAATGCGGATTTAATTCGAACAAACTCCATATCTCGTCTACGTTTTGCCTCTAATGACATAGCCTGCGCCTGCAAGGCATCCATCCTAGATAAACGCCCTACACGGGTCTGGTCCAATTCAACCGGTTGAGCAGCCGTATCACCGGTTTCAATAATTTCATTTATCTCATCCTGTTTCTTCTCTAAAAGCAATTTGAAATAAGCAAAATCAATTTCGGTTGTTGTCATTAGGATTAAAACCTATGGGCAGTCTTCATCACGATAACTCTTCAATGTAATTTCTTTTAAGTCTGGGTAAGCCTCATCTCTAAAATAAAGCCAGTTTTCTTTGTTTAAGGTATCAAACGTCCCGCCCGTCTTAATATCAACGAACACCCAGCGCTTTAACTCCGTATCAACTGATTCATGTTTAATACAGGCAAGTATCCTCTTGCCGTTATAACCGAGTTTTAAAATAGAGGCCTCGATCATTTTCACGTTATCTTTATTAACAACATAATACTCACCCTGCTCATTTTGCTTTAATTCATGTTGTCCGGGCAGCTTTTCAGCAAAAAGCGGTAACGTGAATAATGACAAAACTCCACTTAAAACAATTCTTTTCATATACTTATCCAATTTTTATAATTATTAATTTAAGACTCATGAAGCCCCTATTAGTTTAGCAAGAGTCAAGATACTATCCAAAACGCCACAAATATCCCTACTCTAGCTCAAAGTCTTGTAAAGTTAGAATAGCCAGCATCAAAATATTATTTTGGCCGTATCTTCAATGAGATAAAATGAGAATCACCTCCCGTTTCGACATCAATATTTTTTGCTATCGGCCGCTGTATCTTCTAAGATTTCCATCTGTATTTAATAACTTACAAAGGAACCGCTGCCGTGGTAGAAAATCAACAAGATAAGCTCAGGCCACGCCTACTTGGTGACTATTTGCCTTGTTCTCCTGGCTCGATCAGGATGGCAATGCATAAAAAACGCGATGATAAATTAAAAGGCAAGCCAATAAAGCGCATTGGTGAGTTATTAATTGAGTTAGAAACGATTACTGAAGAAGAGTTAACAAATGCAATACGTAAACAACGTGCAGACAAATTAGGCTTATGTTCTGTTTTTGAGTCTCTTAACCGAGCAGAACTATCGGCAATAGGTAATCAATTTACAGAAATAAGCCTTGAAGCCAATCGACAGTTTATTTTGGAAGGTGAAAATGATCCAACGCTCTATGTGCTCGTATCCGGGAAACTGGAAGTGTTTACCAAAAGTGATAATGGCAATGAAATTCATATCGCATTTGTCGACCCAGTCGAGCCCGTTGGTGAGATGGGCTATTTTCAAGATGGCATTAGAACCGCTTCTGTCAGAACTACCGTGCCAACTGAACTATTATCGGCACCCTATAAAAACCTGACACATTATTTTGAACATGTGCCACATGTTGCACATGCATTTTTAAGCGTCATTAATCGTCGGCAAACCGAGACTAATGAAAAAATGAAAAACATGGATAGTTAAATAAATAATAATTATTTAAACAAGTAATAAAATATACAATAATTTTTATAACTTATGTCTGATTCTAATTTAGAAAAAATATTAATCATCGATGATAATTCTGATTATCGTAAATTAATAAATACATTTATCAGCAAGCTTTTACCCGGCACTGAAGTTATTGAACTTGATCCGGTTTTTGAAGGCGTGCCTGATGATAGCTATAACTGGTCAGATATAGATGTATTGTTACTTGATTATCACTTATCGATCGTTGGAACAACAGGACTGGATGTACTCCATAAGCATCACAAAAAAACACATTCCCCGCAACAATAATGCTAACAGGCGCAGGCACTGAAGAAATTGCGGTGCGCGCATTAAAAACGGGAATATATGAATACCTACCTAAACAGTCACTAACCAAAGACAAATTAAAACAATCCGTCATCCATGCATGGGAAGCTAAAAAAGCTGAACGCCAAAAAAAACAGGAATTAACACAACATAACCGCTCTTTTAGCAAAGAAGTATTTTATGAAAATCTTGAAAAAGCATTTGATTCAAACCTTCCTGAGCGTGCACTTATTATTATCAAACCTGACAATCTTGATCTTATTGAAGAACAGGTTGGTGTCATAGGCAAAGACAGGTTAATCAATCACATTGCGAAAAACAGTTATGACACTTTTAAATTAGGCGCATGCAACCCAAATATTACAAAAATTAGTGATACAGAAATTGGAATTCAAATTGATTACCCGATTAATTTGGAAACACTGAGTTTTAATATGCAAGGTTTATGTGATCATCTTGCAAAAAGTACTTTTAAGTTCGCTGAAGAAAAATATGTTTTTTCTGTCAGCATAGGTATTTTAAAACTTGGGGTATTTGATAAAACAGCAGGACAGTTAATTTATATAGCATCTGCAGCATGTGATAATGCTAGTAGCTCAATAGGCAATTCCTTTTACATATGGAAAGATTCAGATGCCCTCCCTCTGAGCTTGTAGAACAGTCTCAAAATGATGCAATTGCAGCTGAAACTTTATCGGCAGAAAAAAATGAAGAAAAGTCTAAAGCCATTCTAAAAGAAAAAGAAGAAGTTGAAGCGAGAATTAGAGTCGCCGAAGAAGAAAAAGAAAAACTTGAAGCAGAATTAAGAAGCAAGGAAGAAGCAGAAAAAGCACAAGCTGCATTAAAAGCTGAGCAAAAAGCGAAAGAAAAAACCGAGACTGAAGCAAGAATTAAAGCGGCTGAAGCAGAAAAAGAAAAACTCCAGACTCAATTAAAAGCAAAAGAAGAAGCAGAAAAAGCGCAAGCAGCTTTGAAAGCAGAACAGGAGGCGAAAGAAAAAGCTGAAGCAAAGATGCTGGCCATAGAAGAGGAAAAGAAAAAACTCGAAGCTAAATTAAAAGCAAAGGAAGAAGCTGAAAAAGCGCAATCCGCGCTACAAGCTGAACGAAAAGCAAAAGAAAAAGCCGAAGCTGAAGCGAAAATTAAAGCTACCGAAGAAGAAAAAGAAAAAATCGAAGCTGAAGCGAAAATTAAAGCTGCCGAAGAAGCAAGGAAAAAACTTGAGGCCGAATTAAAAGCAAAGGAAAAAGCTGAAAAAACACAGGCTGCTATACAAGCTGAACAGGAAGCAAAAGAAAAAGCTGAAGCTGAAGCGAATATTAAAGCTGCCGAAGAAGAAAAAGAAAAACTTGAGGGCGAATTAAAAGCTAGAGAAGAACAAGCGAAAGAACAAGCTGCTCTACAAGAAGAACAAGAGGCAAAAGAAAAAGCTGAAGCTGAAGCGAAAATTAAAGCTGCCGAAGAAGAAAAAGAAAAACTTGAGGGCGAATTAAAAGCTAGAGAAGAACAAGCGAAAGAACAAGCTGCTCATGCTGAACAAGAAGCAAAAGAAAAAGCTGAGGCTGAAGCGAAAATTAAAGCTGCCGAAGAAGAAAAAGAAAAGCTTGAAGCTGAATTAAAAGCGAGAGAAGAACAAGCGAAAGCACAAGCTGCTATACAAGAAGAACAAGAGGCAAAAGAAAAAGCTGAAGCTGAAGCGAAAATTAAAGCTGCCGAAGAAGAAAAAGAAAAACTTCAGGCTCAACTAAAAGCGAGAGAAGAAGCTGAAAAGGCCCAAGTCGCTCTTCGAGCAGAACAGGAAGCAAAAGAAAAAGCTGAAGCTGAAGCGAAAATTAAAGCTGCCGAAGAAGAAAAAGAAAAACTTCAGGCTCAACTAAAAGCGAGAGAAGAAGCCGAAAAGGCCCAAGTCGCTCTTCGAGCAGAACAGGAAGCAAAAGAAAAAGCTGAAGCTGAAGCGAAAATTAAAGCTGCCGAAGAAGAAAAAGAAAAACTTCAAGCTCAACTAAAAGCGAGAGAAGAGGCCGAAAAGGCCCAAGTCGCTCTTCGAGCAGAACAAGAAGAAAATGAAAAAGCCGAAGCTGAAGCAAAAATGAATGCGGCACGGCAAGAAAAAGAAAAAATGGAAGCTGAATTAAAAGCAATTGCCAAAGCAAAGGAAGAAGCTGAAGCAGAAATGCGAGCAGCGAGAGAACAAAAAGAAAAATTAGAAGCTGAATTAAAAGCGATGACTGAGGTCAAAACTAATCAGAAAAATCAGCCAGATACTGAAGTAGAAAAACCTGCTGATAACAAAGAAGTGACTCCACGGATAACGAAAATAGAAGAAACTAAAAATAGCAATGCACTTCAGGAAGAAGTGCAAAAGCAAGCTAATGAAAAAGCAGCTCAGAAAACAAAGCAGGAAGATGAAAACGAAGAAAACAGCGAGTCTTCGATTGAAGAAATCGAAAGTCAAATCAATAAATTAATTGATGAAAACAAAATCATTCAGACGTATCAACCTGTTACTGCCATGTTTGAAGATGAAAGCGATCCCAGAGAAATTTATAAAACAGGGCTTCAAGCTTTATCAGAAAATGAAGCGCTTAATGAATATTTAGCAGACACTTCTGCTTTTTCACTTACATTACAACAAGCAATAAATGAATGGGTACTCAGACAAATATTCTTGAGAATTACAGAAAGTGGCACCAGTGAATGTCAGTATCTTTTTTTAGTTAGTGCAACTGAATCGTGGTTTTCAGATATAGCATTATTCCAGTGGTTACAAAAAATATTGCAGCAAACAAAAAAATACAGCCCCGGAAAATCAATAATATTGGATGTGCCACTTGATCTTTTTATTAAGCATCAAAAACGTGCTCAGGCATTGATTGATACTTTACGTAAAACGCACGGCTTTACTGTTTCGCTTTCGAATTTAAACACGATTGAAAACTTATCTGAATATTGTTCTTTAACCACATCAAAGTTATTGATTGCAAATACCGAACAGTTACAAAAATTATCAGATGTGCTTGCACCAAATTCAGAAGAAAACAGTGTCTCAGATAATGAAGAACAAGAAGAAAAACTAACCTTACTTCAATATATTAAATCAAAAAATATAAAAATCATTACATACGGCATAGAGGACTCAACGCTATTAACTGATGCAATTACTGCAGGAACAGATTATACCTTGGGCAATTTTGTCGGAGAAATTCAGAAAAATCTTACTGAATCAAACATGGTAGAGTCATTTGAGCTGACATAAAAATGAAGCGTATTATTTTATATTTTTCAGTTTTAACCCCACTATTATGCCATGCTGATTTTAAAGATGGCGGAGATGCTTATATAAGAGGTGATTACGAAACTGCTGCAAATGAATTTATTCCTCTGGCTAAACGTGGTGATCATCGCGCCATGTATGCCCTGGGCTCAATGTATGTAGCAGGACAAGGTGTAGAAAAAGATCTAAAAAAGGCATTTGAACTCTTTAAAGAAGCGGCTCAAAATGGACGTGCTGATGCGATGTATAAGCTCGGTGTAATGTATGAAGAAGGCGTTGGCACAAAGAAAAGTACTAAAAAAGCGATACGCTATTATCAAAAATCAGCAAAGCTTGGATACCCATTAGGGCAATATCATCTTGGGCTGATGTATCTAAACGGCTCAGGTGTAAAACAAAATAGCATCAATGCGTATGCCTGGATGGTTGTTGCTGCACATCAGTTCATCTACGAATATGCCAGTAAAAATTTAACTGCTGATAGAAAACAATATAAAAATAAAAAATATCGCTTAATGCTTGTACAACAAAAACAAAAAGATAACTTACTTGATAAAATAATATCTCATCTACAAGAGATAAGAGCTGAAATTTCACCTGATGAGATTGACAAAATAAAACAACGAGTTATCAAATACAGTCAGTATAGATGGAAGCATCAAGCAACAAAGTTCAAAAATATTGAAATAACTTCAGACATAGAAAGCTTATTCTTACCTGAAACCCTTCAATAAACTTATATTTTACATTCAATAAAACTGCCATTCACACTGTACTCAGCTTGATGAATTTCAAGATTATCTGGCATATTATATTGAGACTACTTTAATCAGGAGCTTTATCTGTGGAATTTTTATCTGAATATGGAATGTTTCTCGCTAAACTAGGAACTGTTTCAATTTTATTTTTAATCATTGTCGCCGCATTCATTTTTATGCTCATGCAAGCAAAAGGAGAAACCGATCATCTCACGATTAAAAACATCAATGAGAAGTTCGAAGCTATGGGGCTTATGCTCAAACAACAGGTTTTAAATAAAAAAGAATTAAAAAAATACTTAAAGGAACAAAAAAAGGAACATAAGGATAAAGAAAAGAACATTGCCGAAACACGGAAAAAGGTTTTTGTTCTGAATTTTGTTGGTGATATTAAAGCAAGCACTGTTTCATCACTCAGAGAAGAAATTACCGCGATATTAAGCATTGCTGATAAAAAAGATGAAGTACTGGTTATTCTTGAAAGCGGCGGTGGCACTGTGCACGGTTATGGTTTTGGCGCATCACAACTTAAACGTATTCGCGATAACGAAATAAATTTAACCGTAGCAGTTGATAAGGTTGCTGCCAGCGGTGGCTATATGATGGCCTGTGTTGCTGAGAAAATAATTGCAGCACCTTTCGCCATTATTGGATCCATAGGTGTTCTTGCACAGATACCTAACTTTCATCGTTTGTTAAAGAAAATGGATATTGATTTTGAGCAAATTACAGCGGGTGATTACAAACGAACATTAACACTATTTGGTGAAAACACAGATAAAGATAGGGAAAAATTTAAAGAAGAACTGGAAGACACTCATAAACTTTTTAAAGAATTTGTAAAAGATAACAGAGAACAAGTCGACATCGATAAAATTGCAACGGGCGAGCATTGGTATGGCAAACGCGCCATAGAACTAAAACTTGTTGACGAACTGATTACAAGTGACGATTACCTAACTAAAGCAGCAGCAGAAGCCGATGTGTTTGAAGTGAAATTTGAACGCAAAAAAGCAGTTTCAGAAAAACTATTTTCGTTTGGTGCTAACTTACTTGAAAGACTTGATGGTAGAGGGTAACCCTAGACCATCAACTTTTTAAGTTCCTGGGCAATAATCTTAATCCCCTCTTCCACAGTTTTTTCATCCATAGAATACGTAATGCGTAGACACTGATGCGCATGCTTCCAATCTTCTTCCAAGCCAGGAAAGAAATACGAACCTGAAATGACCAACACATTCTTTTCTTTTAAACGTTCATATAATTCATTCGATGTAATCGGTAATGTAGGAAACCAAAGCCAGAGGAATATAGCACCTTCCGGTTTATGAATATAAAACTCAATGCCTTCAAACTCTTTACATAAAATTTTAACGGCATGATCAACTTTGGTTTGATAAAAAGGTTTTATCAACAGCTCAGATAAACGTAATATTTCGCCACTACTGATCAAATCTTTCGCCATCATCGCACCGAGGTTTGCTGGGGCTAAATTGACAATCGCATTCATATTACGTATCAACTCAACAACTGGTTTATCAGCGATAACAATACCTGTTCTTGTCCCGGGCAAACCTACTTTAGACAAACTCATGCAGTATATAATATTTTCATTCCAGACAGGGTTAGTTTTTGTGAAAATAATATTAGGAAAAGGTTCACCATAAGCATTATCAACAATTAACGGAATATCATGTGTTTCTGCCAACGATAATAATTTTGACACTTCATCATCGTCTAACACGTTACCAGTTGGATTTGTTGGTCTGGACACACATATCGCTGCAGTATTATCACGCACCTGTAGGTTTTCAAAATCAACGTGATATTTAAAAAATGGTTCATCCAGTTTTTCTATTAACGGCCGACAGGAATAAAACATATTATCTGATAAAGCCACATCAGAATAACCAATGTATTCCGGTGTTAACGGTAATAAAATTTGTTTGAAAACCCCGTCTTCATCTTCACCGGCCAGCATATTAAAAAGAAAGAAAAAGGCAGACTGGCTACCAACCGTTAATACAACATTGTCAGAAGTTATTCCCCATTGATACTGTTCGTTCATCATATTAACAACAGCGTCAATGAATTCCTGATTGCCTTGTGGTAATTCATAATTACCTACAGCATGGGAAAATGATGCTGGATTATCAATTAACCTATGCAATGAGTCCCGAAGGTATTGTTGTACAGCTGGGATATGACTTGGATTACCACCACCTAACATAAGTACGTCAGATTTACCTGACATAGCATTACCAAGATCATCCATCAATTGAACAATTCCTGCATCACTATTAAAGCGAGAAGCAAATTTTGAAAATTTCATAATCGAATTGAATTAAAAAGCCCGCATTCTAAAACGGGCTTCAATAACCTAGTTATATTAATACTATTTATTTTCGTTCTCTACGTTTACTCATGGCCATCTTCTTGCCAATAAGAATTAAACGGACAACACGTTCTGCTGCATTAGTAAGGTGCGGTTTTGAATAACTAATTGCAACGTCTAATGGCATATCACGCGCGCAGGCACTTTCCAAACCGTCAATGCCATGTGTGAAAACACCATTCGCATCATCTGTAATACCGCCACCAATAGCAACTGTTGGCACACGATGTTTACGCGCTGCTTTTGCAACACCTGAAGGTGTTTTTCCGAAAGCAGTTTGAAAATCAACGCGACCTTCACCGGTTATAACCAAGTCCGCACCTCTTAAGTGCTTATGTAGCTCTGTTGCTTCAATTACGATATCAACACCGCTTTTCATTTTGGCGTTAGTAAAAGCAAATAAGCCAGCGCCTAAGCCGCCTGCTGCACCAGCACCTTTAACGGACATAACACTTTTCTTTAAGTCCTTTTTAATAATCGTAGCTAAATGTTTTAAATTAGCATCCAATCTTTTAACCATTGCTGGTGTTGCTCCTTTTTGAGGACCAAATACAGTTGATGCTCCTTTCTTACCACACAAAGGATTATTCACATCGCAGGCAACAATAATTTTTACTTTTTTAATTAATGGATTCAGATTTTTTATATCAACACTGCCAATTTTATTGATCATGCCGCCTGCACCCAGATCAGTAATCTCCTGTCCGCTTCTATTGAGAAAACGAACACCTAATGCCTGAGCCATGCCGACCCCGCCCTCATTGGTTGCAGAACCACCGATACCAATAATAATTTTCTTTGCACCGCGTTTCGCAGCTTCAAGCATTAATTGTCGCGTAGCATAACTTGTTGTTTTTAACGGATTCTGGGTTTTACCACTAACTAAATGTAGTCCTGATGCTTCAGCCATTTCAATCACCGCTGTTTCACCGTCAGCCAACATACCGTAACGCGCAGAAACTTTACTGCCAGCTGGCCCTATCACTTTTTTACGAAGAAACTTACCTCCGGTTCCATCAACTAATGATTGCACCGTACCTTCACCACCATCTGCCATAGGTACTTTGATACAATTAGCTTTAGGTAGTACGCGTTTCACGCCTTTTTCCAGTGCCGTAGCAACTTGTAACGAGGTTAAGTTTTCTTTAAATGAATCGGGTGCAAGAATAATTTTCATCAAAAACGTCCTCCAGAGACGAAATTGCAATACCAGTGAATAGGTTGAGTACGACCATTTACTTATAATTATTGTTATAACCTGAACATTTTTCATGCATAGCAGGTTTATTCATCATAGTTTAAGTCATTTATTCAATATAAAAAACTTTTCCTGATAAATGCAAGGTTTTCATTATTTACCTTAAATCAAACAAACTTCAAAATATTTCATTAAATTTAGACATGGCATAGCCATAGTCGTACAGAATCTTTAAACTATTGAACCTTGAACTTCGCCTAGGTGAAGTCGTCTACATTCAGGTAGGTATAGAAAAGAATAAATAATTTGAAATAAATAGTTCAGCGGAGATCAATCATAATGAAATTCCTTAAACTAAGCCTGTTAAGTGTTTTACTTCTTCCGGCGATGACATTGGCGCATGGCCCAACGCCATTAAAGTTTGACCTGGAGGTCGAAGTTAATGCTAGTCCTGATGAAGTTTGGGCGGCAGTTAATAATATTTGCGCGATAAAAGACTGGAACGAATCTATTACAGAATGCACTGCTACTGGCGAAGGCTTAGGCGCTTTTAGAGATTATACTCTTGATAACGGAGAAGTATTGAAAGAAGAAGTCACCAAAGTTCAAGATGACCGAAAACGACTGTTGACCACGTTAAAAGTTGAGAAAGGTAGAGTCATAAAAGACATACCCATTATGTCAATGGGCACTTTCTTATCAGTCACTGAAAACGGAGCTGGCTCGAAAGTAAAGATTCGTGGCACAGCATACAGCTCATTTGAAGGAAAATCAGCGCCACCCGATCGCTCCGATGCTTTCTGTAAAGCCGCTGTAGAAACATTACATAGCAAAACCTTAGATGGTTTGAAGAATTATTTCGAAAGTAAGTAATTAAACACGTTGCAAGCGCGATTTAAAGCAGCTTTATTAGTCATATCAATTTGGGCTTTGGCAAATTCTGCCTTAGCCCAAAACCTCGCTTTTATAACAAACCAACTGGAAAACACAGTTTCCGTTATTGATACTGCTGATGAATCAGTTATTAAAACAATTGCAGTTGGCATTAAACCCGCAGGCGTGACTGCCAGCTATGATAATAAATATGTTTATGTATCAAACCCCGGCAATCAGGAAATTAGTGTTATTGATACAAACTCACTTGAAGTTATAAACACAATTAGTGTTGGAGAATCACCTCTCGCCATGACAATAAGTCATGACAATAAACAACTATTCATCGCGGACTGGCATAAGGATACAGTGTTTACGATTAACACTAAGAATTTAAAAATTGAAAATGAATTCAAAGTAGGTGACGCGCCCTCCGGCATAACAGTATCTAAAGACGGTAAAACTTTATATGTCACAAACAAAAATGATAATGCTGTGCTGTTTATTGATAGTAATTCTGGAAAAATAATATCAAAAATTAAAGTAGGCACAGCACCTTTTGGCATTACACTTGATGACGATAAACAGCGACTTTATGTTGTAAACGTACAATCAGAAGATGTCAGCGTTATTAATATCAAAGATATAAAAGTGACACATACTTTTCCCGTCGATACATTTCCTTATATTGTTGCTATTGATGAAGTACACAACCAATTATTTATTACGAATAAACGAGACAGTTCTGTATCTGTTGTTGATAGAACAAACTTTAAAAACATAAAAAAAATCTATGTTGGTGAAATGCCAGAAGGCATTAATATACACCCGGATGGTAAAAGCGTTTATGTCGCCAACTGGTTTGACGGTACTGTTACAGTTATAGATACAAACACTCTTGAAGTTACTAACACCATTGAAACTGGTGAAGGTTCGAGAGCATATGGGCAGTTCATTATAAAACGTTAGTTTTTATTTTCTTTCTACTACAACTTACTGAGCTCTTCTCTTGCGTGAGAGATTTCGTTTAATGTATAAGTTTTATGAAAAACACTATTGTTCTGTTAGGATAATATATCATCAAATTTTTATCATTGGAGAAAGCTAGTGGCCTTAGAAGTCTATTGGGGTAGTGGTAGTCCTTATGCATGGCGTGTTTTATTAGCGCTTGAAGTTAAGCAAATTCCTTATGAGAGTAATCGCCTTAGTTTCACTGATGAAGACCTGAAATCAGACGAATATCTGGCGATCAGCCCGCGTGGAAAAGTGCCTGCCATTAAAGATGGTTCAGTCACAGTTCATGAATCTATTGCGATAATACGGTACCTGGAAGATTTAAAAGTTGAACCTGTCCTATTTGGCCACGACCCAGTTGAACGAAGTAAAGTTTGGTGCTCAATTATGGAACTGATGAATTATATTGAACCCAATCTACTGGATTATGCCCGCACCATATTTTATGGTGAGTTGTCGGAAAAGAAAAATGTCGCTATTTCTGCAAGAGAAGCAATTGAAACCGAATTCATTAACATTGAAAAAAATCTAAACAATAAAGATTATCTGGCTGCAGATACCCTGTCAGCAGCTGATATAGTGCTCTACCCTGTTATCCCTTTTTTATCTAGAGCAGCATTAAAAGAAAATACCGCAGAAGTCAGTGGAAAATTAAGATCTATAGACAAAAATTATCCAGCGATAAGTGCTTGGTGTAAACGAATTGAATCAATTCCGGGGTACGAAAAGACATACCCGCCTCATTGGAAAGAATAATACCTCATTAAAAAAAGCTTATTAAAATATAATCAATGAAAGTTACTCTCGCATTTGATGTCTATGGCACTTTACTTGACATAAATAGTGCTAATGAAAAAATAGATAAAATTGTTGGCGCTTTGAAAACAGCATTCTTGACCCATGGGATGTTGAACCAAACTTAACAATTAATAGTCTTGTTGATTTACAGGATAATGTTGTCGCCTACCACAGTGACTCGTAGTTTCAAGATTAGGATGATATTAACATTCTCGTATTAATAATTTTAATCTGGAGTGAGCTTAACCCTGCTCTAACAGATTTCTAAGATCAATAACCGCCGCATTGGCACTCGATATATAAGACGCCATAACCAATGAATGGTTAGCTAAAAATCCAAAGCCGGTTCCATTTAATATCATTGGACTCCAGACAGTGTCTTGTGTTGCTTCCAGTTCACGAATGATTTGTCTTAAACTTACTAACGCATTTTTCTTTTGTAATACATCATGTAAATCATATTCAATCGCACGCATGAAATGTATTAAAGCCCAACAGGTCCCTCGCGCTTCATAGAAAATATCATCAATTTCTAGCCACGGTGTCTTAATCTGAACAAGATCCGGTTTTACTGTTGATTGTGTTGCTTCGGCATCCCCTTTCAGATCGGTATTGACTCTCGCTTGGCCGACACTGGCACTTAAGCGTTGCGATAAGCTACCTAAACGTTTTTCAACGATTGCTAACCAATCGCGTAAATTATCAGCGCGAGAAAAGAATTGAGCATCCTGTTCATTGGGATCAGATAAGCGTGTTAGATATTTTTCAAGCGCATCAATACCTTTTTGATATTCGCGTTCCGTTGCCGGCAAAATCCAGGACTCTGAATCAAAATGAAACTGTGGATCGGCAATCATTAAATCTTTATCTTCTATCGATTGCGTTTGTGAACGACTAAAGTCATTCCGCATGGAGCGAGCTAAATCTCTTATTTGTGTTAAAACACCAAACTCCCAGTTCGGGATGTTATCCATAAAAACACTGGGTGGCATGATGTCATTGCTCAAGTAACCACCACGCTTATGAAGTAAAGTATCAGCAACTTCGACCATCGTTGCCGTCGTAACATAACCCGTAACAAAGTCTGTACTACCCTGATTTTGATATTGGCTTACTTCCTTCACATCAAATAAATCCGGTTCAGAATCCCAATAAACCATTAACGCCAACATGATGACTAAAAGAACCAATAAGCCCACAGCAATCGATTTAATTAGCGGTTTATTTTCGTCAAAGATATTCATGTTATTCCTTATTTATTTACAGATGACTATATAAGGCCAGACTTGGATAAATCAAGCCACTTTCTATCTAGGCACTTAATAAATATATTGTTTTTATTCGAAATAACCCGTAAAACTTTTTCTAATCATGCCGATAACATGTTCATGAAGTCTAACTTTATGGTGGGAAACGAACATGAGAAAACGAGTATTTATTATATTTAACGTATGTATCTTCGCCAGTGCACAAGTACTGGCATTTAACCTTGTTCAAATGAAGGAATCCTCTGGAGAAAAGCTCTACGATATTAGGAGCTGCAATGAACTTTACATGGAAGCATCAGCACTCGAAAAACAATCTTTCTCGTACGAAACAAATAAAGGTGAGAGGACGCAAATTGCCAGTGCTGTGAGCACAGTCTTTACGCCTGCACTTTATTTATTAGGCTACAGTGCGTTTCAGGATTACAAAACAGGCGTTGGAGCAAAATCTACTCTCGTCAAAATTGAAGAAGTACGATACCGAATGGCCGAAAAACGCTGTTTTGAAAAATAATATTCACAAAAAGTAACAAATTTCCTCATTCAAAATAATAAATAATAAATATTTTGTTGAATATTCACTATTGCTGATCTATTCTTTTACCCATGAAAAATACTGCGGAAATTTACGATAAAAAAGATACTGCGACTTTGATCCTGGAAGCAGCAGAAAGACGTTTCAGCGAATACGGTTATAACAAAACGACCATGGCAGAAATTGCTGAAGATACTGGCATGTCTGCCGCCAATTTATACCGTTACTACAAGAGCAAAGAAGATATTGCAGCTGCTTGTACGAAATGCCACATGAATGAAAAAGCAGAAGCACTAAAAGAAATTGTTAGAAATAAGAATTTAACAGCAACTGAAAAGCTAGAAAAATATGTTCTAGCAACGCTACATGCTAGTCAAAATGCTGCTTTAGAAAATAAGAAGTTCGATGAGGTCTGTGCTGAAATAATGAAAAGCAATACGGAAATGATACATAATAAAATTGCGAACAGTAGAGCATTATTAGTTGAAATCCTGGCACACGGTAATCAATCCGAAGAGTTTAATGTTGATGATTTAAACGATACTGCAATCGCAATCAATGCCTGTCTTGTGGTTTTTGATGTACCCATGTTTATGTCGCTTTATACAAAAGAGCAATTCGAAGAAAAAGCACATTCAGTTATTAGATTCATATTATCAGGACTTACTAAATAAAAAAATTTGTACTATGAATAAATATTTTACAAATTATTTATTATTTACGATATTAACAGTGAGATAAAATTATGAACTGGCTAGAAAAAAGTTATCCTAAATGGTTATTGGAACACCGTTGGTTAGTTATCTTTTTATCACTTCTTATTGTTGCATCAGCGGCAAGTGGTGGCCGCTTGCTCAGTTTTACCACTAACTACCGAGTCTTTTTCAGTGAAGATAATCCACAGTTATTAGCTTTTGAAGCACTGGAAAAAACTTATGTGCAAAACGACAACGTCTTATTCGTCCTCGCGCCTGAAAACGGTAATGTTTTTACCCAGGAAATGCTATCTGTTATTGCAAATCTAACTGAAAAAGCCTGGCAGGTCCCCTACTCCAACCGCGTTGATTCCATTACGAACTATCAACACACAGAAGCCGAAGAAGATGATTTGATTGTGAGAGATCTGGTTACAGATGCGATGACATTAAATGTTCAGGAATTGGAAAAAATAAAAAATATTTCAATCAACGAACCACTATTGCTTAATCGTTTAATTTCTAAAAGCGGCCATGTCACTGGTATTAATGTAACAGTACAATTACCAAGAATAGATGAAACAAAAGAAACACCGGAAGTCGTCAGCTATGCAAGAAAATTAGCCGATGAAGTACGCGCTGCGCATCCTGATATTAAAGTTTATATCACCGGTATGGTTATGATGAATAATTCCTTTGCCGAATCTTCGAAAAATGACATGGCTTCGATTGTGCTTATTAGTTTTGGCGCCATGTTATTCTTAATCGCATTATTGGTAGGCGGGTTTACCGGTACATTTGCAACTTTATTAGTCATATTATTTTCAATAATGTCAGGTATGGGTGTAGGCGCATATTTAGGTATGCCACTGTCCCCTCCTTCAGCAACAGCACCAACAATTATATTAACCGTCGCCATAGCAAACTGTGTTCATATACTCGTCACGTTTATGCATGAAATGCGCATTGGCAAAAGTAAGAACGATGCTTTAACCGAAAGCTTAAGATTGAACTTACAACCTGTGTTTCTTGCCAGTTTTACAACAATGATTGGCTTCTTAACGATGAATTTTTCCGATGTCCCGCCTTTTGGTCATTTGGGTAACTTTGTTTCAATTGGCATCTTATTTTCGTTCATTCTGTCCGTATCAATGTTGCCTGCAATCATTTCATTATTACCAGTGCGCGTTAAGCAACGAAAAGATGATAAACATCCTGCATTAGCTAAATTCGCTGACTTTGTTGTTGCTAAAAGGACGCCTCTTTTCTGGGGAATGACGGGGCTTATTTTATTATTGATAGCCGCATTACCACGCAATGAACTTAATGATATTTTTGTTCATTATTTTGATGAGACAATTGAGTTTCGCACAGACTCAGACTTTACTACAGATAACCTTACCGGCTTATACAATATTGAATATTCTTTAAGTTCAGGAAAAGAAGGCGGTATTAATGAACCGGCGTTTTTACGCGAAATAGAAGCTTTCGCAAACTGGTATAGAGCACAACCGGAAACACTTCATGTAAATATTTATACCGACATAATAAAACGTTTAAATAAAAACATGCATGCTGATGATGAATCTTATTATAAGGTCCCAGACGGCCGAAATTTATCAGCACAGTATTTACTGCTTTATGAAATGTCCTTACCTTACGGTCTCGATCTTAATAATCAGATTAATATCGACAAGTCAGCAACGCGCATGACAGCAACATTAAAAACAATTTCGTCGAATAACTTAATCGAACTGGAAAAGCGCGCTCAAAACTGGTTGAAAAACAATACTCAACATATTGCGCAAGCGGACGGTAGCGGCACATCAATTATGTTCGCTAATATTGGTAAAAGAAATATTTCTAGTATGTTGATGGGAACAACCGTAGCATTAATACTAATATCAATCATTTTAATCTTTGCACTGCGCTCCTTGAAAATCGGCGTCATTAGTCTGGTTCCAAACCTTGTTCCAGCAGCAATGGGCTTTGGTTTATGGGGTTTATTGGTTGGAGAAATTGGGCTTTCCTTATCTATTGTCGCCAGTATGAGTTTAGGTATTGTTGTCGATGACTCAGTGCACTTTCTCAGCAAATATTTACGCGCAAGAAGAGAAAAAGGATTGAACTCAAAAGATGCCGTTCGTTATGCATTTACTACAGTAGGAAGAGCATTAATTGTAACGTCTATTGTATTGGTTACTGGCTTTTTAATCTTGGCAACATCAAGCTTTGAGCTAAATGCTGGAATGGGATTATTAACAGCAATAGTAATCGCATTTGCATTGTTTGCTGACTTCTTACTTCTGCCAGCTATCTTAATGAAAACTGAGGGTAAAACCGATGAAGAAAATATTAACACCAACGATACTAATAACAGCACTATTAACACCACTGCTTAATGCAGTTTATGCACAAACACCCGAGGAAAAAGGTTTAGCCATTGCCATAGAAGCGGATACGCGTGATACAGGTTGGGCAGATCAAATCGCTGATATGAATATGACCCTGAAAAACAAACAGGGTAATACCAGTACTCGCATCATGAAAATAACTACCCTTGAGGTTAAAGGTGATGGAGACAAAAGTTTACTTACTTTTGATAACCCAAGAGATATAAAAGGCACTGCTTTTTTAAGTCATACACACTCACTAACACCTGATGATCAGTGGTTATATTTACCTGCGCTAAAACGTGTAAAACGTATTTCATCTTCTAATAAATCAGGGCCGTTTGTAGGGAGCGAATACGCTTATGAAGATCTGGCATCACAAGAAGTGGAAAAATATAAATATAAATGGCTACGTGATGAAGTCGTTGATAGCCGCGATAATTTTGTTATCGAACGCTATCCTCAATACGAACATTCCGGTTATACACGACAAATCGTCTGGTTAGACAAGGAAATGTACCAGCCGAATAAACTTGAATTCTATGATCGTAAAAATGCCTCATTAAAAACATTACGTTTTTTAGATTACAAACAATATCTTGATCAATACTGGCGCCCTGGTGCCATGGAAATGACAAATCATCAAACAGGTAAGAGCACGACCTTATCCTGGGAAAATTATCAATTTAAAACAGGCTTAAGTGATCGAGATTTTGATAAGAACACACTTAAACGAGCGCGCTAACTATTTAATGTTTAAGCTTCGGCAATCACTCACTATTGCATTAGGCAGCTTATTTTTCAGTACCTCTATTACGGCAGGTGAGTTGACAGGTTATGCGGGGCTGGAATTCAAGGGCTTTACTCAAACAGCACTGAATACCCAACAAGATTATTCAACTAACTTTTCATTTGTTTTTGAGTCTGAGTATTACCATGATTGGGATAATGGTGATCAAAGCATTGCTTTTGTTCCTTTTTTTCGATTAGACGAAAATGATAATGAACGAACACATTTTGATATTCGCGAGTTAACCTACCTGAAAGTTGCTGAAAACTGGGAATTACGCCTTGGCATACGAAAGGTATTTTGGGGCGTGACCGAGTTTCAGCATCTGATTGATGTAATTAATCAAACAGACTTAGTTGAAAACCTTGATACTGAAGATAAACTTGGCCAACCCATGATTAACCTGGCCTTGATTAATGATTGGGGCACGGTTGATTTGTTTGTTATGCCCTATTTCCGTGAACGCTATTTCCCCAGCACGTCCAGTCGTCTAAGAACAATCCCGTATATCGATCAAACGCGTTCTCAATTCGAGTCATCTTCTAAAGAAAAACATATTGATCTTGCTGCGCGTTATTCGCATTATTTTGGCGACTGGGATATTGGCATCTCACACTTTTACGGTACTAGCCGCGAGCCACGTTTATTACTAAGCAATGATAATAATGGTAATACTGTCTTTACTCCGTTCTACGACATCATTAATCAGACTTCATTAGATTTGCAAGCAACAAAAGGCAATATGTTATGGAAACTCGAAGCGTTGCATCGTAGTGGACAGGCAAATACCTATAACGCGCTTGCTGGTGGGTTTGAATACACCTTTGTTGGCATCATGGATAGCAGTGTCGACTTAGGCTTACTTGGTGAATACCATTACGATGATCGCGGTGAATCAGCAATAAGTATCTTTGAAGATGATATCGCGGTGGGCGCACGCCTTGCCTTTAATGATGTCCAGTCAAGTGAAGTTCTGATAGGCCTGATTTGGGATAGAAACACAGGAGGTAAGTTCTTTAATATTGAAGCCAGTCGGCGAGTTGGCGAAAGCTGGTTACTTGAAATTCAAGGGCGGTTTTTCGAGAATCAAAAGATGGCAGATCCTGCTTTTGCCCTCACAAAAGATGATTATATCGAATTATTTTTAACATATAATTTCTAGTTAATTCAATTAGATAATAAGTACTTCTCTACTTTTCAGAAGCATTATCTACTTTATTTTTCAATTGAAAGTTCTCTTAATGTTCTCTTATAATTAAGAGCCGTTTTGGAGAATAAGAATGATACAGCTTCCCTCAGAAATCGAACGTTTATATATCGACTTCGATTGTTTCTTTGCCAGCGTCGAACTACAATTACAACCTCGTTTGCGCCAGCGACCTGTTGGTATATTGCCTTTCATGTCAAAAACATCATGTATCATTGCACCGAGTCGCGAAGCGAAGAAACAGGGTGTAAAAACAGGAATGCGTGTTAAAGAAGCATTAGGGCTATGCCCTGAAATTAAATTTGCCCCTGCCCGTCATGATGTTTATGTGAAATTACATCATCGTATTTATCAAAGTATAGAAAGTTGTGTGCATATCGATCAGGCATACTCTATTGATGAAGTCATTTGTACTTTACTCGGTAGAGAAAGAAAAAATCTAAAAGCATTAGCTTATAAAATAAGAAAAAAGCTTGCTGATGAAATAGGGACTTACATAACTTGCTCAATGGGTTTCGCGCCAAATTATTTATTATCGAAAACAGCTTCAGATTATGACAAACCGGAAGGCATTGTCATCTGGCATCCACAACAATATGAAGAACAACTATATACATTAAAGTTAAGAGACTTGCCGGGTATTGGCCATAGCATGGAAAGACGCTTGCAAATAGCAAACATACATTCAATCAAAAAACTCTATTCACTCTCAAAAGAAAACCTGCGCACGCTTTGGGGCTCCATTGAAGGAGAACGTTTTTGGTATGGTTTGCATGGCTATACAATCGAACCAAATGAAACATCACGTCGTATGTTCGGACATAGTCGTATACTGACACCCGAAAATCGTATGCCACGAAGCGCACGTAACTGCGCGCGTTTACTTACTGTAAAGGCAGCCAGACGGCTCCGTCGCAGCGGTTTTACAGCGTCCTCATTTGGCTTAAGTGTGCGTTTTGAAAATAAAATAAAGTGGAATGCTGAAGAGCATTTTGCTTTTGCTTCTGATGATCATACTTTTCTAAATGCATTGACAATACTATGGATAGAAGCCATGCAAAACCATAGCGGTGACAAAAATAAATATCCGCATAGAATTAAACAGGTTTCCATAGCAATTTTTCATTTAAACGACGGAAACCAAACTCAAGCTGACTTGTTTACTGAAAACAATCGAACGAACATAAAATGGCAAAGACTGACACAAACAATGGACGAGATTGTTAGTAAATATGGTAATAAAGCTGCCAGTCTAGGTGTTTGGGAAGACCCTCCCGGCGGGTATGCAGGTGCAAAAATCGCTTTTGGTCGTATACCAAACTTGTCTGACTTTTAAATATTGAATTTAATATGCTAATTTCATTTTAAACACTAGAATATATAAAAAATTATGGCTAAAAATACTTTAGGAACAGATTTAGAAGATTGCTGCCTCGATCCGGCAACAGGATTCTTTCGTGATGGCAGTTGTGATACCTGTGATGAAGACTTAGGTATGCATACGGTGTGTGCTGAAATGACTGAAGAGTTTTTAGCCTTCTCAAAAAAAACGGGTAATGATTTATCAACACCTAGAGAGGAATTTGATTTTCCCGGACTTAAGCCCGGTGATCGCTGGTGTATATGTTTGCCACGCTGGATTGAAGCATTAGAGGCTGGTGTTGCCCCTAGGCTTTCCTTACGTTCTACACATCATTCAGTACTTGAATATGTACCACTCGATGTTCTGGAAAAACACGCACTAACTGATGACTAGCTAATTATATAATCCTAAGAGATGTATTACATAATATTAATTACAACATTTGCTGTCGCATTTTCAATTGGCCTGCATTACACCGCTTTATTATCTACAACAAAGTTGTTGGGATATTTCCATGGCACTCATCCTGCCAGTATTGTTCTTGCCTTATTCCTTGCTGTTATTGCACATCTACTTGAAATACTTATCTTTGCTGTTGCATGGCAAATCATGTTTTCAATGAGCCTGATTACTTTCTCAATCGACTCACCAACATTTCTTGATCTTGTTTATTTTTCAGGAACAACCTATACCACCATAGGCTATGGCGACATCATTCTTACTGGGAATGGACGAATCATGGCTGTTGTGGAAGGTGTAATGGGACTAGTGCTCATTGCCTGGACAGCATCGTTTACGTACTACGAAATGAATCGGAAATGGATAAAACAAGCCTGACTCTAGGTTGCATAGTCTGTTGTCTTTTTTTCAATCAACATGCTGCCAAGCACTGCAATTGATAGGTTAACCACAAGACCAAATAAACCGGGGTGGAAACCATACACCTTGCCATTCTGAACAAAATCAAATCCACCAAAAGCAAGTATCAAAGAAACAACTATCCCGACAATAAGTCCAACAAATGTTGGCAATGCCTTCATCCTTTGCCAGTGAATACTGATCATAAAAGCAGGCACAAGTTGTATTAGCAAATCGAACTTCCTATCAAGTAATTTTATTAATGAAGCTTTGTCGCTCAAGTAAATAGCAAGCCATACCAGAAAGATAATAAGACACCAGGAAAATATTTTACCCATTAACGTTAGCCTTGCTTCGCTCGCATCTGCGTCAACAAACCGGCCATAGATATCTTTACTTAGCATTGAGGAAATCGAAAGCAGCGCTGAATCCGCCGTTGACATCATTGCAGCGAGTATCGCTGCATAAAGAACAACAACTAACCAATAACCTAATACCGAATTTTGTTGAACCAGCATCATAATTTTTGCCAATACTTGATCTGAAGCAGCGCCCTCTAGCCCTGGTACATAGGCAATCGCATAAATTCCAGTGATAACAGCAATCAGCGTTGTTAATAATGGTGCAAAGGCCATAAAGGCAAGCCCATGTCTTAACACTTTTTCTGAGCGTGCTGCATAAATTCGTTGAATAGCTTGCGGATATAACGTTGAACCGAGTCCAACGATAATGATATAGCTTAACCACTCTCTGAGTCGGTTTGCATCAGGCACATTGACCTTTGCCATATCCTGCGACTGCTGAATGGTTATTGTTGCTTGAGATATCGGGCCGAACTGTTTGTATACAATGTATAGCAGGATAGTAAATCCGATCATCAAAACCACACCTTGAATAGCATCCGTCCAGGCAACGGCACGTATACCTCCCAGCGTTCCATAAATAACCATGATCAATGTGAGCAAAATAACACCTTGCTGATAGGCTGTTGCCGGATCGGCTGTCGATAAGCCTTGCATCGCTCGTCCCATTGCCATTAACTGAGCAAGAAGATAGTTACTTAAAACAACAATCATAATGATTGTCGCGACGATATTAATCCAGTTTGAATTAAAACGATGTTGAAGATAATCCGTTGGTGTTATGTAATTAAATTTTCTAGCCCGCGCATAGAGTTGCGGTGCATAAATCAAGTAACACGCAACGATTGCGGTCATAAAATGAATACTCATAATCCATGCATAACCGATACGGTAAGTTTTCCCTGAGTATCCAAACAAGGTATTGCCGCTATATTGTGTGGCGTATAATGTGAGAAAAATAACGATTAAACCAAAACCGTTTCCAGCAAGATAAAAGTCTTTGAGTGTGTTTTCCTGTCTGGCGCGATAACCTAAAAAACCAACCAGTATTAACGAGCCCAGATAAACACTGATAAACAGCCAGGCTCTTTGATCAAAAACCTGAATACTATTCATCTGTTCCTTCTTCAGTTTTCCAGGGATAACGCAACAAGATAAAAGCAGTAAAGACTGAGGCGCAAGCTGATACAAGGATGGCCACAAACACCCAAGCTGGGAAACCAAATAAAATCACATCGTTACCCTTAGGCCAATACCAGGGTATCCCCGTAACGACTAATAAAAAGTAGACAGTAAGTATCCCGTATCGCCGTTTCATAACAAACTTGATAATAAAATTATTTTAGATTTTCTTTTAATGATAAATACTCAGGCAATCCCAGAATATCTTTTATTTCATCAAAACCCACCATTTTATCTTCAAGACTTTTTGTATGCCCATCGCGATTAAATACTTCAGCCATCTCACGCATGATATGCGCTGTTAATAACACGGAATCAATTGGCGCGACCATGATCTTGAAACCCATATCTTCAAGTTCAGCAGCACTCAATATGGGAGTCTTGCCCAAGGCAAGCATGTTAACAAACTTGGGATATTCAACGCGTTTACAAATCTCTTCCAGTTCATTGATTGATAAGGGTGCTTCAATAAAGGCGATATCGGCACCGGCATCACAATAACGGTTGACCCGGTCAATAGCATCATCAAGTCCATCTGTTTCGCGCGAATCCGTACGTGCGATAAAGGAAAAGTCAGGATCATTTCGCTCAGCGACAGCGGCCTTAAATTTCATCACCATATCATCTGCAGGAATAACCTCTTTACCACCAAAATGCCCACACCGTTTTGGGAAAACCTGGTCTTCCAGAATAATACCAGCCGCCCCTGCTCCTTCAAATTCGTTAACACAACGCATAACATTATGCAGATCACCATGCCCGGTATCGGCATCAGCAAGGACCGGAATGGAAACCCGGTGCGCCATTCGACGAGTCGCATCAACCATTTCCGTCATACCGAGAAAACTTAAATCTGGTAAGCCGTATAAGCTGGCACTGGTGCCAAAACCACCTATAAAAACAGAATCGAATCCACATTGTTCTACCATCACTGCCGTTAACACATCATGAGCACCCAGCATTTTTATAATTCCTGGCTTTTCCATTAATTCACGAAATTGTGATGCTGGACTTTGTTTTTTTATCATTACGATGCTCCTGAAAGAAATTTTATGTAGGATCAACTATCTGAATTGTACTACAGTGCGATTCAGGATTAAGTAATAATCATTATCTGGAGATTCGACAAATGACAGACGGTAATAACGGCAGCATCACAATGGGCATGATATGGATGTTCATTATATCCCTCCTTTTATTTTGGTTACCGGGTATCGGTTCACTGATTGCAGGTATCGTTGGTGGTAAGCGTGCAGGCGGTATCATGGCAGGCATTATGGCAGCAATGTTACCGGGTATTGTTGTTGGAGCTGCTTTGTTCTTTGCTGGAACAATGCTTACGACGCTACCTTTTATTGGCGCAATACTCGCGGGTAGCGGACTGCTGCTCTATGTATTCTATATTCCACCTTTATTGATCGGCGCACTTATTGGTGGTTTATTAGCTTGATCAAATTACGGTAAAAATACCGTTTTTTGCCTACAAAACACAATATATAGTGTTTTTAAGCTGTTTTTACACTACAATTCGGTGAATTCATCAAAATATACTGTGTTTTCGTAAAATCACTTGTAACGCTGACTTATACATTAAATCTCTTATGGTTCATAAAGGATTGGTAACAATGACACGTTTTCTGTCAATCGCCCTACTTTCAATATACACCTTCACTGCTCAGGCAGATATTTACAGCGCCAATAATGCACTTTCCAGAGGTGACTATGAAAAGGCCGTAAAAGAATTTACGGAATTAGCTGAAAACGGTGATGCTAACGCTCAAGCGAATCTCGGCTATATGTATTATGCTGGCGAAGGTGTCCCTCAAAGTTTTGAAAATGCTGTTTTTTGGTATCGAAAAGCAGCAACGCAAGGCAATCGCGATGCACAATATAATCTCGCAGTATCTTATGCTTTTGGTGAAGGCGTAAAACAAAATTTAACAGAAGCTGCAATCTGGTACCGTCGAGCCGCTGAACAGGGACATGTCGTTTCACAATACAGTCTTGGTATTTCTTATGCTTATGGTGAAGGTGTGTCGCAAGACCAGAAAGAAGCCGCAAGCTGGTTCAAAAAAGCGGCGGAACAAGGTTATGCACGCGCGCAAGTTCATTTGGGCAGTATGTATCATACAGGCGAAGGTGTAGAGCAGGATTATTCTCAGGCAGTTCGTTGGTACCGTTTAGCAGCAGATCGCGGTGATGCAACAGCACAATATAACCATGGCACTATGTATCGTTCAGGTAAAGGCGTAGAACAAAACTATGCTCAAGCTAAACGCTGGTTCAGACAATCATCAGATCAAGGTTATGCTGCTGCAACTAATGAATTAGCCAGTTTAGAACGTTCCGCAGCAGCCAACGTTGCAACGCGTGCTATTCAAACAAAACCGGAAATACCTTCAGTTTCAGAAACAAGCTCTGAGTCTACTCCAACAAAAAAACAAGAAGTAATAGAAGATACCGTTGAAGAAGAAACTATTGCTGAAATAGAACAAACGCCACAACAACAAGTTGAAGAATCTAAAGAAACGAAAAAAGAACCCTTGTTCAGTGTAGAAAAAGAAGGATTATTATCACTTGATGAATCTGAACTGGATATTGTAAAACCGGAAGCAACTATAGAAACGACGGTCGAACCTGAAGTTGAAAAGATAATTGCTAAAAATGAAATAGCAGATAAACCTGAAGAAGAAATAGTTACAGAAGTTATTAAACAAAAACCTGTTGAAGAAATTACTGCTGAACCTGACATTAAAAAGACAGAAGCAATGGAAACAGAAGAACAAATTAACGTTGCTGAAAATAACAGTGCAGATACAACACAGGAAGAAATAGATAATGAAGAAAAAGAAATAGAACTCGCTACTCAGGTAGAAGAAACCGAAGGACAAATAGAGGCCGCTGAAAATAACTGGGCAGACACAACACAAGAAGAAATAGATAATGGAGGAAGTTCAAACGATTTAGCGTCTGAAGAAAAAGAACCATCAGGTGGTTTCTTTAGCCGTTTGTTTAGTAGCAACAAAACTGAAACTTCCGAATTAGAATCTCAAACAGTTGTAGAAGAAACTGGACTAGCTGAAAAAGCAGAAACAAATATAGAACAGCACAGTATAGATGATGGTCGTCGTGCTCTCGCTAATAATAATTATGATGACGCTTACAATCATTTTAAAGCATTAGCAGACGCAGGAGATGATGAGGCGCAAGCTCATCTAGGTTCTCTTTATTATGTGGGTAAAGGCGTTAATAAAGACATAGAACAAGCTTATAACTGGTATAAGAAAGCGGCCGACCAAGGCAATGTTGATGCACAATACAGCATAGGTAATATGTATCTTCTTGGGGAGAATGTAGAGCAGAGTAATGCGAACGCTGCCAAATGGTATAGTTTGGCAAGTGACCAAGGACATTCTGCTGCTAAAAAAATCTTGAAAACCTGGAAAAATTAGAAGCATTAAACAGAGAAAATCAGTTAAAACTTGATGCGTTGGCAACAGAACAAGAAACAGCAAAAACTGAGGCAATTAATGAGGAAGAAGAAAAACAAGATGATTTTGCAACTTTAGAGACTGACGAAACAGAAGAAAATAAAGTTGTTGAAGTCGAAAAGACTACAATCGTAGATGAAACAATAGAAAACGAAGTTATTTTTAATGAAGAAGAAACAGAGTTAATAACAGAGATAGAACCCAATAACACAACGATAGCAGAAAAAGAAAATTCACCAGGTTTCTTTTCACGGTTATTTGGTAATGATGACCAACAAAAAACGAAAGAAGACGTTGATGCTATCGCTCTTCAAACAACGAATGAAATAAAAGAAGTAGAATCTGTAAATGATGAAGAAATCGTTACTACAGAAACAAAAACAGCAAGTGCCGAAGAAATAGTTGAAGAGCCTATAGAAACATTTGAACTTGCTTCTAATGAAGAGTCTGGATTAATCGCTGATATAGAAATAAGTGAACCTGCTATAGAGGAAGAATCACCTGGGTTCTTTTCACGCTTATTCGGTAGTAGTGATGAAAACACAGAAACTATTGCCTTAGCTGATAGTGAAACTATCGAATCTACAACAGAAATTGAAACAACAGTTAATGAAGAACTTGCCGAAAATGTTCCAACATTGTCTGAAATAGATCGTATCCGTTCATTAGCTACGCAAGGTGATGCTGATGCTCAGTATCAATTAGGCACGTTATATTATGCGAGTAATGATGTTAAACAAGACTACATTCAAGCCGCGCTTTGGTATAGACGCGCGGCGCAACAAGGCAATATTGATGCGCAGTACAGTTTAGGCAACATGTAGTTAATGGGAGAAGGTGTCGAACAAAACGATGAGCAAGCTGCAGAATGGTATGCCATGGCAGCAGAACAAGGACATACTTCAGCTGAGCACAATCTTGCTAATATACAAAAAACACAAGTAGCTATTATTGAAGAAACAGAAGTAGAAACAACTAACACTTCACAATTAGTTAGTCTTGATGATGAACAAACTGAAAATGATAACTCTGTTGAAGCGTTATATGAGCAAGCTTTAGCCTATACTTTTGGTGATGGTGTTCCTCAGAATGATCGCACTGCTTTTAATCTTTTTTATGAAGCAGCAGAACAAGGTTATGTACTTGCACAATATAAGCTGGGCGTTGCATTCGCATATGGTGAAGGCGTGCGGCAAGATAATAAACAGGCCGCCGAATGGTATCGAAAAGCAGCTGAACAAGGCCATACCATTGCTCAAAGAAATATGGCAACAATGTACCTCAATGGTACAGGAGTAGAACAAAATAAGGTGCAAGCATTGGCATGGTATGAAGTAGTTGCCTACACTGGAAATGCAATGGATTTACATCGCAGAGACAGGCTTAAAAGTGAACTATCCGAAATCGAGTTGAATGAATCATTACAATTGGCAAAACAGATAAGCAGTCGTATAACAAACCCTTCTTTATAATAATTCAATCATCATCGTGCCAGAGCTCATATTTTCTGGCATCATAGCTCTGGTAAATTCAACGATTAAATATCATGAGTGAAACACCGGAAAACATTATTGAAATAGAAGGTTTAAATACCTGGTATGGCGATAGACAAATTCTGTCGAATATTTCTTTAAATGTAGTCCACAAGGAAATCATGGTCATCATGGGGCATAGCGGCTCCGGTAAAAGTACACTATTAAGACATATGATAGGCCTGAATAAACCCAAATCAGGTTCAATCAAACTACTGAATGAAGAAGTAACTCGTCTAAAAACGAAAGAGTTGCACGCTTTACGACGTAGGATTGGCGTTGCTTTTCAAAATGGCGCCTTATTCAGCTCGATGACACTTCAGGAAAACGTAGAACTGCCTTTACACGAACACACCAAGCTTGATAAAAATACAATACGCATTATGTCTCGCCTTAAACTTGAATTAATGAATTTAGGTGATAGTGAAACACTCATGCCTGCTGAACTATCTGGTGGCATGTTAAAACGAGCAGGTTTAGCCAGAGCTGTTGTGATGGATCCGGAAGTACTTTTTTTGATGAACCTTCAGCAGGTCTTGACCCGGTTACTTCGGCTGAACTTGATGATTTAATTTTGCAATTACGTGATGCTCTTAATATGACCATTGTTGTTGTCACGCATGATCTGGATAGTGCTTTTAAAATTGCAGATCGAATTACTGTATTGGATGACGGTCATCAGATTATTACCGGTGATAAAAACATAATCAGAAAATCGCCTGACCCAAGAATTGTCAATATGCTCGAACGCAAGGCCATGGAAGACATGGTTGATGCAGATGACTATCTAGATAAACTGACGCGTAAATAAATGAACGCTACTAAAGTCCGACCGCTATCTGCTATAGAAAACCGATTGATACGTCTCGGTACTGCCGGATTATTTTTATACGAAACTATTTTAGCTATTTTATCTCCGCCCTATTCTTTAAAACCACTAATCAAACAAATTGCATTTATTGGCGCACGTTCGATGTTGGTTATTGTTGTTGCAGGTTTGTTTGTCGGTATGGTTATCGCTTTACAGTTCTACGATACATTACTTCGTTTTGGCTCCATTAGCTTACTCGGTTCCGCTGTTGGTTTAAGCCTGATTCGAGAGCTAGGTCCCGTAATCACAGCATTAATGGTAATTGGACGTGCAGGTTCAGCCATGTGTGCAGAAATCGGTATTATGCGTGTTGACAACCAGATTGATGCATTGGAATGCATGGCAATTGATCCTTACCGTTATTTATTTGCTCCGCGAATATTAGCCGGTGTTATTTGCGTACCGATATTGACAGCAATATTCATTGTCGTTGGTGTTTTCGGTGGTTATTTTGTCGGAGTTATTTTATTTGGTGTCAGTCCTGGTTCTTTTTTTCAAGGCATGGCCGACACGATATTAAACCGGGATATATTAATGTGTTTTTCCAAGTCGATTGTGTTTGGTTTATTAATTGTCTGGATAGCATGCGATAAAGGATTTAATTTACATATAGATAATCGTGGTGCCTATGGCTCGGATGGCGTAAGTCGAATTACAACCGAATCTGTTGTCCTCTCTTCGATGGCAGTTCTTTTTAGTGATTACTTAATCAGTGCATTGATATTATAAAATTATGAACGATAAACAACATACAGAACTCTTAGTCGGCATATTCATGCTTGCTGGCATTATTGCTATTTCTTTTCTTGCATTACGTTTAGGTGATGTAGGTTTATTTAATAACGATGAATATGTCATTAAAGCCAAATTTACATCTGCCTCAGGTTTACGTGAAGGCGCTTACGTCGAGATAGCAGGCGTTACTGTTGGTAAAGTAAAAAGGATTGAGTTTGATACGGAAAACTATCTCGCTGATGTCAGTATAAGTATACCAAAAGAAATACTAATACCAGATGACTCTATCGCATCAATAAGAACCGCTGGTATTATCGGTGATAAATTTATAAAAATTTCAGCTGGTGGTAGTGAAGATATGGTTGAAGCAGGTATGGAAATCATTGAAACCGAACCGTCAATCAACCTTGAAGAGTTAATCAGTAAATATATTTTTGAATCAGGAGATAAATAATATTTTACTGATTATCTACCGATTATCTTTAGCTATCCTCTGATAACTCTTCTTTTGCCGGCGTTTCTTTCTGAGATGCCTTATATTTATTAACACGACTTTGAATGTCGTTTAATAAGCCACCCATTCCATCATTTTTAACAATCGCGGAAAACGTACTTCTGTAATTGCTTACAAGACTGATACCTTCAATAACAACGTCATACGCATACCAAAAACCATCATTATTTTTTAATTTATAATTAATGGGTATTTCAGAGTTATCAGTAATAATGACTGTTTCAACGACGGCTTTCTTACCCCGAATCGTTTCTCCAGTGAATTCAATTCTCTGATTGGTATAGGCTTCGATCTTGGTTCGGTAGGTATCTTCAAGATACTGCGAAAAGAAAACAACAAACTGCTGGCGTTCTTCTGGCGTTGCTTTTTTCCAGTTCGTGGCCAATATGCTTTGTGACATACTGCGAAAATCAAAACTGTCATTAATAACAATGCCAATTTTGCTCCAGCGTGCTTCGCGATCCAGCGATTCATCCTTTAAAACTTTCAGGACTTTATCAACCGAGTCCTTAACACGTCCAGTAGGGCTACTTAAATCAGCAGCAAAAACACTTATTGAGACTAAAGAAAGAAGGAGAGAGATAGCGTATTTTTTTATCATTTTATTTTTAATATTGTTCCTTTTAGACTTGTATCCTACCTTTTTAATGAAAAGAATCCAAAAACTATGTCATCAGTCTACGACACAATATTTAGTATCTTCGATTAAACCTAACCACAACATCGTCGTTTTCAGTTATTTCCACTCTAATATTAAATAGTTATCTCATTGATTTTTAAAATATTTTAATATAAATATTGTGATTGATATCACAAAATAATTAAAACACGATCTGTGATATTAGTTTACGGTATATCTATTGCAGAAATAAGAATAAAAAAAGAGTGAGGAGCATTCACTATGAACGTTTATCAATGTTGGTATCTAGGACTAAAAGGCTATTGTTGCCGCAGTGATAATTCGCGTTGGATGTTTGTTCCTGAAATGGGGCAAATAAGCAACAGGATCCATAAACATGTTTCGTTAAATGACTTGGTCTTTCATAATGCTTTTGCTAAAGAGTATGAATTAAAAACTGAAAGGAAACTCGAGAAATTACGCCTCAACCCATTCAACTATATAAAATCATTATTATTCCAAAATAAAAAACCGAGTTCTGTTGCCGGCATACTATTCAGCATGGTATGAATTAAAATATGGCTTAAAATTAAAAGGCTGTAGGGTGACTGCCCTACAGCCTTTTTTCGTTGTATTGCTGTATGATTAACCCGTCACAAGCTAAATGGAACTAATGTCGAGAGGACACTCTAAGCACTCATATGAAAAATAAAAAAATAATTATCGTCGGCGTTTTTATTGCCATTATTGCTCTGTTTTTAAGCTTTGATCTGGGTCAATACCTCAACCTCGCTTATGTAAAATCACAACAGGAAGCGATCAACAATTATTATCAACAAAACCCGATACAAACAGGTTTAATCTTTTTTATAAGCTATATTGTTGTCACCGGCGTCTCACTACCCGGGGCAGGCATTATGACGCTAGCTGCGGGCGCCATTTTCGGTGTTGTATGGGGAACGATACTGGTTTCTTTTGCCTCGGTAATTGGTGCCACCCTTGCCTTTTTGGTCGCACGTTATTTATTTCATGATTATGTTCAGGAAAAATTTAAGAAATATATTGAACCGATAAATGAAGGTATACGTAAAGAAGGTAATTTATATTTATTTACCATACGTCTGGTACCGATCTTTCCATTTTTCGTCGTCAACAACCTGATGGCGCTGACTCCGATTAAAACCATTAATTATGCTTTGATTAGTCAAGTCGCCATGTTTTTGCCGAGCATGATTTTCGTTAATGCAGGCACACAATTAGCCAAGATAGAATCACTGGCTGATGTGTTATCACCCGAACTTATTTTCTCATTTATATTATTAGGCCTGTTTCCACTAGTTGCGAAGAAAACTATCACTTATATAAGAAACAAGCGTGAAGAAAGTGAAAATGATTTGCTTGAGTCCACGACAGAAGCAGAAAGCGAAGTTTCAAAGTGAGCCAAGCCAAACCGAATAAATTTGATCGTAATTTAATTGTCATTGGTGGGGGTCTGCCGGTCTTGTCTCGGCCTATATTGCTGCAGCAATAAATGCAAAGGTCACACTAATAGAAAAACATAAGATGGGAGGCGACTGTTTAAATACGGGTTGTGTTCCATCGAAAGCACTCATCAAATCAGCCAAAGTTGCATCACTGATAAAACGTGCAGATGAATTTGGCATTAATGTTCCTGAGTCCAATATAGACTTTACTGCTGTTATGGAACGTGTTCAGTCAACGATAAAAAAAATTGAACCACATGATTCAATCGAACGTTATGAAAGCCTGGGCGTTGAGTGCATTGAAGGTGAAGCAAAGATAACCTCTCCCTGGACTGTTGAAGTCAATGGCAAAACGCTGAGCACGCGTAGCATAATTATCGCTACTGGCG
The DNA here is from genome assembly GCA_038142205.1 of Pseudomonadota bacterium. Classification (GTDB taxonomy): domain Bacteria; phylum Pseudomonadota; class Gammaproteobacteria; order Eutrophobiales; family Eutrophobiaceae; genus UBA7359. The sequence continues at coordinate 711,628 of JAYQJO010000001.1, read as the reverse complement.
CACGTCCATTTGTCCCACCGATAAAAGGATTAAATGAAATTAATTACCTGACTTCGGACAATCTCTGGGAAATGCGTGATTTACCCAAACGGCTTGTTGTTCTAGGCGGCGGACCCATCGGTTGTGAGTTAACACAGGCATTTTGTCGTTTAGGCAGTCAAGTAACACAAATTGAAATGTTACCGCGTATAATGATCAGGGAAGATGAAGAGATATCCGCCATGGTTAATCAACGTTTTCTTGATGAAGGCGTTGATGTTCGAACGAATCATTTAGCAAAAGAAGTGATTAATCGTGACGGACAAAAGGTACTCGTCTGTGAGTATAATGAACAAACAGTTGAGATAGAGTTTGATGAAATTCTTGTTGCGGTAGGTCGCGCAGCAAACACCAGCGGTTTCGGATTGGAAGAACTCGGCGTTGAGTTAAACCCAAACAAAACAATACGCGTAAACGAAAAATTACAAAGCTCTATTCCTAATATCTATGCTTGCGGCGATGTTGCCGGGCCTTATCAATTTACCCATACCGCTGCTCACCAAGCTTGGTATGCATCCGTCAATGCCTTATTTGGCAAGTTCAAAAAATTCAAAGTGGATTACTCTGTTATTCCCTGGGCAACCTTTACTGATCCAGAAGTCGCTCGCGTCGGTTTAAATGAACTGGAAGCAAAGGAAAAAGGCATAGCTTATGAAGTAACACGCTATGGAATTGATGATTTGGATCGCGCTATTGCCGAAAGCGAAGCTCATGGCTCTGTTAAAGTATTAACCGTTCCCGGCAAAGATAAAATACTGGGCGTTACGATTATTGGTGATCATGCCGGTGAATTAATAACTGAATACATCAGTGCCATGAAACACGGCTTTGGCATGAACAAGATACTAGGTACGATACATATCTACCCTACGCTATCAGAAGCCAATAAATTTACGGCGGGTGTCTGGAAAAAAGCTAATGCGCCACAAGGTCTATTGAAACTCGTAGAAAAATTTCATAACTGGATGCGCGGATAGACTCTAGATTACAAACTCACGGATAACATCTACTTTCGACTTGCCCGTTCCAGCCTCCATTTCATCCGGAATATCCTTGCCAACAATAACGGCCTTCCGTTTTCCAATCTGTTCAAACCAACGTTTAAGATGCTCCAGATCATCAAGCGTCAGTCCTGACCATTGATGACCGCTGATCCACGGCCAGGTAGCAATATCAGCAATGGAATAATCACCGGCCAGATATTCATTATCTGCAAGTCGTGTATTCAACACTTCATATAAACGTCGGCATTCATTCTGGTAACGTTCAATAGCGTACGGTATTTTCTCCGGCGCATAGCGATGAAATACATTAGCCTGGCCTTGCATCGGGCCAACCCCACCCATTTGATACATAAGCCATTGCATTACCAATGATCGACCTTTGCTATCCTGCGGCAGGAATTGCCCTGTTTTCTCTGCCAGATAAATTAATATTGCTCCAGATTCGAAGACGACAAAATCATCATTATCACGATCAACAATCGTAGGAATACGCCCATTAGGATTTAACTTCAGATACCAGTCTTCTTTTTGCTCTTTGGCACCCAGGTCAATTCGATGCGTTGTATATTCTAATCCCATTTCTTCCAATGCTATTGTGACTTTATGCCCATTGGGTGTAGCTGCGGTAAAAAGTTCTATCATATTTATTTATCGCCTCTATTAATATATTCAACTACAGAATGAGTGCTAATTGAGTTAATCTGCATTTAAAAAAGAGAACACTATATCATGAGTAAATTTGAGTACGACTTATTTGTTATCGGCGCAGGCTCTGGCGGTGTTCGTGCCGCGCGCATGTCAGCAAGTCTTGGCGCGCGTGTCGCGGTTGCCGAAGACCGTTACCTCGGCGGCACTTGCGTTAATGTTGGTTGTGTACCGAAAAAACTATTTGTTTACGCATCACATTTTTCAGAAGACTTTGAAAATGCTAGAAGTTTTGGCTGGGATATCAGCAAGACTGATTTTGACTGGTCAACATTAATAAAAAACAAAAACACTGAAATTAAACGTTTGAATGGTGTTTATGAACGCATTCTCAATAATTCTGGTGCTAAAATCATCCTTGGACGCGCGAAAATAGTTGATGAACATACTGTTGAAGTAGAAGGCAAGCACATCACAGCAGAACGCATATTAGTCGCAACAGGCGGCTGGCCAAGTGTTCCTGATATACCCGGTAAAGAACATATTATTTCTTCCAATGAAGCTTTTTTTCTTGATGCACTTCCGGAAAAAATCATTATTGTTGGTGGCGGTTATATCGCCGTCGAGTTTGCCGGTATTTTTCATGGCTTGGGCGTTGATACTACACTACTTTATCGTGGCCCATTATTCTTGCGTGGATTTGATCAAGATCTACGTGAAGCATTAGCAGATGAAATGCAAAAAAAGGGTATTAAAATCAAATTTAATTCAAATATCGCTGCGATTGAAAAAAAGGGTGATGGATTAATTGCAACGCTGGAAAATAGCGAACAACTTGAAGCCGGACAAATCATGTATGCAACCGGTCGTAAACCCATGACGGAAAACCTGGGGTTAGAAACAGTTGGAGTTGAGATAGATAAAAATAATGCCATCAAAGTAAATGAAGAATATCAAACCAATGTGCCTTCTATTTATGCCATTGGCGACGTAACTAATCGTGTCAATCTAACACCGGTTGCGCTTGCAGAAGGCATGGTTTTAGCAAAACGGTTTTATGCTAATGAAGATAAAGATGTAGACTATTCTAATATTCCAACCTGTGTATTCAGCCAGCCCAATATTGGAACGGTTGGACTGACAGAAGAAGAAGCACGTAAAAAGTTTGATGAAATTGAAATTTATAAATCATCTTTCAAGCCTATGAAACTTTCGTTGTCAGATAACGATGAAAAAACATTGATGAAGATCATTGTCGATAAAAAAACAGATCTTGTTGTCGGTGTGCACATGCTCGGGCCTGATGCAGGAGAAATTATTCAAGGTATAGGAATAGCAATAAAAGCAGGAGCGACTAAGAAAGTATTTGATTCAACCATTGGTATTCACCCAACAGCAGCAGAAGAATTCGTTACGATGCGTGAACCTATTAGCGACTAAAAAGCAAAAGCTGCATCATACTCATGATGCAGCTTTGTTACTAAGCGTCTAACGCTGCTTTTGGATTTGGACCGTATTCATTGTCTTCAACACTGTCCATAATAAAAAATACTAATAGCACGACTACTCCGACCAGTGGGACTAAAGATATTAGCAACCACCAACCTGTACGCCCAATATCATGTAATCGTCTTGCTGCAAGACTTAAGCTGGGAATAATTGCTGCAAGACTTAAAATACCTGAAAGTATAGGAAACCCTAAAACAAAACCATCTATCACCGCTAAGACAACATAAACAATCATATATATCAATATGAACATCCAATACTGTGTACGTGTCGCACGTCCTGAAAACTCGGCATATTTCTTAAATGCATCAGTAAAGTATTCCATACATACTTCTCCCCTTTTAGATTTTTACAGTCACTGTTTCAAAACAAAGTTTAGCAGGGATTATGCTTATAACGGTAATGCTTTACTGACAATGGCCAACCAGGGTTGTTGTTCGCAAGGTAGGCCTTCAGGACGATAATAATAATGAATGATTTCAAAACCGGCAGTTTCCATAAACTTCTTGCTAACTTCTAATTCCATATAGTGCCCATAACGCTGCCCGTTCCAGCCCTCTACATTCCCTCTAGGATTTGATGTAAACAAAATTCCATTAGGACGTAACGCTCTATTTAACTCTAGTAAAACACGAGGTAATTCCTTGCTGGGCACATGAAATAGTGACGCATTTGCAAAAATGCCATCAAATGTATTTTCCTGTAAATCAAGACTTAAAAATTGCTGGTGTAAAACAGGACAAGCACTGTGTTTCCTAGCCATTTCACAAAATGACAGGCTACCATCAAGACCAACAGGATTATGCCCTAACGTTTTAAACGTATGAACATCACGACCGGGACCACAGCCAAAATCAAGAATATCTAACGCCACGTCTTCAGGTAGTGCATTCAGAAAAGCTTCAATATTCTGACTAACATCATGATCTTTTGTGCCTTGCCAAAAAGACTCAGCACTATTGTCATAATGTGCTAACGTCACTTTCTCAATATCATCTAGATCTGTAGAGCGTTCATCAACCATAATAATTATTCCAGTGTTTTCTGCCAAAATAAGGCTTTGCCATTTGCCGGATCAAGTTAATATGCTTCAAAGCCATAATTAATATAAGCTTTTTTTGCAGCCTCATTTCCTTGCAGAACTTCAAGTGTTAATTTGCAGCAATCTTTTTCTGTAGCCAATTCTTCAACTTTATTCAACATCTTCTGACAAATACCTTGGTCGCGATATTGATTCAGAACGACAACATCATGAATGTTTAGCAATGGTTTACATTTAAAAGTAGAAAAACACTGAAAACAATTAATCAAACCTGCTGGTTTATCATCAATATAAGCAAGAACAGTAATAGCGCCATACTGCTTGGCTAATTCAATAACAAGATTTTCTTTTACATAAGAAGATAATGCTTCGCCACCGCCCATAGGATCGAGCGCGTAATCATTAAGAAGAGAAATAATATCGTTGCTATGCTGCTCACTGGAATAATCAGCAAGCACTATTTCAAGGCTCATTGTTCGCTTTGTAACTCAGATAAATATTTAAACAATAATCGCGCTGATTTAGGTGCCTTATTATTAGTCTGCTCTTTTTTAGCGTTACGAATTAATTGATTAACGTGCTGTCGTTCAAAATTTTCAAACTTATCCGCTAATTCGCTAATCAATTCTTGATTACCTTCCAACAATGAATCACGCCATTGTTCTACTTCATGAAACTGATCCACTTTTTGCTTGTGTGGTTTTCGTAATTTTTCCAATGCAGTGCGAATTGCGACCTCATCTTCTTTCTGCATTAAACCCGACACAAACTTAAGTTGACGTTTTAATGCGGCGAGCTTCATCTTTTTAGCTGCAGTAACGGCTTCTCTTAATTTATCCGACACAGGAACTTGCAAGAAATGAGCATCAGGCAACTCAACAAGCTGCTTACCTAAATCATGTAACTCTTGCAACTCCCGTTTAACCTGAGATTTGCTTTTCCCAAACTCTTCGTAGTCGTCGTAATCTTGTTCCATAATATTCAATGGGAGGTTTCTTAAACAGCCCTTTTTAGTTCTTTTATAATATGTGTTAACTAAAATAAACTTTCGGTTACTACCGTAAATTCTGATGGCAGTGTATTAATGTCTATTCCCCATACAACTGGTAAATAATAGTTTATAAATAAAGTAATTAAAATTAATCCGAAAAGATTTATCCATATACCCGCTTTAACCATTTGTCTTATTGTGACGTAACGGCTACTAAAGGCAATAGCATTAGGCGGCGTAGCTACAGGCAACATAAAAGCAAAAGAAGCGGCAATGGCAACAGAAAACATCAAACAGTAAGGATGAATATTTATTGCAATAGCCAATGCTGCAATAACAGGAAGGATCATAGATGCTGTAGCAACATTAGATGTTATTTCCGTTAAAACAATAACCATCAACGTAACGGCTATTATGATAAGAAACAGGTTGCTGCCTTGAAGCATATTAAGTTGAATTGCAATTGCGTGAGTTAAACCACTATCAGAAAAGCCTTTTGCCAGCGCAAAGCCACCACCAAATAATATTAATATATCCCACGGTATTTTAAGTGCCGTTTTCCAATCGAGCAAAAACTCACGTTTCTTAAGGTTTGATGGAATGATAAAAAGTAATAACGCACCACCAATTGCGATGGTTGAATCTTTAATCAATTTAAACTGTTCGATCTCTACGAGACCACGGACCACCCATGCCAGTGCCACACCGCAAAAAACGAATAACACTATTTTTTCCTCTTTGGACATAGCGCCTAATTCTGCCATCTCTTGCTTTAAAACTGCTTTACTGCCCGGTAGTTGTTTTATTTCACTTGGATAAGCGAAGCGCGTTAAAAAGCACCAAGTAATTATCAGCATGATGATTGATAAAGGTAAAGCAAATATCATCCAATCCAAGAAGCTAATACTTTGCTGGAATTGTGTTTCGATAATACCAGCAAGTACGGCATTAGGCGGCGTACCAATTAATGTTGATATACCTCCAATTGAAGCGCCGTAGGCAATACCTAGCATCAATGCAATTCCAAAACGAAAATACTCAGGTCGAGTATCAACCTGCAAAGACTTGTCGTATTTAATTTCATCGCTTATTTTTTTTAACACAGCAATTCCAATCGTAAGCATCATCATCGTCGCAGCAGTGTTACTGATCCACATAGATAAACCTGCAGATGAGACCATGAATCCTAGAACAATACGATCAGGTGTCGTCCCAAAAAATAGAATAGTATGAAGAGCAATACGTCGGTGAAGATTCCATTTCTCCATGGTAACAGCAATAAGAAAACCACCGAGAAATAAATAGATAAGATGATGCGCATAAGCTTGAGTGACGCTACTACCATCCATCACCCCAAAAACCGGAAACAAAAAAATAGGTAGCATAGCCGTAGCCGGTATAGGTATCGCTTCAGTAATCCACCATGTCGCCATTAACGCAGCTATAGCAAGCACATAAACTGCATTCTGCGGCAACTGCTCTGATGACGGCATGAGCAACAACAATAAAAACAGAACAGGCCCGATGATTAAGCCAATAGTTTTACTCATTAAAGTTTTGAGAAATTGTTGCTTAAAATCATTATTGCTTCACAAATCTCTTTTATATTATCTATACAATAACTATTAACATTATTTGAAGCAGAAGTTATTTCTGATTCTTCCCATGTTTTATCTATATGCGAAACTATAAATTTCTTAAATTCATCATCTATTTTAAGTGAATTTAACTCTTTCCATTTTTTTGTAAGCAACATTGAAATAACATCGGAATAACCTTCTGCTATTGCACCATCATCGCAACTGTGAAATTCAGCAAAGTGTTCATCTAAATCACTCCAGCTTTTGATACCGACTATAGTTTCCTCGGCAGTTTTTGCTTTATAAATAGAACATGCTGCATGGCAATTAAAAGTGACAATTAATGAAAGAAATGATAGAGAAAAAATTTTAATACATATTTTCATCTTATTTCCAAACTTGCCACCATTTTTTTTGTTGAACAGTTTTTGAATACGTTGTTGTTTCTTTATTACTGTCATCAGAAACGAGTTCTAATAAATCAGGCGCAAACCAGTATTCTTCATTTATATCGAGAAATTCGACATTAATCACATAATCATCTTTCGCGTCACCGAAATACGTCACGCCTGTTGATGATGGACTGGTTTCTCCCAGTATTTCTCCCGTTTTACCTGCTAAACCGGTTTCTTCTGTTTGTTCTGTACTTAATACTTTTACTGTATCGCCAAATGAAATTTCCATCTGCTTTAAATCTTACCTATCTCTATTCAAATTATTTAATTTTATGCTGTCGCCGTACTAATACGCGGCACGGCTGAAAGCAATTGTTTCGTGTAGTCATTTTCAGGATTCATTAACACCTGTTCTACTTTTCCCTGTTCTACAATTTTTCCTTGGTACATGACGGCGACATAGTGCGCAATATATTCAACCACACTGATGTTATGTGTAATGAACAAATACCCAAGTTGATGTTGCTTTTGTAACTCTCGTAATAACTCCAATATTTGTGCTTGCACGGATACATCCAGTGCACTGGTCGGTTCATCACAAATAATTAACTTCGGTTTTACTGCTAATGCGCGTGCTATACAAATACGCTGACGTTGTCCTCCTGAAAACTCATGCGGATAACGTAATAAATGTTCTTCCAACAAGCCAACTTGTAATAATAATTCAGTCGTCATTTGATCACGTTCCTGCTGCGTCGCACCGATACCTTGCGCAAGCATACCTTCTTGAATGATATCTCTAATCATCATTCTCGGGTTCATAGATGAGTAAGGATCCTGAAAGACAATTTGTATTTCTGAGCGTTTTTTTCTTAATGCTTCTGCATTCAGATGACTCAAATCATTCCCTTCATATAACACTTCGCCATCAGTTGTTTGCAATAAGCGCAATATACCTTTTCCCATCGTTGTCTTACCGCTTCCGGATTCACCAACTACAGCAACTGTTTCGCCGGCATGGACATCCAATGTAACACCATCGACCGCTTTGACATGCCCGACTACTTTCTTAAATAAACCTTCACAAATAGGATAATGCACTTTTAAATCACGTACTTTTAATAAACAATCTTCATCCTTACGTTCAAACTCGGTATCGTCCGCTTCTGATTGTCGTTTATCCCAACTGGGAATTGCATCAAATAATTGCAGAGTATAAGGGTGTTCTGGCTTTTCAAATAAACTGGTTTTATCTTTTTCTTCGACTATTTTTCCCTGGCGCATTACCGCGACATGATCAGCCATTTGTGCAGTTACACCTAAATCATGCGTGATAAAAAGAATAGACATATTATTATCTTTTTGTAGCTTCAATAATAAATCCAGTACTTGAGCCTGAATGGTCACATCCAGTGCTGTTGTTGGTTCATCCGCAATTAATAAATCAGGTTTGCCGGCTAATGCTATGGCAATCATAATGCGTTGCTTCATGCCGCCGGAAAACTGATGTGGATATTCATTAATTCGCCTATCCGGCTCAGGAATACCAACGGCATCGAGCAACTCAATGCTGCGTTTAATACATTCCTGTTTTGATAGTTTTTGGTGTCTAAATAATGTTTCGCTGATTTGTTGCCCCGCAGTCAATACCGGATTTAATGATGTTTGCGGTTCCTGAAATATCATACCGATTTGTGCGCCACGTATATCACGCATTTTACTTTCCGGTAATTCGAATAAGTTCTGTCCATTTAATACAACACTACCGCCGTTAATTTTCAATGCAGCTGGAAGTAAGCGCATAATGGATAAAGCGCTCATGGACTTACCACTACCGGACTCACCTAATAAAACAAAAGTCTCTCCTTTGTTGATATTAAAACTGACATCATCAACAACATTTACTTTATTGCTGTTTGTTCTAACAGATGTAACCAGGTTTTTAACTTCGAGTAATATTTCAGACATAACTATTCCGTATCCAAATCTGGTAATTGTCGTGGTTTTCTATTTTCATCCAACGCCACATAGGTTAACTCTGCTTCCGTGACTTTGACGGTTTCTATATTCGATGGATTTCTCTGAGAAAAGACTTCGACTTTGATTGTTATAGAGGTATTACCTGTTTTAATAATCTCTGTATAGCAGCTAATAATATCACCGACAAAAACAGGCTCATGAAACTCGATTGAATTAACAGCTACAGTAACCACTCTGCCTTTTGCGCGTTCCAAAGCGGTTATCCCTGCTGCAACATCAATTTGCGACATTATCCATCCGCCTAAAATACTACCGCCAGGATTAGTATCTTTCGGCATTGCTACAATTTTTATTTCAGGTTGTCTATCTTTTGGAAGTTCTACTATCGTCATAATTAAACTTCTCCACGTAATCTTGGATCAAACGCATCGCGAACAGCATCAGAAAACAGGTTGGCCGCAAGCACAAGAACAAACATAAATATAAAAGCTGCGGCTAGTGACCACCAAACAACAGGATCACGCGCAATTTCCAAACGCGCACTATTAATCATATTACCCCAGCTATACATACTCGGGTCCACGCCGATATTAATATATGACAGGACTGCTTCAGCTAATACCAAACCGCTAAAATCCAGAACAATTGAAATCATGACGATATGCATGACATTAGGTAATAGATGACGCAATAAAATACTGAAATTACCAACACCAAATGCCTGAGCGGCCTGTACATAATCAACATCTCTGAGCTTTAAAGCTTCCGCTCTTAATAAACGACACAAACCTGTCCAACTTGTAATACCAAGAATGATACAGAGAAATAATAACCTTAAATCAGCGCGTTGTTCGAGACTGGTAAAATCCGCTTCATGATTACTAATATAGACTTGTAACAACAGTATTGAAGCCGCAATTAGCAATACGCCAGGAATGGAGTTTAATGTTGTATAGAGATATTGAATAACGTCATCTATCCAGCCACGGAAGTAGCCCGCCATTAAGCCCATCATGATAGCAAATGGCAGCATGACTAATGTTGTTAACGTACCAATCACCAAACCAGTACGTATACTTTTTAATGACTGATAAAGCACATCTTGTCCAACCTTATCCGTGCCTAACACATGATAGTATTGAGCAAGGTTATAGATACACGCGATGGTTGTAATAATAAAAGCTAATGTAATAAAAATAGCATACCAGGGAATGTCCAATTCATTTTTGATGCATTTATTTAGTGTCGCTTTGAATACCATATTATTCTTTTTACTTATCATTAAGGTAATGAAAAGAATAACAACTGCACTAATGAGTAAGCCCGCTATTAAACCGATAAAAAACCGCTGAGTAATATCTACACAACGTTCTGCCTCGGGATCATTAAGATGTGCACCACCGAATTTCAACCGCGGATAATCTCGTATCTGTTTACCATTCGGTTGATCTATCATTTCTTTTGCAAACGCATGACTTGCTAATGGCGCTGAATAGGTCCTTTCTGTGTTCTCTCGCAGATCAGATAAAACCAGATCGAGCACACTGAGTATCTGAGTAGAATAAACCGTTTCTGATGGTTTATTGTCTTCAAGCTTGGGATGGAAATGCAATGAATCGAGTAAACCGATAACGATATATACCGATAACACTACGGCTGCTGACATAGCTATAGGGCGACGCGCAACATCTCTCCACGGCGCACTTAAGTGTTCATGTTTTCTTGCATAGAAAACAAAACCTATCACCATGAACACTAACAGGAAGATAAAGGCATCTGTGATAAAAATAACAGGCATTAGTTTAGCCTCACTCTTGGATCAACGAGAGTGTAAGAGATGTCAGTTAATATCAAACCAATAATATAAAGCACAGAACCTAGGAAGACCATCGAGCGTACAATGGCGAAATCCTGCGCACTAATTGCATCGATGGTATAGCTGCCTAAACCGGGAATAGCGAAAAAGGACTCAACAATTAAACTCCCCATAAATAAAGTAGGCAGAATAACAACAACTCCCGTCAAAATTGGAATAAGTCCATTCGCTAATACATGTTTATATAAAACTATCGTTTCTGATAAGCCTTTCGCTTTTGCTGTACGCACATAATCCTTCCCCATCTCTTCAAGAAAAATAGTTCTATACCAACGGGTACTCGCACCAATACCGCCAACCAAACCGATTAATACGGGTAAGACTGTAAATTTAATTGCATTAAGCCCTGTGTCATAGCCGGAAATAGGCACAAGATGCAGAACTTTACCTATTAGAAACTGGCCGCCAATAATATAAAACAAACCGGATATCGACATCATGGCAACACAAAGAATAACACCGGATACATCAATATAACTGCCGCGGAAGAAGGCGGTATTAAACCAAAGGTGATATAGGCCAATAGACCTAATAGTAAACTGGGTACTGTAATAGAAAGACTGGGCCACATACGCTGACTGATATCATAACTAATATCACGGCCACTATCTGAACGACCAAAATCAAACAAAAACAGTTTTACTGAGTTTTCAAAAAGATCGTATCCGTTATTTTTTCTGATGCTTCGGCATCGCTGTTCCAGAGTATCGGTTTGTCATAGCCCCTTTCTTCTTTCCACTTTTCTATGGCAGCTTCACTAACATGTTTCGCGCCATGTTGCATACGAGCCATATCATCAGGTGTATTAACAACAAAAAACAATAGAAACGTAATGATATTGACACCTATGCGTATGGGAATGGCATAAGCAATACGCCTTACGATATAAGCCATCATAAGATTACTTCCCTCTCTCTGCGGCGATAGGAAATAATACCCGGCAGTAATATCGCTACTACCAATATTACGACTAATGCAATCGGCCACCAAACAGGTTTATTCCATGCTATTCGTTTTTCTGAACGTTGCTGCGGTTCTATGCGACGATATTTTAATTTATTGTTTGCCATCAGGTTTGGTTTTGCATTGTGATACCAACCATGATGCAAAGAAAAACCTACAGGATGAAAGCCCCATAACCAGGGTGCATCTTTTCTGGCAATATCAACCATCTGATTTATAACTTCCTGTCTTTCAGGTGAGTTACTCATGCTTTTCATTTGATTAAATAATTTATCAAATTCTGGATCACTGTAATTTGACGCATTCTCTCCCTGATATTTAACTTTTCCATTCGGGCCATAGAGTAAAAAGAAAAAGTTTTCCGGATCAGGGTAATCCGCATTCCAGCCCCATTGAAAAATTTGCGTTGTGCCTTTACGTACTTTTTCCTGGAAACGATTATAGTCAGTTGCACGTACAACAAGATTAATACCGAGCTTGTCGTATTGTTTTCGTATCCAGTCGAATACCGCTTTAGCACCCGGTCCTGATGCAGGTGTATCAAGGTTTAATGTTAAGGGCTTACCTGTTTCCCGATCTCGTCCATTGGGATAGCCAGCTTTAACCATTAATTCTTTTGCGTATTCAATATCGCGTCTGACAGGTTTACCATTTTTCCATTCATATACATAAGGGTTTATTCCTGCTTCCCCTTCGACAGAGCCAAATATTCCTGGTGGAATAGGTCCTTGTGCCGGTTTGCCACGTCCATTTGCAAATATTGAAATATATTCTTCGTAATCTACTGCTATTGATATAGCTTGTCTTAATAAGCGCGCGCTTTCACTATTACCGCCAATCACGTCATCCGCCATATTAAAACCATTGTAATAAGTTGATGTCGTTATTGCTGTTATTAAACGTATTCCTTTTTCCTGCATTTCGCCCGTTAGTTGCGCATCACCTTGGGCATTAAACTGAACAGCCTGATCAAAACTATCTGAAACAATACCTGAAGTATCGTAATAACCTTCCAGGAACTTATTCCATGACGGTATCGACTCTTTTTCTAGGCTATAAATAGCCATATCGATAAATGGCATTTCCTTACCCGCATCATCAAGCAAACCTAATTCTCTATCACCCTCCTCTCCTTCTTTCGGATACGCTTCACCACGAAAGTTCGGGTTTTGTTTCAAAACCATTCGCCGATTTGGATTATTTTCTGACAACATGAATGGCCCTGTGCCTACCGGATACCAATCAAGTGTTATGTTTTTATCTTTCATACCCTCTTGTGTATAAAAGTAATCCGCTTCCCACGGCATTGGTGCAAAAAAGCTCATCGATAACCAATATATAAATTGCGGGTATTTCTGATTCAGTGTTATTTCAAACGTCATATCATCAATGACCTTTACACCCGGCAACTCATACTCATTCAAATCAATGTAGTTTGTTTTTGATAAATCAATATCATGTAATTCTTTAGCGAGTTCAGTCAGCCCAACAATATACTTACCCATTAGTCCGGCAATCGGAGAATGAATTTTCGGATGCGCCATTCTTTTTATCTGATAAACATAATCTTTTGCCAGCAATTCACGCGTACCAACTACATCAAAGTCAGACAGGGTATAAATATTCGTTAATTTTTCAGGATTCAGATCATGATAAAGGTAATTATCACTAGCATCTTTTGCGAATGCAGGGTGTGGCTGAAATAAAATACCTGGTTTGATTGAAATGCTGTATTTAACCTGTTCAATTTTTTCAGGATCAGCATTTTCATCTAAAACATTGCCAGCACTATCCAGATATACCGGCTTTGGTAATTCTGTCGCTGTAAGCGGTATTAATTCATAAGGACGCTTTAAAAAGTGATATTGCAATGGCGGCTCGTAAATTTGTCCTAAAAACACATATTCATTTGAACTATAGGAACTGACCGGGTCAAGATGCTTGGGGCGCTCAGAAAACGAGTCATAATAGATGCGTTTAGACGCATCCTCTTGCGGGTAGGGGTTATTCCATGCCGATTGCTCACACCCTGCAAGCAAGAATGAGCAGAGAAATAGCCATATAGTGCCGAACTTCATTCTATTTATTATTTTTATGTATTTTGTGGTCACCTGTGCATTATAAACGCGTGCATTTTTCTGTACACTTTAGATATTCAAACAATAAAAAGTTTCAAATAACAATATTAAGAAGGATAAACACAGATGGGACTACTTGATAATAAACGTGCTCTAATTGTTGGCGTTGCCAGTAACCGTTCAATTGCCTGGGGTATTGCGCAAGCGATGCATCGTGAAGGCGCTGAACTGGCTTTTACCTATCAAAATGACAAATTACGCGGCAGGGTCGAAAAATTTGCCGAAGAACTCGGCTCAGAAATCGTTGTCCCCTGTGATGTTTCCAGTGATGAAGAAATTCAATCTGTTTTCGAGCATTTGGACGATTATTGGGATGGCTTGGACATATTGGTTCATTCTGTAGCTTTCGCGCCAAAAGAACAACTTGATGGCGAATATTTAGAAAATGTCACCCGTCAAGGCTTTCTACAGGCACACGAAATTAGTTCCTATAGTTTTTCTGCGCTGGCTGATGCTTCCAGGGAAATGATGAAAGGTCGAAACGGCTCAATGCTGACACTCAGCTATATTGGCGCTGTACGCGCTATGCCTAATTACAATGTCATGGGTGTCGCTAAAGCTAGCCTTGAAGCCAATGTTCGTTACATGGCTTCCAGCCTCGGACCAGAAGGAATCCGTGTTAATGCACTCTCAGCAGGTCCAATTCGTACCTTGGCAGCGTCCGGTATTAGCGGCATGCGTGACTTTTTGAATCATGTTGAAAAAGTCTCGCCTCTTAGACGCAATGTCACGATTGATGAAGTCGGTAACGTTGCCGCATTTATGTGTTCTGATTACGCGTCAGCTATCACCGGCGAAATCACTTACGTTGATAATGGATTTAATTCAATCGGGATGGGCTAAATGCCCGAAACACTATTTTAACAGGACAATGATTATTCCTTTATGCATAAGCTCATTTCAACTCATTTACTTAACAAGTTAAAACTGTAATGAAGCTGAAATTACATTGGCAAATTCTTATTGCCATTATTTTGGCAATGCTGATTGGGGCAATGATAGATAAGGACACTGCTATAGGCAGTGTCACTTTCTATAGCATCTTTAGCTTTATCGGCACCCTTTTTCTAAATGCGCTGAAGATGATCATCGTGCCGCTTGTGCTTTCCTCTATTATTTGCGGCATATCCAGTATCGGTGCTAGTGAAAACCTTGGACGACTGGGAAGTAAAACAATAGGTTTTTATTTATTATCAAGTCTATTAGCTATTCTTATCGGCCTAATTTTTGTCAATGTTCTAACGCCTGGCATCGTTGATGGGAAACCGGCAGGAGAAATACTCAATCTGAGTACAGATACAGAAGTCGCTTCTCAATTAGAACGTGTTGAAGATCGCAGTGCCAGTGATATAACCGATGTTTTTCTTCGTATGGTGCCGACCAATATCGTAAAAGCAGCAGCCGAAGGTCAAATGCTTGGACTCATCTTCTTCGGCATGTTATTTGGCTATTTTATGAGCCAACTTGCTGGACAACAAAAACAGGCTTTAGAAAACTTCTGGCAAGGCGTGTTTAACACAATGATGGCAATAACCATGTTTGTTATGAAGTTTGCGCCCATCGGTGTATTTGGGCTTGTGGCTAAAACAATTACGGCTACTGGTTTTAGTGCTTTCCAGCCCTTGCTTTTATTTTTTATAACTGTATTACTGGCACTACTTTTTCATAAATTTATAACGCTGGCTTTATTATTAAAAACTGTTGTAAAGATAAACCCGTTAAGTCATTACACGACGATGGCTCCGGCAATGCTTACTGCTTTTTCAACGGCGTCTTCCTCAGGCACATTACCCATTACTATGGAATGTATAGAAAAAAGGCAGGCGTATCAAACCAGACAACTTCTTTCGTATTACCGTTAGGGGCAACCATCAACATGGATGGTACGGCTTTATATGAGTGTGTTGCTGCAATATTTATTGCTCAAGCTTATGGTCTGGATCTGACTTTTACAACACAGTTTACAATCGTTCTTGTCGCTCTTTTAACATCAATCGGTGTTGCCGGTATTCCTGCAGCCAGTCTTGTCGCAATTACTGTTATTCTCGGTGTTATTGGTTTACCGTTGGAAGGAATTGGCTTGCTTCTGGTAACGGACAGGATTCTGGATATGACAAGAACAGCTGTAAACGTATTTAGTGACAGTTGTTGCGCAGTTATTGTTGCCAAAACTGAAGGGGAAAAAATATATTAAACAAAACCAGTTTGATTAAAGACTAATGAATTTAACCAAGCGAGTTATTAAATATTTTCTCTAAAGAGTTTAATCTCCGCATTGCTCTTCGCATTTTTAATAAACTCTTGCCACTCATTGTTTCCACGAGTACGTCGTATGTTTATATCTGTTGATTTAGCCAGTTCATCTTCTTTATCAACAACTTCAGCTTTATGAACCGCTGTGACGATAACAATTGAATAATCACCACTGCCTAAACGATTACTGGCAACAAGCGGCTTATCTTCAGGAACGCCTAGTTGAAAGGCATTTCGTAGCACAGATCTGTTTACTTCAATACTTTCGCGTGTTGTTTTTTCGACGGACGCCCATACAAGTTTAACATCGCTCTCAATACTCTCTGTAGAAACACCAGACTCAAGTTGTTTTACGATTGAGTTGCTTTCTTCTGTAATTTTCTTTGCTGCTCTTCCAAGTCTGATTTCCGCTATAACATCATCGCGCACATCTTCTAATGCTTTAGTTTTGGCTACCTGATGTTCCAATACTCTTAAAACAACAATATGATTATCAGACAGCTCTATCGCATCGCTGTTCCTACCGGAGCTAATTAATTCATCATTAAAACTTGCTGTGATAATCTGAGGTTTAGATATTATGCCATCTGAAGCGCTATCACGACTGAAAAAATCTGTTTCAACAATATCTCCATTTATCGCTTCTGCAGCTACCTCTAACGAATCAGAATGTTCATAACTCAGATTGGTTAATTGATCGGCTAATTCAAAAAACTGTAGTTCAGCTTGATCGCGTTTATAGTCTTGCGCGACCTGTTCTGCAACAGTTTCATATACATTTTTTGGTCCACCTCTGATTTCACCAACTTTAATAATATTGAAACCTTTTTTGCTCTCAATAACATCACTAATAGCACCTTCTTCAGAAGCAAATAGAAACTCTTCAACTTCTTTCTCCAGAACACCTTTTGGTAGAAAGTTATTTTCGCTAAATTGCAAAGCACCTTTGCCTTCTTCTGTGAAACTTTCTAACACTTCTTCAAAGGTTTTGCCTTCTTTAACGCGGGCTAATGCTTTTTCAATAGCTTGCTTTGCCTTGGCCTTTTCTTCTTCTGTTACTTCTTCATACTCGTTGTCTGCATTTTTTTCTGCAGTTTGTACAAATAGTTTAGTAATTGAACGTTGTTCAGCAACATCATAAGTATCTTTATTATCACTGTAATAGCTGCGGAGGCTTTCTTCATCTGACTCAATGTTTTTTGCCAACCCATTTACATCAAGTTCTAAATAAGCAATTTTAACTTTTTCAGGTTCAGCAAACTTATCAGGATTTGCTTTATAAAAGTCTTCGACTTCAGTATCTGCAACTTCACTTGTATCTTCTATAAATGAAGCGAGATTCAGTGTTGTGTAAGTAATATCTCGCGTTTGTGATTTCAACTTAAGAACATTTTCGAGTTCAGAATCAAGCACGAAAAGGCTATCAGACAAAGCCGCCTGAAGTTGTTCGGCCAATAAGTCCATCCTAAGTTGAGTTTCAAAAACAACAGAGTCCATACCCATACTTGAAACAGCTCTTTCATATTTATAGCGGTCAAATCCTTTTTCACCTTTGAAATATTCCAGATTTTTGATCGTATCAACAACTTTCTCATTGCTGACACGTAAGTGGTTATCTTCAATTATTTGATTGACTAACTCTCTATCAACCAGACTTTGTAAAGTTTGTTCTTTAACATAGTCTTCTTCTTCCATGCTAAGCGTATCACCGCCTAGAACAGCTTGCATTTGCTGACGTAAAGAATAAAAAGAACGCTGGAAGGTTTGATAGCTTATTTCGGAATCATTAACCGTAGCGACATTAACATTAGGACCGCCAAAGTAAGAATTAACACCCCAGAACGCAAATGAAATAATTAATGCGCCAACAATAACACTGGCAACAACACCTGATGCTTTATCTCTGATAACTCCTAACATGACAAACCCAACTTTCTCTCTATTATAAATAAAAACGGGCGTATCACTTTAATGATACACCCGGCTAATCTGTTGGCGGAGTGGACGGGACTCGAACCCGCGACCCCCGGCGTGACAGGCCGGTATTCTAACCAACTGAACTACCACTCCTAAGTGTGTTCTACTCTTATTAAATTTTTAACATGGTGGGTGCTGAGGGATTCGAACCCCCGACCTACGCCGTGTAAAGGCGACGCTCTACCAACTGAGCTAAGCACCCAAGGGCGCGCTAGTTTATGGCATCCTTGAGAGCTTTGCCAGCTTTAAAGCCAGGAACTTTTGACGCTTTGATTTTTATTTCTTCACCCGTTCTTGGGTTACGACCCGTACGCGCTGCACGCTTACGAACTGAAAATGTTCCAAACCCTACTAATGTAACGGTATCACCTTTTTTAAGTGCTTTTGTTATTGCTTCTATTGCTGCATCCAATGCTCGTCCTGCAGATGCTTTAGACAAATCTGCAGAATCGGCTACAGCATCAATAAGTTCAGCTTTATTCATAATAATTATTCCCCTTGTATATAATTCCCAGCTACAGCTATTACAGATATGTGTCTGACTGGTGAGATAGTATTGTTCTTTTGACCTGGATACTTTTTTTTTGCGCTAGTTTTATACCAAGAGCTGAAATAGGCGTCAAGCAATGGTTTCAAACAGATGCAAATAATTTAGTGTGGTCGGATTAAATCGTTTTTCTCTTTTCCTATTACTTCTTCGGTTTTGACTATATCAGATTCAGAACCACTTTTGGCACTCGGCTCCGGCATTTTTTCCAATGCCACCTCAAGTACTTCATCAATCCATTTAACCGGTCGAATATCAAGATTCTGTTTTATGTTCTTTGGAATCTCGGATAATTCTCGATCATTCTCGTAAGGTATTAATACTGTTTCAATTCCTCCTCTTAGCGCAGCAAGTAATTTTTCTTTTAAACCGCCAATTGGCAACACTTCACCACGTAAGGTAATTTCTCCTGTCATCGCAACACTGGATTTAACAGGAATTTTACAAAGTGCAGAAACAAGCGCTGTACACATACCCACACCGGCACTTGGCCCATCTTTTGGTGTCGCTCCTTCCGGCACATGAATATGAAAATCATTTTCCTTATAGAAATCATGATCAATACCGAGAATATTACTACGGCTTCTGACAACAGTCATCGCTGCTTCGATTGACTCCTGCATAACTTCACCTAATTTACCAGTACGTGTTATTTTTCCTTTACCATCAACCATAGCCGCTTCAATCGTCAATAATTCACCACCAACTTCCGTCCAGGCAAGTCCGGTAACCTGACCGATACGATCTTCTTCTTCAGCTCGACCATAACGGAATCTTTTAACGCCTAATAAAGATTCAAGTTTTTTCTCAGTGACTGTGACTGTTTTATCAGTAGGTTTAAGCAAAATTTGCTTCACTATTTTTCTGCATATATTCGCAATTTCCCTGTCAAGACTACGAACACCTGCTTCTCGCGTGTAATAACGAATAATATCGCGAATAACACCTTCTCTAATAACTACTTCACCTTCTTTTATACCATTACTTGTAAATTGCTTCGGTATCAAATAACGCTTAGCAATATTAATTTTTTCATCTTCGGTATAACCGGAGATACGAATAATTTCCATACGATCTAATAAAGGTCCAGGAATATTTAAACTATTCGCCGTCGTCACAAACATGACTTCGGATAAATCATAATCAACTTCAAGATAGTGGTCGTTAAACGTGTTATTTTGTTCCGGATCTAAAACTTCCAGTAAAGCCGATGCTGGATCACCTCGTGAATCCATTGCCATCTTGTCTATTTCATCAAGCAAGAAAAGCGGGTTTTTCTTACCGATTTTTGACATGCCTTGGACAATTTTTCCGGGCATAGAACCGATATAAGTTCGTCTATGACCTCGAATTTCAGCTTCGTCACGAACGCCACCCAAAGACATGCGAATAAATTTACGGTTTGTTGCTCTGGCAATAGAACGGCCAAGCGATGTTTTACCGACACCAGGAGGACCGACCAGGCATAAGATAGGACCTTTCATTTTCTTGACGCGTTGTTGTACAGCAAGATATTCGAGAATACGTTCTTTTACTTTTTCCAATCCAAAATGATCTTCTTCAAGTATGTTTTCTGCTTTGGCTATATCTTGTGAAACCTTACTACGCTTTTTCCATGGCACGCCAACAAGCCAGTCTATGTAATTACGAACTACCGTCGCCTCCGCAGACATCGGCGACATCATTTTCAGTTTATTTAATTCTGAATCAGCCTTTTCCCTAGCCTCTTTATGCATACCTGCTTTTTCAATTTTATCCGTTAATTCATCAATTTCATTAGGCACATCATCCATTTCACCCAACTCTTTCTGAATCGCTTTCATCTGCTCATTCAAATAATACTCGCGCTGGCTCTTTTCCATTTGAGACTTCACACGACCACGAATACGTTTTTCGACCTGCAACAAATCAATCTCTGATTCCATCAAATGGATGAGATGCTCAAGGCGTTCTTTTATATCGATAATCTCCAGAACATGTTGTTTTTCCTCTATTTTTATCGACATATGCGCTGCGATCGTATCAGCCAAGCGACTGGCATCATCAATACTGGTAAGCGAGGAAATAATTTCTGGCGGAACTTTCTTGTTTAATTTTACATACTGCTCGAACTGATTCATTGCTGAACGCGCATGCACGTCCATTTCCTGTTCATCGGCGACAACACCTTCAAGTAATTCAACATCAGCGACAAACATACCGTCTTCATCGCGATAATCTTTTATGCCTGCTCTGGCTGTACCTTCGACTAAAACCTTAATCGTGCCATCTGGTAATTTTAATAGCTGTAAAATATTGGCAAGTGTTCCAATATTATAGGTTTCATCTTGACCGGGCTCATCCTCAGCAGCGCTTTTCTGCGCAACAAGTAAAATTTGTTTACTGCCCTCCATCGCTTTATCCAATGCTTTAATCGACTTTTCACGTCCGACAAACAAGGGAATAACCATGTGTGGATAAACAACAACATCACGAAGGGGAAGAACAGGAAGTGTCTCAGTTTCTTTTGTCATAAAAAACCTTTTGTAAATTTTACGAGTTAAATAAGTATACCTTAAAACGATATGGTGGCTTATTTCTCTTTTTCAAGATGCATGATTAGAGTTATGCACTAATCATGCAAATATTCGGCAGGAAATTAGAAAACCTTACTCAGATGCAGCTTTTGACATATCAGAGCCTTCATAAATCATCAAAGGTTCTGATTCACCATTAATTACACCTTCATCAATAACGACTTTGGCGACATTATCCATAGAAGGTAAATCATACATTGTATCTAATAGCACATTTTCCATTATTGAACGTAATCCACGCGCACCTGTTTTACGCTCCATCGATTTTCTGGCCACAGCACGTAAGGAGTCTTCACGAAACTCAAGTTCACAGCCTTCCATATCAAATAATCGCGTATATTGCTTAGTAATTGCATTTTTAGGTTCTTGTAAGATTTGCAAGAGCTGTTCTTCGTCAAGTTCAGATAATGTTGCCGCGACAGGTAAACGACCTACGAATTCTGGAATTAAACCGTATTTGATTAGATCTTCCGGTTCTACCGTATGAATAACTTCGCTGACGCTCTTCTTATCCTCCTTGCCTTTCACTTCTGCAGAAAAGCCAATACCGCCCTTTTCTGAGCGTTCACGGATAATTTTATCAAGTCCCGCAAAAGCACCACCACAGATAAACAGGATATTAGCGGTATTAACCTGCAGAAACTCCTGTTGCGGGTGCTTACGTCCACCTTGAGGCGGAACAGAAGCTACGGTTCCTTCAATCAGCTTTAATAATGCCTGTTGAACACCTTCACCGGAAACATCGCGAGTAATTGACGGGTTATCTGATTTGCGTGAAATCTTGTCAATTTCATCAATATAGACAATACCAGTCTGCGCTTTATCAACGTCGTAATCACATTTCTGTAATAGTTTCTGGATGATGTTTTCAACATCTTCGCCGACATACCCTGCTTCGGTTAATGTCGTTGCATCAGCAATGGTAAAGGGCACATTCAGTAATCGCGCCATTGTTTCGGCCAACAAGGTTTTACCACTACCAGTAGGTCCAATAAGCAGAACATTGCTTTTCGATAATTCAACGTCTGACTTTTTAACACCTTGCTCAAGACGTTTATAGTGATTGTATACAGCAACAGAAAGAATTTTCTTTGCCCTTTCCTGACCGATAACATACTCATTCAAAATCTTGTTAATTTCGTGTGGTGTAGGTAATGAAGAACCAACACCGCTAACAGATTTCTCCTGAATTTCTTCGCGAATAATGTCATTACATAATTCGACACATTCATCACAGATAAATACAGAAGGGCCGGCAATCAACTTTCTAACTTCATGCTGACTCTTACCACAGAAGGAACAATATAGTAGGCGATCACCGTCGCCGTTTTTACCCTCTTTATTATCAGTCATTATTTACTCCTGACAGTATTAAATAAATTACTCTGATTCTTTATCCGCCTCATTGACATCTTCTTCTGGCAAACCAGATCTTTCATTCAGAACACTATCAATCAGTCCGTATTCTTTTGCTGCTTCCGCGCTCATAAAGTTATCACGGTCAGTATCCTTTTCGATAGTTTCAATCGATTGTCCTGTATGATGAGCTAGGACTTGGTTAAGTCGTTCACGAATAAACAAAATTTCTTTGGCGTGTATGTCAATATCCGTTGCTTGCCCCTGAAAACCGCCTAAAGGCTGGTGAATCATGACACGAGAATGAGGTAGGCAATAACGCTTACCTTTTTCACCTCCAGCTAATAGTAATGATCCCATACTAGCTGCTTGACCAAGACACATCGTACTCACTTGGGGCTTAATAAACTGCATGGTGTCATAAATCGCCATACCAGCTGTTACCACACCACCAGGGGAGTTAATATAAAAATGGATATCTTTGTCAGGGTTTTCTGATTCCAAGAAAAGTAGTTGTGCAACAATGACATTAGCAACATTATCATCAACCGCGCCAACCAAGAAAATAATACGTTCTTTAAGAAGTCGCGAATAGATATCGTAGGAGCGCTCACCTCTGGACGTCTGTTCAACGACCATTGGCACTAAATTAAGTGCTTGAGTTTCAATATTATTCATAGCAATTTATATCGGTATAATCTGTAATAACTTTAGGCAGCAGTCTGCCCTTTATTCATAATTTCGTCAAACGTGTATGCCTTGTCAGAAACAGTCGCATGCTCTAATACCCAGTCAATCACACTCTCTTCGAGAGCCAACGATTCGACTTCCTTCAGGTTCTTTTTATCCGAGTAATACCAGTTTATTACAGTATTAGGATCGTCATAGCCAGCTGCTGCTTGTTCGATCATCTGGCGTACTTTTTCCTGATCAGGACTTAATTCATTTTGTTTAATGATTTCACCCACAATTAATTGTAATGAAACACGCTTTTTAGCCTCATCAGCAAATAAAGACACATCTGCATCGCCAATCGCGCCGCCATCCATACCTTGCTGTTTTAGTCGTTCTGCCATTTCATGCTTGATACGATGTTGTTCACTCTCAATCAACGATTGCGGTAATTCAACCTCGTTTTCTTCACGTAAAGACTCAAATACCGTTTCCTTCAATTGTCGACGCGTCGCCAACTCAACTTCACGTTCCATATTACGACGGATTTCAGCAGTCAATGTTTCTTCCTTACCATCTTTAACGCCAAACTGCTCCATAAAAGCTTCATTAATTTCAGGCAGGACAGACTCGTTAACCAGATTAACTTTGACCTTAAATTCGGTCTGCTTTCCTTTTAAAGTTTCATTTCCATAGTCATCGGGAAATTTCAAATCCAAAGTAACGTCATCTCCAGCTGACTTTCCTATCAATCCTTCCTCAAAGCCTTCAATAAAACTATTAGCTCCTAACTCAAGGTCATAACCTTCGGCTTTACCGCCCTCAAAAGCTTCACCATCAATAAACCCCTCAAAATCAATATTGATGCTATCGCCATCTTTCGCCGCTCTTTCGACAGGCTTTAACTCACGACGTTGCTTACGGAGCATTTCTATCATTTTCGCAACATCATCATCAGACACATCACAAGTCATTTTCTCGACCTTAACATCGGCCATAGGCTTGAGAGTCACTTCAGGGTAAATTTCAAAAACTGCGGTATAGGCTATATCTTTGCCAAGTTCATCACTCAATTCATCAATTTTTGGTAGACCGGCGATATTAAGCTTTTCTTGGCTGATGGCTTCATAAAGACTCTTTTCTACCATTGCTCCGACGACTTCTTTGCGCACCTGAACACCATAACGGCCTTGAATCACTTTTAAAGGTACTTTTCCTGGCCGAAAGCCCTGAATCTTTGTCGTCTTGGTCATATTTTGAAGACGATTATTCACTTCCGTGCTGATCTCATCTTGTGGTAGTTCAACTTTAATCTTACGCCCAAGCGAACTGGTATTTTCTACTGATACTTGCATCCTACTCATAAACCTCAAATATTAAATAAATTCAATACCTTAACTATAAACATTATTATTTCATAATAATATAGCAAAGATATCTTAATTGGTGCGAAAGGAGAGACTCGAACTCTCACATCTTACGATACTGGTACCTAAAACCAGCGCGTCTACCAATTCCGCCACTTTCGCTTTTTTTGGCTCGAGAAACACCTGTTTCTCTGTTTTTAATAAGCACAAACTGATCCCATACAACAAACATCCATACAAGAAAGTTAATTCTATTAGTCGCTAGTTTGTATTGTAAATCTGAATATAACAGGTGGGCTAGATAATAACGTTTTTAGAAACATTGTTCAGCAAATGATTTGCATACTCGCCGACATTTCCGACTACCCGTACTCGGATTGAGTATACAGTCTTCCCCCCAACGATCACAGACCGTAACACATTTTTTATCTTCTGCTTTATTGTAATCGTCAGGTAAGACCAATTCACCGTCTATAGGCTTAACACTACGCTTTTCGTCTTCTTCAGAAATAGCTGAAAATGAAATTGATAGCAAAATCACCATCAATAAAATCATTATTTGGTTTAGTATGTTCTTTTGTACCATATTTTTTAGACAGCTAAAGTGAACAATGTTCCATCGTGCTGGTTATTGTAATACTTATAATAATTCTGTCACTTTAATATTATTCAGCTGTAAAAAAAACATAACTATCTAAGCGCTTCGGTACTCCAGAAATTATCCTCGCCAGAAGAAAAGCGTGTAGCATGGATGATTTCCATTCTAACTTGACCATCGGTTCTGTCAGGAATACCAAAACGTAATACACTGGATGTCGTTTGCCATTCGAGAATTCGTTGAAAAGTACCAGAGCGTAATTCGCTTCTTATGTTATCTGAAAAAACGCCTTCTTCAATATTTGTCGTTGGCGGACCATAGCGATCAAATAAGACTTTACGTACTTCATCATATATCTGAGAAGCACTATCTATATCACCCAGATCATCAAAGTCGATAACAAGTACCGATTTTTCTAAAAAGCCATTTTCTGAAATCAAACCTAAACGTTGACGATGATCAATACTCTCAATAAATGGCGTTTCATAGATTTCCAATTCTCCTCTGACGAGAGGTTCGATAATGCCTGACTGTTCCAATCTGGCTTTAACAACTTTCATATCCATACCCGGAATCAATTCTATTATATCCGGCTGAGCATCAATGGCCATGGGAGCCGCCTCAACAGGCGCTTGTGTTTCAGCTGCTGACTTTTGATCGGGCCTTGGTATCACGCGAGCGGGCCTATCAAAATTATAGGTCCAGCCTATGCCGATACGATACGCATCGGTGCCACTGCCGGGTGTCGGATTGCGGTCAAAATGATTCGCTTCAATTTGTATACGATGCGCGTTTTTCGTGTAGGAATAATTCAATGCCGATTGAAATGTATCTGTATCTGTTCCCGTCAAACTCTTTGTATCCAATATCTGGACATTATGAGAAAACGCTAAACTGTGTGAACCTTTTCGTACATTCAATGACACTGAAGGTGAAATGTCGGATTGGATTGTACTACCCGCACTGATACTGTCTCTGAGATTCAAACTCGGTGAAATAGAACCGGTAAAACCATGGAAATTAAAATCATGAATCAGCCCTAACGATATTTGGCGGTTAACTGTTGCCGTGCCCGCAACACGATTATCAACTTGCGTTAACACACCACCTAAACGCGCTACCCAATGATCAGCAATCGGCATCGAAAATGAGGCATTAGTCGCGTTCGAAAATGAACTCGTTGTTTTATCCGCCGTTTCAGTATCGGATATAAACGATCCTAAACTACCCGTTAACCCAATAGAGGGTATTAAAGGCCCACTAAATGTTAAACCAACAACATCTCTATCCGTATAATTTGATGTTCTCCAGTTCGTTCTGAAAGTTTGTAATCGTGCTCTAGCACTGAGCCCGGTAGTAAAACGCCAGCCTAAATGAATTTCTGAGGCACGTTGATTAGAGGTGATAGAAGAACCGTTTGGTCTGAAATCATCACCATAGCGTTCATGTCGAAGCCGATAAGTTAGTGGAATATTTTCACTCTTCCCTTTCAATTGCGTAAAAAAACCATTGTCATGCTTATTGAGTTCGGTAGTGGATACGTCACCGGAAAGAAAACCATATTCTGCTTCAAGCTCTATACTCTGATTCCAATACGACGCTTCTTTAGCCCAAGCCATGCTGTACACAGTTTGGTTTAATCTCGGTGTCGTTAAGGTGGATTGCGTCGTGTTATTAACCGCAGTTAATATAAACGCACCGAGTTTGTTCTCTGGTACAAGCCAAGATCCGCCCGTAAAGAAATTTTTATTATCACTCAAGCTACGATAGGTACTATTCGTCACACCACTAAACAACTGTATCGAATGCGGAGTTGGAAACAAGAAATCAGGTTGTAAATCTATTTGCACACCTTTTAAAGAACGTTGCAATGTACGCAAGCTTTGATTACCAAAAAAATCGCCGAGTTCGGCACGAAACGGTATCGCCCCATCGCCTTTCTCCCAATTGATGTAACCGCGTTCAAAAATCAAACCTTCTTCAGACGTTCTGTATTCCGAATCATCAACCGTTCCAGAAATCTGTGCTTCGATATTTTCATACTCAGAGACTTCACGACTGAGTTGGATACTAAAATCGTCAAATTGTTGAAAGCCACGATTAGGATAAGGACTAGAAGAAATATTGCCGCTGTCTTCATAATTATCCACACGGTATGTGTTGTAGCCACTAATACTCCAATCTAATAACAGGCCATCAGCATCCTCTGCCATAACAGACGACATCATGTTAATGCTCGTAAAGAGCATCACACTCGAAATAGATAAACGATTAAATGAAATTAATCTACGCCCCATGTTTATCTGTATTCCTCAGTGACGTTAAAGTTATATTCACTATTACCCCTAATTTTTTGTAATCCATTGGTATTAGTAAATTCAAGTTGCGTCGTAACAACGACAGAAACTTTGGTTTTCCTATCAAAACCCTTAGTTTTATCTTCTTCTGATAACCAAACTATTTCGTCGGGTCGCGTTACTATCGAACTGATCGCCAGCACGCGTACGGTGGCATCTCTGGGTACAACATCATTAATTGAATCAATTAAGCGAGCGGCATTCACAAACTCCGGATCAAGATGTGAAGCCAACGAACCAGGACCATTGTTCCATGCCGCAAAAAAATCACGCACGGCTTGCCGTACCGCTTCTTGCGGAATCGGTTTTAAATTAAGCCCCTCTGCTTCTGGCGATAAACCACCATCTTTAAATTGGGCTTTGTTTATCATGTCTTTGAGTTTAGGTGACTCGACATAGCGGATAGAACGAAAATCACGCGCTTCAACATCAGTATGAATACTGCCTAAAGTAAACATGAGCAGAAGAGCCGCTATTGATGCTTTGAATGTAATTATTTTCATCATGGACATGGTGCTGTCCCTCCTGCCCCACAATTTCTACCGCTCAAGGCATCGGTGGTAATGTCATCGTCAAAAGTAATGGTCAAACCGAGATTGATTTCATAAGTAATACCGCCTCTTGTAAAACCGAGTCCAATGTTTGGTCCGTCCATCAACATATTCGTGTTATCAACAGTGGTACCTGTGGCAGGAACCGCAAGAGCACTTCCTGGACCAGTAAACTGTACATGAAATAGCGAGTTCGCCACCGAGTCTGCGTCAGCATCTATTACCGTACTAAGATTTGCTCCATTGACGACAATCACAATTGTATTTGCAAACGAAGTATCGTTAAGTAAAGGCGGAACCAGTGTTAATGCCGATGACGCTGGTGCGCAATCTGGGTCAGCCCCATCTGTTAAGCCATCATTATCATTATCAAATCCGTCAGCACAATTTCCTGCGCCAGTGTTTTCCGCAGTAGTACAATCAGGGTCAGCAAAATCTATAGCGCCATCACTGTCATTATCAGTAAAGTCATTACATATTGTTTCAACACAATCAGGGTCGAGAAAATCTGTTAAGCCATCATTATCATTATCAAAAAAATCACCACAGTTTCCTGCACCAGCGTTTTCCGCAGTAGTACAACCAGCGTCGGCAAAATCTGTTAAGCCATCATTATCATTATCAAAAAAATCACCACAGTTTCCTGCACCAGCGTTTTCCGCAGTAGTACAATCAGGGTCGGCAAAGTCGATAAGAGTATCTCCATCATCATCAACAAGGTTACCGCAGATTTCAGGTGGCGCAGCGGCTGTTGTGGTCGTAGTTGTTGTTGTCGTACACGCATCGTCTGATACCGCACATGTCATATCCGAACAAAGTATCGGTTTATTGGCAGGACAATTAATAGCGGCATTAACTGCATCAGTAAAGCTTGTTTCTTGAGTTAAGCTGATGCCATTAATTAAACGCGAATCATATAACAAGAATTTCCTGCTGTTCTCGACTAACTTAAATTCCTTCTTAGGTTTGGGTGTCAGTTTGTCATCGACCAAATTGGTATCAGCGACTTGTTTAGTAGGTAAGACAGTGACAAATACAGATTGAGCAAACGCATTGCCGTCGTTGTTTGAAGCAATAACCGTTAATTTACACGTCATAACTTCATTCGTCGTATTGATCGGCGCAGTCCACGTGGTTTTAAGCGTATCATTCTCAAAAACGATTTTTCCATCTATGAAATTAAATGGAGCAGGACCTTTTTTGCTAAAGTTATTCCCAGGTGTTTTGCTTGAGTTATCCTCAATTGTTGCTCTATCGGCAATGCCGGGAACACAAAATCCTTCCCATCTTTCAGTATGAGCACCGGGTTCAATTGTATATTGATAAAAAACACCTGTACCTCTGGCATCAAGACTGACGACACCACCTGACTCAACCGGATTCGGTTTCGCAATGATATTTCTGTTGGCTT
Source organism: Pseudomonadota bacterium (assembly GCA_038142205.1). Lineage (GTDB taxonomy): Bacteria > Pseudomonadota > Gammaproteobacteria > Eutrophobiales > Eutrophobiaceae > UBA7359. The sequence continues at coordinate 681,801 of JAYQJO010000001.1, read as the reverse complement.
GAATAGTAGGCGTGTTCGTTTTCTCTACAGCAGAAAAATCCAACGTCATGGTATAGGGCACAGAAAAGGCTTTACTGTCAGAGACACTAAATTGAAAACTAACGGTACCGCTCTCATCATCGACGGGGTAATACCTCAATGCATCAAGATAAATACTATCTAACACATCACCGACTTTCGGATTTCCTGAAGTACCATTAGAGAAAACTCCTGATAACCACCCTCTCTCAGGTAAACTTAGTATTTTAACTGTATAAAGAGAATCACCCTCATCTGCATCACTAAAACCATAGTCTTTTTCTGAAAATTCATAATAAGCGCCACTATATTCCGAAGCTTTTGTATAAGAGTCGTTTCCTAATACCTGGATTGTCTTATCAGCACCCGTCGGTGGGGTATTCTTTGCAACACACTTACCATCTTTTAATTCTTCACCTTCAGGACATGAAAAATTCAACGTCATGGTATAGGGCACAGAAAAGGCTTTACTGTCAGAGACACTAAATTGAAAACTAACGGTACCGCTCTCATCATCGACGGGGTAATACCTCAATGCATCAAGATAAATACTATCTAACACATCACCGACTTTCGGATTTCCTGAAGTACCATTAGAGAAAACTCCTGATAACCACCCTCTCTCAGGTAAACTTAGTATTTTAACTGTATAAAGAGAATCACCCTCATCTGCATCACTAAAACCATAGTCTTTTTCTGAAAATTCATAATAAGCGCCACTATATTCCGAAGCTTTTGTATAAGAGTCGTTTCCTAATACCTGAATTGTCTTATCAGCACCCGTCGGTGGGGTGTTTTTCGCGACAGCAGGCTTCAGAGTATCAGGCAGTTTAATCGCGACGGAATTATTTTTACCGCGTTTTACTTTCTTATCATCCGTTTCGCCAAGTGAGAATTTAGGTTCGTCATCACCACTTTTACTCGCATCCTTTTTTATTTTTATTGTAATGGTTTTAGAGTTCTCCCCTTTTTTTAAACTCGACATTACCTTTTAACTTACCATCTTCAAGTACATCATCCTGATTAATGCCATCAATAGAATAAGGAACGGACACAGAGTCTTCGTCCGCACTAACGACAGGTAATATAAAAATACCAAACACTGAGAAAAAAAGAAAAATATGTAGTTAAGTGTTCTCATCATTCTTTTATCTCGGACACTCGCCTAAAGTAGGTCTACAACTTCCATCATTACATGTAATTGGCGCTGTCGCAGGACAGCCGGTAGCTGACGATGTTCTAGTACACTCTGATTGTGTTGCTTTACATGTGTTATCAGGGCATCTGAGTGGTGTCGGTGCTGCACAAGTCGTCCCTACTGTAGGACAACTCGTCTGATTTACTGCACAACTACCATCAGCACATTGTACGGGTGTCGTACCTGAACATGTCGTTCCCGTTGTCGTGCACTCTGCTTGTGTTGCTTTACATCTGTTATCCGGACATCTAATCGATGTCGGTGCTGCACAAGTCGTCCCTACTGTAGGACACTGATTTGGTGAACTAGCGCATGAACCATCTTTGCATAACACTTGACCAGTAGCGCATGCTGATGATGTCTCAGCAGGACAATCTGATTGTGTTGCTTTACATGTGTTATCCGGACATCTGAATGGTGTCGGTGCTGCACAAGTCGTCCCTACTGTAGGACAACTCGTCTGATTTACTGCACAGCTACCATCAGCACATTGTACGGGTGTCGTACCTGAACATGTCGTTCCCGTTGTCGTGCACTCTGCTTGTGTTGGCGCACAGGTATTCGCTGAACATTCAACCGGTTTGTCTGTTGGGCAACTCAATTCAATGGTAAAGGTAAGTGACTTATTACCGTCGCTGTCTTCTTTTTCATCGATTGTTTGTGAAACAGACACTGTTTTATTAACGACTTTGAAGTCAGTTGTTTTTTTGCTTGAAGCAGTACTAGTCGAAGCTTTAGGGCAACTTGCTATATATTCAACACAACTTCCATCAGGACATGTGATTTTAGGACAGCCGGTAGCTGACGATGTTCTAGTACAATCTGAGTGTGTTGCTTTACATGTGTTATCCGGACATCTGAATGGTGTCACTACAGGACATGTTGCATTTATAATACTTGAATTATCTTTAGCCTTAACAGTCAGCTTGAAGGTTGTCGATTCTTTGCCACCTTTACCATCTTTTGCAGTGACGGTGATTGTGTGTTCTCGGACATCCTTATCTTTCAGCGTACCACTAATCATGCTGCCACCGCCGGGAGTAGGATAAGTAAAAGACAAGCTTTCAGGGTAACCTGTTATCTCCAGAGCAAGACCGTCACCATCCGCATCACTGAAATAATCAGTATAATTAAATTGCAAATATACCCAGTCTCCTACTGTTTTTATCTGATCCTCTATCTTCTTTTTAACGACAGGTGGGTTGTTTATTAACTGATCACAAGTCGTTCCTTTATACTCTGTGGTACAAGCACAACTAAATGTTTTCTTTTCTAAATCGTTACTACATTGACCGTTATTTTTACAAGGATCGTCAGCGCAGTAATCTTTCGCGTCATCATTTTTTATTGTTACGGAACTACGCGTTTTCCCTAACTCTTTGGTTTGTCCAGATTCGATAATTGAATGCGTAACTTCAATAGTAACTGTTTCGTCTGACTCCCAGATCTCATCCCCTTTTACCTTGAAATCCAGATAATTGTATGAAGCTGTATCTTTATCAACCTTATAAGTTCCTGATAACTTTGTATCATCGGTAAAATCGTTTTTATCCGTTGCATTCTCGCTTTCTAACAATATCTTCCAATCGATCGTGACAGCTGATATCACCTTATCAGAGGAAATTTCATTTCCATTATCTTGAACATAAACAGCAAAAATAACTAATTCTGAATCGCTGTTTCCTTCATTTACGCTGTCTCCTGGACCAACGATTGAAATAGTTGGGTAATCGTCATTTTTGATCGTTCCCTTTGCTGTAGAATTGGCGCCCAGCTTAATTCCCTTTGGTAGTGTGGTTTCATCAATCGCAACGGTGAACTCTTCATTACCCTCCCATGCCTTATCACCTTTGACTTGAACCACCAGATCTTTTGATTGATCGCCTTTGGCAAAACTTAACTTTCCAGTGTCCGCTGCGAAATCATCTTTGTTGGTCTTGCTGTCATCACCTACTTTCCAGTTAACATCGAAAGCCTCTGATGCAGCATTGTCGAGCTTAACGGTATATGTAAAACCTGTGGTTCCGTCGTTGCTTTCTTCCTTATTTGCGTCTTTGGCAGAGATAGAGACGGTGACAGGTTTAGCCTTAACTTTTATTTCGGTAGTCTCAAATGCACTTTGTTTATTTGAAGTTTCAGTTCCTTTAACTGTGATGGTACATGTGAGTGGCTTATCAGTCGTATTCTTCGGTGCGGTCCAGGTTTTACTAACTGGGCTTACTGTTTTAGGTTCGTTGTTAACAGGAGTGCCGCTTTGCATGATTTCACAATTTGTTCCAGAAAACCCGAAAGCACAGGTACAGGAACCATCCATATCGGAACATGTTCCTCCATTCAGACAAGGAACATCAGCACAAATATCAGCTGCTTCGCTTTTATCATCGCTGAATGAACCACTACCAAGTCCACCATCACACGATGCACTCCACTCATAACTCAGGCTACCTGATGCGCTTTTCCATCCTTCAGTTCTGAGATTCGTGCCAGCTTCAGACTCTATTTCACTCGATGCTGCCTCTAGACTACCTACAGTAGGTTGAATAGCTTCGCCACAAGTTTCGCCTGAGAAACCTACTGTACAGCTACAGGTAAATCCATTATCAGCATCGGTACATATCGCATTGTTCAAACATTGGTTCGGGGTACAGTCATCTATATTTGTACATTTGCCATCATCTCCCATGGCAAAACCGACTTCACAATCATCATTTTCAATAGTAATAGTAATGTCCTTGGAAGAACCATATTTAATATCTACTTCATTTTGCTCATTATCGTCCTTGTAGAAATAAGCATCGAAGATATAAACATTATGTTCTTCATCAGGCTCGACAACATCGTCACCCTTCACTGTTACATCAAATGTTGCACTTGTCTTTCCTGCGGGGATAGTGATGGGAGTATCACTATATATCTTACCTTCAAAATCTTTACGATCAGCTGGATTTTCAAGGTTGTCGTTATTACCGAAATCCATTGAGACTAATATTTCTGCAGGTCTTTTTATTGGCCGGTCGAGGTTTACGGTAAAAGTGAAAACGGTCTTATCACCCTCATTTCCTTCCTTTTTACTTGTCTCTGCAGTAGCGAGGTTAACGACGACAGGTTCATCATCATTTAAGATAACGCCTTTGGCAACGCCGTCTTCTTTAATTTTTATATCCCCGGCACCCCGTTCTATACCAGTAAATACGACGGTAAATGTTTCATCAGGATCAATTTCGGAATCGTCTTGAACTTCTAGACTCAAAACTCTTTCCCCGCGGTCAGAGCTAGTGACTAAATATTCTCCTTCGAGTCCACGTTTAAAATCTTCTTTTGTAATACCTTTGCCTTGCACTTTGTATTTAAGAAAAGCATTATCACCTTCGTTCAAGCGTTCGAAACCTTCAAACACTACTGGGAATCGGTACTTTGCTCCTGATCCATCTTCGTTTTCCTTTTTGCTTATTGTGACTTCTTTTAGGCTAACAGTGGCCGGCAGCGAAATACATTGACCATCAACATCACTCAACCCTTCACGGCATTCACACTTACCTACTTCTACATAACGTGCATTGTTTTGACATATCGTAAGAGGTACTTTTACAGGGAGATCATTCTTACCATCACTAACAGTGATTTCGATATTGAACAGTCCCGCTTCCTGGGTAGCAACACCAATTATTGCATCTCCACCTCTTAGATCTTTAGGCAGCGTGTCTTTGTTTACTGTAATTGTAAGTTCATCGCCGTCCGGATCTGAGAACGTATCTTTATCCCATAGCTTGCCCGGTATAGCTTGACCAACTTCAGCGCTTAGCGGTGTAATTTCATTATCGTAGGTCGGTGGTTTATTAGCTTTATTTGATTTATTGCGTAAGAGTGTAACGATTGTTTTTTTATCATCACCGCTTAGTGTCACCCCTCCGGATGGTGTACCAAGCTCAACACTAATGGAGTTTGCATCTTCGTAAAGCTGTATATCCCGAATAGGGATTCTGATTTGTAGCTCACCGTTTTTTACAAACGTCAATGTACGTTCGGTCTTGGAGCCATCTGCGTTAGTGATGGTATAAGGCACAGTTACTGTCTCTAGTGATTCATCTTGCGCATGAACAACAGGCGCGGCAACGACGAATAGCCACGAAGCGATAAAGAGTAATTTGTTAATAAAATTATTCATCTCTGCTTAATTGGACGAAGTACCTGGTGAATTTTGAATTTTATTGAGTATATTTAGTAAATTTTGTATATCCGCCTCTTTCGTCCCTTTCTTCTCTGCTTCCATGATCAGAGACTCAATGTTCTTTGATGCCATGGATGCTGAGGCTGCGGTTACCGGTTTGACTGTTATTTCCGTGGATTTAGAAGTTGTTCTGCCATATTCGTCCTCAACATCAACCGTGACTTCACATGTAATCTCAGTAGAACCACTATAAGGGGTAAGAAATTTGGCATTAGGGCTTAAACTTGTATTGCCAACAATTTGTTTACCTGCACCTCCACAGTTATGGAACCAGGTATATTTCAATCTACCTCTCGCACCAATGCTTCTCCAACCTGATGCGGTAGCAACAACTTGGTCTGTCAAAGCAGTCACGGAAGTAGGGGAAACTGAAATAGTGCCTCCGAAAGGACCTCCGGGACAATCACTTACTGAATTAGAACATAAATTCGCCGAACCTGGACATTCTTTCGTGCCTACAGGACAACTTAAGGACACAGTAAAGACAATTTCTGTATCGACACCTTGTTTATATTCCGTCTTCTCTGGTTTAACCGAAACGATTTTCTTAACGGTATTCGATCCAGTCGTTTTTGCAGGTGTGCTTGCAGTTGTAGTAGACCCGGATGTAGTAGCTTTTTTAGAACAATTTGCACCAAAAAAACCTGCGTTACATTCACATGAACCATCTACACATTGACCATTGCTATTACAATCATCTGGGCAGGTTTTAGCATTACAAGCTTCACCAGTAAAACCGTAGTCACACGCGCAACTTCCGTTTACACATAGTCCATTTCCACTACAGTCGCTACTGGAATTACAGACAAATGATTCAACGATTGACGCCGGTTCTTTTACCCCATTAATCGTAATGGTGACTGTTGCGGTATCTTCACCGCCATTACCATCGCTTACCGTATAACTAAAGGTGTCTGTTACCGTTTTACCTTTTTCTATATCACCTAATTCACCAACGAGCTTATTACCATCAAATTCAACTTTAAGCGCATAGTCGATAACACCGTCAGTCAAGGTAACGAATGCTTTCGTGCCTGAGTAATCTAGTTTAATTACGGTTAATGTATCTCCATCAGCATCCGTATCATTTTTCAATACATCTATTGTTTCAGTCGATCCCCAATTCGCAGGGAGAGGAGTTTTAGGATGAGTATCATCGTTAGCGACTGGGGGGGTGTTATCAGATTTTGGTGCTTCCTTAACACCTTCAATCGTAATCGTAACTGTTGCTTTAGCTTCACCGCCTTTTCCATCACTCACTGTATAACTAAAGGTGTCTGTTGCGGTTTTACCTTTTTCCAGTTCATTAAACTTGTTGTTTGGATCGTAACTGATAACCCCGTCATTCTTACCTAATAGCAAAAATCCTTTTACATTACTTTTATTGATAGCAGTGACTGTTAACTTATCTTTATCAGGATCAGTGTCATTATCCAAAACCTTTATGACTGTCGATTCGCTGTCAGCAGAAAGAGTTGGCGTATCGTCTTGTGCAACAGGGACTTTGTTGACTACATCATCATCTATAATCGTGGCAATTGCAGTTTTCTTGTCCTCGACTAATGTTACGCCGTTTGATGGTATGCCAAGTTCAACTTTTAACTCTTCTTTGTATGCCTCAGCAGCTTTATCGTCTTTAATGGTCAATGGGATGTCTATTGACGCCTTATTTGCTCCAAACTTCAGCTTACCTGTCAATGATTCTTCAATATCCTCTGTACCAACACCGGTTATTGTGTAAGGTACGTCTATGGTCGTTTCTGCCTCGGTTAAGTTCGCAGGACAACTTGCCTTGTTTTTTGCACAGGTACTCATTGTACATTCAGCCGGATATTCTTTCGGACAACTCAGGGGAACAGTAAACGTTATTGTTTCATCTGTTCCTTCCCTAAATTCTGTTTGCTTTTCTTTTAGTGAAATAGAAACAACTTTTTTTATGTCGACACCTTTTTTGACCTTAATGGTTATAGAGGTTTCTGCTTCTTTATAATATGCTTCTAGAACTCCTGGGATGCCTTTACGGTCATAAATGCCTTTATAAGTAAGCAAACAGGTCTCAATTTTTCCTGTAGTATTAACTGGGGCGTGCCAATAGACTCCCTCTCCACTACCTAAGATTTCGCCAGCAATTAAATTCTCACATTCTGCAGTACGTGTTAACTTACCCCTGCCAGCTTGTTGCCTTATTATTAAATCAAGTTTTTGCCCTGATTCGACTATTCTTATCTGATCACCAAGAATTTTTATTTGATATTCGGAAAAACAATCATTTTCACTCTCTTTACATGTTTTACCGTCACTACATAAAAACGCTGTCGGTGCTTCACAGGTTTTTTTTGCAATCGGTCTGTCATCATCGTTAACAATAGTGCCACTGGCTGATTTATTCTTAATAAAGCCAATGTCTATTTCGTTTTCACTCTTCGCAAGATTTTTAAGCTCTTCTTCATTGATAGAAACAGTAAATGCCTCATCTCCTTCATTATCTTTATCCTCTTGCACCTTCAAGGATAACGTTGCGCTATTTTGTCCGGCCTTCATCTCAACCGTTCCCTTTAATCCACCTTCAAAATCACCTTCGGCAATATCTACGCCAGAAATGGTGTAAGGAATGTCAAACGATTTATTGGATGTTCCGTTAAAAAGCGTTATGGGGAAATTAAACGTGCGGCCTGAATCTTCTAAAATATGGTCAGTGATGGGGTTATTAATAGACACACCATAACTATCATCATTTAAGATAACACCTTTAGCTTTAGCTTTACCACTTTCTTTAGGTAACACTCCCGCGCTTAATTTGGTAATAACAACTTCAAAGTTTTTATCACTTTCAACAATTTTATTATCAACGACACCGATATCTATATTTGCACTATCTGCTGTACCGGGCAGAGTCAATTCAATTCCGCTAAGTTTATCGCCTTCAAAATCTGTGGCTTTCAGTCCCGCCCCTTTGATGTCATAGGTGATTGTTGTACTTTTGCCTTCACGCCTTGGAAAGCCTTCAAAAATTAATGGGAAAGAATATTTTGTAATTTTCCCATCTGCCCCTTCTTCCTTGGAAATTATTTTATCAGCAAGCCCCACAAATACAGGCTCAACGCAGTTACCTTCTAATATAGTGAATTTACTAACACATGCAGTACAGGCAAGCGTATTGCCAGATCCAGTTGTCGTTAAACAATTCTCTTTATCATCATTCAGGATAATGGCGCTGGCTGAAACAACTCCGCGACTTAACCCATCAGGCACACTGGTAAGCGTAATGGTAAACGTCTCATCTGGTTCAATTTTAGTATCGTCTTTGGGACTAATTTTAATGACGTCGGAAGTGAACTCACCTATTAGTTTTTGGTTAATATCGTTTTCTTCAATACCGGTAATTTTATATTTATATTTATGGGAAATGTTTTTAGGTAGCGGCTGAGTAGTCGTTACTCGAAACGTGAACGCTTTACCATTCTCAGCTTCGTTCTCTCGTAATTTTTTTCGCTATTTGTATCAAGCCTAAATTGAATATAATTAGGAGTAGGTGATTCTTCCTTTTTTGATTCCTCCTTTTCTGATTGCTTTTCTACATGAGCTTTGACCGTGATTTCAACTGACGCACTTACTTCTTTAGAACCGTATTTATCCTTTGCTACCTCGTCAGGCACGCCATCATAAGTGATCGTGCATTTAACATCTTTACCAGAACGATTTTCTCCTACATATACGCTAGCAGAACCCTCTAAGCGATTTATGGGGTCTCCACCACCACTATTAAAGTCGCTATTGAGTATTTGGTAGTTTTTACAGTCCAGAGATGGGTACATGTAATAGCCGCCTATAAAACCACGAGGCGTGACATTAATCTGACCACCTGACTCGACCGTTGTTTTATCCACTTCTAATCGCGCGTCAGCTGCACTTACATTAAATGCAATCGACATCATCAGAAGAAAAAAACTGGAAAGAAAAAGTTGGGGTAATTTATTCAAAAAGAATTCGCAGGATTTAGTAGAAATAGTTATTTATCTTAATAAACACCAACTGTTATATTTAATTATAAGGCGTAATGTACTAAACCAGTTATTTACTTGCACTATCCAGGTGCACCGTCACTTTTTAACTACAATAATATTCACTGTTTTTTTTTAAAAAATCAATAAAAAATTTATAACTTTATAAAGTAAATTATTAGGAAGAAAAATAGTGGGCCGGTCGCTACTGGCATCTTCGGTTCTAGTTCCTGCTTTACTCGACCTATCAACTCGCACACCCTGTACATCGTATAGGTCGACAAATCTGAATGGATCAGATTTGAACAGCGCAGTCATCCACAGGCGAAAGCCATGGATCGCTTTCATCAGCCTACGACCTTGAGATTAAGAGGCTTTTCTATGCAAATCAATACAATTAAAGAACAACAATCAATAATAATTTAATCAATAAGTTATCAAAGTCATTTTATTAATGTATTTTATCGATAGTTGGCTTTAATCGCTGGCTATATACTCCATATTTACACCATTTTTTTTGATTATGATTACGGTTGATGAATCACTAGCTAAAGGACTTGCAAAGAGAGCTTGCAGAGAATTACGAGAGGGCATCCAATCAAGGATGGAAGCCCCTATGCATACCTTCAAAACAATAACGCTTGCTAATTTTTATAAAAAATTGGTTGCTCTTATCTTAGAAACAGCCGGTGATGCTGTAATAATGAAAGTTGAAAAGAGATATCGACTAAAAAAGAACAACTGTACCTTTATCTTGTTCTGGCAGACTGATAACTCTAGGTTTTATATAGATTGTTACAGAGTTGACTACAGAATCCATAAAGACAACCCGGAGTCGTATACATTTCTGACTATCAGCAAACATGCCATAGAAAGAATATTTGAACGTTCTAATTCGATAGACACAAATACAGTTGATAATGAGATTGCCGGCATTGTTGCCACTGCAATGTTAATATCCAAGACCTTTGCTATAAATAGATTTCAATTAGCACAAGAGGCCATTTTTCTACCTACACCAAATGGTTTAGCTGTTTTAACTTTCGATGAGGGTCAGTCCCCTCTCGTTAAAACATGGTTATCTGATAAACAATTAGCAGGAAGCCAAAAAGCAGACATGAAAAAAGAAATTAATTTAAATAAAGCTATCACTATTGATGTTACGCTAGGCGAAGAGCAAAAAAATATAAACCTCGACCTAATTGACTTAACTGCAGATAATCTCGCTAAAATCCTTTTCGATTAAATAAGTAAATAATCTAAACTTTAGTAGCGTTATCAGATTAAAGTGATGTGATTGTATTAATACTTTTACTATTAACAGCAAATACCGGGATGATTATCTCCGGTTCCACCAACTCTAAGTAACAAGGACTTCCAGAACCATCATATGCTGCACCTCCAGAGAAAGAATTCGTAGCTTGCTATTAAGTCATAATGATTTAACGAGTTAAATATTGGTGGGCCGTGTAGGGGTCGAACCTACGACCTTGGGATTAAGAGTCCCCTGCTCTACCAACTGAGCTAACGGCCCTAAAAGATAAAATAGATATATAAGATTAAATGGGGTGACTGATGGGGCTCGACCCCACGACGACCGGAATCACAATCCGGGGCTCTACCAACTGAGCTACAGTCACCATAAAGTTTACTTAAAATTCATTATACGCCTAAATGGCGCGCCCGAGAGGACTCGAACCTCTAACCCCCGGCTTAGAAGGCCGGTGCTCTATCCGGTTGAGCTACGGGCGCTTTCAAACCTTAATATAAATTGTTTATCAAAATGGTCGGGGCAGAGGGATTCGAACCCCCGACCCTCTGCTCCCAAAGCAGATGCGCTACCAGGCTGCGCTATGCCCCGATTTCTGATATTCAGCCTATAACAGGACGTGGGATGATACGCAGTCCACTCTATCCCGTCAATTGCCAAAAAGAAATTAATTAGTAACTATAAATCAACTAGTTACGTCGCCATATTGTACCGTTTGGCGAGTCTTCCAAGCTGATCCCCATGTTCACTAGTTGATCGCGGATTTCATCCGCTTTTGCATAATCTTTTGCAGACTTTGCTTCACTACGTTCATCGATGAGTTTTTGGATCGTTTCTTCATCTACGCCATCATCTGCTGAACCTGATTTTCCTTGTAGAAACGCCTGTGCATCATCCTGTAATAAACCTAAGACTCTGCCAAAATGTTTTAGTGTTGTCGCAAAAGCAATCGCTTCGTCTGATGACTTGTCTGCGCTACGATTTAGTTCTTTTGCTAATTCATGCAATACGGAAATCGCTTTTGGCGTATTAAAATCATCGTTCATATATGAATTAAATTCTTCGACATACTTTTCTATCGGCTCTGGCTTCATCAGAAATCGGCACATCTCTTAAGGAAGTATACAAGCCACTTAACGCTGCTTTCGCTTCTTCGAGGTTATCAATCGAATAATTTAGTGGACTACGATAATGACTGGATAGAATAAAAAATCGAATCACTTCCGGTTGATAGTCTTTAAGTACTTCTCTGACGGTAAAGAAGTTGCCCAATGATTTAGACATTTTCTCTTCATCAATACGAACAAATCCATTATGCATCCAGACATTAGCAAAGGCGGCATCGGTTGAGCATACTGATTGTGCTATTTCATTTTCATGATGCGGAAATTGTAAGTCCTGTCCACCACCATGAATATCAAAATGATTACCAAGGCAATGTGTCGACATTGCTGAACATTCGATATGCCAACCCGGACGACCATCACCCCAAGGCGATTCCCAGCTGGGTTCTTCCGGCTTTGCTGACTTCCACAATACAAAGTCTAATGGATCGTCTTTTTCCGTTTGTACTTCGACGCGTTCGCCTGCGCGCAACTCGTCAGTATTTTTTCCGGATAACTTGCCGTAATTATCGAACGAACTGACATCAAAATAGACATCGTTATTACTGCCAACATAAGCATATTTCTTATCAATTAAATTAGAAATCATGTCGATGATTTGTTGCATGTGTTCAGTTGCTTTGGGTTCGACATCAGGTCGCACTACACCAAGCGCATCAGAATCTTCATTCATAGCATCAATGAATCGTTCGGTTAGTTCGGTAATGGATTCATTATTTTCATTGGCGCGGTTGATAATCTTGTCATCAATATCCGTAATATTGCGAACGTAGGTCACATCAAAACCAATATTGCGTAAATGGCGCGCAACCATATCAAAAACGACCATGACACGTGCATGCCCAACATGACATAAGTCATATACTGTCATGCCACAAACATACATACTCACCTTACCGGCTTCGATAGGTTTAAATTCTTCTTTTTGTCTGCTTAAGCTGTTGTAAATTTTTAACACGTGATCTTCTTCTTTTTTTTAATGAGTTTGGTCACTACGGACTTCGGTCTCTTTTCGGTAATTGCTCCTGCATTACTCTGCTACCTACATCCGTGTAGGCATCCAGACTCGACTCTAGCGATTACTTCCTGTAATCGTATCCTCTCGCGATATACATTACATCCTTGGCATCTGTTCCCTACATTACTCTACCTCCTACCATCCATGTAGTCGTGTAAATAAAATAAGGCGCGAATCTTATCCGAAAGGCGTTAATGCGACAAAAGGAATTTGTCAGGAACAGGCTGTCACGGGCATAATCATTAGATTTTCTACTCAATTTCAAAATATTTTCTTGGAGAAGCATTATGAAGGTGCAATTAGCAACAACACTCGGCCCTATTACTATCAAACTTAATCCTGAAAAAGCACCAAAAACAGTCGAAAATTTCGTCTCTTATGTCGAAAGCGGCTATTATGAAGGGACGATTTTTCACCGTGTTATAGAAGACTTCATGATTCAGGGCGGCGGTATGGATAGCGAAATGAATTCCAAGCCAACCAATGAACCGGTTAAAAATGAAGCAAATAACGGTCTAAAAAATGAATACGGTACCGTTGCAATGGCGAGAACCAGCGATCCACACTCCGCTTCCGCGCAATTTTTTATTAATACTAGCGACAATGGCTTTTTAGATTTCACCTCTGAAACACAAGATGGCTGGGGCTATTGTGTCTTCGGTAAAGTGGTAGAAGGTATTGAAGTCGTTAACAACATTGAAGAAAAACCAACAACGACAAAAAACGGGCATCAGGATGTCCCTGAAGAAATCATTACCATTGAAAAAGCAGAGATGCTTGCTGATGAAGAATAATTGTTGAATGATAATTACGTTTAATAAACATGACTACCCTATTCGTTTCTGATTTACATCTGAGCCATCAGAGACCGGATAAACTGACTTTGTTCAAAACTTTTCTGGCCGAGCCGGCCAGAAAAGCAGATGCACTTTATATACTCGGTGATCTGTTTGAAGATTTCTGGATTGGCGTCGATGACACACTCTCTCCTAACCCGGAAATTATTAGTGCATTACGCGACTTCTCAAACCATACCAATACGCAACTGTTTATCATGTGCGGTAATCGAGACTTTCATTTAAATAATGAGTTTGCCAAAGAAACAGGCTGTATATTAATCAGCGATCCAACTGAAATAACACTGGATGAAAAGAAAATTTTATTAATGCACGGCGATACGCTTTGCACAGACGATGTGAAATATCAAAAATGGCGATGCTTTATTACACATCCTTTTATTAAATGGATTTATTCGATCATGCCTTATTCTTTGCGAAAAAAAATAGCACGTGACGTGCGAAGTTATGCCGCTGATGCTGTACAAAAAAAACCGGCTGCAGTAATTGATGTAACAGAACTTACTGTTATTGAAACAATAAAGAAATTTAATATTGAGGTATTGATTCATGGGCATACACATCGACAAGCGATGCATGACATCAGTACTGAAGACGTTAATGCAAAACGCATTGTATTAGGCGACTGGTATGAAGATGATTGTGTATTAATACACGATGACAACGGTTATCGGTTTGAGCGTATCGAGAATTATATAAATACTTATAAAGTAGCTTCAGCTTAACCGAGTCTTCCTGATAGCGTCATAATACCTAATATTGCAAGACATATAATCAAGGTTCTATTGATTAACGCTTTCAATTCATCAATCCAGTAAGACTTTTCTCTATCCGGCACATCAACTTCAGGCATATATTGCAAAGCACCGAGGCCCGCTTTTATTATCACATCATTGTTTACATCCAGTGAAAGGTGTTCCGATTTTTTCCAGCCAGAAAAAACATCACTTAAACTGCCTGCCAAAGCCATGGCAACAACCATAATTCTGCTTGATGGCCACTCGAGAATATTTAATAGAATATTTGCACTGTCAGCAAAACCACCGCGAATGTCCTGAAATTCATCATTAATTTCATTAACAAGTCTATACAGTAACGCACCCGCTGCCCCCAAAATAAGAAACCAGAAAATAACGGCAAAACTGCGCTTATGTACTTCGACTAATGCTGATTTAATGACTGCTTTTTCATTCGCATCTTCATCATCGATCACATTGACATCAATTAACTCATCACTTAATGATGAAATATTTTCAGCATCACCGTCTTCAATTGCCTTTATGAAGTTATCGAGGCGATCATCTAACGCTTCCGGTGCCAGACAATAGATTAAAATCAGTAAGGTTAATACACCTTCAAGAATGACAGACCCATGATTTAAAGCACAGCTAATAATAATTAAACTGCTGACTGGAATAGCCAATGACAACAATAACCCAAATGAACCATCCCAAACCTTGTACTGCCCCAGACGTTTTTCCAGAAAATAGAATAGTCTCGTGAACCAGTTATAGTTTCTGAAACGTTCCAGACCTCCCAGAAAAAAATCCAGTCCCAGTGCTATCAATATAAATATCAGCGTCATAGTGTTAGTAATGAAAAATAATAGTCTTTATCAAAAGCTGGCCCCGGATCGGTCTTCCTCCCCGGCGCAATATCATTGTGTCCAACAATACGATCTTTTGTGATCTTCTTCCAGCGCTGGCAGAGTATATCTGTCACTTCTGCTAATGTTTTATATTGCGCAGCAGAGTAAGCTTCATCATCACAACCTTCCAGTTCAGTGCCTATAGCAAAGTCATTACATTGTTCACGTCCGCAAAAAGAAGACACGCCCGCATGCCATGCACGTTTTATAAAAGGCACATATTGAGTGAGTTCCCCTTCCCGATTGATAAGCAAATGAGAAGAAACACGTAAATGATGTATATCAGCGAAATAAGGATGTTCATTCTTATCTAATCTATTGCTAAATAATTGATCGATATAATCACCGCCATATTCTTTTGGTGGCAAGCTGATGCCGTGTATCACCAGTAAATCAATATCCGATGTATCCGGCCTATCATCACAGTTTGGTGAAACAACTTTTTTAACGTCAGTCAGCCATTCACCTTTCTCATCAATTTGATAATTTACCTTATTCAATTTCAATGCCCTTATGAGCCTGTTAAGCTATTCATTAACTATACCAGTATCGAATGAGCAAAGAGAAAATTAATGTGCCGATTAGCCGCATACCTTGGATCTGAAATTAGTCTGGCTGAGTTTTTGTTAGAACCGGAACACAGTCTGGTGAAGCAATCTTGGGCACCTAAAGAAATGCAGGAAGCCACCATTAATGCTGATGGTTATGGTATTGCATGGCTATCGAATAATATTCCTTGCCTATATAAAAATGTGTTGCCTATCTGGACTGATACAAATCTGGAAAGTCTGGGTCGTTCATTAAACAGTCCC
Source organism: Pseudomonadota bacterium (assembly GCA_038142205.1). Taxonomy (GTDB): domain Bacteria; phylum Pseudomonadota; class Gammaproteobacteria; order Eutrophobiales; family Eutrophobiaceae; genus UBA7359. The sequence goes on along the minus strand of JAYQJO010000001.1, from coordinate 665,627 downwards.
TTATGGTTAGCGAATGTGCGTAGCGCTACGCCTGGACAAGGTATTAGTGAAACAAACACGCAGCCTTTTACACAAGAGAACTTGATCTTTACTCATAATGGTTGTTTCAAACCTTTTGATAAAGACGTTAAGTCCCGATTACTGGAGTATTTATCGAACGATGTTAAGACAGAGATAAAAGGAGACAGTGATTCGCTTTATTTATTTGCCTTGCTACAACAACATCTTCTCAAAGAGGATCATGTAAACGACGCTATCATCAATATGATGCAGGATTTAAAAACAGTATGCGGCAATGATGTCAGTGCTTTATTGAACTTCATAATCAGTGATGGTGTTTCTCTGTATGCTTGCCGTCATGCAGTAAATAATATCTCACCCAGTCTTTATTATTCACTTAATCAAGGCTGCGTAAAAATTGCCTCGGAACCTTTAAATGATACTGATGATTGGATAGGCTTTCCTGAACACAGTCTGATTAGCTTTAATACTTCAGGCATTATCAAGACATTCAATCTATAAACACCAGGTAGAGAAAAACTTCTTGAAAGAATTACTGAACGAATTTCAGCTTTTACAAAACGAAGTTGTTAATCTTGTTAGTCAAATTCCTGAAGAGCATTACAACCAACAATTTCATCCTGACTTAAGCCCACTTGGCTGGCACCTTGGCCATTGTATTTTCATAGAACTCTACTGGATCAGGGAACAATGCTTAAACGATCCTGTAGATGATTCGCTAAAATCATTATATTTCCCTGAGTTAAGTCACAAGCCTTCACGTGGCGCTGTGTTACCAGGGCAATCCGAATTACTGTCTTGGGCGAATCAAAAACAAGTTGAAAACCGTGAGTTACTTAAGTCGTTACTTAATAGCAAAAACAAAAATGCTTTAATAGAAAATAATTTCCTGATTCATTTTTTAATCCAACATTACTCACAACATATTGAAACCATGCACATTGTTTTAACAGAAAGACAATTACAATTAGATCCCGTAAACATTTCTATTGATAAAAAAGAACAACACACAGTATTTTCAGAGCTAAAATATCTTAAATCCGATTTGTATGAAGTGGGCACTGATAATAAAGAACGTAGCTATGATAATGAACGTCCTTTACATACGAAACAAATAGAGTCGTTTAGTATTTCCAGTTTACCTGTCAGCAACCAGCAATATAAACAATTCATGGAAGATGACGGCTATTCAAAAAAAGAGTATTGGTCTGAAACAGCTTGGCAATGGATTAATAAAAACGCATTCAAACACCCTCACCACTGGCGTTCAAATAATAATTCTGATTGCTCTAATTATTACGGAATAGATCATAATGGCGCATTTTCACTTGAAGATAATCAGCCCGTTTATGGTTTAAGTTATTATGAAGCAGAAGCTTATGCTAACTGGAAAGGCATGCGTTTACCGCATGAACATGAATGGGAAATAGCTGCTTCTAACAAGCATTTACAACAAACCGGTTTAGTTTGGGAGTGGTGTCGTAATACGTTTTATCCTTATAACAATTTCAAAGCCTATCCCTATGAAGGTTATTCCGTACCCTACTTTGATAATGAACATTATGTGCTACGCGGTAGCAGTCGTTATACAAGAATAAGTATCAAACGCCCCAGTTTTCGAAATTATTATACTGCGGATAAACGACATATTTTTGCAGGCTTACGTATGGTCAAAGACTAATCACTCAATGGAACTCGTCGCTACGGACTTCCTCGATTCTGTTCGGCTTTGGCTTCCTGCGTCGCTCTAGCACCTATACCCTATAGGCGTCCTGATTCGTTCTACCTCCTGTATCCATAGAGATAGGCTATTCGGAAGCTGACTCCAGAAGTTTAACCAGTTTTTTATTCTTTGTTCTTTCTGCCAAAGCCATTGCTGTTTTTTTATTGTTATCTTCAACGGTAACGTCTGCTCCCGCTTTTATCAGTTCTGAGACGACATCCAGTTTTGCATTTGCCACGGCCATCATGAGCGCCGTCTTCCCTTGCGCGTCTTTTTGATTAGGATCAGCGCCTTCGACTAATAATGTTTTCACCACTTTTCTATTACCGTTATAAGCGGCACCCATTAACGCAGTTCGTCCAGCCGGATTCTTTGAATTAACATTCCCTCCTGATGACAGCATTGCCTTAACCTGATTCAAGCGCCCTTCTTTTGCGGCGGTGTAAAATCGCAATTCTTTCGTTTTTTCATCAAGCTGTTCTTCTGCAGCAAACGCTGTTAATGCAAAACAAGCTGTTAAGATGCATAACAATGTACTGATAATTCTATGTTTGTAGAAATGCATAAATGTCATATTAATCGGTTTCGATAATACTTTTAGCGGCATTTATGACAAAATCTTAACAATATGAGTGAAGAAAGTTTTCAAAAGAAATTAGGTAGCTGGATGGTCATTCTGGGCTGGATTTTAGTTCTAGGCCTGCTATCAATATATTTCTCTCGCTATCTGGATAGAGAGAATAACCCAAACCAAAATCTTGAATTTACTCAAACTGGCATCAGTAAGGAAGTAGAATTACAACGGAATCGTTATGGACACTACGTTGCTGACGGCAAGATTAACAATCAACCCGTGGTATTTATGCTCGACACAGGCGCAACGGATATCAGTATCCCGGAAAAAGTGGCTCAACGATTAAAACTTAAAGCGGGAATGAAATTCTATGTTAATACCGCTAATGGCGAAATTGGCGTTTATGGAACAAAACTCAATAGCGTCAGCCTGGGGCCAATTAAACTGCATGATATGAATGCCAATATAAACCCGCACTTTGACGGTGAAGAAATTCTTCTAGGCATGAGTTTTCTTAAACACCTCCACTTTTCCCAGAACAGCGATAAGCTATTAATTAGACAACACTGATCCGTTACGATTAAGATGTCTTTTTTTCAATCACCTAGACTTCGAACTTATAATTAAACTAACGAAAAGAATATGGAATGGTTACAGGATAAGCTAAACACACTAAGTGGCATTATCTGGGGCGAGTATCTACTTATTCCACTACTCGCCATTGTCGGCATCTATCTCACCATTGGCTTATACGCCATGCCTTGGCGAAAAATCCCGCTTGCATTTCAAACTTTATGGCAAGGACGCAAAGAAACACATATAAAAGGTGACATCACACCCTTTCAGGCATTAATGACAGCGTTATCTGCTACTGTCGGGACGGGAAATATAGCTTGCGTTGCTACAGCGATTTATTTTGGTGGTCCTGGCGCCATTTTCTGGATGTTGGTTATTGCGCTGTTTGGTATGGCAACAAAATATGCTGAAGCCGTTCTTGCCGTTAGTTATCGCCAGACAGATGAACTGGGCAATTATGTTGGCGGCCCTATGTATTACATTCGTAATGGCCTGGGTGATAAATGGCGTTGGATGGCAACGGCATTCGCTTTTTTTGCCATGTTTGCTGCGTTTGGTATAGGCAATATGGTGCAATCAAATTCTGTTGCTGATGAAATACATTCCACTTTTAATATCCCGACCTGGATAACCGGCCTAATCATCGCAACGCTGGCCGCTTTGGTGATTATTGGTGGCGTAAAACGCATTGCTCAGGTTGCCGCAATGCGTGTCCCATTCATGGCCATTGCTTATGTACTTGCTGCATTAACTATTGTGTTTTTGAATATCGATAAATTACCCGACGCTATAACACTTATCGTAGAAAGCGCCTTTAGTGGCACCGCTGCCAGTGGCGGCTTTCTCGGCGCATCAATTTGGATGGCGATACGCTGGGGGTTTGCCAGAGGTATTTTCTCAAATGAGGCAGGTCTCGGCAGTGCACCGATAGCCCATGCCGCAGCACAAACCAATGATCCAATAAAACAAGGCATGATCGCCATGCTTGGTACCTTCATCGATACCATTATTATTTGTAGCCTAACCGCGCTTGTCATTATCATGACCGGCACGTGGGACAGCGGCTTAAAAGGTGTCAGCATGTCATCCCAAGCTTTTTCCATAGGACTATATGGCTATGGAGGTTATGTTGTTAGTTTTGGCATTATCTTTTTTGCCTTCACCACGATACTCGGCTGGAGTTATTATGGTGAACGCAGCGCTGAATATTTATTCGGCACAAAAATTATTAAACCTTATCGACTACTCTGGATTGTTGCGATATTCACAGGTGCGATAATGAAACTTGAGCTGGTATGGACGTTTGCTGATGTATTGAATGGATTGATGGCCCTTCCAAACCTTATTGCCCTGTTACTATTAAGTCCTATCGTCTTTAGTAAAACTCGACAATACTTTAATGGTAAAAATACATCATGGTAATTGAGCAAGAAGAAATTATTACTAATGTCAAAGCAGCCTTACACGAAGATATTGGCACCGGCGATATTACTGCCGAATTAATTCCTGAAGATGCTGCTGCGACAGCCGCTTTAATTACGCGAGAACATGCCACACTGGCTGGACAACAATGGTTTGACGAAGTCTTTAAGCAACTTGACTCATCAGTTCAAATTGATTGGCTGGTAAAAGATGGCGATGTAATCAGTCCTGACCAAAAGCTCTGTAACTTAAGTGGTTCAGCGCGTTCATTATTAAGCGGTGAACGCGCAGCAATAAATTTCTTGCAAACATTATCCGGCACAGCAACAGCCGTCGCCTCTTTTGTCAGCCTGATTAAGGATACTGATGCTAAAATACTCGATACACGTAAAACGATTCCAGGCTTACGGCTTGCGCAGAAATATGCTGTAGCGTGTGGCGGCGGAAAAAACCACCGTATTGGACTTTATGATGAAATTTTAATTAAAGAGAATCATATTCTGGCAGCCGGCAGTATTACCAAGGCAATAACGGCTGCTAAGGAAAAAAATGTGCCTGTTGAAATTGAAGTTGAGTCTCTACAGGAACTGGAAGAAGCGTTGCTGTCCAGTCCTGATCAGGTATTACTGGATAATTTTAATATTGCAGAATTGAATAAAGCCGTATCAATTGCTAAAGGCAAAACAAAACTCGAAGCATCGGGTAATGTTGATAAACAAACTATAAGAGCAATAGCAGAAACAGGCGTTGATTATATTTCTATTGGCGCATTAACCAAGCATGTGAAAGCGATAGATTTTTCCATGCGCATTAATCTGTAAAAATTAACACGCATGGAAAACTATTTTTATAGTTTGCTTTTAACTAAGTCGTAGATCTCTTCTTTTAGTGTATCCATACCACCTAACAATGCTTCTAACTGTTGGCGGCGGCTATCAACAAATTTTTCATCTTTAATGCCACCAATATTAATATAAACATTAAGCGCTGCACTTCTTAAACCGGCGTAACCCGCTAATACAGCAACACCTGCATCACTGATAACATTGTTATTACCTTTATCTGCAATTGGCTGACTCAGGTTGATGACTTCACGGCACAATTTTGCACATTCAAGCGGCACATCGGTTGCTTCTTTAAGAGCCGCCTGAATTTCCGCAGAACGTGCTGCTTTTTCTTCATCGGTTTCTTTTGGCATACCGTATGAAGCCATAACACGATTAAACACCCTTACATCATCATTAATTGCCTCGGTTAGTTCTAATCGTAACTTTTCAGATTTATCTAAAATGTCTTTAGATTCAGCTTCTACGCCTTCGTAACCTTTTTTACCAATAGTGAAATTAGCCACCATGCTAATAAGTGCAGCACCCATTGCACCTGAAATAGCTGCTGCTGCGCCACCACCTGGTGTCGATGCTTTCCCGGCCAATTCATCCAAAAAAACTTGGATCGTCATATCTTTAATCATTTATTCTTCCTCAGTTGGCGTCTACAAAAACGCTATTAATTATTATTAGAAATTATTAAAACGGTTATTTCATTACTTATCACTTTTTACCACTAAATTCGCAGCTTGTCGCATAATAGGGCATCAGGTACGTTATAATTCCTTTGAACAAAGCATTCACAGAAATGTGTTCAATTTACATATAAATAATTGATTATATTAAACTTATTTAATAATCAAAATAATATTCTAGAGGAAGAAAAAATAATGAAGAAGCTACTTTTCCAATTTGATACCGATGATCACCCTTCTGTATTTGATACTATCGTTGCTTATGATGGCGGTGCAGACCATGTAATTGGACATGGTAATGTTACGCCCGAAAATGTCACACCGTTGGTGGAAGGGACTATTTTTACCCGTGCGCCCAAAGAAAAGAAAAATACGGCTATTTTTGTTGGCGGTAGCGATATGAATGCTGGTGAAAAACTATTTAGCGCTGTACAAAAAAACTTTTTTTATGACTTTAGGGTTTCCGTTATGCTTGACAGTAATGGTAGTAATACAACTGCAGCAGCAGGTATCGCAAAACTACTCAGCAGTGGCGAAATAAAAGGCAAAAAAGCCGTTGTTTTGGCAGGCACAGGCCCAGTAGGTCAACGTGCAGCTATCATGCTGGCTAAAGAAGGCGCTAGTGAGGTTATTATTAGTTCTCGTCAGTTGGCTCACGCTAAACAAGCCTGTGCAGACATGAAGAAAAGTTTTGATGTTGATATTAAAGCGGCTGAAGCGGCTGATAATGATTCCAGAGGGAAGTTAATTGAAAGTGCTGAGGTTGTTTTCGCAACCGGCGCAGCAGGTGTTGAGTTGTTAAAACCGGAACATTGGGAAAATAATGACAATATTGAATTAATGGCAGATGCGAATGCGACACCCCCTATTGGCATAGGCGGTACTGACATGATGGACAGGGGTGAAAACCGAAATGGTAAAATTATCTGGGGTGCGATCGGTTTTGGCACATTAAAACTGGCACTACACAGAGCCTGCATTGAAAAATTATTTGAAAGTAATAACCAATTATTTGATGCAGAAGAAATATTCACTCTTGCCAAAACAATGGCGTAGAATAGCGCCTAACTCTACAAACCATATGACACTAAATAATATGAACAAAAATTTAGGCTCGTTTCCTAAAATAAAATATTTATGGATAAATATGCCTAAATATCTTTTCATTCTGTTTTTTTTCTTTACTTCATCTGTTGTTGCTGCAACTTATGAAGAAGGAAAAAAAGCCTATTTAGCGCAGGATTACGATCTTGCCTTGAAAATTCTGAAACCACTTGCAGAAAACGGCAATGCACAAGCACAAATTACCCTTGGGTTAATGCATGACTATGGTCATGGTGTAGAAAAAAGTGCTTCAGAATCGATTAAATGGTACTTGATGGCTGCCGAGCAAGGTGTGCCATTAGTTCAGCATGATATGGGCGTTAAGTATTTTCAAGGTCAAGGTGTAGAGCAAAATTATAATGAAGCGGCAAAGTGGTGGGAAATGTCTGCCAATGCTGGCATTGCAGATTCGCAATTTAACCTTGGTCTGATGTACTACCGTGGTATCGGTATAGAAAAAGATTATGTCAAAGCGGCAAAATTATTTGAGGCAGCAGCTGAACAAGGCCATGGAAATGCACAATACAGTCTGGCCGTTATGTATGCCTTCGGTCAAAGTAAGGAGAAAAGTTATTCAACTGCTTTAAAATGGTTCAACAAAGCAGCAGAGCAAAACGTTGCCCAAGCACAATTTAACCTCGGCGTTTTTAACGAAAATGGTTATGGCCTGGCAAAAGATTTCAATAAAGCCAGAGAATGGTATCAACTTGCAGCAAATCAGGGCTTGCAAGAAGCCATAGAAAAATTAAAAACGTTGCCTAAACAAAAAACTGTAACTGTTGCTAAAGAAAAAAGTGTAGAAACCATTTCTGAAAAGCCTGTTATAGAAAACAACATCGCCGAACCAGTAGAAAAAAGTACCCCTGCTTCTACTAATAAACTCAACTTAAGTCAGTGGCTTCGCCAACAACCTGCTGATAACTATACAATACAGCTCGGCAGTGTTGTAAATGAGAAGGATATAATCAAATATATTCAATCGTCAGGTTTAGATTCTAATGCCGGTTACATAGAAGTTATTGTAGATGGCATAACCCGTTATACTGCTATTTATGGACTTTATGATACTTATCAAAAAGCTGAACTTGCTGTTAACGAATTACCCAAAGCAGTACAAAACACCAAGCCTTGGGTTCGTAACACTGGCATTCTTCAAGGACTGTTGCGCTAATAAGTTGAACGGGGAAATGAACAATGGCCTCGTTTAAAGAAATTATACGCTTCTCTGATGTAGAACTTCTGCAACTGTTTTACAAGTATGGCAATACTAATAAAACAGGTGAGGACAAAATTGAAACAATAGCGATTGATCTAAAATTGCGAGAAGCACAACTCGTGTGTACTGTTGGATTCAATAAAGCTCTTAAAACCTTACCTGAATTACCCGCTATTCTTGGCTTTGAAAACTACGATGACCTGATAAATCTTCGTAATGAATACTTTACAACGGATATTTATAAACTCCTGACGCTGGATAACATCTTATCTATTTATTCGAATATGAAAGATGATTTGAAAAGCAAACAAATCATGGAGTATTTGTTGGCTAGCCGATTGGAAACCATAGAGAAAAGAATTGAAGAAACAGTTAACTCGCTCATTATTGAAAAATACAAAGAAGAAATGCGCGCAATTTATTCAGATGAAATAGTTGGAATTGATTTTGTAGAAACACGACTAAATAAATCAGACAGTGGCTTTCGAGCTCTTCTTAATGAAGTCACATTAATCGTAGAAAATAAAATTATTCCGGCAGGAGATGTTTTTTTTCGTGAAACGATATTACCGCAGGAAAAAAGAAAGCTACTTGATAAAGGTTTGATTCCAAGAGATTTAATCGAAGCTCGATTAAGTGATGCAAACATTACAGATGTTGAGAAAAAAATCTTGTATGATCACCTGAAACTTAACCGGGATAACTAAATTATACATAAACGATTATGCCAAGTTTTACAGAATTATTAACAGCTACGGATGATCAACTGGTTCGATATTTTTATCAGACCAGCACAGGTGATGAAACCGACTTCATCAAGAAAATTAATATGGTCGCCATGCAACTTGGTTTGAATCATACACAGCTGGTTTGCGCGATTGGTTTTAACAAACATATTCGTGATTTAACCGATATTCAACAACTACTGGGGTTTCGTTCATTCAAATTACTCACCTATAGAATGAACGAGTTATTTACGACGGATACGTATGTACAATTAGATATCGACAATATTCTGGATATTTATTCAGCGCGGCTCGAGGATCAGGAAATACTTGATACGCTACGAGAACTATTGCACCCCCGACTTGAACACATTGAAGCTGATATTGAAAAAACAGGCGACCCAGGACATATCATTAGCTACAGAATGGAGATCCATTCTATATACACATCTGGCATAGCAGACAAACAATTTGCCGATGAGCGACTAAATAAAAATATTGGCAAATACCGCCTAATGGCGAATGAGGCAAATGTTATTATTGATTCAGGTTACCATCCTCCAAGTAACCTGTTTTTCATGGACACACTCTCACCAGAAGAAAAAGAAGACTTAATTGAAGCTGGGCATATTGATAGTGACATGGTTAAAAATCGCCTGCAAAATGCCAAGATAAGTGAAGAAGAACGGGAAGTATTAGAAGGTCACCTCTAATTTAGGATTCTCAGTCAATTTCAGGAATTTTTCCTATTACATTTCCCAAAAACTCACTTCTATTCAAATAGATATACCGTTAATCTTCCCTCCTTAGTTAAAATAATTAGAAACACCACTTTGGGGGAGAGAATTATGTCTGCACGTCGTATTGCAGCCTATACAGTATCTGCTTTTGCTTTAAGCTTTTCACAAGCCAGTATTGCAGAAGAAGATATTCAGACACAGGGAACTTTAGAGGTTATTGGAATCACGCCTGTTTTAGGTGTTGGATTACCAAAAGAAAAAATACCTTATAATGTACAATCCGCTTCATCAGATGATTTCGAAAGAACAGCGAGTCTTAGCATCACTGATATGATAAGTCGTAACTTTAGCAGTGTCATAGTCAATGATGCTCAAAATAATCCACTACAACCAGACATCCAATACCGAGGTTATACGGCCTCTCCTTTACTTGGTTTACCTCAAGGTGTCGCTATCTATCAAAATGGTGTCCGTGTCAACGAAGTATTTGGCGACACCATCAACTGGGACTTAATCCCTGAAGCATCGATTAATTCTATGAACCTGGTGGGAGGCGCTAATCCGGTATTTGGTTTGAATACATTAGGTGGCGCGATCAGCATCGAAACCAAGAACGGTTTTAATTTCCAAGGTAATAGTTTTGAAGTCCATGGTGGCTACCCTCAAGAACGTGTTGTATTAACAGCAGAAAGCTGTGGCAATAACGGCAAATTCGGTTATTACGGTATGGTGCAATATCTTGATGAAGAAGGCTGGCGTGATGCGTCCCCTTCAGATTCCCTGAATCTATTCGGTGCTCTAAGCTACCGAAATGGTACAACCTCATCACTGGACTTAAACATTAACTATGCCGATAACGATTTAATCGGTAATGGTTCTATTCCAATTGAGTTGGCTAATCAAGACTATGAAGCCATCTTTACCTCACCTGACCAAACTATTAACGAAATGTTTATGATACAAACTCAGGCCGAGCATTGGTTCAGTAATACCTGGCAAATTGCGGGTAACGCGTTCTATCGTCGAAACGAGACCGATACTTTTAATGGTGACGGTACGGAATTTGAGGAATGTACTATTGATGGCGTCGAAACATTAATTGAGGTTGATGAAGATGATTTAGAAGATGCAGGTATTGATTGTGATGCAGGTACAACGTTAGTTGCTTTAAATGGATCAGGTGTAGATTTTGAGATAGTTGAAAATCAAAATGAGGTCGTAGTTTCAGAAGCAAATGGCTTTGAGCCTGATGATTACAATGGTTTACAAAACCGAAGTGACCGAGAACAGGAGTATTATGGTTTAAACTTCCAAAACGTCTTTCTTAATAACTTATTTGGAAGACAAAACCAGTTAATCGTCGGTGCAGGTTATACCTATGGTGATGTTGTATTTAATTCCAGTCAGGAGTTAGCCGAACTCAATCCAGATCGCAGTACTGAAGGCACAGGGATTTTTATTTCTGATGAAGGTACTGCTCTCGATGCAGAAACCTTTACAATTTCGTTATATTTCACTGATACATTTTCGGTTAGCGACAAACTTGACTTCACATTTTCTGGTCGCTGGAACCATACCGACATTGAATTAAATGATGCCGGTGGTCGTGGTTTTACTGAAGCACAGCCACGTTTAACTGGAGAGCATGAATACAACCGCTTTAATCCTGCTGTTGGTATTACTTATGCTTTACAACCTGGTTTGACGACCTACGCCAGTTACTCAGAGTCATCTCGTGCACCAACAGCGGTTGAACTAGCCTGTGCTGATGAAACTGCACCATGTAGCTTGCCAAACGGCTTCCTCGCAGATCCACCGCTTGATCAAGTTGTCTCTAAAAGTCTTGAAGGTGGTTTACGAGGCACGCTTAACAACCTTGCCATGCTAGGCAATGTCGGCTTTAGTATCGGCGGTTACTTTACTGAAAATGAGGATGACATTATTTTCCAAACTACTGGTGGCGCAACTGGTAATCAGGGTTTTTTTGATAATATAGGTAAAACCGAACGTCTCGGTATGGAGCTCGCTTTAAACGGCCAATTAGAAAAACTCGACTGGTTTTTAAACTACAGCTACCTTAGTGCAACGTTTGAGTCAGACCTCTTTGTAAATAGTGAAAATAACGACTTTGCTGATGGTGAAGGCAGGATACGGGTTGAAAAAGGCGATAGTATTCCAAATATACCTGATCACACCATACAGTTTGGTGGTGATTACAGCTTTACTTCTCGCTTCATCGTCGGTGGTGACTTGCTTTACAAGTCTGGTGTTTTTGTTCGTGGCGATGAATCCAATCAGTTAGGTCAATTGGACGGGTATGCAACGGTTAATATCCGCGGTAGTTATCAAATTAATGATATGTTCAAGGTATACGCACGCGTTAACAATTTATTTGATGAGGAATATGAAAGTTTTGGCCTACTTGGCGAACCTGATGAAGTTCCGGGTTTTGGAGGATTTACTAACAATCGATTTGTCGGTGTAGGTGCGCCAATTAGTGGCTTTATAGGAGTTAAAGCTGAGTTCTAGATGTTATTAAGCTAAAGGAAAAACTAAAGCCCCTCTTTTGAGGGGCTTTTTATTTGTGGTGCCAGAAAGAGGATTTGAACATCGGATCATGCGTTATGAATGCGTTGCTCTAACAACTGAACTATTCCGGCCAAAGAAAACGAGATAATGCCATCTTGAATATTTTTCTATAAAGAAAAACTATGATAATAGTAATATTTTGCCCAAGCTTGTGACCGCGTATCAACATTCTCCAAAGCATTGAATAAAATTAGCAACATTATATTCATTCAACGCAATTACTTAATGGGGATGAAAGTAATAAACCGGACTTTGTTGACGGTTATGCTGTAGCCAATATCAACGGTACAAATAAAACTAAAAATATGTTTACTCTTTTCACTAGAGTTAATAACTTGTTTGATACTGATTATGAAACTTTTGATTTACTTGCGAAGGAATGAAGTATTTGATGGCTCTGGGGCGCGCAAACATTTTCAGACTCAGCACTTTTGATGTTGACGCAACTATAAATAGGTTTTGGGAAGTGACTGTTTCAGTCTGATTGAGATACCTTCTATATTTTTTAGTATTCAGAAAATCTTAACTTTAATTTAGTTAACTCTCCTTTTTTATTTTCAGCTAAATAAAGCTTTTCCAGTTTTTCAATTGCACTATTCTTCCTGTCAGGCCAGATATTAATTGATAAATTATATTCTTTAATCGCATTTTCTGAATCACCCGCTAGTAAACTAACGTCACCGCGTATCTTATAATAACTTGCCTTATCGTGTTTTTTTGCTAGAGCTGGAATATTATCTACATGCTTAATAACGCGAATCATTTCATTAATGTCTTTTGCCTGTAGCGAATACATATTCATTCCTTCTATATATCCTAAAGCGCCAAAAAAGAGTTAGTAACAGACTGGATATATTTCTTGATAGAAATATTATCTAATCCAATATTATTTACTTTCATTTTTCCTAAGGTCGTACCAAACTTCTTTATTAATTGTTGCCGATGATGAATCGTCCATGGATCTAAACTTTTATTATCAAGAATAATTTCATCAAAGTATCTTAATAAATCTGAATTTAATTCAACTTGATATTTGATCTCCACTTCACTCGATAAACAACTAAATAGCCAGTAATCAGTATGAGGTTGATTACTATTAATTGCATCTGAGGTACAAGCAGGACGCTCAGATTTTTTTACAAACTGTTCTAATTTATTGGCTTTATCATTTTCAGTTGTTTTTACCGGGTGAAAAATCCGATTAGCAAAAACTAATCCTTGAAGATTATAAATGCGGACATCAGGTCTGACTTTTTCAACATGGTGTTTATAGCCAAGAACAAAAGTATGAATATCGCCACTCACAAACAAATCTGAATTTTCTGGCAAATATTTTAATAAATTCATTCCATATTGATCTGCCCATTTATAGCTGGAACGGCTGTTATAGGAGTAATTCTTAAACACAGTGGAAAAAACGATAAGAATCAGTAATGCTATTAATGCAACGTATTGATATCTTTTTATTTTCACAAAAACAAACTTGACACCTAGTCCTAACCAAATAGCCATAACAGCGTAAGCTATAAACGGATAAACGCTAAAAACTGAACGACTTAAAAAGTCATAATCAAAATAAATAACAAGCAGAAAAAAGAACGAATTAAATAAAAAAAGTATAAATAACGCCCAACAAACTCTTTTTGCCAAATCCACCACTGATAAATAAAACCAGTTATTACAAATAGAAGTCCGACTAAACTAAATTGATTATAAATTTCATCCAGCAAGTGAAAAAAATACCCTAACTTGTCTGACAACCCTGCTGTCTCACTAATATCGACCTCAACATAACCATCTCTTGAAAACACATATTTTAAATCCGAGAACGATTGTATTGCCCCATAAAAATTAATAACCACATCGGTATTCGAACGCCAAATCATCCATAAATATGGGCAAAGTCCTATTGAGAAACAGACAAAAATTAGCGGGAAGTTTTTTATAATCTGTTTCCTAAATGGAAAAAGTAGTATTGCTAAAGAAGGCGAAAACAAAATAACCAAAGGAACATGCACAGAAAAAGAAAGGCCATATATAAAAGCGCCTAGAAAGATGATTTTTATATTGACCGATGACTCTTCATTAGATTGCTGATTTAACTCTTGCTTGTAGATATAGCAATATTTTCTATTCAGATATAAAGCGATAGAGAGCATGCTAAACACAAAAAAAGCATTTAAAGAATAGACTTCTGCAATAATCGCTTGAGACCAAAATGTTTTGGAAAAGCCATATGAAAGAGCTACTGTTATAGCGATAACTTTGGGTAGTTCCAAAAAGCGACTTGAAAAATATAAAAAAGAACATGCCGCTGCTGCAAAAAAGGCACTCATCGCATGAACACGAAAAGGAATGCTACCTATCGGAAAATTTACAAAGAACCAGCTTACTAAAGAATAAAAAGGGTATCCCGGGGATGGGAAATGCCCATAAAATAACTGGACATTAAAAACAATCCATCATCTTCTAAAACGACAGTTCTTGGAAGTGTTAATAGATAAACTGCGAAAGTAATGATGAGAACGGATATAAAACATGCCCGTTCTGACAATGAAAACTTACTGCTAATCTTTGAATCCATAATCACAAAAAAGATACGTAAGTTGAGACCTAGAAATGGTGCCGGAAGAGGGAATCGAACCCACGACCTATGCGTTACGAATGCATTGCTCTACCAACTGAGCTATTCCGGCCTTAAATTTTGACGACAAAAACTAAATTGAATTTTCTGTCCGATTAACCTACTAATGATATCACCTAGAACCAGTTCTATGAAGAGTAAACGATAGTTCATCTATTCATCACCCGGCTTCCAAAGATGCAATAGAATAATCGACATTAAATTTTCCGATATCCGTGAATGAAGATTTTCCTGACATAGAATCAACTAATAGTTGAGCCGATGCCGGAGCTTGCAGTATACCTTTTCGAAAATGAGCTGTATTAACGAAAATATTTTTAAACTCTGCTATGCGTCCAATTAATGGTTTACCGGTATTGCCTGATGGTCTTAACCCGGACCAATGACTAACAAGCTTTGCCTTATTAAGGTTGGGTTCTATTGAATACGCCCAATCTAATAAATCCTGCCGCCCCTCTTTGGTTGTTTGATTTTCAAAACCAACATCTTCCATTGTACTGCCGATTAATAAACACCCATCTTTTCTTGGAATAAAATAATGAGAACCATCTAGTATCATTTTATTTGTTGTAAATTCATCAGGCTTAAGACAAAGCATTTGTCCTCTAATAGGTTTTGTATCTATTTCAACGTCAATATTAGATAATATCATTTTACTCCAGGCTCCGGCGGTAACAATAACTGAATCAGCAGTAATTTTGCCATTATCAAATATGACAGAACGAAAATGATTATTCTTTACTTCTATATTTTTGATTTCTGTATTTTCAAAAACTGATACAGATAAACTTTCAAGACTTTTTCTTAAAGCTTCTAAAAGCTTAGGGGGTCTTACCTGCGCTATATTTGGTAATAAAATGGAATGAGCTGGTAAATTTAGGCCAAAAACTTTACGTTCAAATTTTTCCTCAAATTTAATGTTTTTATTTCCCGCCCAGAGTTTAGTTTTTGCCGCATGATCTTGATTGATAATAACCAAACCAGACTCAATATATTCCGTATCAATCCCTGAATCGCTTTCTATTTTTTTTTTTTACATATTCTTGGTATATATTTTTACTATATTCAGAAAGTTGTACTAATTCACTCGATTCAGCCCAAGGTCGCATTGGAGAAATAATACCACCCGCCGCCCAAGATGATTCCATACCTAGCTGACCACGATCAAAAATCGCAACTTTAGCACCTCGAATAGCTAGTTCTCTGGCAGTACTCATACCAATTATACCGCCGCCAATAATAATACAATCAAAATTCATCTATTTATAAAATGTGCTCCTGTTCACAGTTTTTAATAATTAGATACCATTAATCAGTGAAAGATGACCATTTATCTAAAATGAGTATTAAAAAAATAATATTTTGCTATAAATAGGGTTGCGCATACCAATATTCGGATAATCATATATGCATAAGCAAAAATATAGAAATAAACAATTCGGTTTTACCATATTTGAACTGATGATTGCTGTCGCCATTGCAGGCATTGTTGCTGCAGTCGCAATACCTAGCTACAACAATATGACTAAAAATAATTGCCTGACAACAAAAACAAACTCCCTCGTCACACATTTACAGCTTGCTCGAAGTGAAGCCGTCAAACGTAATCTCAGTGTCACCATAGCCCAAAAAAACTCTGATTGGGCAACCGGTTTCACTATTACAGATTCAGCTGGCGTATCAATTAAAAACGTTGACTCAACAACTTGTACATTAACTACTGTCACTGGCAGTGCAACTTCGTTCACATATAGTCAGAAGGGCTTCATTAATAACAGTGGAACATTCACTTTATGTGATGACCGGGCTGGAGAAACAGGTCGACAAATAGTTATAAACACCGTAGGTCGTCCGAATACTAACTCAAAATACAATAGTTGTAGCTAAAATGAAAAAATTAACATTAAAAATTCATAATAGAGGATTCTCGCTCATTGAGGTGTTAGTCGCATTATTAATACTCGCTATTGGTGTGCTTGGAATTGCAGCACTACAGTTTAAAGCCCTTAGATACAGTCATGATGCTAACCTTCGAACACAAATCAGTTATCTCGCAAGCGATATCGCCGACAAAATGAGAATAAATAGAAACAACATCGCTTCGTATGATGGCGCCAGTCATTCAGTTGATGTAACTGACCTTAGCAATGCCACATGCGATATTACAACTGGCGCAACTGCAGCTAACGATCTTAACTGTTGGTACAACCAGATTGACAGTTTGTTACCACATGGGAGCACAGCGGCTATAAATGCTTCAGGAGGTCTCTATACGATTGCTTTAGGCTGGACAGATCGAGAAGGCGAAACCCACACAGTTGAGTACACCATACAATGATGAAAAAACAAGAAAAACAAACTGGATTTACTCTAATTGAATTACTCGTCGCCATGACGATAGGTATTCTCATGTTAACTGCGGCCATGGGTCTGTTCATGAGTAATAAACGTATCTACAAAGAACAGGATGAAATGGGCCGCTTACAGGAAAACGCTCGTTTTGCAATTGACCTAATCACTCAGGATATTCGCATGGCGGCTTATGCAGGCTGCCTTGATGATAATACCGTGTTAACAAATGTTACCACCAATGCAGGAACAGCAACTAACCTTCACAACTTTACTAACGCTGTTGAAGGTATTGATGGAAAAACAGCGACATCTACCTGGTCCCCAAGTGGTAGTACAGAAGATAGAGCAAATATGATAAATGGGACTGATGCTATTACGGTTCGATACATAGAACCTATACCTAATTCAGTTATATTTACAACAAGCAGCACTATGGGTAGTGCAACAGCAGCCATACCTGCGACTTGTTTTACCGAAGCAGGTGCAACCGAAAATTGCTCGGCGAGTCATGTTACCGCTAATGAAAACATGGTGATTAGTGATTGTAGCTCTGGCGATATTTTTAGAGCAACTGGTTCAACGAATACTACTATTACTCATGGTGCAACACTCAGTAAGGCTTATGATGATTCAGCTCAAATTTCGCGCTATGTAACCACCCGCTATTATGTTGGCACTGCAGCTAATGCGAATTTTACTGGCGATGCAATACCTGCACTTTACAGGTATACCTCAGTTGCGGGCGTTCCTACAACACAAGAACTCATTGAAGGCGTGGAAAGGATGGAAATCCTCTATGGTGTTGATACGGATTCAGATGGTGTACCTAATACCTATCTGGCTGCAGGCGCAACGGGACTGACTACAACTGCACACTGGAATACAGTTGTCAGCGTTAAAATTTCAATACTGGTCAGAACCATTAATGAAAACTTCAACATTGATGATGACCTACGTACCTATACTTTATTAAATGCAACAGCATACGATCCAGCCGATGAACATCTACGTCGCAGACAATTTACTACGACTGTTCAAATAAGAAACAGGGCATCCTGATTTTGGAGAATAAATCAATGAAGAAACCCCTAATCATTCAACCTAAAATCGAACAGCAAAAAGGTGCAGTATTAATGACTGCGTTAATAATGCTCGTATTGTTAACCATGCTCGGCTTAACTTCCATGAACAATACAACCATGGAAGAACGAATGGCATCAAATACGCAATTGCTAAACCGTGCTTTTCAGGCAGCATCAACAGGTATAGAGATTGTATTTAGCGATGGTGATGCATTTGATACGCGTTTAACTAAAGCATCAGATGGTACAGCAGGAGACTCATATAAAGACAAGTACAATAATGGAATTGGTGGTACCGGTTATAAAGCTGTAACAGATTACAACTCTGTTTTTATACAAAATACATCACCACCAAGAGGATCCGGTTGGGATAGCACTTACGCTTATTATTACTTTGATCTTAGTGCTACCGGGTGCGGTGTTGGCGCGACAGCAACTACCTGCACCGGTAATGCAATTGCTTCGAACACACAAACACAGGGTGCTTACCAAGTTGGTAAAGCACCGTAACACCATTCAGGAGACAACTTAATGAAAAATAATATTAAACATTTATCACTAATACTCACGTTTTTATTTGTGTTTTCAATTCCAGTCTCAGCAGCTAACACTGAAGTTAGAGTAACAAATGTTGTTGATGCTGGCACCGATGGCGATGAACGTTTTTACACAGTTTATTGTTCTAATGGAAAAAGTGCTGCATTAGTAAAGCGCTACACCATAGGAGAAGTTTGTACTCGTCCGTCTTATGCAGATAAAGATATCTGTAGAGTCTGGTCTGTAGATGAAGCCGCATTAGAATCCTGCAAATAAGACTTATTAAATTATTTAAAATAGAATTAATCAATAGAGAGCAATATTATGTTAAGAACCTTGACTAGAAAGTGCTTTTACACCTTAGCCAGTTTTACAATGGTCTTCACCAGTAATCCAATCGTCCACGCTGATGATACTGAAATATATTTTACCGGTGGAGGTCAAGATGCGGCAGTACGTCCGAATGTTTTATTCATTCTTGATACTTCAGGCAGTATGACCTCAACCGTGTCAGGAACGGGCGGTCAAAAACGTGTCGATGTCATGAAGGATGCTGTGAAACAGGTGCTTGACGATGTTGCTGATATAAATGTTGGGTTAATGCGATTCACTAATAATGATGGTGGTCCGATTTTGTTCCCTGTCACCTATGTTGAAGAGAACGTTTTTAACGTTGTTGGCGAAACAGCCAGTGCCTCCACACTTACTTATTCAACGACAATTGATGATGGATTCAATGATGGTTATATGAATGATGACGATGCAGATAAAATGTATCTAAGTGAGTCATCCGTGCCTGTCGATACACTTGCTGGTGGCGTTACTACTTTACCATCAAGCAGTAGTTTCTCGTTGACCGTTACTGGAGGTTCACGTGACGCTGAAGAGGAAGTGGGTGGTTCTGATAACGGCGATGTCGATGATGACAGTAGTGACCTTGATTTGCGTCCTGATACTATGGTTGCAGTACGTTTTGATGTTGATGCAGGTATTCCTCAAAATGCTAAAATCACAAATGCCTATGTACAGTTTCAAGTTCAAGCTAAAAAAACAACAACGACAAATGTCACCATTTATGCTGAAGATTCGAATGATGCCAACGGATTTACTGAATGTAATAATAGTTGCGACGATATATCTTCCAGAAACAGAACTAACGGCAAGAACACAGATGGAACGACGGATATTATAGATTATTCAGTATCCCCAAATGTTGTCTCAACCGGTTCAGTCGCCTGGAATGGCGTCGCTGCATTAAATAAGAAAAAGAAACTCAATACACCTAGTATCGCTGGTCTGGTACAAGAAATAGTCAGTCGTGGTTGTACCGTAGCACCGCCAACAGCTAATGCTAATTGCACTTATAATGATACAGGTGGTGATATGGTTTTTATTTTTGAAACCAGTACTGGTAATCGAGATCTTTATTCTCGTAATGATAGTTCTAGCCGTGCACCAAAATTATTTGTAGAGTACGAAACAACAACTACAGCCGCTGTTACAAATGAGGTTACAGCAGGTTTGCGCTTTGAAAACATCCGTATACCACAAGGTGCAACCATAACTGACGCAAGATTAACTTTCACACCAACATCAACAGTCACAACCAGTGCAAATAAATGGACTATAACTGCAGAAGCGGCAGATAACTCGGCAGAATTTTCTACGACTGCCGGGAATTTCTTAGCAGCGACACGCCCGCGTACAACAGGTGTTGACTGGAATACTGGCACGAATAACTGGGATGCAGGCGTTGCTGTTCAAAGTGCAAATATCAAAGATGCCTTACAAGCCGTAGTTAGCCGAACTGGCTGGTGTGGAGGTAATGCTGTTAGCTTATTCATTAAAGACTCAAGCAGTAATCCACGAGCATTCGAAAGTTTTGAAAGTTCTGCAGCTGATGCCGCAAGGTTAACTTATACCTATACCTCCTCAAGTGGCTGTTTCGAAAATAATGAAACCAGTCAGGTAGGTACGGGAAATGACGATGCCGAGCAAGCCGGTACCGTTGTTTATACCATTGACTCAGATCTTAATCTGGGCAACGCAACTGATGCAGGAAGCGCTCAAACAGTTGGCATTCGTTTCCAAGAAATTGATGGTCCACAAGGCGCAACGATCGTTGAAGCGGAAATACAATTTTATGCACAAGGTACTTCTAGCGGAGCAGCCTCATTTACCATTAAAGGGATTGATGAAGATGATTTATCAACTTTTTCAGCAACGACAGATGATATTACCGGTAGAAATTTAACAACAGCTTCTGTCGCCTGGGTGGCTGAAGACTGGACAACGACAGGTGAACGTTATGATACGGCTGACATTTCAACAATTGTCAAAGAAATTGTTGACCGTACAAATTGGGCTAGCGGGAACAACATGGGGTTTGTTATCGAACCGGGTACCGGCGAGCGTATAGCAGATTCCTATAATGGTGACCCAGCTAGAGGGCCGCGTTTGCGCATTCGTTATCAGGATTCAATTGCTACACCTTTTAAATCAGTTCGTGAAAGTTTAATTGAAATTATCGATGACTTACCCGCGAGCGGTGCGACACCAATTCAGGAAACAATGTATGAGGCAGCACGCTACTGGCGTGGCGAAAGTATGGAGTACGGTGATACACGTGATGGTTCCAGAACCTCTCGTATTAGTCATCCAGCAAGCTACTGTACCGCTTCAGGAAGTTGCCGTGGTGCTAAGGAAAATGACACAGGCACAACGCCAACTGACGGATTTGGAGTCTATACACCTTCGGGTTGTAACATGGCAAGCAACCCAAATGACTCCGACTGTGCAGCACAAGTGATTGAACACGACAGTAGCAGTAGTGAAGCAATGTACATCTCACCATTTAGTTCGACATTGACCTGTGCAAATAATTACCAGGTCTTGTTAACTGACGGCTCTGCCAACTCCGGTAATGACGAAAGCCCTGAGATTGTGTCAATGATTCCTAAATCAAGTTGTTACAACAATAACAGTTCGTTCAAAACATCGAGCGATGCATCTAAAACCTACGGAAGTAGTGAAGATTGTACTGTTGATTTAGCTGAATTTCTCGCTACAACAGATCAATCCACTGCAACAGTTGGTGCTAATCTGGCAAATGATCAGATTGTAAAGACATATACGATTGGTTTTAACCTTGATAGCACAAGTGCAACACAGTTTATTAAGGATATCGCTAATGTAGGTGAAGGCGGTTTTTATGAGGCGAGTACAGCTGGCCAGTTGGTTGATGTTTTCACAACTATTTTAACTGATGTGAAAAGTGACCCAACATCATTTGTATCACCATCACTTGCGACAAACGCTTTTAACCGTTTATTAAGTCGAGATGAAGTTTATTTCGGATTATTTACACCAGCATTGAGTACGTCATGGTACGGTAATGTAAAAAAATACAATATTTGTACCGACAGTTCAGATGGGTGTAGCCTGGGTGAGATTCTTGACATCAATGGTGCCTCGGCAATTGATAGCACTGATGATAAGTTTAAAGATACAGCTCAAAGTGTGTGGTCAGCAGCAGCTGATGGTAAAGCAACTACACAAGGTGGTGCTGGTGCTGAAATTACTGACCATACAGCTCAGATACTTTATACGGATAAAAATGGTTCAGGTTTCGCAGCTGCAAATACTGCGTTAAGCGCAGCCGGTTTCAAATTGACTAGCTCGACCTGGAATGCTGCGAATCTATCAGCATTACGAGCAGGTGTATGTCCTACTCCATCTACCAGTGCCGGTTCAGAATGTGATGACCGCATGAACTGGTTGCTCGGCAAAAAAATTATCACTGATGCTGATAATGATGTGAGTGCTAATCAACGCTGGGCTGTCAATGATGTATTGCACAGTTCTCCATCTGTCATTACCTATGGTGGTAGCGACACTAATGCAGATGGTGAAATAGATACTTTCTTCGATAAGATTGTATATGGTACCAATGATGGCACATTACACTTCGTTAACGGTACAACCGGTGCTGAAGAGTGGCGTTATCTACCAAGTGATTTCTGGGCACAGCAGCAAACTAAGTACTTAAATGCCCAAGGCGACCATGTTTATGGTATGGATGTCACACCAACAATTTTGGCTGTCGATAATGATAGCGATGGTAAAATTGAAACTTCTGATAGTGACAAAGTAAACATCTTCATGGCAACGAGACGTGGTGGTAATTACATGTATGCACTAGATGTTACTGCGAATGTAACAAGCACTAGCGGTACTGTTGTACCTAAGTTTCTCTGGCGAATTCAAGGTGGCACGGGTAGTTACGCCCGTATGGGACAAACCTGGTCACAACCACAACTTACAAAAATATCCATAAGCGATGGTAGTGGCGGCACAACAACAAAAGACGTGCTGGTATTTGGTGGTGGTTATGACACAGCATTAGATGATAAAAACGTCTATGACCCTTCAGACAA
This sequence comes from Pseudomonadota bacterium, assembly GCA_038142205.1. Classification (GTDB taxonomy): domain Bacteria; phylum Pseudomonadota; class Gammaproteobacteria; order Eutrophobiales; family Eutrophobiaceae; genus UBA7359. Next base: position 642,364 of record JAYQJO010000001.1, on the reverse strand, counting down.
TAGTAATAATGACTTTCTTGGTAATGCTTTTTATATTGCTGACACTACTGATGGTTCAGTGATTATGGATATTAGTGGCGCCGGTTCAGGTGCTGAAATAATCGTATCAGATATGCAATATTCGATTCCGTCAAGAGTTCGGTTAATGGATTCTAATGGTGATGGTTTAACAGATCGACTTTATGTTGGTGATACAGGTGGACAGGTATGGCGTGTAGATCTGGATCCGGAAATTGCCGCTGGTAATGAGGCTGATACTGTTATCGCTAAACTCGCAGATGTTTCAACAGCAACCAATCAAAGACGCTTCTTTGAACCACCTGCTGTTGTTCAAGTGCGTGATACAGTCTACTCTGATACATCAGAATATGATTATGTGTTAATCGGTTCAGGGTATCGTGCGCACCCACTTAATACAGATGTTAAAGATAGGTTCTATGCTTTCAGAGACCGCACAATTACCACATTCGGTCTACCGGATGGGGATAGTGACAACGTATCTGAGGCGAGTGACAATTATCCGCAAACAGGTGGAACAGCTTATGCTGATGGAGATCTGGTTGATGTTACAACTTCGGCACTGGATGCAACGGATGCTTCTGACCTAGCTGCCGATGGCTGGTTCTATGATTTTACCACTGCTGGTAGTTCGGCTGAAAAAGTCCTGTCTGCAGCAACAGTAACTTCAGGGGCTGTTGTATTTACAACATTTAAACCAAATACAATATCGATTACTGACCCGTGTCAAGGTGGTGTAGGTAATGCGACTGCATATAACCTCGATATCTTATCTGCGAATGCAGCATTAGACTGGGATGGTGATGGCGATATTGACCTTGCAGATAGAGCATTAGCACTCGGTGGAGGTATTCCTTCTGATGTTGTTCCTATTTTTACAGAAGAAGGTGTAGTTGGTATTGTGGGTATCGAGGGTGGCGCATCACAACTTGGTGTTTTGGCTGGGTTGCCTAGGTTCCGAACATACTGGTATGAAGAATAATTATTTAACATTTTATCTAAACGTTAAATAAATTGAGGCTGTGTATTCAGCCTCAATTATTTTTATTCAAAAAATGACTTTGTAATAGTAAACGTTATAATCACCAATAACTTTAATGTGATGAGGGGCAAGGCAATGTTAATGCTAAGAAAAAAACAAAAGAATAACTCCGGTTTTACTTTAATAGAGCTAATGATTGTTGTCGCAATAGTCGCTATTATCACAGCTGTCGCAATACCCTCCTATAGTAGTTATGTCATGAGAGGTAAACGAGCTGAAGGAAGAGCATATCTAATGAATGCAGCTGCACTACTGGAAAGATATTATTCTGATAATAATGTTTACGCTACTGCTGCAAATACAATGCCTGGAACTGTTGCAACAGCAGCGGGGGCTACCAGTGAATCAGGTTACTATACGGGTAGTATGACTGTATCCACACCTTTCCAAACTTATACAATTACAGCAACATCAAACTTTACTGATGCAGACTGCGGCAACCTGACATTAACGCATGATGGCACCAGAGGAAAAACAGGTTCTTCAAGCGTCAGTGATTGCTGGGGTAAATAACGTTATTACATCTATATAAACTCTTTACTGTTTTATTTTTCAAGATGAAATATTTAAGTTACTTATTCTGTTTTTTTATTATTTCAATTTTCACAGCATGTTCTGAAAATAATGATGTATCTGACACTAGAAATACCAGCATTATTAATTCACCTGAAGAAAATAGCGAAGCGATTAAAACAGAACCACCTGAAGTAATTTCACAAGATAGTGAGCCTAGTGATAAAAAGCCTGTAAACGTTAATTATAACCAGTTACGAAAGTTGATTACCTTTGGCAAGGCAACCATATTTGAAGTTAAACAGGCTCTAACTGAGCAAGATGTTGTCGGCTTATCTAATACGCTGCATGCACTTTACTCAATGCGTTGGCATCGCGGTGTTTATCATCTCTATTATGACTTGTGGCATTTGAAAAAAGATAAATATTCTGACTTTGCATGGGAATCTCTTGAAAAAGTACCTGCTCGTATTGCACTTGCCAGTACAATTAATCGCGCACAAATTTACGATACAGATGAATTTAAAAGTTATATAAGATCACATATGCATGATGAACATTAATTTCACAGGGCGCAGGTAGTTGTTGCGCTAGGCTTAAATGGCGACCCTGATGACGTAGATTACATTAAATCAATGGCGGCAGGCGATAATCATTATGTAACACAAAGTGCTATAAGCAGTTTGGCAATGGTCGGGCACGTTCAAGCTCAGGATGCGATGATTGAACTTTATAATCAATATAAAGGCACACCACGCGGTAAGTTACTTTTAGAACTACTTAAAAAGTCCTATAAGTGGTCACCTACACCTAATATTAATTAACTATTTTAATTACAGGCTTTTTCTATATATTCTTTTGACTTCTTGATTTCTGCCTGTCTTTCTTCTTCAGAAACTGTTCTTATTGTCCCATCAGAATTTTCGAGGTTTACACGAGGTCTTTGATAACTGGCTAAACGATCTTTTGCTTGCTGGCAGTTTTTATCTTTTTCTGCCTTTTCACTATCCGTTTTTTCCTGTTCCTCTGCTTCTGCCAGACGTTTTTCTCTCAACTCAGAGACCTTTTTGTTCTGTTCTTCGAGCGCCTTTGATGCAGCCTCTGTATCAACTTTTGGTGGCGGCTTGATAGTTTTCACTTCAACATCACTGTTAGGTGGGGTCTGGCTGTAATGAGTATTACCTTGCTCGTCTACCCATTTGTACATGACAGCCATACAATTCAAAGGAAATAAGAAACTTATAATGAATATAATTGGTCTGATATATTGATCATGTAGGTTCATATTTACAGCCTTTTCATTAGATTATACGTATATAATATCAAGTATACGACTAGAACAGTATTTTGTAACCTACTGATTAGACATATATTTCTTACGGCAAAGATAGAAACATTAAGTTCATAGTGCAATAATTACAGAAATTTAAAATATAAGGAGCAGATGATGGGTAAGTTAATTTCATATTTATTTGTATTTTTTGCATCGATTTATTCAATCAATAGTTTTGCTGCTGTGAAAATTGTTGAATGTGAAGATGAGGCGGGAAACCGCAGTTACCAAAAATCTTGTCCACCTGGTTTTACTCAACTTAGTGAGAAAAAAATAAAAACCGGAAACAATAATGATAAATCCAAAAGCAGTCCAAGTAATATTAGCGCAACTTTATATGTCATCCCTGATTGCGAAGCCTGTGATGAAATAAAAGAGTTTCTTACTAATAGAAACATTTCATATATCGAAAAAAATGTTAATGAAGACATTGAATTACAAAAAGAACTTACTGATTTAACAGGTTCATTAAAAGTTCCAACTACTGTTGTAGGAGATGAAGTATTAACTGGTTATAGTCGATCAAAGTTCATGGATTTACTAAAACAGGCAGGTTATGAAGAAAGCAAGCCTTAACAAAAAGTAAATAAAGTACTTTAATTTCTTAGATGAAAGCTCTCTTGACCGTTTTCTACTAAATAACTCTTAAATGAAAAGCCAGAAAGCAATCAATTCAGAGAAAATTACCATAATCGTACCGACATATAATGAAGTTGAAAATATTGCTCCCATTGTAAGTGCCATCAATGAACTATTAGATAAATACTCATGGGATATTATTTTTGTTGATGACAACTCGCCTGATGGTACATATGAGGAAATTTTAAAATTTTCAGGAAACAACAATAAGATAAACGTTATTAAAAGAGTTGATGAGCGGGGTTTATCTTCAGCTTGTGTCACTGGAATTTTAGCCAGTCATTCACCCTATATAGCAATTATGGATGCTGATATGCAGCATGATGAAAGAATTTTACCTGTTATGTTAAATACGATGATTAAAGATAAATGCGATCTAGTCATAGCAACTCGATATAAAAAAGGAGGCAGTCTCGATAATTTAAAACAACATAGAATACTTTTTAGTCAACTTTCAACATGGTTAAGTCGACTGATTTTTAATCACAACGTTAGTGATCCAATGAGCGGGTTCTTTCTAATTAAAAAAGAGTTTTTAAAAAAATAAAAGGAAGGCTATCTATAAAAGGCTATAAGATTTTATTAGATATTCTAGCTTCTTCCGATGATATTAAAATTGCTGAAGTGCCTTATATTATGCGTGCTCGTAAAAGAGGCAAGAGCAAATTAAATTTAATGATTGTAATTGAATATATATCTTTAATTTTTTCTAAACTATTTTCTAAAAAATAATCATCAAAGATATAATACTGATTACTATGCTATCTCTTTTTCATTAAGTAATTCTTTTGGCAAGGAAAAGACGACACGTTCAGTAATGCCCGGATTTTCTTCTACCATAGACGCGCCCCACTCTTTTAGTTGAGCGATTACTTCTTCTACAAGAATTTCTGGAGCAGAAGCACCAGCCGTTAGGCCTATATTTTCTTTTCCTTCAACCCATGCTTCTTTAATTTCTGAAGAATCATCAATCAGATAAGCTGGCACACCTGCTTTTTGTGACAACTCCATCAAACGTGTTGAGTTAGAGCTATTCGGCGAACCAACTACGAGGATCAAGTCACACTTGGCAACCAGCTTTTTCACGGCGTCTTGTCTATTTTGTGTGGCATAACAAATATCTTCTTTCTTAGGCCCATCAATATTAGGAAACCGTTTCCTCAATGCATCAATGACTTCTGCTGTCTCGTCCATAGATAAAGTGGTTTGTGTAACAAAAGCCAATCGATCCGAATTTTTAACCTCCAGTTTCAAAACGTCTTCGACAGACTCGACCAGATACATGCCGCCTTTACCATTCTTTGGCCGATACTGGCCTATCGTACCTTCAACTTCAGGGTGTCCTTCATGACCAATTAAAATACATTCAATTTCTTCATCTTGATACTTACCAACTTCCATATGTACTTTTGTCACCAATGGACAAATCGCATCAAACACTCTCAAGCTACGTCGTGACGCTTCTTCTCGTACTGCTTTTGAAACTCCGTGCGCACTGAAAATCACTGTGGAATCGTCAGGCACTTCATCCAGTTCTTCAACAAATACCGCACCTTTATCCCTGAGAGAATTAACAACGTGTTTATTGTGTACCACTTCATGGCGGACATAGACCGGCGCGCCAAAAAGCGACAATGCACGTTCAACAATCTCAATAGCTCGGTCAACACCGGCACAAAAACCACGAGGATTAGCGAGTAATATTTGCATTTAGATTTTCCTGTAACAACTTAATAAAGCGGATTATAGCAATAACTTATCTATCATTCTCGCTATCATTCAAACAGATAGCATCAATAATTAATAAAATTGCACCAATAAATATAGCTGAGTCGGCAATGTTAAAGGTTGGCCAAGGATTAAATATCCTCAAAGGGATAAAGCTTAATGATACATCAATAAAATCAATAACATAGCCATAAGCAACTCTATCCCAGACATTGCCAATGACACCACCCAGAACCAAGGCCAAAGCATAAAACAAACATTTTTGTTTTTTTGTCAGACTTTTCATCCAGAAAACCAGCACGATACTGACGGTAGTACCCAAACTAATAAAGAAATAGCGTTGCCACCCACCTGCATCACTCAGAAAGCTGAATGCCGCTCCCATATTATGCGCAAGCGTAATATTAAATCCGGTAAAAATAGGAATGGATTCATAAAGGGCTAACTCTTGAACAACTAAATACTTCGTCAGTTGATCAAGAATAATAACAAAAATGGCGATAGCAATGCCTAACAACAAATTAGCTTTCGTATCAGGCATACTGCCTCTTCTCACCATAAGAATCGACATTTTCTACACAACGCAGACATAGCTCAGGATGTTCCTGATTTGAACCAACATCCTCTCTGTGATGCCAGCAACGCACACACTTTGCATGTCCTGATGCTGCAACCTGAATAGCTAAACCATCAATCTCAGATTGAACCACATCATCGGATTTTGAATTTATATCATGCAATCGGGCATAAGAAGCTATGAAAACAAAGCGCAATTCATCGCCAAGGAATTCAATTTGCTTTTTAATTTCATCATTACAGTAAAGATCGACTTCTGCATCTAATGACCCGCCAATCGCTTTACTTTCACGCAATGGCTCAAGTTGTTTATTTACTTCATCACGAATTGAAACGATCTCTTCCCATTGCGCTTGTCTTGTCACCGCTTCAGCTTCATTAATTTCTAATTCATACCAATCTTCAAAAAAAACGGACTCTCCTCTTTCGCCTGGTATAAATTGCCAGATTTCATCAGCAGTAAAACTCAGTATTGGCGTTAACCAACGCACCATCATTTCAATAAGATGATACATTGCAGTTTGTCCTGAGCGTCTGGCCAAACTATCTTCAGCTGAGGTGTATTGTCTATCCTTTGTAATATCGAGATAAAAACCACCCATCTCAACGACGCAAAATTGATGTAATAATTGATAGATCAAATGGAATTCGTAATTATTGTAAGCCGTGATAATTTCTTTTTGTAAACGTAGCCCATGTTCAACAGCCCATTTATCCAGATCCAGCAACTCTTCATAGGCCACACTATTTTTATCAGGTTCAAAACCATCAAGATTAGACAGTAAATAACGCGCCGTATTTCTAAAGCGTCTATAGGCATCAGCAGTGCGTTTCAATATTTCATCCGACACACTCATTTCACTACGATAATCCGTTGCCGCAACCCACAAACGTAACGCATCAGCCCCTAATTGATTCATAACTTTTTGAGGTGCAACGACATTACCTTTTGACTTCGACATCTTCATGCCTTTTGCATCAACGGTAAAACCGTGCGTCACAACACTCTTATAAGGCGCATTACCATTGTTAATTGCAACTGAAGAAAGTAATGAAGACTGAAACCAGCCACGATGTTGATCAGAACCTTCAAGGTATAAATCTGCAGGAAATTCTAATCGTTCATCGGCTTGTAATACCGTATCGTGAGTGACACCCGAGTCAAACCAAACATCGAGTGTATCAACGACTTTACTGTACTTATCTGCTTCATCGCCCAGTAATGTTGACACATCCAAATCGAACCACGCATCAATGCCCTTCTCTTCTATTAATACGGCAACTTTTTCAATCAATGTTCTTGTATCAGGATGCAACTCTTGTGTTTCTCTATCGATAAAAACAGCAATGGGCACACCCCAGGTTCGTTGACGGGAAATACACCAGTCTGGACGATTTTCAATCATGCCGTGTATACGTTCTTCGCCCCACGAGGGTTGCCAGTTAACACCTTTAACTGCATTCAGTGCTTGTTGTCGTAATCCATTACCATCCATGCTGATAAACCATTGTGGTGTCGCACGAAAAATAATGGGGGTCTTGTGTCGCCAACAATGAGGATAACTGTGTAACAAATCCTCTTTATGTAATAACGCGCCATTTTCCTCCAGCACGTTTAATACTAATGGGTTTGCTTTAAAGACATGTTCACCAGCAAATAACTCTGTATTTGTTAAAAAACAGCCATTGTCTCCAACAGGATTATCAATTTCTAAACCGTATTTCTGCCCTACTATAAAGTCATCTTGTCCATGTCCCGGCGCAGTATGCACAGCACCCGTCCCCGCTTCTAACGTTACATGCTCACCTAAAATCGCAGGAACAACTCTTTCATAGAAGGGATGATGAAACTTCAGGTTTTCAAGCGCAGCACCTTTACAAGTCGCAAGCACATTAAAACCTTTAATACCACAACGAGACATCACATCTTTATACAAGCCATCTGCAAGAATTAATGCTTCATTACCTACTTCCAGCAAGACATAATCATAATCAGCATGCACAGCAATAGCCTGATTTGCAGGTAAGGTCCACGGTGTCGTTGTCCAGATAACAATTGAAATTGCCTTAATATTATTGGCAATCTCACTTTCAATATTAAAGCTTTTTAAAACTTCTGTTGGTTCTACTGATTTAAATCGCACATCAATCGCTGGCGATTGTTTGTCTTCATGTTCGACTTCTGCTTCAGCCAATGCTGAACCACACTCCGTACACCAGTGCACGGGTTTCACACCTTTATGCAAATGGCCTGCTTCGATAATTTTTCCCAACGCACGGACAATATTCGCTTCTGTTTTAAAGTCCATCGTTAAATAAGGTTTATCCCAATCACCTAAAACACCAAGACGTTTAAAATCAGTACGCTGTTTATCAACCTGCTTTAAAGCATATTCACGGCAGGCATTACGAAATTTATCAGCATCAATTTTAATACCCGCTTTACCGACTTTCTTTTCAACCATTAACTCAATCGGTAAGCCGTGACAATCCCAACCAGGCACATAGGGCACATCAAACCCGTTTAAGCTTTGGGACTTAACAATAATATCCTTCAGAATTTTATTAACAGCATGACCAATATGGATATCACCATTCGCATAAGGAGGGCCATCATGCAAAATGAATTTTTTAGCACCGTCACGTTTCTTGCGTAACTCGCCATACAAGTCTTTTTCATACCAACGTTTCAACATTTCCGGTTCACGTTGAGAAAGGTTTGCTTTCATAGGGAAAGCCGTCTTCGGTAAATTAAGTGTGTCTTTGTAACTCTTCATTTATTGTTTAATTATTAATTTAAATTTATTTAATGTTATTTAATTTCAAACTTTTTCTGGCATGCTCAATATCAACATGCATTTGATCAACTAATTCCTTTTCTGATGCAAAGTGCATATCACTACGTAACTTTTCTACTAACTCAATTTGCAAGTGTCGTCCGTATAAGTCTTCATCAAAATCCAGTATATGAGCCTCGAGTATTACTTGCTTACCCTTAAATACGGGCCTTGAGCCGACATAAACAATAGCAGCTAAAGCATCCTTGCCCGCACCATAAACGCGACCAGAAAAAATACCTTCAATTGGCGAAAAATAACGATGCAACTCTATATTGGCAGTAGCAAAGCCTAGTTTTCTACCTCGCTTATCACCATGCGCTACACGCCCACTGATACGATAAGGCCGGCCCAGCAATTGAGCTGTTTTTTCTATATCACCATCAGCAAGTGTCTGCCGTATTAAAGTGCTACTAACTCGCTCCCCATTCAAGATAAAAGAGTTTGTCTTAGTCACGTCAAATTCTTTGTCTTGAGCTGCATTAACTAAATATTGATAGTCTCCTTCTCTGTTTTTAGCAAAACGAAAGTCATCACCAATAATTAACTTCTTAACAACTAATGCTTTCAGCAAAATTTCATCAACAAATTCGTTTGCTGATAAATGAGCCAGTTTTTCATCAAAGCGAAGACAAACAACGCGATCAATGTCATGTAATGCAAATTGCTGTAATTTTTCCCGCAGTCGCGTTAACCGAGACGGCGCTTTATCAGGGGCGAAATATTCAATCGGTTGAGGTTCAAAAATAACGACAGTTGATATCAAGCCATTAATTTTAGCGCTCTCTTTTACCTGATCAAGCACAGCATGATGGCCTAAATGCACACCATCAAAATTACCAATGGTTGTTACACATTCTTGCCTTTGAAGCAGTAAGTTATGCAGTCCTCGAATAAATTGCATTTGTCACCAAAACCCGTGGATTATACCGATCAATGCTGCGCTGTCATGTGTTGCCATCGAAGTCCTGTTATCCAGAGTACAATAAAATAGCAGACCATCCCGGCAGCAACCCAAACAGACAACATGCCCACTCGCTCAAATACGCCCCAAGCAAACCATCGCTCTGGTTGCGCGACAAAATACTGAATGAATAACGTCATAGCAACAACCGCTGCCATAATTTGCAAGCCAAGCTTAAACCAGCCGGAAACAGGCATATACACGCCTTGTTTTCTTAACAGCACAAATAATATCAATGCCTGTAAACAGGCCGATAGAGATGTTGCAAGAGCCAATCCAACATGTTGTAACACCCCGACTAAAAGAAAATTAAGGATAATATTAGAAACCATGGCTATTGCACCGATCTTAACCGGTGTTTTCGTATCCTGTCTGGAAAAAAAACCACTGGCGAAAATCTTGATTAAAATGAAAGCAGGTAAGCCGACTGCATAAGCCAATAAACTTTTACCGGACATAATGACGGCATGTGTCGTAAATTCATCGTACTGAAACAATGTCGTTAATAACGGTACGGCCAGAACAGCCAAACCCGCAGCAGCAGGTATCGAAATGAGAAAAACCCAGCGTAAGGCCCAATCCATCATATTAGAAAAATTTTTAGATTCATTTTTCGCATGCTTACTGGACAAATTTGGTAATAACACTGTTGCCAATGCAATACCGAAAACCCCTAATGGAAATTCGACCAATCGGTCAGAATAATAAAGCCAAGAAATACTACCATCGACTAAATACGAAGCAAAAATCGTATCAACCAATAAATTAATTTGCACAATAGAAACAGCAAATAAAGTCGGCAACATTAACTTTAAAATACGGCCAACGCCTTCTTTGTCTTTATTAAATGCAGGTTTTGGGAATAATTTAATTCGGAATAAAAACGGAAATTGAAATAACAACTGCACAATACCGGCAAGTAATACACCCCAGGCTAATGCGGTAATCGGCGTTTGCATTAAAGGCGCAAGAAAAATAGCACAGGTAATTAATGAAAGGTTAAGCAGTACAGGCGTAAATGCGGGTATGGCAAATTGCTTATAGGTATTCAAAATGCTACCAGCAAATGCGGTTAGCGAAATAAATAAAATATAAGGAAACGTGATTTGCAACATGTCTGTCGCCAAAATATGTTTAGCGTCATCAAAACCGGAAGCGAAAATCATAATTAATATTGGCGCAGCAATGATGCCTATTAAAGTCACTAGAAAAAGTACAACACCTAAGGTCGCCGCTGTCTGATCGATTAATGCTTTAACAGCCTTTTCATCGCGCTGCTCCTTGTACTCTGCTAACACAGGAACAAATGCTTGAGAGAAACCGCCTTCTGCAAATAAGCGACGTAAGAAATTCGGAATTCTAAAAGCTACAATAAACGCATCAACTTCGGCACTGGCACCGAATAAACGCGCGATGACAATGTCGCGTATTAATCCAAATACACGGGAAATAGTGGTCATTCCACCGACTGTAAAGGTGGACTTAAGTAGCTTACGGCTCATTATTGTGCAAATAATCGATTTAAATCGTGAAAATATCTATCTATCTAGTTGTTTTTACTTAAAATTATCAAATTTTTGCGTAGCATAGCATAACAACGCAGAAAGATTGACAAATTGCCCCAATATCCGCATGATACCGCGCCTTTAAAGAATGAATTCAGGAGTTTAAGAGTGGCAAATATTGCATCAGCGAAAAAACGAGCACGTCAGGCTGAAAAATCACGTCTGCATAATGCGAGTCAACGTTCAATGCTTCGTACCCATATGAAGAAGGTGACGAACGCTATCGAAGCAAATGACAAAGAAGCAGCAGAAAATGCATATAAAGCTGCAGTACCTGTTATTGATGCCATGGCTTCAAAAGGAATTATTCATAAGAATAAAGCTGCAAGACATAAATCACGCTTGAATAACCACGTCAGAACGATGTAGTTTATAGTTCTGTTTAAAATTTTTAAAAGCCGGCTTAATGTCGGCTTTTTACGTTCAGGATGAACCGTATATCGCGAGAGGACAGGAAGTCCGGAGCGGTGAAGTTTTCAAATGAGTACCAAATCACCTTACCGGTAATGAGAGTAAGGTGCCGCCATTTTGTTTTGTTAGCTCTCGCATTAATATGCCAAACCTATCCGTTGTACCCAGTGAAATAAAACCTACTCCATGAATTTTTGCTAATTGTTTATCGCCTATAGCAATTTTATTCATACTGGTTATTTTATCGATGACAGGGTCGTAGGATGCCCCTGTATAATCATCACCAAAAACATATATTGAAGTTGTGATACTAGGTTTTGCATACTTCCTTAGGGCAACTTCTATTCCTTCGACAGGGCTGCTATTTGAGTAATCACCCCAGTTTTGAAAAAGCGCAATCACATTCTTCCTTCTGCGTTCAGTATCCGGTATCCATTTTCCCTCATAACCCGAAATAATCGACTTTCCCATATCATTTAATATCTGAAAGCCTTTCACTCTAGGATGAATATTCAATACGTTGATAATTTCTGATGTCACTTTTGGCCATATTTGCCGCATACTGCCTGATGTATCAATAACAAAAATGACATAATCACTATCAACAGGGATCCCACCCACTTCCTCATCTCTGATCTGATTTTTAGAACTTGGCGTCGATATCGATGCTTGTTTTAATGTTGTTTCAACTAAGGAAAGCCCCTGGATGTCTTCAACAATAGATGATTTTAGGTTTTCTTGACTGGATGCAGCGCCCTTGTTTTCTGTAATTAACTTATTAATTGAATCATTGTTTTTAATGGCGATTGCATAGATATTATTTTTCTCCTCGATCTCTCCTTCTGTTCGAGCAATATTATTTTCAAGTTCAATAATAATACTCACCAGATTAGAGATAACACTTTCAGAAATAATATCGATAGCTTCATTCGGTTTGGAAATTAAAATTAACATGATAACTGCACCAAACCCGCAAGAAATGATATCTAGAAAAGACAGATTAAAAATATCGAGTGACTTGCTACGTTTTTTCATGGCCAATTCAATGCCGGACTAATTAATAAACCACCTGTCGCAGCGCTCCAGCTCCAATATTCGTTAATGGCGTCAGGATCACCTTCTACAGGAAGCAAGATAATATTCGTTATTACATTTTGCTTTGAACTCTCTTGCAGAGTTTGTCTAAAAAGTTTGATTCTACATTCACCCGAAATCGTATTTGAAGAACCGCGCAAAGAGCTACAATTAGCAAAGGGGTTCAAACTTTTGTATCGCGACTGCCCTTTCGTTGGAAGCCCGTCAGTAATGACGTATAAGTTTGATGGCGCATGTTTTTTTAACTGCTCTAAACCAGTTTGAAGATTGGTGCCGCCCGTTGGAGTCACCGCTTCCAATTGAGAAAGAATGGTACTGATCGTATTCGGATCACTTACATTTTTCCAACCTGGCTTACCAAGCTCCTCAGCTTTTTCATTAAAATGAATGACGACAATCTCACTCGACTTTGGTGCTCTTGCCAATAACCATTGCAAAATTCTTTTTGTTCTACGCCACTTGTTTGCATTCTTTTTTTCCTGATCCGAACCATTTTTTACTTTAATGATATCGATTAGTTTTTCATGCGTCATAGAAGCACTGCTATCAACCAGAATAGCAATTTTTTGACCTTCAACTTTCAAGCCTAATAAATAGTTTTCCTCATTTATCGTTTCTGTTTGTACGAGATCACTTTGTTTTTTTACTTCTATACCTTTGATACTACTTTTTAATTTTTCCAGTTCTCGATTTAATGATTTTATTTGTTGTGATTCTGTTTCATTTTTTGATTGAACGGAAGCGAGCTGACTTTTTAATGCGTCTTGTTTTTTAATTTCACTATCAAGACTGATTGATAAGTCATTTAAGTTTTTTAATTTTTCATTTTCTAATTCAGACAACCTATTGATGTCGTTTTGTAATTTTTCAACTTCGCTATTGCTTGTCGAAGTAGTGTCTTCAGCATTGGTTTTCACTAACATAAAGACAAGTATTACTGCGCCAAGACCGCATGACATGATATCCAAAAATGCCAGATTGAATCCTTCTGTTTCCTTGCGCTTAGACAAGTATCACTCTCTACCTGATACGATTGATTATAAATTTTTCACAATATTCTTGAGTATCTAAAATCTGGCTATCCTGCAATCGTTGCAATTGATGAAATAAAAACATCATGAAAATACTGATTAATAATGCGATAAATGTTGAATTGAAAGCAACACCCAAACTATCTGTCATACCTGATATATCACCAGCAAGCGCTTCATCTGCCAGAGACAATGCCTGTCCAATACCACGCACCGTGCCAATAAACCCGATTGATGGAATAGCCCATATCAAATAGCGAATCATCGTATTCTCGGAATCATAGCGAATGGCAATGTTTTCCAAATTGCTTTCTATCGCATCTGAAAGATTTTGCACATTTTCTGTAACAGAATATCGTAATAATGATGATCGTACTGTTTGTATTAACGGTGTCTTTAAACAATCTTTTGGTAATTTCTTATCAATATTCTGGATTAATAATTCAACATCAGGTTTAGCTTGCGCTGATTTATTTTCCTCATCTTCTAACTCCCTAATTAAATCCAGAGTGAATATATATTTCGTTCCAAGAATCGTTTTATAGTTACTCAAAATCATGAAACAACCCCAGAACATTAATATAAAGCAAATCTCCTGTTCATAATCTTTAATAATGACGACAAATTCTCTTGGCGTAGATTGTGATTCTAGTTGCGCTGTTTCAATAACTTTATTTGCTTCAGGGCGTACATAACCAACATAGGCGAAATGCACGATAATGATTGAAATAATAAGTGCTATAAAATTTTTGATCATATTTTTAAATATCAATAGGAAATGAAGCGGAAGAATTGAGACTGATTTGAGGCTTTCCTGCCATAACATTGTTGAACAAGAAGAATGAAGCCAACAGAATTATACTCATAAAAATGAGTATAAACTTCTTTCTATTAAAAAATGATGATTGATTCATATCGCTACTCCGCATAAACGTATCTGGCTAATCTGAAACCGACATCATCCCTTGGATGAGCACTGCCTTCTTTAAAAGATGCCCTTAATTCAGTAATCGAACCCGACCCCCAATTAGCACCTTTAATAACACGATTGTAACCGATATCTGTACTAAATGGATTCTCATATATTTTGCCTGACGTCGGTGGTTCAATGACATAGGGGTCATGTGTCCATTCACTGACGTTACCGCCCTGATCAAATAAGCCAGACTTCTCTACTGCAAAACTTTTGACTGGCGCAGACTTAGCATAACCATCGTTATACCTTGGCACATATATTTTCACGCTTCCTCTGGCCGATTCATCGGCTATATTAACCATTCCTTTCGGGATAACCGGTTCATCTCCCCAAACAAAAACAGTTTGCTTTCTTTTTCCTGATTTTCTGGCTAACCACTCCCATTCTGCCTCTGTCAACAATCGATATCCATCAGCCTTATTATTTGTCGCAATTAAGTTATTATTTTTTATATTATAAACAGGCGAGAGCTTCTCCTTTTCACTTAACCAATTACAATATTTAACTGCATCAATCCAAGATATAGAAACAACAGGGCGGCTTGGATCGCCACTAACATTTTTATTGAATTTCTTATATTCCGCATTAGTGACCTCATTAATACCTACATAAAACGCTCGCGTTAATTTAATTTGTTTAAGAAACTCGTTAGCTCTTTGTCCGAGTTCACTTCGATCAGCACCCATCATATACGTTTCATAAGGTTTGAATAATTTTAATTCTCCTCCTGCATGATTTTTATAAGTTGATTTAGCTTCATTTAGTTTTGCCTGTTTCTCGGTAATTAAGCGTACCTCAACGACTTTCTCTCTTTTCGGATCAGGCACAATACTCACATTCTGACCACGATAGCCATTCTTCCTAATAGTAATATTTTGTAACACAGAGGGTAATGACAGTTTTAGTGGAGTCATTCCCATCGAATGATTATTGATGATAACTTCAGCGCTTGGCTCTGATTTTATATTGATAAAACCTGGCGCTTCTTTCAATGCTATCGATAAACTACGCGTTTGCTCTGCTGATAAATTTACTCGTATTTTTTCTGAATGGTAACCTTGTTTAGCATATCGAATCTCATTATCAACCAGGGCTTTTACTTTTATCTGTTTCTTGAAAGATATTAAAACGTTATTTAAATACAACTCTCCACCTTGTGGAGTTAATTCCAGATTAACGGTCGCTTTCTTTAATTCGAGTTTATAATCCCGGCTAATCTTCGAAATATTTCTAGTGATTTTTACATCTTCAAAAATTGTTTCATAATTTTCCTTTTTAATTTCGAGTTTATATTCACCACCTTTCAATTCATGTTCAATCGCTGTTGTGCCAATAAGGTTTCCATTAATAAATAATTCCGCATTATCAGGCATGGTTTTAATAGATAACTTCCCATAAATTGGGCTTAACTCAATTTTGTTTTCATATACCTCGCCTGGAGATAAATTCAAATCAATCACTTTTTCCAAATAATAAGGATGCGATAGCGCTATCTGATGAGTGCCGACATCCATTTCTGTCGATAAACGATCGCCTATAAATATCAGTTCTGCGGCAACTTTCCATTGTGTTAAGCCATCATTCAAACCCGTGTTTAAATCTACTTTCGGAGGCAAAGGTTCCAGCCTTATTTCTTTAACCTTACCAAAGTGCTGTTTGCTAATATTAACTATTTTTGTTTTAAAGCCGGTCGCACTAACTTCTATTTCAGGCTCGTTGAAAATACTGAACAAGGTATCTTTGAATAACAAGGCTGGGCCTTCCTCGATAGAAACCTCTGCATTCGTTGCAGGCTCTAAAATAACAAGCCTGACACCTCTTGGTATAACTAATATCGCAATAATCAACAACACACCTAATAGGCCAAGCGAAGTTAAACCAAGGAAAAGAATCTTTTGTTTCTTTTTCGCTTTTAATAACTGTTGTTCAAATTTGTTCATCGCAAATAAGTGTGAGTGTTATATTATTTTTATCATAGGGAATAAGGACATCTAATAATTTAGACTTATAACCTTCGCGCTTGCCTTCAAATTTATACTGGCCAGGCAATAGCTTAATATCTTTTGCATTTGTTTTACCTACAATGCCAACACCTCTGACTAATATATGCGTGTTATTATCAGAAAGGATTTTTATATCAACTTTAGAAGTTACCTGTTGAATACGTTCCTCTAGTTGTTCACTTTTTATTTTCAAAGATGGGCTATCACCAAGGTATGTTCTTGTACTTTCAATGACTGATTGTGCTTTTGCCAAATAATTTTTATTAGATAAACGATATGGGTCTCCAATAAAGGAAGATAATGAGTTTCCTAGCGAAACAATATCATCAGCCTGTTTTAATCGTTCTGAATATTCTGCATCTGCAGGTACTAGCGCAATAATGTTTTTCAAGTGCTGACTCGTTGCCTTCCAGTCATCTTTTGCAATTGATGCTTTCGCCAATTTATTCCAATTTTGTATTTTTATCTTCTTTTCTAATTCAGCAATTTCGCCAGCAATGTCATTAAGCTCTGGCTTATTCGGGTAATCTTTTTTTAATTGACTAAGCAATGCTTTTGATTTGCTTATATTTTCCTTTTTTAGGTAATCATATATCTGATTTATTTTTCTACTGTATTCATTCGACTTGATTATTTTTTTTAATTCTTCACTACGATTAACAAAATCCTTTCTTTCTGGCGATAAGCTAATAATTTTAGAGAGGATATTTAATTCTTGCTGATGCTTGTTTTCCAATCTTGCAACTTTAGCTTGTTCTATAAGGTCCAGAATTTCAGGTAAGTTTTCAACCTTATCTAATAACTCGCTTGCATCTTGCGATGTTAAGTTAAACATAAGTGCCTGCTTAACATTAAACAGCGCTGACTCATAATTGTCTTCAGCAAAAGCACTAATCGCCTTTTGCATTGCATCCTGATAACGACCTTCACTTTTTGATATAAGAGACAACGCTATATTATTTGCCTGCTTAGCATTGTTATATGCAGCTTGATAGTTTGATTGACCAAATAACGTTACAGCTGAGTCAATAAGCTCATCAATTCTGGCACTTTCTGTTTTTTTCCATTTTCCAATATCAATATTATTGAGCTTTGGTTCTATTTCATTGTTATATTTCGCTGTCGCATCTAAATATTGTTCTCTGTACTCATCATCCTGAGTGTCACTTCCACCTTTATTTTGACTTACTAAATCAACCGTCTTAAGTTCTGGTTCATTAGACTCTGACTCAAGGGGAGTGTTATTTTGATGAGAAATAAAAAGCAAAATACACATGGCCACTAATGTTATTGACAACATTAGCAGGACGATGTTTTTTAAATGATGACTTTTATTTTGCCTGGCTTGTTCCAGCTTTTTTTCGATAGTCACGTAATGTTTTTTATATAGCTTGTTCGGGCGTTGATTCTTGTTCGTAAATTCTCTTCAGAAATGCTCGCCACTGAGCAAATTGTTCATTGATATTACCCGTCAACTCAACGGACTCTTCTTCAAAGGTTATCACTTGCGGGGCTAGCTCAAGGTTTATTGATTCTCCCAGCTCATCTAATGCATCTTTGTGAAGCTGAGCTTCTTCATGAGATTTAAAACTACCCGATAACATCCACGCTGCTGCAATACCACCAGCAACAGCTGCCGTGGTTGCTGCATTATTTGCAATTACGCTACTACTATCCGAGTTTGCTGCCGCCGCAATGGATAAACCAATCAGAACGACGCCGCCTATTGCTTTCAATATGCCTTTTTTCTTGGCTTCAGCGCGTAACTTTTTCTCCTGAAAAGCAGCTTCTTGCCATTTGGAATAGCTATCATTCATGTTTTCTGAAAACGATTGATAATTTTGTTGAAGGTTATCTATGAAAAGTTGCTCTCGGACACGAATTGATGACACTCTTTTAAGTATCGGATCATCATCACTCGGCATAGCAACAAGCTGAAAATAATTATTATCAGTGTTTAAATATTCCATAAACGCTTCTTGATTGAAGCTTGCACCAAACCTTAATTGTGCAATGTCTTTTAGACGTGACAATTCTGTGTTACTTTTATCTTTTAATAGCGCCGCGATTTTATCAGCTGCATTTTTAAACGCCGGCTCATACGGATCAACATTCTTCTTCCTAAGATTCTTATAAAAACCTTCTTTTACTTCGTGTCCAAATTTATCATCAAGCCATTCTTTACCACTGATATCTATCGCTGTTAAATTAAACTCGACCTCTTCGCCATCTGACGCCAATATCTTTCCCAGAATATAAAGATCCCCAGAGGCTGTTTTATCGGGTGTCACTCTAACAGCCCCAAATTTTTGCGTATTATCCAAAGCTTGCTTTAATTTAAATGCAAATCGATTCGCTTCCGCACGTCTTAATTCCGGCCATATTCCCTCCTCCTCATAGTTTTCTGCTGAATCAGACAAACCCGGATCAAAAACAGGGATAATGACATCTAACTTTGTTCCTAAAGCCGGAGTGAAACTAGAACTCTTCGCTTCATTTTCAATCGATTCAGAAAGCTGCGGTCCGGTTTTCACAAGTTCCGCTTCGTTGGGACTCTCTCTTACAAGATTATTATTACATCCGCTAAGTGCAAACACATGAGTAAAAATAATAATGCGAACGATTAATCTAAAAAAACTTGAGTTATTACTTATAGTCTTCATTTTTTAGTTATGCCTTTATATTTTCTATATTCATCCCACAGCTTTTCTTTTTTTTCAGGATTTTTTTCCAATTCCGCTGCTAACCGAATCTGGGCAGCCACGGCATCATCATTATTTGCATCGGGTATATCTTCGGGTATTGCCCCATTAGCTGCGGCTGAACTAAGCACGGTGATTTCTGTATCTGATTCAGATGAATAGAGTTCAGGCGGTTCTACATCAATCTCTGTACCGGCTAAAACAGGACTGGCAACAGACTCAACAGTACCTTCAGTATTATTACTTTCATTATCTTCAGCTGATTCACTTCCATCCGACGCACCGGAACCTGAGTTAGCGGACTGGTGCGCACATTGAGAAGATGCCTGGCTACTATTAGACAAGTTACAAGTTTCAAATCGATTAACCGAGTCATAAAATGCAGCTTCCATAGCTGCAATTCTTTCGGCTCTTGTTAAATCAGGATTGTCGGCATAATTAATACTGATTTCTGAACAATCTATACCAGAACTTAAGCTTTCATCAGCAAATGAGCTTACTGCACCACCCAGATAAATGAGTATTAACTTAAAAATAAATGATGTTCTGAATGATGTTTTAATTGAAATCACAATCCTTTAAATATCCTAATATCAGGTTTATAGCTAATTTAGAGTATTATTTTAATAAAACTATCCCGAAAACCTGCTTATGTGAACAACTTCATTAAATAACGATCATAATATTATTATTTCTTTATTAAATTCAATGAATTACTGATTTTTCCATTGATGAAATCAGTTTAAATCAGCACTACGCAGAAGGATTGTTCTCATATTATTATCAGGTTATCCCGATGTATAAACTCATCTTCCTCAATACGCCCAAGTATGTCATGTATCTCTTTAGTTGATTTACCAATGATCAATTTCGACTGAGCAGAATCATAATTTACTAAACCACGCGCGATTTCTTTACCAGAAAGATCAACGCATGCAATAATTTCACCACGCTTGAATTCACCATCAACACTTTTAATACCGATAGGTAACAGGCTTTTACCATTTTCTTTTAAAGCCCCGACAGCACCTGCATCAAGCATGACTTTTCCTTTAAGATAAGCCTGATTTGCTAACCATTGTTTCTTTGCCTGTAGCGTTTCCTGTTTTGTTGTTAATAGTGTTCCGACATTTTCTCCATTGGCAATTTTTAACAAAATGGAATCTTCATTGCCTGAGGCAATCACCGTTTGTGTGCCGGACTTCATCGCAACAGCAGCCGCTTTTAATTTTGTGCGCATTCCTCCGCGCCCCAAACTGCCACCCTCACCGGCAAAATTTTCCAGTGTTTTATCATTTGCTTTAGCTTGTTCAATTAACTTCGCTGCACTGTTTTTACGTGGGTCAGCATCATAAAGCCCGTTTTGATCGGTTAATAAAACCAGTAACTCAGCTTCGATAAGGTTCGCGACAAGACCCGCTAACGTATCGTTATCACCAAAACGAATTTCATCTGTCGCCACGGAATCGTTTTCATTAACAATCGGAATCACACCTAGCTTAAGTAAGGTATTTAAACTGGTACGAGCATTTAAATAACGGGCGCGATTAGCGACATCATCATGTGTTAATAGTATTTGCGCAGTATGTTTATCATATTTTTGAAAACAAACTTCATAAGCTTGTATCAACCCCATCTGCCCTACTGCTGCTGCTGCCTGTAATTCATGAACAACCTGAGGCCTTTGTTTCCAACCTAATCGACTCACACCTTCTGCGACAGCACCTGACGACACAAGCACAATTTCAATGCCTTGCTTGTTCAATTCGGCAATTTGACTCACCCAAATATCAAGCAGCTCATGCTTAAGACCACAACCGTTATTAGTAAGCAAGGCGCTGCCAATCTTCACAACCCAACGGCGTGTATTCGTAATTTTCTGTCGTTCTTCTGTCACTGTTTTACCTGACTTACTTATTTAATCTTCTTCTCTTTCTTTTCCATGATTTGATACCCAATCATACATCGCGAAACTTAATTCTTTACAACCTTGACGTGTTACAGCAGATATCACAAACATTTTAATTTCATCTTCCAATTTTTCTACTAACTCTTGTTTTAATTCATCCATAAATTCCAAAGGCAATACATCAGCTTTATTTAACACCAGCCAACGTTCTTTTTGTGACAACTTTTCATCGTAACGGTTTAATTCCGTTTCAATCGTTTTAATGTCTTTTAATACATCTTCCGGATCCTGACTCGCATCAACAATATGTAGTAATAAATTAGTGCGGCTCAAATGTTTCAGAAACTCAATACCTAAACCTGCACCATCCGCCGCACCTTCAATCACACCGGGGATATCAGCAATCACAAAACTTTTTTCCGTATCAATTCGGACGACACCGAGATTAGGATAAAGCGTTGTGAAAGGATAATCCGCCACTTTCGGCGTTGCCGCAGAAACGGCGCGAATAAAACTCGATTTACCTGCACTCGGGATACCTAACAAACCGACATCGGCAAGAACTTGTAACTCTAATCTTAAATTGCGTTCTTCCCCCGGCGTGCCTTCAGTTGTCTGTCTAGGTGCTCGATTAACACTGCTTTTAAACCGCGCATTTCCCAAACCATGATAACCACCTTGCGCAACAAGTAATTCTTGACCGTCATCAACCAGATCACCAATTAGTTCATCGGTATCATCGTCATATACCAATGTCCCTGTTGGCACTTTGACATAAAGATCATCTGACTTTTTACCTATTCGATCACTCCCCATACCTGGCTGCCCATTTTTTGCACGATATAAACGATCATGACGAAAATCGACCAAGGTATTCAAACCTTCATCGACAACAAGATAAACACTGCCACCATCACCACCATCACCTCCATCGGGGCCACCTTTAGGCAGGTTTTTTTCACGACGAAAACTCAGGCAGCCATTACCGCCTTTTCCGGCTTCAACTCGTATAGTCGCTTCATCTACAAACTTCATGATCTACCTTCGCATTTTGTTCCATTACTTTGTCGCCTATAGCGCCTACTGTTGGTGCTCATCTTTTTTGGTGCTCATGTATATACCCCATACACTCCGCTCCAAAAAAGACTTGCGCCTCGTACTGAAACAAAATGCTTGGTATATCCCATATTTATAAAAAGTGCCTACTTATGTTTTTTTACTCATTCTATAACGTAAAAACCCCGCCATTGGCGGGGATTTTATTATAAAACTAAATTCGTCCGATTATCCCGCGACAACATCCACAAATGTACGGTTTTTCGGGCCACGTTGATTGAACTCAACTTTTCCTTCAGCAGTCGCATAAATTGTATGGTCTTTACCTAAACCAACATTAACACCTGCATGATATCGGGTGCCACGTTGACGAAGAATAATATTCCCGCCGACAACCTGCTCACCACCGTATTTTTTAACACCAAGACGTTTGGATTCTGAATCACGTCCGTTTCGTGTACTACCACCTGCTTTCTTATGAGCCATCGTTTTACTCCAGTTCTATTATTTCGCCGCTGCGATATCGGTTATAGAGATTTCTGTATAGGCCTGACGATGCCCCATTTGCTTACGATGGTGCTTACGTCGACGAAATTTAACAATTTTCACCTTTGGACCACGGCCATGACCTTCAACAGTAGCCGTAACATTTGCGCCCTTCACGAGAGGCGTACCAACAGTGACGCTTTCACCATCTACAAGCATTAAAACGTCAGAAATTTTGACCTTTTTACCTGCTTCGGTATCAAGCTTTTCAACTTTGAGCTTATCGCCCTTTTCTACTTTATACTGTTTGCCACCGGACTTAATTACCGCGTACATCTTGATTCTCCATAGTTCGCAGGATCGCGCGTTCAACAAAGGGGGCGATTCTAAGAAATTCAGCAGGTGGTGACAAGGTAAGAATGATAAAATTTGCAAATAAGCTTGAATAAACCTTGTTCGAGAAGTATTTTGCACTCGATTTTATTAAATTTCAGCAACTTAAGCAGTGAAAACAACGTGAATCAAAACGAATCAACCGCCAAAAAAACAGAAAATATGGGAATTGAGCAAATTCGTGCGCTAATTGCCACAGATATGCACAAGGTAAACCATCTGATTGAAGAAAGTCTTTATTCCGAGGTCGGCCTGATTGACCAGTTAGGTCATTACATTATTAATAGTGGCGGTAAACGCCTGCGACCCGCTGTTGTATTATTGAGCTCAGGTGTTTTCTACTATGAAGGCGAACAGCATATAAATCTGGCCGCCATTATTGAATTCATTCATACCGCAACGTTGTTGCATGATGATGTGGTTGACGCGTCTTTATTACGACGCGGTCATGAAACAGCAAACCAGCGTTGGGGAAATGAAGCCAGTGTTCTTGTTGGTGACTTTGTTTATTCTCGCGCTTTCCAGATGATGGTTAAAACAGATTCAATGGAAGTGATGCAAATATTGGCAGAAGCGACTAATACCATTGCTGAAGGTGAAGTACAGCAATTGATCAATCGACAAGATCCTGATACCAGCCAGGAAAACTATTTAAAAGTCATACGCCATAAAACAGCAAAACTCTTTGAAGCCGCTTCACAGCTTGGTGCTGTCATAACGAATCGTCCAGAAAAAGAAATTAAAGCCATGGCCGCTTATGGGCGTCATTTGGGTACAGCATTTCAATTAATTGATGATGTGCTTGATTACAGTTCATCAGCAGAAGAATTGGGGAAAAATATCGGTGATGATTTGGCAGAAGGAAAACCAACTTTGCCATTGCTTTATGCTATGTGGAATAGCGACGAAGCAGAAGCTAATACAATCCGTAATGCGATAGAACATGGCGGTTTGGCTCATATAGAACAGATAAAACAAACCATTGATAAGACAGGCGCGATTGCTTACACAGCAAAAATTGCAGAAGAAGAAGCTAAAATGGCAATGAATGAACTAACAGGTTTACCGAACTCTGACTATCTTGACGCGTTGTATGGTCTGGCAAGGTTTTCTGTTGAGCGCCCCTATTAGTAAGTCTACTCATCAAGTATTCGCGTTGGATATTTGTTTAAAAGCGGCAAGCGCTCGTTCTCTTGATTCTTTTAAATCAACAATAGGCATGGGGTAATCTACTCCCAATTCCAGCTTTGCCTCTTTTAAAACAGCCTCCGGTGCTAGCCAGGGTGTATGTATAAACTTATCAGGTAAGCTTGCAATTTCAGACACATATTGACGCACATATTCACCGTCGCTATCAAATTTTTGCCCCTGCGTAACCGGATTAAAAACTCTGAAATACGGTGCTGCATCCGCACCGCAACCGGCTATCCATTGCCAACTTGCACTGTTATTAGCTAAATCCGCATCAACCAAGGTATCCCAAAACCAGTCTTCGCCATGGTGCCAATGTAATAAAAGGTTTTTAACCAGAAACGAACCAACAACCATACGTACACGATTGTGCATATAACCTGTTTGCCATAATTCACGCATACCAGCATCAATAATAGGATAACCCGTCTGCCCTTTTTGCCAGCGTGATAAAGCTTCTTCATCATCTTGCCATGGAAATACATCGAACTTACTTTGTAGATTTTTTCTTGGCATATCAGGAAAGTGGTAAAGCAAACTATTTGAAAACTCACGCCATCCAAGCTCACTTAAAAAATGTTCACCGTCATTTTCGCAACGCTCTGTAATCATCGCTTCTTTTGCTGCATGCCAAACTTTATTAGGTGAGATTTCACCAAAATGCAGATAAGGAGAAAGCCGCGATACATTTTCCTGTACAGGGAAATTACGACCTTCTTTATAATTCTTTATGCCGTTTTCAAGAAACGTTTCCAAACAACTTACTGCGCCCTCTTCTCCTGGCAGCCATTCTTTTTCCATCTTTTTATACCAGTGAATATCAGGCATAAGCTCTAGTTCATCAATACAAAGAGAAGCAGACTGATATAGATTTAACGCTTTTGGTGTTGATTGTGGTAAAGCGGGTTCAACATTATTCTGAAGACAGCCTTTTTTATAGAATGGCGTAAACACTTTATAAGGCGTACCGTCTTTTTTAGTGTTCTATGCGGTTCAAAAAGCAAAGCACTATTATAACTCTTAACTTCTATACCTTTATCGCTTAGCACTTTTTTTAATGCGAGTATCTCTTTTAATACGCCATGGTTCATAACATCGATTCCAGTACACGGCTTTAACATTGTGTTGTGCAATAATTTCTTCTAAAACCGTCAGCGCATTTCCCTTCTGTAAACACAAATGACCATCCAGGCTTTTATTGAGCGAAAGCAAGCTCTGATGAAGCCACCAACGACTGGCACTGCCTATTTTCCATTCACCACCTGAGTCATCAAGAATGTATAAAGGCAAAATTTGTTTTTGCGTTTCATATGCAGCAATTAAGGCAGGATTATCGTTCAACCTTAAATCTTGCCGAAACCAAACGATAGCAATCTCTTTTTTCATTTTAATTTATTAAATGTTTTTCTATATATGGCATGTAAGACAAACATTATGACGTAATTACCTTAATGAACAGAAGATGTTGAAGTATTATATGATTACACTTAATTTTGACTTGGACAGTCGGAGTGTAGCTCAGCTTGGTAGAGCGCTGCCTTCGGGAGGCAGAGGTCGGAGGTTCGAATCCTCTCATTCCGACCAAGATATAAAGTCAAATTTATGTCAAGGTGCTTTATGTAAACCAATTATTAGTTTGGATTGTTAGACACTAAACGTAAAACCGTTATAAGCTTGATTTGAGAACGCCACTAAAATGATAAGAAATAGTAATTATAGCTTTTCCAACTTAATTTTTACTTTAAACATAGCTTAAATATGTTTAACTTCAAGTCACGTAACATTTGTATAATTAATTTATTAAAGAGGATATATCCAAATGAATAATAATGATACGGCGGTATTCGGCCTCGGCATCATGGGAAGAGCGATCGCGGATAACCTTGAAGAAGATGGCTTACTTACCGCAAGCTGGAACAGAAGCCCGCAAACAGATGCACCAAAGATATGTACATCAATTGAAGAAGCTGTCAGTAAAGCAAGAATACTTCTCATTGTGGTTGTGGATGGTCCAGCCGTATCGGAAGTAATAGATAAAATGAAACCTTTTTTAACCGATGATCATATTTTGGTTCAGTGTGCCACGGTCAAGCCAGATGAAAACTTGGATTTTGAAAAACGTATCAAAGAATGCGGTGCAACTTTTGTTGAAGCCTTGATTGGCGGTAGTAAATTACCCATTGTTAATCGCACGGTTGCTTTATACCTAGGCGGTAATAATGATGCTATTGCCAAAGTCGAGCCGGTACTGGAAAAGATTTCTGGTAAACGTATCCATGTCGGCGAGGTGGGCAAAGCAAGTGTCGCAAAGTTAGCGATAAATCTTAATCTGGCGATACAGGTAGAAGCCTTATGTGAAAGCTATGCTTATGCAATCAGTAACGGCTTAAATGATGATCAATATTTTGAAGTGTTGCGTAACAATACCGGCTGGAATTCTCTAGCAGAATACAAAGAATCCAAATTCCGTGATCGTAACTATGAACCGCAATTTTCAGTCAAAAATATGTTGAAAGATGTCCGCCTTGCTCTTGAGACTGAAAAAACAGATAAAGGCATGACATTGTTAAAAAAGACCGAAGCAATCTATACAGCCTGTGAGCAATCCGGTTTAGGTGAAGAGGATATGATTGCGCTATATAAGATGCTGCATCATTAATCACAAATCTACTTGAATAAAGAGGTTTATACAGAAATTACCTTTTGAAATATTAATGTCTTATCGGACAGGATATTCGCTAAAATATATTAGCTGTATATGTAGAATCGGAGAGAAAATATGAAATTTCCTATTAAGGCTAGTTGTCAATGCGGTCAGGTGACCTATAAGCTTCATGAGGCTCCTAAAGTGGTGCTTGCGTGTCACTGCAAGGAATGCCAGAAACTTTCAACAAGCCCGTTTAGTGTTACTGCCGTTCTTGATAAAGATACGATTGAGTTCTCCGGAGAAATGGGAGAGTGGTCTAGGTTGGCCGATAGTGGTAATAGAAATCATGCCAAATTTTGCTCAGGTTGCGGCAACCGTATTTATCATTTTAATCCGGAAGATTTATCCACGATAAAGTTAAAACTAAAACCAGTAGAACTTGAAGATTCAAGAATATTCGAACCAACTATGCACGTATGGGCGAGTGAAAAGTTGAGTTGGTATCAAATTCCAGAGGGAATAGATGTCGTCCAAGGGCAACCATAATGCTTTATAGATGCAGATTGACTGGTTACAGCTGAATTTAATAATGACCTACCTGTTGATTCGCCAAGACTGGCATGTCGAACAATTAATGAATCATTATCTTCTATATTAAATAATTTGAAGTGATATCTCTATTATCAGATTCGATTTCTTAAATACTCGTCTGATAATCTGAAATTGAATACACATTATTCAACTCAATACGGATAATAACTTTTCCTTAACTTTAGCTGAGCCAGTATAGAAATTATTATTTGAAAATTTATTCGAAATCTTATTTGCAACTTCTACTGGGTTTTCGTATGAGGAAGATTCATCATTAGACCCCGTAAAATACTGTTTCACCTATTTTAACAACGATTTCATCTTGGCTTAGGTATGGTACCCACGCGCACGCTCAAATAAGTCCGTTATCCAGTAAACCTGCGCACCGATTGCGGCAAACGGCAATAAAATCCACGTAACATTGAATATGGCCAGTCCCAAAACTATTAAACAAAAATCAGCGCGACTGAGTTTATGAAAAATATAAATAATCCAATCTAATGCATCTTCAGGTTGCTTGGGTTCAGATGCTTGCTCTTCTCTTGAGAGTCCGTCTTCCTTCTTTTCTTCTTTTGCGTGATAAATCAGATCCACAACATAATCAATAAACGCACCGGCTGCTGCCGCATAACCCAACCATGCCCAAAACCACTGTCCGGTTGCGAGTGTTGTACCGTAACCTAATGCTGCAAAGAAACCCGCATCAACCATCCAATCCGACATATCATCGAGTTTTGCACCAAACTCAGACGACATATTTTTGATACGCGCAATTTCACCATCGCAATTATCAAAGGTATAGCTTGCTGTGAGTAATAACGCGCCAATAACGCCCATGATCATACTGCCAAGTGCAAAACAGGCGGCTCCAATTAGCCCCATCGCCATTGAAATACTTGTAACCTGATTCGGCGTTAATGAGGTATTTAATAGTACTGGCGTGAGTCGATACGACATGTGTCGTACCAAAGGAAACAGTTGTGTCGGCTTTGTTATCTGATCGGAGTAATCCTGAGTTTCTATTGTCATGAAATATGATTCTGCGTTACGGGTATGAATTGATTGTTTAGTATGTTACAAATTCGCCTGGTATTCTAATAAGCATCAAAAATAAAATCTAACAACTTCCCTTTTTTACATGATTCGAATCGTCTCCTACATCGGCCTGTTGGCTGGCCTGCTAATAATGGCTTTATTAATTGCCTGGCAGGGAATCGATGAAATTGTTGCATTACTGCTCGAATCTGGTTTTTCACTATTATTGTTACCTATTGTCTGGTTGCCCAGCCTCTTTTTTGCCGTTATTTCCTGGCATTACCTCTTCCCGGTAGAGAGAATTCCACCATTCAAGGAATTATCACTGGCTTTGTGGATGGGTAGAGCCATTAATACATTATTACCCGTTGCAACAATTGGTGGTGAAATTGCCAAAGCCCGATTATTAATGCTTTGGGGTAGAGGCGGCGTTGATGCCAGTGCATCAGTTCTAGTCGATAAAACTGTTCAGGCTCTGGCTCTAGTTCCATGGGCGATTATTGGCACAACATTGCTAGTTTATCTGGCTATAGATAATGAATTAGCAAAATGGATTATGCTCGGTACATTCCTGCTTGGACTCGGTATTGTCGGCTTTGTCATTATTCAACGCGCTGGACTATTTGGTTTTGTTACACGATTTATTGGTAAATTTCATACTTCAGACGGCTGGGGACAAATCACAAATAAGGCACAAGATGTTGATTTAATTGTAAAAATAATCTACAGCAACAAAAAACGCTTCTTTGTTTCAATTAGCTGGCGCACTATCGGATTGATATGGCAAACCTCCGAAGTCTGGCTGGCGTGCTACCTTCTTGGCTTTCCTATCAGTATGTTTGAGGCAATAATGTTGAAAAGCCTGACATCGATAATTACCGATATTGCCTTTGTTATCCCTAATGGTTATGGCGTGCAGGAAGGTGGTTATGTGATGTTAGGTGCATTAATTGGTTTAACTCCGGAAGTAGCATTAACCATCTCACTGGCAACTCGTATCAGAGAACTGAGCGTAGACTTACCCGGCTTACTCTATTGGCACAATATTGAAGCCAAATATTTGCTAAAAAATCCGAGAAAAAAGCTACATAAACCAATTGTTTATTCTTCTGTAATCAATTTGTAAAAATTTGCTTTACTGCAACAAAATCAATATGCTTCGCGCTTACATTTGCGGCGTTGCAGTGAAATTATTTCTCTTGTTTTGATAGTCTAAATAGAACTATAATTTCCATATGCAAGTTATTGTTAAATAATAACTTTTTAAAAATAAGGTCTCTACTGAAATTTTAGATATAAAAACGGTTAAACCATGCAATTTGAGTTTTTTAATATTTTTGTCATCTTCTTGAGTCTGTGTTCACTCGGTTACCTGAGTTTCGCACTCATTGCGCTCGAACTGTTTAACCTGAAACGCAAAAAGTTTTCAGCAACCGATTTTCAACCAGCAGTTACTGTTCTAAAACCTGTTTATGGATTAGATCCGGAGATGTTGGATAACCTGCGTAGTTTTTGTCGACAAGATTATCCTGAATACCAAATCATCTTTGGTGTGCATGATGAAAAAGATCTTGCTATTCCTTTGATTAAAAAAGTAATCAAGGAATTTAAAAAAATAGATATAAGCTACATTGTTAATTCAAAAATTCACGGCGCAAATCACAAAGTGTCTAACCTGATAAATATGTATCCAACCGCTAAGTATGATTACTTATTAGTTGCGGACAGTGATATGCGTGTACCAAGTGATTACCTTTCAAGTGTTATGCCTGCATTTTCAAGCCCTGAAGTAGGCGCGGTTACTTGCCTCTATACTGGCACCGCAGTGGGTAAAATTGCTTCTTCATTAAATGCCATGTTTATTAATTCATGGTTTCTACCTTCAGTATTGATTTCAAAATTAATCGAACCGATTAAATATTGCCTTGGTGCAACAATGATCGTCCGTCGAGATCTTCTGGAAAAAATAGGAGGCTTTAAAGCCTTATCCAATTATCTCGCTGATGATTATATGCTAGGCAAGCTTGTTTCAGACTTAGGTTACAAAGTTCACTTATCACATTTCATTGTTGAAAATATTGTTGAAGAAGCTTCATTAAAAGATTTAGTTTCACATGAATTGCGCTGGGCAAGGACACTAAGAAGAGTTGAGCCTATTGGTTATGCGTTTACTTTTTTAACTGACACAATAATTATTAGCTTAATTGCTGCACTGACGATTTACCTGAACACAGGTCTGATTGAATGGGCCTTAATGCCTATACTTATCGTCATGGTTGCACGAGTATTTCTACATTATAGGACTGCAAAAATATCTGGCTCCAACAATGCAGGCTCTATATTATTAATACCTTTACGTGATCTATTAACCTTTTGCATTCGCGTGCTTAGTTTTACAGGCAATTCGATTCAATGGCGTAATAATTCATTTAATGTCGATCAAGCCGGTCTAATTCACACAGAACAAAGCACCATAGATGAGGAAGATATGATTCCTGATCTGGCTACAACACAAGATTATTAATTCGGAGTATTTTCAAGAATGTTAAAAACATTATTCCTAAATCCGCCTTCGTTTCACGGTTTTGATGGCGCAGCAGGTTCACGCTATCAATGTACACGCGAAGTAAAATCATTCTGGTATCCAACATGGTTGGCACAACTTGCCGCACTTGTCGAAGGTAGTCGTTTAATCGATGCGCCTGCACGCGGTATCAGTCTGGAAGAAATTCTACCATTAGCAAATGACTATGAGTTTCTGGTTATGTATACCAGTACACCTTCATTCGCTAATGATGTGAAAATTGCGGAAGCGTATAAAGAAAAGAACCCTAATTTAATCATCGGTTTTTGTGGAGCACACGTTGCAGTCAATCCGGACCAAACTGTCACAGCATCTGATGCGGTTGATTTTGTCGCCGGAAATGAATTTGACTTTACTATTAAAGAAATCGCTGAAGGTAAACCACTTTCAGAAGTTGACGGTATTGTTTACAAGAAAGACGGCAAACCTGTTCATAATAAGCCACGTGCTTTGATTGAAGATATGGATAGCTTGCCACCAGTAACACCTATTTATAAAGAAAACCTGGTAACGACAGATTATTACAATGGCTATATGTTGCACCCATACATGTCGTTCTATACGGGTCGTGGTTGTAAATCACGTTGTTCTTTCTGTTTATGGCCACAAACGATTTCAGGTCACAACTATCGTCATAAGTCAGTTGAAAATGTAATTAAAGAATTAACTTATGCACGTGATAACTTTCCTGAAATCAAAGAGTTCTTTTTTGATGATGACACCTTAACGGACAATATTCCTTACGTTGAAGCGTTAGCAAAAGAAATCGGTAAGCTCGGTATTACCTGGTCATGTAATGCAAAAGCAAATGTACCTTACGAAACATTGAAGATCATGAAAGACAATGGTTTACGCTTATTATTGGTCGGTTATGAATCGGGTAACCAGCAAATATTGATTAATATCAAGAAAGGTATTCGTACTGACATAGCCCGACAATTCACCAAAGACTGCCACAAACTCGGCATCGTCATTCACGGCACATTCATTGTTGGTTTGCCGGGTGAAACAAAAGAGACGATTGAAGAATCAATCAAGTATGCACAGGAATTAAATCCACAAACCATTCAGGTTTCATTACCGGCGGCTTACCCCGGTACCTTGCTATACAAACAAGCGACAGAGAACGGCTGGTTAATTGATGATGAAACTTTGGTAGGCGATGATGGTGTTCAACATTCAGTTTTAAGTTATCCCCATCTCCCTAGCGAAGAAATTTTTGAAGCAGTTGATAACTTCTACAAACGTTTCTATTTTCGCCCGTTCAAGATGGTTACACTTTTCTATGAAATGTGTCGTGACTGGGAAGTAATGAAACGCCGTGCACGTGAAGGTGTTGAGTTCTTCAAATTCCTGTTCGGACGGGAGAGCGCGGCCTGAAAAAGTTAATTGTTACCGCAGATGATTTTGGTCTTTCCTCTCCGGTTAATGAAGCTGTCAAAAAGGCCCATGAAAAAGGCATACTGACAAGCACGAGCTTGATGGTATCTGCGCCTGCTGCAAACGAGGCGGTCGAGATAGCAAAAGCACTTCCTGATTTAAAAGTTGGGCTGCATATCGTGCTTAGTAATGGTAAATCAACACTGCCTGCATCTGAAGTTTCTGCTTTAGTAAATAGTGATGGTGAGTTTGCATCATCACAGGTTTCAAGCGGTATAAAAATGTTTTTCAATGCGAAAGCAAAGTTTCAACTTGAAAAAGAGATACGCGCACAGTTTGAAGCCTTTAAAGCGACAGGTTTAACACTGGATCATGTAAATGCACATAACCATATGCATTTACATCCGACTGTGTTCAGTTTAATTCTAACTATTGGTAGTGAGTATGGTCTAACAGCTATTCGTATACCGAATGAACCATTACTTGAATCCGTTATTGATAACAATAAAGATAAGCTTAAACGCTATGCTCAACGGTTATTGTTTAAACCTTTTGCTTCAAGCATGAAAAAGCAGTGTACTATTCGCAATATTAATTACAACGACACCATCTTTGGCTTATATGACAGTGGTCACATGAGTATCGATACATTAATTCGAATTTTGCCTCACATTGAAGATGGTGTAACTGAAATCTATATGCATCCGGCAACAGAACGTTGGGATGATATTGATGCGGCTGCAAATGATTATGAATTTGAAGCAGAGTTCAAAGCACTGACTCATGCACGTATAAAACGTGCGATAGAAAAGTTTGGTATTCAACTTTCCGGTTTTAATTCTTAATAAGATTTAACTTCATGGTCGGAGATTCCTGGACACATAAAATAGCGCGTGTTTGTATCCTGCCACTTGTAAACACGCCTGTCACACCTAACCACCTTACTATTCTTCGTTTAATAAGTGGTTTAGCTGCTTGTACTGCATTTGCTATAGGAACAGATGAATGGAACCTATATGGCGGACTTTTATGGTTATTCTCTGCATTTTTGGATCGTGCTGATGGTGAACTAGCACGTGTTAGTGGCAAGACCAGTGAATGGGGACACAAGCTAGACTATTTCTGCGATGTTTCCGTCACCGCATTATTTTTTGTCGGTATTGGTATAGGTTTAAGAGAAAGTGCGCTCGGTTATTGGACCATTCTCATGGGTATTAGCGCAGCAGCAGGCGTTGTTGCAGCAGAAATACTGGCTGAAATCATCGATCAAGCCCAAAAAGACACTGGAGAAAAAGCTTACCCCGGTTTTGCCGGTTTTGATTTTGATGATGTACTTTATTTATTTGCGCCCGTTGTCTGGCTAGGTTGGCATTACCCTTTTCTGCTTGGCGCCTCAGTCGGAGCTCCGGTCTTTGCTCTTATCACATGGTATAAGTTAAAAAACCTTAATAATTAATATAAAACTATATTAAATAATATATTCATCACATTTCTTAACGTAATTTTTCACGCTTGCCGGGATTGGTACTCTTAGTGATGATAATACAGTCAGTAATGATCCCCTTCTTTTATCAGATAATAACCTTTCTTGTATTTAGCACGTATTTCAACTTTTTTTACTGAAGCAAGATCTATCGTAAACTCTTCAATTGCTTCTTTAGCAATAACATAGCGTGGCCATATTTCAAAAATAACAGGATCACTTCGTAAAGTTTCACATGCCAGTTTCGAAGCCGTACTTAATTCTAGTATCTTATCTTTCACATCTACAAATAGTGGAAATAATTCAATCAAATTAATAATTTTTTCCGTTACCAAATCTATTTCAGACATAGTTTGTGCAATCTTGATATATCGACTTTGATAATATTCTTCAATAGGTAAAGAAAAGACTCTGAAAGGTTCACCCCAAAGCTCATTAACGTCATTAACGTTATCATCACCATGAATTAATTTAATATTCTTACCGAGTTCAAGAGCTTCTATAAAGCACTTACCGCACTCATCAAGCAGCTCATTGTTAGTCTCAATTTTAATTCCTGCCTCTTCCAGATCAACAATAGCTTTCAGGATATCTCTGCCACGGTTCAGAAGCGAGCCAGCAAGCATCGCGCCTTTGACTCTTTTCTTTGCAGCGCAGCTCTCTTTATTATATATAGTCCTGATTTCTTCAACACGATGCCCCGGTGTATTAATGCCAGGTTCAACATTATGGAAAACCCTGCGTGTCAGTTGATCAATCATTTGCTTTTTATCAGCAAGACTCTCTGCATTGGAATGATAATGGCGCACCCAGTAACCATCATAAAAAATACATTCCTTACCATCCAGAACATTGATGGTGCCGTTCTTAATTTTATCGTTCATAGCTCAAGATTTTTTTGTTAATTATAAACTATCTCACCAAGAGATATATTCGTATCTATATTTTTAATTTTTCAAATTTAATTCTTATCAAAAATTAAAAAAACTAAACCACTCTATTTCGAACAACGTCACTCTTTGTTTAAATTATTTTTGATTGAGATACAAAGACTCATTAACTTAGTAACCTCTTTCTCATTTAGACCTGTTGCACATAAAGCTAATTCACTTGCTTTTTTAGCCTTTTTCCCCAATGCCTTGCCCACTTTCGTTAACAATATTGATTTCTGACGCTCATCTTCTTCAGCGAATCTTCGTTCAATATAGCCATTTACTTCGAGTCGTTTTAACAGTGGACTCAATGTAGCATTGCTGAGACCGGTAGCATCAGCCACTTCGCTTATTTTCACCGCTTCTTTATCCCATAAGGCCATCATGACAACATACTGCGGGTAGGTTAAGCCTAGTGGATCAAGCAATGATTTATATGCCTGAGTTATCGCTCGTGATGTTGAATACAAGGTATAACAAAGCTGTTCGTCTAGTTTAGGTCCCATTTTATAAAAGCCAATCTAATTATTTCGTGCACTAAATACTTGTCCACATATTTTATCTCTACTATACTGTTAGCACAATTTAGCATACTTACATTTTAACACTAAATTATGTTTATAAACTTAATTTGGAGAGTATTGATGAAAAAGACTATTTCCTTATGTATCGCGTTATCAATTAGCCTGTTTGCTTATGCAGGAGGTAATCCCGAGCACGTTAGTTTTCCTGAAGCTTATAAAACAGAGTTTATTCAGTATGACACACGGAACAGAGTTAACGGTAAACAATTAGCCGTCATGCATGCTAATGAAATAGCCATAAACTCCGTTAAAGATGGAAAGCTTGCTGATGGCTCAAAAATCATTATGGAAATTTATAAAGCAAAATTAGATGATGATGGTAATAAAATAACGAATAGCGCAGGGTTATTTGAAAAAGGAAAGCTTGCAGCTGTTGCCGTCATGGAGAAAAGATCTGATTGGGATAGCAGTTTTAGTACCGAAGACCGCGCTGAAAACTGGGGTTTTGCTATATACAATACAGATGGCTCCCCTAAAGAAAATAAACTTGAATGTGCGGCATGTCATACTCCCTTGCCTGACAGTGATTATATGTTTTCATTCTCAAGCTTGGCCGATTTTAATAAAAAATAATCTTTTTTCTAAAGTTTACGTAATATCAGTACAGCATACTGAGATCTCGAATTAAGGCTTATCGGTCTATCCAAGTCATAGTATTCATCATAAACATTTTCTACTGAAAACACGGATGTTTTTTCCAGTAGTTTCATTAGCTGTTTTAAAGTATAGGTTCTTAATTGATAAATTGAAGTGTATTTGTCCCTTCTATTTTTAGTCATGGGCTTTAGCACAACCTTTAGTGTTTCTGTTCTTTTTCGTTTATCCGTTCCAATCATTGCCATACTTGTTTTAACAGTCAGGCCGCCTCTTCGATTTGTCCAACGTATAACACTATTTATCAGCCTATTTCTCTCAGGAATTAAATGTAAGCCAAGCACATAAATTCCGTTTTTCTTTATCGCTTTGGCAACGTTTTTTAAATGTTGTTCAGCCTGCTTCTCTGTTAATAAATGTCGAAATGTATCGACAGTGCAAAATGCGGCATCATAGTGTTTTGCCTTAACCTGAAAATTTGTCATGTCCGCATGAAAAATATGCGCTTTTAGTTTTTGTCTATTTAATTTCTTGTTCAAATAATCGAGTGCATATTCATTCAAATCAAAACCGGTACAATTAAAACCAGAACGTAGCAGCGGTATAATTAGTCGCCCAGTGCCACAGGCAGGCTCCAATATTTTCGGACATGAAGATTTGCAATAATAGTTAAAGGCCGCTTTCAAAAAAGCCAGTTCTTCTGACATTTCATGCGAAAACGAGACATCGTAATAAATAGGTAAGTTATACGAATTTTGCATTAATATTTGTCACTCTTATGATATAGAAATTTTGCACATGATAAATTTAACAAAAAATGGCATCTGCTGTGTGTAATATTCTAAAAATCCTTAAAATTCACTAACAAATACTGGCAAGAACAGAATACTCAGATTATTCTATATCGCATAAAGATAGTTTAACGGACTAGAAATCGATGGCTCTAGATATTAAACAACTCCTTACCAGCGCCAGAGGCGAAAATTACGATTTGCATGAAAA
The DNA here is from genome assembly GCA_038142205.1 of Pseudomonadota bacterium. Taxonomy (GTDB): domain Bacteria; phylum Pseudomonadota; class Gammaproteobacteria; order Eutrophobiales; family Eutrophobiaceae; genus UBA7359. Next base: position 605,064 of record JAYQJO010000001.1, on the reverse strand, counting down.
ACATGTTAATCCGCGTTTCGCCAAGACCTTGAGCACGATAGGTTTTGATAAATGCTATACAAAAGCAGAAGGTCAATATTTATGGGATATCAAAGGTTGTCGTTATCTCGATATGCTATCCGGGTATGGCGTATTTAATGTTGGCCGAAATAATCCTGAAATTCGTCAAACATTAATTGATTTCATGGAGTCTGACTATCCTAGTCTTGTGCAATTAGATGCACCATTACTATCTGGGCTGCTGGCTAAAGAACTAAAACAACGTATGCCAAATGAGCTGGATTATGCTTATTTCACTAGTTCAGGTACCGAAGGTGTTGAAACAGCCATTAAATTTGCTCGTTGTGCTACAAACCGCTCAGGCATTATTCATGCAAAAAAAGCATTCCATGGGCTTAGTAATGGGTCGCTTTCAGTTAATGGCGATGAAACTTTTCGTAAAGGTTTTGGGAAATTATTACCCGATTGTATTCAGGTTACTTTTGGTGATATAGAAGCACTTGAAAAAGCATTATCTCGAAATGAGATAGCTGCATTCATAGTAGAACCTATTCAGGGAAAAGGCGTTAACATTCCACCAACGGGCTACCTGAAACAAGCACAGGAATTATGTCATAAATACAGAACGCTATTTATTGCAGATGAAATTCAAAGCGGTATGGGACGTACTGGTAAGTTCCTGGCTTTAGAACACGAAGAGGGCGGCATTGATCCCGATATCGTAATTTTATCAAAATCACTTTCAGGCGGTTTCATTCCTGTAGGTGCAGTTCTTACGCGCAAATGGATTTATAACAAAGTATTTTCAACTATGGATCGTTCTGTTGTTCATTCGTCAACTTTTGGACAAGGTAATCTGGCCATGGCAGCTGGCCTTGCGACACTGGATTACATGGATGAACATAATCTTATGCAAAATGCAATTGAGATAGGCAATCAACTTGGCAAACAATTAACCGAGCTTAAAGATTCTTATGAGTTTATAAAAGATATACGCTGGCGTGGACTTATGATTGGTATTGAGTTTGGTTCTCCAAGTTCACTTAAACTTAAAGCAGCTTGGGCTCTTGCTCATAAATTAAATAAAAGCCTCTTCCCTCAAGCTATTACTATCCCTTTATTACAAGATCATGCTATCTTAACTCAGGTTGCGGGGCATAATCTTGATGTGATTAAATTAATTCCGTCATTAACAATCGAGAAATCCGATGCTGATTATTTTATTGCTTCATTTAAAGCAGTAATGGAATCGTTACATAAGTTTCCTGGTCCTTGCTGGGAAGTCATTTCAAGAATTGGAAAATCATCGTTTCCAAATACACCAAACCTTAACCATTCCTGGCCTTCAGAAGGCAGTATTTAGGAAAAATAATTAAAAATGAAAGAATTAAAATTACTTGATGATGGTAAATCATTTAGAGATGCGTCCTTTAAAATTATAAAAGAGTCGAGCTTCTTTGAAAGTTTTAATGATGAAGAAATTGATGTGCTTGCAAAATGGTTTAGAGCTTATTCGGCTGATACAGGGTGTACTGTATTACATGAAGGCGATAACAGTAATTGTCTTTGTATCATTACTGATGGAAACATTAATATATTTAAAGGTTTACCAAATGACGAACAACTAAAGATAGCAGAAGTTCGATCGGGCGAATCGATAGGAGAAATGGGAATTATTGATGGGGAACCGTTTTCAGCATCTGCCATTGCTTCTATAGATTCGACAGTATTGTTGATTACCCGTGAAGATTTTGAAGATATCGTCAAACAAAATAACGAAATTGGCAATAAATTATTATGGATATTATCTAAAATACTAACTGCTCGTTTACGACACACTACTGAGCGATTGGCCTCCCTACTTACCGGTAAAAAATAATCTCTGCTTCTTTATTATTAGTTGATAATGCTGTTTTATATTGTTCAATATTTATCAATTCAAAACTAAACCAGTTTTCTTCTAGCACTTCTTTATGTTGAATATCTATCTTAGGCGTAAATTTATTATTTGAACAAACAGAAAACTTATCCAAACCAAAACTGATTCCTTTACCTGTCGCTTTAATAAAGGCCTCTTTTCTTGCCCAGATACTATAAAAGGCATTAAGTTTTTTACTTTCTTTCAGGCTTCTTAAAAACTCATTTTCTTTCTTACTAAAAAATCGTGTTGATAACGATTTATAATCAATTTTTTCATCAATTCTCTCTACATCAACACCAACCTTATTATCTAATGTTACTGCAATCAATATACACTGTTCAGAATGTGAAACATTAAACTCTATCACTTTATCATTGTGTTTATCTTTTATAAGTGGTTTACCATGCTTACCATAAAAAAACTTAATTTCATCATGAGGCTTATTTATACTGTTTGAAATGATTTTTCTAAGGACGCTTCTGGAGATAATAAATTGTTTTTTCTTCAGCTCGACTTTCAGTTTATCTGCTCTTTCCTTTTCATCATTTAATAAAAAGTTATAGAGCTGCTCCTCATTATATTCTTCAAGATGCAAAAGAAAAACATGTATTTTTTTTTCTGTTAATTCAACAGACTTATATAGAAGCTTATTATCGAATGTCATAAGTTTATCTAGCTTCTTAATGATTTTTTAAGCTCTTCCATGCCTTCATCAATACTAACGAGTACTTTATAATTTAAATCTTGTTTAGCTGCAGTTAAATCAAACCAGTGAGCTGTTGAAAGTTGCTTGGCCACAAACCTTGTTATTGTTGGCTCAGCTTTAATATTAAAGCTTTTATAAATTATTTCTAATGATGCGCCTAAGCAGTAGGCTGCTTTCTCTGGAATCCTGTTTTTTACGCTAGATAAACAGGCAGAACTTAATATTTTATTGAGAAGTTCTCTCATGCTAATTGGTTCATCATTGCTGATGAAATAACTTTTCCCAGCACACTTGCCATCAGACATAAGTTCATCTGCAGCAAGTAGATGTGCATTTACTGCATTATCGATATAACATGAATCCACTTTATAATCATTGTTACCCACTAACCTTAATCGTTTTGCTTTAGCTTTGTTAATGACACGAGGAACAAGATGATTATCGCCAGGACCCCAGATTAAATGCGGCCGTAATGAAACTGTTTTTAATGATTCGTTATTTGCACAAATTACCTGTTGTTCAGCTTCTGCTTTTGTTTTTTGATAGGCATTATAGAACTTCTTGCTATAAGGCGTAGTTTCATTAATACCTTCTTCATTATTACCATCAAATACAACGCTGGGTGTACTGGTATAAACCAGGTTAGCGACCTTATTTCTACGGCATGCCTCTATTACATTTTTTGTCGCAACAACATTTGCTTGATAATAATCCTCATAACCGCCCCACACTCCTGCTTTTGCTGCCACATGAAAAACAACATCACAGTTTTTTACAGCTTCATTAATATCTTCAAACCGAGTTAAGTCACCTTTATGAATTTCTGCATTTAATTCTTGTAAAAACGGATAATCACCACGCTGGATTGTTTTAACCTTATCACCTCGTTTTAAAAGCGCTTTAACAATCGCTCCGCCTAAAAACCCTCCCCCTCCGGTAACTAACGCTTTCAAAATAAAACCTCTGTCGCCCAATCAGCCAGTTTTTCACGACCTATCTTGGCATTATGGCGTATATCAACAGGAAAACTTTTGTGAAAAAGAATATGTTGTATATTCTTTGTAAGCTCAGAAGCTTTTGCTATAGAGAGTAATTCTTCTATTAATTCTGTTTTATCGTGTTTCTTATCTTTTTCAAGCTCAATACAAATAACAGGAACGACTCTATCTTTATCTTTTGCAGAAACTAATGCTGAACGAAAAACGGAAGCATGCGTATTAAATATCGCTTCACAGCATATAGTAAAAAGTGTTTCTGACTCTGTAATAACACGATGGCTTTTTCTGCCACAAAACCAAAGCCTTCCTTTTTCATCCATATAACCCAGATCACCCATACGATGATAAAAACCATTGTCTGTCTGTATCTTTGCTAAACCTGTTTCTTTACTACGACTAAAATAAGAACGCGTTACCTGAGGCCCTCTGACACAAATTTCGCCAATCTGATTTGCAGCTAACGTCAAATCATCACTCCATTCAGAAATAATCTCATCACTTATTTTTATTATTCTAACATCTAAGCCTGCTACTGGTCTGCCTACACAAACACCTTTGCCTTCTATCGTCGCTGTAGCAGTCTCTTTTATAACTTCATCGCTTCCTATAGAACTAACCGGTAACGATTCTGTTGCGCCATAAGGCGTAAATATTTCCGTTTGACTATTTAATAAACGCTTAAACCTGCTTAATACTGTAGTCGTCACTGGTGCGCCTGCAGATAATACGCGTTTCAAGGAAGGTAGTTTTATCTCTTTATTTTCTGCCCATTTACCAACACGATTCAACAATGCCGGTGAACCAAACATGGTAGTACACTTGTAATGATTAACCGCATCTATAATTCTTGTTGGCTCAACTGAACCGGGTTTAGTAAAGTCCATTTGCGGAATAATAGATGTCATTCCAAGCGCAGGTGCAAATAAGCCAAACAAAGGAAAGGTAGCAAGATCAATTTCGCCAGGTTCTATATTATAAAGTTCTTTTAACGCCTGAACTTGCGCAGAGAAATTAGCATGAGTATAGACCACGCCTTTTGGAATACCTGTACTACCACTGGTAAAAAGAATAGCCGCAATATCTTCTGCTTTTGTTTCATCTTTTATGCGATTTGCTGTTTTTCCCAGCGACTTTATTTCATCAAGACCGGTAATCAGTTGATTCGTTAATACATTACCGCCTACTAAAACTGTTTTATTTATAGTACTTTTTGCCCAAGCTAGAATAATTCTTGCGAAGTTTGCTTTTGAATTTCCAATAAAGGCTTCAGGTTTAGCTTCCTTCAGACACTTGCCTAGATTCTTTATCCCCATACCCGGATCCACCGCTACTAACACTGCTCCTAGTTTAAATAGAGCAAAAACCAGGGCAAAAAAATCCAGACCAGGTTGAACCATGAGTACGACTCGTGTTCCCTTTGCTATACCATATTGTTTTAAGCCGTTAGCAATAACATCGCTTTGCTGATTCAGTTGCTGATAGGTATAGGCAGTTTCATAAGAAGGTTTAGCTTGTTTTTTTTCAGCTTGAACAACAGCATAGGTATTCGGTTGCTGTTCTGCGATAACAGGTAAATGTGAGGCAATATTTGCCGTAATCATGATTTTATTTAATTGGGTTTTTATCAATAAATTGTTGCATTACAGGGATCACCTCATCTCCAGCATCTTCTAATAAATAATGACCCGCATCATATTCGTGATATTCCGCGTCAGGCAGTCGCCGTTTCCATTCTGCAAGAAAATCATTATCAAACACAAAATCGTTTAAACCCCAGCAAATCAAAACAGGCAGTGTTTTAAATTGATCTAGGTTTTTATCAACACCATCAACAATATCATAAGAAATATGGCTTTTAGTAAGCGGAATATCTTCGACAAAACGTAGTACTGACAAACGATTTGCCCAACTATTATAGGGTGCAATATAAGCTTGTCCGACTTCTTTTGACATTGGCTTGCAAGTAACACACTTGCTCACGGCGCCTTTTGGAAAGGCATTAAAGCCCTGGTTTAGTAATGCGCCAATAACAGAAGTACGGGTTAGCTTTAACTGCCATGGAACCTGTTTACCTTCAGGAATATGAAAGCCTGCTGTATTGGAAATAATTAATCGTTTTATTCTGTCCGGATAACGTGTGGCATAAGCTAAACCAATCATTCCCCCCCAATCATGGACAATAAGCGTTAAGTTCTTATTACTTGATGTAAAGTCTAATAAAGCTTCCAGATTATCGACACGTTCTTCAAGTGTAAAACTGTATTCGTCATCAGCCGGTTTATCAGACAAGCCCATACCAATATGGTCAGGGACAATACAATGGTACTTATCGATTAAAGCATTAAACAAGTTTCGATAATAAAATGACCAACTAGGATTACCGTGGATCATCACCAGTGTTTCATCATTATCTTTACCACCCTCAAGATAATGCATTCTCAAATTATTCACTTCGAAATAAGCTGACGAATTTGACGGGTAATCGGGAAAGTTCATATCTAATTGATTTAATTAAAAATAATTATTACTTTAAAGTCGATAGTGTACTGAATATCCTGCTATTCAACAATTTAAAATAAGAGAGTTTTTCTTTAAGTTTAAGCAGCTTTATGAAATAAAAAGCTGATTGTAGCTACCTATGATGCTGATATGACTTCAACGGCTGAAAACTTAGCTAATACTTTGGTAATTGAAAATTCAAGCTTTTATTTGCTCTTTCTAATATCAATATGATATTAAAAAAAACAACTACCACTCCCACCCCAACATCAAACAATTCAAGCCACTACCAATACCAAGAAAGCTCACGCGCTCACCTTTCTTTAAAAACTTTCTTTGTTCAGCAATTGCTGCTGTTAGAGGAATTGAAACTGTGCCGATATTGCCCAGGTATTTATAGGTACTAAAATCTTTTTCCGGTGCAATACCTAATTCTTTTAATATCGTATCGCGATGACCTTCACCAACCTGATGACAAATCACTTTATCAACCTGATCTCTAGCCCAACCCATTTTGCCAAGAAAAGATCCCCAGGTTTTTACACCTAACTTGGCACCGTGTTTTAATACGGCCACTGAGTCGGTCGACATAATTTCTGAAACGACTTCAGGCAAGGTATCCTTTGGCATAATGCTCGCTAAAGCCGGTGGTAATTTATCACTAGACATCACATCTTTCATGACAGAAGGAATCACTTCTGGTTCCATCACCTGGTCGATTGCCGCTAATAATTTATCAGGAGAAAAAACCAAGTCACCTATCGCTTGTGGTGTCATAGTCACACCCCAACGGCAAAGTTCATGATGTTCCGGAGCAGACTGATTCGCACCACCAATTAAACGATGTGTATCTTTATTATCAAAAGAACCATCTGTTAATAATACCGCTGCTGCACCTGAACCGCCGGTCAATGTTGCTAATGAATTGGTAAACATATTCATGCTTTTATCTTTCAACATACGTTCAATCATAATTTCTACAATTTCACGCGATGTTTCGCATGACACCACCATGCCAGCCCGAATTTGTTTTAACTCAATACGATTGGCAATATCGATAATGCCATTCATCACACCTAGACAGGCATTGGAAATATCGTAAATATTGGCATCATCTCTAATGCCTAATTGCGCAGCCACAGCACACGCGGTAGCTGGCTCAAAGTTTTCACGACAAACGCCAGTATAGACCAGAGCTTCAATATCTTTCGCTTCAACGTTGGATTGTTCCAAGGCTTTACGGGCGGCAGCGGCGGCACCATTAGAAAGCACATGACCTTTTTCCCACCAGCGACGCTCGCTGATCCCTGTTAAGGCTTGCAATTGGCCAGGGGCAATATGTAAGGCGTCATACATTGGCATGAGACGCTGCTCTAAGTCTTCGGAGGTGACAACCACAGGGGGAAGTTCGTAACCGATAGACTCCATTTGTACGTGTGAATATTTCATGAACGCATTCTATGCGATTCGGAGCGCAAAATCTTTCATCTGATAGATAATTCTGCCATCAACAGTCAAAAATCCATCCGCTTTTACTGTTTTAGACGAGTCATCAATCTCCGTTATGACCGCCTGAACAGTCACTTCATCATCAACAGGCAGGATTTGACCCCGATAAACCCACTCATGCATATGATTTAATGCCATGTTTTCAAAGGAAAAACGACCTATTTCCAGCTCTCCTTTCCAACGTTCCCAGGCAAAAACCTTCAATAATTGCATAAATGACTCCAGACCCAATGAACCCGGCCAAACCGGATCTTCATAAAAATGCGCTTTGAAAAACCAGGCTTCTTCTTTGACTGTTGCTTTGCCCTCAATTAGTCCCAAATTATTTGGACCACCTTCCGGATCATAAAGACTGATTTCATCGACCATGCGCATCATGTCGGCTGGCAGAGGTGCTTTGTCAGGATAAGGAAATGAAGCTGCTCTCGCCTGTTCCTTTTCAGTCGCTTGATACGGCACTACATCACGAATCCCGATTTGATCGGCTAGGGCCTGCTTGGAGAAAAAACCAAAATAGGTATTACCTTTATAAACTAAGCCGTTTTTTGATGTCATTTCATAATCATAATGCTGAATAATCATCCCGCCCGATTGAGAGACGCTGGTCATCTTCACTATCGTCGTTAACGTACCTATGTCTGGTGTAACCTGTAAAAATTGTGTCGCTTTACCTCCCAGGTTTCTAAATGAAATATCAACACCGCTGGTTAATGCTGAACCTAAATAAGCCGCTAACCAACCGCAAGGCTGTAAGGCAACTTCAAGTAATACGGCAAACGGCATATAAGGTTGATTATCTTCAGTAAAATACCATTCATCAGCAGGCACTTCATATTCCGCTTCAATCACCCCGCCCGCTTTGAGTACCCATTGTTGACAATCTTTAATCGAAACGATTTGATCGAGAAATTTGTAAGGCGGTCTTGGTAAACGTGCAATCTTTCGTTCATTATCAAAGATTTTATACTTATCGCCAAAGGCTTCGGAAGGATTACCTTCAGCAAAAGCAAGAATAGAATCATTATCAAATAATATCTGCTTGGTATTATTTATAGCTATCTGTCTTGACCAAAGTGCTTCTAACTTATCACGCTTTAATCCGGTTAATTGCACAGACATATTTTTCATTTGCACAATAGCACGATGATCGCCCTACATTAACGCATCAGCTAGAACATAAGGTGTACCGTCAGTTTGATAACCAATTTCTTTTAGCGTGATTTCATATTGAACAGCTTTCGTCTCTTCCGTAACTTGTCCGCGACACTTTAATTGACTGACTTCACCAATAATCGGTTCATACACAAACTCATCGGCTTCGCCAATCCAGCCCATACGTAATAAATAGACACGTAATGTATGTAAACAACATTCATACATTAACGTACCGGGCATAACACGATCATCGACAAAGTGGCAGGTTAAAAACCAGTCGTCCGGATAGATATCCGCTTCGCCAGTAATCTGCCCTATACCAAAACGCCCCGCTGTTGGATCGAGTTTAAGAATACGGTGTACTAATGTCATTCGGCCACTTGGTAAACCAACAGGTTTAGTTAAATTAATATCATTAAACGTTTCACCAAAGCAGCCGACTAAATCTCCCTGTCGCAAGGCGTTTAATTGCTCATCGCTATAACTTTCAATCTGCACTACAAGCAGTTCTTTATAATCTCCAGTATAAGTACCTTGCGCTTTTTGTTTTTCAATATTTGTTAGCACAACACCTTTACCGGCATCCAGTTCCTGTTGTGTAAAGAAACCGGCACAGCCATCAGTCATGGTGAGCAGAGGTTGCCCGTTTACCGTACCTTCAAAATTAAAACGGAATAAATACGTATCATCTTGGCGGAAAAATTCATTGATACGAATATCATAATGAATAGTTTGCCCTGCTTTGTGTAATGGCCCATGAAATGTGATTTTTGCATCGAGTAAACGATATACAGCTAATCCTTTCGTAATATGATCGATGCCTAAATAACCGGATAAAAATAAATCGGCCTGTCCTGCTTCAACCGCTATACAGGTGGGTATACGACCTTGATCCAGATACCATGCTCCAGGTAACACATCATGCTCTGTAATAACACGACCGTTTGTATCCAGATTGGATTTTAATGAATCTGCTTCACCTTCAATACTTATAATGCGATCAGCTAACATTAAAGGCTCATCAGGCAAACGAACTCTTGTTGGATAGCTGTCTATATCCGAAAATTCTGAACCTAATACATTACCTATCGAACCGATAGCTATCTCCATACATTGGTCGCGATCAAACAAGCTCTTTTTTCTATTAGATGTCTCTTGCTTAACTATTGTTTGAGATAACTCAACACTTCCATTATTTAACAACTGCATTTGCATGTTGATCGCTTGCGATAATGTTTCTGTCATCCCCTGACTGATACGCAAAAAGGCTTCCTGTGCATCTGACCTTGCCTGCTCAGTTAACTGCATTTGCTCAATTACGGGTTGAAAATTACCATTCGCTGCCATAGGCAATGGCATAGCAACTTCATTAGCCTTATTCTCTTTTGAAACAGTTTCTTTTATTTCAACTTGCTTTTGTTCAGCTACTTCTGTTTTTTGTACAGGTGGCAGTGGAACCTTAAAAGGCTTACCGCCTGTTTTTACAGTAATATAGTTTTCATATTCTTTTTTATTGCTTATGTTTTCTAATTCTAATCCTAATACTGAAAAATCAACATCGACACCTTCAACATAGAGTCTGGCAATTGTTTGCAAAGTATTATCAATACTGTTTTGTCCTTTCACACAAATCGCTTTAGCGTAATGTTGCTTACCCTCAAGAATCTGTCCAATCATACGCGCACACGAATTGCCCGGTCCCATTTCGACAAATAACCGAACACCATCCTGATAAGCATTATTAATTACCTTGGTATAATCAAACGGTGCTAAAGCCTGATCAAGAATAGAATCTGCTGCTGAATCCTGAGTAACTTCATAGGCACCACCACGAATACCACTGTAGAACGTAACATCTTTCGGTGGTGTCGTTTCAAAGATATGTAAATCGCGGTAGGCTTTTTCTACAGGCTTGGCCACCTCACAATGAACAGTGGTTACACCCGTTAATGGGTGGAAGTGTACAGCCAATTCTTTAACTGCCTTATATAATTCAGCTTTATCACCACCAAGAACACATTCATTTGGCGTATTAATAATTAATAAATAAACTCGTTCATACTGTTCCAGTACAGTTTTTACTTTTTTAGCACTCGCATTTACCACACCTAATGCCCAATCTATTGAGTCATCTGTTCCCCAGGCTTTTTGAACTGAGGTACATACGCCTGCCAATTCTTCTGTAAACAAGGTACTTTGCTGAATGCGGTTTAACATTTCATCACGTGCTTTCCATGTACGTGTGGAAAAGAAACCCGCTGTTTCTCCTAAGCTATATCCAATAACAGCATCAGGCTTAATATTAAAACTGGAGATGACATCACTGACAAACGTGCCTAACCAAACCTGCCCAAAAATAACTTCCTCATGACTTAATGCATTACCATGATTATTTTCATCGTCTTGGTCTTTCCAAAACCGACCGTTTGCAAACTGTGATGCAAGCTTGTTATTTTCTCTATTTAATTTTTCCAACACATTAGGAAAACTGACACCCAATTCCTGTCCCATTCCATAGAAATGATTGCCAGAACCGGGATAAACAAAAGCCACTTTCCCTTTTATAGCCACTGGTTCAGCTGAATAAAAACAACAGCCATTATCAATAGAAGCATTATTATTAATTGCTGTAATTAATTCTTCACAACACTGCTTAAATTCTTTCTCGCTTTTAACTAATAAAACTGCTCGATACTTTTCTTTGCTGTCTTCAATGTTTTGCTCGAACGAAATATTTTTAATTTTATTAATTAATGATTCTTTACTATTTGTAGAAATAGAAATGACTTTTTGTTCTATACTTTTAACACTAGCGTCAACATCAGCTTGCTCTAATACGACACTGACGCAATTGCCGCCAATACTTGTGCTATTGACTAACGCTTTACGAGAACCTTCAACTTTATCTTTCAACCAGTAACGTGAATCTCGCACAGAAGGTAAAACACAATGATGTAATGCACTGACACTACCGGCAAGATTGATTAAACCATTAGCGGCGCCTGAATCACCTAATGAAAAACTATGATTTACTGATTTTTTTAATGCAGGAATATCAACAACATCATCGTTTGATGCATAACTGACAAAATCGATATCATCCAAATGACAATTTGCCTCTGAACAGGCATTTTGAATAGCAGAAATAACAGCAGAGTTATCGACTTTATCATCGCAGCCACCAGCCGAAGCAACGCCAATGCCTTTTATCAATGCATAAACTTTATCGCCATCGCGTACTGCATCTTCATGTCTTTTTAAAACAAACGCTGTCGCGGCATCGGCAATATTATCCAATTGCTTAATATTTGTTTTAACAACTCTTATATCAGAAGCAAGATCGACCGCTCCTACTATAACCTGATCAAGTTCCTTCTGTTGTAAAGCGTGTACACCCGATTCCAGCGCCCGTAATCCTGATGTTTCTTCAGAAGAAATCGTAAATGAAGGACCGCCAATACGAAAAGCACGGGCTATACGACTGGCAACAATGCCACCTAAGGCGCCCATGGTTCGGTTTGCAGTTAATGCTGGGCCAAATACTTGTTTAAGATTTTCAACCCACTCATTTAAATCATTATCATTTAACTGAATACCTAAATGCTGCAGCCATTCGCATGCGTACTTTTTTTGCATCCAGCGAAAATGAAAATTTGTTGTATTTAAATCAAGTTCAATTCCAACAAACACACCTGTTCTACATTGTTGCTCCTTCGATAGCTCTGATAGACTTGCATCTTCAAGTGCATTAGCAGCCACTTCCAGCATTAATAATTGCTGCGGCAACATTTCCTTCAATTCCGCAGGAGGAATACGGTAACGGCCTAAAGGTACGTTTACTTCATTAATAAAATAACCTTCGTAATTATTACTATCCGAACCCCACCAGTTTTCTGGCTGATTTGTTTTTTTAGCCTCACCAAATAATAAAGCTTTATCTAAATCATACTGGTCATTCCACGGACCTAGTCTGGAATCTATACCTACAATTGCAATATCATCATATTCAATATTTATTGTAGATGATTCCTGCTTTGCTTCCTTTTTATACTCTTGTAAAAGTACGTGCGCATTTATACCTCCAAAACCAAACCCGCTTATCGCTGCACGTTTTGGCAAATCATCTTTTGTACCCCAGAGTTTTGCTTTATTCAAAACCTCAAAAGGACTATTTGCTAAATCAATTTTTTTAGAAGGCGATTCATAATTTGCTGTGGGTGGTAAAACACCATGCTTCATGGCTAATAGTGTTTTCATTAATGCGGCCGCACCGGCAGCTGTTAATAAATGCCCTACATTACTTTTAACTGAACCTATAACGCATTCACCTTTAATATCAACAGGGACATCATAGCTTTGCCATAGGTTTTTTAATGATGTGAATTCAACACCATCACCAACAGGGGTACCTGTACCATGACATTCAATATGCTGTACCTGATTGGGTTTCCAATTCGCCATCTCATAAGCAGCAGCCATAGCACGCCCTTGCCCTTCTGAATCAGGTGACATGATATTGCCTTCGATATCATTAGAAAGACCTATTCCTTCAATCGTGGCATAAATATGATCACCCTGCTCAACAGCATCATTTAAACGTTTTAATACAAATATGCCTGCACCTTCACCAACAACAAGACCATCTGCTTTACTATCAAAAGGAGAGCAACGGCCAGTTTTTGAAATCGCATTCAATTGTGAAAAACCCATTTGCGTATAAAGACAATCCGGTCTGGATAAACCCCCTGCTAACATTACGTCAGTACGCATGGCAATTAATTCATCAATAGCATACTTCAATGAGTATAAAGATGAAGAACAGGCTGCATCTAAAGTATAAGCACCCGCACCAAGATTTAATGCTTTTGCTAATACATCTCCAGGCAAACCCGCTACATATCGATTTAATGGTTCAATTACTTCTTTATGACTTTCAACACTGATATTTAATTGGGATTCAAACAATTGCTTGAACAACTCATCACTTAACAATGATGAAGATTCTGTTGGCAATGCAATATTACCAATCACAACGCCAACACGTTCTCTATTTACGGTGCCTGTGTTAGCATCATTCCACGCATCACGGCCTGCATGTAATAGGATTTGATACATGGGATCCAAACGTTGAAGCAATGCTTTATCAATATTCAAGCCTTCAGGATTAAATTCAAAGTTCTGAATTAAACAGGCACGTCGAGAATTAACTTTATCTGGAGATAAAGATGTTGAATAAAGTTCATCAGGCTGTACACGCCATCGATCTGCTGCAACATCAATTGCCGTATCTTTGGCATTGACTATGTTTTGCCAGAATTCTTCCAGATTACGCGCGCCAGGAAAGACACCACCTATGCCAACAATAGCTATTCGTTCAGTCATGTTAGCGCAACTATCTAAATCACTTCTTGATTTAAACTGTTTTTACTGAACGCTGATTCCAATGACTTATCACGCACACACTCATAACCATCTATTAACGCGATTAACTCGCCTTTATTATCAAGTAACTCTATCGCTGCATTAGCACGATGTTCAGTATATTCATTCACTATCGTATTAATTTTCACAATATCTTTTGGAAAACTTCTTTTATATTGACGGTATGAAGCTATAGCCGTTGGCAATGAACCAATTCCACTTTGTTCGAAGCTCCAAAGAATCATTATTTGAAAAGAGGAATCTATCACCAGTGGATCAGTTAACCAGTTTGAACGAATCGCTTGTTTCATCCAGCTTGAAGGTTGTGGTGCAGATTTGGCAGTAGCAACGATACCTTTATCACTACACGCCAATACTTGTTTTACACCCTGCAAATCATGACCATGAAATAACTGGCCATTATTATAATATTCAGCTTTTTGGTATCTATATTCACCCGACACTTCTTTTAATTGCGGCAAAACATTCGTTTCATAACCGTCAGCCAAAACCATAACAGCACTCGCATGCAACATTTCCCCTGATCGCAATTCAACAGGAACAAAAGAAACATCTGCTTGATGTATTGTTTCACCTGCAAGAATTTTTAAACTAAGCGATTCATCCGTATTTAAAGTAATTCCCTTTAAGACACGAAAGTTATCAAAGCCATGAAATTGCATCCCGGGGTTTAAATGCAAAGCACCATGTGCAAACCATTCGAGTATTACCGCGACAGGTAATACAGCCTGTCCATTCATAACATGCGATTTTAAAAACGGGTGCGTTTCAACCGTAAGCTCCCGCTCAAACGAAAGAGACATCTCATGATTTACCGATGGCGGTATTTCATAACTATTCAAAGAGATTTTTTCCAAAAGATTCTCTGCTTCACCTAAAACAACTGTTTCAACTGGTCCATCAGACTCTATTTCATTTATTAAGTATTCAGCACCAGCATTCAACCCAATAACACCGACACCTTCTTCTTTAAATAATTTCTTTAATGCTGACGTGACCATGCCACCATCCCACGGTCCCCAGTTAACAGAAAGAACTTTACAGTCTTTTCTCTTTTGATTTTCCAATGCGGCTTGTTTGTTTAAAATTTCATTTGCAGAAGCATAATCAACTTGCCCTTTACGTCCTAATCTGGCTGTAGTTGACGAGAAAAAGAGCATTAATTTTAAATTATCATTTTCCGTCGCCGATAATAGATTCTGCAGACCTTCTACTTTAGTAGAATAAACACGGTTAAATTGTTCTTCTGTTTTATCTTCTATGAACTTATCAGCTAGCACGCCTGCTGCATGTACAAAACCTGACACATTACCAAATTCAATTCTTGCCAAATCAATTGCTGTCATTAATGAATTCGTGTCTGTCACATCAACAGAAACATACTGAACATTCGCACAAGTATTGCTGATTCGATGTAATGTCGTTCTGACTTCACGGTTAGCCAGGATAGATTGAAATTTCTTCTGAAGATTAGCTGGAGTGAGTTTTTCTTCCGAGTGTTCCATTATCGCTTTTTTAATCGCAGCTTCATCAGTTAATTCTGCTAACCAATTCGGTTCGTTTTCCGGTTCAGGACTACGCCCGAGCAACAACAGCTTACATTGGTACGTTTCTGCAAATTTAACAGCAACTTCGGCGGTGACACCGCGCGCACCACCAGTAATTACAACAAAATCATCTTTATTTAATCTTGCTTCTTTTTCTGATGATATACCTTCATCAACTAATACAAGTTGTTTTGCACTATCTGTTATAGCGACTTCTAATGGACCTTGCAAAAACAGCTCTTTCTCAATTAAATCTAAAGGTGATGCTTCTTGATTTATATCAATAGATTTACAGTGAACATCAGACCATTCCTTATCTGCTGTTTTAACAATACCGTAAAGCCCTGCTTGAACTGGACTGTTTTCACTAATTCCTTCAAAACCAAAGCTACCGCCGAGAGTTGTAATAGAAACCAATATACCTTTAGATTTTTTCAAAAAATCAGCGCAGCGCTGTACTAAAGCAAAGCTGTCAAACAAATACTGTTTATCTGCTTCAGCACTCGCACATAATATTAATGCGCCTAATTTATTATTTGCTTTCTCATCAGTACTAACAACTTTTGTTTTATAACCTTTACATTTTAACAAAACTGATAACTTAACTGCTAGACCAGCACTATCTTTTGTAATCCAAATTTCTTTATCTTTATTAAAATTAATTTTTTTGCGACCTTCTTTCCCAATCTCAACTAACTTTACAATACTGCGAATAATATTAGATTCTTCCTCTGGCTCTACAGAGTCATTTTTTTGTATATCGCTGACAACTTCTTTAACAGTTTCACCTATGCCTACCGTTTGTTCATTCATGTACTCAACAATTTGCTGCAACGTTTGCAATGCAGCTAAATCATCTGCTGATACTGTTGGTAGATCAGGCAACTCGTCCTGTAAGGCAGAAAGGATTTCAACACGCTTGATAGAATCTATACCCAAATCACTATCAAGATTCATTTCGAGGTTTAACATTTCAGTGGGATACCCCGTTTTATCCGCAACCACTTCCAGCAATACTTCAGATAAGTTTGAAATAGCACTAGCAGATTGAGTATGCGCAGGCTGACTTGCTTGTTGATTAACTTCAGAAACATTAAAAATATCAACAATCGATTGCAGCGTTTGTAATGCCGCCATGTCATCAGGACTAACAGAAGGCAAATCTGGCATTTTTTCCTGTATAGCAGATAAAATTTCAACACGCTTTATAGAATCTATACCCAGGTCACTATCAAGATTCATTTCCAATGAAAGCATGTCAACCGGGTAACCTGTTTTATCCGCAACGACTTCTAATAGGGTATCAGCAAAGCCGCTGGTTACAATTGTCGCCAAGATAGATGCTTCATTAACTGTAGCCATGGAAGCTACAGCTACACTTGACTCATTTACAAATAACTCAGTAATAGAACGTAATGTTTGTAACTGACTTAACTCATCCGCGCTGATTGTCGGTAATTCCGGCATTGCTTCCTGTAAAGCAGATAGAATTTCAACGCGTTTAATAGAGTCGATTCCTAAATCACTATCCAGATTCATATCCAGCTCCAACATCTCAATTGGATAACCTGTTTTTTCAGAAACAATTTCTAATAATGTATCAGCAAACCCATCATTTACCTGGTTAGTAGCTTGTTGAACGCTATTAGTTGGCTCGCTTGCACCTACTGGTCTTCCTGCAGCGATGAACTCAACAATGTGCTGTAAAAATTGAAACGTGCCCAATTCCTCAGGACAGATTGCGACCAAGGTAATTGTTCCTGCAAGGCTGAAAGAATTTCGACACGTTTGATAGAATCAATACCAAGATCTGTATCAAGACTCATATCAAGGCTGAGCATTTCTAATGGATAACCTGTTTTTTCAGAGACAACTTTTAACAACAAATTATCTATATCAACATCTGTTGATTCAGGCTGAACAGGTTTTGCTTGTATTGTTTCCTGAATTTCTTTTATTACTGGTGCCGGCTCTTTTATATCTGGTTTTATCTCTGCTTTTATTTCTTGATTGATAGCAGGCGCATTAACTTGTACTACTGGTTGCTGCACAGGCGTAGTAACAAGTGGTTGTCCTGACATTAATCGTTGTTGTTGTTCTAATAATGATTGAATCGATTTTTGCGCTGTTTCCTGCCCTTCAAGATATTGCTGATGTAAACGCGCTGTTTGTTCCTGCATTTTTTGTAAAGCAAGAATGCTTTGTTGCGTTGCCTGCAATACATCATTACTAACATTACATGAGGCATTATTATTAGTAACAACAGCAATCGTATTGTTTGACACTTGTTGCTGTTGATTTGAAGAAGTATCTTTTACATTTGTCATCGTATTTACTTTCGATTGTTGTGCTTGTTCTGTTTTATTTGCAGTGTTGTCAGATATTTTTCTGGGCGGCTTGGCTTCACGTGGCATCGTATAGTTCGCGCCGCTGATCGCAATTGTCATTGCTGGCTTAGCATTCTTATCTGATCTTTCTATTGCTGCACAAGCTTCATCCCATTTGGCAATATCAAGCTCTTTACCATTAGCCGCCAAGGTTGCCAGTACCAGAGCCAAGTCATGTTGCCCCTGTTTTTTACCAACAGAAATATCTGTTGCAATAGCTGTAATTTTTTTACCTTCAAGAATAGAATTAATTAATCCTGTCAAAGTTTTACCCGGACCAATTTCTATAAAAGTGTCCACGCCTCTTTCATGAAGCTTTTCAATTTGTTCTACAAAACGAACAGGGTTCGCTAATTGTTCAGCTAATATCTTTTTCGCTGAATCAATTCCATCAGGGTACGCTTCTGTTGTTGTATTTGATAAAACAGGTATTTGCGTTTTATTAAATTGGATATCAAGTAATGCTTTCGCAAACGGTTTAGCTGCTTCAGCAACAAACGGACTATGGAAAGCAGCCGCAACAGGTAATTTAATCGCGCGTATCTTCTCTGCTTTCGCAACTTTTGCAAAAGTATCAATTTGTTCACTGGCACCCGACAATACGATTTGTGTCGGTGAATTATGATTAGCCAAGACTAAATCAACATTATTTTCTTTTAATAAAGTCTTAACTTGATCATAAGGCGCAACAACGGCCAACATTGAACCTCGGTCGCCTTCACCTTGCCCCATTAATTCTCCACGAATTCGTGATAGCCGTAAGAAAGCACTTTCATCATAACAACCAGCGGCATACAAGGCAGTTAATTCACCATAACTATGACCGATTGTTGCATCAGCACCGACAGAAAAGTGCTTTAATACGTTTAACGCACCTAAACTAACCGCACCAATTGCCGGTTGTGCATTTTGTGTTTGTCTTAATGTTTCTTCCTGTTGTTTTTGATCGTTTTTTGAAAAAACAGGAATAGGATATAAAACATCTCCTAAACTTTCTTTACCTGTTGCTTCTATAAATAAATTATTCGCTTGTTCTAATACATTAAAGAACTGTGGGAACTGGCAAGCCAAATCACGACACATACCTGTGTATTGCGAACCCTGGCCGGGAAAAACAAACGCTACTTTACCGTTAGTTTTTTCAGAACTATATATAACACCATCAGGTCGTTGCCATGATGTTTCTGAAGAAGACGTTAATTGTTTTTTAATATCAGCAAAAAATGCTTCTATATCTCTCTTTGCTTTTCCAGTAGCATTTTCAACAACAATCGTTAAACGATGGACAGCGTCTTTATTAAAACTTTGACAGCAGTCATACGCAAAAAATCTTAATTCATTCCATGATGAAATAACCGAACTGTCCGGAAGTTGCTTTATTATGTCTTCTTTTGAATCAGCACTTAAAGCAATGATTAATACCTGACCATCCCATTCAATATCTGTTTTTGATTCCTCAGCTTCTTCAAGAACACAATGAAAATTACTACCGCCAAAACCAAGTGCACTTAATGCGGCACGTCGTGGCGTGTCTAACGTTTTTAACCAGGGACGTTTAACTGTGTTCAAATATAGTGGCGCCGAACCCGGATTAATAATTTCTAAAGGTTCATCTACTTTAATACTCGGTGGTAAGACTTTATGCTTTAATGCCATTGCTGTTTTGATTAAACCGGCTACACCAGCAGCAGCTTTAGTATGGCCAATCATGGACTTTACTGATCCAATCGCACACCATGTTTCACCTTGATTATCCTGACCATAAACACCGTTTAGTGCTGTAGCTTCAACAGCATCACCTACGGATGTACCTGTGCCATGTGCTTCAACTAACTCAATACTTCTAGGTGTAACACCTGCTTCATAATATGCATTACGTAATGCTTTGGTTTGCCCACCTGAGCTTGGTGCATAAATCGCATTACCTCTACCATCAGAAGAAGAACCTATACCTTTCAGGACAGCATAAATTTTATCGTTATCACTTTTCGCATCATCTAAGCGTTTTAAAACAACACTACCAATACCTTCACCCAGTATTGTGCCATCGCCTTCCTTTGCAAAAGGTCGACTATTACCGGTTGGTGATAATGCCGGTGTTTTACTAAAACACATGTACATAAAGATATCGTTAAACGTATCTGCGCCGCCAGTAATCGCCATATCAATTCGACCTGATGTTAATTCCATCGCGGCAAGATGTAAGGCGCTGAGTGAACTGGCACAAGCAGCATCAACAACACAATTGGTACCACCAAAATCAAAACGATTCGCTATACGACCTGCTGCAACATTACCTAATAAACCGGGGAAGGAATTTTCTTGCCAAGGTACATAGCCATCAGCAATGCGTTCTACAACATCTTCTGCTGTTTCCGCATCTACACCTGCATCCGCTAATGCTTTACGCCAAATCGGATGGCCGAGTCTTGCACCTAATGGAATAACCAGTTCCAAAGTACCAGTAACTCCCATGATGACACTGGTACGATCACGATCGAACTCTCTTCCATCACCAGCATCTTTAGCTGTGGAGTAATTCGCATCGAGTAAAGCCTGACGTGTTGCTACCATGCCAAGTAATTGTGTTGTATCGGTTGCTTCTATATTGTTTGGGCTTAATCCATACAACAATGGATTAAAATCCTGTTCATTAATAAACCCGCCACGTTTAGCGTAAGTCATATCCGGTATTGTTTTATCTTCGTCAAAGTAATCAGACGGATTCCAATGTGAGTCGGGTATGTCTGTAATGGCATCAACGCCTTCACGGATATTGGTCCAGTATTCTTGTGGATTATCAGCTTTCGGAAATAAACAACCGATACCAACAATGGCTAATGGGATCGTTTCCTTATTCTTTTTTTTGTTCGACATAACTAACTCGGATATTTTTATAAATAACTATTAATTTTTTCGTGTGTCATTGGTTTGAACTGTATCTGTTCAACAGGAAGTTCAACACCTTGTTTTAGTAAGGCATTAATTCGATACAATACTGCTGCACCAAATAAAATATTCATTGCAACAGTCACTGCACTTCTATTGTTCATTTCTGATAAAAATGAATCGCGTGTCCATTCATTAAACGCACCCATTGCAGGTCCACACCAAACCTGATAATCAACCTGTCTATCTTCAACACCGGCATTAGCCCAACGAGAAGATAATCCCAGATACCAGCGAAAAATTAAGGCCATTTTATGTTTAGCATCCTTATAGGCTTTTTCTACTTGTGAAGGATCACGATCATTAAAAAACGTTTCGGTGTTTTGCCAAACTTCATCTAATGACATTTTGAAAATTGTTTTCTCAAGGCCGCTTCGTTCAGCTTGCGGAATATCTTCTATTGAAGAGTACTTTTTATATATGTCATAAAGTTTATTACCACGCATCGCAAACATAGTCCCGCGTTTTAGTACTTGTAATTTCACGCCCATTTCAAACATATCAACCGCAGGTGCCATCGTCACATCCGCTTGTTCAGCATTCGCCAGCATTTCTCTGACAATGTCGGATGAACCGGACTCCTTACAAGCCTGATTAACAGTGCCGGTTACTATATAAGCAGCTCCCATAGCAAACGCACCTAAAGCAGAAGCCGGCGTAGCAATGCCGCCTGCCGCACCAACGCGCAGTGGCTTATTATAATTATATTTAGCCTGATACTGATCACGCAGTGATAGCATCGTCGGTAATAAAGTAATCGCAGGTCGGTTATCGGTATGACCACCGGAATCCGCTTCAACCGTTAAGTCCTGCGCCATTGGTATCTCTTTTGCCAACTCAGCTTGTTCCTGCGTTATCACACCTTGTTCTATTAATTGATTTAATAATTTTTCCGGTGGCGGACTAAACCATTTACTAGCCAGTTCAACACGTGATGCTTTGGCAATGATTCGATTGGGTACAACAACATTACCTTGCTCATCTTTATGGATACCTGAAACACGATAACGAACTACAGGTAAAGTCAGCTTCATATAAGCTGATGTTTCAACCAACGTCACACCGTATTTTTAAAACAGATCAACCACTGCATCTTCATGTCCTTTTTCATTCGGTGAATAAATCAGGTTATAACAGTGTGTTTTATCAGCTAATGAAGATTGTAATCGCTGTATTGCCGCTTCTATTTCTTTTAGTTGCAAACCGGCAGCTCCAAAAGAAGCTAGCATGTTTTCTTTTGCTAATGCTTCAACCAGTTCAACAGAAGCAATACCGTTTGCCATCGAACCGGCCATATACGGATAATCTATTTGGTAATCGTGGCAGAACTCAGGATCACCTAAAGCGATAATAGATTGCGCTGCAGAAAACCCAAGTAAGGAATACTGACCATCGTTCAACTCTTGCTGATGTGTTAATTGAATCGCTCCACCGATAGCAAGCGATGTTTCTGACTTATCTTTAACTACGCAAAATGGTTGCTGCAGCTGACGAACTTGATCAGGGAAATTATTCAGCCCTAAAAGCTGAGTGACATTATCTGATTGCCAAACGTTAAGAGAATTGTCTGCTGTCTCCGTCGAGCGAGACGAAGTAATAATTTTTGGTATGGAGCTCACTGTATTTTTTAATAATGCCTTCTGGATGTTATGCTGGAATGGACGCTGTTAAATTATTTACATCCATCGATTCTAATTGTAATGTGTGCGCGTCCTAAAATAAGCCTAATGGTTGAATAATATCATTTTTTTCAGGCAAAACCTTGTAGCATCATCATAGAATTCGATGAATTTATACTGACATTTTATTCATTTTGGCTCTATATTAGTTTTTCCAAAACTATTGATAGGAAGAACAAAACAAAAATTAATCTAACTTATTGTTTTTAATATATTAATTACTTTTAATGAAATCCAGAGAAGAATTTCTGACAAAACTCGATGATATAGCTTATCAGGACGAGATTTTGCAACACGTCTCACGTACATTTGCACTAACCATCCCGCAATTGCCTGAGCCTTTATGCACAGTAGTGGGAAATGCCTACCTTTTGTGCCGAATTGCCGACACAATCGAAGATGATAAGATCATGTCTTCAGAACAAAAAAAACAATATGCTGAGCGTTTTATTGACGTTGTAAAAGGTTCCGATGAAGCAAGCTCCTTCGCCGAATCACTGTTTCCACTATTATCACCCACGGCAACTGAAGCAGAGCATGATCTGATTGCCAACACGGTTCCGGTAATTCGAATTACGCACAGCTTTAATTCACGGCAACGTGCTGCATTAGAACGGTGTGTAAAAATCATGGCAGATGGTATGGTGATTTATCAAGACGCTGAAACACTTGATGGCGTTGCCGATCAGAAAGACATGGATCAATACTGCTATTACGTTGCGTGTTGTCGGCGAAATGCTGACCGAGTTATTTTGCGACCATTCTGCCGAAATTGATGCCCAGCGAGAATTAATGATGAAACTCGGTGTTTCATTTGGTCAAGGGTTACAAATGACTAATATTCTTAAAGATATCTGGGAAGATCATGAACGTGGCGCCTGCTGGTTACCCCGCGAAGTGTTTGAAAAACACGGTGTAGATATCCGTCATAAAGAACCGGGTAAAATGGGAGAAGGTTTTAATGATGCGTTAATAGAATTGCTCGGTGTAGCCCATGCTCATGTTTACAACGCCTTACGCTATACATTAATGATTCCGGAAAAAGAAAAAGGCTTGCGTAAATTCTGTTTATGGGCGTTAGGCATGGCAGTACTAAATCTGGAAAAGATTAGACAAACACCGGACTTCACTCTAGGTCAACAAGTCAAAATTAGCCGTAACAGTGTTAAAGCAATCATCTTTTTAACAAGTCTATTTGTCGGTCAAGACAGAATACTAACTTACCTTTTCAAGTTTGCCGGGCGTCGTTTGCCTATGGCAAATTTTCATGAGAAACTTTACTAAAATCAATTGTATACAAGAACTGAAAAGAGAAAACATGACACTCGATACAAACAACGACAACTCTGACAATCACTCCACCACAGAGTCTCTCTCAAGTAAGTTATCTGTTGATTTAGACGATGCAATTCAAGCGGCGAAAAATAAACTGATCGAACAGCAACATGACGACGGTCATTGGGTTTATGAACTCGAAGCTGACTGTACGATTCCTGCTGAATATATATTAATGAATCACTTCGTTGACGAGGTTGACGATGAAACTGAACAAAAAATAGCGCAATACCTGCGCGACCAACAAAATGAAGATGGAGGCTGGTCGCTTTATACAGGCGGTGACTTTGATATCAGTTGTGCGGTTAAAAGTTACTATGCCTTAAAAATGGTCGGTGATGCGCCAGATGAAGAGCATATGGTTCGTGCACGAAACATGATTCTGAATCATGGCGGTGCAGCACGAGCAAATGTATTTACCCGAATATTAATGGCTTTATTCGAACAGGTGCCTTGGCGGGCAACGCCCTTCATCCCGGCGGAAGTTATTATTCTACCGAAATGGTTTCCTTTCCATATAGATAAGGTGTCGTATTGGTCACGCACCGTTATGGTTCCGCTGTTTGTACTGTGTACATTAAAACCGAAAGCGGCAAATCCGCGCGGTGTTGATATCAGAGAACTCTTTATTACTCCTCCAGAAGAAGAGCAACATTATTTCAAGGTAACAACCGCATTAATGCGTGCTTTCTTAATTCTTGATCATATCGGTCGCATGGCTGAAAAAATTGTTCCCAAATTTGTACGCCAATATTCTATACGTAAGTGTGAACAATGGTTCCTGGAAAGAATGAATGAAGAATACGGTATTGGAGGTATTTTCCCGGCCATGGTTAATGTCTTTGAATCATTAGTCATTCTCGGTTATGACAAAAATGATCCTTTACGCAAACAAGCACGCGAAGCAATAGAGGCATTATTGGTTAAACGCGGTAATAGTATGTATTGCCAGCCCTGTGCCTCTCCTGTTTGGGATACCTGTTTAACTGCTCAATCCTTAATCGAATCTGAAAACGAAGAAAATGTAACAAAAGAAATAGAACAGTCTCTCGACTGGCTTAAAGATCGTCAGCTTAGTGATGAACCGGGCGATTGGCGTATACCAAGACCAAATCTTGAAGGTGGCGGTTGGGCCTTTCAATACAGTAATTACTATTATCCGGATCTGGATGACACATCCATGGTTGCCTGGGCCATGCATCGTACTGGTAAAGACAAATATTTAGAACCCATTCAACGCGCTGCAAACTGGGTAGCCGGCATGCAATCTAACGGCGGCGGATTTGGTTCTTTCGAAGTTAACAATACGCAATATTATTTAAATGCGATTCCTTTTGCCGATCATGGTGCGTTACTCGATCCACCAACGGCTGATGTCACAGGACGTTGTATTGCTTTATTAAGCCTTGCTGATAAAGATAAATATTCAACCGTTATTAACGATGCAATTAATTATTTAAAATTAGAGCAGGAAGAAGACGGTTCCTGGTTTGGACGTTGGGGAACTAACTATATCTACGGAACATGGTCAGTGCTAACAGCGCTGGAACTGGCTGATGAAGATCCTCAACAGGATTACATCAGAAATGCCGTAAAATATTTACAGGACATGCAAAATGATGATGGTGGTTGGGGTGAAAGTAATGACAGTTATTATCCGCCAAAACACCGCAAGCCTTTTGCAAGCACGGCCTATCAAACAGCTTGGGCTCTCCTTTCTTTATTAGCGGTTGGTGAAGCAGAAACAGAAACCGTGCAAAAAGGTACTCATTATCTAATTAATAATCAGTCCAGTGATGGCCATTGGTATAATGATAGTTATACTGCGCCAGGCTTCCCTCGCGTGTTTTATTTAAAGTACCACGGTTATACCAAGTATTTTCCGTTATGGGCATTGGCTCGATATAAAAACCTGACTCAATAAATATTAGGGTAGCTTTGAAGAAGATAGGAATTGTTGCTGCTCTACCCGCGGAAGCAGCTTGTCTGTATGACAAAAAACTGAAAGTCCATTCACCTGTTGAAATACAAGACGGCATTTATTTATGTTTATCCAGCATCGGTTATGATGCGGCAAACCTAGCGGCAGAAAAACTTATTGATTTAAACATTAATGCATTAATCAGTTGGGGCGTTGCCGGTGCACTGGATCCAACGCTCGAATCTGGAGACTTGATCATTGCAAATTCAATTATTTCGGGTAATAAAAACAATCAAGCAACAGCAAAATGGCAAAAAGAATTACTGGCCTTTTTTACTGGAAAAGTTCAAAAAGTATTAAATGCTGATATTTATTCAAGCAGTGAAATCTGTTCAACGATTGAAGACAAAAAAATACTCTTCGAAAAAACCAATGCCATTGCTGTCGATATGGAAAGTGCCGCTATTACTGAAACAGCAATAAATAATAACCTCGATTTTGCGGTAATACGCAGTATTGCCGACAAGGCCGACATGGCTATTCCTGAAGCTGTATTAAAATATACCGATAATCAGGGAAACCCTGATATTTTGAAGTTTATAGGTTCGTGTTTATCGAAACCGGGGCAAATTAAAGAATTATTAACATTGGCAAAATGTTATAAAAAAGCGCTAAACACGCTGAATTACATTGCCGAGGCGTTAAAAAAACAACATTTCTTCAATGCCTAAACTGTCTGTTTGTTATAAAATGCGGCGCTTTATTCATTCCGTCCATTAGAAAATATTGCTATGAAAATAAGTAAAGAACAAATAGAAGAGTTTAAATCCACTGGCTTCCTCGTCATCCGTAAACTTTACGACGAAGAAAAAATGAAAAAAGTCACAGCATGGACGGAAGAAGTGACAAATTATCCAGAAAAACCGGGACACGTTATGATGTATTTTGAACAAAGCCAGCTGGAGCCGAGTAAAAGAATCATTTCACGAATTGAAGACATTGAACCGTTTCATAACGGATTCAGTGAACTCTTTATACAAGGCGATATTCAAAAAATTACGTCACAGTTATTTGATGATGAAGCACTATTATTCAAAGACAAAATCAATTTTAAAATGCCGGGGGCCGATGGCTTCAAAGCACACCAGGATGTACAAGCAGGCTGGGATCGTTATGCCAAACTACATATCACCGCTTTAGTCAGCGTTGATGCTTCAACTAAAGAAAATGGCTGCCTGGAAGTTGCAAATGGATACAACAATGAAGGGCTGATCGGTGAACAGTGGAAACCCCTGGATGAAGACGCTCTGGACTATGTTGCATTACCAACAGAACCGGGTGATGCTGTTTTCTTTGACTCTTATGCACCGCATCGTTCCAAACCTAACCACACCAATGAAAAACGTCGTGTTCTTTATGTCACTTATAACGCAGCATCAGAAGGCGATCAACGCCGACAGTATTATGATGATAAACGTTTAAGCTACCCGCCAGATATAGAACGCGAAACAAGTAAAGAATACGTTTTTAGAGTTTAACGAAACTTTTTAAAACATTGATTCTTATTATATGAATGACATTCATTCATCTTCTTCTGGGCATAATTCAATTAAATTTATACAGTTTGTGGAGCGTTATCGTCTTGCGATAATATTTGCCTATATTGCGCTTACTATTTTTTCCGTCTTTTACATAAAAGATCACCTGGGTGTAAATACGGATACGACAGATATGCTTTCAAAGGATCTGGAGTGGCGAAAACTTGATATCGAATATGAAAAAGAATTTCCGCAGTTCACAGATAATTTATTAGTCGTTATAGAATCAAATACACCGGATCAAGCCAGTGACACAGCAGTAAAACTTTATACTGCATTAAAAGATAATCCGAAATTAATCAGCGATATTTTTTATCCAAATCTATTGCCCTATTTCCGCCAGTCTGCTTTTTTATTTCTTGATACTGATGTATAACACGATCTGGCAGATCAACTAGCATCAATACAACCTTTTCTGGGAACGCTATTAGCCGATAAAAATCTGCGTGGTTTATTCAGCATGCTTAGCGATGCACTGAAACATAAACAAGATGGTGAAGACATTGATCTCAAGCCACTGTTAATTGAAATCAATCGCGCTTTTGAAAACAAAGATTATTTTGTCTCCTGGCAAAAATTAATGAGTACGGATAAAACTGAAAAACCGGTTCATAGAGAATTTATTGTATTAAGAACGTTAGAGTCTGAAGAAGAGTTTTTACCCGGTGAAGATGTCGTTAAACATGTGAGAGCAACTATTGACTCATTAGGGTTAATTAAAAACAACGTTAATATTCGACTACCCGGTGGTACAGCTCTTTCCTATGAAGACTTAAAAAGTGTTTCTAATGCAAATATTCAAGCGATTATTGCTTCATTTATTCTAGTCGCTATTATTTTAATGATAGGTTTGGGATCTATCCGACTGGTTTTAAGCGCTATCATTACTTTATTATTTGGTTTAATTGCGACAACAGCCTTTGCTGCGGCTACTGTGGGTGAATTAAACCTCATATCTGTTGCTTTTGCTGTTTTATATATTGGTTTAGGTATCGATTTTACAATACACCTGACACTTCGCTATCGCGAACAAACTTTATCAAGTAATAAAAACCCACTACAACAAGCAACGTCTTTAATGCTACGTTCACTAATACTGTGTGCCATCACAACAGCCATAGGCTTTTATTCTTTCATACCAACTGACTATGATGGTGTTGCGGAATTAGGCTGGATTGCCGGCAGCGGCATGTTTATTAGTATATTATTTACTTTAACATTATTGCCCGCTTTAATAAGTCTAAAGCCCTATAAAGCAAAACCATCTATTGCTCATAATGACTTTCAACTCACCAGTCAGTTAGCTCAATTACCCTACAAGTTTTCAAAACAGATATTATTGTTTAGTTTAGTTGTCTTAATTATTTTAATAACCCAAATCTATAAAGTTAGTTTTGATATAAATACATTAAACTTACAGGACCCCGAAAATGAATCTGTTAGGACTTATCGAGATTTATTACAAGATAGCGATTCATCGCCATGGAGTAATATTTTATTAAAACAAACACGTGAAGAAGTATTAACTGCTGTTGATGCTATAAAAGATCTGGATCTAGTTGATGATGTTATTTGGCTTGAAGACTTATTGCCTACAGAACAGGAAGATAAACTATTCATCATCGATGAAATGAACCTGTTTATGGGCGTCCTTTCTATTGATGAAAACAAAAATAGTATAGGTCATGATGAAAAATTTGATGCTGCAAACAAGCTTAGTTCTCAAATTGAATATTACAATGATCTTGAATTACAAGAAGAAATTAATAAATTACATAAACACCTAAATGATCTACTGAAAAATAAGAACAGCTATGACATTGAACATTTACAAACACAACTGTTATTTAATCTTGATGGTAGAATTGACTCATTAAATGCAGCATTAAACGCAGAAGCAGTAGAACTTGAAGATATTCCAGACACAGTTAAACAGCGTTGGAAAACTTCGAAATATTATAAGATTGAAATATTACCGAAAGAAGATCTTAATGATAATGCTGCAATGGTACGTTTTGTGGAACAGCAACAAGCGTATGATAATACAGTTATTGGTTCACCTGTAATCAGTATTGAAGCAGGTAATGCTGTAATTACTGCTTTCAAAGCTGCGTTTACATATGCCTTAATAGCCATCACAGTCTTATTACTATTTCTGATTAAACAGAAAACAGACGCTCTTATTATATTGGCAACCATATTAATAGGTTCTGTTTTTACTTTTGGCTTTTTGTTGATATTCAATATTCCACTTAACTTTGCCAACATTATTGGCTTGCCCTTGTTACTTGGTATCGGCGTAGACAGCGGCATACATATTGTTGATCGTTTCCGCCAGGAGCAAGGAAAAAATAAAAATATTTTTATGACTAGTTCTACACGAGGTGTTTTTGTTAGCTCATTAACGACAATCTGTAGCATTGGTAACTTAGCTTTTTCTTCTCATGCCGGCACAGCTAGTATGGGATTGTTATTAACGGTAGGGCTTGTTTCAATGATGATATCGACTATGATGATACTTCCTGCTTTTTTAATATGGCAAGATTCTAAAAATAATAAAACTCTATGAAAACACTTGTAACAGGTGCAAATGGTTTTGTCGGTTCTGCCGTCGTACATTTATTGCTTAAAAAAGGTCTAGATGTACGCGTTCTTGTTCGTCCTGACTCAGATAAACGTAACTTTAATGGTCTGGAACTCGATATTATTGAAGGTGACTTGAATGATATTGATGCATTAAAACGTGCTGTCACTGGATGCAATAATTTATATCATCTTGCTGCAGATTATCGCTTGTGGATTCCCGATCCAAAAAACATGTACAGAACCAATGTTGATGCAACACGTAACCTAATGATTGCAGCAGCTGAAGCTAACATTGAAAAAATTGTTTATACCAGTAGCGTTGCAACACTGGGACTAAATGATGATGGTACCTCTGCTGACGAAACAACGCCGGTATCGATTGAAAATATGACTGGTCACTACAAGCGCTCAAAATACCTGGCTGAAGAAGAAGTAAAAAAATTAATCAAAGAACAATCCATCCCTATAACAATAGTTAATCCGTCTACGCCAGTTGGTCCACGTGATATTAAACCGACGCCTACTGGCAGAATTGTACTTGATACTATAAGAGGAAGAATGCCGGCCTATGTTGATACTGGTTTAAATATTGTCCATGTTGATGATGTTGCTAATGGTCATTTACTGGCCATGGAAAAAGGCGAAATTGGCGAACGTTATATACTTGGTGGCGACAATATGACTTTGGCATCAATTTTGGAATATATTTGTCTCAGCCAAAATATGACTCCACCAACAATTAAACTACCACATAACCTAGTACTGCCAATTGCTTGGATTATGGAGCGTATTGCGAGTATTACAAAAAAAGAACCGCAGGCAACAGTGGATAGTGTCAAAATGTCAAAAAGGAAAATGTTTTTTTGCAGTGAAAAAGCAAAACAAAAACTCGGATACGAATTTCGACCTGGTTCTGAAGGGTTGAAAGATGCCATCAACTGGTTTAACGAGCATAACTACAAATAAAGTTAACTCTAGACTAAAAATAGATACTTAAAGTCGAAAAGAAACCTGGAAGATTGGACAATTTAGTGCGCCGTCCATGGCGCGTGTTCTTCCGTGACCGTCTCCATTCAAAGAGAACCTCCATGTAGAAAAGACTATAAGATGTCTAATGACAAATAGATATTATCTTAAAAAGGATTTTTTTAGTCGCAAACTACCTGAATAAAGGTAGGAGTAGTTCCTGATTTATACCAGAAAAAAAGCTAGTGAGAATAAAAAGACGAATAGAATTAAACTCATGCCCGTAGCAAGTTAGATTCAACTATTCAACTGATTATCAATCGTTTCGCGTAGTTAATAGTTCCTTACTCAATTATAAGGAGAGTTTGAGCTAGATATTCTACTCAAATGGTTTTTATTAAGTAAAACATAAGACATCCAGCAAAACATAAAATGGACAAAACAAGAAAAGCACTTGTATCCAGTTGGCGTAATAACATACTTTTCTGTCCATACAATCGTTGGAGAGTATTGTAAGTAAATATGAATATTAAATTTTTTACACCAATAAAATATGCATTCAATTTTGTAAAAAAGATAAGTACTGAACTCCAACAACGAGGAAACAGCTTTCTATAAAACCATTCAATATCAATATTAACTGACCGTAACTCTGGTGGATAAAGTCCTTTAAGTGTTAGCCAGGTAAATGCCAAAGCAGAATAAAACAACAACTGTAGCTGCGTGATAACATGTGTTGTATCAAACGGTGTGTAATCAACTGAAAATGGTAACAAACTGTAAAGTAACCATGGATAACACCCGATAAAAATACAAAATCCTGCTGCTAGCATCATCGCAATCAACATATTTACTGGTGGGTCACTGACCCGAATACCTGAGTCATGAGCAAAGAATGCAAAATAAGGGATTTTGATACCGGCATGATGAAAAACACCGGCTGAGGCAAACAGCATCATTAACCAAATTATTGAATAACCTTCTTCCAACACGGCTACCATAATCATCGATTTACTGACAAAGCCGCTAAATAAAGGAAATGCTGAGATAGATGCAGCCCCGATAATACAAAGAATTGTTGTCTTCGGCATGGTCTTATAAAGACCACCCAAATCTGAACCATTCATACGCCCCGTCATATGTAATTCGGCACCCATAGTCATAAAGAGCAATCCTTTAAAGATCACATCAGTAAAAGCATGTGCAACAGCACCATTAATACTTAATGCTGTACCGATGCCAATACCACATACCATAAATCCCAACTGATTGATCATGCTGTATCCCAAAACACGGCGCAGATCATTTTCTATAACAGCATAAAAAATCGGAAAACAGGTCATCGCCGCACCAACATAAATCAGTATCTCAGTTCCTTGCAAACCTCTTGCTAATACATAAATGGCAGTCTTGGTGGTAAAGGCACTAAGAAAAACAGTACCCGAAGGCGTTGCCTCTGCATAGGCATCAGTCAACCAGTTATGAACCAGTGGAAATGCGGCTTTAATACCAAAAGCAAGCAAGATTAACCAGGATGCTAAACCGTTAAGTCCAATAAATTCAAAATGAGTAGACCCTGTTTCATGGACATGGAGTACGGCACCGGCTAGAAATAAGACACCTGAAGCGACTTGAATGATTAAATAACGGAACCCTGAATTCATTGCACGTTCGGTACGTCTTGCCCAAACTAGAAATACAGAGCTTATCGCCATTAATTCCCAAAAAATGAACAGCGTAATTAAATCACCGGAAAATACTGCACCAAGCGCACTACCCGCATAAAGCAATCCCGCAACATGTTGCATTGTATCGCGTACATTCAAGGAATATATAACACTGATAAATGCAGCAAGATGAAACAGATAGCCGAAAAGAAGACTGAGTCTATCAACACGATAGGGAATCAAATCATAATTTAAAAATGATGATTGTAAATAAACTCCATGGTCAATTCCTAATAGGTTTATTCCGCTAATGACAGGCACAATAAGCAATAATGTTAACCTGAAATAACCACGCACAAAGGGCACCAATAATGCACCAAGAAAAAAGAACAGAAATGGTGGCAAATTACTCATCATAATAATTTTCGTCGCGCATTAACCACTTACGCATCTCCTTCGCAACTAACACCAGAATGACACAGCCTACAAATCCGTATAGGCCATAAAAACCGAAAAGACTTTCCCAGCTATGTATTACGTGGCGATGATAAAATAAATCAACGGCTAATAGAACGGCACACAAAATATAAAATATTCGTAATACCTTTTTTATATTTTTCGGTTTGTCGAAAAAATATTGTTTTTCATCATTCATAGTTAGTAACTTTTATTAAAAATTAATGCTATCAATTGATAAAGTGGCTCTGGGAATAAAAATAATGCTATACATCCCAGTGATGTTATTGAAATTGCAATAAGACAAGGCCATGGTGCTTCTTTAACCACTGTATTGTCATCAAGTTCATTCATTTTATCTTTCGCAGGATAAAAAGCACGAATCGGGATAGGCAGTAAATAGGCAATATTTAACAGGGAACTGATGAGTAATACTGCGAGCGGAATATATAATCCCGCTTCGACCGTCCCTAATACCAAAAACCATTTACTCCACATTCCACCCATTGGAGGTAACCCTATTATACTCAAGCTACCAATAAAAAATGCAGCCATTGTTATTGGCATCGTTCGACCTAAACCGTGCATTTGACTGATCTCAGTTTTATGAGTTGCAACCATGATCGCACCGGCACAAAAAAACAACGTAATCTTTCCAAATGCATGCATTGCGATATGCATACTACTACCAATAAAAGCAGTCTCATTTATTAACAAAGCACCCAATACTATATAAGAAAGCTGACTAATCGTAGAGTAAGCTAAGCGTGCTTTGAGATTATCTTTTGTCATCGCTATTAATGACGCAATTAATATTGTGCCACTGGCAATATAGATAAGCCAAATACTTGCATTTGTTTCAATCAAAGTATCAAAACCAAAAATGTAAATAGTTACTTTTAATACAGTAAATACCCCTGCTTTAACAACAGCAACTGCATGCAATAAAGCACTCACTGGCGTTGGTGCGACCATTGCCGCCGGCAGCCAACGATGAAATGGCATCAATGCAGCTTTACCTATACCCAAAATATATAGCGCAAATAATATTGCTATAACACTTTTTGAAACATGATTATCGAAGACTCACCCTGAGTAAAATCCAATGTGCCTGTTATAGACCAGGTCCAGATAATAGCAAGGAGTTGTAATCCAATTGATGTGCCTAATAAAATGCCAAGATAAAGTTTGCCAGAACGTTTTGCATCATCTGTTCCGCTGTGTGTCACTAGGAAAAAGGTTGATAAGGTTAACAATTCATAGAAAAGAAAAAGCGTAAACATGTTTGCACTAAATGCAATTCCCATGACACTCGCTATTGCTAGGGCAAAGCAAACATAAAACCGTGTTTGGTTTTTCTCGTTATGACCACGCATGTAACCAATTGAATAAATCGATGTAACAATCCAGAGAAAACTGGAGACTAATGAAAACAACATGCCCAACGGCTCAATACTAAATGCCAATGATAAACCTGCAACAGGTTCGATTAAAACAAATTCTGGTCTAATGCCATTACTGACACTGTTATAAAGCATCAATACAACAATAAAAAGAGCAGTTGAAGTAATAAGCGTAAAAGCTTCGCGCAAATTAGGGTATTGCCCGGAAATTGCAATAAAGATAGAAGCAACTACTGGAAGCGATAATACCAATTGGATTAATAATGCATCTGACATTAATTTACTCCTAATAGGTATTCAGCTGCCTGTCTTGCAGCGCTTGATGTCAATGACGCATTAATACCAAAATAAAAATTAGTAAATATTATAAGCCAGAGTGGAATAATAATACTTAATGGTGCTTCCTGATTTAAAGGTTTACTTGAACCATCATCTGCATTCTGAAAATAAGCAACTTCAACAACTTTCCAGATATAAATCACAGCCAATAGTGATCCAATTAAAATAGCCACGGCAATTAACCACCAACCTTGCTCTAATACAGCCAATATCAGATACCATTTACTAATAAAACCAACTGTTGATGGAACACCTATCAAGCTAAGTCCTGCCAGAACAAATGCACTCATCGTCCACGGCATAGTCTTACCTAATCCTTTCATATCAGATAACGATGCAGAATCTAGTCGATAGATAATTGCGGCCATTCCTGCAAAAAGTGCTGTCTTGATTAGCGCATGATTGAATAAATGTAGAATTCCAGCCGTTAATCCGGTAACCGAAACGACGCTAATACCCAAAATCATATAACCGATTTGTGCTACGCTTGAATAAGCTAATAATCGTTTCACATTGTCCTGAAAAATAGCTGCCAGTGATCCACTGAATATCGCTAATATTCCAAGAATCAGGAAAATTACATCTAGATTCATTTCATCAAAAACAAACTCTGCCCCAAATATAGTAAACAGAAATCGTATCAGAACATAAATAAATACTTTACTGGTAGTTCCAGCAAGAAAAGCAGATACAGTAGAAGGTGCATAGGTATATACCGCAGGCGCCCAAAAGTGCATAGGGAATAAACCACATTTAATTGCTACGCCTAATGTAAAAAAAGCCAAGGCCACTTTTATTGTACTGGTATGAATAACTTCCGGTAATCGTGCTTGGATATCAATGATATTTAAAGTGCCTGTCATTGCATACAAAAGCCCGATTGAAATCAGAATAAACGAGGCCCCTATAGTGCCAAAAATAAGATATCGGTAAGCTGCAACTAAAGCACGTTTATCTTTGCCAAGACTAATTAAAGCATAAGATGAGAGAGATGCGATTTCGATAAATACAAATATATTGAATGCATCACCGGTAATAACTACACCCAATAGCCCGGTTAAACAAAGTAAAAAAGCTGTGTAGAAAAGATAAATGCGATCGTTAGAAATTTCTTTTTGCACACTCTCACGTGCAAAAGTCGCAACAATAGCACCGATACCACTTACAATAATCAGGATAAAGGAATTTAAAGCATCAACACGATATTCTATTCCCCAGGGTGAAACCCAACCACCAATGGCGTAACTGATAATGCCGGTAGTCTGTACTTGAAAAAATAATGCACATGAAATTCCGAATGACAGCCATGTAGCCAGATTTGTAACTATCCATGTTACAACAGCATGACGTAACAAGATGCACAATGGTGCAGCTATCAATGGTAGGATAATCAGTAAAACAGGGAAATGAGAGCTAATTGCTATAACTCCTTCTGTATTTCATCATCATCAACCGTCCCAAAAGCATGATGGATCCGAATAATGATTGCCAGACCTAATGCAGTCGTTGAAATACCGACGACAATTGCTGTAAGAATCAGTACATGTGGTAGTGGACTGGAATAAACCGAATAAGCATCGTTCAGGATTGGCGCTGTTCCGCCAGAGACTTTTCCCAAAGAGATAAACAGTATAAAAATTGATGTCTGAAAGATATTGATACCAATCAGTTTTTTTACCAAATTTTTATGGGCGATAATTATATAAAGCCCGATCATCATTAAAATAACGACAACCCAATAATTAAATAAAGCAAAAACATCCATTCTGTTATAAAAAACTCAAATTATATTTATTATGAATGAGATAGCACGATTTAAACCGTACATGTTAACGGTCATTATATAGAAAAAAAACAGATGCGCCATCCAACTTCTATTAATTTTGTCCAAATTTTATGGCCTCAACATTGCAGAACGTTATGTCTGACCATGACCTCTGCAGAATGATAATCTCCCGCTTGACCATATATAATCGCGACAATCATCCAGATAATACCGGCTGCAAGCATAATCGTTGGTAAAAAAGGTAGAATAGATAAGAAAAATTGCCAGCTAAGTTTTTGCATGCCTTGCTCTCCTGATTTCGTCCTATTAATCCTCAAATTTATATCTTATATTGATTATTTTGAGCAATAATTAAGCCACTATTCAGCTTTAAAGCTTCCACTCGTATTCAACACTCAACTTTCTACCTTCATTGCTATACTCAAATTTTCTACAAAAATCATTTATAAGCCCTATACCACGTCCATTATTACTCGCATTTTTATCCAGTTTTTTTCCTATTCCCTGATAGTCGAAGGTTTGTCCATCATGTTCTATAGCAAATACGACAACACCTTTATCTCCTTCGATGTTATGTTTAATGTCTATAGTAATATTTCCATGTTGTAATTCATCAAGATTCTTTTGACGTAAATTATAATATTTTAGAAAACCATCTTCTGAGTTCTTTATTGACGAATCAAGGTTTAATATGCCGTGTTCCAGCGCATTGGAATACATCTCGGTTAGTATTAAGAATATTTTTTCACGATGATCACCAAAGCCTTGTATGTCATTTATTGTCTGAACTAAAGTTGGAATCGGGTTTGTATGACAAAGAACATCTTTCCCAAACTCAAACCGGGTTTTCCACTCCATAGGTTCTATTCTGGTATTATCAATACTCTCTTTTTTATTGTTTTTGAGTAATTTTTTATCACAAGAAATTTCTAAAAAAAGCAGATCATCATTCAACTTATCATTTTCCTGAAATTGCATGGAATCATTGATAATCTTATCAACTCTGCCTTTTTTTCTATGGTTAGAACCGATAGATTCGAGCAAACGTTCTTCGCCATACATTTCGCCAGCCGGATTAAATACTTCAAACAATCCATCAGTGAAAGCATAAATAGTATCAGTCTCTTTTAAATCTACTCTAATGGGGATAATTTCACTCTCAGCAATTAACTTTATTCCCAGTGCCATTTCCATAGATGATACTTTTTCCTTTAGCTGTCCTGCTGCATCAACGACCAATACGCTTGGGAAACCGGCATTCCAGATTCTCATTTCATTATATTCATCATTAAAACATACGATACAAGCTGCAAGAAAACGATCGATTGGGAATAGATGAAATAGTTTTTTATTAATTTCTCCGATAATCACCTGCATATCAAAACCTTTATTTACCATGGAATAAAAGGTTTCACTCGTAATCATCGAACCTATCGCAGCTGGCAATCCGTGCCCGGTATTATCACCAACCAGGATCATTTGCTCTCCTGATGGATTAACCGCAGAACAAAGAATATCTCCGCTTAAAATATTCTCTGCAATATAGGCCCAGTTCATATTTCCCGAATCAATAAATCGGGACATATGCATACTACTGATTATACTTTCAGCATCATTTAAATCTTTTTTCTGAATTTGAATATGCTCGGATAGAGTTCGCTTTTCTTTCAATAAACTATCGTATATTTTTTTTGCACGAAGTAATGAATTCACTTTAGCTGTTAATAAACCGGCATCGATAGGCGTAACAACAAAATCATCGCCCCCTGCATCAAGACACTTCCTTAATGTGGATTTATTGTCAGCCGACGTTATATAAATCACAGGAATATAACTGTAATTTGAATTTGTTTTTATTAGCTGTGTTAATTCATCTACGCTTTTATCTGACAGATTTAAATTTAAGAAAACAATATCGGGGAAAATTCAAAAAACACTTCTTTTGCGGAAAGACCTGTTTGCGCAGTCTGTACCTGATAAGAAAAGTTAACTAGTATTTTTTTTAAAATTGCGCTGTCTAACTCTGAACTATCAACGATTAATGCTTTTACAGCATTTTTAGAATCAATATAAGGTAACTCGAAATGCGTTTCGAGAGAAATATTATCCATAATAATCAAGCGACTTTAAACAACTTATCGAAGTGGGCGATTTCCATTATTTGCAAGACGTTTTTACTTGCGTTTCTAATTTTAATTTTTTTATTATTTTTTTCTGAGTGTTCTTTTAGCTGCAACAACATCCCTAATGCTGAACTGTCCATAAACAAAGTTTTATTCATATCCAGAACCATCGCGCTTGCATTACTTTGTTCATAAGCATCCTTGAATTCTTTATGCAGTTGAAAATCAAATTTTTCCGGTAACAACAAGGTTATTTCCTCACCATCTTTCGATCTTATCTTTTGTATTCTCATGAATCTGTTCCTAAAAATATTAATGCTTAAAATAAATCGACTTCACCTTCATCCATTGAGTCCTGAGTAGCAGGTTTTTGCTCAGGTAGATTTGTTAGTTTTTCACTTATTATTTCGATATTAGAGCGAAGCTGATCAACCATTTCTTCTGCTTTATCGGCATCCTGACACTCTTCAATTTCACAAACCCCCTCATTAAAGTATTGTATAAATTCAGAAAGTACATTTATTCTATTTTCAGCATCCTCTACAACTTGTCCGACAACATCTTCGAACGGCAGATTTGTAACAGCGAGCGATGTTTTATTCGAAATATTACTATTTATTACTGCAGCACTTTCAATGGATGTATCAAAGAATTTTTCAAGTTTGGAGAGCGAGTCCATCATCGTATCAACACTATGTGAACTCTTCATAACTTCAGTCACATCGTTGCTACCTGTCTTTCCGACTATATAACTTGCTTCATTTAATTTTGCCTGGGCTGAAGTAATGCATTCTTTTATCTCATTATTCAGGTTGTTTGATGTTAATGAGAGATTTCGTACTTCATCGGCAACCACGGCAAAGCCT
The DNA here is from genome assembly GCA_038142205.1 of Pseudomonadota bacterium. Lineage (GTDB taxonomy): Bacteria > Pseudomonadota > Gammaproteobacteria > Eutrophobiales > Eutrophobiaceae > UBA7359. The sequence goes on along the minus strand of JAYQJO010000001.1, from coordinate 565,226 downwards.
CGCCCTGCTTCGCCTGCTCTTGCTGCTTCGATAGCTGCATTTAATGCCAATAAGTTAGTTTGATCTGCAATTTGTTTTACTTCATCCAGGAATTTAAAGATCACCTCTAGTTCGCTGGATAATTCATCAATGGAATTAACCACATCCATACTGTATTTACTGTTACTGACCATCGTATCGACAAAATCTTTTAGAATACCTCGGGTTTTTCCTATAAAACTTCCGATACTAACCACATCATCATGCCCAACGGCATCCTTTTCTATAGAGCTATTATCCATATGCAAACGTTCGGCAATCTGACTAATCAATTTCGATTGGGATTGAACCTCATCATTTATGCCGTAGAAACTTTCATTTAAATTCACTAATGAAATTGACGTAAGGTCGCGCACTTGTTCCAGATCGACTTTAATTGAGTTCACCGATTCATTAATCGTGACGTTTACATCTGTAATTAATTTATGCACTGATCTAGCTGTCTGACTGTTGGCAAGCGTGTTTGTTGCAGTAAGTGCAACAGCATAGTTTTCAACTAGTTCCTTTTCACGACGCACAACTATAAACGCCCAACAAACCATTACAATACAGAGTATATAAGGCGCATAGTTTTCCATTCTGCTACTGAATAAGATAAACATTCCAAGTAGACTTAATGCCAGCGGAACGTAATAGGCTTTAAGTATGCTAATCTGTCCCAGAATATTGATACTTTTTAACCTTGTGATACTCATTGAAGAAGAACCCCTCTGCGTTATTTTTCTGCCATGTCCAAATATCGGCATATTCCCGCCAGAACTTTAAAAAAACTAAAAAAGAACAGCTATATTATTGAGCATAAAAAAAGAAGTAATTAAAGTAGCTAACTGATAGACAAAGCTAATTTGATCAACAGGAGCATTAAGCTGCCATAGCCGAAGGTAATCTCAACGCCTGCACGCGACCTTACTTAGCGTCCAAACTTGATCGGTTGCATTTAATTTCACAGCTCTGATATAAATTAGCATGCGGATTAAAATTTATTTGCCAACCAGATCCTGGTGTAAAAGGTACCATTTGGCGCATAGAAGTAAATCAGCTACTGCTAGAATTGCTATCATGATAAATACATTCAAAATCGATTTATTAAAACTGACTAAAAGCGATAAATTACTCTCGAAACAACTGTATCAACCTGTAACCACAATATTTTTAATAACTAAATTAAAGATACTTAAATATATACAGCGCATAATGCATGCCACAGGGTAAACAAGAATTAATCTCTGTAATGTACATAAAATTCAAATACTTATAAGTAAAGTAGTTATCACTTAAACTATTATCTTATGATGATGGGAATACACTGTTATAGATCAAGGAATGGAGTCTTCGCATTTAAAATTTGGGCGATTCACATTTTTTGGATATGAAAATTATTACTTTAAGTAATCAGGTTTTTACATTTCTGATAGAATATCTGGATGCTTAAATATCTCAGTAATAGTAAATTTCTTATTCCGGCGATGGTCACCCTGGCTATTTTAGCGGCAGGTTTAGGCTTTTATGTTTCGCTAAAACAATCACAACAGCAGCAAACTAACGCCTCAACAGCACCTGATATCCAGGGATTGTTCTGGCCCAATCCAAAACAAATACATGATTTCAACATACTGGATCACAGAGGGGAAAAATTTGGCATTGAGAGAACAAAAGGAAAATGGTCTTTTATATTCTTTGGCTATACCCACTGTCCTGATATCTGTCCGATAACGCTGTCTGTTATGTCAGATGTTTATCAAAAACTACTTGATAAATATGAAGATACCCAGATCATCTTTGTCAGCGTCGATCCTGATAGAGATACAACTGAAAAACTAGCGCAATATGTCACCTACTTTAATGAAGACTTTATTGGGCTAGGCGGCGATACAGAAAAAGTGAATAGCCTAACAAAACAAATTGGCGTCGCTTATTATCTGAATAAACAAGAACAGGAACAAGCTTACTTGGTTGATCATTCAGCTTCGATATTCCTATTTGACCCAAAAGCACGTTTGATTGGTAAAATTTCGGCACCACATGAATCAGGTAAAATTATTCAACAATTCACAGATATAAGAACTTTTGTCGATGCTCAAAAATAAGCTGCTATTTCTAGCACTATTCACTTTATTTGTTAACCCTATTTTGGCTGATGAAAACCCAAACATCAGTATTAAAGATGCTTGGATTAGTGAAGCTCCGCCTAATATTTCGGTTTTGGCAGCCTACGCGCATATACATAACTTATCAGCCGAAGCACAAACATTACTTTCTGTGGCAAGTCCTGATTTTTCCAAAGTTGAGATACATTTAAGTAAAATAGTTAATGAAACCGCAAAAATGGAAAAACAGGAGGCATTAAACATCCCTGCTAATTCCGCGCTTGAACTAACACCCGGTGCTTATCATCTGATGCTATTTGATCCAAATAAAACCTTTGAGTCAGGTGATACTATAACGCTTAATTTTAGCTTTGCTGATGATTCCTTCGTTTCAGTACCTGTAACAGTACGAAAACGAAATAACAAGAAGCATAAAAATAACCATGAGCATCATCACCACCATTAATTATGTTCAAATCTATTATTACGAGGTTACTCGATTATATAAAGGCACTCCCGCTTTACTGTTTACCACAACATGGTTTAACAGCCATAGTTTATAAACTTACCCGTATAGAGAATAAGGTTTGGAAAAATAATCTAATCAAACTTTTTATAAGACTTTTTAAAGTCGATATGGAACAAGCGATCTGGTCTAGAGAAGAAGATTACTCCTGTTTTAATTCTTTTTTTACTCGCCACTTAAAACCCGGCGCAAGAAACTGGAAAAAAGCTGAAAAAAACATCCTTTCTCCGGTTGATGGTGCTGTTAGCCAGATAGGAAAAATAAATAACGATAAACTAATTCAAGCAAAAGGTTATGATTACAGTCTTAAACGATTACTTGCGAATGATGAAGAAGCAATAAAACGTTTTCAACATGGCTGTTTCACAACACTTTATCTTTCTCCAAGAGATTACCATCGCATCCACATGCCTGTTAGCGGGAAACTTATCAGAACAATATTCGTTCCCGGTGATTTGTTTTCTGTAAATAGCGCTAGTGTTAGAACCATCGGTCAACTCTTTACCAGAAACGAGCGTTTTATCAGTTTATTTGAAACCGAATTGGGACTAATGGCACAAATCATGGTCGGCGCAATGTTTGTTGGCAGCATGGAAACTGTTTTCTCAGGACTAATTACACCAACTCAACATCGAGAGATCAGAATTAAAAAACACGAAGAAGAATCTATCAGATTAGAACAAGCCGAAGAATTTGGTCATTTCAATATGGGCTCTACTCTCATTCTCCTATTTGAGAAAGATAAAATAAGCTGGGCAGAAGAATTAAAAGAGAACAAGCCCATTCAGGTTGGGCAAATAATAGCCCGCCGTTTATAGCGTACTTTTATTAAAGTTTGTTTCTATGAACGTCGATAATTACTACATGAAACAAAAAGTAAGAAAATATACTTATTTTCTTATTGGTTTTACTTCAACCATATTCGGCATCGCGGGTATATTTTCCTCTAATACCAGCAAGCTGTTTCCTGAACGCCGCCGTAGAGCCCTTTCTAAATCATATCCATAATACAGTCAAAAGATACTGGAGCATGAAAAATTTGACCCACCGATTCAGAACTGAAAAAAACAAGACAATAAATAGAAAATTATAATGCCTTCAAAGGAAATGGGCTTACTTCTTATTTTTATAATGTTCAGTCTAAGGCTGAACATTTGCACCGGTAACTACGACATTACATGACTCGGAAAGCTTAATAAACGAAAATCAGAAAAGATGTCTCTTGTATTTTTTCTTTAGCGAAAAGTTAAGTGAAACTACCCTGCTAATGCCGACAAGCACAACGTCATCAATGAGTCCGGCATTAATCCCAATATCAATATCAACAAACCGTTAATTGTTAGTACTGCCCGCATTTGTTGCGATGCTTTAATTGCTGTCATTGACTCTGCCTTATCGAAATACATGAGCTTAACAATGCGTAAATAAAAGTAAGCACCAATAATTGAGAAGACTACCGCGATTGCTGCAAGCGTGACAAAACCGGCATCAACTAATTCTTTCAAAACAAACCATTTTGACCAGAACCCAAGAAACGGTGGCACACCAGCCATTGAAAACATCAAACATAACATGATAAAGGCAAACCACGGACTACGTTCAGCCAAGCCTTTATAATCATCCAGCATTTCAGCTTCAAAACCATTGCGCCCTAATAAGATGATCATACCGAAACCACCAAGACTCATTAATGCATAACTGATGATATAGAACATCGAGCCTGAAAAGCCGGCTGCTGTTCCTGCTATCAGACCGAGAAATAAATAACCGACATGCGCGATGGTAGAGTAAGCTAACATACGCTTAATGTTAGTTTGGGCTATAGCAATAATATTACCAACAGCCATTGATAGCACGGCAAGCACCATCAATATTGATTGCCAGTCATCAACTAAAGGTAACAAGCCATCGACCAAAATACGAATCGCCATAGCAAACGCAGCCAATTTAGGAGCGGTACTTATAAATAATGTGACTGATGTTGGCGCTCCCTGATAAACATCGGGTACCCACATATGAAATGGCGCAGCACCTAGTTTAAATGCCATACCTATGATCAGAAAGATCGTCGCAAAAACCAGATAGGAACGTTCAATTGATTCATCTGTTACGGCTGTTGCAATTTCTGATAATTGCAAATGACCGGTTAAACCATAAATCATGGAAATACCATACAGCAACATACCTGAAGCTAATGCGCCGAGAATAAAGTATTTCATCGCCGCTTCTGATGCGGTCTCTGAATCACGTTGCATTGCTACCATGGCATAGAGTGACAATGATAATAATTCCAACCCTAGATAAACGGACAACAAGCTTGCTGCTGAGGCCATGATCATCATGCCGAGTACAGCAAACAGACCAAGCACAAAATACTCACCTTTTAAGGTCTGGTTTTCTTTTAAATATTCATAGGAATAAAGAAAGACAATAATACTGATACCGCACATAAATGCCTTTAATGTGGCACTCATGGCATCACTGATAAATGCACCGTTAAAAGCGATAAAAGAATCACCTGCGGGACAGTAAATAAAAATCAGAACCAATGTAACAGCGAGACTTGCTTGTGTAACCCAGTACGTTAAAGCATGTTCAGGATCTTTATTAAATGCTTCAATAATCAACACCAGACAAGCTAGTGCAAATAATGTAATTTCAGGAATGGCTAATGCTAATTCAGCACTCATGGCACTTTACTCAATAAAACATGATTGATTAATTCTTCAACAGTAGCATGCATCACTTCCAGTACAGGAGCGGGCCATACGCCGAATGTAATAACAACAATAGCTAATAGGAACAAGATAAAGCCTTCTCTGCCATTAATATCTTTTAATTCTGCAACGGCTTCTTTAGTAACATCACCAAATATTACACGTTTATACATCCATAAACTGTAAGCAGCACCTAGTATTAAGGTTAATGCAGCAGCAAAGGCAATCCAGAAACTTGCTTGAAAACTACTAACTATGACCAGAAATTCACCCACAAAACCGGATGTACCAGGTACACCCGAGTTCGCCATTACAAATAACATCATGAACGCAGCAAAATAAGGCATGCTATTCACCACACCGCCATAATCTTTAATCATACGGCTATGTAAGCGATCATACATAACACCGACACAGAGAAACATCGCTGCTGATATAAAGCCGTGTGAAATCATTTGCATCATGGCACCTTCCATACCCATGATAGCGCCAGATGTTGAATCTGTTGCAGCAACAATTGCGAACGGTATAAAGAAACCTAATGTGACAAAGCCCATATGAGAAATAGATGAATACGCAATCAATTTCTTCATATCTTCCTGTACCAGTGCGACAAAACCAATATAAACAATACCGATTAATGAAAGCACGATCATTGCTTCACTATAGAACAAACTGGCATCTGGCGTAATTGGTAAGCTGAAACGTAGAAAACCATAGCCACCCATCTTCAGCATAATTGCAGCTAGAACAACCGAGCCACCGGTTGGTGCCTCAACGTGCGCATCTGGTAACCAAGTATGTACCGGCCACATTGGAATTTTCACAGCAAACGCTAAAAAGAAAGCAATAAAAATTAATTTCTGTGCGCCTAATGTTAATGGCACATCATGCAATGCATCGATATTGAAACTGTTCGCTTGCGAATACAGATAAAGAAACGCAACCAACATAAAGACAGAGCCGAGAAAAGTGTAGAGGAAAAACTTAATCGTTGCATAAACTCGATTCGGTCCACCCCAGATACCAATAATCAAGAACATCGGTATCAACATCGCTTCCCAGAAGACGTAAAACAGAATCGCATCCAATGCCATAAATACGGCATTCATTAATCCGGTCAGGATTAAGAACGAACACATATAATAGGAAATACGGTTTTCTATCACTTCCCATGCGGCAAGAATAACCAGAATAGTAGTGAACGTAGTTAACAGAATTAATGGTAATGCAATACCATCAACACCTAAATGATATTTAACATTAAACGCACTAATCCAGTCCTTTTCTTCAACAAACTGCATGCCAACATAAGATGGATCAAACTGCGCATAAAGAATGACAGAAAAAATAAAGGTGATAATAGAAACAGCTAATGAAAAGTATTTTACTGTTTCTTCTTGACGGTCGCCCGCAATCAACACCCAGATACCACCTAAAATAGGTGTCCAGATGAGCATGCTTAATAAAGGCAAATTACTTAATGTCATTCTTTTTATTCTTTGTTAAATGATTAATTCAATATTCCGTGTACAAATACGCCAAGCAAAACAAGCAAGCCAATAATAATGGCAAAGGCATAATGATAAAGATAACCGGTTTGTATATGACGTATGGCATTAGAAATAATACCGACAGTACGCGCTGTGCCATTAACAAATAAACCATCAATAATTTTTATATCACCAATCTTCCAGAGTAACTCACCTGTTTTTTTCGTGCCCCCGGCGAGGACTAGTTGGTTAAAGTCATCAAAACCATATTTATTAAGCAGGACTTTATGAACAAAGCTTAACTTCGTTGCACACTTCTCAGGCCATTCTGGGAATTTGATATAGCATAACCAGGCGACCAATATTCCTGAAGACATTAATATTAGTACTAATGGATGTGTAAACGCATGCATTATGAATCCACCAATACCGTGATAGCCCTGCCCCATTTCTGCCAGAACATCGTGTTCAGAACTAACATAAATAGCTTCGCCAAAATAACCTCCAAACAGCATCGGACCAATTAGAAATGCTCCTAACACTACAGATGGGATAGCTAAGACTGCTAATGGTATCCAAACAACTGGAGGTGCTTCATGTAAATGCATCCATGTTTCTTTATCCATTCTTTGTTCGCCATGAAACGTCATAAACAATAAGCGGAAACTGTATAAAGCTGTAATAAAGACACCAATTAATACAGAGTAATAAGCGAATTGCGAACCAAAAATAGTTGAATGCTGAACCGCCACAATAATCGCATCTTTAGAAAAGAATCCAGATGTTCCCGGAAAACCGATTAATGCCAATGTACCAAAAATACTGGTTAACCATGTGATCGGCATGACTTTATACAAGCCGCCCATTTTGCGCATATCCTGCTCATGGTGCATAACAATAATAACGGCACCGGCAGCGAGGAATAACAATGCCTTGAAGAAAGCATGCGTAACCAAATGAAACATCGCAGCGGCATAAGCAGATGCACCCAAAGCGACCGTCATATAGCCCAGTTGCGAAAGTGTTGAGTACGCAATAACACGTTTAATGTCGTTTTGTACCAGACCAAGAAAGCCCATAAACAATGCGGTAATCGAACCAATGATTAAAATGAAACTCAGCGCAGTTTCAGATAATTCATATAGCGGCGACATGCGTGACACCATAAAAATACCTGCCGTTACCATGGTTGCAGCATGGATTAATGCTGAAATCGGTGTTGGACCTTCCATTGAGTCAGGTAACCAGACATGTAATGGAACTTGAGCTGATTTACCCATCGCACCGATAAACAAACAAATACAAATCACTGTCATTAATGACCAGGCATTATCGCCAAACAAAGTAATTGTTGTGTTTGCATGCGTATCAACATTGCTAAAGACTGTCGCATAATCCAATGTATTGAAATACATTAATACAGCGGCAATACCTAATAGAAAACCAAAGTCGCCAACACGATTAACCAGAAAGGCTTTCATATTAGCAAAGATAGCTGTTTCTTTTTTATACCAGAAACCAATGAGTAAATAGGAAACAACTCCCACTGCTTCCCAACCAAAGAAAAGTTGTAGAAAGTTATTCGACATAACCAGCATCAACATAGCGAAGGTAAACATCGAGATATAACTAAAGAAACGTTGATAGCCTGGATCATCGTGCATATAACCAATGGTATAGATATGTATCATCCAGGATACAAAAGTCACAACGACCATCATTGTTACTGATAAAGAATCTATCAGGAAACCAATTTGAAAGTCGATACCACCACTACTGAGCCAGGTATAAAGTGCTTGATTATAATCAGGCGCACCATCAAATATGTGGTGTTTATAAGCAACCATTGACAAGATACTGGAGATAGCCACACCAATAATAGTGACCCAATGCGCCCCACTTCTGCCGATAACTTTGCCAAACAAGCCGGCTATTAAAGAACCGATTAAAGGAGCCAGTACAATGATTAAATAAATTGTTCCCATATCTTCAAACATATCTATCCCTTCATTGAACCTAAATCATCAACATTAATCGATTTCTTCTTGCGAAATAACACGACAAGAATAGCCAGCCCGATTGCTGACTCAGCAGCCGCAACCGTCAAGATAAAAAAGACAAACACCTGTCCGTGTATATCACCAAGAAAATGTGAAAATGCAATGAAGTTCATATTGACTGACAGCAGCATCAATTCAACACACATTAATAATATAAGTACATTCTTTCTGTTCAGAAAAATACCGGCAACACTGATGCAAAATAACAGTGCCGCAAGTGAAAGCACTTCTGGTAAAGTGATCACTGTTCTGATCCTCCTTTACTTTCTGATTCCATTTTAACTATGCGTAAGCGATCTTGTTTCTTAACCGCAACTTGTTTATCAGGATTTTGCGCTTTTGTAATTTTCAATTTACTCATGCCCAATGTAATCGCAGCAATTATTGCCACTAACAATATTGCACCGGCAATTTCAAATTGATAAAGATATTCAGTATAGAGAGCCAGGCCCAGTTCTCGCGTATTGCTATAATTCGGATCAAGTTGTGGCGCTGCTATGTATTTTTCTGACATAAAGTAGTCAGATCCGACAACCAGGCCTATCGCTATAACCATCAGTATTGCAAAACTGATCCCGGCTGGCAGGTAACTGATAAAACCTTCTTTATCAACAACCTTATCGATATCAAGCATCATGACGACGAACAGGAATAACACCATGACAGCACCGACATAAACCAGCACTAATGTGATGGCTAAAAATTCGGCTTGTAACAATATCCAAATTGCAGATGATGCAAAGAAAGAAAGTATCAAATATAAAGCAGCATGAATCGGGTTACGTGAGACAATAACCATGGCTGCTGAAAAAACCAACATACCTGAAAAGAGATAAAAAATGATTTGTTCAATCATTGTTTTTTATCTCATAGTATTTATTTTTAATAATACGCATCATTAATATCTGTACACTATCTATATAGAGCATCTCTGGCGCGGTCTTCGGCTATCTGCGCTTCAACCTTATCGCCAACTTCAAGTAACTTTTCTTTAGTCATTAATAAATCTTCACGATTTTCGCCATGATATTCATATATTCTTGTCTCAACGATGGAATCAACCGGACAGGATTCTTCACAAAAACCACAAAAGATACACTTGCTTAAGTCAATATCGTACTTCGTTGTACGGCGGCTACCATCTTCACGTTGTTCTGATTCAATCGTAATCGCCACTGCTGGACAAACAGCCTCACATAATTTACATGCAATGCAACGTTCTTCCCCATTCGGGTAACGACGAAGCGCATGCAAACCACGGAAACGATGCGACTGCGGTGTTTTTTCTTCAGGATATTGCACGGTGATTTTACGCTTGAACATATAACGTCCGGTAAGCTGTAAACCTTTTAGCAGTTCCCAGAGAAATAAACTTTGTATGTAATTTTTAACCTTTTCCATAATCAATCAAACCAAGGTGGTACGTCGCCGACCACTAAAGCAGAGACGACAACTAACCAGACTATTGTTAAAGGAATAAAGACTTTCCAGCCAAGACGCATAATCTGATCGTATCGATAACGTGGGAAAGTTGCTCTTAACCATAAAAATAGAAACATAAAAAACGATGTTTTTGCTAACAACCAATGCATACCACTGTCCAACACTATTCCAATCAAAGGCCAACTAAACATAGAATCAGGCAAAATCCCTTGAAATGGTGACAACCAGCCACCACAAAACATCAACGCCGATAGAATCGCGATCAATACCATGTTCGCATATTCCGCCATGAAGAAGACCGAAAATGCCATGCCGCCGTATTCAATATGAAAGCCTGCGACAATTTCAGACTCACCTTCCGCTACGTCAAAAGGCGCACGGTTTGTTTCAGCAACACCTGAAATAAAATAAATCACAAATAATGGAAACAGTGGTAACCAGAACCAGTGTATTAAACTACCTGACTGCGAATTAACAATATCACCTAGGTTTAAACTGCCAGCAGCAACAAGTACACCGACCAAAGCAAAACCCATAGCAATTTCATAAGAAACAATTTGCGCGGCTGAACGCATTGCACCTAAAAAGGCATATTTAGAGTTCGAAGCCCAACCGGCAATTATAACGCCATAAACAGCTAATGATGTAAGTGCCAATACATATAATAAGCCCGCATTAATATCGGCAATCACTTTTGTATCATCAAATGGAATTACTGCCCACGCTGCAACTGATGGCGCCAAGGATAATATTGGCGCGATAACAAACAAGAACCGGTTTGAACCTGTAGGAATAACAATTTCTTTTACGATTAACTTTACTGCGTCAGCTATCGGTTGGCCCAAACCAAATAAATGAAAGCCAAAAAAGCCAACACGATTAGGCCCAATACGCGCTTGTATAAAACCAATGACTTTACGCTCTGCATAAGTAAAGTAAGCCACAGTAGCTAATACAGGTACTAACACAACCATGACTTTTATAATCGATTGTAAAACAATCATTGCCTGTGTCTGATAATCAACAGGTACAATCATTGCTGTTAAAGGTAACAACAATTGCTGATTAATAAATTGATAGATAAAGTCCAGCATCAGTTTTTAGAAATCCTTATCTCACCATAAGATGCACCTAGGCCAACTAACTCAGGATGCGCTGATTGAATTAATACACAATCATCCGGTACGCGCTCATCAATAACGACTTTAGCCGTCACACTATTCTCATTCTGCTCTACTTTGGCATTGTCATCATTTGCCAGATTGTTTTTATCTGCCAGCGCTGAATTAATATGAATTGCGCCATCCGATACATCACCGGTTTGCTGTAATGAAACAGCGCGTCGACATAATGCATCAATCATATTCATTGGTGTTTCAGTTATTCTTTGTAAGCCAGTCGTTGCAGCATCCACTGAAGCTTCCGACTTCCATGCGTCATTATTATTTCTTTCAATCGTGCCGATTTCGCTCATTGCTTCATCAAGCACGTCTGTTGATGACTGATAATCAAAACCATCCAGTTCAAAATAATTACCTAATACTCTTAATACTTTCCATGCGGGTCTTGCTTCACCTAATGGCGCCACAACACCGGCAAAACTTTGGCTGGTTCCTTCATTATTAATATAAGTGCCCGATGTTTCAGTAAAAACAGAGATGGGTAATAAAACATCAGCATACTGCTTCATTGCTTCGCTCTGGAATGCAGTTAAGCACATTACGAAATCTGCATTATCGATTGCTTCACGTGCTAATTGCCCGTCATAACAATCAAGCTCAGGCTCAACATTCAGTAACACATAGGCGTTTATTTTTGCATGAAGCATCTGCATTGTTTTTTTGCCTGCGCTTATTGCTTTTTTTGACCCGGCCAAGCGATGTGGAACAGCACCCGTTAACCAGGCACCTGACGTATTCGCATTTTCCGATAAATAACCAAATTTAGAATGGCTGTGTTTAGCAATTAAGCCAGCAAGTGAACGTAATAATGAATATTGCGGGTTTGCTGTCGCCATGTTTCCTAATAAAACAATCGCTTCATTAGCATTCTTTAAATTTTCAGCAATTGTTCTATGAACATCTGACACAACGGCTTTATCAAGGCTTTGTTTAATTCGTGCATCGATATTTTCATTCGATGATTCAAGTAAAACGTTTAATACGGCTGCCAGTTCACTAAGCAATTTATTCGGTGAAACAATGCACTTTTCTACAACTGGAAAATTAAAATCATAATCAACCGAGTTTACTGCCATGACTGACGCGCCACGTAATACCGCTTTGCGTAGTCGATGGTTAATAATAGGTTGTTCTTTTCTAACATTACTGCCTATTAATAATGCTGATCCCAAACTTTCAAACTCAGCAATACTTTGTCCAAGATAAGGAAAAGCAGGCGCTTCATCTTGATCAGAAAAATCAGAGTGTATTAAACGACTATCAATATTATTTGAGCCTAAAGCACGAATGAGTTTCTGTAATAAATAAAGTTCTTCAGTTGTTGATGAAGCAGAAGCTATCGCGCCAATCTGCTCAGCGTTATTTGAGTCGATTAAAGTCGATAAGCTATTAGTAACAACACCTAAAGCTGTTTCCCAATCAACTTCTTTCCATTCACCGTTATCTTTAACCATGGGTTTTTGTAAACGGTCTTCACTATAAACAGCTTCATAACTGAAACGATCACGATCAGATAACCAGACTTCATTAATCGCTTCGTTGTTTGCAGGGACAACACGTTTAACTTGATTACCTTTAACATGTACGTGAATATTTGATCCAGCAGAATCATGTGGTGCAATCGCATCCTTCTGTACCAACTCCCATGTTCTTGCTGAATAACGAAATGGTTTTGATGTTAATGCGCCAACAGGACACAGGTCGATAATATTACCGGACATTTCAGAGCCAACACTTTTTTCTATATAAGTACCAATCTGCATGTTTTCACCGCGACCGGTTGCGCCCATTTCGCGTAGACCCGCTATTTCTTCACCAAAACGAACACAACGTGTGCAATGTATACAACGTGTTAAATCCGTTTGGATTAACGGACCAATATTTTTATCTTTGACAACACGTTTTCCTTCGTTATAACGAGATACATCCTGACCATAGCCCATGGCCAAATCCTGTAGTTCACATTCACCACCCTGGTCACAAATAGGACAATCCAATGGGTGATTAATCAATAAAAACTCCATTACTGCTTTCTGTGCTGCTATGGCTATTTTTGATCGAGTCTTCACTATCATGCCTTCCATAACAGGCTTAGCACAGGCGGGTAATGCTTTCGGTGCTTTTTCTACTTCAACCAGACACATTCTGCAATTTGCAGCAACGGTTAATTTATTGTGATAACAGAAGCGTGGCACATAAATGTCATTGGCATCAGTTATCTCGATCAGCATTTGCCCCTTATTTGCTTCTAAGGTTTGACCGTCGACTTCAATTGTTATTTTACTATCAGACATTTTTATGCAGCTTCATCACTATTTGATTTACTGGAATCCATCATACTTCGTTTATGGTCAATGAAATATTGAAATTCATCTCTAAACTGTTTTACAAAACTTCTAACAGGCCATGCTGACGCTTCACCAAACGCGCAGATTGTTCGACCTTCAATCTTACTGGCAACATCATCCAGTTTATCAAGATCTCCCTGTTCGCCTTTACCTTCTCCAATACGTTTTATCAAACGATACATCCACCCCGTTCCTTCACGACAGGGCGTACACTGCCCACAGGATTCAGAATAATAAAATCGGGATATACGCTCTAGTGCTTTAACCATGCAAGTCGTATCATCCATCACGATAACAGCACCGGAACCCAGCATTGATCCTGCTTTAGAAATCGAATCATAATCCATATTAGTTTCAAGCATAATATCGCCATGCACTACCGGACTAGAACTTCCTCCAGGAATAACCGCTTTTAAACCACGTCCATTGCGGACACCGCCTGCCATTTCTAATAGCTTGGAGAAAGGCGTACCTAAAGGAATTTCAAAGTTTCCTGGATTATTAACATGTCCACTGACTGAAAAACATTTCATTCCACCGCTATTTGGAACACCTTTATCAGCAAACCATGTTCCACCATTGACAATAATACTCGGTACTGAAGAAAAACTTTCAGTGTTATTAATGGTTGTCGGTTTTCCATATAAGCCAAAATTTGCTGGAAAAGGTGGCTTAAATCGAGGCTGTCCTTTTTTACCTTCGAGTGATTCGAGTAATGCCGTTTCTTCACCACATATATAAGCCCCGGCACCTAAACTGGCATAGATATCAATATCAGCACCACTAGCTAAAACATTTTTACCTAATAAGCCTTGTTCATAGGCTTCTTTTAATGCGTTATCGAATCGAATAAAGGGTTCATCCATAAACTCGCCACGAAGATAGTTATAACCGACTGTTGCGCCTGTTGCATAACAGGCAATCGCCATACCTTCAATAAGCGAGTGAGGATTAAAACGCAAAATATCTCTATCTTTACAAGTACCCGGTTCGCTTTCGTCCGAGTTACAGACAATATATTTTTGGCCAGCAAGATTTTTTGGCATGAAACTCCATTTCAAACCAGTTGGAAAACCTGCGCCACCACGGCCTCTTAATCCAGAATTTTTAACTTCTTCAATAACATCTTCAGGTGGTATCTTTTCATTTAGAATCTTCTTTAAAGCCTCATAACCACCGACCTTTAAATAATTTTCAAAAGTCCATGGCTCATCAAACTTGAGTGTTGCATAACAAACGTTATTCATTTCCATCGCATTAGTGCTCATTCAAGTTCGTCCAAAATTTCATCAATCTTCTCAGGCGTCAGTTTTTCATAATACTTATGATCAACCATCATCATTGGCCCACCACAACAGGCAGCCAAACATTCTTCTTCACGTTTAATAAAAAACTTACCATCCGGCGTCGATTCACCTGTTTTTATACCGAGTTTTTTTTCAATATGTTCAACAACATCATCTGACCCCATCAACATACAGGAAATATTGGTACAAACTGAAATACTATGTCGTCCAACAGGCTCTGTTTCAAACATCGAATAAAAAGAAGCTACTTCATAAACAGCAATATTCGATAAACCTAGATAAGCAGCAACCGCATCCATTAATTCGGTAGTAAGAAAACCATCATTCTGATGCTGTGCTTCACTAAGCGCAGCTAAAACAGCAGACTGCTTCCTGTCTTCTGGGTATTTTTCCAACCACGCATCAATTTCTGAACGCGTGTGTTCGGTTAATATTTTTGTTGCGTCAGTCATACGTTACCTATCAATCTCACCAAATACGATATCTTGTGTACCTATTACTGCTACGACGTCTGATAACATATGTCCTTTCACCATTTCATTCATCGACGCTAAATGCGCAAAGCCTGGCGCACGCACTTTTAAACGATAAGGCTTATTTGCCCCATCAGAAATAAGATAGATACCAAACTCGCCCTTTGGGTGCTCTACTGCTGAGTAATACTCACCTTCCGGCACACAATAACCTTCTGTAAATAATTTGAAGTGATGAATTAACGATTCCATATCATCTTTCATTTCTTCACGTTTTGGAGGTGTTAATTTGTGATCATCCAGAATAACTGGCCCGGGGTTTTGTCTTAACCAATCTACACATTGTTTAATAATACGATTTGATTGGCGCATTTCTTCAACTCGCACGACATAACGATCATAGCAATCGCCATTTGTTCCAACCGGAATATCGAAGTCGAGTTGATCATAAACCTCATAAGGTTGTTTTTTTCTCAAATCCCACTCGACACCCGAACCACGTAACATGGGCCCAGTAAAGCCTAACTGTAAAGCACGCTCAGGCGTAACCACGCCAATATCAACAGTACGCTGTTTCCAGATCCGGTTATCAGTTAATAAAGTTTCATATTCATCAACATGGCCTGGAAATCTTTCAGTAAAGTTTTCGATGAAATCGAGCAAGGAGCCTTTTCTGTTTTCATTTAAGCGGTCAACTTCTTCCTGATTGTGCCATTTCGACGCTTCATACTTAGGCATAATAGAAGGTAAGTCTCTATATACACCACCGGGGCGATAATAGGTTGCATGCATACGTGCACCAGAGACAGCTTCATAGCAATCCATTAAATCTTCACGCTCACGGAAACAATAAAGAAACATCGTCATCGCACCAATATCGAGACCATGTGTTCCCAACCACATTAAATGATTCAGAATACGAGTAATCTCGTCAAACATAACACGTATATATTGTGCACGTATTGGCGGCGTCACTCCGAGTAATTTTTCAATTGCCATAACATAAGCATGTTCATTACACATCATTGAGACATAGTCGAGACGGTCCATGTAACCAATACTTTGGTTAAATGGTTTGCTTTCTGCAAGTTTCTCGGTTCCACGGTGTAATAAACCAATATGCGGGTCAGCGCGCTCTATCACTTCTCCATCCATTTCCAGAACCAGTCTTAACACACCGTGTGCGGCCGGATGCTGGGGTCCGAAATTCATTGTCATATTACGAATTTCAGGCATCAGTTTGCTCCTCTTCCGTTTCAACAAAACGGTTATCATCGCGGATAACGCGCGGAACCAGGACACGATTCGTTACTGTCACAGGTTCATAAACAACACGTTTTTTATCTTCGTCATAACGCAATTCAACATTCCCTTCTAAAGGAAAATCTTTACGGAAAGGATGACCAATAAAGCCATAATCGGTCAGAATACGCCTTAAATCAGGGTGTCCTTCAAAAACAATACCGAACAAATCAAATGCTTCACGCTCAAACCAATTAGCTGAGTTCCATATATCTGTAACAGAAGCAATACGAGGTGGCTCACCGGGAACATAACAGCGTAAACGTAAACGGATATTGTTTTTTATCGATAGTAAATGGTAAACAACAGCAAAGCGTAGTTCTTCATTAACTGTTGCTTTTTTATTGGACTCTCTTCCTCGACCAAACCCTGTCGAAGTTGTTTCATTCGTCGCCCAGTTAACCTGTTTAAAAGCCGAATAATCAACGCCACACAGATCTGTTAATTGAGCAAATGCAAACTGTTCATCATCGCGTAAGATCTTGCACACTGATAATAACTCTTCAGCAGGCAAAATCATCGTGACTTGATCGTAGTCAATTTCATAAGTGATTACTTCACTAGTGAATTGCTTTTCTAATTTATTTTTTAAAGTGACGGGAGATTCCATCGTACCTTTTATCTTCTAATGGGGATTTATCGAGCTATTGTATTAGTTCGTTTTATTTTTTTCTGTAATTGAATTATTCCAAATAACAGTGCTTCAGCTGTTGGTGGACAACCCGGGACATAGACATCAACCGGCACGACCCGGTCACAGCCTCTGACGACAGAATAGGAATAATGATAATAGCCGCCGCCATTCGCACAGGAACCCATCGAGATAACCCAACGCGGCTCTGCCATCTGGTCATACACTTTCCTAAGCGCAGGTGCCATTTTATTAACAAGCGTACCGGCCACAATCATAACGTCAGATTGTCTTGGGCTGGGTCTGAAAACAATACCAAAACGGTCCAGGTCATAACGAGATGCGCCGGCATGCATCATTTCAACCGCGCAACAGGCTAAACCAACCGGCATCGGCCACATCGAGCCTGTACGCGCCCAATTGATTAAATTATCAATATTGGTCGTAACTATGCCTTGTTCGTGAATTTTTTCTTCAGCACCCATGAATAATTATTCCCATTCAAGCGCACCTTTGCGCCATTCATATATAAAGCCAACAACAAGTACGGCTAAAAATATCATCATTGCCCAGAATCCAGCCATGCCTACATGCTCAAGCGCAACAGCCCATGGAAATAAAAATGCTATTTCCAGATCAAAAATAATAAAAAGTATTGCAACCAGATAATAACGTACATCAAACTTCATGCGTGCATCTTCAAATGCTTCAAAGCCACATTCAAAAGGAGACTGTTTGGCACTATCGGGGCGAGCATGACCAAGAAGCTTACCTAAACCTAAACCTAAACCTAATAAAACCGTTCCCATTACCAAACCGATGGTAATAAAGACCAAAATTGGAAAATAATTATCTAGCATTTGGACACATTAATATTTAATTCTGTTTTCTTAAGCCTATTATACAAACAAGATTTATACCAAGCACTGAAAACTTTAAAAAAATTCAGTAATTAATCGATAAAATCTTCAAATTTTGTGAGTCACCACTTATATCTTCATTCAAATCAAACAATCTGATGGACAAATTCACAAAATTCATCGGTACGAACAAATCAGAGTAATCACCAAAAGATGTTTAATTGTTATCTTAATGTATAACTATAACGTATTGATGGCAGTATTTTTACTAAAAACACATTTTTTCTAAATTTGAAAAACTGTTCGAGACTTAAATAATCAAACAATTAACTTGTTAATACATTTACACGAGGGCAGTTCAACAGTTGTTTTGTTTATAGCCCCACGCCAACAGCACTTTATACCATAAAATAGTAAAAAATTACGACTTTAAACATAGCCAAAATTAATTTTCCATCTGATTTTTATTCCGCCCCACTTTATGCTATAAATTTTTCCGTTGATACGCCCTGGTAGCTCAGCTGGATAGAGCGCTCCCCTCCTAAGGGAGAAGTCGCAGGTTCGACTCCTGCTCAGGGCACCAAACACTTATGCTCTTTGCTTTTCTGAAAATATTTTATTAAACGAACTATTCGACTTTGGCTTCCTGCGTCACGCTAACATCTGTATCTCTATAAATATCCAAACTCGACGCTACCGATTACTTCCTGTAAGCGTCTTTAAATAAAAGGCTTACTAAAGCTGGTAAAAGAAAAATAGCTCCTAACATATTTAGCAAGAACATAAAGGTAAGTAATATCCCCATATCTTCCTGAAACTTTAAAGGCGAGAAAATCCAGGTAATCACACCAACAGCTAATGTTATTCCCGTAAAAATAATGCTAAACCCAGATGTTGATAATGAATAAATATAAGCATCTTTTATAGACATGCCTTTTTTAAAGCATTCATTAAAACGACTATAAAAGTAAATACCATAATCGACACCAATACCAACCCCCAAAGCCACAACAGGGAGTGTATTTACTTTTAGACCTATTTTTAAATAGGTCATCAACGCATAAGCTAATACGGAAACTAGAGCGAGAGGAATAACAATGCATAGCATTCCTCGAAAAGACTTAAATGTAACTAGACAAAGAAATATAACTGCGCTAAAAACATAAAAAAGTATTGGGAATTGTGCTTTTTTTATTTCTTCATTTGTTGCTGCCATAACACCAACATTACCCGTTGCTAATTTAAATTCCGTTATATCGCTAGGGTTATCTTTTTTGAAACTGTTTATACTTTTTATAATTGCATCAATAGTCTCTGCTTTATGATCTTTTGTAAAAATTAATACAGGCATAACGCTACAGTCATTATTTAATAGACCTGAAGATGTCGGCACATAAGCCACTGATTGTGTTAGTACTGCAGAGTTTCTCGGTAAAACCTGCCACTTCAGATTGCCTTCATTCCAACCTGAATTAATACGTTTTGTTACAGTAGGTAATGCAATAACAGATTGCACACCTTTAGTATTGCGCATATGCCATTCAAAACGATCAATAAGCTCCATCACTTCATAATTAATACAACCTTCTTCTATTGTTTCTGTGATAACAGTAACAACATCAACACCAATAGAAAAATGTTCCGTAATAGTACGTGTGTCTTTATTATAACGAGAGTCACCATGTAACTCGGGAATACCTTGATGCAAATCTCCTATTTTTATTTCCGTTCCTTTCCAAAAACCAAACACAAATAGTAAAAATGAAAATAAAACGATAGAAACTGCAACAGGTTTATTAGTCAATACAGATAATTTTTCCCACACAGGAATAAGTAAAGTAGCGCGTCTATTGAGTTTACTTTGGTATGATTGTTTTATTTTTATGTAAGAAGCTAATGCAGGCAACAAAAAGAGGTTGGTAAAAATTATCATGGCAACACCAATACTGGCTGTCATTGCCATTTCCTGAATTATTTCAATTTCAATCAACTGTATAGTAATAAAACCAATACAATCACTGACAAGAGCAACCATACCTGGGACAAATAATCGCCGGAAACTTCTCCTTGCTGCCTCAATACTTGTTGATCCTGCATGATTTTCTACACGTATGGCACTTATCATCTGCACACCATGGCTCACGCCAATTGCAAAAATCAAAAAAGGCACGAGTATAGACATGGGATCAATGCCAAAGCCTAAAAGCGGTAATAAACCTAGCTGCAATATCACTGCAATGAGCGAACAAAAAACAGGAATAAAAGCAACGACTACCGATTGTGAGTAATAATAAACAAGTAGGCTTGTGATTAAAAAACTAATGACAAAAAAGAGGATGGTTTTATTTGCCCCTTCAGCAATATCACCAATAACTTTTGCAAAACCGATAATGTGATAATTTACCTCTACATCGATTTTAAAATCATTCTTACGAATTTTGTCTTCGAGCAATTCAGCTACTTTGACATAATCAAGCTTTTTGCCTGTGTTTGGATCAATCTCCAGTAATTGCGCGCTGATTAATGCACCAGAAAAATCATTTGCGACTAATCTTCCCAGTATTCCTGCTTTTAATATGTTTTGTTTTACCTTAAGCAGATCTGCTTTTGTTGCATGAAAGTCATCAGGTATAACATTCCCACCAGATATGCCGTCTTCAACAACTTCAGTAAACCTGACATTAGGCGTGAATAATGATGTGACTCGCGCTCGATCAACACCCGGTATAAAAAAAACTTCATCTGTCGCTAACTTTAACGCATTAAAGAATTCAGGCGTAAAAATATCGCCTTCTCTTACAGTCAGTGCAACCAGTATTCTATTTGCACCACCAAATTCATCACGATACTTTAAGAAAGTTTTCATGTATTCATGTTGCAATGGCAACATTTTGCTAAAGCCAGCATCAACTTTTAAATGCATGACTGACCAGGACATAAATAAGGTAATGATTAAAAAAAGGCGATTATGATTTCACGCCTTTTAAATAAAACGTTTTCAATGAAGGAGATGATTTTAAAATCAGACATACGCTATTCTTTAGAAAGCACTTTTTCTTGAGGCAATAGTACAACGCCAGCATCACTCGTTAATAGTATTGAACTGTCTTTTGTTTCTATCATTGAAGTCAAACCATAGCGATGCTTTAGGTTTAACGCATGAAAAGATTTCCCTTCATCAGTGCTGATTAACAAAGTGCCTGCCAGACCACTTATCAAGATATTTCCATCAGAAAGTATTAATCCATCAGTTAACATTTCAGTACTTCCTGTTTCTATTTTTTCCCACGTGCTTCCTGCGTCAGTAGAGAGATAAAGATGACCACGTAATCCATACGCGATAACTTTATTAAAAGATAAAGGTAAGACTCCAAAAAAAGAACCTTGATAAGGCAATTTCAAGTTTATCCAACTTTTAGCATCATCATCAGAACGTAAAACATAACCTGACTCTGCCGCAATATAAAACCGTTTATTTCCGGCAAAAGCTATATCGTTAAGATGAATGTCATATATATCTGTAAAAATCTCATCTGTTTTAGCTGCGTTATTATTTTCATTGACAATGTTTAATGCACTTTTCCCCCATGTTTTACCTCCATCTTCAGTATGATAGACTAAACCATAGGCACCAATCGCAATCCCATTAACATCATCTTTAAAATATAAATCTAATAGAGGTGCTTCTTCATCTACATCAGAAAAAATTTTCTTCCATGTTTTTGCAGCATCATTTGTTTTAAGAATTATTGCATCATGACCAACAGCCCAAGCTGTTTTTTTATTTAGCATGAAAACATTTGTTAAAGCCTGTCTGGTTTCTACTAAGGCCTGTTCCCAGTTTTTATTATCATGAGAAAAAAGAATATGACCTCTTTCTCCAACAACAACACTTAATGTTCCTTGCCGGTCTGATTGTAATAATAGAGAACTTACAGCAAGTGTTGAAAATATTGATTGTTCTGGAAGTGTTTTTTCATCCGAAATAGAACTCTGAATGAAAAACAGAGATGTGAAAAAGAAAATTAATTTAAGAAGTCTATACATTGAGAGATTTCCTCTCTACTCAGCGTTTACCCTCTCTTCTTAATGCTGCAGGGGAAAAGTCAGCTTCTGTAATATCAACACCAAATTGATAAGGTTGGCTCTCGTTAAAAAGACCAATCACTAAATATCGGCCCGACTGTAAATCGGTATGTACTTCAGCTGCCGTCCAGAGATTAGGAACATCATAAAAGTTCATTGCTAAACCTTCTGACACACGCCATAACTGATCTCGATTATCGTATTGTTCAACAACCAGTATTTGCCAGGAATCTTCATCAATATAAAACTTACGCTTTTTATAGATGTGGCGAGCGTCATCTTTTAACGCTGCTTCAACGACCCATACACGATGAAGTTCGTAACGAGGATAGTCCTGATTAATATGTAGTGGTTTTAATATCTCTTTATATTTAAGTTCAGGGCTTGTTATCTTGTAATTATTATAAGGAACATAAATTTCTTTTTTGCCGATTAACTTCCAATTATATCTTTCTGGGCTACCGTTATACATATCGAATTGATCATTAGTTCTCATACCATCAGTAGCCGTGCCCGGATTATCAAACGCAACATTTGGCGCACGTCTTACCCGACGTTGCCCCGGGTTATACAACCAGGCTTTCCTCTTTTCTTTATTCTGATTCATAGTTTCATGAACCAGTAAGATACCACCGGCAAGCCTGGCAGGCGCGACTACCTGTTGTTTAAAGTGCAACAAGATATTATCCATCTTGTCTTCTGTCATACCTTCTTTGTTGTACAGCATGTTAAATTGATCTACAAACTCTACTAGTGTGTATTTACCACTTCTGGTTGGTGCGGCTTGCACGATATGTCTTTCTACTGAATTGGCTCGCCATCGCAGAATATGATTCCAGATCACTTCAAGACCATTTTCTGGGATAGGAAAAGGTATTCCTTCTATCGCGCCTGTCACACCATTTCCATCAGTTGTTAACTCTGCTGTAGCAGCAATCCGTTTAGTTGCATCATAAATATGTTGTGGTGCTGCTGCTGTACGACGTGATTGATAAACGTTTAATTTATAAGTATCAGGATACGTTTTGAGTAATACTTTATGACCTTCACTTAATTTATCAGCATATTCAGACACATTACTATTGGTAATCGTGAATAAAATCGAATCATCTGAAAAAGGATCAATATAATATCCTCCTTTATTATACTCGACAGGCGGCTTGGTTAATCCACCTTGCCACGCTGGAATTGTTCCATCAGCATTACCTGCTTTTACTCCTCCCAAAGGTGTTAATTCATTGCCAAGCTTTTCTATGCTATTGCTTTCTGCATAAACATTAAATGTGATCGCAAACGTGAAGAGCAAAAGTATTTTTTTTAAAACAGTATTCATTAATGGATAACCTAGAAAGAGTATTTAATTGAAAATGCAGTAAAGTCGCGGTCGTGTAATAAGTGCTGACGATTATCGCCAAGATAAGCAGTATAACCTAAGTCAACTTCCCATTGGTTTTGATAAACACCACGTAAACCCAACGTTAAAATTTTTCTTCCAGAGACAAAGTTTCCTCCTGGACCCGGGGTGATGCCTGAGACATCATGCTGCCAAGCAAAGCGCGGTTGTAGGTTAACCGCATTAAACAAAGCATTATTATACTCCAGCCGACCAGCAATACGATATCCCCACGATGTTGAGTCTGCAAAATTATCCGCCTCTTCTAATACATGACCAGTTAAAACACCTATATGGGAAGCGTTGCCTGTTGTATAGGTGCCCGGTGCATCAAGTCTCAATGTAGTTTTGCTTGGCATATTGTGAATATGCGTTATAGCCCATTCACCCACTAACACAGCTTGATCTGCTTTTAATACCTGTCCGAATATTTTCGTCGCCGTCATTTGAAACTGGCTGACATTGCGTTCAATATGACCTTGAATAAATTCACCTGCAGCCAACGCGCCAGGGGCTGCTGTATTCAACTGGTTAGGGATACCCGCATTTAAGGCTGCTGCTAATATTTCAACATCATCAACTTGTAAAGGCGCGTCTTCTCTGAATGAGTATTCACCCTGTAATGCAACATTGCCTAATTGAGTATTAAAACTTAAACCATAAAGCTGGATATCATCTGGATAGCTCAATTGATACTGGGTATTAATTAAAGTACCTGGCGTAGTACCAACAACCCCATTAATAATAGGCAAACGACTATGATAATTTATATAATAAAGCCCAAGCTCTGTATCATTTAACTCTGGTACATAAAGCCTAAGCGCAGCACCGTACTCTCCGCCATTACCTGGCTCTATATTCCCTGCTCTTGTAGCTGTTGCCGCTCCGGCAAAAATCGTTGCGGGAGTACAAGCGGCCGGACAACCGAGATAATCAGGAACAGTCGTTCCTACTCCAGCTCCAACGAGAAAAGCCGCTCCATCCCCAGCAAAATCATTCGTACTGAAATAGGAACCGGTAGGATCGATGACCGTCTGCTCCCAGTCATACTGATAAAATATTTCTGCTGATAAATTATTGGTAAGCCCTAAAGAGGCAGAAACGATACCGACAGGTACAAGTGCTTCGCGTAATTCAGAACCTGGGGAACGTAAAATGGAGACATCAACAGGGTTAATTGTATTAATGCTATTTTGAATAAACGTACTTTCACCCCAACTCAATACTTGCTCGCCAATGCGTAATTCACCGAGCATACTGCCTAGATCAAATTCATGCCAAAAATATGCATCACGTAAAACAACATTTTTTTCTACAAGACGACTAGCTTTAGACGTTAGTGAAGTACGCAAGGTGTCATCGGTTTGAGCATCATTAAAACCAAAAGCTCTGACAAAAATACCGGAAGATTTATAGCTTAAGTCAAGTTCTGTAGTAAATTTAGCCGTACCACTAACCAGGCCTGAGTCATAATTTAAATTGCCATCATCTCCATTTACTGAAAGAGCGCTTCCTCCATTTATTACACCAACTAAATTTGACGCACGAGATTGCACACGATAGAGATGCCCGTAGCTTAACGTAGTATCAATACTGCCACGTAAGTTTCCATTCTTAATTTCTATAGCAGATACAGGGTTTGAAATGGATAAGAATACAATTAACAAACAGGAAATCCGTTTCACGTTTACAAAACGACATCGAACCATGATATCTCCTTCTTTTAGTATATTATTATATTGAATAACATTCGTTTTTATTTTTAATATCTAAATATACAGCATATTCATTTCAAAAATATGCTCATTTTTTGACAGCATCCCCTTAAAGTTCTTGAGATATTTTTTCCGTTGTTGCTGACAGCCTGTAAATTAATGTTCTCAGGAAAACCTTTAGGAATCTAACCTGACAATTTAATGATACTTGTGAAATGACTGTTGAATTTATTTTCATTAAAGAGGTGCTGTTTCTGGATTTAATTGATGCAGTCCGTTTTGTTTTCGCCAGATAACCCATTTCACCAAAACAATCTCCCTTTTCCAACGTTCGAATTACTGAAGTGCTTTTCATAACCTGAACATCGCCATTTACAATAATATAAAAACAATCGTCCATATCTCCTTCAACAATAATATGCTCTTCAGCATCATAATCCTGCCATGTACTGGCGCGTAAAATTTCCCAAATTTCCGCATCCGGAAAACCTGCAAAAAATTCGAGTTGCTTTACCGCATCGAACTTTTCTTGTTCCGAAATATCTTCCTGTGGTTTTTCTAGACTATCAAATGCCTTGGTGAGATCAGCGGCTAAATCCAGTCCCATCTGATATCGATTAGCTACATCTTTTTGCAATGCTTTAGTAACAATACGACTTAATGATTCTGGTAAATCAGTACGATGTTCAGTAATAGATGTTACCTCATCATTCAAAATCATATTGACTAAGCGAGAAAAGTTCTCTGCAGGAAAAGCCTGACGCCCCGTTAATAATTCATACATGACAATACCTAAAGAATAGATATCTGTTTGATTTGTTACATGTTCTTCACGCAACTGCTCGGGAGACATATAACGTGGCGATCCCATCATACCGCCCATTTGCGTGGTTGTGGCATCGGTCTTATGGATATGAGCGATACTGAAATCACCAATTTTGACATCCTGATCCGGTGTCACCAATATATTTGAAGGTTTAATATCTCTGTGCACGACTCCTTGACGATGTGCATAGTCCAGTGCTTTTGCACATTTAAAAATCATCTCAACAACAGTATTAATAGGTAATAAATTATCTGAACTGCAATACTGTTTTAATGTATTTCCACTCTCAATGTATTCCATGACGATATAACAGTTGTCTTCATCGACACCTGCATCAAAAATATTAATAACATTAGGATGCGTTAAAAGCCCCGCTGTATGCGCTTCATTAAAAAACATCTTACGATAGCGTTCACCTGATTCCGGGTCATTTAATTCATCAAGAAAAGCAACTTTCAATGCGACTTGTCGATCGATGTAAGGATCATGACCAAGATAGACCACCCCCATACTGCCCCTGTCGATTTCTTCAAGAACAGTGTACTTACCTAATTTTTCCGGGATGTTCTGACTCATAATATTACTAATATTTTTTATTTGAAATTACCTTATCACTTTAGTGTGCGACGCAGCAATTTAAATCCTGCATGTTAACTTTTTTAGTTGATACTAATGTATCTACATTGATTTTAATAGCAAATATAGTGTCAGTTTGTAACGACAAGAAGAGCTTTTGTTTTACTCAAACACACGCAGTGTTGACCCAACAATCAGGAGCACTATACTTGAATGGAGGAAGAGAAAATCATGTCATGCTTTAATTTATTGATGTTCGGATACTGGAGAGAAAAACAATGACAACAACAGTGAATCAATTACTCAATGCCAGAAGTAGCAGCGAAGTCTTTTCACTCACTTCAGATATGCTTGTAATTGATGCAATCAAAACACTTACTGAAAAAGAAGTCGGTGCATTGCTGGTACTTGAGAACAATAAACTGGCCGGCATTTTTTCAGAAAGGGACTATACGAGAAAAGTCATTTTAAACAATAGAAATTCATCTGAAACCAAAGTCAGCGAGATTATGACTGACTTGACTGATCTTAAATGCGTTAGCCCCTCACAATCCATAGATGAATGTCTGGTCATCATGTCAAAATATCACATCCGGCATTTACCTGTAGTAAAAGATAGTGAAGTTATTGGCATGTTATCGATAATGGATGTTGTTAAAAATATAATTTCTGAAAAAGAATTCATTATTGAACAACTAGAACATTACATCACTGACACAGCCTAAAATATAAATACTTTATTCGTTTCCTGGAACAACGCTATCGTGCGACTCATCCGGGTTTAGAACCCTTGGATGAAGAGTAAAATCAAATTAGAATTAATCGTGCTGTTTTTAAATCACTATGGTTTCAATAACTATGCCTGGCACATCTAAAAATCAAGATATTAGAGCGCAACTAGTTTCGCATTGTAAAGCCGTGCAGAGTATTCATATGCGCGATTTATTCATGTATGACAAAGAAAGAGGCACAACGTTTTCCAGACAGTTTTCCAGCCTCTTCATTGATTATTCAAAAAATCTAATCTCTACAGATATTCTTGCGCTGTTATTCCAGTTCGCCAGAAATTTAAATATCGAATCTTCAATCAAGGCGATGTTTGATGGAGAAAAAATAAACATAACTGAAAATAGGGCTGTATTACATACCGCTTTAAGAAGTCGTCGCGAACAAATATTACACGGCGATAATGTTGATATTATTATGCAGGTCCACAACGAACTGGAGAAGATGGAACGCTTTGTTACTTCAGTGCATGAAGAAGAATTAAAAGGCTGGACTGACAAACCAATAAACACTTTTGTCAATATCGGTATTGGTGGTTCTGATTTAGGCCCCAAAATGGTTATTGATGCGTTAAGCGATTTTAAAATTTCAAATACACAGTCTTATTTCATATCGAACCTCGATTATCAGCCTGTTAGAGAGTTACTTAAAACTATTGACCCGGAAACAACGTTATTTATTATTTCATCAAAATCATTCAATACATTAGAAACAAAGACAAATGCCGAAACGCTAAAACAATGGATGCAAGAAGAAGCGGGTTGTACTGAAATTAGTAAACATTTCATCGCAGTTTCAAATAACTTAGAAGCAACCAAAGAGTTCGGGATTAATCCTGAAAATGTTTTTCAAATTTGGGACTGGGTAGGCGGTCGCTTTTCACTATGGTCAGCAATCGGTTTGCCAATTGCACTGGCACTTGGTTTTGAACATTTTAAAGCCTTACTTACTGGCGCCAATAAAATGGATGAGCATTTTAAACAAACACCATTGGAAGATAATATTCCTGTCATTCTTGCTTTGATTGATTATTGGTACAATAACTACTTTGAGACAGCGACGCATGCTTTCATCCCTTATGATGAGTCGTTAAAACTCTTTCCTGAATATTTATCGCAATTATTTATGGAAAGTAATGGCAAATCATCAAGTCTATCCGGTCATCGAATCGATTATCAAACAATGCCAGTAACCTGGGGGGCAACAGGAACGAATGCACAACATGCCTTTTTCCAGCTATTGCATCAAGGAACACAAGTAATACCCGTTGATTTTCTTGCGCCCTTAAATAAAAAAGGGGACAAAAAACATCATGAACTCTTGTTAGCAAATTGCTTTGCGCAATCGCAGGCACTTATGCAAGGTGAAGATAGTTCGGATCCACATAAGAACTTTACAGGCAACAGACCTAGTACCACTATTTTATATAATGAACTAAGCCCTGAAACACTAGGAATGTTAATCTCAATGTATGAACACCGTACTTTTTTACAAGGCTTATTGTGGCAGATTAATTCGTTTGACCAGTGGGGTGTTGAACTTGGCAAGAAGTTAGCAACGAATATTTATAATAATATTAATTCTGAAAATGTTGATGAAGAGTTGGACTCATCAACAAGAAACCTCATCAATCTCTATAAACAACAAGAGTAATATTCGTACTCTAATCTAATCTTGATGCATACATCGCTGTTGTTTCAGAAAGCCTTTTAACCAGCGTTTTCATAAATACCCGACTAAAATGCAACTGGCACTCTACGGAAACCTGTTCTATTAATGTTGCGTTCACCTTCATTAAGTCGACACGACTTGTAGCGATAATGGTTGCTGTGCGTTCCGCTTTACTCAAGTAGGCCATTTCTCCAAAACAATCACCTGCGACTAAATTACCAATTCGAGCCCCATCTTTATAAACATCAACCTCACCTGAAGTAATAATGTAAAACGAATCATCAATATCACCTTCAACTATGATTTGATTTCCGGCTTGGTAGGATTGCCAGACACAGGCATGATTAATTTCCCAAATTTCTGACTCAGGAAACTCATTAAAGAAAGCCAGCTTTTGTATGCTATTAAATTTTTCCTGCGCTTCAACGTCCTGTTGCGGCTCTTCCAGATAATCAAAAGCCAAACTTAGATCAGCAGCAAAATTTAACCCCATCTTGTATCTTTTTTCAGGGTTTTTCTGTAACGCGTGATGAATTATTTTTTCCAGAATTTCCGGCACATCAGAGCGATGTGTTGAAAGAGGCGTATGCTCTTCATTGATAATCATATGAATCAAGCGAGAAAAACTTTCTGCTGCAAAAGGATGCTTACCCGTTAATAATTCATACATAACAATACCCAAAGAAAACAGATCAGTTTGATTGGTGATTTGGTCTTCCTGTACCTGCTCTGGTGACATATAACGTGGCGAACCAACAAAACCCATGGGCATAGTGCTGGTTGTATCTGAATTCATTAAGTGCGCGATACTGAAATCGGCAATTTTTACATCACGATCTTTATCGATCAAAATATTGGTCGGTTTAATATCACGATGTACAACACCATTTCGATGTGCATAATCCAGCGCTTTTGCACATTTAAATATAATTTCAACAACCGTCTCTAAAGGCAAAAGACTCTTTGCATTGCAATACGTTTTTAGTGTGTCACCGTTTTCAATCAATTCCATGACAATATAACAATGATCACCCTCTTCCGATTCTTCGACACCGGCATCAAGAATATCGACAATATTAGGATGCTTTAAAGTACCTGCAGTATGTGCTTCATTAAAAAACATCTTACGATAGCGCTCGCCTGATTCCTTATCATTTAAGGATTCAGACATAGCCACTTTTACTGCAACATCTTTATCGGAAAACGGATCATGCCCCTTATATACCACGCCCATGCTGCCACGGCCGACTTGCTCTTTTATTTCATATTTACCAAGTTTTTCTGGGATTTTCATTTATGGATAAAAATTAACTACTTATAATGAGTTTCTATAATATAATTAAAACATATTATTCAGAATTTATTGAGTTTTATCTGAGATTGTCACTTTTAAAAAAATCCGTATAGTTGCCGATAAACGACACAACTCTCTTTTCACGCATCAAGCAAACACACTGGATGAAGCAATAACATTATGAAGGCTATTATTCTTGCCGCAGGCATTGGCAATCGATTAGGTGAATCATCCGCCAACAAACCGAAATCTTTACTTGAGTTCGAAGGCAAAAGCTTATTAAAGCGACATATTGATATTCTAATAGCAAACCAAATAGAAGAACTGACTATCGTCACAGGTTATCAATCAGAAATGATTGAAACTCATCTACAGGATTCAGCTTTGCCTATAAACTTTATTTATAATGACAGATTTACCGAAGGCAGCATTATCAGTTTAAACTGCGCACAGGAAATTCTTTTTAGCGAGCCGGAATTTATCTTGATGGATGCGGATGTACTTTACGATCCGGAGATGGTTAAACGACTGGTTAATACGGAAATAGAAAATTGTTTATTACTCGACCGTGATTTTATTCCGGGCGATGAACCCGTTAAAATTTGTGTCGATAAAAATGGTAGAATTAACGAGTTCAGGAAAAAAGTAGCCGATGATCTTGAATTTGATATTCAGGGTGAATCCGTTGGTTTTTTCAAGTTTAATAAGTTAATCGGCACATCTTTACTCGGAAGAATCAGCGACTATTTATCAAAAGGCGAAAATGATACGCCGTATGAAGAAGCCATTCGAGATTTAATCAAAACTTATCCAGAACAGTTTGGTTATGAAGATGTCACTGGAGTGGCCTGGATAGAAATTGATTTCCCGGAAGATATCGAAAGAGCAACAAACGAAATTTTGCCAAACATTAATAGTTAAAGTAGCAACAACACAAAAGTAATATCAATAAAAAATGTAAAATCAAAATAATATAAGTAAATGTAAACAACTTCGTAATCTGCTTGAGTCAAATGAGCTTGAGTTCATCCTAGAAGCACATAATGGTGTTTCTGCAAGCATTGCCGAACGTGCGGGTTTCAAAGGTATTTGGGGCAGCGGTCTCGCTCTGTCCGCACAATTTGGTGTGCGTGATAGTAATGAAGCAAGCTGGACACAGGTTGTCGATATGCTCGAGTTCATGTCTGATGCAACTAGTATCCCTATCTTGCTCGATGGTGATACCGGTTATGGCAATTTCAATAATATGCGACGCCTGGTTAAAAAACTGGAACAACGTGATATCGCGGGTGTTTGTATTGAAGATAAACAATTTCCTAAAACAAACAGTTTTATTGATGGTGAAAAACAGCCTTTAGCAGAGATTGATGAATTCTGTGGAAAAATTAAAGCGGGTAAAGACAGTCAACATGATGATGACTTTACTATTGTTGCTAGAGTCGAAGCGTTAATAGCAGGATGGGGATTAGCTGAAGCATTAAAAAGAGCGGAAGCATATCGTCAAGCTGGCGCTGATGGCATTTTAATGCACAGTAAAATGTCTCGCCCCGATGAAATATTAGCCTTTGCTAAAGAATGGGCTGGACGCTCACCTTTGGTCATTGTCCCAACTAAATATTACAGCACACCGACAGACGCTTTTCGCAAAGCAGGAGTTGATCTGGTTATCTGGGCAAATCACATGATCCGTACATCCATCGAAGCGATGGAAAAAACCAGTCAGGAAATTTTTGAATCTGAATCGATCGCGGATATAGAAGATAAAATAGCCAGCGTGAATCATGTCTTTGAATTGCAAGGTGCGGCTGAATTAAGTCGTGCACAGGAAATTTATTTAACTCAACAATCTAATGTACAAGCAATAGTACTTGCTGCAAGTCGCGGTAATGAACTGCATGAACTGACTCATGATAAACCCAAAGCCATGATCAATATTGGTGGAAAAACATTATTAGCACGTTTACTGGATGGCTTGAAAAAATCAGGCATTAATAAATCAACCGTTATTGCCGGATATAAAGCCGAAGCAATAGATGTCCCGGGTATTGCGAAATGCATAAATGAAGATTATGACAGTGGAGATGAATTACAAACCTTAATTTGCGCGAAGGAAAAATTTAATGACGATATGTTGATCCTGTACAGTGATTTACTGTTTAGAGAATACATACTGCGTGACTTAATTGAAACCGAAGGCGAAATTGTTATTGCTGTTGATTCTGCATTAGATAATCCAAATATTTCAGGTTCACCTGATTATGCTTATTGCAGTAAAGATGATGATCGCTCACCCTTTATGCAAGATGTCACATTGTCACGGGTATCATCTTCTAGCAATGCTGATAACAAAAAACCCTCTGGCTACTGGATAGGCATGATGAGAGTCAGAAAACAGGGGCGAGAATGGATTGATGCAGCATTTGATGAATTAAAATCATCACCAGACTTTAATGAATTAACCTTACCTGATTTATTAAACCACTTAATCAAGCAGGGAAAGCCTGTCAATGTACATTATATAGATGGGCACTGGCTTGATGTTAATTCGCTCGATGATATTGATCGCGCTAATAACTTTACAAAATAGAGAACCACAGTGATAGAAGCGAAAGAATTTGTTGAAGCCGCGCGTGAACTTGGCTTCAACCGTTACACCGGTGTACCTTGCTCTTTTTTAACACCGTTTATCAATTACGTTATCAACGATGATGCCTTGGAATATATTTCATCGGCTAATGAAGGTGATGCGCTAGCAACAGCAGCCGGTTCGGCTATAGGCGGACAACGATCAATCGTCATGATGCAAAACTCAGGCTTGGGTAATGCCGTTAGCCCTATCACATCATTATCTTATGTATTTAAGATTCCCTTCATTATCATTGCAACGCATCGTGGGCAACCGGGTGTAAAAGATGAACCTCAACATGAACTAATGGGACAAATCACCCGTGAACTGTTTGACACAATGAAAGTACCCTGGGAAATTTTTCCAAAAACAAAAGATGAAATCGAACCGGCACTAAGACGCGCAACGGAATACATGCAAAAAGAACAACGACCTTATGCCTTCATAATGCAAAAAGGTACAGTATCGCCAGAAGAGCTAAAAAAGAACCCGGTTAAAGATATTACAAACCGTAAAACAGAATACCGTTCTTTACTTAATCCAGATGCATCACTAACAAACCGTAACAATGCCTTACAACGTATTATTGAACATACGCCGAAAGATAAGACAGTGATCATTGCAACAACCGGCTTTACCGGGCGCGAATTATTTGCCGTGGATGATCGTGATAATCAACTTTATATGGTTGGTTCTATGGGCTGCGCTTCATCACTCGGTTTAGGTGTAGCATTAGCCAGACCGGATTTAAAAGTTGTTGTTATTGATGGTGATGGTGCCGGTTTAATGCGTATGGGTAACTTCGCAACGGTAGGCAGTTATGCTGGTAATAACTTGATTCATATATTACTGGATAACGAAGTACATGATTCTACTGGGTCGCAAGCGACTGTTGCTGGGAATATTAAATTTGCCAAAATAGCAGAAGCAACTGGTTACAGTGTTTCTCTAACCGGTAATGAATTAAGCTTGATTGATGAGTTGTTTTCATTACAAGGACATGAAGGTCCTGTGTTTGGGCATTTGAAGATTAATGCAGGAACGATTGATGATCTACCAAGACCAGATGTCACACCAAACGAAGTTTTAACTAGACTTATGCAGCAGATAAAGACTACATTTTAGTTATGGAAATATTGTTAAATCCCGGCCCTGTTGTTCTGAGTGAACGCGTAAGAAACGCACTAAACAAACCTGATCTCTGTCATCGTGAACAGGAGTTTATTGAACTACAAAACAAAATTAGAAACAGTCTATTAGACGTTTATGGCTTGGCTGCTGATAAGTGGGCAGGCATCGTCTTTACCGGTTCTGGCACATCAGCAATGGAAGCCATGATGACCAGCTTTATTCCGGCACATGGCAAAGTACTGATTATCGAAAACGGTGTTTACGGTGAACGCCTGACAAAGATTGCAAAAACACATGATATTGATCATATTATTCTCCATCACGAATGGGGTGAAGAAATTGATCTAAAAGAACTGGAAGGCGAACTGCAATACCACGAAGAGCTATCACACGTTGCTGTCGTTCATCACGAAACAACGACTGGTCGATTAAATAATATTGATGCCATTGTCGAACTTTGTAAAAAACACGGCAATGTTCCAATACTACTTGATGGCGTCAGTAGTTTTGCAGCCGAAGAAATAAAATTTGAAGACTGGAATATTGCAGCCTGCGCAGCGACAGCAAATAAGTGCTGCCATGGCGTCCCCGGCACATCATTCGTCATTGCTAATAGAGAGGCAATGAAAATGATGTCAGCGACACCCGCACGCACACTCTATCTTGATTTAATCACGTATTTAAAAACACAGGACAATAACGGCACACCGTTTACCCAATCGATCCAAACTTTTTATGCATTAGATGAAGCATTAGATGAGCTAAAAGACAACGGCGGCTGGCAACAACGCCAACAACAGTACTGGACATTAATGGACATCGTTCGTGATGGTTTAGAAAAACTCAACATCAAAGCATACTTTGATAAAAATGATTGTTCCTGTGTCCTCAATGCATTTCATCTACCAGAAGGTATTACTTATCAAGAACTCCACGACAAACTAAAAGCAGCCGGTTATGTTATTTATGCCGGACAAGGTGGCTTCGAAAAATCACTGTTTCGTATTTCTTGTATGGGAGAAATAAAAGAAAGTGATATGGAGAGGTTTGTGAAAGAAATGGGAAAGATTATTAGTTAATAGTTCTTTTTTAAGTTTGTTTTTCGCGTTTATCGCGACTTCCCTTTTCAAACTCTATAAAAACATATCAGACTAATAGTGCATTAATATATAACTAGGCGAAATATGAATATTGGAATAGTTATTGTTTTTACTGTTACAGCCTACATAATTATATTTGGCTTTCTTATTCCTTTTGTTTCTATAGTTCGTAAAAAAGGAACTGCTTACGAAAAATTAAAAGCAAAACCCAAAACATTACGTTTTGCTAGCATTACTTACCCAATTCTTATTTTAGGTTTGTCATTTTCTTGGGTAATGAATGTATTATTATTTATATAAAAGAAGTTAATTATTATTCCCCTCCCCTTATGGCTTGCCGAGGTGTTGTTTGATTTCATCGGTTGAGCAATAGGGATGTTGCGAGAGCGCATTAGGACAGGAGTCCGTATGCGCGTGCCGATTAAATTGAATAACAAACGAGGGTACCCGTTAGGGCAAGGCATTTGGGGTGGCCTTTTTCTTGGTTACTTCTTTTTGGCCACGCAAAAAGAAGTGACTCGCCATCAGGCGAAAACCAAACTAAAAAAGAATAAAGATCTAAAAGAAATTTAGAGTTTAAGAGATACTACTAACTTTCCTATCTCTCTCACTCTCATTAATCTGCTCGGTAATAAAATTAAGAATACCGTCATAATCCAAGCCAGCATCTCTTAACATATCTTCTCTTGAACCATGAGGGAGTAGTCGATCGGGTAAACCGTAGTTTGCAATACGTTGTGCTATTCCATGCGAGACAATGACTTCATTAACTGCTGCACCGGCACCGCCTTGAATCACATTTTCTTCAACAGTGATAACCAAATCATGATTGGCGCACATATCAATGATTAATGATTCATCAATTGGTTTAACAAAACGCATATTAACAACTGTTGCATCAAGCTCTTCACCAATCTTTTCACAATCAGCAACCATTGATCCAAAAGCAAGAATAGCTATCTTTTTGCCTTCACGTTTTATTTCCCCTTTACCAATTGGCAACGCTGTATTTCTTTTTGTACTTCAACACCTGGCCCGGTACCGCGCGGATAACGCACTGCTGCTGAGCAGTCCTGTATATAACCGGTATATAACATTTGTCGACATTCGTTTTCATCGGCTGGCGCCATAATAATAATATTGGGCAAGCAACGCATGAAACTGTAATCGTATGCGCCATTATGTGTTGCGCCATCAGCACCCACGCAACCTGCACGATCTAT
The DNA here is from genome assembly GCA_038142205.1 of Pseudomonadota bacterium. Lineage (GTDB taxonomy): Bacteria > Pseudomonadota > Gammaproteobacteria > Eutrophobiales > Eutrophobiaceae > UBA7359. The sequence goes on along the minus strand of JAYQJO010000001.1, from coordinate 528,332 downwards.
TGCAAACAGCACTGGAATATCCTGCACCAGTACATCATGTACTAATTGATCATAAGCACGTTGTAAAAAAGTCGAATAGATGGCAACGACAGGTTTTAAACCTTCGATCGCCATAGCCGCTGCAACGGTAACACTATGTTGTTCAGCAATGGCTACATCAAAATATTTATCAGGGTGTTCTTTCTCAAACTGTACTAATCCAGAACCTTCTCGCATAGCAGGGGTAATAGCAGCAAAGCGATGATCTTCATTCGCCATATCAATTGCCCAATCACCAAAGACTTTACTGTAGCTTGGACCCGATGCCGGCTTACCTGACGGGACAATCCCTTTGTGCGGGTCAAAAGGAGTAACTCCGTGATATTTAACCGGGTCATCTTCTGCCGGAGCATAGCCTTTACCCTTCTGCGTAATGATATGTAAAAACTGCGGACCTTCGAGTTCTTGAATATTTTTCAGTGTTGTTAATAAAGTCGGTAAATCATGCCCATCTATCGGACCAATATAATTAAAACCAAACTCTTCAAATAAAGTACCCGGTGTAATTAAGCCTTTAACGTGTTCTTCTGCTCGTTTTGCAATTTCGACTGCATTTGGAATATTAGACAGAACCTTCTTACTACTCTTACGAACCGTAGAATAGAGTTTCCCGGAAAGTAATTGCGCGAATCGATTTGAAAGAGCGCCAACATTAGGCGATATCGCCATATTATTGTCATTTAAAATAACCAGCATATTGGCATGTTCGGCGCCGGCATGGTTCATTGCCTCGAACACCATACCTGCCGTCAAGCCACCGTCACCGATAATTGCGACACTTTTGCGATTCGAACCAAGTCTTGAAGAAGCGATCGCCATTCCCAAGGCAGCGCTAATTGATGTACTGGAATGGCCTACACCAAAACAGTCATATTCGCTTTCATCACGTTTTGGAAAAGGCGCCAGACCTTCCCATTGCCGGATTGTATGTAATTGATCTTTTCTACCCGTAAGAATTTTATGGATATAGGCCTGATGACCGACATCCCAAACCAGATTATCTTCTGGGGTATTGTATAGATAATGTAGCGCAACAGTCAGTTCGGCAACACCTAGACTCGCTGCAAAGTGGCCACCACTCTGACTTACAGAGTGAAGAAGGAATAGTCGGACTTCTTCGACAAGTTGTTCTAATTGTGACTCTGGCAGTTTTCTGAGATCTGCTGGGCAATTGATTTGATCGAGTAAAGGTGTGTTGATTTCGTTGCTCATTTCTTATTTTTCTAAAAAGACCCGTATTATGAATAGTGACGTTTTTCCATGCAAGAAGAACCCTTCACAAAAATGTCATAAATTACCAAAGACCTTAAAAAAGAAGGAAATAGCAAGGCTGTACATTCTGTTAAGCATCCCTTATCGTAGCGGTTTTTTAAGCATATAATCGCAAGAATCTGGCGAAATCAACTAAAAACTAAAATCTGGAGTCATTTTAATGGGTGTTCCTCTAATTCAGCAATACAAAATGGGTAAATATATCCTCGGCAAAAAGCTTAGTGGTCAAAAGAAATATCCGTTGGTGTTGATGTTAGAACCTTTGTTTCGCTGTAATCTTGCCTGCGCCGGTTGCGGGAAAATTGATTATCCGAAAGAAATTCTCGATAAACGTCTGAGTTATGAAGACTGCATGAGTGCCATAGACGAATGTGGCGCACCAGTCGTATCGATTGCTGGCGGTGAGCCGCTTATTCATAAGGAAATGAGTAAAATTGTAGAAGGTTATATTGAAAAGAAAAAATTCGTTTACCTCTGCACCAATGCTATTTTGCTCAAGAAGCATATGGATGAGTACACTCCATCACCCTACCTGACTTATTCTGAACATTTAGACGGTAAAAAAGAACGCCATGATTCTTCTGTTTGCTTAACCGGTGTCTTTGATAAATGTATTACTGCTATTAAACAAGCCATTGAAAGGGGCTTTCGTGTCACGATTAACTGTACCCTTTTCCAGAATGAAACAGCGGAAGAAGTTGCCGAATTCATGGACATGGCGATGGAGCTGGGTGTGGAAGGCGTCACTATTTCACCAGGATACCATTATGAAAGAGCACCACAACAGGATGTTTTTTTGAAAAAACGCGACAGCAAGCAACTCTTCCGTAATTTATTTAAATTAGGTGTAGGTAAGAAATGGCGTTTTAATCAGTCTTCCCTATATCTGGATTTTCTTGCAGGCAACCAAACTTACGCATGTACACCTTGGGGTAATCCAACCCGTAATGTCTTCGGCTGGCAGAAACCCTGTTATTTACTCGTCGGCGAAGGTTATGCTCCGACTTTTTCTGCCTTAATGGAAGAAACAGAATGGGACAAATATGGTGTTGGACGAAACCCGAAATGTGATAACTGTATGGTGCATTCAGGGTTTGAAGCAACCGCTGTGAACGATACAGTGGCGAATCCATTAAAAGCATTGAATGTATGGCTAAAAGGCTCAAAAACGGACGGCGAAATGGCACCTGAACTACCTATCCTTTATAAAGAAAGCGAAGTCAGTAAACCTGAACTTGTTACCGAATCCAAACCAACAAAAAGTTGCGGTAGCAGTAAGCAAGTCGCTTAACAGTTTATGGAACTCACATTCCTGGCAATACTGCCAGGATTGCTAATCTGGCTCTCCATACTTTTATTGCCTTGGCGTCCGTGGAGTACACGGGAATCGCTTGATAGTACCGACATCATTGAAAAGCCGGATTTATCCGATATTACGGTTTTAATTCCTGCTAGAAATGAAGCTGATAATATTACTGAAACACTGTCTGCACTTAAAAGTCAGGGCAATAACCTTAATGTTATTCTAGTCGACGATCAGTCCACAGATAATACAAGTGGGTTAGCCAAGTCTGTTGGTTTGGAAAACCTGACAATTGTTTATGGAAAAGAACTCACAGAAGGATGGAGTGGCAAACTCTGGGCACTGGAACAGGGACGACAGCAGGTTAAAACCCCCTACATCATCTTGCTTGATGCCGATATTGTTCTTAAAGATAACCTGATTCCTATCGTTCTGGAAAAAGCAAAGAATGAGCAATTGCAAATGTTGTCATTAATGGCTTTTCTGAAGATGCAGTCCTTTTGGGAAAAACTATTAATGCCTGCATTTATCTTTTTCTTTAAGTTACTTTATCCGTTTCATTTATCGAATAAACCGAGTTCATGGATTGCAGCAGCAGCTGGTGGTTTTATTTTTATAGAGGCTAAAGTACTAGAAGAACTCGGTGGCTTTGAGTGTATTAAAAATGCGCTTATCGATGATTGCTCTCTTGCGAAACAAGTAAAAAACAAAAAACAAAAAACCTGGACAGGCATGACGCATTCGGCCATCAGTATTCGTAGCTACGATAGACTATCCAGCATCTGGCAAATGGTTGCGCGAACGGCTTATACACAATTATTTTATTCGCCGCTTTTATTATTACTTTGTACTTTATTGATGCTTGCTGCATTCGGAATACCTGTTGTAGCATTATTTCAAATTGATACTGTGTTTATTGCATTGGCAACCCTCATTATTCAAGTAATCTGTTACCTACCAACATTACGTTATTATTCTATGAATCCGTTATATGCATTCGTTTTACCACTGATCGGTGTGTTATATCTTGTCATGACTTGGAGTTCGGCATATCGTTACTATTTCGCCAGAGGCGCTAACTGGAAAGGTCGTTATTACAATTAATTGAAACATTTGTGAAAATCACCGTCAATAATAATAAATTTATGGATTTAATAGAGAATGACAACTAATCAACATTGTTTTAAATCAAATATTAAAACACTGGCAAGTTTATTTTTTGCAGTTTATTTAATTACTTCCGCAAACACCGTTTCAGCTAAGGCTGGTCAAGAAAAGGCAATGCAGCAACCTGTCGACCAATTGCATAATGCATTAATAAGTATTATGAAAAGTGCTGATAGTAGCAGTTTCGATCAACGTTACGCCTCTTTGGAAGATGTTATCGATACAAACTTTAATACACCTTTAATTTCAAGAGTCATATTGAGTCGATACTGGAAATCACTCGATGAAACAGCACAAACTAATTTTATTGATTTATTTAAACGATTAACCATCTCCACATATGTCGACCGATTTGATTCTTATGAAAATGAAAGCTTTGAGCATATTTCCATCGAACCGATGAAGAAAGATCGGTTCCTGGTAAAAACGAATTTAATTGAAGCGAATGGCGATTCTGTTTCCTTTAATTACATCGTTCAAAAAAATGAGAACAACTGGAAAATAATCAGTGTCATAGCAAACGGCATAAACGATCTATCCCTGAAAAGAAGTGAATATACCGCTGTTATTAAAGATAAAGGTTTTGATGCCCTGATAGAAAACATCAAAAATAAAATCAGCGTCTTACAGTCAAGTTCGTCACAATAATGCATTTATAAATTGTCTCTCTGCTAAAGGTATGTCAAGATCCGACGACAATAAACCAATTGTTTATTTATCAACAAATGAAAGATTAAACGAGAGAAACAAAATGATCGGATCGCATTTATTAAAGCTATCAAAGCGCACAATTCTTCTTACTCTACTAGCAATCGCCGGTGGCTGTGCAACAACCGGTACTATAGATTCTACTGCTGGAAATATAGATAAATATGAGTCGGCTAACCGCCTGTTCTTTGATGTCACTGAAACAATCGATAAACATTTTATGAAGCCAATTGCTGAATCATATGTAGAAATCACACCAAAACCAGTGAGATTCGGTGTTACAAATTTCTTTAACAACCTACGTTACCTGAATGTTATATTTAACGGTTTACTACAAGGTAAGTTCACTCAGGCAGTTAATGATTCTCTCCGCTTTGTATTCAACTCTACTTTAGGTATTGGCGGCATATTTGATGTTGCCACCAATGACTTGAATTTACCCAGAAATGAAGAAGATTTTGGTCAAACTTTAGCGACCTGGGGTGTTGATGAGGGTTCTTTTCTATTTTTACCCTTATTAGGCCCAAGCACCATGCGTGATGTGACTGATCGTGGCCCGAGTACATTGCTGAATCCATTTTTCTATTTCAGTAGTGCACTTTTTTAACCCATTAGTATAATTGATGTGATGAATCAGCGCGCTAATTTACTGGAAGCAACAAACCTACGAGATGAAGCGGCAATTGATCCCTATATTTTTACTAAGGAAGCGTACTTGCAACGACGTGACCACCTGATCTTTGACGGTAATCCACCTGTTGATGGTTATGATGATATATTTTCAGATGCTGATGAAGAATCTGGTGGTGTACTCGTAATAGAATAAACTAAACCTTTTATTACCTGTTTTTAGTGGCAACATTAAAAGCAGGTAATAGTTAACATTTTTGTTTTATCCCTGATCGCTTGGCCCCTCCCGATGTTCTAACCTGAAAACACATTAAACAATTGTTTTTTTCGGGAGAAAAATCACGAAAAAAACAGAATTCACATTGAAGAGTTTAGTGCTCAGAGTAATTTCCCAGAACCAGTGAATATTAGTGTCATCATTGGTAGCGCTACTTAACATTTCGGGCAAAAAATTAACCGCCTACGAATTATTATCTCTTACAGATAAAGCATTATATTCAGCTAAAGAAAAAGCCCGAACCCATATTATCAACACTAATGTAACTGTAGTGGCGGTGAAAAAGCGGCTTAATCTTTGTCTTACTGGTACTCAACTCAGGTGGATTTACTCAGTCATTACAGTTTTAATTTCACAACAAACAAGAATAAATCGGTATTTTTAAAATAGAACGATAAAATCACCGCATAACTCTTTTTTTTTCAGTCATATATCAACGTCACATCATGTGAACTTAGTGATATAATCCGCATTAATCACAAAACTGCGCAATTAATAAAGTTGGTTTGCCATGAGCGAAGAAATTCTAATTAATGTTACTCCACAAGAAACCCGTGTTTGTGTTGTGGAAAATGGCATATTGCAGGAAGTGCATATTGAACGTACTCAAAAGCGTGGATTGGTTGGAAATATTTTTAAGGGCCGTGTTTCACGTGTTTTGCCGGGAATGCAGGCCGCTTTCATTGATATTGGATTGGAACGTACCGGCTTCCTGCACAGTTCAGATATCGTATCCAATAATATTGACCCTGACTCAGAGTCGGAAACAGAGATAAATAATTCTGTTGAAACCCTTCCTATAGAAAACAGGATTCATGAAGGCGATGAAATTCTCGTTCAGGTTGTTAAAGATCCAATTGGTAGTAAAGGCGCAAGATTAACAACTCGCCTTTCTATTCCTTCTCGCTATATTGTCTTTGTACCTGATTATCCTTCAATCGGCATTTCGCAGCGAATAGAAGACGAAGCAGAAAAAGAAAGACTCCGTAACACGATTTTGAATTACATGTCTGGTATCGATAATCACGCCGTTGTGAACAGTGATAATGTTGTGTTACATGACACAGCTAATGAAGTAGCGTTATTAAAAAAAGGTGGCTTCATCGTTAGAACCGCAGCAGAGAACATTCTTGATGAAGATATTTATAAAGATATCGAGTTTGTGAAAAAAATATGGGACTCCATAGTGGTTCGTGCAGAAAATACTTTTCCTCCTGGTAATGTGTATGAAGATTTACCTTTAGTTATGCGAACAATGCGAGACCTGGTGCATTCAGAAATTGGCAAGGTACGCATAGACTCAAAAGAAACCTATCAACGTGTCACTGAATTTTCCAAACATTTTATTCCAGAACTGTTAACAAGAATTGAACACTATACTGGTAACTACCCTATTCTTGATATGTATTCCGTTGAAGATGAAATACAACGCTCATTAAATAGAAAGGTCACATTAAAATCAGGCGGGTATTTGATTGTTGATCAGACTGAAGCAATGACAACGATTGATGTGAATACCGGTGCTTTTGTAGGCCACAGAAATCAGGAAGAAACCATTTATAAAACAAACCTTGAAGCAGCGCACACCATTGCTCGCCAGTTACGTTTAAGAAACCTGGGCGGTATTATCATCATTGATTTTATTGATATGAAAGATCCCGAACACGGCAGACAAGTTTTACGTTCGCTGGAAAAAAATGTTGAGAAGGATCATTCAAAAACGATCATTAGCGAATTAACCTCTTTGGGTTTAGTACAACTTACCCGAAAAAGAACACGAGAAAGTCTGGAACATATCCTCTGTGAGACATGTCCAACATGTAATGGACGTGCTTCAATCAAAACGTCTGAAACTATTTGTTACGAAATTTTTCGCGAAATATTACGAGAAGTGAGACAGTTTGATGCTAATAAACTTCTGGTTGTTGCCTCACAAAAAGTGGTTGATATGCTACTAGATGATGAATCAACCAGCGTTGCTGAACTGGAATCGTTTATTGGTCGTTCAATCGCATTTCAGGTAGAACCTTTGTATACACAGGAACAGTACGACATCGTTCTACTTTAATTCCGATTTAATGATAAAAAGAACTTTTACAATTCTATACCACTTCTGTTGGTATGCTTTCGCCTTTATTATATTAAATGCAGCAGTACTGGTCACAGTCATGCGCCTTGCGTTACCAGAGATTGGCGGCTATAAAAATGAAATACAATCCTGGGTAAGTGAATACATGGACTACCCGGTTGTTATCGATCAAATAACAGCTGAATGGGAAGGCTGGACACCGCATTTATATTTAAAAAATATTGACCTCTATTCACCTGATAACAAAATACTCATTAGTACATTTCATTCAGCACAATTAGGCATTGATCCATTTGCCAGTATTAGTAAACGAGAATTAGTTCCCAGTAAGCTGGTCATTAGCGGTATTGAGCTGGAATTTACACGAAACGATGATGGTTCTATATCAATTAACAATACAAATAATATAGGGGCAACTGAACCAGATAACACAGCTATGTCTGGTTGGTTATTAAAACAAAAACATATCAAACTGGAAAATGCCAACTTAATCTGGCATGACAAAAAGAAACAAAAAGAAAAACTTAAGTTTACTAATGCCGAATTGGAGTTAAAAACTCATAAAAAGCGTTTGCAGATCAGTGCCGATATTACATTACCAGAAAGTGGCGATTTAAACTTAAGAATGGATGTGTTTGGCAATGTCCTGACACCAGACTGGAAAGGTGCCATCTATTTTGAAGCAAAAAATGTAAACCCAGAAAAACTTTTAGAAGGCTTTGAAATTAAAACTACAGGCGGAATCGCGAATGCTAAAGTATGGACAAACTGGGACAAGTCAAAATTAATCGACATTAGTAGTGAAGTACAGTATTCCGACTTTTCCCTCGCAGTTAAAGAACAAGTTCTATCTATAGAAAGTATAAAACTTGATTTCTTCAGCGAACGTAAAAAAGATAAAGACTGGTTACTAAATATAAATATTGAAGAACTACAGACTAAGAATGGCATCTGGCCAACATCAAGCTTTCAACTGAGTATCAACAATAGTCTTGCCGATAAGCAATATAAAGGTTACTTTTCTTATTTGAAACTTCAGGAAATTACTCCCTTCCTGTTAGCTTCAGGACTTATTTCAGAGGAAATTGTTAATAAGTTTGATTGGCGAACATTAAAAGGAGAGTTAACAAACACAGAGGTTTTCTATGATCCTGATTCATCTAATGGAGACATACTGTCATTAAATACGGACTTTAAAAAAATAGATATTGTTGCTACAGATAAACAGCTCGCTGTTTATAATCTTGCTGGCTCAATGTACGCTACTGATAATAATATTAAACTTAATATAAACAGCAGTGCATCGGAAGTCCTATTGAGTTCTGTTTATGACAATGCATTACATCTGTCAGTTTTAAATGCAGAACTGGAGTTAATAAACTCTGATTCAGTTGAGCTATTGATTAAAGACTTTAATATTGCAGACGGCACTATTTCGGCAAAGTCTTCCGGAAGAATTCGATTCGATGAAAAAAACTCACCCTTTATAGATATCGTAGCGCATATTGATGAAACAGATATTGAATACTTACCAAAGTATTTACCTAAAAACTTACCTGCAAATTTAAAGAAGTGGTTTGCAAGTGCAATGGTTAGCGGAAAATTACTATATGGTGATTTAATACTTCATGGACATACAGCAGACTTTCCATTTGAAAACTCAGAAGGAAATTTTAAAGCCATTCTTAATATAGAAAATGCAACCATAGATTATAATCAAAATTGGCCGCTTCTCGATCAACTCACAGCTGAAATTATAATTGATAATGATGATTTATATATCTTATCTAACTCCGCTACTATTTTTGATGCCTCTGTCAGCGACCTGGCTGTCAACATTAATCAGCTTGGCGCAAAAAAACAGACTATTATCGTCGATACTAGTATTACAGGACATACAACTGACGTTGCAAACTTTATTAAACAAAGTCCTTTAAATAAAAAACAATCATTACGTGAACTTACAAAAAATATAACGGGTGGAATCGATATAAAATTGGGCCTTAATATCCCAGTTGCTCACGGTAAGACAACAATTGATGGCTTAATCTCGTTCACAGACACAACTATAGAGTCAGGACTGCCAGGACTCGGGCTTGAAAAAGTAAATGGTGACGTACATTTTACCAGTGATTCCAGCTGGGGTAGTGATATCGATGCCCTATATCATGGTAGCCCAGTTAAATTAACTATTCCAAAGTTTGTTCAAAATAAGTCTGACTCTAAACCCTACGTGATTTCAGGCATTGCTGATAAAGATTTTTTTATATCCGAACTTAGCGGCTTTTTCCCTGCGTTGATTGACTCCAATCAAACATATACTGATAAGCTTTCAGGAAAAACCAACTGGTCTTTAACATTAAGAAAATCTAATAATACTCCAGGAAACAAAGAAATTGTATTTAATACTGATCTGAAAGGAATTTCAGTTGACTTACCTTATCCGCTTGGCAAATTAGCAACTGACAGCTCACCACTGTTTATAAAAACCAATTTAAGCAACCTGTTAATTGAAAACATTAATATTAGCTATAACAATATTTATGCTGACTTTAATGTCGATAACAAAGAAGACTTAACCATTAAAAATATCCTTATTGGACTAGGTAAACCTCATCCTATTATTGAAACATCAAACAAGATATCTATCAGGGGCGAGCTTGAAGAGTTTAATACAAAAGAAGGAGGCTGGTTTGAATATCTTACTGCTAGAAAAACAAACGCCCCCGATATTAAAAAGAAACAAAACACAATTAGCGCTAATCTTCTTATTAAAAACCTGAACATGCTTGGCAATGAATTTAATAATGTTAATGTTGATTTGAGTAACCCTGTTAATGGTTGGCAAATACTATTTGACGGTAAAGATATAAAAGGTGAAACAAATTTTATTGCATCAAAAAATAATCACCTGCATGCCAAATTTGAGAAGCTAACATTAAAAAGCGCCGAACAAGATGAAGATAATAATCAAATTGCTATTAATAAAATTCCTGAGCTTGATATCAATATTGATGAATTTGTTTTCAATGGAAATAAATTAGGGAAACTTAGTTTATTAACAAATAATATTGAAAATGGCATTAACATAAATAACCTTAGCATTAGCAAACCCGGTCTGAATATAAACGCTTCAGGCAAATGGACTTCTATAGATGATATAGACCGCTCTGATTTCAAGGCTACTCTAAAAGCTGACACAATTGGAAATATGCTAGGCACTTTTAATTTCGATGCTGCAAATATTAAAGACGGACAAACTAATATGGAAATGAATGCTCACTGGATGGGTACGCCAATGGAGTTTGCAATGGAAAACATTGATGGAGAACTCGATATAAAAATTGATAAAGGTCAGTTTCTTGATATCAATCCATCGGCCGGTCGTTTATTTGGCTTGCTCAGTATACAAACACTACCAAGGCGGTTAACACTGGATTTTACTGACGTATTTGATGAAGGTTTTGCTTTCGATAATATTACGGGTAGCTTTAATGTTCAACAAGGTCATGCTTATACTAACAACCTGGAAATGACAGGTCCTTCTGCTGATATTGTCGTCAGTGGCCGAACTGGTTTATCAACTGAAGACTATGACCAAATAGCAACAGTAACACCCAAAATATCCAGTGGTCTACCCGTTGCTAGTGCGTTATTTGGTCCGGTTGGTGTTGGTGTTGGTGTTGGTGCAGTTATTTATTTAGCCGGCGAAGTATTTAACGCAATACCGAGAAAAATAGATCAAATATTAAAACAACAATATACAATTACCGGCAGTTGGGATGCTCCTAATATAGAAAAGATAAAAAAAGGAAAAGATAGTAGTTAGTTTGTACTATTATTCAGGTTTGAATTCTGGAGGTATCTCTTTTGCCCACTGCTCACGATAAGATGGGTTTTTATCTTTAATTACTTCCTCTAACATCGCCTCAGTTACCACGCCATTTAAACGAAGAACTAATTCCCCTCCAGGGTTATAAAAGAATGTTAATGGGATCATATTAACCTGCTTCCCAATCACTTTACTTGCAAGTTCCGCATCAACAAGAAATAAGGGATAATCGATAAAATAATCATAGGCAAAATTAACAAGATAATCCCTATCAGGAAAATCAAATCCGGGCCATTCTAAGGTTAATCCTATAACAATAGCATCGTTGTTATGATGACGAGCATGAAAATTATTTAAATCCTCTAATTCTTCCCGACAATACGGGCAAGCGGTTGCCCAAATATTGACCACGACCCACTTGCCTTTGCCAATATACTCATTTAACGAACGCTGACTACCATTCGTATCCTCTAAGAAAATGTCATGCGCTTCAGAAAAAGCCTTGTGGGCAAACAAAAAAGATAGAAGTAAAATACAAACAAAAAAACGTATTGAATTTTCTAACCGTAAATACTCATTCATAATTACTTATTAATAAAGGCATGGGTATCTTTTTGTAATATGCCTCTTCTATTACTTAAATAAATATTACTTATGGTCTGGCGAAAGAGTAGAAAAGAATAATCATCGTCGAAGCGACAGTAATCCCTACACCGGCTTCAATTAGCAAAATACCAAAATGCTGTCCATGAACAGGATCATGAGATAAGACACTATAATTTAAAAACTCACCACCATTTATCATGCCAAATAAACCAACACCGGCATAAAGCAACACACCAAGTGCCGCCAGACTGCGCACTACGCCAGGATGAATAACATCACGAAGTTTGTCTACACCATAGATAAGGCCGTACAAAATAAAAGCAGCTGCGAAGATAACGCCCGCCTGAAAACCACCTCCAGGTCCGAAATCACCATGGAATTGAACATATAAGGCAAATAACATTATTAATGGAATTAATAATCGAGCAACAACGCGTAAGACCAGATGATGTTCCATATTAGTTTTCTTCCTATAAATCTTTTTTATTTTTTCTACTACGACCTAATAATATCAATACCCCGATACCTGCGGTAAAAATAACTGTTGTTTCACCAAACGTATCATAACCACGATAACTAGCTAAAACTGATGTGACCAAATTAGGCACACCTATTTCAGTAGCCGAATCACTAATATATTTACCTGCTAAATAAGTTTGTACCGGCGCATTTGGATCGCCGAAAGCAGGAATATCTTGCAAGCCGTAAATTAACAAACCACCTGTAATTAAAACGATACATAAGCCTGGGATAGAAACTTTGACAGCAGTTTTTTCTTCAAAACCAGTTAAAGATAATGTGCCAAGAAATAATATCGTCGCAACACCAGCTCCCACTGCTGCTTCAGTAAAAGCAACATCAACAGCATCAAGACAAACAAAAAGAGATGCACAAATCAAACTATAAATACCGGTCAACATCGTTGCAGCAAATAAATTACGTTGCTGATTTATTGCAATAGCTGCTATCACAAGTAAGCATAGCAAGACTACATTGACTATCACGACACTCATTCGCTATCACCACTCAATTTTGGTTTTAATCCACCGTGTAATGCTGATTTGGCCAATGCATGTGCTGCAGCAGGTGTTGTGATCAAAATAAATATAAGAATTAATAATAATTTAACACTTACTAAATTAAATCCTGAGTAAAGCATTAAACCAGCGAGAACCAACATCGTTCCCATCGTATCAATAATACTGGCGGCATGTAGTTTGGTGAAAAAATCCGGCATACGAAAAACACCGACCAAACCAATAATAATGGCTGTAACACCGGAAATGACAAACACAGCGCTGATAATATTTATAATGTTGCTCATATATCTGCCTCATCGTTTATATGAGAACTACGCCCCATATCACCGTATTCAAAAAATTTCAGGACAGCTATCGTCGCAATAAAATTAATCAACGCATAAACCAATGCAATATCAAGAAATTCCGGGCGTTCCGTCATGAAACCAAATAAGGCAATAAATAAAACAGTTATCGTGCCAAAAATATTTACAGCAAGAATTTTATCATAGACCGTCTTACCAATAATGGCAGAGATCAAAGCCAATAACATGGCAAACAAAATAAGATAAGTTGCAATTTCAAACATATTATTTTTCTGCCAACGTTACTCTTTTATCCATTTCACCCGTTGCTAGACCATCAACACCGCTCTCTGATAAAGCATGCACATCAATATTATTGTCATTAACATCTATTGAAATAGTACCAGGAGTTAATGTAATTGAGTTTGCATAAACAACCTCTCCAAATTCACTGGTCTGAGATGACTTTATCGTCACCCATCTTGGACTAATAGGTAGTGAAGGGGACAAAATGCGTTTGATAACATCAATATTTGATTTAAGTATTTCTATAACAAGCCAGAAACCATAAGGAATATATTTCATAAACTGGAAAAAATTTTCCTGTTGTTCATAAGGCAACAAGCCCTTTCGTAAACTAATAAAAGTAACGAATAGAGTAGAAAATAGCCCAAGAGATAACAGTAGACCAGTATAATACCCCGACAGCAATACCCATAAAATGGCTAAAGATATAAACAAGCTGGTAATGTGATAAAATTTTTTTCGTCCTATCATATATAGCCTATTATCCCGGCCTTAAAAAAAACATTCAAGAACATATTTTGAAACTCAATATTTAAGAGGGAAAACTAATGCAGTGGAAACAAAATGCGACAGTTGCAGCCATCGCAGAAAAAGATGGCCAATTTCTTTTAGTCGAAGAAAAAATCAATAACAGACTGGTTTTTAACCAACCTGCAGGGCATCTTGAACATAATGAGACCATTTTTGATGCAGTTAAACGCGAAGTACTGGAAGAAACAGCCTGGGAGTTTGAACCAGAATATCTCGTTGGTATTTATTTGTATCCCAATCCTAATAATGCTGACATTAGCTATTTACGCTTTAGTTTTTATGGTCATTGTACCAATGAACATAAGGGACAAGCATTGGACGTCGGCATTGTCCGTACAACCTGGCTAAGCCGTGAAAAAAATAAAAATGAACGCGACCGTATGCGTAGCCCTCTTGTAGAACAATGTATTGATGATTATCTAAAAGGAAATCGCTATCCTCTCGACATTATCCACCACGCAACCCAGGGCCAATAAACTTGAATTCTAGTAATAAATTAATTGTCGGTATATCTGGCGGCGTCGACTCATCAGTTACGGCTATGCTATTAAAAGAGCAGGGGCATAATGTCGAAGCGCTGTTCATGAAGAACTGGAATGATAAGTCTGAAGATGGTGCCTGCATGTGGGAAACCGATGTCGAAGATGCAATGATGGTCTGCGATAAACTCGGTATTCCATTAAACACAGTCGACCTTTCTTCGGAATACTGGGACAACGTATTTAAGAATTTTCTTGCTGAATATAAAAGTGGACGTACACCCAACCCAGATGTGCTGTGTAATCAGGAAATTAAATTTAAAGCCTTTCTGGAACACGCTGAAAACCTTGGAGCAAACCAGATAGCCACCGGGCATTACGCGCAAATTAATGAAAACAACGGTTCATTCCAGTTATTAAAAGGCCTGGACCAAAACAAAGATCAAAGCTATTTTCTGTGCCGCTTAAACCAGAAACAATTAGAAAAAGCCCTGTTTCCGATTGGTGAACTAGACAAACCGGAAGTGCGAAAAAGGGCTGAGCAAGCCGGTCTAGTGACTCACGACAAAAAGGATAGCACTGGAATCTGTTTTATTGGTGAGCAGCCATTTCGTCAATTTCTAAGCCGCTACATTCCAGCTGATCCAGGGCTAATTAAAACAACTAAAGGGCAAATCATCGCAGAGCATGCAGGTGTCTTTTATTACACGCTCGGTCAACGGCAAGGCCTAGGAATAGGTGGAGTAAAAGGTGCATCGGATGCGCCCTGGTATGTCGTACAAAAGAATATTGCTGAAAACGAGCTAATTGTCGCCCAGGATCACGATCACCCTCTGCTCCATAGCCACAATTTAACTGCCTCAGACGTTAACTGGATATCAGGCGAGATACCTGAAACACCGTTTCACTGCTATGCAAAAAACCGCTATCGACAGGCCGATCAAAAGTGTGTGATAGAAAAAATCGAAGATGACAGTTATTTTGTTTCATTTACAAACTCACAAAGAGCTATCACTCCTGGCCAATTTATTGTTTTTTATAAAGAAAATATTTGTCTAGGAGGAGGAATTATCGATACAGCCTATTAAAACTGCACTAAAAAAGTTCAAAAAGAAACTTAATCATTTACCCATTATTGCCTTATAATACCCTCCCTTCGACAGGGCTAACCATAATAGAAGTACCCACTAGAGAATATTATTAAAATTGCAGGAGAATTGTTTTGCTTGAAGCTTATCGCCAACACGTACAGGAACGTGCCGAACAAGGTATCGTCCCACAACCATTAACCCCGGAGCAAACCGCGGACTTAGTTGAATTATTAAAAAATCCTCCCGTAGGAGAAGAAGATTTTATCCTCGATTTAATTACGAATCGTATTCCTGCAGGCGTCGATCAAGCAGCTTATGTAAAAGCCGGTTTTCTGGCAGCAATTACTAAAGACGAAACACAATCTCCCTTAATAGATAAAACCAAGGTTATTGAATTACTCGGTACTATGCTCGGTGGCTACAATATTCAGCCATTAATTGATTGCCTAGATATTGATGAACTCGCATCTGCAGCGGCAACTGCACTATCACATACATTATTAATGTTTGATGCCTTCCATGACGTAAAAGAAAAGGCTGACGCAGGTAATGAACATGCGAAAAACGTTGTTCAATCCTGGGCCGACGGTGAATGGTTTACTTCTAAACCTAAATTAGCCGACAAAATTACTGTTACGGTCTTCAAGGTTCCGGGCGAAACGAATACCGATGACCTTTCCCCAGCACCAGATGCCTGGTCACGACCAGATATCCCTCTACACGCCCTAGCCATGTTAAAAATGGAGCGCGAAGGCATTACCCCTGATAAAGCGGGTGAAATCGGCCCGATAAAACAAATCGAAGAATTAAAGGGCAAAGGCCATCCCCTAGCCTATGTGGGAGATGTGGTTGGTACCGGTTCTTCGCGTAAATCAGCAACGAACTCTGTGCTCTGGCATATGGGTGATGATATCCCACATATTCCAAACAAACGCGACGGTGGTTATTGTTTAGGCGGCAAAATAGCCCCTATCTTTTTCAATACAATGGAAGATGCTGGTGCACTACCAATTGAATGCGATGTCAGCAAAATGAATATGGGCGATGTCATCGATATCTATCCTTACGAAGGCAAAGTTAAAAATGCAGAAACTGGTGAAGAACTCTGCGATTTTTCATTGAAGACCGATATTATTCTTGACGAAGTACAGGCTGGCGGTCGTATTCCATTGATTATTGGCCGCGGTTTAACAACCCGTGCACGCGAAGCATTAGGGCTTGGCCCAAGCGATATGTTCCGTACACCTGTACCAGCAAATGACACCGGGAAAGGTTATACGCTGGCACAAAAAATGGTTGGGCAGGCTTGTGGCGTTGAAGGCATTCGTCCTGGCACCTATTGCGAACCAAAGATGACCACGGTTGGTTCGCAAGACACAACAGGCCCAATGACACGTGATGAATTGAAAGACCTCGCATGTCTTGGTTTCTCTGCGGACTTGGTGATGCAATCTTTCTGTCATACAGCAGCATACCCAAAACCGATTGATGTAAACACACATCATACCCTACCTGACTTTATCCAAACCCGCGGCGGTGTTTCTTTACGCCCAGGTGACGGTATTATCCATTCTTGGCTAAACCGTATGTTAATGCCGGATACCGTGGGCACCGGTGGTGATTCACATACACGTTTTCCATTAGGTATTTCATTCCCGGCTGGCTCTGGTCTTGTTGCTTTTGCCGCAGCAACCGGTGTTATGCCATTAGATATGCCAGAATCAGTACTGGTACGTTTCAAAGGCGAGATGCAACCGGGTATCACCTTACGTGATTTGGTTAATGCGATTCCTTATGCCGCCATTCAAAGTGGTGACCTGACCGTTGCCAAAGAAGGAAAGAAAAATATCTTCTCTGGCCGCATCCTGGAAATCGAAGGCTTACCAAACCTTAAATGCGAACAAGCATTTGAATTATCGGATGCCAGTGCCGAACGTTCAGCTGGCGGTTGTACAATACACCTCGGTAAAGAACCTATTATCGAATACCTGCAATCCAATATTATCTTGCTACGTTGGATGATCACAGAAGGTTATGGCGATCCACGTACATTAGAACGCCGTGCAAACGCGATGGAAGATTGGATTGCAAATCCTGTATTAATGGAACCTGATGCTGATGCAGAATATGCCAAAGTCTTTGAAATTGATCTGAATGAAATCAAAGAACCATTATTGGCCTGCCCGAACGACCCGGATGATGTGAAACCTTTATCTGAAGTTGCCGGAACCAAGATCGATGAAGTATTCATCGGTTCATGTATGACCAATATCGGCCACTTCCGTGCCGCAGGTAAAATGCTGGAAAAATCAGGTGGAGTTATTCCTACTCGCCTTTGGGTCTCGCCACCAACCAAGATGGACGAGCATCAACTAACGGAAGAAGGTTACTACAGTATTTTTGGTAAAGCTGGTGCGAGAACTGAAATGCCTGGCTGTTCGCTTTGCATGGGTAATCAGGCACGAATCGCTGCAAAATCAACCGCAGTCTCAACCTCAACACGTAACTTCCCGAACCGTTTAGGCGATGGCGCGGATGTTTTTCTAGCTTCGGCTGAAATTGCTGCGGTATCGTCCATTCTCGGTCACATACCAACTATGGAAGAATATATGCAGTTTGCAGCAGATCTTGATCCGTTGGCAGAAGATGTATATCGCTACCTAAACTTTGATGAAATTGAGTCTTTTCAAAAAAGCGCAGCACAAGCGAAATCAAAACTGGAACAAATCCCAGTTACGGTTGCTTGATAAACATATAATTGTATCAACCTAAGGGTAGCTTATGCTGCCCTTTTTTATGTACAAGATGTACTGTATGCCGCGGGCGCAGAAATCCACAGGAGCACCCGTTTCAACTAATGAGAAATTTATTCGAAGATGTCTGTAACGACGTTTAATAAACACTATAATAATTAACAAAACATTATCGGAATCAAAGTATGACCGTCATAAAACAAGATGATTTTATCGAAAGCGTTGCGGACGCATTGCAATATATTTCCTATTACCATCCCATTGACTTCATTAAAGCAGTCAATGCTGCTTATGAAAAAGAAGAATCAAAAGCAGCCAAAGATGCTATGGCGCAAATACTAATCAATTCAAGAATGTGTGCCGAAGGCCATCGCCCTATTTGTCAAGACACGGGCATTGTCACGGTCTTTGTTAAAGTCGGTATGGATATCAAGTGGGATGCAGAATTATCCGTTGAAGAAATGGTGAATGAAGGTGTTAGGAAAGCCTATAACCACCCTGATAATAAATTACGTGCATCAATATTGAATGATCCTGCTGGCACAAGAAAAAACACGGGCGATAACACACCTGCAGTCATTCACATGGAAATTGTTAAAGGCGATAAAGTTGATGTGCAAGTGGCAGCAAAAGGTGGCGGTTCAGAAGCCAAATCCAAATTTGCCATGCTTAATCCGTCTGATGATATTGTTGACTGGGTTGTAAAAACAGTTCCGACTATGGGCGCCGGCTGGTGCCCTCCAGGAATGCTCGGCATCGGTATCGGTGGTACAGCTGAAAAAGCCATGATCATGGCAAAAGAATCACTTATGGATCCAATTGATATTCAGGAATTAAAAACACGCGGTGCTAAAACAACGGCTGAAAAATTAAGACTGGAAATCTATGAACGTGTTAATGAACTTGGTATTGGTGCGCAAGGCTTAGGTGGCTTAACCACAGTTCTTGATGTAAAAATAATGGACTACCCTACACACGCTGCGAACAAACCTGTTGCGATGATTCCTAACTGTGCTGCAACACGACATGCTCATTTTGTTTTAGACGGTTCAGGTCCTTCTTTACAAACGCCACCCGATATTAATGACTGGCCAAAAATCACCTGGGATGTTGGCCCTTCTGCAAGACGAGTAAATCTGGATGAAGTTACTGCAGAAACCATTAAAGAATGGCAGCCCGGAGAAACAATTCTGCTTTCAGGAAAAATGTTGACCGGTCGTGATGCCGCCCATAAGAAAATACAGGATTTATTTGATAAAGGTGAATCCTTACCTGATGGCGTCGATTTTACCAATCGTTTTATTTACTACGTTGGTCCTGTTGATGCTGTACGTGAAGAAGTAGTTGGCCCTGCCGGCCCGACTACAGCAACACGTATGGATAAATTTACCGATATGATGCTGAATAAAACAGGTTTAATTGGCATGGTCGGTAAAGCTGAACGTGGGCCTATCGCAATTGATGCTATTAAAAAACACCAGGCTGTTTATCTCATGGCCGTTGGTGGTGCAGCCTATCTTGTTTCAAAAGCCATTACCGATGCAAGAGTGGTTGCCTTTGAAGAACTGGGTATGGAAGCGATACATGAATTTGAAGTAAAAGACATGCCTGTCACCGTAGCGGTTGATGTAAATGGTAATGCTGTTCATCAAACTGGCCCACAGCAATGGCAAAAAATTATTCTGGAGAGAAAATCATGAAAACAATGAGTTGTAGACAGCTTGGTGGCGCTTGCGATTTAGAATTTCATGCAGAAACATTTGATGAGGCAGCACAAATGAGTCGTGATCATGGTATGGAAATGTTCCAGAAGAAAGACGAAGCACATCTTGAAGCCATGTACAAAATGCAGGAAATGATGAACGACAGAGAAACAATGAATAAATGGATTGAAGAACGTAGACAAGAATTCGAAGCATTACCTGAAAAATAAGCATTCATTTTGAGCAGGTTTATTGATTACCTCCACCAAAATTGGCATTTCAGCCAACACTCAATTCAAAGACTAAATTATAAAATATTAATTAAAACATGCCCATAGCGTATTGATTCGCTTATAATAGCGCGCATTTATAAGTTCAGGATTTATGAAGTGAAACTATCTGTTGAACAATTCAGGAAATGGGATCGCAAGGCCATCACCCTGCTTGGCATGTCCGGCGTTGGAAAAACGCGTCTTGCCTGCTTGTTACGTAATGCTGACTGGTTTCACTATTCAGGCGATTATCGTATCGGCACGCATTATTTAAGTGACGCAATGTCGGATAATGTAAAGAAAAATGCCATGAAGGTACCTTTGTTAAAAAAATTATTATTATCTGACTCAATTACGATCAGCAATAATATTTCTGTTGATAATCTCAAGGCGGTGTCAACATTTCTTGGTCAACTCGGTGATCCGGAAAAAGGTGGATTAGGCTTACGCGAATTTAAACATCGACAAAACCTGCATCGTGAAGCTGAAATCTCTGCCATGCTTGACGTGCCTGATTTTATTAAGCGTTCTTATGAAGTTTATGATTACCGTAATTTTATTAATGATGCGGGGGAGTTTGTGTGAACTTGAAAACGAAGCTGTACTCAAAACACTCGCAGAACATACCTTGATCATTTATATCAGAGCGACAGAACAGGACGAAGTTGAATTAATTAAACGCGCTGAACAAGCGCCAAAGCCACTGTATTATCGCGAAGATTTTCTTGATGTAAACCTTGAGACTTATTTAAAAGAGAATAATCTCGAATATACAGCGATGATTGATCCAAATGACTTTGTTCGCTGGATTTTTTCACGTCTTTTTTATAACCGTATCCCGCGTTATCAATCAATTGCAGATGAATATGGCTATACTGTTTGTACTAATGACATCGCCAAAGTGAACAGCGAAACTGACTTTCTGGATTTAATTGAACAACAACTTTAACTTATAGAGAAATAACAGTGCCACTTGTAGCCAACAGTGATTTACAAAGATTTGCCAGACTTAAGCAGGACGGAGAAACTGTTCTTGCTGCTGATCAGGCTTTGCAACAAGATATTCGTGAATTACATATTGGTTTATTGAATATGATGCCGGATGCTGCACTGGAGGCGACCGAACGTCAGTTTTTCCATCTTATTGGTGAGAGTAATCAGATTGCACAGTTTTACCTCCATCCTTTCACACTGGATGAACTGGAGAGAAGTAATGAAGGTCAGGCACATATAAATAAGTATTATCAAAGCTTTGATGATATTAAAAAAGAAGGTCTTGATGCTTTAATCATTACTGGCGCTAACATGATAGGCAGTGAGTTGGCTGAACAGCCTTTCTGGCAGCCCTTAAGTGAGGTGTTGGCCTGGGCATATGATAATGTCACTTCGACACTTTGTTCCTGTCTTACAACGCATGCTGTTTTGCAATTTCGTTACAAACAAAAACGTACCATGCTTCCATCAGGAAAACGTTGGGGAGTTTATCCGCATCGCGTTGTCGATAGAAAACATCCGCTGGTTGCAGGTGTTAATACACGCTTTGACGTGCCACATTCACGTTTTAATGAGATTTTTCCTGAGCAATTTAACGAAGCAGGGTTAAAAATACTGGTTGAAAGCGAAGATGGTGATGTACACCTTGCCGTCAGCGAGGATGGGTTCCGTTTGGTTTTTTTCCAGGGGCACCCGGAGTATGACTCCATCAGTTTAATGAAGGAATATAAACGCGAAGTGGGACGTTATATTAATGGTGAGATCAAGGAGTACCCACCTTTTCCGGAAAATTATTTTTCTTTAAAGTGCCAGACTATTCTTGAAGAATATCAGGACAACCTGAACACTGCTTTGGCAGAAAATAGTGAAATACCCGTTTTCCCTGAGAACCTGATCATTCCTTTTCTGGATAATACCTGGCACGATACCGCGGAAGCCGTTATCAATAACTGGATTGGTAAGGTCTATCAATTAACTAATACTGATAGACACATTCCGTTTAATGAAAATACTGATCCAGATAATCCATTAACTTTGTAGCCGGCATAAAAGCACAATAAAGCTAAATTAGTCGGAAAACATGGATGATTTTCAAAAAATCAAGTATATTCTACGTACAAGATCTATTGCAGCATACCTAGCATTTTCAGTAGCCCGTTCTACCTTGTAAATTGCCTAATGAGTAGTAGCAATAAGATGATTTTTGATTAGAAACATAGAGGTTATATACATGGCAACAGGTTCTGTTAAGTGGTTCAATGATGCAAAGGGTTTTGGCTTTATTTCTCCGGATGACGGTAGTGCCGACGTGTTTGTCCATTATTCAGCGATAAGTAGCGAAGGTTTTCGATCTTTATCAGAAGGTCAAAAAGTAAGTTATGAAGTTGAAAATGGTCCTAAAGGTCCACAAGCAAGTCAAGTAACTACTGAGTAATACCCAGATCCAAAGAACTAACTTGCTTTTTCGTGCCCTGTTCTGTTCATGACAGGGTTTTCACTCAATTACAATGTTTTGATGTGCGTGTTCACATCACATAAATAGAGCTATTATTTTGAGAAAAATTTTTATTGGCAGTTTACCTAATAACGCTTCAGAAACTGCAATTACAGAGCTATTCTCTGAATTCGGAAAAGTACGTTCAATTCATTTAGTTCAAGATGTTTTCACCCGAACCTGTAAAGGTTTTGGCTTTGTTGAAATGGAAGGCCATGAAGCGCGTGCTGCTATCGCGGGACTTGATGGAAAAATGTATGAAGGCAAGCCTCTCAAAGTAAAGTTTGAAGAAGTAAAAGGAAATAAAGGAAAACGCCGTAGATAACTCTATCTATTTTTATACTAATCGGAATATAGTTATATATTAAAGTCCTTTGTCTGATTCTACTAATAATAAACTTTCCATATTTATTAATTACCCCCAGTGTTCATTTATAATATCCTAGTTACAGAGAGGATAGATTTTGAATAATTTAAAATACCGCAGTAACAAAAGACTACTTGTATTAGTTATCACTTGTTTTAACCTGATTTACTTCACCGCTTGCGACAATCAAGAACAACAGAAAAAGGAAAATTCGACACTAGTTACTACAGAAACTCCTACTCAGAAACAGAATAATAATAACATCATAATCGAAAACAAAAGTTATCTATTTGATATAAAGGGACATAGCCTATCAGAGCTTGAAGCACTATTAGAAAGAACAGAAGAAGTTACAATGACACAGTCACCAAAATACCAGGATATTGAGATCGTCATGGTTATTCACGGCCCCGATATTGAATGGTTTACACAGCAAAATCATGCGAACAATCAAAAATTACTAGATCTAGCAGCACGTCTAGATGCAGACGATATCATTGATATGAAAGTCTGTGAAACAACCATGAAATTTCATGGCGTCGAAAGAAAAGATATTCCTAAATTTATTGATTCAGTTCCCTATGCACCGGTGGAAATAGAAAACCGTCTTCGTGACGGCTATATTAATCTCTAATTTGAGTATTAATAAAGATTAATCAAAATGACGGTAAGCGCTGGAGTCTATCTTATAAAGTTCATCTTCGTCATTAATTAAACTCAGTTGTTGTGCTTCCTTGATAATTTTGCCTATACAATGAACGGAGCAAATCGACTGAAGTTCCTTAACTACAAAGTCCGGCAAACCTTGTGGCAGAGTAAAGCATAATTCATAATCATCACCACCTGTTAAAGCCAGTTCAATCGCTTTTTTTTGCTTAAGCTTTTTCAGGCTTTCAGAAAAAGGTAATGTTGATAACTTTATTTCCGCACCAACATTACTGGCTTTAAGTATATGTCCTAGATCAGCCAGTAAACCATCAGAAATATCTATACAGCTCGTTGCATTATCACGTAGTTCCAGGGCTACTTTAACTCTTGCTTCAGGTCGATGTAATCGTTGTAATTCCCTATCGGTTATACAAGAAAATGTGTCCGGTTCTTTAATATGCTTTAAAGCGTAAGCTGCAGCACCTAATTCCCCCGTCACATAAATCAAATCGCCAACAGCAGCACCACTGCGTCGCAATGACTTTCCTTTAGGTGCAACGCCATGTATTTGAACAGAGACGGATAAGGGACCTTTCGTTAAATCCCCACCTATAAGCACAACAGAATGTTCAGTCGCTAACTGATTAAAACTTGAAGAAAATCGTTCTAACCAATTAATATCTTTTTCTGGCAAAGTTAAAGATAAACTAACCCAGCGTGGTAACGCCCCCATTGCAGCAATATCACTCAAGTTTACTGAGAGCGCTTTATATGCAATATCTTCCGGAGCAGCATCTTCAAAAAAATGAACACCAGAGACCAGAGTGTCTGTTGAAACGGTTAGTTCAGAGTCTTCGCTAACATTAATTATTGCTGCATCATCACCGATGCCTAAGAGATGAGGTTCCCTTTACTCTGAGGATGTTTTTCCTTGAAGTACTTCTCTATAATTTCAAATTCGTTCAAAACTAAATAAAGAGTTATTTATTGACTTCAACAGGTCGTAATTCTTTTGCGACTTTATCAAGAATACCGTTAATATATTTATGCGACTCTTCAGCACCAAATAATTTGGCAAGTTCTATCGACTCATTAACAACAACCCGCCAGGGTATTTCCAGACAATGCTGCAACTCATAGCAACCTATATGTAATATCGCGCGTTCTATCGCATCAAGTTCAGCTATAGGCCGATCAAGTAGTTTTTCTATCTGTGCATCAAGCTCATCTCGAAAATTAATCGTACCTTTTAATAAAAGTTTAAAATACTCAACATCTGTTTTTGCCAGTTTTTGTTCATCGCTTTCAAACTCGGCAATAATGTCAGAAAACTCTTTTTCCGTCATAAAGCACTGATACAGTGCCTGTACTGTATTACGACGCGCCTTAATTCTTGCGCGCTTACTCACTGCGGTAGAAGTTGAGCTCATAACTTTATCTGTCTAATAACAGAAATCATTTCTAACGCGGCTAAAGCTGCTTCATAGCCCTTGTTACTTTCTTCATCCCCGGCTCTATCCATCGCCTGTTCTGTATTATCAACTGTTAAAACACCAAAAATTACAGGTACACCACTATTCATTGCCAGCATTGAAATGCCATGGCTGCATTCATTGCAAATATAATCAAAATGCGGAGTTTCACCTTTAATTACTGCACCTAAAGTAATCACTGCATCAAATTCATTTTGTTCAAGTAGATTTTTTACAGCAACAGGAATTTCAAAGGCGCCGGGTACTTTTACTACTGTAATAGATTCATTAGTAACGTCATTACTATTAAGACATTTTATTGCCCCGTCATAAAGACGGTCTACAATAAAACTGTTAAAACGACTGCTGACAATAGCGACCTTAACGTCACTATCAAATGATTTTTTTTTATCAATAATATTTATTTCAGACATGATAATGTATCTCAAAAAATTCTTTTTAACTTACGTATTCAACAACTTCTAGCCCAAAACCAGACAAAGCGTGAATACGCTTTGGTGCACTTAATACACGCATTTTCCTGACACCTAAATCGGAAAGGATCTGGGCTCCCAAGCCAATCGTGCGCAAGTCTTTGCTTGACTCATTATTTTTCACTGGCTCAATATCACGTTTATTCGTTTTATAGGATTGTATTTGATTAATTAATTCAAGTGATTCAAATTGCTGACACAGTATAACGACTACTCCTGATTCTTCTTCAGAAATACGTTTTAAGACATCATTAACAGGCCAACCTCGATCTTTTACGATACTACCAGTTAAGTCTGATATCGGATTTTCCAAATGTACTCGAACCAATGTTGACGTATCCGCATCGATCTTGCCCTTGACCATAGCAAAATGTAATTTCTTTTCGATTTTATCCTGATACGCATGTAGTACAAACTCACCATATTCCGTTGGTAAAATACACTCTGTCATGTGTTCAATTGTTTTTTCATTTTCAATTCGATAACGAATTAGATCTGCAATTGTCACCATTTTTAAGCTATGTTCTTTGGCAAACTTTTCCAAATCAGGCCTTCTTGCCATTGAGCCATCATCATTCAAAATCTCTACAATAACAGAAGAGGCTTGCAAGCCAGCCAGCCGAGCCAAATCACAGCCTGCCTCAGTGTGACCTGCTCTGGATAATACGCCTCCCGGTTGAGCCATTAATGGAAAAACATGACCGGGCTGAACTAAATCATTTGGTTTAGCATCTGGCGCAACAGCTTTTTTAATCGTCATAGCACGATCAGCTGCAGATATACCTGTCGTCACACCCTCCGCCGCTTCTATAGAAACAGTAAAATTAGTAGAAAAATTTGAATTCGATTGACTCGTCATTAACGGCAAATTTAATTTTCGACAGTGTTCACCTGTTAATGTTAAGCAAATTAGTCCTCTACCAAACCGCGCCATAAAATTTATATCTTCAGACTCAACAACAGATGCTGCAATAACCAGGTCACCTTCATTCTCACGGTCTTCATCATCCATTAAAATTACCATACGACCATTACGGATATCTTCAATAAGCTCTGCTGTAGTATTAAGTGCCATATTAATTATTAATTAGTTTTTCTAGATAACGTGCAATTTGATCAACTTCCAGATTTACCTCTGTGTTAACCTCGTATGCTGAAAAAATGGTTTCATATAAAGTGTGTGGAATAATATTAACACTAAATACATTCTCATTAACATCGTTAACCGTCAAACTGACACCATCAACTGTGACCGAGCCTTTTTTTGAAATATACTTCTTTAATGCACCAGGGAATTCTATTTCAAACCTAATTGACCGACCTTCATCTTGTCTACCGATAATTTTACCCATACCGTCAACATGACCAGAAACTAGATGACCATTTATTCGATCTGACAACCTCATTGCTTTTTCCAGATTAACTGGTGAATCTTCTTTTAAGTTTGAAAAAGTAGTTAAAGCTAAAGTTTCTGCTGACAAGTCGGCAATAAAAGAATGTTCGCTTTTTTCAATAATAGACAAACACGTTCCATTGATCGCAATACTATCTCCAATATTCATATCTTCCA
The DNA here is from genome assembly GCA_038142205.1 of Pseudomonadota bacterium. GTDB lineage: Bacteria > Pseudomonadota > Gammaproteobacteria > Eutrophobiales > Eutrophobiaceae > UBA7359. The sequence continues at coordinate 500,911 of JAYQJO010000001.1, read as the reverse complement.
GAGTCATTACCCCAGTATCAAAGATAAAGCGGCTATCCTTATCTTTTTTTCGATCGAAAGTATCTTTCCTGTTGTTTCAATAATACCTGTAAACATTTAAACCACTTTAGCTTATTTTATACGTTAAACGAACATCATCACCAAATTGTCTGATATCCATTAATTTAGTTTTTATTGCCTCTTGTAAAATTTCCAATGCTGTTAATTTTACCAACGGTTGTGCAGTATCTCCTAGTAGCATTGGAGCCATGTATATCCATAATTCATCCACTAATTCTGATTCTATTAATGTACCAACAAAAGTTGAACCGGCTTCAACCAAGACTTCATTTATTTCAAACTCTTTTGTCAGGTGTGACAACACATCTTTTAGCCATAGTTCAGACCTGGGTAAATAAACGACTTCTGCACCTGTCTTATTTAATTCTTTAACCCGCTCGTTATTCTTTATTTCCGTATAAATAATTATTTTACCTGCATCAGGCTCAGCAAGCTGAAAGAGCTTTGTCTGCGCTGATATTTTAAGCTGCCTATCAATAATAACGCGTAACGGCTGTCTGACATTGAAATCGATGTCTCTCGCATTTAAAGAAGCATCATCTTTTTCAATCGTATCTACAGTTGATAAAATTGCGCTGCTAGCCGCGCGTAAGCGGTGCACATCTTTTCTTGATTGTATTGAACTGATCCACTGACTGTCGCCATTTTCCAAAGCCGTTCGTCCATCCGTGCTCATTGCCATCTTACACCGAAGGTAGGGTAAGCCTTTTGTCATACGCTTAATAAAACCAGGGTTCAGCTTCATGGCTTCAGCTTCAAGCAGTCCCTGCTTAATAATAACACCTGCTTCTTCCAGTTTTTTAATACCTGTCCCCGATACAAGAGGATTAGGATCTGACATTGCAATAATAACTTCTTTTACATTTGCTTTAATTAATGCATCAACGCACGGTGGTGTACGCCCATGATGAGAACATGGTTCTAATGTTAAATAAACCGTTGTACCAGAAGCATCATTGCATTGATTAAGTGCATGAATTTCAGCATGCGCTTCACCACTCACAACATGCCAACCTTCAGCAATGATGTAGTCATCTTTCACAATGACACAACCGACTCGTGGATTAGGATCGCAAGTATAATGTCCGTGCTTTGCCAGATAAATAGCACGAGACATAAATTGATAATCGTGTGTCTCCCACGTCAACTATCATCTCCATCATCTGTACCAAGTAAATCAAGCTGGCTTTTTTGTAATTCTGGTGGCAGCTCATTTTCGACACGTTCTATTTCTTCAAGAAATGCTTTTACATCTTCAAACTTCCTGTAAACAGAAGCAAAACGAACATAGGCAACCTGATCAATGCCGCGTAGTTGTTCCATAACCCAGTCACCAATCTTAATTGACTCTACTTCCTTATCGCCCGTTGCCCTCAAATTATGCATGATATTGGATACTGCAATATCAATTTTTTCCATTTCTACCGGTCTTTTTTGCACCGCACTGAGCAAGCCACCACGTAATTTTTCTTCGTTAAACGGTTCGCGACGACCATCAGATTTAATAATACGAGGCAGATTAAGTTCGGCAGACTCATACGTCGTAAATCGTTCCTTACATTTAGTACATTCGCGACGACGACGGATCTGTTCGCCTTCTCCAACAAGTCGAGAGTCAATCACTCGTGTATCAAGATCAGAGCAAAATGGACAACGCATAGTATTTTAATTTTCCCATTTTTAAAAAACTGAGGGATTGTCAAAGTCCTTAAACAATAACAACCCCTCATATTGGTAATACGAAAAGTACTAAAACTTGATTACTTTAAATCTTCGTTCGACTCATATAATGGTCGACTCTTACAAAGCTCAAGTACTTCACTTTTAACTCGCTCGATAACAGAGTCATCACCCATATTATCCATGATGTCACAAATCCAGCTTGCGACCTGACGACAATCACCTTCATTAAAACCACGAGTTGTAATTGAAGGCGTACCAATACGAATACCACTAGTCACAAAAGGTGATTGTGGGTCGTTCGGGACAGCATTCTTATTCACCGTAATGTTAGCTTTACTTAAAGCTGCATCAACATCTTTACCTGTCAAACCTATATCAATCATGTCGACCAGAAATAAATGATTTTCAGTTCCGCCGGATACGACTGATAAACCACGATCAAGAAAGACTTCGACCATTGCTTTGGCATTCGCTTTTACAGCCTTAATATATTCTTTAAACTCAGGCTGCATACATTCTTTAAACGCAACTGCTTTTGCTGCAATCGTGTGCATATGTGGGCCACCTTGATAAGCAGGGAAAACCATAAAATTGATTTTCTTTTGAATATCTTCATTGGCCTTACCCATGATAATACCTGAACGTGGACCGCGTAACGTCTTATGTGTGGTTGATGTCGTTATATCGGCAATTTTTACCGGACTAGGATATTCACCCACAGCGACTAAACCAGCTATGTGAGCAATATCTGCCACTAAAATCGCACCGACTTTATCCGCAATATCACGGAAGCGTTGCCAATCCCAGTCCTGAGAATACGCTGAGAAACCAGTCCAGATCATTTTGGGTTTATGCTCTAAAGCTAATTCTTCAGCTTGATTGTAATCAATAATACCCTTGTCATCTAAACCGTACTGAACTGCATTAAATACACGTCCTGAAACGTTAACATGCGCACCGTGTGTTAAGTGACCACCATGAGCAAGTGATAAACCCATTATCGTATCACCCGCTTCTAATAATGCTAAATAAACAGCACCATTTGCCTGCGAACCGGAATGGGGCTGGACGTTCGCCCAATCTGCACCAAATAATTCACAAGCACGATCGATGGCCAACTGTTCAGCAACATCAACATACTCACAACCACCGTAATAACGTTTGCCTGGATAACCCTCTGCATACTTGTTGGTTAAGACGGAACCCTGGCACTCCATGACTCTTGGACTAGTCATATTTTCTGATGCGATTAATTCAATGTGTTCTTCTTGGCGACGCCGTTCTGACTCCATTGCGGAGAAGAGTTCGGGATCAAATCCTTCCACTGTTGTGTTTTTTGTAAACATACGTTTTCCTCAATAACTAATTAAAAAATTTTGAAATCGTTATCTCATCTCTAAATGAGCAAAAAAGTCTTTTTTATTATATGAAAGCGTGGAACCGCTTTTCCTCAATAGCTGGTATTGACCCCCAATAGGAGGCACGAATGTTACCAAAACACGTCTTGTAATGCATTGATGTCATCAGGATTAAATGAGCATTTTTTGATCTATATTAATTTTACCTCTTAATCTCCTTAAATAAAACCTATGTTGTTGATAGTAAAGTATTTTTATGTCCATATTTATAGTTGATTTCTGCTTTTTGTGTGAAGAAATTTACTTATCAGCCGATATAGTGTTTACCAATATAAATAATTGGGAAAATAGAAATAAATCATGCTGTCTAGCCTAGTTAAATAAAATACGTATGTTTCTCAATAACTTAAGAATTAAAAGTAATCATAAACTTACAGATGAGGTCGAACTTAACCGTATCGAAGCACGCTTTCTGAAAATAAACCGGTAAAGAATTGAGTTAACCCAGCAAGGCTTGAACGACCGACAAAAGGCTTTATTGAATTACTACCACTGCATTTTCATGAAAATAACCCTGAATTACCCGGCTATGTTAATGACGAAGCACCAGCTGGTATTTTCAACTATTCACCACAACTAAATCTTATATGCCAATTCGCCGTGCCCGCCGTAACCTGGGCATTAACGGTGTGTATTTTATGGGTAGTAGTGACTCTATAGCCTATAACAGTAAAAGTCATTTTTGCCGTGTGGTTTTGAAAAGGAAACCCACGGTGATAAATTAATTCAGAAAATTTTCAAATTAAACAAGACTAACAAAATACAGCTTTTTTATTATATAAATTACAAAATGGCTGATATTTATATCATCGACGAAAACGGCTCCTTGTTTTGTCAAACTGAGCCTTCCCATAACAGCAAGGCTTTAATTAATCACTATAACTTATTTTTTAAAGCGCCATTAATCGACTTTTATTTTTAATGCTCGATGTACAAACCAATTTTGAAAATATAGAAATTGAATTTTTCCAGATAAATTTAGACAAGATGGTAAATATTGAAATAAATAAAATTAATGATGAAATAGAGCGAAACGGAAAAGGTTTTTTCAATATTCAAGTCATCGGTAGTCCTGATGATGAGCATCACTCCTTAACTATATTTTGTGAAGATGTTGAGTTTTCCTATATTGAACATGATAACAACCTATTCAATGTTGTTCCCGAATATGTCATTGGCAAACGCGCCAGCGGACAAAAATATCCCATTTATATTACAGATATAGACATCTCTATAGGACTCATCGGTCAAGTTAAATCTGACAAACTACAAACAATTCAATACCTGAATTATAAAAAGCGTATTGAAGACAAACTAAACCAGGCAATTGCCATACATTAATTAATTTCAAAACGAGATTAACCGAAAAGACTCGCGTATAATTCGCATTTTTTAATGAAATTAAAACTTGTGTCTGATACAGAGAAATTACTAAAACGACTCGATGCCCTACTCGATAGAGTAGAACCTTTAATCCCAACCTTACCTAAGGCTGTGATTGAATTTAATGGTGGCGCCTATCATTGGAAATCCCTTGGTAATAATGGTTACTTCCATAAAATTGATCGTCCTGCGAATTTCAAACTTTCTGATTTACAATGCATAGAGCGACAGAAAAAACTCATAGATCGAAACACACAACAGTTCCTGGCTAATTTACCCGCTAATAACGTTTTACTTTGGGGACCAAAAGGCACTGGGAAATCATCATTGATTAAAGCGCTATTAAATGAGTATCAGGATAAAGGGTTAAATTTAATTGAAGTTGAAAGAGAAGATTTAAAAGATCTGAGAAAAATTATTGATTTGCTTAGCAATAAAGTAGGGCATTTTATCTTATATTGTGACGATTTATCATTCGAAGCAGACGATGCCAGTTACAAGGCTTTAAAAGTTGTACTTGATGGCTCACTAACAAACACATCTGAAAACATTCTGATTTATTCGACATCGAATCGCCGTCATCTATTACCGGAATATATGAGTGATAATGTTGCCAGTAAAAATATTAATAACGAATTGCATTTAAACGAATCAATCGAAGAAAAAATATCATTGTCAGAACGTTTTGGGCTCTGGTTATCATTTCATCCTTTTAATCAAGATCAATATCTGGAAATCGTCGATTATTGGCTAAAAAAGTTAGGAAATAATTTAGATAATAATGAATTTATAAAAAAAGCCTCATTAAAGTGGGCGCTTGAACGTGGTTCGCGCAGTGGCCGTTCAGCATGGCAATTTGCAAAGGACTGGACAGGGCAACAAAGACTAAAGGAAAAATAATAATGACTGATGAGCAAGCAACCTTTGATGACAGTCAGAAAGCGTTAAGAAATGCTGAACTACTATACTCTTCAGAAGAAGTTGAAATTGCCATTACTCGAATGGCAACTGAGATTACTACTAAGTTGGAAAAGACTAACCCTCTGATTCTTCCTGTGATGGTAGGTGGCGTTATTTTAGCAGGGAAACTGGTGTCTCAACTTAATTTTCCATTACAAATGGATTACGTACACGCCACGCGATATAGAAGTAGCACGAGTGGCAGCACAATCAATTGGTTAAAAAAACCGGAAAAAACACTAACTGACAAAACAGTATTACTCATCGATGACATACTTGATGAAGGCATTACGCTTGCGGCTATCATTGATTATTGTTACGACGCAGGTGCAAAAAATGTATTTACCGCTGTCCTTACTGAAAAAGAATTGAAAATAGAAAAACCCATCAAGAAAGCTGACTTCACTGGTTTAACCATACCTGATCATTATGTTTTTGGTTACGGCATGGATTATCACGAATACCATCGTAATATCGCCGGTATTTATGCAGTGAAAACATAATGAGCAAGTTAGCAATCATAGGTGGTAGCGGTCTAACTGAATTAGAAGGCCTGGAAATTATTAATGAAATTGATCCTGAAACTATTTGGGGTAAAACTTCTGCGCCAATTAAAGTCGGAAAATTTTATGATAAGGAAATACTATTTTTACCTCGCCATGGCGACCCGCATACTATCCCTCCTCATAAAATAAATTACAGAGCTAATATTCAAGCCTTAAAAGATGATGATGTACATGAGATCATTGCTGTTAATGCAGTCGGTGGCATTACAAAAAATATGACTCCTTGCAGAATAGTTATTCCTGAACAATTAATTGATTACACACATAGTCGCATTGATACCTTCTATGAAGAGAATCTAAAAGAAGTTGTACATATCGATTTCACTGCGCCCTATTCTGAATCATTGCGCCAACAACTGATTAATACAGCAAAAGAAAATAATATTGATCTAGTTGCTGATGGCACCTACGCTGTAACACAAGGTCCTCGTTTGGAAACGGCTGCCGAAATAAACCGTTATGAAAAAGATGGTTGCGATATTGTTGGCATGACCAGTATGCCCGAAGCCAGCCTTGCCAGAGAGCTTGAAATGGAATATGCCTGTTGTTCACTCGTTGTTAACTGGGCAGCAGGAAAAACGGATGAAATCATTACAATGGAAATAATAGAGGACTATCTAAACAAGGGAATAGGCAAAGTACACGAATTGCTTTCTGCGTTTTTAAAAAATAAATAATGAACAGACTTGCAAGTAAACACATTACTTGCCCCTACTGCGGTGAGAACTACGAATTAGTTATTGATTGCAGTATCCCCGAACAAAACTACATCGAAGACTGCGAAGTGTGTTGCCGACCTATTAATTTATTTGTATCTGTAATTGATAATGATGTCCGTGTTACGGCAAAACATGAAAATGAATAAAGCCAGTTTTCGGCCAAAAGTAGTCATGTCACTGAATGTTTATCTGTAAAAATAATGCCTAGCTCACTGGAAAACAGGACTGCCAACGTAGTTTTTTCTGTGCAGCTACTTGTTAGCGCAATAAATACAGAAGAAAAGCACTGGTGAAGACTGGTATACGAATTAAAGATTTTTACCCTACGTGATTATTTATTTTGTATCCCATTCCTCAGTTTGCATCTGGCTCTATCAGCATAATTTTTCGTTTTAACATGGCCGTCATGTTTATGACTACGAAACGTTTTCACTCAACTTTAAACAAGCTTCAGCGAGCACTCAAGCCCTGAGGCTAACTTGTTGCTGTAACTTGTACTTCCAAATATTCAGGCCAATTCCCCAAGACCGAAACTGTGCAACCGTTTTTCAGCCCCTACATTTCAAATTTGCATGAGACTTGATTTTTTCTCTATCACCCGCTAACGTTGTGCTCAGTTGCCCTTTGCAACACCTTGTTAGACGAAAGTTTCATTTCGCATAATTTCAAAATGCCGAGGAGGTTCCAGCCATGCAAACGCCATATTCCGGAAGATGTGCATGCGGTGTAATTAGTTATGTTGCTACCGCTGAGCCAGCATTCGCCTGGAATTGCCAATGCCGAGATTGCCAACGAGCCAGCGGTGGTGGTCAGTGTCCTATCTTATATACGCCTAAGTCTTCTGTGACCCTTACCGGTGACGTTTCTTACTACGAAGTAAAGGCTGAGAGCGGTAATGCTGTCAACCGCGGATTTTGTAATACATGTGGCTCCCCTGTATGTATTCAGGCAGAGCTTGTGCCGGAACTAATTGGTTTATGGGCGGGTAGCTTAGATGATCCCAACCAATTTTCACCGCAGATCAATGTTTGGGCTTCAAGCACTCCCGATTGGCTTATTCTCAACTCCGCGTTGCCATCGTGTGACCACGCACCAAACGCTGACCAAATTAAGAAGCTGCTCGAACCGTAGAATTTCTATCGCGATCTCTTTCCGTCTAACCGTTTAGCTCACAATGCGCGTTAGCGCGTCCAATGTAGCTTATTGTCTGTTTCAAAAGCAGTTAGAAAAGCAAACATAATTAAAAATGTGGCGGCACATGTATTCAGTTATTCTTTAAAAGGAATGATAGTCGCTTCCGGCATTCTGCCTCTCACGACACTTATTCATCCTGAACATCGTACACCCATGTTCTTAACAAAAGCGGGCATGAAGTGAAGAGTCTATTGGATAATTTTTAATGCCTGCTTTCAAGTACAAAGCAGAAACGAAAACTGGATACATTATACTTCTGCATTGGGTCGATAGTTGCTATTAATTCGCTAAACGACTCACCTGAAGAATCACCCCAAACATCGGGTGATCAAAGTAGTGAATCTCATTGAGCTTAATCTTTCTTGTTTCTTTAAGTTTTATTTCTGTTTTATCAAATCCGTTAGCAAATGATTCTTCACTACTACGAAGCACTTTATTTTGTTCCGGTAATTGTGTGAAATAAGAAAGGTCAATATCAGCATGTAAATAGAAACCACTTCTAATACGAATTGAACCATCTATTATTCTATCCGGCATAACTATGTCTTCTATAAAAGCAGGTTCTTCCAGTTCGACTGCTAATACTTCAGTTTCAGAAACCGGCTTTGAGATGGTTTCGGCCTCACTCAGTCTTTGAATATGGACATAACGCGACTTACGTCGTTCAGTTGCTTCTTGTTGCCAGGACACATGATACAAAGGTCTAAAATCGCTGGATAATTTAAAATAACGATAAATACCATCAAGTCGATTTCGGCTCTTGTCTAATATCGAATAAGGCACAAACTCTGTAAAAGCTGCTTGCTGCAACTCAAGCATATCATCACGACGATTAAATTCCTGATCCTGCCACTGCTCACCATCTAGATCAGGAGACAACCTATCAAAGACTATAACTTCGACCTGATACCAGGATTCAGCTGCCACAGATTGAGAAAAAACAAATAATGCAATCAGGAATATTTTTTTATAAAAATTCATGTGAGTATTATGCCGCGTTTTTCAAAGTAATTTCATCAAAAAGCATCTCCAGTATTTGTAATCGCTCCTGTATCTCCGGTAAGTCCATATTAATTCTCAATTTATTCTGGCCATCCAGTTTAAATCGAGATGGATTTGATTGGATCAATTGAATAATACCATTAGGATCAATACTCGCTTTTTCTTCAAAAAATATCCGACCACCATTGAGACCGATATCAATCTTTCTAATGCCTAATGGTCGTGCTTTTTGTTTTAGTTTACTAATTTCGAATAGATTCCTGACTGCTTCGGGTAATAGTCCAAACCGATCAATCATTTCTTCTTTTAATTCGTTTAGTTCTGTTTTGTCTTTTATACTGGCAATGCGCTTGTACATAATTAAACGCATATGCACATCGGGCAGAAAATCTTCCGGTATTAATGCTGGTACATGTAAATCAATTTCTGCACCATGATCCAATGGTCTATCCAGTTCTGGCTGCTTACCTTCTTTCATTGCCTGTACCGCTCTATCAAGTAATTCCATATACAAACCAAAACCAATTTCCTGAATATGTCCACTTTGTCCTTCACCTAAAAATTCACCAGCCCCCGTATTTCAAGATCATGTGTTGCCAGCGTAAAACCAATACCAAGTTCTTCCAATGCTTCAATCGCTTCTAGTCGTTTAATTGCATCGGCAGTCATCGATCTTCGATCAGGTACAATTAAATAGGCGTAAGCACGGTGATGTGACCGCCCCACGCGCCCGCGTAATTGATAAAGCTGCGCCAGACCAAATCTATCAGCACGATCAATAATAATGGTATTAGCACTCGGCACATCTATACCGGTTTCAATAATAGTTGTACAAACTAGTACGTTAAAACGACGATGATAAAAATCAAGCATAATCGATTCGAGTTGTTTTTCCGGCATTTGCCCATGCGCAAATTGTACTCGCGCTTCCGGTAACAACTTCTCTATTTCCTGAGCTGTTTTTTCTATTGATTTTACTTCATTGTGTAAATAGAAAACCTGACCGCCTCGTTTTATCTCGCGCAACATTGCTTCTTTTAATAAAACATCGTTACGTTCTTTAACAAATGTTTTAACAGCTAACCGGCGTGATGGCGGTGTTGCAATAATGGAAAGCTCTCGCAAATCAGATAGCGCCATATTCAATGTTCTTGGAATCGGTGTCGCTGTTAAAGTTAATACATCAATTTCAGCTCGTAGGGATTTAAACTTTTCTTTTTGACGCACGCCAAAACGATGTTCTTCATCAATAATAATCAAGCCTAAATTTTTAAAATTAATATCGCTTTGTAATAGCTTATGTGTGCCGACTACAATATCGGCTTTACCATCCGCCATTGCTTCCAAAGCAAGTTCCTGTTCTTTCTTCGTTCTGAACCGAGATAACAATTCAACGCGTACCGGCCAATCAGCAAAACGATCAATAAAGTTTTGATAGTGTTGCTGTGCTAATAAAGTTGTAGGAACTAAAATAGCAACTTGCTTATTATTTTGTACTGCTATAAATGCCGCGCGCATTGCCACTTCTGTTTTACCGAAACCAGCATCACCACAAATCAATCGGTCCATGGGTTTATTATTACGCATGTCTTCAATCATGGCATCTATGGCATCTAGTTGTCCCGGTGTTTCTTCAAAAGGAAAGTTTTGTGCAAATGACTGATAGGCATTCGAATCAAATTCATAAGATTGTCCTTGCCTTGATGCTCGCCGTGCATGTAATTCCAGTAATTCTGCTGCGACATCGTGTACTTTTTCAGCCGCTCTACGTTTTGCTTTTTGCCATTGACCACTACCTAATTTATGTAGTGGCGCATTTTCCGGATCCAGCCCTGTATAACGAGAAATATAATCCAGTGCAGATACTGGAACATAGAGTTTATCGCCTTCTGCATACTCAAGATGAATAAACTCTCCAAGAAAACCACCAACATCCAGTGTCATCAAACCCAGATAACGCCCTACTCCATGTTCTTCATGCACAACTGCAGCGCCAACACGTAGCTCTGATAGATTACGCACAACTGCATCGGCATCCTGTTGTTTACGTTTGCGCAAACGACGTTGCATAACACGTTCACCAAACAACTGTGCTTCAGTTATGATAGCAATATTCGGTTCATGAATAATCAAACCATTTTCAATCGGCAGGATGGCAATGCCAAACTTTACATCACTTTGTAAAAAATTATTCCAATTGTCTACCTTGTTTGGCACGGTATGTTGCTTAAACAACTCCATGATTGATTCGCGACGTCGTTGTGTTTCAGCAGCAATTAACACTCGTCCATCGAACTCATTTAAAAAATGTTTAACTAATTTCAACGGTTCTTTAGCGCGCGCATCAATTGAAAGATTGACTGGCATCTCTGTATCGTATTCGACTGTAGCTGATGCGGACTCTGTAGAAAGGTTCAGAATATGTATCTGAGGGAACAATTTTAATTGCGTATATAGATCATTGTTGTTTAGAAATACCTCTCTTGGTGGCAATACAGGTCGTTCTACATCATAACGGTTTTGTTCATAGCGTGATTCAATATCCTCCCAAAAGGATTCTGCCGATTCCTTAACACCATCATCTAGAACCATGATTGAATCATCCAGCATGTAGTCAAATAGAGTGCTGGTTTGTTCATAAAACAAAGGTAAATAATATTCGATACCCGAAGGAGCAATAGACTGACTAACATCAGTATAAATCGGGCATTGTGCTGGATTACCTTCAAAACGTGTTCGCCAGTTTGCACGAAACCTTGCAATACCTTCATCAATTAACGCAACTTCACGTGCTGGTAAGACACGTATTGAATCAACTTTATCTTTCGAACGTTGTGTTTCTATATCAAACAAACGAATGCTATCTATTTCGTCATCAAATAAATCAACTCGAAAAGGATCCATTGCCCCCATAGGGAAGACATCCAGCAGTGAACCTCTAACAGAAACCTCACCATGCTCTGTTACCTGCTCAACAAAACGATAGCCTTGCTGACTTAATTGTTTCCTGAATGTTTCAATGTTGACTGATTGGCCAACATTTAAAAGCATACTGTTTGCAAATAAATAGTCGCTGGGTAACAAGCGATGCATCGCTGTAGTTACAGGCACAACCAGTATGCCTTGTTGCATTGAAGATAAACTAAACAAGGTTTGTAAGCGTTCGGAAATAATATCCTGATAGGGAGAAAAAGGATCGTACGGTAAGGTTTCCCAGTCAGGAAAAACCTTAATAGGAGTTTTTTTCAGATTACTTATATAAACTTTTAATTCATTAACAATATTAACGGCCTTAATTGCATCGGCGGTAATAACCATAACGGGTTTCTTTGATTGCACTGCCATATTTGCAATCGCAAGCGATTTAGCACTACCATATAAACGCGACCAGTCAGATCGGACGTGGCCAGCATCAGGTAGTTTAGGAGACAATACATTTTGTCGTTCAGTTGCAGACATAAAAAACTTAACTAATGGAAGCGTTAATAGATTCCAGTGCTGCAAGGGGATCTTCCGCCTTAGTTATCGGACGGCCTATGACAAGATAATGACTACCTGCTGCTATCGCCTCATGTGGCGTCATGATTCGTTTTTGATCATCACTGCTTGAATCTGCAGGAGGAATCCCTGGAGTTACTATACAAAAATCTTCACCTAGCGCAGTTTTTAATCTATTCGCTTCTTTTGCAGAACAAACAACACCGTTTAAACCTGAAGACTTGGCAAGATTGGCTAACATAAGTACTTGCTCATCAACTGTTTTATTAATACCCAGCTCATTTAAATCTTCCTGTGACATACTGGTTAAAACAGTTACTGCAATTAGTAAAGGCTTATGAGTTGACTTATCTAATGCCTCACTGGCAGCTTCCATCATCATCCGTCCACCAGAAGCATGGACATTTAACATCCATACACCTAAGTCAGCTGCAGCGCGACATGCACTGGCAACAGTATTCGGTATATCATGATATTTCAGATCGAGAAAGATATCGAAATCAGAGGCGATTAATTTTTCAACCAATGTTGGGCCTTCGCGTGTAAACAGTTCCTTACCTATTTTCAATTTACAACTATTTGGATCCAGCTTTTGACAAAGATCCAAGGCCTGTTTTCCATTCGGAAAATCTAATGAAACTATAACGCGATTTTGACTACTCACCTACTACTCCAAAAACAGGTTTAACGGTATCCCAGCTTTTACAACCGGGACATTGCCAGTGTAATAATTTTGCATCGAAACCACAGTTATTACATTTATACATGGGACGTTCTTCAATTAGTTGACCAGTTAAGTCTTTAATTGTTTTAAGGTGCTCATGTGTTTCACCATGAGAACGTTCCAGTGCATATTCAATTAATTTATCAACACCTTTAACAGTTGGTCTGTTTTTCAATTCGTCAGAAATAAAACGGATTGCAGCATTCTCTCCTTCACGCTCTGCAATTAATTCCGTTAATAATAATAATGTACTGATATTGCCATAGATATTGACCAATGTTCTCAAATATTCGACAAACTCATCAACTTTATCAAGACTACGATAGCACTCATAAAGCGGCGTTAAAATTTCAGTAATATAATCACTATTTTGTGTTTCGATTCGTTTATAAGATTTTATTGCCTGTTTTATTTTTCCTACACTTTGATGCATTTTCGCTTCAATTAAACTTGCACGAACGCAGCTAGAATCAAAATTTATCGCTTTACGAAAGTTGTCCTTAACAACTCGCATATTAGCTTCTTTTAAAGCTGATTCAGCGTGCTCACAATAAAATTGTGCAATTACCGAGCTGTATGATTCAAACGAAATTGTTTCCAGTTTTCTGGCAATGCTAATTGCATTATCCCAATCTTTTTCTTGCTGATAAATTTCTAATAATTGAATATAAGCTTGATTGAGGTGTGAACTCGACTCAATTAACTCAAGGAATAAACCTTCCGCCCGATCAAGTAAACCAGAACGCATATAATCCATACCGAGTTCAAGTAAGGCATTCGAACGTTGTTCACGATTTAGTGTCGGGCGTGCAATTAAGTTTTGATGGATTCGAATTGCACGATCAACTTCACCTCGGCGGCGAAATAAATTACCCAAAGCAAGGTGCGTTTCGACAGTTTCACTATCGACTTCAAGCATACGGATGAAAACCTCAATCGCTTTATCGGGTTGTTCGTTTAAAACAAAATTTAATCCTTTAAAATATTCAGGGCTCAAACCACTGTTTGATAGACTGCCTGAATGTTGCCCACGTCGACCTATCCACCAACCGCTAAAGGCAGCTATTGGTAACAGTAGACACAGTAAAAGCCAAACATCATTCATCAATTAATCCTTGACTGGCATAACACGAAGGTTATTAATTTCCTTTTCACTACTTTTTATCTGTCTTTCAAGCTTAAGCTTCTGCTGCTTTAATTTGATAATCATCGGCAAGCTGGCCAGAACACCCAGCATCGCACCAATAAACAACATGATCACAACCAACCAGGACAATGGCATATCCAAAACACCAACATAATAATTTAATTCAATCATTTGATTATTTTTCAAGTGAAAAGCCAAACCTGATAACAAAATGACAAAAACAATAATCAATTTAGCAATACGGGACATTAACACTCTCCAGAATGTGTTTTACACAAATTGAAAGATCGTACACGACTACAGCAGACAGTCTATTAACTTATAACAATAGCTGGTTTGTGACGGAATGGGTGAAATTTGAGGCGGGTAACTAGTCAGTAATAGGACTATTACAATTATTAACTCTCTCTCTCATCTGTTTGCCCGGCTTAAAATGAGGAACATGTTTGGCCGGTAAAGAAACTGGATCGCCTGATTTAGGGTTTCGCCCAACCCTAGGTGGTCGATAATGGAGGGAAAAGCTGCCAAAACCACGAATCTCGATACGCTCCCCATTGGAGAGCGTACCGGACATATGTTCTAAAATAGTTTTTACTGCCAACTCAACGTCTTTGTAAGCCAGTTGAGCCTGACGCCTCGCCAATACTTCAATGAGTTCAGATTTAGTCATGCCTGTTATCTCGGTTATGTTCTGATTATTCTTGCTCTAAACACGCCAAGCCATTGTTATTATTCCTAAATCCTATCAGAAGATAGGCAATTTGTAACAGTAAATTTTACTATTTATCCAGTTGTTCCTTCAAAATATCGCCCAATTTAGCCATTCCACCGTTTTCTGGCGCATATTCACTCACTGTTGCTTGCTCATCATCGGTTTCTTTTGCCTTAATGGAAAGGTTGATTGTGCGTTTTTTGCGATCAATTGCGGTGATTTTAACTTCGACTTCATCACCTTCTTTAATCGCGGTACGCGCATCATCAATCTCTTTTTCCAATGAAATTTCACTAGCCTTTAATGTGCCTTCAATGCCATCAGCCAAAGCAATAGTAACGAATCTTTGGTCAACATCTTGTGCAATACCTTTAACAATAGAACCTTTGGCATTTTCAGCTACAAAGTTTGAGAAAGGATCTTTTTCAAGTTGTTTAACACCAAGAGAAATTCTTTCACGCTCTGCATCAACAGCCAGAACAACCGTTTCAATTTCATCGCCTTTGCTGAAATTACGTACAGAATCGTCTGAGTTTTCATTCCAGGTAACGTCTGATAAGTGAACCAAGCCATCGATTCCACCTTCAAGACCAATAAAAATACCGAAATCGGTAATTGATTTAATTACACCGGTAACACGATCGCCTTTATTCTGGGTCGCAGCAAATTGTTCCCAAGGATTCGCCTGACATTGCTTCATGCCAAGTGAAATACGGCGACGTTCCTGATCAATATCAAGAATAATAACATCGGTTTCTTGACCAATATGAACCAGCTTAGAAGGATGAACATTCTTATTCGTCCAATCCATTTCAGAAACGTGAACCAGACCTTCAACACCCTCTTCCAGTTCAACAAAACAACCATAGTCTGCCAGATTAGTAATTTTACCGTGCAGACGTGCACCTTCAGGATAACGACGGGTTAAATCTAACCATGGATCTTCACCCATTTGTTTCAGACCTAATGAAACGCGATTCTTTTCACGATCAAACTTCAGAACCTTAACTTCGATTTCGTCACCAATGTTTACAATTTCGCTTGGATTCTTAACACGTTTCCATGCCATATCAGTGATATGTAGAAGACCATCAATACCACCTAAGTCAAGGAATGCACCGTAATCAGTCAAGTTCTTAACAACACCTTTGACCAATGCGCCTTCTTTCAATGACTCGAGAAGTGCGTCACGTTCAACACTGCTCTCTGTTTCAACAACAGCGCGACGAGAAACAACAACGTTATTTCGTTTTTGATCAATTTTGATAACTTTGAATTCTAATGGTTTACCCTCTAAATAAGAGGTATCACGAACAGGACGTACATCGACCAACGAACCAGGTAGGAAAGCACGAACTTTATCTACATCAACAGTGAATCCACCTTTGACGCGTTCGGTAATCACACCGGTTCCAGTCGCATTTTCTTCATGAGCTTTTTCAAGTTCTGTCCATGCAATCTTACGTTTCGCTTTTTCACGCGATAAACGGGTTACACCATATCCGTCTTCAATAGAGTCAAGGGCAACATCAACTTCATCGCCTAATGCAACCTCAAGGTCGCCATGTTCATCATGGAATTGATCTATTGGAATAACGCCTTCGGATTTAAGACCGGCATTAACTATGATGTTATCGGAAGTAACGTCTACAACTATGGCACTAATGATCGCGCCCGGACGCATTTTATTTTCTATTTGGCTTTGTTCAAAAAGCTCGGCAAAACTCTCACTCATGAAGGAATTTCCTGAATCCTGTCTCAACTGCTACAGGTTGTTTGTTATGGGACTATTGTCCGTTAATCTTTAGTTAGGTACTCGTCGCGAGCACACAACCGCCTTTATTTTAAGTTCGGAATTCGTTTTTTTACCAAATCCAACACTTTTGCTACAACTTCATCAATACCGAGTTTGCTGGTATCAACTATTACTGCATCTTCCGCTGGTTTCAATGGAGATACGGCGCGAGTACTATCTCGCCCATCTCGCTCAGCTATATCAGCAGAAAGGTCGCGGAGATTAGCACTAATACCCTTATCCATCAACTGTTTCAGCCTTCTTTTCGCCCTTTCTTCAGCACTGGCAATGAGAAATATCTTCAGTGTCGCCCCAGGAAAAATAACTGTGCCCATATCACGTCCATCTGCAACTAGGCCCGGCGCTTTATGAAATGCTTTTTGTCTGGAAAACAATGCGTTACGAACAGCAACGATCGGAGCGACTTTAGATGCTGCATTTCCAGCCTCTTCCGTGCGAATTTCATCTGTCACATTCTCACCATCCAATATGACATCCACCAAAGAACCGGCCCCGGCTACTTTGAACTCAACATCCAGATTTTCAGCTAAATTTGCCAGTGCAGATTCATCATCATTAGCAATATTCCGTTTTTGCGCAGCTAATGCAACGACACGATAAAGTGCACCACTGTCTAGAAAATTCCATTGCAGCCAATCGGTCAGGTAACTACAAACTGTACCTTTACCGGTGCCACTCGGGCCATCAACAGTAATAATAGGGATATCATTCATAACTAATATTCATACCTGCCTGGCTCGCCAATTCAACAAATCCAGGAAAAGACGTTGCGACATTGTCACAGTCATTAATTGATATCGCTTCTTTTGAAACCATACCGGCAACAGCAAATGACATAGCGATACGATGGTCGCCACAACTATCAATTATTCCACCTATGAATTGGCCACCTTCAACAATCATACCGTCATCTGTTCCTTCCGCCTTGATACCTGTTGCTCTGAAACCATCTAACATCGCTTGAATACGATCACTTTCTTTAACGCGTAATTCTGCTGCGCCAGTTAAGCGTGTCTCCCCTTTTGCACAAGCTGCTGCAACCAGTATCGCCGGAAACTCATCAATGGCTATGGGCACTAATTCTTCCGGGATATCAATGCCTCTTAAATCGCTACTTTTAATATGGATATCCGCTATCGGTTCACCTGACTGTTCACGAACATTCTGCAGTTCAATATTCGCTCCCATCAGTTGCATGATCTTTAACATCGCATCGCGTGTTGGGTTCACACCAACATTTTGTAAGACAACATCCGAACCAGAACAAATACTCGCAGCAACAATAAAAAAAGCAGCGGAAGAAAAATCAGCAGGCACATGAATATCTGTTGCAACTAATTTTTCTGCTTTATTAATTGAAATAGTATTGCCATCTCTTTTTACAGGATTAGAAAATGCACCTAACATGCGTTCAGTATGATCACGCGTTACTTTATTTTCGATAACGCTTGTTATTCCTTCTGCATAAAGCCCCGCTAATAATAAACAGGATTTTAGTTGCGCACTGGCAACAGGCATTTCATATTCAATGGCATTTAATGCCTGTCCACCTGTTATTTTAACGGGTAAGGTTCCATCATTTGTGCAATTAATTTTTGCATTCATTAATCGTAAGGGATTAATAACGCGCATCATTGGACGCGTCATTAAAGATTCATCGCCAATTAATTCTGAATCAAATGATTGCGCAGAAAGTAAGCCTGTCATTAAACGAACTGATGTGCCTGAATTACCAAAGTCTAGTGCTTTGTCATAAGGCTTTAGGCCATCAAGACCGACACCTTTTATTTTGACAAGCTCACCGTCATTTTCTATTCCTACACCCATCTGTTGGAAAACGCTTGCTGTTGCTAATGTATCTTCGCCTTGAAGAAAACCACTAATCGTTGTTTCACCATCAGCAATAGCGCCTAACATTAATGCTCGATGTGAAATGGATTTGTCGCCGGGTACTGTTAATTGACCGTTGATAGCACCGCCGGGAATGATCCGAAAACTGGAAGAACGTTTTGAAGACATAAGGTTGTTATTTTTAACTATTCTATGGATGTTTCTTTTTGCTTACGGCTAATAACAAACTCATCTCTAACTTTTTTAGCGCGTTTAAAAATTTTTAATAATTGTTCACTATCTGATTTTTCAATTGATAATTTAACTTGATTAATATGTCTAGAAAATTCGTCCAGTGTTTTTAATAAAGCATCACGATTTGAAAAACAGATGTCATGCCACATTTCCGGATTACTTGAAGCTATACGGGAAAAATCTGCAAAACCACCCGCCGCATATTTAAAAATTTCTTCTCGTTCTTGCATACTGGCTAGACAATCAACTAAAGCATAAGCCAACATGTGTGGCAAATGACTGGTTGCAGCTAACACTTTATCATGATGACTGACATTAAGATCAATAACATCCGCACCAACAGCCTGCCACATATCAGTAATCAATTTATGTGACTTCTCACAGGTTTCTTCTACAGGTGTGAGAATGACCCGGTGATCGATGAACAGTTCGGCGAAAGACGCTTCGACACCGCTCTTTTCCGTTCCTGCGATGGGATGTCCCGGTACAAACCGTGGAAAGGCATCAGCTAAAACAGAACGAGCCACACTGACAACACTTCCTTTCGCACTTCCTACGTCAGTTAATATTGTTTTACTTTCCAAAGCCGCAGCAATTTGCGGCATTAACTTTTCTGTCGTTGATAAAGGCGTCCCAATAACAACAACATCCGCACCCTTAATAGCCTCACCGATATCCGTTGAGTAATCATCAATCACACCAAGTTCCACTGCTTTTTTCAGTGTGTCTTCAGAGCGATTACAAGCCGTGACACGTCCGACTAACTTTGCCTTACGCAAAGCGCGTGCAAGCGAACCACCTATTAAGCCCACACCAATTATTGCTAGATGATCAATCAACATATTATTTACTTAGTATTTTACGTAACTCATTTATGAAACGACTATTTTCTTTCTCTGTGCCGATACTAACCAGCAAGTGATTCGGCATGCCGTAATTTGCTATCGGACGAACAATAACACCAGACTCTAACAAACTCTGATAGATACCATCAGCCGGTTGCTCAAAGTTAACACAAATAAAATTTCCCTTTGATGGAATAAACTCCAGGCCCATATCATCAAATGCCAACATTAATTGTTTCATTCCGGCAAAATTAATTTCAACACTTTGTTTTATATAAGCTTCATCTTCTAGTGCAGTTTCTGCTGCGACTAAAGCCAGACTATTATTATTAAACGGCTGACGGACACGGTTTAACAAGTTGGCTACATCAGGATGAGACATGGAATAACCAACACGTAAACCCGCCAAGCCATAAGCTTTGGAAAATGTTCTCGTAACGATTAAGTTTGGAAACTCGTCCAACCATGAACTGCAATCAGGATAATTTTCTTCCATGATTGCATATTCAAAGTATGCTTCATCAATTAAAACAATTATATGCTCGGGTACATTTTCAACGAAGTTTCGTAAATCGTTTTTATTCAACCATGTACCTGTCGGGTTATTCGGATTGGCAACAAAGATTAACTTTGTTTTATCCGAAATCGCATCCAACATGGCTGGCAAAACATGTCCCCATTCAGCAGCAGGAACAACAACATGTTCTGCACCAACAGCCTGAGTAACAATTGGATAGACGGCAAAGGAATGTTGCGCATAAATGACCTCATGTTCCGGAGTAACAAGAGCATGTGCAGTCATTTCCAATACATCATTGGAACCATTACCCAAAGTAATACTTTCCGGTGAGATATCATGCTTATCCGAAAGCGCTTTCTTTAAACTAAAGCCGTTACCATCAGGATAACGTGACAAATCCGTAGTCGATGCAATGGCATCCAATACTTTTTGACTTGGACCTAATGGGTTCTCATTCGATGCAAGCTTAATGATCTCATCAAGACCTAACTCACGTTGTAATTCTTCAATGGGCTTACCACCAGAGTATGGTTGAAGACCTGCAACACCTTTGGTTGCTAAAGCAAGTAAATCACAAGACATAAGAAACCTATAAAACAGCTTTAGGATAAGAACCAAGTAACTTGACCATCGCGGCACACTCTTCAAGTTCAGATAAGGCTTTTTTAACTGGCCCATCTTCTGCATGACCTTCAATATCAGCAAAGAATACATAAGCCCACATTTCGCGACGTGATGGTCTTGATTCAATACGCGTCATACTAATATTGTTTTCTGCAAAACAACTCAATAACTTGTGTAAAGCTCCAGGTTTATTCTTTGCAGAAAAAATCAAAGAGGTTTTATCATTGCCGCTGGGCGAACAGGTCGCTTTACCAATAACAAGAAAACGTGTCGTATTGTCTGGTTCATCTTCAATATTATTAGCGAGGATATTTAGATTATAAAGTTCTGCTGCAGCTTCACTGGCAATGGCAGCTATGTTTTCTTCTTCAGCCGCAATACGTGCTCCTTCTCCATTACTTGATACAGGTAAGCGTTCAGCTTTTATTATATTTAAATCTAACCATGCACGACATTGAGCCAGCGCTTGTTGATGCGCGAATACTTTAGTAACCTCGTCAAGTGAGTCATTTTTACTTAATAAATGATGATGTATTCGTAACTCTACTTCACCACATATTTTCAAAGTAGAGCCATTAAGCATATCCAAAGTATGGTTCACAACACCTTCAATAGAGTTTTCAATAGGTACGACACCATAATTCGAAGCATCTGACTCCACTTCACGAAACACCTGATCAATACTGGCGAATGCAGTTGTATTAACCGAGTGTCCAAAATGTTTTAGCGCTGCAGATTGCGTGAATGTTCCTTCTGGTCCGAGATAGGCGATATCCAGTGTTTTTTCCAATGCCAGGCAAGCCGACATAATTTCACGAAACAAACGTGCCATTTCTTCTTCAGACAAAGGCCCTTGGTTTTGTTCGATTATTTTTCTTAAAACTTGCGCTTCACGTTCCGGACGATAAAAAATAGTCGGTTCAGGCGATTCGTTTTTTACCACGGCCACTTCCTGAGCATAACGCGCACGCTGACTTATCAGATCAAGCAGTTGCTTATCTAATGCATCAATATCCTCACGTAATTGTTCAAGACTTTTCTTTTCGCTCATTGTCGTGTGTTTATTATTTTTATTGCTAACTCTGTGTTCGTTCAAATTCCTACATGAAGCCGTTTAGTTACTTCACAGCGGACTCAGGCATAGCATTATATAGACTCACACGCATACCACCAGTCAAACGGAGACCTTTTAATGCATGTAAACTGCTAGATTCTGCCTGTTTTAGAAAGTCACCGGTTAAATTTTCATCGGGAAAGGAAAGAACAGCATTCACCGAAATTTAAAACAGAAAGACTCTTATTATCGCGAGCCTTTATTAAAGGGTTAAATCTGAGTAAAAATAAATGAATTGAATAGTAATATCTTTTTATTCTTCGTCGGCATCTGAAATATCAACAATACGTTCCAGCCCCGCCAAATGCTCATCTTCGTTCAGATTTACTAACCGGACACCTTGTGTATTACGGCCAAAAATAGAAATATCACCAACAGGCGTTCTGATTAAGGTACCTTGATCGCTGATCAACATGATTTCATCTTCATTTTCAACAGCAACAGCACCGACAACAGCGCCATTACGTTCTGAAACCTGTATTGAAATCACACCGACACCACCACGGGATTTTTGCGGATAATCATCAACGGCCGTGCGTTTACCGTAACCATTTTCAGTCACAGTTAAAATAGTGCTTTCCTTATTCTCAACAATGATGAGTGATATTACTTTTTGTCCTTCTGATAGCTTAATACCGCGCACACCTTTAGCAGTACGCCCCATCATGCGAACATGCTCTTCAGGGAAACGCACAACTTTACCTGCATCACTAAACAACATAATGTCATGCTCACCATCCGTCAGTTCAACACCAATCAGTTTATTTCCTTCAACCAATTCAATCGCACGTTTTCCACTCGGGCGTGGACGTGCAAACTCGGTTAATGACGTTTTCTTAACGGTACCGTTTTCAGTTGCCATGAAAATATATTTGTTTTCATCGTACTCCCTGATTGGCAGAACGGCATTAATTTGCTCCCCTTCTTCCAATGGCAATAAGTTAATGATGGGTTTACCACGCGCTGTACGACTTGCTTGCGGCAACTCGTATACTTTTAACCAATAGACTTTACCGCGATTAGAGAAACACAAAATCGTATCATGTGTACTCGCCATAAATAACTTATCAATAAAGTCTTCGTCTTTGACTGATGTCGCTGACTTGCCACGACCGCCACGACGTTGAGAACGATAGGTGTCAATCGGTTGTGATTTGGCATAACCGGCATGTGATAAGGTAACAACCACATCTTCTTCCGTGATTAAATCTTCCATGCTCAGATCTTCTTGTGTATGAACAATCTCAGTTTTACGTTCATCGCCGTATTTTTCTAGAATCACTTCCAGTTCTTCACGAATAACCTGCATTAAACGTTCAGGTCGTGAAAGAATATCAAGCAAATCAGCAATCGTTTCTAATAAGTCACCGTATTCTTTCAGTATCTTGTCTTTTTCCAGACCCGTTAACTTTTGTAAACGTAACTCAAGAATAGCTTGCGCCTGCTCTGGTGATAAACGATAACCGTCATCAGTCAAACCATATTCTTTTGGCAAGTTATCCGGTCTTGAAGATTCTGCGCCAGAACGTTCCAGCATTTCAACAACCGCATCAGAAGACCAAGTACGGCTTAATAAAGCTTCTTTTGCTTCTGCTGGACTCTGCGATGATTTAATTAATGCGATAACCGGATCTATGTTCGCTAACGCTACTGCTTGTCCTTCTAAAATATGTGCGCGCGCACGCGCTTTACGTAAATCAAAGACGGTTCTACGAGTAACAACTTCACGACGATGACTGATAAAAGCTTCTAACAAATCTTTCAGATTCATCAATCGTGGGCGGTTATCAGCAAGAGCAACGATATTAATACCGAAGACTGATTGCATTGCGGTAAATTTATACAGGTTATTCAACATTACCTCGGCTACTTCACCACGACGCAATTCAATAACGACACGCATGCCATCTTTGTCTGACTCGTCACGTAATTCTTTTACGCCACCAATCTTTTTATCCTTAACAAGTTCAGCTATTTTTTCCACCAAACGTGCTTTGTTAACTTGATAAGGCAATTCGGTAATAATAATTTTGCTACCTGAATCGAGTTCTTCTATTTCGGTACGTGAACGCACATAAATCTTGCCGCGTCCGGTTTCATACGCTTCGCGAATACCGGAGGAGCCATTAATGATTGCAGCTGTTGGGAAGTCAGGACCAGGCACATGTTCCATTAAATCCGGGATAGTGGCGTCCGGGTTATCAATTAACGCTAAACAGGCGGCAATGACTTCCGATAAATTATGTGGAGGAATGTTCGTTGCCATACCGACAGCAATACCACTGGAACCATTAACCAATAAATTTGGAATTCGGGTCGGCATGACAACCGGTTCATGCTCTGAACCGTCATAGTTCGGCGCATAATCGACTGTTTCTTTATCGATGTCTTCGATAATTTCATGCGCAATTTTCGACATGCGCACTTCGGTATATCGCATTGCTGCAGGTGAATCACAATCAACTGAACCAAAGTTACCTTGTCCATCAACCAGCATATAGCGCAATGATAAGGGTTGCGCCATACGCACCATCGTATCGTAAACTGCAGTATCACCATGAGGATGATATTTACCGATGACATCACCGACAACACGTGCCGATTTTTTGTAGGGTTTGTTATAATCATTACCCATTTCTTTCATCGCATATAACACACGACGATGAACAGGTTTTAAACCATCTCGAACATCCGGAAGAGCACGCCCAACGATGACGCTCATGGCGTAATCCATGTAGGACTGCCGCATTTCGTCTTCTATATTGACATTAGAGAGGTCGTGCGCGAAGCCCGACCCAGTTTCGTTTTCTGACATAAATTATTGCTGGAAAAGGAGGTAAAAAACGCCTTAATTTCTTATATTTTTGAAAGACTGAATTCTAGCATAGAACAGTCATTTTCCCTACTTTTTTCTTGCTTTTAAGTCGCTGATTTTAGGTTATATTTTGCCAAATTTTGCAAGCATTTTTTCAGCGTTTGGATCCTGCACAATTCCCTTCTCAGTAACAATAACATCGACCAAATTTGCAGGCGTCACATCAAAGGCTGGATTGACTGCTTCCATGTCTTTTGGCGCGACTTTTACACCGTTAAAATCAGTAATTTCTTCAGCATTTCGATACTCAATCGGAATGTTATCACCAGACTTAATTTGCATATCAACTGTTGAGTACGGCGCAACAACCATCACCTTCACACCATGATGTTTTGCCGAAACCGCATGCGAGTATGTACCGATTTTATTAGCCACATCACCATTCGCAGCAATACGATCAGAACCAACAATCAACCAATCTATATTACCGCCTTTCATTAAGCTAGAAACATAAGAATCGATCACCAGTTTTACCGGAATATTATCCTGTTGTAATTCCCAACTCGTTAAACGTGCGCCCTGCATCCACGGTCGTGTTTCGGATGAATAGACCTGTTTTACTAATCCATTCTTGTATGCTGTTCTGATAACACCTAAAGCCGTACCATAACCACCTGTAGCCAGCGCGCCTGCATTACAATGCGTAATAATCTGACTATCCGGTTTGATAAGTTCTGCACCCAATCTCCCCATTTCATGATTCGCGGCAATATCTTCATCATGAATCCGAATCGCGAGTTCTAATAAAGTAGGCTCTGGTTCACCTTCTATGAAATCAAATGCCTTTCGCATTTCTTCAATCGCCCAATTAAGATTTACTGCAGTCGGTCGAGACGCAGAGAGTATTTCCAATTCGGTTTCAATTGTTTCCCGCCAATTACCCTGTGAAGCTTTATAAGCAGAACGTGCGGCGAGTACTACAGCATAAGCAGCAGCAACTCCAATTGCTGGTGCACCTCGGACAATCATTTTTTTAATTGCAATAGCAACCTCAGTTGCTGAATCATAATCAATATAAATACTTTCTCTCGGTAATAACCGTTGGTCGAGCAAAGTTAATGTACCGTTGCCCCATTTAACGGCTGCGATTGATTCATTTAAATTTTTGGAATTGTAAATTGTCAATGGTGTTTCGTCCTGTTAATGAATTATCATAAACACATATAAAAATAAGGTAATTTTCGTAATGAATGTAGATACCCTAATTAGTGCAAGATGGATTATACCTGTTGAACCAAAAAATGCTGTCTATGAAAACCATTCCATTGCAATTAAGGATGGAAAGATAGAAGCCATTCTGCCAACCGAAAAAGCAGCTGGGAAATATACCGCAAACGAAGAGCACCATCTGCAAAAACATGCCCTAATTCCTGGTTTAATTAACGCACATACGCATGCAGCCATGAATTTATTCCGTGGACTTGCAGATGATTTGCCGCTAATGGATTGGCTTAACAATCATATCTGGCCTGCCGAAGCAAAGTGGGTGAACCCCGAGTTTGTTAAAGACGGTACTGAGCTCGCCATTGCTGAAATGATTCGTGGCGGCACAACTTGTTTTAACGATATGTATTTTTTCCCGATCAAACAGCCGAAGTCTGTTCACAAGTAGGTATGCGCGTTACTGTCGGTTTAATTCTGATCGACTTTCCTACTGCCTGGGCAAAAGATGCCGATGATTATCTTGTTAAAGGCGAACAGGTACATGACAAATACAAACATGACTCTTTAATCAATACTGCGTTTGCGCCACATGCTCCATACACTGTTTCAGACGAACCATTAAAACGTATTTATGTCATTGCTGAAGAACTCGATATCCCAATACACATGCACATACATGAAACAGCATTTGAAGTTGAACAAAGTGTTGAACAACACGGTAAACGTCCTTTACAACGTTTGAATGAGCTTGGCATATTAAGCCCTCGCACGATTGCTGTGCATATGACACAGTTAAATGAAGATGAAATAAATGAACTGACAAAACTTAATGTTAGCGTTGCCCATTGTCCCGAATCAAATTTAAAACTTGCCAGTGGCTTTTGTCCTGTAGGTGATTTAGTTAAAGCAGGTGTTAATGTCTGTATAGGTACAGATAGCACAGCGAGCAACAATGACCTGGACATGTTTGGTGAAATGCGAACTGCTGCATTGCTCGCTAAAGGCATCAGTAATGACAGCACTTGTCTTGATGCACAAACAACATTACAAATGGCAACATTAAACGGAGCAAAAGCATTAGGACTTGACGGAACTATTGGTTCACTTAAAAAAGGTAAACAAGCAGATATCGTCGCGATTAATTTAGACCAACTCGAAACCGCACCATTATACGAGCCCGTTTCGCAAATTGTTTATTCTGCAAACAGACAACAAGTTACAGACGTCTGGATATCAGGGAAACAATTGTTAAAGAATAGAGAGTTAACAACAATGGAATATACGAAGTTGATGGAGAAAGCGAAGAGTTGGGAAAAGAAGATTAAAGAGTAATCTTAAATAGCTTAAAACGGCATTTCTAATATACTTAAACAACTAAGTTAATTTATAGGGAATTAATAAAGTATGTTTTCACTAACTCAGATAGGATTATTTTTTTCATCATTGCATCAGTCACATTACCTTTTATCTATCCAGTAAAAACTATTCATATAAATTAACCAATATTTATCTGGACAACGCTCATTTAGAAGTAAGCTTGGAGCAACTGTATTAATGTTGATTTTCTTTGCAGGATTCTATGTCAGGATTAAATATCTTGACAATAATGGTTAGACAAAAAACAACGATAGTCTCCTTTCGCTTATATTTTTGTCAGATTCAAACATACAATTAAGTAAAGCTAAATAAATTAGCTTATTCAAGCGCAATCATTTTTTTTCATTTTTTATGCATAAATAATCAATTAAAAATATTCTGGGCATAATAATTGCTGAAATTCGGGTGACATTTATTACTGACAATATCTTAAAACCATAGGAAAAGTGAAATGAAACCAGGCAACAAGGATTTTAATTATGGCTTACGTCGATTATCAGATCGGCTTTTTTATGCCCGAATTAAAGCAAAACTTACATTAGAAGATGTGGCCAAAACTCAAAATATAACAGCCAAGACAGTCAGACGTTGGGAAACACGCGGAGGTATTCCCAAAAATAAGAAATTTCTTATGGAATTGGCTAAAACTTATAATGTTTCATATCCATGGCTATCAACTCATTATGGCAGCGAAGAATACAATTTTGAGCAAGGATTTGAGCTTTTTAACGAACTTTGGGACAAACTCGGCAAGGAAAAACAGAAGGACATTATGATATATACCCTCAAGTTAATAGAAGCAGAAAAGGTAAACTGTAATTAATCAGCTCTTAAACAAGTCGGAATACCCATTCCATTTATTCACTATTTCACAAAACAACTTTGCTGTTTGTACAGCATCGTATCTTGCCGAATGTGCTTCTTTTCCATCCCACTCAATTCCGGCTGCTTCTGCAGCGCGTGCTAAGACAGTTTGACCATAGGCTAAGCCTGCCATAGTTGCAGTATCGAATGTACTGAAAGGATGGAAAGGATTACGTTTTAAATTATTACGTTCAACACAGGCATTTAAAAAACCTAAGTCAAATGATGCATTATGCCCGACCAGTATGGCGCGACTGCAGCGATGTTCTTTTATTCTTTTTCTTACCGGTTTAAATATTTCTTTAAGCGCATCCTCTTCATCGACAGCGATTTGTTTTCGAAAAGGATGATCAGGATCGATACCCGTAAACTCCAATGATGCCTGATCTAGGTTTGCACCTTTAAATGGATTGACATGTTTAGAAACCACCTCATCAATACACCACTGTTGTTCGTCATTAACAGTAACTGTTACGGCAGCAATTTCCAACATCGCATCTGTGGACGCATTAAAGCCAGCTGTTTCTATATCAACAATAACAGGTAGAAAACCACGAAAACGTTTTGCGACAGCAGTTTTCTCCTTTCCTTCAGGAGCGACAGATTCCTTTACTTCTTCAGTTGCCATGCACATATTTCCCTAGCACGAAAAGGAACCAAAACACTATCAGCAAAAACTATCGTTTCTGGTATAGATTGTTCCTTTTTAATTAACGTTACTTCTTCTACATTACGCGGCAAGCCATAAAAATCAGCGCCATAAAAACTGGCAAATGCTTCTAGTTTATCGAGCGCACCTACCGCTTCGAATGCTTCTGCATAAAGTTCCAGACCAATGTGCGCAGAAAAAATACCCGCGCAACCACAATCACTTTCCTTTCTGTTACGCTCATGTGGGGCACTATCTGTGCCGAGAAAGAATTTTTTATTACCACTAACCGCCGCACCTTCTATAGCTTTGCGATCTTCTTCTGCTTTTAGAATCGGCAGACAATAATTATGCGGGCGTAAGCCACCTTTAAATAAATCGTTTCGATTTAACAAAATATGTTGCGGTGTAATGGTTGCTGCAATATTTGCATCAGCACTCAAAACAAAATCAACACCCTCCTTGGTCGTAATATGTTCAAATACAACTTTTAACTCAGGAAAATCTTTTACTAAAGAAGTTAAGATCCTTTCAATAAACACGGCTTCCCTATCAAATACATCAACATCATCATTCGTGACTTCTCCGTGTACTAATAACGGAATGTTATTCTTCATCATCGCTTCCAGTGCAGAATATGTTTTTTTGAAATCAGTAACGCCTTGATCGGAATTTGTCGTTGCACCGGCAGGATAATATTTCAGAGCTTTAATGATTTTGCTTTCGGCCGCCGTGTTAATTTCTTCTGCTGATGTATTATCAGTCAGATATAAAGTCATTAATGGTTCAAAACTATATTTCTGATCAACGCTAGCAAGAATGCGCTCGCGATATTGCAGCGCCAGTTCAGTCGTCACGACTGGCGGCTTAAGATTAGGCATAATGATCGCGCGGGCAAATTGCGCAGCGGTGTAATTAACAACACTTTCTAGTGCTTCGCCATCACGCAGGTGTAAGTGGAAATCGTCGGGTTTTGTTATGGTTAGTGACTGCATAGATAATTACTTTTTATTAATAGTGTAAAAGGTATCATATACGCTCTTGTTTGTCCGCGAATGTCGCTCATCAGCGCCAAGATTATTTAGGTAAGAAAAAAAATGGAATATACAAAACTAGGTAGAACCGATATCTCAGTCAGTCGTATTTGTCTCGGTACGATGACCTGGGGAGAACAAAATACCGAGGCCGAGGCACACGAGCAACTGGACTATGCTATTGATGCTGGTATTAATTTTATTGATACCGCAGAGATGTACCCCGTTGCACCAAAGAAAGAAACGCAGGGTTTAACTGAAACCTATATTGGCACCTGGTTGGCAAAACGCTCTGACCGCGACAAATTAATTATTGCTTCCAAAGTCTGTGCACAAGCTGACTGGACAGACTATATGCGCGATGGCAAACCGCGACTCGACAAGAAGAATATTCATGAAGCAATCAATGCATCTTTAAAACGTTTACAAACTGATTATATCGATCTGTATCAAACACATTGGCCGGAACGCGATACCAATTACTTTGGTCAATTGAATTATTACCATGCGCCAGATAAAGACGGTGTACCGATAGAAGAAACACTTGCTGTGCTAGATGGTCTGGTCAAGGAAGGCAAGATTCGTATGGTTGGTAATTCGAATGAAACTGCATGGGGTTGCGCGGAATACTTATGTGCCGCAAAAGAAAAAAACATGCCGCGTATTGTCAGTATTCAGAACCCGTATAATTTATTGAACCGCACGTTTGAGATTGGCTTATCTGAATTCTCGCATCGTGAAGACGTTGGTTTACTTGCTTATTCGCCATTGGCATTTGGTGTTCTAAGCGGTAAATATTTAAACGGCAACAAACCTGAAGATTCTCGTTTAGCTCTATTTGATCGCTTTACCCGTTATAGTAACCCGCAATCTAATGCCGCAACAGAAGCCTATGTTAATTTGGCAAACGATAACGGGCTCGATCCATCACAAATGGCTTTGGCTTTTGTTAACGAGCGCCCGTTCGTGACCAGTAATATCATTGGTGCAACGAAGATGGAACAACTCAAAGTTGATATTGAAAGTATTAACATCAAGTTATCAAAAGACATAATCAGGGAAATTGAAGCAATACATACAAAATATCCAAACCCATCGCCCTGAATTATTTTCAATTCATGTATAATTTCATTTTTATAATTATTTAGATAAGAGACATTATGGATTTATCAGCACTTACCGCTATCTCGCCGATTGACGGACGTTACTCAAGTAAAACCAATGCATTAAGACCCATTTTCAGCGAATACGGTTTATTTCGATTTCGTGTCGAAGTTGAAATCGAATGGTTAAAAGCATTGGCTGAACACAAAGGCATTAAAGAAATCGCGCCGTTTTCGAAAAACTCAATCAAAATTCTCGACAAAATAAAAAATGATTTTTCTGTTGCTGATGCAAAAGCAATTAAGAAAATTGAAAAGACAACCAATCATGATGTTAAAGCGGTAGAGTATTTTATTCGCGACAATATAAAAACAAGCCGCGCATTAAAACAAGCGAGCCAGTTTATTCATTTCGCCTGTACTTCCGAGGACATTAATAACCTCAGTCATGCGCTGATGTTAAAAGAAGCGCGTGAAGAAGTATTATTACCAAAACTGGATGAAACTATTTCTGTTCTGAAAGCGCTGGCAAAAAAATATGCTGATACACCAATGCTTTCACGCACACATGGGCAAACAGCTTCTCCAACGACCTTAGGTAAAGAAATCGGTGTTTATGTTTATCGTTTAGAACGCCAAAAGAAACAACTAGAGAAAGTTGAGCTGCTCGGCAAGATGAATGGTGCCGTAGGTAACTTCAATGCACATCTATCTGCTTATCCGAAAGTAACTGGATGACGCTATCGAAAAAATTCGTGACTGGTTTAGGGCTGGACTGGAATCCTCATACGACACAAATCGAGTCACACGATTACATGGCGGAACACTTCCATGTATTAACACGCACTAATACCATTCTTATTGATTTGAGTCGTGATATCTGGAGTTATATTTCACTCGGATATTTCAAACTGAAATTAAAGAAAGGTGAAATTGGTTCTTCCACCATGCCGCATAAAGTCAATCCGATCGACTTTGAAAATGCTGAAGGTAACCTCGGTATTGCCAATGGAATTTTTGAACACCTTGCACAGAAACTACCTGTATCACGTTGGCAACGCGATTTGACCGATTCAACCGTTTTGAGAAACATGGGCGTTGGCGTAGCACACACGTTGATTGCACTGGATTCTGCACTAAAAGGTTTGTCAAAACTGGATATTAATCCTGTCGCTCTGGATCAGGATTTAGAAGAATCATGGGAAGTATTAGCCGAACCGATTCAAACTGTGATGCGCCGCTATGGCATTGATAATGCTTATGAACAACTGAAAGAATTAACACGCGGACAAAACATTAATAGGGAAACACTCAGCGAATTTATTGATACGCTTGATATTCCAAAAGATGCGAAAGCACGCTTACTTAAGATGACGCCGCAAAACTATATAGGTAATGCAGAAACGCAAGCGAAACAGACTTCAAACTAATTAAAGACAGGAAAGAACCTCAGGATAATAAGGATGATAAAAGATTTTTCAAATCACAGGCTTGGCGAATCAACCGAAGATACGATTAAGATTACTGCGCGCGAAGAAAATGCATTGGCAGCGGTCGAATTAGTGACGCAAGCTAAAAGAAAATTGTCGATTATCAGTCAAGAACTCGACCCTAAAATCTACGATCAGCCTGATTTTCTTGAAGCTTTAAGGCAAATGGCGCTTAAAAACCGCTTTGTAGAAGTAAGAATTCTTGTTACTGAGCCTGAATTAATCGTCCGTAGAGGACACAAACTCATTGATTTAGCAGGAAAAATTAGTAGTTTTATCGAATTACGTAAGGTTTCAACCAGATATAAAACATTCAATGAAGCGGTACTTATTGCCGATGAAGTAGGATATCTCTATCGGGAAAGCATGGAACGCTATAAAGGAAAAGTAAACTTCAATAGCCGAAGAGAGTCGAAACATTTATTGGATGTATTTAATGAGATGTGGGAAACGGCAAAACCGGACCCGAACTTACGTAAGGTGGTTATTTGAAAAATTTCATACTAAGTTCTCTATTCGTATTCATACTAAGCATTTCGCCTGCAATGGCGGAATCAATGAAACTGGAAATCATTGAGTTAAAAAGCGGTGTCGTCTCAGACATTGTTCCTGTTCTTAAGCCTTTAGTAACGAAAGGTGGGACTGTCACTGGCATGAATGGCAAGATTATTATTAAAAGTACGCCATCAAATTTAAAACAATTAAAATCCATTCTCGCTGAACTCGATAAAGCGCCTAGACGCTTGATGATTAGTGTTAAACAAAATGTCGATGGCAGTTTAAAACAAAGTGAAAGTGGATTATCCGGTCGCTATATATCTGGCAATGTAAAAATTGAATCTCCTGACATCAGCAATGGAGGCGCTATCATTCAAGGACAAAACAGCGATGGCAATGTCATCCGCTACCGTACTATCGAAACACGAACCCGCAGCGAAGACAGAAATGTTTTTCGAATCCAGACACTGGAAGGCCATCCAGCACATATTAATGTTGGTAACTCCGTACCGATTCCTACACAAAGTACGGTTGTCATTGCCGGAGGTGTTGTTACTACTACAGGCGGCGTTGAATACCGCGACGTCACATCCGGTTTTTATGTTCTACCCAGATTACAGGGTAATAATGTCACCTTATTAGTTGCTCCAAAACTATCACGCATCACACCCGGGCAAGCAGCAACCTTTGATATTCAGGAAGTCGAAACCACGGCCAGCGGTAAACTCGGCGAATGGATTCAAATTGGTGGCTCAACACAACATTTCAATGACGATGGGCGAAGGAATGTCATTCGAACTAAACAGCGCGGACAGGAAGCAAGGAATGTATTGATTAAGGTGGAAGAGATTAAATAAATTTCGCCTGATGCCCCAAGGGCTGATAAAATACCCGCTCTAATTTCTTCATCAATCAAGATTCAAAGGTTTTATGTTAATACTGCAAGGCGGCAACGCCCTTTCTGACTTTCGCGTCAATAAACTTCTTCCTGCTTTGCAGGCCCATATTCCTCAAATTAATGCTGTGCAGGCGTACTTTGTTCACTTTGCCAAAACAAGTGCTGATCTGAATGAAAAAGAACAGGCACAACTTGATGCACTATTGGATTACGGGTCTACTATTGAAACAGCAGATAGCAACTCAGCAAAGCTTGTTGTCATTCCGCGTCCAGGAACAATTTCTCCCTGGTCGAGTAAGGCAACGGATATTGTTCATAACTCCGGACTCGATAAAGTCATTCGAATTGAACGTGGCATTATTTATTTATTGAATTTGGACGATGGTTCGAACTTAAGCGATAAGCAAATTGAGTTAATCAAACCTTTGCTTCATGACCGTATGACGGATGTGGTAATTAATGATGAAGATGAAGCAAGCACTTTATTCTCAACAGCTGAGCCTGCTGTATTAGAACATGTTGATATTCTTTCTGGTGGTAAAGCCGCCTTGGAAAAAGCGAATACAGAAATGGGGCTTGCATTATCCAGTGAAGAAATTGATTATTTATTTAGTAATTTTGAAAAACTAAATCGCAACCCGACTGACGTTGAGTTGATGATGTTTGCACAAGCGAACTCCGAACATTGCCGCCATAAAATATTTAATGCTGAATGGACGATTGATGGTAAGCAACAAGAGTATTCGCTGTTCGACATGATTCGCCATACACATCAGGAAAACCCGAGTAATGTGCTATCTGCTTATCATGATAACGCCGCCGTCATGGCGGGTTATGCCGGCAAGCGTTTTTTTACTGACGCTGAACAACATCAATATGATTATCATGATGAAGATATTCATATCCTAATGAAGGTTGAAACGCATAATCATCCCACCGCTATTTCACCTTACCCCGGTGCAGCGACAGGTTCTGGTGGAGAAATACGTGATGAAGCAGCAACCGGACGCGGCGCAAAACCGAAAGCCGGTTTATCAGGTTTTGCTGTTTCCAATTTAAAGATTCCTGACTTTGAACAAGCCTGGGAAAAAGATAATGGCAAACCGGAACGCATTGTTTCGGCGCTGGATATTATGATTGAAGGGCCGATTGGCGCGGCTTCTTATAATAATGAGTTTGGTCGCCCTGCTCTGTGCGGTTATTTTCGTACTTATGAACAGCGCGAGTCTGATTCCGTTATTCGTGGTTACCATAAACCCATCATGTTAGCCGGTGGTTATGGCATGATTCGAAATGAACATGTTGATAAGCATGATATTCCTGTTGGCGCCAAACTTGTTGTTTTAGGTGGTCCTGCCATGCTGATTGGCTTAGGTGGTGGTGCGGCTTCTTCAATGGCATCCGGTACCAGTGATGCGTCGCTTGATTTTGCTTCGGTTCAACGTGATAACGCTGAGATGGAACGGCGTTGCCAGGAAGTGGTTGATCGTTGCTGGTCTTTAGGTGAAAGCAATCCAATATTAAGTATTCATGATGTGGGCGCTGGCGGCCTTTCCAATGCAATGCCGGAATTAGTCAGTGCCAGTAATCGTGGTGCAACGCTTGAGTTACGAAATATTCCAAATGATGAAATCAGTATGTCGCCGATGGGTATCTGGTGTAATGAATCCCAAGAACGTTACGTGCTTGCGATTAATCCTGAGCACATAGATAAATTCATTACACTTTGCCAACGAGAACGCGCACCTTATGCGGTGCTGGGTGAATCAATAGAGAACGAACAATTAATCTTAAATGATTCGCACTTTAATAATAAAGCGATTGATATCCCTATGTCTGTTTTGCTTGGCAAGATGCCAAAGATGCAACGCAATGTTATTAGTGAATCAGTCGAGCATGAAAACTTTGATACCTCATCGATTAATTTAGAAGAAGCCATTGATCGCGTTTTACATTTACCGACTGTTGCCAGTAAAAGTTTCTTAATTACAATTGGTGATCGCTCTATATCCGGTTTGGTTGTTCGTGATCAAATGGTCGGCCCTTGGCAAGTCCCTGTAGCAGATTGTGCTGTTACCAGCTCTGCGTATTATGATTATATTGGTGAAGCAATGGCTCTGGGAGAGCGTACGCCAATTGCAATAAATAATGCGCCAGCATCAGGACGTATGGCAATAGCTGAAGCCATTATGAATATTTCTGCTGCTCGTATTTTAAAGTTAAGCGATATTGCATTATCAGCAAATTGGATGGCAGCATGCGGTCAACCAAACGAGGATGCAAAACTTTTTGCAACCGTATCGGCTGTCAGTCAATTTTGTAAAGAATTGGGTATTTGTATTCCGGTTGGTAAAGATTCTTTATCTATGAATACCGTTTGGTCTGATAAAGATAAACAAAAGACTGTCACCTCTCCTTTATCATTAAACATTACAGCTTTTGCACGTGTCGCGGATGTGCGCCAATCATTAACACCGCAATTAATTCAGGATGATGACACTGTTTTAATGTTTATTGATTTAGCTGATGGACAACAACGCTTGGGGGCTCTGCACTTTGTCAGGTTTATGAAAAGATAGGAAGCGAAACGCCGGATGTTGATAACGCGAATAACCTAATTGCTTTCTTTAAATCATTACAAATACTAAATGAATCGGGTTTAATACTGGCATACCACGACCGCTCTGATGGTGGTTTGTTTGTCACATTAACGGAAATGGCGTTTGCCGGGCATACGGGTATAAATATAAATATTGATACTGATGATTTAATGTCTGCTTTATTCAACGAAGAACTTGGCGCAGTCATACAGGTTAAAAAAAGTAAACAAGACAAAGTTAAAGAATGTTTTGTTAATGCTGGCATCAATGAAAACGCTGTACAGACTATAGGTTCGTTAAACAATGATTATAAATTCAACATTGAACAGAATAATGTTGATGTAATAAGTCTTGATGTTGCTGAATTGCATAAGAAATGGTCTGAAACCAGCTATCAAATACAAGCTTTACGTGACAACCCTGAATGCGCCAAACAAGAATTTGAACAAGTCATTGATAAAAATAATACGGGTTTATTTCTTGAAACATCATTTGAGTTTGAACATGGCTTCTCTCCTTCGATTAACACAGGTACCAAACCAAAAATGGCCGTATTACGCGAACAAGGTGTTAACGGGCAGATAGAAATGGCTGCTGCATTTGATCGTGCGGGCTTTGAATGTATTGATATTCACATGCAAGACTTGATTGATGAGAAGATAATACTTGATAGCTTTAATGGACTAGTTGCCTGCGGTGGTTTTTCTTACGGTGATGTACTTGGCGCTGGTGGCGGGTGGGCAAAAACTATTTTAAATAATAATAAGCTCAGCAAAATGTTCGAAAACTTTTTTAAACGTACAGATACCGTATCACTTGGTGTTTGTAATGGTTGTCAAATGATGTCGCAACTTCGGGACTTAATTCCTGGCGCATCATCATGGCCGAACTTTATTAAAAACAATTCTGAACAATTTGAAGCTCGCTT
Source organism: Pseudomonadota bacterium (assembly GCA_038142205.1). GTDB lineage: Bacteria > Pseudomonadota > Gammaproteobacteria > Eutrophobiales > Eutrophobiaceae > UBA7359. The sequence continues at coordinate 463,361 of JAYQJO010000001.1, read as the reverse complement.
GGTCATGGTTGAAGTGATGGAGTCTCCTTCAGTCATGTTCAAAGACATGACCGGCTCGAAAATACCTGTTGTTGTTGCGCATGGCGAAGGACGAACGTCAAATAATTCTCAAACAAATGCTGCACTTCGTTATATTGATAACTCAGGAACAGTAACTAAAACCTATCCATTCAACCCAAATGGCTCAACTAATGGACTGACCGGTTTTAGTAATGACGATGGTCGCATCACGATCATGATGCCACATCCTGAGCGAGTCTTCCTGAGCAAACAATTTTCAAGTTTATCACCAACATGGAACAACGAATACAGCCCTTGGATGAAGCTATTCATTAATGCGCGTGAATTTTTAGACTAAAACGAGAACAGGCCTTCTTATAACCTGACAATACGCTGTTCATCATATACACTTATTTTCGTGTGAACGTACATGAACTTCGTATTATGAAAAAAACAAGGAATATATCAGAGGAAGACAGTGCTCTTTTTAGAGAAGCAATTGGAGATATAACGCCAGTAAAGCAGGCGAGTATGCTTCATAACAAACCTGAAGCTAAAGCCAAACCAAAAAACAAGAAGTCTCCTCTCCTTCTTCGCAGTCCCTATACGATAGTGAGTTTGAAGAGAACTTACTTGAACGCGGCGATGAACTTTTTTTTTCTCGTCCAGAAGTCTCTAAAACAACATTAAAGAAGTTACGTCGTGGCCAAATCAGAATAGATGAAGAGCTTGATCTCCATGGTATGACTGTTGAAATAGCAAGGACGGCTCTTCAGGAATTTCTAAGTGACTGCCATAATTACTCCTGGCAATGCGTGAACATTATTCATGGCAAAGGCATAGGTTCAGAGAGTAGAAAGCCCATTATAAAAAACAAAGTTAATAACTGGTTACGACAAAGAAATGATATTTTAGCTTTTTGTTCAGCGACACAAGCTGATGGCGGTACTGGTGCAATATATTGTTTATTAAAAAAATGAAATAACAGCATGCTCGATATAATAAAAAAGCGCCTTGCTAACAGGGAAGACTCGGAACACCAACAATGTCTGGTACGTTTTACCATGGGGTTTGCATGGTTAATATATATACTATGGATTAACAATACACAAACCTCACTACACTCTGCCGTAATAGCTTCTGCAATAATTTTTCTATTTGCTCCTGTCTTAACATTTACCTGGGTTATATTTTCCCCAAAAGTACTACCTATTAGACGACTGAGCAGTATGCTTGCTGATATTAGTTTGATCTCATATGCTTTTACTTATATTGGAGAAATTGGCACGCCGATCATAGGTGGATATTTATTTATTATTTTTGGTTATGGTTTTCGATACGGAAATAAATATTTATCAACCTGCGCCATCATGTCAGTTATAGGCTTTAGTATCGCCATAAACAATAGCACTTACTGGCATGAAAACACTTACTTAAGCACCGGCATGCTGATTTCAATAATAATATTATCAGGGTATGTCTCTATTCTTATATCGCAGCTACATAAAGCCATAAAAGAAGCTGAAGCTGCAAACGAAGCAAAAAGTCAATTTCTCGCTAACATGAGTCATGAAATTCGAACGCCATTGAACGGCGTTATTGGCATGAGCGCTTTACTTTCGAAAGCAAAATTACCAACTAAAGAAAAAGACTTTGCTTCTACTATCAATGCTTCAGCGCAGAACTTATTAACATTGATCAATGACATTCTTGATATTTCAAAAATAGAAGCAGGAAAGATAAACATAGAAAACATCGACTTTGATTTACATGCTTTGGTCAATTCAGCAGCAATGATGCTATCACCTCAAGCAATAAATAAAGGCGTTTCATTTAATGTTCATATATCCCCTGAAGTTCCGTTTTTATTACGCGGTGATAAATTACATATCAGGCAGATAATTATTAACTTAATTAGTAATGCTATTAAATTTACAGATGAGGGAGTAATTAAGGTTTATGTAACCCCTGTAGCATCGAATAACAATAACATTAGAGTTCGGTTTGAAGTAATTGATACAGGAATAGGCATTGCTGAACAAGATAAAGCTAAATTATTTGATAAATTTACTCAAGCAGATGAATCTACAACTAGAAAATACGGTGGAACAGGACTTGGTATGGCCATCGCAAAGCAACTAACTGAAAGCATGAAAGGAGAAATAAACTTCTCTAGCAAGTCAGGTGAAGGCTCAAACTTTTGGTTTGAACTTGACTTAGAAAAACAGAACATATTATCTGAGGAGAAAGAGTCATTAAAAGAAATGGGTGATACACGTATTTTGATTATTAACCCCGTTAGAGCTACAAACCAGATAATTGATGATTTTTTTTCACTATGGCCTTTTATTTCACATGATTATGCTGGCAGTGCTCAACAAGCTATTGATATGATTTGTGAGGCTAATCATAACGCTTCCCTTATGTGATTATTTTTGTTTGCCATAAAGGACTGGACACTGATCCTAATCAATTTATAAAAATCACTAAAACTAATTCTTCATTTAAGAACCATACATTCATACTTGTTAACGATGATGAAACTTCTTCTTCCTTTAAAAATAGAATTTTAAACTCAGGTTATGCATCTATTATTAACAGCAAACCTGATAGAACAGTTTTATATAGAATAATACATGCTGCAGTAGCCGGGTTGATTAATTCGTCAGAAAATGAAAACAAAAATATACTTCCAACCTCAGTTGAGAATCAAAATTTAGAACCCCAAAATTTAGATATTCTTGTAGGAGAAGACAACACCACCAACCAAAAAGTAATAAAAAACATACTAGAATTTGGTAACCATAACGTCACGCTTGTTGAAAATGGAGAAGAAGCACTTGATATATTAGAAACAAAAGATTTCGACCTAATTATTTTGGATATGCAAATGCCGATAATGGGTGGAATAGAAGCCGCAAAAATATATCGCCTTAGTTATCCTGATAAAAAGAATATACCTATTTTAATACTGACTGCTAATGCAACAATTGAAGCCAGGAATGCGTGCTTTCAAGCAAAGCTGGATGATTTTTTAACAAAGCCAGTGGAACCACAAAAGCTACTTGATACAGTTTCTAATTTGACAAATAAAAAAAATATAACCTTAGATAAAAATAAAGAGAACGTTGTTGATATCAATACGCCCGACATTTTACCAACCTTAGACTTCAATACCTTGAATAAAATCTTATTTATGTCAAATGATAATGATTTTATGGAGCAATTAATTAGCGGTTATATTGATGATGCGAATAATACAGTAGAAAAATTAAAAAATGCTGTTGATAAAAATAACTATGAAATCATATCAAGCCTTGGACATGCTCTTGAAGGTAGTTCTCGTACTATAGGAGCAAAAAGATTATCTAAATACTGCAATAACATACTTAAACTAAGTCGTTTAAAAGAAACATCTAAACTAAAAACACAATTTATAAAATTAAAAGATTCACTTGAAGACACTAAAAAAGCACTTAACACTTACATAGAAACCGAGATAACAAACCACTCTAAATCATAAATTCGAGACTTCCCTGTCTCGTTAGATGTAAAACTAGGCTGCGTCAGAATAAGTTATCTCTTCTTTGAAGATAATGAGATCACTAGTCCTGCACCCATCAAAATCAAGCCAACAGTGATTTTCATAATCATATAGCTTGCACTTTTTCATCGTTGATAATGTTTTTCTCAATGAGAACTTCATTATCTTCATCGAGTCACCATATACTCTTTCAATTTTTTTCTGGGCCTTTGCTAGATTATAAGATGGAATTCTAGGATCTATATGATGAGCAGTATGTTCCATTACATTATGACTTAGTATGTTATACCAATCGGGATACTTTACATGTAGTGTTACATCTTCTATGTGCCCATAAATTTTCCTTTCATCATTATTATCAAACCACGGGACGCTTTCATGTGTGTGTTGTTGATATACGGAAAAACCAACCATAAAAGCAAAAATAAAAAGAGGCAAAAACAAACCTAAAGCCATCATTTCTATAACATTACTACTAACTGAATTAAGGCCAACATAGGTAAAAAAACTAACCTGTCCTACTAGATATAATGATACTAATAAAAAGTCAGACCAATATTTACCTTGAAAATTACCCGTTAATGTCTTAAATGGGAAAAATTTATTTTTCCACCATCTTTCGATTAAATAGTTAAACGAAATCCCCATTGGGCTTCGGTAAAACTGTTCCAAACGTTGTTTAAAAGCAGGCAAACTATCGTATTCTTTTTTTGATAATGGTGACCAGGAATTAATACCTGCCATATTTGTGAATTGATGATGAAAACGATTATGTACAATTAACCATAAACTGTAATTATGATAACAAGGTAAAAAAGCTAATCTACCAATAATTCTATTTAATAATGAATTATCAAAAAGATTATCATGAGCTGCATCATGGGCAATAACAAATAATGACGCCATTTTTAGACCAATGAGACAACTACAAACAAGTTTTAATAAAATATTATCAAACAAAACTACACCGCAAATAGCAGCCAGATAAATAGAAAAATCAGCTAAAAACATCACTAATGCTTTAGTGTTAGATTTTTTAATGTAATCAGAAAGATTCCCACGTAATTCTCGCGAAGATAAACCAGACATAACTAGACTCCTTATAAAAGTTTAAAAATGAATAAAAATAATTTTTTAAATTCATGTTGCTTTTGAAAAAAGGGCTGCATCCTCTTTTGAAACAAACTTATTCTGGCTACGAACAAGACGTTTCATAATGCGTATATCTTTATCTTTTAAATCAAGTGCTGATTCGACCCATACGTCACAGACTTTAATAAGTTCTTCATAACGAACAGGGGTAACTATATTTCTGACCTTGTGTATTGCTTTAAGCGTGTTATGGTTTCTTTTTTCTCCATGTATAAAGTCATTTACTGCTGAGACACCTTCTCCCTTATCAGCAATGACATCAATAAGACCAATTTCATATAACTCTTCTGCACTATAAGTTCTACCACTCAATATCATTTTTTCAGCCATTGCCGGGCTGACTCTCTGTGCAACCAAGTTATAAGCTCCCATTCCTGGAAATAAATTAAACAAAACTTCCGGGAATCCCATTTCCGCTTCTTTTTCGGCTACCAGTACATGGCTTGATAATGCTGCTTCAAATCCTCCTCCTAAAGCGTTTCCATGGATGAGAGATATTGTTGTTATACCTAAATCAAACCCATTTAGGTTTGGATACATAGTATCTATACAAGCGTATGCATATTTCCTTAACCCATCCTCATCTCTATTATCAATACATTCAAAAAAGTATTTTAGATCCCCGCCAAAACTAAATACTGGGTAATGCGAAGTAACGATATGGTATTTAATTTCTACCATTTCATTTTTATAAGGTAAGCGACCTTTATATAAGGCTAATTGTTGTTGAAAATATTTTAATTCTGAAAGTAATGTTCGAGTAATACACGGGTAGGGTAAAGAGTCGAGGTAAACCCAAACGGCATTTTGTTCTGGTTTAACTTCTACCTTTAAATGTTTAAATTTATTAATTAGAACTTCACTACTCTGACAAATAGTATTCATCTATGTTTCTCCTTAAAAGTAAATTGAAAAATCATCAATTAATTTTGAGGAGTTCCATTCATCAAACACAGATCAATGAGCGCAACGACTCAAAATCGCATGATGTTGCGATAAAAACTAGAGGAATACTTTTAGTATTTAAAGGAGAGGGTTTTCTGCTTTAATCACGCAGGAACAAGTAAAATAACAGAGTGCACAGAAATACCTTCACCACGACCAACAAAGCCCATGCCCTCAGACGTCGTAGCTTTGACGTTGATGTCTTCGATACTACAATTTAAATCACTCGCTAAAATTTCGCGCATGGCAGGTATGTGTCCTGCCATTTTTGGTGCTTGCGCCAATATCGTTATATCAGCATTGCTTAACTGATATTTTTTTGTTTCATTAAATCAACAACTTGTTTTAATAAAATACGGCTATCTACATTTTTAAATTCTGGATCCGTATCAGGAAAATGATTACCTATATCGCCTAAACAAAGCGCACCCAATATCGCATCACATAATGCATGTATAACCGCATCTGCATCAGAATGACCTTCTAAACCTTTTTCGTACGGAATTCTGACACCACCAAGTATTAAAGGTCTGTCTTCAACAAGACGGTGCGTATCATAGCCGTGTCCAATTCTCATTTATAATTTCATCTCATTTAGGTAGGTTTCAAGGTAATTTAAATCATCTTTATGAGTGACTTTTATATTTTCCTGCTGACCTTTAACAAGTAATGGCCTAAAACCTGACAGCTCAATGGCCATTGCTTCATCAGTAACAACTCTTCCTTTTTCCAATACATCACTAATCGCTGAATACAGTTTTGCATATTTAAACATCTGTGGTGTTTGCGCATGCCAAAGTGATTCCCGTTCAACAGTATCTATAATTTCGCCCGCTTCATTTGCTCGCTTCATTGTATCACGACAGGGCATGGCTAATAAGCCGCCCACTTCATGTTGACGTAATTCAATCATAAGTCTATCAATAGCAGATTGGCTTAAACAGGGTCTCGCTGCATCATGAACCAGAACCCAGTCATCCTCTTTTGCTTTATCTTTCAATTCGTGCAAACCGTTAAACACAGATTGATAACGCTCTTCACCGCCTGGCGCTGTGATTACTTTCTCATGTTTTGAAATATCAAGTTCAGGCCAGTACTCATCCGTTTTGGAAATAGCGACAACTACTTTTTCTATTTCTTTGCGATAAAGAAAGCATTCAATTGTATGCTCGATTATTGTTTTGTCATTAACCTGAATATACTGTTTGGGTTTATCAACACCCATACGCTTACCCACACCCGCTGCGGGTATAACAACCCAGTATCTTGCGTTAGATGACATTGAACTTAATTAGAACTAACTTGCGAACTGGAATAATCAATAATCTGATAAAACGTTTCATCATATTTAATCATGCCCATTTCACTACGTGCTCGCTCTTCAATTGCTTCCTTTCCTTCTTTTAGATCAAGCACTTCTGCTGTTAATGAAAGATTGCGTTCTTTTAATTGCTGATTCTTTTCTTCCATTTGACTGATCTGTTTTTCTAGATGATGCACTTCCGTCATACTGCCATTGCCAAACCATAAGCGGTATTGCAACAACACCAACAGCAGAACAAAAAGTGCAGTACTTATTCTCATCTATATATAATCAGTCCTATTAAACATTAAGTTAGGTTGTAAAAAGTATCTTTACCCGGATAACTCGCACGACTACCCAATTGATCTTCAATTTTCATTAATCGATTATATTTCGCGACACGATCAGAGCGGGAAAGTGAACCCGTTTTAATTTGACCAGCCGACGTTGCCACAGCTAAATCAGCAATCGTGGTATCTTCAGTTTCACCTGAACGATGTGAGATAACAGCGGTATATCCTGCCTTCTTTGCCATTTCAATCGCCGCCAAAGTTTCTGTTAATGAACCAATCTGATTCACTTTAATTAAGATTGAATTAGCAATTTTTTTATCAATACCTTCCTGAAGAATAGAAGTATTGGTAACAAACAAATCATCACCAACCAATTGCACATCTTTACCTAATTTATCGGTTAATAATTTCCAACCGTCCCAATCGCCTTCATCCATACCGTCTTCCATGGTAATGATTGGATATTTATCAAACCACGGAGAAAGATAGTCTAAAAACTCTTGTGAACTTAATTTTTTATTTTCAGATTCTAACGTATAAATACCGTCTTGATAGAATTCAGAACTGGCAACATCAAGACCTAATAAAATATCTTCGCCTGCCTTATAACCGGCTTTATCGATTGCTTCGAGTATCACTTCTATCGCTTGTTCATTTGAAGAAAGATTAGGCGCGAATCCGCCTTCATCACCAACCGTTGTTCCTAAATTAAGATTAGATAAAACAGACTTTAAAGAATGAAACACTTCTGTACCGTATCGCACTGCTTCACGAATACTTGATGCACCAACAGGTAAAATCATAAACTCCTGCAAATCAACACTATTATCAGCGTGCGCACCACCATTGATAATATTCATCATCGGCACAGGCATTTTAAAAGAATCGCTTCCACCATCGACTAGGTCACCAAGATATTCATATAGAGCAAGATTCTTTTCATTTGCAGCAGCATGTGCCGCTGCCATAGAAACGGCAAGAACCGCATTTGCGCCAAGTACCTCTTTGTTATGTGTCCCATCAAGGTTGATCATAGTTTGATCAACTTCCGCCTGTTCACTGACTTCTTTACCAACTAAAGCAGGAGAAATTTTGTCATGAATATTAGCAACCGCATTCAATACGCCTTTGCCAAGATAGCGTGCTTTATCACCATCGCGCAATTCAATTGCCTCGCGAATACCTGTTGATGCTCCGGAAGGCACCATAGCACTCCCAACCGCACCACTTTCCGTATAAACCTCTGCCTCAATAGTTGGGTTGCCTCTTGAATCCAAAACTTCTCGCGCAATAATTTTATTGATAGTTGACACTTCTACTCCTCATTTACTTTATGGTTTTATTGTTTGATCAATTGTCTTTAGTGTTTCCAACAAAGACTTCATCTTGTCCATCGGCCACGAATTAGGCCCATCACTTAATGCTTTTTCCGGCTGTGGATGTGTTTCTATAAATAAGCCGGATATACCCACCGCCATAGCTGCACGAGCCAATGCCGGTACAAATTCACGTTGACCACCAGAAACTTTACCCCCACCACCCGGCATTTGTACTGAATGCGTTGCATCAAACACAACTGGCGCACCTGTTTCCTGCATGACAACGAGTGAACGCATATCAGAAATAAGATAATTGTAGCCAAAACTTGCACCGCGTTCACAAACCATGATTTTATCATTTCCAACCGCGCGCGCTTTTTCGACAACATGCACCATATCCCACGGCGCAAGAAACTGTCCTTTCTTTATATTGACCGGCAAACCTGTTTTCGCAACAGCTTGAATATAATTTGTCTGCCGACAAAGAAATGCGGGCGTCTGTAATACATCAACAACACTGGCAACTTCATCCAATGGCGTATCTTCATGTATATCTGTTAATACCGGCACACCTATTTTTTCTTTTACATCAGCAAGCACTTTTAAACCGGCTTCAATACCTGGCCCACGATAACTGTCGTGTGAACTACGATTGGCTTTATCAAAAGAAGATTTATAAATAAATGGGATTTGCAATTCAGCTGTTAACTCTTTTAACTGTCCCGCCGTATCCATTGCCAGTTGTTCACTTTCGATGACACAGGGACCGGCTATTAAGAAAAAGGTTTATCCGGACCAACTTCAAAATCACATAGCTGCATCTTTAACAGCTCCCGAAGTTGATTCTTTATGGTTTCCTGCGGCCTTTATAAAACCCGTGAATAATGGATGGCCATCACGTGGTGTTGAAGTAAATTCAGGATGGAACTGACAAGCGACAAACCAAGTGTGTGCTGGAATTTCGATCATCTCTACCAGCTCTCCATCTACTGACCGACCTGATATTTTCATACCCGTCGCTTCAAGCTGTTGCTGATACTTATTGTTGAATTCATATCGGTGACGATGGCGTTCAGTAATTTTATCGGTTTGATACATTTCTTTTGCTAATGAACCTTCCAGCAATTGACAGTCCTGACCACCTAAACGCATGGTGCCACCTAAATCAGAATTTTCACTGCGTTGTTCAATTTTACCTGTTGCATCCTGCCATTCGGTAATCAAACCTATAACAGGATGTTCTGTGTTTTTATCAAACTCGGTACTGTTTGCATTTTCCAAACCGGCAAGGTGCCGAGCTATTTCAATAACAGCGAGTTGCATACCAAGACAAATACCCAGATACGGTACCCCATTTTCTCTGGCATATCTGACAGCTTCAATTTTGCCATCGGTACCGCGATTACCAAACCCGCCCGGCACAAGAATCGCATCAATTTCATTTAAACAGTCAGCACCATTATTTTCGATCTCTTCTGAATCAACATAGACAATATTGACCTTCGTACGCGTTTGTACGCCGGCATGCGCCAGAGCTTCTGATAAAGACTTATAGGAATCCGCCAAATCCATGTATTTCCCCACCATGGCAATATTAACGTTGGTAACCGGGTTATCCAGTGCATCAACAACATTATGCCATTCACTTAAGTCTGCACTAGGTAAATTCATTGCGAACTTTTTATTCACGATTTCATCCAGCCCCTGTTCGTGCAATGCTTTCGGTACCTTATAAATATTATCTACATCAAGCGCAGAGATAATGGCTGATTCATCCACATTCGTGAATAAGGCCATTTTCTTGCGTTCATTATTTGGAATGACATGATCAGTGCGACAGACGAGAATATCCGGTTGAATACCAATCGAACGTAGTTCTTTAACCGAATGCTGTGTCGGCTTTGTTTTAATTTCACCTGCGGCTGAGATGTATGGCACCAAAGTTAAATGTATAAACAGGGTATTTTCTGAACCCTCTTCAATACGCATTTGTCGAATGGCTTCAAGAAAAGGTTGCGATTCAATATCACCGACCGTACCGCCAATTTCGACCATGGCAATATCCGCATCCCCAGTCCCCGATTTAATACAGTTTTTTATCTCATCAGTAATATGAGGAATGACTTGTACCGTACCGCCCAGATAATCACCACGTCGTTCTCTTTGAATAACATTTTGATAGATCCGGCCGGTTGTAAAATTGTTTTGTTTTCCCATTGTTGCACGAACAAAACGCTCATAGTGCCCTAAGTCCAGATCCGTCTCGGCACCGTCATCCGTTACGTACACTTCGCCATGCTGGAAAGGACTCATGGTTCCGGGGTCGACATTAATATAAGGATCGAGCTTGATCATGGTGATCTTTAAACCACGCGCTTCCAAAATGGCGCCGAGAGACGCGGCAGCAATACCTTTGCCAAGAGAAGAAACAACACCACCAGTCACAAAGATATAACGCGTCATAAAGCCATTCCAAAAGAAGTCAAAAGTTTAGAGGGAGCGAATTCGTCCGGTCTGAAACAACCGGTTTTAGGGGTAAAAGATCGCCTAAATAGTTTCATATTCAGGGGAAATAAGACTAACAGAATACTGTTCAATACGCCATCTTGAAAAGCTGATTTAAACAACTTTTTGGACTAATTATTGCGAAAATCACACTTCACAAAAGATGATATCACTTCGTCATTAAACTAACTGCTCCATTGGCAACCATTCATAAAATGGCCACTCACAGTAAAATATCTAATGCCACACTGGATTAAAGTACTTGGCGCTGATTGAGGTACCTCGTATTAAAAGACTATAAACCTTTTAATTTTTCCCAAATACCTCAACACTTATGCATCAGCGCCTTATACCAATTGACCGTATTAACTCAAGCGAATATAGCTGCTTTAACACCACTATAATTGAGTTCATTGATCAATATATTTTTCAAATCACCTAAATCATCATCATTGCTGGCCTCGCATCGCGCTACCAATACATCTTGCGTGTTTGAAGCACGTAGTAACCACCAGCCTTTATCAGATTTAACCCTGACACCATCAATATCATTAATTTTTACGCCTTTTTTGATCAGGCGATCACGTACATCGTCGACAACCTTGAATTTAATATCATCGTCACATTGAAATCGAAGTTCAGGTGTATTCACCATTTCTGGCATAGCATCTTTAATATCTGCTAAAGATTGCTCCTTGCTAGCAAGAATACTAATCAAACGAACAGCAGCATATAAAGCATCATCATAACCATAGTACTTATCTTTAAAGAAAATATGACCGCTCATTTCTCCAGCAAGCAAAGCGCCTGACTCAGCCATCTTCTCTTTTATTAGTGAATGACCCGTACGCCACATGATGGCATCACCACCTTTTGCTTTAATATCTTCAAACAAAAAATCACTGGATTTAACATCAGCAATAATGGCCGCACCCGGATTCGACTTTAATACCTCTTCCGCATAAATACTCATTAATTGATCGCCCCAGATAATACGGCCTTTGCTATCAATTACACCCAATCGGTCACCATCTCCATCGAAGGCAATACCCAAGTCGCATTTTTCGTTAAGGACCACTTCCTGTAATTGAATCAAATTTTCCGGCACAGTCGGATCAGGATGATGATTAGGAAACGTACCATCAACCTTTGCGTTGATAACGATATGTTCACCTGGTATATGATGCGTTAATGCTTTAAGGAAAGGACCTGTTACACCGTTACCCGAGTCCCATGCAATCTTAAGTTCTCGGCTACCGTGATAGTCATCGGCAATACGATTGATGTACTCTTCAATTATACTAGTATAGACCGTAAAGCCTTTGCCGCTTTCATAATCAGCATTTGCAGCAATATCGCTTAAACGGAGAATATCCTTTCCATAAAAAGGCTTGTTATCCATCACCATTTTAAAACCGTTATAATCTCCCGGGTTATGCGAACCCGTTATCATTACTGCTCCATCGGTATTCAATGCATGCGATGCAAAGTAAACCATTGGTGTTGGCCCAAGACTTAATCGAATAACTGCAATACCTGAATCAACTAAACCTTGTGTTAATGATGCTTCAATCTCAGGTGAACTGATTCGACCATCGTAACCGACCGTAACTGTTTTTCCGAGATTACGAATAACCATCGTACCGAATGCACGACCTATTGCATAAGCATCATCCGTATCTAATGTCTTACCAATAACACCGCGAATGTCATACTCTCTTAAAATAGACCAATGAAATTTATGTGATTTAGTCATATTTATTCTCCTTACCAACAAATGCCGTTGATTTGTTCCGACTTGGTATGCTGCTCATCCATGCGTACCAAATCAATGACAGGCAACTTACCTTTAGCCTGTTACACTATTGATTTAAATGATTCGTCGTTATGCGTCACGACCAACATATCGCAATCAGTTAATAATGAATCACTGTCTTCCGTTGCCATACTTGATAACATCGTGCCAACATCATTCATTTTAGTTTGAGTGTGATCGGTATCATGCAATGGTGTAGGCGTGAAATTTGGATCAAAAATCTTAATATCATAATCACTTTCTGAAAGCTGCTTAACTAATTCTATTGCTGGGCTTTCACGTAAATCATCCGTGCCCGCTTTAAATGTAATACCCAAAAAACCAACTTTTTTACCTGGCATCATTTCTATCATTTCTTTTGCATGTTCAATATGCGTTTCATTACTCTTCATGATATTTTTTATGACAGGTATTTTCACATCCAGCGTATTCGCTAAATGATTTATGCCGCGAGTGTCTTTTGGTAAACAAGAACCACCATAAGCAAACCCCGGCATTAAGTAATAAGGCGATAGATTTAATTTTGTATCTTTACAGAAAATATTCATGACTTCATGGCTATCGACATCCATCGCTTTACAGACACGACCAATCTCATTACCAAATACAACTTTCAAGGCATGCCATGTATTATCAACATATTTAACAAACTCAGCCGCTTCTATTGAAGTTTGTATAATTTCTCCTTCCACATTACCTTCATATAAAGATGCAGCAACCTCTCCTGCTTTTTCATCATAAGCACCAATTACTGTTTTTGGTGGCGCATAGAAATCTTTAATAGCCGTACTTTCACGTAAGAACTCAGGGTTAAACGCAACACCAAAATCAACACCGCACTTTTTACCAGAGACCTGTTCAATAATAGGAATCATAATATCGCGTGTTGTTTTTGGAGGAACGGTACTGCGATACATAACTAAGTGATAAGAATCTTTTAATTTAATCGCTTCACCAATTTGCATTGATGCTTGTTGTAAGTACGTTGTGTCACAACTGCCATCAGGACTACTTGGTGTACCAACGCTAACAAACGTAATGTCTGTTTCAATAATGGCCGCTACTGCGTTTTGAGTTGCTTTTAATAAATCAAGTTTATTTGCCATTGATAAAAGTTCAGGTAGTTGATGTTCAACGATTGGAGATTCACCTTTATTAATGTGATCAACTTTCTTTTCGTCAGGGTCAACACCGATTACTTCATGGCCTAGGTCGCAAAAACAGGCAGCAGAAACTGCACCGACATAACCTAAACCGAAGATACTAATTTTTGCTTTATCTTCTTCGATAAATTCAGACACTGATTTACCAAGCATGACATTCATCCTTGCTTGTGCTGCGCTATCAGTAAGATTTGTATTTCGCTGCAATGTTGCTGTGCTCATTTTTTAGTCCTCGTGTTTTTAAATTAAAAATGTAAATAAAAGTTTTACGTTGCATGGGTAAGAGCGAGGACTGTGCCAACCTTCGATATTTTTTGTTTTACTCATAAGAAACAAATACTTAATTGAAACCAGATTCAATTCAGGCTTGGAAAAAGAATTCGATATTCCGAAAGCGATTCTCGTAACGCTTTGCAAAATGCAAATCGCACAGTGAAAAAGTCTCTCAAAAACTGACGGAAACAACCTAAATTACTGTTTTTATTATTAAAAATAGAGTTGGCACGTAGACTGCGATAGTAGGGTCAAGAAAATAAATTATGACTTATTGAAGAGGAAAACATTATGAAAAGTAAAAAGATATATCCAGTAATTTTGTCAGGCGGTTCAGGTACACGCTTATGGCCGATGTCGCGTAGTGCGATGCCAAAGCAATTCCTACCTTTAATGTCAGAAAAAAGTATGTTTGTTGAAACATTAAATAGAGTAAAAAACACGGATGATTTCAACGCACCGATTATTGTTGGTAATAAAGATCATGAACATCTGATTAAACAACAGTTAAAAGAAGCAAATATAGACGCGGGCGCAATTATTCTTGAACCCGTTGCAAAAAATACTGCCCCGGCAATCGCATTAGCGGCTTACCATATATTAAGCACTGAACCAGACAGCATAATGTTAGTCATGCCTTCTGATCATGTTATTGATAATGATGAACACTTTTATGATGCAATAGAACTGGCACACAATGAATGTAACCGTGGCAAGATGGTAACCTTTGGAATTAAACCCGATTACCCAGAAACCGGATACGGTTATATCGAGTCAGGTGAAGAATTAAATAATCGAAATAAAACACGTGCTTTCAATTTAAAGCAGTTTGTTGAAAAACCACAACTAAGCGTTGCTGAAGATATGCTGGCACAAGGTAATTTCTACTGGAACAGCGGCATCTTTATGTTCTCAGCTTTACAATACATTAATGAACTCGCAGAAAACCAACCGGATATGGTTGTTGAAGTAAATCAAGCTTATTTACATGCTAGTCATCATGAAAACGTCATACACCCGGTTACAGTGTATTTTGAGTCGTTACCAGCAGTGTCAGTTGATTATGCAGTGATGGAACATACGAATAAAGCTTCAGTAGTAGAAGGTCTATTCAAATGGTCTGATGCAGGTTCATGGTTAAGCTTGTTAGAAAATGGCGATAAAGATATGTACGGCAATGTCACCTCCGGTAATGTTGTGATGGACTCTACTGCGGATTGTTATATTCGCAGTAATAAAAAATTGGTTTCAACGATTGGCTTACATGATCTGATTGTTGTCGATACCGATGATGCATTATTAATTTCGCATAAAAACAGATCACAA
Source organism: Pseudomonadota bacterium (assembly GCA_038142205.1). Taxonomy (GTDB): domain Bacteria; phylum Pseudomonadota; class Gammaproteobacteria; order Eutrophobiales; family Eutrophobiaceae; genus UBA7359. The sequence continues at coordinate 447,722 of JAYQJO010000001.1, read as the reverse complement.
GATGTAAAAAAAGTCGTCGATAAACTCAATCTACAAAACAGAGAAGAAACCAAACAACCAGCAACAGTGAATCGACCTTGGGGAACGTACACCAGTATCGATCAAGGCTCACAACATCAAGTAAAACATATCACGGTTGAACCCGGTGGCGTGTTATCAAAACAATACCATCATCATCGTTCAGAGCATTGGATAGTGGTACACGGTGTTGCTGTAGTTGAAGTTGGCGAAGACGAACTTATCCTAGGTCCGAATGAATCGGTTTATATTCCAAAAGGTGAGGTACATCGATTAAAGAACAATGGAACAGAAACCTTAAACCTGATCGAAGTGCAATGCGGAAACTATCTTGGTGAAGATGATATCGTTCGTTTAGAAGACAACTATGGACGTATTGATACAACACTTAATGTATTAACCAGCCAAAATGTTGCGCAAGAACAAAGGAGCTTATTGTCATGATAAGTAGACCTGAACAGGATAATGTAAAAGAACATGTCGCTATACTTGGCTTTGCAGAACCATGCGGTCCCTATAACCAGGTCGCGGCCTATTCCGCTGGTGCGACATTAGCAAAGAAAGGCTATATCGTTACAGCAGGTAATCTGACTTCGACATTTAATAGTGCATTCAGAGGCGCAAAGGAATTCGAAGGAAAAACATTAGCCGTATTAGAAGATCATATCGAACTGAATAACAGTAGCCATTGCGATGTTGTTATCAGCGTAAAAGACACAGAAGAAAAACACCGCATGATTGCAGAACTCTGCGCTGGTGCAATCATCATCGGCGGTGGAAACGGCACAAAACACCTTGAATCCGAATTTCTGAAACGTAATAAACCCGTAGTCGCATTAGTAGGTACAGGCGGTATAACGCGTACAGAACTGGATGAAAAAACGAAAAGCGCAAAAACAATACCAGATACATTAACACTGATACATTAGGAGAACGGTAAGACAATGGTACAAATAATCAACGAATTAGTATTGAATGAAATCAAAATCGCAGACGTACTTAATAATCGCTACGGCGATGGAACGGTATATATTCCCGCTAATGACGCGCACTATGATTACTCCTTAGCAAAGAATAAAGGTTTTATTAGTGATGAAGGTTATATTACACGTAAAGGCAAGCAGTTAATTTCAAAATATGTACATTGATTTATAAATCTAGAAAGAGAACCGTCATCTCTTAAGCATGCGCTGTGCCAAAACCTTATTAAATTGTTCATGTTTTAGCTTTTACCTATATATATATTGACATAATATATGTGTTGCCTAAGTTAATAATAACTTTTTATATTTAGTACATATGGACACAAATACAAAAATTTTTAATCTACTTGAGTTTAACAAGCCAGTTTCAGATGCAATTACATAAATTTAAATGTGTAAATTATACTCAATCTGTGAACTATATACTTAAGCAAGTCGATTGGAAAAGAGAGTCTAGTATTGCTGTTATCGATGATAACAACCATATCTTTGGCATAATTACAGAACAAGATATGGTCGAACTTGAAAAGAATGAGAAAAACTTTCAGGCATTACAAGCTTGGCAAGTTTGCTCGCATAACTTAAAAAAAATAAAGGCGACGGATAATATTTCTCATGCAATCAAAATAATGGTTGATGAAAATATACATCATCTAATAGTCGAAGACGAAAATGCCAATCTCATTGGCGTTGTGTCGGCACTTGATATGTTAAAACTGATTGCTAAATCAATCAGTAGTGAGTAATGCCTTTTTTATATTTACTAGGTGTCGTTTTATTTTTTTCTCAAAATGTACTTTCTCATCATCTTGTTCAAAATGATGAATATAATTTAATCATGGATGAATTATCAATATGGCTAGATAATAATTACCAATTTCAGAAAAAAAATATCAAACACCCTGGTATTAAATTTTTAAGTAATAAACAGCTTTGTGAAATGGCTAAAATAAAATACGATGATTCAGATAGAGAGTATGACTGTGAAAAAACGAATATTATTATATTCGGACTTTATAATTATGAAAAAAAACACATCTATTTGAATAAGCTAGTTGATTTAAAAACAAAAAGAGGTAAGGCAGTCTTGTTACATGAGCTAGTGCATCATTATCAATACGAATGTGGACAAAATCTAGATATATCATGTAGGGGCGATATAGAGAAAGTTGCCGATGATTTAGAAATAAAATACATGCATAGTGAATACTAAATATTTCTATATAAACTTTATGATTCTAGAAATAAACGCGAATGAAAACAAATTCGGAAAATTATCGATTTAGCAAGTTATCGTTTTTTAGTTATTTCTATAAATTCTGCAATAAAATTGTAGAAAAGTTCTAAAAGCTAGCATAGTCGAAGATTGCTTTATTAATTAATCAGTGAATGCATGTAATATATAGTGGCTATGAGCAGTAAACCACCGACCCTAGCGTTATGAGCCTGAACTGAAATCATTCACTATTAACTAAAACAGTCACTTACAGCATATGCTCTGTGCCAAAACCTTGTTCACTTGGGGTGAATCAGGTTTCATCCATTGTCAATTAGACACAAATTACTCTTACTAATTAAGTTATTGCTATGTCATAATTGAACCTCAATATTAATTCCATTACTAAGTTGGAATCTTCAAACGGTTCTGTCGAGATTGAATTAGTTAACTAATGCTTAATTCGGAGGAAATTTTAATTGGCTGAAGTTTATGATAATCAAAATCATACCATTTACCATGGCGATGCTCTCGACGTATTAAAATCAAATATAGCTGATGCATCAATAGACTTAATTTTTGTTGATCCTCCATATAATATAGGAAAAAGTTTTCAGAATTTAATGATCGATGGCCTTCGGATTTACACTATGCAGAATGGGCTTATCAATGGATTGATGAGTGTATTAGAATCTTAAAAGACAATGGAAGTATGTACATAATGACTAGTACTCAAGCCATGCCATATTTCGATTTATATCTTCGAGATAAGCTGACTATTTTAAGTAGAATAATATGGTCATATGATAGTTCTGGTGTCCAAGCAAAGAAATATTATGGTTCAATGTACGAGCCTATACTCCATTGTGTAAAAAATTCAAAAGACTATACGTTCAATGCAGATGATATTCTTGTCGAAGCAAAAACTGGTTCTCAGCGTAAATTAATTAATTATAGAGGCGATGTACCAAAACCATATAACACTAAAAAAGTACCAGGGAATGTATGGAATATCCCTAGAGTTAGATATCGAATGGGTGAATATGAAGTACATCCATCACAAAAACCTGAGTCATTATTAGAAAGGATAATCAAAGCGAGTAGTAATCGGGAAGATATTGTATTAGATCCTTTTTCAGGTACATTTTCAACTGCATCAGTTGCAAAGTCATTGAATAGAAGAACAATTAGTATTGAATCACAAGAGGAATATCTAAAAATTGGTCTAAGAAGAGTCTTGGATTATAGCGAATTCAATGGCGAGGTATTACGAAAGCCTGAGAAATCAACAGTGATAAAGAATGGTAAAAATGCTAAAAGAGATGAAATGACAGGGGAGTTATTTAGTGTCAATACTTCGACATGATTTTACCAATAAAATTGAATCTATTTTAGATGACCATACAGACAATATTGGATCTATTCTTCTTGAAGATAGCGAGATCCTTCAGTATCTAAATATAAAAACTAAAGCAGCAAATCGCGGTTCTAAGTCACGAGCAGGTTTTGCTAATCATTATGCTATTTATGTACTTGTAGAAGACTATATAAATAATGGTTATTTAGAAAAAAATAATTATGAGGACTACGAAGGAGCTAAATTTTCTGATTTATTTAAACGGCAAAGAGAATTGCCCTTTGGTAGTAAATTACAGAATCATGCACTTAATCATAGACTAAATGAAGAGTTTAAAAAGTATTTTCCCACCTGTGAAAATCAACCAATAATTCGTGATGCCGATTCTAATAGATACTGGATAAATGAGCATCTAATAAAAGTAGATGTAGATGGAAAAACGGTTAACTTAGCAAGTCCTATTAAACAAATAATTGAAGCGTATATTGATGCAAGGAAAAGCGCTTTTTCTGAGTTTATGGATTAATGTAAGGAGATAATCGATATACAAAATGAATCTCCAGATAAAGCTATAGATTTCATAAAAAGTTTGTTTAGGCCAAATGTAGATGCCCGCATATTTGAAATTGCCAGTTATTCAGTATTAAAACATTATTATGCCGATAAAAGTATATATTGGGGATGGTCACCAGATGCCTTAAATGAAGAGACTTTAATTTTATACAAAACTGGTCGTACAAATGCCAATGATGGCGGTATAGATTTTGTAATGAAGCCGCTTGGACGATTTTTTCAAGTCACAGAGACAATTGATGCGGGTAAATATTTTTTAGATATAGACAAGGTACAAAGGTATCCAATAACATTCGTTGTAAAGACTGATGATGATCCTGATGTAATAATAGGAAAACTCACTAAACAAGCTTCTGAAAAATACAAAGTAAAAGCTATTGTGAATAAGTATATTGAATCTGTAGAAGAAATTATAAATATACCAAAATTAATGGAAATTTTTGAACAAGTATTAAAGTCAGAGTTAGGAACAAAAGTTATTGAAGAGATTGTTTTGCAGAGTAGGGTTGAATTTAATGTTGAAGCTGAAGAGCAAGATGTCATAGTTTTACAAGATCCCGAATAGATATCTCAAATTAAATTGTGGAAAAGGAATTCGGAAAATTATCCTCACAGCAAGTCATCGATTTTTATAATATCTTCTGTAAGTTTGTTAATGGATTTATAGAAGATTTTGAAAATATCGAAAACACACCGTTAGCACCAGATCAATATACTCCCAGATGGTACAAGTTATATGAATCTAGCCTTAATGAGGTTACGGCAAGCCTCATAAGCTTGTTGTTGATGGAGAATGAAGTTCTTAATGCTGTAACTACTGAAGACCCGCAACAATATATGATCGATTTATTATCATCTGATTATGAGTCTCCTCTTGATGTTGATAGTGTTGACCCTGAGAAAATTGCTCATCTTATTGCACATATGATCTGTTTAGTCATGCATGGAATATGTGTAGCTGCATATAGAGTAGATTTAAATAAATTATTAGATGAGGGACTTAATGGTCATAAGGATTCCTTTTTAAAAGCTGTAAATATTGATCCATGCGTATTAAATACTGAAACCGCAACAAAGATTATTGCGAAAGCTGTCATGGAAGAAGATGGTTTTTTCTTTGATAATTTATCAAAGGCAGTTAAAGGTAGTTATCCTAAAGGCGCATCAGTTAAATATCCTCTTTTAAACTTTTTCATCTATTTAATAGAAGATGCAGCCGGTGAAAATTCTATTGATAAGAAAGAGTTACATAAACTCTTCACAGAGCAAATATCTTTATATCCCGATGTCACAAAATTAGAAGATTCTTTTGGTAGTTTTGGGCGACAAGTAAGAAGAATGAAACATAAGGTCAAGGACAACAAAACGTAATTTCGTGTCCTCGATCTAATAAAAATCCTGCATATTATAGGGAACCTCTTTTAACAGACGGTTAATCACTGTCATTAAACAAATGAGGTTTCAATATGAAAGATGAAGATCACAATAAGAAATTGCCCCTTCCCCCACAGACTGCAAGTGTGGGGGTGGGGGCTGGTGCGCCGCTTAGTAACACAGCACCTGCTAATAGCAATACAAGTAACTTAGTCACTGTTCTACGTAACGGCATTGATAGTTTGTACCTTTCTTATACGGGGGAGCTATATGACGATATGGAAGAGAGACTTAGAAATTATAAGCATGATGCACAATCCCGACATCCCATGGAAAAAGCCAAAGCTGTTTGGGTAATTGGTGAACATTGTTTTGAAATTAAAGATAAAGGGACAGGGTATTATCCATATATTCTTGAAAATAATGCTTATCGAATACAATTTTCTAGCGCCAAAGCAAAACAACTACCCTTAGCTTATATTCAGTTAAGAAGTGATTGGTTAACCCATAAAGGGATCATTCACTGTAAGACTGAATTGGAAAATATCATTGGAACATTCGGATTAATTGAAGCATCAGAAAATGTGTCTCGTTCTGATCTCTTCGTTGACTTTATAGTAGAGGTCGATCTTGAGCAGATCCAACTTGCTCAATGGGTCACACGTTCTAAACGTCATGGTACGTTTCATGTTGATAAAGTCTTCACAGGTTACACCTTTGGAATCGAATACAATTTTCTAGCGCCAAAGCAAAACAACTACCCTTAGCTTATATTCAGTTAAGAAGTGATTGGTTAACCCATAAAGGGATCATTCACTGTAAGACTGAATTGGAAAATATCATTGGAACATTCGGATTAATTGAAGCATTAGAAAATGTGTCTCGTTCTGATCTCTTCGTTGACTTTATAGTAGAGGTCGATCTTGAGCAGATCCAACTTGCTCAATGGGTCACACGTTCTAAACGTCATGGTACGTTTCATGTTGATAAAGTCTTCACAGGTTACACCTTTGGACTAGGGGGAGACATTTCAGCTCGGTTATACTATAAGACAGAAGAGATTAAAAAAAGCGGTAAAATCTATCTATACGATCTCTGGCGAGATAAAGGATGGGAAAAAGGTCAACGTGTTTATCGATTAGAGTTTGAATTAAAGAATCGTGTTTTAACCGAACATGATGCAAAGACAATTGATAAGTTACTTTATCGTTCCGGTGGTTTATGGCGATATTGTTTGTTGAACTGGTTAAAGCTTACGATTCCTAATCCTCAAGACGATACGCAATCACGGTGGCCTTTGCATCCTTTATGGGTAGAACTCGCTGATATTGAATGGCAAGGATCATTTGAAGGCGTTTCTATTCCTGCACGTACCACACGTATTCCGCCAGACTCTAATTTATTTGAAGCGGGTCTATCCGGTTTAACCTCTTACATGGCAATACATCAGATTGATGATTACGAAGAAGCTGTTCCTAAGTTTCTAATTGATGCTGCCAACTATCATAATCAAAACTCACACTTTACCGGTATAGATTTTTATACCTACATGGAAGAAAAAGCTGCACTTAAAGGACTTCGGTATAATGTTATTAATAAAAAAATACATGAGAGACAAGTTGAGTCAGATCTAAGACGGTCAAAAGAAGCGTATCGAAAGGCATCGGACGGTGAGTGATGAAGAAACATTGGATTTATCTGCCGCTGCTGATTTTCTTCATATGTCTGTGGAAACCCTTAGAGGACGTGCAAAGGAGGGGATCGTTAAAGGGGTTAAACCTGCCAAGTGTTGGGTTTTTCTTAAATCCGACCTTGTCGAATATCTCAACTCACTCTATATTTCAGATACAGGGCATGTGCCGTCAAGTGGCTGTGACGATAAGGAGGTAATCTTATGTCACTCTACAAACGCGGTGAAGTCTGGTGGGTTCGGTTCACTGCTCCAAATGGACGGCGAATACGAAGAACTACTGGAACTGAAGACAAGGAAGCCGCCCGTGAATACCATGATCGGTTAAAGGCTGAATTATGGCGGGTTAAAAAGCTTGGTGAACGTCCTGAGTACAGATGGAATGATGCTGTTGTTAAATGGCTTAAAGAAAAAAGTCATAAGGCATCCATCGATAAAGACAAAGAAATTTTTCGATGGGTTGATCCCTATTTAAACGGTTTAAGATTAAGACAAATTGATCGTGCACTGTTAGATGAGATTCAAGATGCAAAAGTAAAGATTAGTACTCGCGCAACAACGAATCGTTATATGGGTCATCTTCGAGCTGTACTTAGACGGGCTGCTTATGAATGGGAATGGATCGATAAAGCACCTAAGGTTCCAATGTTTCCAATTAATAATAAACGGATACGTTGGATAAAACCTTATGAAGCAGAACGCTTGTTATCTTTCTTACCTGATCATCAAGCAGCAATGGCTCGCTTTGCATTGGCAACAGGTTTACGTCAACGTAATGTGTGTCGTTTAGAGTGGAGTCAAATTGATCTTCAACGAAAGGTCGCTTGGTTCCATCCTGATCAAGCAAAGGCTAGGAAAGCAATTGGTGTTCCGTTAAACAGTAGCGCTTTAGAAGTATTACGACAATTGATAGGGCAACATGATCAATACGTTTTTACTTATAAGGGTAAAGTTGTTTGGCAAGTGAATACTAAAGCATGGCGAAAGGCAGTATTGAAAGCGGGACTGATAGATTTTCGTTGGCATGACTTAAGACATACGTGGGCGTCTTGGCATGTTCAATCAGGTACTCCTCTTAACGTACTGCAAGAGCTAGGCGGTTGGGAATGTATTGAGATGGTAAGGCGTTATGCGCATTTATCATCTGAACATTTACTACCACATGCAGAAAACATTGTGCCAAATATGGAGGACACAAAACTGGCACAGTCGAAGATTGTTTTATTAAGTAATCGGTAAGTGCTTGTAAAGTATGGTGGCTATGGGTGGAATTGAACCACCGACCCCAGCGTTATGAGTGCCTAGAATAGCTTTTTCTCAATGAGTCACCAAGAACAAGCTTGAACAATAAGATACCTTTAAAGCATTGCTATTATTATCTATCAGACATACAAGTTGTTTTTTACTGTTCATTAAGTCATCATAGAAGTACATTCAGTCTGCACCACAGGTGCACCACCAGTGAGATAGTACTTATGTTAGCAAAACTTACAAACCGCTCAGTTAAGGCTATCAAGGCCAAGAAACTACCCTATGACGTACGCGATACGGAAATTAAAGGTTTTCTGTTAAGAGTTAGACCTTCGGGCAGTATGACGTATTTTCTACAGTACCGTAATGCCGATGGTTTACAGAAGCATTACAAGATTGGTACGGCGGGGAATCTTTCACCAGTCCAAGCACGGGATATAGCTGAAAAGAAATCCGGTGAAATCTCTAGTGGGATTGATATTCAGGAAGATAGAAAGCTCAAGCGAAAGGAGGCTGAAAGAACGCGCTTTAATACACTCGGCGGGTTTTTACACAATACCTACAAGACGTGGGCGTTGGCTCATTTACGAAAGGGTGAAGATCAGATTAAACGGGTTGATAGAAACTTCGACTACTTATCAGCACGGCCGTTATCAGAAGTTAATGCATGGGTCATTGATAAATGGCGTTCAGAAAGATTAAAAGACGGAATATCGAAGGTAACGGTTAACCGTGATATAGCTAGTTTGAAATCTGTCATGTCAAAAGCAGTTGAATGGGATGTTATTCCCTATAATCCATTAGCCAAGATAAAACCGATAAAAGTAAATTCATTGGGAAGGGTGCGTTATCTCACTGCCAGTGAAGAAAAGATTTTAAGAAAAAAGCTATTAGAACGAGACAAGAAGATTAAGGATGGACGTGATAGTGGCAATCAATGGAGAGAGAAAAGAGGCTATGAGAAATTTCCTGATTTGAAAGGGTGTACATACTCAGATCACTTAACGCCAATAACACTATTAACCTTAAATACCGGACCCAGACGTGGCGAGGTGTTTAACCTGGACTGGAAAGATGTGAACTTGAAATCTAAAACATTAACCGTTCAAGGGGCAACATCAAAAAGTGGCGAAACAAGGCATATACCATTAAACACTGAATCAATAGAAATATTGAAACAATGGCAAAAGCAGTCAAATAGTAAACAGTTTGTATTCCCAGCCAAAGATGGAAAGAGATTGGATAATATTAAAAGTTCATGGACGACAATAATGACAGAAACAAAGATAAAGGATTTCCGTTTTCATGATTTAAGACATACCTTTGCATCAAATCTTGTAATGAAGGGAGTACCATTGAATACAGTAAGAGAGTTATTAGGACATGCGGATTTGAAAACCACATTGAGATATGCGCACCTTGCTCCTGATCATAAGGCTGATGCTGTATCATTATTGAATAGTTAATCTATACCCAAGCCTAGGGTAGCTCCTGAAAGGCCGGATACCTTCTCTGGTTTAGCTTGGTTATTCTTGAAGGAAATTGCACAAGAAGGAGTGTGATGAAGAAGCACCTTAAAACCTTTGATGATTATGACCCCTTTGAGCATATTGACACCAGCGTTAGAGATAGTGGTCATATAAGAATTCTAGACAATTTAATCCACTCACAAGAGCATGAATGGAAACCAATATCTTTGGTTTACCTAATAGATGCCTATGAAAATGAAATTATCAATATAGAAGAATGGAGTAATTCAGAAAAAGAAAAAATTATCGAACATTATAAAAAAGCATGCGTTGCTGAAATATTAATAGAGAAGTTAGATGATGAAAGAATCGCAGAATTAAAGAATGAAGCACAGTATCACATAGAAGAACATAAGTTGAACATAGCACTATTAAACGATGTGCTTAGTGATGACATGAAGGATATATGGTTATGGATTAAAAATAAATTAATGGAGATAAAGAATATAGATGAAAGTGAAATTAATAGTCATTTCGGATTATATGGAAACAGAGTATATAGTTTTATTGAAGATGGTCTTGAGGTAAATAAATGGAAAAACTTTTCGGTAAATGATTTAAAAGAATATGTTGAAGAAATAAAAAAATCTTTAAAAATGTGTGCATCTAGAATTAAAAATAGTCCAATTGATTTGCACTTTATTGAGCTGATTGAGAAGGGTGAAAGAGATAATTTTATTTCAAACATGGGTTATCCTGGGTTTACCTATCAAGAAGAAATTAAAAGAGAGGAATATTTTCGTTATTTACCGAATTGGAGTATTCAAAATATTCTCTCAACATATATCACACATATTGACTCTCAATTATCAATGCATGAAGGGAGCAGGACATATTTTAAACCAAGGAGTAGTATGATAGATAAATTTGTAAGGAGAGATGTTTTTGTAAATTCGATGTACGACCTTACGACTGAAGATTTTGGTTCTCCTTGTCATGATTTCGTCGCCAATATTTCTTCTATTCTCCTAAAAGATGATGATATAAATTCATCGAACGTCAGAGCTATATATAATCGAAGAATCTAAATAGAAGATGTGAGTCCGCACTTACCTGTATAAATCAATCGAAATTCGTGAGGATTTATGCATTATCAGAGTTTTGTGCTTTATATAACATTAGCGCACTTTCAATTAATTGGAGTGTGTTAAATGACAAAACCAGAGTATTCCCATGCTCTTACGGAGCAACAAACAGCTCACTATCTATCAATGTCCCGTTCTTTTCTTCGCCAAGGGCGTATGAATGGTGATAGAGAAAATAGAACTCCCGCTCCTCCTTATTACAAAATAGGGCGTAGCATTAGATACAAAAAAACTGATCTCGATACTTGGCTTGAGCAATTTAAGCAAGGAGAACGGTCATGAAGAAAGCAGAACTTCAAATATTATTTCCGACTGTTTCACCTACAGCAATACATGACACTGGAGGTAGTTATGAAATCATTGGAAAGTTTTGTAGTGTTGTTGTATTTGAGAATGGGAAAATCGATCTAATGTTACGTGATACTTCCGATCCTGAGAAAGGGTTATCTAAAAGGAAGCTAAAAAGCCTATTGTCAGTTCTAGAAGTCCCTACAAAAAGTAGTTTTAGCGATCAAACTAAAAAACCCATAGCATTTACTCTCGCAGATGGAGAAGCATGGATAAACCTCGAATTACCGGACTTAATATTAAATAACTTAAAAGTATTGGGCATCCGTAAAAAGCGCAAAGTTACTTCTACTCAAAAGCAGTCACTTGCTAAAAGGTTAAATGGTGAAGCAGCATGAGACAGGCTAAGTACAAATGCCCATGTTGTAATCTTTCTGGTAAAGCTGATCTATTCGAACCTGACTGGCCAATCGAGTTTTCCGACATCTTACACACCTTGCAAGGGACATGTGCTGAGAAAGATATATATGAAATGACATGGCAAGAGAAAAGGTGGTTACTTAATACTTTACGTAGATTGAAGGATCAAAATAGTCATGGCTAAAAAATTCAAGATTCCTTTTAATCAGCGTGGCGGAGTAATCGTGATGGAAATGCATATGCTAAAGCATAAAAATTATTTAACACTATCGCCACATGCAAAGGTGTTAATAAACTTACTTCATTAACACTGGCGTAATGATAAAGAAGTTGATTATGGAACTCGTGAAGCTGCACAAAAAATTCCATCTTCAAAAAGAACGGCAATGAAAGCATTCAAGGAATTAGAAGAACGCGGATTTATTACTTGTAAGTCTCCAGCCGTTTTTAGTTCAAGAACAGGAAGTAAAGCACGCACATGGAAACTTGAATGGATGCCATTTAATGATAGAAAAGCGAGTAATAGATGGGAAAACTGGAGTAAAGAAAATTAAAAGTACTGGGTCAAAAACGATACCGCAAATGATTCAAGAGGGTGCAAATTTGAACCTATGACTTATTACAACATTGTTATAGGGTACATATATGAACCATTGGACAAGATGAATCAATAGGTTATAAAAAAGCGACAGGTATCATATTTGAACCACACCTACTATAACCATAATTATAAGCTATACTCATATCTTTAATATTGAAAAGGGAGACAGGGAAATGAAGTCCTTTAATTTAATTAGTATCGTATTAATTACATTATATTGTTCAGGATGCGTAACAACACAAGTACGCGGTTATACAGATACAAAATATTCAACATACAAAGTGCGTTCAGTAGCATTGCTTGCAATAAGTGATGATATTGGTCTATCAGAAGCTATTGAAAATTCTTTATCAGAAAATTTCGCATCCAAAGGTATTAAGACAGTTCGATCTACGGATATTATTCCCCCAACACGAACCTATGAGATCGAAGAAATTAAGGCTGCATTTCAATCACGAGGCATAAAAAGTTTAATGATTGTTGAAGTTGGTGCATCAGCAGAATCAAGTCAAGTTGTCGGTTATCAGTCATATGGTTATGCATATGGAACTGCATCAGGTTCTGCATATAATGTTGGTAATACTACATACGTTAATGCTTCTGGTTCAGCTTCTAGTAGTACAACTTCATATGGGATAAGAAAATTTAAAAGAAACACTGTAACTTATTCAAAATTGTATGATGTATCTAGTACAGAAGTAGTATGGTCTGCTCAAACAGAAACAAAAGCGGGAGGTGCATTGTTTATGTCTGATACTTCAACTGGCGGAGATCTATCAAGTACTCTCATTAATGAATTAGTTAGTAAAGGACATGTTTTAGTTACAGAAAAATAGATACTTTTATAGTGATAAAATATTCAGTGTGGGAGTGTGTGGGCATAGGACTACTCTAAGTTGTTTTATAAAGTTAGCGATCAACAGCTCATATCTGAAAAATCAAAAAATAAAATTTATGTTGAGGTTGGTATACATCGATCCGTACGGCATCTGATTCTCAGGGGTGGGGGGTATAGGACTACTTTTGAAACAATTTAAACCCTATTGAAACGATTGTTAACTTATTGTATTTATGTAGAAATAATGGACTTAGTCCTAGTCACTTCTTCAACTGTTTTTGGAAGTGAAATATCAAGGTCATCTACTGTTAATGGCTCGAGGTATTTCAGTACTAATTGCATATGATCTTTAAGGCAGTTTAATTCTGCCTCAATGCAATCATAAGCTGTTGGGTGATCCTTTTGATTTTGCTCAATTATTTGGAGAGCATGGTATAGGGAATCTGAAATCATGTGAGCTCCTCCTTGTCCACTTTGATTAAATATCAAGTTTAATCAATTTCCTTTAAAAATGTACTCATCTCAATGAGGTAATTTATCTCTTGTGAAAGCTAGTTGTTATTGAGTAAATATCTATTAAATAATGTCAGCTTTTGAGAAACAGATATAATGGGAATATACTGCAACCGACCCAAAGCGGACATTAAATTAGTGAATATCTTGTGTAAGTATTATAATGACATAATAGTTGTAACTTTTCGGAAGGAATAACAAGACGTTTGAGTAAAAAAATGTTCGTGCTAGCTTTGTAACACGAACATTAATTCTTAGTAATCTACTATTTTATTTTTTATCTACTTGATTTCAAAAGCAAGTAATTTACCTTCAACCGTATTAGGTACTAAGATAAGATTTTTTTCATGAATTACTTCATGATCGGCAGTGCCCTGGGATAACACTAGTACTACTTCATGATTACCGTCAGGCTTAATAAGAAGTAATTTCCCTGCTACCCAGTCGGTCACATAATATGCACCATTTGCATCGGACTCAACGCCATCAAGATTTCCAATAGCTTTACCATTGCCGAGGGATTTAATTTCCTTAGTAATTAGTGAGACACTTTTTAGATGGCCAACAACATCAGCAGCCCATCCATCAGTAGGTAAGCCCCAACCTCCAACGATAAGTTGATCACTTTCTATGTATAATCCATTCGGTGCCTGAAGCTTAGGGCTATATAACCAAGTCGTTAATTGACCAAAGATATTGAGCCTATAGATAGTTTAAGTAAACGTATCAGACACATAGATATTTCCTTTGCTATCGGCAGCCACATCATTTAAGAATGCCGCACCAATTGCATCATAACGATTAATTATTTTACCAGTTGCGATGTCTGCCACTACAAGTTGATCAATGTCAGAAATAAATAGCTTATCATTAGAAATAGCGAGTCCTTTCGGAGCGTTTAACCCCTCGATCCATTTCAGTTCTATTACTTTTCCGTTTGGGTCTACCTTTGATATGAATCCATTACCATCTTTTTTGAATGGATCATCCTTAATGTTCGAAACATATAATATGTTGTTTTTTATATCGTAGATAACAGACTCGGGTAATTGAAACCCTGATGTTTCCCATGCTTTGCTCAATACAGGTGTTGCGTTTAAAACAGGTGAAATCAATATCAGTAAAAGACTAAAGAGTAAATTTATATTAAATATATTTTTCATATCGTTTCCATAATGGTTTATTAAAAATTCAGGGCAATAATAGTTATATAATTTTTGCATTGCAACAGTAAAAAAATTGCAATTTATAATGCATTTATGCATTATCTATTTCATGCTGAATATAAATAATATTTAGGTTCAATGACTTAATATGTGAGGTGTTCTTTATGCTCGATTGGAATGATCTACATTCTTTCCTTGAATTATCCCGTTGTGGAAAGTTGACGCTGACAAGTAAAAGATTAAAAGTCGAACCCACAACGATCGGTCGTCGAGTTTCAAAACTAGAAAAAGAACTTAATGCTCATTTATTCGACCGATCTCCTAAAGGATATGAACTTACATTAGAAGGTACACAATTAATACCTCATGCAGAAAAAATAGAATCCGAGGTGAATTTACTGTACCAAAAATTTTCGGCATCAAAATTGAATTTAACAGGAACAGTGAGAATGGCTGTGCCAGAGGCTTTAGGTGTGGGAATAATTTCTAAACATGTAAAAGAGTTTAATTCATTACATCCAGAAATTGAATTAGAGTTATTAGCTGATACACGTGTACGTAGTATATCTAAACGAGAAGCCGATATTTCGATTGTTTTGGAAAGGCCAAAGTCTGGCCGGCTTGTCACATGGAAATTGGGTAAATTCAGGCTATCGTTATATGGTAGTCGAGATTATTTTAAATCTCATAATAAGATTAAAACAATTGATGATCTCTATAAGCATCCATTTATTAGCTTTATTGACGATCTTATTGAACACCCACAATTAAAATATTTAGTTGACGTACTACAAGCACCAAACATTGTTTTTAAAAGTAATAGCTTTCAATCTCAGTATCAAGCTATATCAGATGGAATGGGGTTGGGATTTTTGCATGATTTTGTAGCAGCAAAAGATAAAAATTTAAAAAATATTTTAGAAAATGAAATACTCATTACTCGAGAATATTGGATGATTGTGCATAAAGACATGAAGCATTTATCGCGTATAAGTGCCGTTAGTAGTTTTTTCACTAAAAAAATAAAAGATGAACAAGAATGATTATATACTCCGGAAAATGTCTGCTTATGGCCGAATTAAGAATTACAATAAAACCGTTCTAAAGCGGACATAAGGATATAAAACGTTGAAATGCAAAATGAACTTTGATCACTAGTTATCGTGAGAATAATTAAGTGGATCTTATTTGTTGATGTTGTGACTGTTATTTGGCTTGTGGTTTTTGCAATAGGAATTATAACCACAAATGAAAGCACCGCTTACCGATGTAATTTTATCTCTTTGTTGTTACTCCCTGTTTTTGTCGTTGATCTTTATTTTTTATTTAAGCAAGCTGATAATTTTAGAGCCTTTGTTAAAAAGCGGTGGTTCGACATTCTTTTGGTTATTCCATATTTTCGAATATTTCGGATTTTCAAATTTGTCCGATTGCTTAGGGTGCTCAAGATCATTAAGTTAAGTAGATTGCTTGGCCTTATGAGAGTAACCAAAAAGGGACATAGGGCAGTCAAATTAGTCAGGACAACTGATGACAAGTTACTCAACACGAACGTCGGTGAAGACGGAACCGATTAACAAGATGAAAAATCATTTTTAGCCAAACTATGAATAAAAAGATTTATATTATTACTAAAGATAAGTATTTAGGACACCAAAGAACATTAGGTTTTTTCATGTTCCTAAATGATGATCTTTATTATGATTTTGGTTCTATTAAAGGAAGCCATAGTTCGTATCATAAAGATGGATCTCAATGGAGAACAAGTTTAGCAACTACTTTTGCTACAGGTAAGAAAGCAGTAAAAGAAGGGCAGCATTTACCATTAGTTTCTTTTAAAGGATATTTAAATCTTGGTGTCGTATATCTGTCAAAAAATATTATCCCAAAACTTCATCAAGTGAAAAAAAGTATTTTAGAAAATATGAAGTATATGAAGTCGATTTAGAATCTTTAACAAGCGACCATATAAACTTAGTTATCGAGTTAACTGAACCGAATTATGAAATACAATTACTAGAGGAGGAAAAATGTTTTCCTCCAGATGCTGTTAGTACTACTTTTGAAACCAAAAATACATGGGTTATTCTTACGATATTAGGGCATGATCATAATTTATTAATGTTTCCAGATGAAAAGATTACCCATTTGAATCATTTTAATGAAAGGTTCACTGTTCATAAAAAAAAGGAGCGAAGGTGAAAATGGAAAACTACTCCGGTAAAGTATTTGATAATTAAAATGGACTAAGTTTAAATACCTAGGATCTGCTGCCGGCCTTTACTTATCACTAAACACCATACCTAAAACTTACCAGTACAATGCTGTAACCTTAGTGTTAAGTTAGTTTTTATTTAGGGCGATCTTAGGTAAGCTAAAATTATAAAAGGCCATTTAAAATTTACTTAACCAAGCCTCAGTAATAGGATTAACACATTCAATTAGATGGGGTGGGCTGCCCCTTCATATTATTACTTCGAAAAATGTGGACGTAAGATAACTCTAGTTTAATCAGGTCAATTACCCCCCCGCCTAACTTTATATCTGGAGTTTTTGGACACTATAAAAGACAACGAAATGCATACACCGTGCACCACCAGTGCACCATATTAGTTTTCGGACATATTAGAAAGATAGAGTATAGAAGCTAAGTAATTGATTATATTGGTGGCTATGGGTGGAATTGAACCACCGACCCCAGCGTTATGAGTGCTGTCTTCTCTATTTCTCATACTAAAACTCATAACTAATCGAAAACATGGCATAGAATTTATCAAAACTCAGATTTTGTGCGGAGTTGGATTCTACTTCTGTTCCTACCTTTGCCTGCCAGCGTAGTTGTTCGTTGTTTAGCTTGATAAACGGTGCGCTGTATTCCGCTTCGGCTTTACAGCCTTTGCGTAAACGACCTGCAGCTCCTGTTTCACTTTCTACTGGACTGGCGACATCTAACAAAAAGTCTCTTATATAACAGGAACCTTGCGCGCTAAGTTTACGTGCATCGCTTATTTGATAATCCAACCCGAGTCGTAATTGATGATAATCAAAATCACGAAATCCAGATGAATCGTCTCGAGCGAAATAACCATTGGCATACGCATTAATACTGAGTTTTTCCGTTATGCTTTTTGTTGTAGTTACACCGTAACCGTAAAAATCATAACGCAATTTATCGCCGGCTATATTTGCCCCCGTTGCATCATCTTCGAGTAAGTCTTCATAGAGTCGATAACGATAATAAACAAAGGCGCGCCCTCTTAGGCCTAGTTCTTTATTTTTATAGCGATAAGTCGGTTGAAATGAGTACTCATAATAATCCAAACTCTCTAAACCTATATCATCATAGTCTTCGAGGTAATTTCGACCGGAGAGATAACTATAAAGACTTATAGAGTGTTTCTTATCTAGACGATAGATTAATTCTGCTGCGAGTTTTGCTGTGTCGTAATCAAACCGATCAGAAATTGAATTACCGCCGGTCGTTGCTAGAGCACGTTGGCTTTGGCTAAAGTATGTACGGCGGTCGCTACGCCAGTCGCCTGTTAATAAGAAGTTTGCAGAACGTTCGCCTATCTTAAAGCGATGTACAAATCGTCCACGTAGATCCAGTCTATGCGTGTCCGCATCTTCGAAAGTTTTTTCATAGAGTCGGTTGTTTAGTTTTGCGTTATAACGCAATTCCGATTTTTCCAGGACTTTCTTTGTGCCTGCGTGTGAGATATTTATATCCGTAAACAATCCACCATCGACCTGCCCGGATAATTCAAAGGGATTGGTGTCATAGCCACCACTGGTTTTTATCTCCAATGCATGTACGTTTAGTACGAGAGACAATACAACGCTTAGGCATAACGTTTTGATTAACTGTTTCATCGGCTTACCACTTCCATTGATTTCTTTTTGTTATTATCCCTATCATTTTGCTTTAACAATCGTACCATTTTTTTATAAAAACTTTTTGAATTTAAGCTGTAATAACTGGGTATTTCCCATATTAATAATTTTGGTGGATTTGCTTTAAAGTCCTCACTCTTCAAGTAATCCAGTATGGCGCCATCATAACCACCACCGCTCTTTGCTAAGTTTAGTATATCCAACTTTGAATATTGCATAAGATAGCCTGAAAAATTGAAATTTAGTTTAGCATTACTATTACTGGTACCGACCAATACCACTTCTGGCTCAGCAATGTCGCCAAATAAATCCAGCTCACTGATATTTTCTGTCGTATATTCATCAATCATTTCGTTCTCATATTGGATTTTACATATCTCTTCCGCAGCTTTTTGATGACTACCTACCATTACTAGTTGGCCAACCTTATTTGTTTCAAACTCTTGTTTACTCGTGTCTTTATAGAAGTCTTGTTGTTTGATTTTTCTTGCTGTCAGTTTTGCGACTTCTTTTGCGCCATAGCTTGTCCAGTGATGATCTCTGGCGAAGAACAACGGTTTGTTATGTATTTTCTTATATAGATTTTCCAGTTTCGGTACTGCTATACCTATTTTACGTAACGAGGCTAAATAGTTCTCATAAGCTTGTTGCCCTTGCTTCGTATCGTACGCAATATCACCGAGTTGATTCGTTTCGATAATACCGCGTGTTGGTATCGGTACTATCATTAATTGCGTACCGTGTTGTTTTAATAATTTATTAAGATAATGTAAACGTTGATATCCTCTTTTCCCTGGGCCAAATTCTGTTTTTAAATCCGTATTACGAAACAACCAGCTTTCTTCACCCTCCTTTAAAGTAATAAAGTTATCGAGAAAGTCGGTATCATAATTATCAATCTCGCTCGCTTCATCGCAAAGTCTTGGTGAGCCTGCTATTACCGCATTCGATAAAGCAGCTATTAGAAAAAAAGTAATCATCCTTGATCGAAGTTTCGGGGGGGTATTCTTCATGATCTATAACCTTCTATTGATTCGTCCAACTAGCGAGATAGTTTTGTTCACTACCGCAAACAAACAAATTATTTGATTTGCCACGCTGGAAATGTGCTGTTCCGGCTTCGACTAACTTAGAATCCGCATCAAAAACCGCCAAGCCGATCTTAATAGGATTTACTTCGCGTGAAACATGTTGCTCATTATTCACTTCAGGAAAGACCGTTTTCTTACCGTCTTGTGTTTTTACTGAAAGCGTTTCTTTATCCGTGAGGTTATACGTCGAAAACTGTCCTTTCTTAGGATTTTTGAATATGTCATTCTCGATTACATTAATATGATTATCATTCATAACAAATGTATAGGTCTTATTTGCGTTTAACGTGCCTGACCAATTCATATCTTCAATATTGATTTGATAGTCACCCGCATTAACGTATTCATAATTACTTGCCTGGCAATAATTTTCTGAAAGTAATAATTTATCCTCCACTTTCATACTGATAGATTTATCACTGACGTTACTAATTAATCTCACGAATGCAGAATTCTTTGGCGCAAGATCATAGAGTGCTGCTTCATCAGCGGCATGCGATTGCACGGCTAATACGCTTGCACAAGCTAAAAGACTTGTTGTGGTTATATTTGACGTTCTCATCATAAGCTCCTGTTATAAAGTGTTATAAGTTAAGTGTTGGTTTGAATTCTTTTGCTATCAGTGTGTCATTTATCTCCATCGCTTCTCGCTTTGCATAAACATCCTGATAAGCCACGGATAAATAGCGCTCAGGGATTTCCCAAATTACCAGTTTTAAATCCGGCATTTCTGTTTCGTAAGTTTGTAGAAAGCGCATCATGGGTTTTATTGGCCCTTGCCCCTCTTCTGCATAATTAATAATGTCTGTTGAAAGCGCTTGTTTAAGCGCACCCTCAAAATTCCAGTTTGGGTTTGCGCTATAACTCGTACCGACTAATGCAACGGTGTCACTTGTTTCTGCAAACAAATCATCCACCGCTTCATCTGAAGCCTGATAGGTTTGATAAAGAGTTATCTGATCGGAGTCTGGTAATAAGTCTTCAAACCAAGGAGACAACGGTAAGTAGTTAAACAAGTCGCCTTTTAATTCTTTTGTTTGTTTACGCTCTGTCACGTATTCGTTTGTAACTAATTCCATTTTAGTTTTACTTGTAATGTACTGTGCTGCATGATTAGCGACCGCCTTGGCACCGTCTGGTGTCCAATGCGTATCTGTTTTTAGAAATTGCGCATGTGATTTTTTATCACGCTGCATCGCTTGATAACTGTCTGCCACATGAACTGACGCTGCTCTTAATTCGGTAAGTAATACTTGATATGTATTTATGTGTAAATTATCGGGTTTGTCTTTATTTAATTTATCAGCATAAACCCGTGCTTTTGCTGGCACAGGCACGATGATTAGATTGACATGTCGTTTACTAAATTCTTTATTTATCCATTTAATAAAAGAAAGATTGTTTTGCAGAGCCCATTGGCTTTTTTCAGAACTTTTGAATTCCTCATCGGTATATAACCAACCTTCTTTTCCTATAACGAGGCCTTGTTTACCTTCGTTAAACAAACGGTATTCAACAGCGGCCCAAAGATTCACTGCAAACTGTTTGATTGATAGTTTTTCATCATAGTTTGTTTCCAAGGCACGAGCTGTTTCGCCATTTAATACTGTCGTTTCTTTAATTGCATTCATATCTAATGGTTTATTAGCGAGCGAGACTATTCCGACACTGACAATAGTGATAACAAAAATACTGCTATGTATGAATTGATATAGTTTTATCATTATCTTATTGCTCAAAACTGGAAATATAAAAAGGCTGAATAACTTTGTGCCGACAATTTAAATATCGACAATACAAATAATGGCAATACGACAGTTGCTAGACCTGCAGAGAATTGTGTCTGAACAGCTTTAAATACGTTGTATTTACCGAGTAATCCGCCCACTACAATGATGAATAATGCGATAACTAACATGCTAAGTTGTAAGCTTGTTATGGAATGAGAATACGTTGTGCTTAATTCGAAACCATTATTACTAAACATCGCGCCATATAAGGTGAATGCACTTGTCATACTGTCTGCACGAAAGATTACCCAACCGATCATCACTAATAATAATGTCAACATCCATTTGAAGATGTTTAAACCTTCACCTTTCGTATCAACGCCTAACGCTTTTTCTATCGCGAGTATGCCGCCATGCCATGCGCCCCAGACGATAAAGGTCCAGTTTGCACCATGCCAAAAGCCACCTAGCAACATGGTTAATATTAAATTACGATAGGTTTTTAACTTCGAACCACGGTTACCGCCCAATGAAATGTATAAGTAATCACGTAACCACGATGAAAGACTGATATGCCAACGACGCCAGAATTCCGTAATTGATTGACTCATATACGGTTGGTTAAAGTTTTCGCAAAAACGAAAACCCATCATTAGACCTAAGCCAATAGCCATATCAGCATAACCGGAGAAATCAAAATAAAGTTGTGCGCTATAGGCCAGTATTGATAACCATGCATCGGCTGTTGTTGGGTTTTCTAAGGCAAAACCGTTATCAACTAATGGGGCAATACTATCGGCAATAAAAACCTTTTTAATAAAACCCAACATAAATCGTTGTACACCTAAGGAAAATTTTTCCAAGGTATGTGTCCGGTATGTAAATTGATCGGCAATATCTTTGTAGCGTAATACGGGTCCTGCAATCAGCTGCGGGAATAATGCGATAAATGCTGCAAAGTCGATTAAATTTTTTGTTGGCGGTGTATCTTGACGATAGACATCAATGATATAACTGATTGCCTGAAAGATATAAAACGATATACCAATCGGTAAAATCACATGTGTCACTAACCAGGATCTAATCCAAGTTGTGTCATGGCAGCGTTTACCGACGTAATACCAAAGTTGGCGTATTTAAAGTAAGCTAATGTTAATAAGTTACCCGTTATTCCAACCGCTAAGTAACGTTTCGCTATTGTCGACTTGAATTCGGCCTGTGCGATCCTTAAACCAAACAGATAGTTCCACAATGTCACAGCAATAAATAACGCTAAAAAGTCAACACGCCACCACGCATAGAAACTGTAGCTTCCAATCAATATCGTCCAGGACCGATATCTTACTGGCGTGGTGTAATACACCAGTAAGAAGACCGGTAGGAAGAGGAAGAGGAACAGATTGGTTGAAAAGATCATTTATTTTTTCTCAATGTCTCGTAATAAAATTCGATTTAGTTCAAAGCATGGCCGGTTGGTATCACACCACCGTAGTAATCATCATTCGCTGATTCATAGACACTGCTATCGTAACTATCCATATTCATCATTAAGTCATCTAAAGTGATGATGTCGTAATCAAGCGTTAATAAGTTATTTTCAAATTTCTTCATTTTCTTTCTCCGTTGTTATTGCTGTTTGGTTAAACATTTATTCTGTTTAGGGCTTATAGGGCAAAGCCTGTGCCAAACTGCATTTATTTATTTTTTTTACTTAATTAACAATATTTTACGTACACCCTTCATTACTTTTCAGTTGCTTGATAAAGCTTAAATTGAGGGCTTTTATGATGAAATTCCCGGCTTGGTTCGCAATATGCAAATTTCTCTTTGCAATATGCAAATAACACGTTACTTAGATTCACGATATTTCCTAAAAAACACCATAACCTACTGTTTTTATTAAAAAAAAATACATTGGCATTGAGCTTGCTCTTATAGAGAAAACATAACGATTTACAAAGAGAGATTAATGAAAATAACACGAGAAAAAGCCTGCCAACGACTGCATCATCGAGTGAGGACGCCACTTGATATCAGGATCGATGGTCAATTCTACTCCGTCGTTGACTGGAGTATGGGAGGCTTTCGTGTTGCGGGATGGGACAGATTTGATGAGGGTTTCAAACCGACTGATACTTTCCCGGTTTATTTCAAATTACCTTTCCAAGGATTTGATATCGCGTTTGATGTTGAAGTTGAACTGGTTCGATTTGATGGTTCACATCAATCTGCAGCATTTAAATTTATTGAATTATCAGAAAGACAAATTGAACTGTTACAACATTTTATTGAACAGTTGGTGCGCGGCTCAATGGTACCTATCGGTGACACGATATTAAGAATTGATTCTCCGGTCACCCCGGTATCAACCAGTCCTGATCCAAGTCCACTAGAAGAAGTGCCTGTTAATCGTTGGCCTGTGAAACTTATCGGCATGTCGGTGTTTTATATTTTATTAGGCTTAACTTTATTTTCTTATCTTGGCATTACGGTTTATGAAAATATTCTAAGTCTGAAAGTTAATACCGCAATCACTGCCACACCGGTAGAACCGCTTGTTTCACTAGTTGATGGTCGTATACAAAAAGTAAATGCCAATCTAGATCAAGTAGTGACTAAAGGTCAGGTTTTGATCGAGATCGATTCGCCAAATCTACAGAAATCAATCGATGAAGCTAAGAATAAACTTGAATTGAAAAAACTCGAGCTTGATTCATTGCGTAAGCGTTATCAACTTGCAATTGAGATGAGTAAGAACAAAAACAATAAAGAAATTCGTTTGATTCAAATTGATATTGATCAAATGCAGCAAGAAATAACTCTGGCAACACAGGATGTATTAAACCTTTATGAATATAAAGAAAATCTCAGTATTGAGTCTCCGGATGATGGTCGTTTAGTCAGTCTATTACGTAACCACGGTTCAACAATTAAAAGTGGTGAAACGATTGGTTTGTTTGAAAGATCGCAATTACCCAGAGTCAATGCATTTGTCACTGATACCGAATCAAAGAGCTTAATGATCAATCAACAAGCTCAAGTGTATTTCCCTGCAATGGACAGTTATGTCATGGCAAGGGTACTACAAATAAGGCCTGATAAAGCTTTCTTGAGTGACGATGGTTATCAATACAGACCTGCAAGTGATACGAATCGATCCGTTCTGGTAGAGCTTGAACTAATGGCTACGGATAAGGTTTTAGAATTCAATTCAATCCGCTCTGGTATGCCAGTTGTTGTTTTATTTCCGGCATCAAAGTTAAAACGTCATTTACCTCAAACAATACGAACCATGTTTAAGAGTGACAATACAGAGTTTGATGTAATTGACAATACAGAGTTTGATGTAATTCAGGATACGTCGCCTGTTACACAAAGCGATACCAATATAGGTATTTCTATTTAAAGGCAATACGAAATGATAACGCATAATAATAAATCAATTCGTGATTACAGCGCCATTATCAGTGGAGAGAAATCTGTTGATGACCCAAAAAAATGGCCTTTCTTTACACTTTATAAGCTCTCACTTTATTTCGGACTGTGCTGTTTATTAATTATGTTTTTTCCCAATACGGTTTGGGATCCGGAAATACGAATGGTCACAATTACATTAGGTAGTCTCGGTATATGGCGATATAGCTGGTGGTTTACGCATGTCGTTCGTTCAGAAATATATCAACACATTCTCTTTCCTAAAATGCGCGCTGCCTCTGAGAAACGTTGGCAGGAAGGATGGCGTCCACGTCATGTGCATTTCATGATGACCACATTTATGGAACGGCGCGATACAACTGAACTGGTTTTACAAAGTATTTGTCGTGAAGTTAGAGAGTCGGGTATTCCAACGACTTTATGGTTAGGTTCAGGTGATATATATGATGAAAACATCATCATGAATTATCTGCGTCAACATGCAGAAGACTTACCTCTCGAGTTTGTCATGGTACGACAAAATGTTTCTGGTAAACGAATGGCTATTGGATTGGTATTACGCGCTATGTCTCGTCGCCGTATTCATAAAGATGATCTGATTGTCTTCATGGATGGTGATGCTGTTCTTGCACCGGGTATTTTGCGCAAATGTACGCCATTGTTTGAAGCTGATCCTGAATTACAGGCAGTTACAACTGATGAAGAAGTATTATGTTTTGGTCCCGGCTGGATGCAATCATGGTTAACCATGCGATTTGCTCAAAGACGAATAGCAATGCAATCACATGCCATGTCAAACAAAGTTCTAACACTAACAGGACGCATGTCCGTATTCAGAGCTAACCATTTAACAAAGTATGACTTTATAAGGATGCTCGAAGCTGATCACCTTGAACATTGGTTATGGGGTAAGTTTCGATTTCTTTCTGGTGATGACAAAAGTACCTGGTATTTCATGTTAACTCAGGATGCCAAGATGGCTTATGTTTCCGATGCGTTGGTCTACACAATCGAAGAAGTCGATGGTTCCGGCATAGAACGCATGACACAAAACTTCCGGCGCTGGTCTGGCAACATGCTCAGGAATGGTTCACGTGCATTAGCACTTGGACCAAAAAAGATTGGTTTCTTTATTTGGTGGTGCGTTATGGATCAGCGCATTGCGATGTGGACTATGTTGTTCAGCCCCATCGTCGCTCTCAGTGTTACGTTCTTACAGGATTTTAGTTTTATTATTGCTTACTTTATATGGATTGCTATCTCACGTATGGCCTTGTCGTTATTTTTATTTCGTTATAGCAATACTGTTCATCTTGAATGGCCATTCATTCTATACTATAACCAATTATTAAATGCGGCAGTAAAATTTTAATTCATATCTCGATTATCAAAACAACGTTGGACTAACCGAGGAAACCAGGCTTCAGGTATGAGCAATACCTTGGCCGACCAATTGAAAGACTGGATGGCTACATGGATGACAACAGTTTTGGTAACGGCACTTGTACTTTCTGTCTGGATGTATTCCGGCATTATTAATTAATTTTATAAACAAACAACAGCGTTTTGCATTAAGCAAGTCGCTAGACGATTTCATCTAAAGATGGAAATGGGCGAGTTATTTTTATAACTCATTTTTTAACTTAAATAGGAGACTCTATAATGACTGATGCAATTAAGCCTATCATCGGCACGCTTGATGATGACGTATTGCAAGGCGGTAGAGGCCATGAAGTTTTCTCAGGACGTGCAGGCGATGATCTTATCTATGCTGATAATGGGCATGATCTCGCTTACGGCGGTCTGGGCGACGACACTATTTACGGTGAATCTGGTAATGATGAACTTTGGGGTAGTGGCGGACCAAGCTATGTTAATTTAGCTGCCGTCACTATTACTGAAGATTATCAAGGTCAGGTGATCTTTGAAGGTGAAACAGCTGGCTATCGCAATTCATTAGGTAGTTATAAAGTGGATGAGAACGGAAATATTTACGATGTTCAATTTCACTTTGCAAATGCCAGTCTACAAGGGTCAGGTGGTGATTTGGTTGGCGGTGTAAGTTCTAGTCCGCTTGAACTTAATGCCGGAGATCAAATTGGCTTTTTTATTGTTGCTAATGGTTATTCATATAATAATGGATATGCCGGTATGGACTTTGAAAATAGTCAATTGGTTTTTCGTAATGCAGATGGCTCAAACGCCAGTCTCGACTCAACCAATCCACAACTTTGGCACATTGGTACTGATGATCAGGAAACGCAAATTGTATATCACACCTATCACACCGCTGCTGGTGTCGATGGGAATGATTACAGTCTTAACCCGGACGGAATTTTACACACAGTCGGTTTATTAAACTCCGATGCAGGTGAAATCACTTTAGGTTTTGAGGATTTGTATAACGGTGGAGATCGAGACTTTGATGATTCGATTTTTACTGTTGATATCGGTCAATCCAATGCCAGAGTACTTGATCCAAATGTATCCCAAGGTAGTGGTCCTGATGACGTAGGTTATTATTATGCATACGATGCTGATGGCCAACTGGGTCGATACGACCTTGATGGTAACCTAATCATGATTACCAAACAGAACGATGTTATCTATGGCGGTAGAGGTAATGATGATATCCATGGCCGTGCCGGTCACGACAAGCTTTATGGAGGTGATGGCGTAGATAATATCTATGGTGGTTCAGGTAATGACATTATTGAAGGTGGTTCTAACAATGATACGATTGAAGCCGGTAGTGGTAACGATAGTGTTAAAGGTGACTCCGGACATGATGTGATTCATGGACAAACTGGTGATGATGTTATCTACGGAGGTACTGGTAGTGATCACATCTACGGCGGATCAGATACAGATAGCCTTTACGGTGAATCGGGAAATGATCATATCGATGGTGGTTCAGGCGATGATTATTTATCAGGTTCATTAGGTAATGATCATCTTTATGGTCAATCTGGTACTGATACCTTACATGGCGGTGGTGGTAATGATCGCCTGGAAGGTGGTTCAGGTAATGATCTCATCTATGGTGATGATGGTCAGGACAACATTGATGGTGGTAGCGGAAACGACACTATTTATGGCGGCAATGGTAATGACTCTATTGATGGTCGTTCTGGTGATGATACGATCTATGCCGGAGACTTGAACGATGTTATTCGTGCTGGAACAGGTAATGATTATATTGACGCTGGTAGCGGCAACGATAAAATCTATGCCGGTTCCAATGATGATTTCATCATTTCTGGTTCAGGTAGAGATGTCGTTGATGGTGGTTCCGGTATTGATACCGTATCTTATCTTTCCATTGACTCTGCTATCAATGTCGATATCCATCGTAAGAAAGTCACTGGTGGTGATTCTGACACACTTAAATCTATAGAAAATGTTATTGGTACTAACTACAACGATACCTTTCGAGGTAATCGTCTTGATAATGAACTGAATGGTGCGGGTGGTAATGATTTTATCCGCGGAATGACAGGTCAAGACACCTAAACCGGTGGTAGTGGTAATGATACTTTCTTTTGGAGACAAAGTGATGTTGATTCAAACATCGATTCCATTCTTGTTTTTGCACTTGATGAAGATGCTTTACAGTTTGATCTTAGCTCATCACTTGCCAATCTCGACGTGAATCAATGGCTGAACTTCACTACTGATGGCACCAACACATCACTAACTGCGGACTTTGATGCAGACGGTGATTTTTCTAACGCCACAACCTTTGTTGAATTGAATAACGTTAGCATTAATTCGCTTAACGATATTCAGATCTCAGTGGCTTAATAGGAGATAACTGATGAGTATTTGGCAACAGCTACGCTCTTCAGTGCAACGGACGACCCAGCTTGTGCTGGGTCTGTCTATTGTTACTAATTTAGCAATGCTGGCATTACCTTTATATAGCTTACAAATCTTTGATCGCGTTTTAACCAGTTCCAGCATGGAAACATTATGGATGTTATTGGCCGGTGTTTTGATTGTCGGTATAACCGGCATCTGTTTCGAACACTTGCGTCGTAATGCGATGACTGAGTTAAGTTTTTATCTGGAAGATAATATTTTCCCGGCACTGGTAAAGCGAATAAATTTACCTAGCTTTAATGCAAATAAACGTGAGTTACTTGAAGATTATAACTTTACACAAAAACAAATACAGGGTGCATCCGCTTTAGTTTTTATTGATGCTTTGTTAATGCCATTATTTGTTTTGGTTACTTATTTTATACACCCTCTTCTAGGCCTATTTACTTTAGGCGTAAATGGATTATTAATTTTTATGGTCATTGTTAAGTATCAATGGCAATTACCTAATCAGGCTAATTTGCAAAAGAACCGAGCAACAAATCAAAACTTGATGTTGTCTAATTCAAGTGCATTAGCTTGGTTATCAATCACTTCTAATAGTGATCGCTGGTTTTCTGATCGAAAAAACGATTGGTATAAGCAAATTAATGTAGCAAGACAAGTCGAATTGCCAGCAACGATTCTTGCTAATTTAAATCAATGTATACGTTGGTTAGCGCAAGCGGGCTTACCTACTTTAGGCGCGATGCTATTACTTTCTAATGAAATAACGATAGGTGGTTTTATTGCCGGACTCATTATCGGCGGTAAAACATTTATGCCTGTAGATGCATTGATCGGTAATCTAGATAGTTTTAAAAAAATGACTCATTTCTTTAAAGCGATTAAACCTATTCTTAATACAGCTATAGATAATGATCCAGCGTATCAAGCAAAACTTAAAGGTAATGTTGTCATTCAAGACCTTAAGCTTAAGCAAGCACATCAATTTAATTTAACAGCAAATTCCGGTGATACGGTTGCTTTGGTCGGCCCCACTGGTTCCGGGCAAGATTCTGTTATTCGGCAATTGATGCGTTATGAGCCAGTCGATAGCGGCGTAATTATGATTGATGGTGTTCGACTGGAAGATTGGGATAAAAACTATTTAAGTCAGTCTATAGGTTTTGTCAGTGGTTCTATTCTACTACCCGAAGTATCAATTAAATCACTTATTACTTCCTTTGGACAGGTAACAACCACTGCTGCTATACAAGCTGCCGAACGTACAGGTTTAAATGGCAAACTGATTGAGTGGGATTTGTCTTATGATGATATCTTCAAAATAGATACGATAAGCCCTTCATTAAGCCAAAGTTTGCGTCAATTGATTGCATTGACTGCGGCTTTAGCGACTAATCCACAACTCTATGTCATGGAAAACCCTGAAACCCATTTGGACATGGATTCAATGAGCTTACTGAAAGGCATTCTTATTCAGGAAAAACAACGCGGTAAAACAATCATTCTCAGTACGCAAAGTCGAAGCTTATTACAGCTTGCAGAACATATGGTTTTATTAAATAACGGTAAAACGTTATTTAAAGGCGAACCAAATGAGTTTGAAACAGTTAAAAATACAATGACTGATCAGCGTGGATTACAAAACATGAATGCTTTTTATGCTTCAAATCAGCCATCGATGAACGAACACGCAGGAGTACGACAATGAAAAAATATGATGCAAATGTAATTTCGTTTAAACGAAACATTCTGATGAGCGTTTTATTATTAATTTTCTCAATTGCGTGCCTTTATTCATGGGCAGTTCTTGCACCTTTAGAAAGTGCGTCAATTGCACCAGGGTTCGTTCGCGCAGAAGGTCAAAATCAAAAAGTAGAACATTTGTTTGGTGGCAAGGTTGAAAAAATACATATTATTGATGGTCAAATCGTAAACCAAGGTGATGAATTAATTACGCTTGATAATCGCGAAACAAAAACAACTCTTCATGCAAAATTAAATGAATACCTTATTGCATTAGCGCAACGTGATATGGCAAACGCAATGTTACATACAAATAATGAGATCTATTTTAATAGAGAGACTGTGGAGCTTGCGAAAAAATTGGATAAGTCTTCATTATTATTTATTCAGACTGAAAATTTCATGACAACACGTCAAGTGCGTCAAGAAAACGAAGCCTTACTATTGTCAAAAAACAAGCAGATTAAAACAGCAATAAATGCTGAAGTGATAAAATTATCTTCATTAAAAAAGCAATATGATTTATCTAGTACGCAACTTGATTCTTATAATAAGCTCGTTAATCAAAAACATGTCGCACGGTTACAGATTATCGATCTGGAAAAAGAAATGTCACAAATAAAAAGTAAAATAGGTTCTGGTAAGAGTCTGATAGAAGAAAAGCAATATGCGCTAAAAGAGAACGACATAAAAGTTGCACAACTACTCTCGGAAGAGCGACAACATGCTGCGATTGTGTTAGCTGAAATAGAAGAATCAATCCCTGCGTTACAAGCATCGATTACTCGTTTACAACAATCATTGGCAGAATCAATTATTCGCGCACCTGTCAGTGGTAAGATTACTGATCTTAAAGTCAGTTCTGTTGGTGAGACGGTTAAGTCTGGTGAAGAGTTGATGAAAGTCTTACCGGATAATGACAAATTAATCATAGAAGCTCGCTTAAATACAAGTGATATTGAGAGTATTAGTGAAGGTCAACAAGCAAGAGTACGTTTAACCGCTTATAACTTTCGTAATACACCGATGTTAGATGCGCGTGTAGCGAAAATATCAGCTGATCGTATGCAAGATGAGTTGGGGTATTTTTATCAACTCCAATTAGAAATCAATAAGACTAAACTAGATCAATATCCTAATATTACATTGTCAGCAGGCATGCCTGCCGAAGGTATTATCATTAATGATAAACGAACAGTCATGGATTACCTTTTAGAGCCTATCAAACGTGGTATTAATCGGAGCTTACGTGAGTCATGAAGCTATTATTATTATCATTATTATGTGTCTCGAATTTAAATGCGATTGAAGTATCGAGAACAGATGTGGAATTAATTTCCGCTATACCTGTTACGAACTCAGAACGACTACCTTATGTGCTCTATTCAATTGGACCGTTAAATTTAGTCAAAGGAAATATTGTTGATATACGACTCCAAGCCGTCTTGAGCAATGAATGCGATGGTAATGTCGGCATAGGACGTTATATCGTTAGGAGTAAAGAACGTTTTTCTATAAATGGTAAGCGTGTTGTTAAGACAGTAATGTCAAACGCAACCATTAATGACCATCATGCAGTATTAATTCATACGGGGATTGAGGAAATAAATAAGTCTTCACATGGCAATTACTATAATTTTGTTGTCTTTGCACAATCAACACAATGCGAAGACGAAATTTTAAATGTAGAAGGATATAACAATAATGGTTTTGGTGAATTGATAATATTAATTCATTAACTCCATGATTGTTTTTTCCTATAGATCGTTGATGGACTAACATCTAACATGGCAGCTGCTTTTGGTATATTGCCATCACAAACTTCTATCGCTTTTTCAATGGCTTCTTTTTCTACTATCCATAAAGGTTTGATATCCATCATTGAAAAATCTTTTTTTACTTCATTTTTATCTGAAAGCTCTATTACTGGCGCTGTATTCATTTCAGGTATATCACCCGACTCTATTTCTGCTGTAATATCAGCAGGTAACATTTCCATGTTAATCACATCCCCTTTATGCAATACCACAATGTTCCGTACCGTATTTTCTAACTGCCTGACATTTCCCGGCCAACCATAATTTAAGAACAATTTTTCAACTTCAGAATTAAACTTTTTAAATTCTTTATTTTCTTCTTCAGCAAAAATTTTCAAGAAATGCCTGGCAATTAGTACAACATCGTTATCTCTATCTCGTAATGGCGGTAAATTAATCGGAATAACATTCAAACGATAATACAAATCTTCACGGAAGCGACCTTCTTTTACTTCATGTAATGGATCTCTATTCGTTGCACAGACAATTCTTACGTTAACCGTTTCTAATGAATTACTACCAACACGTTGGTATTGGCCTGTTTGTAAAAATCGTAATAGCTTTGCCTGTAAATCTATGTCCATTTCGCCGATTTCATCAAGAAACAATGTGCCGTGATCCGCACGCGATACAGCCCCTTCTCTATCTTTTACTGCGCCACTGAAAGAGCCTTTTACATGACCAAATACCTCGCTTTCTACAAGGTTCTTTGGGATAGCGGCACAATTAAGTGGCACAAATGGACTTTTGTTTCGATCACTGAGTTTATGTATAGCCTCAGCACATAGCTCTTTACCTGTACCGCTTTCACCAAGAATAAATACTGTTGCTTTACTGGGTGCTGCGTTTTCAATAATGCTATAGACAGATTGCATGGGATTTGAGCGACCTATAAATTTCTGAAAACGGCCTCTGTTTAATTCTTCAAATTCTTCTACGATTGTAGATAATCGATGATGTTCTATCGCATTTTTAACCGATACGCTTAAGCGCTCCCCATCGAATGGTTTGGCAAGAAAATCAAATGCACCATACTTCATTGCATCAACAACAACATTGACATTGCCGTGACCGGTGATAATGATAACTTCCGTAGGTATTTTTTCCTGATTTACAGTTTTTAAAATGTCGAAACCATCTGCGTCAGGAAGTTTTAAATCAAGTATTACGAGTTCGGGTAATTCCGATTTAATATAGTTGAGTCCTTCCGTTCCGTTATCGATGTGTTCAACATCTATATTTTCTTCAGCAAGATAACGCGTAATCAGCTTCGCAACTGACTTGTCATCTTCGATTAATAATATTTTTGATTGCTTAACCATATATTTTATTCAGCAAGTTCTTCATCCAATATAGCCATTAATGCATCTATCTTGACGGGTTTTGCAATAAACTTTCTACCACCTATTGTTTTATCTTCATCCGGTATTTCACTTTTCTTTACCAATGCTGTGAGAAATATAACTTTAATGTGCTTTATCTGTTCATCTTCTGTAATTTTTTCAGCAATTTCATTCCCCTGAATACCTGGCATCATGACATCAAGTAGCACAAGATCAGGCATAAACTCCTTAATAGTATCTATTGCAGCTTTCGAATCGTTTAAAACTTGCGTTTCGTACTTATCAGTTTCATCGAGATTAAGCTTTAACATTTTCGTCAAATTAACTTCATCATCTACAATTAATATTTTTGACTTATTCATAGTTTTATCCCATTAAGCTTTAAATAACATTGTGACCATGGCACCACCTGTTGTAACATTTTCAAACTTCAACGTGCCACCATGCAAGCGTACGATATTCTGACAAACAGTTAAACCTAACCCTGTTCCTTTACCACTCGGTTTTGTTGTAAAAAAGGGCTCAAATAGTTTATTCATTTTTGCCTCGTCTAGTCCCGTTCCGCTATCCTCAATCGTTATTGCAACGATTGTGTCATCAATATTGAACTTGCCTGTTATATCTAATTCTATATCGCCTAACCTTACCGGGTAAGTCCTTATTTTAAGTAACTTCTTGTCTGTGTTTTCCATTGCGTGAATAGCATTAATTACAAGATTAATCAGAACCTGTTCCAGTTTCTGTTTATCACCTGAAACTTGCACCAGATTTTCGAAATAATTTTTATCGATAGTAACATTGTTCTTAATTATCTCGTGTTTAACCAATGACAATGAATCATCTATCAGTTGGTTTACATCAAGTTTTTCCAACGTTAAGTCATTCGATGCAGAAAAGTTAACCAGCTCCTTTATCACAGAGTCTGCCCTGCCAATCGCTTCATCCATTTCCTGAATCACTTCTTTTATGTTTTCATCACCAATTGATTTTCGACTGAGATAATCAATGCCGAGTTGAATTACTGCTAATGGATTTTTAACCTCATGAGCAACACCCGCTGACAAGGTACCAATCGTATCAAGTTTTTCTGCTTGTATGAGTTGAAGCTGAGTTTCATGTAAAGCCTGATTTGCATCCAGTAACTCTTCTTTAGCTTTGCCATGTTCAAGATGTCGACTGAGCCTCGCACAAACAATATCGAGTAGTTTTCTTTCATATGGTAAAAATTGATCGTCTACGTCCTGATTTATTTTTTCCAGGTAGCAAACACGAATATAGCCCTTTCTTTTGTTTTTAACTGTAATCTCATGCTGCAAGATCCATTCCGTTTCCTTGTAATTCTTTGTTTTATAGTCATGTCCATCATAATGAATAAGGCAGCATACTTTATCCGTTTGTTTGCAAGCGGTTGTTATCAGAACTAAGGTTTCTTTCAGAATATGACTAATATTATCATTATCGTTTTCTATTAATTTATACAAACTATATAGACAATTTAGTTCGTTAAGACGAGTTACTAAATCATCTGTTCTCAGCTCTAGCATTTCTTCGACATTTTCTTTTGCATCCAGCAGCTCTTTTTCCGTTTTTTTACGTTCCGTAATATCCTTTATTGCTGCGGTGAAATATAAAATATCATCAATGCGAGTTTCAGAAATATGTATTTCGATTGGAAACACTGTGCCGTCAGCATGTAACGCCTGAAGTTCAAGGTTTTGATTAATCACATTTTCAACGCCAGTATCTATATATCGCTTCATACCTGCTCTATGTGCTTCACGATACTTTCCCGGCATCATGTCTTCAAGACTCTTACCTAGAGCATCCTCTCTTTTGTAACCCCATATTTTTTCAAATGCAGGATTAACCATAACAATATTTCCTTCTTTATTAATTGTTATTATCGCATCGCCTACTGTATTCAACACTGACGCTAACCTTTTTTGTATATCAACTAGTTGTTTTTCTTTTTCTTTGGTTTGTTTAATATTACGTTTAAGAACACTGATTGTTTTACTTAACTCTATTATTTTGCTTTTACTTTTCTCATCGCCTTCATCTTCTTCTTCATACTCTCCATCAATGTACTGATTAATAACATTAGAAACCTTGTCGACAGGTATAACAATGAGTAAATTAACAATCAGTACTATAAATAGAGTTAGTAAACCAGTGATATAAAGAATGAAATTTTTATACTCTGAGAATTCAATAATATTTTTTGCCATATACTTATCATGATTAATGGCTATGGTTATTGTTCCTGCATTATCACCGGGATAATTAATACTGAAATAATTAAGTTGATCCCAGTTATAATCCTTACTATCCCATTCATACATCAACTTTCCTGAAGGTTCAGTAATATTGATTTTCTCTATAAAATTTATTTGCGTTAATTCTTTGATTATTTCATCATCAAAATTTGCAGCTAACACTTGCCCGATAACCTGGATGGTATTTTTTGAACTTACTGTAAACTGATCTCTTACAGTGGTTTCAATAAAAATATTGAAAATATAGATCGAGGCAGCCAAAACGAGGGAAAAAGCAATGCCTGATGCGATTAACAGCTTTACCCTAATGGGAAGTTTATATAACCAGTCACTTATCGTTTTTCTTATATTGTCCATATTTGATTATATATTTCACAAATTAGAATATTAATTCCTTTTTCAGCCTAGTTATGATTACACTCATTTAAAGGTAGAATAACAGTGCTGTTATTTAGTATAGCTTCATTATTAAAAAATTATAATTCCTTTAAGTGCTGACAACGCGGTAATGCTTTTCTATATCTTCTTGCGTAATCACCCCAAAAATACGATCAGCTGAAACACCAAGTTTTCGGGTTACATACAGTGCTTCAGCATCAGACTCATTTAACAATTGTTGCGCATGTTGCAAGGTGGACTCAATCGCGACTTGTACCAATTGTCTACGTTTGGCTGGTATTTCCAATAGATCGAGTTCTTCATCTTCTGTTTCTTCCAAATGTCTGGCCAAATCTGTCGCGGGCATTAACTGGTTCCCCTCTTCTTTTCTAATCAATAACCAGTCAGGCGACTCTTTTAGATGGTTTAAAGCTACGCTCCTTTCGATAACAGACTCTGTTATGACATAGGATTTATTCACAACAGATTCAACACCGATACGCCGCAGCGATTGCGCTATCGGATCATTTCGGTAATCCAGTCCGAGGCCTCTGAATTGAGACATATATATAGAGTCACATTTGAATAATTCACGTGCGGCCAAATTGGCACTAACAATAGCCAGCATCCCAGGAAAAATAATGTTTTGATTTCCGGTAAGTTCAAGTAATGCAATTAATGCCGCTAACGGAGCCTGCAATGTAGCACTCATCATCGCGCCCATACCAAGCATGGCATAGAGACCGGCATCAGAAAAAGAGCTGTCATACATTTCAACCAGCTTGCCGACAATGCCACCTGTTAATGCGCCGATAAAAATGGCTGGGCCAATTAAGCCTGCTGGGATACTAAAGCCAATACAAAGTGATGTTGCGATAATCTTGGCAAATAAAATGATCAGTAGAGAAATAATAGCAATATCGCCCAGTATTGCCGCATTAACAGTATCATAGCCAATACCCATGACTTCAGGACTAATCACCGCAATCAAACCCACGCCTAATCCAGCAAGAAACATACGTAACCAAATATCTACTTTTTTCCCAAGCAAGGTTATTGCCCGGGTCAGGTAAATAAATACCGCAGCGATAGCCCCAATCAATACACCCATCAAAATAATAATCGGTAATTCAAGAAATGATTCAAGCGTCACCGCTTGTACGGCAAAAACCGGACTATCACCAAATACCAACTGACTAATAAGAGTGGCACTCACCGCGGATAAAATAACCGGTGTAAACCCGGTTATCGTGTATTCCATCAGAATGACTTCCATGGCAAAAATAACGCCGGCTAATGGTGTATTAAACGAAGCTGCGATTGCCGCAGCTGCGCCACAACCAACCAGAGTACGAATACTATTATTAGGCAGCTGTAGCTTCATTCCCATCAAACTGGCACTGGCGGCACCTAAATGAATGCTCGGCCCTTCACGTCCAACTGATTGTCCTGAGACAATCGCTATTGTCCCGCCAATAAACTGCAAGCAGAAGTTTTTAAATGGCATATTACCTTCGTTATAAGATAATCGTTCCAGAACATGAATCACGCCAACTCGAAGAGGCATTTTTGACACAAAATAAAATATTAAGCCCAGAATCAAACCACCCGATGAAGCTAGTAAAAGCCGCCCCTGCCAACTCAGTCCTTCATAATTTTCCGGATCAGCTGCAGGAAGAAATGACACTTGGGCTAATTCCGTACTAAGACGAAATAAAATGATCACTAAACCAACAGCAATACCTGTTAATAAACCTAGTAACGATAGGGCAAACAAAGCCCTTTTCCCGGCAAGTAAAATACGGGTACGAATCAAATATTCTAATAGGCTGTTTATGGATTATCTCCTAAGTTATTAATTTCTCAGGTTTAAACAAACTTTACAAAAAGAGGACTATTTATGTAAAAATACTTCATATTAAATCTTACACTCGTAATACCCCAGAAAGAAATTAGTGGATGATGCTCTAGCACGCTAAAATAAGTAAAACGCTCACAGATAATAATTAAAAATAATAAGCGAACATAATAACTGCATCACATCATTTATTTAACTTTTGTATTTTAAAAAAATTTATATTTTGTTTTAACATTTATCTGGAGGAAAATAATGTCTGATATTGAAATTGCTCAGAAGGCAAAAATGAGGCGTATTGTTGATCTCGCTAATGATCAATATAAAATCGATAGTGAACACCTCGAACCTTATGGTCACTATAAAGCGAAATTATCACTCAACTATATTGATAGCCTTAAAGACAAAGAAGACGGAAAACTAATCTTAGTTACTGCTGTTAGTCCTACACCAGCAGGTGAAGGGAAAACGACGACAACGGTGGGGCTTGGTGATGCATTAAACCGTATTGGTAAAAAAGCCATTATGTGTTTACGCGAACCTTCACTCGGCCCTTGTTTTGGTGTCAAAGGTGGGGCGGCAGGCGGCGGTTACGCGCAGGTCGTTCCAATGGAAGATATTAATTTGCATTTCACGGGTGACTTCCATGCGATTGGTGTCGCTCATAACTTACTTTCCGCAATGATTGATAATCATATTAATCATGGTAATTCACTCGAGATTGATCCTCGTCGCATTCAATACAAACGTGTTGTTGACATGAACGATCGCGCACTACGTAAAATTACAGTTGGCATGGGCGGTGCAGCTAATGGTTATCTACGTGAAGATGGTTACGTCATTGTTGTTGCCTCAGAGATCATGGCAATTCTATGTCTGGCAACCAGCCGCGCTGACTTAAAAGAACGTCTAGGTAAAATCATCATTGGTTATAAAAAAGATAAAGTAACCCCCGTCTATGCAAGAGACTTGAAAGCGCATGGTTCAATGGCAGCGTTATTAAAAGATGCGATTAATCCGAACATGGTTCAAACACTGGAGAATAATATCGCCATTATTCACGGCGGCCCTTTCGCAAATATCGCACACGGATGTAATACGGTTACTGCTACTAAAACCGGTCTAAAACTAGCGGACTATGTTGTCACAGAAGGTGGTTTTGGTGCGGATTTAGGTGCTGAAAAATTTATCAACATTAAAACCCGCATGGCAGGTTTAAATCCTGCTGCAATTGTTCTTGTTGCAACTATCCGTGCCATGAAATACCACGGAGGTGTCGCTAAAGCAGACTTGAGCGAAGAAAACCTGGAAGCATTGGATAAAGGTATGGTCAATATGGAACGCCATATTAAAAACATTACTGAAGTCTATGGCTTACCCTGCGTTGTTTGTTTAAACCATTTCACATTAGATACTGATGCTGAAGTTGATCTGCTAATTAAACGTTGTGAATCATTGGGCGCTAAAGCCGTTGTTTCAAAACACTGGGCAGACGGTGGCGCTGGTGCTGAGGACTTAGCAAATGCAGTTGTAGACGTTGTTGATAATAACCCTGGCACACACAAATACGCTTATGAAGATGATGCTGCTTTAACTGAAAAAATCGAAGCAATTGCAACCAAAGTGTATGGTGCAGGTTCGGTTTCATTCGATCCTAAAGTAAAGCAACAACTGGAAGATTGGAACAAAGAATACGGCTCATACCCTGTCTGTATGGCTAAAACACAAATGTCATTTTCAACTGATCCAACAGCCATTGGTGCACCGACTGGGCACAATGTTCACGTCAGTGAAGTACGTTTAGCTAACGGCGCAGGATTTATCGTTGCGATTTGCGGTAATATGATGACCATGCCTGGTTTACCAAAAGTGCCCGCAGCGGAACGTATTGATATTGATGATGAAGGTAATATCACTGGCCTATTTTAAAGGCACATTTAAAACTGCAACAATATTAAGGGCGCTTAATGCGCCCTTAAACTATCTAAGTTTATGAAAAAAATTAAATGTAACATCTATCGTTGTTCATCACGCGATGAAATGTATCTTTATATTCAGGCAGATAAAACAAAAGAAGACCTACCTGATGATTTGATCAAACTGGTTAAAGAGTTAACCTTTGTCATGGATCTTGAATTAACACCAGAAAGAAAACTGGCGCGTGAAGATGTATTAAAGGTAATGGCTAACCTGGAAGAAAAAGGCTACCACTTACAATTACCACCTGATCCTTTAAAACCTAATTTATACAGTGGTGATTAAGTTAAGTTCACTTATTCTCGCTTTATCGAAGCTTTCCTCTTGCCATAGAAAAATAAAGGCCTGGCAAACACAAACACGCAGCTAATGTAAAAATTAAACGAATTGCTTTTTCCAGTTCCTGATAATTTGAAACCTGTATTTCTACTGAACCCAACATTAAAGCAAAGACCAAAGTCACCAAAGCCATACTCGTCATTTGTCCAAAAAGTCGCATTGTTGCAACAACACCGTTTGCACTACCTAGTGAACGCTTTTCAACTGAGCTCATAATGGCACTCACATTCGGTGAAGAAAACAGACTAAAACCAAATCCTGTTATAACCAGCGCAGCAATTAAATAGTTAATACTTGATGCAATTTGCAGGTTTGATAGTAAAAGCAAACCACCACAACTGATCGCCATACCCATAGTCGCAAGATAACGCGGTTCAATCTTATCTGATAGACGGCCTGCTAGAGGTGAAAACAATGCCATAGTCAATGGCTGACACATCATGATTATTCCGGCTGCTGTTGCAGACAAGCCTTTTAAATACTGTAAATAAAGACTGACTTGCACAACATTTGCAAATGTCGCTGTATAAATAATTAAAGAGGCCAAACATGAAAAAGTAAAAATACGATTGGTAAAAAACAAGCTGACATTCAAGATAGGATGTTTGTGCGCTTTTTCAAACAAAAAGAAAAAAGCAAAACCCAATAGCGACAAACCCAACAAAATAAAACTAAATAGCGACGGCAGGCTGGAAACAGCAATACAAATTAATAATATTGAAAAGATATAAATTAAAGCACCAAACAAATCAAAACTACCGCGTTCTTCAGAACGCCAGTCACCTTTAACAAAACTTGTTCCTATAATAAAAACGATGACTGCCAAAGGAATATGCATGAGAAAACTGGCACGCCAGCCAAACGAATCAATGACATAACCGCCTATTGCAGGGCCAATAGTCAAACCTAAATAAATCGTCGATATGGTTAACCCTATCGCGTGGCCACGTTTCTCTGGAGGAAAGACAGAGGAAACAATTGCAACCTGAGTTGCATAGAGCATTGCTGCACTCATGCCTTGTAGAAAACGGCCGGTAATTAACATCGTACTGTTAACCGCAAATGCGGCTACCAATGATGTAATAATGACACTACTAACACCAATCAAAAACACACGTTTGCGCCCAACCATATCGGAAAGCCGTCCAAAAATAAGTACAAACATGGCACTTGCCATCAGGTACGCCATCGGAACCCAGCTCAACATGACGGCACTCATTGATAAATCTGATGCTATCGAAGGCAAGGCAACATTAACCCCAGACAACATTAATGGTGTGGTAAACGCATTTAACAATACCATTGTTAAAGTAATGCGTTGTAAGGCGTTATCTGATTGACTCTGCATGTTTATATTGATGATGAGATTGAATAATAGATTCTACAGTGTTTAGGTCTGGAAGAAAGGCTCATCGCTTGCGGGTTGTTTTTAAAGAATTCCTTTTTCTTTAATTACTTCTTTTATTATTAACTCATCGTACTACGGTATTTTTTATAATACTTAATCACTTTCTTTACGTAGTTACGGGTTTCTTTATAGGGCGGCACTTTATTACCGTATCTTTTTACTGTGCCTTCACCTGCATTATAGGCAGCAAGCATTAATGTCAGATCATTATTAAACAACTTTGCAAGATAACGAAGATATCGCGTACCACCATAAATGCTCTGTTTTGGATCAAGACGATTACTGACACCATATTGCTTCGCTGTTTCTGGCATTAACTGCATCAAACCGACAGCACCCGCTTTGGAAACAGCATCAGGGTTATAAGATGACTCTGCTGTAATAACAGCATGTAACAATGTATGAGGTAATTTATAAATCTTGGCGATGCTACGAATGGTTGGATCGAATTTTTTCTGGTTTTTAACCCAGTTAAAATTTTTCGGGACTTTCGCTTCTTCCCAACCTTTCCATGTTTTGACGAGTTGTTTAAATCCATTATGCGTTGGCTTATCTGTCAGAATAACGCGTCCATGTTTATCAACATATTTATAAATATCTGCCTGACTCATCATAGGAATCAGAGACAATATCGATATAAATAGAATTGTTAATTTGGTTTTTAACATTGCCAGCTCGATATTCTTCAATTTAGTTTTAGATAATATTGCTAACCTTATAACAAATATAGGGTTATTTGAATAATAATCAATGCAAAAAGTCCGGCAATGACATCATCCAACATAATTCCCAGCCCACCTTTCAGGTGTTTATCTGCAATAGAAATTGGCCACGGTTTCCAAATATCAAACAATCGAAACAATACAAAGCCAAACAATAGCCATAACCAGGTTTTAGGCACCATAAACATGGTAATGAAATAACCGACAATTTCATCCCAAACAATGCCCGGATGGTCATGTACATTCAGTGCTTTCGCGGTGTAATCGCATAGAAAAATACCTGCAATTAAAGATACTAGGATGATGCCTAGATAGATTTTCCAGTCCATCTCTGGCAAAAGTAAATAAAGTCCTACTGCGATCACGGTACCCATCGTACCCGGCATCTTTGGCGATAAGCCACTGCCAAAACCTAAAGAAAGTAAATGCGCAGGATTAAATAAAAGCTTTGCAGGAACTCTGGCTTGTTTAGAACTGTCCATAATGAGAGACTGAAATTTAAAGAATCTATATTATATCTAATCCACGTGCGTATAACACTCGCCTTACAGCTATTATTGTTTCTACTGATTTCGCTTAAAACATCAGTAGTTACCGCAGGCGAAGCCGATGTTCTTTTGGCTGAAGTAGAACATACAGGTGGCAATTTTTATCGCTTCACGGTGACTGTAAAGCATGACGATAAAGACTGGGAACATTTTGCCAAAGCATGGGAAATACTTGATATGGACGGTAATATCCTTGGCGCACGTATTTTGCGACACCCGCATACCAATGAACAGCCGTTTACACGATCATACACCCTGAACATTGCGGAAAGTGTTGAACAAGTGACCATTCGCGCCTACGATCTGGTTCATAAATTTGGCGGCAAAGAAATAACATTAAACATTAACAAGGAAAAATAAAATGACAATAACGAAATCCTTACTCATTACATGCTCATTACTATCACTCATTACACTCAACTCTTATGCTGGTGACCATGACCTCGATTCAGTAATCAATGCGGAACACAGGGCTGCAAAAAATACAGCACGTGATGTTTCCCGCCATCCAAAAGAAACGTTGACGTTTTTTGGTATACATTCTTCAATGAAGGTTCTGGAAATATTACCTGGGCGTGGTTGGTATACAGAAATACTCGCACCTTATCTTGCAGGAGAAGGCCGTTTAACCGTTGCAAGTTTTGGCGAAAATCACCCAACTAAATATCTCGCTAATATTCATAAAGATTATGTAAAAATGTTGGCGGCTAAACCGGATATTTACGATAAGGTCGATGTGGTTTTATTTAAAGAAAATAATTATCTTGAATCTGTCCCCGATGCTTCAATGGATATGATCGTCACGTTTCGTAATACGCATAACTGGATACGCTATGGCGGAATAGAAGAAGTTTTTACTGCCTTTCATCGTGTATTGAAGCCAGGCGGGATACTAGGCCTTGTTCAACACAGAGCCAATAAA
Source organism: Pseudomonadota bacterium (assembly GCA_038142205.1). GTDB lineage: Bacteria > Pseudomonadota > Gammaproteobacteria > Eutrophobiales > Eutrophobiaceae > UBA7359. Next base: position 403,514 of record JAYQJO010000001.1, on the reverse strand, counting down.
GGTAGTGATGTTAAGCAAATGGCTGAAAAAGGTTATGTACCTGAATCTTATTTAATCAGGTTAATTGAAGATAAGGGCTTTGAACTGGTTGGCTCATCTGAAATTAATGCCAACCCGAAAGATACTAAAGATCATCCAAAAGGCGTTTGGACATTACCACCGAGTTATCGATTAAAAGATGTCGATAAAGAAAAATATGCTGCTATTGGCGAAAGCGATCGTATGACATTCAGATTTATTAAAAAATGAATGAACTTAACTTAACTGCAAAACTGTTTTTATTAGTGGGTTCAGCGAATGCCGCGTTAGCAGTTATCTTTGGTGCATTTGGTGCGCATGCATTAAAGGCTCGACTCGATGAAAACTTGCTGAAAGTTTTTCACACGGGAGTTGAATATCATTTTTATCATGCTTTGTGGTTAATTCTAATTGGGATTCTGATAATAAATCTTGGTATCAATAGCTGGATTAAAACTGCTGGATGGATGATGATTGTCGGTATTGTTCTTTTTCCGGCAGCCTTTATTTACTCAGTATTTTAAATCTACGTTGGTTGGGTATGATTACACCAATAGGTGGTTTATTATTCATTTTATCCTGGCTAAGTTTGTCCATGGCTATTTTTAAAAATTAGATGAGAACATGAATGAAAAAATCAACTCTATTAATCGTTATTTCTTTATTACCAGTATACAGTTTGGCTGGCGAATTTGATGAACAGATCAATAAAGCCTGTTTACGTCATGCCGTTTCATTAGTCGCAAAACTAAAAAACAATGTTATTAACGATATGTCCAGTTCGCAATCTGACGAAGCTCTAAAGGTTGCAACCGAATCATGCCAAGCTTACTTTAAAAGTGAGTTTAGTCGAAATTCGGAAACGGTTACTGCCTCAGTTGAAAAACTCAATGAAGAAAGCACCGAAAAAGACTCAAGTATTTTTGATGCTATCCTAAATAGCGAAACTAATAGAAAACCGGGGCATGAAAGACTAAAAAAACATAAACGTTAATCTATTTATATAAAGGTTCAAGATTACCGTGTTCTGCATGACTTTTAGTTATTTTAAAGGATTGCGACTGAAAGCAATTTAAAAAAGCATTGCCGTTCCATACATCTTGTTGTTTACTATACAGCTGGCGATTAAGCTCATCCAGCATTATCCCTAGTTCATCATCACAATATGCTTTTACTGAGTCAAGATTGTTAATCCTTTCATCAGGCCACATTTTCCTGGCCCATTCAAGAATGGCTGTTTTTGCTTGCTGCGCATCATTGTTATTACAAGCGCTTTCAATCTGTTTCAATGATTGACGTTTCGATGATTCTACAACTGATATTCTTTCTTTTTTATTAAAGCGGCTTCTGCTATTCCAAAACAAAAATAATGTAATTAACCATAATAAAAATAGCATTAGACTTACCCATTTCCAGTATGAATGTCCGTTACTCGCTTCAATATCAGTAATAGTTTGTTTTTCTGTTTGTACGTCCTTATTACTGACAGCATTACTCTGTTCTGTTAATTCTGTATGTTGATTATCTTCAGCTTGCACTAGCTCAGAAGCCTTAACGTATATTGTACGTTCCGGTAATTCAGCAATTTCCATCTTATCTGTTTTGGTATTCCACCAGGCGAGCTTAATAGCAGGCAAGATAAAATTACCTGATTGGCTTGGAATAATAGCCATCTTTTCACGCCGAACACCAATAAACCCATTTTCATTAAACGTTTCATTGAATTCAGGCTGATCAGGATATTGCTTTAAATGATCAGGCAATTGAGTTTCAATTACAGGTAAATGACTGGCGGCAAGTCCATTAGCTGTAATAGTTAATGTGCGTGTTGTCGCTTCACCTTGTTTTAATTGTGATGGATCAACTGACCATTGCTCCTGAATATTGATCTGTCCGGCAGGCAACCAAGTATTACCTGTAAACGAATCAGGAATAGCTTGTATATCCAATTCGATGCTATTGGATCGTTTAGTAATCGACTTAGGCTGCGGACCAAATGGATCAAAACCAAAAAAGCTACTTGAACCTGTTTGTGCTTGAAAAATTATCGGTTCAATTTTCAAGCTGCCACTACTACTTTGCGGAAAAATAGCGTATTGCCTTTGTACGACAACATAACGTTTACCTTTTATCCGTGTTTCAAAACTCTTATCGTCCCCCAGTTTTGTTATTACTGCCTGATCGCCACTGACTTCTGGTTCTGACAAGCTTGCATTACTGGTTTGTACTGCACGATAAAGTTTTATCGTATAGATAATTTGTTCCTGCACATAGGGGGATTTTTTATTGACCTCAGCTTCAAGAAAAATATCTTCTGATTTATTACCCACAGTTGGTGGTGCTGTGGTAACCACTTTTACTTGATAAGGTTGACTTGATACGTCACCAAACTTAATCGAGGGGATCTGGATAATACCTGTTTTCTTTGCAATGACTTTTAATATCCATTGCTGGGATTGCTTAATATCACTATTAATAATTTGAGTATTACTACGTCGACCTGTATTTAAAATAGTAAAATTTTTATTTAAAGGACTGAAGTCAGGTTCCGTTTTTACTTTTTCATCGCTTTCAAATATTAATTGGAATGATTCATCTGCCACAACCGGGTTACGATCAACACTGACAGAAACCTCTGCCTGAATAAACGGACTCAATAACAAAAGAAAAAATAGCGTTAAAAATCTCAAATTCATATTTAATTACCAATACTGTTCGTCAGGAGAAATTTTTCTTTTCTCTTTTGAATACATATATTTAAATTTTCGTCTAAGCAAGCCAGAAGGATCATCAGGAATACGTCGCAACCATTGTTCTTCCGCTTGTCGTTCTTCATCAAGTTCTTTTATTTCCTGTTGAGCTTGCTGTTGTTGCTCTTGTTGTTGCTCTTGTTCTTGCTGTTGACCTTTTTCTTCAGCTTTTTGCTGTTCTAATGCCTGTTTTAATTTTTCTTCCTTTTCCTTGTCGGCTTGCTGTTGCTGAGATTGCTTATCTTCTCCTTGTTCTTCTTTATCCTGTTGCTGTGAAGATTGTTGCTGCTCTGATTCAGACTGTTCCTGTTCAGAATCAGATTGCTGTTTATCACTTTTAGAATCTGAGTCTTGCTGCTGGTTGTCTGACTTCTGCTCTTCATTCTGATCGTCATTATTCTCAGAATTATTATCCGATTGTGACTGTTGTTGTTGCTTTTCTAATTCTTTTTCAACAAGTTCTTTATTGTATTTTGCATCTTCATGTTCCGGTTCTGAATTTAATACTTCATCATAAGTTTTAATCGCTTCTTCATAACGTCCCTGCTTTGCCATCGCATTCGCTTTATTATATAGACTACGAACGTCTACAGCTTGATTCAGTAATTCTTCTGCTGCCGCATAGTCACCTGCCTTATATTTAGCGGCCGCTTTCCAATCTTTATCTTGAAACAATTCTGAAGCAGCGTCAGCCTGCTCATTTTCTAAAGCACGTATTGCTTGTTGGTTCTTGTTTAACCAAAAATCGCCCCATTCAAAAGCAATAGCCTCACCAGGATTACTGATTAATAAACAGACAAGTATTGCTAAATAACCACGTCTAAAACCAAACGCGACGATGGGTATAATAATCAATACTAACCATGGTCCAAATTCCCGCCACTGATCTGTTTTCAGATCTGTTTCTGACTCCTCTTCAGTGTCAAGCCCGCTATTAAACAAACGGTTTAGTCGTTCAATATCACCATCCGCAACCTGACTTGTTTCATAATAACCACCAGCTGAACTCGCTAACTGACTGAGTGCTGCTTCATCAAGCTTTACAATAACAATTGAACCTGTTCGATCTTCAAGAAAACCAGACTGCCCAAGATTAACCGGCGACCCTTCTTCTGTCCCTAGCCCCAGAATTGAAATGCTATAGCCTTCTTTTTTTGCATTGATAAAGTCCTTTTCATATTTAGCTTGAACTTCATCTGTTACTAATAAGATATGTCCTTGACTTACTCCTGTTTGTTTTAATAAGGCTAATGATTTTTCTATAGCAATATCTGTTCTGCTACCTGGTGCAGGCATGATTGCTGGTGACAATGCAGATAATTGTGAACTAATGGTTTTCATGTCATCTGTTAATGGCGTAACCGTAAATGCATCACCGGCATAAACCAGTAAGGCAGTTTGACCTTCTTTTCTTAGTTTTAATAAATCAGCTATTTTAAATCGGGCACGTTCCAGTCGACTCGGTTTTATATCATCGGCATACATGGATACTGATAAATCCAGTACAATAACTAGAGCAGACTCTTTTTGAAAAACAGGTGTCGGTAAACGTTCCCATGTCGGCCCGGCTAAGGCAATAACTGCTAACAATCCCACTACGCTGGCTAAGATGACATGGCTGTATTTCTTCGCTCCGGATTTGCCGACCAGAATATAAGGTAATAACTCTGGATCACAGACACTTTCCCATTGTTTATTAACAAGGTGTTGTTTTGCTAGTTTCCATAAAACAAAAATTACAGGAATCGCTGCAATAAACCAGTATGGGCGAATAAAATGGAAATGACTTAACTCCACTACCTTTTAACCTCAGAGTAATTCTTTATAAGAAACAAAATTAAAAGCAAGAGCAACGACAACGCCAAAGGCCAATGAAATAATGTCGTTTGTGGTCTGAAACGTTGCACATCTTTTTCTATGGGTTCGAGTTCATCCAAAATTTGATAGATCTGTTCCAGTTGCTCAGTATCTCTTGCGCGAAAATAGCGACCACCTGTTTTATCAGCAATAGCTTTCAAGGTTGTTTCATCAAGATCGGCAGAAGGGTTTATCCGGCGAGAGCCAAATAATGAACGCACAATCTTTTCATCTGCGCCTATGCCTATGGTATAAATTTTTAATCCCTGACGTGCAGCAATGTCTGCTGCTGACAAAGGATCGATTTCGCCAGCAGTATTCGCTCCATCGGTTAATAAAATAACAACTCGACTCTGCTTTTCTTGATCACGCAAACGTTTTACCGCCAAACCTATCGCATCACCAATGGCTGTTGATGGCCCGGCTAGACCAATGGCAGATTCATCCAACAAGGCTCTTACTGTTGTTCGATCAAATGTTAACGGTGTTTGTAAATAAGCTTGTTCACCAAATAAAATTAAACCCAGCCGGTCACCAACACGTCGTTCAATGAATTCACCAGCAACTGCTTGTGTTGCATAAAGACGATTGACCAGTTTGTCATCAACAATAAAATCTTCTTCAATCATGCTCTTTGATAAATCAACTGCTAACATAAGGTCTCGGCCACTAACAGGTATTTCGACAAACTCACCTAACCATAAAGGACGAGTGCCTGCAGCAACGAGACAACACCAAGCAAGAATAGCAAGAAACAATAGTTTTCTTTTTACATCAACATGATGCTCTGATTTAAATTCCGAACTAAATTCACTAAGAAAAGGCACACGTAAAGCTGCTTCATTTTCGGCTGCGACAGGTTTTAATATATAACGAACTATAAAAGGCAAAGGTAAAAGTACAACAACCCAGGGCCAATCAAAGTGAATCATGCTTTATTCCTTTTACTACCTGACTTTGTTTGTATCGAATTTATCCAGTTTGAAATCAACTGTAACAATGCCTGTTCATCATATATTGGGGTTGCCTGATAAGGCGCTTCGATTAATATTTTGCCTATGCCATTACTAAAAGAGTCATCGCCCATTAAATCATCCAGAAACAACAGCCATTCATTTCCGGTTAAAGCAGCAGATTCATTTCGATGAAATACGCTGATGCTGACTCGACGTATTAATTCTGAAAGTTCTTTGATTAATTTTGTTTTATCTTTTTCTGAAAAAAATGTATTTTCAATCCGTTCCAATTCCTGTTTTGCCAGATACAGTGCTGATAATTTTTTCTTTTTTCTCTGACGAAGAAAAAAACAAACAGAAACAGTAATAACAATAATCAAAAACAACAATATCCACCATCCCGGGGCGGGCGGCCACCATAATGTTGAACCGGGTAAATGAATATCACGTAGCGCTAATTCATTAACACTATTTACTGTTTGATTATCTGGCGTCATCTTGGGCGAAGCCCTTCTTTTATAATCTTGTCGGGTTGATCTTCAGTACGACAAGTTAAAAAATTAGCATGGCAACTACGCGCTGTTTTTAATAAATAATCCTGATGTGCTTTAAATTTATCAGTATGGTTCGCAACCAGTTTTTTATTATTCGTATCAAAAACTAACTCCTGTTCACCATTTCGAATTCGATAATTGCCTGATGGTGGTAAGAATGCTTCCAGCCAATCATAAACATGCACCATGATGAGTTCATTATGCTGACGCAAACGTATCAAATGTGATCGGGACTCTTCATCAAAACCACGAAAATCACTTAATAAAATTACTAGACTTCCCGGCCGAGTCATTCGGCGTAAATTGATTAAAGAGTGCAACATACCTTGTTGCTCATCTTCATTAACATCGTTTTGTTGCCAGGCAGGATGTTCAACCATATGTTTTATTAATCTTAAAACAGCAGATTTGCCTCGCTGCGGTTTCAGTTCATGGTGAACACTATCTGAAAAAACAACACCACCAACCCGATCACTTTGTCGGTTTGCTGTCCATGCAAATAAACAGGCAAGCTCCGCAGCAATGACTGCTTTAAACTTACCGCGTGTTGCAAAAAACATGGGGGCACGAAAATCAACCCAGATATGTACCGGTCGCTCACGCTCTTCACAAAATAATTTGGTATGAGCCTTACCTGTCCTGGCCGTAACGCGCCAATCAATATTGCGGATATCATCGCCTGCTTGGTATAGACGTGATTCATCATATTCCATACCGCGCCCTTTGAAAGCCGATTGATAATCCCCTGCTTGTACAGCACTGATCATCCCCGATTTGAGTGACAAGCCACGACTCTTCTGGCTTAAAGCAATTAAGCCTGCTGTTGTTATACGGGCAGGACTGGAAATAGAGTCAGATAAAACAGACATGATAAAAAATGTTTTTTAAGGAACGGCAATACGAGAGAGTAATTCTGATACAACACCGTCCGTGGTCATCCCATCCGCTTCTGCTTCATAATTTAATATTAAACGATGGCGTAATACTTCGTGTGCCACCGCCTGAACATCTTCTGGGCCGACATAGTCACGTTGTTCTAACCAGGCATGTGCACGAGCACATCGATCTAATGTAATACTGGCTCTTGGACTCGCACCATATTGCAACCATTGCGCCAAATCATCACCATAAGCCCCGGCATTTCTCGTCGCTAAAACAATTTGTAATAAGTATTGTTCAATATTATCCGCCATATAAATGGACAGCACTTCGTCACGCGCGGCAAAGATTGCTTCCTGTTTAACAGGTGTATTATTTTCAACAGAAAATGATTTTTTCGCTTCATTGCGTGCTAGCCTCAAAATTTCCTGCTCTTCTTTATCACCCGGATAATCAATCGTCACATGCATAAGAAAGCGATCCAGCTGTGCTTCTGGCAAAGGATAAGTACCTTCCTGTTCAATCGGGTTTTGCGTTGCCATGACCAGAAATAAATCAGGTAATGAATAAGTTTCTTTACCCACAGTAATTTGGCGTTCTGCCATAGCTTCAAGTAATGCTGATTGGACTTTTGCTGGAGCACGGTTAATTTCATCCGCCAATACGAGGTTATGAAATAAAGGACCCTGTTGAAAAACAAAATTGCCTTCCTGCTGACGGTAGATTTCCGTTCCTGTCAAGTCAGCCGGTAATAAATCAGGTGTAAATTGAATTCGATGAAAATTGGCCTCGATACCATCAGCAAGTACTTTAATCGCTCTGGTCTTGGCCAGACCGGGCGCACCTTCTACCAATAGATGCCCATCGGCCAATAAAGCGATCAATAAACGATTAACAAGTACTTCCTGACCAATAATCTGTTGGCTAATATGCGTTTTTAAACGTTGAATTTCTGAAATTGCAGACATTAATATGTGACTCTCATTTTATAGATATTTTTATAGACAAGTGATTTTACCGAAAAATTCCTTTGTTTACATATTTGTCACTTAAATGACTCAAAAGATAATGTTGTAGTTGCTTAAACTATTTCTCAATATAAGGTTTCACATCGACAACTTGCACATCCGTTGCTCGCGACATACAGTTAAGCATATATTATTAGTGATTGGTTATTGATACCGACTTTATCATAAAGTCAGCATCGCAAACTTTATTAAAAATGAATACGTAAGAAACCCGTTATGAGCCTAAGTACAATTAACACGATATTAAATACCGCGCCTATTGTTATTCAAGGCGCGACTCGTTTAATCAAGTTAATTCGTGATCAGGGCGATGAAAATAAAATTGAAAAAGAAATACCAGACACTATTGATGGTATTAAGAAAGAAGTTGATCGATTGCACCAACGCCTTGATGCAAATGATGAGTCCAATGTAGAACAAATAAAACTTATTGAAGAATTGGCAAAACAAAACGAATCATTAGCAGTTCAATTGAAAAACACAATAAGCCAATTAAACCGGATTACAATTTTAGCCGTCGTTGCCCTTCTTATTTCCATTTTCTGTCTTCTATATTTACTTCAACTAAAGTGAAAAAAGTTTTTACTAGCGATAATTTTGTTATGGCTGGCCATGTCCATAGTTTATTAGAAGCCAATAATATTGATTGCCACCTTCGTAATATGAACTTAACAGGTGGAATTGGCGAATTACCGATTAATGAATGTTGGCCAGAAGTTTGGGTTAATAATGAGAATGATTATTTCTCAGCTGAAAAGCTTATAGAAGCAGCACTTAATGCTGCTTCGCAACAAAGTGCTTGGCAATGTCAATGCGGTGAATTAATCGAAGGCCAATTCGAATTATGTTGGGCATGTGGCAAAGAAAGAACATAAAAAAGTGTCGTAACCTCCTGCAAACATTATCATCAGGCGGCTTCTTTCATTTGAAATAAAGCTTATATTTAATAAAAATATGCGCTATTTTTTTTAGTTTAAAACATAATAATAAGTTATTCTTTAAAATAAATAATGGATTTTAAGGAGCTTTAAGGATGGAAAAATTTATTTTAATGGATTTTTTTCTACTAATTTCTGAAAAAAATACTGGCTGCCTGGATTTTTTTTTAAGACGATTCTTTTAGTATCATTTCAATTTTCCTTGTGTTCATACGCTCATGCTGACATTCGCGTAGGAACAACAACAGCTCTTAGCGGCCCACTAAAGGAAGTTGGGCAAAATGCACTGGCCGGTATAAACGCTTATTTCAATCGTATTAATATGAATGGCGGAATACATGGCCAACAAATTCATTTGCTCATTGAAGATGACCAGTACGAACCACGTTTAGTTGCTCCTAACATGCGCAAACTTATTGACGAACACGACGTTATTGCTGTTATTGGCAATGTAGGTACGCCAACTGCGGTTGTAGCTGTACCTATTATCGTCGAAAAAGGTGTACCGTTTATTGGCGCTATAACAGGCGCACCGCTATTACGACAAACACCACCCAATCGTTACATCTTTAACTATCGTGCCAGTTACTCGGAAGAAGCGGCTAGCATGATTAATGGCTTACTTAAGGTAGGAATTAGGCCAGAAGAAATTGCTTTTTTTACGCAACGCGATAGTTACGGTGATGCAGGCTACGATGGTGCAGTATCGGCATTGTTAAAACACGGTATATCAAATGTAATTTCATTAGCACATGGGCGCTATAGAAGAAACTCATTAAATGTTGAAGGCGCTCTGGCAACGATACTTGATGCCCAGGTTAAACCTCGCGCCATTATTATGGCCGGCAGCTATGCTCCTTCAGCTAAATTTATTAAACTCGCCAAGCAAAACCTGCCTGATTGCCTGTTCCTTAATTTGTCGTTTGTTGGCAGCACATCATTATTGAAAGAACTCAATGGTGAGACGGAAAATGTCATTATTACCCAGGTCGTCCCTTCTTTTAATTCAAATATTCCTGTTGCTCAAGAGTATAAACAAGATCTTGAGAAATATGGCAATGGAGCAAAACCAAGTTTCATCTCTTTTGAAGGTTATATTGTTGCTAAAATTTTTGTTGCTTCTTTGCTTTCAATAGATTCACAGTATTTTACTCGAGAATCATTAGCTCATTCTTTTAATCATTTATCCGGACTGGATATAGGTCTTAATCAAACTATTTCATACTCTGAAGAAAATCATCAAGCAGTTAATAATGTCTGGCCTGTCATGATAAGTAATAATCAATTTATACCTGTAGACTGGGTGAAGCTGGGTAACAGTATAAGTTTGTCTGATTACAGCAATACATCTTTCACATTAAAACATGACTAATAATATTTTAAAAAGTGTAGGTTTAATACTGCAAAAAGCGAACATCAAGCAGCTCTTACAATTTATTGTATTCTCGTGTTCTGTTGCAATTACTGTATCGGCACTTTCAATAATTTTTATAGAAAAATTCTCCTACGATTCACAAAAAGAACTTGTTAGTAATGTTCTTGATATTGAGACACTTATAAGAAGCATAAACAGCACAATATCGTCACTCACTGTCAGAAATGCAAATATCGAATTGGCTGAAGACATTGAGACACTTACAAGCTTATCGGACAGAGAACCTTTAGAAAAAAATTTATAACAGATATTGATTTATTAAAAGAACTACTGCCTGCAGATGGAAGTGACCTATTAATAGATAACTATAACAACTCATTTATACAGTTTCTAAACGCTGACAATGACTTATATTTAAAGAAACAAAAAATAATTTTTTTAAAAAATGAATTACAACTAAATGAAATTGCACTTGAAGCTATTGTAAACGAGATTATCGATGCAATTGACAGGGTAGCAGGAAAGATCAAACTAAAAGAAAGTAGATCCAGACTGAAATTAAAAAACAGCATCATCGACAAGGATCAGCCCTCCTTTTTATTCAACCCTCAAACGTTAGATAGTTTATTAGGGCAACAACTTCGCATTGAAGAAGCCAGTAACCAAGTACAACTTGCAACTATACAAATTATACAATTAGCTCAAAAATTAACCAAAACAACTAACAAAGATATTTTGATAGATGTTAAAGACAATCAGGTAGCGCAACAACTTAGTCAGATTAATTTTTCTCTGGACTCTCTTTCAGCTGAATTAAAAAATTATCCGAAATTAATGGCTGATATCGCCATAGTTTCCAGAGCCCTTGAGGAACTTATCAGTGTTTTAATAATAAATGAACGCTCTATTTATAACTTATGGACACAATACCTTGATCTTAATTTTATTATTGAGAATGATTTGAAAAAGAAAATGAAAAGTCATGCAGATATTATAATCAACACAACCATAGATATAGAAAACTATTTATACAAAATAATTGATAATAATAAAAAACAAACAGATAAAATTACAAAGCTTACTGATATCATAATTATTTGTATCAGTCTTGTCGCATTAGTTTTCATTATCACTGTGCTGAGAAGCCTTGATCATAGAATAAACCACCCGCTAACACTGATTGGCCATGCAGTAAACGATCTGACCAAAGGAAATTTAAGAGCACGTTTATATACAAAAGACTTTGTTAAAGATGAGTTTTCATTATTAGCCGAGTCTTTTAACACGTTTGCTGAACGCAATGAAAAACTTTTTGACGAACTATCGACGACTTATGATGCATTGCTTGAAAATGAACATCGACTCAATGCGGTGCTTGAAAATGCATTGGTTGGCATCGTCCATTTGAAAGATAGAAAATTTATATCTGTTAATAATAAATTTGAAAAAATGTTCGGATATGAAAGAGGAGAAATTGCAGGTTTAAAAACCGAGATTATATTTTCGTCTAAAACAGATTTCGTAGAAATAGGAAGGCAGGCTTATAAAAGACTACAAGAAAACGATACTTATAATAGTGAATGGATCGTAAAACATAAAGATGGACATGAATTCTGGTGTGCAATTTCTGCAAAATCAATCGAAGAAGGCAAGCCTGAGCTTGGAAGTATCTGGCTGTATGAAGACATCACTGAGCGTAAACGTAATGAAGAACAGCTGACAATGCTTGCGAACTTTGATGTTTTAACAGGTCTGCCTAATCGCGCCCTGTTTATCGATCGACTGGAAAATTATATTAGTCTGGCAAAACGTAAAAAACAGAAAATATCCGTGATGTTCGTTGACCTTGACCGATTTAAGCAGGTTAACGACTCACTTGGTCATGAAATAGGCGACAAGCTATTAAAAGCCGTTGCTGAAAAGTTACATGCATGTGTAAGAAGTTCAGATACCGTTGCCAGGCTCGGCGGCGATGAATTCACCATTATTTTAACTGATATGAAAAATGAACTTGCTGCCGAGCGTACCGCAATCAAAATCATTACATCTTTCAAAGAAACGATTAATATCGATGGACAGGAAATCAGCATTAGCCCTAGCATTGGTATCAGCATGTATCCTGATGACAGTGTTACTGTTTCTGATTTACTCCGTAATTCTGATACCGCAATGTATCACGCTAAACAACTGGGACGTAATAATTATCAGTTCTATATTGATGAAATGAACTCGGATTCTTTAAGCAAGATAACGTTAGAGTCTCGCTTACGGCATGCTGTGAAAAATAATGATTTTGAATTGTACTTTCAGAAACAATTTAATGTCATAGAAAATAAAGTTGTTGGTTACGAAGCATTACTGAGATGGCGCACTTCGTCAGGGGAAATTATACCGCCTGATAGTTTTATTCCGATTCTCGAAGATTCAGGGATGATAAATACAGTTGGTGAATGGGTTATTTCTGAAGCTTGCCGTTATGCCAGTTTACTATTAGAAAAAAATGCTCAGCCAGTAACAGTAGCGATTAATTTATCGGCACGTCAATTTCAGGATAAAAACCTGTTACGGCATATTGAGAGCTCAATAATTGAATATCAATTAAAACCGAATGATCTAGAATTGGAAATTACAGAAACTGTATTGATGACGGGTTCGAAACACAACAAATCTATTATTAATAAATTACATGATATGGGTTGCAAGATAGTATTGGATGATTTTGGCACAGGTTACTCATCGCTCGCGTATCTAAAACAATTTCCTATTGATGTCATTAAAATAGATCGTTCTTTCATCAGAGATATTTTGACTGATCCGAGTGACGCGGCGATATGTAATGCAATTCGTGCTATGGCTGAAAGCTTAAACGTTGAAGTCATTGCTGAGGGTGTCGAAACAAAAGAACAGCTGGATTACCTGCTTGCGAACGGTTTTACTACGGTACAAGGCTATTATTATGGCAAACCTGAACCCGGCCTAAATATAGGCTCCGAAAAAAGTAAAACACCACTTAAATTAATTAAGTAATTGCTTATATAAAGAAATAATCCTTTAAATACAATAAGGTACAAAAATACTAATATTTTTGTTGCACTGCAACATATTAAGTATATAATTCTCCTCAATCATTAATATTTTTTTGGAGAAACATCATGACAAATACATTTGAAGAATTATTGACACCCGTTAAGCAATTAAACGAATTAACCTTAAAAAACATTGAAGAAATAGCTGCAATCCAAGTTAAGGCAATTGAAGAAAACGCTAAAATAAGTATGGATGCACTTAAAGCTTCAACAGAAATTAAGGATATTGATTCTTTAAATAACTTCATACAAGAACAAGCATCGACCGCACAAAATATAGCAAACAATGCAATCGAAGATTCAAAAGAAATTGCTAAATTAACAGAATGTTATACTAACAGTGTTAAAGAGCTTGTTGAGAAATCAATCCCTACAGTTTAAAACACTTTCTGGTATTAAAATTAAAACCGCTCTTACGAGCGGTTTTTTTATTTAAAAGGACGTAAATGTATATCGTTTGTGTACGACTACATGGTCTAGTAGGCAGGATGGCAAAGGAGCCTAAGCCGAAGAGCATAACAAACGATTAATGTCTATGGATGGACTGTCAGGGTCGAAAAAATGCATCCTGCATTTTCGACATTCTCTTCGCCTATGTAGATCATCCCTGTTCCCGACAAATCCTAAGTACTTACATCCGTGCAAGCAATGCTGCGGGAGTAATGATGCACAAGATGTAATTTCAGAAATTATGCTCCTATAATTTCAAAAGCCAGGTTAAAGCCCACGTCTTAACAGGGCCTATTAACCTGTATTAGTATCATAAGCTGGGAAATCAACTAAGCCATCTTCCCTCGGAGTCCACCACAATTCCACATCTGCCTCGTCTGCAAGTGGCCAGTCATTTGTAAACCGTGCTACCAAATCTGGATTACTGATAAACGGACGCCCGAATGCAATTAAATCTGCATGACCTTGGCTAATCGTTTGCTCGGCTGTTTCTTGTGTATAACCACAATTTCCCATTATCGCTCCATCAAAAACCTGACGAAACTCATCAAGTACCATCGGCTCACCGAGTTCATGAAAACCGAATGCCAGACCATCCATGATATGCAGGTAAGCCAAACCATATTGATTTAATTGTTGTGCAACATAAGTGAAGCTCTCTCGATAATCTGGTGATCCCATATCATTAAATACACCATTCGGAGCTAGACGTACTGCGACCCGCTCTGCCGACATCTCCTTTATAACAGCCTGTACAACTTCATCCAGCATACGATAACGTTTTTCTATACTGCCCCCATATTCATCCGTACGTTGATTAGTGCGCGATTGTAAAAACTGATCGAGTAAATAACCGTTTGCGCTATGTATCTCTACACCATCAAACCCGGCCTGTTTCGCACGTTTAGCTGCATTTCTATAATCCATCACAGTCTGCTTAATTTCGTCAATAGTAAGGGCATGAGGAACTTCATAGGCCATCTTACCTTTTGGGGTATGAATCTCATCCCCGTTTAATTTTACAGCAGAGGCAGAAACAGGCTTTTCTCCATTATGGAAATCACTATGTGATGCACGGCCACAATGCCATAACTGTAAAAAAATCTGACTGCCTTCTGCATGAACCTCATCAACAACGTGTTTCCAGCCCTGTGTTTGTTCATCGTTATACATGCCAGGCGAATCGATCCAACCTATGCCTTGTTTTGAAACAACAGTTGCTTCCGAGATAATTAGACCTGCGGTAGCTCGCTGTCGGTAATACTTAGCCATCAATTCATTAGGAATGCGATTCGGACCAGAGCGCGCACGTGTCAAGGGTGCCATCACAACACGGTTCTTCAACTGTATGGAATCATTTAAAGAAACAGGACTTAATAACGGACTGTCCTTACTCATTTTGAACTCCTCTTAAAATAGTTTACATAAGGAAACTTCATCGTATTTTTTGTATTCACAATATCTTAAACAGTAACCACAATCTTGCCTTTCTGTTTATTGGTTTCCATATAACGTTGTGCATCGGCAATCTCATCGAGACTAAAATGCTGCTCATCAATGACTGGTTTTAATTCACCAGATTGAAGTTTATTAAAGATATATTCAGCAGCTTGTGCGCATAATTCTGGTGACTGAGTTAATTCAAACAAAGTGTAACCTCGCACGGTCAATGCTTTCGCAAGCGATGGAAGTAAGGGAAAAGGAGTTGGATCGCGAGATAAAGCCCCATACTCATAAATACTTGCTCCTTGCGCTGCAGCTGCTGCAAGTTCCAATAATGCAGGCCCACCAACCGGGTCAAAAACTAAATTTGCCCCTGCCCCTGATGTAATTTCCATAACTCTTTCGGCCAGTTCTTCTTCATCCGTAACAATAACGTGATCAGCGCCCGCATCCAGAATAAACTGTTTTTTATCCGCACCGCGAGTCGTCGCAATTGCCAACGCACCCGCTGCCTTGGCAAGCTGGATTGCAGCCAGACCAACACTACTACTGGCAGCCGTTATTAATACAACATCATCTTTTTTCATTTTTCCATAATGAATCAGCGCCCCGTAGGCAGTGAGGTATTGCATCCAAATCGCAGCACCTTCAGCCGCAGAAAGATTCTCTGGGTAATGTGCCACTGCATTAACAGGCAAAATGGCAGACTCACCATACACACCATACTTTGTCATTGAAAATGCCGGAATACTGCTTACCCGATCGCCTATTTGAAAACCTTCCACACCGGCACCAATTGCATCAACAACACCTGCAGCTTCATAACCTAACTGAGAAGGTAATTCAGGCGACTCCAGATACTGCCCTTTTCGGAATATAACTTCAGCACGATTCAATCCAATTGCTTCGACCTTGATACGAAGCTCACCTTCTTCCGGTTCTGCTAACGGTAACTCCTCAAGCTTTAGAACATCGGCTTGACCTAATTCATGAAAACGAACAATCTTGGGCATTATAATAACTCCTATTCAGTTTAAATAGCGGGTGGAAAAACTATAATTACATTAGTTTATAATGTAAACTAGGTACCTATAAGTTACCATAAAGAGTTTGGTATGAGTAAATTAAAAGCCGATATTTTTGCAGCAGATTGTTCGTCTAGAGAAATACTTGTCTTAATCAGTGAGAAATGGGTTTGTCTAATAATTTGTGCGTTAAGCAAACAAAAGACATTGCGTTTTGGTGAACTAAAGCGACGCTGTGAAGGTGTGTCGCAAAAAATGTTAACCCAAACATTACGTAAGCTGGAACGTGATGGTTTAGTTATTCGAACGGTATATACCGATAAACTACCACTAAAAGTCGAATATCAACTCAGCCCTTTAGGCAAAAATTTAGTGCCTGTGATCCAACAGGTAAAAACATGGGCCGAGACAAATATGCATAAAATTAATAAAAATAGAATGGCGTTTGAAAAAAAGAATAATGCCAAATGATTTGAATGTTATTATTTTTTATTTAGCAAATCCTTAAGATTCGCAAACGGCTTACCAGTACTACGTTCTTTTTCAAGCTCATTACTTGCCGCAATCGTCGCATTATCTGCATCGAGATATTTCGCATGCTCATGGTCATGACAATATATACACAATAATTCCCAGTTACTTCCATCTGCAGGGTTATTATCGTGGTTATGATCTTTATGGTGAACTGTTAACTCAGTCAGATTCTCTCTGGTAAATTCCCGTTTACATTTCCCACAAACCCAGGGATACAGCTTCAGCGCTTTATCACGATAGGAATGCCCTCTTGCCTCAGCATTACGTCTTGATTCAGCAACGACTTTATTGAGCTTATCCATCATATGTTAATAACAATATATTTCGTCAGTTACTAATGACAATCTTTATAAATAGATAACCAAGTTAATGCTTATGTACACTGGCTTGAAGGCTAATTAGCTCATCAAATTGTTTTAGCTGTTTTAACAAACAATCCGTTGAAGGATCGCTTTTCAATAAGCATTCTTCAGCATACTCAAAAATAGCACTTTGGACAGGAAGTGGTTTGGTTTGCTCTAGCATATCTTTCATTTTTGGCAGAAATATCCATTGTAACCATTGCTCAAATTTGAGCGTATTCATACAAAACGGAATACGACTACCTAAATCACTCTCAGCAGGCTTGTTTGCATCCCATTTTCCATGGACACGGAGACTGGCTTCAACTTCAAGTAAAACGTCAGCGATTCGGCTAGAAATGTCATGCATAGTCTGAATTATAAGCGAGTTTTCTCACTCCGTCAGAGCAAGGCAGGCTCGACAAATGGGCTCTGCTCAATGCTCCCTGATATTTAGTAACAATGAATGGCTTATTTTTGCGTATTTTTCACATTATTTTCACCGAAATTAGGCTCTAAAATTTCACATATTTTGCCATTCTGGTTTATACTCCGCCCGCCAGTTTGTACGTCAATGCGGTCATCTCAGCGATTTTCAGTAGATGTGAGTATTTGGAAGCGCTAGTTTTCAAAACATAGTGCAGGGGCAGTAATCGAATTCAATAATTTAACTTTAATAGAGTAGAACAATGACTGACTTAACGAAGTATAGAAATATCGGTATATTCGCACATGTTGATGCGGGTAAAACCACAACCTCAGAACGTATTCTGAAACTGACTGGCAAGATTCATAAAACCGGTGAGGTTCACGATGGTGAAGCAACCACAGACTTCATGGAACAGGAGCAAGAGCGTGGTATTACCATTCAGTCTGCGGCTACCAGCTGTTTCTGGAATGATCACCGCTTAAATATTATTGATACCCCGGGGCACGTTGACTTCACAATTGAGGTTTATCGCTCACTTAAAGTCCTTGACGGCGGTATTGGCGTATTCTGTGGTTCTGGTGGTGTTGAACCACAATCTGAAACCAACTGGCGTTATGCTAACGATTCAGAAGTCTCTCGTATCATCTTCGTCAATAAACTGGACCGTACCGGCGCTGACTTCTATCGCGTTGTAAAACAAATCGAAGATGTACTTGGCGCAAACCCTCTAGTCATGGTTCTACCAATTGGTATTGAAGATAACTTTATTGGTGCAGTTGACCTCTTAACTCGCAAAGCTTGGGTCTGGAACGATGCAAATGATCCAGCTAAATACGAAGTGCAGGAACCACCTGCAGACATGGCAGATCAAATCGAAGAATGGCGTGAGAAGTTGATTGAAACAGCTGTTGAGCAAGATGATGATGTTATGGAACGTTATCTTGAAGGTGAAGAACCTTCAATTGAAGATATAAAAGCTTGTATTCGTAAAGGTACAATCAATCTGAGCTTCTTCCCAACCTATTGTGGTTCAGCGTTCAAGAATAAATGTGTGCCTATGGTGTTGGATGCCGTCGTTGATTATTTGCCTGATCCAACTGAAGTTAAACCACAACCGGAAGTCGATCTGGAAGGTAATGAAACTGGCACTGTCGCAACAGTTGATCCTGAAGGTCCTTTCCGCGCATTAGCGTTCAAGATTATGGATGACCGTTTTGGCGCACTCACCTTTATTCGTGTTTATTCTGGTGTACTTGAAAAGGGCACGACGGTATTAAATACCTTTACCGGCAAAACCGAACGCATAGGTCGTATCGTAGAAATGCATGCAGAAGACAGAATTGAACTGGATCGTGCACAAGCAGGCGATATTGTTGCTGCGATTGGTTTGAAGAATGTACAAACCGGTCACACCTTATGTGATCCGAATAACCCAGCAACACTAGAACCAATGGTCTTCCCTGATCCGGTTATCTCTATTGCAATCGCACCTAAAGATAAAGGTGCTTCAGAAAAGCTGGGCGTCGCACTGGGTAAAATGATTAAAGAAGATCCATCGTTCCGTGTCGAAACGGATGAAGACAGTGGCGAAACCATTCTGAAAGGTATGGGTGAACTTCACCTTGATATTAAAGTCGACATTTTGAAACGTACACATGGTGTTGAAGTAGAAGTCGGTAGTCCTCAAGTGGCATACCGTGAAACGATTACTCAACGTACCGAAGACAGTTACACACATAAGAAACAATCAGGCGGCTCAGGTCAATACGGCAAAATCGATTACATTATAGAACCCGGTGAACCAGGTAGTGGTTTTGAATTTGAATCATCAGTAACCGGTGGTAACGTTCCGAAAGAATTCTGGCCGGCAATTGAAGGTGGTTTCAAGAAGAGCATGGAGAAAGGTGTACTTGCTGGATACCCATGTCTTGATTTCAGAGTAAACCTGTTTGATGGTGCATTCCACGCCGTTGACTCCTCAGCTGTGGCATTCGAGCTGGCAGCAAAAGCAGCATATCGTCAAACCATGCCTAAAGCCGGTCCTCAATTAATGGAACCGATTATGAAGGTTGACGTATTTACTCCTGAAGATCATGTTGGTGATGTTATTGGTGACTTGAACCGTCGTCGCGGCATGATTAAGTCTCAGGAAGCAGGTGCGACTGGCGTTCGTATTAAAGCAGAATGTCCATTGAGCGAAATGTTCGGTTATATTGGTGCATTACGTACAATGACTTCAGGTCGTGGTCAATTTTCTATGGAATTTCTGCACTACAGCCCATGTCCGAAGAATGTTGCAGATGTAGTTATAGCTGAAACCAAAGCAAGAGAAGAAGAAAAAAATAAAGTCGCAGTATTAATTAGTTCGTTTAAAAGGCCGGTTAACCCGGCCTTTTTTATGCACACACTAATTATGCTTGTCTTTTAAACGAGCATGTTGGAATATAGATATTGTCGATAATATGAATAAGCGTGAATCTATCAAGTTACGATATATTTTTAACACTCGTATTCTTAATATATTCATTAATTTTAAGGAGAACACATGAAACTTTATGCCGATCCAATAACGATAAACAGCCGTAAGGTTATCGCTGGTCTAAAATTAATGAGTATAGATTATGATTTAAACCTTGTTGACTATTTTCAAGGGCAGTTCAAAAGTCCGGAGTATCTGGCTATTAACCCTAACGCCTGTTTACCCTCCCTGGTCGATACTGATTTAAAACTGTGGGAATCCAATGCTATCTTGCAATACGCTGCAGACAAAAATGGCAAAAGTGATTATTACCCAACAGAATTAAAGACCCGTGCTGATATTAATCGTTGGCTACTATGGGAGTCGTCGTCCTGGTTTCCTTCATGTTACGTATATATGGTGGAAAATGTTGTAAAACCGTTACTCGAAGAGTCACCCGATGAATCAGTACTTGAAACCGAAGGAGAACGGTTTCATAAGTTAGCAGGAATACTGGATAAACGACTAGGCGAAAATAATTGGTTATGTGGTAGTAGTCCAACTATTGCTGATATTGCAATAGCAGCGCCAATGCATCTACATGAACTTCAAAAATTACCCATGTCTAATTACCCAAATTTAGCTGTCTGGATGACAGAACGACTGGAAAAACTGGATTGTTGGGAAGAAACATATGTTGGTCCTGGCTTCACTTTAGGGCGTGATACCTAATATTAATTAGGTAAAATTAATTTCCGATTGTCTATGTTTGATTTAAATCAAATTTTGACTAAGCTAAATGTTTAACATCAAGCAATACAACTGTCAGAATTAAGAAATAATTAAATAGACTGAATATAGAGGTTTCAAGCAAACAAAATTAATCTGGAATGATACGCCATGAGTAATGAAGAATTTGTTGTTTCGACTATAAATTACACTGAAGATAATGGTATTCCGCCGGATTACTATTTCTATGACCCTGATCCATCAATTGAATTGAATCCACCCGGAACTGATCACCGTGAGGTAAAAATTTATAATGGTTGGCCTAATGTTAATGAGTTTTCACTCGATCGCGAAGGTTTCGAATTAAAACCAATCGATAATAGTTTTGACCAATTCGATGATGGCGATGCCATAGAAAAATCGTTTTACCCGCTTATTGTCGAATTTGTGAAACAACACACCGGAGCAAATAGGGTTAAAGTCTTTGACCACACTATCCGTAAACCAATGTCACCAGAATTAAAGGACCAAACAGAAATACAGCGACCTACCGTGCAACTCGCTCACAGTGATTACACACCTAAATCAGGGCCGCAAAGAGTCAGAGAATTATTTCCAGATGAAGCTGAGCAGTTATTGAAACGCAGGGTTGCATTCTTTAATGTCTGGAAGCCTCTTTATCGGACTGTGGAAGAGTTTCCTCTCGCCATGATCGATGACACAACTGCTGCTGCTGAAGATAAGATCATCATGGAACTTAAATACAGCGATCGAACAGGTGAAATCTATGTTATGCGTTACTCACCTGAGCATCGCTGGATATATTTCCCTAAAATGAATCCTGATCAAGCATTACTTCTTAAAACCTACGAAAGTGATCCCGGACGTTCCAGTTCTATGGGACATAGTGCTTTTGAGGATCCTACTTCACCAGAAAATGCACCTACTAGGGAAAGTATTGAAATTCGGACAATGGCATTTTTCTGAAAGCTTCAATATTAATAAACAGAAAACCAAAACAGATGTTTTTTATCTCCAAGGGAAAGGGGTAGCATTAATATTTCTAGCAAACACTAAGCGATTACATCCATATTAGCGATACAGAATTCAAAATCGAAAGCACACACAAACAAAACTGGCACAGAACCCAAAGCGACAGCCTAAATAACAGATTAGAAACTATTAAAACTTTTCTAAGTCTTATGTGAATATATTAATAAACTTATAAAAATTCGCTTTCCTAACTGGAGAAAATAAATGGAATCAATAAGACCTATTTTATTCGTTATAGTTTTTGCCTTAATTTCCACAACATCATATGCAAGCGAAGAAGAAAAACGCACCTCTCTCAAAGATCAAACTTCCGTTGCAGTCACTATCTATAATGAAAACCTGGCTTTAATTAAAGATCAGCGCACGATTACGCTGGATAAGGGTTTTAATCTGTTAGCCTTCCGTGGTGTCAGCGCAAAAATGAGAGCAGAAACAGCTTTATTAAGAAACCTTAACAATGCCGAATTGAAAGTCATCGAACAAAACTTTGATTTCGATTTATTAACACCACAAAAACTACTGGAAAAATACGTAGGTAAACAAGTTCAAATTGCATCAATGAACCCGGCAACGGGAGAAGAAAAAATTGAATCGGCAACGATACTGAGTACAAACAACGGGATTGTTGTACAAATTGATGATCGCATTGAAACCAACCCAAGAGGTCGCTACATTTTTAATAAAGTGCCAGAAAACCTACGTGACCAACCTACTTTGGTGATACAACTTAACAGTTCAACTTCAAAATCGCAGGATGTTGAATTAAGTTATTTATCTGCAGGTTTATCCTGGAAAGCAGATTATGTTGCCGAACTCAATGCTAATGATGACAAACTCGATTTAGTCGGTTGGGTAACGCTTAATAATACAAGTGGAACCAGTTACAACAATGCAAAACTTCAATTGGTAGCCGGTGATGTAAATGTTGTAAAAAATGAATTTAGAAAAGTAGCCCGTGCTAACATGTCTGTTATGGAAATGGCCGATGCTGCGCCAGCAATGCAACAGGAAAGTCTATTCGAATATCATTTATACAGTTTAAACCGACCTACCACCATTTCTGACAAGCAAAAGAAACAAGTCTCGTTATTATCAGCAACTCAGATTCCAGTGAATAAGGAGTTTCTATTACAAGGCAGCAATTACTACTACCAACGCAGTTATGGTGATATTGGTCAGAAACTAAAAGTCGGCGTTTTTGTAGAATTTAAAAATAAGGAAAAATCAGGCCTTGGCATGCCCTTACCCAAAGGCATCGTTAGAGTTTATAAAAAAGACAAATCAGGTAATGCACAATTTATCGGTGAAGATAAGATAGACCACACTCCTAAAAATGAAGATGTTCGTTTAAAACTGGGCCATGCATTTGATATCACTGCTGATAAAAAACAAACTAATTTTAAGAAACGTAATGCATACGGAAAGTATAATTATGCTTACGAAAGTTCTTATGAAATCAACATTAAAAATGCAAAATCAGAAACGGTAACTGTTGTAGTTAGAGAACCTATTCCCGGTGATTGGAAAATAGAAGAAAGCAGTCACAAGTTTAATAAAGTCGCATCCGGTACAGCCGAATGGCAAATCAAAGTTCCTGCTGAAGGCAGCACAACTTTAGAATACACTGCGTTAGTGCGATATTAATTAAACACAAAAAAACCGAACTATATTTATAGTTCGGTTTTCAAAATTAAAATCAAACTTTATTCTAAGCTTAATAATTATCCTACTTTTCTTGAAGCACTTTTAGGTTCGTGTTCTTTTAAATATTTCTTACGGAGCCTAATTGATCTCGGAGTGACTTCTACCAGCTCATCATCATCAATAAACTCTAATGCTTGTTCCAAAGTCATTCTAATAGGAGGTGTTAGTACAATGTTTTCATCAGTACCTGAAGCACGAACATTAGTTAACTGTTTACCTTTTAATGCGTTAACAACTAAATCATTATCACGTGAATGTATACCGACAATCATGCCTTCATAAACTTCTTCAGCATGACCAATAAACAATTTACCGCGTTCCTGTAGATTAAATAATGAATAACCTGCTGCTTTGCCCTGTCCATTTGAAATTAAGACACCATTAATGCGTTGCCCAATACTCATAGAAAGATAAGGGCCGTAATGATCAAACACGTTATAGAGTAAACCTGTACCCGAAGTTAATGTTAAAAACTCTGTACGAAAACCGATTAAGCCCCTTGCAGGAATAATATACTCCAGACGTACCCTGCCTTTACCATCGGGCTGCATGTTTTTTAAATCTGCACGGCGTTCACCTAACTTTTCCATAACAGCGCCTTGATGGTCAGCTTCGATATCAACTGTTAATTGTTCATAAGGTTCTTCCTTTTTATCGCCGACTTCATGGACAATTACCTGTGGTCGACCAACTGCCACTTCATAGCCTTCTCGTCGCATTGTTTCGATCAAGACAGAAATATGTAATTCGCCGCGACCCGAAACACGATACTTATCTGCGTCTTCCGTTGTTTCTACTCTTAATGCAACATTTGTTTTTAACTCTTGCTGTAAACGATCCCAAATATTTCGACTGGTGACATACTTACCTTCTCTACCTGAAAATGGAGAAGTATTGGGCTGAAAAGTCATACTGATTGTTGGTTCATCAACGGATAATGCGGGTAATGCTTCAATATTTTCAGAATCACAAAGCGTGTCTGAAATATTTAAAGGATCGAGACCGGCTATTGCAACAATATCACCGGCAGAAGCTGATTCAACTTCAATTCTGTCCAGGCCAAGAAAGCTATAGACCTGAGAAATTTTGCCTTTACGTGTTTTACCTTCGCTATTAATAACACCGACAGGCATACCTGTTTTTATTGTGCCACGTTTAATCCGACCTATACCAATAACACCAACATAGTTATTGTAATCCAGTGTTGAGATCTGCATTTGTAATGGGCCAATTTCATCTACGTCAGGCGCAGAAACTTGTTCAACAATGGTTTCAAATAAAGGTGTCATATCGCCTTCACGTACCTCACTTTCCATTCCCGCATAGCCATTCAATGCTGAGGCGTAAACGACAGGAAAATCGAGTTGCTCATCGGTTGCACCCAATTTATCGAAAAGATCAAAAGTTTGATCTAATACCCAATCCGGACGAGCACCATCGCGGTCAATTTTATTAATAACGACAATAGGTTTAAAACCCATAGCGAATGCTTTTTGTGTGACAAATCGAGTTTGCGGCATCGGGCCATCAACCGCATCCACCAGTAGTAGAACCGAGTCGACCATGGAAAGGACTCGTTCAACTTCACCACCAAAATCAGCGTGTCCCGGTGTGTCGACAATATTAATACGATAATCATTCCAACGAATTGCCGTATTTTTGGAGAGAATAGTAATGCCTCTCTCCTTTTCCAGTTCATTAGAATCCATCATGCGCTCAGTAGGCGCGGCACGGGAATCCAGCGTACCCGATTGCTCCAGTAATTTATCTACCAGCGTAGTTTTACCATGGTCAACGTGTGCGATAATCGCAATATTTCGGAGTTTCTGAGTCACTTTTAGCTCGCCTTGAACAAAAATCGGCGATTATACAGATAGAATACGAAATGTGGACTTTTGTTTCCGATTTCTTATTTTGGAATTACTAACCAATTGATTTCTATAGCAGTAGATTCACCGATAACGACTTTTTCTAGTTTTTCCGGTTGCTCAGCCTTATTTTCTGATACAGCAATACGTCCTGCCATAATCTCTGCTTTTTCCTGTGGATATAAAGGTTGTTGCTCAGTATTGACATAACCTATCGGGTAGAGTGGCTGATTCGTTTTAGGATCATACTTATCTATCGCGCCAATAGTATGTAATAACTCATGTACAATAATGACATTATTTTCCTTTTTCATGTTTTTACTGGCAAAAGCATTAACAATTCCAATCAATCCCTTTTGTAAACCGAGAGAATGCGCTACGGTTTTTGTTATTTCCGGATCGAAATATAAAACATAAATAGTTACATCTTGAGGATAAGGGTAGTTATCGTTCTTCCAGACCCAGTAACGAAGCTTCAGACTCCATAGCATGATTGATAATTGAGAACCTGCTCTGGGCGACATTGGTGGTTTCGCATTTAATTCACCCGCATAAGAGATATCGATGGGCTTGTTTAATGTTAGGTTATATTTTTTTGCTTCACGCTGAAAAAAATCTTCAATATCAATGAAATCTGAATTTTCAATGTTATTAATATACTTTTGCGTCGCGCTCCGCCCATCGGCATTAATGGAATAAACAATGACATTTAAAGGTTTGTCCCAGTCTGTACTCCTGACCTTACTCAACCAGGAGCCAACTGCAACTATTAATAGCACATATAGAAGAATGAGTATTCTTAGATTTTTTATCATTTACTTAAAGGCTTTAGAATTAACTCTAAAATAATCATTTTTTTTATTATACTGTAAATAAAAAACAAGAAGGAGATACTCTTCACTAATTTTGAAGAGTAATGGTATGCTCAAAAATATAACTCTAAGATTAAAACGCCAGTATCCTTTAATAATTATTACGCTACTTACAACTGCTGTATTAATACTTCATACAGGCAATAAATTTCATTGGTCAATTATTGAGCGTACGGAAAATTTTTTATATGACTTACGCATTATTTCAACCATGCCGAACGATACAGATGAAAGTCTTATTATTGTCGATATTGATGAAAAAAGGTTAAGTGAACTTGGCCGGGGGCCATGGAGTAGAACCCAACTTGTGCGATTAGGCGATGAGTTATTCAAAAACTACGCCGTGTCGTTAGTGGGTTTTGATATCGTATTTCCTGAACCAGATGAAAGTTCCGGTTTAAAAATTTTACAAGTACTAAGCAGAGATCGCCTTGCAGAAATAGATGAATATAAAAAGATTGTTTCCGAATTAGAAAGCCAACTCGATTACGACAAACAACTCGCCAATAGTTTTACTAATAATAATGTAGTCCTTGGCTACTACTTTCATGATGAAAACGTTTCCGGCACCTCAACAAAAAACGGTGAGCTTCCTAAACCTGTATTTCATAGAGATAAGTTTAAAGATAAAAATATTTTTTCAAAAAAAGCGAAAGGCTATAACGCCAATATAAAAATATTGCAGAATGCTGCTGTTAGTGCAGGACATTTTTCTCTATCGTTAGATAATGACGGTGTCGTTAGAAAAGTACCTTTGTTATACGAATATCAAGGTCACTTCTACGAAACACTATCGCTTGCAATGATAAGAAAATTGTTTGAGATTGAAGCAATCACTCCAGTTTTTGAGAAAAACTATAACACAGCTTATCCATCATTAGAAAAACTGGAACTGGAATATCTGGAACCTATTCCCGTCGATAAAGACATACAAGCATTGGTCCCTTATCGTGGCAAACAAGGAAGTTATCAATATCTTTCTGCTACTGACATCATCCACGGTCGTATTGAAAAAACTGTTTTAGAAGGCGCCATTGTACTAATCGGTACAACCGCCCCAGGCTTGTATGATTTGCGAACCACACCAGTGCAGAAACAATATGCCGGTGTTGAAGTTCATGCCAACCTCATATCAGGAATAGTCGAAGGTACGATCAAACACAGTCTGGCTTGGGTAGATGCAGCAGAATTACTACAACTATTATTAACCGGTGTGGTTTTGTCTTTACTACTGCCGCTATTAAGTCCGTTAATGAGTACAGTTAGCAGTTTAATAATCACCGCAATAGTAATCGGTATTAATCTATGGCTTTGGCAATCGGGCATAGTCATACCTCTGGCAAGTAGTTTGATTCTCATTGTGTTCATCTTCATTATTAATATGTCGTATGGCTTTTTTATTGAACGTCGTGGCAAACTGCAAATAGCCTCAACTTTCGGTCAATATATTCCACCAGAACTCATTGATGAAATGAATTTTGATCCTAATTCCTACACGCTGGATGCGGAAAACAGAGAGATGACCGTTTTATTTTCTGATGTTCGGAGTTTTACGACTATTTCAGAAGGACTCACACCGGAAGAATTATCAGAACTAATGAATGAATATTTAACACCGATGACCAAGATTATTCACTATAACCGGGGGACTATTGATAAATATATCGGCGATGCTGTTATGGCTTTCTGGGGGGCGCCTATCGAAAATAATGAGCATGCCCGTTATGCCTTAAAAACGGCCATGGAAATGCTGGAAAGAATGCATGCTCTGCGTCACGAATTCCAGGAACGTGGCTGGCCGGCCTTGCATATTGGCGTAGGCTTAAATACCGGTACTATGAGTGTCGGTAATATGGGATCAAAGTTCCGTTTGTCGTATACTGTCCTTGGTGATGCAGTGAATCTGGGTTCCAGACTCGAAGGTTTGACCAAGGCATATGGCGTAGAACTTATCGTCAGCGAAACAACCAAGCAAGCCGTGCCTGAATATGTTTATCGAGAACTTGACTTGGTAAAAGTGAAAGGGAAAGATAAACCAATTGCTATTTTTGAACCGGTTGCCCTCGAAGAAGAAATTAGTCGAGAAGAGTCAGAAGAAATATCGATGTTGACTAAAGCGCTAATAGCTTACCGTAATCAGGATTGGCAGCAAGCAGAGAATCTGTTTAATACTCTTAAACTGATTTCATCTAACAGTTTGTTTTACAATTTATATATAGAACGTATCGAAAACTTTAAACTACACCCACCTGAGAAAGATTGGGATGGAGTATTTACACATAAAACTAAATAATAAAATGACACGACAACTTATAACAATTGTGGCATCAATATTTTTTCTAGTCTCTAATCTAAGCTATGCCGCTACCTACAATAATATATCGGGTACTTATTCAGGAACGATAAGCATTACTGATCTTGACTCTTTTTCACCACCAAACACCTGCCCCGACAAAGGTAACTTTACAGGTAGTTTAACACTAAACTTAGTCGGAGATGATCACGGTAATATTACAAGTGGTAGTGGACAGTTTATAAATAACTCTACCGGAATAGCAGACCCTTTTACGGTACTTTCAGGCATTAATGACAATACTACATTTAGCATTATTATTGATGTTTCGGGCGATAGCGGCACCCTGGGTGGATCATTTTCTTCGACTGCAATTACTAATGTCGGTGGTTTTGTAGACGGAGATCCTTGTGATACAACTATCAATAGTGGCACCTTAACAAGAACCGATGGTGGAACGACTGTCGCGTCAGAAAATACTCCAAGTAGTACCATAACAGACGCACTTTTATTTAATACACTTATACAGTCAACTGTAACAGGTATTTCCAGTCATATTAGTGCAGCGTTAAGCAGCTTTATTTCATCTTTTTCTCCTCGCTTTGGTCAAAATCGATTCCAACTAGATGGTTCGCTCGGTGTAAATGCCGGTGATGGCGTGACAATTCCCTATGGTATCTGGGGTAACTATTCATTTACTGACTTTGAAAATGATTTAAGCTCTACTGCCATTGATGGTAGCAGTCATAGTTTTCTTGGCGGTATTGATTTTAGAGTATGGGATACCGCGATTATTGGTGTGGCACTAGGTTTTGATAACAGCGATATTGATACAGGCTTTAACGGCGGTAATCAAAATACGGACACCATTACTATCGCGCCTTATTTTGGAGCTATGCTCGATGATACATTAAGTGTTGATTTTAGTATTGGTTATTCTAACGCAAGTTATGACCAATTTCGTACAGCTGGCACAACACGTGTAACAAGTTCACCAACAGCAGACCGCTGGTTTGGCTCATTTAATTTAAATGCGATTAAATTTATTGATAACTGGATATTAAGTGGCCGTGTTGGCTCAGTTTATGCCAGCAGTGTCATTAAAGGATATACAGAAAGTAATGGCATTACTGTAGCCAAAAACCGCTCAAAAGTAAGCTCAGTAAGTATTGCTGGAGAGACTGCCTATAGCATGAAGGAATGGGAACCTTTCTTAAACATTGCATATCAATACGATTATCAACTACAGGAAGTAGTAGCTGCCTCCGGACCGCAACCAACAAATGATAAAGATGACATTTTACTTACTACAGGTGTTCGTTATTTTGAGAAATCAGGTATCAGCGGCAACCTGGAATACAGTAAACGACTGGGGCGTGATAATTTCGATGAAGACAGAGTCAGTCTTACTCTACGGATAGATTATTAAAATATTGGAAATTTTATTATGAAAAAAGCAATAATGATAAAAGCGTTATCCATTAATATCATCTTTACATCATTATTTTTATTTAATTCACCCGTTTATGCTAAAGAGGTAGCCGGTAAGGTACTTAAATCAAAAGGAGAAGTCTTTGCACAGATTGAAGGAGAGGAAAAACGTTCATTAAAAATAGGGAAATCTATTTATGAAAAAGACAGTGTTTCGACTGAAAAAAACAGTAATGCAATACTGTTATTTACCGATAAAACACGATTTGAATTAGGCCCTGAAGCGACGCTGCTTGTAAATCAATATCTTTATCAAAATAATCCCGAGCAAGATGGTTCGTCGGTTGAAGTATTAAAAGGTACATTTCGTTTTGTTAGTGGCTTAATTGCAAAAGAAAAACCGGAAGCAATGGAAGTCAATACTTCGGTCGCTACCATCGGTATCCGCGGCACCACTGTTGTCGGCGAGGTTGATGAAACTTCAGCAACGATCATACTCGATCAGTCTGAAGATTCAAAAACAAAAACAGCGATCGAAGTTTCCAACTCTTTTGGCAGCGTGATAATTGATGAACCAGGTTATGGTACTGAAATACCAGACCAATTCAGTCCCCCTTCACCACCTCGTCGCATGAGCCTACAAACCATCAATAACTTAACGCGTTCTTTGCAGTCTATCCAGCGCATGAACACACCAAGGCCAGTCCGATAAGAAAACCGGGGCTTAGCCAGACCCGGATAGCGAATTATTTTGTATGTTTATCCTGATGGTGAAAGACAGGTTAATTTTAGGGTGTCTGTCTATTTTGCTCCTTACTGCTTGTAGTAGCTTGCAAAGCCGATTAGAACAGGCAGAGATCCTTTCAACTAACAATAATTTTGAAAAAAAGATCATTGGAACCACACTTTTTAATCTTGTCAGTTATCAGAAAATAAACGTCGCTTCAAAATCGGCGGTTATCTATATTGAAGGCGACGGCTTTGCCTGGAAAAATAAATACACGGTTTCAAATAATCCTACACCGAATAACCCTGTTGCATTAAACCTAGCTGCTACAGATATGTCGCCCATAGTTATTTATCTTGCACGTCCTTGCCAGTTTATTAACATTGATAACGAAACTAATTGTAAACCTGAATATTGGACAAACAAACGAGCTTCTAAAGAAGTTATTGAATCAATTAGTACAGCGATTGACTCGATAAAAAAAGAATTAAATATTAATCGACTTAGACTAGTTGGTTTTTCTGGAGGTGCGACTATTGCGACTATTCTAGCAGCTAATCGTAATGACGTGATTGACCTAAGAACGATTGCTGGCAATATTGATATTGATAAATTTGTTGAAGTACATAATGTCTCGGCTTTAACAGGTTCAATTAACCCAACAAACTATGCCAGCAGATTAGTCAAGATTCCCCAAATGCATGTTATCTCAACGGAAGATTCAATTATTACCGTTGATATAACTAATAGCTATTTAAAACAGCTTGAGAAATTTGATACTAATTTAAAATGTGTAAAAGTTATTAAACTTTCTAAACCTGAACACACTAAAGGCTGGACTGACCATTGGTCAACCCAAAACTTTAGCAAAGTTCAATCATGTATAGACTAAGAAGTTATTTCAAATAGTTGTTTAGTAATAAATTAACGCTATAGCGCACACCGAAACCAATGGTGTCAGTCGGTATGTGAGCCAAACCTCCTTTCTTATTACTGGCAGATAAATCCATATGTACCCAGGGCGTATCATGCTTAACAAAGCGCTGTAAAAAGCGTGATGCAAGAATATGATCAACGCCGCTTTCTTGCGAACATTGTTTTACGTCAGCAACATCACTTTTAATCATGTCATCAAAATCTTCATCAATTGGAAAAGGCCAGACACGTTCACCTGAATCTTCACCTGCTTTAATTAAATCAGCGTGCCATTCTTTTTATTGGTAAACACACCGCTATAAGAAGTACCAATTGAATACATGCAAGCACCCGTCAAGGTTGCATAATCCAGTATTAATGAAGGCTTTTCTTTTGATGCTAATGCCAGCGTATCAGATAGAACCATCCGGCCTTCTGCATCGGTATGCACGACTTCTATAGTTGTACCATCAGATGCAGTAATAATATCGTTAGGTACATACGCTTTAGGCCCGATATGATTCATAGCTAACGCCATCCAGCATTCAACCGGCCGATTAAAATTAATTTTACTTAATGCTAATAAAGTACCTAAAGCAACGGCACTACCCTGCATATCTTCATGCATGCCGAACATATAATTCGCCGGCTTAAGGTTTGCACCACCTGTGTCGTAACAAATACCTTTACCAACAAGAAAGACTTTCTTACCCTTTGCTGTTTTCGGCGTATAACGCAAGCGTATAATACCCGAATCCGCTTTAGGACTAGCTTGTGAAACAGCAAGAAAAGCCCCGGCTTTTTTCTTTTTTAAAATTGTTTCATCATAAAACTCAAGCTTCCATTTGTTTTCACGAGCAATTTTCTTTACTTCTTTTAAATATTCAGTTGGTGTTAATTTATTTGGTGGTAACATACTCAATCTTCGTGTTAATGCGTTACCTTCAGCCATAGCAAAGCTTTGTTTAAAACCATGTCTTGCTAACAAACCAAACAACGAAAGTTTTTTCAGTTTTGATATTGTTTTCTTTTTTACTTTTAAAATTCGGCATTTCAGCTGCTGCTGCTAGAGAAGCAGAAATTAATGCTTCAGCAATTCGTTCAGAATCTTCATCATTAAAACCACTCACAATCAATCCTAGTTGTGATGGGTTACTGGCTGAATGTGCAGCCACCATTTTTCTTGCCAATGTTAATAAGTCGAAACTATTAATAGTCGATTCAATTGCTACATATGCAACGTGGCTGGAATTATCATTAGGCAAATCCAGAATAACAGGTGTCGTATCGGCTTCTTTTAAATCAAGCTGTTTACGACGATTAAGTATTTGTGTTTGATATGGAAATCGGCTCGCTTTATCGATTGTCTTTTCTAAAGGTAATGCAAACACCATTAACCAGTTAGTAATTGTATTTAAATTCTGCCTCGTTGGTAGCGAGGCTTTTTGTTGTAACGTGATATTCATATTGTGTTTTATTCCCGTAATGACTTCATTGTTCTAATTTTGGTGCCCAAAATGCCTAAATTATTATTAGCACTATTATAGAAATAATACCCAGTTTGTTAAACGCCGCGGCTATTATTAAAGAATAAGATAAGGATACCCGATTTCTCTCAAAACAAGAAAAAGATATTGACCTCAGGAAGCTTGAGTTAGATTGAAGCATAAAATTCCTTTCTAAAAAAACAAATATTGAACTTGGATATTATATTTAGAAGTAACTTCATAGCCAAAACCAGCTGAATTTATTTCCTTTTAACAAGGCCTCAGCTTTATCCTATGAATATCAAATTTCAAGGTTTGTCTAGCAACTCTATCCAATGCAGAACAGGTTTTTCCGTACCTGAATGTAGATGGTGAAGACAACCAATATTTGCTGTTGTAATCAAATCTGGTTCAGCTTGTTGTAAAGCATCCAGTTTATTATCTCTAAGCGTATTTGAAATCTGCGTTTGCAATAAGGAATACGTCCCTGCTGAGCCACAACAAAGATGTGCATCTTTTACCGGCGTTAATGTATAACCTGTGTTTGTTAAAATAGTTTCAACTACGCCGTTTAACTGCTGTCCATGTTGCAGGCTACATGGGATATGTGCTGCTACTCTGGCTTGATTATTGGTATTTTCTAATTTAGAAAGATCTTCATTAACTATAATTTCTGAAATATCTTTAACCAGTTCTGAAATCTTCTTCGCCTTTTCTGCATACGCTGGGTCGTCTGACAAATACTCATAATAATCTTTGACGACTGTTCCACAACCACTGGCTGTCATCACTATCGCTTCGAATCCGTCTTCAACATAAGGCCACCATGCATCTATATTAGTTCGCATAAAGTTTTTCGCTTCTACGTTGGCCTGCATATGTAAACTCACTGCACCACAGCAGCCACTCTCAGTAACCGGCAGCAAACTGATTCCTAGATTATCCAGTACTCTCGCAGCTGCTGCATTAATATTCGAACTCATAACAGACTGAACACAGCCATCAAGAACCAACATCTTTCGGCTATGTTTTTTGGTAGGCCAGACACCTGCTTGTCTTGGTACATGGATTTGTTTTTTCAATGAAGCAGGTAAAATTGTTTTAAAAACCGAACCAAGCTTGAATAAAATTGAAAAACGAGAAGGATAAGGAATAATCAGTCGTAATAATTTTCGTTTTAACCTTTCAGGCAAAGGTCTTTCTACTTGTTCTTCGACTATATCTTTACCTATTTGTACTAACTTCCCATACTCCACACCGGATGGACAAGTCGTTTCACAACTTAAACACGTTAGGCAACGGTGTAGATTCAATTGCATCGTCGCTGTTGCTTGTTCACCTTCTAAAACCTGTTTTATTTGATAAATACGTCCACGAGGTCCATCCAGTTCATCACCGAATAACTGATAGGTTGGGCATGTTGCCGTACACATACCACAGTGAACACACTTCCCAAGAATTTCGTCAGCACGCTGCCCCTGAGGAGTGTTTTTAAATTTTTCAGATAGCGTATATTGCATTATATGGCTTAAAGGTTCTTATAAAGACGACCTGAATTAAAAACATTACTTGGATCAAATGCTTTTCTAATCATACGATGAAGATGTAACTGTACGTTATTTAATGGCTGAAACACATCATCAACATTATTATCGCTTTTAAATATTGTTGCATGGCCATTTTCTGCTTTGACTATACTTCTAATAGCTTCAGCTTCCATATCACTGATAAGCCAACGTTGTGCACCGCCCCAATCAATTAACCATTCACCAGATAAACTTTCCATAAGAGGTGTCGCGGGTGGAATAGAGATTCGCCATAACGTTCCTGACTGATTAAAAAATGAATGTGTTTGCTCACGAATAGAAGAGAAAAAGTCATTAACCTCAACCACGCTACCCTCTAACTTTTTTATAGCAGCATCAACACTGGCTGTATTACCGGATAAACGTATATAAAGTTGCTTCTTATAATATGTCATTGCTGTAATAGGCAGAAATTGTCGATTAATTTCAACACAACGTTGAATAATGTTGTCATCATCACAATCAATTATGATTGTTTTTGTTTTTTCTGAAACAGGCAATACCTTAAGAGAAATTTCAAGCAAAATACCTAGTGTCCCCAAACTACCTGTCATCAAGCGAGAAACATCATAACCCGCTACGTTTTTCATTACTTCACCACCAAAACTCAATATCTGGCCTTGTCCATTAATCATTTTCACGCCTAATACAGAATCTCTCGCACTACCAGACCAGGGGCGACATGGCCCGTTTATACCTGTAGCAATAGCACCGCCCAATGTTGCTGTATCAGAAAAATGAGGCGGTTCAAATACCAGTCTTTGGTTTTTGCTTTTTAATAATGTTTCTATTTCAGTGAGACTTGTACCAGCACGAGCTGTTATAACCAATTCTCCCGGTTCATAGTTAGTCACACCAGAGTGTTCAGTAGTAGTAATGACCTCACCCTCTGCTTTACGCCCATAAAACGACTTCGAATTACCGCCTATGATATTTAATACTCGTTTATCATTAATTGCATCAACGATAAGTTCAGCAAGTTCATTACTTTTATCTTGTTCAGACATAAATCAGAATCTTGGAATATCAGGATGCGGAAGTTTATTGTCATGAACATGCATCGCGCCAAATTCGGCACAACGATGTAAAGTCGGAACAGCTTTCCCAGGGTTTAATATGCCATCTGGATCAAACGCTTTTTTAACAGCGTGAAACTGCAGTAACTCCTTATCATCGAATTGAACACACATTTGGTTAATCTTTTCTATACCGACACCATGTTCACCGGTTATCGTACCGCCTAGCTCGACACATAACTCTAATATTTTTCCACCCAGTTCTTCTGCTGCTTCAAGGTCACCGGGCTTGTTTATATCGTATAAAACCAAAGGATGAAGATTGCCATCACCGGCATGAAAGACATTTGCTACTTTTAATTTGTATTCATCAGAAAGCTGATTAATCTTATCCAGTACTTTGGCTAAATCACGGCGTTTAATTGTGCCATCGATACAATAATAATCTGGACTGATACGTCCCACGGCTGGAAAAGCAGCTTTGCGCCCAGCCCAAAACCGTGCGCGTTCTTCTTCATCTTTTGCCACTTCTATGTTCGTTGCATTCGCTTGCTTACATAACTTTTCAACATCATTAATTGTTTGCTCTACTTCTGCTAACGTACCATCAAGTTCGCATAACAGAATCGCTGCTGCACCAGTTGGATAGCCGGCATGAAGAAAGTCTTCTGCGGCGCAGATAGTCTTGTTATCCATCATTTCCAGACCGGCGGTAATAATGCCAGCACTAATAATCAGATTGACGGCGTCGCCTGCATCAACAACAGAATCAAAACTGGTCATAACAACTTTAACGGCTTCGGGTATAGCGAGTAATTTAACAACCACTTCTACTATCACTCCGAGCATACCTTCGGAGCCGGTTATAACAGCGAGTAAATCATATCCGGCTGAATCCAAAGCTTCGCTACCAATAACAACAAGTTCGCCTTCTGTTGTAACTAACTTGACCTGTAAAATATTATTAACCGTGACACCGTACTTTAAACAATGTACACCGCCAGAGTTTTCAGCGACATTGCCGCCAATCGTACACGCAAGTTGAGAGGAGGGATCGGGCGCATAATAAAAACCAAACTCTTTAGCTGCTTCGCTAATCGAAATATTTCGCACTCCCGGCTCTACTGTTGCGGTGCGATTTTCCTGATTAATTTTTAATATACGATTAAATTTGGCAAGGCTTAACACTATGCCGTCTTCACAAGGCAAGGCACCACCAGAAAGACCCGTTCCCGCACCACGAGACACAACAGGTACTTTATTTTCCTGACAAAAACGCATCACTGTCTGAACCTGTTCAATACTGTCAGGTAAAACAACAGCTAAGGGTATTTTTCGGTAAGCCGCTAACCCATCACATTCATAAGGCACTAATTCACAACGTTCATGCAATACGTTTTTATCAGGAAGAAGTTTTTTTAAACCGCTAACAATGAATTTTGGTTGTGTCATAAATAGTATTTAGAAAAGTTTATATTTTTATACTAACTCCCTTATTATTGATAAAACAACAGCTATTTTTATTTTAAAGATTCTCAACAAATGATATTAGTATGTTTGCTCAGTGTTTTGTTAATATGACTCTCTTCACTAAAAACAACTTAAAATAAAACTGTATTTTTAAAAATGTTATTAAATTTTCAGGAAATTGGCGAAGGTCGCCCTCTTATTATTTTGCACGGTCTCTTTGGCTCGGCCAGAAACTGGCAAGGCATTGCCCGGTCTTTAGCGGAATCACATAGAGTTATCACAATTGATTTACGTAATCATGGTAATTCTTTCCACAAAGATACAATGTCTTATATTGATATGGCAGATGATGTTAGCACCTTATGTGATCATTTAAATATAAGCGATGCGATATTAATCGGACACAGTATGGGCGGTAAGGTTGCGATGACCATTGCCTTAACACATCCTGAACAGTTCTCTGCTTTAATCATTGTTGATATCGCACCCTTTAATTATGAACACGGTTTCCAAACGCTGGTTGAAAGCATGCTCAAGATAGATTTAGACAATATAAAAAATCGCGCTGAGGCTGAAGCAGAATTAAAAAAAGCGACCGATGACATTAACACTGTTCAGTTTGTCTTACAAAACCTGGCCCGGGATGAGGGAAAGTTTTGCTGGCGAGTCAATCTTGACACAATTTACAACAGCCTGCCGTCGATAAGCCAGTTTCCAGATAGTTTAAAAAACCAAACATGCCGAATGCCGAGTCTTTTTCTGGGCGGCTCTGAATCTGCTTATATAAAAAGTAAGCATAATACAGCGATATACCAGCATTTTCCTGCCGCAGAAATCACCATGATTGAAGGCTCAGGGCACTGGCCACATGCGGAAAAACCGAAAGAGTTCCTGCATGAGGTAAAGAAGTTTATCAATTTTGTATGAGAATCTATTCGTTAAATAAGTAAATCTGTTGCAAACGTCCCTTATTCAGCTAATTTGAACGTTCAATTTCGTCGCCTAAGGGCGCCTGCTTTTGGCAAATAGAATCACTATTCTCCTCAATCGTTCGCCCAAATTAACTCAAAAATTAGCGTTTTCACTTCGAACATCATCAATGAGTAGACTCTACTCTTGATAGTTCTATTCTAATCGCTAGAATGAGCCTCCTTTTCAATACCGAAGACATACAATGAGCACCAAAGACATTAATAAAGTTGTATTAGCCTATTCCGGCGGACTGGACACGTCCGTCATTCTTACCTGGTTGAGAGATACCTATAACTGTGAAGTTGTGACATTTACTGCAGATTTAGGCCAAGGTGAAGAAGTCGAGCCGGCACGCGCCAAAGCTGAAAAAATGGGCGTCAAGGAAATCTATATTGAAGATTTAAGGGAAGAATATGTCCGCGACTTTGTTTTTCCGATGTTTCGTGCCAATACAATCTATGAAGGTGAATATCTATTAGGTACATCTATTGCCAGGCCGCTGATCGCCAAACGACTGGTGGAAATCGCCAATGAAACAGGTGCTGATGCTGTCTCACATGGTGCGACTGGAAAAGGTAATGATCAGGTGCGTTTTGAATTAGGTGCTTATGCGCTAAATCCAAATATTCATGTTATTGCCCCATGGCGTGAATGGGACTTAAACTCGCGTGAAAAATTATTAAGCTACGCAGAAGAACAAGGCATTCCAATTGAAGCGAAGAAAAAGGTGCCTCTCCTTACTCTATGGATGCAAACCTGTTACACATATCGTATGAAGGTAACGAACTGGAAGATCCATGGTGTGAGCCGGAAGATGCCATGTGGCGTTGGACAGTTGCTCCGGAAAAGGCACCGGACGAAGCAGAGTATATCGAAATAGAGTTCAAATCAGGTGATGCTGTTGCATTGAATGGTAAAGCATTATCACCTGCAGAAATGTTAGCCCAATTAAATGAACTTGGTGGTAAACACGGAATTGGGCGAGACGATATTGTTGAAAACCGTTATGTCGGCATGAAGTCACGCGGTTGTTATGAAACACCGGGCGGCACGATACTTCTTAAAGCACACCGTGCGATTGAATCATTAACGCTTGATAGAGAAGTCATGCATTTAAAAGATGAGTTAATGCCAAGATACGCCAAATTAATCTATAACGGTTACTGGTGGAGCCCGGAACGACAAGCCATGCAAACATTAATTGATAGCACACAAACAAGTGTCAACGGCGTTGTTCGTCTTAAATTATTCAAGGGTAATACTTATGTGGCAGGAAGAAAGTCTGACACAGACAGTCTATTCGATGAAACTATTGCAACTTTCGAAGACGATGAAGGCGCATACGATCAAAAAGATGCCGAAGGCTTTATAAAACTCAATGCGCTACGCTTAAAGATACAAGCTAAAAAGAAATAAGTTTTATCAATATGTGACTCTGAAATTCCATGCCATTTCTATTACTCGAACAGTTAGATAAAGATATAGCATTACTAAACCTATTGACAATACAACATGATATTTTGAATTTGATATTTTTCTAATTCCATCATAAACATTTAGCATCATTAAAAGAATGGATACACCTATCACGCCTGTTCCAGAGTATTGACTATCAAAGAAAGTAAATATTGTACTTGATTGTTCTCTTATTTCAGTTGTTCCAATTGCAAGAATAAAAGTACAAATCAGCAAGTTTCTGAGGTGATCAAAAATTGCTTTTGATAACCCATTATCTATAGATTTATTAAACTTATTTAAGAATTGCATAATTAATATAATGTGATTTTTTAGATTTATATCATCATAGTACACAAGTGTTGTTGTCTCAATATAACTACATAGAGGTATTCTTTAACATTTAACTTCTCGCCTATATATTACTGATACTTTTCATTTTATGTGACTGTTTTCACATAGAAACTCTTTTTTATTGTTACCACTGTGAAAACAATCACAACCTGTTTATCTCAAAACTACTATATTGATATGCACATAAAGCATTTTAATAATGCTTCCAATTTTTGAGGTAGAGAGAAGTGACAATTGTAGAGAGTTATAACGAAGACATTAAATCAAAATCATCTGTTGGTGCATTAGATGTAGATTATCTTGAACAGCCAGTAAGACAGACAGTTACGGATAATAATCAGGATTTACATTATTTATATAATCAGGCACCTGCCGGGATTATATTAACGATATTTGCAGCATTATTAGTAAGCTGGTTCGTGTTACCTTCAGTTCCTGACTACATTTATATTCCATGGTTAACGTTTATTATGTTAACTGCTTTTACTCACACGCTAGTTATTAAAGAATTTGGTAAACAAAAAAATAACCTGCAAGTAAATAATCAATGGGCTGTTTATCAAACCTTCATGGTAGGCATTACGGGCTTTGCTTTTAGTATTGGTTATATTCTTTTTCTTCCTTTACTCAGTCAGTTTAATCAAATTATTTTATTACTTATTCTGACAACATTAGCTGTTTCGTTTCTTCCGATACTTTCTGTTTTTTTACCTGCGTATATTATTTATATTTCCGCTTTTGTATTCCCGATGGTTTTCTGGATTTATAATCTAAGCCCTGAAGTGGCCTATCCTATTGCAACATTACTTGCAGTCACTTATTGCATGTTAATAGTTATTGCCAGTTATTACTCTAAAACATTGATGGAAGCGTTTGGCCTCGCTGGCGAAGTCAACGGACAAGTTAAATCGCTTTATGACGTTATTGATAAAACTAAAACATTAAATATCAAACTTAAAAAAGATATTTATGAATATATAAAGAAAAATGATTCTGTATCCAAGGAAAAAGAACAGGCTGAAATCACATTACAGTCTATTGGAGAAGGTGTTATCTCCACTGACAATAATGGAAGAATTAAATACATAAACCCAATAGCTGAAATTTATACTGGCTGGGAAGAAAAAGATGTTAAAGGTATGTATTTATCATCAATCCTGACGCTTATTGATGAGAGTAGCCATAATAAATTAGCGAACCCTGTAATGGAATGTCTTGAGAAAAACATTACTGTTAATAGTAAAGATAACTGTATTCTCGTCAGACGTGACGGCCTTGAATACGCCATTGAATACAGTACTACGCCAATTATTGAAAATAATATTGCTACTGGTTCCGTCATGGTATTTCGTGATGTCACTGAAAAACGAAATATGCAAAAAACACTGGATTGGCAGGCAAAACATGATTCACTGACGGGTTTGATTAATCGTCGCGAGTTTGAAGACAAATTAAATAATTTAATATCAAACTCGACAAGTTCTGAACGCGAACATGCGCTTTGTTATATTGATCTTGATCGATTTAAACTAATTAATGATACGTGTGGACACATGGCTGGCGATCAGTTACTGGTGAAAATATCTGATCGGTTAAGAAAAATTGCTCGCGATACAGACACTATAGCGCGACTTGGTGGCGATGAATTTGCTGTATTGTTATATAGCTGCAATGTAGGTAAGGCGAAGTTAATAGCAGACATTTTTCAGGAAGAAGCATTCAATAGTAAGTTTGACTGGTATGGTAAACATTTTTCTGTCACAGCCAGCATTGGCATTATTCCTCTAAATGACTCAACTGGGTCTCTATCTGAATTGCACAGAGCAGTAGACTTAGTTTGTTATCGTGCAAAAAATGCTGGAGGAAACAGAATAGAAGTTTATGAACAAGGAAAAACAGAACAGGAAAAGCATAGCGACGAATTAAAAATACTGGAAGATCTGCAATATAACCTGGACAAGGAAAAATTTAAGATTTTCACTCAACGCATTAAACCTCTCGACTCACTCAACGATACATTCTTTCATGAAGTCTTATTAAGAATGAATAATTCTGAAGGTGACTTATTATCAGCAAGTAGTTTTATGCATACCGCCAAGAGTTATCACATGCTTTCCGCTATTGATAACTGGGTATTAAAGGTTGTTATGGAATTGATATCCTATGGCAGTCCTTTATTTAATAAAGCTCACCTGATTAGCATCAATCTTTCGCAACAATCTATTTGTGATGAAAAATTTATTAAACATATTATTCATTTATTCGATGAATACGATATTCCTACCGGCAATATATGTTTTGAATTAAATCAATGCCAATTTGATAGTTCAACAGAATATTTTAAGCAATTTGTGATTTTATTAAAAAGACAAGGTTGTAAAATTGCTTTAGATGATTTTAATTATAATCCGGTTAATATTAATTTAATTAAACAATTAGGTATTGATTTTATCAAGATTGATGCTCGTGAATTTGGCGATATTAACGACAGTAAAAATTATAATTATCAACTTTTGGAATCTATTAATGGTATTAATCATCTGGCAGGCGCTCAAACTATTATAAAATGTATTGATAATGAAGAGATCATAGAACCGTTATATGATATAGGCACTGATTACATTCAAGGCTTTGCAATAGAAAAGCCACAAATATTAGATAACTCAAGTGAAGCTTTTAGTTAGCCATTAATTTTTTTTAAAACAGTTGGCAATGTCGTTGTTTGAAAGAACAGAGTAAAAATAACAACACCATAAGCAATAGACTGGATCGTATACCAGTAATCCAGTGTCAATGGCAAAGACAAAGCCAAGGCCAATGTTACCGTGCCACGCACTCCTCCCCACAAAAGTATTGTCTGTTGTTTTAAAGAAACCGCTTCAACACCTGGTATTAAAGAAAGAAATGGAAACGTACCGAATACAATCACTACCCGAGAAAAAATGACTGCTACTATACCAATTAGAATAGCTAACCACTGATCAATAAACATACTCAGCGTGATCGTGATTCCAGCCAGAAGAAAGATTAGCGATTCAGCAATTCGAGATAGTAACGACCAGAATTGATTGGCAAAGCTATTATTTGTCAGCCTTTCAGTATTTAGAGAACCAATTGTAATACCGCAAATAAGTACAGCAATCACACCGGAAAAGTGTAAAACACCGTCAGCAATAATAAAACTAGAGTAGGCACTAAGAATACTGATAATCACAAACGCTTGTTGATTATCCAGAAATTTAATTAATCTTGATGCGATAGAACCAATAATAATTCCAGAAACAAGTCCTCCTATAAAAACCTCAGAGAAACGAATAAGTATCATACTCGCGCTGACAGATTCCTCAGTTTGTGCCGCGATGCTGATTAATATGCTAAACAAAACGATTGCAGTCACATCATTAAACAAACTCTCTCCTTCCAACAATATCCTCAAACGCTCCGTCGCATTAGTTCTTTTTAGAACTGAAATAATAGAAGTCGGATCTGTTGCTGATAATAATGCGCCAGTAATAAGTGCAGCTATCCAAGGAAAACCTGTCGCGTGGTCAATACCTTTATAAAGACACGCTGCAGCAACGACAGTAGACACAATCATTAATGGCAAAGCCATAATTAATATTGGTAACACGTTTCTTAGAAGCATCTTAAGGTTTATTTCTATTGCTGACTGAAAGATGAGCACAGGCAGGATGACATAAAAAATAATGTCTTTGAAATTATCCCAACGAATGCCCGTATCAATTCCAAACTGATTGATACTTATCTCTGAACCAATATAACCAAGCAAGACCAATATAATACTGAAAGGTAAACCGAGTCGTTTTGCCAAAGGCTCAAGTAGCGTAGAGATAATTAATAACGCTATTAAA
The DNA here is from genome assembly GCA_038142205.1 of Pseudomonadota bacterium. Lineage (GTDB taxonomy): Bacteria > Pseudomonadota > Gammaproteobacteria > Eutrophobiales > Eutrophobiaceae > UBA7359. The sequence goes on along the minus strand of JAYQJO010000001.1, from coordinate 359,588 downwards.
AAAAGAAAAGCGTTAGCTGACAGCATAATAACCCTTCATGTAGTTAGGATGTATGAGCTGTATTAATGAATCGGCACTAATACAGCTGTATGAAGATATATTATGTTTCCCTGAATTTTCTCGCAATCCAGTAATCAAGACTGACGACTTTACCGCCACCCATAAACATCAACACTAGTAACATCAGAAAATAAGTGGCAGAAAATTCTATACCATTCTTTAAAATGGTAATGCTGCCATATTCAGTTATCCAGTCATAATTTGCATGTTTCTTTAATATCTCTTTAGCCTTGTTCTTTCTGATATTGGCTTCTTTGATCATATCCGCTTTCCACTCCCACGGTACCATCAATTTATTTTCCGGTAAGGCATGCCAACCGTTCTCCCAATGTGCAGTAGTCGCAGCAACGATCATGGTAAACATCAATGGAATGGCAATATAGCGTGTTAATAAACCAGCGAGTAAAAACCAACCACCCAGAAACTCAGTCCAGCCTGCCATAAATGCCATCAGTTCGGGGGCAGGTAAACCTAAGCCCCAGTCAGGATTACCAAACCAGGCAACAACATTCGGATCAGCGGTAAAGCGTTCAAAAAAACCAACATCACTGGCACCCAACTGTAGTTTTCCATAACCTGCCATAATGAAGATAGGCGCAAGAAATATGCGTAGTAATAACGGCGCACTAAAATCGATGGGGGTGCGTATTTTTTCAAATAACGCATTAACTTTATTAGACAGACTTATAACACTCCCCATACTTTTCTCCTCATATAAAAATTTCCGCTTATTGATTAACTTCAATTATCACAATGGTTACTATGCTTACGCAAATCTATAATCTCAGAAACAGCCCAATGATTGACCTGCTATTACTGATTTATCTAATAGATAGGTTGATGTTCTATTTCTTTATTCCTAACAAAATACCTTCGTCCAGGAAACTGCCCATAATTTCAAGCCCGCCACGAATCACTGTTTCAGTTTCAGGATGATTTAATTGCTGTGCAATTTTCATGAGAATTTCACGTCCGCTTTGCTTTTCATCAGCTTGAAGATACTCCATCAGTTTTGCCGATACAGAGTTGAGCACAGTAAATGCAATTTCATCATCCTGCTTTCTATAAACAACAATATAAGTTTTCTCCACCGGTTGTTCTGTTGGGATATTCGTAGGCCCGAGTTCATGTACAGGCCAGTTGTAGACAAGGGCTACTGAAACCGGGTTTAAAACAGGAATACCTTCAAGCAGGTCACCTTGTGGGTCGATACCCATTAAGTCAATTTCACGCGAATCAATCGACAAGGCCATTTCGATCCATTCATAATGAGCTAGTTCCAGTAGGAAAGGCGGATCGTCCTGGTGATCACCACGCTCATGTTCTAGATATTGCAAAAACTCCTGCGGCATCTTTGGAAATAAGGGCGTATGCGCCTGATGACGATTAATATAATCACGTAACATTTCATGCCATTGTTCATCTGCTGTTATTTTTCGAATAACAGGAAAACTGTTAGCAATAAAATTTTGAATATTGTTATAAACCAGATCCCGATAAACCCGCATACGTCGATCCTCAATACCTTGCGGCGCAGGTTTATTATCCGGATCACGCATGTGTTGCGTAAACACAGTCTGCATATCCTGAAAAGAACTAACTTTGTTGTTTACTGATGTGGTCATGCTGTGAATATTTATTTTGATAGTGTTTAATTGTTTTAACTTCCTTTAACAATTCTTCTAGCGATGGGATATTAAAGTCACGTTCCAATAATGTCGGGAACACACCAAAGTGTTCATACGCGACATCCAGTAATTTCCACACAGGATCGATGACGTCAGCGCCATGCGTATCAACAAGTAAATCTTCTTCTTCGATATAATGTCCAGCTATATGGGCATAAGCAATGCGATCGCCGGGTAATGCTCTGAGAAATTTTTCAGCATTATATTTATGATTAATACTGTTAACGTAAATATTATTGATATCAATATGAAATAAACAGTCAGCTTGTTCAAGAACATTATTAACAAACTCTATTTCATCCATTTCTTTGCCGGGGGCGGCATAATACGATGCATTCTCCATGGCGATGCGTCGTCCAAGAATATCTTGGACTCGTTGAATTCTTTCGACTACGTATTTGATTGCTTCTTCTGTAAAAGGTATGGGCATGAGATCATATAAATGCCCTTCATCAGCACAATAAGTCAAATGCTCGCTGTAAACAGAAATATTATATGTTTCAAGAAACTGCTTAACTTTATGTAAAAAAGCTTCATCTAAAGGCGCTACACCACCAATATTTAAAGAAAGTCCGTGGCAAACTATAGGAACTTGCTCTGACACTTTTTGAAATTGACGGCCAAACTTACCGCCGACATCAATCCAGTTCTCCGGAGCGACTTCCATAAAATCTATCTGGGGAGGAATTTGATCTGCGAGCGAGCCAATAAAAGCTCGCCGCAGACCTAATCCTGAACCCTTTACAGGGTATTGTTTTGTCATGATGACTGACTTAGCTATTAACTACCGCATTTGCCTTCGCCGCATTTGCCTTCGCCTTCTTTCTTATCGCCGCATTTGCCTTCACCGCATTTGCCTTCGCCTTCTTTCTTATCGCCACATTTTCCTTCGCCGCATTTGCCTTCGCCTTCTTTCTTATCGCCACATTTTCCTTCGCCGCATTTGCCTTCGCCTTCTTTCTTATCGCCGCATTTGCCTTCGCCGCATTTGCCTTCAGCAACTTCATAACCGCCATTGGTCAATTGATTAGCAGCAAAAGGATTGTCCGCAGCATTAATGATTGGGCTAGCAGTAAGTGAAATAGCAAAAGTAGTACCAAGTGCAACAGCTAGTGGATTAAGTTTATTTTTTTCTGACATTTTCATTTTTCTCCTGGAGATTAAAAAAACAGTGACTTATCAGCCACTATTCACACAAAAACTTGTATTTAGCGCGCAATTTAATTGCACAAAATTATTGACTTGGACATGACTAAAAAGTTCTTTCTAAAAGAAAAAAACTCCAAATTAATCATAAATATAGCGATTTTCTATTTGATGCATGAACGGGTAAAAAGGTTACAACTAATTTACTGTTTTTTTAAGATCGCCCGAGAAACCTGACTGGCATCCAGTATCGCGTTGAGTATTTCATTCGTCACTTTACCCGTAGCAAGCTCATGAGGTTGATTAAATACCTGCTTACCTAAATTTATCGCATTCCTATATCCTTTCATGTAATTTCGACAGTTTGAGCATATTGCTAAATGAAATTTAAATCGAAGTTTTGAACGAGTGTTCAATTCCCCATCAATATAAGCCATCAGAAACTTTTCCACCTTATCGCAACTTAAGAATTCATTAATATTGGTTTTCTTCATTATCATCGACCCTAATTATTAATAGTGGAATGGAGTAAGTTACGCATTGCCAGCCTAGCTCTATGTAATCTAACTTTTACATTTTGCTCACTCATGCCCATTCTTTCCGCCACTTCTTTTGTAGAATACCCTTCATAATCGCGTAAAATTAAAATAACTCGAAATTTATCAGGCAACTTATCAATAGACTTTTTAATCTGTTGCTTTACTTCAATCGATTCTTGCAAAGCATCAATATCAACAAGTTGTCCTTGATAACATTCAACATAGTGACCAGTTTCATCAAAATCAAGCATCAACTCATCCAATGACTCTTCTTTTCTAGCAGTTTTCTTTCTTAACTCGGTTAAAGCTTCGTTTACAACGATTTGATGTAGCCAAGATTTAAAAGAACCCAGCCCTTTGAAACTCTTTATTTTGGTAATCGCTTTGATAAAAGCTTCTTGAGTACAATCTTTAGCTATCGCTTCATCAGCTAAAAGTCGTAAAGCTAGAAAGTGAAGTTCGCCCCAATAATCTTCGATCAGTTTTTTACAAAAAACCTGATCACCATTACACAGACCTTTGATTAATTCAGTATCATCATCAGGTCTGCTCATGGTTTATAGAGAATCGGTGATAATTATCCTTTCGGACGCATATGAGGAAATAAAATCACATCTCGAATTGTTGGGGAGTCTGTTAAAAACATGACCAAACGATCAATACCAATACCCTCTCCTGCTGTGGGCGGCATACCATATTCAAGTGCAGTAATGTAATCTTCATCGTAGTGCATGGCTTCTGCATCCCCCGCTTCTTTCTCTTCTACCTGCTTGCGGAAACGTTCAGCCTGATCTTCCGGATCGTTTAACTCGGAAAAGCCGTTTGCTATTTCCCGACCACCAATAAAAAACTCAAACCGATCAGTTACAAAAGGATCATCATCATTTTTACGTGCCAAAGGAGACACTTCTGTCGGGTATTGCGTGATAAATGTCGGTGCCATTAAATTACTTTCAACTGTTTTTTCGAAAATTTCTATCTGGACCTTGCCTAGCCCATAACTGTCTTCAAGAGGAATATCGAGTTTTTCAGCAATGGCTCGTGCTGAATCTAGCAATTGCAATTCCTCCAGTGAAATTAAATCATTAAATTTTAAGATTGATTCGAGCACGGTCATTCTTTCAAACGGTTGACCCAGGTCATAAGTTTCATCCTGATAAGTAACTTGATGACTACCACAAACTTCCATTGCTAAGTTACGTAACATATCTTCCGTCAGATTCATTAAATCTTCGTAATCAGAATAAGCCTGATAAAACTCAATCATGGTAAATTCAGGGTTATGTCTTGGTGATAAACCTTCATTGCGAAAACTACGATTTATTTCAAAGACTTTTTCAAAGCCACCAACAACCAGGCGTTTTAAATACAATTCCGGCGCAATACGTAAGAACAACTCCATATCCAGACTATTATGATGCGTTGTAAACGGACGCGCGGTTGCACCACCGGGAATGACATGCATCATTGGTGTTTCGACTTCGATATATTTTTCATTTTTTAAATAAGAACGGATAAAGTCGATAACCCGTGAGCGAACCTTAAATGTATCACGCGTTTCTTCGTTCATTATCAAGTCAACATAACGATGACGATAGCGCGTTTCCTGATCTGTCAGACCATGAAATTTCTCAGGAAGTGGTTGTAATGATTTTGTTAATAGCGAAATAGAATCGACATGAATACTTAATTCACCTTTATTAGTGTTCATTACTGTGCCTGTTGCCGCAATAATGTCACCCATATCCCATTTTTTAAAACCGTCGTTATAAACACCTTCCGCTAAATCATCACGACGTACATAAAGTTGAATCTTGCCAGACATATCTTGTATATGTGCAAACGATGCTTTACCCATAATACGTCGGCTCATCATACGACCGGCAATAGCTACTTTTACTGATGCCTGTTCAAGTTCTTCCTTACTATGTTCGCTATACTTTTCGAGTAAATCCGCAGCCAGTGAATCACGTTTGAAGTCATTTTTAAACGCATTGCCTGCTTTGCGCAGTTCCTGAAGTTGTTGTCTACGTTGCGCGATTAAATCATTTTCATTCTGGTTTTCGTTTTCTTCACTCATAAAACTCTATCTTGTTGACTTTAATTTATAATTTTCCTGATATTAACAGATATGGAGGGCCGTGCGACTTTATATCACAGCCCGCTTTTTAAACTAGCTTCAATAAACTTATCCAAATCACCATCAAGTACAGCTTGTGTATTTCCTGTTTCGACACCCGTTCTTAAGTCTTTAATACGTGATTGGTCGAGCACATACGATCGTATTTGACTACCCCAACCTATATCGGCTTTTGAATCTTCCCTTTCCTGTTTTTCCGAATTTAGTTTTTGCATTTCAAGCTCGTACAGTTTCGCACGTAATTGCTTCATCGCATGATCTTTATTCTTGTGTTGCGACCGGTCATTCTGACATTGCGCAACGATACCTGTCGGGATATGCGTTAATCTAACAGCAGAATCTGTTTTATTAACGTGTTGTCCACCTGCGCCACTAGCTCGATAAGTATCAATTCGAATATCGGCAGGATTAATATCGATTTCTATATTGTCATCAATTTCCGGAGAAACGAAAACCGAGGCAAATGAAGTATGGCGTCGATTACCTGAATCAAATGGCGACTTTCTTACTAACCGGTGTACGCCTGTCTCTGTGCGCAACCAACCGAACGCATGATCACCAGTATATTGAATCGTCGCGCTTTTAATGCCGGCTACTTCTCCTGCAGAAACTTCGATTAACTCCGTTTTAAAACCATGTTGTTCACCCCAACGTAAATACATACGCAACAACATATCAGCCCAATCCTGTGCCTCCGTGCCCCCAGATCCAGATTGAATATCAAGATAAGCATTGTTCTCATCCATTTCTCCAGAAAACATTCGGCGAAACTCCAGTTTAACGAGCTGTTCTTCATTAGCAGTAAGATCATCTGCAACTGCAGAAACAGCATCTTCGTCATCTTCTTCTGCGGCGAGGTTTAATAAATCAATTGAATCTGAAAGTGATTCTTCCAGCGTATTTATCGTTTCAACAATATTTTCCAAGTCGACACGTTCTTTGCCGAGCTGCTGAGCTTGTTCAGGGTTATCCCAAACACCAGGTTGTTCAAGTTCTCGTTGTACTTCGACTAGTCGCTCCGATTTTTCATCGTATTCAAAGATACCCCCTTAGCGATTTTACTCGCTCCTGCATATCGGAGATTCTGCCAAGTAGTGGACTAATTTCGAGCATTTTAACAAGCCTGATAGGTAAAAGAGGCGCATTCTACTATAGGCTAAGGCTGCTTGATAGCCATCAGCTAAATATGATGTGCTTAAAATAATTAATGAATAAATTAACCTGAATTAAGCAGAATGGACTAAATGAATTTTAGGCATGTCTGATTTTTTTACTAAAAATTGTTCAAATTCTTCTGCCGGAACTGGTCTTCCAGTAAAGTACCCTTGAACTTCATTGCAGCCTTTTGCTGCCAGATAATTTAACTGCTCTTGATTCTCCACACCTTCAGCAATAACATTTAATTTTAAACTTCTAGCCATCGCAATGATGGCAGAAACAATTGCAGCATCATCAGAATCCTGCATTAAGTCACATACAAAGGATTGATCAATTTTTAATGTATCCAATGGAAACTTTTTTAAATAACTTAAAGAAGAATAACCCGTGCCAAAATCATCAATGGAAACTTGTATCCCCCTGCTTTTTAGTTTCATAAGGATAGCACAACTTTTTTCCACATCTTCTACCAATGCACCCTCTGTTATTTCCAGCTCAACATACTTAGGCGCTAAGTCAGAACTAATTATTAGATTAAATATCCGGTAGACAATGTCTTCTTGATTAAACTGCTTTGGCGATACGTTGATTGCCATTCTAATCGGGTTATAGCCTCGTTGTTGCCATTGTGAATTTTGCCTACATGCTTGCTTCATTACCCAATCAGTAATAGGTGCAATTAAACCGGTGTCTTCGGCTAAAGGAATAAAGCGCGCGGGAGAGATCATGCCTTCTTCTGGATCAATCCAGCGTATCAAAGCTTCCGCGCCTATGGCCCATTTTTCATTTACATTAAATTTAGGCTGGTAGTATAAAACAAATTCTTCATTATCAATGGCACGTCTCAATTTTGATTCAAGATTTACCTGTTCTACTAAATGAGAGTTCATTTTTGCTGTATAAAACCGATAGCAGTTACGTCCGCTTTCCTTTGCATCGTACATGGCACTATCCGCATTAATAAATAGATTGGCCGAATTGGTATCATCTAAAGGATAAATGGTTATACCTATACTTGGACTAACAAATATATCATTTTGATGAATATCAAATTTTTTCTGCATAAAATTTAATATTTTTTCAGCAATGTTTACAGCGTCATCAATACTTTTTATATCTTCCATGATAATAGTAAATTCATCACCGCCTAAGCGTGCGATGGTATCACCTTCTCGTGTACATCTTTTTAATCTATTAGCAACATCTATTAATAATTTGTCACCAGCATCATGTCCGAGCGTGTCATTTACATTTTTAAACCTATCAAGGTCAATAACAAATAACGCGACAAACGATTTATTCCTGTCTGCACGTATCAACGCTCTATCAAGACGTTCTCGAAATAGCAATCGATTAGCAAGGCCAGTCAAACTATCATAGTTTGCCAAGTGACTCAGTTCTTCTAAATCTTTTTTCCGTTCAATTGAATAATCAATAACGCGGTTAATTAGATGACCATCACCTTGCCCTTTCACAAGATAATCCTGTGCCCCCATTTGTATAATTTTCAACGCTAACTCATCATCTCCCTGTCCAGTTAAAACAACGATAGGTATCATTGAGTTCACTTTTTGAATAAGCTTTATGACTTCCAAGCCATCAGTGTCAGGCAAATTTAAGTCGGTAAGAACAATGTCAAAGTCATTTTCTTCTAACAAAGACATTGCTTTTTTAGCCGTAGATGAAGCAGTAATAGTATGCTTATCTGATGTAGCATCGCTCAATAGTTCTTTTAGATAACGAGTATCGGCTTCGTTATCTTCTATGAGTAAGACATTCAACTTTTCCATTGTAATTCCTTAAATTTAAGGATGAAATAACCTGTAAATAAAACCTAGTTTATGAATGGCTAATCGGCTAAAAAAATCAAAACTTTAATGGAATTAATAAGTATCATGCAGGATCTTAATCCCTCATTTATCATATCTTTATGAATAATAAGGAATTTAATTGGCGATATGAAACAAGCGTGTAATTAAATAAATTTAATAATTAATTTTTGAAGGAAGTTTAACTACGGAAAACCAAAATTCATCAATACTTTTAATAACTTGGACAAAAGCATCAAAATCCACCGGTTTAGTAACATAACAATTTGCTTTTAGTTCATAGCTTTTTAACACGTCTTCCTCGCTTTTTGAGGTCGTTAATACAACGACAGGGATCGTTGCTAATTCAGGCATCTCTTTAAGTTCTTTAAGTACCTCTCGACCATCTTTTGAGGGCAGATTTAAATCAAGCAGAATAATATCTGGGCGAAGTGTTTCAGCATGACATCCTTCTTGTTTAAGCGCCTGCATCGCTTCAATACCATCGCTAACATGAGTCAGATTTACATGGATTTTACCTTCGGCAAGGGCTTCTTTTGTCAATCTCGCATCACCAGGATTGTCTTCTACTAGCAATACATTTACCAAATCCATACAGAAACTCTCCTCAAAAATGTCTAGTTAGATGTTAACAGTTCTAAATGGATTATTTAACATCTATATTAAGCGCTGGAATATTCATTCAGGTCTAAAACGTTCACTGCTATTAATTTTCCGGTAGTGTGAAATGAAATGTTGCGCCTTTACCTGAACTAGAATCAACCCATATTTTTCCCTCATGAAAACTTACAATTTTTTTACACAAAGCTAATCCAATTCCTGTACCTGAGTATTCACCTCTTCCATGTAGTCGTTTGAAAATAACAAATATTTTTTCATGGAATTCTTCTGCTATACCAATGCCTGTATCTGAAATAGAAAACTTCCAGTGGTCACCTATTTTTTTCGCCGAAATATGAATATCATTTTTTTTATCTGATTCCGAATACTTAGCCGCATTGGTAATTAAATTTTGAAAAAGTTGTCGCAATAATGGTTCCAGACCTTTTACCTTCGGTAAAGTTTCTTTCGTTATCGAAACATTCTCCTCTTGATTATAAGAATGGCTTAAAGTATTTAATAAGTCCTCAACCATTGTATCGGTATCAACTAGAGTGAACTCTCCGACAATTGCATTTAACCTGGAAAAAGCTAACAAATCATTTATCAAAGTTTGCATCCGCTTTGCACCATCAATCGCATAGTTGATAAAGTCATTAGCATCATCATCCAGCTTATCTTTGTATCGACTTGCTAATAAGCCGGTGTAGCTTGCAACCATTCGCAACGGTTCTTGTAAGTCATGTGAGGCAACATAAGCAAAACGTTCTAATTCTTCATTAGAACGTTGCAGTTCTTCTGTCTTGTTTTTCAAGCGCTCTTCGGCTAGTTTCTGCTCAGTAATATCTCTGGATATTCCAAGAATATACTGATCTCCATTATTGTCGCTAAAACGAATTTTTTGAGTAAATAATAAGCATTGTTCCCCATCGGGAAACTGTATTGATTCTTCAACTTCAGAATAACCTTCTTTGAACGCTATCCTATCTTGCTCTAGAAACTGTTTTACCTCTTCCGGTTTATATTTTTCCAATGTTGTTGAACCGATAACTTGTTCACGCATGAATTCGGGATACATATTCAGAAAAGCATGATTGGCTTCCACTATTTTAAATTCGGAATCTTTAACAAAGATTAAATCAGGAATGTGGTTTGTAATTAATTCATTAAAACTTAATGCTTCTTCAATCTGTGCTTCGGCACGTTTTCTATCTGTAATATCTCTGCTAATACCTGTAAAAGTACTAACACCTTCGACTATTGTTTCAGTTACAGATAATTCCATAGGAAACAACGAACCATCTTTGCGTTTACCAGGTACTTCCCTACCTATTCCTATAATTTTTTTAACTCCGGTTTTATGATAACAATCAAGATAATCATCGTGTTCATTTTGATAAGGTTGAGGCATCAGCATTTTTACATTTTCACCTAACATTTCTTTTTCACTATAACCAAACATTCGTATTGCTGATGGGTTAACAGATAATATTATGCCCCTACTGTTTATACTAATGATGCCATCCGCCATATTGTCAAGAATTCCCTTTAGAATAGACGTTCTTAACTCCAGTTTGCTATGAGAGGACTCAAGTTCAATTTTATTATCATCAAGTTCAGCAACAAGTTGTTTAGTTTTTTCATTCTTTTTCCTGAACACTTCAGCATATTTCGACATTTCACCAATTTCGTCTTTCAAATGGAGCCCAGGTATTGAACTAACCGTATGGTCTTCTGATAGTTCTTTAAATGTTCTTGTAAGCTTGTACAGCGGTTTGTTAATACTTCGGGAGAGCATATATGACAATATTAATGCCAGAACAATTAACAATATCGCTACAGTAACTAATCGGTATTGTGTCGCTTTAATCTCTTTTCGAAATTCTAATTTTACTGTTTCAGTTCTAGCTATAATATATTCTCTTAACTGATTTGATAGATACTTAAACTCCTGTGTTTCCGCGGGCATTACAACTGAGATGAAAAATAAAAAACCTCTGGTGGATTGAACAACTTCTATATAGTTTGCTTTAAATTCGATTAACTTTTTTTTCAGAAGAGAAGAATGCTCATCTATTGAGTCAATTTTTTCAATGCGTTTATCAAGAATAGCGATGGCTTTATTAATTTTTAAAATATCTGGATCATTTAAATACTCAAGCAGTGTGTTTTTTTGATTAATTAACTCGAGTTCTACTAGCTTTGGTAAAACATTGGCTGCAATTAATTCTTCATTTAATAATCCTATTTCTTTGATTAGAGCATTTCTTTTGTTTCGCTCTCCAACAACCAGAACAAATACATTTTGGTAATCATCAAGGTGTTTTTTCATCCTTGTTAGGTTTTCGGTTATATTCTTGTCATCTGAAAAATCGTATGCGCTGTTTGTTAGTTTTATTTTCAACAAGTCCATATCTTGATTTACTTTATCTGCAACAGCGTCGTAACCAGTATAAGTATAATTCTCAATGCTACGTTGTAATTCTGAGATGGAATTATCAATCAACAAAACATATTGTGATTTCTCATTCATTAATGCGACATTAGAAAAACCAACTCCTGTTGTAACTATCGCGCGATAAGCTATAAAGCTTATTATCAATAAAAATAATGTAATAATAATAAAGCCTAGGTAGATCCTTGACTTGATCGATATAGATGAAATTAGCTTATCCATGTATAAGTAATACTACGCTAATAAAAATTCGCGCCATTTCAGCAGACTATATTCATAGGTATCCATTACTGTATTCCATACAGCAATATTTCTAAATCGCCTTTGATAAGAACCACCTGTTCTCACACTGCCAGCCTTAATGGAAACTTCTCCAAAGGTGTTTTTCAAATCGGATTCTGTTTTTTCACCTTGATACCAATATTGCCACTCGTCATCGGTCATATGAGGTTTAGATAAATGAGGCGTAGAAATATAATAACCCTGTCTTGCTATAAACGCGCCAGGCCAACCTGATAACCACCAATTCATATATTCATAAGCAGCATCTTTTGTTGTGCCTTCAGTTTTACTGGAAAGACACATAACACCATGCCAGGCTCTGTAACCCTCTTTTGGCGCGGCATAAATACAGGGAATACCTTTGCCGTTTAATGCTGCTACTGCGGGAGAGAACATACTCTCGATAACAACCCCATCTTTTTCCATGAACTCAACCGATTTTGGAACAGAAGACCATACACCTCTAAAATGACCTTGTTTTTTGTATTCAATCAGGATTTTAAATAATGAATCGAGTTCGTTTCGCGTCATATTTCCTATATTTTTAAAGTCCATATGGCCTTTTGCCCTGACTGCCAAAGCCATGTCAAACAATCCAATTGTAGGCGCATTTACGATTGCGACTTTGCTGCTGTATTTTTCATCCAGTAACCAAGCCCACGATTCGGTTTCATAAGGAATACCTTCTGGAATATGAGTCGAGTTGTAGCCAATTGAGTCTGCATTATGCACATACGGTAGGAAACTGATTTTATTCGTCTCATTTTTACCCAAGGTACCATCTTTTTGTACCCACAAAATTTTATCCGGTGAATCACCTGCGCCAATAGAAGCCTCTTTTATTAATTTTCCATTCTTAGTTAATTCATTTACATCGTTCCAATATCTGATTTTAGATGTTTCTATCGTTTGAATTGCACCTGCTTGCCACAAAACATTGATGCTGTTCGACCATTGTTCATAGAGATCAAACGATTCCGGCTTAGTTGAGGCCTTATGTAAAACTTGAGCGCTTCCTCCAGGTTCAAAAATTATATTGATGCCCAGGTCTTCCATCGCTTTTTGACGTAACTCTTCCTGCAAGGTTACATGTGTACCAAGTATTCTAAGTGTGTATTTTTTCTTTGAGTAGACTAATGGACTCTTACTTAATGCACCAAGACCCAAACACGTAACACTACTTTTTTTTAAAAATTCTCGACGAGAAATAATGTTTTTTTTATCCATAAATCGTATTTTTTGCATCCATTAATTTAGATATTTTATTATTATGAGTGATTGAATACTGTCTCAGTAAAAATAGTAACAATTACGAGCCTTTATTGTATAAATATTTAGTTTATGTTGTTATCAAGTTTTTTTATTTGAGAAATCAACTGAAGCGTTTTTTCTGAGTCTTTATCAAGTTGACTGATTGCTAAATCTACTTTACTCAACGTATTAATAAACCCAGAGTCGGCAACCACTTTTGCATAAGTGAGCAGATTTGCATTAAATTTATACCACTTTTCAAAACTCGCTTTAAAGTGAACCAAAACCTCTGAATCTGATTCATCGGCAATTGATTTAAATTGATAGTAATGAACTAGGTGTTCGGATATCAATGTCGATAATCTCTGTAGCTTTGTCTTAGCTTGTTGTTCACTGGTGACATGCAGTAATTCTAATTGGACTCGAGAGATAGTTAACATTTCATCGTGCATTTGCGATACCAGATATTTTTTTTGATTTAATCGTTCATTGTCTGTTATTAATTTTTGAGTATAGGCTTGGTGTAGGTGAAAAATTACAGCAAGGCAGGTCATCATAAAAATAGATATTGCTATCCACTTTAACAGTGCATAACTATCCCGAGTTTTTGACGTTTCCTTTATCATATAGACATTATCTGTACGCAAGCAATTTCCTTTAGAAAAAAATGCAAAATAAAGGCCAAATAATGGATAAATAGGGTTATTTACTAAAAACCCTTGAATAGAATGGTTTATTCTAAGCTTTTAGAGCGGCTCGATATGTTCAACAATCAATTGAAGTTGGCTATTCCCACGAAACTCATTGATGTCCAGACGATAGGTTGAATGTATTTCATGTGAATTATAGGGCCAGTTTTCATCTGTCTGATTAAAAGCAATCGCATCAAATATTCGATTATTGCCGTCAATCTGTAAACGAAGTTTTAAATGCTTTTCACCCACAATACGTTTATCCATCACCTTAAATCGGCCATCAAAAACAGGTTCAGGAAAATGTTGACCCCAAGGACCAGCTGTTTGAATAATTTGTGCGAGTTGCATCGATAGATCATTACTCGTTAACTCACCGTCCGTTAAATATTCATACTGCATATCATCTAAAGAAATATGTCTCTTTAATGTTTCGATAAAACATTTAGAAAAAAGATCAAAATAAGATTCTTTTATTGTGAGACCGTCTGCCATCGCATGACCGCCAAATGTCAGGATTAAATCTGGATAAAGTCGTGTCATATCTTCCAATAGATCACGAATATGCAAACCTTGTATAGAACGAGCAGAACCTTTAATTATTGAACCTTTCTCTTTTGATTCGGCTTCGCTATCCTCACTTTCTCTGGCAAAAGCAATAACAGGTCGATGAAATGTTTCTTTTACTTTGGCCGCAAGAATACCTATTACACCTTGATGCCAATCAGAGTTATACAAACTCAAGCCTAAAGGAATATCTTCCGATGTTTTTTCAAAATAATCATCCAGAAACAACATCGCTTGCTCTTGCATTTCACTTTGTATTTGTCGGCGTTCATTATTTAATTCATTTAATTGACTCGCCATTTGCTTCGCTTTATCAACATCATCAGTCAATAAACATTCAATACCTAAGGACATATCAGTTAAACGACCTGCTGCATTTAATCTTGGAGCAATAAAAAAGCCAAAATCAGTTGCAGTAATAGCAGACAACTTTCTTCCAGATATTTCAAATAATGCAGCAATACCTGGTATGGTTTTATTATGCTTTATTAACTTCAGACCATGCGTAACAAGCGTTCGATTATTTTTATCCAATGGTACAACATCAGCAACCGTGCCCAACGCAACAATATCTAATAGATTTGCTAAATTCGGTACGGTTATATTATTTTTATCAAAAAGTTTTCTTCTCTTAATCTTGCTCGTAAAGCCAGTAAAATATAAAAAACAACACCGACGCCAGCGAGATTCTTACTTTTAAACTGATCGCCTTCCAATTGGGGGTTAACGATTGCATCTGCATCAGGTAACACATCTCCTGGTAAATGATGATCAGTAATTAATACTTTTACATCACTTTCTTTAGCGCGTTTAACACCCGCTACACTTGAAATACCATTATCAACAGTTATTAATAAATCAGGCTCATAATCCAAAGCAACATCGACAATTTCAGGAGTTAAACCATATCCGTATTCAAATCGGTTTGGTACAACATAAACCATGTCTTTCACTCCCATCATTGTCAGGCCACGAATCATCAAGGCACAACTGGTCGCACCATCAGCATCAAAGTCTGCAACAATTAGTATTCTTTCTTGTTTCTCCAGTGCCTCCTGTAATAAAGAAACTGCTTTATCAATATTAGTCAAACTATCAAACGAAAGTAGCGAAGCAAGGGAGTAATCAAGTTCATCTGCTGTTTTGATATTTCGTGCTGCATAAACACGCTGCAATACAGGGTGAAATGTATCGGGAAGCTTTACTTCTTCAGGAACAGCTCGGCGAGTTATTTTTTTATTCACGCTTGTTATTTTTAAAAGAATTTAATGTTTTCTTTTTCTTCCAGAATTTATACCTAGCCTTTTTATCCAATTTAATCTCGTTCAGCTCTGTTCTAATGGTAATCTGGTCAAGTTGTTTCCTTTTTAATGCCGTGAGTAATGGCGCAAACCAGTTTTCTTCAACGGATAATAAAGCTTCGAGCCAGCCTTCTAGATCGTGATAATAACTAAACTTTTGAAATGAATTTAAAACGATCATTCCATTATAACTTGGGCCTTTGTCAACAATATCATTATAACTTTCCGGTAAAGCTTCAAACGGTGTTGCTGCCACCATAGATAAACCTTTTGCTATGATTTCATCGCTGCTAACAAATGACCAGTTTCTATTAATTATTTTAGGCAATTCACCATAACCCCAAAACCAGACACTGTTTATGGGTAATTGTTTCTCTTCTTCTCTTCTTTTATTCACATCAGAATTATGCAGAGTCATCTGTATGTCATTCATTAATTGAATAACATTAATACGATCATCACCGGTAGGCATAAAAGGAAGAATATCTTTTCCAACAATCGAATCAACAGGTACAGTTTTTATCTCGTAGTTTTCACTTACTCTTAGATACCATCGTGTTTCTACAGGTACTTCTATCGTTATGCCATAAGGTTCAAACAACAAATTAATATCTGCCGCAAGTGCCAATGCATCACTTTGAGTTAACGCAAAACGGTTATTATCAATTAAAATCAAACCATCACGGTCAGCGCTAACATGAACGGGATCCGCACGTAGCCATAAACCTTCCGGATGTTGATTATCATCACTTAGACGAGAAATAGCAGCTATCGGGTAGTCACCACTTTTATTCGCAGGCAAACCAAATAAATCACATAAAGTATAACTGGCAGAAACTTGTTGGATGTTTTGACAAACACCACGACTCAGGAACCAGTTTAATGCAGGTAAGCTTGGCAAATCATCAGAATGAATAGCGATATCAGGACCGAATAAACCGGGAATAAAAACTGTCAAACTACGCATTAATATTACTCTTAAAAGAAATAATTAAAGCGCAAGTCAGCCGCGACTAACATGGATGTCAGGAATACAGATTTCGCCTCCAGCACCTATAGTTGGTGTATAGAGTAAAAATCTGCCTGTAGTCATAAATTATCCAGAATTGCTTTTTTAACTTGTTCCAATTCCGCATCCACTTTAACAACTGGCGAGGTACTTTGTTTAATTGCTGTATCCGGATCTTTAAGACCATGGCCGGTTAAAGTACAAACAAGAGTACTTCCTGCCGGGATTTTGCCCGAGTTTATATCACGCATAGCACCTGCCAAGGAGATTGCTGATGCTGGTTCACAAAAATACCTTCTTTTTCTGCCAGCAATTTTTGTGTTGCTAAAATTTCTTCATCGGTACATTCATCAAACCAGCCACCTGATTCATCATGCGCCTTCCAGGCTAAATCCCAGGATTGCGGGTGACCAATACGAATCGCTGTTGCTACCGTTTCCGGATTATCAACCATCTCACCACGTAGAAACGGTGCTGCGCCGCTGGCCTGATAACCAACCATTACCGGACGCTTATCTGTGACCGCGGATCTATCATAGTCTTCCAAGCTGTCGTTATGAAAAATATCATCTAACTTACCAATGTATTCACTATAGCCCATCCAATGCGCACTGATATTACCGGCATTACCAACCGGCAAACTATGAAAGTCCGGTGCCCTTCCCAATTCATCAACAATCTCAAAGGCAATCGTCTTTTGGCCTTGCAATCGATATGGGTTGATTGAGTTAACTATCGCAACCGGAGTATCTTGCCCGACTTCTTTTACCAGACGCATGCCATCATCAAAGTTACCTTTTATTTGTAAGATTACCGCACCTTCCATCATTGCCTGTGCCAATTTGCCTTGGGCAATCTTACCATCAGGGATTAACACAAAAGCGGTAATCCCAGCACGCGCAGCATAGGCCGCTGCCGAGGCAGAAGTGTTTCCGGTCGAAGCACAAATGATCGCTTTTGCACCTTCATCTACAGCCTTGGTGACAGCCATGGTCATGCCGCGATCTTTAAATGATCCAGTAGGATTCAGCCCTTCGTATTTAAGATAGATATCTACTTTATTAACTAACAGGTTCGGAATATTCTGTAACTGAATTAAAGGAGTATTACCCTCGCCAAGACTAATTAGTTTAGTATCGTCATTAACAGGAAGACGATCGCCGTAGTTAGCAATTAATCCGGTATAGCGTGTTCGAAACGTCATTATTTTATCCTAATGTTTCCATGCGTATACGCATAACTTCACCATTGATTGCATCAAGTTGTTCAATTTTTTCAATCGCATCATTCATATTCTTCTCTTTAATACGCTGTGTTAAAAAGATAATCGGTACATAACTGGCATCTTCTACAGATTCTTTCTGCAAAATAGCTTCAATACTGATTCCAGAATCACCCAATATTTGTGTTACATCTGCTAACACACCGGGTTTATCAACAGCATGCATGCGTAAGTAATAAGCTGTTTCAGTTTCTTCCATCGGCAGGACATCAATGTCTTCTAATGAATCAGGCTGGAATGCCAGATGAGGCACGCGGTGTTCAGGATCAGCTGTTAAAGCACGAACGATATCAACAATATCGGCAATCACCGCTGACGCCGTTGGTTCTGACCCAGCGCCTGCGCCATAATATAAAGTAGAACCTACTGCATCACACTTAACCAGCACAGCATTCATTACACCATCAACATTAGCTATTAAACGTCGTTCAGGAATTAGCGTCGGGTGAACACGTTGTTCTACACCCGCTTTCGTCTTTCGTGTAATACCAATATGTTTAATACGATAACCTAACTCACCGGCATACAAGACATCCTGTTGCTCTACTTTACTAATACCTTCGGTATAAGTCTTTTCAAACTGCAAAGGCATACCAAATGCAATAGAACCCAGAATTGTTAACTTATGTGCGGCATCGATACCTTCTACGTCAAAAGTGGGATCAGCTTCAGCATAACCTAAAGCCTGTGCTTCTTTTAAAACATCTTCGAAGTCCCGACCTTTATCACGCATCTCAGTCAAAATATAATTACCCGTACCATTAATAATACCGGCAATCCATTCCACTTCATTTGCTGCTAAACCTTCACGTACCGATTTAATAATCGGGATACCGCCAGCAACTGCCGCTTCAAATGCAACGGTGACTCCTTTTGCCTGAGCTGCCGCAAAAATTTCATCGCCATGCAACGCGATCAATGCTTTATTTGCTGTAACAACATGCTTGCCATTTTCAATGGCTTTGAGAACAAGTTCTTTTGCCGGTGAATAACCACCAATCAACTCAACAATAACGTCAACATCCGGATCATCAACAACAGCAAACGCATCGTCTGAAATTTTTTCTACTTTATCTAAACCGGCTAAATCAGATGAGTATTCTCTGGCAGCGGCATGGGAAATAATAATTTCTCTACCGGCTCGGCGTGATATTTCTTTTGCATTGCGGGTTAAAACACTGACAGTCCCACCACCAACAGTGCCGAGACCAAGTAAACCTATTTTTACGGGTTCCATAATTCTTTAATTCTCTAGTAATTCTAAACTTAGTGTTGTTGTTTTATTTTGCGGCTACTTCAGTAGTTTCTTATCTAAACATGGCACGCATAGAACGAATGGCCTGACGTGTTCGATGTTCATTTTCAATTAAAGCAAAACGAACAAAGTCATCGCCATAACTACCAAAGCCTATTCCAGGAGAAACGGCAACTTTTGCTTCGAGCAATAATTTCTTGGAAAACTCCAGTGATCCCATGTGTTTATATTGTTCAGGTATCGGTGCCCAGACAAACATGGTTGCCTTCGGTTTTTCCACTTCCCAACCTATCGAATTTAAACCATCACATAACACGTCGCGACGGCTGCAGTACATATTTCGAATCTCCGCAACACATTGCTGATCTTCTTCCAATGCAGTTATTGCCGCCACCTGAATCGGTGTAAAAGTGCCGTAATCCAGATAAGACTTAATTCTTTGTAGCGCTTTAACCAGTGTGGGATTTCCCACCATATAGCCAACACGCCAGCCAGGCATATTGTAACTTTTCGACATAGTGAAAAACTCAACAGCAATTTCTTTCGCGTCTGGTACTTGCAGAATTGACGGTGCGGTATAACCATCAAAGACAATATCCGCATAGGCCAGATCCTGAACAACCCATATCTGATGTTCTTTGGCAATTTCAATAATTTTTCTAAAAAAGTCTAAATCAACACATTGCGTCGTCGGATTTGCAGGAAAGTTAATCAATAAAAGTTTTGGTTTTGGCCAGCAATCTCTGATCGACTTTTCTAATTCTGCAAAAAAATCAATCCCGGGGCCAATGGGCACATGACGCACATCTGCTCCGGCAAGAATAAAACCATAAGGGTGAATCGGATAGGCTGGATTGGGTACTAGAACAGCATCACCTCGATCGACGACCGCCATCGCCAGATGCGCTAAACCTTCTTTCGAACCTAATGTAACTATCGACTCTGTCACTGGATCCAAATCAACAACGTATCGAGTTTTATACAAGTTACAAATTGCACGATTTAACCTAGGAATGCCACGGGAAATCGAGTAACCATGGGTATTTTCTCGTTGTGAGGCTTCAACCAGTTTATCAACAATATGCTTAGGCGCTGGCTGGTCTGGATTGCCCATACCAAAGTCGATAATATCCTCACCACGATGACGTGCCTCCATTTTCAATTCATTAACAATATTGAAAACGTAGGGAGGTAATCGATTTATTCGTGCAAAATCTTCGTTCACTTTCTGACCTTAAAACTAAATAGAGGCGATTATACGGTAAAGCTTAATAACGTTACAGGACTGTTTAACATCGGAGACTACCGTATAATCAAACGATGATAAAAGCAGCTGCAATACAAATGGTCTCGACAAATGCCGTTAATGAAAACCTTACTACGGCAGAAAGACTCATCAACGAAGCCGCATCGAAACAAGCCAAATTGGTAACACTACCGGAAAACTTTCCGATGATGTGTATAGACGATGCTGAAAGATTGGCCATTCAGGAACCGCTTGGCAACGGAGCTTTACAGTTATTTCTCTCAGAGCAGGCCAAAAAACATCAGATTTATTTATTAGGTGGCACAATTCCGGTGCAATCTGATAAAGCTGAAAGAGTGTGTCCGACCAGCTTATTATATAACCCGAAGGGCAATTGTATTGCCCGTTATGACAAAATTCATTTATTTGATGTACTCGTCGATGAAGCCAATGAAGAATCATATTGTGAATCGGATGCTTTTGAACCCGGACATGACATTGTTGTTGCTGAAACCGAAATAGGAAATATTGGTTTGTCGGTCTGTTATGACTTGCGTTTCCCGGAAATGTATCGAAAGATGCACAAACACCATGTACAAATTATCACGGCACCGGCGGCATTTACAGCGACAACTGGCGAAGCACATTGGGAAACTTTACTTAAAACCCGTGCAGTTGAGAACTTGTGCTATGTGATTGCCTCTAATCAAGGAGGCACACATGTGAATGGTCGCGAAACATGGGGATACAGCATGATTGTTGATCCGTGGGGTACAATACTGGCAAGTGTCGATAAAGGTGAAGGTGTTGCTATTGCTGAAATTGATTTAGAAAAACAAAACCAGTTACGGAAAATGTTTCCTGCATTATCACATATTACGCTCATATAAATTTAGGCCATAAATAAAAATGACAAAAACTTTAGAAACTGCTGAAAACATCTTGCTCAATAATCGTGGGCTTAAGTTAAATGATGTTCAAAATACACTAGATCATTTAATGCTACCTTCTATTGATCAAGCTGATCTTTATTTTCAATCTTCACATTCTGAATCATGGGTATTGGAAGACGGTATCGTTAGAGAAGGTTCACATAATATTGATCAAGGTGTCGGTGTTCGTGCTATCAGTGGTGAAAAAACAGGTTTTGCCTATTCTGATGAAATTGTATTACCTGCCTTAACGCAAGCAGCCAAAGCAGCACGCTCTATAGCCAGCCATGGTGATAATGGTCAACTTCAGGTTTGGAAGAGAACTAACTCACCCATTCTTTATAATGATATTGACCCACTAAACTCAATTACAACTGAAGAAAAAGTTAACTTACTAAAACAGCTTGATCAGGCAGCAAGGCAAAAAGATCCCCGTGTTAAACAAGTTATGATTGGATTAACAGGTTCACAATCGACCGTTCTCGTTGCTAATAATGAAGGCCAATTAAGTGGCGATGTCAGACCATTGGTACGACTCAATGTAAACGTTATTGTCGAAGAAGATGGCAAGATAGAGAAAGGTGGCTCCGGCGGTGGCGGTCGTTTTGGTTACGAGTACTTTCTCAATGATAGTTTGGCCATGTCATATGTCGATGAAGCAATTGAACAGGCTTTAATCAATCTTAAATCGGACGCAGCTCCTGCAGGCACCATGTCTGTTGTCCTCGGCTCAGGTTGGCCCGGCATTTTATTACACGAAGCGATAGGGCATGGACTTGAAGGTGATTTTAATCGTAAAGAAACATCGGCATTTTCCGGACGGATAGGTCAACGCGTTGCAGCTGATTCAGTCACTGTAGTCGATGATGGCACGATTGAAAACCGCCGCGGTTCATTGAATATCGATGATGAAGGCACACCAACATCATCAACAACATTAATCGAACGCGGTATTTTAAAAGGCTATATGCAAGATAAACATAATGCTCGCCTGATGGGCGATAAACCAACCGGTAATGGGCGACGTGAATCTTATGCACACCTACCTATGCCAAGAATGACTAATACTTATATGTTAGGCGGCGATCATGATCCTGAAGAAATTATTGCTTCAGTTGATAAAGGTATTTATGCCGTGCAATTTGGCGGTGGTCAGGTAGACATTACCAATGGAAAATTTGTCTTTAGTGCCAGTCAGGCTTACAAAATTGAAAAAGGTAAAATAACAACACCTGTTAAAGGCGCAACCATTATTGGAAACGGCCCTGATGTATTAACGCGTGTTAGCATGGTAGGTAACGATATGGCGTTGGACTCAGGTATTGGTACTTGTGGTAAAGATGGTCAATCTGTTCCTGTAGGTGTAGGTCAACCGACTATAAGAATTGATGAACTAACCGTTGGCGGAACCAGTACTTAATTAAGGTTAGATAGAATCTATGTTGTTAATAAATTTGAACTCGAACATTATATAAACCAACCACCACTATTAAATAAAAGTCTAATTCATTTTTTTAAATTATTTTTAATTCTTCAAATATAATTTCGCAATAACAGCGCCTACAACGCTGAGTAAAGCTGCAAAAATAAACGTTTGCATGGAGCCGATATAATCCCATAAGTAGCCACTGACAAGACTTCCCAATGCCAGACCTGCACCAAAACTGATACTGCTATATAGAGCTTGCCCTCTACCTTGATGTTTACCTTTAAATTCACGATGAATATATTGAATCGCTACTGCATGATAAATACCAAATGTTGCAGCATGCAGGCATTGAGAAAGTAGCAAGACAAAAACATTGTCTACAAAGAAAGCAATTAGTAACCAACGTACTGTTGCCAAAACCAAAACCAATATCATCAATTTATGTAAACCGAAACGCCCGATCACTTTATGCATAAATACATAAACAAGTACTTCCGCTAATACGCCTAAAGCCCATGCTATGCCTATGAAGCTGTTAGAGTAATGATGCTCTTCAAGATAGATAGAAAAGAAAGTGTAATAGGGACCATGACCTGCTTGCACAAGAAAGCACACGGCCATTAATGCCATCACTTGTGGCTTTAACAGGATTGAAAGAAAACTCGTTCCATTCGACTCTACATGTTCAGTTGGTAACTCCGTAAGAAATAAACTATGCAACCAAACCAATAACATCGTCACTATTATGATCGGTAATAAATAATGT
Organism: Pseudomonadota bacterium; assembly: GCA_038142205.1. Lineage (GTDB taxonomy): Bacteria > Pseudomonadota > Gammaproteobacteria > Eutrophobiales > Eutrophobiaceae > UBA7359. The sequence continues at coordinate 335,961 of JAYQJO010000001.1, read as the reverse complement.
ATCGGGTTCTGATCGAAAAATTTACCCAACACTAAGACAGCAATGATAAAGCTGATTGATCCCCAGATTCTGACAATCGTATAACTGTCACTCTCTTCACCCAAATGCGATAAGGTTACCGCTTCTATCTGCGGTAATGCAGCACTCCAGAAAATAGAGAAAACAAACAGGATGGCGAAAAGCGACCAGAAGTCCTGATAGAACAAAACCAGAGAAAACGACAGCATTGAGAACAAGGAGGTGAAACGAATAACCTGTACTGGTTTACTCGTATGATCAACGATCCATCCCCAGATAAACGAAGAGAAGATTTTCGTAACAACAACTACCGCTGACAAAATACCAATCGCTTCCGCATTCATACCGATCGATTTCAAATAAAGCGACCAGTACGGCATGAACGCACCGATGGTTAAAAAGAATAGAAAATAGAAACCGGACAGTCGCCAGTAAGGCAAACCGTCGACTTTAATCATGATTAATTTTTACTTGCAGGTATAACAGGTGTTTCAGAATTCACATCCGCATTCTGTGCTCGATGACGTAAAATATGATCCATTAACACCAAAGCTAACATTGCTTCAGCGATTGGCGTAGCGCGAATACCGACACAAGGATCGTGGCGCCCCTTAGTAACAACTTTTGTAGGTCCGCCCTCTTTATTAATCGTATCACCGCTTAAGTGGATACTGGATGTCGGTTTAAAAGCCGTACTAACAACGATGTTTTGACCAGAAGATATCCCGCCTAAAATACCACCGGCATTATTACCAATGAAACCTTCTGGCGTCATTTCATCACGATGTACTGTGCCTTTTTGTTCAATCGATTCGAAACCCGCACCAATCTCCACGCCCTTGGCTGCGTTAATACCCATCATTGCATGTGCAATATCAGCATCAAGACGATCAAAAATAGGTTCACCTAACCCAACAGGCACATTTTCAGCAATAACATCAATCCGGGCGCCTATTGATTCACCTTCTTTCCGCAGCGCAACCATATAATCGTCCAGTTCAGAAACACGGTCAGCATCAGGACAAAAGAATCCATTGTTCTCTACTTCGTCCCAACTTTTATGTTCAATTTTTATCGGGCCTATTTGCGAAAGGTAGCCGCGAATAACAATGCCAAACTTTTCTTTTAAATATTTTTTCGCTATCGCGCCTGCTGCAACTCGCATGCAGGTTTCACGTGCAGAAGAACGACCACCACCACGATAGTCTCTTATCCCGTATTTTTGCTGGTAGGTGTAATCCGCATGTCCAGGGCGGAACATTTCAGCAATGTTTCCATAGTCTTTAGATTTTTGATCTTCGTTTTCGATCAACAAACCAATAGGCGTACCTGTCGTGATGCCATCAAAGACACCGCTCATAATCTTGACCGTATCAGATTCCTTACGTTGCGTGACATGGCGCGACTGACCCGGCTTGCGACGATCAAGATCAAGTTGCATATCAGCTTCCGTTAACGCCATTCCCGGTGGACAGCCGTCAACAATGCATACGTATCCAGGCCCATGACTTTCGCCAGCACTGGTCACCGTAAATAATTTTCCAAAAGTATTTCCTGACATGGCGCGCTATTGTATACGGGAACGTTGTTGGCGTATATGGTTGAACTCTATTACTGTTATTTGTCCAATTTTACAGGACAAGACTGGTTAAAAAGTGATTTAATTGAACATCAAGATGATTCGCATATTACTAATTTCATTGTTATTGGCGCTGCCTTTATCTTTAAAGGCGGAAGCAGTGAAAATGAGTCTTGAAAACCTTAACGGCGAAAAAGAAGCATTGAATAATTACATTGGCAATGGCCAGTGGGTTGTCATTAACACATGGAGTCCAACTTGTAGCGCTTGTGTCATTGAGTTACCGCAAATCAGAGAATTCATAGAACGAAACCCAGATATTCCCATGCTAGGAATTACACTCGACTTTCCAAGCTTTGGTTACGGTAAAATGGATATATTACGTGAATTCATAAAAAAAGAACCACTCGACTATCCTCTGTTTCTGGCAGGCATCGAACAGGCTTCAGCAGTCATTGGTCGACGGTTAGTTGGAATCCCTTCAATGACCATCTTTCACCCCGATGGCCGACCATTAGTCACCTGGCCGGGGGTCGTTGAGATCGATGAAATTGAAAAGTATATAAAGAATTATAGAGAAGAGACCGATATATTAAGTCAGGATTTTGAATGATTAACATTTTAGATCAAGTAGATGATTCATATTTATAATTTCAAGGCGCATCCAATGCTTATAGTATTTGTGATTTCTTAAAATATTATGAAAAAACCCGACATTCCAAAAAACGAGGAAACTCGTCTTAAAAACCTCCAATCACTTAATGTATTGGATACAGCAGCTGAAGAACGCTTTGATCGATTAACTCGATTGGCAAAGAGAATGTTTGGTGTAGAAATTGCTGTTGTTAGTCTGGTTGATGAAAATCGCCAATGGTTTAAGTCATGTATTGGTCTTGATGCAAAAGAAACACCTCGCGATATATCTTTTTGTGGTCATGCTATTCTTGGCGATGATATTTTTATAATCCCTGACGCAATCAAAGATCAACGTTTTGCAGATAATCCTTTGGTTGTGGGTGAGCCGAAAATTCGCTTTTATGCTGGATGTCCATTGAAATATTTGGATGGCTCTAAACTCGGCACACTTTGTATCATTGACTCACAACCAAGAATTCTTGAAGAAGAAGATATCTCTACTTTTAAAGATCTTGCTCAATTAGCAGAACATGAATTAGTTGCTGTTCAATTAGCCACGTTGGATGAACTGACAAATATATCAAACAGAAGAGGATTCATTAAGCTGGCTCAAAACAGTTTAGATATTTGTAAACGACAACGTATTCCAGCGGCAATCGTTTTCCTTGATTTAAACGGCTTTAAACCTATTAACGATAATTATGGGCATGCTGAAGGTGATAAAGCACTCATTGCATTTGCAGAAATCATGGCTCAAACTTTTAGAAACGCCGATGTTTATGGACGATATGGTGGTGATGAGTTTGTCGTATTATTGACTGATTCGTCTGTTGAAGAAGCGTATGACACACTGCGTCGTTTTAAACATTCTATTCAAATTTTTAATCAGCAAAATGAATGTGATTACGATATCGATTACTCCTATGGGATACTTAGTACAGAAGAGGAAGAAGACTTCGATATAGAAAACTTATTATTGAAAGCAGATTCATTAATGTATGAACAAAAAAATAAGCGAAGTAAAAAATAAGTTACTTTAAACCGGTTAATTAACTTCTACTTCAAAAGAATTTATGAATCCATCTTCATTCGGCATTTTAACTTTCGCTAATGTCGAATCATTCATTACATCGTCTTTTTCAATAATGTTATTTAAATATAAAAGGTAAGCCGTCACGGCATAGACATCATTATTTGATAACGAACCTGGCGCAGTCATTGGCATGGAACGTCTAATAACGTCAAAAACCGTTGTTGCATAAGGCCAGTATGTTCCGATCGTTTGTTCAGGATACTCGCTGGTTAAGCCCATCTGTGCACCAGCCAATTGATCACCAGCTACTGTGCCTAATCCTCCCTGACCGTGACAACTGATACATTGTTGTTGATATACTTTTTCTCCTTGTTCTGCATTGCCTTGACCTTTTGGCAGACCTTCGCCATCTGGAAAAACACTGATGTCCCATTTTGCAATTTCTTCAGGCGTAACATCTTGCCCTAATTCAGGACCTATCAGCTCTGCGTATAAGGGATTAATCCCAACCGCTATCAATACTGATATCAGCGTTATCTTTAAACGTTTCATCTTTATCATAAACATGTGATACAAAACCATCTGTATCAACTTGCCAGTTAATTATTGCGTTGTAATGAAAAAAACCGTGTTTACCTCTTTCTTTAACCAGTTTTGTTCGTTCCGGTTGGACGTAACCTGTTTCATCGGTTGCCCGACTTTTTAATACAGTATTGCTTCCATTCCAATTCCACGGCAATCGGAATCGTGTTAAAGATTTATCTAAAACAGGTTCTTGTAATTCTGCTTCTGCCCATGATTTTCCACCATCGGCAGACACTTCCACTTTTGTTATTTTGCCTCGACCAGACCAGGCTAAACCTGTTATCTGATATAAACCTTTTTCTTTTAAAAGCATATGTGCTGATGGTGATGTTATTAAGGACTTGGCTTCCATAGGAAAAGTAAACTGTCGTGCTTTGCCTGATGGTTGTAACTCTGTGTATTTTGATGTTTCGTTACGCGCCATCACCGGACGATTTGTCACTTTCAATCGGCGTAACCATTTAACGTTTAGCACCCCTTCCCAGCCTGGCACGATTAAACGAAGTTGATAACCGTTTTCAGGGCGTATAGCTTCACCGTTTTGATATAACGCAAGAAAAGCATCATTCATTGCCTTTTCTATTGGTATCGACATTTGCATCGCAAACGCATCGGCACCTTCTGCAATAATCCATTTCGCTTTTTTTCTTAATCCTGTTTCACCCAATAAGACTGAAAGCGGCACACCGGTCCACTCACTAGCAGAAACCATACCGTTAAAGTAACCCGCTTCAGATTGCGAAGGCTGACTGTTCCAACCGGCATTACTATTCCCACCGCATTCAATAAAACATATTTTTGATTGCATCGGGTATCGTCGTAAATCTTCAATGCTGAAAGTTAAATCATTCTTCACCAGCCCATGAATCAACAAGCGATGTTTATTCGGATCTATTTGCGGCACACCATTATGATGACGTTCATAATGTAATCCATTTGGCGTAATTGTCCCTTCCATCTTATGTAATGGCGTCCAGGAAACACCATTACCTTTTACAATATCATTCGGAGAAGGATAACGGACAACATCTTCTTCATATTTTGATGGTGAACCGTATATTGAAAATGGTTCACCCGGAACATTCATCCAAGCTGGACGTGATGAGTTGATTGTTGATTCCGCTGGAACTGGAGTTTCTGATTTTGCTGTCGCTAGGGTTGTAGAAGAAGCCAGCGTTGTAATGGCACCAAACTGGATGCCTTTCTTTAGAAAAAGCCGCCGGTCTAATAATCCATTACCGGCGACCTTATATCGCTCAAGTGTGAGATCGTTTATACGATCTTCAGCCATATTTTAATCTCTTTAAATTTTATTATTTAAGATGACTTTACTTCATAGGTAGAACTAAATTTATTCCTCTTGGTGTCCGTACCTTTAAAAGTCATCACTCCATTTTCTTCAGGAACAAAGTAAAAGCGTAAAGCCGGATCCATGCTCACTGAAAAAGTTAATAGTGCTTTCATGATGGGTTTGTCGTTATAACTGACTTCCAGCGTATCCATAAAGAAGGCAGGCGGAATAATACGAGAACCGATTTTTATCGGTGCCATACCAGTAATATTTGGATGACGTACTTTGACTTGCATCAAGTTTGGTTCGTTTAATTTTAAATCACCAACCATTTTCATTTTCATCTTGCCAAGCAGTTTTTTCGAATCTTCCATGCTCGCTGGCGGTGGCGCAGAACAAGCACCTTTTGCGCGAACAAAACTCTTGGTCATATATAATTCGCCTGAATTTAATTCGGCAACGACACGCACATAGGCAAACGTATCAACACGAATACGCATGGCTAAATCCGCTTTACCACTGTGTGGTGTGAAATCAAACTTTCCAACTAAAGGCATTGGATTCATATCGACAAAAACATGCATTTGTTTGATGTAACGATCATCCGTTTGCGGAATTTTGGTGTGAATTGAAATAGGAACGACGGAGGCATCTTCAGCTGTAAAAGGCGCTTTTAGTTCGATAATATTTTGCTCAGCACCTTCAATAATTGGACGTTCCTGAAAGTTTTGATGGCGTAAATTTTCTTCCCAGGCTTTATCAGATACATTCTGTCTATGATTTGGATCTTGTACCCCAGCCAAACCGTTTGTTGTAAAAGCACACAAAATAACCGCTAAAACACTGATTTTATTTATAAATTTCATTCTGTCGACCTCTCTCTATACTTCTCAATTTAATCATATGACAAGTAAATATGACAACTATTCTAATCTTTTTCGTTTATTTAATCAGATTTTGACTGAGACATCTGTAACTCAAGTTACATTCCACCACTGACAACGTATTCATTCAGTTTTTCTTTATTCAGTAAATGGATGATTCCACGCTGAATCTCAATCCAGCCTTCTCGTTCCCATTCATTTAAATGTCGACTAATTACTTCGCGCACACTACCCATATCCAGTGCTAATTGTTGATGGGTGCTATGAATAGTATTCTCGGTATCTGCAGTTTTTAATAAATAACGTGCCAGACGCATATCAATTCGGCTAAAAGCAACTTCATTAACCAACAAAATAAGATCAGACAGTAATTCTCCATAATTATTATGGACAAACTTTCGAAACAGCTCAGACTGCGCCATTATTTCATTGAATACAGACATAGGTATCGCTGCCAGAAGCGTGTCCTGTTCAGCTATGCTTTCAGCTGGGAATGTAGAATTAGCCATTAAACAGGATGTTGTTAATACGCAGGTGTCGCCTGACGCAACACGATACAATAATATTTCTCTACCTGATTCAGAACTACGATAGACTCGAGTCTGGCCACCAAGACACATCAAGAAATTACTGCAGTCCCAACCCGGTTCATAAGCGATTTCACCCTGCTTTAATTGTTTGAATACAACGACTTCTTTTAATCTGTCCTGATGCTGTTTATCCAAACCGGATAGTTCAGGAAATAAAGTAAACCATTTTTCAATGTGCGCTGACTTTTCCAATTTTTCCCCTAATCGATGTCCTGATTATTTTTTAATAATTTTAGTAAAAAGATTTCGGATTAAGTTTCAAAAAAATGTTGCTATCTCAAACTAAATCATTTTTATTCAGTAAAAATACGCCGTCCCCTCCTTGTTCAAATTCCAGCCAGACAAAAGGCATTTCCGGATAACGCTCTATCAACGCTTCCATACTATTACCGACTTCAACAACGAGTATCCCGTTGTCATTTAAATGTTGTTTAGCTTTACTCAGTATTTTTTCTACCAGTTCAAGGCCATTGTCGTTGGCTTCAAGAGCGTGGTTCGGCTCATGGCGGTATTCCTCGGGTAAGGTTTGCATTTCATCCTGCTCAACATAAGGAGGATTACTGATGATTAGATCATATTTTTTATCAGCAAGCTGATCGAATAAATCTGATTTAAGAATTTGCACTCTCTCTTCAAGTTCATGCATAGCAACATGCTTATTAGCTACTGCAATCGCATCATCATCAATATCACCCGCGTCAATTTTAGCATGTGAAAATTCATACGCGCCGGCGAATGCCATACAAGCACTGCCTGTTCCAATTTCAAGAATCGAATTAACTGCATTGGAAGACAACCACGGCATAAACTGGGAAGTAATTAATTCTGCAAATGGTGAGCGTGGAATGAGTACACGTTCATCAACATAAAACTGCCTTCCAGCAAACCAGGCTTTATTAATCAGATAAGCTACGGGAATACGCTTCTTAATGCGTTTATCAATTAAATTTTCTATATGAGCAAGAATCTCCTGATGTAATGGTTTGTCGAGTTCTTCATCACTACAGTCAAACTCAAGAGACGCTGCAACCATGACTAGATAAAACGCTTCATCTAATGCGTTATCCGTGCCATGACCATAAAATAGTTCTGCTTCGGAAAATTGTTTCTCTGTACGTTGAATTAAATCACGTGGAGTCATTTTGAATGTGAATTGTAATTTAGTGAGTAGTAAATAGTTAAAATATTCTGTTAGCTACTATAGCAGTAGCTACATTGACTACTCATTAACAGGCTGATAACCGGGGATATCATTAAAATCAATTTCGTCTATCTGCTCAGGACTTAAGTATTGATTTGCATAATCCATAACACGCCTTCATTGATGAAAACATCAAATAAATCAGGATCGATATGGTTGTTCAATTTCATATTGCCAAGAATCTCTAATGACTTTGACAAAGACATGGCCTTCTTATACGGTCGGTCACCCGCTGTCAGCGCTTCGAAAATATCGGCAATACCCATCATGCGCGCCTGTATGGACATCTGATCCTTGGTTAGATTATTTGGATACCCGGTACCATCCATCTTTTCATGATGCCCACCAGCAAATTCAGGCACACGGGCAAGGTGTTTGGGATAAGTTAATGATTCCAGCATCTTGATCGTAACACTAATATGATTATTGATTATCTCTCGTTCACGAATGGTCAAGGTGCCTCGACCTATTTGCAGGTTTTGTAATTCTTCTTTATCTAGCAGCTTAACTGTTTTACCTTCTGGATCGACATACGTTCTGTTAGCAATCTGTTCGATACGTGTCAGATCTTCTTCTGATAAAGACTCACCTCCAACATTATATTTACGTATTTCGTCTCTTTCTTTTGTTAAAGTGCCCAAGTTATTTTGCAGTATCTGATTTTTCGATAGCTCCTGTTCGATATCATCAGAATTTTTAATATTTCTTAAGCTTGATTTCAATGATTCGATAATGGCATCTCGTTTTATCACCTCAAATCGCATGTCTACCAAACTAATCCGATCAAATATCGTTTCCAGTTTTGTCCCTTTATCAACAACGTATTCCGGCGTTGTGATCTTGCCACAATCATGCATCCAGCCAGCGACTTCCAGTTCATATTTATCTTCTTCCGTCATAGAGAAGTCTTTAAATGGGCCCTTATTCACCCGACAGGTTGCTTCGGCCAACATAGATGTCAGCACAGGAACGCGTCGACAATGACCCGCTGTATAAGGCGATTTTTCGTCAATCGCATCTGCAATTAATTGTATAAACGAATCAAAAAGATTCTTTTGTGCATCAATTAAATTCTTGTTGGTAATGGTGACTGCTGCTTGTGAAGCCAATGATTCAACAAGCTGTTGATCAAGTGGCGAAAATGGAATGACATTTTCCGTGCCCTTATCAATTGCATTGATTAGTTGTAATACACCAATAATACCATTTTCATGGTTGGTCATTGGCACTGTTAAAAAAGATGTTGAACAATAACCTGTTTTGCTATCAAAACTACGTGTGCCCGAAAAATCGAATTCTTCACTGGCATAGGCGTCGACTATATTGACTGTTTCTCCACTCAGTGCTGCCCAAGCCGCCACCATGTGATTATTAGGGTTTCCTTCGTCATCATAGAGAGAAATAGGATAGAAAGTAATTTCTTCGCCACTGGTGCCGCCTTTATGAATATTCAGAGAACGGTTGTGCAGAATTTCAAATTTCAGATGGTTATCATCTGTTGCTGAATAAAGCGTCCCACCATCAGCATTAGTGAGTTCCATGCTCTTAACCAGAATAAGCTCCAGTAAACGAGCATGATCTTTCTCTGCCGATAACGCGACACCAATTTTATTGAGTTCACGTAATAAAGCTGAAAAGTCTTTTTCAGTGTGCTCCATAACGTTCCTGAATCATGATTTAGTCATATTTTAGGTCATGGAGTGTAAAGAGTGAAATAAAAAGTGGATAAATGATTGATTTGTAATGGGGCATTGTCGCCCCATTACGATCAAAACGGATTAATCTGCCAATGTCACTATCAAGGCATTGAGCTTGTTAACAAAACTAGCAGGGTCGGCTAATTGTCCACCTTCACTTAATAGCGCTTGATCGAACAGGATATGCGACCAATCATCGAATAAGTCTTCATCGGCTTCATTATCAATCTTTTTGACAATAGGATGATCCGGATTAATTTCCAGAATCGGTTTGGAGCCAGGAATACTTTGCCCCGAAGCCTGTAAAATCTGTTCCAGATGACGCCCCATATCGTTTTCATCCGAAACAAGACAAGCAGGTGAATTTGTTAATCGTGAAGTTACACGCACTTCTTTTACTTTTTCATCTAAGACTTTGCTGATACGTTCAACTAGTTTTTCATAGTCCTTGCTCTTTTGCTCGTCTTCTTTCTTTTCATCTTCGTTTTGAACATCGCCAAGATCAAGTTCACCTTTGTTCACAGACTGTAATGGCTTTTCATCAAACTCGGTTAGATGTGTTGTCACCCATTCATCTATCGGATCGGTTAACAACAATACCTCAATGCCTTTCTTTCTGAAGATTTCAAGATGCGGACTGTTTTTCGCTGTTGCATAAGAATCAGCGGTAACATAATAAATGGCCTTTTGACCTTCCTGCATGCGTTCAACATAATCTTTCAATGAAACCTTCTGCTCCTCAGTATCTTCATGCGTACTGGCAAAACGGAATAAATTAGACAAGTCGTCTTTATAATCCGGGGCATCAATGACTCCCTCCTTAAGAACCTTGCCAAAAATTTTCCAGAATTCAGCATATTTGTCTTGTTCTTTTTCCGATACGCTTTTCAACAAGCTTAATACTTTTTTCGTACAACCTGAGCGAATGGAGTCAATGACTTTATTATTTTGAAGAATCTCGCGTGATACATTCAGTGGCAAATCATCTGAATCAACAACACCACGTACAAAACGTAACCAAGGTGGAATCAATTGATCAGCATCATCCATAATAAAGACTCGTTTAACATAAAGTTTTACACCATGACGTTGCTCTCTATCCCATAAATCAAACGGTGCTCTGGCAGGTATATATAAGAGTGAGGTGTATTCAAGCTTACCTTCTACTTTGTTATGAACATGCGCCATAGGATCTTCAAAATCATGGGCCACATGCTTATAGAACTCGTTATATTCTTCTTCTTTTATATCTCTTTTATTACGCGCCCATAATGCGGTTGCGCTATTTACTGTTTCTTCAACTATTTTGAATTTAGGTTCTTTTTTCTCATCCTTATCGTCTTCACCTTCTTCTTTTATTTCTTCTTGTTTATCCATGATGATAGGCAAAGAAATATGATCAGAATATTTGGTAACAATGCTTTTTAATCTGTAGTCATTTAAAAATTCGTCCATATCATCGCGAAGATGTAAGACGACTTTTGTCCCACGTTTAGGTAAGTCGACGGTTTCGATGTTGTAATCGTTTTCGCCTTCAGAACTCCAGTGCACACCTCCAGCAGAGGGAAGTCCAGCACGTCGAGTAAACACATCCACTTTCTTTGCAACAATAAAACTGGAGTAAAATCCAACACCAAACTGACCGATAAGCTGTGAGTCCTTACTTTGATCGCCGGTCAATGCTTCGAAGAACTGTTTCGTGCCTGATTTCGCAATCGTGCCTAAATGTTCAACCACATCATCGCGCGACATACCTATGCCGTTATCAATCACGCTGACAGTTTTCAGATCATTATTAAATTCAACTTTGATTTTCAGTTCAGAATCGTTTTCGTAAAGGCTGTCATTTTGAAGGGCTTCGAAACGCAGTTTATCGGCTGCATCCGACGCATTTGAGATTAATTCGCGTAAAAATATCTCTTTATTACTGTATAGAGAGTGAATCATGAGGTGTAGTAACTGCTTAACCTCAGTTTGAAAGCCTAATGTTTCCTGTTTTGCTTCTACAGTCATGCTAATAAAACTCCAGATTTATTAATGAATTCATTGTGGCAGCTTATATAGGGGCAGTTGATAATGATTTCAAGGATTTTTTCTAATAAAAACAATATCAAGACGGTCATTGCGTTTCGGTCGTTTAGGGGCAATAATTAGATATTGCTATACTTAAAATCAGTAAGAAACACATCCGCTGGAGGATAGATACATGAAAAGCTTTAAGAAACAATTAGGCCAGGGTATGACTGAGTACATTATCATTATTGCTCTCATTGCTATTGCTGGTATTGGCGCGTTTTCATTTTTTGGTGATGGATTAAAAGAAGTCATTGGTACCACCACAGAAGAATTGACGGGTAAGGACTCTGCTACTACAGAAGCTGATAAGACTGATGCGCGAATTTCTGAAACGCGCGGCATGGACGACTTCGAAGATAGTGACCTATAAAATATAGTTACCTTATATTTTCCTAGCAACGCCGCAACAGCAATTCGCTGTTGCGGCGTTGTTTTTTTACCTATACTTAATGTTTATATTTTTAAGTATTGCCAACTAGGCAAATTCAATAAATAAGATGACTAAATTAGCAAGATTCAAAACAGCATTATTTAGTAAACAACGCGGGCAATCTGCTGTTTTTGTTATCTTATTTTCAGCCATCCTACTCGTTAGTGTGTTTGCCATGTTCAAAACAGGCAAACTGACAACAAATAAAATGCAGCTACAAAATGCGGCTGACGCCGCCGCATTCAGTATGTCTACAGTTGAGGCTCGTGACCTCAATTTCGCGTCCTATATGAATCGTGCGATCGTAGCGAATGAAGTCGCCATTGGTCAGTTCGTCGGACTCGCTTCCTGGGCCTTTCATTTCAAATCGTTCGCTGATTACCTCAATACTTATGACAAGTTCATGCTCGCACCAGTAACTTTGGGAGTCTCAACACCTATTGTTACAGCCATTACAACTCCATGGGCAACAGCCGGTCAGTTAGCAATAAAAGTTATTAGTAAGTTAGCGAATGTTGCAACGCTGGTATTTCACAACATTAATAAAATTTATGGCTTTGCCGGGTTTGGTTATCTCACTGTCAGTATTGTTCAGGCTGTCGGGGTATTGAATGATGTCATCACACAAAATGGCCCGCCCGGCACAAAAATTTCTGACTTCGGCATCATTTCACTTATCTCTCATGTTGCGACATACGGCGTATTACCTAACTTGCCCGGTGATCAATTTGCGACAGGCTACATGAGTACACAAAATATAGATGTCGATACATTTAGCGATAGCGGCTATGCAAGGCTTGCTGCAATTATACGCGATTCAGGTGACCCTTTTACGCGAGGCACGGGTGAAAAGACCTGTTTGATTGGCGACTGTTCATCCTTTGTACAAGGAAAAGGATGGGAATTACGCCCACCTCCCTTGCCAATCGATAAAACTGGCGATAAAGGTGAAAGTTTCACCATAATTGATGTTGCTATTGCAAAAGTGGGTGTCGATATTGAGTTTTATTTTGATATTGCATTAAAACGTAAAGGCGGTAGCGAGTTACGCTTTGTTCTGCCTTCAAAAGGCAAGGTTAAAGCAGGCCAATTAGCCAACTGGTCTAGCGCCGATACAACGGGGCTTTTTCTGGACATCTTTCTTAGTTTTTATGTGTGGGGCCAGGCGTGTGACCCCACTGGTCTTCTTGGTTGTACTGGCAAAGAAAAAATTATAGGGGGTGAACTGGATTTCGGTGACTCTACCGTTAGTTTGAAAGGAAGTTTTGCCGGTATCGACTTTACTATTATTCCTGAAATACCTTTTCCAACATCAGCACCATTCGGCTCTGGCTTCGCAGAAGTCGGCAAGAACACACCAAATAATCTGAAATTAAAGAATATGAATCTTGAGTCATTAGGTGGTGTAGTTGAAACCGATCATTATGGCGAGGCGGCAAATAATATGCTGGCCTGGATGTCACCTGGGCCTGCTATACCGCCTGTTGGTGTTATGTTTGCCGCAGATATGCCCTATGAAACGACACTTGGTTCAAGAGTAAATAAAAGTTATGCCGGCTTACCAAACTATGTTGACACTACTGGCAAAGGACCGTTTCTTGGAATTGGTGCCCCTAACCTGCTAATAGGTTTAGTTCAGGACGAAACTGATTATGACACGTTCTATAAAAATGATGGCAGCATTGGCACATCAGATGAACCAGAAGTAAAATTAAAATTAAATGAGCCTTTAGCTGATAATGAACTCGCCGTTTTATCAAAATCTGAGCTCTATTTCTCCAGACCAACTGACAGTTTAGCGTCGCATTTTCATCGTGGTGATGGCAAAACGGAGGTCGGCAGTGCATTTAACCCCTATTGGCAAGCCAGATTGGTTGATACGACCTACCCTGACCGAACATTGGCTCTGGCCATACAACAAAAACAGGACTTTATCAGCTTGAGTAATTCATTTAACTCTTTAGTTAATAAACTCTCATCGATGTTGCCGTTTTGATAGAAAATGAAGCTATTATGAGACTCATTTCATCACATCAGAAAGCACAAAATGGACAAGCTATGGTTGAGTTCATAATCAGTGCCACATTTTTTCTGGTTCCGTTATTTCTAGCGATGTCTCTGGTTGCCAAATACATTGATATCAAACAGGCCAATATACAAGCCGCCCGCTACCAAGCCTGGGAATATACGGTATGGTTTGCTAATGATACCGAACGCGGTATTGATTACAGTTCAGGCAAAATCAATAACAGCGGTGAAGTTATGGGCGGCTACAATGCTTATGACTTCCCTGTGAAAACAACAGATACCACACGTAGCGAAAGTAAACGACGCTTCTATACCAATCCTGGTAACGAAGATACAACAACGCCGATTAATTATAATGATGGACTTACCGGTTGGACTACGGCTGATGCCAATCCACTCTGGAAAGATCATAAAGGCAATCGTTTATATTCCGGTGCAGACGGCTCTGGTATAGACTTGACCAGCTCATCAGAAACACCAACCATTCCGGTAATTGGCGATGTTGTGAACTTTCTTTTAAAAGGCATCGGTCTTATTTTTGGTATTGTTGGTGATTTAATGGGTGCGATTGGATCTGATGTCGGATTTAACGCGATTACGACTGAAGGTTATGCCACTTCAACTGAAGTGATGGAAGTTGCGATTCCACCGAATTACCGTTACATGACTGATAGCAGTACATCCAGATTAATTACGCTGGAAGGTTCAGGAACCACTTTTGATTTTCAGGCTAAAGCATCCGTTTTATCCGATGCATGGAACACCGGTGGTACAGAACATACCTATAATCAGGTCGGTGGTATGGTGCCAACAACGTTACTCAACGAGTTATTTAATCAAATACCCGGGTTTACAACTATCTGGAATATTGCTTCCGTGCTCGCGCCAGAATTGCGTTTATGTAATCCGGGTGTCCCATGGCCATCAGGTGATAAAGGCAGTCTTTGGTTAGGTCATATTGATATAGATTCAATCCATCCTGATCGTCTGATTTCGGATCCAAGTGATCCTGACACAAAAATCGGTACGCATGAAGTTAATGATGCAGGTATGAGTAATTTCACTTACACCGATTCAGCTGATGCACGTTCAGAATCTTCTAGAACCTGTAGATAATGATGTCTCAATCAAACACCCTAATTAATCAATTTAATAAGAAACTTTTTATTGTTTTATTAGTTTTATTTTCATTACCTCAATTGGTGCATGCGAAAAAACCCGATTTCCCTGCGCCACCAAAAGCGGCTGTTGAGTGGGTTGGGCAAAATGTGCAAGTCAACGGGATTAAACAAGCGATTCGTGCTTTTAACACTGATGAGTCAATCGAAGATGTCGTTAGTTTTTATCGTAAAGAATGGAAAAGACCGATAGAAAAAGACAAACCCGGCTATATAGAATCGATAGCCGGCTATCCCTGGTATGTAATCAGTCGTATTGAAGATGGTTACCTCATGACTGTTCAGGTACAGGTGAAAAAGAATGACCCGAATGGTTCTTGGGGTTATTTATCTATGAGTGTTTTGCCAGGTAATACAGATAAAACCCCGGAATTTGCCAAAACTATTCCAAAGATTCCTGGCAGTATAGTCATGAACGAACTTAAAAGTGACGATCCCGGAAAAAAGCAACGACCGTGATTATGTCAAATACACACTCTGTTCGAAACAATGCGGACTTTTATCGCGGCCATTACCTAAATAAAGGCTGGACTATGGAAACTGATAAACGACTGGGTAGCGAAGAAGCCCACTCTCTTGTGTTTAAAACTCGACGAAATCGTGTCACTATTATGCTGCTCGAAGATAAGGAATATACGAGAGTAGTTGTGAACTCTGTAAAAAACTCAGTTTTTTAAAGATGATAAATAATAAGAATAAAATTAGATCACAAATTGGTCAGGCAATGGCTGAGTATGTTGTCGTGCTCGCATTTGGTGTGATGATGTTAACCATGGGGCCCGGCGGCGATGTTTTGTTAGATCTCCTAGGCGTTGTGAACGACAACTATCAGGGGTATTCATACGCAACCTCGCTGTCGACTATTCCCGATCACGATAATCTTGCAGAATACATGCTGGAAAAAATGCTGAAGATATCACAGCCGTCGAAAATAAATTAAAAGAACTTTACGACAAGGTTCCTACGTCACCGACTTTTGAATTTCCATCTGAACTACCTCCTTCTGTTAGTGATATAACAGAAGGATTTTCATTTTTTTAATTTAAACTGAATTTACATATTACTACTTACTATAAAGAACAATTATTATGGCCAAATCACAAGAGAAAAGTACTGTACCTTTAATTGCCGGAGCGATTGGCTTTGGTGTAGTTGCAGCATTACTCGCGATGCTTTATCTGAATGCTAAAGAAGCACAATTGAAAGCAAAATATGAGCAAGATCAGGCGCGCATGGTCAGAGTGGTTGTGGCTAATAAAGATTTACGAAAAGGTCAGGAGATCAGGTTATCCGATTTTCAAGCGCGTAAGATACCAAGTGATTTTATACACGATGATGTCATATTTCCTGACGAGTTCAATCGTTATGAAGGCAGGGCATTAATCTCAAACCTTAGTAGAGGAAAAACGCTACTAAAAAGCTTGATGAATGAAGATTTCCCTCGTGACTTTTCTGATATCGTTGCCAAAGGTAAACGTGCAATGACAATTACTGTTGATGATATTAATTCTATCGGCGGCTTTCTACGTCCGGGCAATCGAATTGATATTTTTGTCAATATTCCATTTGCTGCATCAGGATTCAGTGAAGAAAACTTCAATAAGGCACAGGAACTTGGATTTAATCCTGAATTACCGGATGATATTTTTGACTCTCTTCCTGATGAGCTAAGTGGCCTAACAGACGGTGTTGATTCAAGTGAAATTATTGGCATGTTAGTGCCCGATGATGTGATTATCCCTGTGCTTCAAAATGTTACGGTATTAGCGGCGGGCCGAGATCCATACCGAGAAACTCTTGATGAGTTGAGGCAACCGCAACGACGTACAGAGACCACGTTTTCTCACATTACATTAGAGGTAACGCCACAACAGGCAGCATTGATCACTATCGCTGAAGATAAAGGCGAAATTGTCACGCTGCTTCGTAACAGACATGATGAAAGTGCTTCTCAATTTAGTACGGTCTCTTCTACTGACTTATTTAATAATGCAAGAGAGATGGCAGAAGCAGAGAATGAACGCGCTTCTCGAGCAGCAACTGCAGCTGGTGTAGATATTAATGGAAATTTGGTTGATGCAGATGGAAATAAACTTGTTAGCGCTGAACAACTCAAAGCAGCAGGTATACAGGTTGCTGCTGGAACAGATATAAACGGTAATTTAGTAGATGCAAATGGAAATACAATTGCTAGTAAAGAACAACTCGAAGCAGCTGGCTATACCGTCAATGAAAATGGTCAAATTATAGATAAAGACGGCAACATAGTTGACCCTAGTACTTTATTAATTGGTTCTGATGGAAAAGTCATGTCTGCATCAGACGTTATAGTAGCTGCAGATGGAACAGTAATGACGAAAGAACAACTGGCAGCAGCCGGACTTACTGTTAATGCTAGCGGTCAAATAGTTGATAAAGATGGCAATGTTGTTGATGTGAATGATGTCGTCGTTGCAGCTGATGGTACGGTGATGACTAAACAACAACTCGCCGAATCAGGTCTTAGCGTAAATGAAAATGGCGAGATTGTTGATGAAAATGGCAAGGTTATCTCTGCAGGAGAAATGGTTGTTGCAAAAGATGGCAGCGTCATTACCGAAGACCAACTTGCAGCAGCAGGTTATACCATTAACGAAAATGGCGAGATCGTAGATAAAGATGGAAATATCGTTAACCCTGAAGATCTCATCATTGCTGCTGATGGCAGTGTTCTGAATAAAGAACAACTGGCAGCAGCCGGACTCAGCGTTAATGAGCTTGGTCAAATCGTGGATAAGGATGGCAATGTTGTTGATCCAAATAGTATTGTAGTCGCTTCTGATGGTTCGATTATGACCAAAGAACAACTGGCAGCAGCCGGACTCAATATCAATGAAAACGGTCAGATTGTTGATGCAAACGGTAAAGTTGTCGATAAAGATGATTTGATTACTTCTTCTAATGGCGAAATTCTCAGTAGAGAACAACTCGCTGCATCAGGCATTAAAGTTGCGGCGGGTGTTGATGAAAAAGGAAACCTGGTTGATGAAAATGGCAATGCCATTGCAAGTCGTGAGCAACTAGAAGCTGCTGGCTATACTATTAACGAAAATGGTGAGATTGTTGATAAGGATGGCAATGTCGTTGACCCAAGTGACATTATGATTGGTGCAAACGGCAAAGTTCTGACTGATAAAGAAATTACTCAAATAGCAGATAATCAGACTATTAAAGGAAAGGACATACTTACTGGTAAGTATGATTACGTCATTGGTGGAGCGAGTGAAGATGGTGTCGCTAAAGCAATTCTTATGAGTTTCCCAAAAGATGATGAAGAAGCCGAAGACGAAAAAGAAGAGTAATGAATATTGATAGCTATGAAATATAGATTAGCTATCGACGTTCTTGCTTTGTTATCAGTTTGTATGACTCTCGGCGTTTCAACTGTAATGGCTGAGGATGAATCGAATTATCCATATGCTGATATTGAAGCGATGAAAAAAGAAAGTACATCCGATTCTGATGCGGATAACAATATTCTGAAAAAAAATAGTAAGAATGCTGTTAATGCATCGAATCAGAAAAAGCGTTCTATCAAAATGATAGTCGGTGGACAATCTGAGGATGGCATCGCTAAACAAGTAACCGTATCTGTTGATGATTAAAGAACTAATCTATCAATAGAAAAGTAAGTAATAGTTTTTAAATATATCAATTTAAATTGAATCATCACTATTTTGAAAGTATGAAGGATAATTAAAATCATGATTAATAAAATATTCCTGGCTTGTCTCTTAGCAATGACGACAGCACTTAGCTTTGCCACAGAAAGAATAGAACTTTATCTGGGTGAAATTAAGGTTCTCAAAATAGGTGCGGTAGATCGTATTGCTGTCGGTAATCCCGAAATTGTTAGTAACTCTGTTTCCAATGACGGTAAATTGATACTCATTGCAGAGGGCGCGGGTTCAAGTGATATTCATATCTGGTTTACTGATGGCAGTGAATCTGAGTTATTCGTTCACGTTACCGAAGAAGCAAATAATATTGTTAATCGTAAAAAGGAAGTCGGAAAACTATTATCTGATATAGATGGTATTAAAGTCAGTATTGTCGGAGAAAAAATTGTCTTGTCAGGTATTGTTGCTGACGGTCATGAAGAAGCAATCCAAATTGTTATGGATAACTTTCCAGAAGTGATGAATAACATCAACTTCCCAATCAATAACATGGAAAAAACGAAAGCCCAGGTTGAAGAAATGCTCGCAGATATAGGTGGGCTTAATGTACGTATCATTGGTGACAAAATTGTTCTTACTGGTGAAATAGAAAGCGGTTATGAAACTGCCATCGAAACGGTTCAAGGTGCGATACCTGAGGTTATGAACTTAACACGCACGGGTAGTTTAGATTTCGATAACCCGGAAAATAAAATGGTTTTGATGAATATCAAGATTACCGAATTTAATAAAAATTACGCAGATACAATAGGCATTGGATGGGATACTTCTATTCCCGGTTTTTCAGCTGGGGGGACAACATTATTTGAACGTGGTGATCAACTCGGCGCAGCGACTACCACACCTTTGAATTTTGGAAACTCAGTAGGCCAGGGTGTAAGTTCATTAGGATACTTTGGTATCGCCACGGAAATCACATCTCGAATTAATTTAGCCGTTAGTTCTGGTAATGCGGTGATACTTGCGGAACCGCGCCTAGCAGTTCGAAGCGGTGGTTCTGCAGATTTCCTCGCTGGTGGCGAATTTCCAATTGAAATATCGAACATCAATGGAACCACGATTGAATTTAAACAATATGGTATTCAATTAAATGTTGAACCCACTGTCGATCGTGAAAACAATGTGCGTGCAAGAGTAGATACTGAACTCAGTGCACTCGATAGCTCAGTTGCTATTAATAATGTTCCGGGGTTAATAACACGCTCTACCAGTGCTGACGTTGTCCTCTCTTCAGGCGAAACGCTGGTCATGTCTGGTCTACTTGATCAACAAGCATCAAAAGACACCAGTGGTTTAAAATATCTAAGTGAAATTCCAATATTAGGTGCGCTTTTTAGATCAAAAAACTTTCGAGATAGAAAAAGTGAATTAGTGATTTTTTTGACCCCTAACGTATTTGATGCAGATTCAAAGATAAATAAAGATGCGATTGAATATGCTAAAGAAGGAATAAAAAGTGTCATTGACGCAATTGATGAAAATAACCTTAACATCATTTATTAGAACTTCAGGAAATAATTATGTTTGATGTATTAGTTAATAACAGTAAGGGCGAACGTATACAGAACTTCAGTTGCCCGGTTGCTGAGTGCACTATTGGTAAGGCTCGTGATAACTTTATCCAGCTTCGTGGCTGGAAAGTAGCGCCATACCATGCCGTTATCAGTCGAACTTCAGAAGGTCTATTTATTGAAGATAAGACAGGACAAACTCGTGTCGAAGTCAATGGTGAAGATGTTGAACACCATGGTCCTATAAGAACTTCCGATAAGATTGTCATTGCCGGTTATCATATTCAAGCAGGTATCAGCGCTGACTCAGCGGAAGAAATAGACCCTGACGATGATGATGCTTTTGAAGATATGAAAACGGTTATCGGTATTCAACAGCATGAAGTGTTAGCTGAAAATGAAGAACTGAGTAACACCATCATAAATCTGCAACATAATGAAAAATTCAAATGGCGTAATCGCGTACATGAAGAATTATTAGCAGCTATGGATCTTCGTCGTACTGATATTAGTAGTATGGACGAAGACTCGCTGCGCAAACATGTTGAAAAGATGATCAAAGAAATCATTACCGAGATGGATGCTAAATTACCTGCCGACGTAGATAGACAACTTCTCGCATCTGAAGTGTTGAATGAAGCCGTAGGTCTCGGTCCGCTTGAAAAATTACTTGCCGATGAAAATGTTACAGAAATCATGGTTAATAAGTTCGATGAAATTTTTATCGAACAATCTGGCAAACTGACTTTATCTGACATCACCTTTTCCAGTGACGATGCTGTAATGACTGCGATTGAACGTATTGTATCTCCACTTGGAAGACGTATAGATGAAAGTTCGCCTTTGGTTGATGCCCGATTAAAAGACGGCTCACGTGTGAATGCGATCATTCCTCCGCTGGCTTTACGTGGACCATGTTTAACGATTCGTAAGTTTGCGAAACAAAAATTACAGGCTCAGGATCTGGTTAACTTTGGAGCTTTGAATCAAAGCATGGTGCAATTTCTGGAAACAGCCGTTAACAATCACATGAACATTCTTATTTCTGGCGGTACAGGTAGTGGTAAAACTACATTACTGAATGTTTTATCCAACTTTATTCCTCCCAGTGAGCGTATTATTACCGTTGAGGATGCGGCGGAATTAAAATTGAATCAACCGCATTTAGTCAGTCTTGAAGCACGCCCGGCAAACCTTGAAGGTAAAGGCGCAATTCCAATTCGTGATCTGGTAAAAAACTGTTTACGTATGCGACCCGACCGAATTGTTGTTGGTGAGTGTCGTGGCGGAGAAACATTGGACATGTTGCAAGCGATGAATACCGGACATGACGGTTCATTAACTACAGCGCATGCAAATACACCAAGAGATATGATTGCACGTCTAGAAGTCATGGTGATGATGTCAGGACTGGACTTGCCAGTATCAGCAATACGAGAAATGGTTGCTTCAGCAGTTCATTTAATTGTTCAGATTTCCCGTTACTCTGATGGTAGTCGTCGCCTCACTAATATTACTGAGATTACTGGCGTTGAATCAGGCATTGTTTCTATGCAAGACATCTTCCGTTATCAGCAAGAAGGTTTTGATGAGAATGGAAAAGTTAAAGGTCATTTTGAAGCAACAGGCGCAATTCCTCATTTCTACGAAGAAATGCGACAACGTGGCCTACCTGTAGACATGTCAATTTTCTCTTAATCTGATCATGATGGATTCAATTCTAAATCTCTCTGCAGGTGCCAGCTTTTATCTAACCCTGCTTTTTGTTTTCCTGATGGTCAGTTCTCTTTGGTTCATTGTCGCAAAAAAAGCAATGGTCGCCATGGAGAATTACAAAAAAGAATTTACCACGACAGCCAGTGCTAATGCATCTGACATGTTCATGTCTATCGATCCAAATCAATTATTCATGTTAAATCTGATTGCAATTGTTGTTTTCCCAATATTAACCTGGCTAGTTACCCGGGATTTTCCAGCAACATTTACCATGTTAGCCGTTATTCTTTTTCTACCGACTTTCATTTATCGTTCGGTACGTAAAAAACGATTAAAACGTTTAGAAAAACAACTGCCTGATGGACTTGCAATGATATCCGGCGCTATGCGGGCTGGCGCAAGTTTAAATATTGCCCTTGAAGCAATGGTAAAAGAACACCCTGCTCCATTATCACAGGAATTTGAATTATTTCTTAAAGAACAGCGCCTCGGTGTTGATTTTGAAGTCTCTATAAAAGATATGCAAAAGCGTATTCCTCTCCAGGATTTTAATATGCTTGTCACCGCGTTATTAATTAACCGTGAAGTCGGCGGCAACCTTGCAGAGACAATGGAAACGCTGGGCGAAACACTTCGTCGAAAAGAAATGATGGAAGGAAAAATAGATGGTTTAACTGCACAAGGTAAATTACAAGGTATAGTCATGACGGGATTACCTATATTTTTAGGCGTCTTGTTAAACTTTATGGAACCTGAAGCAATGAGTAAATTATGGACCACCACCATAGGCTGGATAGTTTTAACAATCGTCATTACTATGGAAGCGATGGGTTATTTCATCATAAATAAAATAACCAGCATTGATGTTTAAAGCATGGGTAATTGTCTACGATGAATAATATTTACTTTAGTGGAACACTAATATCAATAGCCATAGCGGCTATTTTGTTTTTCATGTTAATCAGCCTACTCTACTCAATGGTTGATAATGAAGATCGCTCGTATATGGATCCGCTCTCATGGAAACTGAAATTACTTTGGCCATTTATACAAATCATTGCTAACTTTTTAGTTGTTTTTTTTCCTTATGAAATGCTTGAAAGAACGGAAACGAAAATCACCCATTCTGGAGTAAGTTATCTTTTGAATGCGGAGCAATTTATAGCTTTACGTATTATTTCAGCAATCATTGCTCCATTATTAGCTTTGTTCGTCATGATATGTTTGAAAAACTTTCAGCCCATCTGGTTTATTATTACACCGCTATTAGGTTTTATGCTGCCCGTTATCTGGTTATCTGATACACGTAAGAGAAGAGATGATGCTGTCATCCGTACCCTGCCCGTTTATTTAGATTTTTTAACCATGTGTGTTGAAGGAGGTCTAAACCTTCAAGGTGCATTAGGACAGGCAATGGAAAAAGCAACACCTGGGCCATTGAGAAATGAATTTGCTGTTGTACTACGCGACCTTCGTGCCGGTTTATCTCGAGCAGATGCATTAAGACGCATGGCTGAAAGGCTGGATATACAGGAAATCACCGGTTTTGTAAGTTCGATTGTACAAGCAGAAAAAATGGGTGCCTCGCTCGGTAATGTACTCAGAGTACAATCCGATCAAAGACGAAGTGAACGTTTTCAACGTGCAGAAAAACAGGCAATGGAAGCACCAGTAAAACTGGTTTTCCCATTGGTTTTATTTATCTTCCCGGTCACTTTTATTATCTTACTCTTCCCTATCGCCATGAAGTTTGTTGGTGAAGGAATGCTATGATTTGTGGTCAATTGACTGATGCTAATGGCCACTGTGTAATCAGAGAAGTTTATAAAACAACTAATTTTCTTGAAAGAATGTTAGGTTTATTAACAAGAAAAAAATTAATAGATGATGAAGGTTTATTAATAACGCCTTGTTCTTCGGTACATACCTTTGGCATGAAGTACACCATTGACGTTGTTTTTTTAGATAAAGAATTAACTATAGTAAAACTCGTCAAGTCATTAAAACCGTGGCGCATGGCGGCATCAAATGCTTCCTGTATCGTTCTTGAACTTGTCGAAGACAGTATAAACACACTACAACTAAAAACTGGACAACAACTGGTATGGAATGATGAACCTTCTAATTAGATTGAAATATTTTATTATCATTACTATGTTATTGAGTCTCAGTGCCTGTAATCAATTAGGCGTTAAAGAAGAAGAGCAAACTAAACCTGATTTAATCGAGATACAAAAACAGGCTGATCAAGCTTATTTAAATGATGAGTTTGCGGATGCAGAGCGTAATTATGAAATACTGATAAGAGAATTACCCAAGGAAGCCTTGCACTGGTTCAGACTTGGTAATATCTATGTACGCACTAATCGCCCTGCTGCGGCAATCAATCTTTATAAAGAAGCGGTTATACGTGATCCAAGCTTTGCAAAAGCGTGGTTCAACATGAGTATTGTTCAGTTAAAACAAACCGCTTATAGCTTAAATGAAATGCTAATCTATACAGATAAAGATGATCCTATGTACAGTAAAGCAAAAAACTTACTCGATGGTATTGAATCCATCGTTAAACAGGACAATGAGTAGTTTTATTAATACAACTGTATGAGAAACATTCGGAAATTAAAAACCTGTTATAAATTTTCCAAAGCTCAGGCGATGGTTGAGTTCGTTATTGTCGCGCCTGTCATGTTGATACTTGTGCTAGGTATTATTCAATTTTCCCTTATCTACAAAGCGAAGATCACGCTGAATTATGCTACTTTTCAAACTGTTCGGGCAGGTACGTTAAATAACGCCAGCCTCGAGGACATGCACATGGCATTTGCCAGTAATATGGCGCCTCTCTATACCACCAGTTATATGAGTATTAATAGCGGCGGGGATTGTACGAGTAGTTTTGATAGCAGCGACAGTGCACGAGAAGGACGTGTAGGCGCAAATAAAATCACCGGCAATGGTCTACGAGGTGTATTGGATGCCAATATCAATAACTTTAATTCAGACAGTGTTATTTGTGGCCGACGCGTTATCCAGAAACAGATAGAAGATGGCTATGTAAAAGTGTCTGTTGTTAGTCCTACGCAAAGATCTTTTAATATTCTCGGTAGAGATGGCTACCATGATGTCAATGACGATGGTGTCCTAAAACAGGTTAGTATGATCCCAAATGACAACTTGATGTACCGCGATCCTACTCCAGTCGGTGCAGGTGACTCGTTGCAATCAATTCAGGATGCGAATCTGTTAAAAATACATGTTGGTTATTGCTACGAGCTGATTATTCCTTTTATTAATCGCATAGTTTGGGCAATGCAACGATATGGTCCAGGCACAGCTCCTGCGACAGAACAGGAGTACGGACGTTATTGGGCTGATCCGGCATCGACACCACCCGGTTTTTTTGGCCCGCCGGAAGGCGATTTTGCCACAAGCTGTATATCTAATCCCAAAGAAACGAATAGAAGGAGTATTGTTCTTTATTCTCAAGCCGTCATGCGGATGCAATCACCTGCCGTAGAATGTAAAATTACTGATCCAAATACATGCTAAGCGGTCAGTCTGTGATAGCTAAATTCAGGCATTTTTTATAAAATAACCTTCCATGCCTGTACAGACAAAGCAAACCGCACAACACACGCCCGTTATGCAGCAATTTCTTGGCTTTAAAGCTGAGCACCCTGATATGTTGCTATTTTTCCGTATGGGAGACTTTTACGAACTTTTCTATGATGATGCGAAAAAAGCAGCGCGTTTATTAAATATTACCTTAACCAAACGTGGTAAATCCGGTGGCAACGCTATCCCCATGGCAGGCGTGCCTTTTCATGCCGTTGATAATTATCTGGCTAAACTAATTTCGCTGGGTGAATCCGTTGTTATCTGTGAGCAAATCGGCGACCCGGCTTTATGTAAAGGACCGGTAGAACGTAAAGTTGTACGCATTATTACGCCAGGCACAATCACTGAAGATGTTTTATTAAATGAGCGTATTTCTAATATCTTATTGGCTATTTATAAAACAAAAAATAAACTCGGTCTTGCTAGTGTTGAACTCAGTAGTGGACAGGTTTCTCTTTCAGAAACCGAACCAGAGACGTCTATTGAAGATATTATTGAACAGTACCAACCAGCAGAAGTATTAATCAGCGAATCTTTTCAACAATCAATAGAAAATATAAATAACCTTACGTTTACCAAGCGTCCTGACTGGCACTTTAATCAGAAATCAGCTGAAACATTAATAAAAAAACAATACAAGGTTAAAGATTTAGACGGTTTTGGCTGTCAAAACATGCAGGAAAGTATCGCTGCTTTGGGCTGTCTGGTTCAGTATCTCAGTGACACACAAAAAACAACACTGACGCATTTACAAACACCCAAAGTCAATATTGCAAATAATATTGTGCAAATTGATGCTGTATCGCGTCGCAACCTGGAACTGGAAACGGGCTTGGTTGAGAATAAACCCCATACCTTACTAAAAGTTATCGACAATACATCGACGGTTATGGGTGGGCGATTATTACGTCGATGGTTACAACAACCCGTTCGCGATCATAAAAAGTTACAACTGCGTTATGATGCTGTTAAGAAGTTGATACATAATCATCGTCATAGCGATTTTCATGAAGGTATGCGAGCCATTTGTGACATCGAACGTATCATGTCGCGTATTGCTTTAAAATCAGCTCGACCAAGAGATTTAATACAACTTAGGAACAGTCTGACCTTATTACCTGAGATAAAAAAGCAACTTGATAAAATCGATAGTCCACGACTAATTAGTTTATCAGAAGATATTCATCTCTTTCCCGAATTACTCAATACATTGAACCATGCGCTAGTTGATGAACCACCTGTTGTCATTCGTGATGGCGGTGTCATTGCTGATGGTTATGACTCAGAACTGGATGAATTAAGACAGCTGAGTAACGATGCTGGACAATTTTTAATTGATCTGGAAGAACAGGAAAAACAACGTACAAGTATACAAGGATTAAAAGTCGGCTATAACCGTGTGCATGGTTATTACATAGAAATCAGTCGAATACATTCTGCCAACGTACCTGATAATTACACCCGCCGCCAAACTCTAAAAGCAGCAGAACGTTTTATCACGCCAGAGTTAAAAGAATTTGAAAACAAAATTCTTAGTGCTAAGGAGAAATCACTGGCACGAGAGAAAAAACTATACGATAAATTGCTCGACATCATTGCTGAATATTTATCTGAGTTACAACGTTGCGCCTCGGCTCTATCAGAGTTTGATATTTATCTTTGCTTTGCAGAAATAGCCGAG
Organism: Pseudomonadota bacterium; assembly: GCA_038142205.1. Classification (GTDB taxonomy): domain Bacteria; phylum Pseudomonadota; class Gammaproteobacteria; order Eutrophobiales; family Eutrophobiaceae; genus UBA7359. The sequence continues at coordinate 308,490 of JAYQJO010000001.1, read as the reverse complement.
ACATTAAACTTTAATGCACCAGTTTTAACTAACGAAAGAAAGCTGTGTATCGAAGCAGGCAGACACCCTGTTGTTGAACAAATTCAAGCCGAACCTTTCATTGCTAATGATTTATCACTTAATGAAGAACAGCAGATGTTAATCATCACTGGGCCTAATATGGGTGGTAAATCAACCTATATGCGACAAACAGCTTTAATTGTTTTACTAGCTCATATTGGTAGTTATGTTCCCGCAGAAAAAGCAATCATCGGCCCTATTGATCGCATATTTACCCGCATCGGTGCATCTGATGATCTTGCCAGTGGCCGTTCAACTTTTATGGTTGAAATGACAGAAACAGCTAACATCCTTAACAATGCGACGGATCAAAGTCTAGTATTAATGGATGAAATAGGCAGAGGAACTAGTACTTATGATGGTCTTGCTTTGGCCTGGGCTTGCGCATCGCAGCTGGCAAAAGTGACACAGGCCTACACACTGTTTGCTACGCATTATTTTGAATTAACCTCATTACCTGAGCATGAAGATAATGTAACAAATGTACATATGGGTGTAGTTGAACACGGTGATGAAATCGTATTATTACATTCGGTAAAACCTGGCCCGGCAAACCAAAGTTACGGTATACAAGTTGCTTCTCTTGCCGGTATTCCGAAGAAAGTTATCAACGCGGCTAAACAACGTTTGAATGAAATAGAGCAACAAAACCTTATTGAAAAGCCTAAAACGCCACAAACAGATTTATTTAACAAAAGCGAGCCAGAAAGCTTATTAATACAAAAACTACAGGATATTGACCCAGACGCTACCAGTCCAAAACAGGCATTGGCATTATTGTATGAATTACACGCCATGCTAAATGAATAGTTTTATTTAAATATTTCCTTACCTCTATTTATCAATCATGTTAAATCTTTCTCGATTAAAAGAACTAACGATGTTTGACTTTTACTATTCTTTAGCAAACTTAAAAAGTCTGGCGTTTATTATTCCTTACTTTCTATTTTGGTACCTTGTTTTTGATAACGTTACACAACTTGCTGTTGAATGGATACACAGTGCTCAAGGTTTATTTATCGCTAGCTATGTAACGGAAGATCAATTATTAATTGAACGTTTGTTTGTCGATAGACCTGCAACATTGTCACTTTATCTTTTAATTTCAACAACAATTACCCCTTTATTCATTTTACTTGCTGCTAATAATCAATATTCCAGTGATGCAAACCGTGGCGCATTCCGATTTATATTAACGCGTACAACTCGCATAGAACTCTATTTATCAAGGATATTGGCCGTTGGCTTACTCGTATTTATTTGCCTGTTCATCACATCTACCTGGGCATCAGTGCAAGCTTATATGAATAGCGAAGATGAAATACAGGCGATTGCCTTTTATGGCTTACAAATATTTTCTCTGATCTCTTTTTACAGTTTACCTTTCATCGTTTTTATGTCTTTTATTTCTACATTTACACGCTCTGCTTTTGGTTGTTTATTTGCTGGTATGATGTTGTATGTATTGTTAATACTATTGAGCTTTTTATTAAAAGATGACTTTAGCTATTCAGCATACTTAATACCTAGTAGCATTAAACAAACTGTTGTAGATGTTAATACAGAAAATCTTTTGCTATCTATCGCCACTCTATGTAGTTATACGCTTGTTTATTTTGGCCTTGGCTGGTTTATCTTTAAACGGCGGGATATGTAAATGACGTTACATATTCAATGCAAATCTTTAAGTAAAAACTATAAAGGTATTAAAGCACTCAACGCTTTTGATCTCGAGCTTTCCATTACACAAGCAACAGGCGTTGTTGGCCCAAATGGTGCTGGTAAATCGACTTTATTTTCTATTCTATGTGGCTTTATTAAACCCAGCTCTGGCGAAGTATTGGTTATGGGTGATATACCTGACTCAGTCAACAATAAAGGAAAGCTGGCTTTACTACCGCAGGATACAGCCATGTTTAAAGGTATTGATGTAGCGACTCAACTACGACATTACGCACGCCTGCAAGGACTGAATAAACAGAATGCAGCAAAAGAAGTCGAACACGTTTTATCACAGGTTCAGGCTAATAGTTTTGCTAATCAATATCCGGAAACCTTAAGTTTTGGGCAACGCAAACGTGTCATGCTGGCGCAATCATTAATCGCTGAGCCTGAATTAATTCTCATGGACGAACCGACATCAGGGCTGGATCCTGTCGCAGCAACAGAAGTACGCAGTCTTTTGAGACAATTACGCGAGAAATACAGCATTGTTATCAGCTCGCATAATCTAGCTGAAATTGAGGATATATGTAGTGATATCGTCATTATGAACAAGGGCAAAGTTATAACGCATACTAGTCTGGCTGAACTTACCAGAACAGAACAATGTTTTAGTCTGGGCCTTGAAAAAGTTACTGACCAACATCTATCTGAAATTCTTAAAGAAATCAGCAATATAAGCAAGGTCGAAAACGACAAAAACGATATGAAATCATGGTTAATTTATTACGAGAATGACTCGGCTGAGTCGGTACAAATCAAAATACTATCTAAACTTAATGAGCTTAATATCTCTGTATCAGAAATTAAGAAAGGCAAAGCGCTGGCTGACGAAATATCTACTGTTATTAAGAACAATAATTAATTGCATTTATTAAAAAATAAATGCTTTGTGGGGGCTTTTATGCAACAGCATGAACGAGTATGATGCCTTCCTTTTTAGAAATATGAATTATAGGTAAAAACTGATGCCATTTGTTGTTACTGAAAACTGTATCAAATGTAAATACACCGATTGTGTTGAAGTCTGTCCTGTAGACTGCTTCCACGAAGGTCCTAATATGTTAGTTATCGATCCGGACGAGTGTATCGATTGCACCCTCTGCGAACCAGAATGCCCTGTAGAAGCCATTATGGCTGATGAAGATGTGCCTGATGAAATGCAGGAATGTATCGCATTAAATGAAGAATTATCGAGAGAATGGCCTGTCATTAACGAAATGAAGCCCGCTCCCGATGACGCAGATGAGTGGAAAGACAAAACAGGTAAACTGGCGCATTTAGAGCGCTAAAATAACGCAATTCAGGGGAATAGTTCTTCTATTCCCCACTGCTACAAACAAGCAAATACATTAATTTTCTCAAGATTTATCCTTTTTCGCCCGATAAGCTGGAAGTGACAGGCTAATTGGGGCGCTCCAAAGCGTTTGTCGTCCGAATTCCTAATCGCAGAAATGGATAAATTATGGCAAAAGCATTATCAGACTGGCTAAAAGTACTCAGTGATTGTGAGATCCCTGTATTAAATAAAAGTAAGCGCAAAATTTATGAATTACAGGAAGAAGAAAAAGATATCACGATCACTGTATTAAGTGACATCGCCAGACAGGATCCTGGCTTTGCCATGACCTTATTGCGTACTGCTGGTCGTGCAAGCAAGCGCGAAATTACAACAATTTATCACGCAATCTCTTTAATTAGCATCCCAATAGTTATCAAAATGCTGACCGAATTACCCGAACTGGAAAAAACCATTGATAAAAAGCTTTATTCAAAAATAATGGGAATCTATGGCTACCAGTATCATGTAGCTTGCATTGCAAAAGACTGGTCAATACTAAGAAAAGAACAGGAAAATAATGAGAATTATACTGCCGCATTAAACCGCGGTTTCTTTAGTTTCATGTTGTACCTGATTGACCCAGATATCGCAAAACAAATTGAAAAAATTTATTTCACCGATCCGAAAAACTATGCCAAAAATGAGAAAAAATTATTAGGCAACAACGTCGATGAAATTTCTGAAGCGATAGCGAAACACTGGAAACTACCCGAGCTTATTCGTGAAAGTTATTCCGACAAACATCACAACCCTAAAATAACAGGTAGTCGACTCGCTTCCGAACTCATGCATCAGATATTCAGTAATGAGTCAGTACAGTACCCTGAAGATTTAATAAAACGTGTTGCAGAATACATACGTGTCCCGGTTGCTAGAGCGCCAGGAAAAGTCAACCGCGCTATTATTGAGACCATTCGTCATAGTTATAGAAACCTGCCCTATCAACACTTGTTATTAACTATGATGAGTTATCCATCATCAATTAAAAAGCAAACAGTTGGAAAAATCGAAGCAAAAACTGAAAATACTGTTTTATCTGATTGTATGAAATTATTGCTTACCCAAAACTCAGATAAATCAGCACGAGAATTAATAGAAATTACGATGAGAGCATTACATGAAGGCATCGGTTTTTCACGCGTGATATTTCTACAAATGAACAAAAAAGAAAACTGCCTGGATGCCAAGTTTCAAGTATTAAAGAAAAATATACCAAAGATAAAACCACTTAAAATATCTTTGAAATTAAATAAATTATTTGCTCCATTAATAAGAAAAGAACAAACGTTATGTATCAACCCCAATAATCAACACAAATTCAGTCATTTATTACCCGAAGAATTAAGACCGATGCAACCTCATGCAGCGATTATAGTTAATTCTTTTTATGCCAATAATAAAAATATAGGCTGCTTTTTTGTCGACCACGGAAATTCAACCAGACAAATAACCAGTAAAGAACTACAATCCTTCAAATCAGTTTGCACCGCTCTAAAAACAGCGATACAGTCACACATAGTTAAAAAAGTCGCTTAAGAAACACAGTCTTCAAAGGAAGGACTATGCGTAATACTTTATTATTTTTCTTCTGCTTTATTCTACATACAAATACTGCCTACTCAGAAGTCTATAAATGGATCGATGAGAACGGCAAAACAGTTTATGGAGACAAACCCGTCTCAGAGAATGCTAACGTTATTAAGATAAGGAAAAAACCTTCTACTGATAAAGCTTATCTAGAAAGACGAGAAAAACAACAAAAGCTGCTTGATGTCATGCAAGATGAGCGTAATGAGAAAATAACATCTAAAAAAGAAGAAAAAGAAAAGAAAGAAAAACAGAAGTTACAATGCGCTAAATTAAAAAAGGAATTAAAAGAAGCTAGAAATGCCAGTGCATTATATGAAGACACTGACGACCCTGATAATCCCAGATTTTTTTCTGATGAAGAACGCAAGGCCGAAGAGAAAAAGTATGAAATGTATATAAAAGAAAATTGCTGATAGTCAGATCTATTCTAAACTCCAATACCTAATTTTATACCAACCCAAATAATGCCCCCTTCACTTGTTTTATAAAATTTAAGCAGTAGTGATCTTAGATAAATTCATAATAGATTTTAGAAGCTATCAATTAACATTCTGTAATTTTGCAAATAAATTAAAGAAAAAACTCCTTTTTATTGTCAATTCAATAACTTCACAGCCATTTAGCATTGCAAATGAACCACATCCTGAAATAATAGGCATAGCTGAAGGACTACAGAAGATAAGGTTGGGAATTAGTGCGATAATGCGTAATGTTTTAGGAAAAGCGTTTTCAAAGCATAGGAAAACTAGCGAAAGTTCTACGTAGATGTTTAAAAATATAAAGAAAAATAAATAATGGATCTCTCTACTAAACTTGAAATCGTAAATCATTCCGATACAGGAAGGAAAAGGCCTCATAACGAAGATAGTACGGTTACCGATGTTCGCAATGGTTTAGTTATTCTGGCTGATGGCATGGGCGGCTATAAGGCCGGAGAAGTGGCTAGCGCGCTTTGTGTCACGGATATTCTGCACGGTGTTAAAGAAGGTCTGAAAAAAATAAAAAAGGGCAGGTTGATGAAACGACAGGCTTTTTTAACGAATCATTGCTGATTCGAGAGAAAGTAGTTCAAACAAATTCTAATATTTATAATACAGCAAAGGCTGATCCTCAGTGTCAGGGCATGGGAACAACTGTTGTCGTAGGGCTATTTCATAATAATATTCTGTCCATCACCCATGTCGGAGATTCTCGCTTATATCGCTTAAGAAACAATGAGTTAGAACAAGTTACCAAGGATCACTCATTAATTCAGGAATTAATAGACAGGGGGTTATATACCCCAGAAGAAGCCCATGCCAAAACACCTAAAAACCTAGTGACGCGGGCAATGGGAATTGAAGCAGATGTAGATGCGGATTTAGCCGAAGAAACCGTCATCCCGGGTGATATTTACCTGCTTTGCTCGGATGGATTAAATGATATGGTAAAAGATGAAGAAATTCACTTAACCCTAAGTAAATATAGTGCTAATCTTGTACAAACAGCAGATAAATTAGTGGAATTTGCGAACAAAAGAGGGGCAAGGATAACATCTCAGTCATTTTGGTGCGTGTCCTAGAAGATTTTTCCCCTCCTCAAGGTTTATTACAAAAGTTTAAAGAAAAATTTAATAAATAAGAAATACGGGGATAGCAATTAGCTATGGCTAAGTTAGTTCTAAGTATGAATGGTGTTGTTCAAGGTGAATATGAACTCAATCAGGAGCGATTAACCATTGGACGCAAACCTGACAATGACATTCCAATTGATAACCTTGCAGTTAGTGGTAAACATGCACTGGTTATAACAATACTTGATGACTCTTTTCTGGAAGATCTTGGTAGTACCAATGGTAGCTACGTAAATGGAAAACTCGTTAAAAAACATGCGCTTAAAGATGGTGATGTTATCGCTATCGGTAAGCATGAGCTAAAATATGTAAATGAACTAGCAACAGCAGATGATGATGATTTTGAAAAAACCATGATCATTAGACCGGGCTCTGCAAGTGCTGCTGTCGCTGCCGCACAGGCCGCAGAAAAAGCGGTTCAGTCAGCTGAACCTGCGGCAGCACCTGCTGCTGCCACAGCGCCTGCTGCAGGCGGGGGCATGCCATTAGGTCGCCTTACAGTATTAAATGGTCCCATTGCCGGTAAAGAGCTTGAATTAACGAAAGCTTTGATTACATTAGGTAAACCAGGCACTCAGGTAGCCGTTATCTCTCGTCGCCCTCAAGGCTATTTCTTAACGCATATAGAAGGCAGTGCTTTTCCTGTAGTCAATGGTGATGAAATTGGTGCTAAAGCATACCAGTTAAAAGACAGTGACTTGATCGAACTAGCTGGTATTAAAATGGAGTTTTCTACTACTTAAATTATTCCTAATAAAACACGAGTTATAACTTTATAACTTGTGTTTTATTATTTCTCGTAATCTTCAGTTGTTTCGAAAATAGGTAAAACTTGATCAAGTCTTGCCAGTTTCAACACATTCATTGCTGCATCGCTGATACTGACCAATCCAAAATTTAACGATTTTTTTTTCGCTGTTTGATAACCTTCAACCAAACTTGCAACGCCGGAACTATCGATATATGAGACATTAGCCAAATCGACCAACAGATGTTTATTCTCTTCCAAATTAGAAAGAATACTTTGACGCGCATCTGGTGAACATGACAAATCGACCTCACCTTCAAGCTTAATTATTGTATAACCTTCCCTGTCCTCAATATTAATATTCATATTCATAATTATTTTCCATCATTAGCTTATTTTTTTTATCATCTCCAGATAATTTCCCTTACCTTCATCAAGATGGCCCATGTCACATTCATCCATTATTTCATTTATAAAATGCGTACCGAAACCTCCCGGACGCAAATCATTCAAATCCCGCGGTTTAACAGAAGCCAGATCAATTGGTTTGGCATAATCAACTAATCTAAAATGTAACTTGCCTTGATTATTGAGTACTTCTAACACAATTTCACCCTGTGCATTTTCCTCATAAGCATGCTGTATCACATTCATACATGCTTCATTCACAGCAAGTACTAATCTATCAGATAATTCAGGACAACAACCGACAGCTTCAGCAGTTCTTTTAACTAAAGCCCGAATCAAGCATAAACGTTCTGCCTTTGCCGGAAACCGAGCTTCAAATAATATTTCTAAATTCATTTTTCGCAGCATTCTACAATCATTAGGGTAATATCATCATGCTGTTCTGTACTGGGTGGTTGGATTCTAGCAACAATATCTTCCAGCCGTTTAGAAGCGGCAACCTCTGTATTTTCCTGAATCAACTTAATTAACCCATCGACATCTAACAGCTTCTTATTTTCATCAACACTTTCAGTCACACCGTCAGTAAAAATATAAAGCGCACCTCCTTTCAAAGAAACAGTTGAAACAGGAAACGTTGTTCCAGGAAGTATACCAAGCGGTGGCGCGCTTTCTATCAGCTGTTCAAATTCACCTGAAGTATGGTGAAATAAAGGCGGTTGATGACCTGCATTAGAAAACTTTACAGTGCAAGTATTTGTATCGATAAAACCAGAGACAATCGTTATAAACATGCCGTGTGATACTGTTTCACATACTTCATTATTTACACGTGTCAATAATTCGCTTGGATCACTGATACTCTTGGCAAGATGGTGTAACAAACTACTTGCTTTAGCCATCAGCATGGCAGCATTCATTCCTTTTCCAGACACATCTGCCAGATTAAAATAGATCAGTCCATCATCCCGTTTAAAAAAATCATAAAAATCACCCGACACTTCGAGTGCGGGGACATTCATACCTTTTACAGGAAAACTTGTTTTATTCGAATCATCAGGTAATAGATCAAGTTGAATTTCTCTTGCCAATTCTAACTCTTTACGCATGCGTTCCTGCTCAACCAATGAGTCAGCCATACGTGCATTATGAATAGCTAATGCAGCATAAGAAGCTAATGCAGAAGAAAGCTGTTTGTCTTCCTCATCAAATAAGTCATCATTTTTCTTATTTAATAACTCTAACGCGCCAATACATTCATTATTCACCACCAAAGGAGAACAAAGAATCGAGCGTGTTTGAAAACCCGTTCCCATATCTACGGTCTTAGAAAAATTCTTGTCTTTCAGTACGTCACTGATCATTTGACAGGAACGCATATTAACCGTTTTACCAACAATACCTTGTCCTGCTGATAACCTAAGTCCGGTGATATCAACCGGGCCAGCACACTCTACACATACAAGTTCAGTTGCATTATTTTCCAGTAAAAATATAGATGCCGCTTCCGCATTCATATATTCCATAAACTGTTCGATAGCATTTTTTAAGGTTTGTGAAATATCAAGACTACTAGAAAAGCCGCGAGCAATATCAACCAGCAGCGCAAGCTGCTCTTCGATTGTATGAGACTCATGCCGTTGAAAAAGATCATAAACATTAGGTATCGCCATCAGACTATCCTTCTCAAACATTCCAGATAATTGTTTTCATCCGGCATCGTATTATTACGTTGTGCTTCCCATAAGCTCTGCCCTAAACATTCCATCATTTTATGCTCAGCATCATGAGTTGAAACCGATTTCGCTATGAGTTGATTAAATACTTGTGTAATCCCATTTGGTCTATCAGCACTGACCTGCTCTTTTAACGCAATATGCATTCCCATATGCAAAAATGGATTGGTTTGATTCTGCTCAGGCTTAAAATCATTTTCAGCAAAGCTTTCTTTATCATCAAGATAATGATGATATTCGGGATGTTCAGTAATCACATCAGAGATGACCACTTCAATAGGTTCCAACGGTAACTTATTCTTGTGTTTATTCCACACTTGAAAAAAGTAATCTCGCGCTTCGTTTCTATTTTGAACAAACATTGTTCCAGTTTACATTTCAGGCAATAAAATAATATATGAGTGATAATATTTTACGCTTGATTATCAATGTTTTATATACTTTTTCTTATCTTTCCACTCGCAAAGTTCAAAAATAAGGCAATTATCGCACTTTGGGTTACGTGCAATACAGGTATACCGCCCATGTAAAATAAGCCAATGATGCGCATCACGTTTGAATTCCTCCGGAACAAACTTTAATAATTTCTTTTCAACTTCAACAACATTTTTCCCGGGGGCAATACCTGTTCGGTTAGACACACGGAAGATATGTGTATCAACCGCAATAGTCGGCTCTCCAAATGCAGTATTCAAAATGACATTCGCTGTTTTCCTGCCTACGCCTGGTAAACTTTCCAACGACTCTCTGTCTTGAGGAACAACACCTGCATATTTTTCGTTGAGAATTTTGCAAGTTTCAATAATATTTTTCGCTTTATTATTATAAAGCCCAATGGTTTTTACATATGATTTAAGCTTACTCAAACCAAGAGTAGTAATAGCTTCAGGTGTATTTGCAACTGCGTAAAGTTTTTTCGTGGCTTTATTAACACCGACATCAGTAGCCTGTGCAGACAGTATTACCGCAATTAATAATTCAAATGGTGAGTTATAAACCAGTTCTGTTGTTGGCGAAGGGTTTTGTTCACGTAGTATTCTGAAAATACTGGTCCGTTTATCTTTATTCATTACGTGACTATTCTACTTTACAAAATAGTCATCTGAAAGAAAAACAAATCGAACCAAACAACCTATGTGGTTGTCCAGTAGTACAACGAAAAAATTAGAACGTGTTTAAGCCGCTTGAAAACGCGATTCAATAATGTTGGTTAATTTTTGCATGTCATCTGAAACAACGGCGTCAATTTCAAGCGCATGAATAGAACCATCAAGCGACCGTTGTTTAACCAAACTATTATCGTTAAGACCGGAAATTTTTTCTATTTTTCCAATCCCTCGCTTTTTATCCATGATAATTTTCCATAGATAACCGCGAGAATCTCCTATTGTTTTTATTTCGATTCTAGTTTTATTATCAAAAGAACTCATCATTACTAACCTCTGCATCACTAGTTAAGAGCCACAACAGTAATCAGCATCCGTGACGGAATAGTAAAAATAGTATTAAATTTTTGTGACAATTAATGAATAGACTTTTAATAAAAGCGTCATGTTTCCTCCATCTATTTGTCACACTATATCTTCATATTCACGAAAACTTATTACACGAGATGTTGATATGAATAATATTTTTCCGTCAAATAAAGTAAAAGTGAAATCTATTTTTATTTCTGATGTTCATCTAGGTTTTCCTGAATGTAGTGCCAAGTATCTTCTCGATTTTTTACGTAATTCAGAGTGCGAAAAAATTTATCTTGTCGGAGACATTATTGATTTTCTTTATTTAAGAAAAAAAACGTACTGGCCACAAGAACACAACGATGTGATTCGTACTATCTTAGGTAAAGCCAAACACGGCACACAAGTCATTTATGTTCCAGGTAACCATGATGCCACTATTCGTCTTCATGGTGAAACCGTTTTAGGTAATGTGCTTATTAAAAACGAAGTTATACATGAAACAGCGGATGGGAAGCGTTTTCTTGTTTTACATGGAGATCAGTTTGACAGTGTTGTGAAACATTCTCCTTTATTAATCATAGTCGGTAGCAAATTATATGGCTGGTTATTAAAAGCAAACCGTATAGTCAGTTATGTCCGTTATCAATTGGGTATGCCTTACTGGTCACTTGCTGCTGCACTTAAACAAAAAGTCAAAGGCGCAGTGAATTACATTAGTAACTTTGAAACAGCTGTATCCCACATGGCAAGACAACGAAAGGTAGATGGCATGATTTGCGGACACATTCACCGTGCTGAAATAAGAAAGATAGATGATGTACTCTATTGTAATTGTGGCGATTGGGTCGAGAGCTGTACCGCCTTGATAGAAAACAATGATGGTAGTCTAGAAATATTAAACTGGACAGAACAGTACGAATCTGTAAAAAAACTTGCTACGGCAGCATAATGAAAATCGTTATCGCAACCGATGCCTGGACACCACAAATTAATGGTGTCGTAACAACCTTAAGTAAAATGGGAGAAGAACTTACAGCTTTAGGTAATGAAGTTAAATACATTACCCCAGAAGGCTTTAAAACATTCCCCTGCCCCAGTTATCCGAGTATTCGTCTGGCTATTTTGCCAAACAGTAAAGTCACTTCAATACTGGATGAATATGAACCGGATACGATTCATATCGCTACTGAAGGACCATTAGGTCAGGCAACGCGAAAATATTGTTTAAAAAATAATTTAAAATTTACTACATCGTATCATACGCAGTTCCCAGAATACGTTCGCTTACGAGCTCCAATTCCAACATCATGGACATACACTTTTTTAAGACAGTTTCATAAAAAAGCGCAACGCACGATGGTACCGACACCTTCACAGAAACAACGACTGATTGATGCAAAATTTTCAGACGTGGTTATCTGGTCACGGGGTGTTGATACATCATTGTTCTATCCACTTGCAAATGATTTCATTAACGACTGCCGCCCCATCTCCATGTACATGGGCCGTGTTGCGATCGAAAAAAATATAGAAGCATTTCTTGATTTGGATTTACCTGGGACAAAATATGTTATTGGTGATGGCCCAGATCTGGAAGGACTAAAAATAAAATACCCTAAAACAAAATTTACCGGTTTTAAAACAGGTGAAGAACTTGCGGCCTATCTTGCAGCCGCTGATGTATTTGTTTTTCCTAGTTTAACAGACACATATGGACTAGTAATGTTAGAAGCTATAGCTTGTGGTGTGCCTATCGCTGCATTCCCGGTTACTGGCCCAATAGATGTTATCGCTCAGAGAAAAACCGGCGTCTATGACAATGACCTTAAAAAAGCAGCATTGGAAGCATTAAAGTTAAATCCGGAAGACTGTATTGAGTTTGCTAAACAAAATTCATGGCGTAGTTCGGCAGAAACGTTTCTGAATTATCTTGAGCCGAATCAAAAGCATATACAAGCAGACTAAAAACTACCTAAACAAGATAACAAACCAGTTGTCGAAGTGACTGCCACCTATGATAATGAGTTGCAGTTATGAAAAAAATACTACTTATTTTTCCACATCAACTTTTTTTTGATCATCCAGGATTTGAAATGAAGCCTGATAAGATCATATTGATTGAGGACTCACTTTTTTTTTTAGTGATTGGAACTACCCGGTTAACTTTCATAAACAAAAGCTGCTTCTACACAGGGCATCAATGAAATATTTTCAAACTCTTTGTGCTAATAAAGCTGAGACCTTCTATTTTGAATATCAAGAAAATAAAAAAAACATAAAAACAGTATTCGAAAAATACAGTCCTGCTGAGTTTATTATTTGTGATCCAGTTGATTTTATTCTTGAGAAAAGACTTAAAGCTCTGATAGCAAAAAATAACTGTACTCTAGAACTACTATCAACGCCCGCCTTCATAAATTCCAAGGTAGAAAATACTGAATATCGTTCAAAAAGAAAACGTTGGTTGATGGCTGATTTTTATCAGTATCAAAGAAAACGATTAAATATTTTAATAGAGCAAGGTATTCCTGTAGGGGGGAAATGGAGCTTTGATAAAGAGAATCGTAAAAAAATCCCAAAAAAGATGTTGTCGCAATTATTTCCAACACCAGATAAAAATGATAATACTTATGTAAAAGAAGCGATGAGTTATATTGATAAAAAATTTAAACAAAACCCCGGAGATATTAAATATTTTATCTATCCCACAACTCATGCTGAAGCAGAAAAATGGTTACATCATTTCATTAATCAAAAACTCAATAACTTTGGTCCTTATGAAGATGCCATTATTCCTGATGAAAACTGGCTTTATCATAGCGTGCTTACACCAATGTTAAATATTGGTTTACTCACACCAAAACAAGTCGTTAATGCAGTACTAAACTATGCTGAAAAAAATGAAATACCAATAGCGAGCTTGGAAGGTTTTATTCGGCAAGTCATAGGCTGGCGTGAGTTTATGCGTGCCACTTATGAAGATCTCGGCGTTACTATGCGTAAAACAAATCATTGGCAACACAAACGTAAAATACCCAATAGTTTTTATAACGGCACAACCGGCATAGACCCCGTCGATAACACATTAAAAAGATTAAACAATTATGCTTATTGCCATCATATAGAACGATTGATGGTACTAGGCGGATTCATGTTTATTTGTGAATTTGATCCTGATGATATTTATCGTTGGTTTATGGCGCTATTTATCGATAGCTACGACTGGGTCATGGTACCGAATGTTTATGCCATGAGTCAGAATGCCGATGGCGGATTAATTACCACCAAACCTTATTTTTCAGGTTCGAGTTATATAAAAAAGATGAGTCACTACAAAACCGGCGAATGGTGCGACATCTGGGATGGTTTATATTGGCGTTTTATTATCAAACATGCAAAAAATCTTAAACAAAACGCACGTTGGGCAATGATGGTATCAATGGCTGATAAGATGGATAATACAAAAAAGAAACAACATTTAGAAAATGCTGACAACTTTTTGAAAAAGTTGAAATAATACTTAATTTTCAGATCCTATGGCCTCATGCCATTATAGCAGTGTTATCATCTCTAAAAAAATTAGAATAAATAGAAAATGAAACTCGCAACTTATCTTTACAATAATCAAGTTTTTGTTGGCGTTATTATAAATAATGCTATTTGCCCTGCTCCAGAAAAATATAATGGTCATAATGGCATGATTCGTTTTTTACAGGATGGCAAACTGGCCACTAATAAATTAGCAAATAATGAAAACACATTAGTTCCATTGGATAAGTGCCAATTACTCGCACCAATTGCAAAACCAGAAAAGTTTTTTGGCGTGGCGTTAAATTATGCCGACCACATTGAAGAAACAGGACTGGACAAATCTGAATATCCAACATTTTTTAATAAACAAAATACTTGTGTCATTGGCCCGAATGAAGCTATTCATCGTCCTAGTGTTTCTGCAAAATTGGATTATGAAGGAGAGCTTGCTGTTGTCATCGGTAAACGTTGTCGCAATATTAGTTATGACGAAGCTAAGACTGTTATTGCAGGTTATACCATTGTTAATGATGTTAGCGTACGTGACTGGCAAATGCGTTCACATACCTGGACGCTGGGTAAATCCTTTGATACACATGGACCTTGCGGCCCATGGATAGTCACACCTGAGGAAATAGGTGATCCACATAACCTCAATATTAAAACATGGGTTAATGAAGATAAACGACAAGATTTTAGTACTAAACATTTAGTTTTTAATTGTTACTATTTAATCGAATACTTATCGAAAGTTATGACGCTGGAACCAGGTGATATTATTGCAACAGGCACAAGCAGCGGTGTTGGTGTGAAAATGAAACCACGTGGTTATATGCACGCAGGTGATGTCGTAAAAATTGAAATAGAAAATATAGGTTCATTAAGTAATTCGGTTATTGAAGAACCAGATTCAACTCACTTCATAGAATAAAAAAGAGAAGGTTTCACAAACTGTGACGTTTATTCACTAAGCAGATAAAAGAACAATCGTTTTAGGAATAAGCAATATCACCCGCATCAATTTTTTCTAACAAACTCTGCATATAATCAAAACGATTTAAAGGGCTGTCCATTTCCAACAATGCTTGTTTAGAAGATAGGTCAAATGGCAATAGTTCAGCCAGGCGCTCACTAACCCAGTTTGCTTCATCAAATCTTTCTGATTCAGTCAGAAACGGTAATTCATAACGATTACCGATTTCCTTTAATAAGGCAGAAAAATTTTGATAAGCATCTGGAATCAACTCATCATCTTCGTCGAGAAAAGTAATATCGCCTATGCATAAATTATCTTTCTGGATTTCAAAACTATCGACTTTGAATCGCTGTTCGCCTTTAACGACAATTTCCAGTAAACCATCATCACCACTGTCCCAGTCAATAATTTTGACATAAGTACCCATTGAGAAAAATTTTGCCGGTGTCCCGGATTCCTCACCTTCTTCGATTAAACAGATACCAAAACCATCATCATTACGTAAGCATTCACTTACCATATCAATATAACGCGGTTCAAATAATCTCAAAGGTAATTCACCTTCTGGAAAAACAACCGTATTGAGGGGAAACAAAGGAATATTCATTTTTTAACTCAATGCCTCAATCAATTTCCTATGGATTCCGCCAAAACCACCGTTACTCATCACCACTATTTGATCTCCCGGTTGATACTCCTCAGCAATTAAACTGACAATTTCCTCTATATCTTTGAAGACTCGACAACGTTCGCCAAGTTCAGCCATATGTTTGGCAATATCCCAATCTACATTATCGGCTTGAAACAACAAAACCATGTCGGCCTTATCAAAAGAAGCTGCTAATGTTTCTGCATGGTAACCCATACGCATGGTATTTGAGCGCGGCTCCATTACAGCAATGATACGGCTATCTGGAGCATGCTGATGTAAGGCTTCCAATGTTTTACTAATTGCTGTCGGGTGATGTGCAAAATCATCATAAACACATGTTCCATTCGACTCAAAAAGGCGCTCTAAACGCCGTTTAACGGATTTAAACTCGCTTAATGCAGCACAAGCTTTGTCGACACTAACACCAATGTGTTCAGCTGCGATAATGGCTGCAAGCGCATTATTTGCATTATGCTCACCAATCAGTGACCAATTTACCTCGCCAAGCTCTTTTCCTTCATGAATCACCTTAAAATAGCGAAAATCAACCTCGGCTGAGTCTATAGACCAGTTAGCACTTACTTCTTTGTTAAAGCTTTCTTTCTGTGACCAACAGCCCATATCCAATACATTTTTTACTTCTTCATCATCACTGGGATAAATAACCCGTGCCTGCTCAGGTAAAATACGCAGCAAATGATGAAATTCGCGTCTTATAGCAGCAATATCCTGAAAGATATCGGCATGATCGAATTCAATATTATTAATAATTAGGGTCTTCGGATGGTAGTGAATAAATTTTGAACGCTTATCGGAAAATGCGGTGTCATATTCATCCGCTTCAATAACAAAATAATCAGAATCTGTATAACGCGCTGAGATACCAAAATTCTCTGCAACGCCACCAATTAAAAAGCCAGGGTTTAACCCCGCATATTCGAGAATCCAGCTCAATATTGTCGTGGTTGTCGTTTTACCGTGCGTACCGGAAACCGCTAAAACATGCTTCTTTTTCAATACATCGTTGTATAACCACTCTGGTCCTGAAGTAAACGGTATTTGCTCATTCAAAACAGTTTCAAGTTCCGGGTTACCACGCGAGATGGTATTACCGACAATAACGATATCCGGCATAGGTTTCAGATGCTCAGCTTTATAACCTTGCATCAGCTCTATACCCGCTTTTTCAAGTTGGTCGCTCATCGGCGGGTAGACATTTTGATCTGACCCTGTGACATCATGTCCTAATTTGCGAGCAATCTGGGCAATTCCTCCCATAAACGTGCCACAAATTCCCAAAATATGCATATGCATTAATTCATTCCCACTGGCATCACTGCCGCAGTAAAGCTGAAAGCAACCCAGATATAACTCAGCACTACAAACAGAGCTATAGCAAAATGCGTTTCCAATGCATGTTTGACGATATGCGACATAATGGCGATATTCCAACAGGCGAGGATGGCAAGCACCAGCAAACCTAAGCTTTGTGTAGAACTACCTTCAGCCAATTCATTTACTCCATTAAAGCTAATGAGAACATAGGCGGGCAAAGCAATAATATTGATAACCATGTTTGTACCTATCAGCGCTGTTACGGTCTGTATCCAGCGCACTGTCTTACCACTGGCCTGTAAAATAGCCCAACTAAAAAGTAAAAGTAGCCCGAGTTCAACGATGCTACCTAAAATAGCCTGCTCTGTTTCTTGATATAAATTAGCAATAAAAATAGAAAGTAAACTGTAGACAAGAATACAAATCGTTAATAAGTTTTTCGACGCGGGAATATCTTGCGGTCGTTTAATAAGACGACATATATCGAAGAATACGAAAAAAAGTACTTTGCTAGCTTGTAACATTTTCAGCTGAATAATCTATAGAGTTTCATACGGATAGAGGTTTTGTTCACTTCGGTTTTTGTTCCTGCCCTGAAGCAGACGCTTAAAAAAAATATCATTTACGTTATACACGACTGCGAAAGGATTGATAATCATATTGTTTTATTAAT
This sequence comes from Pseudomonadota bacterium, assembly GCA_038142205.1. Lineage (GTDB taxonomy): Bacteria > Pseudomonadota > Gammaproteobacteria > Eutrophobiales > Eutrophobiaceae > UBA7359. The sequence continues at coordinate 290,642 of JAYQJO010000001.1, read as the reverse complement.
TTAAAATTTTTTTATTATTTAATAAATAGGTAGCAGGTAAATTTATACCATTAAACATATTAGCTTTGACCTGCATGTATGCCCCGATATTTTCAAATACAACTCGGCTACCTATTTCCAAAGGCTCATCAAAATAATAATCACCAAATAAATCACCGCTTAAACAAGAGCAACCGGTCAAACGATATTCATATTCACTTTTTTCAACCGTATTCATAACTTTGGGTTGATACTGATATTCAAAGACTTCAGGGAGATGATTAATTGATGTATCTAATACAACAACGTGTTTATTGTCGCTGACAAACAGATCAATGACCGTAGTAACAAGATAACCGGCCTGCCCTGTTATGGCTTTTCCCGGCTCAAAATAAACATCGACATCATGATGACTTAACAAGTTAATAGTCTCTATCAATGGTTTTGTGTCGGTTGTATCACTTAAAAGGTAACCACCGCCGAGGTTAATCCATTTAATACCCTTGCCGTTTAATGGAATAAGCGATAACACTTTTTCGACACTTTGTTTTAATTCATTAAAACAAATCGACTCACAATTATTATGGATGTGTATGCCTTCAATAAGCTGCCAATCAATATTTATTTTTTCTTGTTCAATATCACTAATCGAAACACCAAGTTTTGAATATCTACGGCACGGGTCATAACGCTCATCACTGACAAACGATATTTCAGGATTAAGTCGAATACCACAGCTGCTTGTATCATGAATTTCTTCTGCAAAGGAATTCAACTGTGTATACGAATTTAACGTAACAAAATCGACCGATTCAAAAATCTGTTGCCATTCATCTTTTCGGTATCCCGGCGTGGTAATGTGTATAGTCCGGGACTCATCAAGCACTTCATTTGCCAGTTGCACTTCGAATAATGAGCTACAAGAAAAACCATCAACATAGGGTTTAATGACGTTTAACAACTCAACCATATTTGCTGATTTGACTGAATAAAGTAGGAAACAACCGGTTTTATCTTTGATATCTGATAATAACTCCAGTACCTGAACAATTTTATCCTGATCATAGACATAGGCCGGTGTCATTAAATCAATGTTATTGAAAGTTGGGTTTCTCATGTTATTGTTGTTATTAGAAAGTGATTATAAAAAGAGAATATCTAATGAATTACAAAAAATACTGTAGTTTAATCGTTTTTGCATGTCTTTTTAGTTTGAATATTAATGCCACTGAAGACAATACTGCGCCTCAGATGACAAAGGAAAATCGTCAAATCATTAGTCAGGCATCTTATGAGCATATGAACTGCATGAATGAATATGCTCTTTCTCAACTTGAGACTCAGTCCGACATCAGGGTTATCGCTGACCATGCAATGAAAGAGTGCGCACCAATTCTTGAAGACCTCTATAATATACTAATCGAAAGTAATTATTCGCCTGAAGGCAGTAGTCGCTTTGTCAGTGGCATCAGTAACAAATCTGCAAATAAATTATTATCACAGCTGATGATGTTTATGGCGGGAAGAAATCGCCAGTAAAAAACCTTACTGATTTCTAATATTTCCAAATCCGGGAAACACAAAAGGCGCAAACTGCATTAATGCTTCTTCATAGACATTACGTTTGAAGGAAACAACTTCGTCAACGGGGTACCAAAAATCGACCCATTCCCAAAGATCAAATTCCGGTTTGTGAGAATATGAAAGATTGACACAGCTTTCGTCAACGATCAGTTTCAGTAAATACCAGATCTGTTTTTGGCCGATACATAAGGGAAAAGTATTGTGACGAATAAACTTTTTAGGCAACCAGTAACGCAACCAGTCATCTGTTGAGCCAATAATCTCAACATGCTCAGCATCAAGTCCAGTTTCTTCCTTTAACTCACGATACATAGCTGACTCGGAGTCTTCGTCTTTTTTAATGCCACCTTGAGGAAATTGCCACGCATCAGCCCCTAGACGCCGACACCAGAAGACTTTACCCTCATCATTGGTAAGCACTATGCCGACATTAGCTCGAAAACCTTCAGAGTCAATCACGTTTCAAATCCTAAATACTTTTATAGCTAGATTCTCCAATAAATAATTACGTAAAACAAGCAAACCGTTTGCCTTATCTGAAATACATCCTACACTACCTGCTTTTAATAACTACTTGATTTTCAATAACATGAAACTCGCAATATTTGATCTAGATAATACGCTAATCGGTGGAGACAGTGATTGCTTATGGGGTGATTTTCTCAGCGAGCAAGACTACATCGACTCTGATGCCTACAAAAAAGGCCACGAACGATTTTACGAACAATATACCGCAGGTACGATGGATATTTATGAGTTTCTGGAATTCCAGTTAAAAGTTTTAGCCGATAACGATCGAGCGCAACTGGAAGAATGGCGGAAGCATTTTATAAAAGAAAAGATCAAACCTATCATACTAACGAAAGCCATTGATCTTATTAATGATCATCGTAATAAAAACCACGAGTTACTCATTATTACAGCAACCAATCGCTTTATTACTGAACTGATAGCAAAAGAATTTAATATCGAAAATTTAATTGCCTGCGAACCGGAAATGATAGATGGACAATATACGGGAAAAGTATCAGGAACACCTTCTTATGGTGAAGGAAAAGTAAATCGATTAAACGATTGGTTAGATAAACGCGGACAGGAACTTGAAGAATCCTGGTTTTATAGTGATTCGCATAATGATATCCCGTTACTAAAAGAAGTCGACCACCCTATCGCCGTCGATGCCGATGAGACCTTAATAGCTGAAGCTAAAAAACAAGGTTGGCCTGTTATTAGTTTGAGAACCTAGAAAGTTAAGCCTGTTGAGTAATCCATTCGCAATCGAGTAAAATTTTCTGCGCGTTTATTAACACTTGGAGTTCTATCTCATTTAGCCCTTGCCCTTCTCCATGAATAGCTTCGTAGTATTCATTTATAAGTACAGCAAGAACTATTAGAAGAGAAACATGAAGACCGAACAAGCGCCATGACCTCTGCTCATTAAACTCTTGAGCCATAAGCAAACCAGTTGTAGCGTTTTGTAATTCTGTAGCATCAGTGGTAAGTATATCTTTAAGTATATTGTGAACTGCCGTGTCGTCTATATCGCTTAAATCACCAAAGAGTTTTGCCAATGTCCTGGGCAAATGTATTATTTCCGAACCTCCTTTTGCTACTGTTTTACTTTGGTTCAATTCCTCTAATGCTAGTATTGTTTCTAATTCCTGACGTACCAATACTGTAGCTTGAATGTAGTAGCCTTCACTGATTGAACAATCAACGATATTGATACCTTGAATAAATGATGAAATTAATACTATCTGTTGTTGTGAATCGCTCGCAACTTCGACAGACTCACTTTCCTTCCGGCTCAAAACTGTCCCTATAGCACCTACAGCCAACATATGGGCTGTGAGCAACTCTCCAAAACGATCCTTTGATTGTTCATAAATTTCATAACCAGAATCAACTTGTAATTCCCGCAGTTTAGTTGCTCCAAAAAGTATAGCCTCAACAGCATTTTGATCCATAATTTTATATACCTCTAAAATATAAAAGAGTATGAGTATAAGAAAAACAAACACAACATTTAATAGATTTAACGGTGCCAATAATACGTCTTTATATCTGTAAATGCTTAATTATCTAGTCAATATCAAAAATCTTTTGCCAAATCAATGCCGAGTATTCTAAACTTATTATTAGTAGGGTTTCTGTTTACTAAATACCTTAATAATCATTAAAATTACAGGATATAGCAAAACGACGTCTTTTTAATTCAACAGGACGCCAAATTATTTAATAAGAGAACACATTATGCCAACATATATTTACGAAACTATTCCTGAAGAGCCATCTGAAAAACCTTATCGCTTTGAAATGAAACAAAGCATAACTGAAGATACACTTACTACTCATCCGGAAACAGGACGGCCTATTCGGAAGATCATTACAGGCAGTGGTTTACTTTCATCATCAGAAAAAGATGAGGCTCCTATGGGTGGAAGCTGCTGTTCAGGCAATGTTTGTTGCGGATAAGTACGAATAAAGTTATAGATAGTTTAAGGCAATACCCTAACTTGAATAAGCTAATAAAGTGATGTTGTTCGCTTTCATCTCCTGAAAAAAGCAAGCTAGAAACAAATACTTCATTTTTAAGTTTAAGTTTCTCTTATTAAAAAAGCCTCTATATATTTCTACATAGAGGCTTTAATAAAAACTGAAGATAATAAACTTAAAGAATCTTCGCTACTGCATCCCTTTCTTCTTCAAGTTCTTTTTGCGTTGCATCCATCTTTGATTGACTAAACTCATCAACTTCCAAACCTTGTACGATAGAATAATCACCATCTTTACAAGTTACCGGAAATGAATACATCAAGCCTTCAGGAATACCATAGCTGCCATCACTTGGAATCCCCATACTAACCCAATCACCCTCTGCTGAACCTAATGCCCAATCGCGCATATGGTCAATCGCACCATTCGCGGCAGAAGCTGCGCTGGAAGCACCACGCGCATCAATAATTTCTGCACCACGTTTTGCCACACGAGGAATGTATTCATCTTTATACCAGTCAATATCAACGAGGTCTTTCGCAGCCTTACCTGCAACAGTCGCATTCGAAATATCAGGATATTGCGTCGTTGAATGATTACCCCAAATCGTCATCTTCTTAATGTCACTAACAGCTGAGTTTGTTTTTGCTGCTAACTGGGCTAATGCACGATTATGATCAAGACGTGTCATTGCTGTGAAATTACGCGGGTTAAGATTAGGCGCACTAAGCATAGCAGTATGTGCATTGGTGTTTGCCGGATTACCGACAACTAAAACCTTAACATCCCGGCTAGCGTTATCGTTCAACGCTTTTCCCTGAACTTTAAAAATACCACCATTCGCTTCAAGCAAATCGCTACGTTCCATACCCGGGCCACGCGGTTTAGCACCGACTAATAACGCATAGTCTGCATCTTTAAATGCAACATTAGGATCGTCCGTTTGAACAAAACCTGCACATAAAGGAAACGCGCAATCTTCAATTTCCATCACCACACCTTTCAATGCTTTCAGTGCGGGGGTAACTTCTAACAATTGCAAAATAACTGGTTGATCTGGTCCTAGCATTTGACCTGAAGCAATACGAAACAACAGCGAGTAACCTATTTGGCCAGCAGCACCAGTTACCGCTACACGAACGGGGGATTTCATTTATTACATCTCCTTAGATATTTCTTATTATTTACTATTAAGTAGTTGTTATTTAGCCTCGTTTATCGAGTGGCACGTAATCACGGGTTTCGCTACCAATATAAAGTTGTCTTGGACGGCCAATTCGAAATTCAGGATCTTTCATCATTTCCAGCCATTGCGCAATCCAGCCTGCAGATCGTGCTAATGCAAACATAACCGTATACATTGACGTGGGTATACGCAGAGCTTTGAGGATAATACCTGAGTAGAAATCAACGTTTGGATAAAGTTTACGTTCAATAAAGTAATCATCTTTTAATGCAATTTCTTCAAGTTCCATTGCAATATCAAATAGCGTCTTATCAACAATCTCATCACCTAGTTCTTCTAATAGATCATGACAAACCTGACGAATAATCTTCGCACGTGGATCGAAGTTTTTATAAACGCGATGACCAAAACCCATTAATCTGAACGGGTCATTCTTATCTTTAGCTCGCTCAATAAATTTTGGAATGTTCTCCGGAGATTCGATCTCTGCCAGCATTCTCAATACTGCCTCATTTGCGCCGCCGTGGGCAGGTCCCCAAAGCGTTACAATACCTGCTGCGATGCAAGCAAAAGGATTTGCTTCCGCGCTTCCTGCTAGACGCACTGTTGACGTTGATGCATTTTGTTCATGATCAGCATGCAGAATTAACATCATATTTAATGCTTTAACTGCAATCTCAGGTGGCTGGTAATCACGACTGGGGACAGAAAACATCATGTTGAGAAAATTTTCGACATAACCCAGATCATCGCGTGAATAAACAAATGGGTGTCCAACAGAGTGTTTATAGCAATGAGCGGCAAGTATTGGCATTTTGGCAATAACACGAATCGCCGTTAATTCGCGATCTAGAGGATCATGTATATCCATTGCTTCGTGATAATAGGAAGATAATGCACCTGTAACACCAATCAGCATTGACATGGGATGTGCGTCATAAAGATAACCCGTGTAAAAACGTTCCAGATGCTCATGCACCAAATTACGTTTATTCAGATTATCGCGAAAAGCAGCAAATTGATCTGCTGTTGGTAATTCACCGTAGAGAAGTAAATAACAAACTTCAAGGTAGGAGCTTTGCTGAGCCAATTGCTCGATTGGATAACCCCGGTGTAGCAGAACGCCTTTCTCACCATCTAAATAGGTAATTGCGCTACTACAAGCTGCCGTCGTCATAAAACCTGGGTCGTAGGTAAACATGTTTAGCTCTTTGTAGAGCGATTTCATATCAATGACTGGGGCGCCATAAACGCCTTCCTTAATCGGGCACTCGATCTCTTTACCTGAACGGTTATCCTTGATAGTGACTGTATCAGCCATAAAACTTTTCCCCTCTAAAAATCTCTTAATTTTTTAAGTTGTTTACAAAAACTATGCAAGGATACAGAATTTTATGGCAATGCAGCAAGAAACTTAATTACGTATCGGCCTGAATCGTGCATAAAAAGTAATTAAACATTAAAAAATATTCTAAAAATTGTATGAATTACTTTCAGGAAATCTTATAGTTAGGAATAATACTTAGTAAATATTCCATAACGATGATATTTCTTCAAAATTTTTAGATTGACCATCAAAATTAGCCAAAAAAATTAAAAATTCAAGGAATTACAAATGAAAAACTCGGTGCCATCTTACCTGTATAGCGGTAATGCCACTTTTGTTGAAGAACTATATGAATCTTACCTGACGAATCCGGAAACAATCGAACAAGAATGGCGTGAATACTTCGATTCCATACAAAATGATGCAACAGGTAAAGATGTAGCACACACGCCTATCCAACAAGCTTATGCCAATGCGACGAAACAACGTAGCCATGGTAGTGTAAGTGCGACACCTGCTGCCAGTGCTGTTTCCCACCAGAAACAAACAGCAGTATTACAATTAATCAATGCGCATCGTTTTAATGGACATCGCCAAAGTGATCTGGATCCTTTAAAGCAATACCAACGTCCTGAAACTCCAGAACTTGATCCTGCCTTTCATGGTTTAACCGAAGAGGACATGGATCAAACTTTTAATACAGGTTCATTATTTGCGCCTGATGAAATCACTCTGCGTGAAATTATCCATATCATCAAAACAACCTATTGCGGTCACATTGGCGCGGAGTACATGCACATCAATGAAACAGAACAAAAACGCTGGATACAAAAACGCCTCGAAGAATCTCTGGGCACACCCAGTTTTGACAAGGAACAGCGTATACGCATTCTCGACCGCGTTATCGATGCCAATGCACTAGAAGAATATTTACATACCAAATACGTTGGTCAAAAAAGGTTCTCTCTTGAAGGTGGTGAATCACTCATTCCTCTATTAGACGAAATCATTCAGTCCGGTGGCGCACAAAATATACAAGAAATGGTTATTGGTATGGCCCACCGGGGACGACTGAATGTGCTAGTCAATGCAATTGGAAAAAAACCGAGTCAATTGTTTGATGAGTTCGAAGGCAAAACAATCGAATCCATCAAAGGCTCTGGTGATGTGAAGTATCACATGGGGTATTCATCCGACATCAGTACACCAGGAGGTAGTGTCCATCTATCAGTTGCTTTTAACCCTTCGCATTTGGAAATCATTGATCCTGTGGTCGAAGGCTCAGTGAGAGCACGCCAAGACAGACGAAAAGATCATGTCCACAATCAGGTACTACCTATCTTAATACATGGTGATGCTGCATTTGCCGGTCAAGGCGTCATTATGGAAACGTTTAACTTATCGCAAACGCGTGGATATACGACTGGTGGTACGGTGCATCTCATTATTAATAACCAGATCGGGTTCACAACCAGTGACCCACTTGATTCAAGGTCATCATTATATTGTACTGATGTCGCGAAGATGGTTCAGGCACCTATTTTTCATGTTAATGGTGATGATCCTGAAGCCGTCGTCTTCGTCACCAAGATTGCGCTTGATTTTAGAATGGAATTTAACAAAGACGTGGTTATCGACATGGTCTGCTATCGCAAACACGGACACAGTGAAGCAGATGATCCTATGTCGACACAGCCAATCATGTATCAACATGTGCGTAATCATCCAGGGGTGCGCAAATTACACACAAACAAATTAATTGCTGAAGGCATAATCACTCAAGAAGAAGCCGATGCCATCGCTAAAAATTATATTGACTCTCTGGAAAGTAATGAACGCGTCGCCGGGACACATACTGAGCATGCTAATCCAAAATACCTACTCAATTTTACCCGCTTTATTGGTACGGAATGGACTGATCCAGTTGATACAACTATTTCTAAAGATGTTGTTGAAAAATTAACTGCATCAATCACAAACATTCCGGAGGACTTTAAATTAAGCCCTGCTGTTAATAAGGTCATAGAGTCCCGTAAAAAATGGGTACAGGAGAAATGCTAATGGATTGGGGCTATGCGGAAACCATGGCCTATGCATCTTTGATTGATGAAGGTTACCCAGTTCGTATATCAGGTCAAGATAGCGGCCGAGGCACATTCTTTCATAGACATGCCATTATCCATAATATGAAAGATGGACGAACCTATCTGCCTTTACAACATATTAAAGATGGACAACCCAATTTTCTGGTAATTAACTCAACACTGTCAGAAGAAGCCGTATTGGCTTATGAATATGGTTACAGTAGTGCTGAACCAAACTCCCTGGTCATATGGGAAGCCCAGTTTGGCGATTTTGCTAACGGCGCCCAAGTTGTTTTCGATCAGTTTATTAGTTCCTGCGAAGCAAAATGGGAACGCTTTTGTGGCTTAACGGTACTTTTGCCGCATAGTTATGATGGGCAAGGGCCTGAACATTCATCAGCACGGCTCGAACGCTTTTTACAACTTTGTGCAGAAAAAAACATGCAAGTTTGTTTTCCGAGTACACCAGCACAAATGTATCATATGTTACGTCGCCAGCTATTACGTCCTTATCGAAAGCCATTAATCGTAATGAGTCCGAAAAGTTTACTCAGACGTAAACTATCTGCTTCCCCAATCGATGACTTAATAAATGGCTATTTTCATACTGTTATTGATGAGATAGACGATCTTGATAAAGAGCAGGTTTCGCGCCTGTTGGTTTGCAGTGGTAAGGTTTATTTTGATTTGCTCGAACAACGTCGTGAAAGTGGAATCACGAATATTGCTATTGGGCGTATTGAACAACTTTATCCTTTCCCCCGTGAAGAAGTCAGAGCAATGATCAACTCATACCCTAACCTAAAAGAGATAGTTTGGGTTCAGGAAGAACCGAAAAACCAGGGAAGTTGGTATTATATGCAGTCAAGAGGAACTATGATTGGCTGTCTTAGCGATCAACATACTTTTGGTTATGCGGGACGTTTTTATTCTGCTTCGCCTGCCACAGGTTTGATGCCAATACATAATGCGCAACAGAAAGAATTGATTTCAGATGCGCTACAAATTGATAAACTCGAAGTAACAACACATAAACAAGTAAATGCAATATTACGTAGATAAGAAAGGAGAAAATCGTGCTGATTGATGTAAAAGTTCCTGTACTAGCAGAGTCGGTCGCTGAAGCTACATTAATGACATGGCAAAAACGCGCCGGCGAGCAAGTAAAGCGCGGTGACAATTTAATTGATATAGAAACGGATAAAGTCACGTTAGAAGTATCCGCTTTAAATGATGGTGTCATTACCGAAATTTTGAAAGATGATGGTGAAATAGTTCAAAGTGATGAAGTGATTGCACGTATTGATACGGAAGCGACAGCAAGTGCACCAGCGTCTATCAAAACAGAAACAACACCGCAGCAACAAACTCTCCCTGAAATGGATGCAAAAGCAGAAGAAGTATCTGGAGATGATTTACCAAAGTTAAGTCCTGCGGTTCGAAATATGATGGCGGAAAATGATATTAAGCCATCAGATATATCAACAACTGCAGAACGTATTACCAAGGAAGATGTGATCAAACATATTGATGGAGGTAGTAAAACTGAAAGTGCCCCAGTCGCTGCTGCTGAACCAGCATCAGTTGAAAAACCTGTAGCGAAAAAAGAAGTAGCTGTTCCAGTTTTAACAAGTAGTACTGGAGATAGGCCTGAAGAAAAAGTACCTATGACGCGTTTGAGAAAACGTGTCGCAGAAAGGTTACTCAACGCACAACAGGAAAATGCTATTCTGACGACGTTTAATGAAGTGAACATGCAGCCTGTAATGGATATTCGCAGCCGTTATAAAGACGAATTTGAAAAAGCACATGGTATTAAGCTGGGTTTCATGTCTTTTTTCACTCGTGCTGTTGTCGAAGCACTGAAGAAGTTTCCTGTCATTAATGCCTCAGTTGATGGTGACAATATTATTTATCATGGCTACTTTGATATTGGTATTGCGGTCAGTTCACCAAGAGGTTTAGTCGTTCCTATTGTTCGTGATGCGGACGAACTTTCTCTTGCTGGAATTGAAAGCAAAATTAGAGAGTATGGTTTAAAAGCACAGGATGGAAAATTAAATATCGATGAATTAACCGGTGGTACTTTTACAATTACTAATGGTGGTATTTTCGGCTCACTCTTATCAACACCGATTATCAATCCACCTCAAAGTGCAATACTAGGTATGCATTCAATTCAACAGCGTCCTATCGCTGATAATGGCGAAGTCGTTATCAGACCGATGATGTATATCGCATTATCTTATGATCATCGAATCATTGATGGTCGTGATGCTGTTCAATTCCTCGTTTCAATCAAAAAACAGCTGGAAGATCCTGCTCGTTTTCTTTTACAGCTTTAAAACGAGTGAATTTAATTTAAGGAATCACTAATGAAGAAATATGATGTTGTTGTTATAGGTGGCGGCCCAGGAGGCTATGTTGCTGCAATACGTTGCGCTCAACTTGGATTAAGTACAGCTTGCGTGGAAACCTGGATTAATGATGAAGATAAACCGGCACTCGGTGGTACCTGTTTAAATGTCGGCTGTATACCATCGAAAGCGTTGCTCGACTCTTCACATCATTTTCATCATATAAAAAATGAAGCCAGTGATCATGGCATTACTATTAATGGTGCAACCATTGATGTAAACAAGATGGTTGCTCGCAAAGCAAAAATTGTTAAGACATTAACAATGGGCATTAGTGGCTTGTTCAAAAAGAACAAAATTGACTGGTTAAAAGGACAAGGAAAATTAATCAGCAGTAAGCAAGTAGAAATATCACCTGTTCATGAATCACATGATGAAAAAACAGTGGTTGAAGCAAGTAATATTATTATTGCAACGGGTTCAGTTCCAACAAAAATTCCGCCTGCCACCGTCGATGAAAAATTAATTGTCGACTCAACTGGCGCACTTAAATTTAATGAAGTTCCTAGGCGGCTTGGGGTAATTGGTGCTGGCGTGATTGGTCTGGAGCTGGGAAGCGTCTGGAATCGACTAGGCTCTGAGGTCACTGTTCTTGAAGCATTACCTGACTTTCTTTCAGCCGTTGACAGACAAGTTTCCAAAGAAGCTGAAAAAGAATTACGTAAACAAGGCCTAGATATTCGACTGGGCGCAAAAGTGACCGGAACCGGAAGTAATAACCGAGAAGTCACAATTAGTTACGATGATGCAGAAGGCAAACAGCAAATTACTGTTGATAAACTAATCGTTGCCGTAGGTCGCACACCGAACACAAAAGGGTTAGGTGCGAATGAATCTGGCCTTGAACTGGATGAACGTGGATTTATTGTTGTTGATGAGAACTGTAAAACAAATCTGGAAAACGTGTATGCCATTGGTGACGTTGTTAGAGGTCCAATGCTTGCGCATAAAGCTTCTGAAGAAGGTGTGGCAATTGCAGAAAAAATAGCAAAGAAACCCGGGCATATGAATTACCAAACCATTCCCTGGGTGATTTATACCTGGCCGGAAATTGCTTGGGTTGGTAAAACGGAAGAGCAATTAAAAACAGAAAATATTGAATACAATGCGGGTAACTTTCCGTTCATGGCGACAGGTAGAGCCAAGGCGATGGGTGAAGCGACAGGTTTTGTTAAAGTACTCGCAGATGCGAAAACAGATCGTGTTTTAGGCATTCATATCTTTGGCCCAAATGCATCAGAATTAATAGCTGAAGCTGTTGTGACAATGGAGTTTGATGGTAGTGCGGAAGATTTGGCCAGAACAATACATGCCCACCCGACACTATCTGAAGCAATGCATGAAGCGGCATTAGGTGTTGATGGCCGAACAATCCATATGTAATTTTGTAAAAAATAACACTTCCATGTGTCTCTAAAACTCAATGTAAACAATAAGAGGGTTTATGTTTACATAACACTGTGTTGCTAAAACCAGGTTCAATCTTTCATGAACCTGATGCGATGCTCAAAGCATCTGGACCCCAGCGGTCTCTTACTGTAATAAAGATAGTCCCTTACTAATTCGTGTACAATACTCTATTTATTGATATATTGTTTCTAATTAAGAAACAATAAGAGATTGTATATGGATAAGATCATGAGTATGCGCGTTTTTTCTTCTGTTGCTAAAAACAGTAGCTTTTCTGATGCGGCAAAAAAATTGTCTATGTCTAAGGCCATGGTATCAAAACATATTCAAAGTCTGGAAAACTCTCTCGGCGTTCGCTTATTTAATCGCACAACCCGAAAACTCAATTTAACGGAAGTCGGTCATGCCTACTATGAAAAAGTTGATCATATTCTTGCTGACATAGATGAAACTGAATTATCAATAAGTCAACTTAATTCTGAACCCAGAGGAAAACTAAAGATAATGGCACAACCTTCTTTTGGGGCATTTCATTTATCACGTGCACTTTCAGTGTATTTGAAAAAATATCCAGATGTAACGACAGAGATAGAGCTGAGTAATCGCCCCCTGATTTAGTCGAGGATGGAATTGATATTGCGCTTTACGTGGGCAAACTAGATGACTCCAGTTTTGTTGCGCGCAAGATTACAACTGTTCGACGTGTCGTCTGTGCATCGCCTAACTATTTAAAACAAAATGGAACGCCACAAACCCCGGATGATCTACAGAATCATAATTGCATGATTTACGCTCCAAAAACACAGCAAAGCGAATGGGTATTTATTCGCAACAACGAAAAAATTAAAATCGCCGTTTCAGGCGATATTAAATCGAATGACGGTGATGCTTTGCGTGTTGCCGCTATTCAAGACTGTGGTATTGCGCAATTACCGACTTATATGGTTGGTCTTGATATTCAGGCAGGCCGTCTCAAAGTAATATTGGAAGAATATGAGCCAGAACGACAGCCTGTCTATGCAATTTATAATCATCGAAAATACCTGTCGGCAAAGATTAAGACATTCATAGATTTCATGTACGAACTCTATCAACCTGAAGCTTACTGGAATGAATGGACCTGATTTCATAAGAGGCAGACAAGCTACTAATGTATTATATTTAATAAAGAAACTAATATTTTAGCTAGACAGAATAATAATATCTGGTAGGATTCTATTTTTGCTGCATCGCAACATTTATTTATTTTCACATTGAGTTTAATTAAGAACTAGAATTTATAGGAGAAAAACATGATGGATAACGTCGTTATCGTCGCTGCTGCGCGGACAGCGACTGGTAATTTTGGGGGCAGTTTGGCAGGTATGCCTGCTCATACACTAGGTTCAACCGTAATTGCCGAAGTTGTAAAACGTGCCGGTATCAAACCGGAGCAAGTTGACGAAGTTATTTTCGGACAGGTTTTGGCAGCAGGAGCTGGACAGAACCCAGCAAGACAAGCGGCAATACATGCTGGAATCCCTGAAAGCGTACCAAGCATGACCATTAATAAATTATGTGGAAGCGGTCTAAAAACAGTTCACCTTGCTGCACAGGCAATTAAATGTGGCGATGCTGAAATTATTGTTGCAGGTGGTCAAGAAAGCATGAGTCAAGCTCCTCATTTACTTCCAAAATCACGTAATGGTCAAAAAATGGGCGATTGGAAAATGCAAGACTCCATGCTGTCTGATGGCTTAATGTGTGCATTCAATAATTATCATATGGGTGTAACCGCAGAAAATATTGCCAAAAAATATGATATCTCTCGCGAAGCTCAGGATGAGTTTGCAGCGAGCTCACAAAACAAAACCGAAGCCGCAATAAACGCAGGTAAATTCAAAGATGAAATTGTTCCAGTCGAAATACCACAACGTAAAGGCGAACCAGTCATATTTGATACTGATGAATTTCCCAAAGCGGGAGTCACTGCTGAAAGTTTAGGCAAAATGCGCCCTGCGTTTGATAAAGAAGGCACTGTGACAGCTGCAAATGCCTCTGGTATCAATGATGGTGCTGCTGCAGTTTTGGTCATGTCAGAGAGCAAAGCGAAAGAACTAGGTCTAGAAGACATGGCAACCATTAAAGCTTATTCAAGTGTGGGTGTTGATCCGGCGATTATGGGTACCGGCCCTATTCCTGCTTCAACTAAATGTCTTGAAAAAGCGGATTGGTCTATCGCTGATCTGGATCTAATTGAAGCTAACGAAGCCTTTGCTGCACAAGCTATCTCTGTTAATAAAGGAATGGAATGGGATACATCAAAAGTGAATGTAAATGGTGGTGCAATTTCACTCGGACACCCAATCGGTGCTTCTGGTTGTCGTGTCTTAGTCACATTACTTCATGAAATGAAACGTAGTGATGCGAAAAAGGGTCTTGCCACACTCTGTATTGGTGGTGGTCAAGGTGTTGCACTGGCAGTGGAAAGGAGTTAAACAATGTCAAACTTAGAAGGTAAAGTAGCATTAGTCACAGGCGGTACAAGCGGAATTGGCGCGGCTATCTGCTTATCTTTAGCAAAAGCGGGCGCTAAGGTAGCGACCAATTATCGTAACCAGGAAAAAGCTGAAAAGTGGCAAGCTGAAGTAAAAGAACAAGGCTTTGATATAGAAATCTATCAAGCTGACGTTTCAGATTACGATGCTTGTGAAAAAATGATTGCCGATATTGTTTCTAATCTCGGTACTGTTGATATTCTAGTCAACAATGCCGGTATTACCAAAGATGGCATGTTCAAAAAAATGACCAAAGACAAATGGGATATGGTCATGAAGATCAACACAGATAGTCTGTTTAATGTTACTCGACATGTCGTCGACGATATGACCGGAAAAGGCTGGGGACGTATTGTTAATATATCTTCAATCAATGGGCAAAAAGGCCAACTTGGTCAAACTAATTACAGCACTTCAAAGGCAGGCATGCACGGTTTCACTATGTCATTAGCACAAGAAGTCGCTCGTAAAGGTGTTACCGTTAATACTGTTTCTCCTGGTTATATCGCAACGGAAATGGTAATGGCTGTACCAGAAGAAATTCGTAACAACATTATTGCAAGTATTCCCGCTAATCGTCTGGGCAGACCAGAGGAAATAGCGGCATTAGTTAGTTTCCTATGTTCTGAAGAAGCAGGATTTGCTACCGGCGCAAACTTTTCAATGAACGGCGGACAGAATATGATGTAGTATTATTACCTCGGTATTTCAAATTAAGAAATACCGAGGTAATCTTCATTCTTTGGGAAAAAAATATGGAAGAAAAGAGAATAATAAAAAAATATCCAAACCGTCGTCTTTATGACACTGAAGAGAGCAAATACATTACGCTCGAGGATATTAAAAAACTTGTCATTCAAAATAAAGAATTCATCGTTAAAGATGTGAAGTCTGAAGAAGATTTGACCAGAAGCATATTGTTGCAAATCATTTCAGAGCAGGAAGATGACGGCGAACCACTTTTCTCTACAGAAGCACTTTCCCATATTATTCGCTTTTATGGTGACTCTGTTCAATCTGTCGCGAGTGATTACATTCAAAAAAGTATCGGTTTGTTCGTTTCTCAACAAAAACAAATTCAGGAACAGTTACAAGCGACGGTCCACAACAATCCAATCACTGCAATGGCCGAATTGACTGAAAAAAACATGGATATGTGGAAAAAAATGCAGGAAAACTTTTTTGACAATGCAAAGAAGTCACCTTTTTCATCGAATATAGATAAGGAAGACTAAGTCTCGATCATAACACTTGAGCTTAATGGTTTTCAGTTAAGTCCGTTAAGCCTTCATCTATATTGTTCTTTTCTTTTGCTGAGTCATTACGCAATGACTCTATATGAGCCAGATAATCAGCGTTAATATCACCTGTTACATATTCTCCGGTGAAACAGGATGTATCAAAGCTCTTAATATCCGTATTGCCTTTTTGCGCAGATTCAATCAGGTCCTCTATATCCTGATAAACCAACCAGTCAGCACCAATTGTTTCAGCCACTTCTTCGACCGTTTTGTTATAGGCAATCAATTCTGTTGGCGTCGGCATATCTATCCCATACACATTCGGATAGCGAACTGGAGGCGCTGCTGAAGCAACATAAACACGTTTTGCTCCCGCTTCTCTTGCCATTTGTACTATTTCACTTGAGGTCGTACCTCTGACTATTGAATCATCAACAAGTAATACATTCTTATCCTTAAATTCAAGTTCTATGGCGTTTAACTTTTGACGTACAGATTTTTTACGAATACTTTGTCCCGGCATAATAAATGTTCTCGGGATATACCTGTTTTTTACAAAGCCTTCACGATAAGCAACACCCAGTGCGTTAGCTAACGGTAAGGCTGCTGGTCGACTTGAATCTGGAATAGGTATAACGACATCAATATCATGCTCAGGGTTAAGCTTAAGAATTTTCTCAGCCAGTTTTTCTCCCATTCTTAAACGTGCTTTATATACAGAAATACCATCAATAATTGAGTCAGGTCTGGCCAGATAAACATGTTCAAAAATACAAGGACTGTAAACCGGGTTCTCAGCACATTGAAAAGTATGCATGTCACCATCAATCGTAATAAAAACCGCTTCGCCGGGCTCTATATCCCGTATACGTTGAAACTCAAGTGAATCAATCGCCACGCTTTCTGATGCAATAATAAATTCCGTTCCTATGTCAGTTTTTCGTTCTCCAAAAACAATGGGGCGAATACCATTTGGATCACGAAAACCTAAAATACCCACACCCGTAATCATAGCAACCGCGGCATAACCACCTTTGCAACGTTGATGTAAGCGCTGAACAGCACGAAATACATCGTTAGGCTGTAACTGATCTCGTGGTTTGCCAATCGTACTTAATTCATTAGCAAGAATATTCAGTAATACTTCCGAATCTGAATTCGTGTTGATATGACGTAAATCATCTTGCATCAGGTCATCTTTCAACGCTTCAGCATTGGTCAAGTTGCCATTATGCGCAAGTGAAATACCGTAAGGAGAATTGACGTAAAAAGGCTGAGCTTCTGCAGATGATTGACAGCCTGCTGTGGGGTAGCGAACGTGTCCTATTCCCATATTACCTTTCAGGTTAAGCATATGCCGCGTGTGAAAGACATCCTTAACAAGGCCATTATCTTTTCTTAGAAACAATTTGCTACCATCACAGGTAATCATTCCTGCCGCATCCTGGCCTCTATGTTGAAGCATGGTCAGGCCATCATAAATAGCCTGATTAACCGGGTTCTTGGCGACGATACCAATTATTCCACACATCGTTAATTATTAACCTCTTGAATTATGTTAGCCATTTTCATCTGACTGTTCATACGCATGATACTCGGAAACGGACTCAGGTAAATACTGTGAACTCCATATACTAATACGTTCAAAAGGCTCTGCCAATTTAGATTCCCTCCACCAGCTTTCCTGCGGAAAAGCAGTGAAACCGGCAAGAAAAACAATCACTAAAACAATTAATGTTCCCAAAGCCATACCAAAAAATAAACCGAGGATTCTATCTGCTGCCGTCAGTCCTGTTTTTCCTAATAATTTAACTATCAGAAAACTGATACCGCTCATTATTAACAGACTCAATATGAATACAGCAATAAATGCCAGGATCATTCTGATTACATCTTGTTCAACATAATTTTCCAACAATGGAGAAAAATAGGGGACCAGTTTTATGGTAAGCCCCAATGAAATTGCCCAAGATAGTAATGAAAAGACAATATTCAAAAAACCATAAAACACACCCACTATCGCTGGCAGCGCTATTAAACAGAGAATCACTATATCGGCTGTAGACATTGGCTAATTAATATGAACTTTAGTTTTTATAATTTTTAAGGGTAACTTAAAACAATGCCATCTAACTTCATTTTTGTTTTTATACTTTTTAATAAAGCATCAGCATCGGCGCGTAAGATTTCAGGCCCCACTCTAACTCGATAACTGGTTTTACCTTTTTTTGTTAATGGCTCAACAAAAGCGGGAAAACCCGCTTTTCTTAAACTCAGGTTAAGTTTATCTGCGTTTACTTTAGTAGAGAAACTACCAAACTGAACGACCCAGGCTGTTAAACCTACTTTTTATTTATTGTTTTTTCCTGAATAACCAGTTTTTCATTCGTTACTTTTTCTGCCGTTATTTCCGCCACATCCTTTTCAGTTTCGCCATAACTTTCAACGAGCTCCTCCTGACTCAGTGGCTCTCCATTGATAATATCATTCGAAGAATCGGGAGCTTCAGTAATAGGCATTAATGAATCATTAAGAGGTACCAACTTTGAAGAAAATTTTTCTGTTGGCTTTTCTGGAATATTAGTTTTACTTATTGAGTTTGAGTCAATTGGTCCAGTCAATAACATTGGTATAAAAATCACCGCAATGACAACAAGTACCGCTGCGCCAACTAACCTTTCTTTTAATCGATGATGCATATTTATCTTTCGTTCAACTTTCTAAGGGCGGCACCAACAGTTAAAAATGATCCGGTAATGACAATCCTGTCTCCAGACTTTGATGATTTATGCAAACTTTCTAATGCTTCATCCACATTTCTGAATTCTGTTACATTTTCTTCAATCCCCAATGAGGATAAATCTGACAGAAGCATTTTCGCATCGCTACCCCTTTCTTGTGCCAAGGTTACAATACTCCATGTATCAGCCACTTTACTTAAAGCTTTTAGCACTTCACCATGATCTTTATCTTTTAGCATGCCTACAAGTAAATGTGTTTGCCCTACGCAGGGAATCACTTTTAAATTTACAACCAACGCTTCAACTGATTGCGAATTGTGAGCAACATCCAGAATTTTTGTCACTTCTCCCGGAATAATTTGCATGCGTCCATCAAGTCGAAAGCTATTCAAACCTTGCGCTATATTCTCTTCGCTGACTGGATACTCATGATGAATCTTATCCAAGACCATTAGCACACCAGCCGCATTTTGTAGTTGAAAGTCACAATGCTGCATCGGCCTGGGTAAAGCTTTCAATGACAGACTCTTTGATTCCCATGACCAACAATCACCATTACTCGAATATTGATAATCGCGACCCGCTATACTTAATGGCGTACCAAGTGCGTTGGCACAATTCAGTAAACTTTGTGGCGGATTCGGATCGGAACAAACTGCAATCGCCTTGTTTCTAAAAATACCCGCTTTTTCTCTCGCTATACTTTCCCGGTTATCTCCAAGCCATTGTTGATGGTCAATATCAATACTGGTAATTAATGCGACATCTGCATCAAGCACATTTACCGCATCCAGGCGTCCACCTAAACCTACTTCAAGAAGTGCTAATTCGACATTATGCTGTCGAAAAATATCGAGTGCTGCCAAGGTGCCAAATTCAAAATAGGTTAAAGAAATATCACCCCTAGCTCTGTCTATCCGGTCAAAAGACTCACATAACTCAGTATCAGATACTTGCTCGCCATTAATACATATACGTTCATTATATTTCAATAAGTGCGGCGAAGTATATCGACCAATTTTATAACCCGCATTACGAAGTACCTTGTCCAATAAAGTAATACTGGAACCTTTACCATTTGTACCCGCTACACTGATAACATTGTATGATGGCTTAAGTAATCCCATGTTATCCGCAACGCGTTTACAACGTTCCAGACCAAGTTCAATTGCAGTGAAATGAAGACTTTCCTGCCACTCTAACCACTTTTCTAAACGATTAAATCTTAAACGACCCGATTTTAAACCGGTCTTTGAACGTGATTTAATCTTGTCCGGCATTATACTTAAGCTTTAATTAATCAGATGTTTTTTTATGTGTTAGTAGAGATAAAATATTGGCAATCCTGTCACGCAATTCGCTTCGGTTAGCGATCATATCAATATCACCGTTTTCAAGCAGAAATTCACTACGTTGAAAACCTTCTGGTAAAGTTTCTCTTACAGTCTGCTCAATGACTCTTGGTCCGGCAAAACCGATTAACGCATTAGGCTCTGCAATATTAATATCCCCTAGTGTTGCCAGGCTTGCTGACACACCACCCATTGTCGGGTCGGTTAATACTGAAATATAAGGTAGTTTATTTTCACGTAGCACTGCCAATGCTGACGCCGTTTTAGCCATTTGCATTAATGAAAATAATGCTTCCTGCATCCTTGCTCCACCACTGGTTGAAAAACAGATTAAAGGGGCTTTTTTCTCAATGGCAACATCAACAGCGCGGATGAATTTTTCACCGACAACTGAGCCCATTGAGCCTCCCATAAAATCAAACTCAAACGCACATGTAACGACGGATAAACCTTTCAAACGTCCAGACATAACAACTAAAGCATCATCCTCACCGGTCTTTTTTTGCGCCTGATTTAATCTATCTTTATATTTCTTACTGTCGCGAAACTTTAAAATATCAACTGGCTTCACATCGCTGGCGATTTCTTCACGACTTTCTTCATCATCCAGAAATCGCTCCAAGCGAATACGCGCACTAATGCGCATATGGTGATTACATTTTGGACAAACTTCCAAGTTGCGTTCTAATTCGGCACGGTAAAGCACCTCATTACATTGCTTACATTTTGTCCAGACACCTTCCGGAACAGTGCGTCTATTCGCATTTGTTTTACCACGTGAGGGTAATATTTTTTCAAACCAGCTCATTTAAAATATATCCCGTTAAGTTTTGTCCAGTGCCTGACGCAAGGAACCTATAAATGATGTTATTTCTTTTTTCAGTTTTTCATTATCGCCGGCATTATCAGAAATCCGTTGTACCAATGCGCTACCAACGACAACAGCATCACAAACACGCCCAACTGCTTCAGCAACTTTCGCATCTGAGATACCAAAACCGACGCCAACAGGTAACTCTGTTTTACTACGAATCTCTGCCAGTTTTTCATCAACCGCATCAATATCCAGTTGATTAGAGCCTGTTACCCCTTTCAGGGAGACATAATACAGGAAGCCAGAAGCAACTTCACAAATCTTCTGCAAACGCTCACTATGCGTTGTCGGTGAGATTAAAAAGATATGGTCTAAATCAAGTGGTTGTATCATTTTTGTAAGTTCATCAGATTCTTCCGGAGGCAAATCCACTATAATTAAACCATCAACACCCGCTTCTACGGCCTTTTCGGCAAAAGTCTTATAGCCCATTACTTCTACCGGGTTAAGATAACCCATCAAAATTATAGGTGTAGAATCATCACTTGTTCTGAATTCTTTAACAATATTAAACACATCATCGGTATTGGTCCCTTTTTCCAGAGCACGTTCACTAGCACGTTGAATAACAGGCCCATCAGCCATTGGATCTGAAAAAGGAACACCGAGTTCTACAATGTCAGCACCTGCTGATACCAGCTCACGCATGATGCCTACAGTTTCATCTGGCGAAGGATCGCCAGCAGTAATAAACGGAATCAATGCTTTTTTATTCTGTTCTTTTAACGTGCTGAAACACGTTTTAATTCTACTCATATTGATTAATTACTGGATAATTAGGGGAAATATTTACGGAAATTACAGATGAATTATCATTTACTTTTTTATGTTGATTTTTAATTCAAGCAGCTCAATTGCCATATCTGGCACTTCTTTATGATTTTTTGACTCATTTGATAGTAACCAATAATTAACCTCATCGCGCTTCACTTTGACCATTTCTGCCACTGCCATGCGATCAAGTTTATGCTCACTCATTATATCCATCAAACGCTCTCTATTATTCATGGCCTGAATCCTTAGAAGTAGATTCTCATCAAACGGTTATACCTTCACGCGCTGCGACTGTATGAATGTCCTTATCACCACGACCTGATAAATTAGTGATAATAATGGCATCTTTGTCCATTTTAGGCGCTATTTTGCTAGTGTACGCCAGTGCATGGCTAGATTCCAATGCAGGGATAATCCCTTCAATTTTTGTTAAATCATGAAATGCTTTCAAGGCTTCATCATCTGTTACAGAAACATAATTGGCTCGACCTGTATCTTTCAACCAGGAGTGCTCAGGACCAACACCAGGATAATCAAGACCCGCTGAAATCGAGTGCGTTTCTATAATTTGACCGTATTTATTTTCCATAAGGTATGTACGATTACCATGCAAAACACCGGGTTTACCCGCATTTAAAGGCGCAGCATGCCTGCCTGTTTCGATACCATCACCTGCAGCTTCAACACCAAAAATTTCGACATCTTTATCATCTAGAAAAGGATGAAATAAACCTATCGCATTAGAACCACCACCTACACAAGCGACTAATGAATCAGGTAGTCTGCCTGTTTGGTCGAGACATTGTTGCCGCGCTTCAATGCCAACAATCGCATTAAAATCACGCACCATCGCAGGGTACGGGTGAGGACCGGCAACGGTTCCGATAATATAGAAAGTATCATCAACATTCGTCACCCAGTCTCGCATAGCTTCATTCAAAGCATCTTTTAATGTTTTAGAGCCTGCTTCGACCGAAACGACCGTTGCTCCAAGTAGTTTCATACGATAGACATTAATCGCTTGTCTCTTGATATCTTCTGCGCCCATATAAACTATGCATTCCATACCGTATCGTGCAGCAACAGTCGCGGAAGCAACGCCATGTTGGCCTGCGCCTGTTTCAGCTATTATTCGGCGTTTACCCATTCTTTTTGCTAATAAGGCCTGACCAACAGTATTATTCACTTTATGGGCGCCAGTGTGATTTAAGTCTTCGCGCTTTAAATAAACTTGTGCGCCGCCCAGTTCTTTACTCCAACGTTCGGCATGGTACAGCGGTGAAGGACGACCAACGAAATGTTTTAAATCTTGTTCATATTCCGCAATAAAATCCGGATCTTTACTAAATTTATTGTAGGCCTCTTCAAGTTCTTCCAGTGGCCCCATCAAAGTTTCCGACACAAACCGACCGCCATAAACACCAAAGTGTCCACGTTTATCGGGCATAGATTTATACGATTCAATATCTGTTTTTTTCATCACTTCAGGCACTCATCGCCTCACTAATAAAGTTTTTAATTTTGACAGGATCTTTAATTCCTTTTTCTTTTTCTACACCGCCACTGACATCAACAGCATAAGGCCGTACTCGACTAACTGCATTTTTAACATTTGTTTCATCCAAACCACCGGCAAGTATAATAGGTTTTTCTAACACATTTGGTATCAAATCCCAATTAAAAGAGATACCTGTACCTCCCGGCACATCTTTCACATAGGTATCGAGTAATAAACCTGCGGCAGAATCATAACGCTGACACTCTTCAGGTAAATCTATATTCTCGATCATTCGAATCGCTTTAATATACGGTTTATTAAAGCTTGCGCAAGCTTGTTCAGGCTCTTGTCCATGAAATTGCAATGTACTAATCGCAACCCGATCCAATATTTTTTTTTACATAACTTTCATCTGCATCAACAAATAAGCCAACAAAGTTTATAAATGGCGCACAATTTTTAACAATATGTTCCGCTGTATTGAGTGTTATATAGCGCGGACTCTTTTCATAAAAAACAAACCCTATCGCATCTGCACCCGCTGAAATCGCCGACTCGGCATCTTCAAGACTTGTTATGCCACAGATTTTTATTCGTGTTCGGCTCATTTTTCTATATAAAACTTATCAATCAATGTATCAGGTTTCGGAATTATATACTTGTCTGGATATTTTATATCAGCCAAATATAAACCATACGGTGGGGCGGTAACGCCGCCAGCTGTTCTATCCTTTGCTAGCAAGACTTCTTCAGCCCATTTTATCTCTTTCTTACCTTTGCCTATAGCCATTAATACACCAGCTATATTCCTGACCATATGATGTAAAAATGCATTTGCACAGATCGTAATTAAATACCAGTCGCCCGATTTATCGATATCTAATTGATATATTGTTCTTATCGGAGATTTTGCCTGACAAGCAGCCGCCCTAAATGAGGTAAAATCATTCTCGCCAAGTAGAATTTTTGAAGCTGCCTTCATTCTTTCATAATCAAGCGGCGCATATTCCCATGTTACCAAACCGTTATAGACAGCAGGACGTGCTCGACGATTTAATATTAAATATTGATAAGTTCTTTTTTGTGCACTGAATCTGGCATGAAAATCATCATCAACATGCAATACCCATGTCACCGCAACGTCTTTGGGTAGCTTGGTATTCGTGCCTAATTGCCAGGCTTTGACTTCGCGTTGAGATGTTGTTTCAAAGTGAACGACCTGTTGAAGTGCGTGTACACCTGTATCTGTTCTACCTGCACAAACGACTCGGATCGTTTCATTAGCAACGTCAGATAAGGCTAACTCAAGAACTTCTTGAACAGTAGGTGAGATATCCTGCCTTTGCCAACCATAATAAGCATGGCCTGCATATTCGATCCCCAGCGCAATTCTCATAACTTATTTCTGGCTGGTTGCACAAAACAAACTCGAGACTCATTCACTAAAAGAAATACATTACGGTTAGTTTTGTACAGTAATTAAACTTGGCCTAAAAGATCTTCTGCCTGTTTACGTTGTTCGTCATTTCCATCCGCTATGACTTCATCAAGAATCGTTTTGGCGCTGTCCTTATCACCTAGTTCAACATAAGCTTTAGCCAGATCAAGTTTTGTGGCAATTTCATCTTCGGTGCTTTGCTCTTCAGGTTGTGCTGCTCTAGGAACAAAGACAGTGTGGTCATCTTCATCGTCGTCGTCTTCATCTAATGAAAGCGCACTTTTAGGAAGCTCAACTGTTCCATCCAGATCCAAACTTGATTCTTCTGCGGCTTCTGATGAATCATTATCATCAAGACTAAAATCAAAGTCTATCCCAGCATTATCTTCCTTTGTCGAAGCGTCTTCGTCTTCAGCAATAGAAAGATCAAGTTCGATACCTTCATCTCCAGTATCAAGCGCTACTTCTTCTGTAGCACTGTCACCTAAATCCATATCTAAAGAGATATCATTTTCAGAAGTACTTTCACCCATATCGACGTCAAGCGATATATCTTCTTCTGGCACATCTAGACCAATTTCCAAAGCAGGTTCTTCGTCAGAAGAATCAGGGATATCTAACTCTATTTCACCTTCAGGCTCAACAATACCCAAATCCATATCTAAAGACATTTCATCATTTGATTCTTCAACATCAAGTCGAATCGCTTCTTCTTCTGGTACATCTAGACCAATTTCCAAAGCAGATTCTTCATCAGAAGATCCCGCAATATCCAACTTTATTTCATTTGTTTCAGCTTCAGAATCAACAGTGTCTATATCAAGTTCTATTTCATTACTATCGCTATCACCTGCTGACATATCGAAATCAAGTACATTACTATCATCAGAACTTTCTATAGATAATTCTTCTGGACTAGACGTATCTAAATCAACAGTAGCACTGTCCTCAGCAGAAATATCAAACTCTATTTCATTTGAGTCTTCATTTACTTCTGAATCAGCGAGACTTTCTACATCAATATCAAGCTCTCCATCGCCTGTATCAAGGTCGAGTAATTCAGAACTATCTGCACCCGCACTTGTAGCAGCGGTAACATCCAGTAAGTCTTCTTCTGAATCAAGGTCAAGGTTGGCAGCGGCGGTAACATCCAGTAAATCATCGCCGGAAGAATCTTCTGTTGACGTATTATCCAGTAAGTTCTCAGCACCCGTACCTGAAATATCTAATATATCATCACTATCACTGACCTGAAGGGTGTCACTCTCAGAGTCGATTTCTTCATCTATATTGACCGCAGCTGTAACGTCAAGTAAGTCTTCCACTTCTTGAGCTGTCGTCATTTCAAGCACTTCTTCACTGCTGGCTCCAGTAATATCAAGCACCTCTTCTGCTGCCGGTGCTTCTGCTGCTGCAGGCGCTTCTTCTGCACCGCCAATATCAAAGTCTAGACTACCGCCCGTATCATCATCGGCTTCTTCATCCGCTGTTACGTCAACAAATCCACCACTAGTATTATCTGCAGTATCATCGTCATCATCATCTTCTCCTGCTTCAAATAAAGCACGGTTTGGCGACATTTCTGACCACATCGCGGTTGTCATATTCCAATATTCGCCTTCGCCTCCTACCAGGTCATGCAATACCTTCGCTTCTTCTTCATAACTCTTCTTATCACCAGAGGTATAGAATACTTCCAGAAGTTTTGTGTGATACTCAGGGTTATCAGGGCTGTCATTAATGACATTTCTAACAAACTCTTCAGCCTGATCAAATTGTTCAAACGCCAGATAGGTATTTACTTCCTGTAAAGGATCCTCTTCCTCTTCTTCAACTTCCTCTACTGCAGGCGCTTCTTCTGCTATGGATTGTGCTTTTTCTTCTTCATCAAGATCCAGATCAACCGCAGCATCGCCTGTAGGCGGTGTTACTGTCTCATCTTCACTGTCTGGTAATACTGTTGCAGTTTCTGAAGCGGCGGCGCTTTCACCTGTGCTTCCCAGATCACCTGAATCAAAATCAGGGAAAGCCTCTTCGGTCATTGTGTCAACCTGAACCGTTTCCGCTTTTGGTTTTCTGAATTTCATTATCACAACAACAATGAGCAACAGTACAATCACGCCAGCGATAGCCATGCCTATCATTGGGTTACCAAGCAAGATATCCTTTACCGGCCCCAAATATTGATCAACCATTCCCATTACACCTGTTGATGCTGGTTCTGGTTCAGTTTCAATTACTTCAATATCTTCCTCAGCATCGGCTTCAACCACTGTGTCTTCTTCAGTTTCGGCTACCTCGTCTTCTGCCAATATTTCTTCTTCAGTATCAGTTGCTGTTTCTCCTTCAGCCTCTGCTAATATTGCTTCTTCAATATCAGTTGATGTTTCTTCAGCTTCAGCGATAACTTCCTCGGCTTCCAGCTCCATTTCTTCTTCAACAACTTCTTCATTTTGCGCAGCCACCATTTGTTCCTGTAGCGCTGCTAACTCATCATCTTTAAGAGATAACAAACGTTTAAGATCAGAAAGTAGTGCATCAGACTCCTGAACCCTATCTTTAAGTTCAAGGTTTTCCTGTGTTAATACTTGAATAGTTTCCTGTGCCAGGATCATTTCTTCACCTGTACCGGAATCAACACTGGAAACTTGATCGCTTGCCTCTCCAGAGTCATCAGCTGAAACAAGCTTTAACTCGGCATCAACAGTTTCTTCTGCAACAACCTCTGCTTCTGCGGCTTCAACTTTAGCCGTAGCGCTAACCTCTGGGCGTTCACTAACATTACTGGACAGATTCTCTCTTATGTCACCCCAAGCACTGTATTGTGATTGCGCTTCTTTTAATGCTTCAGCATTGCTAAGTGCACTTATCTCACTTTCATTCGGCATACGCAGAACTTGTCCGCGTTTTAAACCATTGATATTGCCATCGATAAATGCATCAGGGTTTGCTCTTAACAACGCCATCATCATTTTATTGACGCTAATAGAACTATCAGGTCTCATATCTGATGCGATAGACCACAATGTATCTGAACCCGTCGTAGGTCCATAATCTCCACCACTATAATCTATATCTGCTTTATAGCTTGGGCTTACTGAAGGTGTTACATCTTTATTAGCGAATTCATCATAAGCTTCGCCATAAGTAATCTGATGTTCAGGATCATCTACTGTTACAGAAGAGCTGGGTTCAGTCGTGGGTTGTTCGGTCGTTGGTTCAGTCGCTTGAGTAAATTCAGCAGAGCGTACATTAGGATCATATAGTGGCGGATCAAGTAACACCGTATATTCACGGAATAATCTGCCGTTAGACCAACTGACTTCAACAAGGAAATTTAAAAAAGGTTCGCGTATCGGTTCTTGAATGTAGCCGCGTATATAATCTGGACCGCCATCTACTGAACGGCGTAGATCAAATCTTAATTTACTGAGTATAAAAGGGCGGTCTATTTTGGCTCGTGCAAAAGCATCACTGTCGGCTAATGAAATTTTCAGCGAATCAAGCTCATCTGCTGTAGGAGAAAGCAACTGGACTCTTGCGTCAAACGGCTCATTTAAGGCTGAATTTAAATCAAGATTGCCTAAACCAAATGCATTAGCTAATGCTGGCGTTAAAGCGAATAAGACAAAATATAGTAATCGTTTCATTGTTACTTCTTGTTCCTTTTAATCAGTTAAGCGGCGGATCAATTAAAAATGAATATTCACGCACAACATGTCCATCAGACCAGCCTATATCCAGAGTAAATTCAATAATAGGCTCACGGATATCATCATTCGTAGTAATTTTTAAATAATTTCGCTTATCACCCTTAATTACTTCGTAGTTCAGTTTATAGCGAGATACATTATTTTCCGCTGAGTAATTTAATGAGACTTCAAGACTTTCCAATTCAGCTTTATTATCTGCCAATAGGCCGATTCTAACGTCAAGCTGTTGATTTAGTAGAGATTTTATCTCAGCCTGAGTTAACGCAAGACCATAACCTGTAACAGCATATAAGGCTAAGCCTATAATTGTTGCTAATTTGAATAATACTTTATTCGTATTCATAACTTTCGTACTATCTTACTGTTTTATATAGTAATAACGACTTGCATCGTGTTAAAAGTTGACACTTTTAATATTTAAATCCACTAATTTAGCTCAATTTTATGCTAATTCGAACTTACGAATATGCTTTACATAATACCCCTAACTATGGTTTATAAATAGTGTTTTACCAGAATTTCTGCGATTTGAACACTATTTAATGCCGCGCCTTTCCGAACATTATCTGAAACAACCCACATGTTCAGGCCTCGCTCATGCGAGATATCTTCACGGATTCTGCCAACAAAAACAGGATCTTCACCCGCCGCTTCTGTCACCGCAGTCGGATAGCCTCCATCAACTCGATCATCAAGCACGCTGATGCCTGGCATTTCACTCAATAATTTTGTCGCTGTTGCCGCATCAATTTTTTCTTTTGTCTCTATATGCACAGCTTCTGAGTGTCCATAAAAAACAGGAATTCTTACTGCGGTCGGATTTACCTGAATAGCTTCATCCTCAAATATCTTTCTGGTTTCCCAAACCATTTTCATTTCTTCTTTGGTGTAGCCATTTTCCTGAAATGAATCGATATGAGGTAAAGCATTGAATGCTATCTGCTTGGGATAGACTTCGCAGTTAATATCCTTTGCATTAAGTAAGTCAGCAGTTTGTTTTGCCAGTTCTTCTATAGCCTCTTTACCTGTGCCGGACACTGCCTGATAAGTACAAACATTAATTCTCTCAATACCTACTGCATCATAAATCGGTTTTAATGCAACCAGCATTTGGATAGTTGAACAATTAGGATTAGCAATAATACCGCGGTTTTTATAATCAGCGACGGCATGTGGGTTGACCTCAGGAACAACCAACGGAACATCATCGTCATAACGAAATTGTGATGTGTTATCGATAACCACACAGCCTGCTTCAGCAGCACGTGGCGCATGTATCGCAGAAACAGATGCACCCGGTGAAAACAAACCAACTTGCGCTTTATTAAAATCAAATGTTTCCAAGTCTTCAACAACAAGTTGCTTATTTTTAAATTCGACACGTTTACCAGCAGAACGACTACTTGCCAAAGGATAAACTTCACCTACAGGAAAACCGCGTTGTTCTAATATAGACAACATGGTTTCACCTACGGCACCGGTGGCACCGACAACTGCTACATTTACTTTTTTATCTGTCATAACACTTCTTCAACTTAATAATTCACAATAATAATTAATTAACGACAGTGGCTAATGCTTTAACGACCGCATCACCCATTTCATTAGTACCGACACAGGTCGTCCCTTCAGATTCAATATCTTTAGTCCGTAATCCATCTGATAAAACCTGACTCACTGCTTTTTCAATTTGATCGGCAATTTTTGCTTCATCTAGAGAGTATTTAAACAACATGGCTAAAGACATTATTGTTGCCAATGGGTTCGCCAGATTTTGTCCTGCAATATCAGGAGCGGAGCCATGACTAGGTTCATACATGCCACTACCATCACTCGCTAATGATGCTGACGGTAACATACCTATCGAACCGGTTAGCATGGAAGCCAAATCAGACAAAATATCGCCAAACATATTCGTTGTGACCATGACATCAAACTGTTTTGGGTTACGCACTAATTGCATAGCTGCGTTATCAACATACATATGTTCAAGTTCAACATCAGGATAATCCTTAGCGACATTCGTCACGACTTCGCGCCACAACTCAGTTGACTCTAGTACATTAGCATTATCGACAGAACAAAGACGACCCTGGCGTTTACTCGCACTTTCAAATGCGATACGCGCAATGCGTTCAATTTCACTTTCGCTATAAACAAGTGTATTGAACCCCTGGCGTTGTCCATCTTCCAGTTCTTTAATACCACGGGGCTGTCCAAAATAAATACCGCCCGTCAGCTCACGAACAATCATAATATCGAGACCGCTGACAACATCTTCTTTCAATGTCGAAGCGCTGGCTAATTGCGGAAATAAAACAGCCGGGCGTAAATTTGCAAACAATCCTAATCCTGCGCGAATCGCTAACAAACCTCTTTCCGGGCGAATTGAGCGTTCAATTGTGTCCCATTTCGGACCACCAACTGAACCTAACAATACAGCATCAGATTCTTTCGCTTTTGCCAGTGTTTCGTCCGGCAAAGGCACGCCAGCCTCATCAACAGCACAACCACCCAGCAAGCCTTGTTCAAGTTCTAATTTGACACCACATTCATTTATATAAAATGCCAGTACTTTTTCAGCCTGAGCAATAATCTCCGGTCCGATCCCATCACCGGGTAATATTAAAATTTTCTTAGTCACGTTCTAATTAATTCCTGATTAACAAAGTCATTTTCAAGGGGCGCAAAGCATACATAAGATAAGAGCCAGAATGAAGCTTAGTCCGTACTATTCTGTTTTTTTTTGTTTAATAATACTAATTAGGCCGGCTGAAATGATTAAAACACCGCCAATATACTCAATATTACGTACAATCTCGTCAGTCCAGATTGCTGCCGATACGGCTCCGGCAACAATTTCCAGTAAGAAAATAACCGAAGAACGTTGTATGGGTAAATACGTGACACCATATTGCGCTGCCCATGTCATTATCAACATAAGAGGAAAACCGATAAAGAAACACAATAGCCCTGCTTTGAATGAAAATTCAGGGACAGGCAATTGCGCCAGTAAAAGACCGCAAACAGTAAGCACCAAAACACCAATCCAGCAAACGCCAATTTTCACAGCAAAGGGGGTGTTTCCTATTTTGCGAACGATAATATTCGTCACGGCAAATGCCATGCCCGCACTGATTGCATAGAAGTCCGCTAAACCAATACCATTTGAATAATCTAAATCCGGCTGCCATAACATTAAAGCTCCACCTGCCATGGCTAAAACAAGCGAACAAAATCCAATCAGCGTTAAACGCTCACGTAAAATTATAACCGCCATAAAAATGGCCCAGATAGGCGATAAATAAAATAACAGTAATACCCGAACAATTTCCCCATCCAGTACTGCCAGAATGAAAGCAAGGTTCGTCCAACCAGCAAATAAACCGATAAGGACATATTCCAATTTATGATGTAAAAACTCAGCACGTTTTTTCCAGAACGTGGGAAAAAGAAACAGCATGGCAACAGCATAAATAATCAAGCTCGCCCATAAACCGGGCACGCCCATTTCTTCTAATAACCTTAATGGATACCAAAATAGTCCCCAAAGAATGGCAGCAAGTGCACAAGCTAAGGCGGGGAAAAGAGAGTTTGCTGGTTGGGCTGACATAAGTGATAGCATATACTGCGCAGCTTTCTACACAACAATTTTAAAATGATGAATCCTGGATTAAAAAACCTACACGCATACCCTTTTGAGAAATATACAAAGCTACTCGAAGGAAAAGCAGCCGCTAATAAAAGTCCGATTAGTCTAGCTATTGGGGAACCTAAACATCCCACTCCAGATTTTATACTGGACGCATTAACAACCAATGCGAATGATATTGCTCACTACCCGACAACCAAGGGAACAGAAGAGTTAAGAAGCGCAATTGCAAACTGGTTATGCCGCCGTTTCAATTTACCTCAAGCATCTATTGATGCTGATAAGCATGTATTACCTGTTACAGGCACGCGCGAGGCGTTGTTTGCCATCGCACAAACAGTCATTGGGGAACAAACAGAAACACCTGTCGTAATCTTGCCGAATCCTTTTTATCAAATCTATGAAGGCGCAGCCTTACTCGCCGGTGCCGAACCTTATTATTTAAATTGCACCGAAGAAAATAATTTTATTCCGGATTTTTCATCCGTTCCTGAAACAATATGGCAGCGTTGCCAACTCGTCTATCTATGCTCGCCCGGGAATCCGAGCGGCGCTATCGTTAATCAAGTTCATGTAAAACAATTACTGGAACTTGCTGAAAAATATGATTTCATCATTGCATCAGACGAATGTTACTCAGAGATTTATCCAAATGAAGATCAAGCGCCTGTTGGTTTACTTGAATGTGCCAATCAACTGGGTAATAGCGAATACAAACGTTGTCTCGTTTTTCATAGTCTTTCCAAACGCTCCAATGTGCCCGGTCTACGTTCCGGATTTGTTGCGGGCGACAGTGAATTAATCGCTAGCTTTTTACGTTATCGAACCTATCATGGCTGCTCCATGCCTTTGCATGTACAAAAAGCCAGTATTGCAGCATGGAGCGATGAAACACATGTAAGAGAAAACAGAGATAAGTACAGAAATAAATTCCGTCGTTTCTGTGAAATATTAAACCCAGTTCTTGAAATAAAGCCGCCAGCAGCCAGTTTCTACCTTTGGCCAAAACTACCAGATTTAGACACAAACTTTGCAAGTAAGCTCTATACAAGCGAAAATATCAAAGTATTGCCAGGCTCCTTTCTGTCCCGCAACATAAATGATATAAACCCCGGGGAAAATCGCATCCGCATAGCATTGGTTGCAGAAGTCGAA
This sequence comes from Pseudomonadota bacterium, assembly GCA_038142205.1. GTDB lineage: Bacteria > Pseudomonadota > Gammaproteobacteria > Eutrophobiales > Eutrophobiaceae > UBA7359. The sequence continues at coordinate 257,184 of JAYQJO010000001.1, read as the reverse complement.
GAGTGCGAAGAGGCTGCAAACCGAATGAAAGAATTTATAGAAAATAATTATTGAAATATTAATATCAGGAAAAGACCAATGAGTGATTTAGAAAATTTAATTAACGATGCATTTGAAAACCGAGCAGAAATTGATCCAAACAGTCCTAATAAAGAACTGAAAGAAGCTGTAGAAACAGCAATCTGGAAACTCGATAGCGGTGAAGCACGTGTTGCAGAAAAAGTGGATGGCGAATGGGTAACCAACCAATGGTTAAAAAAAGCAGTTTTACTTTCTTTTATTCTTGATAACAATGTTGTCATTCAAGGCGGCATTACTAACTATTTCGATAAGATCCCAAATAAGTTTTACGGTTACACCAAAACAAACTTTATAGAAACCGGGGCACGCGTTGTTCCAAACGCAACGGTAAGACGTGGTAGTTTCATCGGACAAAATGTTGTTTTAATGCCGAGCTTTGTAAACATTGGTGCCTACGTTGATGCAGGTACGATGGTCGATACATGGGTAACAGTCGGTTCATGCGCACAAATTGGTAAGAACGTTCACTTATCCGGAGGTGTCGGTATTGGTGGTGTACTCGAACCATTACAAGCGAACCCAACTATTATTGGCGATAACTGTTTTATTGGCGCACGTTCAGAAATTGTTGAAGGTGTGATTGTTGGTGATGGTGCCGTTATCTCAATGGGTGTTTACATCGGACAAAGTACCCGCATCTATGATCGCACTACTGGTGAAATCACCTATGGTTACATCCCGCCAGGTTCAGTTGTAGTCTCAGGCAACCTGCCTTCTAGCGATGGCAAATACAGCTTATATTGTGCTGTGATTGTGAAAAAAGTTGACGAGAAAACCTTATCTAAAGTTGGGATTAACGAAATACTTCGAGACCTTTAAAACATGACCGTAACTCTCTACGGCATAAAAAACTGCGACACAGTTAAAAAGGCACGGAAATGGTTAGACGCCAATTCCGTGCCTTATACCTTCCATGACTTCCGCGTCGATGGCATTGACAAAACATTAGTTAATAATTTCCTGAAACAAGTCGATGTAGACACACTCATCAACAAACGCGGCACAACATGGCGTAAATTATCTGATGAAGAAAAAGAAATAAAGACAAAAGCTCAAGCTGTTGAGTTAATGATAGAGAACCCAGCGATTATTAAACGTCCTGTGTTAGATGTTAATAAAAAAATTACTGTTGGGTTTAATGTGGAAAACTATAAATCGTTAAAGTTTTAATTTCGGCTTTCGGCCAGAAGCGGACATTAATCAATAGCATTATCCGTAATAATCTCGTCAAAATTAACCCCACAATAAGGGCAATGTTGAATACCTCGTTCCTTCTTTACTGAAACCAAAGAGAAGTGATTCATGAAATCACCTATACGTCTTTTACACTGCGGGCATTTAATAAAAAATACAAAACCAATAAAACCAGGTAGTCCCAATGTTGCGGCAATAATTAACAGACTTGTTTTAATGGTTGATTCGGGAATAGCTAAAAACATCGCATAAAAATGTAGCATACCTCCAATAATTATCATGCTTATAAATAAAAGTATGCGTTTTTTTAAATACGTTCTAATAGTCATATCGAATCCTTTTGAAGTATAAAGTCCACTTTGCGTCGTGAACTGCATTAAATCATTTTTTACTATCTCTTTATAGTACAATTATTTCTTTCCAAAACTCGTATCAAGTAATTTTCCTCTGAATGAAACAAGCGCAAGAAATTCTTAAATCCACTTTTGGATACGAACAGTTTCGTCACTCTCAACAAGAAGTCATACAGCAATTACTCGATGGTAATGATGCGCTTGTTTTAATGCCGACGGGTGGCGGTAAGTCGTTGTGTTATCAGATTCCGGCTTTGGTGCGCGAAGGTACGGCTATCGTTATTTCTCCCTTAATTGCGTTGATGCAGGATCAGGTTGATGCCTTAATTCAACTCGGCGTAAAAGCGGCGTATATGAATTCCAGTATGAGTCATGAAGAAGCGGATGATGTAGAACGTCAGTTACTTAATAATGAACTTGATATTGTTTACGTAGCACCGGAACGATTACTAACTAATCACATGCTGGCGTTACTGGATCGATGTCAGGTTTGTTTATTCGCAATTGATGAAGCGCATTGCGTTTCGCAATGGGGACATGATTTTCGTCCTGAATATCAACGACTAACTGTTTTGCATGAACGCTTTCCTTCTGTACCTCGTATTGCATTAACTGCGACGGCTAATCAACGCACGCGCGATGAAATCATTTCGCAACTGCAATTGGATGAAGCGAATGTTTTTATTACCAGCTTTGATCGTCCTAATATTCATTACTCTATTTCAGAGGGTAATAATCCAAAGAATAGACTCTGGAAGTTTCTTCAGGATAAACATGCTAACGATGCCGGTATTGTTTATTGTCTGTCGCGTAAGAAAGTTGAAGCGATTGCAGAATGGTTATCTGATCAGGGGAGAATTGCACTGCCTTATCATGCCGGTTTAGCCGCAGAAGTTCGTCAACAAAATCAGCAACGCTTTTTACGTGAAGACGGCGTTATCATTATTGCGACAATTGCTTTTGGCATGGGTATCGATAAACCGGATGTGCGTTTTGTTGCACATTTAAATTTACCGAAAAGCATTGAAGCCTATTATCAGGAAACCGGACGTGCCGGGCGTGATGGCGAACCGGCTAATGCATGGATGGCGTATGGTTTACAAGATGTCATTACGCTTCGTCAGTTCATGCAGAACTCGAATGCGAATGAAACCTATAAACGTGTAGAACATCATAAGCTTGAATCTATGCTGGGCCTTTGTGAACTCATCACCTGTCGTCGTCATACCTTACTTGCCTATTTTGATGAAACATCATCAGAAAACTGTAATGCCTGTGATAATTGCCAAAGCCCACCGGAAAAATGGAATGGCACAGAAGCGTCTCAAAAAGCATTATCTTCAATTTATCGAACCGAACAGCGTTTTGGTGTGAACTACATAATTGATATTTTATTAGGCAAATCAGATGAACGTATCCAACGTAATGGTCATACAAAAATAAGTACTTTTGGTATTGGTACAGAATTATCAAATATTGAATGGCGTAGTGTTTTTAGACAATTAATAGCGCTTGGTTTTATTGATATCGATATAGAACGTCACGGCGCATTACGACTTACGGAAAAATATCGTCCGGTATTACGTGGCGAACAACATCTGGAATTACGAAAATTAACTGTTGAAGAGAAAGCATCAAAAGATAAGAAAGAAAAATCATCTGTACGTCCTCAAGATCAAGACCTATGGGAAGCCTTACGCTCATTACGTATGGAATTAGCAAGCGAAGCAGGTGTACCACCTTATGTTATTTTTCATGATGTCACTTTACAAGAGATGCTTAAGAAAAGACCTCAAACTTTAAAAGAGATGGAGCGAATTTCTGGTGTCGGGGAACAAAAATTAAAACGTTATGGCAAACAGTTTATAAATGAAATTGCCAAACACCCTCTTTCGGCTTTACTTGATAATAATTTAAGCTCGACAATTAATGAGACGTTAATGCTTCTTCAACAAGATAATTCTATAGAAGAGATTGCACAACAACGCGAAATAAAAACAAGCACGATTTATACGCATTTAGCTGATGCGATTGAAGTTGGCCTAATTGATATACATGATGTAATTGAATTCGATGATGGACAATATGAAGAAATTATCTTTGTTATTGAATCTATGGAAGATGAAGAGAAAGGTAAGATTAAGCCAATCTATGAAGCACTGGATGAAGAATATGATTATGGCGTAATTAGATGCGTACAGGCTTCAATTTAAAGTTATTTAATCAGACCTTCCAACATCTCAACTGATGGTGCAAAGAAATAGGCACCGCTTTTAGCTGAAGTATAGTCCATCAAGTGATCGTGTAATGCATCGTCACTGGTGCCAAACATATTCGCCAACATCTTTTCCAGAATAGTATTGTCTTTGCTATACGCAAGAAAAAACAAACCTGCATCGCCTGATGCTTTGCCATAAGGCAAACTATGGCGCACTATTTCAAGTTCTTCGCCATCTTCTTCTATCACTACCCTGCTAACATGTGACGTTTCCGGCATCACATCATCATCGAGTTCTACGCTGTCAGGCTTAGTGCGGCCAATAATACCTTCCTGTTCTTTATCATCAACCTTTTCCCACTTAGGCAGATTATGTACATAACGTTGTGCCAAAACATAACTGCCACCAATAAAGCCTGGGTCGTTATCTATTAATGCTACTTCGGCACGTTCATTGCCTTCAGGATTTTCAGTTCCATCGATAAAACCAGTTAGGTCACGATCATCAAGGTAATGAAAACCTTCAACTTCTTCTAACACTGTTACATCAGTTTTAATTGCTTTAAGAAATTCTGATGCCAATACATAGATCATGTCTTTTCTATCGGAATGAATATGCAAAAAAAGATCACCGCCTGTTGCCGGAGCAACAAGCTCCCCTTCTCCTAGTTGAGAGAAAGGCTTCAAGTGTTGCGGTTTACTCTCAGGATGAACAACATTCCAATGATCGACACCAAAAGCCAGACTGGCAACCAGACTATTCGTATTATGCTGTTGTTTAATCTTATTTATTAATTCTGGTAATGATGCACATTGTTTAACAACATTATCTTTTTTGTTATCAACATTAATAACAATATATAAAGCATGTTGCGAAGCTTCAGGTAATATTGCTGATTGTGGTGTGCTCATCGTTCTTTTATTCACTGTTTCATTTTTTAATGTAGCTGACTGACCGCTGTACCAACGACTTCTACAAGTTGATCAACAAGCATTTCAACTTGTCGTTCACTTTCACCTTCAACCATGACTCTGACTAAAGGTTCTGTACCGGAAGTTCTTAAAACAACACGACCCGTATCTCCTAATGTATTTTCAACATCTTTAACTGCATTGTTAATATCATCAATTATTGTGATATCAATTTTTTCATTAAGTCTGACATTTTTCATTATCTGCGGATGTTTATTAACGCCTGAAACCAGTTCAGATAGTTTTTTTCCTGTTAATGCTATTTCTTCCAGCACTTGTAAGGCAGCAATAATACCATCGCCTGTTGTTGTTAAACCCAAGTTGATAATATGGCCCGATGTTTCTCCACCAAGAATTAATTTTTCCTTACGTAAAAGTTCCATAACATAACGATCACCAACGGCAGCACGGAAAAAATTTAGATCAAGTTGATTGATTGCATGTTCCAAACCAAGATTACTCATTACTGTGCCAACAACAGCACCGTTAAGCTTCTCTCTTTCAAGTTGAGTAATGACATAAATAATATCATCGCCATCTAAAATATTAGCTTCGTTATCAACCATGATAAGGCGATCACCATCTCCATCTAGCGCAATACCTAAATCGGCTCTCGATTCCTTTACTAATTTCTGTAGTGCTTCAGGTGAGGTTGCACCACATTCATCATTAATATTCAAACCATCTGGTGTAGCAGCATGTAAAATAACCTCTGCGCCCAGTTCTTCAAATACTTTCGGTGCAATGTGATAGGTTGCGCCGTTAGCACAATCTATGACGACTCTTATGTCGTTGAAATCGACATTATGTGCAATCTTTGATTTACAAAATTCTATATAGCGTCGAGGTGCATCAGTAATGCGTCGTGCTTTACCAAGGTGACGTGAATAAACCGGCTGCATTGGAAGAGCCAATTCATATTCAATTTCGTGTTCTATTTCATCTGGTAACTTTGTTCCATCTCCTGAAAAAACTTAATACCATTATCATAGAAAGGATTATGTGATGCACTGATAACAATACCTGCCTGCGCCCGTGTATTTTTCGTCAGATAAGCAATACCAGGCGTGGGCATGGGTCCTAGTAAACGAATATCAACACCTGCTGCAGATAAGCCTGCTTCTAACGCAGACTCAAACATGTAACCGGAAATACGTGTATCCTTACCGACTAGTACTGGACCATTACCTTTTTTTGCCAAAACCCGGCCAGCAGCCCAGCCAAGTTTCATAACAAACTCGGGATTGATAACACCTTCGCCAACACTCCCGCGAATACCATCGGTACCAAAATACTTTCTACTCATAATGTTAAATTCTATTTACTTAAACAATGTTATATACGATAAGACTACTCTTGTGCGCAGAAAAATAAAACCGGTGTTGTATTTTTTTGAAAACAAACAAAATAAAAAGTTAGCCGCTACAAGCTAATATAAAAACGCCATGAGTAAAGCAAAAGTTAAATAATAATAAGTAACAAATTCGTCAGGAGTAAATTGAGGCAAGCAAAAGTTTAGCTTAGAGAACTCGCCACATTTATATGGCGAGTCAAAAAGTGTATATTTTAAGAACTTTATTATGCCGGCTTGGCAGGAGGCGCACTAGACGGCGCATCATCATCCTCTTTCTTTTTATGGATTTCTTCTTTCTTAACCGACGAACCACCATCTTCATCGTTGTCATCCCAACCTGAAGGAGGACGCACATCTTTTCCATCCATAATATCGTCAATTTGAGCTGCATCGATAGTTTCGTACTTCATCAACGCTTCAGCCATCTTATGCAGCTTGTCGATATTTTCATTTAGAATTTTTTCAGCCCGTTCATAGTTACGATCAATAACCGCTTTGATTTCTCCATCAATCGTATGTGCAGTTTCATCAGAAATCGCTTTATGTTGTGTCACGGAATGCCCCAGAAAGACTTCACCATCATCCTCACTGTAGGTTAATGGTCCAAGTTTTTCTGATAGCCCCCATTTGGTAACCATGTTACGTGCTAACTGCGTGGCACGTTCAATATCATTACTTGCGCCGGTCGTCACTTTATCTTTACCAAGTGTTAATTCTTCAGCAATACGACCACCAAATAAACTCGAAAGCATGCTTTCTAACTGTTCTTTGCTTTGACTGTATTTATCTTCTTCAGGTAAATACATGGTGACACCTAAAGCACGTCCACGAGGAATAATCGTTACTTTATAAACCGGGTCATGCGACGGCACGAGTCGACCAACAATAGCATGACCTGCTTCATGATAGGCGGTATTTAACTTTTCCTCTTCACTCATGACCATTGAACGACGTTCTGCACCCATCATGATTTTATCTTTTGCGCGCTCAAACTCTTCCATATCAACCAGTTTTTTATTCGCACGCGCTGCAAACAATGCCGCTTTATTCACAAGGTTTGATAAATCCGCACCTGAAAAACCAGGCGTACCGCGAGCAATAAGACTGGCCTTCACATCATCACCTAATGGCACCTTACGCATGTGTACTTTAAGAATTTGTTCACGACCTCGAATGTCCGGCAATGGCACGACAACCTGACGGTCAAAGCGGCCCGGTCTTAATAAAGCGGGATCAAGAACGTCAGGGCGGTTAGTTGCAGCAATAACAATAATACCTTCATTACCTTCAAAACCATCCATTTCGACTAACAACTGGTTTAGTGTTTGTTCACGTTCATCATGGCCGCCACCTAAACCGGCACCACGATGCCGGCCAACAGCATCGATTTCATCTATAAAGATGATACAAGGGGCGTGTTTCTTCGCTTCTTCAAACATATCTCGAACACGAGAAGCGCCGACACCGACAAACATCTCAACAAAGTCTGAACCGGAAATAGTAAAGAAAGGGACTTTTGCTTCACCCGCAATGGCTTTTGCCAATAAGGTTTTACCTGTACCGGGAGAACCCACCATTAATACACCTGAAGGAATCTTGCCACCGAGTTTCTGGAATTTTCCCGGATCTCTTAAAAATTCGACTAACTCACCGACTTCTTCTTTGGCTTCTTCAACACCAGCAACATCATTAAATGTGATTTTGATCTGATCTTCGCCCATTAAACGTGCGCGACTTTTACCAAACGATAAAGCACCGCGACCACCGCCACCGCCTTGCATCTGTCGCATAAAATAAATCCAGACGCCAAGCAATAATAGAATTGGAAACCATGAAATTAATGCATGTGCCCAAAAAGAATTGCCATTGGGTTCTTTTCCAAGAATTTCAACGTTGTTATCGAGCAAAGTACCAATTAATGCATCGTTACTCGTTTCAGGGCTGTATGTTTTAAAAATTTTATCATTATCGGAATAACGACCGGTTATTGAATTACCCTCAATTGCGACTTCGGCTACACGACCTGTCTTTACTTCAGCAATAAATTTTGAATAATTGATATTTCCGGACAAAGCCGAATTATCAAAATTCTTAAATACCATCATTAGAACCAGGGCAATAATTACCCACAGAACCAGATTTTTTGCCATATCGTTCAATTCAATAAACCTCGTTTAATTTCTTATAACTAATACTATAACTTATATGACCGGGCTAAAATATAAAATTCCCGCGATTTATCACGCGATGCGTCCGGTTTTCGAGTCATCACCTTGGAAAAATGTTCCCTTAATATTCGTCTATATTCGTTTGTTCCTGCGCCTTCAAACAGTTTTATCAGCAAATCGCCACCAGGCTTGAGTACTTTTAGAGAAAAATCATGCACTAATTCTGCCATTGCCATACTTCTGGCCTGATCAGTGACTCTGATACCTGTTAAGTTGGGGGCCATATCGGAAATTACAAGGTCAACTTTTTGTTCGCCAACCTGTTCTAAAAAGGCTTTTTCCACCTCTTCTTCGGTAAAATCGCCTTGCGTAAATAATACCCCGTTAATGGGATCCATAGGCAATATATCGACAGCAACGACGCGTCCATTCGCACCGATTCGTTCCGCAGCATATTGAGACCAACCACCCGGCGCGGAGCCTAAATCAACAATACAATAATTAGGCTTGATCAGTCCGTCTTTTTTATCTATTTCTTGAAGTTTGTATACAGCGCGAGAACGATAATGTGATTCTCTTGCCTGTTTGACATATGGATCGTTATTTTGTTTTTGAACCCATTCTTTACTAGGCTTTTTTTTCGACATGTCCTTAAGCGTTAAAAGCTTAGTTTAGATGTATTTAACCTGAAGAATTTCATACTCAATAATACCACTAGGTGCATTCACATCAGCAGCATCACCTTCTTCTTTTCCTATTAAAGCACGTGCAATTGGAGACGTGACAGAAATAAGACCTTGCTCAATATCTGCTTCTTCTTCACCGACAATTTGATATGTCACTTCGTCATCATTTTCGACATTGAGTAAATCAACAGTAGCGCCAAATACAACCTTACCTCCAGCTTCTAGAGTAGCTACATCAATGATTTGTGCTTCTGCTAACACAGAATCGATGTGGTTAATGCGGCCTTCAGTAAAACTTTGTTGTTCGCGAGCAGCATGATATTCCGCATTTTCACTCAAGTCACCGTGGGCTCTTGCTTCAGCAATCGCTTTTATAATGCGTGGACGTTCAACCGATTTTAGGTGTTTTAATTCAGCTTTTAACTTTTCTGCACCTTTTGTTGTGATTGGTTGGCTCATACGACCACTCCTTTATGTAATTCCTGTAGGCTATTCACGCCTGTATTATCTCTTTGTTTAATACCTTCTATTGTTGCCAGCGCACCAGCCATTGTTGTTGTATAAAAAACTTTATGTTGTAACGCTGTCCGCCTAATTGAATAAGAATCAGCAATAGCTTTTTTATCTTCTGTCGTATTAACAATCAAATCTATCTCATCATTTTTCAACATATCGACAATATGCGGCTGGCCTTCTCTTACTTTATTTACTCTTTCGCATTCAATGCCTGCTTCACGTAATGCTTTACTGGTTCCTGATGTAGCATAGATTGCATAACCTAATACAATCAATTCTTTTGCTGCAATTATAGCCTCTTCCTTATCGATATCTTTAACGCTAATAAATACCTTACCGGCACGAGGAATAACTTCGCCCGCTGCAAATTGACCTTTTGCAAACGCTTCGCCAAATGTTTTACCTACGCCCATGACTTCACCGGTTGATTTCATTTCAGGCCCTAGTAAAGGGTCAACACCTGGGAATTTAATAAACGGGAAAACAGACTCCTTAACACAATAATAATCCGGAACTGGAACCGTTGTTACACCTTGAGCGGCTAAACTATTACCCACCATACAATTCACGGCAATTTTAGCAATGGACAACCCCGTTGCTTTCGAAACAAAAGGGATGGTGCGTGAAGCACGAGGGTTAACTTCCAGAACATAGATTTCCTCACCCTGAATCGCAAACTGTGTATTCATCAAACCAATAACATTTAAACCACGCGCCATTGCGCCAACTTGTTCGGCCAGTTTGTCCTGCACAGATTCATCTAAGCTATGTGGTGGTAGAGAACAGGCTGAGTCGCCTGAGTGTACACCCGCTTGTTCAATATGCTCCATAATGCCGGCAATACAAACGTCTTTACCGTCAGATATCGCATCAACATCAACTTCAATCGCATCATTCAAAAATCGATCGAGTAATACCGGAGAGTCATTCGAAACTTTAACAGCATTGTCCATGTAGTTTCTAAGTTCGTCTTCACTGTAGACAATTTCCATTGCTCTACCACCTAAAACATAAGAAGGTCGAACAACGAGTGGATAACCTATTTCTTCTGCACCTTTTACAGCTTGTTCAATATTACGAGCTGTTCTGTTTGGTGGTTGTTTTAAACCAAGGTCATCTAGTAACTTTTGAAAACGTTCTCTGTCTTCAGCCAGATCAATTGAGTCCGGACTGGTTCCTATAATAGGTACTCCTGCGCTTTCCAGATCGCGTGCGAGTTTTAATGGTGTTTGTCCACCATACTGAACAATGACACCAAACGGTTTTTCGATATGAATAATCTCTAAAACGTTTTCCAGCGTTAAAGGTTCGAAATAAAGCTTGTCAGATGTATCGTAGTCAGTTGAAACTGTTTCTGGATTACAGTTAACCATGATGGTTTCATAACCCGCATCTCGCATTGCATAAGCAGCTTGCACACAACAGTAATCAAATTCTATACCCTGACCTATTCGATTTGGTCCGCCACCCAGAACCATGATTTTTTGTTTATCCGTCGGCGCTGCTTCGCATTCAACATCATAGCTTGAATACATGTACGCTGTTGCTGATTCAAATTCAGCCGCGCAGGAATCAACACGTTTAAAAACAGGTCGAATATTATTATCAATACGTATTTGTCTAAACTCTGCCTCAGAAATATTGAGTAGTTCAGCCAGTCTTTCATCTGAAAAACCTTTGCGTTTTAATATTCTTATTCTTTCTTCTGTTAAAGAAGACTTACTTTCTTCTTTGAGCTTGTTTTCTTCAATAACCAAATCGTAAATCTGAACTAAAAACCATCGATCAATTTTACAGACATCAAACACATCTTCGATACTCAAGCCATGACGAAAAGCATCAGCAACATACCAAAGCCTGTCTGCACGAGGCACACGTAATTCTTTTTCAATCAGTTCCAATACATTGTCTGATGATTCATCTACAACTTCATTAAAACCAGTTACGTCGGTTTCCATACCGCGTATAGCTTTTTGTAAGGATTCCTGAAAAGTACGGCCCATTGCCATGACTTCACCAACAGACTTCATTTGTGTCGTCAGTCGATCATCAGCTTGTGGAAATTTTTCGAAAGTAAAGCGAGGAATCTTGGTTACAATGTAATCAATACTTGGTTCAAAAGATGCTGGCGTTGCCCCACCAGTAATCTCATTATCAAGTTCATCCAAGGTATAGCCTACTGCCAATTTTGCCGCGACACGTGCAATGGGGAACCCGGTTGCTTTTGAGGCTAGTGCAGATGAGCGCGACACACGCGGATTCATTTCAATAACGATTAATTTACCATCATCAGGATTAACGGCGAACTGAACATTAGAACCACCCGTTTCAACACCGATTTCGCGTAATACTGCTATAGAAGCATCACGCATGATTTGATATTCCTTATCGGTCAATGTTTGTGCTGGCGCAATCGTAATAGAATCGCCAGTATGCACCCCCATTGGATCAAAGTTTTCTATCGAGCAAATAATGATACAGTTGTCTTTACGATCACGTACGACCTCCATTTCATATTCTTTCCAACCTAAAATGGATTGGTCGATTTGCACTTCGTTCGTTGGCGAGGCTTCGACACCGCGTTCGCAAATATCAAAATACTCTTCACGGTTATACGCAATACCACCGCCAGTACCGCCTAATGTAAAAGAAGGCCGAACGATTGCAGGGAAACCAATAACCTCCAGTGCTGCTTTTGCTTCTTCCAGATTGTGTACTATTTCTGATTTCGGCATCGCCAAGCCAATCTTTTTCATGGCTTCTCTAAAAAGGTCACGATCCTCTGCTTTATTAATCGCTTCTTTTGTCGCACCAATCATTTCTACATTGTATTTTTCCAATACACCTTCTCTATCGAGGTCAAGTGCACAGTTCAATGCAGTTTGGCCACCCATGGTTGGCAACAAAGCATCTGGTTTTTCCTTTTCGATAATGCGCTCAACCGTTTGCCAGTTTACAGGTTCAATATAGGTTGCATCCGCCATTTCCGGATCAGTCATAATCGTTGCCGGATTAGAATTGACCAGAATCACACGATAGCCTTCTTCTCTTAGCGCCTTACACGCCTGAGCTCCCGAATAATCAAATTCGCAAGCCTGACCGATAACAATTGGGCCTGCACCAATAATGAGAATACTTTTTATGTCTGTTCTTTTTGGCATCGTTCTTATGATTTATATGCGTTCATTAATTCAGAGAAATGATTAAACAACGGCTGAATATCATGTGGTCCTGGACTTGCTTCTGGATGCCCCTGAAAACCAAACACCGGTTTATCTTTATGATGAACACCTTGTAGCGAACCATCAAATAAAGAGCGATGTGTTGCCATTAGATCTTCAGACAAACTCTCTTCATCGACAGCAAAGCCGTGGTTTTGACTGGTAATAAAAACCTGACCGCCTTCAAGATCCTGCACAGGATGGTTCGCGCCATGATGGCCGAACTTCATCTTCATTGTTTTTGCATTCAGCGCCAGTGACAACAATTGATGACCAAGACAGATTCCAAAAACAGGAATGCCTGTCTCTATAATTTCTTTTATTGCTGTGATTGCATAATCACAAGGTTCGGGATCACCCGGACCATTCGACAGAAAAATACCGTCCGGTTTTTCTGCTAAAACATCTTTTGCCGGCGTTTGTGCAGGCACTACTGTAATATCGCAACCTTGATCAACTAATAAACGTAAGATGTTTCGCTTTACACCAAAGTCATAAGCAATAACCTTGAATTCTTTCTTTTCAGTATTGGATTTTGATCCTTCTTCCAAGTCCCAACTTGTTTCATTCCATGTATAAGCTTCTTTAGTCGTGACTTCTTTGGCTAAATCCATTCCCATAAGGCCAGCAAAAGATTGTGCTTTTACCACTGCTTTACCTGAATCGATATTTGAACCGGCAACAATACACGCTTTCATCGCACCATTTTTGCGTAGATGCCGAGTTAATTGACGTGTATCTATTCCGGCAATAGCGACGACATTATGCCGTTTTAAATAATCACTTAAGTTTTCTTCAGAACGCCAGTTACTGACAACCAGCGGTAAATCGCGGATAACAAGACCACTGATATGAACATTGTCTGATTCTTCGTCTTCTGAGTTCGTTCCGACATTACCAATGTGAGGATGCGTTAAGGTAACGATTTGTTTGCAATAAGAAGGATCAGTAATAATTTCCTGATAACCCGTTATAGCAGTATTAAAAACAACTTCACCAATGGTTTCTCCACCAATACCAATGGATGTGCCATAAAATAATGTTCCATCTTCCAAGGCTAACAGGGCGTCAAGCGACAAAAATATTACCTCTCATAAAATTATGAATTGTCGCTGAGCTAATGCGACAATATAAAGATTTTTTGTTGTGCATCGCTGCTACGGACTCCTATCCTCTCGCAGCATACAGGCTATCCCTAGCCATAAAAAAGGGAGTAACCGCGTGGCGACTCCCGTAGAATTGGGTCGGGATTATACTGCAATGGTTCGCTAATTGTCTATCAAGATGAAGTAATAAATGAAGTAACAAGAAATGCAAAATAAACAGAAAAAATATCTGGTCTGTTCTTTAGAAGAGCTGAAAAACTCAAAATGTTTAGGACTGGAAATCAATCTCGATAACGCTACTACTCAATGCTTTCTCGTGTATCACAAAAACAAGGTTTACAGTTACGTTAACCACTGTCCTCATACCGGAGTTAACCTTGAGTGGACGCCAAACCAGTTTCTCGATACAGGTAATGAATTTATCCAGTGCTCTACTCACGGCGCATTATTCGATATCGAAAATGGTTTGTGTTTAAGAGGACCTTGTGTCGGTGAGCAGTTGAAAAATATCGAAAATTGCCTACTTGAAGACAATATCTACCTAATTTTATAAGGATTAATTGGGATTAACAGCCTATTTTTAATGTAATTTATTAGCTTCTAATGCTAACCTTAATATAATTATCAAGGTTAATTAGAAAATAATAACGTTTCCGTGGGATCTTTAATCCTAAAACATGAGTGAAAAAAGTCGTCATCTCAATGCATTAAAGACCGGTCAAAAATTACACTGGTATGAAATTAGAGACATATTGGGCCAGGGTGGCTTCGGTATAACCTATCTCGCCCAGGATCTAAATCTCGGTCATGAAGTCGCCATCAAAGAATATCTGCCTGTTGACCTCTCAATCCGCACGAAAAGCGGTACTGTTTCACCTGTGTCAGAAGAACACCATGAACGCTACTATTGGGGACTTGGCCGGTTTTTAGATGAAGCTCGCACGCTAGGACAGTTTAAACACCCTAATATTGTTCAGGTACGTAACGTATTCGAAGCCAATAACACCGCCTACATGGTCATGGAATATGAATTAGGAGAAACATTTCAAGACATTCTTAACCGTCGCAAAACGGTTAGTGAATCCGATCTGAAAACAATTATTTTCCCGATTGTTGATGGAATGAAAGTTGTTCATGCAGCGGGGTTTATCCATCGTGATATAAAACCTGCCAATATTTTTCTTCGTGTTGATGGCGATCCTGTTTTACTTGACTTTGGATCGGCCAGAGCATCATTGGAGCAGGGAAACCAGTCTTTGACTAGTATTTTTTCCAGAGGTTATGCCCCGATAGAGCAGTACAATACTTCTGATGAATCTCAAGGTGCCTGGACTGATATTTATGCCTTAGGTGCGACAATGTATCGCGCTGTTAGTGGCATACCGCCAACAGATGCCGTTGATCGTAGTGCGGCCATTGCACAAATAGATAGCGATACCTATGTATCCATCACAGAAATAGCAGGAGATGATTATTCAGAAGACTTTTTAAAAGCAATTGATTATGCATTGCAATTTAGACAACAAGACCGTCCTCAATCAATGTCTGACTGGATCGCGACATTTGATAGAAGAAATAGACCGGATAAGACAAAAGAAAAAAAGATGGTTATTCATTGATTGAAAAACAACTTATAGAAGCCAAAACTGGGGATCCTGTAGCACAATCTAAACTGGCTTTTATGTATGCAAAAGGGATTCATACCAAGCAAGATGCTGGATTGGCTGTTAACTGGTACATGGAAGCGGCTGAAAACAATCATGTCAATGCGCAATATAATCTGGCTCTTATGTATGCCAAAGGCAGAGGAGTAGAGCAAAGCTACAGTGAAGCGTTGAGATGGTACACACTCGCAGCAACTCAAGGTGATATTGTTTCACAACACGCATTAGGTGAAATGCATGTTAAAGGTATCGGCACAGATAAGAATCATAAACTCGCTTATAACTGGTTTTTGAAAGCAGCAGAACAAGGTTATACCAATGCCGAATATAAAGTGGCAGAAATGTTACAAAAGGGAAAAGGCGTTGAAGAAGATTTCAAATCTGCAATTGAATGGTATAGAAAAGCCTCTGAAAAGGGACATGCACTCGCTCAATTAAAACTGGCTTATATGTATGGAAAAGGCAAGGGTATAGAAAGAAATGATACTGAATCTTACCACTGGTTTAGAAAAGCAGCAGAACAGGGACACCCGAAAGCACAATATAATCTGGGTGTAATTTACATTAAAGGAAGAGGTATAGAAAGAAATACGGACGAGGCCTTGAAGTGGTACGAATTAGCAGCACAACAAGGCGATGAGCATGCTATCAAGGCTTTAGCACGCTTCAAACCTTAATAAACTTTCTAAACTAAACTCTGAAAGAGTATTTATAAACCTCTTAAACTTCTAGCTGCGTTCAGATAACCACTTGGCAACCGATGGCGGTATCATCTTTTGAGCTTTACCACTGACATAAATACCAATGTGTCCACCAGGAAATTCCAGAGACTGATAATCTTTCGAGCTAATACATCCTTCCAATGCTTTGGATGAATCAGGTGGCACCAAATGATCATGCATCGCATAAATATTTAATACCGGTATTGTTATTTTACCTAGGTCAACAATATCATCACCAACCTTGGCTGTTCCTTTAACCAAACCATTTTCCTGATAGAACTGTTTTATAAATTCACGATAAGCTTCGCCTGCCAGATCCGGACTATCAAAAATCCACTTCTCCATACGCATAAAGTTCATCGCTTTATCTTTATCATCAAGAATATTTACCAAGTCGATATACTTTTGTCCCATCAGGCTATACGGTTTTAAACTCAAAAAAGCCATATTCAACACTTCACCAGGAATATTTCCCATCGTGTCGACAACTTGATCGATGTCGATTTTTCTTACCATATGACTTAAAAGGTCATCTTTAGTATGAAAATCCACAGGTGTCACGGTCGTAATTAAATTTTTAACTTTCGCCTGATGCAAAGATGTATAACAAAGACTAAAAGCACCGCCCTGACAGATACCTAATATATTAATGTTTTTTCTATTCTGTCTATCACAAATCACATCAACACAATTATCAATATAACCATTAATATAATCGTCCAACGTCAGATACTTATCAGCAGCATCAGGGTAACCCCAATCAATCAAATAAACATCCACACCCTCATCAAGTAAGCCTTGAATCATTGAGCGTCCATCTTGCAAATCCGCCATATATGGTCGATTAACCAATGCATAAATAATTAGAAGCGGAACTGAATTTTGTTTTTTTGTCCTTGATTTAAAATGATAAAGAACAAGGTTATCTTCTTCGTAGACGGCTTCTTTATCTGAAACACCGACTTCTATATCATCAAGGTTAAGTAAGGTATCAAACCCTTTTGTTAACTTGGCGTTGAACTCATTTAGCTCATCAACGAGCGCATTGGGTGATATTTGAAAAGGATTCACGTTCTACTCCACTATCTAAAATTTAAGTTCGATAACATTATCTTTTCTATTGTCTTTAGAAGATGAAACAGGTTTAGTCTGTTTCTGTACAGTTTTAGCTTTTGCTACTTTTTTTTTTTTCACCGGCTTTCTCTTCTTAGAAGAAGCTTCTTTTTTTACAGCTTTCTTCTTAGCTACTTTTTTCTTACTTGTTTTCTTGCTTGTTTTCTTGCTGGCAACTTTTGGAATAACGGTTTTTGTTTCAGCTACAACTGATTTATTTTCAGCAACCTGATTTTTTTTATCCGCTTTTCCTTTTAGTTTGCTTATTTCACTTTCCAGACTCTTAACTTTTTTTCGCAACTCATAGTGTCTACGTTCTAGCTCATTCAATGCTTTAGTCGTAGGCATATTCATCGCCGTTAAAACATCTTCATTCACTTCATGACTAAGCTTCATAAACGCCATTTGTGAATTGACCACTTTCCCATTCAGTTCAGAGTATTTTTCTGAATAAACAAAATCAGTATAAACTTTCTCATTAGACTCAACCCACAGATCATAAACCTGACGCATGGATGTAAATGTTTCTCCAGCCTTGCTCATATCCGTTATTTTTTTACGCATTAACTCAAGCGCATCCTGAGTAAGACGTGCCATTTCCATTTGTTTTTCGTTTTCATGATCCTGATTATTAGGAGCTAGATTTAATAAGCGCTGAAGTTTCTCTTGAATTTCTCTGTTATGACCAATGCCGGGCATTGATAGCAACTGGTTACTCATTTTTTGCATTTCCGGCTGCACACTTCCGAACAAACCAGCAAAGTTAAACATATTACTTGAAACAGAATCTTTCACTGTTTGAAACGGTTTTTCAAACGGATCAACAAAGGCATTCCAAGTCATATTTTCTGGTGCTTTCGATAACAATTCCTGAAGACTTTTGAATTTATTATTAATGAAGTCATTAATATCTTTATCATTACCTTTAAGTTCGGAAAGCCCGTTAAATAAACTCGAGAATTGTTCTGTAATGAAATGATAAAAACGACCTTGTTCAATTAATTTTTCGAAAACATTCGCATTTTCATTACTGTTAAAAGCATTCGTATTTAGTGATTTCCACCATTCTTCCATTAGATTCGGGTTATTGATAAATGGATTATTCATGTTGGTAAACGGATTTCCAGCACTAAAAGGATCATTGCTCTTAGTAAATGGATTTGCTGAATTAAAGTGCATCAAGGCATCGAAATATTGTTTCTGTAACTCTGCCCAATTTAACTCATCGTTTTTTTGTTGGTTTTCACTCATGGTTAAACTCTCATGCTAAATTCGTTTCGAATACTTCTTTAAACTAACATTACAATAACTTATTAGCTCATAATTTTTATATAAAAAAAACCCGTATAACATAGATTTGTTATACGGGCTAAACAAGAGGAGGAGGTTAATACTTTTAGATTAGATTAAGCAGCTGTTTTTTTAGGTGCTTTTTTAGGTGCTACTGGAGTAACTTTAACGGTAGCTTCTTCTTATGTTTTTTCAAACAAGTTAACAACTTCATCACGTGAATCAGTTAATATTTCAGTTGTTTTGGTACTGAAATCGATAACTTTTGCACTATATTCATTTGTAAAATCAACTTCTGCTGATACTGCATCTTTATAGTTGGTCGTAGAGCTAAGAGTTTTGGTTAATTCAACACCAGACTCCATGCTGTAAGTAGCCAGACCAATTTGTAATTCAGATAACTCTTTGAATGCTTTGCTATTGATAGCAGCCAATTCTTGCATAGCAGTGTATGAAGATTTACCCATTTCTGTCATTTTTTCGAAAATTTCGTTTTGCATTTTACTTCTCCCTTTCAAATTTTAAATATGTTGTGACTCGACGTTGAATATATTGTGCACCGCAATATATTGCATTGCAACATATTTATTAGAAAAAAATGCAATTATTTCTAAAAAAAGATAACTTCTTCGCTAAGTTATTGTTAATAATGTAGATTTTCTGGAGAAGCCTTGTAGGCTTCGATGGCTTCGGAAATCTCTGTTTTTGCATCATCGACACCGTACCAACCGTCAATTTTAACCCATTTATTTGGTTCAAGATCCTTATAATGCGCAAAAAAGTGTGTAATTTGGTTCAGTAAAGCAGGTTGTACATCAGAATAAGAATTCACATTACTGTGAAATTTGGATACTGAATCAAGCGGAACACAAGCTACTTTGCCATCATCTCCAGCTTCATCAGTCATTTTTAACAAACCAATTGGTCGACAAGTAATAACAGACCCATGAATCAAAGGCATAGGGGTCATAATAATAACATCGACCGGATCTCCGTCTTTTGCCAAGGTCTTCGGAATATATCCATAATTGCATGGGTAATGCATCGACGTATTTAAAAAACGATCAACAAACATCGCACCCGTTTCCTTATCCAATTCATATTTAACCGGGTCACCATTCAAAGGAATTTCTACAATAACATTAACTTCTTCCGGCGGATTTTTACCGGCAGTAACTCTATCCAGATTCATCTATTTTTCCTATTTGTTTGCTCTATTTTCAATCAAGTCTTCGACTACTGCAGGTTCTGCCAAAGTACTGGTATCACCTAGTGTATCTAGCTCATTAGCAGCAACTTTACGCAAGATACGCCTCATAATTTTCCCTGAACGGGTTTTGGGTAAGCCCGGTGACCATTGAATCACATCAGGTGAAGCAATTGGCCCGATTTCTTTTCTGACATGAGTGACTAATTCCTTTCGTAAATCTTCGGTTGGTTCAACACCTGACATTAGCGTGACATAAGCATAGATACCCTGACCTTTGATATCATGCGGAAAACCAACAACGGCAGCCTCAGCAACAGCCTCATGTAACACTAAAGCACTTTCAACTTCTGCTGTTCCCATTCTATGGCCGGACACATTGATAACATCATCAACTCTTCCGGTAATCCAGTAATAACCATCTTCATCTCGGCGCGCGCCATCTCCACTAAAATACTTACCCGGAAACATTGAAAAATATGCTTCTTTAAAACGCGCATGATCGCCAAACAAAGTCCGCATTTGCCCTGGCCAGGGTCGTTTTATACAAAGCGCACCTTCTGCTGCTCCTTCAATTTCATTACCCTTATCATCAACCAAGCAAGGCTCAACACCAAAAAAGGGTAATGATGCTGATCCCGGTTTTAGTGCTGTTGCGCCGGGAAACGGTGTAATTAAATGCCCCCCCGTTTCTGTTTGCCACCAGGTATCGACTATCGGGCACTTCCCATTACCAATTACATTGTAATACCACTCCCATGCTTCAGGGTTAATTGGTTCTCCAACTGACCCTAATATACGCAGACTTGAGCGATCCGTTTTTTCTACAAATTCATCGCCTTGCCCCATTAACATACGAATTGCAGTTGGAGCAGTATAAAATTGATTAACCTTCCACTTATCGACAACTTGCCAGAAACGACTTGCATCAGGAAAGGTTGGTACGCCTTCAAACATAAGTGAAGTTGCACCGTTAGCTAATGGGCCATAAACAATATAGGAGTGCCCTGTAACCCAACCCACATCAGCGGTACACCAATAAATATCACCTTCTTGATAATCAAAAACATATTTATGTGTCATAGCCGCATATAGTAAATATCCACCAGTAGTATGTAAAACGCCTTTAGGCTTACCGGTTGAACCCGAGGTATAAAGAATAAACAATGGATCTTCAGCATCCATTTCTTCAGGCTCACAATCAGAAGAAGCTGCTTCAATAGCTTCGTGATACCAAATATCTCTATTGTCATTCCACTCAATATCACCGCCGGTACGCTTAACAACAATGCATGAAGTTACACTCTCACAACCATCAATACCTATATCGGCATTAGCTTTTAAAGGGATCTGTTTTTTACCACGCAAACTGTAATCGCTGGTAATAACAACTTTACAATTTGAATCATTGATACGATCTTTTAATGCATCAGGAGAGAAGCCACCAAAGACAATAGAATGAACAGCGCCAATTCGTGTACAAGCTAACATTGCAACAGACGCTTCAGGAATCATTGGCATGTATAGACAAACACGATCGCCTTTTGTCACACCCTGTGATTTTAGTACATTGGCAAAACGACAGACCTCTTCATGAAGCTCTTTATAGGTAATTTGACGATCTTCTTCCGGATCATCACCTTCCCAGATTACGGCAACTTGATCACCGCGTGTATCTAGATGTCTATCAAGGCAATTATAACTGACATTCAATTTACCGCCGACGAACCAGTTAATATTAACATCGTTGTAATCCCATTCCTGAACCTTATCCCATTTTCTAGACCAACTGAGAAATTCTTCTGCCTGTTCAGCCCAAAACGCATCTGAGTCATTAATCGAGCGCGAATACATTTCTTGATATTTAGATATATTAATATGTGCTTGTTCAGCTATATCATCAGGTACTTTATAAGTTTTTATTTCAGACATAATCTACTCCAGCTTTTTAATTAAACAAGGCTACAAAAACAGATAGAACATTTATTTGATTTGAATCAAACTTACTAATAAACGAGTAATAATAAGGTGTTTTTATAGATACTCAGCCTTAGAGCTGGGCATGATATACCTGACAAAGTTTAAATTTAAATATTTTTTTATTAAGTGTTGTTATTTGCAACAGTTATATCAGGCTGAGCTAATTTTGAGAGAAGACTTTTTTTAATAATTCACTGGTACGTGCAGCCGGGTTTTCTCTGATTAACTTTTCTTCTTCAGCAACTAAAGTAAATAATCCATCAACAGCTTTACTTGCAACATATTGATCCAGATCCAGAGATTCGGCATCAATAAAATGCGACATTGCTCCAAGATTATCAATTAAAGCCTTATATTTTTCTGTAACACCAACACGGCTTGTTGCCTGTTTTACTACAGGTAAAAACTGTTGATGTAATTGATTACCGCCTTTTTCTTTCAAGTACTCCGTCGCGGCATTATCTGTTCCTTTCAAAATACCATGCGCATCTTCAAGCGTCATAGATTTTATAACGTTACTGAAGATAGACATTGCTTTTGGTGTCGCTTCTTCCGCAGCACGATTCATGGATAATATGAATTGATCAGCAATTTTATCCTGCCCAAGCTTTCTTAAACCTGATTCAATTGCGCGCAACTTTTCAGGCATGGGTATTTTTAATTGCGGATGTGATAGAAAACCATTTTCCTTACCAAGAATACTAACTGCAGATTGACTACCATTAATTAAAGCTTCTTTTAGTCCGGAAACAATTTCATCATTACTCAATTTATTACTTAATTCCTTATTACCTAATACCTCTGACGTTGTTTCTTTTAAAACTTCAAAAAAGTCACCCCATGCAGAGTAACCAGACACTGATGTGCCCAGCAATAACGAAAACAACAATGATTTTAAGAGTTTCATACCGTTCAAACTTGATTCCTCACTTTAAAATAGTAGCCAGACTGTATATCCTTACAAGCGCTTATAAATTTAAAAGCATCATACCTTATAAAGAGGAGAACCAGCTATGGACAATAAACTACTTCTAATAATTATTGCTATCTTGTTACCACCAGTTGCAGTCTTTCTGAAAAAAGGAGCAGGAAAAGACTTAATCATCAATATCGTTCTTTGCCTGTTATTTTTCATTCCAGGTTTAATTCACGCCATATGGCTTGTGACTAAATAGTTATTCATTCACTTTGAAATCGTTACGCCTGTAATATTGCCTGCATGGATGCAGATACTTACTTAGGACTCGTATAGATCATAAACCCTTAAGAGTCCGTCCTGTACATAAAAAAAGGCAAGGTGATAGCCTTGCCTTTTTATTACAACTTAACTACTAAAAATCAACTATCGAGCATAAATCTCAACACGTCTGTTTTGTGCTCGGTTTTCAGATGTATCGTTTGAGCTTACTGGTGAACTTTCACCAAAACCCTGGGCATTTAGCCTAGTGCTACTAACGCCTTGTGATACAAGGTAATCAACAACCGATTGCGCTCTTCGTTGAGATAAGTCCTGATTGTATGAATCTGAGCCCGTGCTATCGGTATGACCTTCAACCTGAAGATTTTGGCTTGCATTCGATTGAATCGCAGATAACGCCCCATCAAGTATGGACTTAGCTTCAGAAGTCAAGCTAGCACTATCAAATTTGAAGTGAACGCCTTTCAGTGAAACTAACGCTTCACTACAGCCATTGGCATCAACAGTAGCGCCTTGTGGTGTTCTTGGGCATACATCCAAGTAATCAGGCACGCCATCACCATCACCGTCATTTTCACAACCGTTACTATCAACAGGCACTGATTTCGACCCTGGACATTTATCATCTGTGTCAGGTACACCATCATTATCCTCATCACTCGGAGGGATAGGTGCTGGCTCAACAGGAGCTGCAGGAGCAGCCGGGGTTATAGCGCCACAGTCTTCTCCTATCATGTCTGGGTTCCTACTACTACTACCCCAACATTCACCAAAACCACTTTTCCAAACCTTTCCACCAGAATTCACCCAATAACCATGGTTATCTGCACCCGCATTACCGCCTCCGGCAGCACAAGCAGATAAAATGGTAGCCATCAGTAAGATTGCATATATCCTTACTACTCGCATATTTACCTCTCCCCTCAAATATATATAAAAATAAAAATTCAATGATACGCCGTCTCAAACAAACAAACAAAGTCAATTTATACTAAATATAGTCTTTATTGACGCAATATCAAATGATTGTGATACAGTTCTCATTTTTGAATTCCTGCTAACTAGTGATTTTCGCGTATCGAGTTTCTATATAATTATCGACTATTTTGCGAAATTCGCCCGCTATATTGTCACCTTTTAAAGTCATGGCTTTCTTACCATCTATAAATACTGGCGCTGACGGAGCCTCACCGGTGCCCGGTAAACTAATTCCAATATCGGCATGTTTACTTTCACCTGGGCCATTTACCACACAACCCATTACGGCCAGATTCATATCTTCAACACCCTCGTATTTATCACGCCAGATTGGCATCTGACTTCGAACATAGGCCTGAATATTATCAGCCAATTCCTGAAAAACGGTACTCGTCGTCCGACCACAACCTGGACAAGCTGTCACCAGCGGCGTAAAGGATCGCAAACCCATTGTTTGCAACATCTCCTGAGCAACAATCACTTCATTACTCCTGTCACCACCAGGTTCTGGAGTTAACGAAACACGGATAGTATCTCCTATACCTTCCTGCAGTAACACACCCATTGCTGCAGTAGAAGCAACAATACCTTTCGAACCCATTCCCGCTTCGGTCAGTCCCAAATGCAGTGCATAATCACATCGCGAGGCCAAATCACGATATACCGCAATGAGCTTCTGTACCCCACTAACCTTACAGGACAGAAGAATATGATCTCGAGGTAAGCCTATCTCTTCTGCCTTCTCGGCACTGCTGATAGCCGAAACAATCAAGGCCTCACGCATGACATCATCAACTTCTTTCGGATCGGCTAACTTAGCATTCTCGTCCATCATGTCTTTTAACAATTCTTGATCCAGACTTCCCCAATTGACGCCGATACGAACTGGTTTGTCGTATTCAATGGCCTTCTCGATCATAGTTGTAAATTGATCATCCTTCTTTCTGCCAAAACCAACATTACCAGGGTTAATTCGGTATTTGGCCAACGCATCGGCACAGTCAGGATAGTCACTTAGCAATTTATGTCCGTTGTAATGGAAGTCTCCCACTAATGGAACCCGACAACCGACATCATCAAGTTTTTTTCGTATAGTAGCTACCTGAGCAGCAGCGGCTTCAGTATTTACTGTGATTCTGACTAATTCAGAACCGGCGGCTGCGAGTTGTTGAACTTGATTCGCTGTAGCATCAGCATCTGCTGTATCGGTATTAGTCATTGACTGGACGACGACCGGGTGACAACCACCAACAACGACTGAGCCAATTTTAACACCAACACTGTTACGCCTTTCGAGCGGACCAAAACCTGAGGACATTATGAAAACCTTGCAATTGAAATAAGTAAGACAAGCAGTCTAATCAGCGATAATTCGCTGTCAAGCTCATCAATATTATATATCGACAACTAATTTGTTAGGCAAAAATAATAATGACATGAGATACTAGCGCGAATGAATAAGAAAAATAGTTATACAAAAGAAGAATTATTGGCCTGCGGCCGTGGTGAAATGTTTGGAGAAGGTAATGCTCAGTTGCCCTTACCCCCTATGCTAATGTTTGATCGCATCACAGAAATTACAGAAGATGGTGGTTCGGTTGGAAAAGGAGAAATAACAGCTGAACTCGACATTAAACCCGATCTATGGTTTTTTGATTGTCATTTCGTGAGTGACCCCGTTATGCCAGGATGCCTAGGTTTGGACGCAATGTGGCAGCTCGTTGGTTTTTTTCTGGGTTGGTCCGGTGCGCCTGGTCGCGGTAGAGCTTTAGCGGCAGGTGATGTTAAGTTTACAGGTCAAGTGACACCAAAAAATAAATTAATCACTTATCATATAGACATGAAACGCGTTGTTCTAAGAAGACTGGTGATGGGTGTTGCCGATGCAACAATGTCAGTTGATGGAAAAGAAGTTTATGCAGCAAAGGATCTACGCGTCGGGTTATTTAAATCAACAGATGAATTTTAGGAGCATAAATTGAAAAGAGTAGTTGTTACTGGCCTCGGTATCGTATCCAGTATAGGAAATAATAAAAATGAAGTGCTGGAATCTCTTAAAACAGGGAAATCAGGCATAGAATTTTTTCCTGAATATGAAGAGCTTGGCTTTCGCTCCCATGTCCATGGTTCAATTAACATTGATCTTGATGCATTAATCGATAGAAAACTAAAACGCTTCATGGGAGACAGTGCGGCATATAACCACTTGGCTATGAAGGAAGCAATTGAAGATGCCAATCTGGATGAAAACGATGTATCAAATATTCGCACCGGTTTAATCGCTGGCTCTGGTGGCGGTTCAAATAAAAACCTACAGGAGTCGATTGATATATTACGTGAACGCGGTGCGCGTAAAATTGGCCCGACAATGGTTCCCCGAATTATGGCCAGCACAAACAGTGCTTGTCTTTCAGTTGCTCATAAAATTAAAGGTGTGAATTATTCAATCAGTTCGGCCTGTGCCACCAGTGCACATTGTATTGGTAATGCTTATGAATTAATTCAATTGGGCAAACAGGATATTATTTTTGCTGGAGGTGGCGACGAGATCCACTGGACTTCAACGTTACTATTCGATTGTATGGGTGCTCTCTCATCAAAATATAATAGTCAACCTGAAACAGCATCGCGCCCTTATGATGCTAACCGTGATGGTTTTGTTATTTCAGGTGGTGGCGGCATTCTCGTTCTTGAAGAACTGGAACACGCGCTCTCTCGTAATGCAAAAATTTATGCTGAAGTCGTGGGTTATGGTGCAACATCAGATGGTGCCGATATGGTTAAACCTTCTGGAGAAGGCGCAATGAGATGTATGCAACAGGCATTAGAAAATGTTGATAATGACATCGACTACATTAATGCACATGCGACCAGCACACCAGCAGGTGACATAACAGAGTTAAATGCAATCAAGGAAGTTTTTGCAGACAAATCACTCCCTGTAGTCAGTGCAACAAAATCTCAAACCGGCCATGCCTTGGGTGCTGCTGGCGTGAATGAATCGATTTACAGTTTATTAATGCTAGAAAACGACTTTATTGCAAAATCAATGAATGTCTCAGATCTTGATCCTGGCGCAGAAGGAATGTCTATTGCTTTAGAGCGAAAAGATAATGTCGGCTTAAATACAATCATGTCTAATAGCTTCGGTTTTGGTGGAACCAATGCAACACTGGTATTTCAAAAACCGGATTGATTCTAATTTGAAGTAATGGAAGCCAAGCTTCTCGCTGTTTTACTGAGCTGGACCGTTAACCTGTCCAGCTATAACCATCCTGGAGAAGCCCCTGAAATTCTTTTTAAACCGCATTCGTTTTTTGTCGATATAGCATGTAATGGAAATCAAAAATGTGATGCTGTAGCGTGGTATAACAATAACGGCACAATTTATCTGGATGAACGACTTGAGGGAAATACGGATGCTTTTACTCGAAGCGTTGTTGTTCATGAACTTGTTCATTATTTGCAAGATATCAGTGGCAAATATCCAAAAATGGATTGTGATCGCTACGCCCAACGAGAGCGAGAAGCCTACTCCATTCAAAAACAATACCTGAATAAAATTGCAGGGAAATTTGTCGCAATGTATATCAACTACCCTCCCTGTTACGAGCATACTAGCAACTCACCTGAATAGAACCGATTATTTTAATAAGCTAAATAGAGAATTATTTAATGGATCATAATATATTAATCTCTATCGCTACCATTGGCGTCATAGGTATAGCCTGTCAGTGGCTAGCCTGGTGGGCGAGATTGCCCGCAATTCTGTTTTTATTAATTATCGGCATTATCGTTGGCCCGGTACTTGGCTTAGTTGAACCGGACAATTTATTTGGTGATTTATTATTTCCCTTTGTTTCCCTGTCTGTTGCCGTTATCTTGTTTGAAGGTAGCCTGACCCTAAAATTCGAAGATATTCGTGGACATGGTAAAACAGTACGCAACCTGATCTCGATTGGCGCTTTAATTACATGGTTAATTATTGCTTACAGTACACATTATTTAATTAACTTTCCTTTTGAGCTCGCTTTCCTGTTCGGTGCCGTTGTTATTGTGACAGGGCCAACGGTTATTATCCCCATGTTAAGAACGGTTCGCCCTAATGCCAAAATTGCTAATGTATTACGTTGGGAAGGTATTACTATTGATCCACTGGGTGCATTACTCGCCGTACTTGTTTTCGAGTTTATTATTTCTGGACAACAACATAATGCAATTGGTTCGATTGTTTTAACCTTTGGCAAAATTATATTAATTGGTTTTTCAATTGGCTTTATCACTGGCTGGTTACTTGGAGAACTTTTGCGTAAACAATTCGTACCACAATATTTACGAAACGTTTTAACGCTCGTATCTGTCGCTGCTGTATTTGTTTTGTCTGATTCAATCGAACATGAGTCTGGCTTACTCGCTGTTACTGTCATGGGTATGACGATGGCAAATATGAAAGAGATGGATATTGATGACATACTCGACTTTAAAGAAAGCCTGAGTCTGTTATTAATTTCTGGTTTATTTATTATTCTCGCAGCACGGATTGAACTCTATCAGATTACTCAAATAGGCTGGCCTGCATTAGGCATTCTCGCGATCACTATGCTAATCGCAAGACCGATATCTGTCTTTGTCTCTTCGATTGGTTCTGACTTGTCCTTTAATGAAAAGCTAATGATTTCATGGATAGGACCACGCGGTATTGTTGCTGCAGCAGTATCCGCATTATTTGCTTTGCGCTTGGAAAATGCAGGTTATACAGAAGCCGCATTACTTGTCCCTTTAACATTTTTGATCATCATTGGCACCGTCATTATCCAAAGTGCGACAGCAAAATATATCGCTAAACTACTTAAAGTCCGTGAGCCATTACCGACAGGAATATTAATCATTGGCGCGGGCAATGTTGGACGAGCAATAGGGAAAGAACTACAAACACAGGGGTTTAAAGTCGTCCTCACAGACAGTACCTGGGAAAACACCAGTCTGGCTCGTATGGAAGGTCTTGAGACGTATTATGGCAACCCGATATCGGAACATGCTGATAGACATCTTAATTTATTAGGTTTAGGAAAAATGCTTGCTATATCAGGCCGTGGCAGCCTTGATACGCTGGCCTGTTTACGTTTTAAATCTGAATTTGGCGTTAATAATGTTTATGAATTAAAAACCACACGAGAAAAACATATCTCTGAAAAACACCTCGTTTCAACCCGCCATAGAGGCTATGAACTTTTTGGCGAAAACATAGATTATGGAAATCTGGCCTATCGCTTGCGTAAAGGTGCTGAATTAAAAAGTACGCAATTAAGCGATGAATTCACTTTTGAACAGTATCAAGAAAAATACGGTGAAAGAGCTATACCTTTATTTGCCGTCGATAACAAACATCGCCTACATATTTTCGTCACAAATGGAAAAATGAAGCCAGAATCAGGTTGGACAATTACAGGTATAATCGAAACAGAAACAGCATAGATAAAGCTTAAAATCTCTTTTAACAGAGTTTTCCGTGATTACTGTCACAAAAAAGTGACAGATGTGCTCAATTCAAAGCAAAGTGTGAGATTCATCACAGCAGGTTCTAATCTTCTGTACTAGAATTTTAATCACTAGCTTAATAAACATATCCTCCTTATTGATGATTGTGAGCAAAGCTTGGAGAAACACATAACCCTCCTCCCCCCATGCGTGTTATGAGTCTCCAGGCTTTTTTTATGTCCGTCTGGAAATACTTAGTAATCAAAAATGCGTAGCAAACACGTATACAAGAATCGCAAAAATAATGGCAAAGCCAACCGCAAATACTAAATAATTATTATGTTTATCCTCTTTTTCTTCACTCATATTCATTTTTTTATTGTAACTGGTAGCAGCCATACGCCATTGTGTTTGTGTTGATACACTCGGATCTTCCAACATAGCTCGCCATTCTCTAACAGTTTGTGGTCTTTCTTTATGATTACTTCTTAAAGAATGTTCAATCGCACGTAAAAAGAAAGTCGAATATTCTTCATTGTATTTATCCAAATCTTTCCAGATTTCATTAATCGCTTCTTCCCCTGTATAACGGTTACGAAATGTAGAATCCATTGGCGGTTCACCGGTAATCGCCTTGTAACAGGTTGCACCGAGAGAATAGATATCCGTCCACGGTCCTTGCATATCGCTGCGACTGTAATATTGCTCAAAAGGCGCATAACCGGGCGTAACAACTTTTGTTAAAGTCATGGTTTCTTCACCGATAGCCTGGCGAGCAGAACCAAAATCCAGTAATACAGCAGTGCCATCTTCTCGTATAAAAATATTGCCTGGTTTTATATCGCGATGGATAAAACGTGCTTCATGTAAAACTTCCAGGCCAGCAGTTAAATCAAACAATATACGTATTAGTTCTTCTTCATTAGGTCTGCCATCTTTGAGGAGTTTTTCGTGAAAGCTCATACCATGCTCATAACTCATCACCATATAGGCAGTGTTATTTTCCTTAAAGACAGAGTAGACCCGAACAATGTTGTCATGATTAAATTTTGAAAGCGTTCTTGCTTCCCTTATAAAACGCTCCAGACCCCATTCCAGTTTTTCAGTGAGTTCTTCCGTAAGCGGCTCTATGGTGTAATCATTTTTTCGCCCGGCAATCTCACGCGGCATGAATTCTTTAATCGCCACTTCTCGTTCGAGGTTATTATCTAGAGCAAGGTATGTCACACCAAAACCACCTTGGCCTAGTATGCTTTTTATGGTGTAACACTGTAATTCGTAATCGACCGGTAATGTCTTTGCTTCTATTTTTGAAGAGGTATCAGACATAGGACAATTAATTTAGGTTTAGTTGAAGAGATAAAACAAAGGCTGTTGTATGTAAAAAAAATAAATTTATATAAGAACTCACCCGAGAAGCTCATCTCGGGTAAAAATAGGTAGTTAAAAAATGTATTTATGATTTATCACAGGCTTGTAGTGCCCTATAAGCTTTACTGCCCTTATCAACTGTTGCACCCGACTCGGAACCATCTGTAAATATCGTTGCATTATCTTCATCACGATATTTATGACCTTCTTCCCAATTTTTTACGTCGGCATAAAACTCAAGAGCTGCACGCATAATGCGAACCTGCTTTTCCAGTTTTTCTATTTTTTCTTCTTGACCACTGTCAGACTTACTACCAAAAATCATGGAAACCCCTCCATAAAAATCTATTCGAAGATAGTAGCACTATTCTATTGATTTTCAATAATGATGTTTTTATTAAAAATCTGAAAACTGATCTTATTCGACTTTCTCGCAATGCATTTCATAGATACATTGACTCAAATCGGGTTCCTTACAAACTTGCTCTCCATTTTCTGACTCAATCCAGTCACCTGATTTTTTATTAATAGTACAGTTTTCTTCTATCCCTGTACCATCAAGTCTCAGCGAACGATTATTACTCGTGTAATAACAAGCAACAAATTCACCGCGATTTTTGATTCTGACAGAATATAGCTTTTCTACAGCAAGCACATCTTCAAGCGTTTGCCTTTCATCAATTGACCAATCATATTCCCTTGATATTTTTCTTTCTTTAACAGTTTCAGCAGACGGGCATTGATCTGCTATCGCTATGTTTATATTTAAAAAGAAAAAGATTATAGAGATAAAATTGTAATTTTTACTAAAACAGTTCATCCTAATTAGTCAGTGTTCGTCTTCAATAAAGGTCAAGTATTATGCATGAGAAACTTCATGAAAAGATATTTTCTCTTAAGAATGAATTGGATAAATTATCTGTAAGCGATGATGCCACCAAAGAACATATTAATAAGCTAATAAAAGAAATAGAAAGTCTGGATAATATTGAAGAAGAAAAAGATGACGTTATCAACAATATCAAATCCTCTATTGAACATTTCGAAACAGAGCACCCAAGAGCAACAGCAATATTGAATGATATTATGGTTACTTTAAGCAATATGGGTATTTAACTCATGATTGTTCTTTTCTCTTCGAGAATATGTTCCCTACATCGCCTACTGATTGGTATAAACGCGCCCATACACTATATCCCTAGCCAGTGAACAAAGTCCCTACTCGTAAACTTCTTGAATTATATTTATTTAATAGGATCTGACCTGACCGACAACAATACCCTGTATATGTACACGATCAGCAGGATAAATCATTGGCACCATTGTGTGATTTGCTGGTATTAATTCAACGCGATCGCCATGCTTTCGTAATTTCTTTAATGTTGTTTCATCATTATCAATTAATGCAACGACAATATCGCCATTGTTTGCCGTTTCAGCGTGACGAACAATAACAAGATCTCTGTCGAGGATCCCCGCTTCCACCATTGAATCGCCTTTTACCTCCAGTACGTATCGATCTTCACCTAATAACATATCGGAAAAATTAATTTCCAGTTGCTCGGGGATTGCTTCGATAGGTTTACCCGCAGCAATCCGTCCTGCAAATGGCAGGACCAATAAACGGCGGCTTTGTTCACCTGTTAGACGTAGACCACGCCAACTGCGACCATCTCTTTGTAAATGTCCCTTTTTCACTAAAGACTCAACATAACGATGAATAGTCCCTTTCGATTTGATATCAAGTAGTTGCCCTATCTCGACCAATGTCGGTGCATGACCGTTTTGCGTAATGTAACGGGTAATACATTGCAAAATTTTTTCTTCTAAACCTGTCAGCATTAAAGGTTCTCCTTATATTCTCTTTGCAAGAATAGAGTACTTAAAGAGAACTTTCAAGTATTATGAATCCTGTCACACTGTAATTTATCCAATGCGTTAAACTTAGAAACAAAAATAATAACTAAAATAATAAAAATAAGGAGAAGTTATCGTGCATAAATCAATATTAATTATAGTTTTTAGTATCATCAGCTTATTATCTTTATCGTTTCCAACTTATGCTGATTCTAACGTTACTAAAGCTGTTCTGGACAAAGCCATTGAAGGTGGGTTTTCAGAGTTAGAAAAACAAATAATAGAAAAGTATTTCAAAAATGCCAAAACAGAATCCTCTCAATCTGAAGATAAAAACAAGAAAACTAAAAATAAAAAGAATAAAGAATTACCTCCAGGATTAGCTAAAAAAGAAAAACTGCCTCCTGGTCTAGCTAAGCAACTGGAAAAAAACGGTACCTTACCTCCCGGCTTAGCTAAACGTGATTTACCCGAAGATCTAAATGCCAAACTACCTGATCCTGTTGAAGGGCTTGAAAGAACAATAGTTGATAATGCTGTAGTATTAGTTGAAAAAACGACCGGGAAAATTGTTGATATATTAAAAGATGTCGTTACAGGAAATTAACAGGGTTTCAATAAATGAATAAATCAGAACAGCAATGGCGAGAAGAATTAACCACTGAACAATTTAATATTTGCCGAAAAAAAGGCACCGAAAGAGCGTTTACCGGGAAATATTATGATTGCAAAGACAAAGGCACATATCTGTGCAGTTGTTGTGAAAATGAATTATTCAGTTCAGAAACAAAGTACGATTCCGGTTCCGGCTGGCCCAGTTTCTGGGAGCCCATGGAGTCATCGATAAAAACAGAATCTGACACAAGCCTCGGTATGCAGAGAGTAGAGGTCATGTGTAACAAGTGTGGTGCACATCTGGGCCACGTATTTGAAGACGGACCACAACCCACAGGCTTGCGCTATTGTATAAATTCAGTTTCCTTGAAATTAGAAAAAAATTAAATTTTATTCACTTGAAATAATAGCAATGCTATAAATAATCTAGCGGAGTATAAAAATGGTACACCGTGATATGTCTGAAATGACACGTATTGCTTCTCATAGAATGACCTTGTTATTGAACTCGCGATTTACAATGCAACGACTCAAATCCTGCCTGGACTTATTGCATCAGATAAAATAATGGAAATCGATAACAATAGGGGCGATGGTACTGATACATTCAATTGAACTTTAAAAACGTGATATCGATTTATCAGATTTAATTTCAGCTTTTTCCTATAGTCTTTTCAGATGGTGTAAACCAGGCTAATTTCTCATGAAGAGAAACGACTTCGCCGATAATAATCATGCTAGGTGGCTTTACTTCATGCTTCTCGGCTATAAGCGGTAACTCTTTCAATGTAGAAATATAAACACATTGTTCGCTGGTCGTAGCTTGTTGCACAATTGCTGCAGGCGTGGTTTCTGCTAAACCATGTTTAATTAATTCACGACTTAATATAGTCAGTCCATGCGTCCCCATGTAAACAGCAATTGTTTGCTGCGGTTGAACCAATGCCGACCAGTTTAAATTACTCGTTCCGTCTTTAAGGTGACCGGTGATAAAAACACAGGATTGCGCATAATCACGATGCGTCAATGGAATACCTGCATAAGAAGCACAACCGCTGGCCGCCGTAATCCCGGGCACAACCTGAAAGGGAATATTGTTTTCAGATAACAAATCAATTTCTTCACCACCACGCCCAAAAATAAAAGGATCACCACCTTTTAGCCTTAATACACGCTTTCCCTGTTTTGCCAGATCAACTAATAACTGGTTAATTTGATCTTGCGGTAGCGTATGCTCACTTCTCTGTTTGCCAACATAAATTCTTTCTGCATCTTTACGTACTAAATCAACAATGGCCGGAGCAACCAGACGATCATAAAGTACAACATCTGCCTGTTGCATTAATCTTAAAGCACGAAACGTCAGTAAATCCGGATCGCCCGGACCACCGCCCACCAGATAAACCTCACCAGTGGACTCAATATCCAATGATTCCTGATCCAGTTTTTTTTCAAGTAATGCCAATGCATTTTTTTCCTGACCGGCATATAACATCTCGGCGACCGAGCCCTGTAAAACATGTTCCCAAAAATACCGACGTTGTTTTATATCAGGAAAACGTTGCTTTACTTTATCTCTGAAACGGGCAATTAAACTTGCCAGTTTTCCATAACTTGAAGGAATCAGTGTTTCCAGCCTTGCACGTAGCAATCTTGCCAATATAGGTGAAGCACCGCCTGTCGAAACAGCGACAATAACCGGACTACGGTCAACAACCGAAGGCATAATAAATGAGCCCAAATTCGGATTATCAACAACATTAACCAGAATTTGTCTCGCTTTCGCATGCTTAGCTACTTCACTATTCAATTGCATATCATCTGTAGCAGCAATAACCAGCTCAATATTATCCAAACAAGATTCATCATAATGTTGGTTTAAATGATGAATTTTCTTTTCCTGTTTCAATTTATTTAATGAAGATTCAATTTCCGGCGTAACAATAAAAACTTTTGCTTCAGCTGCCAGTAATTGTTGCGTTTTACGAGCTGAGACATTACCTCCGCCGACGACTAGACAAGGTCGACCTTTAAGTTTTAGAAATATAGGAAAATTATCCATCTAACTGATTTTACTGACTTTTAAATATTTTAATTAAATAGTTTGATTCAATGCCGTTATAAATTTATGACATTCAAAACCGATAAGAAAATGCATCAGGTGAAATACATAAAAAAACCTGTTCCACCATAAAGTTTTGGCAATTTTACCCGATATAAAAAGTAATTCTTAATTGAAATTGGATATGGGAAAAATTTTAAATTACCAGAATGATTTTAACAGCAAAAC
The DNA here is from genome assembly GCA_038142205.1 of Pseudomonadota bacterium. Lineage (GTDB taxonomy): Bacteria > Pseudomonadota > Gammaproteobacteria > Eutrophobiales > Eutrophobiaceae > UBA7359. The sequence goes on along the minus strand of JAYQJO010000001.1, from coordinate 221,552 downwards.
AGACTATTGCTACGAGGCAATGGATATAAGGAGAAAACTGTGGATTTAGCTACCCTCATTGGCTTTCTGGCAGCAGCCGGTATTATCATCTCTGCAATTGTACTTGGAGGAGACCCGGGTATGTTTTTTAATGTTCCCTCGCTACTTGTCGTAGGTGGTGGAACAATCGGGGCCGTGTTAATGCAGTTTAGTATTGGTCAGTTTTTGGGTGCCATGAAAGTTGGCATGAAAGCCCTGTTTTATAAACTCGCGTCCCCAAAAGAATTAATTGAAATCACTCTTGATTTAGCCAATACCGCGCGTAAAGGTGGCTTACTTGCTCTTGAAGAAAAAGACACCGGTAATGATTTTTTCAAACGGGTATTCAAATGATGGTCGATGGTCATGAACCCGATATTGTCCGACAAACAATGGTCAGTGATATGAATCTGACTGTCGAACGACACGAATTAGGGAAAAATATTTTTAAAGCAATAGCCGATGTTGCACCTGCCATGGGCATGATCGGAACACTCATCGGTCTGGTACAAATGTTAGCTAATATGGATGACCCCAAAACAATTGGCCCGGCTATGGCCGTTGCTCTTCTAACAACACTTTATGGTGCCGCTATTGCAAACGTATTTGCCAACCCATTAGCCGAGAAACTGGGACTCAGAAGCAATGAAGAGAAAATGATTAAATCAATGATCATCGATAGTATTTCCGGCATACAGGAAGGACGCAACCCTCGTGTTATAGAAGGCATGTTAATGACCTATCTTCCAGGTTCTGATCGCAATATTGGCGATGAAGAAGCGGCCGAAGCCGCTTAAACAGAATCTTTATTTTGAGTTATAACGATGAGTGAAGAAACCCCAGAAAAAAAAGAAGAAGCAGGAGGTTCACCAGCATGGGTAATGACCTTTGCAGATTTAATGTCATTATTAATGTGCTTCTTCGTATTACTACTCTCATTTTCAGAAATGGATCTGCTGAAGTTCAAACAAATTGCAGGTTCGATGAAAAATGCTTTTGGTGTTCAAAGAGAGATTAAAGCGAACGAAACTCCTAAAGGCACCAGTATTATTGCTCAGGAATTTTCTTCTGGTAGACCTACCCCAACTTTAATTAAAGAAATAAAACAGAGTACGATTGATGAAAGCAAACAGACTCTCGAATTTACGGATGCAATGACCGAAGAACAAAAAAGGAAAGCATTGATGCCGCAGAAGATAACGAAGGTTCCGGTGTTGAAGCTATTCAACGCCATCAAAAACAGGAAATTGTTGAAGAACCAATCGAAGATGAAACATATGAGGTCAATAATAACGATAATAAAAGTGATGCTGAACGCTTATCTGAACTAGAAAAAGAAGTCGCGGAAATGGATATGGAAAAAGCCATTGCCGAAAAACTAAAAAAAGAGCAGGAAGAAAATACCATTACCGATGCACATAAATTGCTGAAAACGCTCGAACCTGAAATTACTCAAGGGTTAATCGCAATTAAAACACAAGGCAATCGGATATTATTAAGAATCAATGAAAAAGGATCGTTTCCATCGGGTTCTTCAATCGTTAAACAATCTTTTATTCCCGTACTTAATAAGATAAGAAAATCATTGATTGATATTCAGGGAAGAATCATTGTCGCAGGTCATACGGATAACATCCCAATTAAAACAGTACGCTTTCGCTCCAACTGGGAATTGTCTTCCTCACGCGCTGTCACTGTTGTACATGAATTACTAGAGTTAAACACAATCCCGCAAGATCGTTTTGTTATCGAAGGTCACGGTGACTCTCATCCATTGGTAAAAAACGATACAGCAAAAAACAGAGCGCTAAACCGCCGCGTGGAATTGATTATCGTGCAGGGAGAAGAAGAAGATAAGGTGAATGAAATTTCTGCTGACTCTAGCAACCCGTTTAAAAATATACTGGATAATAGCGGTACTGAATTATCTGCATCTGTTAAAAATATACTGGATAAAGAAATCACTACACCTAAACAGGAAAAAATTGATGCAGCTAATGTAGAAGAACTAAAAAGCCGGTTTGAGAAAATTAGAGCAGGCTTACAACAGCAATAAAGTTTAATTTATATAGGTATTTAGACAATGGAAGATCGAAGACGATATTTTAGAATTAACGATAAAGTTTCACTGAAATACCGTGTTGTACAAGGTATGGATATTGATGCAGAAATCATTAGAACCGAGCACGAACAAAATACGCTTGCTGAAATGAAAAATGCGTTTAATTGCATAGAAGCAAAAATCATGTCGAAAATGACGCTTATTGAAGAAACTAACCCTCTTGTTGCAGAAATATTAGGTTTATTCGATAAAAAACTTTCGCTGATGGAAAGCATGATTCTTCATAAAGATGATCAAGAAAACTCTATCACCGATACTCAAAACGTTAATCTCAGCGCCAGTGGTATGAGCTTTGAATCAAACACGCCTATTAATGAAGATGTTAATTTAAAAATGGAATTAATACTGTTTCCTGAGTATCAGTTTATTCCACTTTATGCCCGCGTGATTGATTGTAAAAGAAAATGGATGACAACCTCTATCGATTTAATATTGCTGTTGACTTTATAGGTATTAGTGAAAGTGATCAGGAAACCATTATGCAACATGTCTTAAGCCGACAAGCAGCTACTCTTAAAAAAGAACGTGATGAACAAAAAGCTGTTGCTAACGGTTAGTAATAATTATTAAAAGAGTGCCTATAAAAATAGTGATTTTTATTAAACACCATACACAATAGCGCTGTTAATTATGAACTACTAGGTTTTTGGGAGGGTCACACCTCTTTGTCCCTGATACTTCCCTGCTCTATCTTTATACGATGTTTCACACACTTCATCTGACTCAAGAAAAATCATCTGCGCGACACCCTCGTTAGCATAAATCTTTGCTGGCAGATTAGTTGTATTTGAAAACTCCAGTGTCACATGTCCTTCCCACTCTGGTTCCAGCGGAGTGACGTTAACGATAATGCCGCAACGCGCGTAAGTTGATTTTCCTAAACAAACTGTTAGTACATTTCTTGGTATACGGAAATACTCAACCGTTCTTGCCAATGCAAATGAATTAGGCGGGATCACACAAAAATCATTTTTAACATCAACAAAACTATCTGTATCAAAGTTTTTTGGATCGACCGTTGCTGAATGAACGTTGGTAAAAATTTTAAACTCATCAGAACAACGCACATCATATCCATAACTTGATGTACCATAAGAAATCAGTCTTTCCGAACCATTCATCTTAACCTGCTCTGATTCAAACGGTTCAATCATTGCCTGTTCTTCCGCCATGCGGCGAATCCATTTGTCTGACTTAACACTCATTAAACTATTTCTCTCTTAATTATTATCAATTATTTTCTATTACGATTTTTGGAAACTTTGAAGAGTAATCTTTCGATTGTTGTGCAAGTTTTGCTGCTGTACGACGTGCAATATCACGATAATTTATCGATATATCTGAATCCGGCTCCATCGCAACAGTGGGTTTACCATTATCAACGCCTTCACGAATTTTAATATCCAGCGGTAATGAACCTAACAGATCAGCACCATATTGTTTTGCCATTTGCTCTCCACCACCGCTACCAAAAATATGTTCTTCATGTCCACATTCACTACAAATATGTGTACTCATATTTTCAATGATACCTAGTACAGGCACAGATACTTTCTCAAACATTTTTAGCGCTTTTTTCGCATCTAATAATGCGATGTCCTGTGGCGTCGTCACGATGACCGCGCCACTCACCGGAATCTTCTGACAAAGCGTTAATTGAATATCGCCTGTACCTGGTGGTAAGTCGATGATCAAATAATCAAGATCCTGCCAGTTTGTATCATTTAATAACTGTTCTAACGCGCCTGTCACCATCGGTCCACGCCATATCATCGGCGTATCTTCTTCGATTAAATAACCAATCGACATTGATTGAATGCCGTAACTGACTTTCGGCTCAACCGTTTTGCCGTCTGCTGAATCCGGTTTACCTTGAATGCCTAACATTCTTGGTTGGCTCGGCCCATAAATATCCGCATCAAGAATTCCCACTTTCGCGCCTTCTGCCTGTAATGCCAGAGCCAGATTAATTGATGTCGTTGACTTACCAACACCGCCCTTACCCGAAGCAACAGCAATGGTATTTTTAACATTTTTAAGCAATGAAACGCCCTTCTGCACAGAATGCGAAACAATATTGCTGGAAACCTCAACAGTACAGTCTGATATACCCTCTTCACTCAGAGCGTTTTTTATAGATTCAATCAATGCACTTTTTGAACCTTCAGCTGGATAATCTAACTGAATACTCAGTGCCACCACAGCATTATCAATATTGATATCTTTAACAACTTTGGCGCTGATGAGGTCTTGCTTGGTATTAGGATCTTCTATTCCTGAAAGGACTTTTTCTATTTGTTCACGACTAATTGTCGACATTTAATACAACCTGAAATATGAATCGGACGCGTATTCTACATTATTTATCATCAATACTTCACGCTGCTATTGAATAATGCTACTTTAGCGCCCCAAATATATAGCCCTAAAGTTAAATGACAGATTCTAAACGACAAATCCTGGTAACCAATGCCCTACCTTATGCAAACGGGCCACTTCATATCGGTCATTTGGTCGGTTATATACAGGCCGATATCTGGGTGCGTTTCCAGAAGATGCTGGGCAATGAAGTGCATTATGTCTGCGCTGATGATACGCATGGCACACCTGTTATGTTGCGTGCGCAAAAAGAAGGCATTACACCAGAAACCTTAATCGGGAAAATGAGCGAGGAACATCAGGCTGATTTCGCTGAGTTTGCTGTTGCCTTTGATAATTATCACAGCACACATTCCCCTGAAAACCAGGAACTGGCAAATACAATCTATGCGGCATTAAATAACGCCGGGCATATTAATAAACGCACAATCAAGCAAGCCTACGATCCAGAAAAAGAAATGTTTTTGCCAGATCGTTTTATTCGTGGCGAATGTCCGAAATGCGGAGCAGCCGATCAATATGGCGATAGTTGTGAATCCTGTGGCGCAACCTACAGTCCGACTGATTTAAAGAATCCTGTTTCAGCTGTATCCGGTGCGACGCCTATAGAGAAAGAATCAGAACACTATTTCTTCAAACTCAAAGACTTTGAAGACATGTTGCATCAATGGACGCGCGCTGGTCACCTACAAGAAGAAGTCACAAACAAGCTGGATGAATGGTTTGAAGCTGGCTTACAGGAATGGGATATCTCGCGTGATGAGCCCTACTTTGGTTTTGAAATTCCAGATGCACCCGGTAAATATTTTTATGTCTGGCTCGATGCGCCAATGGGTTATCTTGCCAGCTTTAAAAACCTGTGCAATAAAATAGGAAATGAAACTGGATTGGATTTCGATGACTGGTGTAAAGCAGGCAGCGATAAAGAAATGATTCATTTCATCGGCAAGGACATTATTTATTTTCATGCCTTGTTTTGGCCTGCTGTTTTACATGGAAGTGGTTTTCGTACACCAACAGCTATTTATGCAAATGGTTTCCTAACTGTTGATGGACAAAAGATGTCGAAGTCGCGTGGGACATTTATTCAAGCGCGTACTTATTTAAACCATCTCAACCCGGAATACCTACGTTACTACTTTTCTGCAAAGCTCGGCGCAGGTGTTGATGATATTGATCTGAACCTTGAAGACTTCAGTGCCAGAGTGAATTCCGATCTGGTTGGTAAAGTCGTCAACATTGCCAGTCGTTGCGCCGGTTTTATAAAGAAACGTTTCGATGGACAGTTATCAGACACAATTCATGACCAAACCTTATTCGATGAGCTTGTTGCAGCGAATGAAAATATTGCCGAATTATATGACAAGCGTGAATTTTCCAGAGCCATGCGCGAAATTATGGCACTGGCCGATAAAGTCAATCAGTACATTGATGATCATAAACCGTGGGTGATTGCGAAAGAAGAAAATAGCGATGATGAATTACAAGCTATTTGCTCTATGGGTATTAATTGCTTTCGCTTATTAGTGCTTTATTTAAAACCGGTGTTACCCATCATTGCTGAGAAGTCAGAAGCATTCCTTAATATAGAGCCCATGCAGTGGAGTGATGCGGGTATCGCATTAACAAATCATAAAATTAATAAATTCAAACCGCTAATGACGCGTATTGAAAAAGAGAATATTGAAAAAATGATTGAAGACAGTAAAGAAGATCTTGAAGCAACACCAACTGAAACAGTAACAACAGGACCACTTGCCGATAATCCAATCGCTGATGAAATTACTTTTGATGATTTCATGAAAGTCGACTTACGTATTGCCAAGATCGTTAAAGCTGACCACGTTGAAGGAGCGGATAAATTATTACAACTGACTTTGGATATTGGTGGTGAAACGCGTAATGTTTTTGCCGGTATTAAATCAGCCTATAACCCGGAAGATCTGGAAGGCAAGTTAACGGTAATGGTTGCGAATCTTGCGCCAAGAAAAATGCGCTTTGGCATGTCTGAAGGTATGGTTCTGGCAGCGGGACCCGGTGGTAAAGATTTATTCATTCTTCACCCGGAAGATGGGGCTGAACCGGGTATGAAGGTGAAATAAAACTAATTACCATAATGACTATTGATGAGATAGATCAATTACTACCTCAGACACAATGTCGTGATTGTGGTTATCCGGCGTGTCGTCCTTATGCTGAAGCCATATTTAATAATGAAACGGATATTAATCAATGTTTGCCCGGCGGCAATGAAACCATTGAAGCTTTAGCAAAACTTTTAAACAAACAAATCAAACCACTTTATAAAGATTCAGATAAAAGTAAACAACAAAGACTCGCTGTTATTGATGAAGAAACCTGTATCGGTTGTGTAAAGTGTATTAATGCCTGCCCGGTTGATGCCATCATTGGTGCAGCAAAACAAATGCATAGTGTGATTAATCAGTACTGTACAGGTTGTGAACTCTGTATTGCGCCTTGTCCTGTAGATTGTATTTCAATGGTAAATGTAGAAAGCGCTATGACACAACAAACCAACCCAAAACAGTCAGCACCGTTCATTCATATCAGTAAACCCAATTAAATAAAGTATATAAAACTATGGTATTAACAAATTCACAAAAGAAATTTTTACGACAATCAGCACACCATTTAAAACCAGCTGTCTGGGCTGGTAAAAATGGCATTACTGAAAATTTGATTGCTGAAATAGAAGAAGTATTAGAAAGACATGAACTCATCAAAATAAAGTGCAGTCTAGGTGAACGTGAAGAACGCGATGCAGGTATAGAAGAAATCTGTGGAAAGACTAACGCTGAACTAGTCCAGCGCATTGGCAATATCGTTACGATTTATAAGCAAAACCCTAAAAAACCGGTTATCAAATTACCTGCTTAATAGACTTAACGTCTTGCGGGTTTCTTAGGTCGTCCTGTTTTGCCTCTATTATTATAGTAGTTAGGCTTTCTTGTATTTTCTGCTGCAGGAATTAATTGATTTTCACCATCACCTATTAACTCTGACTTATTCATGTCTTTCAACGCAGCACGAAGTACATCCCAGTTTTTCGGATCGTGATAACGTAGAAACGCTTTTTGCAATCGTCGATATTCCAGTTCTTTTGGCACAAAGAGTTTTTCACTTTTATATCGTACTTTCTTTAACGGGTTCTTTTCAGAATGATACATCGCCGTCGCCAACGCCATGGGTGAAGGATAAAACGTTTGTACCTGATCAAGTTTGAAGTCATGCTTTTTCAACCACATCGCCAGATTCAACATATCTTCATTTTCTGAACCGGGATGTGCTGCAATGAAATAAGGAATTAAATATTGTTTCTTACCCGCTTCTTTAGAAAAACGTTCAAACATGCGTTTGAACTCATCATAGGTTCCCATGCCCGGTTTCATCATCTTACTTAATACACCTTCTTCACTATGTTCCGGTGCAATTTTTAGATAACCGCCAACATGATGCGTCACCAGTTCTTTAACATATTCGGGATCTTTAACCGCCAGGTCATAACGCAAACCTGAAGCAACCATAACACGTTTAATCCCTTTTATTTTTCTTGCTTTTCGATATAAAGAAGTGGTCTCACTGTGATCGGTTTTTAAATTTTTACAAACGGTAGGGTAAACACAGGACAAGCGACGGCAATTTGCTTGTATATCATCATCTTTACAGTTTAGGTGATACATATTTGCAGTAGGACCACCAAGATCAGAAATAGTACCGGTGAAACCGGGGACTTTATCGCGTATCTCTTCAACCTCTTTTAAAACAGACTCCTGTGAACGACTTTGAATAATACGACCTTCATGTTCGGTAATTGAACAAAAAGTACAACCGCCAAAACAACCGCGCATGATATTCACAGAGAATTTAATCATGTCATACGAAGGAATCTTTGCATCACCATAACTTGGATGCGGCTTACGTTGATACGGTAGCGCAAACACTGCATCCATTTCTTCGGTGCTTAACGGTATCGGCGGTAAATTAATTAAAATATCTTTCGTGCCGTGTCTCTGTACTAAAGGTCTGGCATTATGGGGATTCGATTCTAAATGCAAGATGCGCGATGTATGAGCATACAATGCAGAATCATTACGGACTTTTTCAAATGAAGGTAAACGAATATAAGTTTTATCACGATTAAGGTTTTGTTTACTCGCCAACGGCATGGGAATAATTTTTATTTCCTTAACACTTTCCGCATTTTTTTTAGCAGCTTCATTTTTTGAAGCACACTCTTTATTTGTTGTGGGATTATGATCGTAATCATAAGGGTTTTTGAATGACTCATTATCTTTCGGCCAACTACTAGGCCAGTCAATACGACTTGAATCAATTTCAGTCCAATCGTCTGGCATTTGTTCTCGTATCATGGCAGTGCCACGAATCGTTTCAAGCTCGCTGATTTTCGCCCCCCGGGAAAGTTGATGCGTTAATTCGACAATCGCACGTTCAGCATTGCCGAACAATAAAATATCAGCCGATGAATCAATCAAAATTGATTTTCTCACCTTGTCGCTCCAATAATCATAATGCGCAATGCGACGTAAACTCGCTTCAATACCACCAATCACAATCGGTGTGTCTTTATAGGCTTCCTTAATACGTTGACTATAAACAATCACGGAACGATCAGGCCGTTTTCCTGCTTCGCCATTCGGCGTATAAGCATCGTTACTACGTAAACGTAAATCGGCCGTATAACGATTGATCAGAGAATCCATATTCCCTGCCGTTACACCAAAGTAAAGATTCGGTTCCCCCAATTGCATGAAATCATCGGTGTTTTGCCAATCTGGTTGAGAAATAATACCAACACGAAAACCTTGTGCTTCAAGTAAACGTCCCATGACCGCCATACCAAAACTCGGATGATCAATATACGCATCACCCGTCACTAAAATAATGTCACAACTATCCCAACCCAGTTCATCCATTTCCGCACGCGACATTGGCAAATAGGGTGCAATACCAAAGCATTCAGCCCAGTAGGTTGGATAGGATAAAAGGTCTTTTGCCTGAGTTCTCATAAATAGGATATTACGTTACAAAAAACAGTTCTGCGAGAACTATAAATAGGATTTGTTTAGCGTTAGTTCAATGTCGGCTATCGGCCAGAAGCAGTCATTCAAGCCATTTAAACATAACAAGGGCATCAACAAAGCCTTCACTAGGATGATCAAATGCTTTTGGCAAACATCCTACTGTTTCAAACCCTAATTTATTCCATAAATTTATAGCGCCTTTGTTAGTTGATGCTACAAAATTAAATTGCATTGCTTTATATCCTAGATCTAAAGCAATTTTTTGTGAATGTTCACACATAGCTGAAGCTATACCTTTACCTCTTGCACTTGATGTAACCATATACCCACAATTACAAACATGACTGCCAGGGCCAGATTGGTTTTTCTTAATATAATATGTGCCAACAGTTTTATTATTTTCTTCGGCGATGAATGTCTTATGCGGATCGTGAATCCATATTTTCAATGCACTTTCTTTCGTTATGTCTTGAGGGTAGGCATACGTGTCGCCAGACTTAACAACTTCACTGAAGATTGGCCAAATACCATCAAAATCTTTTTCTGTAGCTTCTTTAATGTTCACTTATGAGAATATTAATATGTCTGCTTTGGATCGATAGTGTTCATTATTAAAAAATAGAAACAGAACACTTTAAACTTTTAACAGTATCTTATCTATCAATGTTCCCGGCAGTATTCTTTTCAGAAACGCAAATAAATACGTTGGGAACGTAACGTAGTATCGTGTTTTGGGTTTATTACTATCCAGTGCATGTATGACTTTTTCCAATACTGCTTCCGGCCCTAAGAAAAAAGGTACGGGCTTACCGACCTGATTTTCCATTTTCTTATACGCTTCTACATGAACACTGTTTTCTTTATAGATGACTTTATTAAAGTTTGTCACGACATTATTTCTAAATTCACTTTTAATCGGCCCCGGTTCGATAAGACTGATTTTTATATTTGTATCTGCAAGTTCATAGCGCATGGCATCACTTAGTGACTACAAGGCATATTTAGACGCACAATACGCGCCACGGTATTTCATTGTGACAAAACCCAGCACTGAACTGATTTGAATGATCCTGCCTTCATTGTTTTTACGCATCGCTGGAATAAAAAGATTCGTTAGTTCCTGTGTACCAATGACATTCGTTTCAAATTGATCACGTAGCGCTTGTACAGGTAAATCTTCGACTGCGCCGCTTAAACCATAAGCAGCATTATTGATGAGTGCATAGAGTTGACCGTTAGTCATTTCCAGAACGATTTTCGCTGCTGATTGAATCGAATCTGAATCTGCCAAGTCCAGCATGACGGCTTCGAAACCGTCTTGTTTTAACGCTTCAATATCTTCTTTTTTTCGTGCTGTGGTGATGACGGAATAATTTCTTTGCTTTAATCCGTTGGCTAAGCACCGGCCTATGCCGGTTGAACATCCTGTAATTAATATGCTTTTCATATAATTATATAGACTACCTTGAATTAACTTTAAGTTAAGTGTTTTTTTTATTAAAACCTATTAAAAATCTGAAACTTACAATGCTTTAGTTTGAATTAATAATATTGAATAAACATTTGAAGATAAACTCATTCTATGAGATTTTAGGTATATAAATACACCTAAAAATTATAATTAAATGGTAATGGAATGAAGGCTGTTCAAAATAGTTTGCTCGTCTTGTGTGGGGGATTGTTGTTATCAACAAGTACTAATGCTGCTGAACTCGGTGGCGAGTATAAAACCACATTTTGCCCGCAAGACCTTAATATCCCTGACCGCCCTTTTATTGATGCCGAACTGGAACCTGGCGATACTCATATGGTTGCGGATGAAGCAGACCTCGTTGACGGTGGCGTATCAACTTTAACGGGTAATGCAGAAGTGAGTAGGGATGCACAACAGGTTACCGCTGATGTCATTCAATACAATGACCCTGCTGATACAGCTGACCTTAAGGGTAATGTTAATTATTGGGACGAATCGGTATTTCTGAAAAGTAACGAAGCTTTTTTAGAATTAGATAAAGATACAGGTGAATTTACTGATGCCGACTTTGTTATAAAAGATAGTCGTGCCAGAGGCATAGCTAACAAAATGGTACTTGAAGTTGGCAAGCGTAGCGAGTTGGAAGAAGTCGAGTATACAACTTGCGATCCAGATGATGAATTTTGGAAACTCTCCGCAGACAGTCTTAAGCTTAATCACGAAACAAATTATGGGACAGGCAGAAATGTTGTTTTAAGAATTAAAGATTTTCCTGTTTTTTATACACCTTATTTGTCTTTCCCATTAAGTGATAAGCGTAAAAGTGGTTTTCTGGCACCAAGTTACGGCAATACGAATCGACACGGTTTTCAAGTAAGAACGCCTTATTACTGGAATATTAGCCCTAATATGGATGCGACACTTACACCGCGCTTACTGACAGACAGTGGCGTTATGGCGATGGGTGAATACCGATACTTGTTTAAACGTGCAGCAGGTGACATTAGTTTTGAATATCTGGCCAGTGATAATAAACGTCAGGACGAACACCGCAATGCTTTAAGTTTTACACATCGTCAAAAATTTTTAGATACGGGTAGTTTATTCCTGACTTATAACCGTGTATCGGATAAATTTTATTTTGAAGACTTTGGTAACCAGTTAAGTTCTACCAGTATACGTTTTTTAGAAAGGCGTGCAGACGCATCGTACAGAGGCAATAATTGGAATTTAAGGGTTCTGGTTCAGGATTATCAAACAGTAGATCGTAGTATTCAAGCAACAGCGCGCCCGTATAAACGTCTACCACAATTCCATTTTAACTATGGTTCGCCTCTTAGCTACGGTAAATTAAACTATGGTCTTTCTACTCAGACAGTTTACTTTGAACGTGGTGATGACAATATATTCACCCTTACGACTAACGATAATGTAAATGGTTTACGTGCACATATAAAGCCATACATAAGCTATCCAATACGTACAACTGCAACCTTTCTGGAACCAAAATTAAGTCTCGATTACACACAATATAACCTTGAAGACTCGGCTAATTTTACTAGCAACCCAAGTCGATTATTACCCGTATTCAGTCTGGATAGCGGCATTTTTCTGGAAAGAGAAACCAGAATTGGTAATGGAAATTATCTACAAACACTTGAACCGAGATTATTTTATTTATATGTTCCAGATGAAGATCAGTCAGACCTGCCTGTATTTGATACCGGTCTTTACACTAATTCTTTTGATACTCTATTTAGGGAAAATCGCTTTAGCGGAAATGATAGACAGGGTGATTCGAACCAATTGACTTTCGCTATTACGTCTCATTTAATCGATCAGGATACAGGAAGGAATCTTGGCCATATCAGTGTTGGACAAATATTTTATTTACAGGATCGTAAAGTAACTTTACCCGGTGGCTCGGTAAGAGATGAAGATAGCTCCGCTTTTATTGCAGAATTTAATACTAAATATTTTAGAGATTGGAACATCGGTGGCGACGTTATCTATGATCCGAACGTTGGTAATAGTACAGAAAAAATAACAGCACGAGCTTCTTATAACCCTGCGCCAGGAAAAATATTGAATATGGCCTATCGCGTTAGACGTGATACGACTGATATTGAACAAAGTGATATTTCTTTTAAATGGCCTGTTACTAAAAACTGGAATGCAGTTGGCCGATGGAACTATGCTGTTCCTGAGAGTCGTTCTCTTGAATTATTTGCCGGTATTGAATATGAAGATTGTTGTTGGGGAGCACGGCTTGTTGCCCGGCGTTTCCTGACCAGTATTGATGGTGATTTTGATACAGGTATATTTTTTCAAATTCAGCTAAAAGGACTAGCCGGAATAGGTAAAAAGACTGTAGACTTCCTAAAACAGCAAATCCCCGGTTACGAGAGTGAATTTTAGAATTACCAGAAATATCTCTCTGCACCCTGTGCTAGGGGTTCTTTTCCTATTTTTATTTCAGTCCAACGCTTTTTCATATGTGCCTTTGGATCGTATTATTGCCGTCGTCAATGAAGACGTCATTATGCAAAGTGAGCTTGAGGCAAAAATACGCACTGTTCGCGAACAAATTAAACAGCAAGGTTCTCAAGTCCCCCCACCTCAGTTCTAGAACACCAGGTTCTGGAAAGACTTGTTCAGAATAGAGTTCAACTTCAGCTTGCCGCAAGATCGGGTATCAGAGTTGATGATGAATTTTTAAACAGAACGATTAGTAATATTGCAGCCAATAACAATGTTTCTTTAACACAATTTAAAGAAATTCTGGAACAAGACGGCTACAGTTATGAAACCTTTCGCGAAAATATGCGAACTGAGATTACGCTGACTCAATTACGAAAAAGGCATGTTGAAAACCGTATTGTCATTACAGAAAAAGAGATTGATAACTTTTTAGCTAACCAGGAAATACAGGGATCATTCAATACCGAAATACGACTATCACATATCCTTTTGTCCTTGCCTGACTCAGCTACTGACACAGAGATAGAACAAGTAAAACAAATTGCAGCTCAAGTTCGTGGAGACTTATTAGCAGGTGCTGATTTTGCAGAAACTGCATCAACTGTTTCTGATAGTGGTACAGCAAAAAGTGGCGGCGATTTAGGTTGGCGTAAATCAAATGACATTCCTAGTTTATTTGCTGAATATATTCCTGAAATGAAAAAAGGCGATATCAGTGAATTGATTCAAAATCCGAGTGGTTTTCATATCATTAAAATTACTGATATGAAAAGCGATACCGAAAATATTGTCGAGCAAACGCTGGCTCGACATATTCTCATTAAACCCGATCAACTGGTTTCTTCATCACAGGCTAAAGCCAAACTGGAGCAATTACTACTTAGAATAAAAAATGGTGATGACTTTGCTATGCTAGCTAAAGGCAACTCTCAAGACACAATGAGTGCGATTGAAGGAGGAGCTTTAGGTTGGCGTTCCCCGGGTGAACTTGTGCCCGAATTTCAACGCGCGATGGATGCCTTGGAAATAAATGAAATAAGCAAGCCTTTCCAATCTAACTTTGGCTGGCATATTGTTCAAGTACTTGAGCGACGAGACTTTGATAATACCGAGTCAGTAAAACGAGGTAAGGCCAGACAGGCTATTCGTGAACGTAAATTAGAAGAGGCTATGCAGAACTGGACTCGACGTCTTCTGGACGAAGCTTATGTCGAATACCGACTCGATGGCTCATAATAAACCTCGCTTATTAATTACTTCAGGAGAACCAGCAGGAATAGGCCCAGACTTAATTATTAAACTCTCTCAACTTAGCCATAGCTATGCTCTGACAGTCATAGCTGATCCTGATTTAATAGAGCAACGTGCGGAGCTATTATCAACTTCTATTAAAATTAATACTATTTCGGCTAATTGTTCAGATCGTAAGCAATACGATACTAACGCAATAAATATCCTGCCAATAAAACTTAAACAAACCAGTATTCCAGGAAAACTGGATGTAAATAACGCAGAATATGTTTTAAAAATGCTGAAGCTGGCGACCGAGCAGTGTTTATCAGAAAACTATGATGCTGTTATTACCGCCCCTATTCAAAAATCTATTATTAATGATGCAGGAATACATTTTAGCGGACATACAGAGTATTTTGCAGAGCAATGTAATAACGCTTACCCGGTAATGCTGCTTGCCTGCCCTGATTTGAAAGTCGCTTTAGTTACAACACATTTAGCGCTACGTGACATTCCAGATACGATAACAAAAGAAAGAGTTGAAAAGACAATCAGTATAGTTATTGACAGCTTGGTTAATCAATTCGGAATAAAAAAACCTTCTATTGCAGTTTGCGGGCTTAATCCACACGCAGGAGAAGAAGGTCATTTAGGTATGGAAGAAATTAATATTATTAATCCTGTTATAAATGATTTTGTTAGTAATGGTTATAATGTAGAGGGTTCTTTACCAGCAGATACTGCGTTTCGACTGGAACAAAGACAAAAAATAGATACCTTTATTTGTATGTACCATGATCAAGGCTTACCCGTACTTAAAACATTAGGCTTTGGTGAAGCAGTGAATATAACTTTAGGTTTACCCATTATCAGAACGTCTGTTGATCATGGCACTGCACTCGAACTTGCAGGAACAGGTAAAGCGCAATGTGACAGTCTACTAGCCGCTATAGAAATGGCTGACACTATGGCAAGATATAAAAGCAACAAACAACTAGATACTGAATCTATTTAATGAATCCAGACTCACATCAAGCACGAAAACGGTTTGGACAAAACTTCCTGCATGACCCAGCAATTATTCAACGAATCGTCGATAGCATAAATCCACAAAAATCAGATCATGTTATTGAAATTGGCCCGGGTAAAGGCGCGATAACAGAACAATTACTACAGCGACTCGAGCGATTAAACGTTATCGAAATCGACAGAGACTTAATTCAACTTTTAACAACACACTTTGAAGATAAAAGCTTAATTATTCACGAGGGTGATGCGCTTAAGTTCAACTTCTCGCAATTTAATCAAAAAGATTTGCGCATTGTTGGAAACCTCCCATACAACGTTAGCACACCATTATTATTTCACTTATTAAGTTACAAAGACTGCATTAAAGACATGCTCTTTATGCTACAGAAAGAAGTGGTTGACCGAATATGTGCTAAACCGGGCTCAAAACAATACGGTAGACTCAGCATCATGTTGCAACTTTATTGCGATGCTGAATCATTATTCACGATAAAACCGGGGGCCTTTACACCATCGCCCAAAGTGGATTCAGCAATAGTTAAGTTGACTCCATTAAAGCATCCTCGATACGAGATCGACGATCATGATACATTTGCATTGATCGTCAGAGAGTCCTTTTCCCAACGTCGAAAAACACTTCGTAATAATTTAAAAAAATATTTAAGTGAGTCTGATATACAAAAAATTGGTATTGCGCCAGAAATACGTGCGGAAAATTTAGAAATTTTTGACTTTGCCAAGCTAGCGAACACCTATCAACAGTTTAAAATCAATAACTTGTAAACCTGTGGGTAATTCTGTGAATTATTCTCAGTCAAAATATCGTCATGCAACAGTAATGTGTCGAGAAGCGATGTTCATAAAAATAATTAAAATTTATTTTAACCTTTATTTTCAATAGGTTATACGATTATACAATGCTTCCAGCGAATTTTAAGATATTGACAATGTAAAAAATATTTCAATGCTATCTACTGTGCATAATTCACATTTTTTAGTAAATATTTCATAGAAAATCACTAAATTTAAATTAATGTAAGTACTTACAAACATTATGCGCTTTTTTAAGCCTTTCGTTTATACTTCACGCTTAAAAATAATAAGAAA
Source organism: Pseudomonadota bacterium (assembly GCA_038142205.1). Classification (GTDB taxonomy): domain Bacteria; phylum Pseudomonadota; class Gammaproteobacteria; order Eutrophobiales; family Eutrophobiaceae; genus UBA7359. The sequence continues at coordinate 204,646 of JAYQJO010000001.1, read as the reverse complement.
TAAAGTTATCTTGAAAAAAATATTCTTAAAGCTCAGTTCTGTCATTGATCAATTTACGGAATGGACGGGAAGAGCAATATCCTGCTTAGTTATTATTCTCGTGCTACTCGTAGGCTATGACGTTTCCATGCGTTACCTGTTTCAGAGTGGATCTATTGGCATACAGGAACTGGAGTGGCATTTATTTTCGATAATCTTTTTAATTGGTGCGGCCTATACGCTTAAACATGATGAGCATGTTCGTCTGGACGTGCTTTATCGCAGTAAATTCCTGAATGATAAGCATCGAGCCTTAATTGACGCATTTGGTTCATTATTTATTTTGTTACCTTTTTGTATCCTCATTGTTATTAGTGCCTGGCCCTTCATTAGCCAAGCCTATATTTATAACGAAGCCTCACCCGACCCAGGCGGTCTGCCTGCACGCTGGCTAATCAAATCAATGATCCCTCTTGGTTTTACCCTATTAATCCTTCAAGGCATTGCTGAAAGCATAAAAAAAATAGTCTTTGCTTTAGGTGAAACATCATGACCGTTTGGATTATCTTGATGTTTGTCACTTTAATGCTGTTGTTATTGATGGGCTATCCTGTCGGCTTTACCCTTGGTGCTGTTGCATTGCTCTTTGGTGGTATTTTTCTTGACTTCAGTCACTTCCTGTCTTTACCCCTACGCATCTGGGGTATTATGACGAACTTTACCTTGCTCGCTGTTCCTTTATTTATCTTCATGGGAGTACTGTTTGATAGATCAGGATTAGCAGAAGAATTACTGGAAACTATGGGGAAACTCTGTGGAAAATTAGGCGGTGGCCTAGCTTTATCCGTTGTTATTGTTGGCTCCATGCTGGCCGCAACAACCGGTGTTGTTGGAGCAACGGTTGTAACAATGGGTATTATTGCCTTACCAACCATGCTTAAACACAATTACTCACCTGCCCTTGCAACAGGTACGATTGCGGCTTCCGGCACTTTGGGGCAAATCATTCCACCAAGTATTATTTTAATCCTTCTTGGCGATGTTATGGGAGTACCTGTAGGTCGCTTATTTATGGGTGCAGTGGTACCAGGTTCTCTTTTAGTCATATTATTTATGCTCTATATTTTTTTCTATGCTTTATATAAACCACAGCATGCACCCGCATTAAAAGCCAATGGCGAAAACTTAAATTACATACAAGTATTAATCACACTTCTACCGCCTTTATTTTTGATTCTTGCTGTTCTAGGTTCAATATTTTTGGGTATCGCTTCACCAACCGAATCAGCTGCAGTAGGCGCAATTGGCGCAATGATACTTGCCGCATTGCATAGAAAGTTAACATTAAATAATCTGAAAGATGCCATGCAACAAACAACAAAATTAACCAGTATGGTTTTTATTATTTTAATTGGCGCTTCAGCATTTGGTTCTGTGTTTATCGGTATGGACGGAGACAGACTGGTTCTTGATGCAATGTCCAGTTTACCCGGAGGTATCTGGGGCTTTCTTTTAGTCAGTATGATTCTTATTTTTGTTCTTGGCTTTTTTCTGGATTTCTTACAAATCTGCTTTATTGTTATTCCTATTTTGGCACCTATTGCCAATCAATTAGGTATTGATTTGTTATGGTTTGCTGTACTTATTGCTATTAACCTGCAAACATCTTTTTTAACACCACCGTTCGGTTTTTCATTATTTTATTTAAAAGCCGTTGCGCCAGAAGAGGTGCGTATACAACAAATTTATTCCGGCATTATTCCGTTTGTATTGATACAGCTTATTACTATTATTATTCTGATACTGATGCCAGAACTGGTGACATGGTTGCCGGATTTGATGGATAAACTAAACGGACTTTAACTATTCCGTTTTCTAAGTAGATTTATTACCGGTTTCGTTTCAGGTAAGACCTTATGCCAGATAAGAAATGCTTCTGCTGCTTGTTCAACTAACATACCCAAACCATTCATAACTTTTAATGCGCCTTGCTCTTTCGCCCACTGCATAAAAACGGTGTCCGTATCTGAATACATTAAATCATAACAACTGGTTTTATTATTAATAGCAACCGCTGGAATATCAGGTAACTTTCCACTCAGACTGAGCGATGTTCCGTTAATGATTAAATCGAAAGCCTGTGTATTTTTTTGTAGGCTGTCGTAAGAACACGCTTGTATATCAGTATTATCTGAAAATAATGCAACAAGCTCCTCTGCTTTGGAAACAGTACGATTGACTATTAGAATTTTTTTTGGCTTTTGTTCACAAAGCGGTTCCAGTATGGCTCTAACCGATCCGCCTGCACCCAAAATAAGTATTGACTTATTTTGTAGATCTAAACAGTAATTAACAGTGAGATCATTAAGTAAACCTTTTCCATCTGTTGTATCACCATGAATTCTTTTTTTATCATCAAACCAGATTGTATTAACTGAAGCTGATTTTTTTGCACGTTCAGTTAAAATATTACATAAGGAAAAAGCATCGCCTTTAAAAGGCACAGTAATATTTAGCCCTTTACCATTTTGGTCTGCAAAAAGCCTGACATATTCGCTAAAACTATCGACAGGGACTTCTATTGCCTGATAACTAAGTGATACACCTGTTTGCTCAGCAAACAGGCTATGAATCTGTGGGGATTTACTATGATTTATCGGGTTGCCGAAAACAGCATAATTTGAAATAGAACTATCCAGATTAATACTGCTACGCACAGTGAAAGTAAAAAGCTTTATATAAAATGTTAACTACCAGTGCGCTCTACCATACCGCCTTTAAGGCAATGAACCTTTAAACCACGTTCACTTAATAAAAAGGCACAGGCAGAACTTTGGCGTCCACTATTACAATAAAGAATATATTGTTTATCGGCATCCAGTGTTTGAGCTTTTAAGCGCAACATAAACAGAGGAATATTGATACTACCTTCAATATTTTCATTTTTATACTCGCTCTCAAGCCTGACATCAATCCAAACAGCGCTTCCGTCCTTGACCATCGCATCAGCTTCTTCGTTCGTTACCCAGCTCAACATCGGTTCTTTAAGTAACTCATTAAAATCTTCTTTGGCCAAACGCACTAATGCGCCGTCCGTCGTCATGACAATATTTGCATTTCGTTTTGCTTCTGAAAGCAAGGCTTCTTCACCAAATGCATCACCGTCACCCAAAGTCGCCAGTGTTAATTCAGAACCGGTTTTAGAAGTTCGGGTAACCTTGCATTTTCCATGTTTGATAATGTAATAGAAATCTCCGTCATCACCTTGCTTAATAATGACATCGCCTGTTTTGACAGGAACATCCTGCATACGCATGAACATGGCTTGAATATTTGCAGGAGGAACTTGCATAAAAGCTTTTGATTGCAAGATACGTGTCATCCAATCATCGTCTGGATCAGCTTCATCTTCTGCCCCGTCATCTGCCTGAATTTCATCAACCTCAATGCCGGACAATTGATCCCAGGTCAGTAATATATCGAGTAAATCACTATCAACTCTTATTACCTGGCTATCTACTTTTGCTGTTGCTGTCGCTTTTCTGGGTTGTTGATTAGCAAGCGCATGTTTCGCCTGATCTGAACCTGAGGTAATTGTTTTTGAAGCTCCACCGGTAGCAACCACTTCTACCTCGCCATCAACAAGATAGACAGACTTTCTATCTGCATCACCTGCCTTAAAAATTGTCTGACCTGCAGCTACGTTTTCAAGAAACGTTTTGCCTGCCAACTCCTGAAAGTTCTCAGAATTTAATGCACTCGCCGGCACAAAGCTTTTTAGAATATTTTTATCAACAAGATCAGCCATTTAGAAAAATTCCTTACACAACGCTATTGTATTTATTATTAACCCGTTAATTGTAAGCTCTGAACAAGAATATTTAAATACACAAATTGAATTAGAGTAAAAATATGCTAACGAAATCAAAAAATGATTACTAATTAGCGTTAAATAGTGCCTAAGTTTTTGATATTTTTAATACTACTAAGCTATATAGCTAAAAGATTGCCTCTTTGTAACAATCACAAAGAGGCAATATGTTCAGGAACTAAATATTGTAGCCCGTCTCATTGTGTAAGACGATATCCAGACCTTCCGTTTCTTCATCACTGGTGACTCTTAAACCGATAGTAGCGTCCAGAACTTTAAGCAGTACAAAGGTAATGACGCCACACCAAAGTATCGTAGCAATAACGCCTATAGTCTGTACACCTAATTGCGAAGTAATAGAATAAGCTTCGTCTGTTGCCAAACCACCAAACGAACTAGAATAAAACACCGCGGTCAACAATGTACCTAATATGCCACCGACACCATGCACAGGAAACACATCAAGAGAATCATCGATCTTCAAAGTGCGCTTGATATATTGTGTTGCATAGAAACAAACGACACCGGCAATCAAACCAATAACCAAACCAGCAACCGGGCCAACGTAACCTGATGCTGGAGTTATCGTACCCAAACCAGCAACCATTCCCGTTACGATTCCCAAAACACTAGGCTTACCAAATTTTATCCATTCGCACGCCATCCAGGCCAATGAACCTGCCGCTGCTGAAAGATGCGTGGCGGTAATTGCCATACCGGCACTACTGTTTGCACCCAATGCACTTCCACCATTAAACCCAAACCAGCCGACCCATAGCATCCCAGCACCTGCTACAACCATCGTCAGATTATGAGGCGCCATTGGTTGTTCAGGGAAGCCTTTACGATTACCAATTATTATTGCAGCAATGATTGCTGCAACACCTGCATTGATATGAACAACGGCACCACCAGCAAAATCCATAAACCCTTTATCAGCAAGCCATCCACCGCCCCAAACCCAATGACAAACGGGCGCATAAACCAAAACTAACCAGATAGCACTAAACCAAAGAACCGCTGAAAACTTCATTCTTTCAGCAAAACCACCGACAATCAGTGCTGGCGTAATAATCGCAAATGTCATTTGAAACATGAAAAAAACAACTTCCGGAATGGTGCCACTAAGTGTATCCAGGCCAATACCGGATGCCATAAAATTACCCAAACCAATAAATGAGTTCAGGCCTTCTCCGCCATCTCCAAATGCTAAACCATAGACACCAATCACCCACATAATGGAAACCAGACACGCGATAGCAAAACATTGCATCAATACTGACAATACGTTTTTAGCTCTGACTAAACCGGAATAAAACAATGCCAACCCAGGCAAGGTCATAAACAAGACTAGTGCGGTTGACGTTAATATCCACGCTGTATCAGCCGGATTTAACTCATCGGCAAAAACCATTGTTGGGAATATTGAAAATATAAAAAATAAAATACGACTCATTAAACTTTCCCCCACGATATAAATGTATCGATTTTTAACTTAGTAATTCTTGATTTTAATTAAATCGCATCACTGCCGGTTTCCCCGGTTCTGATCCTTATTATCTGCTCCAATTCACAAACAAAAATTTTGCCATCACCAATCTTTCCTGTGCTGGCAGATTTAGTAATCGACTCAATAACCGCATCGACCCGATCATCATCTACAGCGACTTCTATTTTAATTTTTGGCAGAAAATCGATGACGTATTCTGCCCCTCGATACAATTCCGTGTGGCCTTTTTGTCTACCAAAACCTTTTGTTTCTGTGACTGTCATTCCCTGAACTCCAATTTCAGATAAGCCCTGACGAACATCATCCAATTTAAATGGTTTAATTACCGCGCTTACTAACTTCATAATTCCCTCTCCCTTCAAGGTAAAAACTAACTTTTTAACATAAAGTCAATATTATAATTTAAATAAGCATTAAGTATGCACCAAATAACCTCAAATTTAACCTATTAAGGAATCGGTTTCATCGTTTGCTGCACTAAAACGATCTTGATTTGCAAAAAAAAACAGGCACCGAAGTGCCTGTATTGTTTTTACGAAATGAAAAATATTAATTAGATTGTGTGAACTCCGGATAAGCTTCCAGACCACATTCACCAATATCAACACCTTCAAACTCTTCTTCTTGACTCACTCTGATGCCCATTATGGTTTTAATCGCTATCCACGTAACCAAAGAAGCGATAAATACCCATGCGAAAATTGTAGCAGCACCAATCAATTGACCCGTAAAACTAGAGCCGTCATTTGTGAAAGGAACAAGTATTAAGCCCAATAGACCGACAACACCGTGTACTGAAATCGCACCAACCGGATCATCAATCTTAAGTTTATCAAGTGTGATAATGCTGAATACAACCAAAGCACCACCGATACCACCAAACAAAGTCGCTTGTAATGCGGTAGGTGTCGAGGGTTCCGCTGTAATAGCAACTAACCCAGCCAAAGCGCCATTCAATGCCATCGTCAAGTCAGCTTTACCAAACATTATTTTGGCAACAATCAAGGCGACGATACAACCACCGGCAGCAGCCATATTGGTATTCATAAAGACAACGGCTACAGCATTAGCGTTTTCAACATTTGAGGTTGCTAACACTGAACCACCGTTAAAACCAAACCAACCCATCCAAAGGATAAATGTACCTAAGGTAGCGAGAGGTAAGTTACAACCAGGCAACGCATTAATCTGACCATCTTTACCGTATTTTCCTTCACGAGCGCCCAGCACAATAACACCTGCTAACGCAGCCGCAGCACCAGCCATATGGACAATACCGGAACCAGCGAAGTCAGAAAAACCAAGATCGCCTAATGTATACATACCAAATACTGGCATACCACCCCATGTCCAGCTTCCTTCTAAAGGATATATAACAGCCGTCATTACTACTGCAAACAGTAGAAATGCCCATAGTTTCATTCGCTCTGCCACTGCACCAGAAACAATCGACATCGCTGTTGCAACGAAAACAACTTGGAAGAAGAAGTCTGCTGATGGTGCATATGTTGCTGGATCATCAGCTCCCGCTACACCATCTCCAACAATGCCATCAAGAAACATTGTAAACTCACCGCCGCCATACATGATTGAATAACCACATACCATATACATAATGCATGCTACGGCATAAAGACTGATATTTTTTGTTAAAATTTCAGCAGTATTTTTTGCTCTAACCAGACCGGCTTCGAGCATGGAAAAACCTGCTGCCATCCACATCACGAATGCACCCATCACCAGAAAATAAAAGGTATCTAATGCATATGCTAATTCTGTTGTTGCTTCCACTTTATAATCCTCCCGCAGATTGAATTTAGTGAAATAATTTGAAGCAATGAGAACACATTAAAGCGCTTCATCACCTGTTTCACCCGTACGAATACGTATAACTTGGCTAAGATCAGATACGAAAATTTTGCCATCACCAATTTTGCCAGTACTGCCAGCCTTGGTTATGGCAGAAACAACGTCTTCGACCTTATCATCAGCTACCGCTGCTTCCAGCTTAATCTTAGGTAGAAAATCCACCACATATTCAGCTCCACGGTAAAGTTCTGTATGTCCTTTTTGTCGACCAAAACCTTTGGTCTCAGTCACAGTCATGCCTTGCACACCTATTTCTGACAAAGCTTCCCTTGCATCATCCAGTTTGAAGGGTTTGATAATCGCCGTTACCAATTTCATTCCAATTCTCCTCACTGTTGTTGTAGTGGCTCGACATGAACCACTACAACTAACTGTTAAAAATAAAAACTCTTAAATAATTAAACGACTAATTTAGAATGCTTTAGATACGCCGAAAATAAAGCCACCACACTCTGAACCTGCAGTCGAGCCTGTCTGAACAAGAGCACAATCATCACTGGAAGAAATCGCAGTATAAGAAACATCTACATCAACTCCGAGTATGTTCTTGCTAAGACCTATTCCGTAATATTGATAATCATCTGCGCGTCCACCTGTTTGTGCGGCTAAGTTAGCAGCACTGAAATCAAGTTCGAGGTGTCCGAAGAACATGTTCAGACCCAGACCATAAGGCAATGAAAGATCCAGGCTTACTGGAATGTGATGACTTTCATCACCAAATCCAAACCATTCTGGCGAATAGTAATAACCAACACTTAATGAAGGTTCCAACATCACGTCTGCAAAGCTATAGCCAAATACACCATAGAATTCCCAATAGTCAAAGTCATCTGAGAAGCCTGCATCACCATCCTGGTTAGGATAAGTATAATTAATACCACCCACATCCCAGGAAACGCCTGTATCACCAAAGGCGCCTGTTAGACCGTGATAATGCGTGAACTCAAGTGAAGCAGGGTCATTAGTACCTCGACTCCATTCTGTGTTAGCCGCAAAAACACCCGAGTAGACATCTGCGCCTAACATATCGATGGTAAACCAAGTAATATCAAAGCCGCCTTGTATTGAAGTACCTTCTTCGTTACCACCTGCACCACTTGTCTGTGACGCACCATAGAATTGATAGTCATTTGCAATTCTTATGTTCGCAGCTATTTGCGTTTCATCAAACCACGAAGTCGTTTCCGCATTTGAAACGGATGACCCAAAAATAATTGCACTTGTCATGCATGCTGTACAATCTTTTTCATTGTTTTTCCTCTCTGATAAAAAGATATTTTTAAAAATTTCTCAATACCAATAGCAGCATCCGTACCAACTCTTTTTTTATATTATATTTCAAATATTTACAGTTATTTTGAAAGGTTAATTATTGGTTTTTAATGAGACTAGAACAGTGTATTTGCATCAACATGGTGCGCCAAAATAATGCTTTGCTCTTATTTAGTACGTATTTTTGTAAACATTTATGTAACAGTTTTGTTTTTATACAACTGTCCGCGTAAAGTTATTAAATGACATGTAAACAGGTAAGTTTTATGATTCAACGATAAACATTCAGGCAATATTTATGATTAAAGATAAAATTGAAGAAGTCCTATCTGAAATCTCAGATGCGTTACCAAAGGATATACAAAATTTTAAACAGGAAATTGAAAATAACCTGCGTGCAACACTGAATGCTTCATTCTCAAAAATAGATTTGGTGACACGTGAAGAATTTGATATTCAAACGGCGTTGCTTCAACGTACGCGTGTGCAACTTGATGAATTGCAAAAAAAATTAGCCGTACTGGAAGAACAAGTTGACGAACCCAAGTCAGAAGAATAACTCTAAAGCGTATCACGAGTCATTTGCAATACTCTTTATATAGTTTCGCCAATTGCCAAAGCTTGTAATATCTTTAGCATCAGAAATAGCAAAATCTTCACAGATAAAACTGTTAACCTCGCTTCCATCGTCTAACTTAGCTTTACCAATACCTAATGGATGCGGTATACCTAGCATAAACGAACCAAAATTTTCCAAAGGCATACGCCAAACTTCAACATCAATAGCAACACCATTCTCATTGACTTTGATTAAACCAGGCCTGTAAGGGGGACCTCCTGCCAAAGCATATAAACGATAACTTTCTGTTGTTTTACATGCTTTAATCAATGTTGCATCTCTTTCTGTTAATTGATGATTTAATGGCATTCCTGATAAGTGTGCGCCGCAAACAGCAATATCAATTGTCGATTCTTCTTTAACATCGTTTATATCTTTTTTTTGCACAGTCCATCCAAACTCTGTTGCACCAGATTTGCCCATTTTATTATTCATTAAAGCTTTGGCTTGCTTTAGTAAAAACTTATCTTTAAACGAGTCTGCAAATAGAGTTACGCCAAAAGGTAAACCATTCTGTTTAAAACCAGCGGGTATAGCCAATGCAGAAAAATCCAGAAGATTCATAAAGTTCGTGTAATAACCCAGGTTAGAATTTGTTTGTATCGGATCATTATTCACTTCATCAATACGATAATGCGTTCCTGTTGTAGGCGTTAAAATAAAATCAACCTGTGCTAAAACATTGTCCGCTTTTCTTTTATATTCCTGTAATAGATAAAAACTTTTAAAAGCATCAACCGCATTGATATTTTTAGCAGGCGAAATAATTTCTTTTGTTACAGAGAAAAGTGCGCCGGCATTATTTTCAATAAACTCTTCAATAGCAGTATAACGTTCTGCTACCCAAGGTCCTTGATAGAGTAACGTTGCTGCTTCAATAAAAGATGAAAAATCAATTTTTATAATTTCATATTTTTCTGAAGAAATAGACTGAATAAATTCATTAAACAAAATTTCATATTCTCCATCGTTGAAGAAACATAATTGTTCAGATTCAGGAACACCAATTTTTATTTTTTATTTTCAATAATTGCATTAGTAGAAACAAAGTTTTGCTTCCTTGCATAACTATCACTCACATCATACTGATCTAATACATCAAAAACTGTTTCTGTATCGTCTGGGTTTAATGTAAAAAAACTAACGCAATCGAGACTACGGCAAGCAGGCACAACACCTGATGTACTAACCCGACCTTTTGTGGGTTTCAATCCTATTAAATTATTAAACGCAGCTGGAACTCGGCCAGAACCGGCGGTATCGGTGCCAAGAGAAAAACTAACTTGCCCTAATGCAACTGAAACAGCAGAACCTGAGCTGGAACCGCCCGCTATATACTCAGGATCAAATGCATTCTTAACAACACCATAAGGCGAACGTACGCCAACCAATCCTGTAGCAAATTGATCAAGATTGGTTTTACCAATAGGTATCGCACCCGCATCCAACAACAACTGCACAGTGTATGCCGATTGTTCCGGAATATAGCTGTATTCAGCACATGCTGCTGTTGTTGGCACATCAGCAAGATCAATATTATCTTTTATTGCAAATGGAATACCGTACAGAGGTAATTCATCTATTTCTTTATCTTCTAGTCTTGATAAATAAGGTGCAAACTCTTCATCGTTTAAAACATATATCCAGATATTATAATCCTGATATTTTTTTATATTGGTTTTAATCCCATCTACCAGCGCTTCCGGCGTTAATGAACCGTTCTTATAACGTTGATGAATTTCTTCTATTGATAATGAATAATTTATTTCTGTCATTGTTAAATTTCTTTATTTAGTCAATTCACCGGACTCGATCCAGCGCTGGCGTTCTGCATTAAAGGCGTTTTTCTGTTTTTTCTTAAACTGATCAATATCAGTTTTATTGTTTTGCAAGAATTGCTTGTATTCAGCAAAGTCAAATTGTGTTTCTTCTATACTGATATTGTAATCACCGTTAGGAAAATCATTTCGTATTTGCACCAATTCTTCTTCACTTACAGGGAAGAAACGAATCTGATCAAAGAAACGTAATAACCATGGCTTATCACCATGAAAATCAATTTGATTATTACTCCTGTTACACATTTGTAATGTTCGACCAACAAACTGATAACCACCTGGTCCTTCCATACCATAAATACACATATAGGCACCGCCAATGCCAACAGCATTTTCAGGCGTCCATGTTCTCGCCGGATTGTATTTTGTTGTCACTAAACGATTTCTTGGATCTAATGGTGTAGCAACTGTCGCACCTAAGTAAACATCACCTAGCCCCATCACCAGATAGCTAGCATCAAAGACCGTCTTCTTCACATCATCAATACTATCTAATACGTTTATCCTTCGAATGAATTCAAGATTACTTGGACACCAGGGCGCATCATCTCTTACTGACTGTATATAAATATCAATTGCTTTTTGTATTGAAGGGTCGTTCCAACTTAATGGCAAATGAACAATGCGTGCAGGTACATTTGCATTATCAATATTTTCCAGTTCTTTTTCAGCGTTAGTTAAAATATCAATCAATTGATTTGAATTAACAATCTGATTATTAAAATGAATTTGTAATGAACGAATACCTGGCGTTAGATCGACTATACCTTCTTTAATATTTTCTTTAACCCATTCCATTAATAGATGTGCTTTTAATCGTAACTCTAGATCAAGCGTCATCTCACCGTATTCAACCAAAACATTATCTTCACCAGAAAAACGATAAACAACATCAGGTTTGTCATCTGCATTTTTAATATGATGACGAACAGCATCTTTCGGTTCGACAGGTTTGATATCAACTGCTGAAGATAAACTCAATGTTTCTATTTCTTCCAATTGTTTTTGTTCGAGTTCATTTGCTTGTTCAAGGCTAATAGGAACAAAACGCACTTTATCACCTGGCTTTAATTGTCCTGTCTTCCATAAGTCCGCATTAATGATCGTCGCCGGACAAACAAAACCACCCAGGCTTGGCCCATCCGGCCCAAGAATAACTGGCATATCACCAGTAAAATCAATTGAGCCAATAGCATAAGGGTTGTCATGCAAATTCGATGGATGCAGTCCGGCTTCGCCACCATCATTCCTAGCCCAATTTGGTTTCGGCCCAATTAAACGGACGCCAGTACGGCTAGAGTTATAATGAATTTCCCACTCGGTATTGAAAAAGGTATAAATATCTTCTTGAGTAAAAAAATCCGGCGCACCTTGCGGACCGTATAAAACATGAATATTCCAATCGTTTCGATATAAAGGCACTAAGCTGTGATCGATATATTCACATGGGCTGAACTTCTTCTGTTCATTAACGATTAACTTATCACCTTTCTCAAGCACTCGCCCTTCATATCCTCCAAACTTACCTAAAGTAAATGTTGATTGACTATCAAGATAAGGTTCAATATTTAGTCCGTCCTTGAAACAAAGATAGCATCGCATGCCTGCAATAATAGATTCTATTTTAACAATGCTACCGGCTTTAACTTGTATTGCATTCCACTGCGGCATGGGCACATCATTAATTAACATTTTTAAAGGCGCACCCGTTAAACAAATTACCGCATCAGCATGGAATTTTAATTCCGGCCCAACTAAAGTAATCTCAAGTCCTGCAGCCGATGGATCATTACCCAATATTTGATTCGCAAAACGAAATGCCAGACTATCCATTGGGCCTGATGGCGGTACGCCAACATCCCAATAGCCCACACGTCCGGGATAATCCTGAATAGTCGTTTGAATACCGGGCTTAATTACTTCAATTGATTTCATAAGCTCAATATTTAGTTCCAAATGATGACTTCAACTGGCGTTGGGTTATACGCATTACAGGGGTTATTTAATTGTGGACAATTAGAAATTAAAGCAATGACATCCATTTTTGCCTGTAACTCGACATACTTACCTGCATCAGAGATACCATCGGCAAAGGTCAATCTTCCTTCAGCGGTCACAGGCACATTCATAAAGAAATTTATATTATGCGTAATATCTCGCTTACTCATCTTAAATTCTGGATGTTCTGCGACAGCCAACAGCCAGCTATCACGACATGCATGCATGCATTTCTTTTCCAGCGCATAACGCACAGTATTTGATTCAGTTGCACAGGCACCGCCTAATGTGTCATGTCGACCGCAGGTGTCTGCTGTAATTTCCAGTAACTCATTACCTTCATTAGATAACAATTTAGTCCCCGCTGTTAAGTAAACATTACTCTGTTCTCTTATCGTATCCATTGCTGAGTAACGCTCCGCCGGATCATTGGCACTATAAAAAAGTGTATCGGCTGCTTGATTACCTTCTAAGTCAAGTATACGTATCGTTTGTCCTTGTTTAATGACCTGTACCCAGTAATCTCCGGCATCAATCGCCTGTCGATAGGCTGCATCATTTTCATTTAGAATACTTTCTTTAATCATGATTGCCCTCCTTGCAGATGATAGATTGCATTGTTCTGAAAACCGCGTTGGTTTTCAGGACACGAATTCATACAAAAGTCATCTTCTTTAATCGGATCAGCCTTGCGGATTTGATAGGTCAATCCTATCTTCGGATATTCAATCGCATCATTCATCGGGTGTGGACAAGTATGAAAAATAACCAACGTATCCATCTCAAAGCGCAGGTCCAAATAATCACCCGCTTGGCTATTGTTGGCATCGAGTTTCATAGTACCTGCATCATCAGTATAAACACGACTAAACCAATTTACATTAGCTGCCATATCACGTTTACCCAAACCATACTTTGCTAGTTCAACCAGAAAACTATGTTCACCGCTAAGCGTCCAGTCATTACGATGGTCTTGATAACTTTTTATATCCCACCGTTGCTTCATCTTGGCATCGGTTAAATTTCCACCAATCGTGTCATGCCAATCAACCGTATCGTCGATAATGGAACAAAAGATGCGACCCATATCAGAATAAAGACAATGCCCTTGGGTAAGTTTAAATGTGTGTTGGCACTTTAATGTATCGGGCGCGTTATAGCGTTCCAATTTATCGGCCGGGTTGTAAAACAACATCCCAACATTGGCACCGCCATCTTTATCAATCAAACGCAAGGTTGTTCCTTTACGCATCAATAAAGACCAATGTGCACCGCCCGGGATGTAATCTTCATACATCATTACGTTATCAGAAAATATTTCAGCCATGATCAATCACTCCTGTTTCAAGTGATAATGAAACAAGTCTTGCTTGGGGAAAATTATTGCTAATCTTTGACATACACTTCTCTCCAGTTCACACGTTAATTTAATAATGCTTCTGCGAGTTAAATCTAAAACAATTGCACTCGCTTGTTCTCCCGGGCTTTTCCCCCGCCGTGTAACCTAAGAAGGTCGATGACTCTCGGACCAGTCGCTTGAATAAGCCGGAACCCTAGTCATCCATTTTGTCAGACTATATCAATTATAAATTTCTATGTTAATCAATGAATATCCAGTTTTCGAAATTGTGTTCTTACTTCATTACCAACCCATTGATTGATCTCATCTAAATCAACCAAAGGTCTACCTTCAAGCAGATCACGATATTCATAACCATCCGGTCCAAACTCAGACGTTAATGTTGTTATCTGTTGTGCGTTCTCATGTTGCGCGAGCCATATCCATTCCCACCACTTTTGATGCCTTTGCAGATCATGCTGATAAACACTACTCCGTGGATCGGGTACCTGCGGCCCTTGGTCATAACCCACGCGGCCATGTATGTGCCAGGCACTGGGTAACAATGATTTAATGATATCCTCTTCGGTCTCTTGCAATCCCTCACATACAACTGACCAATGACTGAAATCACATGTTAATTTTATCTCAGGTATTTTCTTTACAACTCGTTCTGTGACCCATGGATTAAAAAATATCCTGCCCCTATGTGTCTCAAAACTGATCTGCATATTATTTCTTTCTACTTCATCCATCGCTAAGGTTAAAAATTTAACTGAATCTGATTCAGACCAGGCATCACAACCACCAAGACAAGTAATAAAATCGGGTTTAAGTATCTTTAAACACTCAAGTCTCTCTTTCAGGTAATGCAAATGTTCTTCTACCGATAATTTTCTATCAGGAACATAAGTCCCGGTTGTCGCAACTTCAGCAATATAGTGCAATTCATTTTGACTGAGTAAATCAGAAAATTGTTCAGCTTGTTCGATAGTCTCAGGAACCGGCCCTTCAATACCGTCATACCCCTGTTTAATTGCATGTGCTATGGCATCGACATAAGAACCGTCAAAACCCCATAATGTTTTAAATAATTTGAGCTGCACGATTTAAACCCCGACCAGGAATGAGACACCTGCGGCACCTTGATTAATGCCTTCAGGCACATCATCCATTCCTCTGACACGACTGACACGATATTTATGAAAGTCAGATAGCTGTTGTTTTAATGATACTTCCGGTGCAACATTATCTTCATAATGATTACCGTGAAGCAACGGCAAACGATACCAAGGTTCAGCAGGACGATGATGATGAACATTGTGATAACAAAAGTTCAATACCAATAGATTTAACCAGGGGTGTTTTTCCGATAGCAAATTACTCCAGGTATGTACCTCTTCATAGTCACGATCAAATTCAGGATAGACTTTCTCTTCATCCAGATTAAGACGTACTTCATAGATATGTTGAAAAGCATCCATAAAGCCCATAACTCGTATCAAGACCAAATAAGCAAGACTGTATATCAGCAATATTTTCCAACTCCAAAGTGCCAATATTAAAAAAAATAGAAATCGTAAACCTATAATCTTTAATACTCTTTTTCGTTGATGTTGACGCGATATAACAATAAACGGCGCAAGAATGCTTAACACATGCGTTAATATTTCTACCGCAGGGATATAACACCATTCCAGTGCTTCAACGATCCGACATAGTAACGAATGCTTTTGCAGGAAAGATTGATGTTCAATTGCAAGCGAATCTACCCGGTTGGCATGATGCCGCATATGTTTCTTCTTCAAACATTCATATTCCGAATAACAGGCACCGGTAATCCAGGATAAAGTCAACGCTAACCATTGATTATGTTTATTATTACTTAATAACGTCTTGTGTACACACTCATGCAACAGGTATGCAGCAATAATCAAACCGTGTGATAACAGAAACACGGAAAGAACATTCAAAAGAAAATTATCGTTTGCAGCCCATATAATTGAAATTATGTAAGTTAAAACTGCATAGGATATAGCTAAAGAATTTGGAAGAATGCCATCTTTGTATTTGTATATTTGCATAAATCTTTCGCCTTTACGGGCCGTCCCGCAAATAAACAAACGTTCAGGGGTCGTCCCCTAACGCAGTTAATCTAAAACAAATGACTGTATCTTTCAACTTCCCATGCACTCACACTTTGGTGATACTCTTCCCATTCTTCAGATTTGTATCGTATAAACTCGTCTTTTAATTCTTTACCTAGCACAGCTTCCGTTAACGGATCTTCATCAAAAGCCTGAACCGCTTCTGCTAAAGTTTGTGGTAAAAATTCTATCCCTCTATCCTGTCGTTCTACATCTGTCAGTTCATACAAATTATCTTCCTGAGGATTACCGGGATCGATTTTTTCACGAATACCTTCAAGCCCGGCAGCTAAAGCCAAGGTCGCAGCAAGATAAGGGTTTACAGCACCATCAGCATTACGCGATTCACAACGTCTACCGCCCATAGGTACGCGTACTGAATTCGTTCTGTTATTCGAACCATAAGAATTAAAAACCGGCGCCCAACTAAAATAACTCATAGCACCCTGACGAACTAAACGTTTATAACTGTTTACCGTTGGTGCAAATGTCGCACATAACGCACGACCGTGTTTTAAAATACCGCCAATAAAGTAATAACCAGTTTCAGTTAAACCTAAGCCCCGTGGATCGTCTTTTGTATCGCATGCAAAGACATTGTCGCCCGATTCAAGATTAAATAAAGACATATTAAAATGCGCACCATTGCCGGTTTTATCCTGAAAAGGTTTTGGCATTAAGGTCGCAATCAACCCTTCTTCAACTGCATAACGTTTCGCTAACTCTCTAAAGAAAATAAAGCGATCACACATGGTTAATGCATCGGCATAATTAAAATCAAATTCAAACTGACCATTCGCATCTTCATGATCGAAGGAATAGATATCCCAGCCCAATCCATTCATGGTTTCAGCCATTTTATCGAGCCAGGAAAAGTTATCGAGAAAGCCTCTGATGTCATAACAGGGTTTGGTCAATTTATCGTCTGCATGCGGTACTGATAAACGGCCACCTTCATCCTTCTTTAATAAAAATACTTCACACTCAATTCCAAGATTAAAACCAAAACCTAATTCTTCCGCAGCTTGTAATTGCTGTTTTAAAGCGACACGGGTATTTAATTTATACGGTTCACCTTTAAACGTATTATCCGCCGGCATCCAGGCTATCTTTGGTTCCCACGGTAATTGAATAATGTGATCTAGATCAGGAACTGATGCAATCTCATCATCATTCGGTTCCTGTCCTAAACCATCAAGCGCATAGCCGGTATATAGTTCAGAACCATGTGCCATATGTAAAAGATGATCGATAGGAACAACTTTACCTTTAGGCACACCATGAATATCTACATAAGCACCCATACAATAACGTACGCCTTTACTTTTCAGTTCTTCCTGAATCGCAAGAATTTCTTCATCAGTTTTATCTCTTATGATTTGTTTGTTTTTTGTATCCATAGCTTTAATTAAAATAAGAATTATCAAGTGGTGGCGTTTCTGTTAATCCTTGTACTATTAAAGAAGATAAATCTTCTACCATCCATGCAAATGCTTCATCGCCTTTCTCTTTCGCCGCAATTGAAGGTTTACCCGTGACACCATTGGTACTGGTTCGATTTACAGGATGTGAAAAAACACAATCATCAGTACGATCAGGATCATCAACTTGTTCAAGTCTTGTTGTATCTACCATTTCTGGTGCAACAGATAACATTAATGATGTTTCTGCATCATTCGCATGCCAATCATCACCATCAGAAAAATGAAATGTACTGACACGTTCACTGATCTTTGCTGAATTTAAAACTGTCACCATTAAATCATCATGTTCTGCACGTAACATTTCCAGAGCACAACGTAGTGGTGCGGCATTTGTTACATGCGTATTCACAATAAATAATTTCCTGACACCGCTGTAGTAAGCCCAATCGCCCATTTCTTTAATCAAATCAATTAATGTTTTAGGTTGAAGGGCAATCGTTCCTGGCCAACGTTGACTATGGCCGATGGAACAACCATAAGGCATGGTTGGTAACATCATCACTTTTGTTTTCTCTGATACAGCCTTACAAAGCTTATCAGCAAGTACTGCATCCATACCGCAACCCATGTGCGGCCCATGTTGTTCTGTTGCACCTATCGGCAAGATTGCTGCAGGTATAGTTTTTAATCTGTCAGCAACATCCGGCCATGGCATTGTTTCCAGTTGTGTCATGGCTCAACTTCATCACCAACACGCGCTAGACGGATCATATTTAATTTATCATCTTCGTCTTCATCTGTCGGCGGATGAATTAATTCATCAATACGCTTACGTGTTGCCAGAAATTCAGGTGAAATAAATTGTTCAGGATCGCGAGGACGAGCCACGGGGACTTCTATAACTTCTTCGACTTCACCCGGGTGTGATTTCAAGACAAGAATACGATCGGATAAATAAATAGCTTCATCAAGATCATGTGTGATAAACAAAACTGTTATATCAATGTTATGCCATATCTGTAATAGATAGGACTGCATCTTACTCCGTGTTTGCGCGTCAAGCGCGCCATAAGGTTCATCCATCAATAATATACGTGGTTTGTTTGCAAGTGCCCTGGCAATAGCAACACGCTGTTTCATCCCGCCTGATAATTGATCAGGGTAAGACTCTGCAAACTTTTCCAGACCGACCAAATCGATCCACTGTAAAGCCTCACTCTCAGCATTGGCTTGCGTCATACCTTGACTCAACAAACCAAACATTACATTCTTTTTAACTGTTAACCAGGGAAATAACGTATAACCCTGAAATACCATTCCTCTATCCGGTCCTGGTCCTGATACAGGTTTACCATCTAATAATACCTGTCCTGAGCTTGCTGTTTCTAATCCGGCAAGAATACGAATTAAGGTAGATTTACCACAACCTGAAGCACCGATTACGCTAACAAATTCACGTCTATGTGCTTTAAAATTAATATTTTTTAAAGCCGTTACATCACCTTTAGCTGTATTGAAAACTTTTTGTAATTCTTTAACCTCAAGAATAATTTCACGTTTTTTAATTTCATCAAAACGCGCTTTTACCTCATCGGATTGTTCTAAATAACTGGGAAGTTCTATACGTGTCATTTTCTACCCCTTATTCGCCGAACGTTCCCAAGGAAAGATATACTTACCTGCCTTGGCTAAAATCATGTCTGAAATTAAACCGATTATTCCTATCATGATGATTGCTGCAAAAACATTATCAAAATTCTTGTACCGTGCTTGCTGTGTGATAAACCAAGTGATGCCAGAACTGGTACCAATTAATTCGGCAACAATTAAATAAGTCCATGCCCAACCAAGCAAGATACGTAAGTCACGATATAGATCCGGCAAAATACCAGGAATAACGACTTTAAATAATAACTGTAATCGTTTTGCACCTAACGTTAACGCTGCTTCTAATAAGGAAATATCAAGCTTACGAGTCGTATTGCTTATAACCAATACTTGTTGGAAGAAAGTACCAATAAAAATAATAGCTATCTTTGGCCCGTCATGAATACCAAGTATAGCAACTGCCAGTGCACCAAATGCAGGAGCAGGAAGATAACGAAAGAATTCTATAAAGGGTTCATTTAATCGTGATACTGCAGCATAGGTACCACACAAAACACCTAATGGCACACCCACTAATGAAGATAGGACAAAGCCCCAAAATATTACTGTAATACTATGCCATAAACTTTCATGTAACCATTTTTCACTTCGTCGCTGAGGCTCTGTAGTAAATGAAGTAACAAATGCTTTAGCAACTTCATGTGGTGCTGGTAGATAAATCGGATTTGCACGATTTCCTGTTGGAAGCGCTTTGCCATTTTCTTCTACTTTCGCTAGCTCTTTATCGAATACCTCTCTATCGACCAGCATGTTTTCTTTAAAGTAAGAGACATCACCGGGATCGACGATTTCCATTTTAGGATGCCATAGAAACGGTGTGTAACTAACAGCTGTCCAAATTAATAACGGCAGTATAAAAGAAATAATCGTTAGCACCCTGGTGCGCTTTGGTGACAAAGCAACACGTGGCGCAAACCAGGGAGCTAAACTCATTGTATTATTCCTTATTTAGCTACAGTAAAAGAAGGATCGGTGTAAGCAGCAACATCCTGAGCTGCTTTATAGACTTCATATTTCAAGTTGAAATCGTCAGCAATTTTTGAAGAACCGTAGATTGAAGCAAAGCCTTCACCTTTCTCATAAAACTTCATCGCTTCTTCTTTCGTTAAAATTTTAGTGCCGGATAAGAAAGGTTTATATTCTTCCGGAGATAAGCCGACACGCGCAGCCATGATAGAAAGTGCTTCGTCCGCAGTTGCAGGATCTTTAATAAAGGCAACGGCCTTGTACCAAACATCTACAACTTTAGACCACGCTTCTTTGTTTGCTGAAAGACTACTTGGCGAAGCCGCTAACACGTCATAAATCAAACCGGGTTCATCAGCCGATGTATAAATTTTCTTTGACCCAGGAACCAGACTTATCGCCTGACCTGAACTTGGTTGCCAAGCAACAATTGCATCAACATCACCTGAAGCCAAAACTTGTGGCGTTTCGTTTGTAGGAACATTGACTAACTCAACGTCAGATTCCGTCATGCCGCTTTTTTCTAATGCATTGAGTAGTAACAAGTGACCTACGAAACCAATTTCTACACCGACTTTTTTACCTTTTAATGCCTCAATACTGTCGATACCAGGAGCACCAATCACCATATCATTACCGTTACTGTAATCATTAATAATGATGGCAACATTACTTGCTCCAGTTGCACCGGTGACTAACGCATCTCCATTAGTCATGGATACTGCATCGAGTTTACCTGCGGCAAATGCATCCATGGAAGCAACGTAATCAAACCATTCAAATTCGACTTCGACACCTGCCTCCTTGAACATGTCTTTCTCAATGGCCACTTCCCATGCAACCCAACCCGGCCAGTCGCTGTAGCCAATCTTTAACGGTTCTGCCTGAACAGAAAATGAAAGTGAGCCAAACATTACTCCGACGAGTAACAATGTCTTACGGATAGTATTATGAAGTGCCATAAAACCTTCCCCTATTTAAGTTAAGTGTGGTTGAAAATTATTTTGAAAGAGAGGCACCAATGATTAGAACAATGGTTACTACCTCCCGGGCTTTTATCCCGCCGTGTAACCTTCTAGCGAAGGTCGATCGCTCTCGGACCAGACATGTTTTAGTAATACACCGGAACCCTAGCAATCCTTTTGGAAAACTAATAACTACTGGATTAAAACATCAATAGCTCTCATTCTTAGAATATATTTTGCAGTTACTATGCCAAGCAGTAAGTTATTGATATATATATTATTTATCAAATCATTAACATTTAATACGCATCTAACTGGTGCGCCTTTAAAATTATTCGCTCTATCATTGTGCATGACGAAGCCAGACTTATGATACATTGCATTTAAATAATACTAGCAAGTAAACTTAGCATTAATAACCAACATCAGGGACGATGAGATGAGCATAGCGATAATTTATTCACGGGCACAGGACGGCATCAACGCACCACTCGTCACAGTTGAAGTTCATTTATCACGCGGTCTTCCCAGTTTTTCTATTGTTGGCTTACCAGAAACAACTGTTAAAGAAAGTAAGGAACGTGTTCGCAGTGCCATCTTAAATAATCAATTTGAATTTCCATTAAGTAGAATCACCATCAACTTAGCTCCTGCTGATTTACCCAAAGAAGGTGGGCGTTTTGATTTACCTATTGCATTAGGAATTTTAATCGCTTCGGGACAATTGCCAGAAAATCAAATTAGTGATTATGAAGTGATAGGCGAGTTATCATTAACAGGTGAATTAAGATCCGTCACCGGTGTATTACCTGTTGCCATGGCAATGAAACAAGCACAACGAGCTTTAATATTGCCAAAGCCCAATGCTGATGAAGCTTCACTGGTTGAAAATACAGCATGTATACCTGCTTCACACTTATTAGAGGTTTGTGCACATCTTTCAGGCTCTGAATTTATCGAATCTTATAAAAGCAAGTCAGATACACTCACAATGAATTACAAAAATGACTTGAATAACATATATGGACATGAACACGCTAAACGTGCTTTGGAAATCGCAGCTGCCGGTGGACATAATTTACTCATGATCGGACCGCCTGGTTCTGGTAAAACCATGTTGGCCGAGCGCATGCCAACAATCATGCCTCCGATGACAGAAACACAAGCATTGGAAAGTGCAGCTATTGCATCAATCAGCCGACATGGGTTTTCATCTGATTTTTGGAAACGCCGCATCATTCGTTCACCACATCATTCTGCTTCAGCAGTTGCATTAGTTGGCGGTGGCAGTAACCCGAAACCCGGTGAAATTTCGCTCGCACATAATGGCATTTTGTTTTTAGATGAATTACCTGAGTTCGATCGCAAGGTTCTGGAAGTATTACGTGAACCTTTGGAATCAGGACGCATTATAATTTCCCGTGCAGCAAACCAGGTTGAATATCCGGCTAATTTTCAATTAATAGCTGCAATGAACCCATGTCCTTGTGGTTACCTTGGCGATAAAAGCGGTCGTTGCCGCTGTACCGAAGAACAAGTGCTTCGTTATCAACATAAAATTTCCGGCCCGTTAATGGATCGCATTGATATGGTGATTGAAGTAAACAGTATTCCAAATGCCATTATCAATCAGACTAAAGATGAAAATGCAGAAAACAGTGCCACTATTCGTCAACGCGTTGTAGATGCGTTTGATAAACAATTGCAACGTTGCGACACTATTAACGCTGAACTAAACACAAGAGATATAGAGCAGCATTGCGTACTCACTAAAGCAGATAAAACATTATTACAAGCAGCGACAACACAATTGGGCTTGTCAGGCAGAGCTATTCATCGCGTTATGAAACTAGCCCGAACCATTGCTGATTTAGCAAATAGTGAAACCATTATGACGCAACATCTCAGTGAAGCTATCAGCTACCGCCAAAAAACGAATACTCAACATGGCATAATATCTTCAGCTTTATAATAATCTGATTAAAAAAATTTAAGCCTGACTTGCACAGCACGCATGATTAAGGTGAAATGCACTATATGAATGAAAAACAATATGACATTAGTGTTTCAAGTGAAACGCTTTATATCCCCGAACAGTCTTCGCCGAAAGGCTCACGCTACGTTTTTGCCTACACCATAACGATAAAAAACACAGGCATGATGGCAGCACGACTATTACGTCGTCACTGGATTATTACTGACGCCAACGGCAAAGTGCAGGAAGTCAAAGGCGAAGGTGTTATTGGTGAACAACCGCATATCTTGCCAGGAGAATCACATCAATACTCCAGCGCATCTGTTCTGGAAACACCGGTCGGTTGTATGCAGGGTTCGTATGAAATGATTGCCGATGATGGTGTTGAGTTTGAAGCAAACATTCCTATTTTTAATCTTTCCATACCCAACGCATTACATTAAATATGAGCACCTATGCTATAGGTGATTTGCAAGGGTGTTATGCAGAATTACAGGACCTACTTAATAAAATAAACTTTAATGAATCAAAAGATAAACTCTGGTTCGTTGGCGACCTTGTGAATCGTGGTCCCGATTCCTTAAAGTGTTTATGCTTTGTTAAGTCACTTGGAAAAAAAGCAAAGACTGTTCTTGGTAATCATGATTTACATTTACTCGCTATTGCCAATAAAGTTCGTAAACCTCATCGTAATGATACCTTTAATGAAATATTAAATGCTGATAATGCAAACGATTTATTAAACTGGATAAGACACTTACCCTTACTGGTTCATGATAAAGATTTAAACTTCACCATGATTCATGCCGGCTTACCGCCACAATGGTCATTAAAGAAAGCAAAGGAACTGGCAAAAGAAACTGAAAACTTATTACAAAGCGATCAGTTTAATAATTTCATACAATACATGTATGGTGACCAACCAGATATCTGGTCGAAAACATTATCGGGAGATGATCGACATCGTTTTATTATTAATTGTTTTACCCGCATTCGTTATCTTGAAGAAACAGGTAAACTTAACTTAAAAGAAAATAACGCACCGGGAACCCAAGCTAAAAATTTAATACCTTGGTATGCGCTAGCTAATCGCAAAACAAATAAAGATAAAATCATCTTCGGCCATTGGTCTACAGTCACACTTGGTGAAGAAAGAAAATTCAAACAATACAATGTATACCCCTTAGACACAGGCTGTTTATGGGGGGGTGAGCTAACCGCAATGCGGCTGGAAGATGAGAAGATATTTAGCGTACCTTCTAGGAAGCCGAAACTTGAAAAGTGATTTCTCATAAAAAAATTTACGACATGGTATGTCGTATCCCAGAAGGTAAAGTCGCTACCTATGGACAGATAGCAAAATTAATCGGTTATCCCAATCATGCGCGTTATATAGGTCGTGCGCTTTCTCAATTAGAAAATAATAACAACATACCCTGGTATCGCGTCGTTAATGCAAAAGGAAAGATTAGTCCAAGAGGGCTTGATGGTTGTGATGATTATCAACGCATTATTCTTGAAGATGAAAATGTTGTTTTTAATGATAAAGATTGTATTTCATTGAAAGAGTATCAGTGGGATCCTAATAAATAATATTTTTTTAAATTTTCTTTTCGTCTTTATGTCGAAAACAAATTCAAATAAAACTAAACTCTTTCAAGAAGAACAAAGCTATAATCAAACTCATTCTTCTCATCAGCTTTTCGATCTTCTCTCGAAACCTCTTCCCATTGATTACGGTCAAACCCTGGAAAGTAAGTATCCCCCTCTACTTCGGTATGTACTTCAGTGAGATATAAGCGAGAAATTTTATCTATAACCAATTTATATATTTCTGCACCACCGGTAATCATGACTTCTTCGATAGCGTTACAATGTTCAAATATTTCTTCCATGCTATGTAATACGATACAGCCTTCTGCTTTATAAGACGCATCTCTCGTTAAAATAATATTCTCTCTTCCGGGAAGTGGTCGACCGATGGACTCATGCGTTTTTCGCCCCATGATGATGGGCTTGCCCATGGTTACTTTTTTAAAGTGTTTCAGATCTTCTGAGATATGCCACGGTAAGGCATCGCCTTTTCCAATGACACGGTTCCTGTCCATAGCGACAATGATTGATAGCTTCATAGAATAATAATTATACGTCGTAACTCTCAACTTCTTGCTTTAGCAAATCAAGCAGCCCATCGATTCCATAATTTTTAATCGTCGCGTTATATTCATTACGATAGCTTTGTACCAGACTTAAAGCCTCAATAACAAAGTCATAGGCATACCAGATATCAACAAAACGTTTCATTCGGTATGACAATGGAATTTCAACATTGCTTTCATCTCTGAGAATAATAGTATCGACGGTAGCATAACCGTCTCTATCTGAAGAAACGGAAATATATTCAACACTTTCACCAGCGTACTGGTTCATACGTATCCAGTAGGTATTAATTAATATTTGTTGAAACAAGGCTGTAAACTCTTTCTGTTGTTCTTCCGTTGCAGCTTTCCAGTTCGTCGCAAGTATACGGCGAGCCATATCTTTAAAATTAATCCGTGGCTCAATCAGATTTATAATCAGTTCTTTTCTTTTTGCACCATCAAGACTGTCATCCTGTAAAACCAATAGTACTTGTTCAACCGTCTGTTGAACAATCTCTCCAGGCGATTCTTCACTCGCACAGACATTAATTGATATAAAACCAAACACTATGCTTATTAGCACGGCCTTAAATAATTTCATTTGGATTTCCATGATGAAACGTTAATTACTAATATTGTTTAAAACTCACCTTAAATAAGAGACTATATAAAACAGGCACGAGCAATAAGGTTAACATCGTTGCAAAGGCTAAACCGAAAATGATCGAGACTGCCATTGGCTTAAACATTGCTGTACCACCCCACCATAGAGGTAACATGCCAAAGACAGTAGTTGCAGTTGTTAGTAAAATGGGTCTTAACCGTTGTAAACAAGCGAAAATAATCGCATCAGCTTCAGCTTTGCCAAATTCTTCAACCTCTATTTTTATACGATCTAGCAGCACAATTGCATTGTTAATAATAATCCCAGATAAGGAAATGATGCCTAAAATTGTAAAGAAACCGAAAGATGAGCCCGCTATTAATAAACCATAAGAAACGCCAATTATTCCCAGCGGTATAGTCGCTAATATTATAAATGGACGTCTCACTGAATTAAATTGTGCTACCAATAATAACAGTATCACCATCGCTGCAATTGGTAATTTAGCAGCAATTGATGCATTAGCCTCTCCCGATTCTTCCGCTTCACCACCCTCTTCATAATTATAATCTTTGGGCCAGGATTCTTGTGCTTCTTCTAACCAGGGCGAGAGCGTTTTATTGACCTCAGCCGCCGTTGCATCAGGACGCAGTTGTGCTTTTAAGGTTATCGTTCTATCTCGGTCGCGGCGTTCTATCATACCGGGTTCAAACACCAATCTGACATCGGCTACTTGTTTTAAAGGTACTGACTCGCCTGTGGATTGCGAATAAACACTGGTACCATCCAGTTTGCTTATATCTTGCCTGTCTGCGGCAATTGAACGAAGCGTGATCGGAATCAACTTATCATCTTCCCGATACTCGGTCATTTCGATACCAGTTAAACTTGCTTTTAATGAATAGGCAACATCATCACTTGTCACACCGGCCCGTCTCGCACGTTCTTGATCTACTTCTACCAATAATTTCTTAGTTTGCTTTCCCCAAGTATTTTTAACAGACGTTATTAATGTATCTTCATACAGACGATTCGTTACGTCATCGGCAATTTGATAGAGCTGTTTAAATTCAGGTCCCGACAAGCGTATTTGAATCGGATAACCCACCGGTGGGCCATTTTCAAAACGGCTGAGTTTAACATTCAGATCAGGATGCTTCTGTCGCGCATACTCTTCGATGCCTTGCATCACTTCTTCAACATCGCCAGCTTCGACTGTATTACCAATAAAAAACGAATTAGCCGGATTCCGTTTCGGTGGATTAAGCGTTAAATCAAAACGCGGGCCACCATCGCCAATAAACGTCAGCCAACTTTGTATTTTTGCAGGCTTTTCTCCATTAGCAAAAAAGTCTTCTCTACATATTGATCTATGTCCGCCATAACCGCCTGACTGGTTTCAATCGAGGTTCCTAATGGCATTTCAAAACTACCATTGAAAACCGGATCTTCTGATTGCTCGACAAATATTTTAGGCACAAGCCCTAATACCTGTATCGCGGAATAAAACAATGCCATCATCAACAAGCCAAACCAGACTTTATGTTTTAATGCCGTCAGTAATAATGCTTTGTAAAATCGGTAACCTCTGTTATCAAACTGTTCAGCAGTTTCATGCTTGAGTGATTTTTTACATAAAGCCTTTGATGCCAACATCGGGATGACCGTCATCGCTAACACCCATGAGGTTAATAAGGTAATTGTCACTACCGAAAAGATGTCCGCGGTATACTCACCTACTGCAGATTCTGCCAGTGCAATCGGCATGAAAGCAGCACCTGTCGTCAATGATGAAACCAATAAGGGTAGGAGTAATTCACGACCCGACTCAATGGCCGCTTCAACCGAAGATAAACCTTGATCATATTTAACGATTACAGATTCAACCATCACTATGGCATTATCAACGAGCAAACCTAAAGAAATAATTAATGCAGCCAAAGAAATCTGGTTAATATCGATAGAAAATATTTGCATTACATATAACGAGATAATCATTGCTGTCGGGATGAGTGCAGCAACCACAACGCCTGTTCTCAAACCTAAGGTGATTAACATCACAAAACAAACAATAGCAATGGCCTGAAATAGATTATTGATGAAATCAGCGACGCTATTTTCAACTAAGGTCGCCTGAAACCACACTTTTTCTAACTCAACACCCCAAGGATACTGCGCTTTAATAACGGGAATCACTTCATCTAACTTCTCGCCCAGTTTAAGGATGTCACCACCTTCCCGCATAGAGATAGCAATCGCCAAGGCGGCTTTACCATTGGCGCGGGTGACGCTTTCAGGTGGATCTGAATAATCGCGGTATATATTCGCAATATCACCAAGATAAACGACACTGTCATTAGGCAACTGAATAACAGTGCGTCGCAGTTCTTCTACCGACTCAAAGTTTCCTGTTGGTTCGAGTACCACACGCTCTCTACCGGTCAAGATATTACCACCGGAAGATAAAATATTTGCTGATGTTAAAACACCGGCCAATTGTTGTGGAGAAACACCAAGCTCGGCTAAACGTGCGTTGTTATATTCAACGAAAACGACTTCTTCCTGTGTGCCATGAATATCAACTTTGGCAACCTCTGTAATCTTTAGTAATCGGTCACGTATATCATCAGCCACATCTTTTAGTTCAGCATAGCTATATCCGTCACCTGTTAAGGTATAGACACTGCCAAACACATCACCAAATTCATCATTAACAAATGGCCCATCAATACCATCAGGTAGATCTTGTTTTACATCTTCAACTTTGCGTCGCAGATCATCAAAGATAGGACGCATATTTTTATAGGACTCAAGAAAATTAGCATTTATGATTGATATACCATTGCGAGATTCACTGGTTATGAAATCAATTTCCGGCATCTCCTGAATTTTCTTTTCCAGTTTATCTGTAACAAGTAGTTCAACACGTTCAGGATTAGCCCCCGGAAATTGTGTTGATATAACCGCCGTACGCACAATAAAACCCGGGTCACGCGCTTTTGGTAATTGCACAAATGCAGAAAGACCACTTAAGATAAGTATCGTTACCATAATGATAACGACACGGTCGTAACGAAATGCAAATTGAGTAACGTTCATAAGTTAATTAATCAATCAGAACCTTAAGCCCTTCCCTAACAATGTTTACACCAGCAATAATGACCTTATCACCTTCCTTGACGCCTTCTATTACTTCTAAACCGGTCGGTGTAAGTTCACCTATGGTAACTGCTTGCCGACGAACCTTCCCTATACCAGCTTGTTCGATTGCATCAACAATAAAAACATATCGACCTGAGACATCTTCACCAATAGCAACAGCCGGTATAATAAAATTAGACTCTCCGTTACCCATATCAAGTGCAAACGAAACTTGTGCGGCAAGACCAGAACGAAGTCCATTAGGGAATCTTTTAATGCTACGGTAACGGGATAAGTCGAACCTGCCGTTGAGGCAACACCCACTTCTGTCACTTTTGCCTGAAATGTTTTATCTGCGATTGAACTGAAACTGACTGAGGCATCCATATCTCTCTTTATCAGGGCGATCATACTTTCAGGAATTGCAATTTCGACCTCCAGACGATCACCGCAGGTCACTGACACAATGGTTTGCCCAGCCGATATATTTTCATTCATCTCTGTCAATACATCCGCAATACCACATGCTTCCGTTGCTTTAAGTTTAGTATAGGAAACATTTAATCGTGCAAGTTCCAGTGCTTTTCTTGATGCACTAACCTGTGCTTCGCTTGATTCTGCCGTTGCTCTGGCAGAATCTAATTCATTTCTTGAAGTATTATTATTTTCGTATAAACCTTTGACGCGTTCAAAGTTAGCTTGTGCATTTCTCAATGTTGCTTCTGCTTGGGATAAGTTAGCAACAGCTTGTTGTGCTTCTAATTGATATTGAGATGGATCGATTTCAGCGATGACTTGTCCTTTTTTTAATTTATCGCCGACTTCAACCGGAATAGATTGAACTGCACCACCTACTCTAAAACTTAAATTAGATTCTTGACCGGCCTTCGCGAGTCCTGAAAAAGTTCGCATCGAGCCAGCCTCAATCGAAGAGACTGTGGTATAACGCACGGGTCTCAAAGGCGTCTCTTCATCTATGATGTCATCGTTATCACCACAGGCACTCAAAAGTAAAAAGGAAATTAAGGGTACACATAATTTATATAGCTTTTTCATATATTCATCCCGGAACAAACTAATTTAGCGATTTCGCGTTTTGTAATATTCATCTAATGCCTGATACCAAAACTCAAATCCACCCTCGGTAAGTAATAGATCAAAGTTAGCCACTGCACGTTGTATTTCAATCCAGTCAATCATAAAAGAATACTGTGCTTCCACAGCAGAAAGGTTTGCTGCTAAAGAGGCGTCCTGTGCATTAATTAGATCTGTAATTGAAACGACGCCTTGAGTATAAGAATCAATTACTAGCTCAAGGTTTTCTTGGGCTGCATCAGCAGCATCGTTGGATAATCGTATGGCAGGATAGCTACCACTGGCTTTTTGTATCGCAGTTCGAACTCGCGCTTCTACTTGAATTTTCGTATTTTCACGTTGGTAATGACTTTGTACCAAGGTATTATTTGCACGTGAAACTTCTGCCTTACGTGCTCCGCCTGCAAACAAGGGTAATGTCGCTTGTAAACCAATGCTCCAATTATCATCAGATAAATTATTATTATCTCCTAAACCACCGCGCTCAATATTTTGCCCATACTGTGTACTCAGATTTATATCCGGCACATAGTAAGCACGTTCAGCGGCAAGCAATTGTCGTTGGTTAGAAGAAATAATAAAGTCAGTTTGTTCTAATTCCGGTGAGTTATTGAGAGCACGTTCGACTTCAAAATCGGTGAATACATCAAAGCTAAGTGGGTTATCAAAAAATCGTTGGAAACGTTCACTATCGAGAATGATTAATAATTCAGCAATACCATTATCTGTTACAGCAATGGCTTCTGATAAGGTCATATTTAATTGCCGTTTCAACTCTGTTTCGGCTTGATCACGTGATGATTGCGCTGAATATAAATTACGCCTATCGGTGGCCATTTGACTTTGCCAACGCAACACTTCGGAACGATCAGAATAACCAATCTTTAATCGTGATTCTGCTAACTCTAAGTTAGTTTCTGTGACCGTTAAGTTGGATCGCCTTACTTTTTGTGTTGCATCCGCTAATAACAATTGTAAGTACGCAGTTGCACTTGCACTAATGACATCTAATATACTACTACGTAATGCTGCAGATTCAGCTTGTTGAAGTAACTTTGCAATATCATAGCTGGACTTATTTCTCTCGGAATAAATAACCTGACTCGCTGTCAGTTCAGCATCAGTAGATCGTTGAGCCTGTGATAATCCAGCACGATCACGATCAACCTGTGTAACACCAGTGCCAAGATTAAGCTGAGGCAGTAAGGCTGAACGGGCACTATCAACATCATTTATTGATAACTCCAGATTCAATTTATCAATTTGTAATGAAAGATTGGCATTGATCGATTGCTGTATTGCATCTACCAAACTCAACGGGGTTTTGTTATCAGTAATTTCTTCATAGAGTAAATCAGCTGTTTCCAATGCTTGCCATTTAGGTGAAAAACC
Organism: Pseudomonadota bacterium; assembly: GCA_038142205.1. Taxonomy (GTDB): domain Bacteria; phylum Pseudomonadota; class Gammaproteobacteria; order Eutrophobiales; family Eutrophobiaceae; genus UBA7359. The sequence goes on along the minus strand of JAYQJO010000001.1, from coordinate 172,833 downwards.
AATCGCCCTTGCCGTCTTCATATTGATAGCAAGTTTTGTAGGTTGATCAAGATCGACTTTTAAATCTGACGCATTGCTACCGAGTAAGATACTTTGCACATAAAGTGCTATACGTCGTGAATAACGTATGGTGTCAACTTCACGACCACTTAATGTTGCTAACAATCCTATTTCAAGTTCATCCCTACCTAATAAAGAAAAACTAGGTAAGTTTCGTTCGATTAGTAACTGTGAAAACGTTTTAAGATCTGAATCACTGAAACGAAATAATGGTGGCACATAAACGGCATCGACATCACCCGATATAGCCGCTAGTGTCTCCACTGGACTATCAACAACAGGTATCATACTAAGTTTAAAACCTAATTCTTGCTGTACATTATAAGTAGTACCCTTTAGCTGCGGCAGTGCGTCTAAAAATAATTGATCAACAGGAATAAAAAGGTGATTAAACTGCTTTAATTGGTAGAACTGCTTTAAGTCTTCTTCAACGGTTCTGTTGTCACTAATATAAACATAATTGTGTTTACCACTTTTCCCATTTTCATAGGGTAATTCCTGTAAAATACGATCTGCAACAACCGGAGCAATAATTGGCTTTTTCAACCTTTCTATTTGTGCAGCTTGATGTGAACTAAGCAGTCCATTTGTAATAATTAAATCAATATCAGGATCATTTAATGATTCATTTAAAACCTGGTTAATTCCATCAACTCGCCAATTACCGTGTTTAATTTTATTCTCAGGAAAGGAGACATTGAATTCACCTGACGTTAGGTCCTGTATTTCTTTTTTAATTTGTGCAAACGGTAAAAGCTCGCGCTTAATTGGGCCATCTAAAACAATGCCAACACGAACAGTGTCTGCAGCTTGAATTGAAGACGGTGATAAGATAAAGAATATCCATAAGCAACCGAATTGTTTAAATAATTTTGACATTAGAAATTACACGGCTATAGGCGCAGTAATTTTTGGATGTGCCTGATAATTACTAAGTTCAAAATCTTCATAGTTAAACGAAAAGATATCTTTCACATCAGAGTTAATCTTCATCTTTGGTAGAGGAAAAGGTTTACGCGACAATTGTTCATCGACCTGATCAACATGGTTTAAATAGATGTGCGCATCACCAAAAGTATGCACAAATTCACCTACTTCCAATCCAGTAACCTGGGCGATCATCATAAGCAACAAAGAATAAGAAGCAATATTAAACGGTACACCGAGAAAGATGTCTGCACTGCGTTGGTAAAGCTGGCATGACAACTTGCCATCGGCGACATAAAACTGGAAAAAAGCATGACACGGCATTAATGCCATTTTTTCTAGTTCGCCCACATTCCACGCACTGACAATTAAACGTCGTGAATCAGGATTCTGTTTTATTTGTTGAATAACATCAGTAATCTGATCAATCGTTTTACCTGATGTCTGCCATGAACGCCATTGCGCGCCATACACTGGACCGAGATCACCATTTTCATCCGCCCACTCATTCCAGATTGACACGCCATTATCTTTTAGATACTTAATATTCGTATCACCCTGTAAAAACCAGAGTAGCTCGTAGATAATCGACTTAAGGTGACATTGTTTGGTTGTCACCAGCGGGAAACCATCATTAAGATCAAAACGCATTTGATAACCAAAGACACTGATCGTCCCGGTACCAGTACGGTCTTCTTTTTTATGCCATTTGTTTTTACATGACGAAGTAAATCAAGATACTGCTCCATTAATTCCTCTTGCTCCTGTAAGCCATAAAAATAAAAATAATACCAAATAATATCATAGGTAATGACAGCAACATGCCCATGGTCAACCAGTCAAAAGCGAGATAACCAATATGTGCATCGGGAACACGGACAAATTCAACCATTAATCTGAAAACACCATAACCTAACAGAAATAAGCCCGAGATAGCCTTGACGGGTCTTGGTTTTCCAGAAAACCACCAGAGGATGACAAATAAAATAAGTCCCTCTAAAAAAGCCTCATAAAGTTGAGACGGGTGTCGAGCAATGCCGCCTGCTGCAGGATCTGGAAAGATCATCGCCCACGGTACATTACTGGGCGCGCCCCAAAGTTCACCATTAATAAAATTACCAATTCTGCCACAGCCTAATCCCACCGGCACAACTGGCGCGATAAAGTCCGTTACTTTGAAGAAAGAAGTATTTGTTTTTCGAGCAAAAAACCAGACAGCGATAAGCACACCTATCAGGCCACCATGAAAAGACATACCGCCTTTTTGAATATAGAGAACCTCTATCGGGTGTTGTAAATAATAAGAGAAAATATAAAACAGCACCGAACCCAGTCGTCCGCCAAGAATAATGCCGAGCATGGCATAGAAAATCAGATCAGATACTTGTTCATCACTGAGTTGCCAGTATTGTTGCTTGCCACGGTAACGTAGTAATAACCAGGCTGCGAGAATCCCAACAACATAAGTAATGCCATACCAATGTATTTTGACGAAGCCTATATCCAGGGCAACGGGATTAATGTTTGGATAATTGATCAAAGTAAGTCAACACTAACAAATTATTATTCTTAATAAAATAAACTATTTAGAGAGAAACAGTGTAAAAATATTACTCAAGTAATCTCGATTGATGTCGATAAAGGACTATCGGACTATACATAATAATAAAATAATGGCGAATCATGATATGACAGGACGACAGACACTTTCAAACGTCAGAGTAGAAATTCAGAAAATCGATTATTTACCGCCGATGCCATCAATAGCTCAGGAGATACTGATTGCTTCTAATGACGACAGCAGCGATATGGATGACATTGCCAGAATTATAAAAAAAGATCCCGGACTAACAGCAAAAATACTCGGTATGGCCAATTCTGCATTTTTTGGTTTTGGTCGCAATATCACGACAATTGAAGAAGCCATAATTAATGTACTTGGCCTTGATTTGGTCAAAGGCTTTGCGCTAAGTCTGGCGATGAGTCGTGTTTTCGACGTGGATAAATGTAGCAGTTTTGATATAAACCGTTACTGGTGCAGCGCCTTTCTTACAGCTGAACTCGCCAGCGGCTTTACAAATCATATCGATAAAAAACAAGCTTTAGATCCTAACCAACTCTATTTATATGGTTTATTACACAATATAGGCATTCTGGTATTGGTTAATCGTTTCCCTAATATTATGTCTGAATTATTTACAGAAGCGTTAAAGGATAGAGAAAAAAGTCTAATTGAATATGAAAAAGAAACTATCGACTTTAATCATCATGATGCAGGTGCATGGCTAGCAGAAAAGTGGAAATTACCCCATGAAATTATCGATGTCATCGAACACCACCATGATTTGGGCTATCAGCAAAGAAATGCTAACTTTGTTATTTTAATTGGTTATTGTTCCAGAGTTTCTCGTCAGTGGTTGCTTGATACTCAATACGATCCTATGCAGGAAGTTGAAGTGATAAATAGCCTCAAGCTGAACCATGAGAACTTAAGCACGTATTTGCAAAAATCCAGAAAAAAACTCGACGGTATAAAAAGCCTTGTCGATGAAATGACAAAATAAAACTATGATCCCCTTAGCAGAAGATTTCCACAGTAAACCAGATAAAGTTAATGTCATGGATAGTCATTTCATGCAATTGTTGAATTCCTTATCCGGCGTCAAAACCATAACAAACGCAGGTAATCAACAAATCGATAAAAACGACTTTATTGACTTATCAATGCGCGCCATTATAGAAAACCTCGAAGTCGAAGAAGTTTTTTTATACCTGATTGAAGATACGTCGCTGAATTGTGTTGCCAGTTTAAACTGGGAACAGTTTATGAAAAATGAGTCGTCCATGCACAGTAAGAATACTTCATATTTGTTAACTGAAAGCATTATTGGAAAAACAGCGACAAATAAAAAAGTTATTAACTTACACAACGTTCAAACTTCTGATGAACATCTGATTCGATTCAAATCGAAAGAAAATAATATTGGTTCAATAATATGCGCCCCTATATTAGTTAGTAATGCCGTATTTGGTGTACTCGAATTAACGCATCCTGATATTGAACATTTTAAAGCATGGCAAGAACATTCCATTGTTATCTATGCTGACTTGATCGGTATGATGTTAAATAACATTAAACTGATGACAAATATGCAAAGTATTGTTGATGATCGTACTGAGGATCTTCGTCACTCTCTCAAAGAATCTGAAAGATTGAGAGTACGCTACGAAGAAATGTCCGTTATAGATCACCTGACAAAAATTTATAATCGGCGTTATTTATTCACTGAAGTCGCATCAAGCCTGGCTAGAGCAAAGCGCTATACTCAGCCATTTAGCCTCTTACTCATGGATCTGGATCACTTTAAACAAGTTAATGATATCTTTGGTCATGAATGTGGAGATAAAGTGCTTATCAACGTTTCTAATATATTATCTCAGTTCACACGTGAAGGAGACACGCTTGCCCGTATTGGCGGAGAAGAGTTTGTACTCGCTTTACCAGAGACTAATGGTGAGGGCGCTATTAAACTAGCTGAACGAATTAGAAAAACAATTGAAGACCATACCTGGGAATGCGAGCAGAAAATAATGGATATCAAAATTAGCATTGGTCTTGCGACACTGGAAGACTGTAACGATGATGAAATTTATGAAGATAATATCCAGGTAAGCGACATTCTAAGAAAAGCCGATCTTGCTTTATATTATGTAAAGCGACACGGTCGAAATAGTGTTAAATCGTTTTCTGAAATCCCATAATCAATACCTGAGCGCACTCCTTCTACTTGGCATTAAACTTTTTAGTCAACAATTTCAGCTCTCGACTAAAAAAATTTAGCATTCCGTTCAATTTGATAAAAAAAACAAGAATTATGAATCGAATTACGGGATAATAATCATTTCAAAGTTCTAATTTTTCATACTGCTATTAAATTTAAACAATCATGCATCGAGGGAGACATTAATGGCAACGGGTAATAATAAACTCCTGTCTTGGGTCGATAGCATTGCCGCATTATGTCAGCCAGATAATATTGTTTGGTGTGACGGTTCAGAAAAAGAATGGAAGGCCATGTGGGACATTATGGTTAAAGCCGGGGCGGCCAAAAAACTGAGTGAAAATAAACATCCAAACAGCTACTACATTCGCTCTGTCCCTGCTGATGTGGCACGCGTTGAAGACCGTACTTATATCTGTTCTGAAAAAGAAGAAGATGCTGGTCCAACCAATAATTGGTGTGACCCGAAAGAAATGCGTGAAACCCTAAATAGCCTGTTTACCGGCTGTATGAAAGGCCGCACCATGTATGTCATTCCTTTCAGCATGGGGCCTATCGGATCTAACATTTCCAAGATTGGTGTTGAAATCACGGATTCACCTTATGTTGTGACCAATATGCACATCATGGCTCGCGTCGGTAATGCAGTATTGGACGTGTTGGGCGAAGACGATGACTTTGTCCCTTGTATCCATACAGTTGGCGCGCCATTAGCTGAAGGTGAAGCCGATGTGCCTTGGCCATGTAATCCTGATAATCGTTATTTCGTCCACTACCCTGAAACGCGCGAGATCTGGTCACACGGTTCCGGTTACGGCGGTAATGCTTTACTGGGCAAAAAATGTTTTGCCTTACGTATCGCTTCCACCATGGCTCGTGATGAAGGCTGGATGGCAGAACACATGTTGATTTTGAAACTCACCAGCCCTGAAGGTGAAGTGAAATATGCTGCCGGTGCTTTTCCAAGTGCTTGCGGTAAAACCAATTTGGCCATGCTTACCCCAACCCTTCCTGGTTGGAAAGTTGAAACCATTGGTGACGATATCGCCTGGATGAAGTTTGGAGAAGACGGACAGCTCTATGCTATTAATCCTGAAGCCGGATTTTTTGGTGTGGCACCGGGTACAGGTATGCACACCAATGCAAATGCAATGCATTCATTATCAGCCAACTCTATTTTTACCAATGTTGCTGAAACCGATGATGGTGGTGTCTGGTGGGAAGGTATGACTAATGAAGCACCTGCTCATTTGATTGACTGGCAAAATAATGACTGGACACCTGATTCAGAATCACCTTCTGCACATCCTAATGCACGTTTCACTGCACCTGCCTCGCAATGTCCTTGTATAGCTGACGAATGGGAAGATCCTAATGGTGTGCCAATTAGTGCTATTTTATTTGGTGGTCGCCGCGCCTCTCTTGACCCTCTGGTGACAGAAGCACTGGATTGGAACCACGGCACGTTCCTCGGCACTATTATCGCTTCAGAAATGACTGCGGCTGCCTTTGGTGCAATTGGTAAATTACGCCGTGATCCAATGGCGATGTTGCCTTTCTGCGGTTATAACATGGCTAATTTTTGGGGCCAATGGTTAAAAATAGGTGAAATATCCGGTGCTAAAATGCCCAAGGTTTATTATGTAAACTGGTTTCGTAAAAATGAAGCAGGCAAATTCATGTGGCCAGGTTTTGGTGAAAACAGCCGTGTACTGAAATGGATATTCGAACGTTGTGCCGGCACTGCTGATGCAGTGGCAACAGCCATCGGTAATATGCCCACACTTGATGGTATCGATTTTAATGGACTTGATATAGCTGAAAAAGATATCGCGAACCTGATGCGTGTTGATACTGATGCTTGGTTATCAGAACTGGAAGGTATTGAAGAATACTACGCCACGTTTGGTGATCAGCTGCCTGAAGAATTAAAGAACCAGATAGAAAACCTGAGAAAAAGACTGGAAGCTTCGCAAGAAGAAGCCGTAGCATAAACTCAACTAAAGTTAACTTTAAGTAAAAATACCCATCATAGTTAAAGCTGACTTCAAATCAGTCACATTAATCTGATATGGAATCGTTTTTCTTAATACTGGTTTACCATAATAACTAATACCCAACCCTGCTGCCTGTATCATTGGAAGGTCATTAGCACCGTCCCCTATGGCGCAAGCATCATACAATTCGATATTCAAATTTTGACATTCTTCTTTTAATACATTCAGCTTGGTTGATGCATCAACGATAGGCTCAATAACCCTGCCTGTCAGTTGCCCATCCTTTGTTTCCAAAGTATTGCAGACATAACGATCAAAACCGAGTTTGTCTACCACCACTTTTACAATAGGTTCAAAACCACCGCTGACAAGAACAGTCTTTATATTATTTGCATTGGCTTGTTTAATTAATTGCTCAGCGCCCGGGTTTAATTCCACCTCATTTGCAATCTCATAAAAAACTTTTTCAGGCAACCCCTTTAATAAACCGACACGTTCATCCAATGCCTGCCTAAAATCCAATTCTCCACGCATAGCACGGTCGGTAATTTGTTTTACCTGCTCACCTATTCCTACCTTCGCCGCAACATCGTCTAGAGTTTCGCTCGCCACGATAGTACTATCCATATCACAAATAAGAAGTTTTTTAGTCCGATCTTTTTGTAGCATCACGCTCGCATCGAACCTTTGCTTATCGGTAATTGTTAATATCGACTTAAATAAATTCCATGCTTTAATTGTCTTTGCTTCGAACAAGATCTCAAATGTAGATTCAGAAAACTGTTTCTCTGAATCTACAGTTTGATTTTCTTTATGCAGGCAAGCTTTAATTACAGACAAAGGCTGTTCAATTTGTTCAGGTGTAGAAATAAGCAGAGAAAACTTTTGCTCGCGATCTTCACCCGAATCTAGCAACCAGTAAGGTTGTATGAACGTTTCCTTATGTGCCATTAATTAATCGCTTCAAAGTTTAGATAATGAACTTCTCTGATATTTTCTATCTTTCGAAATTCTTCTAAATCGTCTGGTGCTACAGCTGCATCAATTTCCAGTAAAGAAATCGCATCGCCTCTACTTTCTCTACGCCCCATATGCATATTGGCAATATTGATATTTTTCTCTGCAGCAAAATTACCGATAGCACCAACCACACCAGGCAAATCTTGATTAGTTATATACAACATATGATTACCAAACTCTGACTCCAGTTTAATCCCTTTTATCTCTATCATTCGAGGTTGATTCTGTATCAAGGTACCACTTGCAGTTCGAACCTTTTCTTCTGTCGCAATAGTGACCGTTATACGGTTATGATAAACATCTTCCAAATCTTCTTTTGCTTCAGTTATATGTATTCCACGCTCACGAGCAACCTCGCGCGCATTAACAACATTAATACTGCTAAAGTGCCGAGCCAATATAGCTTGCACAACCTGAGTCGTTATTGGTTCAAGATTTAATCCCGCTGCATCACCAGCATAGTTCACATTAATACCTTTGACCGCAGTGTGTGTTAGTTGTCCTATAAAAGTGCCTAAATAGTTTGCCAAATTTATATAAGGTTGTAACTGTCGCACCTCTTCTGCGGACAGGCTTGGCGCATTTAAAGCATTATTAATTGAACCTTCCAATAAATAATCGGAAATTTGCTCTGCAATCTGTACGGCAACCTTTTCTTGTGCCTCGGTTGTAGAAGCACCAAGGTGAGGTGTACAAATAACATTCTCTAAACCAAACAGCGGATTCTCTTTTGCGGGCTCTTCGACAAACACATCCAACGCCGCACCTTTGATATGACCGCTTTCCAATGCAACGCGTAATGCCAGCTCATCAACAAGACCACCGCGTGCGCAATTAATTAACAATGCGCCTTTTTTCATCTTGTTTAATGCAGTTGCATCAATGATGTTTTCTGTTTCAGGTGTTTTCGGTACATGTAAAGAAATAATATCGGAACTACTTAATAACTCTTCTAACTCTACTTTCTTAATGCCAATGCTATTAGCACGCTCTTCTGTTAAATAAGGATCATAGGCTTGTACTTTTAAACCAAAACCAATCGCTTTTTCTGCAACGATTGAACCAATATTACCTGAACCGATAATGCCTAATCTTTTGCCCGTTAACTCAACACCCATATATTTTGATTTCGCCCAGGCTCCGGCATGCGTTGTTTGATTCGCTTGCGGAATTTGTCTAGCAAGAGCAAACATCATTGCTAGTGCATGTTCTGCTGTTGTAATCGCGTTCCCCATTGGTGTATTCATAACAACGATACCTTTTGCAGTACAGGCAGGTACATCAACATTATCAACACCAATACCAGCACGACCAACGACTTTAAGCTTTGTTGCCGCTTTTAATACACTCTCATTGACAGTACTGGCTGATCGAATAGCCAATCCATCGAACTCAGGGATCATTTCTATCAATTCTTCATTCGTCATCTTACCGGTTTGCACAACTTCAATTCCACGTTGTTCAAACACGCTAACTGCCTGACTCGACATAGGGTCAGAAATTAAAACTCGTTTCTTACTCATTTTGACTCTCCTGCTTTAACTGTTTCATTAAACCAACGTGAATACGCCCAATCCAACCAGGCTGTTAGTTGTTTGAGATCACTTGATTCAACTGTTGCGCCACCCCATAAGCGGAACCCTGTCGGTGCACTTCGATATGCGGCTATATCGTAAGCAACATTCTCTTCTTCTAACCATGAACACATTTGTTTAACCGCATTACTTTGTTCAGTGTCAGATAAATTTAAAAAATCTGCTGATGTAATTTTTAAACACATTGAAGTTGTTGAACGCGTGACAGGTTCGACAGGTAGCCAATCAATCCAGTCGGATTTTGCTACCCACTCATCAATCACATTAAAGTTATTTTGACTACGTTGTATTAACGCTTGCAACCCACCAATAGACTCGGCCCAGTCGAGTGCAGAATGTAAATCTTCAAGCGCCAACATGCTGGGAGTATTAATTGTCGCGCCTTTGAATAAAGCACTATCCAACTTGCCTTTCTTAGTGATACGAAATATTTTTGGCAAAGGTCTTTCTGGTTGATATGTTTCCAGTCTATCAACAGCCGCCGGACTTAACGCCAACATGCCGAAACCACCCTCACTGCCTAATACTTTCTGCCAAGACCAGGTAACAACATCAAGTTTGCTATAGTCCAGTTCCATAGCAAACGCCGCAGAGGTTGCATCACAAAAGGCAAGTCCTTCACGTTTTGCTGGAACCCAATCCATATCAGGGACACGCACACCACTAGTAGTACCATTGAAAACAAAAATAGTATCGCGATCAGCTTTTGTAAGACTTAAGTCAGGTAGTTCACCATAATCTGCTGTGTAGATATTTAAATCATCAATTTTTAATTGATTCTGGATATCGTTAGCCCAGTCACTGGAAAAACTTTCCCAAGCAAACACATCAACGCCGCGTTCACCTAGCATTGACCATAAAGCTAATTCGAAGGCACCCGTATCGGAAGCGGGCACAATAGCCAGTTGCCAATCATCAGGTAAACTTAATATTTCTGCGGAACGAGTGATTGCTTCATTTAAGCGGGATTTTGGCACGCTAGCTCGATGGCTACGCCCCAAATTATGAGTAATAAAGTTGGTTAGATCCCAACCAGGATGTTTTTTGCACGGTCCAGATGAAAAACGTGGATCATTCGGCCGCACAGCTGGCTTTTCACAAAGCCCTTTAGTCTGTGTATTCATTGTCTAACCTCTAATTAGTTGACGGTTTGCTCCGTCAGGCGCGGAGAATAATATCTCAGTTTTTCATAAAAGCAATATTTATTTTTCAGCTAATAATCAGGATTAATATTGCGTTAAACCGTGATTTCACTTAATCTGCTGCATTGCAACATTTGTAATTGATTTGGGGTTTAATGAAACCATGAGCATTGAAATAGAAAACTACGTCACAGCAGGAAAACTGCAAATAAGAAAGGAACTCTTTGATCTAGTAAAAATAGAAATCGCACCTAAAACGGGTGTAACAAATAAAAACTTCTGGTCGTCGGTTGAAAAAATTCTGCAAGAAAACATGGAAAAAAATGCAGCGTTATTAAAAAAGCGTGATCGCCTACAAACGAAAATCGATGCCTGGCATATTGAGCACAAAGGCAAAAAACATAAACCGGCAGCTTATAAAAAATTCCTAAAAGAAATTGGTTATTTAGTTGAAGAAGTTGAAGACTTTTCAATTAATACTGAAAACGTTGATGATGAAATTGCGTTAGTTGCGGGCCCTCAACTGGTCGTACCACTTGATAATGCGCGTTATGTTTTAAATGCAGTGAATGCGCGTTGGGGCAGTCTGTACGATGCTTCTTATTCTACCGATACCATCTCACAGGCTAACGGTTGCAAAAAGATTAAAAAATACAACCCTATCCGAGGTGACCGAGTTATCCTGCGCGGTCGTAATCTACTCGATAGACACTTCCCTCTTGAGCGCGATACGCATAAACATATTACGCAATATCTTATAAAGCATAATGAACTCTATGTTCGCTTCGGTGATGGTACAGAAACAGCCTTACTAAAACCGCAACAATTTATTGGTTATACCGGTGATGCAAACAGTCCTGATTCGATTTTACTTTGTCATCATAATTTACATTTAGAAATTAAATTAGGCGATGGTTTATTTATCGGCCGACGCGACCATGCGAAGATTTATGACATACAGCTTGAGTCAGCTGTCACGGCGATCATGGATTGTGAAGACTCTGTTGCTTCTGTTGATACCGAAGATAAATTAAAAGTCTATCGTAACTGGGTTGGCTTGATGAAAGGCACGCTAGTTGAAACGGTAAAAAAGGAAGATGAAGTAATAAAACGTGCTATGGAAGCGGATAAAGAATTTATCAGTTCAGATGGGGAGGCTATCACTGTCAAAGGTCGTAGCCTGATGCTAGTTCGTAATGTTGGCATGCATCTTTATACCGACATGGTGTTATATGACGGTAATCTAGTACCTGAAACCATCATTGATCTTATGGTGACATCATTAGGTGCGATTCACGACTTAAATAAAAACTCCAAACGTATCAACAGTACTAAAGGCTCTGTTTATATTGTTAAACCCAAAATGCACGGGCCAGAAGAAGTGGCTTTAGCGAATAAATTATTCGGACAGGCAGAAGAAGCACTCAACCTTCCAGAGAATACTTTAAAGATGGGCATCATGGATGAGGAGCGTCGTACTTCTGTTAATTTAAAAGCTTGTATTAACGCTGCCAGTGAACGTGTTGTCTTTATTAACACCGGTTTTCTCGATCGTACCGGCGATGATATTCATACCAATATGGAAGCAGGCCCGATTATTCCTAAAACTGAGTTAAAAGGCGCAAAGTGGTTAAAAGCCTACGAAAATTCAAACGTTCAGGTTGGTTTGAACTGCGGTTTAATGGGAAAAGCCCAAATCGGTAAAGGTATGTGGGCCATGCCGGAAGAAATGAATAACATGATGAAAACTAAAATCGGACATTTAAAAGCCGGTGCAAACACATCATGGGTTCCTTCACCTGTTGCAGCCACCTTACATGCGATTCATTACCACCGGCTCAATGTTAAAAGCCGGCAGTTAGCTTTGATGGAAGCAGCAAAGATTCCTGTTGATGATATTCTGGATATTCCTGTTATGGATAAAAAGCGAAAATTATCACCATTAGAAATCAGACATGAATTGGAAAATAATGCTCAGGGGATTTTAGGATATGTTTCACGTTGGGTTGGCCAAGGTGTCGGCTGCTCTAAAGTACCTGACATTAATGATGTGGCTTTAATGGAAGACTGTGCGACGTTAAGAATATCCAGTCAACATATTGCTAACTGGTTACATCATGACATTGTCACTAGAGAAGAAGTACGTGAAGCAATGAAACGTATGGCTGTTATTGTTGATAGGCAAAATCGTGATGATAAAAATTACGAACCTATGTCAAAAGACTTTAATAACAGTGTATCTTTTCAGGCAGCGATTGATCTGGTTTTGAAGGGGCGTAAGCAAGCGAATGGTTATACAGAGTTTATTTTATATAAACGTCGCCAGCAAATGAAAGCAGAAAAATAATTCTCTCTGTCTTCCATAATTTAGGGGCTGAGTTCGCTATTCGTTTCACCGAAGAATCCAAGCTAGCTATTCAGTACTGGAAGTAGTCAAACGAAGTGGAATCGAACCCTCTACGCTTGGCTACGCTAATATCCTTTACATAAGCCCAGTAATAAACAAACTGATAACAAAGGTGCAAAGATAAAATGCTTGCCAGCGGAGTTGAAACTCCGTCATGAAAAGCATGATACTCTAAAAAACACCCTTATCAGTTTCAAATTACAACAATGTGAGAATATTAAAGCTATATTCAAAAATAAAAACTTCTATCGCTTTAACTAAATCCCGACCCCAAACGTATCTTTATAATGCGCCTTAAACTCGTCCAACGTGAAGGAATGATTTTGTGTGCCATGTTTTTCTATTTTTATTGAGCCCATTAATGATGCAATGCGTCCTGTCGTTTCCCAGTCGAGTTTATGAATCAACCCGTATAACAAACCAGCACGATAAGCATCTCCACAACCCGTTGGATCATTAATTGCTGAAGGCTTAACACTAGGGATTTCAAGACGTTTATCTTTCGTATATATATACGAGCCTTCACTACCTCGTGTAATGATTAATGCCTCTAGCTGCTCAGTTACTTCATGCGGAGATAGGCCGGTTTTATCCTGCATCATTTCCCACTCATAATCGTTTACCGTCAACCAGCTTGCCTGTTCGATAAATTTCTTTAAATCATCACCATCGAACATAGGCATACCCTGCCCAGGATCAAATATAAATGGAATATTAGCATCCACAAATTGCGTTGCATGTTGCAGCATCCCGTCACGACCATCGGGAGAAATAATGCCTATTTTACAACTATCAGCATCCGTGACTTTATTTTGATGTGACTCATCCATCGCGCCGGGATGAAAAGCGGTAATCTGGTTATCATCCAGATCAGTGGTAATAAAAGCCTGGCCGGTAAACGCATCATCAAGCACAGTAATATGCTTTTGACTGATACCATTCTTATCTAACCAGTCAGCATAAGGCGTAAAGTCTTTACCGACTGTCGCCATAATTTGTGGCAAATTACTATCAAGCAAATTTAATCCATAAGCAATATTGCCGGCACAACCACCAAACTCACGGCGCATATCAGGTACCAGAAAAGAGACATTTAGCATATGCACTTTTTCTGGAAGAATATGATTTTTAAACTTATCCGGAAAAACCATAATGTGGTCGTACGCCATTGAACCGCAAATTAATACACTCATGAAAAAACCTTATTTAATCTAGAAATATTGTGGGGACGAAATATAACATTGATAGGATATTCACTGCCAATTTGATTTTATCCCTTTTATAATTAGTAAAATTCAAGCCGGCTCACTCCGTTATGACATTAAGCCAGATATTATTTCACCAACAAACACTCTTTGCCTTTTTTTTCTATTTTATCAGCGTCATTGTCGCCATTTCCCTGTTTGCTTTCGTACATATAAAGTCTAACCACCCTATCCTTGGCTACTGTTGGGATAAAATCGGGATGCCTTTTATTAAAACTGTTCTGATATTGGTTTTTATTTTGCTCGTTTTCCCAATCAACTTTGGTATAGAAGATGCGCCATCAATTTCTGAATTACTTTTTTTGGATGACAAACGTTCCAATTTTTTATTGAACATTATTTTTTTGCTGACTTTTTTCTTTCCATTAATACCTGTTATAGGAAAATGGGAAGAACTCATTATTCCTCTACAGGGGGTTCTTGCTTCAGTGATTATTTTCACATGGCTATGCCGTAGTATGAATATGGAAAATTATTCTTTATTTCCTGATGGCAAAATACTTTTTATTATTTTTATAATTTCGTTTATTACACATAAGTTAGCAACTCGACTATCTGTAAGCCTTGGTGATTATTTTGATAAACTTTATCATCGGGAAGGTTTTCATGAACTGATATTCAAAGGCGTTGTACTCATTATGCAAAGCCCGATTATTTTTATTTTCGGACTCTATCTCGGTAAACAATTAAATTAATAATTCAATGCCAGTAAAACTAATGTCAGTACAACGAAAAATAATCCATATTGATATGGATGCATTTTTGCATCCGTCGAACAACGTGATTATCCGGAATACAAGAACAAACCTTTAATTGTCGGCGGCAAACCCAATAGTCGTGGTGTTGTTGCGGCGTGCAGTTATGAAGCGCGAAAATTTGGCATACATTCAGCCATGCCTTGCTCACAGGCTTACCGTTTATGCCCTTCAGCTATTTTTGTTCCTCCTAGATTTGAAGCTTATAGAGAAGTATCAAGTCAAATACGCGACATCTTCTGGCAATATGCTTCTGAGGTAGAACCATTGTCTCTGGACGAAGCTTATCTGGATGTCACCTATACAGCTGAATATGAGGGATCGGCAACACTAATAGCCAAGGCAATAAAACGCGAGATATTAAATAAAACCCGATTAATTGCCTCTGCAGGTGTTTCTTATAACAAATTTCTCGCAAAAATTGCATCGGACATGGACAAGCCTGATGGTTTATATGTGATTAAGCCGGAACAGGGGGAAGATTTTGTTGCCAAGCTATCCATAGGGAAATTCTATGGTATCGGTCCGGCCACTGAGAAAAAGATGAAGAAAGCAGGTATTACAAATGGAAAGGAATTACGTACATGGCCGCTAGCAAAACTAATAAAGACGTTCGGAAAAACAGGAGACTACTATTACAACATTGCTCGCGCTATAGATCATCGCCCAGTACGTAGCAAACGAATTAGAAAATCATTAGGAAAAGAAACAACGTTTGCTAATGACATTAACTCTGTCGATGAGTTGTTAAATAAACTGGAACCATTAGCCGAACAAGTCATTAGTAACCTGGACAAACAAAATTTAAAAGCCCGAACATTAACTCTGAAAGTTAAATACGCAAATTTTAAACAAGTGACTCGCGCTTATACCAGCGATGAAACTTTTAATCTGGAGTCGATAAAAAAATCATTACCAACATTATTAGCCAAAACAGAAGCAGGTAAATCACCCGTTAGATTAATCGGCTTATCATTAAGTGGTTTTGATAAAAATACTATCGAGAAAAAACAGGATCAGCTTGATCTGAATTTAAGCGAAAACAGCTAGTAATATATTTACGCTTTTACTTTTTTGTCTTCTTCTTGATCCCAAGTATCTCTTTTAAGAATAAACCTGTATGAGATTTTTTATTTTCTGCCACCTCTTCAGGTGTACCCGTAGCAATAATTTCACCACCGCCATCACCACCTTCAGGCCCTAGATCAATAACCCAGTCTGCAGTTTTTATTACATCAAGATTGTGCTCAATAACAATGACGGTATTTCCGTGATCTCTTAAATGATGCAATATTTCCAGTAACTGCTGTATATCATGAAAGTGCAAGCCGGTTGTCGGTTCATCCAGTATATAAAGCGTCTTACCTGTATCTCGTTTAGACAGTTCTTTTGAAAGCTTCACACGTTGTGCTTCACCACCTGACAAAGTCGTCGCGTTTTGACCTAAACGAATATATGACAAGCCGACATCCATTAATGTTTGCAGCTTACGTTTTAATACAGGGACAGCATCAAAAAATTCATATGCTTCTTCAACGCTCATATCTAATACTTGGTGAATGTTCTTTCCTTTATAACGTATATCCAGTGTTTCTCTGTTATAACGTTTACCTTTACAGGTATCACAAGGCACATAAATATCCGGCAAGAAATGCATTTCAACCTTGATTAAACCATCACCCTGACAGGCTTCACAGCGGCCACCTTTGACATTAAAGCTAAAACGCCCCGGTTTATAAGCACGTGAACGTGCTTCTGCTGTTGCAGCAAACAGTTCTCGTATAGGTGTAAATAAACCGGTATAGGTTGCAGGATTGGAACGTGGTGTGCGACCAATTGGACTTTGGTCAATATCAACAACTTTATCAAAGTGTTCCAGTCCTTCTATTGACTCATAAGGTGCTGGACTTGTATTTGCCCGATTTAAATCGCGTGCAACAATTTGATAAAGCGTGTCATTGATTAAGGTTGATTTACCAGAACCAGACACACCTGTAATACATGTCAGTAAACTAACAGGAATCGTTAATGTAACATTTTTTAAATTATGTCCACTGGCCTTCTTTAATTCCATTACCTGCATGGGGTTATAAGGCGTACGTTGTCGGGGGATATCTATTTTTTTCTTTCCGGATAAATATTGTCCGGTTAAAGAATTTTTATCTTTTGCAATCATTGCTGGTGTGCCTTGCGAAACAATGCTGCCACCATGTACACCCGCACCCGGACCGATATCAATTACATGCTGAGCTGCATTAATTGCTTCTTCATCATGTTCAACAACAATAACTGTATTTCCTAAATCACGAAGGTGAAATAAGGTTTTTAATAAACGCTGATTATCGCGCTGATGTAACCCGATTGAGGGTTCATCAAGAATATACATGACACCAACCAACCCAGCACCAATCTGGCTAGCCAAACGAATACGTTGCGCCTCTCCACCGGATAAGGTTTCCGCACTACGTTCGAGAGTCAAATAATCCAGTCCAACATTAACCAGAAAGCTTAAACGGTCATTTACTTCTTTTAATATCTTTACCGCAATCTTGCCTCGCGCCCCTTTTAACTCCATGGCCTCAAATAATTCTTTCGCTTTTACGATAGGCATCGCAGTGACATCAGGCAAGGCAATATCATTAATCAATACATGTCGTGCGGACTCATTTAAACGTGCACCTTTACACTTCGGACAGGGTTTTCGATTCTGATATTTAGCCAATTCTTCACGCACCATGACTGAATCAGTTTCCACATAGCGTCGTTGTAAATTTGGAATAATGCCTTCGAATGTATGTTTACGGATAACCGTTTTTTCACGCTCACGAAGATATTTAAATTTAATTTCTTCATCGCCGCTGCCATACATCAAGATATTTTTTATCTCATCAGATAATTCTTGAAAAGGTGTATCAATATCAAACTTGTAATGTGTAGAGATTGATTTGATTAACTGGAAATAATAAGCATTTCTTCTATCCCAGCCTTTTATAGCACCACCGGGCAAACTTAAATCGGGATTTTGTACGACCCGCCCCGGATCAAAGTATTGAATACTGCCCAGACCATCACAACTGGAACAGGCGGCAGCGGGATTATTAAAAGAAAACAAACGTGGCTCCAGTTCACTCAAACTGTATCCACATTGATTGCAGGCATAACGTGATGAAAATAATTGCTCTTCAGTTTTATTATTACCTGCTTGGTCATCCATCGGGATAACCAACGCGATGCCATCAGACAAGCGTAAAGCTGTTTCAAATGATTCGGATAAACGTAATTGAATATCTTCACGTACTTTAAAACGGTCGACAACAACTTCGATTGTATGTTTTTTCCGTAACTCGAGTTCAGGAACCTGATCCAGTTCATATATCTGTCCATCAACACGCGCTCGAATAAATCCTTCTGTACGCAAACGATCCAATACCTGTACATGTTCACCTTTACGTTCCTGAACAACAGGTGCTAATAACATCAAACGTTCATCTTGAGGTCGCGCTAAAACTGTATCGACCATTTGCGAAATAGTCTGCGCTTCAAGTAAGGAGTGATGTTTAGGACAATGTGGCTGCCCAACACGAGCAAACAATAAGCGAAGATAATCGTATATTTCAGTAATCGTGCCAACTGTTGAACGCGGATTATGCGATGTAGTTTTTTGTTCAATGGAAATTGCTGGCGATAAGCCTTCAATATGATCAACATCCGGTTTTTCCATCATCGAAAGAAATTGACGCGCATAAGCAGAGAGTGACTCGACATAACGTCTTTGCCCTTCTGCATAAATCGTATCAAATGCTAAAGAAGATTTACCTGAACCAGATATACCTGTAACAACAATTAATTTATCTCTCGGAATGTCGAGATCAATATTTTTTAAATTATGTGTTCGCGCACCACGGATTGTTATCGTATCCATTAAAACAAATTCACTATTCTAGAAGCAACCTGTTAATATAATCGTTTTTCCGGTTTCGTTCCAAATTAGTTTATTAAATGAATTCAACGTCTATCTCAGCAGCTGAAATAAAAGCTGCCATATCGCTGGCTGCGGTTTTTTTTCTACGTATGTTGCCTTTGTTCATGGTCTTACCGGTACTGGCGATTGCTGAAAACGACTATCAAGGTACGACCCCACAATTACTCGGTCTAGCATTAGGGGTCTACGGTCTGACCCAAGCTACTCTACAAATTCCTTTTGGCATGCTCTCGGACAAGTTTGGTAGAAAACCCATCATCGCCACAGGGTTAATTATTTTTATTCTGGGTAGTTTATTAGCCGCAATGAGTGAATCCATCTATGGCTTAATCCTGGGAAGAGCATTACAAGGTGCTGGCGCTGTTGCAGCAGCCATCATGGCGCTAGCAGCAGATTTAAGTAGCGAAGAACATCGAACCAAAGTCATGGCCGTTATCGGTATCAGTATAGGACTGTCATTTTCTTTTGCCTTCGTCCTCGGCCCTTTGTTATTTAGCCAGATTGGCATAAGAGGACTGTTTTATCTCGGTGTAGGCCTTGCGCTACTGGCAATATTGACCTTATTCCTGTTTGTCCCGACGGCAGAAAAGCAACAGAAACAAGATAGCTCACCGATTAATGTCCAGAACCTGAAGTCGGTACTCGCCAATAGACAGCTACTTAAACTGGATATCAGTATCTTCACCACACATTTGATACTAATGGCTAACTTTGTTGTCATCCCTGTTACATTGCGTGACTTCCTGCAAATACCACCTACATCACATTGGCAGATATATCTAGGCGTTATTTTCGCCTCATTGTTTATCATGATTCCTTTTATTTCTTTTGGTGATAGGAACAATAAGTCGGCTTTATTTCATAATATCAGCATATTGCTAATCATCTTATCTCAGGCAGGTCTGGCGTTCGTAAATTCAAGCCTGAGTCTTATCGTCATTAATCTGATCTTGTTCTTTGGCGCGTTTAATTATCTGGAAGCATTGCTACCTTCCGAAGTTTCCAAAACGACTGAAGCGCACACCAAGGGTACGGCTCTTGGGGTTTACTCCAGCTCACAGTTCATCGGGATTTTTATTGGCGGCCTCATCGGCGGCCTTATGCAGCAGAAATTTGGTATTGTTGGTGTACATGCATCTTGTTTATTCGTGGCAGTGATATGGTTACTAATCAACATGACTATCTCACAAAACATCATCCTGCCTGATAATCAATTTGGAGAAGAAAAAACCTGAGAACTCGGGTGGAAGCTCTCATTACATCCGCGTGTTAGCCCCTAGTCGCTCAAAGAACGGTATCTCGGATTTTAGAGAACGTTTTGGCATGTAAATTATCTGGTTCTTTCAGAACAACATCAAACTCCCTGACCTTATTTTTTTAATAAAATCTGGAGCCAAAAAACGATATAAATCACATAATAAATCAATATTTCTAAACAAAAATCCACTGGAGATTTTGGGTAGTAGCTGAATGATAGTTATAGAATTTTCCAATCCTATAGTATTATTCTGCAATCAGTTTTTTTAGAACATTATCAGGAGAAAATTCATGGCTCGTGGGGTAAATAAAGCAATTATAGTTGGTAATCTGGGCAACGATCCGGATATGCGCTATACCGCAGGAGGAGCCGCGGTTGCAAATATTAGCGTAGCCACCGCAGAATCCTGGAGAGATAAGGAAAGCGGTGAACAACAGGAACGCACCGAATGGCATCGTGTCGTTGCCTTTGGTCGATTAGCTGAAATCATTGGCGAATATTTGCGAAAAGGCTCGCAAGTTTATATAGAAGGTCGTATTCAAACGCGTAAGTGGCAAGACAAAGACGGGCAAGATAGATGGTCTACTGAAATAGTTGCAAATGAATTGCAAATGTTAGGCGGGAAAGGCGGCGGTTCTGCAAATTATGAATCTGCACCTCAAACGCAACAAAGTGCACCAGCGCCTCAAGCCGCAGCATCACCCGCACCTGCGCCTGCTGATGATTTTGATGATGATATTCCCTTCTAGGAGTCACCTTAGATATATATGTAAAATATATAAGTAAAGCCCCTTAATAATGGGGTTTTTTTGTTTATAAAACTTAAAAAATAATGTAAATATTTGCTTGTGATTATGTAGATATGTAGTACCTTATATTTATGTAAAATATAGAGTAG
Organism: Pseudomonadota bacterium; assembly: GCA_038142205.1. Classification (GTDB taxonomy): domain Bacteria; phylum Pseudomonadota; class Gammaproteobacteria; order Eutrophobiales; family Eutrophobiaceae; genus UBA7359. The sequence goes on along the minus strand of JAYQJO010000001.1, from coordinate 151,745 downwards.
ATAGCAAGTGGATACTATACAGAAGACATTCGTTATGGAGTCAGGTGAACGATACTGCCTGCTTTTGGATGAGTGGAGTGGTATCCCTTTGTACTACCCAAATCTGTACATCACCACGCAAGTAAGGAATAAGTCTCTGTCATATTCCGCAATGGAATCAACATTAGGTGGTATATCAGTCTTAATGCGTTTTATGGATGATCGTGATGAAGAAATTGAAAAGCGGTTTCGTAAAGGAGACTTCTTTGAAGAATCTGAACTTGATGCAATTAGAGATTACTGTCAGAAGAAATTACATTCCGGTACACCTGTGTCTTACCCGATTGGATTGATCAACTTTTCTAAGTTACGGGACGTTGATGAAACTGTAAGTGCAGAAACTGAATATATACGTTTGACTGTTATCGCTCATTATACGAAGTGGTTAGCTGAACAATTAAAAACATCGCAGAAGGATAAATTGCAAACACTTTTGATTAGCAAAATGGAAAAAGGCTTTAAATCGAGAAGACCCATAAAAAAGAAACGTAATAAAGGAAATGACGAGAAAGGATTAACACAAGAACAACTTGATTTATTGTTTGAGCTTTTCAGACCAGATTCAGATTTAAATCCATTCAAAGATAAATCTGTAAGAATTAGAAACCGCTTAATCTTTCTTATGCTTTATCATCTAGGATTAAGAGGTGGTGAACTATTAAATATCAGAATTAGTGATATTGATTTTACAAGGAATCAATTAATTATTGCTCGTAGAGCTGATGAAAAAAGCGATCCACGCAAGTATCAACCTTTAGTAAAAACTCTAGATCGTCGCCTACCTGTCAAAGAAACACTTATAAAAGAATTGCATCAATATATTTCAATTGAACGTAAAGTTGTATCCAATGCAGGAAAAAATGATTACTTATTTATTACACATAAATCTGGACCTACACAAGGACAACCTCTATCAAAGTCAGGATATAAAAAAATAATTGATGTTGTACGAAAAACATCACCTTCACTATTTAATCTAACAGGTCACCAGTTGAGACATTCATGGAATGAAGCATTTTCCGAACATATGGATTCGATGGATGAAGCTCCAAGTCAAGAACAACAAGAAAAAATGCGATCTTACCTAATGGGCTGGAAAGAAGGGTCTGGTACTGCACAGATTTATAACAAGCGTTTTGTTAGAAATAAAGCTAATTATGCTGCATTAAAATTACAAGAGAGCATGACTAGACTGCCAAAAGGAATTAAACATGAATAATTTGGCTAAAACAAAAAAATTAGAGAGACGTTCAAAGGCAGGGTATTTTTTTAACTTTGAAGACGAATATTGGCTATTAGATAAAAATACAAAAATCAATGTTAGTTCCATCCATGGGTACTTAGACTTAAAAAATGAAAGTAGTTTTTTAAAAGTACTTTCAATGTATGCAGAAAATTATTCAGCCTCACATGTACAAAATATTTATTACAGATTTCTTCATTTTCTAAGAACTACTGAAACTACGGAAATAACTACAACTAGCCTTATTAATTACCGAGCGTGCTTGACAGACCATACTGAATGGTACTTAGGGACGATACGAGGCTTACTGAGAAGATGGTACGAACTTGGCTATCCCGGTATAAATAAAGATGTTATTGATTTACTGGATGGATGGGTAATTAAAGGTAACGTTAAAGGTGATGTTATTAAAAGATTAGACCCGACAAAAGGTCCTCTCACTGACATAGAATTACTTACATTTAATGAAGGTACAATACAAGCCTACGAGCGAGGTGATATTTCTTTAAGAGACATGGCAATTGGGTTAGTCATTAGTAATACAGGGCGGCGACCTATTCAAATATCTCATTTACGATTAAAAGATGTCTTAAATAGTAAAAATAAACGTGGAGAGCCGATACATCTTCTAAATGTTCCTAGGGCAAAACAAAGAGCAACAAAATTTCGTAAGCTATTTAAACAATTTGCTATTACAAAAGAACTTTGGGTGATTTTGACTGCTCAAGCTGAAAATGTTGTTAAAACTGTAGAAGAAATTTTAGGTTTTAAATTACATAAATCTGAAATAATAGAATTACCATTATTTCCAGATATGAAAGAAATATCTGATATTTCATCACATCATAAATTGAATGAATTTCTGAAATCAGACCAATTACATATTAAATCAGTAAAAATCTCAGAGGTGTGTAAAGTAATCGCTGAAACTGCTGATATTACGTCTGAACGAACAGGAGAGTTAATAAATATATCTTCAAATCGTTTTCGTTACACTACTGGCACAAGAGCAGCTAGAGAAGGATTTGGTGAAATGGTTATTGCCGAACTGCTTGATCATACTGATACACAAAATGCTGGTGTCTATATCGAGAATATTCCAGAGCACGTAGAAAGTCTTGATAAAGCAGTGGGACATCATCTAGCGCAATACGCCCAAGCATTTGCAGGTATGCTCGTTGATTCGGAGAATTTGGCAACGCGTGGCAAAGATTTATCAAGTCGCATCAAGATAGATAATAAAGGAGTTGGGACCTGTGGCAGTTATGGATTCTGTGGCGCCAATGTACCAATCCCATGTTACACCTGTATACATTTTCAACCATGGTTAGATGGACCACATGAATCTGTATTAGAAGAATTAATAGACGAACGAAAAAGGTTACAGGAAGTAACAGGTGATCTTCAAATTGCTGCAGTTAATGACCGCAGCATACTTGCGGTTACAGAAGTAATTCAGAGATGCACTAATCGTAAAGAGGAATTATCTCGTGGGTAATATATTTAACTTTGTTCCCAAGGACGAACTAAATGCTAATGAAAACCTGAAACGTTTTGTTACTGATTGTAGAGATAAGTTAACTGTATTTGGTGCTGACCTCGATTGGGAAGAATGGCATTGGCCAAAGGTGGCATGTTTTACAAAGCTAGGAACAAACTCAAGATCAAGAAGTAAAGAAAATATACTTGATGATAATTTTATTAATTTCGCAAAAGCCTATTTTCGATACCAACAAGGGCATAAGCCAACTAGAGCAAAAAATGAATTAAAAGCGATTCGTACGATTGAGGCAACACTGTTACAAAACAATAAAACTGCATCATTAAAAAAACTCACTCTACCTATTCTCGATCAGGCTGCACAATTGATGCGTGAACATTATAAAAGTGGTTCTGATTATCATGGAGGCAGAGAATTAGAAAGGCTTGCCAAGTTTGTAACAACAAAGAGCTTAGTAGTTAATGATTTAAGTACTTGGCGTAACCCTATAACTCGCAAGAAAGATGAAATTCAAACAGGTAAAAAGGCCAAGGCAAGACGCGAAAAGAAAATGCCTTCTGAGAAAGTTCTGAGTGCACTAGCGGAAATATTCTCAAATAATCCCACTGAACCTAAAGATATATTTACATCTTCTACATTCGCTCTGCTTATGTGTGCACCGTCACGAATTACCGAAGTTTTAGAATTACCAGTCAATTGTGAAGTCGAAGAAAAAGATTCTAAAGGAATAATAAGATACGGATGGCGCTTCTATTCAGGGAAGGGTTACGGAGCTGATATAAAATGGATTCCTACAGAAATGGTGAGTGTTGCTAAAGAGGCAATTTCTAGAATTACATTTTTAACAAATGAATCGAGAAATCTAGCTAAGTGGATAGAGCATAATCCAAAGAAGTTTTACCATCATCCGACATGCCCAAATGTTAAGGATAATAATCCGCTGTCAGAAGTTGAGGCTTGCCAGGCTCTTGGAATTGCAGGGCATAATAAACATTCTGCTCAGTCATCACTGAGTAGTTTAGGGCTACCTAACAAAAATGGAGAAAATACATTAAATAGTCTTTGGCAATATGTTCTTTCGCGTCAACCAAATAATTTTCCATGGCTAAGTGAAAAAAAAGGTATTAAATACAGTGATGCACTATTTTCTATGAGAAGAAATCAAATTGGTGACCAGCGAAGCATAAGCCCTGTAATACTATGGAAACCAACAAACAATATACTCAATAATGATCTATCCCCAAGAGAAAGTTTATCGTCAAATCATAAAAGCATTTTTGATAGATATGGCTATAAAAAAGATGATGGTAGCCGACTCAAACTGACCTCACATCAAGCACGTCATTTACTTAACACAATAGCTCAACGAGGTGGCCTATCTCAATTAGAGATAGCGAAATGGTCAGGCCGTCCTGAGATGACTCAAAACAGAACCTACAACCATATGAGTGAATATGAAATGGTTTCAAAATCTGAAGAGTTAGATACCTCTTTAACATTATTTGGCCCATCTGGAGATGTCGATAAACATATTCCAATAACGATACAAGAATTTAATACCTTAGAAAAAGGTCCAGTTCACGTCACAGAGTTTGGTATTTGTGTTCATGATTTCACAATGTCTCCATGTGAAAAGTACCGTGATTGTTTGAATTGTTCAGAACAAGTCTGTGTTAAAGGTGAACATGAGAAACTAGCTAGAATAAAAAAACGTATGGCACAAATTGAACAACAGTATCTGGCTTCAAAGCAAGCAATGGAAAACGGATTGTCTGGGTCAGACCGCTGGTATGAATATCATAAAAATACGTTGGAAAGATTAAAAGAATTGGTCGTAATTCTCGAAAATCCAAATATACCTGATGGCTCACAAATTAAGTTAAAAAACGACAAAGCATTCAGCACATTACGTCGAGCTGTTGAATCTAAAAAGGCAGATTTTAAATCAACCGATAAATCAGAATCAGAGTTATTAGATGATATGTCTATTTTGTTGGGAGGTGGTCTTGGCTAAGCATTTAACAAATAAAGATATTGAGGCGATACTTAATATTATTTACGCACATGAAGATGACAAACTCACATGGGAGAGTATATGCAAAGCTAGTGAGGTTGTTGTTGGTAAAAGACCGACCAGACAATCATTACATTCCAATAAGATAATAAGAGAAGCCTATAAAGCTAAAAAAGTTTCACTAAAACAAGCATCTCCTACCAAACCAAAGCCTAGTAGTCTATCAGCCGCTGCAGATCGTATCACTCGACTACAAAGTGAAGTTGACATACTTAAAAAGAAAAATGATTCTCTTTTAGAACAATTTGTAAAATGGCAATACAATGCCTACAAACATGGTATTAATGAGCATCAGTTGAATGAACCATTACCTCGAATTGATCGAGAAAGAACTGAATAAATTGATTGCCTAAAATTAATGGAATTAAACCTTATAGGATGAAAATGAATGGCTAAAAAACCAGCAACAAAAAAAGAAAAATCATTTGAAGAAACACTCTGGGACGCAGCAAATAAGTTGCGTGGTAGTGTTGAATCGTCCGAATATAAACACATTGTATTAAGCTTGATTTTCCTCAAATTTATCAGTGATACTTTTGAAAAACGTAAGCAAGACCTGATCGATGCAGGACAAGAAAAGTATATAGATTTGGTTCAAGCATACACCAAAGAAAACGTCTTTTACTTACCAGAAGAGAGCCGTTGGAGCTTCGTTCAGAAAAACTCTAAACAAGAAGATATTGCTCTAAAGATTGATACTGCATTAAGCACTATTGAGAAAACCAACAAGTCCTTGCAAGGCGCATTACCTGATAACTACTTCTCACGTCTAGGGTTAGATGTAAGCAAACTTTCAGCTCTGATCGATGTAATTAACAACATCGATACGCTTGCGAACCCACACGAAGATGTTGTGGGGCGAGTGTATGAATACTTCCTATCAAAATTTGCGATTGCGGAAGGTAAAGGTAAAGGCGAATTTTACACACCAAAAAGTATAGTTAACCTAATTGCAGAGTTGATTGAGCCTTATAAAGGTAAAATTTATGACCCTTGTTGTGGTTCGGGCGGTATGTTCGTCCAGTCAATGAAATTTATCGAAAATCATAAAGGCAATAAGAAAGATGTGTCTGTTTATGGTCAAGAATATACGGGTGCAACATACAAACTAGCGAAAATGAATCTCGCTATTCGTGGTATCTCCGCCAATCTTGGCGCAGCCGCAAAAGATACCTTTGCCAATGATCAGCACGAAATGCTAAAAGCCGATTTCATTATGGCAAACCCACCATTTAACCAGAAAGATTGGCGAGCTTCTGATGAACTGGTTGATGATCATCGTTGGGATGGTTACGAAACGCCCTCAACAAGTAATGCCAACTATGGTTGGATTTTACATATGGTATCCAAGCTCTCAGAAAATGGAGTGGCGGGATTTATTTTATCGAATGGGGCATTATCAGGTGGAGGAACTGAAAGAGCTATTCGGGCAAAATTAGTTGAAAATAATTTGGTAGAATCAATCATTATCTTGCCTGGCAGTATGTTTTATACCACTGATATAAGTGTATCTATCTGGATTATAAACAAAAATAAACAAGCACACATCGTTCCTCACGAAGATGTGACGAGGCATTATCGAGATCGTAGAGAAGAAATATTGTTTATAGATTTACGCCAAAGAGGAGAACCGTTTGAGAAGAAGTTTATTCAATTCTCAGAGCAAGACATCAAGGACTTTGCAGAGACGCTACACACTTGGCAGCAAGTGAGTGCTGATGAGAAATACAAAGACGTTCCTGAATACTGTTATTCAGCAACGAAAGAAGAAATTGCGGCTAAAGATTATTCACTTGTACCAAGCAAATATATCCAATTTTTCAATCGAGATGAAAACATCGATTTTGATGAAAAAATGACATCAATACAGAAGGATATACGTAATCTACTCTCGAAAGAGTCAGAATCTAAGGCTGAGCTGTTGAATGTTTTTAAAGAGTTAGGTTATGAAATCAAATTATAAAAAACTTGGTAGTTTCATCGTTGAAAAAGGCGAACCTAACAAAGAGCTAAACACGACAAACCTACTCGGTATTAACAATGCCAAATTTTTTGTAAAGGCAAAGACAAACTTAAATGGTATAGACCTTTCTAAGTATCGAATTGTAGAACGTAACCAGTTTGCATTTAATAGAGCAACAACTCGAAACGGAAATAAGATTTCAATAGCAATAAGAAATGGCGATACTTGTATTGTTTCGCCTTCATATCGAATTTTCGAAATTAAAAATGTAAAAAAACTAGAACCACAATACTTAATGATGTGGTTCAGAAGACCCGAATTTGATAGGTATGCCCGCTTTAGGAGTCACGGAAGTGCTCACGAATTTTTTGATTATGATGAGATGTGTGATGTTGATCTTCCTGTGCCATCTATCGGAAAGCAGCGCGAAATTGTACGTGAGTACAATGTGGTAAATGAACGCATTGCTCTAAACGAGCAGCTCACTAAAATATTGGAATATACTGCTCAAACAATTTACAAACAGTGGTTTGTGGATTTTGAGTTTCCTATTTCCAAGGAATACGCTGAGTCAATTAGTAAACCAGAACTAGAAGGACAGCCGTACAAATCCTCAGGTGGTGAAATGAAGTATTGCGAAGAACTTGAATGTGAAGTCCCTATTGTAACAAATACTAAAAAACTCGAAGACTTGACCACAACGAATAGTGACAATATTAATTTAAAAAAGAAGAAGAGTTTGAAGAGTTATTATATCTGGATACTGGCAGTATTACAGACAACCACATAGAAGGTTACCAAGTACTTACCATTGGCAAAGATAAAATCCCAAGCCGAGCCAAAAGGAAAGTCAAACATAACAGTATTGTTTACTCCAATATTAGACCTAATCTACGGCACTATGGATTGATAAAAAATCCTCCAGACAACCTAGTTGTATCTACTGGTTTTTGCGTCATTAACAGTAAGAGTGAATTAATATCAAATGAATTGCTATTGCTTCTTCTTTCTTCAAAGCGTGTAATAGATGAATTTCAAAGCAAAGGTGAAATGTCAGTATCAACATATCCATCGATAAAACCAGAAGATATTTTAGAGACATTATTACCTGTCCCGAATCGATATTTCAATGTTGGTTTAAACAAATTGAATCAGCAGCTAACACTGATATATGAGCATATTGATCTAATTAGTAGAGAAAAAATCAAGCTCCTAGAGTTAAGCAATTTAATAGAAAAAAATATTATAAATAGACTTTAGTCGATGAAATTCACAGAAGAAAGACTTGAAAAAGCCATTATTGACCTGCTAGAGAAAGAAGGTTACCCACATATTCGTGGTGAGATGATTGAACGAGCACCTGAAGATGTCCTAATTAAGTCCGATCTTCGTCAATTTCTATCCGAGCATTATCAAGCTGATTCGATCACGACTTACGAGATTGAACAAATCATTAATAAGTTAGAATATCTTCCAGCTTCTGATCTTTACGATACCAACAAAGCTATTATGAAGTTGGTGTCGGATGGCTTTTTACTCAAGCGTGAAGATACCAACCAAAAAGACTTATACATTCAACTAATTGACTATGACGATTTGGATAGTAATCAATATCGAATCGCTAACCAGATGGAGATACAAGGCTATGAGTTACGTATTCCTGATGGAATCCTTTATATAAACGGTTTACCGCTCGTGGTATTTGAGTTTAAGAGTGCAATTCGAGAAGAAGCCACGATTTTTGATGCGTATAAACAGCTCACCACTCGATATGATCGAGACATCCCTGAAATCTTCAAATACAACGCTTTGTGTGTGATAAGTGATGGAGTAAATAACAAAATGGGGTCTTACTTTGCTCCGTATGAGTTTTATTACTCTTGGCGAAAAATCACGGGAGAAGAGAAGCTGGACAAAGACGGTGTCGACTCCCTATTTACAATGATCAGCGGTTTGTTTAATAAAAAACGTTTATCCGATGTCATTCGGCATTTTATCTATGTGCCTGACACTTCAAGCAAACAAGAAAAAATCGTTTGCCGTTACCCTCAGTACTACGCTGCAACAAAGCTTTTTGCCAATATCAAAAAGCAAATGAAACGATTTGATGGTGAAGGTAAATTGGTTGGCGGTGATGGCAAAGGTGGCACTTACTTTGGTGCAACAGGTTGTGGCAAAAGCTATACTATGTTGTTCTTAACTCGCTTGTTGATGAAAGATGTTGATTTAGGTAGCCCGACCATCATTTTAATTACTGACCGCAATGATTTAGATGATCAGCTTGCTGGTCAATTTACCAATGCAAAAGTCTATGTGGGCGACCAGAATGTTATCAGTGTTGAAAGTCGTGCAGAACTTCGTGAGCATCTAAAAGGACGTAAAAGTGGTGGTGTCTTCCTAACAACCATTCATAAATTTACGGAAGATTTAGAACTACTCACAGAAAGAACCAATGTAATTTGTATCTCAGATGAAGCACATCGAAGCCAGACCAACCTAGAGCAAAAGATCACTATTACGGAAGATGGTGTAAAAAAATCTTACGGCTTTGCTAAGTACCTACACGACTCTCTACCAAATGCGACCTATGTTGGCTTTACTGGCACACCAATTGACGCAACGCTGGACGTCTTTGGTTCAGTAGTAGATAGCTACACAATGACCGAATCTGTTCATGATGAAATCACAGTTCGTATTGTTTATGAAGGACGAGCAGCAAAAGTGTTGCTCGATGGCCGCCAGCTCGATGAAGTTGAAAAATACTATAAAGAGTGTGAAGAAGCTGGCACGAACGAATATCAAATTGATAAAAGTAAAACCGCGATGGCAAGTATGTCTACCATTCTGGGCGATCCTGATCGTATCAAAGCCATTGCAAAAGACTTTGTTGAACACTATGAGAATCGAATAGAAGAAGGTGCGGTACAAAAAGGCAAAGCAATGTTTGTCTGTAGTAGTCGTCAAATTGCTTATAAATTCTATAAAGAACTGATTGAACTTCGCCCTGAATGGGATGAAGTGAAAGTCTGTGAAGAAGGCGTAACTTTAACAGAAAGTGATAAAAAGAAAGTTAAACCGATGGAACGAGCGAAAATGATTATGACTCGTAACAAGGATGATGAAAAAGCATTATGGGATAAGTTGGGTAACAAAGAATACCGTAAGGAGTTAGATCGCCAATTCAAGAACGAAAAATCAAACTTTAAAATCGCCATTCTTGTTGATATGTGGCTAACAGGTTTTGATGTCCCGTTCCTAGAAACCATCTACATTGATAAGCCATTACAAAAGCATAATCTAATTCAAACTATCTCTAGGGTTAATCGTAAGTATGAAAGCAAAGAGAACGGTTTAGTGGTCGACTATGTAGGCATCAAGAAGCAGATGAATCAAGCCCTATCACATTACACTGGTGGTCAAAAGCAAGACTTAGAGGATATTAAAAAGTCTGTGATTGTGGTGAAAGATCATCTTAGCTTGTTGGATAGTTTGTACCATAGTTTTGACTCAAAACCTTACTATAATGGTACACCACTTGAGCAATTGCATTGCTTAAATGCATCAGCAGATTATGCCCTTAGAACCAAAAAGTTTGAAAAGACCTTTATGGACTTAACTAAACGACTTAAATCAGCATATGACATTTGTGTGGGTAGTAGCGAATTAAATCAATCTCACAAAGACAAGATTCATTATTACTTAGCGATTCGTTCTATAATATTTAAGATTACTACAGGCGGTGCTCCAGACATTGAACAAATGAACCATAGAGTGCGTGAATTAGTGAAAGACGCTTTAATGAGTGATGGGGTTGAAGAAATCTTTAAACTTGGCGTTGATCAAGGCGGTAAGGTAGATATTTTCGATGAAGATTATCTTGCTAAATTGCAAGTTATTAAACAGCCAAATACTAAACTTCAATTATTACAGCAGATGCTTGCTAAAGCGATTGGTGAGTTTAAAAAGACCAATAAAGTTAAAGGGATAGATTTCACAAAAAAGATGAATATGCTGGTTGAAAAATACAACGAACGAGATGAACAAGATGTACTGAGAAGTGAAGTGATAAATGACTTCTCAGATGAGATTATCAATCTCTATAACGAACTTCGTGAAGAAATGGAATCATTTGGTGAAATGGGTATCGACTTTGAGGAAAAAGCTTTTTATGACATATTGGTCAGCCTTACCAATAAATATGATTTTTCATATCCAGAAGACAAACTTTTAGATTTAGCAAAAGAAGTTAAGAAAGTAATTGATGATAAAGCTAAATATACAGATTGGGACAAGCGTGATGATATTAAAGCCGAGCTTCATTTCGATTTAATCATACTGCTTGATAAGTGGGATTATCCTCCAATAGATAGAGATGAAGTCTATAAAGAGATTTTTGAACAGGCTCAAAATTTTAAGAAAAATGTTGCATAAATTTCTTTTCATTGAAATCCCTCTAAGTTTGAAGATAGATTTGAGGTTATATTTTTGACAATAAACGATTGTGATTTTAATTTTAATAGAATTAGTAATGGCAATACGCGGTCTTACCTGAAGGAATATGCTGGAGGTCGAATTATCGGTGAAGAATCTTATAACGGGTATTTAAAGTGTAAGTTAGTTCATAATAAAAATTATTCTTTGGTTTTACCTGAGCAGGTATATGTAAAATTTGATGGTCAAATACATTGGGTGCAGCCTCTTTATTTCAGTTGTTGTTTTGTGGTCAACCTTTATGAGCATGGGTCCTGTCAACTATCAATTGATGCTTCACACTGTGTAGTTTTGAACATTATTTTCAGTAATAAAGAATTATTGAATAAATTTGATGATGGAAGCCTGTTATATAAATGTGAAATAAAAGCACCAAGTAATCTATATCGATATACTACTGGACTGGCAAGGATTATTAAAAATAAACCATACATAAAACTTCATCACCACACTAGCCAATCAGCCGAAGAGTCGATACTAAAAACTAGAGAGTTTTGGTCTTCAGATTGGAATATCCAGGGTACAAAGACTCTAACTAATATTAGCTATCTATATCTGACATCACTGCCTTCAATTACATGTGTCGAAGACTTAACAGAGATTGCTATGTCATCTAATGGGAAATTAGGGTTTAGGATAGATCAGAATTTGACTGATGTTCCTGATCTAATCCTTGATGTATACCGTGAGTCTACAAGAAATAGGACAGAAGTTTTGTCTTATTGGGTTGATACAACTCAATTGGCAACACAGCCTTCATATAGGCATCAGGAACCTGGAGGCTTTGGGTTTCATGAGATCGTCAATCCATTTGTCCATCGCCTAGGGGTTGAACATAAAACAAACATTCAAATATCGAGCGACATGTTAATTCCTACATTTCCAAAAAACTTTGCCTATGCTGTAGTTGGTGATGCGACAAGAGCATCAGGGCTAGCAGCTCCTTACGATGAAGAAGAAACTGATGAGATTTTTAAAATCGAGCATATAGATGGAGATGACGATATAATCAGCTTCTGGATTAAGAATGCCAATACGGATCAATTCAGTGGAAAGATAGTTGAGGACGCAGAGTTCATTTAAATTTGCTTGTCTAATAATGTAAAGATTTTGTACTATTTGAACAAATAATTTACACAATTTTATAGAATTTTAGTCACAATATATTAATACTTCTATAAAAAACAATATTATATATGAAAAATAATTTAACAATTTTATTATTAGGTATCCTTAACCATTTTAAGATAAAGTAGGGACTTAAACAGAAAGTTTTATACTTGGAGAAATGCTTCAATAGGCTGAGGTTTACTGATGCCATAGCCTTGTATGAAATCGACGCCGATTTTTTTCAATAAAGCTGATATCTCATCGTTCTCTACATATTCAGCAATGATTTTCTTATTCATCACATGCCCCATTCGGTTAATAGCGGAAACCATTTCGTAATCAACTGGATCTGTAACAATATCGCGAACAAAAACACCATCAATCTTGATGTAATCCACTGGCAGACTTTTCAAATGACCAAATGAAGATAAACCACTTCCAAAATCATCTAACGCAAAACTACAGCCCTCCTTTCCAAGTTCAGACATGAATTTTTTTGCACTGGAAAGGTTGGCAATAGCCGCTGTTTCGGTAATTTCAAAACAAATTTTATTTGCCGAAACGCCACTGGTCTTAATTTTATTAAAACAATATTCCAGAAAGCCCTCATTGCAAACAGAGTGACCCGAAATATTAATAGCACAACTTTCTACTACATCAAGAATCGAACTATCAGATGTCAACCAGTCCAATGTCTCGGCAACCACCCATTCATCAATTCTGGTTGAAAGATTGTATCGTTCAGCTGAGGGTAAAAATGCACCAGGCAAAACATAGTTTCCATCATATGTTTTTATTCTAAGAAGAATTTCAAATCGTCTTTTGTCGGCTTTTTTTGAACTTTTGCCAGAAACAACTTCCTGATAAAAAAGACAAAATAAATTATCTTCAAGCGCCTGGTTAATTCTAGATACCCATTGCATTTCACCTTTTCTTTTCTCTAATTCATCATCATCATGTGAAAAAATATGAATGCGATTTCTTCCAGACTCTTTTGCAACATAGCAAGCACTATCAGCCGCGCTTAATATATTAACGACACTTATACCTGCATCATTAATTGGAACCAAGCCAATACTCACCCCTACTTTAAATTTATTTTCACCCCAGACAAAATTAAACTTTTCAACTATTGCCAATATTTTCTCTGCAACGGCAATAGCTTGCTTTAGAGAACAGTTTTCCATCAAAATAGCGAATTCATCTCCACCCAATCTGGCCAATGTATCTCTGCCTCTGACAGAGCCGGAAAGTAATGTTGTCAATTGTTTTAGTAAGGCATCTCCAGCAAGGTGACCACAAGTGTCATTAATGACCTTAAAGTTATCTAGATCCATATAACAAACAGCATGTCCGGGAAACAGAATAGACTGACTATTTAGAACTCGATCTAAACGCTTTTCAAATTCACGTCGATTTACTAAAGAGGTTAAAGAGTCATGCGTTGCCTGATATTTTAGCTCTTCTGATAATCGGTGGGTTTCTGTTATATCTTCACAAATGATAAATAAACATAATTCATCATCGATGCCATTTACCACTCTAACTGATTGCCTTACTCGAATAGAATCACTTTGCTTTTTAAGCAAAGAAGATTCCCAGCGTTGAATACCTTCAGGATAATTAAAACACTCAAGCATTCTTTTAACAGTATCTTCTTCATGAAAAATCAGCTCAATTGCTTGCCCTATTATTTCACTCGTTTTGTAACCGAGATGACTTGCGCCAAACTCATTAATAGAAATAATATAGCCATCCTGGTTTACACTGAAAAACACAGCAGGTGTTTCATCATAAAGTGTACGAAAGCGAGTTTCGCTACTAATTAAAGCTTTTTCTGCAAGTTTACGATCAGTAATATCGGTATGTGTGCCAACTAAACGAATTATTTCATTATTATTATTTCGTACACCAAAACCTTGAGAATGGATATCAAGATAATATTCTTTTTTATGACGCAAACGAAATTCAATACTATATCTATCGACTTTCCCCGACACATAATCTTCAACATGTTGGAAAACTCTTTCAGAATCATCAGTATGTAACAGCTTTTTAAATGAATTCAGGCTGTTTTCTATTTCTTCTTCTTCAAAGCCGAGCATACTTTTCCAACGTAAAGAAAAATAAACTTGACCCGCCTCCATATTCCAATCCCATAAACCATCGCTGGCACCAAGCATGGCATAAGAAAAACGTTCTTCACTTTCTTTTAACGCTATTTCAAACTGCTTCTTTTCTGTTATATCGATCATCAGACCGCGCAAGCGCACAGGAACATTGTTTTCATCAGAAACCACATGCACTACATCTTGAATCCAGATTATCGAACCGTCAGATTTCAGCATTCTGTATTCAAAAGTGTGATCAACACCTTCACTGGCTTGACTAGCACACTGATGTATAGCTCTTTCTTTATCCTCCGGGTATATACGAGACTGCCAAAACCCAGGTTGATACCAATCTTCAGCCTGATAACCCAATATAGTTTCAGTTGCATTACTAACATAGCTATATTCTATTTCCGGAAAGGAACATTCCCAAACAATAGCCCCGCTCCCTTCATCTAATAGTCGATTCTGCTCTTCATTAGCAGCCAGAATTATTTCTGCTTTTTGCTTTTCATTTTTAGTCCTTATGCTGCGTATCGCATAGGAAAGATTATTAGCAAGCGTTGATAACAAATCGACTTCATAACAATCAAATGAAGCTGCTACAGAGGAATAAAGTACTAATGCAGCATCTGCTTCACCAGTGCTATTCCCTATAGATAGAGGTAAAGCAACAACTGATAAATACCCATGTTCTAATGCAGAATCTCGCCACAACGAAAAACTGTCATCATTCCCTATGTTGTGTACTATCGTCGCCTCATTATTTTTTATACATGTACCTGATGGTCCGCAGCCGCTAGGCTCATCACCCCAGGTTATCTTGTTTTCAAGGTAACCCTGTTCATAACCTGCGTTTGCAATAGGCTTGACCAGTTTGCCCGCTTCATTTTGAGCATAACCAATCCAGCTGAAAAAATATCCGCCAGTGTTAACTATTACTTCACATATATGATGTGCCAATTTAATCTCATTAGTAACATGGGTAATATAGTGATTGCAGTCATTAAGTACCTTTAATGCTCGAGTTGTCGTTTTTAATTTTATTTCAGAGTCCTTCCGCTCGCTTATATCTCGCGTTATTGCAAAGTGTTCAATAACCTCACCTTTACTATTAATAATAGGTCGGGCATTCGTTTCCATCCATCGTCTTGTTCCTAGAAAGCCCTCAACTTCAAACTCCATTCGCACTGTTTCACCAGAAAAGACCCGCTCATTCATTTGAATAAATTCTTCTCTGAACTCGTCAGTGATCAGGTCATAAACACAAGCCCCTTTAACTTCTTCTAACGAGTTAGCCTCGATATATTTCAAACCCATAGCGTTCATATAGATTAAATCACCTGACCGTGAAACTGTTTTTACGCACTCCGGTTGTAATTCGATTAAATCATGCTGTCGTTCCTTGCTTTCACTTAGTTCTTCCTTATATTTTTTTTTTTTCTTTTTCCTCCAATCTTTCTTTTTGTATTTCAGATGTAAGCCAACGTACAGCAAGTTCTATAAATTTTATTTCTGATTCTGCAAATATTTTTTCCCTGGGAGCCTTATTAATAAAACAAACGCTACCATATTTTTTTCTTTGATTACAACAGGAACACCCAGATAAGTTTCAAGCCCCATGCTTTTATACATTTCTAAATTTGCGAACTCACTTTCTTTTACATGCTCTATCGCTATAGTTTTATTCATGCTAATAGTTTTGGAACAATATGATCCTTCACTTTTAAACATTGCACCGGATTCTAGTGGGGCTTCACTGCGATTAAATAAGTTCAGAACAATATAATGACTATCAGTTAACCTGCCAAAAATACCGATTTCCGTATCAAGATACTCAGCACATAACTGTAAAATAGCATCAATTTTATTTTCAAAATTTAATTCTGGATCAGAGACTGACTGATAAAGTTTGTATATTGCAGATTGATATTTTTCTAGATCATCCTTTGATTTTATATATTCTGTAATATCTCTTGCTATATTGATCAGACAAGTTTTGTTTTCAATATTAACAATATTCGACGATATTGAAGCATACTTCAGCTCACCATTTTTATGTTGATAAGCAACTGTCTTATTAATTACTTTTCCTGTTTTAGATAGTTCATCAACGAGTAACTGTCGATCGCTTTTATGTGGCCAGAGATTTAACTCTAGTGTTGTCTTACCTATAACCTTTGATTTTTTATATCCGGTAAAATTTTCAAATGCATGGTTAACAATCAGTAACTCACCGTCTTCAAGAGAAGTGACAAAAAAAGCATCCACGCTACTCTCTACGGCTAACTCGATAGGGTTTTTAGCTTTTATGTTTGAAATATAGTCGAGTGTATGTTCTAACGTTTCTGAAATATCAGTATTAATTCCAGAAAGTTCTTTTTCTTCAGATAGCTTTTTTAAATTATCATCCATGCCATTCTTATTAATTTATTTCTAGAATTTTTTATTTTAGAAAAAGTCAACATTAAGTGTAACCAAATTGCTACACTAATGAAATATAAGGAAGATAGCTATTAAAAGAATGTTTTAAATCATTGGGTTTAGTAACCTTTTGTTTTATTTGAAATTTACTTATTACAGGTATTAAAAAACTATGTCGATTATAACGCAGATTAATTTACTCAAAAAACGACGCACGAAAATTATTGCAACGTTGGGTCCCGCGAGTAGTGAACCGGAGCAAATTAGAAGATTAATAAAAACCGGGGTTAATATTTTTCGACAAAATATGTCTCACGGTGATCATGATTATCACCGAAAAACCTCTGCATATATCCGGGAAATTTCTGAAGAACTGGGTTTACCCATAGGCATATTGGCTGATCTCTGTGGCCCAAAGATACGAACAGGTAAATTTAAAAACGACGGTATTGAATTAAAAAACAATGAAACCGTTGTTGTTACGACACGCGATGTCGAAGGTAAAGCCGGTTTAATTCCTTCTCAATATGCAGCTTTAGCAAATGATGTTGAACCCGAAGATCGGATATTACTTGCTGACGGCACGTTAGAACTTGAAGTGGACAAGATTGAAGGAACAGAAATTACCTGCACAGTTATTTATGGCGGAAAACTTGGTAACCATAAAGGCATCAACCTTCCTGGTGTGAACGTATCTGCACCCTCATTAACTGATAAAGATAAAGCCGATGCAAATCTGGCGATAGAACTTGGCGTTGATTTTCTTGCTTTATCATTTGTCAGAACGGCTGAAGATATTAACGACTTAAGAGAGTTAATGAATGGACAAGGCAGCAATGCACGTATTATTGCAAAGATAGAAAAACCAGAAGCGTTGGATAACGCTATTGACATACTTGACGCTGCAGACGGCATCATGGTTGCCCGAGGTGATTTAGGTGTGGAATTAAACCCTGAACAAGTGCCTGTTGCACAACATCAATTAATCGATCTGGCTCGTGAAAAATTTAAACCGGTTATTGTTGCCACACAAATGCTCGAATCAATGATTGAAAATGCACGGCCAACCCGTGCTGAAGTCACTGATGTCGCTTATGCAGTCAACCTTGGAACCGATGCCATTATGCTATCGGGTGAAACAGCTGTCGGAAAATTTCCCTATGATGCTGTTAACATGATGGATCGTATTTCACGACAAACAGAATCCTACCTTTGGGCGCATAATGCGTATGGAGGAAAAATATCCGATAAAGAATCAAATACAGCATTACCAATCTGGGAAGGAATTGCTAACTCTATGTCACGACTGTCTCATGACTTGAGAGTACGTGCTGTTGTTGTTATTTCTCAAAGTGGTATGTCTGCGGCAACAATGAGTTCAGCCAGACCCGCAGCGCCTGTCGTCGCAATTACTAATAAAAAAGAAGTGTGTCGACAAATGGCCATGTTATGGAGTGTCATACCCGCATATTCGGAAAAAGCAGGTAAGACAAATCCAAATGCACTAGCCAGACAAATTATTATTGATGAAGGTTTGGCTACAACTGGAGACAAAGTTTTATTAGTACGTGGCTTTCACAGTGACGAGTTATTGAATACACCGTCAGTCACTGTACTGACAATTTAATATTACTTATCGTTGCTTATAGATTGGTAGTGCACCATCTGCTACTGTCTGGTAGCGAATAGTAAAATCGTTCAGGCTTTTTAATGCTTCTTCAATATCTTTGTCTTCACGAATCGCATAGCTATCAAAACCACAACGTTGCATAAAAAACAGTTGATCCTGCAACACATCGCCTACGGCACGTAAATCACCTTTATAGTCATAACGCTGACGAAGAAGAGATGCATGCGAATAAGAACGGCCATCTCCAAATGCAGGAAAGTCCAATGCTATGACAGAAAAGTGTTCCAGATCATCAAGCAAATCTTCTGTCACTGTATCGCCATTAATTAATACAGCATGTTCCGTATCGCGTTTTAATAGTCCTTCACGATTAGCCTGCCAATATTCAAAAGGCAAAATAACCTGACCATCAGGAATCGCCGTATCAGTATCGATGTCACGGATTAACTGCCAGTCATCATTGATGACTTCTTTATTCTTAATTACTTGCATAAACACGTTCCTTAAATGGCGTAATACCAACACGACGATAAGTTTCTAGAAAAGCTTCTGTTTCTTCGCGATTCTCAACATAAACATCGAGTATTTTACCAATCACATCAGCAACATCTTCTTTTGCTATCCCAGGACCTAAACGATCACCAAGGCTCGCCTCATTCTCTGCTGAACCACCTAGCGTTAACTGATAAAACTCTTCACCTTTTTTATCTACGCCCAAAATACCAATATGCCCAACATGATGGTGACCACAGGCATTCATACAACCTGACATTTTAATTTTGATGTCGCCAATATCATGTAAATAATCTAGATCATCAAATTTATCGTTAATCTGCTTTGCTATTGGAATGGAACCGGCATTCGCAAGAGCACAAAAATCCAAACCAGGGCAACAAATCATGTCAGTTAATAAACCAATGTTGGGTGTTGCCAATTTTTGTGATGCTAACTTTTCCCATAAAACAAATAGATCAGCTTGTTTTACATTCGCTAATACCAGGTTTTGGTCATGGGTTGCGACAATTTCACCAAAGCTATATTCATCCGCTAAATCAGCAATGAAATCCATTTGCTCATCGGTTACATCACCGGGAGGAATATCTGGTGCTTTTAATGAAACAACAACCGCTTTATAGCCTACGATTTTATGCGGAAATAAATTTCTATTTACCCAGTTAGAAAATGCTTTGTTCGATTCTACTGCTGCTTCAAAGCTCGTGTCATCTGCTGCTGAACTATCATAATCGGGCTCAGTGAAGAATGCTTTAACTCGATCAATTTCTTTTTGATCAATCTTCATCACACCATCTCTTATGTGTAACCACTCTTCTTCTACCTGTTTTGCAAATTCTTCTTTGCCAAGTTCATTTACTAATATTTTGATACGTGCTTTATATTTATTATCTCGCCGACCGTAACGATTATAAACACGTAGCGTTGCTTCCAGATAAGAAAGTAAATCCTGTTTCTCAACAAACGGTTTGATACAAGGGCCAATAAAAGGGGTGCGTCCCAAACCACCACCAACAATAACTTTAAAACCAATTTCACCGTCATCGTTCTTAACCATAAATATGCCGATATCATGAACCTGTACAGCAGCACGATCTTTTTCGGCACCGGTGACAGCAATTTTGAATTTTCTTGGTAAGTAGGAAAATTCAGGGTGAAAGGTCGACCATTGACGAATGATTTCACAGTACGGTCTTGGATCTTCTATTTCATCAGGCGCAATTCCGGCAAACTGATCAGAGGTTGTATTTCGTATATCGTTACCACTGGTTTGAATCGCATGCATTTCTACCGTTGCTAAATCCGCAAGAATATCAGGCACCGTTTCCAATGCCGGCCAGTTATACTGCAGGTTCTGACGTGTACTAAAATGCGCATAACTTTTGTCGTACTTTCTGGCAATATGCGCCAACATTCTTAGCTGCTTACTGGACAGTAAGCCATAGGGAATTGCCACACGTAACATCGGCGCATGACGCTGCACATAAAGACCATTCATTAAACGTAATGGTCTGAATTCTTCTTCTGTTAATTTACCTGCGAGAAAACGTTCCGTTTGATCACGAAACTGTGCGACCCGCTCGTTAACAATAGTTTGGTCATAATTATCGTACTTATACATTTTATTTTTATAAAAACTCTGATGTTTAGAAGCTGTGCAAGATAACAGCTCGTTGCTGTGTGAAAAAGGATTAAATATTACTATATTTATTCGTGTTTGTTATTAAAAACCAAATGATATTCAAATATATAACTATTGATTCAAATGATCTGAATCAGAATTGTACTGCAGATTATTTAAACTGATATTTAGCGAGAAGATTTCGGCCTTTACGAGTTAAGTAGCCTTCATTATCAACAAACCCCTGGTTCGCTGCTTGTTTGTATAAGCCTTCCGGTTGGTTTTTAGGTAAATAAACCAAACCATCTCCATAACGATATTGAAGTACTTCAGCAATATCTGATTCTAATATACCGTCTATTTTTGTAGCCGAAGCGGTCAATGTACTCAATTCCTCTAAAATCCGTGAAAACTAATCAAGTTTCTTTATGAATATTAGCTACTTATATATTTTATATATTGTTTATTGTCAAATATATGTTGTAAGTTAATCATAAAAAGTAAATTATTTCATAAAATTTATGGCTTTTTTATTTAAAAACAGTGATTTGAGTCACTTTTCAGTAAAAGTTACTCAAATTTTTATGATCGATTAAGGGATATGTTGCTTTGCGAGGTAATCATGCGTCCGCATTTCTTCCAGACGACTAATCGTTCGCTTAAATGCATCAGCTAATCGCTTACCTGTATAGAGACCATCCGGTATTGTTTCGGCGGTAATAATCAGTTTTACATTGCGGTCATAAAATTCATCGACCAACGTAATAAAGCGTTTGGCTAAATCATTCGTCAAATCATCCATCACAGGAATATTAGCGAGCAACACTGTCTGATATTGTCGGGCAATTTCAATATAGTCTGCTGCTCCTCTTGGGCCATCACATAAGGCTTTAAATTCAAACCAGACGACACCATCACCGCAACGTACTGTCTTTATCGTTCGCCCTTCAATTTCCAACAATTCACCTTTTGTACCTTGATCAGGAGAAACATGTTCGAAATCATTTTCCAGCACCGCATAAGCTTTATCATCCAATGGCGAATGGTAAATTTCAGCATGATTAAGAAACTGTAACCGGTAATCAATACCGGAGTCGATATTAACCACTTCCGTATTTTGTTTAATCAAATCAATCGCGGGTAAAAATCGTTCCCGTTGTAAACCACCCTGATATAACTGGTCAGGATGCTGGTTTGATGTTGTCACTAACACAACACCTCTTTCAAATAATGCCTCAAACAAACCGCCCAATAACATGGCATCAGTAATATCGGAAACATGAAATTCATCAAAACAAACAATGCGCGTTTGTTCCGATATTCTTTGCGCAATGATTTTTAAAGGACTTTCTACATTGTCGAGTGACTTCAATTCCTTATGCACACTTTGCATAAAACGGTGGAAGTGCAGCCTCATTTTATTTTCAAAAGGTAAACACTCATAAAAGCTATCGACTAAATAAGTTTTTCCTCGGCCAACGCCACCCCAGAAATAAAGACCTTTTATTTGATCTTCATCTACTTTACCCAAGGCAGATTTAATGCGGGCAAATAAACCTGGTCGTTTCTGCGGCTGTTCAATTAATTTTTCGAACAAATTCTGCATGTGCATCACTGCAATTTTCTGTGCAGGATCAGCAGTAAACTCTTCTTTCGAAAGGTCACTCGTATATTTATCCAAAGGCGTCTGCATCATTAGCGTACTTAGGTATAATGTTTTAAAGTTAATAATTATTCTTTAATTTATTAAAAAGAGCTTTGCACGGATAGAGACTTTATTCACAAACGAGGCGAAAATGCACGCAGAAGCGGAATTTATAAATAGTAAATAAGCATTCGAGCACACTTTCACCAACTGTAGGCGTTTTAGACGGCAACTATTGAGAATAAAATATCATTCATGCCAAGTTCTTTAATAGTAACATGAGCTAACCATGCTAACAGCATTAGTCATTATAGTTTTATTACTGATTGTGTTTATGCCTCAATTCTGGGTGAAACACGTAATTAAAAAATACAGTCAGGAAATCGAAGAATTACCCGGTACAGGTGGTGAACTGGCTAAGCATCTTATTACCCGTTTTAAGATGGAAGGGATTTCTGTTGAAGAAACAGAAAATGGCAATGACCATTATGACCCACAAGCAAAAATGATTCGTCTTTCCGAAGATAACTTTAATGGCAAGTCACTATCCGCTATTACCATTGCTACGCATGAATTCGGACATGCGCTTCAGGATCATACACATTACCAACCTTTAATAATGAGAACGAAACTCGCAGTTATCTCAGCAACTGCGGAAAAGATTGCATCCTTCATTTTAATCAGTATGCCTTTCGCAATGATCTTAGCAAAAATTCCTCTTGTAGGGGTCATTATGTTATTAGCGGGTATAACGATTATGGGGTTACCTATTATTCTGCATCTTTTCACTTTACCCGTTGAGTTTGATGCCAGTTTTAATCGCGCATTACCAATACTTATTGAAGGAAAGTATTTACCCGAACCTGCTCTACCTATAGCCAGAAGAATCTTAAGAGCAGCAGCATTAACTTATGTATCAGCTTCACTTGCCAGCTTACTTAACTTCTATAGATGGTTCGCAATATTAAGGCGATAGTAAATTATTATTGATTAACTTTCAGGAAGAGACTTGGTCACTAAATCTTCAGGCAATTGTTTATTGGTTTTTAACTCACCAAGCTTGCGTATCGCTTCTGCACGGGCAATTAAATTACCTTTGCCATCAGCTAATCGATTATGCGCTATTTCATAGGCACTTTGTGCTTTACCGAGTTTATCACCGACATCTTTTAGTGCTTCAACAAAACCGGCAAACTTGTCATACATATCCCCGGCTTTCTTGGCAATTTCCTGTGCGTTTTGATTTTGATATTCATAACGCCACATATTCTGAATCACTTGTAAATTCATGGTTAAGGTCGAAGGACTAACTAGAAAAATACCTTTCGTGAACGCATCCTGAAATAAAGAATCATCATTTTCAAAAGCCAGCATTAATGCTGGTTCTATCGCAACAAACATCAAAACCATATCCAATGAATTAACACCAACGAGTTCATCATAGCTTTTGCCTTTCAAGTCACTAACGTGAGACCGAACTGAACTAAGGTGTTCACTGAGTGCCTGTTGTTTATCGCGTTCATCTTCTGCTGCGTAATAACGTTCGTACTCATTTAACGATATTTTTGAGTCAATAATAACATCACGCTTATTGGGTAAATGGACAACGATGTCTGGATAAAATAATTTACCTGCTTCATCACGATAACTGCCCTGCACTTCGTATTCACGTCCGTTTTTTAAACCAGAATCTTCCAACACACGTTCGAGAATGACTTCTCCCCAATCACCGCGTTTTTTACTATCGCCTTTAAGAGCTTTAGTCAGATTTATCGCATCCTTGCTCATTTGTTCATTTAGGGATTTCAGATTGGTGATTTCATGGTACAAAGACACCCTGTCTTTCGTTTCTTTATCATAAACGTCTTCAATTTTTTTACGAAAATCACCAAGCTGTTCGCGTAGCGGATTTAAAACTTCACCAATATTCGTTTTATTTTGCTCGGTAAACTTTTTACTTTTTTCATCCAGAATTTTGTTCGACAGGTTTTCAAATGTTTCCATCATTTTTCTCTCTGCCTGTTCGAGTAACGCCAGTTTTTCCTGAGACACTTTCCTCTCTTCATCAAGACGTGTGCTTAACTCCGCAATTGTCGCTTTATTGTCTTCAATACTGGCTTGTAATTCCTTGTTTTGGTTTTCTCTATCCTTTAGCGCATCATTCAATTCATCAATGCGGTAAGTTTTATTTTCTGTACGCTCAGCTTCTACCGCGCACTTCTGCTTCAAGTCGGTGATTTCAGCTGTGAGTTGCTTCAACTTTTTTAAACTGACAAGCCACAACAGTATTACAACTAATAGAGCAACAAGCATTGCTATCAATAATGTTTGTTCGTTTACAGAAATATCTATCATGTTTAACTAAAGCCTGTCGTGACAATAATGGTGATTTACCAGATTAAATATAACATTTATACGCAACTATCTCGTACAATAATTTTACCTGAGAACAGGTTTTAATACCGCGTTGCATCATCTCATTTGTTGTTTATAATCAAAGGCTAATTACCTTAATAACGAGTTAATTGTTAGCCTTAATGAAATTGAAAGGAATAATTTTCGACGTCGACGGTACCATTGCGGATACCGAGGAAATTCATCGCCAAGCTTTCAATTTAACTTTCGAAGAATTTAACATCGACTGGAACTGGTCAGTTGATGATTATCGGGAAATTCTATTTATCTCCGGCGGCAAAGAACGCTTTAGAAGGTTCCTTAATGAAGATAAAGCACTGAAAGGAAATATAGACGATCCGGAACACTTTGTTCTGGAACTGCATAAACGTAAATCTCAGCTCTATCGAAAAATTCTGGAGGATGATGTTCTTGAGTTTCGTCCGGGCGTGATTCGATTAATTAATGAAGCACGAGATAAAGGAATAAAGCTGGGTGTAGCGACCAGTTCATCTATGGCAAATTTAACAACGCTTTTTTATACAATAATGGATCTAGAACCGGGCGAACTATTCAACTCAATTGTCACCAGCGATACGGTTCAGGATAAAAAACCCTCACCCGCAGCATATCAATGTGTGCTTGCTGGTCTTGGCCTGGATGCAGAAGACTGCATCGCAATCGAAGACACACAAAATGGAAATCTTGCTGCATTAGCTGCAGGTATGAAAACGATTATTACGACACATGCTTATACAATAGATAATAATTTTACAGGTGCTTCTATTGTTGCCAATAATCTGGGAGAACCCGATAAAGCATTCACTGTATCGCAAGGAAACAGTTTTAATCATTCCTATGTTGGCATTGATTTACTGGAAAAAATCATTTCTGATACACATCATAGACCAAGCAAGAATAATTCTAATGTCGTACCAATTAAACAATAAAATACTAATTACATTATGACATTATGACATTATCTGAATTTCGCTATATCGTCGCTGTTGCAAAAGAACTTCACTTTGGAAGAGCAGCACAAAGTTGCTTTGTCAGTCAACCAACGCTTAGTGTGGCGATAAAGAAAATAGAAGAAGAACTCGGTATCAGTATATTTGAACGACACCAACATGACATTTCTGTTACTCCGATTGGAAAGGAAATTGTTAAGCAGGCTGCACTCATTTTAAATGAAACAAATAACTTAAAAGAAATCGCCAAACAGAATAAAGATCAGTTAAAAGGTGAATTAAGACTCGGCGTTATCTATACGATTGGGCCTTATTTATTACCAAAACTTATTCCACTGATAAATAAAAAAGCACCTAACCTTATTTTATTGATAGAAGAAGATTACACAAAGAATCTTGGGCTGAAATTAAAATCAGGAGAAATAGATGTTGCGATTCTTTCAAACCCTTTTGAAGAACCGGGCATTGAAACAGAAATACTTTACAAAGAAGCTTTTCAGGTGGCATTACCCGCTACTCACCCGTTGACTAAAAAGAAAAAATTAAAACCCTCTGATTTATCAGACGATACGATGTTATTACTTAAATCAGGCAATTGCTTTCGTGATCAAATTGTTGAACTTTGCCCTAATTGTATTAACTCAACAGGTGAAAATAATAAAATTCAAAAGTCGCTTGAAAGTAGTTCTATAGAAACAATTAGACAAATGGTTGCCGCTGGTGTGGGTATTACAATATTACCGAGTTTATCAACTAAAACAGAAAGCGGTTTAAAAAATTTACTTGAATATCGACCTTTCAATAATCCTGTTCCTTCTCGAGAAGTGATTATTGCTTACCGAAGGTCCTTTCCGAGAAAGAAAGCAATCGAACTTATTAGGAGTTCGATTGCCAGCTTCAATCTGGAACAGTAATTATTTTTTCAAAACAAGAAATGTCGCTGCATTGCCTCGAATAATTCTTAACAATAAAGAATCATTCTTTCTATCAACGACTTTCAAAAACTGTTTTAAGTCTTTAATCGGTGCTTTATCAACAGAAGTAATCACATCTCCTGCTCTTAATCCACTACGCCAGGCAAGACTACCGCGCTGTATACCCGTGACCCTAACCCCTTCAAGACGACCATAATACGGGTCACCTTGTTCAATATCAGCAACCGCTATTCCTTCTAACAATTCATTTGATGCCTTGGGTGTCGTTGCAGCTTGACTATTTTCATCAACCTCAATAATAAAATCAGCTTCCTTACCGTCACGTAATACCTTGAATTTAATTTTTTTTCCGACAGGTAAAAGTCCGATACGATTTCTTAAATCAGCCGAATCCTTAATCTTTTTACCATCGGTCGAAATAACGATGTCACCAGCACGCAATCCGGCTTTATCTGCGGGTGAACCAGCAAAAACCTCATTAACAATCGCGCCCTGTTGATCTTTAAGACCAAAGGCTTCGGCTAATGACGGACTCATGTCCTGCATACTAACGCCAAGAAAGCCACGTTTAACTTCACCAGTTTCAACAATCTGTTCCATGATATTTAAAGCAAGATTAATAGGAATGGCTAAACCAATACCGACATTACCGCCACCATTCGGTGCAATAATAGCTGTATTAATGCCAGCTAATTCACCGCGAAGGTTAACCAATGCACCTCCTGAATTACCAGGGTTAATCGATGCATCTGTTTGAATAAAATTTTCATAACCATCTGCCCCCATAATACCCAGACCACTACGTCCGAGAGCACTGATAATTCCTGAAGTCACTGTTTGCCCAAGCCCAAAAGGGTTACCAATTGCGACAACAAAATCACCAACTCTTAAACTTTCTGAATTCGCTGTTTTAACAGCTGTTAAGTTATCAGCAGGTATTTTAATCACTGCTACATCCGTTTCCGGGTCAGTACCTACTATTTGAGCTTCCAATTGACGCCCATCACGCAAGGTTACTGTAATTTGATGTGCATTGGCTATGACATGATTATTGGTTAAAACTAATCCACGTTTTGCATCAACAATAACACCTGAGCCAAGGCTACTTGTTTTACGTTCTAACGGTTGATTTGGTAAATTATAATAACGACGGAAAAACGGATCATTAAATAACGGATTCTGCTGTAACTGAACCTTCCCTTCTGTAGCAATGTTAACAACACCCGGCGTTACTTTTTCCAGCATCGGCGCAAGCGTTGGTAATTCTTCTCCCTCTACTTCGATTGGCAGAGCTGCATTAACGGAAGGTATAATAAAGGCTAATGATAATAAAAAAAGACGTGAAAATAATCGGCTTAAAATAGTTTTCATAATGTTCCTTTAAATTTAGTTATAATTTTTAAGATTGGAGTCTTTAATTTAAAAAAGTTCACAGCACACGAATAAAATCGCCATTCTGTAATTGCTCGACTCTACCGATCCCCATGGAATCGCCCACCTGTATCCTATCGGCGTCCCACACGCACTGCGCTCATGGCAGCGCCTGTACGGATGCAGATACTTAAAGTTTTATTTAAAGCTCCTACTGTTGGTATTTGGAACAAAAAACCTGGCCGTACATCCTGTACATAATAGTACACGAGCAGGTAAACCTACTCGTGTACTTTTAGAGGGGTATCAAGTATTAATAATCAATTATTCAAATAATTTTAATTAACCTTTTACTTCAATCTTGCGAGGCTGAACTTTTTCATGCTTTGGAATCACAACTTCCAGAACACCATGATTACCTTTTGCTTCAATGCGTTCTGCATCCGCAGTATCTGGCAAACTAAAGCGCCGATAGAAAGTACCACTAACTCGTTCAACACTTTTGTAGCCTTCCTTTTCATCACGCACTTCAGATTTACGTTCACCCTTAATTGTCAGGATGCCGTTATCCATTGTGATTTCAATATCTTTAGGATCAACGCCCGGTAAATCAGCAGTAATAAAAAACCGTTCACCTTCTTCTTTAATATCAACTGCAGGACGCCAATGACTGGTTACAACATTAGAAAAGTCACTGTCACCATTTTCTAAAGACTTATCAGAATAAGCCAGCTGATTGAGTTGTTGATTGAATCGATCTAATAATCCCCATGGTTCATAACTGGTTAAAGCCATTTTATCTACCTCCAAAAAATCATTTCATTTAACTTAATAAGTAAATGGGGATAGCAAAAATGTTTTCAAGATTATTAAATAATATTTTTTGAAAAAATTTAGGCAAATAGAAAAGTGCTGATTTAAATTATATTTTATAAGCAGTCTTCGTCATTAGCTTTGACGTTAAACTCATTAAATGTTTAACGCTATCCGGTAGATTCTCAGCACCCGATTTTTCTGCGGTCACAGCATGTTGTAATTCATCTTCGCGCATTTGTTCCAGAATCGCTCGGCTGCGCTTATCATTTTCTGGAATCTGTTTTAGATGTGAATCAAGATGGCGAACAACCTGATATTCCGTTTCCGCCAAAAAACCCAGGTTCCATTTATCCCCAAACAAACCAACGATCACGCCAATACCAAATGATCCGCCATACCAGAACGGCCCTAGGTAACTGGTATGATCGCCCAGCTCCTTCAACCGCGCCTCACACCAATTCAGATGGTCAATTTCTTCATCTGCAGACTCCTGCATAATTTTTTTAATTCATCATCCGACGCGGTTAAGGCCTGCGCCTTATATAGGGCTTGAGCAGCGATTTCTCCAGCATGGTTTATGCGCATTAATCCTGAAACATGTTTTTTCGTATTCTCGTCCATTTTTATATCGACATGCTCTTTTGCCGGATAAAGTCGGTCGCCGATCTTATTCTCTGCTTTCGGCAAATAGCTGAGAAATGAGTTGAACGCCATAATTCCGCGATCTAATGTAGTGTATTGCCTTGATTTCATTAGTTTTTTAAAGTTTATTTGGTTATTTAATCAATATCTCAATATTTTAATGTATCTAGGGCGGTTTTTCCTTTTGCATACAACAAAAATATTAAACAATTTCAGTAAGAATATCGCGCTGATAATGTTGACAGCCAACGGGTCTATACGTAGTATTCCTCCTCTTTTTTAGCCGGGCAACCGGATTTTCAGGAATTTGTAATGAAAACCTTTACTGCAACACCTTCTACAATTAAACGCGATTGGTACATTGTCGACGCGTCAGGTAAGACGCTAGGCCGTTTAGCTACAGAAGTAGCGCGACGTTTGCGTGGTAAACATAAGGCTGAATATACGCCTCATATGGACACTGGTGATTATATCGTCGTTATCAACGCGAAAGACATTCATGTCAGTGGCAACAAACGCCAGGACAAATTATACCGACATCACACAGGTTATCCTGGTGGTCTGAAAACAATCAATTTTGATAAATTGAATGCTAAAAAACCCGAATTAATTATCGAAAAAGCTGTAAAAGGCATGCTTCCAAAAGGCCCTTTAGGTCGTGATATGTTTCGTAAGCTAAAAGTCTATGGTGATGCTCAGCATCAACATGCAGCACAACAACCTCAAGTTTTGGAGATTTAAAGCATGGCGACTGAAACCTATTACAGCACCGGAAGACGTAAAAGTTCTTCAGCGCGCGTATTCTTAAAACGCGGTAACGGTCAAATCACTATTAACAATCGTACTTTGGATGAATACTTCGGTCGTGAAACCGGTCGTATGATTGTTCGTCAACCATTAGAAACTCTGGAAATGGTTGACCAGTTTGATTTCAACATCACTGTTAAGGGTGGTGGTATTTCAGGCCAAGCTGGCGCAATTCGTCATGGCATTACCCGCGCATTAATGGAGTATGATGAAACATTACGTAAAACTCTGCGTGGTGCCGGCTTTGTAACTCGTGATGCACGTGAAGTTGAACGTAAGAAAGTGGGTCTGCACAAATCGCGCAAACGTCCACAATACTCTAAACGTTAATTTCAGAAACAACGTTAAAAAAAGAGGGGTACCCCTCTTTTTTTTTCGCCTACATAAAACTCAAGAATAAATTGCGTTAAAAAATTTTCTTCAAAAAAGAAATGTGGATGTCGTTTAATAGTAGTACTACAGACTCTCACACAAAATTGATATTGTATATAAAGTGCACTCATATTAACTTTGTTTGATGTAGATATAGTGTTATAGGTAATATCTTTTTATTAGCCTAAATTGCTTTTTTAACTGGCATTTTTTATTTTTTCTAATCTTTTTAGAAATCTTCTCCTACCTTCATCCTGAAATGATTTAAGCTTTTTCTCGCATTTTACTGATTACAATGTCTGTAAATTGCTCTGATTATTTTTAATAAGCAATTAACTTTATTGAGAGGTGAATACCTATTAATGATTACTATAAATCGATTGAATATTAAATAAAGAGATACTGAACAGTAGAGAAAGGCTTAAAATATAATAGAGCAGCGTTAATGCAAGCTATGCTTGCTTTTTAATTATATTTTTATTTACTAAGGCATAAAGCAGTAGATCAATGCCGACTTTAGCCAAGAATGAATGTGAAATGCTAAGTTATAGCAAAATTATAAACTTAGTTTCAGATTGAAGAGATGTAAAGCTAAGAACCTCCATTTAGGCTTTAGCCGGGAAAGCAAAATCTGTCTATTGCGTTAGTTTCCTGGCATTATTCTAACAGTACTTCTGTTTCATCAATCTTCCAGACACCATCAATGAGTATTAGTCGATCAATTTCATTTTCCTTAATACCAAGGACATTAAACACATCACTTGTAACATTCCAAGCCTCAACAACAGCAGTATCTCCATCAACTTTAGAAGACGTAATGCCAAATTCTTGTATGTCAACTTGCCCCATAGTTACTACATTTTTCCAGTCTTCGATGTATATCTCACGAGTTCGAGCATCCCGCATATTCGCTGAAACTAAATCGTAAGCCTTACCAAAATCTTTATTCTGAAGAGCCGTAAAGTAATTCAACACAACATCTTCCGGAGTATTTCCTTCTCGATATTCAGCTGACCATGCAACTTCTATCATGCTCATAAACAATAATACCGTGACAGTTATTACTTTTGCCGTTCGCATAATATATTCCTCTTTCAAAGTTATGCGTCCTCAACCAATTTGAGGACGCAGACTATCAATTACGTTATGTTGCACTATATTCGGTAAAGTCGAAGTACTTTGCTAGCTCTATTTAGACGCTACTTATCACCAAAAATAAATTTAGGTCTAAATATATAAGCCATAGCAGGCATCAAAAAGAGTGCCGATACAGCTGATACTGCAAGCCATAAACCAATCAGCATGCCCATTTCAGCCTGAAACCGTAGCGATGAAAATAACCAAACACCGACACTTGCTATCAGAACCAGCGCTGTAACCAGTACACCTCGACCCGCGCAATGCAGCGATATCGATATTGCTTCTAGTGGCGATTTACCCAATTGATGCTCGCTTCTAATACGGTCACAAATATATAAAGTGTAATCAACACCCAAACCAATACCTAAAGCAGCTACCGGTACGGTGTTAATGTTCATGCCTATATTTTGCCAAGCCATAAACGCAAAAGTAACCAGGTTAGCCAATACCACGGGAACCATAAAGAACATGCCCGCGATACTAGAGCGATAAACAATGATACACATCATTACCAATATAAATAAAGCCAAGGCAATCGACTGAATCTGACCAGAAAGAATGACTTCATTTACTGATGCAATTACGCCGATTATCCCACCAGCCAATCTGAAATTAGCAAGTTCCTGAAGCTCAGGGTTATCTTTAATGAATTGTTTAACTCGAGCAATAGCGGTCTGAATCGAAATACCCTTACGATCTGAAAAGTACATAAGAACAGAAGCATAATTTATATCGACGTCGGTATAACGCAATAAATCGCCTGGTTCAGATGCACGTTCATACATGAAGATTAACTCACCGTTACTATCAGTCGTATTACCCAACTCTGAATATCTGAAATTACCTTCACGCAAGGTTGAATTAACCGCAGGAAGAACATCCCCAATCGAGATAGTGGCACCAATTTCATCTTGCTGCTCCATGTATCGCTGAAAGCGCAACATACCATCAAGAATTTCTACGTCTTTGATCTTACCGACAACCTTACCGCCAAATTCATTTTTAGCGCCTTCTTCAACCCCACCAACCACAACAAACATTCTGTCAGCACCAGGGAATTGAGTATTAATATCAGCAGAGTCAACATTATAGCGCCCATCCGGCCACAAAATTGGAGAACCAGGATTAGCATCACCTACCTTCAAATTGACTGCGAATAAGCCACTCACTATAAACAATAGTAATGCAAGCGCTACAACAACATATCTGGCTCTAGTCGCAACGACATTGACACAAATATTGAGGAAAGGTCTGATAACTAGCATATCCAGATTGAGAGGATGCGCATAAGACTTTGGATTTTTGACCCATGACAATAGTACTGGCGTTACAATAATTGAACTAATAGCAACAGTACCAACCCAAACTACAGCAAGCACAACGAGCTTTTGAAGCAATGGAATTGGACTGATTGCAACAACCGTAACACAACCTGCATCTGTTGCGATACCAAGCAACCCCGGTCTAAGCAAATCCGTTAAGGTGGCACGTGCCGCATCTGCGGAATTGAGGTCTTGTTCATGCCCCTCTACCTTATCGATTTCTTCATGAAAGCGCGTAATCATCTGCACCGAATGAGATACTGCTCGCGCTGTAATCAACATCGCAACCACAACGACAAGCGGGTCAAAATGAATAACGCAAAGCTGAGCTACACCCAATGCCCAAATAGCACTTATAGCACCAGACAATAATGGCAGAATCGTACCGCGCCAGGTCCTATTTACCACAAACAGTAAAACAAGAAAGATTAATGTTGCTATACCAACAAGCTGAATTGTTTCTGGTAAATAGTGGTCAACCCAACCATACAATATAGGGTTACCCACCAGACTTATATCAACAGTGTCATCGTCGAGTTTTTCAACTAACTCGTACGCTTGTTCGTAAGCAAGATTGAAGTCCAACAAATTATCAAAAAAATCGACGGTAATCAGTGTTGCTGTTAAGTCTTTTGAGACATAGGGCCCGTACACTAATGGAGTACGCAATATAGCCTCTCTCATAGCATCAATTTCTTTCTGGCTTTTAGGTAAGTCGGGCCACATGAAAGGAAAACTTTCAATCCCTACTGTAGAAGCTCGTGTCTCTTTAAGCTTTTTACCCGCTATAGAATAGATCTGGAATTCGTTAATCGCATCGATCTTATATAAGCCTTGAGTTAGATCCCGTATTTTTTTCAACACAGGCATCTGAAAAATATCACCTTCTGTTGATTGAACCATAAAGGTGATGATATTCGTACCACCAAATGTATCTTTAAACTCCTCGTGAACCTTTATGTATGGATGACTTGCAGGTTGCAGATCCTCAAATACAGTTTTAACATCTATTTTATGAGCAAATGTAGCCAAGAAAGCAGTAATAACAAGAACTATTGCCAATACTATTTTTCTGTACTTCATGCAGAATAGCGAAAAATTCTCTAACATTTTCTTCTCCACTTATCAAAAAGCAAACCTGTAACTCCCCTGATTTACCTTTTTATATATTTATCTATTTATTTATTTATTATTATGTGAACTGAAAAATTAATCGGCTAATAATGTCCAGTCATCTGTTTTTAAGTTCAGAGCACCGACTGTTTGACCGACTGCAAGAATATCTAACCCATCAATAACCATTTCTGTGTGGGATGTATAATCTGTTGCTGATAGGTTTCTCGAATCAAACTGAGTAAGGTCACTGGAAAACTTTATCCATTTACCTTTATTTCCAATAGCCACCCATTCTTGCGTTTCTTCAGACCAGGCTACGTCCATTAAATGCTCAGTCATTCCTGACTGTTTTGGGTCAATATAGGTCCATGTTTCTCCGCCATCGTTCGTTCCGGCAATAGCACCGCCGAGCCCTACTACCACACCTTCTTGTGGTGTGCGAAATGCAATTGCGGTAAAACTATTAGGACTATCTGTCTGAGTATCTGTCCAAGTTTGGCCATAATCATCACTTTTAAATACCAACCCAAATTCACCTGCGATAAAAAGCGTATTTTCATCAACAAGTACAATATCATTCATAAAAACATCTTCTTCTTCTCGCACTTGTTTCCATGTTTTCCCATAGTCATCACTAACAAGAATCATCCCCATCTCGCCAACAGTCCAAGCGACGCCATTAGGATAAGTGTGAACACGAAGCAGTTTATTAGCGACTTCTGACTTAGGCGATTCAACCTCTAACCAAGTTTGACCACCGTCTTCTGTTGCAAGTGTAATCCCTTCGTTACCGACTACAACCGCTCTATTTTCGTCCCAAGCGCTAATATCTTGAAAATGCGACTCAACAGGCGATATTTGATCTTTCCAAGTGACTCCTTTATCAGTAGAACGGATAATTTTTCCGTAATTTCCTACTGCTAAAAATTCATCTGAATTTATGCTGGTTAAACCAAAAAGATTATCTCTGACATTAATTACAGGCGGAATCACCTCTTCAACGATAACTTTAGGCTTTACGAAGATACCTGCCCAAAGCAAAGTTCCAACAATCGCCCAAGGCAATATTGACAATAGAGCTAATAATGCTTTTTGAGCTGGAGTTTTCTTTTTATTATCCGCCGCTGCGTCCGATAAATCGCCATCAGCAATGTTTACCTTTACCTCTTCGTTCATCTTAACCTCTTCAATATTGCTTTGTACTTTACAGTTAATTGATTAGTTAGAAGTAACTCTCGATTACAAATAACTAAACAGCTACAAGCAACCGAACAGTTACAAGCAACCCTCGATTACAAGTAATTGACTAGTTAGAAGTAACTGAATAGTTACAAGTGCCGACTCGAATTACACCTGAAAAAAAAATTTGCCAGAACAAACTGTCTGGCAAATTTTTATATAGGTAAAACTTACGGCATAACCCTTAAGTATTATTTTGCTATTTTTATTAGCTTCTTAAGTGTTACATCGTCAGCTTCTACGTCAGCTGGGTTAGCTTTCATGTTAGAAGACCATGTCGTAGAGAACTCTGCCTTCCAATCAATGATGTGACCGACCACAGGCATGGTCGCTAGATAACCATCATCACCAACATCACGACGGTTTTGGAAAATAAATGACTTCCAGAACTTACCGTTTTGGTCAAGTGCTTCACCATAGTAAGGACGTGGATAATCTACTTCCATCCAAACTGTCTTTTTGCTATATGGATGCTCATCCGGTGGAATACCTTCAATTACCCATACTTCACGTGGTTCCCATTGAACCTGTGGTGCAGGAAAGAAATGTGGTGGAGTATCCATCGCTACCGCAGGAAATTCCTGAATCGTGTTTTTGAATTTTAAATCAACCGTAATCAATGGCGCATGTGCAATCGCAAAGATCCATTGGCGACCAATCAATTTACAAGACTTGTATTTAGTTGGTACTGCATCCCAAATATCCCAGTCATCATACAATTGCACGGTACCACCAATAGGGTCCATCCAAGCATTACCAGTTAAACGACGTGCACGACGGACAGACTTAATATATGCCCAAGTGTCATCTGGTGTTTGTGCAGTAGGATCGTTATAGCGAATTGAGAAGATACCTAAACCTTTAATATCTTGTGGATAGGTCGCTACCAAAACAGTTTTCTGCATAATGGTACCGTCGCCCTCTGAAATAGGACCGCCATCCAAACGACCTTCCATATAGTAGCGTTGAGCCCACCAGCGTTGGATACGTTCCATACCTTTCTTAGCATCTAAGAATACCCAAGAGATATGACGTAAATCCATCGTTGCGCCATAAGTTGGCGAACGTAGGTTCCAAATAAGCTTGTCACCTGCATGAGGATCATCCATCTTAATATCTTGTGGGTCAAAGAACATACCTGCTGTCCAACCTGATACTGTGCGGGTTGCAGGATCAAATGTCACCTTACCCTTACCATCCTGGGTAGCTTGCATGTACTTATCATCCATTGGGACCGGCTCAGAGTTGCGGATATTCATCGTCAATTGCTTCTCACGAATCATCCACTGCATTTTACCTGGTAACATATCACCAACACGCTTTCCTTCGAACGTCGCATCGATGTATTGATCGATGTTTGCCGCACTGAGGACAGTACCCGCTGGCATCTCTTCAGCTGAGGCAGTCATTGGCGCACTTGCCAACATACCTAAGCCTAATAATGAAAAAACTAAATTCTTCTTAATCATATTTGTATACTCCTAACAATTAAAACTGTCTTGTAACTTTAAGTACGATTTGATTATCATCAGCAAACCAATCGAATAGTGACGCACCGTTTTCTGAAACACCCAATGGATTTGCACACACATTACATGTAGCATTACCCGCGGTTTTCTTCTCGTCGCCATCAGTCCACCATAAGTTAGCTTCTGCCTTAATACGCCAGTCATCACCAAAGACAAACTCTACTGCAGGAATAGCAAAACCACCGCCATTACTCAAGTCTGTACCAATAACAAATGAAGGGTTAATGGTGTCACGCTTAAAGTTCAAAAGCGTAAACAAGGTCAGATACGCTGTATGCTCTCTCTTTTGAGCACCAAATGAAGCAAACTCTACAATCTCATCTGAGTCCTGATGGTCAAGAATCCAGGTATCAAACAACTGAATACTCGACAACGATGGACGGTTCGTACCGAGCCAGTTCGTCAACTTCAACTCCTTATCAACTCGAAGCATCACTGCCAACGTATTTTTCTCGATTACACCTTCCCAACCTGGCAAAGAAGAACCTAATGCACCATAGTTAAATGGCTTATCAGGAGTAAAAGTCACCTCAGCACTCCAGGTCGAATCAATTTTTGCAGAATAGCCGTTAACACTTAAGCCAAACACATTAATCAACGGGAACGTCCAATCACCAAGAACCTGATTTTGCGCTACGTTACCGTGCTGATTCATTGCGCCAACACCAAATACACCCGGCACAGCTGAATTAACTGCAGGATTCATGATAGGCGCTGGATTAAAGGTTTTTAGATATGCGAGAGAGTAGCCTACTGAACCAAAGCCACTATTCCAGCGGATACCATAAGTCGGGTCATCTTTATCGCCTTCATCATTATCGTCAGCGTTGTAATCTGTAAACGCTGTAAAGTCTACACCACGATATGGGTGAGGAATCCAACGACCACCTTCAATGTTGAAGTTGTTACCAATATCTTCTTCACGATCAAGCCCAGGGCGAACGAATAAATTTAAGCTACCATCGAGCTTAGGAACATCGATATTCGCATTAATAAGGAACAATGGTTTACGCCAATCTTCATTATTCTCAAAGAATAAACGCCAGCGAAAATCAAAACCGTGGACTAAATCCATAGCTTGGAAGAAGTCACTCTCACCCCAAACCAGTTGTTGTTTACCGATACGTAAATCAACGCCATCAACAGGAGAGAAATCCACGTAGTATTCGCGGAAAAGCTCTTGTATATGATCGGTATCATACTGATCCATGTAATTACCTCGAATTGCACTACCAACTGCACCAATTGCATTGGTATTCTCTTCCAATTCTCTAAGATAATCAGTCTGTATTTCTTTATCGAAGCGAGTTACTACTTTCCAACTTAATGGACCAGTCCTAGCATCCATATCTATTAACAAAGTACCTCTCGCCATATTTAATTCAAATTCATCATTTGACGGTGTTTCAGCATGATCTTCAAGCTGCATACCAAGATATGCTCGTGCATAACCGCTATAGTTAAACTCCCAGCCTTCTTCTGCCAGCACAGGACTGCTAGTTGTCACGCCTAATGCGCACAAAAAGCCAACTGTTTTAGCCATTCCGGCGTTCTTTATTGTAAGCATCCTATAATGCCCCCCTAGATACAAAAATTGTTTTTTTATCGTTCGAGCGCGACTATAAACAATGTTTCCCCATCTGCCTACAGAAATTTCAACTAAATTAGACACCTAGTACAAGCATTTAAGGATGTCAAGAAGAAAGTATTACGACAAGAGGGGTGTATATTAACAGCCCGAACTTATTACTTTTGAGTCATCTGTTAAGCATGCTTAAGCTAATGTTAAATGAAATCGATGCAATAATAGCTCTTACATCTCTAATATCGACTGTGAATAATGTATGCGCTGAATATTGCATATGCTTTTTCGGGTTTTTAATAAATATAATTATTTGATACTTTAAAATACATAGAATTCTCAACAGTTAAATTATCTGAGGAAGGAGGGGGGGTAGCCCTATATAACTATAAGTATATAGGTATATATTTAATCTAAAGAAATCTCACCTAAGCCATTGTTTTAAAATACTATTTTGGGGGTTCGTCTAATGGTAGGACTACGGACTCTGACTCCGTCAGTAGAGGTTCGAATCCTCTACCCCCAGCCAAATAAAAAATTAATCACCGTGAATAGAACTTCAATTACAACACTTTTATCTTGTTTCACTCTGACTATAAGCCATGTACAAGCGAGTCAGGAAGAAATTGCGAGTAACTCTATAGAAAAATTTTGTGCGGGATATACTCGCGCAGGGTATATCCAGACAGGCGTTGATAGTAGCCCAACTCAACGTGCGATTGCTGTGGGTGGTGAGTACGCCTGCACAATGTCACTATCTAGTAACATTAATATTAGTCTTGGTGGTTCTACTTCTATCGAGCCAGGTGTTATAAACAGCGATAACGCTGCCAAACTGCATGGTGATTTTTTTGATACCAACAAGGACAGCTATATTTTTCTAAGCGAAGCTGTATTAAATGCAAACTTTGGTAAGCTAAATGCACACTTAGGCCGCCAAATTTTTGATAGCCCTCATATGGATAGTGATGATTTGCGCATGATTCCAAACCGATTTGAGGCCTATCAACTCAATTACAACTTAAATGACAAGACAGATATTGGGTTTTCTTATGTTAGAAAAATGTCAGGTTGGGAAAACGGCGGTGATCAGTCTCGGTTTGTCGATATTGGTAAAGCATTAGGTGCTGATAATGGCGAAGCATTTGTCGTCTGGCCCACATATGAGCAACCCGGATTGTCTAACCAACTATGGAATTATCTAATAGAAGATATCGAAAATATATTCTACGCGGAAGCAATTTATGGCGCAGAGTACAGTGATAACATTTCATGGGATATTGGATTGCAATACGATTTGGGACGCGATATTGGCTCTGCAAAACTGGGGGATATTGATGCCGACACATGGGGCGTAAGTGCTGCATTAAGTTATAAGTCAGCTACTTTCAGTGCCGCCCATAACCGAAACCATGGTAAATCCGGCGCACTGACAAGTTTAGGTGGTGGACCGTTCTTTACTTCTATGGAAGAGCAAACTCTGGATGCCGTAAGCGGTTCTGAAGCGCGCTCAACTACGCTTGGATTTGAAATTGAAACGTTAAAAAACCTTGTACTTGGCGTTGTTACAAGCGACTTTCGAGCTGGTAATAAATCAACTTATCATATTCAGGAAAATAACGTTTATCTAAACTATAGTTGGCATGATGACAATATTATTCTCGAAGCTATCTATGCTGATATAGATAATAGGAATTTAACGACTGATTCCGATCAACTCCGCGTCATCTTGACCTATCAGCTTGAAGGATCGTTTTGAAAAAATAGTTAAACTATTTACTATTTCAGTTTCGTTTTCTCTAAATCCAGATAGAGTAAACCAGCCTGCATCTCAGATAAAACCAATCTAGTTTTTATATATTTTTCCTTAAAACTATAAAAATACCCTTTATATTCAAATTTTACGTTGTAAAACACACTTAAAAACTGCACATCAAATTGAGTAATATGGCAAGGATCTTGCCCTATTATAAATATTAAATACATTTTTCTGATGTTGATTAACTTCAATAACAGCCAATGAATATTAATGATAAATATATGATGGCGAATATACTCGTTGCTTTAGGTTACTATATCGGCGGTTTAGCCGGTTTACTTATTGCTATTCCACCCAGTAATGCTGCAGCAGTTTGGCCAGCTGCCGGCGTTGCTTTTGCTGCTGTATTAATAGGTGGAAACCGCTTACTGCCCGGTGTATTTTTGGGTGCTTTGCTTGTCCAAACAACTTCATTCTTCGATACATCGACAACATCTACACTATTTTCTTCATTTATTATTGGCTTAATCAGCTCTGGCGGCAGTACATTACAAGCATGGATAGGCACAAAACTTGTTTTTAAAATTTATGATAATGATCCTAAGTTAGTTATAGAAAAGGATATTTTATTTTTTTGCCTGTTAGCCGGACCTGTTAGTTGCCTGACATCAGCAACAATTGGCATAACAGCTTTATGGGCAAACAACGTTATCACTTTGCAGGATCTCCCTATTGCCTGGGCAACATGGTGGATTGGTGACGCTATAGGTGTTCTGGTTTTCTCGCCCATCATTATGATTTTTTTTGCCAGACCTGAAAATCACTGGCGTTCGAGAATAAAGAGTGTTGCTTTACCTTTATGTATATTAATAATTACCACATTCATTGGTTTTGAGTTTTCTAATCAACGAGAAATGAAATCAGTCGAAAACGAGTTTGCAAGAAATGCTGACCAATTTTTCAATGAAGTATCTTCAGTAATACATAAGAATGCTGAGTCCGTTATTGTTTTAAAAGAATTTATTAATAGTTACGAAGAAATAACTGAAGAAGCTTTTCTAAACTATGTTAAACCTAAGATTCAACGCCACCCCACCATTCAAGCTCTGGAATGGGTGCCTCAAATAAAGCATGAGGATAGAGATTTATTTGAAAATAAAGTTGGAGTAAAAATATCAGAATATAGTCAAGATGGTTCCAGTTTCATTTCTACAGAAAAAGCGGTTTATTTCCCGATAAAATTTTTATGGCCTATAGAGAATAATGAAAAGGCACTCGGTT
This sequence comes from Pseudomonadota bacterium, assembly GCA_038142205.1. GTDB lineage: Bacteria > Pseudomonadota > Gammaproteobacteria > Eutrophobiales > Eutrophobiaceae > UBA7359. The sequence continues at coordinate 110,104 of JAYQJO010000001.1, read as the reverse complement.
TTGATATTATAAGTAATCCTGTCGTACGAGAAACATTAAGTTCTGTTTGCACCCCGACTAAGCTACTCGTCACTCCTGGAATAAAATTAGTCCAGGAAAAACTCAATGAAGTGAGTGTTGTTTTTTACGCACCTGTATATAAAAAAGAAAACCTTTCCAATATAGCCGACTGCGATAATTTAAAAGGCGTCGCTGCCGGTGTTTTTAGACTGGAAAATGAAATTAATAAACTTCATCAAAAGCTGCCTAGTTTAAAACTAAGTATAACTATTAAAGATTTAAAACAAGACAGTTTAATTTACTCCGATTTACTTAAAAGTGATACACATACAGCACCAAACAAATTTCAGTTCAAAGAATCGTATACTTTAAGCGTCGCTAATAAAAAATGGTTATTAGAATTTACACCTGCAGGCGGCTTCATTTCCTATTATATCTCATGGACAGTATGGGCATTCATTATTGTTGGCTTATTAATTACCGCTTTTTCCGGTATTGGCTTATTGATGTTGACAGGAAGAGCACTAAGAACAAATGATTTAGTAAAAATAAAAACTGAAGAACTCCGTAATGAAGTATTAAAAGGAAAGTCAACGTCAGATCAGCTCGCTTTGGAAAATGATTTGTTGGAAATGATTTCTCGGGAGCACCAGATTGAAGACATTGCTGAAACCATTACAATAAGGTTTGAAGGATTATTTCCAGATACATATTGCGCTATTTTACTTTTGGATAGTGAAGGCAAGCATCTGTCTCATCTTTCTGCACCGAGCTTGCCAGATAAATATAGTGAAGCAATTAATAGCATTCCTATTGGTCCAAGTGTCGGTTCTTGTGGTACGGCCGCATATCTAAGAAACCCTGTCTTAGTGAATGATATTGCTACTGATGAACGTTGGAAGGCTCATAAGGAACTCGCATTAAAATTCAATTTAAAAGCATGTTGGTCGTTTCCTATACTCAACACTAAAGATGATTCAATTATTGGCGTTTTCGATATTTATTATAAAAACATAAAACGCGAAAATGAAGACATAGAAACGCGACACTTTGTCCGTAGAGTAACCGACCTTATTGCAATATCCGTTATCAAGAAAAGAACGGATGAAAAATTAAACTATCAAGCTAGCCACGATTCCTTAACAGAGTTAGTTAACCGCAGAGAATTTGAACGCCGCATTGAGGGACTGATAGGCACAATTAGTTCGGAAAATACGGAACATGCAATGTGCTTTATGGATCTTGATCAATTCAAGATTATTAATGATACATGTGGGCATGCTGCCGGCGATGAAATGCTTATTCAACTAACTAAATTACTACACCAAACAGTTAGAAAAAATGACACATTAGCCCGTTTAGGAGGGGACGAATTTGGTATATTAATGGAGCATTGTTCTCTGGAAAATGCATATCGTGTTGCGAACCAGGTCCTCGAAATTGTTCAGAATTTCAGATTTAACTGGGAAGACCACTCATTTAAGATCGGTGTGAGTATTGGCCTTGTTGTTATTAATGAAAATACACTCTCAATGACAGAATTGCTTAAACAGGCCGATGCTGCCTGCTATATGGCAAAAGATCTTGGGCGCAATCGAATCCATGTTTACCATATTGAAGATACTGAGCTGGCTCAGCGACATGGTGAAATACAATGGGTTTCACATTTATAATGCTCTCGAAAAAGATAATTTTAAATTATACGGTCAATTAATTTCATCGTTATCTACAGATAAGGTTCATTATGAAGTCTTGATCCGCATGTATGATAAAAGTCTGGAGCTAGTTCCTCCCGGTGCCTTTCTACCTGCTGCTGAGCGTTTTAATTTAATGGATCAAATTGATCGGTGGGTCATTAAAAAAACATTTACAGAATTAAAGAATAATCGACAATTTCTTGAACACATATCGTTTATTTCAATTAATCTTTCGGGACAATCACTCGTTAAAGATGATTTTCTTGATTTTGTAATTGAACAACTGCGCGTTAACGAGATCTCTGGAAGTAAAATATGTTTTGAAATCACCGAAACGGCCGCAATTAATAATTTAAATGCAGCAACAAATTTTATTGATTCACTTAAAAATCTCGATTGTTTTTTTGCACTGGACGATTTTGGCAGTGGCTTATCGTCATTTGGCTACCTTAAATATTTAAATGTTGACTTCCTTAAAATTGATGGCATCTTTGTTAAAGATATTGTAATGGATGAAATTGACCTGGAAATGGTTAAATCGATTAACAATATAGGTCATGTTATGGGTTTGAAAACTATTGCTGAGTTTGTTGAGAATAGTGAAATCAAAAACATGTTAAAAATAATAGGCGTCAATTATGTACAAGGCTATGGTATTGAGCGTCCTAAACCATTGAGTGAAATTATTAATAACACACATGACTAAAATAAAAATCTTTTTCATTTTATTATTCGCATTACCCGCATCATCTTACGCTGATGATTTTTTCAATGGTCAGCTAATAATATTCAATTATTACGCGGTAACGGATTTGAATTAGGCGACAGCCAACGTTTAACTGTCACTTATGAACATGTTAATGGTTGGCGTTATGGTGAAAACTTTTTATTTGATATCGATATCGTTGAAAGAGATGATATTGGTATTGAAGCTTACGGAGAATGGTACCCAAGGCTCAGCCTAGGCAAAATGACAAATAGAGATCTTTCATTTTCTATCATTAAAGATTTTTCTATTGTTGGCGGTATCAATGCTGGTAGTGAACCATCCAGAGATCCTCATAAAGCTTATTTGTTAGGAGGTGGGATTAAATTGGATGTACCTTATTTTGATTTCCTAAATCTCGATGTTTATGCGTATAAATCTGATAATGTTGAAAGCTACGGTTTCCAAATAACACCTTTCTGGAAAATACCGTTTAATATAGGGAAGGTTAACTTTATATTTCATGGCTTCGTTGACTATGCCAGTGAAGGAGCGACGGGGGTAAAGCTTATATACTCACACAGCCACAATTATTGCTTGATTTAAAAAAGACATTCGGAATAAAGCACAACGTTTTTATCGGTATTGAATATACGTATTGGCGAAATAAATTTGGTATTAACAACGTTGATGAAGAGTCAGTCCAGGCAATGGTTTCTTTGGGGTTTTAGCAACTAGATGACCATATCGATAAACGTCCGACGAGCATTTTGCTTCAAATTGGACATTATCGACAGCACGCGCTATCAATATAGCCAGGAAATTGATAGGAAAGGGATTTATGCAAATCGTTTGACGGCGACGACCTTTGCCGAGTCTCATCCAGTAGCTACGAGCAAGGATGCATAAAAAATAGATAAATAGAATTAAAATTAACCTGCCGCTGAGTTCAAAACCCATGTCTAAACATAAAAAAATATGTATACCAGGCAGTATTTAAGCTATAAATCTCTTCCTATTTTTTCTTATATAAATAAAATATTTATCTATTGTATAAAGAGTAACCGGAATGAAGAAGATCACGATTGACTGGAAAGTCTTTTTTGACAATGACTGTAAAGGTGAAGATATGTGGGGTCACTACGAGACGACCAATGGAGACCTTTATGTTGTTATTGATGGTGCTTCAAGCCATGAAGGTAACAAAACCGGAGGCGATGTTGCCCAGTTTATTGATGAAAAACTCAAACAGGAAGCGAAAAATATTGTTCGTAGTAATCATTTAAAAGAACTATTTCATGCAATCAATGATGAATCTGCCAAAATTAATGAAGGCGCATTTGCTGCTATTGCCGGAGTACTGCACAGACAAGATACACTATTTGCTTTCAGTGCTGGTGATGTTTCTATTCTTGCCAAGAAGCCAAACGGTAAATTACTTCAGGTATTACCTCTTGACCTGAAAATGGAGGAAGCCGAAGCTGAAAAAACAGCGCTCACTGAAATAGGAACAGTTATTGACGGCAAAGAAATTACCAAAGAAAATTATACTCTACGTTCACAACAATACATGCAGCATGGTTTATGTAATGCCGTCGGTATTGGCGACTCTTTTTATTTGAATGAGCGCATTTTCAATAACAAAGATGGTGCGGTAATGCTTATCGCTTCTGATGGTATTACTGACCCTTTTATAACTCCACAAAAAGAAGCGGGTACAATTACTAAATCTAATGCAGAAAAGATTTATGATCTTATAGAGACCAGTGAAAACGCTGAACAGGCAGTAGAGTCACTTAAAGAATTAATCTGGGATACACAGGTTGTCGAAAAAAGAAAAATTAAAGCCGATGATAGAACGGGTATTTTCTTCTATATGAATACATCAGAGCAATAATTCGTAAGCGCGATAATTATTGCATGCTGCTGTCTAAAACATAACTTCTCAATATGTTCAGGTTTTTCATTATTTTCTTTTTTCTTTTTCCACACTCAGGTTTTACAGAAATGAATGAATCTGATGGTCGAAAATTTTATCTACATTTTGATAATAATGAGACAGGCGACCTTAAATGGGGGAACTTCCTCTCTTGTCTTAAAACGGTTAAGTTTCCAAATGATCCCGGGCCTCGTAGTCTCAACATGAGTGTTACCAGACTTGTTATAACGACTATAGATAAACACTCCTGGATATTTTCTATTAAGGAAAATGAATCATCAGTAACGCTTGAGTCGATTACTATTGATACGCATAAATACTATACGCTTAAAGAAAAACGACACTTGTTTTTAAGAGTTGTTGCTAACTGTGATACAAACCAGACTATAAACTGATAAAAAACCACATATCCATCGTTCGTCGTAGAGAATAAAATCGGGGCGGATCATTTTCTCCGCAAACAAGATAGATTTTAACGGCAGTATCAATTTCCGGGTTACCAACAACATGATCAATTTCTAATGCTTCCCCGTTTTTTTTCAGGCATCGCATTGCGACTTTTTCCTGAACTTTTGCCCTGACATTTCGAATATGACTGATATCAGCGGAATTATTACAAAGCCGAATACCATCGCAAGAACCAACAATCCATTGTTCAATATCTCCAACAGCCAATAACTTCAAACCCTGTAATAACGCTTCATAAACTGATCCTTTTTTCGGAACAATAAGACCTTCTTTAGCAGAGACAGGAATAGAGAGAGTTAATGCCAGTAATAACAAAATAAATTGAATGTGCTTTATCATGCTCTGGATAAAGCACGTAATGTGCCACCTTATAAAACACAGCTTTCTTTCTTCTTTATTGCAGATTTATTTTTAATATGGATAAAAATAAAGGCGCTTGAAATATCTCCATTCCAAGCGCCTTTATAATTTAAGAACTTATTCTATAGCAGCGTCACAGTATCCAGTATTGCTTCAAAATAACTACCACCGTAAGACTCATACTCTTCTTCTTCCATAACAGCAGTATGACCTACAGCATAAGATGATTTTAATAAACCTAGGCCATCTTTACCGCCATCTGCCATCAGTAAGGTCATTGATGACCTGTTTTTGCCTATGACCTGATCATAAGGCCCCCATAACTTTGGCCCTGTAAACGCAGCACCTGACAGGACATCAACAACTGTTGAACCTTTACCCGCCGCAAAACCCAGTGCCTCGAAATTTTCACCTTCAAAAAAGTAAAACGTCTTACCGTTTTCATAGGTATGTTTATACATATTAATAAAGCTACCGACATAAGATGGCGGCATCGTTATTTTTCGAGTACTCACTCGTTTTTTAACGCCTAATTCCTTGGTCTTGGCTGCGATCTTGAGAATGGACTCTGATTCTCCGTATGGTTTGGTAATAAAACGATCGGCACCTTCTTTAGTGTAAGCACGGTCATTTCGGCTACGTTCACCCGTTACTTCGATATCTGCAAGATTATCAACATCAGCATCCGTTGTTGTATCACCCGCAAATACAACAAACGTAATACTTGATAACAATAAGGTTACAGCTGTAATAAAAATTAATAGTAGGGTTTTCTTTAAGAAGTTTTCTTGTCTAGATGCACCAATATTTATTGCTTTATGTTTGATATTTTCTTTATTCTGCATAGAAAATTTTTTATTTTTCAACATCTTAAAACCCTCTTCTCCAGAGATTATTTAAATACTCATACTATAAAAATTAGAATATATTCTACGCTAAGTATTGTAAATAAAATATTAGTTAGAAGCTTATTCTAATTAGTTCCATTTAGCTTTTATCGAACCTTTTCAGTTTTAACTTTAGCAGTTTATGACTTTAAACGATCATGAGTTCGAAAAAATAATGCTCAAAATAAGGAAAATTTATACCCTAGCAGAGATAAAACGCTCCATTAAGATACTCAAGTACCGTGTATCTTGTACTTACATAAATCACTTTAATTATTCTGTTCTTCTTTTTTTTCTGACACGGTTTACAGCAGCGGCAATCGCCTCCTTCTTTTTCTTCAATTCATCATCCTTATTATTTACTATTTTTTCCTGTCGCCGTTTCAGTTTTTCTTCTTCCTGCTTTGTCTTTCGAGCCAGCTTATTCAGATAACGCTTTTTATTTTTCTCAGCTTCAAGCCGCTTACGCTGCTTTTCTCTGATTACACTTTTTACCTGACGAAACTCTTGTACCAATTGAAGATGATTTGAACAAACATAATTGCAACAACCACATTCAATACACTCAAACAATCCGGATTCAATTAAAGCATTTTCATTTTTTTCTATTGTATGCCTGTACAACACATGTGGCTGTATATTAACAGGACAAACCTCTTCACAATCATGACAAACTGTAACATTCGATTTTTCCTTATTATCCAAAACCTGCATGTTAGAAAAAGCTAATAAACAATTTATAGATTTGGTCAAAGGCACTAGATCACTACCTGTTTTTACTCCTGTCATTGGACCACCGCAAACAAGAAATTCAAAATGTTCAGTATACCCGCCGCACTGTTCAATTATTTCGTTGATTGGTGTGCCTAATACAACTTCAAGATTACAGGCTTGTTTGATTCCCGAACCGGTAACAGTCACTATTCGACTGGTTAATGGTTCTCCATCAAGAATTGCTTTTTTAACAGCATACACAGTGTTGATATCTTCTATAAGAATTCCTGCATCAGCAGACGAAGCTTCGAAAGAGATACTCTTGCCAGTAATCGACTTAATTAATTGTGTTTTTTCGTTGGCGGGATAAATACTGGAAATTAATTTTAGTTCGATATCGATGTTTGTTTTTTCTGATAATGTTTTTTTTATGATTCCGATTATTTCTTTTTTATCTTCTTCTACAGTAACAACACAGCTATCAACCTGTAAAGCATAAGCTAATATTTCAATACCCGTAATAACTTCATCTATATAAGTCCTGATTATTGCCTCATGACAACTAATATAAGGTTCAGTTTCTGCTGCATTGATAATTAATAAACTGACATCTTCTAATGAATTTGACTCTATATTTATTGAAGAATAATGATCGACAATACCTGCCTGTACAATTCTTTTTCTTACTTCAGCTGGCGCCAGTTTATTGTAATCATCAAGTTGATTCCTATCACCACACCATTTATCTTCTCTATCTGTTTCAATAACGATACATTCCGATGTCTTCTCGGAAACACCCGGTAAAATGGTTTCTGTTATTTCTTTAATCTTACCTGATGTGCTGGCATAAACAGGAACATTGTTTTCGCCATCCGCCTTCGCAATTAACTGACCTTTTAATACTGTATCACCAATACTAACGACAGGTTTTGCAGTAGGGCCATCATATTCGGATAGTGGCAACATTATTAATTGCGGTAATCCAGCTCTCGCTAATGGTTTTTCAAGAGAGGCAGCCCTGTTATCTGCCAGTTTTATACCGGCAGCCAAAGGAAGAGGGTTTTCTAATACGGTTACCATTGAGAAAAGTTATTATTTTTCACTGATTACAAGAATTATATACACAGATACATGATCTTTCAGACCTTACTGTGTTTGTACAAAATTAAACATACCATACACCATTGGTCATCATGCAATCCATAGAATCCAGTGCCATATGTATCACCAGACCAATCCCTATATACCGCAATGGTTTAATAAAACAACACACACCATAAATAGCTATCGGGATTAATTCATGCAAAGGATGAAACCCGATACTACAACGATTCGGATCATAAATAGGATTCGCGAGCAAATGGTCAATATCGATTATTGTTGTTGAAACCATAATTAAGAAAACGATTTTCCACCTGGTTTTAAAAAATAATAACGCGACAATAAGTGGAATAAAAAATGTAAAACTATATGAAAAATAAGAATGCCTTTTAATTTTTATAATGTTTAAACTCTGCATTTTTGAGAAAATATTTTGTTTGTTCGATTGCTGTTTTATTTTTCATAATAAAGGGATGCGTTGCTTCAATAACAAGAAAATCTTTCATACCTTCCAGTTTGGCACTCTTAACAGAAACCTTACCATCATCATCACCTTCGATCATCGCTGATAAAATAAAATTAATCGTTTTATTTCCGGTGATAATGCCGAGTTCAAATTCCGGTTTTCCCAGGCTGTTTGGCACGCTGTCATTTCTCGTGCTTAACTGCAAACCAGCAGGACCGTTAATCGCTTTAAATAACCATAAGCCTCCTAGAGTATCGACTACTTCACTTCCTTTATTCGGCGGGCTTAACATAACAACGCGATTTATTTTAAATGGTAACTTTTGTGTCGCCATGTACCGGACAATAATGCCGCCCATAGAATGCGTAGCAAAATTGACTCGTTTATACTCCCCTTTTATACATCGCTTTACTTTTGGCAAGACAAACTTTTCAACTAACGTTTCAACGGGATATTTCGTCGAAGGATAAGATATATTGCAGGTCTCATAACCCTCTTCCTGTAAGCTTTTATCCATCTTGTTAAATGATGCATCACTCCTAGCTAGGCCATGCAACATAACAACTATTTCTTTTTCATCATTGGCAAATGAAGTATTAATACACAATATATTGACAATGATAAATGTTAAACTGTACTTTTTTATAAACACACTAATTCTTAAGGTAGTTCCGTTAATACTTGTTGCAAAGGTTTACGCGTCGTTTGCGGCACATCAGCAGCATAACCATACCAAACTATACCCATGATACTTTCCAAATCCTTATTTACCCAAACCAGATCATAGAAATGTTCATCGCGCGTTATTGGCCCGGTTGACCATTTACTACCAATACCTTGTTGCCAAAGTATTAACATCAGATTTTGAATAGCACAACTGCACGCTGCATAATCTTCCTGACAACGTAATTCATCATCTGACTTAAGACAGGTGACAACCATCCAGCCGGGAATACTTAACCAACGTTTGGTTTTTTTTTCTGCCGCTTCAAGTCCTTTCGACTCAGTTAACAATTTTTTATTTAGCTCACATATATCAGTAACCGTTTCTTTGCCTAATAAATAAAAATGCCAAGGCTCGGTCAAGTGATGATTCGGCGCCCAGCAAGCCGACTCAATGGCCTCTTTTATAATAGAAACGTCAGGTGTTTTATCCGGCACAAAATTATGGATAGTTCTACGTGATTTTACTATGTCTGATAAATTCATAATTAATTAGTTTTTTCGTTGATATTCTTTTCTGTTAATTTTAAATATTCTGTCGCAACATTAAAAAGAGCTTCGTGAGCATTCGTATTTCCATAATCTTTCTCAAGGATATCATGGTATTTTCTTACAGGATTATGACCAATCGGCCGCTTAATCCGAATATTTAATATACTGCTTCATATTGAAAAAATAAATGTCTAAGACATTTTTTTATTTATTTATTAAATAGTTACAATTATTTAAGCGGTTTTTACACTTTATTCTAAACTAATTTCGAAAATTTTATCGATTCATGTCTATATTTTGTCTACTCTTATGAATAATAAATAACATTGAGATCAAAAATTATGTCTACTACAGATGAAAAATTAGATTCCTTGTACAAAATTGGTGCTGTTTCAAAGATAACTAATATACCTGTCGATACGTTACGGATCTGGGAAAGACGATATAGTGCCGTTGTACCAATACGTTCTGAAAATGCTGATCGTCTTTATAAATCAAGTGATATAAATCGCCTGACGTTGTTAAAAATGCTAGTCGACAAAAGTCATTCCATTGGAACGGTTGCGAACTTAAGTAATGATGAATTAAGTAAACGCCTCAACGAATATGAAACTAAAACATTTACAACTAATAAAAATACTAATAACCCAATAAACGTTGTTGCTGTAGGTGAAGTACTCTCTATTCAGATACAGCATGCACAATCTGACAATAACAACTCTTTATTCAGTCATATTTATAATAGTGATAATGATTTTATAGAAAATCATAAAGGCGATGCTATTGATGTACTTGTTATTGAATATCCGGCTATTCATGAAGATCACATTGATAACATAGACAAACTATTTGAACGTTCTGGAGCTAAACATCTAATATTAATTTATGGCTTCACAAACAGTGCCGCGAGAAAAAAATTAGATAAAAAACCCTACACTTATATTCAGGCGCCAAATTCAATTGATAATTTGCAAAGAGAAATTATAGGACTGTCAAAAGATATAAATATTAACAATGGCATTCATCATGGAATCGATTTAGAACAAAACGCACCTGACAGACAGTACTCAAATAAACAATTAATTCAACTTACTACAGCTTCCAGAGTTATAAAGTGTGAGTGCCCACAACATTTATCAACCATCGTTATAAAACTAGTTCAGTTTGAACATTATATTGATGAATGTATTGATAAATATGATGTTGATAAAGAATTGCACGCAGAGCTTGGAAATATGGCTGCTCATTCAAGAGCAATACTTGAACAAGCCATTACAAAAGTAATCAAGGCGGAAAATATGACACTTAAAGAATAGTGTAAAAATATAAAACCGTTTTAAAAACCGAATATAATTAAAAACACTCACTCCAATGGAGTGGGTGTGCTTTCTCTAAAGTGCAAATAACAATAGAAAATTAAATAATGTTAAAAACAATTAAAACAACTTTATTTTTCACATTAGTATTTTTCAATTCGATACCTTTCGCAAATACTGATTCTGAGTCATTTCATCCTCAGGGTCGGTTTATTAATCTAGGCTCACATGTCATGTACATAGACTGCCTTGGAGAATAACAACCGACAGTATTAATCGATGCTGGTCTTGGTGATGCATCAGATAACTGGCTCAAAATTGCCAGAACGTTATCAAAAAATGTAAGAGTTTGTTTATATGACCGTGCCGGATATGGATTAAGCGATCCTGGGCCCGGAAATAGAACTACTGCGCAAATCGTGCATGAATTAAATATGTTACTGGAATTTGCAGATATCCCCGGCCCTTACGTCGTTGTCGGACATTCATTCGGAGGTTTTACCGCCAGATATTTTGCAGCTAAATACCCAGAAAAAACAGTTGGTGCAGTGTTAATCGACTCATCACACCCTGATCAAATATATCGGCTTTCTTCACTTGATCAGGTGAAACAAAAACGGCGTTATAAACTCTTACCATCGGAACCGCCACCTGACTATATGAACGAAGTTGAAACGCATTGGTATTTTCTAAATTTAAGCCGCAAAGCAATTTATGCGCAAATGGAAGAATTAAAAAATTTTAAAGATAGCGCATATGAAGTTAAACACGCTGGGCCATTACCGAATATCCCATTAGCAGTACTTACCAGAGGTAAGAATCAATTACCTGAAATTAATGGTATTTCTATGGAGCAAGAGTGGCGTGAAATGCAAAAAGAATTGTTAACACTAAGCGATAATAGCTGGCACATAATTATTAAAGATAGTGGACACAAAATTTATCTGGAGGCCCCAGATGAAGTAATCAAGAATATATTAAAAGTGGTCAATAAAACCAGACAGCAATCACAACTTAGCTCAACGCTGCATTAAAAAATATAACCGTTTTAAAAACGAAATATAATAAAAGTGACCCTCTATATTTCCCTTGAATCATAAGCCCAATGTAACAATGCTTGTCTTTGCTTACGACGACAATTTAAATCGTACTTTTCGCAGTTTTTTAAAATTGCGCCACGATGCCTGACAATAGCTTTCCAACGTTTAATTTGTCGCTGATCTTCTTCAGTAATTCGACGCCCCATATAGTAACGACAATACCATTGAAACCAGCCACGTGGGTCATCTTCATAGATCCAGCCTTTCCGACGCCATTCTTTTAAAGGCAATGATGCGTCAATCGAAAAATAATTAAGTTCAGGGTTCTTTTTTTCCGGTGAAAGCTTTGCTTGTTTAAACCAGCTTTTTGGAAACTCATTCCGACAATCATTTAAATACTTGCCGCCAAAAACACCCAGTTCCAGCATCTCTTTTGGCGTTAATTCGGGTTTAAATTCGGCATCAAAACTCTTGCCTGCTGCTTGTTCTAAATAATAGACGTAGTTCGACTGCATACTATCAGTCACAACTACCTTCTTACCCATGAATTATTTCACAGTAATTGTTATCTTTTCTGACACAACTGGTTTGTCATGTGGAATATGTAAATAATTTCCTAAAACAAGTTGTAGCGTATGTGTACCCTCTGGCAATGTTATTTCTGCTTCTGTTTGTCCTCCGCCAAAGTGTTTCATTTGACCTGATGCACCAATCGGTTTCGTATAATCCGTTAATTCAGTATTGATCAATAAATGATGATGACCGGTGTTTTCTTTATTCACGCCAGCTGGTGCGACTCCCATTCCTGATAAACCAAATTTCACCGTAAACGTTTTAGATACAGTTGCTCCATCCACAGGTTCAACAAAATATACTTTTGCATCGGGCGATGATTTTGAAATCATTTCATTTGCATAGGTTGTTGATCCCATCAACATTAAAATTGAAGAAAACAATATAAGCTTTAGATTCACCCTAATCTCCTAAAATACTTTTAATATAATCATTCATTATCAATACCGATAATGTTTGACAACCGACAAACAAATTTATTCAAAAATAATACAGGAAATATAATGATTCGATCCAATGCTATTTCATTGTTGATATCCCGATAAAAAACATAAACACCCTATTTTTCCTGATAAATATTAATAACTTAAAAGTATAAAGATTAGTGCTTTATAGCCGATAAGAGATACTGAATATTGAAATAATCAGGTGTAACTATGAATATGCAATTACAAGTTGCGGAAAAACGTCGTTTAAAGCGATTTTCAGCCAAACTGAAAGTTTATTCTCAATTAGATGATGGATTAATTGGTTACTCTGAAAACCTTAACACACAAGGCATGATGATCGTGACCAAAAGTCCTTTGATGATCCATAAAGAATATAAAATCTGGTTCGGCGCAACTAGAGAAAGGAAAAAAAGAAAATCGAATATTTATAACCGCCTACAAAGTTTGGGACAGCATGACTTCTGACGGAGAACGGTTTTATTATTCCGGTCTTCATTTCGTTGCTCCGGAAGAAAGCACATTGGATAGAGTTCAGGAGCTACTTTACAGCCTTGAAGAGGAACAATAACTCAGCTAATCGTTTTATTATCTTCTTCTGTTTTAGTTGCAATTTTATAATCTGAGTCCTGCCGTTTTAAATTAACAGCATGTTTCTGTTTATAAATGTCATAAACCTTATCCGCGTCAAGCCCGGCACACATCATCGCAGAAACAAGAAAGTGCAAGATATCAATCAATTCAACCTTTATGTTTTGCATATCAATTTCATCCTTGCTCCACCATTTCCAAAGCAACTCTTCATCAAGCTCAATTAACTCTTCTTTCATTGCTTTTGAATAATTCATCAACCATTCATTCGGCAACTCATTCACCATGAGTTTATTTTCAGTTGCCGCAGCAATGATTTTCTCCATGATTAAATCCTGACCTTCTTTATCTTTCAGTTTATTTTTTGCAAAGACATAGTCATTCAGTTCTGTCTGCATTTCAAAAATCTTGTCTAGCATGTTAAATCTCCGGAATCGGTCAGCTGTTATAAATAGTTAGAGGGTTCTAAGTTACCATGAATCATACTGATGACAAATCCTGACCCGTCCTGATGAATACTATATAATCGCGCATCTTTTTTATTCCTGTTTATTTATGCCTTTAATTACATTTGATGAGATTTCACTCGAATTCGGTGATCAAATGATCCTGAATAATGTCAGTATGTCGCTTGAGTCAGGCGAACGCGTCTGTTTGATCGGACGTAATGGCGCAGGGAAATCGACCCTGATTAATATCATCAATAATAAAGTTGAACCGGATAACGGCGAAATCGTCAGGCAATCTAACCTCCGCGTTAGTCAACTGGAACAATCTCTACCGGAAACGCGCGACATCAGTGTTAAGGATTATGTCGCCGAAGGTCTGGAACATTTGCAAATTCTGTTAAAAAAATACGAAGTTCTTTCCAATAAAAATATTGAAAATAACCCGCAGCTATTACGAGAAATAGAAGACTTACAACACCAGATTGAAGCGGAAGGCGGCTGGAATATTGATCAACGTGTCGAAACTATTATTTCAGAATTAAATTTGCCAGCTGAATTAAATATGGATCAGCTTTCCGGAGGCTGGCGACGTCGCGTCGCGTTGGGAAAAGCGCTGGTTAGTAACCCACAATTGTTATTACTGGACGAACCGACCAACCATCTTGATTTAAGTACGATTCAATGGCTAGAAAATAAATTCAGCTATTTTAGCGGCGCGATATTATTTATTACACATGATCGTGCTTTCCTGCAAAAACTAGCAACACGTATTATTGAATTAGATCGCGGCAAATTGTCTAGTTGGCCGGGTACTTATCATGATTATTTAATTAATAAAGAAAAAGCACTGGAAGAAGAAGCCAAAACCAATGCCCTGTTTGATAAAAAACTTAACGAAGAAGAAGTCTGGATAAGACAAGGTATTAAAGCAAGACGTACTCGAAATGAAGGACGTGTTCGTGCATTACAGGGAATGCGTAAAGAAGTGGCAAAGCGATTAAAACCACAAAACAAAGCACGCATACATATCGAAGAAGCTGAACAATCGGGACGTAAAGTGATTGAGGCACATAACATCTGCCATAGCTACGATGAACAAAAATTAATTGATAAGCTTTCATTAAAAGTTATGCGCGGCGACCGCATCGGATTGGTAGGTAATATTGGCGTTGGCAAAAGTACCTTATTAAAAATATTGTTAGGCGAAATTACACCGAATTCTGGCACAGTAAAAATAGGAACAAACCTTGAGACAGCCTACTTTGACCAATTACGACGTAACCTTGATCCTGAAAAAACCATTGCTCAGATTGTCGGTGAAGGTGGTGACTATATAAAAATTAATGGTAAAGAACGGCATGTTATTGGTTACCTGCGTGGTTTTTTATTTACGGCAAAACGCGCCATGACAAAAATCAAAGTATTATCAGGCGGCGAAAAAACCGTGTCATCCTTGCAAAGCTATTAACCAGACCAAGTAATTTACTGGTTCTGGATGAACCGACTAACGATCTTGATGTAGAAACACTGGAAGTACTGGAAGAACGCCTATCTGAATACAAAGGTACATTAATTATCGTCAGCCATGATCGTGAATTTGTTGATAATGTTGCCAGCAGTATTCTGGTATTTGAAGATACTGGCGTCATACAAAACTATGCCGGAGGGTTTAGCGACTGGATACGTCATGGAAAACATCTTGCCGAAATGGACAACCTCGCACCTAAAAAACAGGAAAATGATTCTGACAATTCTAATAAGAAACGCAGTGGTAATAAAAAACTGAGTTATAAACTAAAACTCGAACTGGATTCGCTACCTGAAAAAATCGAATCACTGGAAAAAGAAGTGGCGGAACTGGAAACACAAACAAACGAAGATGATTTTTATTCCAAACCGTATGAACAGCAACAACCGATCTTGGATGAAATGAAAAGCAAGCAAGATGCACTCGATGATGCGATTTATCGTTGGGCAGAATTGGAAAACATGGAAAAGGAATTACAACCTTAAATGGATCTGGATAAGCGTTATTTGGTTCATGGTTTCTTACCCGCTTTTGGATCAGCTTGTTGTTTTGCTGTCATGGCCATGTGTATCAAGATTGCCTCTTCAGAATTACATTCAACGCAACTCGTTTTTTTTAGGAGTATCTTTGGTTTATTGATCGTATTGCCTATTGTATTACCCAAAGGCGTCACGTTTATTAAAACACCGATATTGCGCATGCATATATTTCGAGGCTTCATCAGTATATGTGCTATGTCCTGTTTCTTTTATGCCATTGCTCATATTGGTTTGTCCGAATCGACTTTATTAAATGCGACATCACCTTTGTTTATTGGTTTATTGTCAATGCCAATACTTAAGGAAAAAGTCTCTACTGAAACAGCCTTCGCTCTAATCATAGGTTTTATCGGCGTTGTATTTATTTTAAAACCGGGAACAGCGTTGTTTACATTCGCTGCATTGATTGGATTATGTTCAGGACTTTTTATCGCGTCGGCAAAAGTACTGGTACGATACATGGCAAACACAGAGCCTGTATTACGTACCGTATTTTATTTCAGTATTACAACAACAATCTATTCAGGCATCTTAATGATTTGGTTTTGGCAAACACCTAATATGCATGACATCGGTATGATGGTTCTGGCCGCCATTTGTGCAACAGGTGGACAAACATTACTCACCTATTCCTTTACCCATAATGAAGCAGTAAGCGTTGCACCATTTACTTATGTGACCGTTGTTATCGCAACATTAATTGGCTGGTTTGGCTGGAATGAATTACCGGACTTAGGTTCAAGTATAGGAGCAATATTGATTAAAAGCGCCTGTTTGTCTTTATCTTTTCAGGGAAAACTACCCAATCCATGGAAACTTAGAAAACCAGAAACTGAGTAACGCTTGAGTTGTGGGCCGGCGCGTTTTATAACGATGTCACATGCTGATGATATGTTATGTTTTATTTGCCTTAAGCTGCTGTGTTTTTAAACATTTTCAGTGTGCGTTTGTACGTTTCTTGAATTATCAAGGCATCGTAGCTTGCGCGGTGACGGGATAAATCTAAGTCCTTAATAACCTGATCTTTTGTTTTATGCCAGTTTTCCATTTGTGATTCGGATAGAATCATTTCTAATGAGCTGACTTCGAAACTCATATTAATACCGGCTTCATAAAATAAAGTGGTAATCCATGGTTTGTCGACCACCCACCCATCTGTGTATACAGTTTTTCCATCCAAAAGCTCGTTTAAAAGTGTTGCCACTTCTTTAGGTTCTTTACCATAGACCTCTAGAATACTCCTTTCAATATTGTGAACTTTTTCTGCCTCCTCATCCCAATATGTCCATTCAGGTGCAGGTAATATTAAGGAACAGAACTTTTTGCCATCCTCCATAACAAGCCCTACCTCAATAGGGTAGCTAGCCCCCCCGAATCCAGAGGCCTCAATATCAATAATAATAGGATGTGTTACTTTATTCATAAGTGGCATATTGGTTATTATTTGAACATATAGTTTTACAGTGATCTCGCATAAAACATAAAATAATTGCGATTACTATTTGAAATACATAACGATCAAACTCAGCGGCGGCTTTAGCCGTCCACTGGAGTGTCTTACTAGGTGAATACATCATGCTAGCAACCATCCGTGAAGTAACCGACCAGGTATAAAAGCAAAAGCACCAGCAATCAAAACACCTCCACAGTATAGACCTATCATAGCGGATTTATGTTTCTTAACATTACCTTTCCTGATGGCAAGATACGCAGTAGAAACAGAATAAAACACAAAGAAACTAAACAGGTGTATAAAACCAAAGTGGCTCAAAAATGTTGGTCCAACTTCTGCAGGCATCAAAAGCGTTATTAGTGCTGTAATAAGCATAAGAAGCATGTACATCTTTCCTAAATTTTTATGCCATGAGTTACCTTTACGGCTTATCAAAAGATAAGTGCCAATAAGGAAGGCAGGAAAAACTGTTCCTAAATGAATATATGCCAGCTGTAGATAGTTCATCTTTTCCCCTAACTATATTTTAATGGAAAATTTGTCCGATATGCTTTTATAGATTTTAAACGTGGACTGCATGAAAACACTTCTTGTATCAATAAGATAGGCAATAAATTTATTATACTGACGATATATCCACAGTGTCCATTTGAAGCACAGCAAATACAAATCAATTTTTATTAGCATCGCTTTATTTAAGTTTGTTTATTTTAGAAAAAAACTGTGAAAAAGACATTAATACTCCAGTAGAAAACAAACCTAATACATAAACAATAATGAAATGCGGTTTCGGTTTAGTCGGGTCAATATGTATTAACCAGGAACTGATTGTCCAGTATAGAAGTAGCAACCAGAATATTGCAGCAAAAGAAATCGTTATCCATGCTAGCACCTGAACAAGCTTTGAACTGATATTAGTTAATTCGATATTGTGTGTTAACAAGTATTTAACTTGCTTGTATAAAGCAAGCAAAATACCTAATAAAATTAATATCGCAATAATATAGATAATATTCATATAACTAATTTTAACAATTTAAATTAACGCATTAATACTGGTAAGGCAGCTTTGATAATAACCTGAGCCGAATAAATTCAAATGATTTAATTCATGATAAAGACGATATAAGCTGATTCTTTCTTCGGAACCACCTTGTAAAGGCCAGACTTCTGCATACGCTGTTTCGCATCGCGCATCAAAACCACCGAACATACGCATCATGCCTATTTCTGCTTCACGATGTCCGTAGTAACTGGCAGGGTCAAAAATAACAGGCTCCCTTTTTTCATTCGCTGCGGCATTACCTGACCAGAGATCGCCGTGCAATAAAACAGCCGGTTCCGTAATATTTCCAATTAATGAATCCAACTTATTGAGTAATTGTTCACCTGCTTTTAATAACGGATCTTTTCGATCTGTTTTTCATGAAAATAATTTTAATTGATAGCCCAAACGTTGTTCTCGCCAGAAGCTTGACCAACTGTCAGACCAATTATTTATTTGTTTAGTTGTGCCAATATAATTCTCTTCTTCAAAACCGTATTGCGAATTTTGTGTTGCTTTATGAAGTTCTGCCAGACGCCTCCCTATTTGTTCCTGCCAATCATTCGCTTTCACTCCTTCTTTAAAAACTTCCATAACAATAAAGTCATCATCATAAGCAATGGGTTTAGGCACATGAATGACATCAGGTTCGGCTAACAATTGCAGTGCTTTAAATTCTGTTTTGAAAAGATCAGGGAAGAAGCTCGCTTGAGGATGCGTTTTTATAAAAAATTGACGCGCATCTTTTAAACTCACAATACGACTGTCGTTTATACAACCGCCATAGGCGTGTCTACTGTCGGCAAATTGTGCTTCCCGATCAGTATGTGCAGAGATGGCAGCTTCAATACGTGCCTGTAGTGTCATGGTTATTTTTGTTGAAGCAGTTCCAGACAATGTGACAGCATATTCGGGCAGGCTGATTCAATCATTTCCAATACCTGTTCGAACCCGGCTTGACCACCGTAATACGGATCAGGCACTGATGGCGCATTATTTTCATCATAACCATCAATAAACGAGCCAAGTAGTCGAATATGTTTTTGTTTACCATTAGCGAGTGCTTCCAGTTCGTAGAGGTTGTCATTGTCCATGGCAATTATTAGATCAAAACTATCGATATCATTTGCAATGACTTTTCGCGCGATTGAAGTTAATTGATAGTGACGCTTTGCCGCAACTTCGCGCATTCTGGCATCGGCGGGTTCACCCTGGTGATAGGCTATCGTTCCGGCGGAATCGATATTAATTTCATCACTGTAGCTCTGTTGCTGAACATAATGCTGAAAAACACCTTCACCAGCTGGCGAGCGACAGATATTACCCATGCAAACAAACAACACGCTAACTTTACTATTGGAAGTCATTTTGCTGGTATCTCATCAATCAACAATAGGTTGAACCAACACCCATGGTTTAATCACCGTCGCCCAGACAACAACATGACTCTCATGCCAGGCACTGGCTTGTTCGTCTGTGACATTGGCAACAGTACCTGCTATTGTCCATGCTTCAAACTGTTCTTTGTCATCTTTCGACAACGCATAAGCAACTTTAATTAGATCCAGATTATGTGAGACATAAATTGCCATGCCTTTGGCAAAAAAAGGCAATAATTCACTCCATTGCATTTTTGATGTTTCTCGATTTATTTTATTCCGAATTTCTTCCGGCGTGCCTTCATTTTTATTTTCAGTCATAGCTATCAGTTAATCACATAAATTAAATGATTATAAATTAAGCAAAAAAATAAAGAATCATTCATTTTTTGATAAACTTCTAAAATAAAGCTCCTTTTTTCAAGGTTGATATCATTAATAACGTTTTACCCGCAGTTAATGATTTATTAATTCAATGAAACTGCGATAATGTCGCTCAATTATTTTTTAACGGAATTTTATGAACGATACTAAAGAACAACAACCCGCAGTTGAAAACATTGTCATTTCACAATCTGTCGCCATACTCATCGACGGCAACAATATAGAACGCAGTATTCACTCCGAATCGAACGATTCCAATACCATGCTCAACTTTGATGCACTGATTCCAAAGCTGCTGATCAATCGAGGACTAAGCCGATTGGTTTATTTTCGGGAAGGCAAACATATTTCCAATAAATTGCAGGAGCGCTTACACAATTTTTATCACGGCTCAGTACGCCCTTGCCACAAAAGCGCCGATATCCCGCTTTCTATTTTCGCGATTCAGGTCGCTGACAAAGTCGATACCATTATTATTATGTCAGGTGATTCAGACTATATTGAGCTGGTACGACACCTGAAATCAGAAGGCGTTCGCGTGGAAATCGCCGCAGTACCGAGTACAACATCGCGCTTTATTATTGAGGAAGTCGATTATTTTCACGAAATAACGAAAGAAGATTGGTTTACCCTGCCAACTAAAAAGCCGTCAAAACGGCGCAGTAAAAAAGAAGATAAAGAAAAGTCTTAATTGTAATAATTTGTCTCCATCAAAACGCCGATTTTAAATGTTTTTAAACTATACTTATATTGAGTAAGTGTTTATTAGGAATTGTGAATTTAAAACATGTTGAAGAACTGCAGCATGTTTTAAAACAACGGATAAGATAAGTTATTGTTTAATTAATCGAGTTAATTAAATACTTGCACGAACTTGATCCGGATCAAGGTATATATTTAGACGCCTTTGTATACTGACCACACTAATTAATACAAAACAGGCTATCAATGAAACTTTTTTTCCGCTCAATATTACTGATTATTGTTCTTTCAATAAGTACTCATTTAAAGAGCAGCGATGGTTCTGATAATCAAGACGAAAACCAATATTTACTTCACGCTGAGTCTAGCGAGCGACTTTTCAACATCATGCAGCAGATATCATCCGTTGCAGATACTCAACAAGCCGCTGAGGAAATCAGTTTTACCGAAGAAGATATGACCAATTTGGTCGAAACGGTAGAAGAACTTCTCTTTTATGCTGAATTAATGGCCTTGAAAGTCCCGGCTAATCAGCTTGAAGAAAGTAATAGTGTTATTTTTAGTGCAATAGCCAGTAAATTATACAGTGAAACCTTAAATATTAAGCAACTTACAAAATCTTATGATCCGCATACCGCAGACTATTCCCAAACTAATTTGCTAAATGAAGCATTTACCCGTTTAAGCCAGACCTGTAACGCTTGTCATCAACTATTTCGCGATGAATAAATTTACAACAAGCTTGATTTAGCGATATTTGCTATCACTTAAGACTAAATCAACTCAATTACTGTTGTTTTAGTTGCATGGATATTTTTTTACCAGAATTTCCCCCACCGATACTTCGGCTGTTTTTTTCTGTAATTGCGGATTCGATTTCAAACCTGTAATAACTTCCTTTGCCAGATATTCTGTTTCAAGCCCATCAGGCAAACAGACCCGTGGCACTTCTGGAGCCTGACCATAATGACAATCACACGGCGTCACATACCATGTACACATCATCCCTGTTGCATCCTGAAAACCTTGTTGCAAAGCAGTTTCACAAGCCGTAAGCAAATCCGATCCGGAAGGCGCAGCGAATACTTTCTCGCTGAAGATAAAGAATAGAAGAATGGTGCTAATACTTTTCATTAAAAATAGTTAAAAATTTGAAATATTTAATCGTGATCGGCATAGTACGCTTTCACTAAAAAAAACACCTGATTATTCTGGCACACCGATAGTCTTAAAGCTGGTATGAATAGGTCACTATACCACAGGAGAAAATAATGCAGCTGACAAAAGACAAGGTCGGAACAGTCAATTACACACTGAAAGATAAAGACGGTGAGATTATCGACGAGAGCCAGGACGGTTCTTTTGCCTACTTACATGGCGCAAGAAATATTATTCCTGGTCTTGAAAATGAACTGGAAGGAAAAGAAAGCGGCTATAAAAACAGTATTGTTATAGAACCAAATGATGCTTACGGCGAACGTGACCTGGAACAAATACAACGTGTTCCGCTCAGCATGTTTCCGAATGATGTTGAAATAAAAGAAGGCATGCAGTTCGAAGCACAGTCTGAAGAAGGTACGCCTGTTGTTGTCACTGTTACTGCCATTGATGCAGGTGAAGTCATTATCGATGGCAACCATCCACTAGCAGGCATCCAACTTTACTTTGATATTGAAGTGATTCAAGTTCGCGATGCAAATGAAGAAGAACTGGAACACGGTCATGTGCATGGTCTGGGAGGTCATGAACACTAATGGAACTGAATACTTTTTTAGAAAAATTAAAGAATGATCCGGAATCTATCGAATTTACCGCCACCATTTCGACTATTGAACAAAATTATGACTATACAGCGACGACATTTAGCAATGGAAATGTAAAAAATGAAGCCGGGCAAAATGTAGGATCGTGCAAAATACTCGCGTTTGCTTTTATTAATAACTTATCCACTACAGAAACATTAAATTGTTTTGGCACATATTACCGTGATGATGTATTAGCTAACCCGGCTGGCGATGATCATCAGAATATACGTCAATTTATATTGGACGGTTTTGATGGTGTTAAATTTGATGTATTGCCTTTAAAGATAAAATCTTAAAAGAAAAAGAAACAGGCGATAGATAAAACAAAATGACGTGTATGGATACACTAATACTGCGGGTGCAGGAAGCACAGGAGCAGTGAGATAACAATTATTGTCCAGTAATAACCCGGTTCTTCTGCTTTATAAACAGTACGGCCTGATGCTTTATCTTTCGCATACACTTCTCCTGTAAACAAACAGTAAAACGTGTATAAAAATACCAAAATGCCGATACCTTTAAACGCACTCATTATCGATTACTCTACCAATTCAACATTAATTTAACACTTTTATCCCATCTATTATATTCCAGGTCAATTTATCCAGTTCGGTCATAAAGGTACTGTCTTCACTTCTTTTATTTAATAGCACGGCCCAACTGTATCCGTGTTCCGTACGTACCATTATTGAAGCTGTGCCTGGTAATGAACCCATATGCCACCAGTTATTATACTGGTTCACATTCCAGCCCAGCGCATAGTTTTTGTTATGTTTAGACGGCGTTGTCATAATTTTAATACTTTCCTGACTCAGGATATCTTTGCCACGCCCATCCACACTCATAATAAACTTCACCAAATCAATCGCATTTGCAACCCAGCCGCCATGCGAATCCATTCGTTTTACAGGAAAACTGTAAGGAGACTGTTCTTTATCAGGAATATAACGAACCTGAAAAGCAGGGTTTGAAGGTTCTCTATTACCAACAGAAAAACTGTTTGCACCAATTTCTTTAAATAACGTTTTACGGACATAACTTTCATAAGGAATACCGCTTAACTCTTCAATAACACGACCTAATAAACAATAAGCAAAGTTTGAATAAGCATAGTGATTACCTGGTGTTGCTGTAATGGGGTTTTCTTTTAGTGTCTTACGGATCAGGTTAGCTTGCGATAATTTATAATCTTGAAACATCGGATCACCACCATCATTCGTCCAGTTCTTACCGGCAGTATGTTCGAGCAAATGACGTACTGTTATCTGCTGCAAGAATTTGTTGCTTGTCGGAAAGCGGCCTTGCAATAGTCCGCCCTTACCAAAAATTTTATCATCAAGTTTTAACTTCCCTTCTTCCCTAAGCTTCATCATCGCAACAGCAGTAATAGGCTTACTTAAGCTTGCAATACGAAATTTATGCGCAATATTAACAGGGACTTTTTTATTCGTGTCAGCAAAGCCATAGCCTTTGGCAAATAAAATCTCTTCCTGTTTTGCTATTGCAATTGATAAGCCTGGAATATTATAGCGTTGCAAGAATTGATTAATGCTTTGATCAATAAACTGCCTATCAGCTTCATCTTTAAAAACATTAATGGAAAAACCATTGTCTGCATTAACCGCTAGGCTAAAGAATAAACATAGTAAAAATATTTTTTTCATCGTTTTTTAGACAACTAAACCCGCTACATAACCGGAAGACCAGGCCCACTGAAAATTGAATCCACCAAGATGTCCCGTTACATCAACGGCTTCGCCAATAAAATATAAACCCTGCTGTGTTTTACTTTCCATTGTTTTTGAAGATAGGTAGTCCGTATCAATACCACCCAAGGTTACTTCGGCCGTTCGATATCCTTCTGTACCAGATGGCTTCAAGCTCCATCCGGATAAATTCATAGCAATTTCATCTAATACTTTATCGGGTATATCAGCAATCACCTTATTTTTCCAAGCTGACCAGAACAGTATTTCAAGTTCCTGCACCAGCTTCTTTGCTAAATGTTGTGATAGTAAATTACGCAATAATAAATTCGGCTTTTCTTTTTTTGCCTGACTCAATATTGCACTAATATCATTATCTGGAAATAAATTAACACTTATTATCTCGCCCTGTTTCCAGTAGCTGGATAATTGCAATGCCGCCGGACCGCTTAAACCACGATGAGTGAATAATATGCTTTCATAAAATTGCTGTTTGCCAGTCAACAAATAAACCTTGTGTGAAATACCGCTTAACCGTTCAAATATCGTTTTATACTCACCAGTAAAAGTGAAAGGCACAAGCCCTGCACTTGTTTTAATAACAGGCATATCAAATTGCTGCGCGACTTTATAAGCGTAATTAGTCGCACCCATTTTCGGTATAGATAAACCACCCGATGCAATAACAAGATTCTCTGATTCAAAGTTACTCTGGTTTGACTCCAGTTTAAATTTTGAATTTGATGTGTTTTGTTCAGAAAAAGCGGCGATTGAATTAATTTCACAATGTGTTCGTATCTGTACACCAGCCTTATCACATTCTTTTATTAACATTGCCAAAATATCCTTGGCTGACTCTTTACAGAATAATTGTCCGTGATCACGTTCTTCATAAGCAATAGCATGCTTCTCAATCAGCGCAATAAAATCCCATTGCGTATATTGGCTCAATGCCGACTTGCAAAAATGCGAGTTGTTGGAAAGAAAACAATCAGGCTCAATATAAAGATTAGTAAAATTACAACGCCCACCTCCGGACATCAGTATTTTTTTGCCGACTTTATTACTGCTATCCAGCACCAGAACGCGCCGACCACGTTGCGCAGCAGTGATGGCGCACATTAAACCCGATGCGCCACCACCAATAATAATGACGTCATAGCTCATGACTTAATCCGTATCAATGATTAGCCTTCTATAAAAGAACAGACATAATCCGTAACTTCCAATGCACGAATATCGAATGAAGAATTACCCGGCACATTAAATTCGCCACCATCGATTACTTTTTTCCAGTCATCATTCTCGTTCCAACGATACTCAACCGTCCCTTGTATAATTGCCATATGCTCTGGTGTGTCAGTATTAAAATGATATTCGCCGGGCAACATAATACCGAGCGTTTTTTTAGAACCATCGGCGAACATGACGGTACGACTACTGACTTTCCCATCTAAATAGATATTCGCTTCAATTACGACAGAAACATCATCAAATGTACTCACATTAATACCTCAAAAGAAAAATAAAAGTAGCGCTATAATAGCCTATTCTTTTAAAGAGTTTTAAATTCAAATGATTGATATCTCGCAGATAGAATCTGAACTGGAAATTAATAAAAAAGCTGCCATTGTCGAGCAAATCCAGCATCCCTTACTGAGTGAATATGGTTTCCCGCTATATATAAAACGAGATGATTTAATACACCCGGTTATTTCTGGTAATAAATGGCGTAAGCTTAAATACACCTTGCTATACGCTTTAGAGCACGGTCACGACCACCTCATTAGCATGGGCGGCGCTTATTCCAATCATCTTCATGCTCTCGCCTATATCGGTTATAAATTGAATATAAAAACCACAGGATTAATACGCGGCGAACAACCGAAACAAGAAAGCCAAACCTTAAGCGATTTAAGAAAATGGAATATGAACCTGGAGTTTGTTAATCGTTCTGCATTTCGTGATCTTCGTAAACATCGCGCATTCAATGCGCCACCGGCAAAACAATATAGTGGATTCTGGATACCAGAAGGCGGCGCAAGCGAATATGCATTTAAAGGCATAGCCGAAATAGTCAAAGAAATTAATATGGAATTCGATACTTTAACCTTAGCCTGCGGCACAGGCATAACATTGGCAGGCTTGGCAAAAAAACTACCGGCAGAAAAACGTGTACTAGGTTTTTCTTCGATTAAAGGCGGTGGTTTCCTGGAAAAAGATATAAAAAAATTAATTAAGCAACGTTCAATAACCAACTGGTCTGTTAATTTTGATTATCATTTTGGCGGTTTTGCTAAAACCAATGATGAGTTACTCCCATTTATTAAAGACTTCGAAAAAGAAACATCCATCCCACTTGAACCGGTATATAACGGAAAGATGCTATTCGGTTTATTCGATATTATAAAAAATGGAAAACTAAAGAAAGGACAAAAAATCATAGCTCTTCATACTGGCGGACTTCAAGGGAACAGGTCATAAATAACAAGAGATAACCTTCTGTTTTGCCAACAGAAAATATTTATAATAACGACATATAAACTACTCTATAATTAACAGAAGTGCTTTTAATCAAATGAGGAAAGCTATGATTAAACAGATTCTAATATTTACTATAAGCGGCATTTCTATTTTATTTACTACTTTAGTATGGTCTTATGATACGAAACTTGCGGAAAGCTATGCAGAGCTTTTCTCTGAAGTAAAAGGAAAAAATTCAGGCAAAGCTATGCATTTTGTTATACCGCACAACTTTATTAAGGACATAAAAGCTGGCAAAGAGATTGTAGTAATAGATGTGAGAACACCATCTGAAACCGAACTATTCTCGATGACATCAGAAAAAAACCTTAAAATTCCTGCAAATGAAATATTTAAACCAGAAAATCTGGCGCGTATCCCTACAGATAAGCAAGTCATGGTCATATGTAAATCAGGCGCAAGAGCAACGGCTATTGGCACAGCACTTCGTCATATTGGCTTTGATAATGTACATATACTTAAAGGCGGCTTTCAAGATTTGAGTTCATATTATGGTGCTAGACAAGCTAATCAAAAACCAAAGCAATGGTGATGTATTGATGGCGTATTAAATATTTTTAATAATCCCGAATAAAGCATCGCCATATCTATTTAATGCTTTTTCATTTATCACCGTTAATAAATCCTCTTTAGATTCAACTGGTAGTTTTGCGATATCAATTATTATATGGTTTTCTAAAATCCATTTTCTTGGCTTGTTTTGTTTTCTTGCAGTAATTTCACGCCACTCTGCCAGTTTTTTAATGATATCCAGTTGTTTTCCTTTTAACCTTTTTGCGGCAAAGATTTTTTTCCACATGGTTGTCGGGTCAGGTTCATAAGTCTGCGGCTTGTAAAGCCGCTCTGTTTGCGCATTAAAATTATGCAGATTTTCAATAGACTTTATCTTTTCAGCAAAAACTTCATATATTTTTCCCAAATAAATAGCATCATCCGCAGCATATCTTAACTGCTCTTTTGTTAAGGGCCTTTTCTTCCAGTTTGTACGAGCGTGACCTTTATCAAGTTCTATTTCTAAAACTTCTTTAACTAAATTACCGTAGCCTATGCCCTGCGCATAATCAAATAAGGGCGCGGCTATCTGTGTATCAAATAATGGTTTGGGAACGCTTCCTTTAATATGAAAAAATATTTCCAGATCCTGATGTGCGGAATGAAAGATCTTTATTATTGATTCTCTATAAAGTAAATTATAGATCGCTTCTAAATTATTAATACTAATCGGATCAACAATGGCGTGTGTTGATCCATTCGATACCTGTATCAGACAAAGCTCAGGATAATAAGTATTAACACGTTCAAACTCCGTATCAACAGCTAACCAGCTTGAGCTTTTAAGTGTCTTACACAGTTCTGATAATGAGGCTTCATTATCGATAAACAAGAATTCTTCAGTCATTTTTTATTGTTTATAAAGCCCCTGCATCCTGTAGTACTGAATAGATCCTTTCCGCCATAATTTTATAGCCATCCTTATTAGGGTGAACTGAGTCTGCTTTCAAAGCATCATCTGACAATATGTTTGAGATCACATCTTCAATAAATATTACACCCGTTGAGTCAGCCACTGTTTTATAACCTTTATAAGATGACAGGAATAAGCCAAAGTTAGGCACACCAAGCAAAACAACTGGGATATTTTTATCCTTTGCCAGTTGTATCATTGCCGTGACATTCTCTTCCATTTTAGCCATGCTCTTTTTACGCAAAATATCATTACCACCATGACATAAGATAAGTAGTTCTGGCTGATGCTCTTCCAATAAAGCGGGTAAGCGCGCCAGACCCGGCGCGGATTGTTCACCGGAGATACCAGCATTAATTACTTTTCTACCGGACAAGGATTGTAATAGCGCAGGATAGCTCTCACTTTCTTTCGCACCTACGCCTTCTGTTAAACTATCACCAAAAGCAAGAATAACGGCATTACTGGAAAGTTTTGATAGTTGCGGCGTATCACTACCGCAGGCGGTTAGTAAAATAATGATTAAAAAGTTTAAAAGTATTTTCATATTTTTTTATTAATTAATTGCCAGACAGTTACGTCCGTTTTGTTTAGCTTTATATAATGCAGTATCTGCTGCTTTTAAAACCTCGTCTACTTTAACATGTTTTTCGCCCGGTTCTGCAACGCCAATACTGATTGTCACAGATACTGTTTTACCTGCACGTTCTTTTTTGCGTCGGCCACGTTGTTTTGATTTCTGTTTCGTTTTTTCCCGGTGTTCTTTATCACGTATTTGCATTTTATAACTTTCTATATCATTGCGTACTGTTTCGAGATAAGGCTTACTGCACTCAACATCTTTCCCGGGAAAGATCACACAGAATTCTTCACCACCGTAACGATACGCTGTACCACCACCCTTTACTTTATCGATATGCCTTGCCACCATTTTCAATACTTCATCGCCAATATCATGACCGTGCGTATCATTAAAACTTTTAAAATGATCAACATCAGCCATTGCTATGGTATAGCGTTTGCCCAACCCTTTTAAACGTTCATTTAAAGCGCGCCTGCCTAGCAAACCGGTTAAGTCATCGCGATAGGCCATGTCATGAGCGCCACGCATTAAACTGACAATCAGACTAATACCAAGCATGCTTAACATGACAACAGATATTCTTTCATGGTCAAAATAATTTAGTGTAATAAAGCTAAAGGTGAGCACTGATAATATCGTGACAAAATATTCATCACGGGTTTTTATTAATTGATAAAGACCTATAACAAAAACAAGCAGATACAAAATACTGGTATTCACAGGTAACAACGTGTTTTCTATCGTGCGAATCTGGAAGTGATGAATAAGGATTCGAAGTAAATTTGATTCCGGCATCAGTTCATAGATGGAATAAGCAAACAAAAAGAATAAAGGCGCTATTAATATGGTGAACAGTCCATAATGATTTTTCAGACCACGTTCTGGCAAAAACAAAAAAAGAAACAACAATAACGGTATTAAGACACTAATGCTGGTATAGATATAAAATGTATGGAAATCATTCAGCGAACTTTGTAACTCTGTCTGAATAAAGTAATAAGATAGAATTAAAGCAAGCGAGACAGTGAATAGACGAGCGCGATTGTAATTAACACAAATCAGCATGGTGATGCCCAACGTGATATAGGGCATCCAGTTTAATAATTTTTGCTGTTCCGGATTTAAAGCCGTGACAGATTCTAGAATGAATACTGCAACGCAAACTAAAGCAGCAACAGGAAATAATCTACGTAGCAGAATGAAGGACATTACTTAACGTAGCGTTAAGTAATTATTTATTGCTCTTCCAGTTCGCCGGATAATTCCGAAATCATATTATCGTGTTCTTCCAGCTTGGCTCTGTGCTCTGCAATTTCTTTTTCGTAAATTTCCAATTCCTGTTTTAAAGAAGTGTTCTCATTTTCAAGACGGGAAATTTCCGCCTGGGCTTCTTCCAGATTCATCTCTTCCGCATTCGCTGGAAAAGACAAATTTAATGCAAAAACAGTTACAATTGCAGAGGAAAAAAGTTTAATCTTGTTATTGTTTTTCATAATCAAAATCCATCAACTCCAGTTCATTTAATTTCAAAATAATATCATTCAAGGCTTCTTCGCTATACGCTTTTGCTGGCAATTTACCCCAAATCGGCGCCGGCCATGCTGCATCCGAATGATACCGCACAACATGGTGTAAATGACACTGCGGAACAATATTTCCCAGCGCCGCGATATTCATTTTATCACCATTAAAGGTTTTCATAAGAAATTCTGCCAAAAAAGAAGATTCTCGTAATAATTGTAACTGATCCTGAACAGCGAGTTGATAAATCTCACTGATCCCTTCTCTATCCGGCACCAGGATAAACCATGGATAGTTTGCATCCTGCATCAATAACAAATGACATAAGGGAAACCGACCGAGAACCAAGCAGTCTTTCAACAATTGCGGATGTAAGTCAGTCATGATTAGCTACTAGCTCCTGCTTGCAAAGTCGACATAAATAGCGCGTGCCTTTCAATACCCGGTTATGACGAATACGCGTCAGTTCATGTGTTTGACATGAACAAGAATAATGAAAACGTTGATAATTTCTTGACGGCAAATCCTTCAAGTCAAAATCACAGGTAACACTGGCATCGGCATTAAGTAACGCCATGATATTTTTCCATTCCCCACCGTGCGGTTGTGTATTTCTCATGCCATATAGGACATCGACAACATAATGCGCGACTTCATGCGGCACAGTTACAGCTAAATTTTCAGAAAAATAGCGTGCAAAAATATAGGGATTGTAACGAATCATGCGTTGCGATTTTTTCACCCTATACATGCCAGCAGCCCTGCCTTTGAGATCAAAATAAACAGGGATAGGCTCGAAAGTTCGTTCCAGTACAACACTGGCTTGATAGAGACAGGTTTCCGTTGCAGAAAGAACTTGCTCTTGTTGTTCCGAATCGAGGGGCATGACATGCGACATTGGCCTAACTCTGCCACATCATGTTAAAAGCGGCAAACACTTACCGTAAACTTTGACAAAAATTATTGAAACCATTGCTATAACTGGATTTCAACGGCATCGATTTTCTATTTTTGATTGGTATATCGCTTGCATTTATCACATAAAAACAATTAACTGGACAAGATTTTTGGCCACACATATCCCAAAAAATGGTATCGCCGCGCTGGTTCATGCCAGCAATAATCAGCTTAATGAAAATGAACTGTCATCCAAAGAAACGACAAGCGGTATTTTTGGTGAAGATGGTTTTACCTTTGGTGACATCATCGACATTATTAATCCACTACAACATATTCCTATCATCAATAGTATCTACAGAAAAATAACGGGGGATGTGATTGCGCCTGTAATGGAAGTTGCCGGCGCTGCTTTATTTGGCGGTCCACTTGGGGCCGCTATATCAGTCACGACGACCGCATTTAAATCTCAATTTCAGAGTGATGTAAAAAGCACTGATCCGAATTCTCCCTATATCGATGGAGAAGTGAATAGTTCAACTGCCATTGCCAACAATACATCAGCAAAAAAAATAATCAGTGCCGAAGATTACATTGCTCAAGAAAAGTCAGATATTAAACAAACTGATTACGATATGGCATCACCCAACATTATTCACAACGGCATACTAAGCTCAGAAAATATAATACAAAGACATAATAACAACATCAGTTTAAATACATTACATAATCGTCAAGCTTATCAATCATCTGATGGAATTATGAACCTTGTTTATAAAAATACAGAACCCTATTCTGACGTTATTAGCTCAACAGACACGCTAGAAAAGAAAATTGATATCATTATCGGTTCAACAACCGCAGGCTAAAGTTAGTTATAAACTATTTTACTTAGCATTGATAAAGATCAAGATTACCTTCATTTATCCTGCTATGCTTTTTTTATGGATATAAAAGTATGCGTTATTTCAATTTTCTTGCTTGGTAGCAATGTGATAAGTACGTCAGCAGAATCAGAACAACTGCAAGACAGTATTCAACTCCACGTAATCTACAGCGAAAAACTACAAGCGATCATGCACAAGCTTAGTTCCTCAGTTTATGAAGAAGAGCTCAATTTAGAACAAATTAATGAATTGTTCGATAACGCCAGCGAACTCTATCTTGCGGCAAAAGAACTGAATCAGGCCTTACCTGGATTTCAGCTAAACCCCACAGAAAAAAACGTGTTTGAAAACATAGCCAGACAATTACAAATAGAAGCGAATAATATGGGTTTTATGGCACAGAACAATGATACAGAAGGTTTACAATTTACTTATGAACGCTTAAACAGAACCTGTGCAGCCTGTCATGATCTGTTCCGCTATTAGAAACAGCACGTGAGTTTATTTAGTTTTTACTTTCTTTTAAACTCATAGAAATGCAACGCTCATTTCCAGATTCACTGCTTTGGTTAACAAAACCTACCGTCAATACTTTATTAAGTTATTACGACTATCCTCATCCTGAGACGGGCGAGATGATTGATGGCTATGACAAGCCACACGCTTTACGAACGGCAAAAATGTGCGCTACCGTGGCACGGTATCTGGGGCATGATGAAGATCGCGTCCGTCAATATCAAACCGCCTGTTTATTACATGACATGGGTCGCGCCGGACTGGAACAAGAACTCTTTGGCAAAATCTGGACGTGGGCAAAACAACAACACATACCCACGCGCCCAGCAGAATGGCGTGCTGAACATCCTGACACAGCATACGGTGAAGAAACAGAGGCATTCCTTGAACAATATCAGGAACAATTAAAACAACTTGGTATTACTGTGAATACTTGGACAAAAGAACAGGTCGAAATGCGTTTAGGCTATGCTCGACGTTTAAATCGAATTATTCAAAACATCATCCCCGATATAGAAGCACATCATATTGCATGGTCAGACTGGATGGAGAAAGTCTGCTTGTATTATTACTACCCGGAAAAACTGGCAGACGAACCTGACTGGTTACGCGAACTCGGCGAAATACTGGTTACATGCGAACAACTAGAAGCCTATAGCAATCGCACACGCGGCAATGATTATTACAACCGCAATGATGAAAGCTTTGAAAATGCTTTTAATTACCTAGATTCTTTAAAAGAGAAAGGACAAATTGGTACTAAAGTATTAGGTGCTGTCAGGCAATTAACAGCCGAAGGCATATTTGACGCTATACTTAAAGAAGCCAGAGATGGACAATTATCAGATAATGACTTGAAGTTTCTTAGATCATTAAGCAATAATCATTAGAGTTAAAGGGAATAGATGAGTAAGCCATGCCGGTAGTGACGAAATTATTTTCATTAGATATGAAAGGTGATTCTAAAATTGAGAACATCACCGAAAAATGCAAGAACCTATTAATAGAGTCGCAATTATCAGCAGGTTCGGTGACATTATTCATAAAACATACCACTGCATCAGTCATGATCTTCGAAGATGAACCTGGCTTGCATGAAGATACAAGAAATAGTTGGAACCAGTTAATCCCCGCCGACCCAGAATGGCAACACAACACGCGTAACGCAGGCGAAGACAATGGTCACAGTCATCTACGCGGACAAATACAAGGACAATCATTAACCATTCCATTCATGGGAAGCACTTTGATGCTAGGCACATGGCAACAAATCGTCGTTATTGATTTTGATACGTGTGAAAGAACACGCGAGATTGTGTTTCAGGCTATTGGAGAGTAGTACGGTATTTATCTATCACCTAATTTAAAATCAAATCAAGTCCCGCAAAATGTTTGATGCACTACCTCTTCCGGTTTAGGAGGTAAGCGATAACTTTCTTTACCCTGCTGCTTTTCGAAAGGTTTTTGCAATACATCATAAAGCGCATGAAACACAGAAAAGTCGTTATGATCTTCAGCCGCACGTATTGCCGCTTCAACTTGATGGTTACGTGGGATATAAAGTGGATTAATTGACTGCATATTCTGTTGACGTTCGTTATCCTCCGCTAATTCTAATGATAAACGTTGACGCCACCGCGCTAACCATTCACCCATCGCTTCTGGTTTTGCAAACAGATCACGTAAGGCGAACTCTTTTTCATCCCCTACAGAATCCAACTGTGACAAATGATAAAACGTTAAGGTGAAATCTGCTTTATTGACTTCCATCGTATCCAATAAGGAATCTAACAACACCTTATCATCTTCCGGTTTGGTATTAGCAACAGCAGTTAAACCGCACTTTGCACGAAAACCGGACAACCATTCTTGATTGTAGCGCTCAAAGTATCTTTGCAAAATTTCTTCCGCTATTTCGACACTTTTATCAAGATCGTCATAAAATAATGGCAATAAGGTTTCTGCCAATCGAGATAAGTTCCAGGCACCAATACCAGGTTGATTGTTATAAGCATAACGCACATCACGATCAATCGAGCTATATACCTGATGATGATCAAAGAAATCCATAAACGCACATGGACCATAATCTATGGTCTCACCAGCAACCGACATATTATCGGTATTCATCACACCATGAATAAATCCCAACTGCATCCACTGAGCAATCAAACTCGCCTGCCGCATCACGACTTCTTCAAATAAAGCAATATAAGGATTACTCGCTTCTTTCACAGTCGGATAATTACGTTCAATAACATAATCGGCCAAGGCTTTAATCGATTCCATATCGTTTTGCATGGCAAAGTACTGAAAGCTACCAACACGAATAAAACTGGATGCCGCACGCGTCATAATGCCACCGGCTACCATGCCCTGCCGTATAACTTCTTCTCCTGTTGTCACTGCCGCGAATGCGCGTGTGGTTGGTACATTAAGTTTGTGCATGGCTTCGCTAAGTAAATATTCACGTAACACAGGACCCAATGCTGAACGGCCATCCCCATTACGAGACCAACCTGTACGCCCGGAACCTTTTAATTGAATATCGAGTGAACTCCCATCAATACGATCTAACTCCCCCAGATAAATCGCGCGACCATCACCGAGATGCGGATTAAAATGCCCAAACTGATGACCCGCATAAGCCATGGCTAAAGGCGATGAAGAGTCATGGACTTTATTACCAGAGAATAGCGCTACTAATGTTTCCTCATCCTGAGGATCAGCATGCACACCAAGCTCAGTCGCAAGATCATAATTAAACTTGATTAACTGAGGTTTAGCGACAGGTGCTGGATGACGTTTTTCATAAAACCCCTCACCCAATTCCAGATATCGATTTTTAAAAGACAGGTTAATCAATTGTGAACTCAAAGTTAAAAACGAACCGATAGTTTAACGTAGATGCAATATGAATTGTTCGAATAATTAATAAATAAAATATTTTTATGTACTAACGGTTTTCAAAAATGCTTTACTAACGAATAATCATCTTTTAAAAATATTGTTTTGTACTTGTTCCATCAAAAATAGCAGCTCTTGATTCACTTACTGCAACTAACACACCTTTAATAATTATCGTTTTATCTGAAACATTTATTATCTCGACACAATATTCCCATTTGGAACCTGAAACATACTTACACGTATCTTCAGAAGAACTTCCTATAATCTCAGTCGCTTTTGATTTTCTAAATATTATTTTTAAAATGAAAGTAAACTTTATATATTGCTAACTAAATAAAAAAGCATAAATGCGGAAATTGTTTAAATTGAAATATTAAAGTATCAAAATCGCTTTCCGATAACGTGAATTCGTAGTTTTGCCCCTTACTTAACAATCCGATAACACGGTTTGTAGCTTTCTGCCGATATCTTCATGCGTTTTTGTTCTACGAATGCGCTTAATAAGCTATCCATTGCATTCATGATTTGTTCATCGCCATGGATTTTGAATAATCCGTGTTCTTCTATCTCGCGCATGCCTTCGCTTTTTACGTTGCCGGCGACGATGCCAGAAAATGCACGGCGTAGGTTTGCTGCCAAGGTGTGTGCTTCCATGTCTTTGTATAATTCTAATGAGTGCATATTGTCGTGATTGGCGATAAAGGGTTGTTGAAACTCGTGTTTTATCTTGAGTAACCAGTTGAAATAAAAGGCATCGCCATGTTCTTTTCGAAACGCTTTTACTTCGGCTATGCCTTTTTTGACTTCTTTTGCGACAGCTTTTGGATCGTTAATAATTATTTGATAATGTTTTTCTGCCACTGGGCCGAGCGTTGCGGATATGAATTCGTTTATTTTTTCAAAATAGTCTCGAGAAGTTTCCGGGCCAGTAAAGATTAATGGAAAAGGTATTTTTGCATTATCAGGATGCAGTAAGATGCCGAGCAAATAGAGTATTTCTTCTGTCGTACCAACGCCGCCCGGGAAAACAATAATCGCATGCGCACAGCGAACAAACGCTTCTAGCCGTTTTTCTATATCCGGCATGATGACTAATTCATTCACTATCGGATTGGGTGATTCTGCCGCGATGATGCCGGGTTCTGTCAGGCCGAAATATATTCCTTTTTGTATCCGCTGTTTCGCATGCGCGACATTGGCGCCTTTCATTGGTGCTTTCATCGCACCGGGACCACAACCGGTACAGATATCGAATCCGCGTAAACCCAGCTCGTATCCCACTACCTTATCATAGTCATATTCTTCTCGACTAATTGCATGTCCGCCCCAACAAACGACAAGATTGGGGTCGATGCCTGCTTGCAGTACATCCGCATTACGCAAGATATGAAAAACAGCATTACTAATGCCTTCGGAGGTGTTCAGGTCAACATCGGGCTTATCTTTAATTTCTTCAAAGATATAGACAATGTCGCGCAATACGGCATAAAGATGTTCTTTAATACCAAGTATAATTTCTCCATCGACAAAAGCTGTCGCGGGTGCTGCCGTTAGTTGCAGCTTTATGCCTCTTTCTACCTGAACAACACGAATATCAAAGTCAGCATACATTTCAAATAATTGTTTACTGTCATCAATCGCAACGCCACTGTTTAAAACCGCTAAGGCACAATTTCTAAATAGTTCATAAAGTCCGTTCTGACTATTATCCAATAATTGACTGACTTCATTCTTGGATAAGATATCCATGCCTTTTACTGGCGATATAACGCTATCTATTGTTTCTGGTTTCATAGTTTATTTAATTGGGTTTATTTAGTTAAATTTATTCGTTTATTTTTTATTGCATCATTTCTGTTTTCACATCACCTTCAACATAGTACCACTGCCTATTCATTCTTTTGAAAGTCGATTTTTCATGATGGGCTTTCTCTAGTCCAGATTCATCCTTGTAGTAGGCTTTGAATTCGACATAGCCATCATCGCCTTTCTGGCCATTGTTTATTACTTCTAATCTCACCCAGTTAATCGTTTTTTCTGATAAGGCTTCGGCAGTGAGTCCTTGCGTCATTTCGGGTAGCCATGTTGATAATAAATAGTCGCCATAGCCACCGAGTGCATAGGCGCTATAGCGAGAACGCATTAATTGTTTTGGTGTTTTTGCTATTTCATTGCCATTTAAAAAACGCTCGCAACATTGTTTAAACGATTTACCGCTCAGCCCAGGCTGCCCTCTCTCGCTTCGCGATTCACTTTGTTCGCAAGGACAAATATTCTTCATGTGCTCATTAAAGCCCGTCGTTTTTCCAAAATTCTTTCTGGGCTTCGTTTACTTTGTAGAGGTAGCGACGTGACTCTTGTTTAGGGTGTTTATTTGTAAGTTGTTCATAAACTTCGTTTGATGAAAGCTGGTTTATTTTTACCATGGCTTGTTCTCGATTGGATGAGAATGTTTTTAATACATTACCTGCACCACCGTTGTAAGCAGAGATAACCGTATACCGTCGTGCATTTTGATCTTTTACTTTTACTAAATACTGCTCTTGTAATATTTTTACATAGGCCGTACCAATATCAATATTGTATTCCGGGTTATAGAGATTTTGTGGAGTGGGTTGGCCTGAGGTTTTCTTTATCTTTTCGAAAACATCTCTACCTGCTGTGCTCGGCACAATTTGCATTAGCCCGTACGCTGGAGCATGACTTACTGCAAACGGATTAAAACTGCTTTCTGTTTTTATTATCCCGTAGATTAGACTTTCAGTGACATTATATTTCTTACTGTATTTGCGGACGAGTGATGCGTATTTATAAGCTCGAATTTTTTGATGAGTTTTAACTAATGGAAAAATGACTCTTAATCCATTCTTATTCCCTATTTTAACTTTACTGATTTTGTTCTTTATTAAGTACTCTGCATAACGATTTGCGCGCCATTGCCACTCGATAGGTTTACCATCGTGATCTAATACTTGTTCATAAAGAAAAGGCTTACTCTTGCTCTCTTCTGAACCTGCTGGCGCGGCATCGGAAAAAAGGTCTACCTGTCTTGGGTCATCAGACGTCAGTAATGTCGTGATAATGGCTTTTTTCAAATAGTCTTTTTGTGAATCTGGCGCCAACGTTTCGATTGTAACCGTACCATTTTCAAAATTAATATGTGCGCGATTGTAATAGTTATCGGTGTATTTTACGTATTCTTTCTGGCTTGATTGTTTAGCGTTATCTTCCCCCCAGATATCGACTATTTGTTTTACAAATTTTTCTATCGTTGCTTTTAGGGCTCTTACGTCAGTGGGAATTTGACTATTAACATAACTCTGACCTCTGCTCTTTATGACTTGTTTGGCCGACGCCGGGTTCTCAACAACGGCACTAATATCTTTTATGTCCCGAATATTTAAGCTATTACAACCCGAAAGTAATATTGTTATGACTGGTATTAAACACCAGGCTTTATTCAATTTCATGAATTAACTTTGCCCTGATTAGATTAACTATTCAAGTGTGGATAGAGTGAAGATTATTTATAGGGCTCTATATGAATTAATGCATCTTTAACCTGATATTTGTTTTCTATCATCGTTTCAATCTTATCAGCAATCTTGTGAGACTCTTCCGTTGTTAGTTCGGCATCAACCGAAACAACAACATCCAACGCGATATCTGAACCGACCCAGCGTGAACGTATGCGCCCTACTTCTTTAACGCCGTCAACTGCTAACACGGATTTTCTTATATCTCCAGGATCAATAGCATATTCATCGACTAATACAGGGAATGCTGTTTTGAATAATTGATAAGCCAGGTAAAAAATCAGGCCAGAAACACCTAATGCACAAAGCCGGTCAAGAAATAGAAACCCATTGCTGGCCAGTTGCCAACCTAGAATAACAACAGCGGTGGTTAATACATCTGCAAAAGTGTGCGCTGCATCAGCAAGCATGATGCTTGATTTTAATTTTTTTGCCCAATAGCGTTGCCATAGTGCAAGACCGATGTTTATCACAAATACGATTATCATGATGGCAAGCTCTATCTTGCCGCTAACAATTTCTGTTGTTTCTTTTGTGATTGCATTCTTGCCGACCTCAAACGCAAGCACGGTTAATAACGCAGCCAGCGCAAAAATCGCAATAGTTTCAAACTTTCGATGACCGTAAGGGTGGTCTTGATCTGCGGGCATAATAGACAAGCGAATTACAATCCATGCAACAATATTATTAGCAACATCGGTTAAGGAGTGTATTGCATCGGCAATAATAGCTAAAGAACCGGTTGTTACCCCAACGAACAACTTGGATAACAATACGAATAAATTTACGCTACCTTCAATAATTATTAAACGCTGTATTTTTTTATCGCGTTCTGAATATTCTGCTTTTTTCGTATTAGCAAACATTTCACATTATTCTATGCTGATTTATTGTGTCACATAAATTAAATCTTTAACTGGAAAACCTAAAGTGTGTGCTTTCTTGACCAACTCAATTATTACACTTTGTTCCAGCTTAGGTGTACGCGCCAATATCCATAGATAACCTAAACCTGGACCAGCAACCAGGGAGTATTGATAGTTTTCTTTATCTAATACGAGAATATTATAGCCGCCATAAAAAGGACCAAAGAAAGAGACTTTTAATTGCCCTATATCTGGTTCATTAACAAAGTAAGCTTTACCTTCTGCTTCATTCCATTTTTCTTTCTCTGCATTGTATCCGCGATTGATAACTCTAACGCCACCGTCATCGCGCATACTGTAATCTGCCGTGACCTTACTCAAGCCGCGTTCAAATGAATGATCCAGTCTGGCAATCTCATACCATTTACCGAGATATCTATCTAATTCAAAACCTGTAATTGGTTTAATGTTTTCAGGCAGGCTTGTGCAGCTTGTAAGTAGAAATAATAAAAGTACGGCAAGATAATTTTTTATAGACATCATAGATACTGTCCCAATATCATCACTAAAACCATTAATGTGACACAACAGGTTAATTTAACGCGCATTGACATATACCAATCGGGAAAAATATTTTTTAAAGACGTCACCTTTTCATAGATAAAGACTAAAGGATACGATAGCGCGAAAATAATTAATGCGAGTTGCTGATTAAGCAATAATGCACTCCACCCTATTAGTCCAGGCAACACACTTAAACTTAATAATAAATTTTTATTTACTATATCATCTGCTTTCAAAAGAAAGCCCCAATGTACGGCACCGACAAAGCCAATGATCACAGCAGCATAAGTAATAAAAGCATTTAGCGAAAAAGAACGTATTGGTTCATCTAAGAGAAAAAAACCAAACAGCGCTACAATAAATGGAATCAAACCACCGTAACTTAAATAGTAAACAGTGGCTTTTGTGTCGTTTGATATAGTGTCAGCACTCATAATTATCTACGAGAAGGAACGCAAGCGATATTAGATTGAATTGTTCGACAACTACCACTCATTCTACCGCGTGGCGTATTAAATGAACAAGATGCACCATCACCCTTACCACTACATGCCGAAACGGCTTCCTGTGGTGGAGCACCTCTTCCACCAGGCCCTCTGTTACTACTACCCGAAGGGTCGCGTCTTTCCTGCATACCGCCGCCGCGTTGATTGCTACCACTACCGGATCGTTTACTGAAAGAACTGTCTGCATTGCCCATTAAACAACGCGGAATAAAAGGAAATTGATTTGTTACAACATAATAGTAAGTACCATTTGGATATTCAGGCGTAATACCTGTACGACCATTACATTGATCCAGATCACCTTGGCCTTGAACATATTCAAAATCTTTCGTGTAAGTACCATCGTAACGACCACCGGGACCACTGGGGCGCGTACCGGATTTAACATTATAACTGGCTTTTAATTCTTTCATGCCGCTACTGCTATTTGCAGGATCGCTATAACCATAATGCGCATAAATTGGAAAACCATCTGCGGCATATCCAATTAATAATGGCTTATTTTTATAATTATGCTTATTAAGAATACCCTTGGGCACACTATGATAATGATATGCGCCGTTAGGCTGTACGTGCGCATTATTACTATCAAGTCCCAATTTTATCCCGCCGGTCAATGCTTCTATATTCCAGCCGGAAGAACGATCGTTATTCCAATATTCCGCTGTTGCCGCATCAAACGGCACACCATTAATGGCCACACCAAAATTATTATGTCCGACTGACTTCAGCGAACTCTCTTTTTTAGGGTTTAATGCGACTCGAAATTTGTAATCCTGAGATTTAATACTGTGCGGGTTGCCGGAATTTGGAAAACGACCTGTCGCATGATCGGCTATACCATCACTTTCAATATAACGATAACCGCCTTGTTCATCTATACGGATACTGGCTTTTGCTTCCAGATGAGTAATAAAGTATTCCCATAATAACTTGGGTCTTTCAGCTAAAGACTGTTCGTCATTAGTCTCATGGACACCATGCGCAAAGACAGATTGAACAATCAAACAACAGAAAAACATCAAAACTTTTGAAATACGGTGAATCATCGTTATCCATTCTCTTTGCAGTTTCACGTCGAATTATAGCAGCAACCAACAGTAATATTACTTTTTTGGCTCATTCAAAAAGTATTACAGCATTTTTATAATGTGCTAGAGTGCACGTCTTTGGAATAATAAAGAACATTCCGTCGCGTCATCTTTAGTTGTTTGACTGGCAAAGAATAACAATAAAAAAAGCCAGTTATCCCTATCTCAGAGAGTTAACTATCTGTATGCCGCATTGAATCATTACTGCTATTGCAAGCTAAATGTACATAAGCAATAAGCATGCACCGACATAAGCCTGATATAAATGGCTTTAAATAATAAAGTAAGGAAAATAATCTCAAATGAGTTTTAAAGAACTCGGTTTATCCGATGATTTGTTGCGAGCATTAAAAGAAAAAGGTTATAACAAACCTACTCCCATACAAGAAAAAGCTATACCAGCTGTACTGAGTGGTAAAGATATTATGGCCGCAGCACAAACTGGCACAGGTAAGACTGCCGGCTTTACCTTACCCATATTGGAACTATTAAAAGATAAATCCAAAATTAAAAGCAATCGTGTGCGTGTATTGATTCTTACTCCGACTAGAGAGTTGGCGGCTCAAGTACAGGAAAGTGTTTTTACTTACAGTAAACATATTCATTTACGTTCTGCTGTCGTTTTTGGTGGCGTCGGTATTAATCCGCAAATGATGAAACTACGCAAAGGCGTGGATATACTCGTTGCTACACCAGGCCGATTACTCGATCTCTATCAACAAAACGCCGTACGCTTTAATGATCTTGAAGTATTAGTCCTTGATGAAGCTGATCGTATGTTGGACATGGGCTTTATCAATGATATTAAAAAAATCATGGCTTTATTACCCAAACAACGTCAGAACCTGATGTTCTCAGCAACATTTTCAAAAGAAATTCGTCAGCTTGCTAAAGGGATTATTAATGATCCGGTTGAAATTGATGTAACGCCAAGAAACTCAACCGTTGAAAAAATTTCTCAAACAATACACCCGGTCGATAAAGCGCGTAAAACAGAATTACTCAGTCATTTGATCAAACAAGGTAACTGGAATCAGGTATTGGTTTTTTCTCGAACCAAACATGGTTCGGACAAACTTGTTAAACGACTTTCGAAACAGAATATTCATGCTGCTGCAATTCATGGTAACAAGAGTCAGTCACAAAGAACCAAGGCGCTGGCGAACTTTAAACAGAATAAAATTGAAGTACTGATTGCTACCGATATTGCGTCAAGAGGAATTGATATTAATCAGCTTTCACATGTTGTTAATTTTGATTTGCCTGATATCCCTGAAGACTATGTACACCGTATAGGTAGAACCGGACGCGCTGGCGCAAGTGGTCATGCTCTTTCTCTTGTTTGTGCAGATGAAATTAAACAGTTAGTCGATATTGAAAAACTGATTAAATTTAAAATCGAGCGTGAAGAAATCGAAGGCTTTGAACCAGTTCATAATTTACCAGAAACGATAAAATCAAAATCATCGAATAATAAAAAACGTTCGAAGAAGCCGAATGACAATAAATCGAGAAACAAGAAAAGTTACTGGAAAAAAGATAAGAAGAAAGTAAAGAAGAAAAACACAGCAACAACAAAGAAAATTGCCTAACTCTTTTTTATCTTAGTAACAGTAAGGGTCGTTTAGTATTAAATAACATTTTAACAGTAAAACTACCAAGCAACAGATCATGTAGTCGGGTATGACTAAACGCACCCATTATGGTCATATCAATATTTTGATTAAGTTGATAATCACAGA
The DNA here is from genome assembly GCA_038142205.1 of Pseudomonadota bacterium. Lineage (GTDB taxonomy): Bacteria > Pseudomonadota > Gammaproteobacteria > Eutrophobiales > Eutrophobiaceae > UBA7359. The sequence goes on along the minus strand of JAYQJO010000001.1, from coordinate 65,967 downwards.
GCTCTTGCTCTGCCTTGCCGGTTAAACTGGCAGTTGTCACTTCAATACCACCTGACTGGCGTAATTTTTCTGCTGCTTTATCCAGTATTTCGTTAGACGAAGGTTTGTTACTCACATAAACAAGATGACAGCTTAAACCTTTATATAAAGGACTATTCGCCACCATGTCGACAGCCTTGTTTGCTGCTTCACCACCATCATAAGCAATCATAATGGTCTTCGGTGTTTTAAATTCTTCATAAGCAACAAGGATAGGAAGATGTAATGAACGAATCATAGCTTCGAGTTTCGCGCCAATTTGATCAAGTTGATCTTCATGAATTTTTCCGCGTGCACCGATAACCAGAACACGGATATCTTTTTCCAGTTCAGTTAAAGACTCAATCAAACTACCGTGTTGCAAAGATGTTAATGGATCTAAAAACCCGTCTTCTATCACGCGATCTTTTGCCGCTTGTAATATTGCTTTGCCTTTTTGTATACGTGCCTTACTTTTTACATGTTCCAGATCGGTTATGTCTTCAAGTAATTGATCGCGACTATTCACACCCAGACTACCTGATAGATCCGCTGTTTCTGCAGTTTCCTGGTGATGATCAATGGTATTTAATAGTTTTAAAGGTACATCGACTCGTTGCGCTATCCAAACAGCATAATCACAAACGGCTTCATTTAACTTTGAACCATCGATACATGCCAAGACCATAGGTTTTTCATTACTCATTAGTGACCACCCATAATTTTTTCTATTTCTTCCGGTTTATCATGCACACCGAAACGATCGACAATGGTAGAACTTGCTTCATTCATTCCAATCAATTCTACTTCGGCACCTTCTCTGCGAAACTTGATTACAACCTTATCTAATGCGGAGACCGAAGTGATATCCCAAAAGTGCGCACGATTCAGATCGATAACCACTTTTTCTACTGCTTCTTTAAAATCAAATGCAGCAATGAATTTATCTGATGAACTGAAAAACACTTGGCCAACAACTCGATAGATTCGCACATCTTTTTCTTCATCCTTGCCTGATTCAACATACATGAAATGACTAATTTTGTTCGCAAAGAAGAGTGAAGCAAGCAAAACACCGACAAAAACACCCAGCGCCAGATTATGCGTCCAAACCACAACCGTCACCGTCGTTATCATGACTATATTAGACGAAAGCGGATGTGTTTTTAAATCCAGTAGTGACTGCCAGCTAAATGTACCAATCGATACCATAATCATTACTGCAACCAATGCTGCCATTGGAATTTGTTTAATCCATTCACCGAGGAAAACAACCATAATCAAAAGGAAGATACCAGCAAGTAAGGTTGATAAACGGCCGCGACCACCTGATTTAATATTAATTACGGATTGACCGATCATGGCGCAACCTGCCATTCCGCCTAACAGCCCCGCGCCAATATTGGCTATACCCTGCCCTTTACATTCCCGGTTTTTATCACTAACAGTATCTGTCAAATCATCAACAATCGTTGCTGTCATTAATGATTCCAGTAACCCTACCATAGCTAATGGTAATGCATAAGGAAAAATAATTTGTAGTGTATTAAACGTGAGTGGCACATCAGGCCAAAGAAAAACCGGTAACGTATCCGGTAATTCACCCATATCACTAACAGTACGAATGTCTATATTAAAATAAAACGCAATAGCTGACATTGAGACAATACAAACAAGCGGTGATGGAATCGACTTACCAATAGCGGGAAGATAAGGAAATAAATAGATAATACCCAAGCCGGAAATAGTCATCACATAGACATGCCAGGTAACACCTATTAATTCAGGTAATTGTGCCATGAAAATCAAAATAGCCAGGGCATTAACAAAGCCTGTTACTACAGAACGCGAGACGAAGCGCATTAGGCTGCCCAGCTTCAAGTATCCGGCAAAAATTTGTATCAGCCCTGTTAATAAGGTCGTTATTAATAAATATTGTAAGCCGTGTTCTTTAACCAAAGTGACCATCAATAACGCCATTGCGCCAGTAGCCGCACTGATCATACCCGGGCGGCCGCCTACAATAGCGGTAATTACCGCGATACAAAATGATGCATAAAGACCAATTTTTGGATCAACACCAGCGATAATAGAAAAAGCAATCGCCTCTGGTATCAAAGCCAGTGCAACAACAAGACCGGCTAAAATATCCCCACGAATGTTACCCAGCCAGTCTTGTTTTTTAGAAAGTAAAAGCATGTCATTCCTCCGAAGCGGCACATTATAGTGACCGATTTCATTCTGGATAGCTTTATATTCATTTCTTCGAAAGAAATTTACAGGATGCCCGAAAACTGTTGTTTGCCGTGTTATGCTCTATCATAGGGAAACATTCATTTATTAAATACTCGTGAAGAAAATTGCTCTTTTTGTTGACGTACAGAATATCTACTACACCTCTCGTGATACTTTCTCTCGTCAATTCAATTACAGAAAACTCTGGGAAACTGTTAGTAATGAAGGTGATATTGTTATTGCCAATGCGTATGCGACACACCGCGGCGATGATAATCAAATAAAGTTTCAGGATGCATTAAAGCACATTGGTTATACCGTTAAACTCAAACCATTTATTCAACGAGCTGATGGTTCTGCTAAAGGTGATTGGGATGTCGGCATTACTATTGATGTAATGGAAGCGGCGAAAGAAGTCGATACCGTTATTTTATTATCCGGTGATGGTGACTTTGGTTTATTACTGGAAAAGATTAAAAATGATTATGACGTTACGACAGAAGTTTATGGTGTGCTTGAGCTGACTGCAAAAAATCTAATTGAATCAGCGAATGTGTTTCATAAAATTGATGACAACTTATTATTATAAAGTGATGACTATACATGGACACCCCTGATTCTTCAGCAAACTTCTCTTCTCTAAATTTATCGCCTGAGATGCTAGATAACATTGCTGCATTGAGTTTTAAGGAAATGACACCCATACAGGCACAAAGTCTTCCCGCAATTCTTGAAGGGAAAGACTTACTTGCACAAGCTAAAACTGGCAGCGGTAAAACAGCTGCTTTTGCAATCGGTTTACTGAGTAAAATCGATACAAAAAATTATCAAGTACAGTCTTTGGTACTTTGTCCAACACGCGAACTGGCAGAACAGGTCAGTACAGAAATCCGTCGTTTCGCACGTGCAATACCGAATACAAAACTGGTCACATTATGTGGCGGCAAACCGATGTTGCCGCAATTAGCTTCATTGGAGCACCCACCGCATATTGTCGTCGGCACCCCGGGGAGAGTATTAAAACATCTTGATAAAGATAGTTTAAAACTAAATGCTTTAAACACACTGGTTTTGGATGAGGCCGATCGCATGTTAGACATGGGTTTTTATGACGAGATTATGCGCGTTATTAATAAAACACCAAAACAAAAACAAAGCTTATTATTTTCTGCTACTTACCCTGAACAGATTAAAAAAATCAGTCATAAAATTCAAAACAATCCGATTGATGTTCATGTTGAATCTGTACATGACGATAACGATATTAAACAACTGTTCTATGAAGTAGACGCAGGACAACGAAGCCAAACATTAGTTACTTTAATAAAACACTATAGACCAGAGTCCAGTATTGTTTTTTGTAATACGAAACAACAATGTCAGGAACTACTTGATGTTTTATCAAAACAGGATTTTCATGTTTGTTCCTTACATGGTGATCTGGAACAACGGGAACGCGATCAAGTCATTGTTCAATTTTCTAATAAAAGCAGTTCTATCTTAGTTGCGACTGATGTTGCTGCACGTGGGCTGGATATTAAAGAATTATCTGCTGTAATTAATTTTGAATTATCACCTGATCCCGAAGTGCATATTCATAGGATTGGTCGAACCGGTCGCGCCGGTAGTCAGGGTTTGGCTTTAAGTTTATTTCTACCTTCAGAAAAATTTAGACTGGAAAAAATAGAAGCGTTTACAAATCAGCCTGTTGTCATTGAAAAAACGTCAAACCTGAAAACAAATCAACATGAGAAGTTCTATCCACCAATGGTAACTTTCGGTATCAATGGCGGCCGTAAAGATAAAGTTCGTGCTGGCGATATTTTAGGTGCGCTAACGGCGAATAAGACAATTTCCGGTAAACAGATTGGCAAAATCGATATATTCGATAAATACGCTTATGTCGCAGTCGAACAGGCAGTCGCGAATAAAGCATTGGAAACGCTATCGAATGGTAAAATTAAGGGACGAAAATTCAAAATTAGAAGAACTCATTAATCTAATAAAATCATACTCATCGTATTCTCTACACTTTTCTCATAGCAGTAAAAAATCAGCTTTATTCTACAAAAAATTGCTAAGTATTTGATAAAAAATGCCGATATAACGCTATGGATTATGCTCGTTTAAGCATCGAACAGAAAATAAAGCAGGTTAATGACTCAGACAGCGAATAAAACATTGGCTCGATTTAAGATAAAAAAACGTCTTGGCGAAGGCATGCAAGGCAAAGTCTATCTGGCTTGGGATCAGGAACTCGAACGTCACGTTGCTTTGAAATTAATTAAACCAAATTCAGGCACTCGATCCGGTTCGCAGGAAATAATTAATGAAGCGCGTTTTACTGCGAGATTTTCTCATCCGAATATTGTTCAACTTTATGAAGCAACAAGCTACAACGGTATGCCATTACTGATATTCGAATACGTTGACGGTATAACGCTGAGCGATCATTTGAAGGAAAAAGGGCGCTGTAACGAAAAAGAAGCCTTATCGATTATTAATAGTATTACTTCAGCATTAAAGACAGCGCATGAACAAAATATCATGCATCTCGATTTATCACCACGTAACGTTATGATCGATAAAGAAGGGCGTTGTCGAGTTATGGACTTTGGTTTAGCCACTATTATTGCCCATGCCGATACTTCAACAAAAAGAACAACAGCCGCAGGCACACCAAAATACATGACACCCGAACATGTATCAGGTACAGACCTGTCGCCTGCGTCGGATATCTACACACTGGGTTTAATTTACTATGAGTTGTTGACGGGTAAGTCAGCTATTTCAATAAATGACGATGACATTATCACATCAGTTAAAAATGCAGACATTGATTGGGGCACTTTACAACATCTGGGCATTAGACCTGAGGTGATAGCCACTATTCGTGACATGCTTAATGTTAATCCAAAACACCGTATTCAATCAGCAATCGAACTCCTGCCTGTATTAATCGATATTACTTCCATACAAAAAGATGAAGAAAAAGGCGAATTATCTGTAGCATTTTTATTACGTCGCTTACAACGTCGCCCTGAATTTCCTGCTTGCTCTGCAAGCATCGCCAAGTTAAATGAACTAACAGATGAATCATCCAATACAGACTTTAATAAGCTCGGCGCAGTTATCATCCGTGATTACAGTTTAACTAATCGCATATTAAAAATCGCCAACTCTGTGATCTTTGATCGCGGTGCCGGAGGTGTAACGACGGTAAAACATGCTGTCTCCCGATTAGGATTAAAACTGGTGCGCATGATTTGTAATGGACTACTTTTATTTAAACAAGTAGAAAACAAAAACAGTGAATTACAAGATGTGATTGTCACGTCCTTTATTGCCGGTTTAATTGCCAGACATATTGCGCTCTCCATTAAACGCTCACTTTCTGAAGAAGCTTTTATTTGTGCATTGTTTCATAAACTTGGCGTACATTTACTTGTTTTTTATTTACCGGATGAATACGAAGACATAAAACAATTAATTAAGAAAGGTGAAAAACCACAAATAGCTGAGCGTGTAGTTCTATCGACAACAAGTTCCAAACTGGGAATGGCTGTGGCAAGGAAATGGAATTTTCCGGAAAGAATAATTAACTGTATGGCCAAGTTACCACCCGAAACACTACAAACACCACAAAATACAGAGGAGACATTAAGACACTTAGCGAACTATGCGAATGAGCTGTGTGAACTTGTTACAACAAACAACTTGGGCAACGATTTAATTATGGAAATGAATATATTTTTTGACCGACATGAAAGTATCTTTAAAGAGGAAATTAGTACACTGGCTCAATTAACAACCGCTGTTGCAAAAAAGTTTTCTGAACTCGCACCGGAATTAGGTGTTAATTATAATGACAGTGTTTTCTGTAAATATCTGGAGAGTTTCGCCTATAAAGTTGAAGCCGCATTAGAAACGGACACGGTAGATATTACAGAAGAAAAGAAAGCTGTGAATGCCTAGGGATTACTTTTTAGTTGTTGCTTCATCATCGTTGCGGCCATTGCATAACCACCATCGGCACCGTCAATAAAGTGAAAATGTTGATCACTGTAATTATTAATCATACAAGTCACCAATGCCGATTTAGAAACATGAATACCATAAAAACATTCACCTTTTTTGTACCGTTCATTTAAATATTGATCCAGTATTTCTCTTTGTTGTTTATTACCGGACAACACTTGTCTTAAAACACCATCAAACTTCCGATAATCTGTATTTTTTACAAAGGTAGATTTGTATTCACCCCAGTCTGTATCTCCAGTTTTAGTTTTCCTAGACATTAAAATAAATCCTAGCAAAGCCTGGACTCGAATTTTTAGTTTATACAAAAATAACTCAGACATGTTTTTACCGAAGGTTCGTACCATCGTTTCATACTTTAACAAGTTATTACTTAAAGTTAGTTTTAACCCTTCTTCATAAACAGGTCGCGAGCTTGATTCATTGCCATAAATTTCATCTACCTTATTTATTATTTCGGTATAAATTCTGTATTCATCATCTTGATTATCTGCCATTGCTTTAACAATCAACGAGATTGTTTCACCGTGCTTACTCGGCACATTTTCCCAACGGCATTCCAAACCTGTGTAGTCAGGTTCTATCGATGTTTTACTTTCTATTCTAAAGTCACTTTTTTTGCCATCCTCTTTAATTACATTCTCGGCATACTCCAAACCACCACCGGCAAAAGCCGCTTGCGTATAATGCTCTGATACTTCTTGTTTACTAACAAGAATGTCATAACCTGCTTTACGTATCTCACAAACAGGCACAACACCAATACGTAACTCCAGGCCAAATTGCACAACGCTCATTTCTTTAGTTGCAACCAATGCATCTTTGACCTTATCCAATACATTATCAGGAACACATAAAGAACTCCCATCACCACCAAAAATATAAGGAACGGATAAAGGTTTAAGCACATTTAAAATAGAAGTAATAACCGAAACACCAGTAATGTTAACGGCTTTATATTCACCATTATTAATTGCAATAGTCGAATTCTTTACATCAGAAACACCGGCACTCCAGTCATCGGGCAAGGGGACATAATGTGATAGATCGGCTATGTCCGAAAACTCTTTCGTGATAGCTAAGTCGGCATAGAAATTATCGGAATTCATTCTAATACTATAATTTATAGTGCCCAGATTTGTAATTTAATTTTAAAGGCTCATGTCATTTATCGGCAAAAAGCGGACATTATCCTATCAATTCTATTATAACGTCACAGTTATCTATTAAGGGTAATCATCAACCCTGAATAAGGAAGCTTAAGCATTATTGAAACATCGGCAACCAATACACTGAATACAAGCTCATAGACAGCAGCGTAAAGGTATTTCAAATTACCTTATTTGTACTAAGTGAACTGGTTCGCCTGTGATTCGATGTAATTGTGACAGACTGTTCATATTACGTACGACTATCAGTTTGATTCATATATAAATCAAGAAAAACCAAAGTTAAATGAAGCAGCCTGTCGGAATGAGCGTTGTTTACGTTCAATTCGACGCTGGAAAGTACGCCGAGTACAATCTGTAGCATTCTTGATGGCGATATAGAGGTCGGCCTGAGTATCTTCAATTATCAAGTCAGGCATACCATCCGATACGACTTGTATATGACAACGCTTACCAGCTCCACCACGAGAACCGTTGATGTCAGACAAGCGCACAATGATATTTCGGATATGATCATAAGCTGCTCAGTGCAAAACGAAGTCGACGTTCAGTATAGTTCTGTAATGCCTTAGTCAAAGTGAAATGACGCGTTAATACTTTAATCTGCATAATCCATCTCCAGTTTTTTAGGTTGTTTCATCGGGAGGTATGCTATAGAGGTTTAAAAACAAATAAAATTCGATTATATTTTAGTTATTGTTCGTATTTTTCGAATCGAGGAATAGTGATGATCAACTATAAACATCTATATTATTTCTGGATTGTAGCCAAAGAGGGAGGCGTAGCCCGTGCAGGTGAGCGCCTTCATTTAACTCCGCAGACCATCAGCGGACAATTAACTTTGTTGGAAGATTCTCTTGAAGTAGAGCTATTTATCCGGGTAGGACGTAATTTAAAACTAACCGAAGATGGACGTTTGGTTTTAAGTTATGCCGATGAAATTTTTTCACTCGGCGGAGAATTAGAAGAAGTCATACATCATTTACCAGCTGGACGACCACAAGTGTTTAGAGTGGGAGTAGTTGATGTATTGCCTAAGTCAATAGCGCACCGTATCCTTCAGCCCGCCCTTCATATGGATGAGCCCGTGCGCATGATTTGCCGTGAAGCAGGTATCGATACTCTGTTAGCAGAGTTGGCTTTACATCGCTTAGACTTGGTGCTGGCTGATCGCCCCATACCACCGTCAATCAGTACACGTGGTTTTAGTCATAAACTTGGCGAGTGTGCGATTAGTTTCTTTGCTACGAAAGAACTAGAAAAAAAGTTGGAAGATGATTTTCCTTATTGCTTAAATGGGGCCCCCTATTATTACCTAGTAGTGGTAATCAGTTGCGCTCTGCTATCGATAAATGGCTAGATAAACTTCGTATTCACCCGAGGATCGTGGCTGAATTTGATGACAGTGCACTTATGAAATTTTTTGGGCAAGAAGGAGCCGGTCTTTTTATTGCGCCTGCTGCAATCGGGAAACAAGTAGAGAAACAGTATAATGTCAAAACAATAGGTAGCGTTGATGAAGTTAAAGAAAATTTCTATGCTATTTCTATTGAGCGAAAAATCACTCATCCCGTTATTTTCAATACGATTGAAGCAGCACGCGAGTTACTGTTCTCTGATGATAACTAATTATTGTATTTGTTGTAGAGGAAGCCCTTTGGGTCAGAGGGTTTTCACACCTATGGTGTATGCGAAAATTAAATATCAGCTATCATTCTGTTTCTTATCGGCCCGCTGAGACATTGCCTACTATCAATTTATTAAAAAACGGTTATGACATTCGTGCGGTCCAAGAACTTACGAGACACATCAATGTCAATATTAAGATGTGCTATACCCTTGTATTAAATAAAGCTAACCATGACATTAAATTACCCTTGATGATTTTTAATATCTGTTTTTATTTTCCGTGGAATTAATCAAAGTCTCATCTAAATATATTACTTTAATTATATGTATGTGCCCGCCGTTGTTGTCCATACTTCATAAGAAGCATCCCATATTTATGACACCAAATTTATCATAATGATATATAATACTATTTTTATATACCTATACTTAAATTAATTATTTCAAATTAAATCTGAAACAAATTGACTGATACAAAATTAACTTTCAGCGAACTGCTTCGAATTATGTTCTCCATACTGTCTGGAGAACGTCAATATTATTTTCTTGCTATCGTCTATGGATTAGGAATTAGTTTGTTGTCATTGGCAACACCGATTACCGTTCAGATGCTGGTAAACACCGTTGCAAATATCGGTCTTAGAACGCCGCTATTTGTTTTATCCTTTACACTATTTGCATTGTTAGTTTTTGCCTCGCTTTTAGTCGCCTTACGAATTCATTTAATGGATATTTTCAGTCGAAGATTTTATTCTCGGATGGTTTCTGAAATAGCTTTGAGAACGATTTATGCTATAGACCCCTACTTCGATAATGCGGGTAAAAGAGACTTATTTAACCGTTACTTTGACATTATCATCGTACAAAAAATGATGCCCAGTTTGCTTGTTGGCGGATTCACCATTGTTTTACAAGCTATAGTCGGATTCATTGTCGTATCGCTTTATCACCCTTATTTTTTAATCTTTAACATCTCTATTATATTACTGCTTTGGGTAATCTGGATAAGCTGGGGAAAAAGAGCTGCTTTAAGTGCAGTTGAACTTTCACATAGTAAACATGCAACAGCCGCCTGGTTGGAAGAACTTGGCAGCTCGGATGGGTTTTATAAATCTGAACACCAAATTGTATCCGCATTAAAGAAGACAGATGAATTTACAAAGAATTATGTTCAGCAACATATTCATCATTTCCGCCAGTACTTTAGCCAAACATTATGTTTTCTTTTTATCTATGCGGCAGGAAGCGCAATTCTGTTAGGTCTGGGCGGTTGGCTAGTTATGCAAGGTCAATTAAATCTTGGTCAACTCGTTGCTGCTGAACTGGTGTTATCAGTTGTTTTTTATGGTATTTCCCAATTTGGGGTCTACCTAATGTACTTTTATGACTTATGTGGTGCTATTGATGAATTAAATAACTTTTATAAAGTAGAACGTGAAGACTCGTTATATGAAGCTTCTCGAATAGATGGGGATGCTTCAATCAAATTTGTTAACGTCAGCGGTTATTTTGCTACTCATAAAATTAAACTTAGTTTTGAAATTCCTAGTCATGCCAGAGTACGAGTAAGAGAAAAACAATATAACGTAAAACAATATTTAACGACCCTATTAAAAGGCCAACAGTCACCTGAAAGCGGTTTTTTTGTAATAGGTGGTATAGATGCGCATTCATTACCTGTTGTTTCACTGCGTAGAGAGATCATGATGCTGGATCAACCACGTGTAGTCGCAATGACAATTCGTGAATATCTTAATTTTCAATGTGATGGCGCACAAAAACAAAACTTGCTCGACGCTATTGATACAGCAGGATTAGAGCCTATAATTTCGCAATTGGAAAAAGGCATTGATACACGAGTTGCTGAAAGCGGCTGGCCTCTTTCAGTAAGTGAAATTGCTCAACTTAATCTAGCTGCAGCAATACTTGCACAACCTAAAATCCTTATTCTTGGCGAGATGTTTGATATTGTCCCGGGGATAATTTTAAAAAATTCAATTGAAAAAATTCAAAACGATTCACCAACAACAGTTATTCAATTTTCTAATCATCTATGGGATGGTGAATATACACATGAGTTAAAACTTAATATAGATGAACAGACTCTAACTGATCTGGGCTCTTCTACGAAATCTAGCCCGGTAAATTAACACTATGTATCACGAACGCCATCAAAAATATTTTAAGACATTAAGCAGTGTTAGCTTACCAAATCCAATGCGAGTAATAGCATTCCTTATCATTTTTGGAACCACGGCAATAGCAGTATTTTTATATAAAACACCCTGGGTTCAAACGTCACCCGGTGTAGGTTCTGTTACGGCATTAAACCCCGATGACCTTGCTCAAGAAATTAATGCTTTTGTATCAGGCCGAATACAGCAATGGTATATCCGTGATGGCAGCCATGTTGCTGTTGGTGACCCTATCGTTAAAATTGTTGATAACGACCCTCAACTTATTGAACGACTCAAAGCTGAACGAGAGCAGGTGTTAGCTCAGATATCTGCAGCTGAAGCTGTATCTAAAACTGCACGTATTGATGCCAACCGTAATGAAGAACTTTATAAGGAGGGTCTTGCAGCAAAACGTGATTATGAAAAAGCGAAAATAAAACTTCAGGAAAGCCTTGCCCTTGTAGCAGAGGCCAACGCTAAACTCACACGTACTGACGTTAATTTATCACGTCAATCTGCTCAGATTGTTAGAGCTCCTCGAGACGGTGTTATTCTACGCGTTAACGCTGGTGATGCATCAACATTTGTTAATGTTGGTGACAGTATTGCAACCTTTGTTCCGGATAGTATTGAACGCGTTGTTGAGTTATACATTGATGGTCGTGATGTTTCTCTTGTTCGTAATGGGGATAATGTTCGTCTACAGTTTGAAGGTTGGCCTGTAGTTCAGTTTAGTGGTTGGCCTTCAGTAGCAATCGGAACCTACGGTGGAATTGTAATAGCCGTTGATCCTTCTGCACAAACAAATGGCCGCTTTAGGGTTTTGGTTAAGGAAGACCCAAATGATAAACATCCGTGGCCAAGTGATGATTATGTTCGTTTCGGTTCAAAAGTTCGCGGCTGGATACAACTAAAAACTGTCATCATTGGCTATGAAATATGGCGGCTATTTAATGATTTCCCACCAGACTTTCGTGACCTAATCAATGCTGAAATAAATTAGTTATTATGAAAATAATAATAGCTTGTATTTTGTTTACTCTCGTAACTCATGCTCATGCAAATAATGAGGAAGCGATATCAGGTACAAAAAAACTTTCTCCAGCAGATGTATTACAATCTTCTTCAAAGCAATTTCCTAAAATTTTAGAAAGCATATCCGAACAACGTGCTGCTGAAGCAAGAGCATTAAGTGCCGAAGGGGCTTTTGACCTAATCTTTGATGTTGATAGCTATGGTTATGCAACAGGATTTTATGATGGACGCAGCATCGAAGGAACAGCATCACGTTACCTCCCTGTTGAAGGTGGCCCGCGAGTCTATGGTGGTTATAAATTATCGAATGGTACATTCCCTGTTTATGAAGATAAACGCTTCACAAATACCGGTGGTCAACTCAATCTTGGTGTACTTTTTTCATTGCTCCGAGATCGTGAAATAGACCCCCGACGTTTTAATGAAACTGACACACGACTTGCTACACGAGAAGCAAAATTCGAAGTTCTATTAACAAAACTAGGAGTAGCACAAAAAGCAATGATTGCTTACTGGCGCTGGGTTGCATTAGGCCAGAAGAAAAAGTTTATAAGGACTTATTATTAATCGCTCAAAAAAGACAACTTGGATTAGAAAAAAAGTTGAAAAAGGTGCTCATGCTAAAATTGTTTTGACTGAAAACCTGCAAAACATGACGCAACGAAAATCGTTAGTTGCAAATGCTCAAAGAGATGTCGCCATCGCTGCGAATGAACTGAGTCTTTTTTATCGTGATGATGAAGGTAACCCAATCATTGTTTCCGAAGAATACTTACCGGAATATAAACCCAGTAAAAATTCAAACAATACTTACGATACACTAGATAATTTAGAAAGCTTATATAATGCAAGACCAGAACTAAAAAAATTAAGGAATACAATCACAAGAGCATTACGTAAGATAAAACTTAATGAAAATGCATTGCTACCTAGGTTAGATTTTAATATTGAAGCCTACTCTCCACTGGGTACCATTAGTGAAGGTGGAGTCTCACGTGATGATAATGATGTCATCATCGGCCTTAAATTTTCAGTGCCTTTGGGTCAACGGGCAGCTCGTGGTGCCCTAGCTGAAAATAAAGCACAGCTTAATGCTTTGAAACATAGAGAAAGGCTTTTGGAAGATCAAATTGAACTTGAAGTACGCAATGTACTGCTTGACCTAAATACAGCTGAAAACCTGCTCTCTTTAGCAAAAGAGGAAATGAGTCAGGCTGACACTTTACGTAAAGCTGAAATAAGACGCTTTGAACAGGGAGCAAGTGATTTCTTTCTAGTCAATATTAGAGAAAATACTGCAGCGGAAGCTAAGATACGTTTCTATCTGGCTGGGCTCCAACGTGAAATAGCACAAACTAATTTTGATGCAGCAACAGCAAACCTTAGAAAACTAGGTATTCAATAAAAAATATTCATTTTTTCTTTTCGGCCATCACTTAGCCAGTGATGCTCTCAATTTAACTCTCTGACAATAATATCTATAAATCTAAAATAAGGCTGTATGTCAGTTTTGACTCGTCCTCAATAACGCCAATATCCGCTAGTTAGGACAAACAACAGCAAGTCTCTGGATAAACATAAAGGTACGTCAACATTACTACAAATATTCAAATCGTAACGATTGATATATTTGTTAATATGTGCAAATATACAAATATGGAAGCGACACAAACTCAGGAAATCGCAGACTTTCTAAAAGCACTTGGTGAGTACAACCGATTGTCGTTGGTTTATGAGCTATGTCGATGCCAGGAACCTCAAAACGCAATGTGCTTATGTGGCTGCTGCAGTATAGATGCCTCTGTGGTATCTCGTCATCTGAAAGTACTCGCGGAAGAAGGTATTGTTTCCTTTGAAAAGAAAGGACGTGAAAAAACCTACAAGCTCAACCGGACAGAAGTAGCTAACCAGCTCCGAACGCTGGCTGACAAAATTGAACGTATCGAGTAAAGGAGATCGTTATGACTGACAAAAACTGTGAATGTAAATGTAAAGATCAGGAATGCTGTAAAAATAATACTTGTGAGTGCTGTAAAGAACATTGTTGTTGCTAATACCTGTTCTTAATTAAAGTTTTGCAAAGCCGACTATTAGTCGGCTTTTTTTATCTTCAAATCTGTAGTGACGTGAATTGACTTTATTATAATGTGTTATCGTTCAGATAATAATCATCATATTTATGTCGGTTTTTGACATATATATCGCTTAATTAAATCGAACTAATACGACAAACCGTATGGTCATGCCCAGTTATTTCATAGGTCATTTTTTCTGCTTGCCGACCTTCTCCAGTATAGATATCAACATGTAATTTTTTAATTGCGCTGCCAACATCATCAGAAACATAGCGTTGGTGTTTTAAATGATTCGGTAGTGTTGGAATGATTAGGTTTGTGCCGGTTGGGATGACTCTTCTATCTGTTGCGATTGAACCTGTTCTTAGTGGTTTACCTAATGAGTTGAGCGGATATTTACTCTTATGCCATTTATTTGAAAATCGCCCAAGATACCAACCGTCTTTTGTTTTACCCCAGCCTTCAATTTTGACTGTTCCTAAAAACTGTTTTGAATGAATGCTTTTGCCGGCTTGTTCTATTTCGATCTGTATTTGTTCAGCTTGCGAATAGTCCGCTTCAATAGGTGTGAAATATCCGGTGACTTTCCATTTCGGACTGCACGATGAATCGTGGTTTGCAACACTATTAGAACTGAATATTAAGGCGTTGATCAGCAGAACACTGATTAATGTAAGTCGCTGGTTTTTCTTTGAAAAAACCACTTTACCCCCTGTTTTCTGAACTTATCTTACTCAGAGCGTAATCATACCGATTTATAGCTAAAACATCATTATAACGTGGTTATAAATGTTCAAAACCACTATATAGTGATAATCAATTTATTTAGGGAAATTCTGGTTTTAATAATAGTTTCACTCGACGAAAATGCTGCAAAGCACTATAGTACGCGACCTTCTAATTCCCATTATTTTAGATTCAGGATAAATCATGCTTGCTACAGCAAATATCACAATGCAATTTGGCTCAAAGCCATTATTTGAAAATATCTCCGTTAAGTTTGGCGATGGAAATCGCTATGGATTGATTGGCGCAAATGGCTGCGGTAAATCAACCTTCATGAAAATTATGGATGGCAGCCTTGAGCCTACTGCTGGTAATGTTTCTATCGATCCGAATGAACGTGTGGGTAAGTTGCATCAGGATCAATTCGCATTTGAAGAATATTCGGTTATCGATACCGTTATTATGGGACATGCTGAACTGTGGGAGGTTAAACAGGAACGCGATCGTATTTATGCACTGCCGGAAATGTCTGAAGAAGACGGCATGAAAGTCGCCGAGCTGGAAATTAAGTTTGGCGAAATGGATGGTTATAGCGCGGAAAGTCGTGCAGCTGAATTATTAATGAGCGCAGGTATTGAGGAAGCATTACATTTCGGCCCAATGAGTGAAGTTGCACCCGGTTGGAAATTACGTGTGCTTTTGGCACAAGCTCTGTTTGCTGAACCAGATATCCTGTTACTCGACGAACCGACCAACAACCTCGACATCAATACTATTCGTTGGCTCGAAGGTGTATTGAATGAACGCCGAAGTACCATGGTTATTATTTCGCATGATCGTCACTTCCTAAATGAAGTCTGCACACACATTGCTGATATTGATTACGGTGAGTTACGTGTTTATCCCGGTAACTACGATAACTTTATGATTGCTTCTACACAGGCACGTGAACGTCTTCAATCTGACAATGCAAAGAAATCTGCACAAATTGCAGAGCTGAAACATTTTGTTAGTCGCTTCTCGGCGAATGCTTCAAAAGCAAAACAGGCAACTTCACGCGCTAGACAAATTGAAAAAATAACATTGGAAGAAGTTAAACCTTCAAGCCGTGTTAGCCCATATATTCGTTTTAATCAGGAAAAGAAATTACATCGTCTCGCTTTGACTTTAGAAAATATGTCTCATGGTTTTGATGATGAAACATTATTTGAAGATGCCAGTATCTTATTAGAAGCCGGTAGTCGCCTTGCAGTAATTGGTGAAAACGGTGTTGGTAAAACCACGTTTCTTCGTTGCATAATCAATGAACTTGAAGCAAACAGTGGCAAGATTCAATGGGCAGAGAATGCAAGCATTGGTTATTGTCCTCAGGACAGTACTGCTGATTTTGATAATGACTTAAATCTATTTGACTGGATGGAACAATGGCGCAAACCAAAACATGATGATCAAGCAGTGCGCGCGACATTGGGTCAGATGCTATTTTCTTCAGAAGACTTTGAGAAAAAAGTAAAAGTTTGTTCTGGTGGTGAAAAAAATAGACTGCTGTTTGGCAAGCTTATGTTGCAGGAAACCAATGTCATGATAATGGACGAACCGACCAACCACTTGGATATGGAATCGATTGAAGCATTAAACCTAGCACTGGAACATTACGAAGGCACGTTAATTTTTGTTAGCCATGATCGCGAGTTTGTTTCTTCACTGGCAACGCGCGTTATTGAGATTAAAGCTAAAAAAGCCATCGACTTTCAGGGCACGTATGAAGAGTATCTTGCTACTCAGTTACAAGCGGACAAAAAGTCTGCAAACGCGAAATAAGAAGCGAGCAACACTTTTTCTGTTAAAGTGTTCTTATGAAACTGCTCATACGAAATCTTGCCCGAATTACTAATGAAGCTGACGTTCGTGCTTTATTCGAACCTTTTGGTAATGTGCAATCATGCTCATTGGTTATGGATAAAAAATCCGGGCAACCAAAGGGCTTTGGTTTTATTGAAATGCCTAAACCGGGCGAAGCCAAAGCTGCGATAAAAAACCTTAACGGCAAAGAAGTTCATGAAAGTAAAATCCGTGTAAAAAAGGCTAAAGAAAAATCCTACGTAGTAGAAGAAGCTCAAACTCCGAAAGTAGTTGCTAACCTTGAGACTGTAAAAGATAAAAAGAAGCCTACTACTTTTCAAGAATACAAAAGAGTCAAAAAGTCAGATTAGTATCGTGACGCAAAAGCAAACAAACGATACTCGCTTTCAAGATCCTCTACATGGCATCACGCTTTATTCTATTGTTAAGCAGTTAGTCGATAAATACGGATGGCAGGAATTAGGTCAGCTTATTAATATCAATTGCTTTAAAAGTGATCCCAGCATTAATTCCAGCTTGAAATTTTTACGCAAGACAGACTGGGCAAGAAAAAAAGTCGAAACGCTTTATATAAAAACGTTTTCTCAACAACAATAATTTTTATTAATGGTCTTTCCGTTGTGAATAGACAGCAAATCCAAGCCCACTGAACACAATCAGCACCCCAATTATAAAATTTATCTGAATTGCTTCGCCTAGAAACAGATAGCCTAGAAATATAGCAACGATGGGGTTTAATGTAACAAACATAGTGTTAAATGTAGCTGTGGTTTTGGTTAAAACCCAATTAAACAAAAAGAAAGCAATACCCCCAGTTACAATACCGATATAAACAAGTAGCCATAGTTGCATGCCTGTTAAAGCAATAACATGTTCATTAACATTATTACTCACTGCAAATGGCATGAGAAAAAAACAGCCGGCTAACATCGCAATCGGCGACATTGTTGTAGCCGGAATTTTTTTTAGAACCGGCTTTGAAAAAGTCGCATAGACTGCACCGCAAATTGCTGCGAGCAGCACAATCAATTCACCTTTAAAGCTCACCTCTTCATGGGTCGTTAAAAACAATTTATCAGAGAGTGACACGAATAAACCAAACAAGACTAATAAAACAGCAACTAAAGATAATAAATTTACTTTTTCATGACCAATCGCTTTACCTATTAACATTGTCCATATTGGCATGGTTGCTAAAACCAGTGCGCCTCTGGCCGCGCTGGTATAAACAAACGCTTGTGCAAACAGGAAAGGAAAAATACCAAAGAATAATATACCTAGTGCTATCGATTTAAATAATAGACTTTTTGTTAAGTTCGAACTTCGAAAAATAAAGAATAAGGGTAGGATAAAAAAACCGCCTAACAGATAACGCAGAAATGCAAGTTCTATAGGATCAAGAATACCAACAAAATAGCGCATGAGGACTGATGCCGTACCGGTAATACTGTGGCACAAAAGAATCGCTAAAGTTGAAATAAGAATCTGCATAAACTGATGCTATCAGCTTGTCATAAAGAGTTATACATTGCCTGTAAAAAAATCTAAATTATAAAGTGTTACAAAATACAGCTATTAAATTATTTTTGATGCCACATAACAGATTCTTTATCTTTAGCTGCGGCTTTCAGCATTTTAATTAAAGGAAAAGCACGTCTTGCCAGGCTAACTTTTATTTCTGTATTTTCTACTTCTTCATCCTGATGGTCATCAGAACTTTCTTTTTCATGAAACGCGATTACTTTTTCCAGTCGTGCTAATACTTCAGGAATATCCTTTGCAGCAATGGCACCAGGTATCGTGCCACTGTGCCCCATCATTTCGATAAGTTTTTCTGCGACATCAGCAAACATCATAATGTCGCTCTGTGCGTTTGAAGAAAAAATAACCAACATCGTTATTGGTCTCTATACTCGTTTCTATTTATATCAAAAAAATCAGGCAGCAATTAGAGCAGCCAATTTATCTTCAATAATATCGGCGGACTTGGTTGTAATATCTTCGGTTAATTCACCAGTGACTAATTGTTCAATGTTTTCAGGTAAAGCAGCGCGTAATGATTTAGCAACATCAGCAGGTGCCGCGATCACTAAACGTTCATACAACTCTTTGTTATATTGTTCTGCGAGGAAATCAGCTTGTAACTGAACGAAGTTAATTTTTTCTGCTTTAACAGATCCTTTAGGCGAAAACTCCGGTTTACTATTTACCATTTTGTAGCAAAGTGTTGCCAGATCTTCATGTTTATCTGCATCCAGTACGGTCAGTTTTTTATTTTCGCCATTGTTAATCATGACTTTAATATATCTGCCGTCACTTAAAACAGCCCATGTCGTCTTACTCATTATGATTCTGCCTTATTTGTATTGGGTTATGAATTTTGTATAAATCTACAGAAGGTTGAAAGCAGTATAACATTTATTCTACGGGCTTAGGATAGGTGTTTTATCAACTAAAAAAACTTTGCTTGATACCGTCTATAACAAACTGCACAGCCAGTGCGGCTAAAATTAAACCAAACAAACGACTAATAACATTTGCACCTGTCTCACCCAAACGTTCTGACAAAAATCGCGACATAAACAATGTAGTCATAGTAATAGCACAAACCAGAAAGATGACGCTCGACATCATTAAGTATTGATTAAATGATTCTGCCTGACCGGACATCAGCATCACTGTTGCTAATGCACCCGGCCCTGCTAATAAAGGGAAAGCTAATGGAAAAACAGATACATCCTGTTTCTGCTGTGCTTCATGTTGTTCGCTACTGGTAGTGGAACGTAAACCGGATTGACGTGCAAACACCATTTCCAAGGCTAACAAGAATAATAAAACACCGCCTGAGATACGGAAAGCGGCAAGACTGATCCCCATGAAATTTAGAACATATTGTCCAAGGAAAAAGAAAAGATACATAAAGATAAGCGCAAAAATAACGCCCTGGACTGCCATACGGCGCTGCTGTTTTACTTCACAACCGACAGTCAATGCAGAAAATACCCAGGCAATACCAATAGGGTCAACAACAATAAACAAGACAACAAATGCGTTCAGTACATCAGCCATAAGCCTTTTCCGAAAGGATGGGCATTTATCTAATTCAAATTCTGCGCTATTTATTCTTCAAGAAAGTCATTTTTTACTTTCATGAGGATATATACTGAATTTATTAAAACATTAACAATGGCAATACCTGATATTATAGCAGATGGCTTTCCCCATTCACCAATAACAGCGCTGATGAATAAAAGTAAAAACATTGAATTTAAAATGATAATAGCCAGTTTCATATAAAAGCTCCAAGTAAATTAACAGTATCAAGATACCAAACACGGGATAAATAAAAAAACGCTTTATTACTTTAATCACATAGTCAGTAATATTTGCGCTATTATCAATAAATCCTATGGTGACTACAATCTGACTATGATTATTGACTATTCAATTATTATCCCTGCCTATAACGAAGAGGATTTTCTGACAAATACCTTAACTGCATTAAAAGAAGCCATGCCACATATTTCACTTGAAGGTGAAATTATTGTTGTCGATAATAATTCCAGTGACGATACATCAAAGATTGACAAAGAAAATGGAGTTAAAGTGATCTTTGAAGCCATTAACCAAATCTCCCGCGCTAGAAATGCTGGCGCTAAAGTAGCGAAAGGACGTTACCTAATCTTTGTCGATGCCGACACAATTATCCCAACTGCATTATTACAGCAAGCTCTGAGTAATCTTGAGAGCGGAAAAATCATAGGCGGTGGCGCATGCATTACCGGCGACATGCCATTGCACTTCTCTATGCAAATATTACTCGAACTCTGGAACTGGATATCAGCCACTACATATAATGCAGCAGGTAGTTTTATTTATTGCTATGAGGAAGCATTCAAGGAAATTGATGGTTTCAGTGAAGCAGTTTATGCCAGTGAGGAAATTTGGTTATCAAGAAGCTTGAGAAAACTCGGAAAGAAAAGAAATCAGACTTTCGAAATCATTAAACAACCGCCAGTAATTACCTCCATACGCAAGATGCAATGGTATTCACCACTGCGCATTTATTTATATGTATTGCTTCTTGCTGTATTTCCCTTCACAGTACGTATTAAGTCCTTATGTACACTCTGGTATCGTCGACCTTAGCATGAAGCGAAAGGTATTATTTCTTTTTTGTTCCACATGATTGGCTCGTTTTCTTTTTGGGCTAACTTCAGCATTTCAACTAAGGGAAAAGCACGACCAGACATACTCACCCCAAACCCTCCTTCATCTCCAAACTCATTCTCTGATTTATTAACTTCAGGTATAAAAAAATAACCATTCAGATTAGCACCGCAATCGGCATCACCCCAGGTTAAAGTCGCTGAACAACTTTATTTTGGTTTGTATACGATAAGTCCATTCTGAAGTTATTCGTTTTCGCTCTTCTGCTTCAATTGCAGCAAGTTCTGTTGTTGCTAAAAAACTGTAAAAAACAATACAAAATAAAAAGACTGAAAATATTTTCCTAGTATCATTATTGATTACCAGTTAAGTTAAATGTACTAATTTAATATGTCGTTTCTCTTACCAAGGCGATCACTTCGGCCCAGGTAAGGTTAATATCTAACTTTAACTCTCTCAATTTTCTTTCTTCAAGCTGATCGTCAAGTTCTTTCAACATGGCTTCTTCTTCACGCTCTTCATGATGTTCGTTCAGTCCTTTTAATGTTTTTTCCTTATCAAGCAAGGCAATTATCTTACGGCGTTTTTCTGATTCTTCCATTTTCTGTTCAGATAACCACATCAGATCTTCAGCAATACTCTGATAAATTTTCAGTATTTTTGCATGTTCCTTTTCATAAAGAGAACTATCCCATTTTGTTGTTCTTTTTATTTTTTCGAATTCAGGCAGCAGATAGTTTTCTTCTATTTGAATATGCCCTTTCTGACAAACAGAATAATGCTCCATCCATACTTTTGCTTCTTCAAACCGAGCTAGTAATAACATTTCCTGATGCCGCGCAAAAAGTTCGCGTAGCTCAAGATGTTGTTTTTTAATTATTTCAACTAACATAAGTCTTTAATATACGTTTTATTTTTAACGCATCATTAATGTATTTATTTCACCTTCTTCATCAAGCACCTGTACTGAAACTAAATTACCTACAGACACGAATTTGCTCCATAGTTTAAAAACTTCAGTTAAAGAATTATTCCGTACCTCAATGCTGCTATTCAACCATAATTGTGTTGCTAGCAGTTCAATACTTCCTTTTTCTTTATGTGTTGCTTTACTGAAATAGATTTTGCCATTTTGTTTTTTTATAACTTCGTTACGATTATTAAAACGCTGCATAAACTTTTCAAAGTTTGTCAGTGCCGAGTGATTTTCTTGTTTTACCGCCTTAGTCAGTAACGATTTATGTATCCAACCAGATGGAATATCATCAAGATGCAAGTCGACTTTTATCCAGTTTTTTTGCCGCTGAATTTCAGTCACATTACGACCGATTTTTAATTTGAGTAATATTTCGCTTTCTACCGACGCTTCAGATCTGACATTCACCAAATTTTTAGTAACGACTAACTCACCGCCTTTTTCAGCTAAACACGGCAATGTATAAGAAAGGCATAAAAATAGTATTGGTAACTTTAAAATCGAATATTGCATTTTCAGCTTGTTATTCCAGCTATTCTGTTCATTTTAAATGAAGATTATAAATAGTATGAATAACTATTCATGCCGCACAGGTTATTAAAAAATTAGCTCTTAATCTACACGATGCAATTAAAGTTAAAGACACCACTAGAGTATGCGACGTTAAAGATCGGTTTTTATAAAAAGAATAACTGTTCCTCTGATAAAGAGATCAGAGGTAAAGATTTAAAGTATAACGCAATAAGCGCGTTATTTTTTAAGTGTACTTAACGCCTAACCTGCTTTGTGTTCTTCATCAATATTTCTTAATGGTACGACTTCCTTATAGGCGTTTAGCATATTTTCTATGCATTCCGCTTGTATCACTGTCTGGTTTTCCCAACCCTCAAACATATTCACGCCAACAAACCATTTTGACTTGTGGTCACGACAAATAAACCAGTGTTCCTTACCTAAATTTACAAAGCCATCTGTTTTTGCACATTTAGGACAAACACCACAACGAACACTGTATTCTATTTCAGGAAACGGCATGACATTAGTAGGAATCATTGAACACCTCCTAAGGTGTAGTTACCTAGTAGAAATAATGCAATCTCTATACCATATATAGTATAGTACGGTTTTATGACGTTTTCAGGACAATTTAGTTCGTTTTTTATGAAATTAACGTCAGACTTAGAGAATAAGTAACGGAAAATTGACGTTCTAAGGCAATTTAATGCCAATTAATCATTTAGTTGCTGAAGTTTCTTATTAATTAACTCTAGGTCTTGCTCAGCGACACGAGCGATTTCCAATATAACATCGGTATTTTCCATTTCGGTCGCTCTTTCTTCTGAGTCTGCACTAAAACCGCTCGCTAAATCCTTTCTGATTTTTTCCAATCTTTGCTCGAGTTCTTGTTTTTTATTCAGTAACTCTTCTTTAGTCACTTCCATAATATAAGATCCCGCTACCTTTAAATAATTTCACTCTATATAAAGAAGAAATATTAAGTATTGGTTTGGATCAATTTTAGTCCGTTGTTGCTAAAGAGAAACTACGCTTCTTTTATTAAATTTTCTTTTTCAGCCTTTGTCATTTTTTTTATCATTGCTTCTCGCTTGCTCGCAATGGAACGATCAAGGCAGGACTCATGATAAACAAGGCTGACCGGACGCCGTGCTCGTGTATAAGCTGAAGCGAGACGATCATTATGATTATGTTCGTCAAGCCGTCGATTTAAGTCACGAGTAATACCAGTATAAAGCGAATTATCTGAGCAACGTAAAAGATATACTTTCCAGTCAGACACTTTGAAAACTATAAAATAAACAAGGAATTTAATATGCGTTTAATAATTCTTCCGCATCGGCTTTAGCAACAAAATACCAGCCGGTAGAGTTTAATTTATGAAAAGCAATTACTTTTTCACGACCACGTTCTATATAAAAATAATGACCTGATAGACCTTTCGTTATTTTATTTACAACGTACTCGTTAGGAAAAACATTCAGTTCTTCTGTTGAATTAATTAAGGTACCAATAGCATAAGATTGAGTCTTTTCTGTTGAAGTCACTACAATTTCTGCTTTTTCATTTAATAAATAGGTTTCTTCAATACCTTCAACATACATCGGCATTAATCTTCTCTTGATATAGTCCAATGTGAGCTCAACACCTGCTACGCCAATAAATTTACCATCATTATCAAACAACGGTGTTGTACAAGGTAGCATAGCCCCTCGGCCACCCACATCAATATAAGGTTTCAACCAGCTGATGCCGGTATTATTCATTGAGCTTCTATACCAGGGTCGTTGACGAGGATCATAAGCATCTGGGTAACCTGTCTTACCTGGGTAATCCGCAATAATGCCCTCTTCCAAGCCAATATAAGACCAGACTAATGGCAGCCCTTCATTCATTATGATGTTATGCGCCAATTTATCATCATCAGGGGGCACATCCTCTTTATAACTTTTTAACATCAACGATTTAAATGAATGACGTAGTGGATTTAAACGTTCCAAAGTTAATTTCACAGATAACTCATTTACACCCGGAGCCAGTTTATAGACATGATAATCAACACTAATTGGTAAGCCATAAACGTCTGAGAATTTATAATCTTTTGGACCTTTGCCAGAAATACCGATAGTTTTATTCGTATAATATGGCGTTTTGTCCCTGTTACCCTGATCGAGTAAATTTTTCGCGCCAATTGCCAAGCCTTCAAGAATACCTTCATATTTCAGAAACTGGCTGTCTATTTTTTGTGATTTGCTTGAAACAGCAGTGACAAACCGACTGGTTTTTTGACCATCACTTTGTGATTCTTTCATCGTTTGCATTTGTAAAAATAGAACGGCTATTACTGATAGGAACGAAGCAAGAATAGAAAAAGCCATAATATTGACAGCGGCTTTACGATGGTGTGTTACCCAACGCATAACCTTTTGCTTTCTTGATTCAGGCCGCGCTTTAATCGCTTCACCGTGGATATAACGACGAATATCATCAGCAAAATCTGCAACAGTAGGATAACGATCTTCTGGCATGTATTGCGTTGCTTTCTTAACTATTGCTAATAATTGTTCCTGAGCATCTTCCTGTTTACCGTAAGCTGGTGGCGGGTCTATATGTCCACGGCGGGCTTTCATCATGACTTCATCAGAGTTCTTACCATTTATAGCTCGATGAAATGTAACGAGTTCAAATAGAATTAAGCCAAGCGAATAAAGATCACTACGGTGATCGAGAATATCAAGCTCTCCTTCAGCCTGTTCAGGAGACATATAGGCAGGTGTACCCATAACCTGCCCCATTTTCGTTTTGTCTTTATCATCGACTTTTTCATGACCGACCATAACTGTTTTGTCACCGAAAGTATCTTTATCTACGTTAACAGTTTTAGCGATGCCCCAATCCATCACATAGACTTCGTTATAGGGACCAATCATGATATTTAACGGCTTTAAATCACGATGAATGACTCCTTTACGATGCGCATAATGCATGGCATCACAAACTTTCAAAAAATGTTCGAGTCTTGCATGTAAAGTGTGATGTTCATCAGGTTCACCGGAATTGACATATTGTTCCTGTGTTTCTCGAATGTGATCTTTTAAGGTAACACCATCAATTAATTTCATGGCGTAACCAACATTTTCATCACTGTTCATCAAGCCATATACAGGAACGATGTTTGGGTGCTGTAACTGCGCAGTGACCTGCGCCTCCATGTAGAAACGCCCTAGGTAACTTGGTATTTCAGCGACATGTGCATGAATTTTTTTATAGGCAACAGTACGGTTAAGTTTATTATCGCGGGCGACGAGAATTTCACCCATCGCACCTTCATCAATTGATTCAAGTACAGTGTAATCTTCGTTATCAATATAGGTCCCTTTAATCTCTACTGAGACAGGTTCCGAATCGACGTTATATTGCTCGGCAATATCATTAACACTGGCTATAGATGTGAGTTCAATTTTTTCGTGAGCTTGTATATTTTTATACTCGTTCGCAGTAATTCGCTTGGACTGATACAGGTGTTGTATAAAATCTTCTTCAGTGTGATCGCCATGCTCACTTAGGTATTTTGCGCACAATGACTCCAGCTCAGAGAGACTGAGCGAAGTTATGTTCTGTTTCATGGCATCAGTTAGCATACGAAAAGATTAATTTTATTATTATCAGTCTGTTAAGAAAGTATTATTAAATTCAATATTGTATACTGCCTTTATGTTGAATAGTAAACAAGCAATCACTTTAATAGTCGCAAATTCACGGCTATTTCACAAATATTTCCAATAACTCATTTAAATAACGCTGTCCTTTTTTTGTCGGCCTTAGATTATCAATCTGCCATTCGATCAGGCCACTGTCGACAGCCTGCATTAATTCTTTTTCTATTATGCTTAATGGCAATCCTGTTCGTCTTAAAAACAACCCGGAATCAACACCCTCTTTCAAGCGTAAAGCATTCATCATGAATTCTAACGCTAAGTCATTACGATTTAACTTTCTTGTTTCAGTTATTACAGCATCGCTACCCGCGAGCTCAATATAACGTTTAGGTATTTTATGCCGACTAAAGCGTGCAATATTACCTTCTGCTACATTAGTAATTTTCCCATGCGCACCGGCGCCAATACCAAGATAGTCGCCAAACTGCCAATAATTCGTATTATGTAAAGAAACATACTTATCTTTTGCATAAGCCGATATTTCATATTGCTTATATTCCATTTTTTCCAGATATGACTGTCCTCCTTCCTGCATTGAAAAGAGTTTGTCATCGTCAGGTGTTATTGGAGGTTTGGAATAAAAAACTGTATTGGGTTCAATAGTTAATTGATACCAGGAAATATGCGTTGGCGATTGTTCAACCGCTACTTCAAGATCTGTTAAACAATCTTCTTTCTTTTGTTCGGGCAAACCAAACATTAAATCCAGGTTAATATTTTCGAAACCTGCCGACTTAGCAAGTCCAATAGCATTTAACGCTTCTTTTGAGTTGTGTATACGACCTAATGACTTTAAATACTTATCATTAAAACTTTGTATGCCTATAGATAATCTATTTATGCCTGCTTCCCTATAAGCTTTAAATTTTTTGCTTCCGCAGTACCTGGATTCGCTTCCATCGTCACTTCTATTTCCGGATGAATATTTAATCTTGCACGTAACCCGCTCATCAAGTTTTCAATCGACTCTGCCGAAAATAAACTGGGTGTTCCACCGCCAATGAAAACGCTACTGATTGTTCTTCCCCAGATTCGTGGAAGCTCTGTTTCCAGATCGCTAATCAAAGCTTCAACATAGACCTGTTCTTCCTCGCTAGCTGTAGCAACTTCATGTGAATTGAAATCACAATAGGGACATTTCTTCACACACCAGGGCAAGTGTATATAAAGAGAAAGCGGCGGGTTTTCATTTAATGTTAATAAGGATGTCATTATCTGGATAGCTTTTTTCTATTTAAGATGCTTTCCCGGTTCAAATAGAACCTTAACCTTCCTCATACATCAGTTTCACTAATTGTCTTAACGCTTGTCCACGATGACTAAGTTGGTTTTTTACTTCTGGCAATAGTTCTGCAGAACAACAATCATGTGTCGGCACAAAAAAAATGGGATCATAACCAAAACCGTTTTTACCTCGGGGTTCAGTAAGCAATGTTCCTTTCCAGATGCCCTGACTAATAACAGGTATGGGATCATTCGCATGCCTCATATAAACCATGACACAAACAAATTGTGCAGTGCGATCTTCTTCCGGCAAGTCTTTTATATCGTTAATTAACTTGTTCAGATTCTCTTCATCACTGGCGCCGATGCCGGCATAACGGGCGGAATAAATTCCCGGCCGTCCATCCAGTGCAGGCACTTCAATACCCGAGTCATCGGCTATAGCAGGATGATGAGTATGTTCTGCTGCATTTCGCGCCTTAATCAGGGCATTTTCAACAAAACTCAACCCTGTTTCTTCAGCTTCTTCGACATTAAATTCAGATTGCGGCGTAACCTTGATAGAGAGTTCTTCAAGTACAGCGTTTATTTCTCTTACTTTACCTTTGTTATTACTAGCAAGTACGACTTGTTTATCTTTTATCAAGCTGATTATCCTTAACTGCCTAAAGCCTTTTTTTGGTGTTCAAACAATTCACTGATGCCTTTCTGCGCCAAAGCTAACATGCTGTTTAATTCATCTGCTGAAAATGCGTGGCCTTCTGCTGTACCCTGCACTTCAATAAAATGGATCTCATCGTTCATGACAACATTCATATCTGTTTCAGCGTTAGAGTCTTCCGCATAATCCAGATTTAATACAGGCATTCCATCAAAAATACCCACTGAAATTGAAGCAATCATGCCTTTAATTGGATCGGATTCAATTAACCCATCCGCTTTAGCTTTATTAACAGCGTCAACCAAAGCGACATAGGCTCCGGTAATAGAAGCAGTACGGGTGCCGCCATCAGCCTGTATAACATCACAATCAACTACTATCGTATTTTCACCAAGCGCATTCATATCGATTATCGCTCTTAAAGAGCGACCGATTAGACGCTGTATTTCCATAGTTCTCCCACCTTGTTTGCCCTGCGTCGATTCACGACGCATGCGCGAACCGGTTGAACGCGGCAACATACCGTATTCACTCGTGACCCAACCTGTACCTTTACCACGAAGAAATCCAGGCACACCTGCATCAAAACTAGCATTACAGATTACCTTGGTATTCCCAAATTCGATTAAAACAGAGCCTTCAGCATGACAGGTAAAATTTCTTGTTATTGTGACCGAACGGAGCTGGTCTGGTTGACGTCCACTTGGGCGCATAGAGTATTCTCCAAAATAAAAAGTGCCGCATTATAACGAGAAAATTTGATGGCGTACTTCCCTTCTCCCAAATAAAAGGTGAAGGTCTGTTTCTCCTTCATATTCATCACTGCTGCTAACTACTTTTGTATCCAGCGACACAGAAAAGCGTGATGTAGTTATTCTCAGTATCTGCGCTTAGCATCGCCTGAAGCGTCTGCAGTTGGTACTCTAGCTCCTGCATCCGTGAGACGTACTTGAGCAATTGGTAACGACACTGGGCACAAAAACAGTCTCTGCCCTTTGGGTTGTATATAAAAATACGCTATTCTGCGTTACTCATCATTCATTTAGAATGACTAGACCTCATTCCTCGCGTCTTGACTAGCGTATTTTCATACGACAACAGACGTGAATATGAAAGAGAAACAGATCCTAAAAACTAGCAAAACCTTGATGAAGTAGGTAATTTAAATGATAAAAAGCATGACCGCATACGGCAGAACCGAACAGTCAGAGGACTGGGGAAATGCCTCTTGCGAAATCAGAACTGTAAACCACCGTTATCTGGAAATATCATTGCGATTACCAGAAGAATTGCGGTTTCTGGAACAAAAAATCCGGGATCGTATTTCGAGTAAATTAAAAAGAGGCAAGGTTGATTGTAATATACGATTCACACATCAAGAAGCTGTAAAAGACACCTTACCTGTTAATCAAGATCTACTGGGAAAAGTCATTGAAACGGTGGAAGCAACAGCAGAAAAGTTAAAAACGCCTTCACCAGTAAATCCTCTGGAACTATTACGTTGGCCAGGCGTTTTAGATAAAGATGTACCCGACCCTGAAAAAATCGGCGGACCGGTACTTGATTTAATTGATCAAACTCTTGTTAACGTTATTGATACGCGTGAAAGAGAAGGCGAAAAAATAAAAACGATGGTGGCTGAACGCTGTCAATCTGCGAAACAAATTGTAGCTGATGTGCATGAAATAATGCCGACTATCCAGAACAATATACGTGAAAAGCTTATATTGAAAGCACAAGAGCTCACCGCTGAATTTAATCAAGATCGACTGGAACAGGAATTGCTGCTATTAGCTCAGAAAATGGATGTTGCAGAAGAAATGGATCGACTTAATGCACATATAGAAGAAGTGAGTCGAGTATTGGAGCAAGCAGGACCTATTGGAAGACGACTGGATTTTTTAATGCAGGAAATGAATAGAGAATCGAATACATTAGGTTCTAAATCCACGCATATGGATACAACCAATTCTTCTGTTGAGTTAAAAGTCATCATTGAACAAATAAGAGAACAAATTCAAAACATAGAATAATAAAAATTATGCAAGGCAAAAGCGGAACCCTATTTATTATCGCCGCGCCATCAGGTGCGGGTAAAACATCTCTGGTAAAAGCAATTAGTGGAAAGACGGATAACACTGACATATCGATATCACACACAACCCGCAAGCCCAGGCATGATGAAAAGGATGGAGAGGCCTATCACATTATCGATGAAGCCGAATTCAAGAATATGGTTAAACAAAATCGCTTCCTTGAATACGCCAAAGTGTTTGGTAATTATTACGGCACATCACGTGACTGGGTTGAACAAGAACTGGCTTTAAGTAGAAACATCATTCTCGAAATTGACTGGCAAGGTGCCCAGCAAGTGAAATCACAACTACGCAATAGTGTTGGAATTTTCATATTACCACCCGATTATCACACCTTGCGGGACAGACTTGTTGGTAGACAGAATGATGATCGGGAAACCATTGATAGGCGCATGAATGCCGCGCGTGAGGAAATGTCACACTACAAAGAGTTTGACTATATCGTCATTAACGATGATTTTGACCGAGCTGTATTCGAACTAGAAGCTATTATTTCAGCAACTAATCTGGGAAGTTGTCGACAATCCGCGTTTTATGATGACTTTGTTAATAAAATTATCGTTGAAGACGACTAAATAGCCTTGAAACTGATTCATTTATTGCAGATCGACCTAAAAATTCAGTAGAATAGCGCTCCACTTTAAAAGCCGGTCATTTTTTAACCGGTTAATGTAAAATTATATTTTAGTTAAAATGAGGACAATATGGCCAGACTAACTGTTGAAGATTGCCTAGATAATATTGGAAACCGCTATGATCTGGTTTTATTAGCGAGTAAGCGTGCCCGTCAAATTTCAATGGGTGCCGATCCATTAGTCCCTATCAATCAGGACAAACCAACCGTTATCGCTTTGCGTGAAATTGCTGAAAACCTTATCACTGAAGAAAATATTAATAAGGTCAACCAGTTTGATGACGAGGAAGAATTTACTGAAGCTGACTTTGCAATTCCTACCCCTGCTTCACCAACAGAATAAATTCTAAACAAATTTCTTTTCAACATAGAGGCGCAGAAATGCGCCTTTATGCATTTGTAGTATACAATTCAAAACAAATCATTTTTTTGTATTTAACAAAAGTAAATTTATTCTGTGCAAACAATTAACGATCTAAGCAAACTTATTGGAACTTATCTTCAACCTGAACAGGTTCAAAAAGTTCAACGTGCCTATCAATTCAGTGCTAAAGCACATGAAGGTCAAAAACGAAAAAGTGGCGAACCCTATATCCACCACCCACTGGAAGTAGCTTATATTCTCGGTGAAATGCACATGGATCACCAAACAATAATGGCAGCCATACTGCACGATGTCATAGAAGACACGCCAACTGCAAAAACTGTTATCACGCGAAGCTTTGGTAAAGGTGTTGCTGAAATAGTCGATGGTGTCAGTAAGCTGGATAAAATTCAGTTCGAAAGTGTGGAGGAAGCACAGGCCCATAACTTTCGTAAGATGTTAATGTCAATGAGTAATGATATTCGTGTCATTCTCGTAAAACTGGCTGACCGTTTACATAATATGCGCACACTCGAAGCGTTAAAACCTGAGAAACGACGACGTATAACTAAGGAAACGCTAGAAGTCTATGCTCCCATTGCCTTGCGATTAGGCGTAAATACAATACGTCTTGAACTCGAAGAACGTGGCTTTCAAATATACTATCCTATGCGCTACAGGATATTAAACGAACAGATTAATAAGGCGCGGGGGCATCGTAAGGAAATCATCACTAAAATACGTACAGCGCTAAAACGACGTATGCGCCAGGAAAAAGTACCTGGGCAAATTCTAGGCAGGGAAAAACACCTTTATGGCATTTACCTGAAGATGCGAGATCAAAACCTGTCTTTTAATGATGTTTACGATGTTTATGCGTTTCGTTTAATAGTTGATGATATTAATACTTGCTATCGCACAATTGGTATCGTACATAATCTATACAAGCCGGTTCCGGGTAAATTCAAAGACTATATCGCTATTCCTAAAGCGAATGGTTATCAATCTTTACACACCGTATTGTTTGGCCCCTATGGTGTCCCAATCGAAATTCAAATTCGTACCAAGGAAATGGATGATGTTGCCGAAGCAGGCATTGCCGCACACTGGTTATATAAAGCGGAAGGAAAATCAAAAAAATCAATTCGCAAAGGTAATGATCGCAGTGGCGCACACCGTCGAGCCAGAGAATGGTTACGTAATATTGTTGAACTTAATAAATCAGCAGGTAACCCGGAAGAGTTTTTCGAGAATGTAAAAATCGACCTATTTCCTGATGATGTTTATGTTTTTACGCCTCGCGGCAAAATTATGGAATTACCAAGTGGCGCAACAGCTGTTGATTTTGCATACGCAATACATACCGATATAGGTAATAGTTGTGTTGGTGCACGCATAAACAGAAAACTATTCCCACTCGGTACATTATTAAAAAATGGTCAAACGGTTGAAATAATTACTGCCAATAGTGGCCGACCCGATCCTGCCTGGCTAAATTTTGTTGTCACAGCAAAAGCAAGAACACAAATAAGGCAGTTTTTGAAAAACCTGCAAAACGATGAAGCCATCGCATTAGGCAAGCGTTTGCTAAACCGCGAACTGGAACCCTTTGCTTACACTTATCAGGATCTTAATGAAAAGGATATGCAATATTTACTGGCTGAAAATAAAGTCGGAAATGAAGATGAACTATTTCAGGAAGTTGGGCTAGGTAATAAATTTGCACCGCTAATCGCAAGGCAGCTGGTCGCATTTGAAAAACTGACTAAACAAGGTGAAGCAACGCCATCAAAAAAGAAACAACACCTTTAACAATTAAAGGCACGGAAGGTATGGTCGTCAGCTTTCCTAAATGTTGTTATCCAATACCCGGTGATCCTATCCACGGATTTATTACATCCGGACGCGGTATTGTAGTACATAGACAAAGTTGTAAAAACATTGCTGAATATCAAAATGACCAGGAAAAATGGATCCACGTTGAATGGGAACCCAGTGTTAAACTTGACTTCGAAGTAAAAATTCAAATGTTTGCCGGCAATCAACGCGGCGTACTTGCTACAGTTTCATCGGCGATATCTGATACAGATGCCAACATTGTCAACGTAGCAATGAAAGATCGGGATGACCGCTACACCTTATTAACATTTATTATTGAAGTCCAGAATCGTAGACATTTAGCCGATGTGTTAAGAAGAATAAGGACGCTAAAAAGTATTTCTCAAATTATACGTTTCTAACACTATTAAAAAATTTGTTTTCAAGAGGGTTTACAATTATGAATAAAGAAATCATTTCGACTACAGATGCGCCACAAGCCATAGGTACTTATTCTCAGGCTGTAAAAGTGGGCGATACCGTCTATCTTTCTGGACAAATTCCTTTAGTACCTGAATCAATGGAACTAGCCAAAGGCGATATGCGTGTTCAAATCACACGCGTGTTTGATAACCTCACTGCGGTTGCAAAAGCTGCCGGAGGCTCACTGGCGGACATCAGCAAACTTAATATATTTCTGACCGACCTGTCCCATTTTCCTTTAGTAAATGAAGTCATGGCAGACTATTTTTCCGAGCCTTATCCCGCTCGAGCAGCTGTTGGCGTAGCCAGTTTACCTAAAGGCGCGTTAGTAGAAATGGATGCCATAATGACACTATAAGCTTTATATAAGAACAGCAACTTAACACAAGCTTATGCTGGCTTTAATTTAGACTCAGCTTTGAAGAATAATAAACAACAGTCGCTTACTGATCCTGTCTCGGCATTAAATGGAGTCGGCCCCAGCCTGCAAGATAAACTACAAAAAATCAGTGTCCGCGAAATACAAGATTTACTTTTTCACCTGCCTCATCGTTATATTGACCGGACGCGATTATCAGCTATAGGCACTTTGCGTTCAGGACACAATGCCTATATACAAGGTGAAATAGAACTCACGCAGGTACGTTTTGGTAGAAGACGCTCATTGCTATGTCGTATTAGCGATGGTACCGGTGCGATTGTTTTACGTTTTTTTTATTTTTCAAAATCTCAGGAAAAAGGATTACAACGTGGTTTATCCGTTCGTTGTTACGGACAAGTTCGTTTTGGTCAAAACTCATTGGAAATGGTTCACCCTGAATACAGGGTTATTAATGAACAGCAGGATGTTGAGCTAGATGAACAGTTAACAGCCATATATCCCAGTACAGAGGGCTTACAGCAAACCCGTTTACGTAAATTAACTGAACAAGCGATACAAGTACTAAATAATAACCCTGAACATCTAGTTGAATTACTGCCTGAAAATATTTTAGCAAAACTAAACCTGCCCACTTTATCGAATGCTTTATCCTACGTTCATCGACCACCTCCAGAAGCCGATATACAAAGCTTATTGGAAGGCAAGCATCCGGCACAAACGAGATTGGCATTTGAAGAATTACTCGCACACCAGTTAAGTTTATTACAATTGCGTAAGGAATTTAGAAAAGAGCAATCACCCGCTTTATCCAATAATAATAATTTAGCATCAAAATTTTTAAAGCGATTGCCATTCAAATTAACGAGTGCGCAACAACGGACTTTTAAGATTATCTCTGCTGATTTAAAAAAATCTGAAGCGATGTTACGCCTTGTGCAGGGTGATGTAGGCTCGGGTAAAACAGTCGTCGCAGCAATGGCTGCATTACAGACAGTCGAGTCAGGTTATCAGGTCGCGATTATGGCGCCAACTGAGTTACTCTCGGAACAACATTATAATAACTTTGTTAACTGGCTTGCTCCTTTAGGTATTGATGTTGTATTCCTTACCGGCAAACTTAAAAAGTCTTTACGATCTGAAGCTGAAGTACGTTTATTGGAAAACAAACCTGTTGTTGCTATAGGTACTCATGCCCTTTTTCAGGATTCTATAGCCTTTGCGAAATTGGGGCTGATTATTATTGATGAACAGCATCGCTTTGGTGTACATCAACGACTCGCGTTACTAGAAAAAGGCCAACAGCATAATAAATACCCTCATCAATTAATTATGACGGCAACCCCCATTCCAAGAACATTAACCATGACAGCTTATGCCGATCTGGATCATACAGTTATTAATGAATTACCGCCTGGTCGTAAAGCAATCAGCACCAGCGTTATTTCTAATGAAAAACGTGATGACATTATTAACAGAATAGGTGCACTTTGTGCAGAGGGCCGACAGGTTTACTGGGTTTGTACACTGATTGAAGAATCAGAAACACTACAATGTGAAACAGCAATTGAAACGGCAGAAACATTAAAAGAAAAACTGAATAATATTAATGTCGGCCTGATTCATGGTCGCTTGAAAGCCGTAGAAAAAGAAAACATTATGCAATCTTTTAAAGAAGGAAAAATAGATCTTCTTGTTGCAACAACGGTTATTGAAGTCGGCGTCGATGTGCCTAATGCCAGTTTAATGATCATAGACAATGCTGAACGCTTTGGCTTATCACAGTTACATCAATTACGCGGTCGTATAGGTCGAGGCGATATAAAAAGTGATTGTGTTTTGATGTATCAGGCTCCGCTTGGCGATTTAGCCAAACAACGGCTTGAGATCATGCGCACCAGTAGCGACGGTTTTGTGATTGCCGAAAAAGATCTCGAATTACGAGGACCAGGAGAAGTATTAGGCACCCGCCAGGCAGGCATACCAGACATGCGTGTTGCCGATTTAATGCGCGACTCGCGTTTATTGCCTGAAATACAAAATACTGCAAAATATCTATTTGATAATGATGCTGACAAGGTAGAATCTCTGATTCATCGATGGCTTGGAAAAACTGTCGAATACAGTAATGTTTAACCGGGTAAAGTATATTGGAACCAGATTGGCTAAATAAAGACGATTCACAACAAACGATTTCTGAAAAACGAATATGCCCGTTTCTATATCACGAAAATTCACTTACAGGTTTTATTCAGCTACATTGTTCTGGTTTGTTTAATCTCGAACTAATCAGTGAAGAATGGCAACAACCTATAAGGAGTGAAGCAGGCTTATTATCGTTAACTGATAATGATACTGCCTTTATAAGAAAAGTGTTCTTAAAAGATGATGAACAGGTATTAGTTTACGCACGTAGTATTATTCCTGAGAAAACACTATCAGGAAATAATAAGAAATTACTAGAAATGGGAAAGCAACCTCTGGGTGATTTTCTATTTAATGATAATTCAACTTATCGTGATGTAATGCGATATGCAATAATTCCTATAGGCAGTGAACTGCATGCTGAAGCAACAAAAGGTTCGAATATTGCTTCTGAGTTATGGGGAAGACAGTCTCTTTTTTATACTGAACAAAAGCCCTTATTGGTTACTGAAATATTTTTACCTGCGGTTTTGGAATGCAACAAAAACTAGATCTGGTACTAAAAAAAATTAAGATGTTACTCAGTCAACTCGGAGTAACGCTTACATATTTTTTCAAAAAAACCAAAGCTATTAGCATTAAGTATTTTCATATATGCCGTAATTACTTATTGGTTCTTACTCACAAATCTGTTTTAGCATACAAAGCATATTGGCCTGTAATTCGTTATCAGCTAAAACAATATGCATTATTAATGCGATTGGATAAGCCTGTTGGTATTTATTTACTGTTATGGCCAACGCTTTGGGGCTTATGGATGGCCGCACAAGGATTACCGAACATCAACATCTTAATTGTTTTTTTACTAGGTGTTATTTTAATGCGCTCAGCCGGTTGCGTATTAAATGATATTGCTGACAGACGTTATGACCCACACGTTGCTCGTACAAAAAAGCGTCCTATAGCAAGTGGGAAAGTAAGCCCTCGAGAAGCAATGCTATTAGCGGGCAGCTTGATTCTGATTGCCTTTTTACTTGTTTTAACGATGAATTGGCTAACCATTCAACTGGCTTTTGTCGCGGTAATGCTTGCCGGGATTTATCCTTTTATGAAACGTTATACATATCTACCCCAGTTCTTTTTGGGACTGGCATTTGGCTGGGCTATACCAATGGGGTTTGCTGCTCAAACGGGTTCTGTCCCGCAAATTGCCTGGTTATTACTCATTGCCAACATCCTCTGGTCCGTCGCCTATGATACGATGTATGCCATGGTTGATCGTGAAGATGACCTGAAAATAGGTATTAAATCCACAGCAATTTTGTTTGATGATGCCGATCGGGTTATTATCGGTATTATTCAAGCGCTTGTTTTAGTAACACTGATAATGACAGGTAAACAAGCGCAGCTGGGGAGCTATTATTATTTTGGTCTTGCAATTGCGAGCTGTTTCTTTATTTATCAACAATTTCTTATTAGAAATAGAGAACCAGAGCGATGCATGCAAGCGTTTTTAAATAATAACTGGTTTGGTCTGACTGTTTTTGCAGGATTGTTTCTTGATTTTATAATTAATAAAAATGTTTAAAAAAATACTATTACTTACCTGCTTCGCATTATCTGTCTCACCATTAAAAGCTGAAGATGATTACGCATTGATGTCTGAACAATGCACACGGATCGGTAATAAACTCGGCAGCGTCAATATTCGGGATTGTCTAGGTGTTAATCTTGCTGCTACAGAAGGTCGTTCAGTAAACAAACAAGCTCTTCTTCTAAAAGAATACCCACCATTGCCAAGACGTTCACCTCTTGGGAAAGTCTTGTTAATTGGCGGCATTCACGGTGATGAATATTCATCTGTCAGTATTATTTTTAAATGGATGAAAACGCTGGAGCAATATCACTCTGGTCTTTTTCATTGGCATATTGTTCCATTAATGAATCCGGATGGTTTATTACAAAGGAAGTCGCAACGCATGAATGCCAATAAAGTTGATCTTAACCGAAACTTTCCCATGGATGATTGGGAAAATACCGCTTTAAGACACTGGAAACAGTTTACGGGCAGTAATCCAAGATATTACCCTGGTGAAAATGCTTTAAGCGAGCCTGAATCAGCATGGTTAGTTGAACACATTAATGAATTCAACCCTGATGTTATTGTTGCTGTGCATGCACCTTACGGTATTGTCGACTTTGATGGTCCTCGCAACGGTCAGTACAAACTGGGACGCCTACACCTTAACCTATTAGGCACGTATCCCGGCTCATTAGGAAACTATGCAGGAATTCAACGCAAGATACCCGTTGTAACTATCGAACTGCCATACGCCGGCATCATGCCGACTACAAAAGAAATTAATGATATCTGGCGTGATATGGTCAGATGGTTAAGTAAGAATATTACTGAAGAAGCTTATCTGGAGTCTCAAAAACAAAATCAGGACGCAGCACCTTCATAAACAATTCGCCACTGTCCATCTTTCTCCATGCGCCAATACTGACGTTTGGTGAACTTCCTTTTAAAATTATCACTGGCATAATCCTGAACAAAAGTAACAACCATCAATTGTTTTTCACCAGGATACAAAAACATACTTTTATTCGTTAGATTAACTTTAATAAACTTTTTGAAGGGTTCACTCTACGTTTGTATTCCACCCAGGAATTATAGTCTTTACCTAAACCCGAATAATCTTTTGAATAATGCCGTAAATATAAATCAACATCCCTGCTTTCCCAGTCATCTCGCCATTGCTCGACAAAGTCCTTATAAGCAGCTTGCTGCTTTTTCCATTCCTTTTTTGTAAGCCAGTTAATTGACTCGCTAATAACTACAGGTGTTTTACTTTTATCAATAAATGGAAACAGTGTATTTAAATCATTATTACTGACAATGACACAACCATTACTATCCTTGGGAGGGCGACTAAAAGTACTGCTTGGTGTGCCATGTAGCCAAATGCCATAACCCGTCCTACCATGTCGTTGATCCCACACATTAGGATAATCCAGAGGAAAAGCACCGTCCCCATAAAGATCTGGTAATTCTTCCGACTCTATAAAACCAGTAACAAAATACACACCGATAGGCGTTTTCTGATCACCTTCTATAATTTTACCGGTACCGTTTTTACCTATCGTGGTATAAAAATCTTTTATTAAAATTGGTACACCATTCTGGTTCTTGAACAAAAACAAGCGTGAACGAGAAGAATCAACAACGATGACATGTTTTTGTTTACCCGCTAATTGTATTAACGAAGCCGGTATTTTATCTCTATCTACTGGGGACTGATGATACTGCCATCTTACCTGAGCCTCATCACGCAATGAAGAAATACGCTCGAATGAAGCATTTGAAATATTTCCAAAATCAGTAATAGCTTGAGAACGCGCTAATAACATATCCGCATAAATTAAACGTGCCAATCTAAAATCAGGATTAAGTTTGATAAGCTGTTGTAAGTCTTTTATTGCCTGCTCTGTTTTGTCATTCTTAATATCTTCCAACGCGCTTATCAAAAGGTTTTCAGAATGCCGTGATAGCGTCTGATCAGACGTTGCTTTAGAAAGCAGATCTACAGCTAATGATGAATGGCTAAAACAAATGTAAGTAATAAAAAGAAGATGTTTAAAGTTAAACTGCATTTTAACACCTTGCTTCATTTTACCGCGCTCTTTCCTGAGTAATTAGCCAGTCATCATTAACCTTACGCATCAAAACTTCTTTTTTTACTTTATCGCCATAAGTATTTGACTGGTAACTCTGAGTAAAACGTACTTCTGCATAGTCTTTTCCATGCAAATTAATCTTTATATTAGATAGTTTTACTTTAATAAAACGAGGTTTGTTTAATCGAACATGTCGTTCTTTTTCCCATGCTGAACGACTTAAACCTTTGGGTGGCACAAATTGTCTACCGTAACTTGCAAGATAAGCATCGACATCCTGAGCAGACCAAGCCTTGGCCCAGTTCTTAATTGCTGATTCCACTGCTTTCCTGTTAAGTGCTTTTTCTTCCTCAGCATCAACTTTTTTAGTTTCTACTTTTTCAATCACTTGAGGTGCTTCTATTTTTGCTGGAATCGTAATAATTTCAGGTTCTTGTACGACAGACTCCACTTCCTGTGCGCTAATCGGTTTAGCCTGTTTTTTTGTCATAGCGACAAGGGGTTTTTCTTTTTTGCTTTGTTGTAATGGAGGTGAAACCAGTTCATTCACCAGCGATAATTTTTCTCTGGCAGCATTATTACTTGTATCCAGTTCAAGAGCCTGGTTGTAGGCACGGCTCGCTAGTTTTGCATAAATATCCCCTAGGTTTTCATGTGCCGTTGCGTAACTAGGGTGGGTATTAATCGCGCTTTTTAACGCTTCGGCAGCTTCTGAGTATTTACCCTGCGCAGCATAAACGACAGCCAGATTATTATAAGGCTCAGGTAATTCAGGGTTATTTTCCGTCAACGCTATAAAAACTTTTTCGGCTTCACTGTATCTGTCCATACGCGTTAATATTAAACCCTTCATGAATCGTAATTTAATATCGGACGGATTTCGGGATAATAGTTCTTCTGCTGACAGTAGCGCCTCTTTATAATTCTTTTCATTAATTAACAGCTGAATGTCGCCATAGGACGTTTGAGCAAATGAATTAGAAAAGCAGAGGAGAGAACAAAGAGATAAAGCAATAATTGTTTTGTTAAAAACCATTAACTGTTCCATTTAGTATGAATCGAATTACTTTGCTGCAGCAATCTTTCAAAATTGGAGCCCCGAGAGGGAATCGAACCCCCAATAGGTGATTACAAATCACCGGTTATACCATTTAACTATCGGGGCAATGGATGCCATTGCCTCAATGTATTCAATTCAAAAATTCAGGTTTGTGAAATTTGCGCATATTCTAAGGATTTCCTCAGCGCATAGCAATCGTATTACACTCAACAGGCAAAGCTTTAAATCGGGCGGGGAATCCGCTGAATAATTCGTTCACATAATCAGAGTTCTGTACCACCGCCACATCAAACCAATAAATCTTTTTACCATCCGAGTACGGTACGACTACAGATTGATAACCTTTCGTCTTAATTTCATTTAACCGTCGGTTTACTGCGGCCTGACTGGAAAACAGGCCTAATGATATCGCATTTAACAAGTCTCCTTCCTTGATTAAGCGCACGTCCTTAACGCCTTTCTGCCTCAGATCTTTAATAGCAGCAACGGCTTTTTCATGTGATTCACGCGGCGCCAAGTAGATCCAGAATAACTGTTTTCCTTGTTCGTCTGTCTGCCTTTCTTTATATCGAATATTCCTATCATTAAGCCACTTTGAAAATAAGCTTGATTCTTCCTGACTAGGAATCGGGCCGTAGGTATAACAAACTCTTTTTTCAGCTTCATGATTAAATTGTAAACCTGTATCAATTTCTGCAAAACTATTGTGATTTAGTATAGGTTCGTCATTTAACTGCGCAATAGTTGTTTCCGTTAATAAAGAACTCAATATCTGTTCTGTATTAGGATTTAATTCGATTGGCATCACCGGTTCAGAGTCATAATTCTCCATAGATAATTCGTTATCCAGTTTAATTTGACTTCTCTTTTCCGGTAATTTGTCGAGTTCGTTTAATAATACAAACTTTTGTGTACCTGCAGGAATCTTAAGCCCTGAAGAAACATTAGCATGTTGTAAACGAGTATCTCGATCCATCTCCCAGCCCAGATAAATAGCATTAGCCAACAACAATAATATAAATAACCATTTCATTGCCGTGACCTAAAAAGGATTGATAACCCCATCAAAACCAGGTTTGGCTCATAATAAAATGAATGTTTTAACAGGGGATTGATTAAATTTGCCATGCCGCCCGATATTATACATTTTACGTCGTTATTTGATTCTGCATAAAACCGGTCTGTCACGCTATCAATCATGTAGGCCGTTGCCGCAAAAGCACCGTTATTAATGGCTGCCTGTGTATCTTTAGCACATTGAATTGATGGCTCTTTTTTTATATCTGTATTAATTTGCACTGTGTTATTTATTAGCGCTTGCTGCATTAATTCAATGCCGGGAATAATATAGCCACCCTGATGGTGTCCATCATGATCAATCAAATCTATCGTCGATGCCGTACCACAACTCACAAGGCAGAGTGCCGACTGGTTTACTTCCCAACTGGCTATCATAGAAAGCCAGCGATCAACGCCCATTTGGTTCGTATCCTGATAACTGTTTTTTAAACCTTTATATTCTGCACTGACATTGGCTTGCCAACATTCCTGTTGCCACTGCTTTTTTACCCAATCACTCAGGGAATTAAAAACCTGATTACCGGCAACATTAGATACCAGCACAGCGCCAGGGTTTTCTGTAATAGGCAGGTTTTCCTGCATGTCTTGCTGTATTGTTTTGCCCGAGTATGCAAATGCACCTGTTGAGTTAAAATTATCATTTTCCTGAGTAGCCCAATTCACAGAGGAATTACCAATATCCAGTAATAATTCCATTATGATGACACTCTCAAACTGACTTCACCGGCGTTAAAACGTTTTATTTTTCCTGAAACAGACATCAATAATAAACCCTGATCATCAACACCTTTTAAAATCCCTTCAACTTCTTCATTAGGTAAGATTAACTTTGCTTGTTGCTCAATAAAATAATCAAGCTTTCGCCACTCTTCAAGCAGATCAACACAGTTACTGACTTCAACTTTTTTTAAAATTTCAAATACATTTATCAACAATGTTGCAGCAAATTCATTCCTCGGTATTTTTTGATTTGTATGTGCGCATATATCCGTTATCGGTCGTTTTATTTGTGATTCAACTCCTTTCGGTAGTTCATAATTCACCCCTACCCCTATGACAACATCAACAGGACCATTCGTTTCACCACGTAATTCAAGCAAGATGCCACCAATTT
This sequence comes from Pseudomonadota bacterium, assembly GCA_038142205.1. GTDB lineage: Bacteria > Pseudomonadota > Gammaproteobacteria > Eutrophobiales > Eutrophobiaceae > UBA7359. The sequence goes on along the minus strand of JAYQJO010000001.1, from coordinate 22,885 downwards.
TTTTACCTTCCACAACAATGTCATTGGGCCATTTCAAACCGACGTTGTTAATATCTTTCGATTGCAAACTACGAGCGACGGCAACGCCCATAAACAAGGATAATAAACCTAATGTTTGTGGAGCGATATTAAATCGCCATCCATCTGAGAACATTAAACCGCTACCTAAAGGCGCAAGCCATTGGTTATCGCGGCGACCACGTCCATGAGATTGATATTCAGCAAACACAGCATGGCCATGAATTTGTTGTCCACCAAGACTATTAAATAAGACTGAATTTGTTGAATCAGTCTTTAATAGCACATCAATTTTATTGCAAGTTTGCGCTACTTCTGGAAACAATAACTCTCTTATTTTTTCGGCAGATAATAATTCGACAGATCGTTTAAGCCGATAACCTTTGCCACGTTCAGCTTCTATTTCCAGACCTAGTGACTCAAATCGTTTAATTGATTTCCAGACTGCAGCACGGGAAATGTTCAACTGATGCGCTAATGTTTCACCGGAATGAAGCTCACCATCTGAAAGTATTGACAGCAAAGCTGCATGCCCTGTTTTCATAAGATACTAAATTTAATATTGATAATGTATCTAATGTTTATAATCCACTTAGCTCGATAAAATAGAATTACGAGTCATCTTTTCGTAAAGTTGGGTCTTCATCATCAGATAAGTCATCATCCAACATGATTGTTTCATCAGAGTCTTCTGCCAACATGATTGTTTCATCATCAATGCTTTCTTCGATATCATCTCCATCCGGAGGAAGAGCAGCTTCAATACTGCTTTCGTTTTCAACACCTTGTTCACTGATAGCAGAGCTTGTCGTTCCTGTAATATCAAAATCCATTTCACTGCCAGCAGAAGCAATATTATCTATATTAACGTCAACATCACTCAAAACTTCAGTTGCGTCTCCTGAACCATCATGTTCTCTCATAACCGTTGCTTCTTCAGGGTCATCCATTGCCACCGACTGTCCGGCAAAAACAGTATTGGAAATCACTGTCATACCGCTATCTTCCATTTCCGGCATAATAAATTCAAAATCACACTTATGCAGTCGAATCCGATCACCATGTTTTAAACGCACTTCACTGCTAACAGCCTGACCATTAACAAATGTTCCGTTGATACTGCCTTGATCGATTATCCAATATGAATAATCTTTAAACTCAATTAAGGCATGGCGACGACCAATGGTCGATTCATTCACAACAATATAATCCAAATGCTCAGTATCTTTGCCGGCTACACGTCCAAACATGGTTGGCTTGGCACCAAGTTTATGCGTTTGCTTATCTGTCTTACCTTGTAAATCATTAATATAGGCATCTTGAGCAACAGGCTCTCCGTTCGTCTTTAATTCCTTACTACGACGTATAAGTAGAATTAAGATTCCAAATAATGTCAGCGTTAAAACTATTGCTGCGGCAATAGTTATGATGGAGCGAATACGCTCTTCATCCCCCATCGACTGTACGGGCACTTCTATAATTACTGGTGCAGGTGCTTGCTCAACTAAAGGTGCTACTTGCGTAATAACTACAGGCTGTATAACTTCTTCGGGTTCTGCCGCGGGTGTGTTAATCAGTTGAGCGATTTGCCCAAACTTACTTTGGATGTCATCGACCGTTAACGCACGATAATACTCACCATCAGTTTTCTGTGAGATTGATTGAATTAATTGAAAGTCTGCTTTTTCAGTAAACGCGATGCCAAATATTTTAATGTCATTGTCCGCCGCATCCGGTGCGAGATCTTCACGTAACCATTTTGATTTTTCTAAATCTTTTTCAGCTGCGCCTGTATCGACAATGCCGTCTGTCATAAAAATAATGGATTTTTGTGCATCCGCACGAGCATTATTTTTTAATTCGTAAATCGCTCGCTCGATACCCGCAGGGCTATCAGTAAACAAGCCTTTATAATTTATATTCTCAAGACTATTAAGAATAGATTCACGATTCGCCAGTGATGCGCTTGTTAGGGGGACGGATAAATTAACATCCTGATCGAAAATGACGACGGCAACTCGTGTATTTTCGTCCTGCTGACTTATAAACTCTTTTACTGCATCTTTAACCAGAAAGCCCGGATCATTCTTTTTCATGCTGCCGGAATTATCCAGTACTAAAATAACATCTTTGATAAGCTCATCACGACTTGCACTAATATCTTCATCATTGGTATAGAGAGCTTCTTCAATCGAATCTGTAACCTCTTCCATTTCAGATTCAACGTTCTCAACGACAACATCAAGTACGTCTTCTACAATGCTATCGTCGCTTGTTATTCCAGACTCAATATTATCTGGCTTTGCGTCTAATAGTTCTTCAGGTGTAACCAATGCCGCTTCTATGGAATCAATATCAGTGTTGATATCGATATCTCCTGCAAAAAGGCTGGTGGATACCAAAATGAGAGAAACTTTCAGAATACGTCTAAACATTAATTTACCGTGTAATATTAATTGTTGAACCAGTTTATCATACGTCTATTCATAACATACTGAAATGCTTTAGCAAAATCATTCAAAATCAATTGTTCAGGCCGTTGCTACTGGATTTGATGCATCGCTACTCCATTCACTCCACGAACCTGCATAAAGCTTTGGTTGCTCCAAGCCAGCGTGAACAGCTGCAAGCAAATTATGACAAGCCGTTACGCCAGAACCACAATAAAAGACAGATTCTTTTGCCGGTGTCTTTTCAAAAATTTGCTCAAATTCAGCTTGAAGTTGTGTTTTTTCTTTAAAGCAACCACTTGCAGACAAGTTATCTTTCCAAAATCGATTTATTGCCCCCGGAATATGGCCAGCCGCTTTATCTATCGGTTCTGATTCACCTCGATAGCGCGCAGGCTCGCGTGAATCAACCACTAAACCCGCATTTTCAATTTGTTTAATATCAATAACTTCTTGTTTTCTAGCTGATTTTTTAAAATTACTGTTGCTTGGTTGCTCTATCTTAGAGTCAATTTCCGCAGCGGCAGCTTCCCAGACCTGCCAACTGCCATCCAAGACAGCAACTCGCTGGTGTTGCATATGCCTTAGCATCCACCATAAACGCGCTGCAAATGCACCAAAGGCATTATCATAAACAATCACTTGCATACCCTCATTAATACCAAGTTCCGAAAATAGATCATTCATGGTTTCTTCTGTGGGTAATGGGTGGCGCCCCTTATTCGTGCCCGGAGGCCGGCTCAAGTCATCATGTAAATCGACATAGATTGCACCCGGAATATGGCCTGTCAAATAGGCTTTTTTTCCAGCATCCTTATCCGCTAAATCGTATCTAGCATCAATAATTAGCCAGTCTGGGTTCTTATAACAATCAAGTAATGATTCAACATCGATTAAAGTCGTAAACATGAATAAGCTCTATTAATTATTTCAATAAATTACAACTATTTCTCTTTTTCGGGAAACAGAACGTAGTAAATTACATTATAACTTACGACAAACATAAACATGATCAAACTAATTTATCAATATTCCAGATTGTTGATGATTTTCATTATAGCTTTCCCGCTTATAGGTTGTTCAACAATAAGTTATTACGGTCAATCTATTCGCGGGCAACTTGAAGTCACACAAAAGAGCAAACCCATTAGTGAGCTTTTGAAAAACGATAGTCTCTCTGATGAATACCGAGAGAAATTGAATACTGTTTTAGAATTGAGAGCGTTTTCTATAAAAGAATTAGGCCTGCCAGACAATAACAGTTATACCTCTTTTGCTAATCTCGAACGTAATTATGTAATTTGGAATATTTTTGCTAATCCTGAATTTTCTTTGGAACCGTTGAACTGGTGTTATTTCATTATCGGTTGCCTGAGCTATCGAGGCTATTTCTCAAAGGAAGATGCTCAGCAACATGAAATAAAATTAAAACAGCAAGGCTACGACACTTACCTTGGTGGTGTGGCAGCTTATTCAACACTCGGTTGGTTCAATGACCCGGTTTTAAATTCAATGCTACGCTGGAATGAAAGTTATCTTGCTGCAGTTATGTTTCATGAATTGGCACACCAACAACTCTATATTAAAAACGACACAGAACTAAATGAATCCTATGCCGATGCCGTAGCACAGATCGGCGTAACTAAATGGCTGGAGCAAAAAGCAGACAAAAAATACTTGTTTGAGTATGAACAAGCCCAGGAACGGGAAAAAACATTTGTTGCTCTCATTAACCGCTATAAATCAAGATTAAATCGGCTTTATCAATCTTCTAATGAAGATCAAATAAAACGAAAACATAAAAAAGCAATATTGGTAGAAATGAAAAATGAATACTTCCAAATCAGTCAAAAATGGCAAAGCAGTCCTTATGAAAAATGGTTTAGCAACGGGATAAATAATGCAAAATTGGCCTCAGTTATTACTTATAGAAAATATGTACCCGCTTTCCTTGAAATTTTTGAAAAACTTAACCGGGATTTAATAAGGTTTTATTCTTTTGCTTATGCATTAAGTAAATGCAAGCAATTGATCAGAAAAGATATTTTAAAAAAAAGGACGGTTGAATTCGAGTGCTAAAAGTTGTTACAATCTGACGACAAACAAGACTGGCTCATCTATTATGAATATTAAAGACTGTGTATTAGATCACATACATTCCATTATTCAGTAAATATACTTAAGTTTAACTTTATTACTCAGGCACAACTAACGGAACATGTTAAATAAGCTCTTTGCTAAACCTATCGAAATGACGGTTGGTGAACAAACGTTAAAGTTTTCATCACTGGCGGACTATGAGTTTGCTCTATCTGGCAGAACCTGTGTCCCGTCAAAGAAAATAACCAGCATGGTTAAGTTCTCTGTTGATGAATTAAAAAAAAGAAGCCAAAACAATTAAGGAAATAGAAAAGAAATTTATATCACTTCTTTCCAAGTCAATTGAGGATCCGGAAAGCATAAATCGCGCCTTACGAGAGATGGATAGCCAGATTTTTTCTCAGGATAATGGCTGGCGCGCCATTGTTTCAGCACTACATGAAGGAGGCGATGATTTAAACGAGTTTCGTCGCGTTGCACTTGTTAAATACATGCAATATTTGTCATCTCGACAAGAAATTATTAAATACCTCTACTCCGAGAAGAAAAAACACGGTCAATCTGGTTCTGGCTCAGCAACAGAAGTCGGCGGAGAATTTAAAGATACATTAATGCTTGAAAACACCGTTTTCGAGCCGGTTGTTGATGGCGCGGTAACGAACCAATTAGAAAAAATGCCAAAAGGTGAGAATGTTACTGTTAAGTTAAATCCGGATGACGAAATGGTTGTTTTAATATCCAAACATCCGTGCAAAATTATCTGTGAAGATGAGGATACATGTAAATTTATTGATGAAGCAGGCAGGAGCTACAAATTAAAAGTCGGCAAGAATGTTATCGGTCGTGACAGTAAAAGCGATATCATGCTTGACCCAAGCTTGCGAGATGTATCACGTATGCATCTTGTTATTGAGCTCGACGACTCTAATATCCTTTATATGACTGACCTTTCTGCTCACGGCACTTATATTTTGCGCAAATACCTGGAAAGTCATAGTTTTCAATTTTAATTTCCGCTGCCGAAAATTCCTTTTATTTTGCCCATTAAGCCCGGGTTTTCCTGTCGCCTTTTAGCGGCGGCATTAGCTCGCGCTTGATCAGCCTTACTCAAGGGTTTTTCCTCTCCACCTGAACCACCCGTCACTTTTCCTGCTAGCAATTTCTTTATTCTTACAGCAGCATTCGGACCGACCTTCTTTTTTACTTTGTTAATAAGATATTCATCGTCATAATCTTTAGCTCTTAAATCGACGATAATCTCTTGAACCAATGCATCTTCTTTATCTTTTCGTAAAGCAACGTAGAGAGTTTCGAGCAAACTTTCCGACCACATTGTTTTAATTTCAGTACCTTCACCGTCACTCATAGTTTTTGCTCCACCATAAAACATTCAGCTTTTTCTTTAATTATCAATCGACTTCAATAAAATAACAATTCATTAAGATGCCTGTTTGCATATATTAAGATGATTTAGGATTCTCTCAGTCGAGCTTATTCGAAATTCGACTAACTTTATATAGACATATTATAGGTTGAAATAACGCTTTCTGATAAAATCGCCGCTCAAAAAGATTATAAATTTAAAATCAATAACTTAGACACCAGAATAATATGAGTGGAACAGAATTTAATACAGAACAAAAAGCGAAAGAGTTTGCCGATAGTTCGCCTGTCGCTATCTTAAAACTAGCTTTAGAAAGCTTCGACAATATCGCTATTTCATTTAGTGGTGCCGAAGATGTCATATTAATAGACATGGCAAGCAAACTGAGATCGAATATTCAGGTCTTCTCACTTGATACCGGTCGTTTACACGCTGAAACCTATCGCTTTATTGAACAGGTTCGCGAACATTACAAGATCAAGATTGATGTACTTTCGCCGGATACAGAATCTGTTCAAAACCTGGTAAAAGAAAAAGGTTTATATAGCTTTTATAAAGATGGACACAAAGAATGTTGCGGAGTCCGAAAGGTCATTCCTTTACGACGTAAATTATCGGGGCTGGATGCCTGGGTTACCGGACAAAGAAAAGATCAAAGCCCTGATACACGTAATACAATTCCGGTTGTTGAACGAGATGCCGCCTTTTCAACGGCCGACAAAGAATTAATAAAATTTAACCCTCTCTCAAACTGGACTTCTACTGATGTTTGGGAGTACATCAGAAACAACGATGTTCCATTTAACCCTTTACATCAACAAGGCTATGTCAGTATTGGTTGCGAACCCTGTACGCGACCTGTATTACCAAACCAGCATGAACGCGCAGGCCGATGGTGGTGGGAAGAAGCAACACAGAAAGAATGCGGTTTACATGAAGGCAATTTAAAGAAATAAAGATAATGAAAATTACATTTGTTAAAAAGATAAAGGCTGATGGGAGCGCGTGTCGAAAGTGTGCCGAAGTTCAGCAACGCCTCGAAAATGATGGTTATATAAATAAAATAGATCAAACCATCATTGCCGATGAACGCGATACAAACAGCAAAGGTATGTTACTGGCAAAGCAATATAATGTCAGTCAGGCACCTTTCTTTATCATAGAAGAAGAAGGTAAAGAAACAGAAATCTATACCGTTTACTTCAAGTTTGTTAACGATATTTTAAAAGGCTCGAGTAGTGAAGCGGACGCAGCTAAAGATATACTTGATGCGAATGATCTCGATTTTCTTTAATTATTTTTATTCCCAGTAATATTCTCAATAATCCGGCAAATCTGTATTTTTAAAAACTTCTTCCAGTTCCTGTTTTGTCTTGGTTTGCATTGAATTATCAATCACCTCTTTCGTCAGGTGTGGCGCAAATAATTTAATAAACTCATACATATAAGCGCGTAAAAACGTACCTCTACGAAAGCCAATACGCGTCACACTAGCTTCAAATAAATGACTTGCATCAATTGAAACAAGATCGGAATCAATTTCAGCGTCATAAGCCATGCTGGCAACAATTCCCACACCTAAATTCATTTTCACATATGTTTTTATCACATCAGCATCAGATGCTGTAAAAAATATTTTTGGTGATAGATTCGCTTTTTGAAAGGCCTGATCCAGTTGCGAACGTCCGGTAAACCCGAATACATAAGTCACCAGAGGATATTCTGCTAGTTTTTCCAACGTTAATGTTTTTTCACTCGCTAAAGGATGTTCATGACTAACAATCACACTTCTATTCCAACGGTAACACGGCATCATGATCAGGTTATCAAACAGCTCTAAGGCTTCTGTTGCAATAGCAAAATCAACTGTACCTTTGGAAGCCAGTTCTGAAATCTGCACGGGCGTACCTTGATGCATATGTAGGGAAATATCAGGATAGAGTTTTATAAAATCTTCAATGATGTCAGGTAAAACATATCGAGCCTGTGTATGCGTGGTTGCGATAGAAAGATCACCCTGACGCTTATTACTGAATTCATCAGCAACCCGTTTGACACCCTCTACCTTGTCTAATATTTCCCCCGCCATCTCGATTATCATGCGTCCAGCTGGTGTAATTTCAGTTAAGTGCTTGCCATTACGCTGAAATATCTGCACATCAAGTTCATCTTCTAACATGCGTATTTGTTTGCTCACACCAGGTTGCGATGTAAACAGGCTTTCTGCTGTCACAGAAACATTTAAATCATGATTGGCGACTTCCCAAATATATTTAAGCTGTTGAATTTTCATGTTTAAACCACTTATAAGAAAAAGGTATAAAAATATAAACAATAGTTCCTTTTCAGAATAGTACACAAACGGTAAATTACCGCACTTTTTATTTTTCGAATTATTTAAATAAACTTATCAGATACTTATGGACTTAACACTATCACTCATTGGTTTTCTTGTCGGCTTCATTGTCGGTATGACGGGTGTTGGTGGCGGCTCATTGATGACGCCTATTCTTGTCCTGGGTTTTAATATCCAACCGGCTGTGGCCGTTGGCACAGATTTACTTTATGCCGCTATTACCAAATCAGGCGGTATCTTTGTTCATCATCGAAAAGGAAACATTCAATGGAACATTCTACGCTTACTTTTTATGGGTAGTATCCCGGCATCACTGATTTCAATTGTCATTATCAAGATGCTGGATAATGCCGGTGTTAACTATGAAAGCCTTATCATGTCGACGTTGAGTATCGCGTTAATACTGACTGGTTTATTTTTATTAAGTAAAAACCTGCTAAAAAAATTAGTAATGAAGAAAAATCAGCTTACATCAAAGCGCTTCATAGAAAGTATCGCAAACCGATTACTATTTTTGCTGGCGCATTAATCGGTGTGCTTGTCACCTTGTCTTCAGTCGGTGCGGGCGTCATTGGTGCTGCATTTTTATTCTTTCTCTATACGAGGTATAAAGCGATAAAAATAGTAGCAACTGATATAGCCCATGCTGTACCAGTTACTGCTATTGCAGGTTTAGGTTATGCTCATATTGGTACTGTTGACTATGTCTTGTTAGGTAATTTAATTATTGGCTCATTACCCGGTATTTATCTGGGTACAAAGCTTGGTAGTTTTTTACCGGATAAAATCATGCGCCCTATTCTAGCCACGATGCTAGTTGGTATCGGGATACGTTTAGCTGTTTAATTTTTAATCTGGTCCTGCGCTCGCGCGCTATTGCCTGCCCCTGAAAATTGTCGCTACTGACTTCCTGTACTCTTACGACATACATTACGTCGCTGTAAATAAAAAAGCCCTGAGGTAACAGGGCTTCTTTTAAAAAATTATTGCAAAACTAATCAAGCATGTTCGTATTTATGGTTTTGTATCATAAAAGACATCTGATCTTTTAAATCCAGTTTTGCTTTTTTTAACTCTTCAAGCGAAAACTGATCCATACTGACATTACCTTCATTTGCTTCTTTTACCGTATTTTTTAAAACACTGTGTTTATCATACAACCTTTTAAAATCTTTATTATTATTGAGTAATGCACTGACTATTTCCTGATCGTTCTCAAACATAGCATCCCCCTTTAAAAAAACTTAATTATAATACTGTGATACAAAAGTTTCTGTCCAAATTTCATCAAACTCCACCCTGAAAATAGGCAAAAATAGAGTAAAATAAATTTAGGAAGAATATTCATGTGCCACTATAAAACCATAGTTCATGCTACTGGCTTCAACAAGAAGAAAATATTTAAACTTATTAAACAATGACTTAGAGGTTTCTATCTATTATAAAATATACAACTCGCTATCAATTCATTAACATCTGGTTAAACTAATTCTCTCATAAAATCATGAACAAATATTATCAGGTTACTTCACTAACGCTTTGTTTTGCTTTGACTCTTTTTACTTCGACCGTTTTTAGTTCAGGAAATAGTACTGAATTTAACTTAACTGAAATCGCACAAGGTAATTTTGTACACACAGGTGTTCATGTCACTCTGGAAGATAGGCAACATGACGATATTGCCAATATCGGATTTATTGTTGGCGAATCTTGTGTCGCTGTTATTGATACAGGTGGTTCGCTTACTATTGGTAAACAGTTATTAAAAAGTATACAAGCAAACACCGATAAACCTGTTTGCTATGTTATTAATACACATGTTCATTTTGATCATATTTTAGGAAATAAAGCTTTTGTTTCTGATAAAACAAAATTTGTCGGACATCATCAACTTGCAGAAGATGTAGAGCGAAATAGAAGTTTTTTTCTGGAAAATTTTAGAAACGATTTAGGCCACACACCCAGCGAAGCATCAATCATTGGACCAGAAATATTAATAGAACAAAAGACGGAGCTCGATTTGGGTAATCGCAATTTAACTTTAATTCCCTACATCGTTTCACATAGTCATACTGATTTAATTGTTATTGATAATAAAACTAGAACATTATGGGCAGGGGATTTAATTTTTCGCCAACGTATCCCTTCTTTAACTGGTAGTCTGAAAGGCTGGATAAAAGTAATGGATGAATTAATTAAACTTGATAGCAAGAAAGTAGTGCCTGGTCATGGTTCTATTGCTGACTCAGTAGAACAAGCCCTACTGCAACAGCATGAATATTTACATCGCTTGCTAAAAGATACTCGTAAGGCCGTAGCAGAAGGTCAATTTATGAATGATGCGATGGAAAGCATAGACAAAGAAAATAAATCAAACTTTTTATTACATGACTATCAACATACCAGCAATATTTCAAAAGCCTTTACAGAGCTGGAATGGGAATGATTTTTCTTTATAATTTACATTTTTTACATAAAAACTTTTGAAAAGAGCATGCCAAAGTACGACTACTACTGTGAAGATAATGATATAACTGTTGAAGTCAGTCATGACATTAATAGCAAACTTAAAACATGGGGCGAAGTCTGTTTTGCATCACAGACACCGCTCGGTGATACAGACGCACTAGCACCGGTCAGGCTTAAATTAAGTCCCGTCTCTATCGGCTTTCCAACAGGTAATTCGAAATTGAAAGAACATGGTTTTACCAAATTAGTAAAGCGAGATGATGGTGTCTATGAAAATGTCACCGCAACAGGTAGTGAAAAACGCTATATGAAAGCCGGTGATAGTTCATCTATGCCTCATCTGCATAAGAAAATTCCCAGCTAATTCTTCTTTAGAATCAATACAGCCTCTTAATATAAAAATAGAATTATCACTTTATTTTGTTAATGAGAATTCTTATCATTAACAAATATGAATTTGGAACACTATTAATGAACGTAATTACAATTAAACGAAATAGCCTATTAATACTATCTACGCTGTTGTCTCTGTTATACCTTCAACCATCTGTTGTTTTCGCAAGCGGAACAATGTCAAAAGATGAAATAAGCAATGTTGAACGAGTTGAAGCAAAAAGCGAAGATGATAAAAAGCGCTTATCTGAGGCTGCAGGTTTATTAGCTCAATATGAGATAGCGTCTAAAAAATTAATCTCGGATCTCGATAGTAAAAATGCGTCATCAGAAAGTACTCAATTACAGGCCTCAAAGCTATTAAACTTATCAGAAGATGTCATCAGCAGTGCACAGTTTCGCCTACCACAATGTAAAGAATACTTGGAAAAGACGCTAGTATTAAAAGATGAATTGCAAACCATCTCTCATGACAGCATAGAGAGAGATTTCCACCATGATGGCGCCTTACCCAAAGCACCGGCTGAGTGCTATCACACAAAAGATCTATTTGTACACCCAGCGACTGTCATTGTTTTAACAAGAGATGACCCGTCACTAAGCAAAGTAACAAAGGAATCTATTGCAGCGGAAATAACAGAAGTCCTGGCTCATACCGAGTTAGTCAGACAACTGGTCATTTACTAACTGCATTCAAAGCACACCGTTTCTTTCATTATACTGACTATTTTTTAGTTTGATCCTTCATCAATACATGTTTGATTTTTAAAACATTAATGTAATTAACATATTACAAATAGTTATTTTGAATCCACTTAATATCTGATATATGATGCATCGCACCAATTTAGTGTTGTTTTAGAGCTATAATTCTCAATAATTTTCTAGCTAACCGGCTCAATTAATACCTGATCGTAAATCGTATTTTTGGGTTGTATAACAAAGGAAGATATCGATGGATATTTTAAAAAATAATGGCGTAGACGTTGAGTCTATAAGCTATCAACAATGTCTCGTTAATCTCAATAGCGCAGACATTCAGATCAAAACCATAAACTGTAAAAACATGGAAGATGTTTTGGGTGGTTTTGGTCGGTCTTATCAAATACTTGCCAAACGGCATGTTGAAAAAGCATATAGTGAAGAAAACCCCTTGATTGTTTCAACCGGTTTATTAACCGGCACAGCTATCATGACGGGCTTAAGAACTTACTTCTCAAGCTATAGCCCACTTAAAGTTTCTAATAAAGGCTTACCCGGGGCTATGTGGTCTGCGGCCAGCGGCAAGTTTGGTACAAAACTTCGCTGGACAGGTATTGATGAAATCATTTTCGAAGGCTGTTCTCCTGAACCTACTTTATTACACGTTAAACAAACAAATAACGGTCCACAGGTTTCATTAATTCCAGCAAAAGAATATCTGGGCATGAGTAGTCATGAAAAGATAATGGCATTGCGTGAGAAGTTTAATGATTGCCATTTTGCTGTTATCGGTGAAGCCGGTGAAAACTATGAAAACTGCTATTACGCTGCTGTAGGTTGTAGCACAGAAAACCTTATGAAATCGGGCGATGACAAATGCCGTTGGGCTGGTCGTGGAGGTATGGGCTCTATCATGGGCTATAAAAATATCTTGGGCATTATTGCTGATTCACGTGATGAAAAAATAAAACTAATTGATGAGATAAAAGAGCTCAATAAATTTATCCCAACAGGCCCTGGCTCACGTAAATATCGCGAAGTAAAAAAAGGTGGCTTGGGTGGCACATGGTCAAACTATGAGCCTTTAGGGAAGCTCAATATCGTACCGGAAAATAATTTTCGTCCGCCTGAAAATAATAATTCTGATAAATTATTACGTGACCGCGTCGAAGAAGGTTTTGCTGTTAAAGCTGAAAACTGTTTTCGTTGTGCAATAGCTTGTCATAAAAATATTCATGAAAAAGAAACTGATGGGTCACGTGGCAAGTTTCTGGCGAAATTTGATTATGAACCGCTGAACTTATTATCAACAAATATTGGTATTCACGATGCCAGTCAAGCTGCTGAATTTGTCAGTTTGGCTGATAAGTTTGGTATGGACTCAATCTCATTAGGCGCCAGCATCTCCTATGTACTGGATTACAATCAGCGCAATCCTGATTCAGCTATTCTTAATGGTGCTATTTTTGGTGAGTATGAAAAAATTCGTGAACTCATTATCGAAACGGGTAAAGGGAAATGCAAACTAATCGGCCAGGGTAGTAAGCGTTTATCAGAGTCATTACAACAAACGGATTATGCAATGCATGTAAAAGGCTTGGAACTGCCCTCTTATCTCCCAGAAACAAACCCTGGTTATATTTGGGCCATAACTGGTGGTCATATGAGCATGCAGACCTATGGTTTACTTGCTGCCGATGGCGACACTTCCATGGACTATTGGGTAAATGCCATCGTTAATAAAGGCCTGTATATGGTGCGAGATGATCTAACGGGTATCTGTAAATTTTCTAACCTTGATAACGAAAGACTCATATCTGCGATTGAATTGTTAACTGGTATAAAAACATCAGAAATGGAAATAAGAGAAGCGGTACGCAATGCATTTATTCGCGGTTTATGGCTTGAACGTAAGCAGGGTTTCGCTGACAGCGACTATGTTTTACCAGCACAGGTTTACAAAAACCCGAATAAACATGTCGGAACCGAAAATTTTATTAACCTTGAATATTTGACAGAACTTAAGCTACGGGTATTTGAACATTTTGATAAGGAGGTAGACGAATTATGCGAGTGACACTGCGTCTTTCACCTTCATTGATTCATGATGATACTGAACAACAACTAGAATATGTGCTAAAAGGACATACTGTCGGTGAGTGCCTGCAAAAAATTAAAGACTCTATCCCTGAATTAAAAGCAAAACTTTGGCTTGGCGATAACGTAAACCCACAGATCTTATTATTTCATAACAACATGCTCATCAAAGAAAGTCATTTTTCTAACAAGGTAAACGAAACTGACGTACTCGATGTCATACCGGCTATTGAAGGTGGTTAATCTATTATTATCGAACTAGTCACGCTGATTACTAAGTTTTACTTCACGCTATAATCATAGTTTTAATTTCAGGTTAATTAGGAATTTAATTTTTCCTTGGTATTACGTATCATATTTGTTTAAATCATATTCTTATTATTCCTAGCCTAGGTTAGCTCCGAAAGGTCGGAAAAACCTTCACCGACTTGGCGTGGTAATTTATTGAAGGGCGCTAAAAGGTGCATGCGATGACATTAGTAGGTTTCCCTAATTTGCCCAGTTGGTTTAATTTAAATGACTATAAAGCTGCATCAAGCTTGGATGCTAGAGGATGGTTAACTCAATTAACCGCAAGGCATAGTATATTCCAAAGTTATGATAGTCTTAGCCACATTGAGTCAACGACAGATGATGAATTGGTGCTCAAGACAATGTTGAGAATCCCTCACTCTCAAGCAGAAGGTCATTTAGATAATCTGAAATACAAAGGCATTTTTCCAGACATGGAAGAAGACACTCATTCTGAAACAAAGAAAAGCCTCATCACCCCATTTACTTTTCGTGACAACATAGAGTTGAAACAGCTAAATATAGAAAATGATGACTCAAAAATTTCAGATTCACTGCTAGATATCCCATTACATGAACATTTCAATTTACCAGAGTGTCTTGTATACGTTGATATATTTGCTAATAGAGAGAAAGTTTTAGAAGAATTTAAAGAGTGGTTGGATTCTGAAAGACAGAAAATTGGCATGGATGAAAAATATACCAATAGCGATTTTGAATGTTGGACAAAACTCTGCGTTTTGCCCTATCTAGACTTAAGAATTTGGTCGAAATTGAACAACGTGACAATTCCTGACAATCAAATGGGAAAAATATTGTTTCCTGATGAATCTGATGTGGATTTAACCGAGCTAGCTAAAGAGACCAAAGAACTTGCTGATAAGCTTATGAGTTGGGAGTCTATGAATATAATTTCAAGCATGTGTGCTTAGTTTTTTCGAATAGTTTCTGATGTCTGAATGACAAACTGGCGTCCATAGTAGGGTATATCGCTGGTAAATTTGTCATTACATTTAAGCTAAGCAAAACTTTAATAAGAAAGTTCTAAACCATAAAAAACCCCAATCTAAATGAGACCGAGGTTATTTTAAGATAGCCTAAAGTGACCTAAGGCCACATTTTAACTCTTATTAAATAGGTTAATGATTTAATTTATAGTTAAACGCATTGCGAGCTTTTGAACCGGCCGAAGTATTTTCTTCCAGTTCCAAGGCAGCTATATCGGTTACTCTTACAGTTTCTATGGTACGTTTGAAAGGAGGTTTACCACTCCTATCAACATTCATACGTTTAACTGTTTCATAAGAACTATTAGCAACATACTCATCGCTGTTATTTTCAGCGAATGCAGGTGTTGATAAAAATACTAAACTTAATATGAATAAACCTAACTTTTTCATTTTGTCTGCTCCTAGTTTTAACTTTTATCTTAAAAGCTTCGTTTTATTTATCTCTCATTAATTACTGATAATCATAGTATATTAAAACGAGCTTATACCTGATTAAGTTTGTAAGAAATTAATATAGTTCTTATCTATATACTTTCTTTTCATTTCACTTAATACTTATGCACACATTTAGTGCATAAACGCACTAAATTTATGCAATTTTGTGTTTTTCTAAGCATATATTATTTTTTTCAAAACCCATAAACTACAATAAAAACAATAAGTTAAATTCATTTTCCTAACATGGCAAGCTTTATGCTGTATGTGTAATTATGAATTTAAAATTACTTTTAACCAGTCTATTGATATTTGTTAACACAAATGGCTATGCATTTGATGTTAACGTGCCAATCGATACATCAAAGTCAGGTAGTTTCTATGTGCCAGCAGTGATCAACTCAAATATTCGCTCTCAGTTTTTAGTCGATACTGGAGCAGGAATGATTACACTTAATCGTAAATTATTCGAAGAAGTTTCAAAGTATGGCAAAGTTGAAAAAACCGGTAAAGTTGAAGCGCGACTTGCCAATGGCAAATATGAAACGATGAACTTGTACAAAGTACAATCTTTCAGTATTGGAAAAAACTGTAATTTAGGTGAAATGGAAGTTGCAGTAATGAAACACAAAGGTCGCAACATACTGGGTTTAAGTGCATTAATTAAAGCAGCGCCCTTTGCAATTCATACTGACCCAATGGAATTAATTCTTTCTGGATGCCCTTCAAAAACAGAAGCTGTTGCAGATAATCAAAAACATGAGTCACCAAGTATTAATGAGCAAGTTGAAAATGAATTACTCAACATGCCATTAATTAATGAAGTTCATAATATTACTTCAACGACATCGCCCAGCTTGCTGTAAATTAATTTTTTAAACACTTCTGAAAATTCCTTAAAAAACAATCTAGCAGGAGAACTATCCCTCCAAGCTATCGCGTGCATTCGATGCATAGGCTCACCTTTTATACGAGTGACGAAAAGATTAGAACCACGCTTTATTTCTGAATGAACATATAGCGAGGGCAAAAAAGCAATACCTACACCGGTCGATATCATAGCACGAAGCGCATCCAGGCTATTCCCATGGTAATCACGTAGTAATGTAGAACCAAACTTTTCGCAAAGTTGTTCGATTTGTCTGGAGTAAACATGATTCTCTTCTAAATTAACTACCTTCGCTCCTGCTAAATCACCCGACGTAATTATTTTATTTTGGGCTAAAGGATGATCATCGGCCATAACCAATAACAACTCTTCGCGTATCAATAATTCAATATGTATGTTTTCATGTTCTAGTGGTAAGGGTGTCAACAATAAATCATAAAAACCGTTTAATAACCCATCTTTTAACTTATCTGGTACATCTTCTCGGACGTAAAATTTTAGTAGGTGATATTGCTCATGAATTAGTGGTAATAAATAAGCCAATAAATAAGGTCCTAATGTCGGAGACACGCCAAGACGATAAATCCCTTTGCTACCACTTGCTGCAATTTCCACTGCATCTATCAAATTAGTCATGTCTTCATTCAAGGTTTGGATATAAGGAAGTAAATGTTGACCAGATGAGGACAGAATTGTACCGCTACGAACTCGTTCAAATAAATTTAACTTAAGCGTCTGTTCAAGTTTTGCTATCTGTGCGGTCAACGTTGGTTGACTAATATTTAACTCTACTGAGGCTCGACGTATGCTGCCATATTTAACAATAGCAAGAAAATACTCTAGTTGCTTCAACGTGGGTTTCATAATTAAACAATAACTAAACTTATTTTGTTCATATCAAATAGAATACATTATCTGTTGAAACTATTCCTCCCGATTAAATAATAAGCTCCATGTCTTAGTGATATATAAATCCGCATTTTTTTAAATATCAAGCAAAACAAATTTCAAACTCATAGAGCTGGGGGATATTTTGTTAAAGAGCCTAGCAGTTTTATCCACAAAACACGGCTTATCCTTTAGGGGTCTACATAAATATAATCAGGTCGTTTCCCTAAAAATAATCTCAAGCATATAAAAAAACCCCGATCTCATTGAGATCGGGGTTTTAAATAAGAGTCTGGCAGTGACCTACTTTCACATGGGAACTCCCACACTATCATCGGCGCTAAACGGTTTCACTTCCGAGTTCGAAATGGGACCGGGTGGTTCACGCTCGCTATTGCCGCCAGGCAAACTGGCGGAATTACTGTTATATATAAAAAGACTATTCTATTAAAACTCCCAATCTGCATTTAAGTTAATATACTTATCAGAAACTGTATCAATATTCTCATAAAACTGATTTGTCCTTAATCCAGAGACTAATCCGAATTTTAAATTCCTTTTATCATTTTCAAAAACAATACCCAGAGTAGAATTTAGAAAACTATAGTCTGTGCTTATATTAGCAGTTGGCATGAACTGGCCACCACCAAATAAATTCGTAGTAAACCCCTTTGATATCGTTCCACTAATGCCATACTGATTAAAATCATTCTGACCAACTAACGCATTACCCTCAATAGACAAACTTAAATTTGATACTGAATTATAATACCGCATTCCTGAAACAACATTAGCCGACATAGGATCGTTATTAATAAGATTCATAAATTCATATAACAAATCAAGCTTCACAAAGGGTTGAAAAGAATAGGCTTCAGAGACCAGGTTATATCGAACTTCTCCACCAATTTTGGCTTGTGATGAGTTAGCGGTTTGCGCTGCGTTAAAAGTAGAGCCTGAGTCTGTAAAGCTATCAACTTTTCGACGAGACCTTCTATAACCAGTAGATGCGACTAATTGTATAGGCGAATTTTCCAAGTCATATTTGTATTGACCTTCTATTGTTCCATAAAACGTATTCGCATTGGTGCTGGATGAGACAGGTGTTGTCGTTAGACTTTGAACCTGATCGATATCGCTAAAGGTGTAACCTAAGCTCGCATTAACAGAAAAGTTTTCTGTTGCTTTATATAAAATATAAGGTGAAATGGTATAAGCATTTTCATCATATTCACCACTATTAAATGTTGTATCGAGCTCAGCATTTGAATATGAAAAAAACGTACCTAGCAATAATTGATCATTAACCCAATAATCAAATCCAGTCGAAACACTAAGAATGTCACCATCAAATCTTTGATCATTACCCGTTTGTGAAAAATCATTTTCGACAACCGAATAGTTCGTATCCAACCAGGCAGAAAAAGGTAATTTACTGGTACCAATCGTATCCGGTAGGCCACCCGGTCTATTTAATACTTCATCCTCACTCGCATTTAATGCAGAATCATTTTTTAAAAACGCAGGCATTGTAATCCCATCAGAAGTATCGAATTCAAGAAACGGTAATAAAACACGCGCAACATCACGACCATCAGAAGTAACAAACGCATTATTACTTTCGTCTTCTTTCCTTTCAAAATCATTTGAATATGGACTGGATGTAGAAGATTTAAAATTAGCAACAACTAGTTGATTTTTTGCTGCGATGTTATTTAAGCCACCTTGATTAAAATTTCCAAAACCACCAAGGCCTCCCACAGTAATCCTGCTCAAATGTTTAGACAACGAGAGCAAGCCATTTAAAGAAATACCGTTCGATAACGCCTGTATAAAGACTTTACTGGCTGTCGCTGCGGAAATAGCACCACTAGTCAATTGACCACCGGCTCCTGGACAATCAGAATCTCAGGCATTTGCATCAAAACTTAATGTTGCTAATGCTGTCTGGCTAAACGTTGCGCCTTGCGCTTGTACTGTTGGAGCAACTGCAGTGTTTTCAGTCACACGGAACGTAAATGGTCCAGATGCTGGGTTTACAGAAACATTAAATGTACCATTAAAAAAAGCCGGTCCAGTATTCACGACACCTGTAGACGCAAATAGTATAGTTCCAGCTCCATCCACAAGGTAGACATCATAAAAATCGTTCCCCCACCATCATTAACTGTATCCAATACTGATAACGCAGTACCTGTAAGATCAAACCGCGTTTCTGTTGCAAGACCCGATGCGGTACATGTCCCATCTCTGTTCAAAGTTACTGGCCCGTTAAATGATTGGACAGTGACAGCATTGGCTGAATTCACATAAGCAAAAAATGATAGTAATAAAAAGATGAAATAGTTATGTGAGCGCACTGTGATTTTCCTTATTTATTTTTATTTTTACGCTCTAATAATCGTCGTAATATAGCGACATTGTATATATTGTTTATTATTTTTAACAGCTCTTTATAAACCACTAGATAGGTTATTGAAACTTAATAATTTATTAAATATTCAAGATAAAAATCAATTAAACAAAAAAAATCCCCAACTCAAAGAGCTGGGGATTTATTTAGTTTAAGAGCCTCGCAGTTTTGCCCGCATAGTAGGCTTATCCTTTAGGGAACCTACAATAAGTCAATCAGGTTATTGCCAATTAATTAAATCTCAGACATAAAAAAACCCCGATCTCATTGAGATCGAGGTTTTAAATAAGAGCCTGGCAGTGACCTACTTTCACATGGGAACTCCCACACTATCATCGGCGCTAAGCGGTTTCACTTCCGAGTTCGAAATGGGATCGGGTGGTTCACGCTCGCTATTGCCGCCAGGCAATTTGTTGGAGAATGCTGTTATCTAACAACATTCCCACGTTCGGAAAACTGATTACAGTATACACTTTTTAGTGCGTCACAA